>NZ_CP021354.1:0-2400000 GCF_003130705.1 Rhodococcus oxybenzonivorans | reverse complement strand
GATCTGATCGCGGAGACCGAGGTTCGTATCGAAAGGCTGCTCTGCCGTCGAGAACGACGAGAAGTCCAGGAAACCGAGAGCACCCAGTCGATAATTGATCGTGACCACCACGACGTCGCCGCGCTCCACCAGATGGCAGGCATCGAACATCCGCTGCGCCGAGGACCCGAGGTAGTAGGCGCCACCATGAATCCACACCATGACGGGGCGTGGCCGATTCTGCGGACGTTCGGGGGCCCAGACGTTCAGTGACAGGCAATCCTCGTCGACCGTGAGGCCGGGGTCGATGGGCAGCGGCCCGTGCTCGTTCTGCGGTGCTATCGGCCCGAACGCCGAGCAGTCGCGCACGCCCTCCCACGCCTCGGCGGCCCCGGGGGCACGGAAGCGCCGGTCGCCGATCGGCGGAGCCGCATAGGGTATCCCCTTCCACACCAGTGCGCCAGCGAGGCGCACGCCTCGCGCGGTTCCCTGAGCGATGGTCACGAGTGGACTATCGGTGGACGGCACCATGCCGCCATCTTCGCTGCCGACAAGGATTCACGAGTCGGTTCCAGGAATTCTCCACCCCGGGGTCCGGGAATTGTCTCAGCCGGGGTCCGGGAATTGTCTCAGCCAGGGCCCGGCCCGACCACCATCTGGCAGACTGGGCGTCAACACTGGGTGTGCCCGGATGTGGAGGACCCGATGCGGGACGACGAGCAGGAAGCGACTCGCTCACAGCCTGTCGACAAAGCGTCGGCATCGTTGACCGGACTGGCCGAACTGGTATACGCCGGCGCGGACTTTCGCGATGTCCAGCAAGCAGTCTGCGACGTCGCCCCCATTCTCGTCGACGGCTGTTCCCACGCCAGCCTGATGCTTCACGAGAAGGGGCGATTTGTCACCGCCGCTGCCAATGACACCGTCGCCGCCCGGGTGGACGAATTGGAGCGGAGCGAAAACGAAGGTCCCTGTGTCGATGCCATCGTCGAGGAGACACCGCAATTGGTACCGGACCTCGCCGCCGCACACGAGTGGCCACGGTTGGTGCGCCGGGTGCTCGCCGAGACCCCGGTTCGCGGTGCAGCCGGGTTCCGCCTCGTCGTCCGGCGTCGCAAGGTCGGCGCTCTCAACCTCTTCGCCGATACGCCCGGCGCGTTGACGGCAGCATCCGTCGAACAAGGGATCATGCTCGCATCGTTCGCCGCTGTAGCCCTCACCGCGGCGCATGAGCACCTCGAAGCGGAAACGTTACGGGCGGGGTTGACCAGCAACCGGGAGATTGGGAAGGCATTGGGCTTGATGATGGCGTTTCACAACATCACCGAAGACCAGGCGCTAGCGATCCTGCAGGCAACATCTCAGGAAATGAACATCAAGATCTCGGCGCTGGCTGAGGAAATCATCGTTCACCACCACAAGACCCTGAGCTGACCCGCACAGCCCCCGACTTCACTCCAGCTCGGCGGCCTCCGGGTTCCCGGCAATGCCCAGCATGGACAGCAGCAACCGGCAATCGTCGGCGTCCAGCGATGATGCGGCGACGACGCGCTGCGCCCGGCGAACCTGACCCGCGTCGAGGACATCGTCCACATCGAGATCTGCCTGCTCAGCTTCCGACATACCTCTCACCTCCAATGCGGATGCACTTCAGGACCATTCGCCGCAGTATTTGTCACCGGATGGTAGTCGCAGTTGCCGCGCGGCATACACACATCGCGCATCGAATCCGCAATCGGTGCGGCCTACCGAAGTGCCCGTAACGGTTCGCTCAGTTCGTTCGAGAAGAATTCGAAGAATCCATCGACGTCGGGACCCGCGTTGATCAGCGCCAGACGATCGAACCCGGCGTCGACGAACGTACCCGCCACCTCCAGATGACGCTGCACGTCAGGACCACACGCCATCCCTTCCTGGACGTCTTCCGGACGTACTGTCGCCGTGGCCGCCTCGAAGTTGATCGGGCTCGGCAGCTCCGCCTGCACCTTCCATCCCGTCATACCGAAACGGAACTTGTCGTGCGCCGAGTTCACGGCCGACTCCACGTCCGGCGCCCACGCGAGCGGTACTTCACCGTACTTGGGCCCCGATCCGCCGGCGTCGGAGTATGCCTGCACCAGCTCGGCGTCGGGTTCGGTGGTGAACAACCCGTCCCCCAGTTCCGCGGCGAGCCGCGCGGCTTCCGCACCCCCTGCCGCGACGGCAATCGTGGGCGGCACCTCGGGCAGGTCGTACACGCGGGCGTCGTCCAACGTCAGGTGCTTGCCCTCGTAGGAGTGGTAGCCACCCGACCACAGCAGGCGAATGATGTCGAGCGATTCGCGCAGCATCTCGTGCCGCACCCGCACCGACGGCCACCCACCGCCCACCACATGTTCGTTGAGACGCTCTCCCGAGCCCAGACCGAGTGTGAAGCGCCCTTCGCTCAGCACTGCCGTGGTGGCGGCGGCCTGCGCGATGATTGCAGGGTGGTAGCGGACGAACGGGCAGGTGACACCCGTTGCCAAGCCGATGTTGCTGGTTCGGGCGGCGGCCGCGGCGAGCATCGACCACACGAATCCCGAGTGTCCGTGGCTGTAGAGCCAAGGATGGTAATGATCGCTCACCTCGACGAAGTCGAAACCCGCACGCTCGGCCTCCACCGCTTGGCGCACGATTTCCCGTGGATCGAATGTTTCGGCCATGAGCTTGAAACCGACCTGCATGAGGAATCCTCCTGTGTCGTCGAGTTCCGAGCAGGTTGCCCGCACGGCGGCGTACTCACACAGCGCCGGCGAGAGAGGACGGCCACACCGGTGCCCAGAGCAGCGCGAGACCGACCGCGGCCCCGAACAGCAGCAGGCGGAATCGTCGGACGCGCAGCGCCACCCCGATCAAGACTGTGCAGGCGAGGACGGACAGTGCGCCTACCGGTCCCGACGGGACCGGTATCGACGCCCCGGGGATCCGCGACCCGTGGTCGGCCACGGTGACGAGCCACCAGAGTGGCCACTGCGTCAGGCGTACCGTCACTTCCGCGACCGGCACCGAGATCGCTGATACGAGGGCGGTGACGGCGCCGAGCACCGTGACGATTCCGATGACAGGCGCGACCAGGAGATTTGCCCCCACCGACACCGCGCTGACGGTCCCCGTCATTGCGGCGACGATGGGCGCGGTCACCGCGAAGGCAGCCACTGCGACGGCCACCATTTCCGCTGCCGCGCGCGGCCATCGCCGCCCGACGAGGAGGTCGACCCAGACCGGCGCGACGACGATCAACGCCGCGGTGGCCGTGACGGACAGGAGAAAACCGAAATCCACGGCCAGCGCCGGAAAGCACATCAGCAACAGGATGACACCCGCGGCGAGAGCCGGTACCGCCTGCTTTCGCCGACCGCTCACGAGAGCGAGCAACGCAACAGAGCCCATCGCCGCGGCGCGCAGCACGCTGGGCGACGGCCTCGCCACCACGACGAAAGCGACCAGCGCGCCGGCGGCCAGAACTGCGCCGGCCCGCGGGCCGAGTCCGAGCGCCCGGACCAGGAGCAACACCGCCCCCAGGAGGATGCTGACGTTCGCGCCGGACACCGCGGTCAGGTGTGTCAGTCCGGTCGTCGTGAAATCGTCCTTCACTTCGGCCGACAGCGACGACGTATCCCCCACCACCAGCCCCGGCAGCAGTCCGGCCTCGTCGGGCGGTAGAACGGCGGCCGCGGCCGTGACCGAGCGCGCAGGGTGCCCGCCCATCGCTGGTGAGGAGGTGCCGGACCCACTTCCGAGGGCGGACCGGACACCCGGACCGTGGCCAGAGTCAGGTCGCGGTGCATCGGCGGGCTCACCTGCCCTCGCAGGACCACCTGCTGTCCCGGCAGCAGACCGGACCACCCATCGGACGGGGCGAGAACGATTATCGACCCACTCGCGTGAACAGTCTCGGTGGGTTTGCGTATCTCGCGCAGGTGCGCGTCGACGCGGACCCGTCGGCCGAAACTCGCGAGTTTCTGTGGGTCGTCGGCGATTTCGACCACCAACGTCACCCACGCTCCGTTCGACGCCAGGTTCACCATCGGGTGCGTCTCGGCGGCCTGTACCCGCACGGCGACGGCCGTGCTGCACACGCATCCGAACAGCAGAAGCGCCAGTGCCGTCGTCCGATGCGCCGTCCACCGGGAGTCACCCGACCGGATACTCGCCCCGACCAGCGCAACAGCAAGGAGAAACGCGCCTCCCACCACCCACCACGCGGTTCGTGAACCCCACAGGATCCCGCTTCCGGTCGTTGCCCAGCAGGCCGCAGCGAAGGGAACGAGGCGGACGTCGAGCCGGTGCGACTCCCGCTCGGACCTCACACGGTGACCTGGGACCGTAGCTTCTCGAGGCGCACCGGCCCGATCCCGTCCACCTCACCGAGTTGGGCGACGTCCGTGAACTTCCCATTGGTGGTGCGCCACGCAATGATGGCTGCCGCGGTCACCGGGCCGACGCCAGGCAAGGCATCGAGCTCGGTCACCGTGGCCGTGTTCAGATCGACGAGCCCGCCCGTCGTTGCCTTCCCGTCCGCCGGTGCGGCGCCCGGAGTGGAGACGCCGCCCACCGCACTGGGCGCCGCGACGGGCGCGGCCACCCCGACCACGATCTGATCACCATCGGAAAGTCGTTGCGCCAGATTGAGAGCGAGGGTGTCGCCGCCGGTGCGCACTCCTCCCGCGGCGGCGAGTGCGTCGGCAACCCGTGAGCCAGGCGGCAGCCGCACGAGCCCGGGCGTGCTCACCAAACCGACCACGCTCACCACTATTTCGTCCACCGGCGGCGGAAGCTGCGGCCGAGCCGCCTCGGCTGGCTCCGCGGCGGGGGTGGCCTCCGAACGGACGTGCGCAAGGGGAAGGGAGGGCACGGCCTGCGCCTCCGGCTGACCGCTGCGAACACTGATCACGGCGACTGTCGCCAGAATCAGCCCCACTATGACGAGGACGGCTGCGCCTGCGCGGCCGGGGTCGACGCGCGCATCCCGCCAGCGTTCGGGAAGGGCGCGGGACCATCGCCCTTGCGCAGACCACGACGGCGCGTCTTCGGGTTCGGCGTCCTCGGCGTGCGCCAACCATCCCGGTGTGGAGGGGCCGGACGGGGCTACCGCACCCGGAGGAAGATGCGCGTCCTCCCCCGACGTGATGAACGCAAGACGGCTCCGTCCTCGCGAACGCTCTTCCCTGTTGCCCATGCAGAGAAGGTAGAACGTCGCGGCGGCCGATCAGCGAGGTTGTGGGCGAGAAAAATTGGCCTGTGGATCAGCTCGAGGTTGTGGATGAATCGGCGTCTGCATAACCCTCGGCGGGCTCTGGGCAGAGAACGACGCCGATAGCGCCTGCCCCCACGTGGACCCCGATCACCGAACTGAAATCAGTGACGACGAGGTCGCTGACCTGCGGAATCCGTTCTTTCAGCCGCTGCGCCACCGACTCGGCCCGGTCGGGTGCATGCATGTGATGCACAGCCACCGAGGTTCTGTCCACCCCTGCCAGCTCGACGGCGGAATCGATCATCTTCGCCATCGCCTTGGTGGAGGTCCGGGTTTTCTCCTTCAGGACGAGTCGTCCATCGACGAGATGAAGCACCGGTTTCATCGCCAGCGCGGTGCCGAGCAACGCGGCCGCCGCGCCGATCCGCCCGCCGCGGCGCAACTGATCGAGCCGGTCCACGACAATCAGGCAACGGCTGCGACCCGCTACGTCGACAGCCCGCCGGTACACCGTCTCGAGGTCGGCACCACTCTTCGCCAGCCGTGCTGCTTCCAGCACAGGGTATCCCAAACCCATTCCGGCCGACTGGGAATCGACGATGCGCACGCGACCGTCGAACTCCTGCGCCGCCTGTCGTCCGGCCTCCCAGGTTCCCGACAACTGGCGGGAAATGTGCACGGCGACCACGCCGGCGCCCTCGCTCGCTTCCCACGCCGCCGCGTAGGCCTCGGACAGCTCGCCGGGCGAGGCACCCGCGGTGGTGACGCCGGCGAGGTCCTCCGGAATGACGTCGATTCCCTCGCGAAAGTCCTCGTCGCCGCTGAGAACATGAAGGGGCACGACCTGGATTGCTTGCTCCTCGACGACCTCGGGGACGAGCGAGGCCGAGGAATCGGTGACAACGACAACGGGCATGGGACTACTCGGCCCTGCTCGACACCGCGTCCGCGGCAGTGACGTCTGCACCCAGCGGGGGTGCCGCTCCGGTGGCACGAAGAGCGGTCAGCATGGCCGCCGCTACCTCGGCGTGACCGTCCCAGCCCCAGTGGATTCCGTCCGGATTTCCTCGGCCACCGAAGATGTCGGCTCGCACGGCCTCCGCGAGGTCGACGAGCGGAACGTTCTTGTCCTGCGCCCACGCCGTGATGGCCGCGACAGCACCCGGCCGGCCGGAGTGCACCTTGCCGTAGGCCTCACTGCGGTGGACGGATGGGAGAGTGCCGACGACGGGCAGTTCCGGTCGCATGTATTCGAGCGCCGCCCGGGAGCTTTCGAGGTACTCGACGCTCAACTTCGGGGGCAAGGCGACCGGCCATCCGAGTGGAGACAGCCGCGGCTGCAACCATTGGTAGGCAGTACGCACGACCCGCCGCAGCGCGGGCGGGCGAATGTAGCGGAGCTGCTCCCGCAGCGCGGTGGGCAGCGGGGACGGGAGCGAATCCATTCCCCCGACCGCGAACACCACAGCACCCGCCCGGGGGACGGCCGACCACACGCGGGGGTCCTGGGTCAGCGCCCACCAGACGTCACGGCTGGTCCAACCGATCCGCGCAACGAGCTCTACGTCCCACTCCAACTCGCGCGCAACGATGTTGGGCCAGATATCGGGATGGTTGGACGGCAAGCCGCCCTTGGGCCCGTAGTAGGACAGTGAATCGGCGAGCACGAGAAGGACCGGCCGCTCTCCGGAACCGGCCTCCAAGTCAGAGGACGTCACTTGCCACGCTCGCGGATGCGTTCCAGACGTCCAGGCGCCAGCTCGGCGAGTCGGAGTTTCCGTGCGCACTGAGCTGAACCCAGCTGGTGTTACCGAGACCACCGAGCACCGGCCAATGACTGACAGGAAGATCGAGAAGCGCCGCGGTGAGTGCAGCAATCAATCCGCCGTGGGCGACCAGGACGACGGGCTGTTCGGCCCAATCCTCGTACTTCTCGAGAAGCTCGGCCACCACCGGCGTGCTGCGGCGCGCGACATCGACGCGGCTCTCTCCGCCGGGCGGTGCCCACGTCGCGTCACTACGCCACGCCGCGCGAGCACCCGGTGCCCGCGCGTCGACGTCGAGGTGAGTCAGCCCCTGCCATTCACCGAGATGGGTTTCCCGCAGGCGCTCGTCGATCTGCACCGGCAGTCCGGCGTTGTCGCCGATCTCCACCGCCGTGTCGTACGCACGCCGCAGGTCCGAGGACACGATAGAGATCGGTGAGCGACCGACGAGGACGGCGGCAGCGGCGCGGGCCTGCCTCCGGCCGAGTTCGGACAGGTCGGTGTCGAGCTGACCCTGCATGCGGTTTCCGGCGTTGTACTCGGTTTGGCCGTGCCTCAGCAGAATGAGCCGTCGCGGGGCGCGCGGAGCGTCCGTCACTGCTCGGATTCCTCACTGTTCGCGGAGCCGGGATCGGCACCGTTGGTCGCGGGGGCGTGCAGGCCGATCCCGTCGACCGGGACGGTGGGGCAGTCCTTCCAGAGCCGCTCGAGTGCGTAGAAGTTACGTTCCTCGTTGTGCTGCACATGGATGACGACGTCCACGAAGTCCAGCAGCGCCCACCGACCCTCCCGGGTGCCTTCACGGCGCACCGGCTTGTGACCGGCCTCACGCAGACGTTCCTCGATGTTCTCGACTATCGCGTTCACCTGGCGCTCGTTGGGCGCCGACGCGATGACGAAGCAGTCGGTGATGACCAGCTGCTCGGAAACATCGAGCACCACCACATCGGAGGCCAGCTTCTCGTCGGCCGCCACTGCCGCGATGCGTGCCATCGCAATGGCTTCGGTCGTTGCGCTCACTCGATGTTCTCCAGTTCGTAGAAAAAAGTGCTAGCTCTTGGTCTTGCCGGGGGCCGGTTCGGACATCGTCGTCGCGCCGTCCAGGCGCTCGGCGTCCGGCGGCCGATACAGGTTCCGCTTCGAGATGTACTGGACCACGCCGTCCGGCACCAGATACCACACAGGCCGGTGCCGGCTGGCGCGCCGCCGACATTCCGTCGAGGAGATCGCCAGCGCCGGTATCTCGATCAACGTGACCGCGTCCTCCGGCAGCGCGTCGAGATGTGCGGCCAGATGTTCGGTATTGAGATCGAATCCCGGGCGCGACACTCCCACAAATTTCGCCAGTGAGAACAGTTCCTCCCAGTCCTGCCACGACAGAATACTCGCCAGGGCATCGGCACCGGTAATGAAGTACAGCTCGGCGTCGGGATGGAAGCTGCGGAGATCGCGCAGAGTGTCGACGGTGTAGGTGACCTTCCGGCGGTCGACGTCCACCCGGCTCACCGAGAACCGTGGGTTCGATGCAGTGGCGATGACCGTCATCAAGTACCGGTCTTCCGCGGGGCTGACCACTTTCCCCTGCTTCTGCCAGGGCCTGCCGGTGGGGACGAAGATCACCTCGTCGAGGCCGAACCGGTCGGCGACTTCACTGGCGGCCACCAGGTGACCGTGGTGAATGGGGTCGAAGGTGCCGCCCATGACCCCGAGACGGCGCCGACGTGCGCCCGTTGTTCCCTGTTCCACGAGTGCCGAGCTTACGTGGTCATACCGGGAGCAACCCGGCGACCACCGACGCGAGCTGCTGCGCGGAGCGGCACTCGTGCATGCTGATGACCTCGTTGTACACCTTGGCGGCCGAATCCCCGGAACCCCACTGTCCGCGTGGCTCGGGGTTGAGCCAGTGCGCATGCTTGGCCACCGACACCAGACGCGCCAGCGCCTCCAGATTGGGGTCGCGATAGTTGTTGCGGCCGTCCCCGAGGACGAGCAGTGAGGTGCGTGAGGTAATGCTCGAGGTGAACCGCTCCGCGAACACACCGAATGCGTTGCCGTAGTCGGAGTGCCCGTCGTAGCTGACGAGGTCGGCCTCGCGGATCATCCGCGACATCGCGTTCCCGAGGTCTGCGCCGGTGTCGAAGAATCGGGTGACTTCGTCGGTGGTGTCGATGAAAGCGAACACCCGCACCCGCGAGAACTGCTCCCGCAACGCATGGACGAGCAGCAATGTGAAGTGGCTGAACCCCGCCACCGAACCCGACACGTCGCACATCACCACCAGTTCCGGGCGTGCGCGTCTCGGCTTGCGCTGGACGAGATCGATGGGCACTCCCCCGGTGGACATCGACTTGCGCAGGGTCCGCCGAAGATCGATCGACCCGGCGCGATGACGACTGCGGCGCACCGCGAGCCGGCTGGCCAGCAGTCTGGCGAGCGGGGTGACGTTACGTTTGAGAGCGGTCAGCTCGGAGTCCGACGCGCGCAGGAAGTCCACTTCCTCGGCCAGCCTCGGCACGCCGTACGACGCCACCCGCTCCTTGCCCAGGTTCTCGGCCGACCGCCGACGCGTCTCCTTCTCGACCATCTTGCGGAAGTCGGCGATCCGCTGCGCCGCGGTGCGCTTGGCCACCTCGGATTCGTAACTTTCCGTCATTCGGGCTTCGCCGTCCTGCTGATTGCCCAGCAGACCGTCGAGAATCTTCTTCAGCAGCGTCTCGGGCGCCACATCCCGCAACGCCTGGTAGGCCGAGAACGACGGCCCGTTCGCCGACTGGTACTGCCCGAGTTCTTCGACCATCTGCGCGGTCAGGAGTTCGGTGAGTTCGAGCGCTTCGGGCGACCCGTCGGCGAGGAGCTCGACGATCAACTCACGCAGGGCGTCGTAATCGATGTCGCCCTTCTCGGTTCGCGGAAGCCTGGTGTCAACGGCCCCGCTCGACCGATTCCCGACGGCCGCGGGGAACCACAGATCGAAAAGAGCGTCGAACGTGGAGCGGTGAGTGGGACGGCGCAGCAGGGCGCACGCCAGTCCCTCTCGGAGTGCCTCGCGGTCGAGGAGGTCGAGGACGGACATGACCTGCCCGGCATCGACGGTCTCCGAGGGGCCCACCATGATGCCGCGTCGCCGCAACGCCTCGACGAAGTCGACCAGGTGGCCGGGTAACCCGTGCGGCGCGGCGGGCCCTGATGTTGCCGACCGGGACGTGGGAGGACCACCTGCAGCCATGGGAACCCTCAGTTCAGTCGCAGTTCGGCAGCGGCGCGCTGCTGGTCGGATTGGTGTTTGAGGACCACGCCCAGGGTGGCCCGCACGGCGTCGTCGTCGAGGGTGTCCAACCCGAGTGCGAGGAGCGTGCGGCCCCAGTCGATCGTCTCGGCTACCGAGGGCAGTTTCTTCAACTGCATTCCGCGCAGCACCCGGATGGTCGCCACCAACTGCTCGGCGATCGCTTCCGGAAGCTCCGGGACTCGACTCGCCAGAATCTTGCGTTCGAGTTCGGCATCCGGGAAGTCGAGGTGGAGGAAGAGGCAGCGACGCTTGAGCGCCTCGGACAACTCACGGGTGGCGTTGGAGGTGAGGAGCACGAACGGCTTCCGGACGGCCGTAATCGTTCCCAGCTCGGGAACGGTGACCGCGAAATCGCTCAGCACCTCGAGGAGCAGGCCCTCGATCTCGACGTCCGCCTTGTCGGTCTCGTCGATGAGCAGCACCGTCGGATCCTCGCGCCGGATCGCGGTCAGCAGCGGACGCGACAGCAGGAACTCCTCCGAGAAGACATCCGCCTTGGTGGAGTCCCAGCTGCTGTCGCGGCCGTGAAGATTCCCCGTCGCTGCGCTCGCCCCGGCCTGGATGCGCAGGATCTGCTTCGCGTGGTTCCACTCGTAGAGCGCGCGAGCCTCGTCGACGCCCTCATAGCACTGCAACCGCACCAGTTCGGCGTCGGTGGTCTGCGCGACGGCTCGGGCCAGCTCGGTCTTGCCGACACCCGCCGGTCCCTCGATGAGCAGGGGCTTACCGAGCCGGTCGGCGAGAAACACCGCGGTCGCGGTGCCCTTGTCTGCCAGGTAGCCGGTTTCGGCGAGCCGGGCGATCACGTCGTCGACGCTCGCGAACAACGGCGTCGTGGTGGGTAGTGCGCGATCCACGCTCGCTCCTTTCGATGGGCTTGCGGACATTGGTGGTCGAACTGTGGCGCTAGGCCGGACGCGTGTGCCCGTCCCCCCACACGATCCACTTCGTGGAGGTGAGCTCCGGCAGCCCCATCGGACCGCGGGCGTGGAGCTTCTGGGTGGAGATCCCGATCTCGGCGCCGAACCCGAACTGCTCGCCGTCGGTGAAGGCGGTGGACGCGTTGACCATGACGGCGGCGGCATCGACGCGGGCGGTGAACTCGCGCGCGGCCGACAGGTCGGCGGTCACGATGGCCTCGGTGTGACCGGTTCCATATCGATCGATGTGCTCTACCGCGGCATCGAGATCGTCGACGACCTTCAGCGCCACATCGAGGGTGAGATATTCGTCCGACCAGTCCGTCTCGGTGGCGGGCACCATGCCGGGAAGATCTCCGTGGACGGTGACACTGTGCGTCTGCAGCGCCTGCAGGAGCTTCGGGACGGCGACGTCGGCAATGCCGGCGTCGACCAGAACCGTCTCCGCGGTATTACAGACGCTCGGCCGCCGCGTCTTCGAGTTGAGTAGGATTCGTTCGGCCATCTCCAGGTCCGCGGCGGAATGGATGTAGACGTGGCAGTTACCCACGCCCGTCTCGATGGTGGGGACGGAGGCGTCTCGCACGACGGCGCTGATCAGTCCGGCGCCGCCCCGAGGGATGACGACGTCGACCAAACCGCGCGCCTGGATGAGATGGGTGACACTCGAGCGGTCCTCGGTGGGCAGTAATTGCACCGCGTCTTCCGGCAGATCCTGCGCAGCCAGCGCGGCGCGCAAGGCGACGACCAGCGCCGCATTCGACTTCGCCGCGGACGAGGATCCACGCAAGAGCGCAGCGTTTCCCGACTTCAGGGCCAGGCCGAACGCGTCCACGGTGACGTTGGGACGGGCCTCGTACACCATGCCCACCACACCCAGCGGCACTCGGAGCTGTCGCAGTTCGAGCCCATTGGGCAGTGTGGATCCGCGCACCACTTCACCGATCGGGTCGGGCAGACCGGCTACTTGACGGAGTCCGGCGGCGATTCCCTCGATCCGAGCCTCGGTCAGCCGGAGCCGGTCGAGAATGGATTCCTCGGTGCCGGACGCCCGGGCCGACTCGATGTCGGCCGCGTTGGCGGCAAGGACGTCAGCCGTAGCGGCCAGCACCGCATCGGCCGCGGCATGCAGGACCGCGTCTTTCTGCGCGGTGGTGAGCAGAGCAAGGACCCGCGACGCGGTGCGGGCACGACGAGCCGCCGCGTGAACGGCCTCACGGGTGTCCACGGCACCGGTCGACGCGGTGGAGGTCACTGCAGTCATGAAGACAGCCTATATACCGGGGTCTGTGCAGCGCGGCGCGGGAACGACCGGGAATGATTTCGTCCCCCGCGCAGGTTGCGACTGGTCGAGACCATCAGAGGCAGGAGTGCTGTAGTGAGCGTGTTGTTCGAACCCATCACCTTCCGCGGAGTCACCGTCCCCAATCGGGTGTGGATGGCGCCGATGTGCCAGTACTCGGCCGACGTGACGGGCCGCGATGTGGGAGTTCCCAATGACTGGCACCGGACGCACCTCGTGACGCGCGCCATCGGCGGTGCCGGCCTGATCCTCACCGAAGCGACGGCCGTCAGCCCGGAGGGCCGCATCAGCCCCGCCGACCTCGGCATCTGGAACGACACCCAGGCCGAGGCATTCGCGGAGATCAACGCACAGCTCGAGTACTTCGGCGCCGTCCCGGGCATCCAGCTCGGTCACGCCGGGCGCAAGGGCTCCGCGCATGTCCCGTGGCGCGGGGGCGGAAGCCTCGACGGCGACGATCGGCTGTCCTGGCAGACGGTGGCGCCGAGCGCGATCGGTTTCGGCGACCACACCCCGCCGGCCGCGGCGACGTCCGCCGACATCCGGAAGGTGGTCGCCGATTTCGCCGCCGCCGCCGAGCGGGCGTCGCGGGCCGGTTTCAAGGTGGTGGAAATCCATGCGGCACACGGCTATCTGCTGCACCAGTTCCTCTCACCGGTCAGCAATCACCGCACCGACGAGTACGGCGGCAGCTTCGCGCGCCGCATTCGCCTGCTGCTCGAGGTAGTCGACGCGGTACGCGGGGTCTGGCCGGCCGAGTTGCCCGTCTTCGTCCGGGTCTCGGCAACCGACTGGCTCTCGGAGGAGCCCGGCCTCGACGCGGACAGCTGGACGCCGGATCAGACCGTGTCCCTCGTGGAGGCCCTCGCGGACCTCGGCGTCGACCTCGTCGACGTCTCCAGCGGTGGCGTCGCGTCCGCCCGGATCCCGGTCGGGCCCGGCTACCAGGTCCCGTTCGCCCGTCGCATCCAGAACGAGACCACGGTCCCGGCCGCCGCCGTCGGGCTCATCACCGAGCCGGGGCAGGCCGAGCGGATCGTGGAGTCGGGAGAAGCCGTCGCCGTGTTCCTCGGGCGCGAACTGCTGCGCGACCCGTATTGGCCGCGAAAAGCCGCACTGGCATTGAATGCGCAGGTGACGCCGCAGATTCCGGCGCAGTACGCCCGGGCGTACTGAGACTCGGACCGACAAGCCCCCGCATCCTTTGCTACGGTAATCACTCTTACAGCTGGTAGTCCCGCACCCCGGACGGTGGGGCGGGACCAGCCACGAGCCAGAGCCGATCGGCGGGGGCCGCATCGCGCCGAAGGGCCCGTGGCCAGGAGACCCGAACCAGCACTTCACCCGGCGGGCGACGAAAAGATGCGTGCATCAGGTACGTGCCCCGCGTGGGTGATACCGGCGCTGGGGAGCGCACGACTCATGAATGCACCAGATCACTCCATCACTGCGGACGAGGTGGCGCAGTCACCCGACGTCACCGTCATCGACGAGGCCTCGGTCTCGCGGGCCGTCAAAGCGACCATGCTCGGCAACGCCATGGAATGGTTCGACTTCGGCGTCTACGCCTACCTCGCGACCACCATCGGCCAGGTGTTCTTTCCCGAGGCCAGCGGCACGGCGCAGCTACTGTCGACGTTCGCAATCTTCGCTGCAGCCTTCATCGTCCGGCCGCTCGGCGGTTTCTTCTTCGGCCCGCTCGGCGACCGTATCGGCCGCAAGAAGGTGCTTGCCACCACCATCATCCTCATGGCGGGAAGCACTTTCGCGATCGGCGTGATCCCGAGCTACGAATCGGTCGGCATCCTGGCACCGATCCTTCTCGTGCTCTTTCGCCTCGTACAGGGATTTTCGACCGGCGGCGAATACGGTGGCGCCAGTACGTTCGTCGCCGAGTACGCGCCCGACAAGCGTCGCGGCTTCTTCGCGAGTTTCCTCGAATTCGGCACGTTGGCCGGGTATGTCGCGGCGGCGGGGCTCGTCACCGTCATCAGCAGCGCTGTCAGTGCCGACGCTCTGGTCGACTGGGCATGGCGAATCCCGTTCCTGCTCGCCGGTCCCCTGGGACTCATCGGCCTCTACCTGCGTCTGCGGCTGGAAGAGACGCCGGCCTTCCAGCAGCAACAGCAGGCTGAGGAACGTTCTCTCGCAGAAGAATCCACCGGCCGAAAGTTGCGCGAGACACTGGTCGACAATTGGCGACCCCTCGTACTGTGCGTCATCCTCGTCGCCGCCTACAACATCGCGCACTACGGTCTGCTCAGCTACATGCCGACGTACCTGTCGAACACGCTCGGCTACGACGAGTCGCACGGCCTCGTCCTCATGATCATCGTGATGCTCATCATGATGGTGTGCATCAGCTTCGTCGGAAAGCTGTCCGACCGGGTGGGTCGTAAACCGTTGCTGCTGACCGGTTTCGTCGGCTTCTTCGCGCTGTCGCTGCCCGCGTACCTGCTGATCGGCGTCGGGCACTACGTCACCGTCTTCGTCGGCCTCGCGATGCTCGGCGGACTACTGCTGCTGTTCGTCGGCGTCTTCCCTTCGGTCCTTCCTGCTCTCTTCCCGACGGGAATCCGCTACGGCGGCCTCGCGATCGGATACAACCTCGCCGTCTCGATCTTCGGGGGTACCACGCCTCTGGTGCTGACCGCCCTGCAGGACGCGACCGGCAGCGATCTCGTCGCTCCGATGTACATGATGGTGGCCGCAGTGATCGGGGCCATCGCGGTACTCCTCATCTCCGAGACCGCCCGCAAGCCGCTCGAGGGATCGCCGCCTGCCGTCGCCACGGAGGCGGAAGCTCGTCGTGTCCTCGGCCGGTTGCGGCGGACGAAGGCCGGCGAGTCACCGAGGTCCGAGCACGAGGCGGACGCCGTCGACGCGGGATAGTGTTTCCATCATGTCCGCTCCCAGGATCGCCGTGGTCGGCAGCGTCAACATGGATCTGCTGACGGCGACCGAACGATTACCCGCCCCCGGCGAGAGCATCCTTGGCAGCGCCTTTGCCGCCACCCCCGGCGGCAAAGGCGCGAACCAGGCCATCGCCGCGGCGCGGGCAGGGGGACGGGTCACGTTCATCGGCGCCGTCGGATCCGATACGTTCGCCCTCGAACTGCGCCAAACCCTCGTCGAGGCCGAGGTCGACACCACCCACCTGCGCGAGGTCGACGGGCCGAGTGGAATCGCGACCATCACCGTCGACGCCGCCGGACAGAACAGCATCGTGGTGGTCCCGGGCGCCAACAGCACTCTGACTGCTCTCGAACCGGCAGATCTCGAGGCCATCGCTGCCGCCGACGTGCTCCTCTGCCAACTCGAGATACCGGTCGCGACCGTGCTCGCCGCAGTCGCGCACGCCGCCGAACACGACACGGTGGTGATGCTCAATCCCTCACCTGCTCAGCCGCTTCCCCGAGAACTCGTAGCACTCGTCGATGTGCTGGTGGTCAACGAGACAGAAGCCGCGCAACTCGGGCCCGACGTGATTTCCGCCGTCCCCCATCTGGTGACCACGCTCGGCGGATCCGGCGCCGAGTACACGAACCCGGGCGGCGCCGCCGTACATGCCGACGCCCCCTCGGTCGAGGTAGTCGACACGACGGGTGCCGGTGACGCGTTCGCAGGCGCTCTGGCGGTGTCGTGGATGCGCGGCCCCGAGACCGCACTGCCGTTCGCGACCGCGGCAGGCGCACTCGCGACCACCCGGCGTGGAGCCTCGACATCCTCCCCCACCCACACCGCCATCGAGACCGCTCTGCACCGCTGAGCAGGCCGTTCCCCCGCTCCGCAGGTGGAGTGTCACAGCAGTCGTGCACCATGGGGACATGACCACCGCCACCACGCCCGCACTCCGCGACGAGGCCGAACGCCTGCTCCGAGAGCTGGCAGGACCCGAAGCGCAGCTGCGGGACGACCAGTGGACTGCCATCGAGGCGCTCGTCGTGGGGCGGCGACGCGCGCTCGTCGTCCAACGGACCGGGTGGGGTAAATCAGCTGTCTACTTCATCGCGGCCAAGCTGTTGCGGGCCGACGGGCACGGGCCGACCGTCATCGTGTCGCCGCTTCTGGCCCTCATGCGGAATCAGGTGGCGTCGGCAGAACGGGCGGGAGTCCGGGCCGCCACGATCAACTCGGGCAACGTCACGGAGTGGGACGAAATTCACGCCCGTGTCGCGGCACAAGAGCTGGATGTCTTGTTGGTCAGCCCGGAACGCCTGAACAACCCCGACTTCCGCGACCAGGTTCTTCCTTCCCTCGCCGCCGACGCCGGCCTGGTCGTCGTCGACGAAGCCCATTGCGTCTCGGACTGGGGCCACGACTTCCGCCCGGACTATCGGCGCATCCGCACGCTGATCGGCGAGCTCGGGCAGGGTATTCCCGTGCTTGCGACCACGGCCACCGCAAACGACCGCGTGGTCACCGATGTCTCGACCCAGCTCGGGGTGGGCGGCGGCGAAACGCTGGTGTTGCGCGGCGGGCTCGAACGCGAATCGCTGCATCTGTCGGTGGTGCAGATTCCTGAGGCCACGGCCCGCGCCGCGTGGCTCGCCCAGAAGCTCGACAGCCTGCCCGGGTCGGGGATCATCTATGCGTTGACGGTGTCGGCGGCACGAGATCTGGCGAGCTTGCTCACCGAGCAGGGGCACACCGTCGCCGCCTATACGGGACAAACGGATGCCGGCGAACGGGAAGGCCTCGAGCAGGATCTACTCGACAACCGCGTGAAAGCCCTGGTGGCTACGTCGGCGCTCGGCATGGGCTTCGACAAGCCTGACCTCGGATTCGTGGTGCACCTCGGTGCGCCGTCGTCCCCGATCTCGTACTATCAGCAGGTGGGCCGTGCGGGGCGTTCCACGGATCGCGCTGAAGTGATCTTGCTCCCCGGCTCGGAAGACCGGCAGATCTGGAGCTATTTCGCATCGGTGGCGTTTCCCCGTGAGCACATGGTGCGGCGGGTCATCGAGGTTCTCGACCCCGACCGGCCGCAGTCCACACAGGCCCTGGAGCCGCTGGTGGAACTGGGGCGGACGCGGCTCGAGATGGTGTTGAAGGTTCTCGATGTCGACGGTGCGGTTCGCCGGGTCCGTGGGGGCTGGGTGGGAACCGGGCAGCCATGGACCTACGACGCCGAACGCTACGAACGTCTCGAACGGGCCCGTGAGTCCGAGCAGCAGGCCATGCTCGACTATCAACGCATCACCACGTGCCGGATGGCGTTTCTGAGGGAGCAGCTCGACGACCCGGGACTGGTAGCGGGGGCGTCCGACTGCGGTCGGTGCGACAACTGCACAGGCGAGCACTACGACACCGCTGTGGATGCAGACGCCGTGGCTCAGACCCGATCGCGGCTGGAGAGGCCGGGCATCGACCTCGCGCCTCGGAAACAGTGGCCTTCGGGGCTCAGAAAGCTCGGTGTCGCGCTGTCGGGGAAAATTACGGACGGTCCGGAACCGGGTCGTGTCCTCGGCCGATTGTCCGACCTCGGCTGGGGACAACGACTGCGCACTCTGATGGACGGACCGGACGGTCCGGCACCGGAGAACGTCTTGCAGGCCTGCATCGCCGTGCTGGCATCGTGGGACTGGACGCAGCGGCCCACCGCCGTCATGGCCGTCGAATCGACCACCCATCCCCTTCTCGCGGCCTCCTTGGCGGAGCGGCTCGCCCAGATCGGACGGCTCGAGCACCTGGGAGTCCTGAGGCAACGACCCGGCCATCCGCCGGTCTCTGCGGCCAACTCCGCCTACCGGGTGGCCGGTCTGGCAGACGCGTGGGAAACCCCTCAACTTCCGGGTTCCACGGGGCCTGTTCTGCTCGTCGACACCCTCACCGATACCGGCTGGACCCTGACGATGGCTGCCCGCACGCTGCGGGCGGCGGGCGCCACCTCGGTGCTGCCTTTCGCCCTGGCAGCCGTGAAGTGACTCCCCAGGGCTGTCGACTGCCACGAGATCTCGAAAAGGACAAGTGTGTCGCTTGCGGATCACCGAAAAGTTACATAACGTGATCAGCGTCACATTGCCCGTCTCACCTGCGAAGGCTCTGTGCCCGGACGGGCCAATTTCGCGACGCACGTGAAATCGGCATAGATGGTTGTTAGGTTGGTTTTTCCAATGACGCCTGTTCAGAAGAGTGCCATCCCGACCACCGCGCCGGACGCGGTGTTGTTTCGAAGTCCACAGATCTCTGATGGAGTCCGGCTCTGGGAGATCGCCAGGAACACGGAAGTGCTCGACCTCAACTCGAGTTATGCCTACCTGTTGTGGTGCAGAGATTTCAGCCGCACGTCGATCGTCGCAGTGGTCGACGAACGAGCAGTGGGATTCGTTTCGGGCTACATCCGCCCCGAATCCCCGGCGACACTGTTTGTCTGGCAGGTCGCCGTAGACGCAGACCAGCGTGGCAAGGGAATTGCCGGACGCATGCTGGGCGCCTTGCTCGATCGTCTTGCGCCTGAAGGGATCACCCATCTCGAGACGACGATCAGCCCCGACAACGAGGCATCGATCGCGCTGTTCACCGCATTGGCGCGTCGCCGAGATACGGCGATCACCAAGCAGACGTTATTCTCGCCCAACGATTTTCCCGATGGACACGAAGCCGAAGATCTGTACACGATCGGCTAAGAGCATGCCCCGGAGGAATGCAGCAACATGACTGACACCAGTACGACTAACGCTCATACCGATATCTTCGAGAGCCTCGAATCCGAGGTTCGCAGTTACAGCCGCGGGTGGCCGACCGTTTTCGAAACGGCGTCCGGATCGTGGATTCGCGACGAGAACGGCAAGGACTACCTCGACTTCTTCGCCGGCGCCGGCTCGCTCAACTACGGGCACAACAACCCGGTGCTCAAATCGGCACTCGTCGACTACATCGTCGGTGACGGAATCACTCACGGTCTCGACATGTCGACCGTCGCGAAACGCGAACTGCTCGAGACCTTCGAGGACAAGATCCTGAAGCCGCGGGGCCTCGACTACAAAGTCCAGTTCCCCGGGCCCACCGGCACCAATACCGTCGAGGCCGCGCTGAAGCTTGCCCGTAAGGTCACGGGCCGTTCGTCGATCATCAACTTCACCAACGCGTTCCACGGCATGACGCTCGGCGCGCTCTCGGTCACCGGTAACTCGATGAAACGTGCCGGGGCCGGCATCCCGCTGGTGCACGCCACTCCGATGCCGTTCGACAACTACTTCGACGGGGTCACCGAGGACTTCCACTGGTTCTCCCGGGTCCTCGACGACTCGGGCAGTGGCCTGAACCGTCCGGCCGCCGTGATCGTCGAAACCGTTCAGGGCGAAGGTGGCGTCAACGTTGCTCGGGCCGAGTGGCTCCGCGCCTTGGCGGAGCTGTGCGCCGAGCGTGACATCCTGCTGATCGTCGACGACGTTCAGATGGGTTGCGGACGCACCGGCCCGTTCTTCTCCTTCGAGATCGCCGGGATCACCCCCGACATCGTCTGCCTGTCGAAGTCGATCAGCGGTTACGGGCTCCCCATGGCGCTCACGCTGTTCAAACGCGAACTCGACGTGTGGGGTCCGGGCGAGCACAACGGCACGTTCCGTGGCAACAATCCCGCATTCGTCACCTCCAAAGTGGCCTTGGACCAGTACTGGTCCGACGACGCCCTGCATCAGTCGACGCTGGCCAAGGGCGAGAAGATTCATCAGGCGTTCACCGCACTGTCCAACCAGTTCGAGGGCAAGGTCTTCACCCGCGGTCGAGGCCTCGTTCAGGGTCTCGTCTTCGACGAGCCCGAAAATGCGGGCAAGGTCTGCAAACTCGCCTTCGACGAGGGACTGCTCGCCGAAACCTCCGGACCTTCCGACGAGGTGGTCAAGCTGCTACCGGCGCTCACCATCACCGACGAGGAACTCGACCACGGACTCGGCATTCTCGCCGAGGCGACCGGCAAGGTTTGCAGCTAGAGAGAGGATGGGAGTACCCATGATCGTTCGCACCACCGCAGAAATCACCGACACCGAGCGCGACATCACCAGCGAGGACGGCAATTGGCGCAGCAAGCGCATCGTCCTCGGCGGTGACAAGGTGGGCTTCTCCTTCCACGAAACCACGATCAAGGCGGGAACTGTCAACGAGTTCCACTACGCCAACCATGTCGAGGCCGTGTGGCTGGTCGAGGGCACGGGCAAATTGGTCGACCTCGACAACGACAAGGTTTACGACCTCGGCCCCGGATCGATGTACCTGCTGAACGGGCACGAACGGCACCGCGTCGAGCCGGAGACCGAAATGCGCATGCTCTGCGTGTTCAACCCGCCCGTGACGGGACGTGAGGTGCACGACGAGAATGGTGTCTACCCGTTGATCGAGGTTCCCGCGTAGCGTCGAACCATGGCCGACGACGTTGCTGTTCCAGCTGTTGCCATCGGACCCGCCCCGGACCCGCTCCTCGAGGACGCGGTGCGCCGGGGCGGCGCCCGTCTATCGCCCTTCGAGTCCGCCGATGCGTTGGTGTGGACCGCGGGCCCGATCGGGTTTCCCGACCCGCTCCCGGACAATATTCGGTGGGTGCAGCTCGATTCCGCCGGAGTCGAGCAGTGGTTCGATGCGAAACTCATCACACCCGATACCCAGATCATGTGGACGTCGGCCGCGGGTGCGTTCGCGGCCACCGTCGCCGAACATGCCCTGACGCTCCTCCTGGCCGGAGTGAGGGCACTGCCGGAACACATGGCGGCCCGAACGTGGCGTCAGCACGATTTCTACTCCAAGGTCGGCACCCTGCGCGGTGCGATGGTCGCCATGGTGGGCGCAGGCGGAATCGGCCGGGCACTCATTCCCATGCTGGCCTCGCTAGGAGCCGACGTGATCGCCGTGAATCGCTCGGGCAGCCCCGTTCCGGGTGCCATCGAAACGCTTCCGACCACCAGGTTGAACGAGGTGTGGCCGCGGGCCGACCATTTCGTCATCGGGGCGCCCGCCACGTCCGCGACACATCACCTGGTGAGCGGCGCCGAACTGGCTCAGATGAAGTCGACGTCGTGGGTGATCAACGTGGCCCGCGGGTCGCTCATCGACACCGATGCCCTCGTGCAGGCATTGCGGAACGGCAGCATCGGCGGCGCCGGACTCGATGTCACGGATCCGGAGCCGCTTCCCGACGGTCACCCGCTCTGGGAACTGCCCAATGTGATCATCACCCCCCACGATTCCAACCCGCCGTCCGTGCGTCCGCCCGCTTTCGCCGATCATGTGGCGTTGAACGTCACCCGTTTCGTCGCCGGTGAGCGGCTCACCGCCCTGATCGATCCGGTCGTCGGTTACTGACCCGGCGCTACCCTGGAGTGCGTGTTCGACCGACTGCTCGACGTACTCAGCGGCCGGCGCCTGTGTGTGGTCACCGGCGCCGGCATTTCCACGGATTCCGGAATCCCCGACTACCGGGGTCCCGACTCTCCCCCGCGCAACCCGATGACCTTCCAGCAATTCACCGGCGACCCCGACTTCCGTCGTCACTACTGGGCCCGGAATCATCTCGGCTGGCGGCACATGGACGCCGCCCGGCCCAACGCCGGTCATCGGGCCCTGGCCGGTCTCGAACGCGCCGGCGCCGTGCACGCGGTGATCACGCAGAACGTGGATCTGCTCCACACCAAGGCAGGCAGTCGCCGGGTCATCGATCTACATGGCACGTACGCACAGGTGCGTTGTCTGTCGTGCGGTGCACTGATCTCGCGGGCAACACTGGCCGAGAGTCTCGAGCGAGCCAACCCCGGGTTCGCCGAGACCGTGGCCGCCGCGGAGGGAGTCGAGATCGCACCGGATGCGGACGCCGTCGTCACCAGCACGGAGCATTTCCGGATGGTCGACTGTGAGGCCTGCGGCGGGCTCCTGAAACCGGACATCGTGTACTTCGGCGAGTCGGTCCCCAAGCCGAGGGTCGAGGCTGCCTACGCCGTGGTCGACGAAGCGGAAGCGCTGCTGGTGGCCGGTTCGTCGCTCACCGTCATGTCGGGACTACGGTTCGTCCGGCACGCCGCCAAGCGCTCGATACCGATCGTGATCGTCAACCGCGGGTCGACGAGAGGTGACGAGTTCGCCACCCTCACACTCGATGCGGGTTGCTCGGACGCGCTGCGGGCGCTGCTCGACGCATCCACCGCGATGTCAGCGTGACAGGCACCCCCGTCAGAGCGGAACGAGGTCGTCGGCGTGCACCACAGGTCGCTGCATCTCCGGCGGCAATTCGGTTGTCGACTTCCCCAGGATGTCGTTGATCTCGGTGGAGTCGTAGGCCACCACGCCCCGCGCTACGGGACGCTCCTCGGGGCCGAGCAGGGAAACCACGTCGCCGCCGTAGAACCGGCCCGAAACGGCAGTGATCCCGGCGGGCAGCAGCGACCGCCGCTTGGTGACGACGGCACGAACCGCGCCCTCGTCGATGTGGAGGATTCCCTGTTCGTCCGCGGCATGCCGCACCCAGAACTTGCGTGCGGACAGCCGGGTGGGCCGGGCCGCGAAAGCTGTTCCCACGGCCGCGTCCTGCAGCGCCGTACCCGCCTCCGAGGCTGCCGCGAGCAACACCGGCACACCGGCATCCGAGGCGAGACGGGCCGCGGACAGTTTGGACGCCATGCCGCCCGTCCCGAGGGCACCACCCGAACCGGCGACCACTCCGTCGAGGTCCTCGGGGCTGTTCACTTCCGGGATCAGGGTGGCGTTCCCCTTGCGTGGATCGCCGTCGTAGAGACCGTCGACGTCCGACAACAGGATGAGGGCGTCGGCACCGACCAGGTGCGCCACGAGTGCAGCGAGGCGGTCGTTGTCACCGAACCGGAGTTCGGCGGTGGCGACGGTGTCGTTCTCATTGACGATCGCCACGGCATGCAGCGCCCGCAGACGGTCCAGGGTCCGCTGGGCATTGCGATGCTGCGCACGGCGTGCGATGTCGTCGGCGGTGAGCAGCACCTGCCCCACGGTTCGGCCGTACCGGGAGAAGGACGTTCCCCAGGCGTGGGCCAGGGCCAGCTGCCCGACACTTGCGGCGGCCTGCTTGGTGGCCAGGTCGCGCGGTCGCCGCGTGAGCCCCAGTGGCGCCAGACCGGCGCCGACGGCACCGGACGACACCACGATCACGTCGGAACCGGCACGCATCCGTGCCTCGATTGCGTCGGCCAGCGCATCGAGACGACCCACGTCGAGTCCGCCGACCAGACTGGTCAGCGCCGACGATCCGATCTTCACGACAATGCTGTCGGCCGACGCAATCGTGCGCCGGGTGGCGCTCACTGCTCTTCGGGGTCGAGGCCTTCGAGACCGCGACGGATCCTGTGTGCGTGCTTGCGCTCCGACGCGCCGATACGTTCCACCTGATCGAGACGTGGGTCGGTACCGCGGCCGGTGCGAGTGAGATCGACACCTGCGGGCGTCTGAGGTTCCCAGTCGAAACTCACGTCACCGATCGTGACGGACGCGCCGGGTTCGGCTCCCTGCTTGACGAGGGCGTCCTCCACTCCGAGTCGAGCGAGACGGTCGGCCAGGTAACCCACAGCCTCGTCGTTGTCGAACTGGGTTTGCCGCACCCAGCGCTCGGGACGTGTTCCCCGGACGATGAAGCCGCCGGGCACCTCCGGGTCGGCTATAACGCTGAAGCTGTTGTCCTTGTTGGCAATCGGGCGAATCACGGGCCGCTTGGGGACTTCCGGCGGATGCGCCGTGCGGTACTCCTCGACAAGTTTCGCCAACGCGAAGATCAGCGGACGCAATCCTTCGCGGCTCACCGCGGAGATCGTGAACACCGGCCAACCGCGGGCCTCGAGGTCGGGGGTGACCATCTCGGCCAGCTCCGCAGCTTCCGGAATGTCGGCCTTGTTGAGGACCACGATGCGAGGACGATCGGCGAGGTCACCGAGGCTGGCGTCGCTGGACAGCGCGGGTTTGTAGGCCGCGAGCTCAGCTTCGAGGGCGTCGATGTCGGAGATCGGGTCACGACCGGGGTCGAGGGTCGCACAGTCGACGACATGCGCCAGCACAGCACAGCGCTCGAGGTGACGCAGAAAGTCCAGCCCCAGGCCACGGCCCTCGCTCGCCCCGGGGATCAACCCGGGCACGTCGGCGACTGTGAAGGTGGTGTCACCGCTGGACACGACACCGAGGTTGGGGACGAGAGTGGTGAACGGGTAGTCGGCGATCTTGGGCTTTGCCGCCGAGAGCACGGACACGAGGGAGGACTTGCCGGCCGAGGGAAAGCCTACGAGCCCGACGTCGGCGACAGACTTGAGTTCGAGGACGAGCTCGCGTTCGACGCCGTCCTCACCGAGGAGGGCAAAGCCGGGCGCCTTGCGTGCCTTGGAAGACAGCGCGGCGTTTCCTAGCCCACCACGCCCACCCTGGGCGGCCTCGAACCGGGTGCCGATACCGATGAGGTCGGCGAGAACCTTGCCGTTCTCGTCGAGGACGACGGTGCCGTCGGGGACCTTCAGGACGAGGTCTTCACCTTGGGCGCCGTCCCGGTTACTTCCCATCCCCTGCTTGCCGTTGGTGGCCTTCGCATGGGGATGGAAGTGGAAGTCGAGGAGGGTGTGGACATTGCCGTCCACCTCGAGCACCACGTCACCGCCACGCCCGCCGTTACCGCCGTCCGGGCCGCCGAGCGGCTTGAACTTCTCCCGGTGTACGGAGGCGCAGCCGTTGCCGCCTTTGCCGGCGCTGACGTGCAGCACGACGCGGTCGATGAATCGGGACATGACTGCCGGATCCTTCCTCAGTCAATAAATGAACTCTGAAAAAAACAATAGGGGCGGACCGGGTATCTCGACCCTGGTCCGCCCCTATTCGGGAGCTTGGTACGTCCTATGTCAGGACGGTACATACTCGCGGCAGGACTAGGCCTCTGCCGCCGCCGGAACGATGTTCACGGTCTTGCGTCCACGCTTGGTGCCGAACTCGACGGCACCGGCGGAGAGAGCGAAGAGCGTGTCGTCGCCGCCACGTCCGACGTTGACGCCGGGGTGGAAGTGGGTTCCGCGCTGACGCACCAGGATCTCGCCGGCGCTGACGGACTGACCGCCGAAGCGCTTCACGCCGAGTCGCTGTGCATTTGAATCGCGCCCGTTACGGGAGCTGGATGCACCCTTCTTATGTGCCATGTTTCTTGACCCTCCTCGGGTGAAATCAGCTCTGAAGCTCTAGTTACTTGATACCGGTGACCTTGAGGACCGTCAGCTTCTGCCTGTGGCCCTGACGCTTGTGGTAGCCGGTCTTGTTCTTGAACTTGTGAATGCGGATCTTCGGGCCCTTGGTGTGCTCGACGACCTCGCCGGTGACCGAGATGTTGGCCAGCTTGTCGGCGTCGGTCGTCAGATCGGATCCGTCGACGACGAGAACCGGAGCAAGCGAGACAGCAGTGCCGGGCTCACCCTCGATCTTCTCGACCTTGACGAGGTCACCAACAGCGACCTTGTACTGCTTTCCGCCGGTCTTGACGATCGCGTACGTTGCCATCGGAGGGCTACCCCTTGCTTCTTCGAACTTGCTCGCGCCACGAAGTGCGCGACTGGTCTGTTGGTACGGCTAGCTCGGTCGAGATCGCGCAGCCTTCACAAGTGAAGGCACAGCTGACCCTTATCGCCGAGTAGCGACTGGTCAAGGTTACAGGAAGGCAACCGTTCCATACAAACTGGGCGGATTGCCTTCCCGCAGCCTCTGATCAGTTGTCGGCGTCCACCGGCGGACCGGCGGGACGCGCCGCTGCGCGACGACGCTGCCGACGAGGCGCAGGCTGCACACCCGTGCCGGAGGGCGAGGAACCGGCCGACCCGCTCGGCGCCGATGTGGACATCGCCGGTTCCGGAGTTGATTCCGGAGCCCTCTCCGACCGAGACTCCGATTCCGACTCCGACGAGGCAGGAATCACGAAGACGGTGCCCGCTGCCGGGGTTTCGGACACCGGTGCGGCCGCTGCCCTCGATACTCGGCGACTACGACGCCGCTGCGGAGTCACGGGTCCGGATGTCACAGCAGGTTCCTGCGCGACAGCAGGTTCCGGTGTCACCGCAGTTTCGGGCGTCACGGGCTCGACCACGGGTTCCGGTGCCGTCACCGCTTCGCCGGCGACTGCCGCCGGTGCCTCGGCAACGGCCTCTTCGATTCCGGCCAGGTCCGCCGTGGGCGTCCCGTCCGTCGTCTGCTCCGCCGCGGTAGAAGCGACGAACGGTTGCTCCGTAGCCTCGGCGACCTCCGCGGCCGGAGCATCCACCTGCGCCGCCTCGGCAGAAGGCGCGTCGTGCACAGCCTCGTTACGAGATGCGTCGTGCACAGCCTCGTCACGAGATGCGTCGTGCACAGCCTCGTCACGAGGTGCGTCGTGCGCTGCCGTTTCGCGGGGCCGCTCGGGCGCTGCCGCGTCCTCGTGATGGTGGTGGGCCATGGCCAGAGCCACCGGATGCGCCCGCTTCACGGTGGCATCCACGGCCGGGACGACAGCCTCCTGCGGGGGCGTCGGCGACACATCGGCACCGGAGGACTTGTCGCGACCGCGCTTCTTGCGGGAGCCGCCGGCGTCGCCGCGGGAGGACCCCCGTGCCCCGTTGTCCTCGGAGACCTTCGCGTCGATCGGCTCGGCGTGGACGATGATTCCTCGTCCGTGGCAGTGCTCACAGGTGGTGGAGAACGCCTCGACGAGGCCGGTACCCAACTTCTTGCGGGTCATCTGCACCAGGCCGAGGGACGTGACCTCCGACACCTGGTGGCGGGTGCGGTCGCGGCCCAGGGCCTCGGTGAGACGCCGCAGCACCAGGTCCCGGTTCGATTCGAGCACCATGTCGATGAAGTCGACGACGATCATGCCGCCGATGTCGCGCAGGCGCATCTGCCGCACGATCTCCTCGGCGGCTTCGAGGTTGTTACGGGTGACGGTCTCCTCGAGGTTGCCGCCGGCACCCGTGAACTTGCCGGTGTTGACGTCGACCACGGTCATGGCCTCGGTGCGATCGATCACGAGCGTGCCACCCGACGGCAACCACACCTTGCGGTCAAGTGCCTTGGCAAGTTGCTCGTCGATGCGGTGCGCTTCGAAGACGTCGACACCGTTGTGTCCGGTGTGCTGCTCGAGCCGCGGCAAGAGGTCGGGAGCCACGGACTTGATGTAGGACTCGACCGTCGACCACGCCTTCTCACCCTCGATGACGAGTCTGGAGAAGTCCTCGTTGAACAGGTCGCGAATCACCTTGACCAGCAGGTCCGGCTCCTCGTAGAGGGCCTGCGGATTCCCGGACTTGCCGGCGTCCGCCTTGGCGGCCTGCTCTTCGATTCCGGCCCACTGCTCCTGCAGACGGGTGACGTCACGCGCCAGCTCTTCCTCGCTCACACCTTCGGAAGCGGTGCGGATGATCACACCGGCGTCCGCCGGAACGATGTCGCGGAGGATGTCCTTGAGACGCTTGCGTTCGGTGTCGGGCAGCTTGCGGCTGATTCCGGTGGAGGTGCCGCCCGGCACATACACGAGGAATCGGCCGGCCAGGCTGATCTGCGTGGTCAGCCGCGCACCCTTGTGCCCGACCGGATCCTTGCTCACCTGCACGAGGACCTGGTCGCCCGGCTTGAGCGCCTGCTCGATCTTGCGGGAGTTCCCGCCGAGCCCGGCGGCCTCCCAGTTGACCTCACCCGCGTACAACACGCCGTTACGGCCGCGGCCGATGTCGATGAACGCCGCCTCCATGCTGGGCAGAACGTTCTGGACGCGTCCGAGGTACACATTCCCGACCATCGAGGCCGACGCGGACGTGGTCACGAAGTGCTCGACGAGAACCCCGTCCTCGAGAACCGCAACCTGCGTGGTGGCGTGGGGCTGCCCGGTGGCGATCCGGTCACGGACCACCATGACGCGGTCCACCGCCTCGCGGCGAGCCAGGAATTCGGATTCGGTGAGAATCGGCGGGCGACGGCGGCCGGCATCGCGACCGTCGCGGCGACGCTGACGCTTCGCCTCGAGTCGTGTCGACCCGGTGATGCCTTGGACTTCGTCCTTCGCCCGGCTCTTGTTGCGGGGTTCACGCTCGTGGACGACGGTATTGGGCGGATCGTCCTCGGAAACGCTCTCGCCGGAAGCATCGGTACCCGACTTGCGCCGACGACGGCGGCGACGGCGACGGCTCGAACCGTCCGAGTCGGCGTCGCCGGACTCTTCGTCACCGGTCTGATCCGAATCCGTCTCGTCCGACTCCGCGGCCTCGGCCGGCTCCTTCTCGGCTGCGTCGGCGGATTCGCGGGCAGGCTTGTCGGCGGTCTTCTCGTCCCCCGCCTTCTCTTCCCCTGTCTGCTCGACCGTGTCGACAGTGTCCGAGGACTCGGTGTCGGAGTCGGTCTCGGTGCCCTGCTCGTTCTGCTGCTCGCCGCGGCCGCGGCCACGGCCCCGGCGTCCCCGGCGGCGGCGGCGCGGCTGGTCGCCATCGGCATCGGCATCGTCGGATTCGGCTTCTGTGGTTCCGGTGTCGGCGGACCGTGCGGGCTCAGCGGGGACGTCCCGCTTCTCGGGGGCGGGTTGCGCCTGCTCGGAAGCGGCGTCCGGCGTTCCTGCGTCCCGACGGCTGCGACGACGACGCGGCGTCTCGACCGCAGCGGGGTCGGGCTGCAGGAACAACGGAACCTGCGCGACGGCGGGAGTGGTCTCGGGGCCGGGCTCCGCTGCGGGGGCTTCGACCTCGTACGCGGAGGTCGTGAACAGGTCGCGGCCGAGTTCCTTCTCAGCCCGTACCTGGTCGGGCGCGCTCGCCTCGGGTGCGGCGTCCTCGACCGCCGCCGCCGGCTCGGCTTCAGCTGTCGGCTCGGCTGCAGCTACCGACTCGGCTTCGACGGCCTGCTCCGGTTCGGAAACGGCCTGCTCAGCGGCGACTGCCGGTTCTGGTTCAGCCGCCTGCTCGGGCTCAGGAACGGCCGGTTCGGCCTCGACCGCCGGCTCAGGGACGTCGGTGGGCGCGAACGCTGCGTACACGCGCTCGGCTACCTCACGTTGAAGACTGGACTGCGCGCTGCGCAGTTCGGTTCCGAGGGCCGCAGCCTCGGCGAGAACCTGCTTGCTGGTGACGCCCAGGATCTTGGCCAGAGCGTGGACGCGCATCTTTTCCGGAAGAACAGGAACCGTACGTCCTGCGCTGTCGGCGTTCGGTTCTGAATTTGTGGGCGGCGCTTGATCGGCCACGTAGTCTCCTCAGCCCCCGGGCGCGTCCACTCCCCTGTCTGGGAATGTCACGCGGCCACGCGAGGGCGCAGTGTGTGTACTCGCGCCACTGCTGTGAGCGCGAGATTGTCTGGTCTCGCTCCACACGGCGCATGCAGTGTCCGTTTTCACTGCACATCCATGTAGTGCCTTGCGGATGGCGGGAGTCCGCGGCGCGAGCGCCTGATCATCCAGCTTGCCGATACGCCCAGGTACTTCCTGTTGACGTAGGGGCAGCGATGAAGGGCATCGAGCCGAGGTGTCATCCGGTCGAAGCCGCGTGAAGCACAATTTGCGGTTCAACCGCCCTCAGTATCCCACACGTGTGCCGCACTCCGTGCCAGCGGCGCACCGATCCGTCTGCAACACGTTCTGACGGACGCCACGCCGCGGCGGGGAAGTATTGGTCAGCGTGAGGCGAGGTGCGGGAACCAGAGGCCGATCTCCCGCTCGGCCGACTCGACCGAGTCGGAACCGTGAACCAGATTATGCTGGGCTTCCAGCCCGAAGTCGCCGCGGATCGTTCCCGGCAATGCCTTCTCCACGGGGTCGGTGCCGCCGGCCAGCTGACGGAACGCTGCGATTGCCCGCGGACCCTCGAGTACCGCCGCGACGAGCGGTCCCGAGGTGATGAACTCGAGCAGGCTCGGGTAGAAGGGACGTCCTTCGTGCTCGGCGTAGTGGGTTGCCGCGACGTCGGTGGGTGCGGTGCGCAGGTCGAGCGCAGAGATCGTCAAACCCTTCCGCTCGATCCGACCGAGGATTTCTCCTACATATCCGCGGGCAACAGCATCAGGCTTGATCAGTACAAGGGTGCGCTCAGTCACGGCGGACAGCCTAAATGGTCAGTCCCGTTGCCCAGGAAGCAGGCCCCGCTCCATTCTTTCTCGGACATTCTTCCGAAAGTAGAGAAGGTATCCCCACAGGATGGCGAAGACCACGCCGACCGCGCCGATCGACACGTGCACGAAGAAGCCGAAAAGGAGCGCGACCTGCAGCAAGAGGTTGTAGGTCATAGCCCAGGACCGGCCTTGCAAGCCGGCTCCGAGGATCATCAGCACGGCGAGACCCACCAAGTAGGAACCCGACACCCAGGTGATTCCCCCACCCACGGTGGCGACGACGGGCAGGGCGAGGAGCACGACGATCGCTTCGAGAACCAGCGATCCGGCGACCACACCGCGGAAACCTTTCCAGGGATCCTTGGCCGGCGGGCCGAAGTCCGGGGCACTCGAATCTGGCTCGCTCACGCTGGGTCCTTTCCGAAGAGGGTGCGGGCCGAACCGGCGGTCACCACGGATCCGGTGACCACCACGCCCGCACCCGATACTGCCTCACCCGGTTCCGCAACTTCCTCGGCCAGACCGATGGCTGTCTCCAGCGCATCCGCGAGAGTGGGAGACACGACGACGCGCTCGTCACCGAATTTCGCGACCGCCCGATTGGCGAGGTCCTCGACGTCCATGGCGCGAGGCGAGCCGTTGTGGGTCACCACAAGTTCGTCGAAAACGGGCTCCAGCGCTGCGAGGATGCCCTCGACGTCCTTGTCCCCCATGACGCTGACGACCCCGACGAGCTTGCGGAAGTCGAACTCGGCGGTGAGCGCCGCGGCGAGCGCCCGTGCGCCGTCGGGGTTGTGGGCGGCGTCGAGGAAGACGGTGGGGGCGCTGCGCACACGCTCGAGGCGACCGGGGTTGACCACCGAGGCGAAGGCCGCCCGAATCGCCTCCTGATCGAGTTGGCGGTCGGGGCCGGCACCGAAGAACGCCTCGACGGCAGCCAGTGCGAGAGAGGCGTTGCGCGCCTGATGTTCTCCGTGTAGTGGCAGGAAGATGTCCGTGTACACGCCGCCGAGGCCCTGCAGTTCCAACTGCTGACCCCCGACGGCGATCTGCCGCGCCAGGACAGTGAATTCGGCCCCTTCCCGAGCCACGGCAGCGTCGACCTCCACGGCTCGGCGTAGGAGCACGTCCATGACCTCGGGCGTCTGCTCGGCGATGATGGCGACCGCGTCGCGCGGCACGAGGGCATCCTCGCGACCCTTCTTGATGATCCCGGCCTTCTCCGCGGCAATTCCGGCGAGATCGTCGCCGAGATACTCGGCATGGTCGAGGCTGACAGGTGTGATCACGGCGACCTCGCCGTCGATCACATTCGTCGCATCCCAGCGCCCGCCGAGACCCACCTCCACCACTGCGACATCGACCGGCGCTTCGGCGAAGGCCGAGTAGGCCATCGCGGTGAGTACTTCGAACTTGCTCATCCGCGGCCCACCCGCAGCTTCCGACTGCTGGTCGATCATCTGGACGTAGGGTTCGATCTCGCGATACGTGTCGACGTACCGCCGGGGTGACACCGGACGCCCGTCGATACTGATCCGCTCCGTGGCGAGCTGCAGGTGGGGACTGGTGGTGCGTCCCGTCCGGCGGTGCAGTGCGGTCAGCAGGGCATCGATCATCCGCGTCACCGACGTCTTGCCGTTGGTTCCGGTGACATGGATAGCGGGGTATCCCCTGTGTGGCGAACCGAGCACGTCCATCAACGCTGCGATGCGAGTGAGCGAGGGTTCGATCTTCGTCTCGGGCCAGCGTTTGTCGAGTTCCGCCTCGACCAATGCCAGTTCGGCGAGGTCGACCGGGCTGACTTTCTCCGGTGTGGAGTCGGGCGAGGTCACGCGCCTTCCAGCTCCTTCAGTCGCTTGGTGATGCGTTCGATCTCTTCGGTGGCGATCTGCCGGCGGGTGCGGATCTTCTCTACGACAGCGTCGGGAGCCTTCGCCAGGAAGGCCTCGTTGGACAGCTTTGCGGCAGTGCCCGAGAGTTCCTTCTCCGCCGCAGCGAGGTCTTTCTCGAGCCGGGCCTTCTCCGCGCCGAGGTCGACGTTGCCGGAGGTGTCGAGGTCGACGGTGACGGTGCCCTTGCTCAGGCGCACCTCGACGGACGCCGATACCTCGAAACCCTCCTCCGGCGCCGTCAGCCGTGCCAGCGACGTGATGGCGGCGACCTGGGTGTTCAGATCCGCCTCCACGATGCCGCTCACGCGGGCAGGCACGCGCTGCGAGGGCTTGAGCCCCTGATCGCTGCGGAAACGGCGCACCTCGGTCACGAGGCGCTGCATGTCCTCGATGCGCTGGGCTGCAACCGGATCCGCCTCCGCTCCGGTGCTCTGCGGCCATTCTGCGACAACGACGGATTCACCGCCCGTCAGCGCCTTCCACAGCGTTTCGGTGACGAACGGGATCACCGGATGCAGCAGCCGGAGCACTGCGTCCAGCACGGTGCCCAGAACGCTTCGGGTGGTCGAGGCAACGGTGTCGTTCTCGGCGAACTGCACCTTGGCCAACTCGAGGTACCAGTCGCAGACCTCATCCCACGCGAAGTGGAACAGCGCCTCGCAGGCCTTGCTGAACTCGTAACGGTCGAAAGCTGCATCGACCTCACCGCGCACCTGCTCGAGACGGTCGAGGATCCACCGGTCGGCGTCGGTCAGCTCCCCACGATCGGCAAGCGGAGCGGGCGCAGCGCCGTTCATCAACGCGAACTTGGTCGCGTTGAACAATTTGGTGGCGAAGTTCCGCGACGATTGCGCGTGATCCTCACCGACCGACAGGTCGCTCCCGGGGTTGGCACCGCGAGCGAGAGTGAACCGGAGCGCATCGGCGCCGAAGCGGTCGACCCAGTCGAGGGGATCGATGCCATTGCCCCGCGACTTCGACATCTTCTTGCCGAATTGGTCGCGGACGAGGCCGTGCAGGAAAACGTCCTCGAACGGAACCTGCGGGCCGGACTTTCCGGCCGCAAGGGCTTCGTCCTCCGACACGTAGGTGCCGAACATCATCATCCGCGCCACCCAGAAAAAGAGGATGTCGTACCCGGTGACGAGAACGCTGGTGGGATAGAACTTTTCGAGCTCGGGGGTCTTTTCCGGCCAGCCCATGGTCGAGAACGGCCACAGTCCGGAAGAGAACCAGGTGTCGAGAACATCGGGATCCTGCTCCCAGCCCTCGGGCACGGTCTCGTCGGGCCCGAAGCATTCCACCTGACCGTCAGGTCCGTACCAGATGGGAATCCGGTGGCCCCACCACAGCTGGCGCGAAATGCACCAGTCGTGCATGTCGTCGACCCAGGCGAACCATCGCGGCTCCTGGCTCGTCGGGTGGATCACGGTGTCGCCGTTGCGAACCGCATCGCCGGCCGCCTTCGCGAGGGACTCGACCTTGACCCACCACTGCAGCGACAGGCGCGGTTCGATGGACTCACCGCTGCGCTCCGAATGGCCGACACTGTGGAGATAGGGGCGCTTCTCGGCGACAACGCGGCCCTGCTCGGCCAGCGCCTCCCGCACCTTGACCCGCGCGTCGAAACGATCGAGTCCGTCGAATTGAGTTCCTGTGTCGGCAATTTTGCCGGTCTTGTCCATGATGGTCGGCATCGGCAGGTTGTGCCGAAGACCCATCTCGAAGTCGTTGGGGTCGTGCGCCGGGGTGATCTTCACTGCGCCGGTACCGAATTCGGGATCGACGTACTCGTCCGCGATGATCGGGATGTCGCGCCCCGTGAAGGGGTGCTCGAGCGTCGTTCCGATCAGGTGCTTGTACCGCTCGTCGTCCGGGTGGACGGCCACGGCGGTATCACCGAGCATCGTCTCCACGCGGGTGGTGGCGACCACGACGTGCGGTTCGTCGTCGTTCAACGAGCCGTAACGAAGCGACACCAGCTCGCCCTCGACGTCCTCGAACTTCACCTCGATGTCGGAGATGGCGGTCTGCAGCACGGGCGACCAGTTGACGAGACGCTCGGCCCGGTAGATGAGTCCGTCGTCGTACATCCGCTTGAACATGGTCTGGACTGCCCGGGACAGTCCCTCGTCCATGGTGAAACGGTCGCGGCTCCAGTCGACGCTGTCGCCGATGCGGCGCATCTGCCCACCGATGGTTCCGCCGGACTCGCGCTTCCAGTCCCAGACCTTCTCGATGAAGAGTTCGCGGCCGAAATCTTCCTTCGTTTTGCCGTCGGCGGCGAGCTGCTTTTCCACCACGCTCTGCGTGGCGATGCCGGCGTGGTCCATGCCGGGCAGCCACAACACTTCGTAACCCTGCATGCGCTTGCGGCGACTCAGGGCGTCCATCAGCGTGTGGTCGAGTGCGTGACCCATGTGCAGACTGCCGGTCACGTTGGGCGGCGGCAGCACGATGGAGTAACCGGGCTTGCTGCTGGAAGGATCGGCACGGAAGTAACCGGCGTCTACCCAGCCCTGATACAGGTCGGCCTCGACGGAGCTGGGATCCCAGCTCTTCGGGAGGGCATCGGCGCGGTTCTGGGAATTTTCGGGAGCTGCACTGGTCACCCGTCGAGTCTAGTGAACGCGGACGCGGCCCTCGAACGTGCGGGCCGCCGAGAGCGACCGACTGCGGTATCGGGCTGCCGACTGCTGCTCTCTACCGGTCGCTGAACAGTGTGAGGTGAATCTCGGTTGCCGTGGGATGGTGGGCGTCCACGGACTGCGCCGGCTCGTCGCCCTCGTCTCCACGCGGGAGGGGCGTGGTTCCGGCGGGCGGGTGCTGCTCGGAGAAGAGCTGCACATGCTGGTGGGTCAAGGTTTCCTCCGGTTCGTCTGCCGTAGCGGGCCGCGGCAGTTCCGCTGATTGAAGCGGGTGGGGGCCGTGTACACATCTCCGGGTTCCCGAGATTCGGTCCGGCCTCTATGTCGAGTATGCCCCCAACTCGCCGCGGACCGCGCAGTTGACGCTGCAACACGCGCACCAATCGTTCGCTACAACCGCTCGGCGTCCCGCTTTGCGATCGCGAGCTGCATTTCCCAGCCTCGGGAATTGTCGTCGAGAGCGGCAGCCCGCCGTTCTGCACTCGCATACAGTGCGTCGAATCCACTCTCGACGACCCGCAGCATCGTGCCGTCACGGTGCTCGGACAGGAAGAATTCGACCAGCGTGGAGTTGCCCTCGTTCAGGGGCGTACCAGGCTCGTCTCCCCCACGGAACGAGACGTAGTGCGGAGCGTCGGCCCGGACGGGCAGAACGGGGAACCGTCCGTACGGCGGGTATTCGACCACGTAGACGTCGCCCTCACGAACGATGGTGCGTGCACTCGGGTCTCCGTCACCGATGAACCAGCCGGGCTCGCTTACCAGCCGGTACACCCGCTCCACTGGGGCCGTGATGAAGATTTCGCGTTCGATCCGGTCGGTCGACACCTCGGAAGTGCTCATGATCATCCTCACCTCGCCGCATATGTGCTACCCCAGGGTTGCACATTGATCGCCGTTGTGCAACCCAGTGGTTGCACAGAGGGCGAGGTGTCGGGGGTCCTTCAACGGAAAACCGCACCGCACCCCGAACGGCGGTGCGGTGCGGTTCCCGAGGCAGTGTCAGCTGAAGTGAGCCAGCAGGGCGTCACGCTGGCGATCACCCAGGCCACGAAGGCGCCGAGTCGGGGCGATCTCGAGGTTGGCCATGATTTCCTGAGCCTTGACCTTCCCGATCTTGGGCAGAGCTTCGAGGATGGCGCTCACCTTGGTCTTGCCGATGATGTCATCTACGTCGGCCTTCGACAGGACCTGCTTGAGAGTGACGTCACCCGACTTGAGTTTGCCCTTCAGTTCTGCACGCGCACGTCGAGCGGCTGCGGCCTTCTCGAGAGCTGCGGCCCGCTGTTCGTCAGTGAGCTGGGGAAGTGCCACGATGTCTCCTTCATTTCGGGGTGCTTATCGAACACCGTAGCGAGAGAATCGCTACTTCACGTCATCCAGCCGACGTGTCGCACGTCTTGTCCGAATTGCCCACCTGCCTCTCGGCGCCTCGGCGAGAGGCCCCTCGGCGGATTTCCGGGCCGATCATCCGAGGATTTCCGGCAGGGGTGCCTCTTCGCCGAGAACATGTTCGGACAGGAACGACAACACCACCTGGTACCAGATCTTCGCGTTCTGCGGGCTGAGGATCCAATGGTTCTCGTCCGGGAAGTACAGGAAGCGGTGCGCCGTGCGGCCCTCGTCGTCGGCGGGCAGCCCCGACTCCGAGAGCAGTTCGTACCACAACCGCAACCCGTCGCCGATGGGAACGCGGAAGTCCTTGTCGCCGTGGATCACCAGCATGGGCGTCACGATGTCGGCGACGTAGAGGTGCGGTGAATTCTCCACGGCCATCTCGGGAGTCATCTCCCGCTGCCAGTACCAGGCGGCGTCCGTGGTGGGTCCGAACTGGTCCAGCGCCCACAGGCTCGCATGGGTGACGATCGCCTGGAATCGGTCGGTGTGCCCCGCGATCCAGTTGGCCATGTATCCGCCGAACGATCCGCCCATCGCTGCCGTACGCTTGTCGTCGATCTCGGGCAATGCCACCGCCGCATCGGTGATCGCCATGAGGTCGGTGAACGGCGCCTTGCCCCACTGTCCCCAGCCCCGCTGCACGAACTCCTGTCCGTACCCCGTGGACAGGGCCGGGTCGGGCAGCAGCACCGCGTAGCCGCGTGCCACCAGCAACCACGGGTTCCAACGCCACGACCACGTGTTCCACGAGCCCAGCGGTCCGCCGTGCACCCACAACACCAACGGGACGGGTGCGTGCGCGGACGCACCGTTCGGCAAGGCCAGCCAGGCCCGCACCGGCACCCCGTCGTCCGCGGCGGTCTCGACCTCGGACAGCGTTCCGGGAAGCTCGGGGGAATCCTGCGGCGCCTGCAACACCGTGACCGCGCCCGTGGCGAGGTCGACGCGCACCGGGTGGGGCGGAGCCGCGTACGATGCCCGCAGGGCGAACACCGCGGATCCGTCCGGGGCCACGTGGATATCGGTGTAGGCGTAATCGTCCGTCGTCACCCGCGTCGGTTCCGCACCGCCGCGGACAACGAAGACGGGCGCGCGGCCGTGGTCGTCGGCCGTCAACACCAGCCCCGAGCCGTCGGGTAGCCACTGCACGGAAGTGGCCCAGCGGTCCCAGCCCGGTGCCACGTCCGCCACGGTTCGCGTCTCGAAGCTGTAGCGGTGCAGCGTGAATCGAGGTGCACCGTCCGGAGTCGCGTGCGACTCCCTGCTGAAGACCACGTACTCGCCGCTGGGCGAGATCACCGGATTCGACAGGTCGGCGGCGGGATCGTCGACGAGTGTCGTCCGATTCCCTGTCTCGGTATCGATGCGCACGAGGATCGTCCGGATGGAAGCCGTCGGACCGGAAACCGTCCAGGACGTGACGACGAAGGTACCGTCCTCACTCAGCGCGTAGTTCGCTTCACGCAGTGCAGGGCCGGGCATGGACGTGAGGTCGACGAGGTCCGTTACCGCCTCGTCCTGCGACGCGTCGCCCAGCGTCCCGGACAGCAGATGGGGAACATCGGGTCCGAGGTCGTGGTCCCAGTACCGGATCGGGTAACCGGAGTGCAGGATCGCGGACACCTTCTTGTCCTTGCGCTCGGCGCGCAGGCGCTCGTCCTCGTCCTTCTCCCCCGACCGTCCCAGCACGCCGGTGGTCACGACGAACCGCGGAGCACACCGCGCCGCCCGCACCCCGGTGATCCCACCGCTACGGTGAGCGATCACGGCCGCCTCACCACCGCCCACGGGGAGCCGCCACAGGGATTCGGGCAATTCCTCCTCGTCCTGCGTCGGCCGCGAGGACGTGAAGAGGAGGTCACCGTTGCTCGTGAACGCCGGATTGGTTTCACCGGTCCGCCCTCGTGTCAGTCGACGTGCCGCCCGTTCTCCGGTGGGATCGATCTCCCACAGCGCCGTGACGTATTTGGTCGCTTTCGCGTCGAGTGTCGACTGCGCGACGACGACACGGCGCCCGTCCGGGGACAGCACCAGGCCGCCCAGGCGGCCGAGAGTCAGATAGTCGTCGAGATCGTCGAAGGGAGTTCCGGCGTGGAGTTCAGGAATCGCGGTCACGGTTCGTTGGTACCACGGACACGCCGCGTGTCGTCGGACCTCGCCGAGCGTCGCGCCGCTGAAAGGCCGAGACGTTCGATACCGCGCGTGGTCAGTCGATGAGCGGTGTGATCCGCGGCGGAATTTCGGTCAGGGCGTACGGCAGGCTCAGCACCGTACTCCAGGCCATCGCCTCGGCGGCGGCGTCCTCGAGGATGATGGTGCGGCCCGCTCTCACCACGTCGAGTTCTTGGTAGATCGGCGTCTTGGCGAGTTCTTCGCGCAACTTGTCACCGTAACCACCACCCGCGTACCAGACGAGCAGATCCACATTCGCCAGCGACAGCTGCTCGGTGCTGATTTCCGCGAAGTTGCCGGTGATCTGCTGGGTGACAGGAGGATTGACGAAGCCGAGGTCGGTGAAGAATCGCACCTTCGGGTCTTCCGGCCCGTAAACCCCGAACTGTCCAGGACCCTTGAGTGCGCCCACGAGCACGGTCTTGCCGGCGAAAGACGGGTTGGCGGCTCGGACGTCGGCGTACTGCTTCTCCACCGCGGACACCAGTTCGGCTGCCTTGTCCTCCTTACCGAGGGCAGTGCCGAGAACGCGCGTCTGGTCCTGCCAGGGAACGCCGTAGTCGGCGAAACCCAATGGCTGCGCCACTGTCGGAGCGATGGCCCCGAGTTTGTCGTACTGCGCCTGTGTCAGGCCGGAGTAGGTGCCGACGATGAGGTCGGGCCCCACCGTCGCGACCTTTTCGAAGTCGATGTTGGTGGAGGCGGTGCCAACAATTTCCGGCTGCGCGTCGCCCAGCAGATCCTGCGCCCAGGGCCAGACTCCGTACGGGTAGTCGCCGTACCAGTCGAACGTGCCGGCGAGAGTGCCACCGAGAGCGAGAATTGTGTCGTGGTCGTTGTAGCCGACGCTCACGATGCGTTGCGGATCCACCGGCACCTGGGTTTCCCCGTATTTGTGCGCCACCAGGGGTCCCGAGGGCTCGTCACCGCCCGAGTCACCGGAACTGCTGCAGGCCGCGGCGAAAGCGAGCAGTGCTCCCCCGGTACCGACGAGGAAACCGCGGCGGCTCAAGCCGGCTCTCTGTTGACCCAGGTTCATGCAGGCGACCCTCTCGTTCGCCGGGCGAAACGTTCGCTCCGGTTCAGGCTTGGCGAGCCTATCCTAAGGGATCCCTTCTGGGCTCTCTCCACATCGCCCACACTGCGGGGCCACCGTCCGGTATCCGGATCTCCCGCGTGACCTCGAAGCCGAAGCGCTCGTAGTACGGGATGTTTCCTTGCTTGCTGGACTCGAGGTAGGAGGGCAACCCTTCGGCGTCACAGCGGTCGAGCCGCGACTGCATCAGTGCCTTGCCGTAGCCACCGCCACGGCCGGCACCCGATGTCCCGATCGTCGCGAGATACCAGTGCCGCGGCTCCGCCGGGTGCGCCGAATCGATGGTTCCGCTCACTGCCGCACCGACGCCGAGGCGCCCACCGAATGCCTGCACCAGGCGCGGAAGGCTGAGAACCGACGACCACGTGGACTGCTTCCACCGCCCGGGCGGATCCCACATCGCGGCGCCGCGCACGACGCCGTCGGCATCGACGGCGAGTTCGGCCCTTCCCCCGGCAAGGTGGTGATATTTCATATCGGCCGCGAAGAGCAGCGGCAGTCCGCGTCGTCGGCGAGCCGGATCGGGCCACATCCACTCCATGACGGGGTCGTCGAAGAAGGCGTCGGCGAGGACCCGGGCCGACTCGGAGATGTCTTTCCTGGTTACGGCACGAACGCTCACACCCATGCGTCGAGGGTACGGCCGCTGCGCGTCGCGCCGTCGGAATAATTCGGGGTCTGTCCGCTTCTGCGAGGATTCCTACCGATTCGGGGCGCCGATCATCTGGTGACGGGCGAGTTCGCGGTACAGCGGGCTGGAGGTCAACAGTTCGTCGTGGGTACCCACAGCGGAGATGCGGCCGGAGTCGAGTAGGACGATCTGGTCGGCGTTCTTCACCGTCGCGAGACGATGCGCGACGATGAGCACCGTCTGATCGGAGGCGGTGGCGTCGAGAGCGATCTGGAAGATTTCCTCGTTGCGGCTGTCGAGACTCGACGTGGGCTCGTCCAGCAGAAGCAGCGGCGGCTCGGCGAGAAGAACACGGGCGAGCGCAAGCCGTTGCCGCTCCCCGCCGGACAGGCGGACCCCGTTCTCGCCGATCTGTGCGTCGAGACCCCTGGGCTCGGCATCGACCCGGCTGAGGAGGTCGACAGCTTTCAGCGCCGCGCGGCACCGCTCGTCGCTCACGTGCGGGGCCCCGAACGTGAGGTTGTCGCGGATACTCCCGGCCACGGCGGGTGAGTTCTGCTCCACGTACCCGATCTGCTCGCGCAGGACTGCGCGGGGCAACTCGGTGATATCGATGCCACCGATGGCGATTCGGCCGCGGTCGGTGTCGTAAAAGCGTTCGATCAGGGCCAGGAGTGTAGTTTTACCGGCCCCGGACGGCCCGACCACTGCGGTACGGGAGCCGCGCTCCACGCTGACGCTCACCCCATTCAACACGGCATGCCCCGGCGTGTAGGCGAAGTGAACGTCCTGAAATTGCAGCATGGGTCCAACTGTGTTCGGCAGAGCGCGGTGGCGGATGGTGTCGGCGGCGTCCTCGATGGGCACGCGGCGGATTTCGGTGATGCGTTGCAGGGCACCGAGCGCCCCTGCGACGGACTGGACCGCGGCGAACCCGACATTCACCGGGCCCATGAACAAGAACATGAAGAGAACGAAGGTGACCAACTCGGCCACCGTCATATGTCCCGCGGCCACCCGGTAGCCGCCGATGCCGAGGACGATCAGCAGCGACGCCTGACCCGCGGCCCGGCCGAGCGGTTGTATCGCAGCGCTCGACCGTGCCGCGCGCACGCCGACAGCGAATGCGGCTGCAGCCCGATCGTCGAGCCGAGCCTGTGCCCGTTCGGTAGCGCCGTTGGCACGAACCACGGTGACGGCGGACAGTGTTTGGGTCAGATCGCCGGTGAGGTCGCCGAGGCGGCTCTGGGTGTCGAACATCAACTTGCGCAGTCGGTTGCCCACCAGCAGGGAGACGGCCACGACTATCGCGGTCACCGTCACCGTCACCCCGGCGAGCACCGGGTCGAGGAGCAGCATCGCTGCCAGCGCACCGACCAGAACGAAGACACCGCCGAGCGCATCGACGAGCCCCTCGGTCAGTGCACCGCGAAGCAGCGTCGTGTCCGATCCCACCCGGGAGACGAGATCACCGACATCACGGCGGCGGTACTCGCTGATCGGTAAGCGCAGCACATGACGGATCAGATCGGTGCGGGCGCCGAGGACCACACCTTCTGCGGTCCGATGCAGCAGGTAATACTGCATCGTCCCCACGCCGACTTCGACGGCCAGCAAGCCGACCAGCGCCCACCCCATCCCGCCCCATGATCGTCCGTCGCTGACTGCGGCAATGATTCCACCCACCACCAGGGGTTGCGCGAGACTCACCCCGGCCGCAGCCACCGACAACACAACCGCCGCACCGAGAAGCCGCCGATGCTCGCGCGCGTACGGCCACAACTCCCGGATACGGGGCCGAGTCGCCTTATCCGTTGTCCGTGCGTGCGCCGTTTCTGCGTGCGGCCTTCCCTGATACGACTTCACAGATCCCCCTGCTGCCCCGCCGACCCCTGTACTCCGCCGACCCCTGCACTCCGCACGAACGGGACGTTCGTTGCGTCAGATCGAACGAACGTACCGCTGGTACGACCCCTGGGCGAGGCCGACACGGGGCAGCCAGTCCGGCGGGCTTGAAATCCACTTGATTCCAAATACTGATGGGCGGGATCGGCACCCGTACCGTCTTCTCGGGTTGTCCGGGAAGTACGCACTCAGCCTCGCCGAGATTCTGCGCGAGAACGGCTATGCCACCCACGCGGTCGGTAAGTGGCATCTCGCGCGCGACACCAACCTCGCGCCGGGTCGCACCCGCGACTCCTGGCCACTGCAGCGTGGATTCGACAGCTACTACGGCTCGCTCGAGGGACTGAATTCGTTCTACTACCCGAGCGAGCTGATTTCCGACAACTCCGTGGTCGACGTCGAGGAGTATCCGCCGGACTACTACGTCACCGATGACATCACGGATAAGGCCATTTCGCGCATCAAGAGCCTGCGCGCCCACGACGCCGACAAGCCGTTCTTCCTGTACTTCTCGCACATCGCGATGCACGGACCGCACCAGGCCAAGCCCGAAGACCGGGCCAAGTACCGTGGCCACTACACCGAGGGCTGGGACGCTGTGCGACGCCGCCGCTTCGACGCACAGGTCGAGGCTGGGTTCTTCCCGCCAGGCACCCAGATGGCCGAACGCAACACCGAACCCGGCTACGACGCGCCGCCGTGGGACGAGCTCACCGAAGAAGAGCAGCTGCGGTTCGCGCGGTACCAGGAGGTCTACGCCGCGATGGTCGATAGCATCGACCAGAGCGTGGGCCGGGTTCTCGACACCCTCGACGTACTCGGCGAGACCGACAACACGATCATCGTGTTCACGTCCGACAACGGGGGCACCGGCGAGGGCGGCGCGGTGGGAACACGCTCATACTTCAGTCAATTCGTGCACGGACCCGTCCCCGACGACTGGGTGCGTGACGTTCCGCACGACGAGGAACTGATCGGCTCGGAGAAGATCGGCGTCCACTACCCGCGCGGCTGGGGGCAGGCGTCGAATACCCCGTTCCGGTTCTACAAGGGTCAGACGTTCGCCGGTGGTGTGCGGGTGCCGTTTCTGCTGTCCTGGCCGGCCGGGCTCCGGCGTGCTGCCGGTGACAGCGGGCTGCGCAGGCACTACTCGTACGTCACCGACATCACCCCGACCCTCCTGAATCTCGCCGGACTCGTGACTCCGAGCCACCGGAACGGACTTCTCGCCCAAGAGCCTGACGGCGTCAGCATCGCCGACATCCTGCGGGACGCTGCGCAGCCCACACCCCACACGGAGCAGTACGCCGAGTTCGGCGGTCACCGCGGGTTCTACCGGGACGGCTGGAAATTACTGTCGCTGCACACGGATCCGACCCGGGTCGACGATCCGCAGTGGCAGCTGTTCGACGTCGAGTCCGACCCGGCCGAGACCACCGATGTCGCACATCTGTTTCCCGAGAAGGTGCGCGAACTCGCCGAGGCCTGGGACCGGGCGGCCTGGCACAACACGGTGTTCCCAATTCTGAACGACCGCAAAGCTGTGCAGCGGCGCCCCGACGAGCGTCGGCTGGCAGAGCCGGTGAAGATCCTCGCGGGCACGCCGACGCTGGAACGCTATCGGTCCAGTGTGCTGACCAGTACCGCGACTTCACCATTGACGTCGCCACACACGAGATCACCGGGGACGACGAAGGCGTGCTCGTGGCCCACGGCGACCCGCACGGCGGATACGTGCTCTACGTCGAAGACGGTCGAATTCTGTTCGCCGTCAACAGCTACGGCCGGGTTGCGCACACCTCCGCACCCCTCGGCGCGGGTGTGGTGGGTGTGCAGGTGCGGGCGGAGGCCACCGAATCCGTCCGGTGGAACTTCACCGTCGCCCTCACCGACTCGGCCGGGGTCACGAGGGACGTGGCCACCCTCGACGACCAGTTCCAGCTGGTCGGCATGGCGCCCTGGACCGGGATCTCGGTGGGCGTCGACGCCCGCGGACCGGTGGTGTGGGAGCTTCGAGAGCGCCGCGGGACTTTCCGCTTCACCGGCAGACTGCGATCGGTCACCTACACCCCCGGTACGGTCCGTGTGCCTGAACCGGTCATCCAGGAGGTCGCGGAATTGGCACAGGCGATCGCCGACTGAGGTCGCCGCCGCTGCCGTTCGAATCCTACTTTTTTCCAGGTCCCCCTCGATGCAGCGGGAGCGGCCAACTCACAGGGTAATCCACGTAGCGGAGGCACGACCGAGTTCACGCTCGTCGGCTCCGTAGGCCGTCGTCGCAGTCCATACCTTGCGCCCTTCGGAGCCGATCAGTCGGCCCGTGATCACGCAGTTCTCGCCAGGCTCGGGCAGCGCCGATATCCGAGCGGTGATCCTGCCCAGCACCATGGGGCGATCTTCGATCGGTGCGGCCCAGCCGCCGGGGCAATCGAGCGCCGCCCACACGAAAGCCGCCTGCCCCGCGAGGTCGGGGTCGACACACCACACGCACGCGGTGCTGCCGTCCGCGATCCGGCCGGGGAACAGGCGCATTCCATCACCGGTTGCGCGGTCGGGGCCGCACACGAAACATTGCGGGAACGGATGACGGTCTCGGCCGGGATAGTTCTCGGACGCGGCACGAGCAACGTCGAGGCCCACTGCCGCGACCTGTGGTAGCTCGTTGACAGTGGCCGACTCGGCGTCGGCGATGGTCGTGCCGTCCCGGTCCTGGGCGCTGGAGTGCCCTCCGCTTCTCACCACCTTCAGTGGAACTTCCAGCGGTGGGGGTTTGCGCAGGGTCACGGTCACCGGAGCCGCCGGGGCGTCGTCGTGATTCAGCGTCGCGGCAAGAAGTCCAGCGACGTACCCGCCGTTGCCCGACGCCGTGGGCCCGCGAAAACGGTGAGGTACGAGCAGGACCATGCCATCCACACTATCGCCGGAGGGAGGACGGCGTCCGGTCAGTTCGTGCCCTGCACGAAGTTCCGGAGCAACCGTGCGCCGAGAAGAGCGACACCCACCGCGAACACGGCGGTTACCAGCGAGATGCGCGCCGTGCCGTCCAGTGCAGCCGCACACAACCGGTACAGCTCCTCCTCTGACACAGCCTGTCGACCCTCCGGAGTGACTGCGAGGCTTTCCCGAGGTGTGGGTGAAAACGGCGATCCACACTCGACGAATGCACCGTTGGAATCGTCCAGCGGGTAGTCGAGTGAACCGAAATACCAGGCGGCACTGATCCACATCAGGAATGCGGCGAGGAGAAGCGTCGCGGCCGCGCGGAACGGAAACCGCCGGCGCACGGCTCGAGCAGGAGGGTCTGCAGTCACCGCCCCATCATGACCGCACGAGGACGGTAACGGGGAACGCCGGCACACACTGACCATGCAGGCCCGATTAAGCCCAACCTCCGTGCAGCCGGGTCTACGGTGGGTGTACACGGCGGGGAGTCGCCGAACACGTGGAGGCGGGAAGGTCTGCGATGACTGATGACGACGCGCATCTCCAACCCGCGGTCGCTGCAGAATTCTCGGCACTCGCCGATCAACTCGAGACACTCTCCGACGCACGGTGGGACACGCCATCGCTCTGCGAAGGGTGGAGGGTGCGCGAAGTGATTGCCCATCTGACCATGGCGGCGCGCTATTCAGGCGACGAGTTCATGGCCAAGTTGCAGGACTGCCAATTCGACTTCACCCGGCTGTCCAACCAGATCGCCCGGGAGGATGCCCGCCTCCCGGTAACCGAGCTCGTGGACAACCTGCGTTCCGAGGTGATGCAGCACTGGACACCGCCGGGCGGCGGTTATCACGGCGCCCTCAACCACGTGGTAATCCATGGCCTCGATGCCACCGTGCCGCTCGGATGCACCCGCCGGGTACCCGACGAGACCATCCGGGCCGTGCTGGACGATCTCACGCACGGCGGCGGACACGCTCGCTTCGGCATCGACATCGAGGGCCGGCGGCTGGTGGCCACTGACATGGACTGGGCATTCGGGTCGGGTACCGAACTCCTCGGCTCGGGTGAAGACCTCGCCCTCGTGATGTGCGGCCGGACAGTGCCCGCAGGACGAGTCGCGGGCCTCCCGCTGTGACACCCATCGGCTGACGAAGGAGCCGACGACGATCCGCGCGCCCTCCGAAGTCTCGGATTACACGGAAGTCTCGGACTACACGGTGGCGTCGACCAGCAGCGTGGCGCCCGTTGCCGCCTGGACTTCTTCGATGCTGTGGCCGGGCGCGGTCTCGACGAGGCGCAGACCGTTCGCCGTCACGTCGATGACGGCAAGGTCGGTGACGATCTTCTGTACGCACCGCTTGCCTGTGTACGGCAGCGTGCACTCCTCGAGAATCTTGTGCTCACCCTTCTTGGTGAGATGATCCATCATCACGATGACCTTGCCTGCACCGTGAACAAGGTCCATGGCGCCGCCCATCCCCTTGACCATTGCCCCGGGAACCATCCAGTTGGAGAGGTCGCCGTGGCTGCTGACCTGCATGGCGCCGAGAACGGCCACGTCCACGCTGCCGCCGCGGATCATCGCGAACGAATCGGAGGACGAGAAGAACGCCCCACCGGGTGCCACCGTGATGGTTTCCTTGCCCGCATTGATCAGTTCGGGGTCTACCTCGTCGTCGGTGGGGTACGGCCCGACGCCGAGGATCCCGTTCTCCGAATGCAAGATGACGTCCTTGCCGGCCGGGATGTGGCCGGGGATCAATGTAGGCATCCCGATGCCGAGATTCACATACTGTCCGTCTTCGAGTTCTGCGGCGACTCGTGCTGCCATCTCGTTCCGCGTCCAACTCATGCCCGCACCGTCCTGTTCTCGATTCCCGTTTCCTGCTTGCCGACCTCGACCACACGCTGAACGAAAATGCCGGGTGTGTGGACTTCGGCCGGATCGATCTCACCGGGTTCGACCAGGTACTCGACCTGCGCGATGGTGATGCGACCCGCGCCCGCGGCATCGGGGTTGAAGTTGCGGGCCGTCTCGCGGTAGACGAGATTGCCGAGTCGGTCGCCCTTCCAGGCGTGGACCAGCGCGAAGTCGGTGCGGATGGCCCGTTCGAGGACGTAGGCCTCGCCGTCGAATTCACGCGTTTCCTTCGGCTTGCTTGCCACGGCGATACCGCCCTGGCCGTCGTAACGGATCGGCAGTCCGCCCTCCGCGACCTGCGTTCCCACCCCCGCCGGGGTGTAGAAGGCGGGAATGCCCGCTCCCCCGGCGCGCATGCGCTCCGCCAACGTGCCTTGGGGAGTGAGTTCCACCTCGAGTTCGCCGCTCAGGTATTGGCGCGCGAATTCCTTGTTGGCGCCCACGTACGAGCTGATCGTGCGGCGGATGCGGTGCTGCTCGAGCAGGAGCCCGAGACCGAAACCATCGGTGCCGCAGTTGTTACTGACGGTCTCGAGGTCGGTCGCACCCTGCGCGAGGAGGGCGTCGATCAGCACCGAGGGGATGCCGACGAGGCCGAAGCCGCCCACGGCAAGGGACGCACCGTCGGGGACATCGGCAACGGCCTCGGCCGCTGTTGGGAAGACTTTGTTGACCATGTGACCCAGGCTACCCGAAAATGTTCACACAGTGAACACCCATCCACATTGCGAACAAATTCCGCCCCGGCTGTTGGCCCCATCACAGATCCCGCCTACTATGTACGTATAGCGGGCGACTGTTCACATCGAGAACGCGAGGATTTCATGCTGCACCTACCAGCGCACCGGGCTGGGCACGAAGCCAATGCGCCGTTGCTCTTCCCCGAGTACAAGACGACCCGGTTACGCAGTCCCAAGAATGACCTGATCCTGATTCCCCAGCGTCTGGGCGAGATCACGGGCCCGGTCTTCGGTGACGGCGATGTCGCCAAGGGCGAGAACGACATGACTCACGCCAACGGTGGCGAGGCGCAGGGACAGCGCATCATCGTCCACGGGCGGGTCCTCGACAGCGCCGGCAAACCGATCCCCGACACCCTCATCGAGGTGTGGCAGGCCAACGCCGGCGGACGCTACCGCCACAAGAACGACTCCTGGCCGGCACCTCTCGATCCCCACTTCAACGGTGTGGCTCGTTGCCTGACGGACAAGCAGGGCCACTACGAATTCACCACCGTCAAGCCCGGCGCCTACCCGTGGGGCAATCACCACAACGCCTGGCGGCCGGCGCACATCCACTTCTCCCTGTTCGGTCAGGCGTTCACGCAGCGACTGGTCACCCAGATGTACTTTCCGGACGATCCGTTCTTCTTCCAGGATCCGATCTACAACTCGGTTCCCGAAGCCGCTCGCGAGCGGATGATCGCTACGTTCGACTACGACCACACCCGCGAGAACTGGGCGGTCGGGTTCAGATTCGACATCGTCCTGCGCGGCCGGGACGCCACCCCGTTCGAGCCGTCCACCGAGACAGGGGGCCACTGATGATCGACACCCAGAATCCCGACGCACCCCGCTACCCCGTCTTCGCGCGCAGTCAGGACGAAGTGCCCTTCGGCGTCACCCCCTCCCAAACGGTGGGACCGTATGTGCACATCGGCCTGCTACCCCGCTGGGAGAACAGCGGCACCACTGTTCCCGAGGATGCGCCGGGACGCGTCGACGTCTCCTTCACGGTGCTCGACGGCGCCGGGCAGCCCATCGTGGACGCGATGATCGAGACCTGGCAGGCCGATGCCGAAGGCCGCTTCGACACTCCCGCCGATCCCCGCGGTGCGGCGGAGGCGACTCCGGCCGGTTTCCGGAGTCTGGCACGAGTATTCGCCGACGACACCGGCACGATCGTGGTGCACACGGTCAAGCCCGGCGCTCTCCCCGCGGAGAACGGCACTGCGGAGGCGCCCCACATCAACGTCGGTCTCTTCGCCCGCGGAATGCTCGAGCGTCTCTACACCCGTCTCTACTTTCCCGAGGACACCGAGGCTCATGAAGCGGACCCCGTCCTCGCCGCCGTTCCCGAAGCGGACCGTCCGAAGTTGATCGCCGCGAAGACCGATCGCGGGTACCACCTGACGATCCACGTGCAGAATGCGGAAGGACGGGAAACGCCGTTCTTCGCCCTGTAACCGATCGGTGAAAGGATCTCGCGTGAATTCGCCCATCCGAGGCGCATTGTTCGACCCGACGTTCGGCGCCGGGGAGTTGTCGACGCTGCTCTCCGACCAGGCATGGGTGACCGCGATGGTCGAGGTGGAAGCTGCCTTGGCCAGGGCGGAGGGAAAATGCGGAGTCATCCCCACCACGTCCGCCGACACCATCTCGTCGTTGTTCGGGCAGTTGGTTGCCGCGGGCACCATCGACGTCGGTGACCTCGGTGAGGCAGCGGCGGCGGGCGGCAATCCCGTGATACCGCTCGTGAAACTTTTGCGTACCGAACTCGCGGCCGCCGATCCTGCCGTCCCCGGAGGTCATGTCCACAAAGGTGCGACGAGTCAGGACATCCTCGATACTGCGCTCGTGCTTCTCGCCCGCCGAGCGGGCGCTCACGTACTGGCATTGCTGGATGAGGCGCTCGTGTGCGCCGAGGCGCTGGCGCGGGCGCAACGCACCACGCCGATCGCCGGCCGCACACTCGGACAGCAGGCACTGCCCACCACCTTCGGCGTTCTCGCCGCGGGCTGGATGACCGCACTGCACAGAGCTTCCCGCAACCTGGACGACGCGCTCACTGATCTGCCGGTGCAGCTCGGCGGCGCGGCAGGAACGTCGGCGGCGCTCTATCCGCACGGCCTCGAGGTGGCGGACGCCCTCGCCGACGAACTCGGTCTGCCGCGTCAGGACGTCCCGTGGCACACCGACCGCACACGCATCGCGATCCTCGCCTCGGCCCTCGGAACCGCGGCCGGTGCGGTCTCCAAGATCGCCACCGACATCGTCTTCCTCTCCGCCACCGAAATCGGAGAGGTCAGCGAGGGCACGCCCGGTGGTTCCTCCGCCATGCCACACAAACGCAACCCGGTGGCCGCCATCGCCGCCCGTGCCGGCGCCCGACGCGTTCCCGGCCTCGTCGCCACTGTCCTCGCCTCCATGGACCATGAGCAGCAACGGGCGGCGGGAGCTTGGCACGCCGAATGGGAAACACTCACGGACCTGCTGCGCCTCACCGGCGGGGCCGTCGCCCGCATCGCCGACTGCCTCGGCGACCTCGAGGTGCATCCCGACGCGATGGCCCGCAACCTCGACCTCACCGGGGGACTTCTGCTCGCCGAACGGGTCACCGGCGCCCTGTCCACGCGCACCCACAACGCGCGCGACCTCTTGACTGCCGCCTGCCGCACGGGACGTCCCCTCGACGAGGATCCCGCGCTTCTCGAACACCTCGAGGCGCACGAGATCCGCGCGCTTCTCGACCCGGCCGGCTACCTCGGCCACGCCTACGACATCGTCGACCGCGCACTGGACACAGTGACTCGCGGACGGGAAGGAACGCGATGACAGTCGCACTCGCACATGAAGTCTCCGGCCCCAGGAACGGATCGCCCGACGCCCCCGTCGTGGTACTGCTCGGCTCCCTCGGCTCCAATCGGTCGATGTGGGATCCGCAGATCGCTGCGCTGTCCGACGACTGCCGGGTGGTCGCCGTCGATCAGCGCGGCCACGGCGAGTCGCCCGCACCGGACGGGCCGTACTCCGTGCGCGAACTCTCCGAAGACGTCCTCGCGGTGCTCGACGTCCTCGATGTCGACGCCGCCCACATCGTGGGGCTCTCGATGGGCGGCGCCATCGCGCAATGGCTCGGAGCCCACGCTCCGCGCCGGGTGCTGTCCCTGTCGCTGCTGTGCACTGCAGCGAAGTTCGGCGAACCGCACGCATGGGTGGAGCGTGCTGCCGCCTCGCGCACCGACGGTCCGGAGTCACTGGCGGATGCCGTCGTGGCACGGTGGTTCAGCGAGGGGCTCACCAAGCGTGATCCAGAGTTCGTGCGGCATTACCGCGAGATGATCGCGGCGACCTCCCCTGAGGGTTACGCCGCATGCTGCGACGCTCTGGCCGATTGGGACTTCACCGCCGATCTCTCCCGCATCGCCGCACCCACGCTTGTTCTGGCCGGCGCCGAGGATCCGTCGACACCGCCGTCCGTCATGCAGGTGCTCGCCGACGGGATCGCGGGTGCTCGATTCGAAATCCTCTCCCCCGCTGCGCACGTGGCCAACCTCGAACAGGCCGGTGCCGTCACCGCCTTGCTGCGCGAGCACATTCTCGGTGGTGGGTACGCACGAGGACGCCGGGCAGCGCACGCCGAGGGCATGAAGGTACGACGCTCCGTTCTCGGTGACGCACACGTCGATCGGTCGATCGAGGGGACCACAGAGTTCACCGCACCATTCCAGGACTTCATCGCCCGCACGGCCTGGGGTGACATCTGGGCACGGCCGGGCCTCGACCACACGACGCGGCGCCTTCTCACCATCGCCGTCCTCACCGCCGTCGGCAACGAGCACGAACTGGACATGCACATTCGCGCGGCGCTGCGCGGCGGCGTCGATGCGGACACGATCGGCGAAGTACTGCTGCACACCGCCGTCTATGCCGGTGTTCCCAACAGCAACCGAGGTTTTGCGCTCGCAAAGAAGGCCCTCGCCGACCTGTCGCCGGGTGACAGCGAGGATGATTCGCAGACATGACCGCAACCGAACCGACGGAGAAGATTCTCCCCTCCCCCGACTACGTGCAATCGCTGGCCCGTGGCCTCGCGGTGATTCGCTGCTTCGACCAGCAGAACCAGCGACGAACACTCAGCGATGTCGCCCGCGCGACCGATCTCACCCGGGCCACCGCGCGTCGCTTCCTGCTGACACTCGTCGAACTGGGGTACGTGGCCACCGACGGTTCGGCATTCTGGCTCACGCCGCGCGTACTCGAACTGGGCTACAGCTACCTGTCGAGCCTCTCGCTGCCCGAGGTTGCGCAGCCGCACCTCGAGAAGCTCAGTCACCAGGTGCACGAGTCGTCGTCGGTGTCGATTCTCGACGGCGACGACATCGTGTACGTCGCAAGGGTGCCGGTCAGCAGAATCATGACGGTGGGCATCACCATCGGCACGCGGTTCCCGGCTTATGCCACCTCGATGGGACGCGTGCTGTTGGCCGGACTGTCCGACGAGGAACTCGACGCGTATCTCTCGCGGATCGAGATCGAGCCGCTCACCGAACGCACCATCAGCGCTCCCGCCGATCTGAGATCAGCAATTCTCGAGGTTCGGAAGAACGACTACTGCCTACTCGACCAGGAACTCGAGGCGGGGCTGCGCTCGATGGCTGCGCCCATTCGGTCGGCCTCCGGCGAGACGGTGGCGGCTGTCAACATCTCCACCCATGCTGCCCGGTACAGCCTCGACGACCTGTACTCCGATCTGATTCCCGCGCTGCGTCATGCCGCGCACGACATCGAACGCGACCTCGCCACAGTCAATCGCTGACGTGGTCCGTTCAGAACAGCTATGAAAGGTTTCCCATGCGTGACGTCGTCATCTGTGAGCCCCTGCGCACCCCGGTAGGGCGTTTCGGCGGAGTGTTCAAAGACCTCACTCCCCAAAGTCTCGCTGCCACCGTCATCACCGCACTCGTCGAACGAACCGGCATCGACGGCAGCGCGATCGACGACGTCATCCTCGGTCAAGCGTCTCCGGGCGGTGAGGCTCCGGCGATCGGCCGGATCGCCGCGCTCGACGCCGGCCTCGGTATCGACGTTCCCGGGATGCAGGTGGATCGCCGATGCGGATCCGGCCTGCAGGCGGTCATCACCGCGGTATTGCAGGTCGCGTCCGGCGGCAACGACCTGGTCCTCGCCGGCGGTACCGAATCGATGAGCCAGGCTGAGTTCTACACCCACCCCAACATTCGCTGGGGGGTGAAAGGCGAGGGCGTGCAGCTCGCCGATCGCCTCGCCCGCGCCCGCGTCACCGCAGGCGGCGACAACTTCCCTGTTCCGGGCGGCATGATCGAGACTGCCGAGAATCTGCGGGCAGAGTTCGACATCAGCCGCGAAGATCAGGACGCGCTCGCAGTGCAGTCGCATCAGCGGGCGGTGGCGGCACAGCGGGCCGGCCGTTTCGCCGAGGAAATCGTCGGTGTCACTGTGCCGCAACGAAAATCCGAACCTGTCGTGGTGGACACCGACGAGCACCCGCGGGCCGACACCACGGTGGAGTCGTTGTCGAAGCTCCGCGCCATCCGCTCCAAGATCGACTCGGCATCGACCGTCACCGCGGGTAACGCCAGCGGGCAGAACGACGGTGCCGCCGTGTGCATCGTGACGACCGCCGAGAAGGCCAAGGAGCTCGGGCTGAGGCCGCTCGCCCGTATGGCGTCCTGGGCAGTGGCCGGAGTTCCACCGCGCACGATGGGCATCGGTCCCGTGCCGGCGACGGAGAAGGCTCTCGGACAACTTGGACTGTCGCTGTGCGACATGGGCGTAATCGAGCTGAACGAGGCCTTCGCCGCGCAGACCCTCGCGGTCCTCAGAACCTGGGGCCTCGATCCCACCGACGAGCGGCTCAACCCCAACGGATCGGGCATCTCCCTCGGGCATCCCGTCGGTGCCACCGGTGGGCGGATTCTCGCCACCCTGCTGCGGGAAATGGACCGCCGCGAAACCCGCTACGGACTCGAAACGATGTGCATCGGAGGCGGCCAGGGACTCGCTGCGGTCTTCGAACGAGTCTGACATCGTCGCCCTCGCAGACCCAGCAGTTCAACCCCTCGCGCGCACATCGATGCGATCAGTGCACCCGAATCCTCAGGGGCTCAGAAGTCGAGTTGCCTGAGGACCGTACAGCCGGTGTCTGATCGGGTGGCTCGAGGCTGGTCTCCGTCGCCTTCGAAGATCGAGTGCACGGTGGTGGTAGCCGTCCTGCGTTCCGCTGACCACTCTCTCGGGTTCGAAGGTGACGTGCTGTCCTGGCGTCAGCGAACGGCAACCTGGGCCCGCGACGGAGCTGAAATGCGTCCACGCGCCACCGGGGGTGGCGTCGGAGTCGATGATGCCCTGCATCCTCCCGATGTCCCAGCTACGGACCACCCCCGTAGTTGCCATGCCGCCATTGTCCGCTTGACGACGATGCGGTTGGGCGGGATTGGCAGGCGCCATTGACTCGAACATGAGTTCGAAGTATGATTCGAGCGATGGGGATCGGGGAGGATATTCAGGGGGCGTTGCCGGACCAGATATTGGCGTCGGACGAGATTCTGGCGACGGCGGTCGGTGATGCGTGGCGTCTGGCCGAGGCCGAGTTGCTCGAATCGGTGGTTGCTGTGTCGGAGAAGATTCAGCGACTCGAGGCTTTGCGCGTCAGGCTCGTCGGTGCCGTCGACCACCGCTGCAAGGTCGATGTGCTCGGCTTTCCGAACACCAAGATGTGGCTGGCCTCCACAACATTGCTCGAGGTCGGTGCGGCGGGACGAATCGTGATGTTGGGACGAGGTTTACGTTCCCAACCGGAAATCGCGGACGCATACTTCGACACCACTATCTCGGCGGAGCACGCCGCACTGATCATGAAATTCTGCGAGAGACCGCCCAAAGGCATGCCACTCGAAGCGATGGACGACTGCCGAAACGCGTTGCTGTACGCGGCGAGCGGTCCAACCGCCAACACCGACGCCGTGCGGGCCGTCATCGCGCGCCTCGAACGCGCCTTCGAATCCGACGACCCGCCGCCCGCCGAAGACACCGAACTCAACGAATTCCACGCCTCCCGAACACTCAACGGACGCGTCGCCGTCAAAGGCGACCTCGACGCCGTCACCGGCGAAATGCTGCTCTCCGCGCTCTCCGGACTCTCCAAGCCGCGACCCGCGCAGGACGGAACCATAGACACCCGCACCCCCGGACAGCGCAGGGTCGACGGGTTCACCGAACTGCTGCGCCGCTACCTCAACTCCGCAATCGCCGGCGAAGAAGGCGGAGAACGACCCCACGTCTCCCTCCACATCAACGTCAAAGACCTCGCCGACCACCCCAACCACGCCGACTCCAGCGCAGAAGATCAGCGCGGCGCCTGCGCGACCGACCCGTCGCCGTTCGCGGTCGACGGGGTCGCGTGGACCGAATGGATGGGACCGCTGAGCCTGCGAGCGGCTCGGCTCCTCAGCTGCGACTCGATCTACACGCCGATCGTCCTCGACGACCACGGCGCGCCACTCGACCTCGGCACCACCACCCGGACAGTGACCAAACGACAACGAAAAGCACTGGTCGCGAGAGATCGAGGATGCGCATTTCCCGGATGCAGTGCGCCACCGTCATGGTGCGAGGGCCATCACATCGTCCACTGGTCCGCAGGTGGGCCCTCCGACATGGACAACCTCGTGCTGCTCTGCGGGTTCCATCACCGACTGCTCCACCACAGTGACTGGGAAATCGACATCGGAGCAGACCGGCACCCCGCCTTCATTCCGCCCCGGCAAGTCGACCGGGAACGCACACCCATCCCCGCGCACAACCAGGACCGACCCCGAGCGGCCTGACCCCGAGGCGCGACACACATAGCCGACTCTGCAACAGGACCACTCCTGTTGCAGAGCCGGCATGCCGTCATGCCAAGCGCCAAGCGCCAACCGACCAGCGCCAAGTGACCAGACCAGACGGCATCCGACCGCAGCCCTCACCAACCCTGCCAAGCCCGTTGCGATCAGCAACCCGGAGACAAGGACGTCCCGAAGACAAGGACGTCGCTGGTCGAGGTTGCCGCCGAATCCCCCTGCCTGCGAGGGCCCCGTCACGGTTCACGACGGTGATGCGGCGAGGGTGGCGCTGTCCTCTTCGGCGAGCAGCCGTCGCATGTGCTCCTGCATCCGCAGGACGTCGGGTTCGAGTCCGGTGAAGATGCGGAACGAATCGACCGCCTGTCCGACGGCCATTCCGATGCCGCTGAGGGTGCGCGCCCCGATGTCGCGGGCACGTCGCAGAAGCTCAGTTTCTGCTGGCCGGTAGACGACGTCGGCAACCCACAGGTCGGGCCGGAGCAGTTCGGCATCCAGCGCCATACCGGGGTGCTGCGCCATTCCGAGCGGGGTTGCATTGATGAGACCTTGCGCTTGCCCGACAGCGGCGGGCACGGCGGAGAGGTCACCGGAGACGACGACGCGGTCCGGGAACATGGCGGCGAGTGAATCCCGCAGCAGCTGTGCGCGGGTGGCGTCGGCATCGATGATCGTGAAGTGCAGGACCCCACGGGTCAGCGCCGCGTATGCGACGGCCGCGCCCGCGCCGCCTGCGCCTAGCTGGACCACACGATCGGTCGGCGCGCCGCCGAGGCCCTCGTCCATGTTCCGCGCAAATCCGGACCAGTCGGTGTTGTGGCCGATGAGCCGTCCATTAGCGATGTGCACCGTGTTGACCGCGCCGAGCGTGCGCGCATCGTCCGACAGGTCGTCGAGCAACGGGATGACGGCCTGCTTGCAGGGATGCGTGATGTTGAGACCATCGAATCCGAGCAGCTTCGCCGAGGCGAGGAGCCGCGGCAACCCATCTTCACCCAGCGCGAGCGTGTCGAGATCGAGAATGCGGTAGACGTACCCGACTCCCTGCGCCTGACCCTCCGACTCGTGCAGAGGTGGCGTCAGGGACTTCGAGATTCCCGAACCGATGAGCCCGCAGAGGTACGACGGGCGGGATACGGCAACGGTGTCGAGGTCGGGAGAAATCATGGTGCTCACTTCCGGGAGAGGACTTACGGGAGCTAATTAACTATCTAGTGAGTTATGTCACGGTAGCATACCTCCATACCGCGCGAAAGCCACAGCGATGAACAGGAGTTCTCGGGATGACACGAAGTGACGCTACGGAGAAGGCACCCCACCGCGAGGGTGCCAAACGCACTCGGAATCCCGAGAAGACCAAGGAGGACATCCTTCGCGTGGCGATGAAGGAGTTCGCCGACAAGGGTTTGTCCGGTGCCCGCATCGACGAGATCGCAGCCAAGACCGCCACGACGAAGCGGATGCTCTACTACTACTTCGGCGACAAGGACGGCCTGTATCGAGCGGTGCTCCAGCGCGCGTACGAGGAGATTCGCTACGAAGAGTCGCAGCTCGACGTCGACCACCTCGATCCGTCGGAGGCGATCAGAGCGCTCGCCGAGTTGACCTTCGATCACCACGAGGCGCACCCCGACTTCATCCGGCTGGTCGCCATCGAGAACACGAATCGGGGCGCGAATCTCAGCCAGGCCGAGGGCCTACAGGAAACGCAGACCCCCGCCATCCGCACACTCGAGAAAATTCTTCAGCGCGGGCAGGATGCCGGAATCTTCCGTGCCGATACGACCGCCCTCGACATTCACATGCTCATCAGCGCATATTGCGTCTTTCGCGTGGCCAACCGGTACACCTTCAGAGCGCTGTTCGACTGGGATCTCACGGGCGCCGAGAACCGCCCCCACCTGCGCACGATGCTCGGTGACGTCGTCCTCGCCTACCTCCAGCAGCCCGGGAAATTATGAACTAACCATTTCGACCATTATTGACGAGAGCGTGTGACGAGGGTTACCTTGCTTGCACGACCTTCGAACAGCCGCTCTCCGAGCGCAGCGTGTTCGCCCTCCTCGCTCCCCAGGAGTATCGATGACCATCGACTACGGCACCGGCGTCTCCGGTCGAGGCGGTGACGGCAACGGCCGTTCCGCCGTCGACCCCAACGCCGATCCCACCAACGCGAAGAAGGCCGCGAAAGCCGCCTTCTTCGGCAGCCTGCTCGAGTACTACGACTTCTATATCTTCGCCTCGGCTGCTGCGCTGGTGTTCCCCCACGTGTTTTTCGAAGGCTCGAAGAACCCGCTGTTGCTGTCGCTGGCCACCTTCGGCATTTCTTACGTCGCACGTCCGGTCGGTGCAGTGTTCGTCGGACACTTCGGCGACCGGGCCGGGCGCAAGAAAGTGATGATGTTCTGCCTGGTGCTCATGGGTGTCGTCACCTTCCTGATCGGTTGTCTGCCTTCTTCGGAAACCGCGGGCATGGTCGGACCGGCGCTGCTGGTTCTCCTGCGTATCTGTCAGGGCATCTCCGCTGCCGGCGAGCAGTCAGGAGCCGGTTCCCTCACCCTCGAGCACTCCCCCGCCCACCGTCGCGGATTCTTCTGCAGCTGGACGTTGACCGGCACCCAGGCCGGCTTCATCGTCGCCAGCCTCGCGTTCATCCCGGTCGCCGCGATGCCGGACGAGACCCTCTACAGCTGGGGCTGGCGTGTCCCGTTCTGGTGCAGCCTCCTCGTCCTCGTCGTCGCCTACATCGTGCGTCGCAAGCTCGAAGAGCCCGAGATCTTCATTGCGAACAAGGAGGCATTGGACGAGGCCCCCGCGCCACTTCCCGTCGTCGACCTGTTCCGCACGCACTGGCGTGACGTACTGCGGGTCGTGTTCTGCGCATTCATCGCCGTCGTCAGCACCGTCTTCTCCGTATTCGGCCTCGCGTACGCCACCACTCCGGAAATCGGGATGAGCCGGACCACCATGCTGTGGGTCGCGATCGCCGCGAATTGCGTCGCGCTCATTTCACAGCCGCTGCTCGGCATCCTGTCCGACCGCATCGGCCGCAAGCCCGTCTTCATCGGTGGCGCGATCGGCTCCGCCGCCGGAATCTTCCTGTACTTCGCCGCGATCGGCACCGGCAACGTCACACTGATCTTCCTCGCCGGAATCCTGCTCATGGGTGGCGTGTACGCCGGGACCAACGCCATCTGGCCCGCCTTCTACGCCGAGATGTTCTCGTCCCGAGTTCGCTACTCCGGCATGGCGATCGGCACGCAGCTCGGGTTCGCGCTCGCCGGATTCGCCCCCACCATCGCCCAGGCACTCCGCGGTGCCGACCCCAAGAACTGGGTGCCCGTCGCAGTCTTCACAGCAGTGTGCGCACTCGTCGCCGGAGCCTCCGCCGCCACCGCGAAGGAGAACTCGCGCACCCCGCTCCTCGAACTCGACAAGGAAGACGTCGCGCTCGCGAAGCTGAAAGTCTGATCTCGTCACGACCATCGAACGCGCCCGGCACCTTGCCGGGCGCGTTCTTCGTGTCGAGGCACCGGACTCGAGGCCTATTTGTCGACGACGGTCGTGTCGAAGCTGTAGCGAGACGCCCGGTAGCAGTGGCTACCGCATTCGACAGCGCGGCCGGAATCATCGAAGGCAGTCCGGTTCACGGTCAGCAACGGTGCACCGGCCTTCTCCTCGAGCAACAGCGCCTCGGCGTCGGTCGCCAGTGATGCGCCGATCCGCTGCCGAGCCAACCGAATGTGCACTCCGCGTGCTCGCAGTGCGGCATACAACCCGGACTCTTCCAGTTCCTCCGGGTCCGGCGCGAGGGCAATCGGGAGGAAGTTCGTCAACAGCGCGAGAGGCTCCCCATTGGCGCTGCGGAGTCGCCGGATGCACGCCACTTCCGCGCCGTGCTCCAGGCCGAGTTCGGCCGCGACGTTCGCTCCGGGCGCCGTCACGCGAAACTCGAGCAGCGTAGTGGTGGGGCTCTGCCCCGTCCTGGTGAGGTCGTCGAACAGACTCGTCAGCTCCACCGGCCGGTGCATCGTACTGCGCACCACCTGCGTCCCCACACCGCGCTTTCGGACGAGCAACCCCTTGTCGACGACCTCCTGGATCGCCCGCCGAGTTGTGGGGCGCGAGAGATTGAGACGCTTGGCCAGTGAGAGTTCGTTCTCAAATCGATCTCCCGGCGTGAGTTCGCCAGCGATGATCGCTTTCTCGATCCTTTGTGCCAGCTGAAAATAGAGCGGGATCGGGCTGGATCTGTCGAGCTCGACTGCGAGCTGTGCACTCACCGGATCACCCCGATCCTCGTTCCCGCCCAGAGCGGCGCTGAAAAGACTAACACCCGGTGAACGTTACGTCTTAATGTCAGGACAAAGCGTTGACAGTGCGCGCGATGTGGAGAACAGTCTCCATCAGATCTCACCACCAGCGCAGAGCGCCGCAACGACCTCCCGGGAGTCAGCATTGACCACGGACAGCACGCACCGCAGCCGCCCCGGCTGGGATGTCCTCGCTATCGGTCGTTGTGGGGTCGACCTTTACCCACTCCAGACCGGGGTCGGGCTCGAGCAGGTAGAGACATTTGGCAAGTTCCTCGGCGGCAGCGCAGCCAATGTCTCCGTCGCCGCCGCGCGCCTCGGTTGCCGCAGTGCCCTCATCTCCGGCGTCGGCGACGATCCGTTCGGACGATTCGTGCGCTCGGCGCTCACCAACCTCGGAGTAGACAACCGTTATGTGCGCATCGACTCCGCATACCCGACACCGGTCACGTTCTGTGAGATCTTTCCCCCGGACCACTTTCCGCTATATTTCTATCGCAAGCCCGCGGCCCCCGACTTGCAGATCTCCCCCGAGCACATCGACACCGCCGCAGTGCGAGAGGCGAAGCTGTACTGGTCCACGGCGACCGGACTGTCCGAGGAACCGAGTCGCAGTGCTCATTTCGCAGCCTGGCAATCGCGGGGCCTTCAGCAGCACACCGTTCTCGATCTCGACTACCGGCCGATGTTCTGGGCCTGTGCGGCCGACGCCACCGTGCAGATGCAGCGCGCTCTCCGACACGTCACCATTGCGGTGGGCAACCGCGAAGAATGTGAGATCGCGGTCGGTGAGACCGACGCGGACAACGCCGCCGACGCCCTCCTCGACTTCGGTGTCGAACTCGCGATAGTGAAACAGGGCCCGCACGGTGTGCTCGGAAAGACGCGCAGCCAGCGCGTCACCGTACCCGCGATCGACGTGCAGGTGGTCAATGGACTCGGCGCAGGTGACAGCTTCGGCGGCTCCCTGTGCCACGGACTTCTGTCCGGATGGCCGCTCGAGAAAGTACTGCGATACGCCAATGCCGCAGGGGCGATTGTGGCGTCCCGCCTCGAATGCTCCACGGCGATGCCGACGGCCGAGGAGGTACGCGCACGTGCCGAAGTCGACACTGCGGAGGTCATCGATGTCTGACACGTTCGTCCCCTGTGCGCATCGCGACTCGCCACTGACCGCGCCGGAGGGGATGCGATGAGCAGCAAGTATTACCTGCCCGTCGGCTCGGCCGCCACCGGTCCCTTCGACCTCGAGGTGACGCCCGAGTCCGCGGGCTGGACCGAGTCGAGCCTGCGCGTTCTGACGCTTCCTCTCGACGGCTCTGCGGAATTCGACACCGGCGCAGAAGAAATTCTCGTCGTTCCCCTCTCGGGATCGGTGACGGTGTCCTGCGCGACCAAGGAGTTCGTCCTCGCCGGGCGACGATCGGTGTTCGACGGTCCCACCGACTTCGCGTATGTCGGCATCGACTCCGCCTACCGGGTGACGGCCTCGAACGGTGGACGCTTCGCGCTCTGCGGCGCCCGGGCCCGGCAGAAGTTCCCGTTCCGATATGTACCCGCCGCAGACGTGTCAGTCGAACTGCGCGGCGCGGGCAACTGCAGCCGGCAGGTGCACAACTTCGCGACCGCCGACCGGTTCGACGCAGATTCGATCATCGCGTGCGAGGTGATCACGCCCGGCGGCAACTGGTCGTCGTATCCGAGCCACAAGCACGACGAAAACAGCGCTGCCGAATCCCAGCTGGAGGAGATCTACTATTTCGAGATCGCCCAGGCACATTCGCGGACAACAGATTTCAGTGGCACCGGATTCGGCTACCACCGCGTGTACGGCACACCCGAACGGCCGATCGAGGTGCTCGAGGAAGTACGAACCGGCGACGTCGTCCTCGTTCCGCACGGGTATCACGGCCCGTCGATTGCCGCACCCGGCCACCACATGTACTACCTGAACGTCATGGCCGGTCCCAGCGACGAGCGGTCCTGGAAGATCTGCGACGACCCGGCGCACGCCTGGGTCCGCACCAGTTGGGAGCACCAGACCGTCGATCCACGACTGCCCCTGCACCGCTCCACCTTTCCGAACGGAGCATGACGTGGTGACCATCGCGCCTCGATCGGCGAACGAAGATCCCGACGCCGAGGGCACCGTGCACCTCACCGTGGCCCAGGCGGCCCTCAGGTTCCTCGAAAACCAGTATGTGGAGCGGGACGGCGTACGGAACCGGTTCTTCGCCGGTTGCCTCGGCATCTTCGGCCACGGCAACGTGGCCGGTGTGGGACAGGCGCTGCTGCAGGCGGAGATCGACGCCGCCGAAGCCGGGACCACACCCGAGTTGCCTTACGTGCCCGGCCGCAACGAGCAGGCGATGGTGCACACAGCCGTCGCGTACGCGCGGCAGAAGAACCGCCTGCAGACGTGGGTAGTATCCAGCAGTGTCGGGCCGGGCTCGACCAACATGCTTACCGGTGCGGCACTCGCCACGATCAACCGGTTGCCGGTGCTACTGCTGCCTGCCGACACGTTCGCGACCCGTGCGAGTGCCCCGGTTCTCCAGGAACTCGAATTGCCGTCCAGCGGTGATGTCACCGTCAACGACGCCTTCAAGCCGCTGTCGCGATACTTCGACCGGGTGTGGCGCCCGGAGCAGCTGCCGGCGGCGCTGCTCGGAGCGATGCGCGTGCTGACCGACCCGGCCGAGACCGGCGCCGCCACGGTCGCCATCCCGCAGGACGTTCAGGCACAGGCATTCGGCTGGCCGCGCTCGCTCTTCGCCCCGCGCACCTGGCACGTCGCCCGGCACCTGCCCGAACGGTCCGTGCTCACCCGCGTTGCCGATATCATTCGCTCGGCACAGAACCCGCTCATCATCGCCGGTGGTGGTGTCATCTACTCCGGTGCGACCGACGCCCTCGTCGCGTTCGTCGAGCAGACCGGCGTCGCTGTCGGTCTGACGCAGGCAGGCAAGGGATCGCTCGCTTCCGATCACCCACAGTCGCTGGGAGCCATCGGCTCGACCGGAACCACGGCGGCCAACACGTTGGCCGCCGACGCCGATGTGGTCATCGGCATCGGTACCAGGTACAGCGATTTCACGACGGCGTCGCGGACCGCGTTCGCACACCCGAACGTGCAGTTCGTCAATATCAATGTGGCATCGCTCGATTCGGTGAAACAGGGCGGAGTCAGCGTCATCGCGGATGCCCGGGAAGCGCTCGAGGCGCTCGGCCCCTTGCTCGGCGACTATCGCGTATCCGAGGAGTACCGCACGCGGACACGCGAGCTCGTATCCCGCTGGGAAGCGAAAGTCGAGTCGGCGTACCACATCACCGACGACACTCGGCAGGTGAACCAGAGCCAGGTGATCGGCTTGGCGAACACCCTGTCGGACCCACGTGACGTCGTGGTCGGCGCCGCTGGTTCCCTGCCCGGCGACCTCCACAAGCTGTGGCGGACGCGTGATGCGAAGGGCTACCACGTCGAATACGGCTTCTCTTGCATGGGATACGAGATCGCCGGCGGAGTCGGCGTCAAAATGGCCTGTCCCGACCGCGACGTCTTCGTCATGGTCGGTGACGGTTCGTACCTCATGATGGCCACCGAGCTGGTGACTGCAGTGCAGGAGAATCTCAAGCTCATCGTCATCCTGGTGCAGAATCACGGTTTCGCCTCGATCGGATCGCTTTCCGAGTCGGTGGGATCCCAGGGATTCGGCACGGAGTACCGTCGCCGCGGCGCATCGGGCCGGCTCGACGGCGAGGTGCTCCCGGTCGACTTGGCAGCCAACGCAGCCAGTCTCGGCGTAGATGTCATTCGCGTGAAGACAGCTGCGGAGTTCGCCGACGCCGTCAAGGTCGCGAAGGCCGGCGAGACGACTACTGTCATCCACGTGGAAACCGATCCGCGTTCCCCGGGCCCGGACAGTGAATCCTGGTGGGACGTTCCGGTGTCTTCCACGTCCACGCTCGACTCGACCCGAACCGCCTACGAGACGTACGCACAGTGGAAGAAGATCCAACGCCCCTTCCTGCGTCCCTCCGGAAACTAGAGCGACTACCCAAGAACCCGAAAGGAGCGCCGAGATGAGCGCGATCCGCGTCGGATCAGCCCCTGATTCCTGGGGTGTCTGGTTCGCCGACGACCCGCGGCAGATTTCCTACGACCGCTTCCTCGACGAGGTGTCCGCAGCCGGTTACGAATGGATCGAACTGGGCCCGTACGGCTACCTGCCCACCCAGCCGGAGAAGTTGCGTGACGAACTCGACGCCCGCGGCCTGAAACTGTCCGCCGGGACGGTGTTCGAGCACCTGCATCGACCCGATTCCCGGGAAGCCGTCTGGTCCCGGATCGAGGACGTCGCCGCCCTCACTGCGGCTGTCGGTGGCCGGCACGTCGTCGTGATCCCCGAGATGTGGCGCGATCCGGGCAGCGGCAAGGTCCTCGAAGATCGCAACCTCACCGCGGAACAATGGACGAACAAGACCGCAGGAATGAACGAGTTGGGCAAGAGAATGTTCGAGCAGTACGGCGTCGAAGCGCAGTACCACCCGCACGCCGACAGCCATATCGACGAGGAGGAGCGGGTGTATCGTTTTCTCGATGCCACCGACGAAAAATTCGTCAATCTGTGCCTCGACACCGGGCACATCAGCTACTGCGGTGGTGACAATCTCGCGATCATCGCGCGCGCGGCCGAGCGTATCGGCTACTTGCACCTCAAGCAGGTCGATCCCGAGGTCCGGGCCACGGTCGAAGCCGGCGACCTGCCGTTCGGTGAAGCCGTGCAGCTCGCCGTCATGATCGAGCCTCCGCTGGGAATCCCGGACATGCCGTCTGTCCTCGCGGCGATCGACACGCTCGATATAGACGTATTCGCCATTGTCGAGCAAGACCTCTATCCCTGCGCCCCCCACGTCCCCTTGCCGATCGCGCAACGCACTCGAAAGTATCTGGAGGGCTGCGGGATAGGTTCCGTTCGCTTCCACTGACAACGTCAGGAGTTCGTTCCCCGATGACCGCAAGCCGGAACCTCCGCATCGCCGTACTGGGCGTCGGAATGATGGGCGCCGATCACGTCACACGCATTACCTCCACAATCTCCGGTGCCCGGGTCGCGGTGGTCAACGACTACGTCGTCGAGAAGGCTGCGCGACTCGCCGCGACCATCCCGGGATGCCGCGTCGTCGAAGATCCGCTAGATGCGATCGCGGACCCTGACGTCGACGCCGTACTGCTGGCCACTCCCGGCCCGGCCCATGAGAAGCAACTGCTTGCGTGCCTCGAGCACGGCAAGCCGGTGATGTGCGAGAAGCCCCTCACTACCGACGTCGCCACATCACTCGAAGTGGTCGCGCGTGAAGCGGAACTGGGCACGAAGCTCATACAAGTGGGTTTCATGCGCCGATTCGATCCCGAGTACCGGCAACTCGCGGCCCTCCTCCACTCGGGGCAATTGGGGCGCCCCCTGCTCTTGCACTGCATCCACCGAAACGTCAGCGTGCCACCTCATTTCGACAGCGCCATGATCGTCAAGGATTCGCTGGTGCACGAGGTCGATGTGACCCGCTTCCTGCTGAACGAGGAGATCTCCTCCGTTCAGATCATCACGCCCCGACCCAACCCGCGAGCACCGGAGGGCCTGCGGGATCCGCAGATCGCCCTGTTCACCACCACGTCCGGCATGCACGTCGACGTGGAGGTGTTCGTCACCACCGGGGTCGCCTACGAGGTCCGGACAGAGGTTGTCGGGGAATCGGGTAGCGCAATGATCGGTCTCGACGTAGGACTGATTCGTACGAGCACGCCCGGCATTCGAAGCGGTCGGATCACGCGGACCTTCACGGAGCGGTTCGGGCAGGCCTACGACATCGAGATTCAGCGGTGGGTCGATGCTGTCCGCTCGGGATTCAGGACGGGCAACTACATCGACGGGCCGGACGCATGGGACGGTTACGCGGCCGCCGCAGTGTGCGCTGCGGGGGTCGAGTCACTCGAGACGGGTGAACGCGTCACAGTGGAGATGGTCCAGCGATCCTCGATCCGGAGTCCGGACGACCGGTAAGTGACGCCGCGCCGGCCCTCAGCCGGCCGCCCGCAGTTGGGCGGCCAAGCGCATCGCCGAGTTGGCGTCGCCGTAGCCCTCGTACCCGCCGATCCTCTGCACCACCTCGAAGAACAGGTCGGCGCCCACCGTCCTGGTGAACACGTGGAAGAACTCCCCGTGCGGATCGGCGTCGTACATGATGCCCGAACTGCTCATCCGGTCCAGCAACTCCCGCGACAGCCCGAACCGGGCCTCGAGGTCGTCGTAGTAGTTCGGTGAAATCGACAACGGCTCGAACCCGTTGGACTGCATCGCGGCCGCCGCAGTGAAAATGTCGCTGCACGAGAACGCCACATGGCTGATCCCACCACGCCTGGTCGCGGCGATGTGCGAATTGCCGGGCGCTGCGCCCGGAACCATGTTCAGGGAGATGCGCAGCGGCCGGTCGACGCCGTCCACACCCGTCTGATCCATCGTCAGCGCCTGACTGCGCATCATTCCGACCGCGTCGGTGACATCGAGGCCCTCGTGCGGCGCCATTGCAAACACCGACCGCAGCAGCAGCATGATGCCGTCCCAGTTGTCGGACGGCACCGCCAGGGCCACATGGTCCACACCCGTGAAGACGGGAACGTCGTCCTGCCACCGCGACTCGGTGGGATACAGGTCGAAGGCCGACTGCCACGCAGCCGCACTCCCGGGCCCTCGCAGGTCCAGCGAGGTGGCATCGGTGATTTTCAGCCGCACTACATCTGACTCGGGAGCCGTGTCCACGCCCGGCAACTGAACCTCGTGCACCGGCACCTCGAGCGCTGCCGCCCGCTCACCCCACGCATCTGGGTCGCTCGACCGGATACCGATCTGGGTGAGCACCGGCAAGTGCGCAGGCAGGCCCGGGGCAGTCCACACGGTACCGGCCGTGGCGTCGACGATGACGGTCAACGGCCCGTGCCGCCACAACTGGAGGTCGTGGTTGCGATGCCGCCCCGCTAGCTGAAAACCGATGTGCTGCAGTGCCTGCCGCAGGTCCGCTTCTTTTCCGGGACCCGCCGCGAGGCGCAAGGACACGATTCCCTCGAGCGGCGCGCGGGGCGGTGGCCGGAAGAGGACGGGCCCGCCGTCGGCCTCTTCGCCGCGTTCCGCCAGAACTCGGCCGACTTCCTCCTGCAGATACAACAACGAACGGTGAGCGTCGGCCGCCGTGCGACCGGTGGACGACTGCCGGAACGTGTCGTTGAATATTTCGAGTGACCACGGGCCCTGGTACCCCGCCGCCTGCACGTGCGCACCGAACGCCGCGAGGTCGAAGTTGCCCTGCCCCGGGAAGTTTCGGTGATGCCGACTCCACTGCAGGACATCCATCGACAGGCGTGGTGCGTCCGCGAGTTGCAGGAAGAATATTTTCTCGCCCGGGATGTCGCGGATACCCGACGGGTCGTCGCCGCGCGAGAGGATGTGAAAGCTGTCGAGACACGTTCCGAGGGCGGGATGGTCCGCGTCCGCCACGATCTTCCACGCATGACGATAGGTGTTGACGTGCGTTCCCCAAGCCAGCGCCTCGTACGCGATCCGCAGTCCACGGGCGTGCGCACGTTCGGCAAGAATGTGGAGTTGCGCGGTGAGAAGACCGTCGTCGCGTACCGCCTCCGGCAGCGGAGACGAGCAGACCAGCATGGTGTCGCAGCCGAGCTGCTCCATGATGTCGAATTTGCGTTCGGCCCGGACCAGGTTGCGGGCGAAGGTCGCATCGTCCGTCGAATCGAGGTCACGGAACGGCTGATAGAGATCGAGAGTAAGCCCGAGATCAGTTGCGCGGGTAGCGAGTTCACGTGGAGACCACGGCGAGCTCACAAAGTCGGGTTCGAACACCTCGAACCCGTCGAAACCCGCGGCGGCGATCGCGGCGACCTTCTCCTCCAGCGACCCGCTGAGGGAGACGGTGGCGACACTTGTCCGGATCCGCTCTGCCACGACGTACTCAGCCCTTGTTGCAGATGAAGTCGACGGCCAGCCCGTACCCGAGAATACCCAGCCCGGCGATCACGCCGGTGGCAATGCCGGAGACGTACGAGTGTCGCCGGAATTCCTCGCGCGCGTGAACATTGCTGATGTGAACCTCCACCAACGGCACCTCGAGCGTGACGAGTGCATCGCGTAGCGCCACCGAGGTGTGGGTGTATCCACCGGGGTTGATCACCACACCCGACGCAGTGGTCCGCGCTTCGTGCACCCAGTCGATCAGTTGGCCCTCGTGATTGGACTGACGAGCCACGATCTCCCGACCGGCCCGCGCAGCCGAGGTGCGACAGAGTTCGACGACGTCATCGAGCGTCTCGGATCCGTACACCTCGGGCTGGCGCTGCCCGAGCAGGTTCAGGTTGGGGCCGTTCAGAACGAAGATCGGTCCTGGAGCTGTCATCGCGCGCGTTACCTCCGTATGTACGAACTAGTGAGTTAGTCCGCGATCAGGATACAGCGCGCCTCCGCCTACGCGGACTTGTCCCGGCGTTCCCCACGGTCGGGCTTGCGCGGCACGATGGTCGGCAGAACGTTGTCGTTGACCGTTTCGGCACTGACCACGACTTTTTCGACATCGTCGCGACTCGGGATGTCATACATGACCGGGAGAAGAACTTCTTCCATGATTGCGCGGAGACCGCGGGCACCGGTGCCGCGAAGAATCGCTTGGTCGGCGATGGCCTCGAGCGCGTCCGTGGTGAACTCCAACTCCACGCCGTCCATGTCGAAGAGCCGGTTGTACTGCTTGACCAGCGCGTTCTTCGGCTCGGACAGGATCTGGACGAGTGATTCCTTGTCGAGGTTGGTGACCGACGCCACCACCGGCAAGCGACCGATGAATTCGGGAATCAGACCGAACTTGATCAGGTCCTCGGGCATGACCTCGGCGAAGTGGTCCTGCGTATCGATCTCCGCCTTGGAACGCACCTCGGCGCCGAAGCCGATTCCGCGCTTGCCGACCCGGTCGGAGACGATCCGCTCGAGTCCGGCGAAGGCGCCGGCCACGATGAAGAGCACGTTGGTGGTGTCGATCTGGATGAATTCCTGATGGGGGTGCTTACGCCCGCCCTGCGGAGGCACGCTCGCCTGCGTTCCCTCCAAGATCTTCAAAAGCGCCTGCTGCACGCCTTCACCGGACACATCGCGCGTGATCGACGGGTTCTCGCTCTTGCGGGCGATCTTGTCGACCTCGTCGATGTAGATGATGCCGGTCTCGGCGCGCTTGACGTCGTAATCGGCGGCCTGGATCAGCTTGAGCAGAATGTTCTCGACGTCTTCACCCACGTAACCGGCCTCGGTGAGTGCCGTGGCGTCGGCGATCGCGAACGGGACGTTGAGCATCTTCGCCAACGTCTGAGCAAGGTAGGTCTTGCCACAGCCGGTGGGGCCGAGCATGAGGATGTTCGACTTGGCCAGCTCGACCGTCTCACCACGCGCGTCGCGTCCCTTGTCACCGGCCTGGATGCGCTTGTAATGGTTGTAGACGGCGACAGCGAGGGTCCGCTTGGCGGCGTCCTGGCCGATCACGTAATTTTCCAGAAAGTCCCGGATCTCGGCAGGCTTCGGCAGCTCGTCGAGCTTGACCTCGCTGGACTCGGCCAGCTCCTCTTCGATGATCTCGTTGCAGAGGTCGATGCACTCGTCGCAGATGTACACCCCAGGCCCCGCAATGAGCTTTTTGACCTGCTTCTGGCTCTTACCGCAGAAAGAGCACTTGAGCAGATCCCCGCCGTCACCGATGCGTGCCATCTCGTCAGGTCCCTACTTCCTTCGTTTACGTGCAACCACCGAATCCCGATGACACGCATGCTGCGCACCCATCGAAAAACGAAAGCCCGTTATGTGACCGTACCCGCAGATCGCGAGCGAGGTCGACTGGTTGTCGGTGATTCGCTCGCCGATCTTCCGGGAACGCCAGCCTTACCGACGCCGCACCCGGCCCGTCGCAACTCCACCCTCACGGCGTGTCGCCCGAGCCGGGGCGGCAATACATCACTTCTGGGCGCTGAGTTTGCGGTACTCGAGCACGTCGTCGATGATCCCGTATTCCTTCGCCTCTTCGGCGGTGAGGATCTTGTCGCGATCGGTGTCCTTGCGAATCACATCCGGCGTCTTGCCGGTGTGCTTCGACAGCGTCGTCTCCATCAGGCGGCGCATGCGCTCGATCTCGGCTGCCTGAATCTCGAGGTCGGACACCTGGCCCTGGATGCCACCAGAGGCCGGCTGGTGGATGAGGACGCGAGCGTTCGGCAGCGCCAGGCGCTTGCCGGGCGACCCGGCGGCCAGCAGCACGGCCGCAGCCGACGCCGCCTGACCCAGGCACACCGTGGTGATGTCGGCGCGCACGTACTGCATGGTGTCGTAGATCGCCATCAACGAGGTGAACGAACCACCCGGGGAGTTGATGTACATCGTGATGTCGCGATCGGGGTCGAGCGACTCCAGGACGAGCAACTGAGCCATCACGTCGTTTGCCGAGGCATCGTCGACCTGGACGCCGAGGAAGATGATGCGCTCCTCGAACAGCTTGTTGTACGGGTTGGACTCTTTGACGCCATAGCTCGAGTGCTCGATGAACGACGGCAGAATGTAGCGCGACTGCGGGGCGGCGGGCGCCTGGCCTCCCAGGTTGCGGGGATCGAACAGGTTGGTCATCAGTTCTCCAAGGATGTGTGGGACGCGGGGAGGGTCAGGGGCCGGATTCAGCTACCGGTCCCGCCCGCCTGGCGTGCGCGGGAGACGACGTGGTCGACGAAGCCGTATTCGAGAGCCTCATTGGCGGTGAACCAGCGGTCGCGGTCGGAGTCGGCGGTGATCTGCTCGACGGTCTGACCGGTGTGCTCGGCGATCAGCTCGGCCATCTCACGCTTGGTGTGGGCGAACTGCTCGGCCATGATCGCGATGTCACTGGCGGTGCCCCCGATACCGGCGGACGGCTGGTGCATCATGATCCGGGCGTGCGGGAGAGCGTAACGCTTGCCCTTCGCACCGGCGGAGAGCAGGAACTGACCCATCGAGGCGGCAAGACCCATTCCGAACGTGGCAACGTCGCACTCCGCGAACTGCATCGTGTCGTAGATCGCCATTCCGGCGCTGACCGAGCCGCCGGGCGAGTTGATGTAGAGGGAGATGTCCCGATTGGGATCCTCTGCCGACAGCAGCAGGATCTGAGCGCACAGCTTGTTCGCGATGTCGTCGTCGACCTGGGTACCGAGGAAGATGATGCGCTCGCGCAGCAGGCGCTCGTACACCGAATCGCTGAGGTTCAACCCAGCGGTGGCTGAAGTCATGGCGGGACTCTGCAAAGTCTCCAGGTGATTGGAAGTCACGGTACCTGCCTTCTCCGTAAATCGTTGATTGCTGACACAGACACTAACGAAGGAGGGCGGCACCGGAGTCCCGGTGCCGCCCTACTTCGCTCAAAGCGGAAAACAACTCACCGCCGAACATGCGGGAAACACCCCGCGACCAGCGTTAGCTCTGGTCTTCGCCCTCGGCGGAATCCGCGGCGGGCTCATCGGTTTCGGTCTCGCCGTTGCCGAACAGTTCCGCAGTGTCCACGGTGGCACCCGTGGTGTCGGTGACGGTGGCCTGCTCGACGACACCGGCGAGAGCCTTGCCGCGGCGCACGTCGGCGAAGACGGCACCGAGCTGGCCGGCCTGCTGGATCTGCTGAATGAACTGCTCCGGAGCCATGCCGTAGCGCTGGGCCTGGAACAGGATGCGCTCGGTGAGTTCGTCCTGGCCCACGGTGACGTCGGACGCGTCGGCGATGGCGTCCAGCAGCAGCTGGGTCTTCACCGAGCGCTCGGCGCTCTCCTTCGCGTCCTTGTCGAACTCTTCGCGGCTGGTGCCCTGTTCCTCGAGAGCCTTGTTCAGGGCGTCCTCGTCGTGGTCGAGGCTGTGCACGGCGTCGTGCAGTGCCGCGTCGACCTCGGCCTTGACGACGGCCTCGGGCAGCGGAACCTCGACGGTCTCCAGCAGGGTCTCGAGGACCTTGTCGCGGATCTGCCCCGCCTGCTCGACCTTGCGAACCCGTCCGACGCGCTCGCGCAGGTCGGCCTTCAGCTCATCGAGGGTGTCGAACTCGCTTGCCAGCTGAGCGAACTCGTCGTCCTCGGCCGGGAGCTCGCGCTCCTTGACGGTGCCGACGGTGACGGTGACGACGGCTTCCTTGCCCGCATGATCACCGGCGACGAGTGTCGAGGTGAACTCCTTGGACTCGCCGGCGGAGAGACCGATGACGGCCTCGTCGAGGCCCTCGATCAGCTGACCGGAGCCGACCTCGTGCGACAGTCCGCTCGCGGTGGCCTCGGGAACGGCCTCACCGTCGACGGTGGCCGACAGGTCGATGGAGATGAAGTCGCCGTCCTGAACCGGACGATCGACGCCGGTGAGGGTGCCGAAGCGCTGACGCAGCGACAGCAGCTGCTCCTCGACGGCCTCGTCGGTGATCTCGATGGGATCGACGGTGACGCTGAGTTCGTTGTAGTCGGGCAGCGTGATCTCGGGACGCACGTCGACCTCGGCGGTGAACTCGAGGAGCTCGCCATCCTCGATCTTCGTGATCTCGATCTCGGGCTGACCGATCGCCTTCACCGCAGCCGTGGTGACGGCCTCGGAGTAGCGGGACGGGAGTGCATCGTTGACGACCTGCTCCAGGACGGCTCCACGTCCGACACGAGCTTCGAGCAACTTGGCCGGTGCCTTGCCCGGACGGAAGCCGGGGAGACGGATCTGTTGCGCGAGGGCCTTGTAGGCCTTGTCGAAATCAGGCTTGAGCTCCTCGAAGGGCACCTCAACGTTGATACGGACTCGCGTCGGGCTGAGCTGCTCGACGGTGCTCTTCACGGACTGGCTCCTTCGTGTGGTCGTGCTCTTTACTGTGCGGCAGTTGCCTGCCCTGTGGTTCTGGTCGGGGTGACAGGATTTGAACCTGCGACCCTCCGCTCCCAAAGCGGATGCGCTACCAAGCTGCGCTACACCCCGGTCCGAGCAGGCTCTCGCCAACCTCGCGAGGACCCGAGGAAGAATCCTACGGCCCCCCGATTATGAAATCCAAAGCGGGATTGGGTACAGTCTGACATCGCAGACGACATGCATGGCGATCCCAGGTTGTCGTATGCACGGGGATGTAGCTCAATGGTAGAGCCTCAGTCTTCCAAACTGATTACGCGGGTTCGATTCCCGTCATCCCCTCCACACAGGAGCGTTTCCCGTCGCGGAAGCGCTCCTTTTTCGTGCTTTGGTGGCCGGGCAGGCAATCCACGGCCTTGTGACATGCGTCACAAACTTGGAGATCCCGCTCCCCGACCGTCCCCGCGTTCGCCCAACGCGTAATCCCCGGTTTCCTCGGTAGGCTGGGAGTTGTCCGATTCGTCCTGGCGACGGCCGCTCGGCCCTTGGAGGCTCTCGTGGAACTCCTACTCATCCTTGTGATCATCGCCGCGGTCGGGTTCCTGGTCGTGCGAGGCCGCAACACGCGGGCGGAGCAGACGGCACACCAACTCGAGGATGCCAAGGCGGACGCCCGGCAGGCCATCGAGCGTCTCGGCGGACAGGTCTACAACCTCGTCGGTTCGGACGACGCGTCCAAGCAGGCGCTGGCCGACGCGTCCGAGCGCTACATCGCCGCTGGATCGCAGATCGATCAGGCCGACACCCCGATGCAGGCGCGTCTCGCCAAGCAGACCGCCCTCGAGGGTCTGTATTACATCCGCGCCGCGCGCATCGCGATGGGGATGGACCCCGGGCCCGAGATTCCCACCCTCGAAGGCCAGAAGGTGGCCGGTCAGGTCACCGAGGACCGGGAGGTCGACTTCGAGGGGCGTCAGGTAGCCGCGTCACCGAATCCCTCGCCGAGAACCCCCAACTACTTCCCCGGCGGTCGAGTCGCCGGCCGCCCCGTCCCCGCCGGCTGGTACTCGGAGCCGTGGTGGAAACCGGCGCTCATTGCCGGCGCCTGGGGCGTCGGCTCGATGTTCCTGTTCTCCGCGATGTTCTCCGGAATGTCAGGGGTGGCGTACGGCGCCCAGGACTGGGAAAGCGGTCAGGGCGACGCCGCTGCCGGCGCCGGAGACTCGGGCGGAGACGGTGGAGATGGCGGCGACACCGGCGGCGATATGAGCGGCGACGCCGGCGGCGACATGAGCGGCGGCGGCGATGGGTTCATGGGCTTCGGTGGCGACGGCGGTTTCGGCGGTTTCGACATCTGAGTCGCCGTCTCGTGACCGGGAGTTGGTGTGCGCGACGCCGCCGGGTCAGGACGGCTGGCAGGTGGGACACCAGAAGAGGTTGCGCCCCTTCATGACCGAATGGGCAACCGCTGTTTTACAGATCCGGCACGGCTCCCCTGCCCGACGATAGACATAGGTGCGGGGACGCCCCTTCGCGTAGGGCGGTTCGCCGTGGTCGTCTTCGGGCCGGACCACATGAATCTGACCGCGGCGCACCGACAGCTTCATGAGGTCGACGAGATCGGCCCACACTGCGTCCCACTCGTCGTGGGACAGCTCGCGGCCGGGCCGCTCGGGGTGGATCGAATGCCGGAAGAGCACCTCCGCCCGGTAGACGTTGCCGATTCCTGCGACGACGGCTTGGTCCATGAGCAGGGCTCCAATTGCCGTCTTCGACGAGGAGATCCGATTCCACGCCTTCTCGGGATCGGCGTCCTTGCGGAGTGGATCAGGTCCGAGCCTGGCCTCCACAGCGGCGACCTGAAGTTCGTCGTGCAATTCACACGCGGTGGGACCCCGAAGGTCGGTGCCGAACTCGGCACCGACCATCCGCATCCGGACCTGGCCCACCGGCGGGTCCATCGGAACGGGCGCCTCCGTGAAGGTGCCGTAGAGACCGAGGTGAACGTGGACGGCGAACCCGCCCTCGTAGTGGTGCCACAAATGCTTGCCCCACGCCTCCGCCTTCAGGAGGACGCGCCCGTCGAGAATCGCCGCCTCTTCCGCGAACCTGCCCTGCGGGCTGGACACCCGCACCGGAGCACGGCCGAATCGGCGTTGATGCAAGCGCGCCAGCCGGTGAAGTGTGGGGCCCTCGGGCATGGAAGTTCTCTCGTCAGGCCTCGGGCAATGCCGGGGCGACGCCGGTCTTCTCGTACTCGGCGAGGATGTCGATCCGGCGCTGGTGCCGCTCCTCGTTCGACCACTCCGTGGTGAGAAAGGCGTCGACCATCGCCAGGGTCTCCTCGAGTGAGTGCATGCGTCCGCCGATCCCGATCAGCTGGGCGTTGTTGTGCTGACGCGCCAACTGAGCCGTCTCCACGCTCCACGCGAGCGCGCAGCGGGCGCCGGGCACCTTGTTCGCTGCGATCTGCTCGCCGTTGCCGCTCCCGCCCAGAACGATGCCGAGACTGCCCTCGTCCTCGACCACCCGGCGAGCCGCCTCGATGCAGAAGGCGGGGTAGTCGTCGACGGCGTCGTAGACGTGAGCACCGCAGTCGACGGCCTCGTGACCGGTGGCGGTGAGGTGGTCGATGATCTCGTTCTTACGTTCGAATCCGGCATGGTCGGCACCCAGGTATACGCGCATGACTGGAGATTCTGTCAGGCGACGGGAGCGAATCGTGTCACGACCCCGGTGCGCCTATCGTGATCAGCATGTATCCCGATAACGGACAGAACTGGGGACACGTGCATCCGGGACACCTGCCGGCATCCAGGCAGCCGCAGTGGAACAGCGGAATGGGATGGACACCTCCCCCGCTGCCCGCCCCGGGGTTGATGCCGAACGACCGCCCGGCGCGGCATTCGTGGGAGATTCCGCTTCTGGTGTGCGCCGTCGCCCTCACGGTCGTGGCCTACACGGCGGCGATCGTGTCGCTCGTACTCGGTGTGGTCTCCACCTGGGTTGTGGTCGTGCTCGTCGCCCCGATTCTCATCGCCATCGCTCGCGGACAGTTGTACGGCTCGCAACAGGTGAACGGCATCAAGATGACGCCCACCCAGTTCCCGGACGGATACCGCATGGTGGCCGAGGCGGCGGCACGGTTCGGTATGGCCGAGCCGCCCGACGCCTATGTGGTGCTCGGGAACGGCCGGATCAACGCATTCGCGTCCGGGCACGGATTCCGACGTTTCGTCGTGGTGTACAGCGACCTCTTCGAGATCGGTGGGGAGGCACGCGAACCGGACGCTCTCGCCTTCATCATCGGCCACGAGGTGGGACACATCGCGGCGGGTCACGCCTCCTACTGGCGGCAGCTGGGACAGTTCGCGGCCAACTACATTCCCGTCGTCGGATCGGCGCTGTTCCGGTCCATGGAGTACACCGCGGACAATCACGGCTTCTGCGTGCGGCCCCAGGGCGCTCGCGGCGCGATGGGCGTCCTCGGTGCGGGCAAATACCTCGTCAGCGTCGTCGGCTTCGACGAGCTCGCCGATCGGGCCACCACCGAACGCGGTTTCTTTCCGTGGTTCGTCAATCTGCTGTCCGGACATCCGGTTCTCACCTGGCGTGCGGCGGCGCTGCGTAACCGCACCCGACACGGGCATCTCTTCGTCAAGCCCGGCCAGATCTACCGCGATCCACAGCAGCTGCAGTACGCGATCGACCCGGCCGGGCCCGCCCGGATGTGATCGAACCTCAGTCGAACTGAGGGTCTTCGGTGCGCGTGCGCTTGAGCTCGAAGAAGTGCGGGTAGCCGGCCAACGCGACAGCGCCGTCCCACACCTTGCCGGCGTCCTCACCGCGCGGAATGCGTGAGAGCACCGGGCCGAAGAACGCGACACCGTTGACGTGGATGGTCGGTGTTCCGACATCGGGTCCGACGGCGTCCATGCCCGCGGCGTGGCTCTCACGCAACGCGGTGTCGTACCGGTCGGACTCGGCCGCGCCCGCGAGCTCGGCGGGCAGTCCCACCTCGGCCAGAGACTTGACCACGACGTCGGCGAAATCCTTGTTGCCTTCGTTGTGGATCTTCGTGCCCATCGCCGTGTACAGGGGCAGCAGGATGTCGTCGCCATGCTGCTGCGCAGCCGCGATCAGCACCCGCACCGGCCCCCACGCCTTCTCCATCAATTCCTGATACTGCTCGGGCAGGTCCCGACCTTCGTTGAGAACCGCCAGGCTCATCACGTGGAAGTTGGCCTCGATGTCACGGACCTGCGCGACCTCGAGGATCCATCGGGACGTGATCCAGCACCAGGGGCACAGCGGATCGAACCAGAAATCCGCGGTGTCCTTCGTGGTTCCAGCGTTCGTACCAGCACTCACGTGTTGCTCCTTCTCGGTGGTGTCGTCGGCCCATTCCAGGTCTACGGGTGTCAACACGGAGTCGCGGCCAATCCTTCCCGCCGGTCCCCCGCGCCGCAGTAGGGTCGAGATGATCAGCCAGGGGCACCGGCTGGAAGGGAGTTCCCCAATGTCTTCCACTCGTACGTTCATCGTCGTCGGCGGCGGTCTCGCAGGTGCGAAAACTGCGGAGGCGTTGCGCGCCAAAGACTTCGACGGTTCGATCATCCTCCTGTCCGAGGAGGACCACCTCCCCTACGAGCGGCCTCCACTGTCGAAGGAACACTTCGCAGGCAAGAAGGCGCTCGCCGATTTCATCGTGCACCGCGGCGACTGGTACCGCGACCACCACGTGGATCTGCGGCTCGGCACCGCTGCCACCGCCCTCGATCTCGCCGCCCACACCGTGACGCTCCCGGACGGTTCGACCCTCTCGTACGACAAGCTGGCACTCGCCACCGGCTCCCGGTCGCGCCGGCCACCCATCTCGGGGTCGGACGCTGCAGGGGTTCACTACCTTCGCACTGTGGACGAGTCCGACGCCCTCATCGAAGCAGTCGGCGAGCACGGCCGTCTGGTCGTGATCGGTGCCGGCTGGATCGGGCTCGAAGTCGGCGCGTCGGCGCGGGAACGAGGCGCCGACGTGACACTGGTGGAGGCTGCGGAGGTCCCACTGAGCGGCTCGATCGGCCCGGAGATCGGGACGGTCTTCGCGGAGCTGCACCGCGAGCACGGCGTCCACCTGCATCTGGCCGCCAAGGTCGAGGAAATACTGGTCGAGCACGGCCGGGCAACCGGCGTGCGACTCGGCGACGGCACCGTGCTGCCCGCCGACGCGGTCCTGGTAGCGGTCGGCGCCGCCCCCAACATCGAACTCGCCGAGCAGGCGGGACTCGACGTCGACGGCGGCGGCGTCCTCGTCGACGCGGGACTGCAGAGCAGCGATCCCGACGTCGTCGCCGTGGGCGACATCGCCGCGCATCTGCATCCACGGCTCGGAACACGAATCCGGGTCGAGCACTGGGCGAACGCGCTGAACCAGCCCGCAGTCGCCGCAGCCACGATGCTCGGCCACACGGCGCACTACGACAACCTGCCGTACTTCTTCACCGACCAGTTCGACCTCGGCATGGAGTACGTGGGATACGCACCGCACGATTCCTACGACCGGGTCATCGTGCGCGGCGACTACGCCACCCGCGAGTTCATCGCCTTCTGGCTCGATTCCGGCAACCGGGTGCTCGCCGGAATGAACGTCAACATCTGGGACGTCACAGATCAGATCAAGCAACTGGTGTCCTCGTCGGCTCCGGTCGACCCCGACCGTCTGGCCGATCCGGCAGTCCCGCTGGTCGACGTCTCCGGTTAACGGCCCCGGTCCACTCGTGATGGGATGGCAGCATCGAGTACGAGCACCGCCGCCCATCCCCGAGGAGACCTCTGTGGCCCCACCGAACCTGACCCGCGAACAGGCAGCCGAACGCGCCCGGTTGCTGACCGTCGACAACTACCTCATCGAACTCGATCTCACCGACGGGGCCGGGAAGCCCGGTGCGGAGACGTTCAGCTCACGCACCACCGTCACCTTCGGCGCCGTCGCCGGCACGTCCACCTTCATCGACATCGTTGCGGCCCGGGTGCATTCGGCCACCTTGAATGGTTCCCCCGTCGACGTGGCGGACTACGACGAGGCCACCGGTATCGCGCTCACCGACCTGTCCGAGCAGAACGAACTGGTCGTGGAGGCCGACTGCGTCTACTCCCATACCGGTGAGGGACTGCACCGATTCGTCGATCCCACCGATCAGGCCGTCTACCTGTACTCGCAGTTCGAGACTGCCGACGCCAAGCGAATGTTCGCCTGCTTCGATCAGCCGGATCTGAAGGCGACGTTCGACGTGCACGTCACCGCCCCCGCCGACTGGAAGGTGATCTCGAACTCTGCCACCGTCGAATCCGTCAAGGCCGAGGCCGGCCGCCATCTCTTCCGCACCACCCCGAAGATGAGCACCTACCTGGTGGCGCTCATCGCCGGACCCTACGCCGAGTGGACCGACACGTATTCCGACGAGCACGGTGCCATCCCTCTCGGAATCTTCTGCCGCACCTCGCTTGCCGAGCACATGGACGCCGAGCGTCTCTTCACGGAAACGAAGCAGGGCTTCGAGTTCTATCATCGCAACTTCGGCACGCCCTACGCGTTCGGCAAGTACGATCAGCTCTTCGTGCCCGAGTTCAATGCCGGGGCAATGGAGAATGCCGGCGCCGTCACCTTCCTCGAGGACTACGTGTTCCGGTCCAAGGTGACCCGGGCGTCGTACGAACGCCGGGCCGAGACCGTACTGCACGAGATGGCGCACATGTGGTTCGGCGACCTCGTCACCATGCGCTGGTGGAATGACCTGTGGCTCAACGAGTCGTTCGCCACCTTCGCATCGGTGCTGTGCCAGAGCGAGGCGACCGAGTACACCAGCGCCTGGACGACCTTCGCCAATGTCGAAAAGTCGTGGGCCTACCGTCAGGACCAACTGCCGTCCACTCACCCGATCGCCGCCGACATCCCCGATCTCGCCGCCGTCGAGGTGAACTTCGACGGCATCACCTACGCCAAGGGCGCGTCCGTCCTCAAGCAGCTCGTCGCCTACGTCGGGCTGGAGCCGTTCCTGGCGGGGCTGCGGGACTACTTCCGCGAGCATGCGTTCGGCAACGCGACGTTCGACGACCTGCTGGGCGCGCTCGAAAAGTCCTCGGGCCGCGACCTGTCGGACTGGGGTGCGCAATGGCTCAAGACCACCGGCCTCAACATCGTGCGCCCCGACTTCGAGGTGGACGCCGACGGTAAGTTCACTCGCTTCAGCGTCATTCAGGAAGGTGCCGCACCGGGTGCCGGCGAGCGCCGCGTGCACCGCATCGCCGTCGGCGTCTACGGCGATCGAGACGGCAAGCTGGTGCGTACCCATCGGGCCGAACTCGATCTCGAGGCCACGGAACGCACCGACGTCGCCGAACTGGTGGGTGTGGAGCGGGGCCAACTGATCCTGGTCAACGACGACGACCTCACCTATTGCTCGGTGCGCCTCGATCCGGACTCCCTCGCCACGGCCATCGAGCGGATCGGGGACATCGCCGAATCCCTCCCCCGCACCCTCGTCTGGTCCGCAGCGTGGGAGATGACACGTCAGGCAGAGCTGAAGGCACGGGACTTCGTCGCTCTGGTACAGCGCGGCATCAGCGCCGAAACCGAAGTCGGTGTGGTGCAGCGGCTCCTGATGCAGGCGCACACCGCGCTCGGAAGCTACGCCGACCCCGAGTGGGCGAAGGAGCACGGTTGGCCCGACTTCGCGAACCGGCTCCTCGAACTGGCCCGGGAGGCCGAGGCAGGATCGGACCACCAGTTGGCGTTCGTGAACGCGCTGACCGGTGCGCAGCTGTCGGCGTGGCACACCGAGGTCCTGCAGGAGCTGCTCGACGCGGAACCCGACACCGTCGGGCTGCCCGGCCTCGTGGTCGACACCGATCTCCGTTGGCGGATCGTGGGGGCACTGGCCGGAGCCGGTGAGATCGATGCGGACGGCGTCGAATCGCCGTTCATCGACGCCGAAGCCAAGCGCGATCCCACGGCCGCAGGGGCCCGCCAGGCTGCGGCCGCGGCCACGCTCCGGCCGCAGGCGGCCGTCAAAGAGCAGGCCTGGACCAAGGTGATCGGCGACGACTCGCTGCCGAACATCACCGCCCGCGCCATCATCGGCGGGTTCTCCGGACCTGGTCAGTCGGAACTGCTCGAGCCGTACGTGGCCCGCTATTTCGCGGACATTCCCGCGGTGTGGGAGCGGCGGTCGAGCGAGGTGGCACAGACCGTCGTGGTCGGCCTGTACCCGTCCTGGTCGATCAGCGAGAAGTCGGTGGCAGCGGCCGACGAATTCCTCGCCGGTGACCACCCGCCCGCTCTACGCCGGCTGGTGGTGGAAGGCCGCGCGGGCATCGTCCGCTCCCTGGCAGCACGCAAGTTCGACGCGAGCTGACCGCGTCGCGGGGCGAATGAATCTTTCGACGCGTCAGGTGCGCCGAAAGGTTCCTTCGCCCCGCAGCGTCCGCTCAGGACATACGAGCCAGTCAGAGGACGTGTCAGTCCGGCAGGATCGGCACCGAAATGCCGGGGTCCCGGCCAAGGAGTACGGCGCGCGTGACGGCAGAAGACCCGAAGCGGTCGCGGACGCTGTCGAGTGTGGTGTCGAGGGAACTGCTGGAATAAGGATCGAACGGCAGTGCCAGCTGCTGCGGGCAATCGTCCTCGAGATTCGCGACGGCGACACCGACGAGGGTGATTCCCTTCGACTCGATCATCGGCATCGCCTTGTCCAGCAAGCCCCGCGCCGAGAGAAGAATGGTCTGCGTCTGCGCCGACGGCTGCACGAGAGTATGCGAGCGGGTGACCCGGGTGAAGTCGTCGAAACGCAGTCGGAGTACCACCGTTCGCCCGACCCGTCGACCGCGGCGAAGCCGGCGCGTCACCCGATCGACCAATGTGACGAGGGCGGCGTCGACGTCCTCCCGCGACTTCGGCCGCCTACCGAGGGCGTGCTGGGCGCCCACCGATCTCCGCCTGCGGCCGACCTCCACCGGACGGGGATCGCGGGCCCACGCGAGCGCATGTAGGTGGTGCCCCACGGCGGGGCCGACGATGGTGACCAACACCTCTTCCGGGTAGTGGGCCAACTGACCCACTGTCCCGATCCCCACGTCGCGGAGCTTTCCGGACGTGATCGCACCGACCCCCCACAGCCGCTCGACCGGCAGTGGATGGAGGAACTCCAGTTCCCGATCGGGCGGCACGTGCAACAGGCCGTCGGGCTTGCCCACCGCACTCGCCACCTTCGCGAGAAATTTGGTGCGGGCAACGCCGACGGTGATGGGCAAGCCCACCTGCTCGCGAACCTCGCGGCGCAGTCGTGCGGCGATCTCGACCGGGGTCCCCGCGATCCTGCGTAGACCGGCGACGTCGAGGAAAGCCTCGTCGATCGACAGGCCTTCGACGAGCGGGGTGGTGTGCGCGAACACGTCGAACACGGCCTTGCTCGCGGCCGCGTACGCCGACATACGCGGAGGCACCACGACTGCATGCGGGCACAGGTGAAGCGCCCGAGACGCGCTGCTGGCCGTGCGGACCCCGTAGGCCTTTGCCTCGTAACTGGCTGCCAGCACGACACCGCCGCCGACGATCACCGGCAGGCCACGCAGGCTGGGATCGTCTCGCTGCTCCACCGAGGCGTAGAACGCATCGAGGTCGGCATGCAGGATGGTCGCGTCGGGACCGCTCGAGATCCGGGGGCGCGAAGATGACGACACGAACATATGTTCGCATCGACCACCGACAGAAGTCGAGTGTCCTCGTCGCGGAAGGCGCACGCCCCCTCGTCGGCACCCATTCGACAGCCGTTCGACAGCCGACGGCCCGGCGGGGTTCAGTGGACTGAAGCTCGCCGGGCCGTCTGAAAAGCCGGTACTGCCGGAGTTACGGGGAAGAGATCGCCGCACTCATCACGCGGATAGCGCTGACGAGTCCGTCGATCAGATCGCCGTCGCCGAACGAGGCGACGGCGGCGGTGGCGCCGAGCTGGGCGACACGGTCGGTCACTCGGTCGGCCACTGCGACGCCGCTGCGGATCTCGACCGTCCGCTGGTTCGGCGAGACTGCGATCAGAACGGAACGCTCCGCCTCCGGCGTGCTCGGGAACAGTGCATCCGCTCCGACAGCGGTGTCGACGCCGAGATCGCCGATGTAGGCGTTGAACCGCACCTTCGTCTTCCGGGTGCCTTCGGTGAGAGCATCGTCGAGGCGGACGAGTTCGTCCGTCGTGAACGGCAGGTCGTCCTCGAAAGGCTCACCCGCGCGGTGCACGCCCGAGATCCGGCCACTGGCCGTCACCACGTGGCCCACGGGCAGATCTTCCTCGGATACCCGGGACGCGGGAATCAGATCACCACTTGCCACTTGCCCTGCCTCCAATCAGATCTGCCGAGCCGGCCACAGCGGAATGGTGCCCCCCGTGGTGACCATGGGTGGTCACCTCGTCGACGGCACTCCACAACACGGGTGCGTGCGTCCATTCCTCACCGAGGTGGAATGCAGGCGGCACGGGACCGGGCGTCTTCTTGCCGACGAACGACATCGCCGCGAAGAAAGCGGTGATCAACGCCGGGATTCCTACGAATATCAGCACTGTCTCGAGAATGCTCACACGGCAAACGGTAGCCGAGAACCGTGTGCGACGAAGCGTCAGGGCCGAAGTTCTCCGCGAGCGAGCGACCGGAGTGTCAGGCTGCGCCTTCGCCCAGGTAGGGCATCCACGAGGGATGGAGATCTTTGGTGGATGCCAGCAGACGCCAGTGCGGCCCCGAGGGCGGTACCAGGGCGGCCCGCAGCGTCCATCCGAGTTCGCTGAGGAGTTTGTCCGCCTTGCGATGGTTGCACGGCGCGCAGCAGGCCACGCAGTTCTCCCACGAGTGCTCCCCACCGCGGCTGCGGGGAACGACGTGATCGACGGTCTCTGCTTTGGCCCCGCAGTACGCGCAGCGGAACCGGTCGCGGTGCATGAGTGCCGCACGGGTCATCGGGATGCGGGCGCGATAGGGCACGCGGACATAGTTCCGGAGACGGATCACGGACGGTACCTGCACCGACCACTGCTCGGAGTGCACGACCGGCGCCTGCGGGTCTTCGTGGACCGTGTCGGCTTTTCCGCAGGTCATGAGTACGACTGCGCGTCGGGCCGGGAGGGCGGTGAGGGGCTCGTAGGTGACATTGAGCAGCAGCACCCGGCGCTTGACCCAGAGGGGTACCGCGTTCTCGACCGGGAAAGAAGGCCCTGCGCGCTGCGCGGAGCCTTCGGTAATCACTTGTAGTGCAAACGCCCCTGACACCTCGGCACTCCGGGCATCAGTGGGCACACGTTGTCGGTGCGCGCGGGCGCTGTGTCGATTCTTCATGCGACCTCCGAGAGATTGCCACCAAGTGCATCATGAAATGCCTGCCCGTGCACGCCCATTTTTCGACAAACTTGCAGGGACGGCGGATGAACGGACGGTGACGCCGCCGTGGAAACGCCCTGCCGGGAACGGCCGGGGTATCCGGCGGCACGAGTTCCCCGAAGGCACGTGCACAATGGGAGATGCCATGACTGACGTGCAGCAGACCTTCTACGAGGCAGTGGGCGGAGCGGAGACGTTCCGCAAGCTCACTGCGCGGTTCTACGAGGAAGTCGCCAAGGACGACATCGTCCGGCCCCTGTACCCGGAGGAAGATCTGGGTCCGGCCGAGCGCCGGATGCGGATGTTTCTCGAGCAGTACTGGGGTGGACCGCACACCTATTCCGACGAACGGGGACACCCGCGCCTGCGGATGCGCCATCACCCCTTCAAGATCGGCCCCCTCGAGCGCGACGCCTGGCTGCGATGCATGCACACGGCGATTGCCTCCATCGATGCGGAAACCCTGGACGACGCACATCGGCGCGCCCTGACCGACTACATGGAGATGGCTGCGGCGTCGATGGTGAACTCCGCGTTCTGAACGGGCGCTGCGTCGATTCCGCCGGTCGACTCGTGGTGCACGCGAACCTTTGGCACGATGGGCGTTTGTGAGTACTCCCGCCGAAACGTCCGCCGACGACATGCAGCCGGCACCCTGGTGGTCCGAAGCGGTCTTCTACCAGATCTACCCGCGCTCGTTCGCCGACGCGAACGGTGACGGTGTCGGCGACCTCCGAGGTGTGCAGGAGAAACTGGGATACCTGGAACTGCTGGGTGTCGACGCCCTCTGGTTGAGCCCGGTGATGCGGTCACCAATGGCCGATCACGGTTACGACGTGTCCGATCCTCGCGACATCGATCCGCTGTTCGGCGACGTCGACGCCATGGACGACTTGATCGAAGCCGCGCACGCTCGTCAGATCAAAGTCACGATGGACCTGGTCCCCAATCACACGAGCATTGAGCACGAGTGGTTTCGCGCCGCCCTGCAGGCGTCGCCGGACAGCCCCGAACGGGACCGCTACATTTTCCGGGACGGCCGGGGACCGGATGGCTCCGAACCGCCGAACAACTGGCCGAGCATTTTCGGTGGTCCCGCATGGACGAGGATCACCGAGCCCGACGGCAGGCCCGGGCAGTGGTATCTGCACCTGTTCGCCGCCGAACAGCCCGACCTGAACTGGAACAACCCCGAGGTGTTCGAGGACCTTGAGAAGACGCTCCGGTTCTGGCTGGATCGGGGCGTCGACGGGTTCCGCATCGACGTCGCCCACGGAATGGCCAAACCCGAGGGCTTGCCGGACCACGACTGGGACACCAACGCACTTCTACAGAACTCCGATGACGACCCGCGGTTCAACCACCCGTCCGTCCATGACATCCACCGCGGGATACGCAAGATCCTGAACGAATACCCCGGCGCCATGGCGGTCGGGGAGATCTGGGTGCGCGACAACGTGCGCTTCGGTGAGTACATCCGCCCCGACGAGCTGAATCTCGGCTTCAATTTCCGCCTTGCCGAGGCCGAATTCTCGGCGGAATCCGTGCGCGAGGCCATCGAGAATTCCCTGGCAGCGGTCGAACAGGTGGGTGCCACGCCCACCTGGACGCTGTCCAATCATGACGTCGACCGGGAGGTCACCCGTTACGGCGGTGGTGTGATCGGCCTCGCCCGCGCCCGCGCCATGGCGCTGGTCGAACTGGCGCTGCCCGGCACCACGTTCATCTACAACGGCGCCGAGCTGGGGTTGCCCAACGTGGACCTTCCCGACGACGCCCTGCAGGACCCGGTGTGGGAGCGTTCCGGACACACCGAGCGGGGTCGTGACGGGTGCCGAGTCCCGCTCCCCTGGGAAGGCACCGAACCGCCCTTCGGGTTCACCACCGGCGCGTCGACGTGGCTTCCGATGCCCGCGGAGTGGTCGACGCTCACGGCGGAGGCGCAGCTCGAGGACGTCACCTCCACTCTCTCCCTCTACCGCGCTGCGCTCGAACTGCGCGAGCTCCGCCCGGAGTTCTCCGGTCCCGGCGTCGACTGGTACGGGAGTCCCCCTGGCTGCTTCGCGTTCCGTCGTGGCGGTGGCCTCATCTGCGCGCTGAACGCCACCGATGCACCCATCTCGCTGCCGCCGGGCGAAGTACTTCTGAGCAGCGCTCCCCTCGTCGACGGGCAGCTTCCCCCTAACGCTGCTGCGTGGCTCATCTGACGCGCACCCCCGCCGTCGCGGCCGTCGTCGCCGCCTCGATCCTGTTCGGAACCACAGGGACCGCTCAGGCACTCGCCTCCCGTTCACTCGGGTTCGATCTCGACCCGCTGGCAGTCGGCTCTGCCCGGGTAGCGGCAGCCGGGGCTCTTCTCGCCGCCTTCGCGGCGCTACGGGGAGGCCTCGGATTCGACTGCGCTCCCGGAGCCCGTCGGTACCTGCCGGCCGTGTGCGGCGGACTGGGTGTGGCCGCCTACCAACTCGGGTTCTTCAGTGGTGTGCAGAGCGCGGGGGTCGCGGCCGGGACGATGATCGCGCTCGGCTCCGGCCCCGCATTCACCGGCGCACTCCAATGGGCAGTCCATCGACACCCGCCCGGCCCGTTATGGGCGGTGTCCACGGTGATCGCGGTGGCCGGAATGGCGTTGATCGTGACGGGGACCGGCGCAAACAGCGACTCGTCCGACATGCTCGCCGGCGCAGTCCCCGCGCTGATCGCGGGCCTCGGCTACGCCACCTACACGGTGGCGGGCTCGTCCCTGATGGAAGCTGGGGCAGGTCCCGAGGCCGCCATGGGACAGATGTTCGGGTTCGGCGGCTTGTTCTTGCTGCCCGTTCTGATCGCGACCTGGCCCGGCGGTCTCAACACGGCGGCGGGGGCCGCCGCGGCCGGCTATCTGGTGCTCGTTCCGACGGTGCTGGCCTACTTACTGTTCGCGGCCGGGCTGCGCCGTCTCCCGCCCGCCACGGTTGCCACGCTCACGCTCACCGAGCCCGTCGTCGCGGCGCTCCTGGGTACCGCGATACTCGGCGAGGAACTGACCCTCGTCGCGGGCATCGGGATGGCCGCGGTGGTCGCGTCACTTGCCGTCCTCGCGGTGAGCACGCTCCGAACACCGTGAGGTGTTACCGGATGACCGACAGCGGGATCGTCCCGCCGCGGTGACGGTAGACGGACCCGAACCGAGCATCCACCCGCAGCCACGACGCGGTGGCGCGGACCCGGACCAGCTCCGAGGCGTCGATGCGTGCGAGGTCGATGTCGGCAGTCAAGCGATCCGAGCCCGCGTGCGGGATGAATCCGAGTGCTGTGAGGGCGAACACCACCCGCATGGCCACACCCACCGTCTGCCCGGCACCGTGCACCTGCAGCACCTCTTGATCGAGCAGCGACGCGGGAGGGCCCTGACTGCTTCCGTGCTCCTGCGCCAGGGCGGCTCCGCGTTGGGCGAGGTCGACCAGCACCCGCGCCGGGACGTCGTCGATGTGCACGAAACCCTCCGCCGGCGGCAGTGCGCCCCGCCACGCCGAGTCCATCGAGTATCCGGGGTCGATGTCACCCGCGTTCACCGATCGCAGTGCCGTGAGCAGCTGGTCACCGGCGGCGGACGTATCGTCCGGAGAGACGGACCCATCGACTGTGCGCACTGCGAGGACATCGAATCCTGTTGCCGCCCAGACGGTCAGCCGATTCGCGCCCCGTTGGCGCAGGCGAACCACCGCGGATTCGTCCAAACGGACGACGCGTGCGACGAACGTGGCGAGGTCACCCCGCTCCGTGGAATCCGGAATGGACAGGGTCCGCTCATGCACGTTGCCAGCTCTCCAGATACTCGCGCTCGACGGCGGTGAGCCTGCGCAGCCGCTGCGTGTCGATGTCGAAGGCCGCGATCTGCGTCGACGCCACGATCGACGCCGGCACCGATATGTCGACCCCCTTGGGGCGCACTTCGTACGCGATCGTGAAGTCGACCGCCCGCACCTTCTGCACCCACATCAGGACGTCGAGTGGAGAGTCGCTGTGCCGAAGCTGCCCGCGATAACGAACGTGGAGGTCGGCGACGACGGCGCCGTCGCGCAGCGTGACCGTCGGACGATCGTTCTCGAACAGCCAGGGAATCCGCGCTTCCTCCAGCAACGTGACCATGCGAGCGTGGTTGATGTGCTGAAAAACGTCCATGTCCGACCACCGAACTTCGACCTCGGCGTGAAAACCCTCGCTCAACGTCATACCTCCGATCGGGTGCCCACACCTCGCACCATGCTGCGTACCTGACGCGCCGCCACCGAGAGCGTCGCGAGGTCAAGGGTCCCAGACTCGAAAATTTCGGTGAGAGCGGACCTCGCCCGACCGAGTCGGGAGGCATTGGTCGATTCCCAGTCGTCGATTTTCTCGCGCGGACTCTCGTCCGGCTCGCCGCCGAGGAGCACCTCCATCGTGAGCTGCCGTAGCGAACTGTAGAGGTCGTCCCGCAAGGCCAGCCGTGCCAGTGAATGCCACCGGTCACCGCGAGCCAGCGTGGAGACAGCGCTGAGCAGCCAGTCGATCCCGAGGTGGGCGTCGAGTTCGTAGTACAGCTCGGCCACCTCGTCGATATCCCGTTCGGCGATGTCCGACACGTCGCTGATATCGAGGAGGCAGTACAGGTCGAGCAGGCGGAATACCTCGAAGGCGATGCCCTCGGGCGCCCCGCGGAGAATCAGCGGCCGTACCCGGGTTTCGAGGTCCTCGACCTGATGGCCTTTGAGCAGGTGTGGGACTTTGGGGGACATCTTCCGGACATCGGTGGAATAGCGCGCGATCTCCGCTCCCACGGCCAGCGGCTGCGGCCGGTTGGTGAGGAACCACCGCGACGCACGATCGAGGACCCGCCCCGATTCGAGAATCAGATCGTCCTCGAGTGCGGCCGGCAGGCGCTCGGACCGGATGCGCGCCCACACATCGGGGAGGGCGAAAATTTCGGTGACTGCGGCGTAGGCACGAATGGCGTCGGTGCTGCTTGCTCCGGCCTCGTCCGCCAACCGGTACGCGAAGGTGATGCCGCCGTTGTCGATGGTTTCGTTCGCGAGCATGGTCGCCACGATCTGCCTGCGCAGGGGGTGCGCCTTGATCGCTGTCCGGAAGCGCTCCCGCAGTATTTGCGGGAAGTACCGCGGGAGCCGCGGCGCGAACGTGTCGCTGTCGGGCAGGTCGGTGGCGAGGAGATCATCCTTCAGCGCCAGCTTCACATGGGCGACGAGCGTGGCGAGTTCCGGCGACGTCAGACCCTGACCGGCCTGACGGCGGCGCGTGATCTCGGCGTCGGTGGGCAGCACCTCGATCTTCCGATCGAGTCCGCGCCGCTTCACCAGGTCGGCGATCTGCCGCCGGTGCACGGTGAGCATCGGTACCGCACTCGTCCGTGAGACACCGAGCAGGTTGTTCTGCGCGACGTTGTCGGCGAGGACGAGGTCGGCGACCTCGTCGGTCATCGAGGCCAGGAGCGGGTTGCGCTCCTCGGACGGCAACGCGCCACTGTTCACGAGGGAATCGAGCAGGATCTTGATGTTCACTTCGTGGTCGGAGCAGTCGACCCCTGCCGAGTTGTCGATGGCGTCGGTGTTGATTCGTCCACCGTTCTGGCTGTATTCGATTCGTCCCAGCGCGGTCACCCCGAGGTTGCCACCCTCCCCGACGACTCGGGCACGGACCTCGTTGCCGTCGATCCGGACGGCGTCGTTGCTCTTGTCTCCGACCATCGCATTGGTTTCGCCCGAGGCCTTGATGTATGTACCGATGCCGCCGTTCCACAACAGGTCGACCGGTGCCCGCAGGATGGCACGGACAAGTTCCGGCGGGGACAGTTCGGTGATCGTGTCGTCCAGCCCGAGAGCTGCGCGGGCCGGAGCGCTGATCGGAACCGATTTGCGAGTCCGGTCCCACACGCCCCCGCCGTCGCTGATCAGGCTGGTGTCGTAGTCGGCCCACGACGAACGAGGCAGAGCGAACAGGCGGGATCGCTCCGCAAAGGACTGCGCTGCATCGGGATCGGGGTCGAGGAAAACGTGGCGATGGTCGAATGCCGCGACCAGACGAATGTGCCGGCTCAGCAGCATTCCATTTCCGAAGACGTCACCGCTCATGTCCCCGACACCGACGACGGTGAAGTCCTCGCGCGCCGTGTCCAACCCCACTTCCCGGAAATGCCGCTTCACGCTCTCCCACGCACCCCGCGCGGTGATGCCCATTTCCTTGTGATCGTATCCCGCCGACCCACCGGATGCGAAGGCGTCACCCAACCAGAATCCGTACTGCTGGGCAACAGAATTGGCGAGGTCCGAGAACTTGGCGGTGCCCTTGTCTGCGGCGACGACCAGATACCGGTCGTCACCGTCCCGGCGCACGACCCCGGGGGGCGGTACCACTTTGCCCGACGCCTGGTCGACATTGTCGGTGAGGTCCAACAGCCCGGAGATGAAGGTGCGGTACCTGTTTTGACCGGCCTCGAGCGCCTGCATCCGGTCGAGCGCCGCATCGCCCGTGGGAACCGGCGAATTCTTGACGACGAATCCGCCTTTCGCACCGACCGGCACGATGACGGCATTCTTCACGGCCTGCGCCTTCGCCAAGCCCAGGATCTCGGTGCGGAAATCCTCGCGTCGGTCCGACCAGCGAAGACCACCGCGGGCTACCGGCCCGAATCGTAGATGGACGCCCTCGACGTCCGGTGAGTAGACGAAGATTTCGAACTTCGGGCGTGGCTTCGGCAACTCGAGAATTTTCGACGGATCGAGCTTGACGGACAGATACTCACGTCGGTTGCCGGCCTCGTCCGTGACGAAGTAATTGGTACGCAAGGTGGCTTGGATCAGACCGAAGAGACCCCGCAGGATGCGGTCCGCGTCGAGGCTGACGACTCTGTCGATGAAGTGCCTCAGCCGCGTCTCGAGCTCGGACACCCGTTCGACGGACGGAGTTTCGGGATCGAACATGGCCTCGAACAGTTCGACCAGGGTGCACGCCGAACGCGGATTGGCCAGTGCCACGCCCTCGATGTGAAACTGGCTGTAGGGAAACCCGGCCTGCCGCAGGTATTTCGCGTACGCACGCAGGATTGCCGCCTGCCCCCACGCCAACCCGGCCCGGAGGACCAGTTCGTTGAACCGGTCCGCCTCGGCACGTCCGAACCACACAGCGGTGAAAGCTTCAGTAAAGCGTTCCTGCAGTTTCGGCGCCGAGCTCTCACCCTCGTCCGCCAACTCGGCATCCAGGTCGTCCTCCACCGAATCGCGCAGCAACTCGGCCGGAACCGACAGCCCGAAATCATAGATCCAGCAACTGAAGCCGTCCGGCCGCGGAACCGCATAGGGCCGTTCGTCGAGTACCTCGACTCCCAGACTCTGCAGGACGGGGAGCACCTTGCTCAGCGAGATCCCCTCACCCCCGACGTACAGGGTGAGACGCCAGTGCCCGACCACGGCGTCGGGGTCACGGTAGAGATGAAGATCGATCGTGCCCTCGTCCAGCGCTTCGAGTCGCACCAGGTCGTCCAGAGCACGCGCGGGGTCGAAGTCTTCCTTGTATCCCTCGGGCAGAGCGTCCGCATAACGTTGCACCAGAACCGAATCCGCCCCGGGTGTGACCGCGACGAGATCACCGAGATGATCGTCCCAGCTACGGCTCGCCTCGGACAGCATCGCCTGGATGCGCTCACGATCGGCGTCCGACGGAGCCAGTCTGGTGCCCATCTCCTCAGCGGTCCTGCGGATGGTGACGTGCAACAGCGCAAGGTCGAGTTCCGTGACCCGGGCGGTGTACTCGAGTGTGCCCCCTCCCAATTCCCGTAGGAGAATGTTCTGCATCGCGATCCGCACCCGCGTCGTGTATCGGTCCCGGGGAAGGTAGATCAGGCAGGAGACGAACCTGCCCAGAAAGTCCTCCCGCACGAATAGACGGAGCTGCCGGCGCAACCCGATGCTGTGCACGGCCGTGACGGTGTCGAACAACGTGTCGGCGTCGCTGGAGAACAGTTCCGCCCGCGGGAACGATTGGATGACCTCGAGCATGGCCTGCCCGGAGTACGAGTTCAGCTGAAAGCCTGCCCGATCGATCACTGCACGCACGCGGCGTGCGATGACCGGGATGTCGAGGACGTTCTCGTGCAGTGCGGTGACCGTGAAGACACCGAGGAACCGGTGCTCGCCCACGATGGTGCCGTTCGAGTCGAGAATGCTGACCCCGACATAGAACGGGTACACCGAACGGTGCACGGTGGCCGGAAACGACCCCTGGGTCAGAACCAGCAGCGGGCGGTCCGGAATCTCCGCCGCCGGGGGCAGGCCGAACTGTCCGTCGGTGACGGTGTCGGACCGCAGCAGTCCCAGTCCGCTACCCGGGACGACCTCCAGTTTCCGCTGTCCTGACGAGTCGGGCTCGCCCAGCTCGAATCGGCGGTATCCCAGGGCCGCGTAATTGCCCTGCGACATCCACCGAAGTAGGTCGGCGCAGTCTTCCAAGTCTTCTTTCGTCGCGCCCGGCCTCGGCGCCGACGCCTCGAGTTGGTCGGCCAGGTTCCGCTGGAGAGTCCGCATGGCGTCGGTGTCCCGGACCACCTGGCGAACATCCGACAGGACGTTCCCGACTTCCGTCTCCAGCCTGTCCAGGACGGTGGCTTCCGCGCGGGGGTCGAGTTGAACGTGAATCCAGGACTCGGTGAGGCGATGCTCGGTGGTGTCAGTACCCTTGTCGCCGAGCAGGATTCCGCGCAGCGCCCCGATGGGATCGCGGTGTACCGAGATGATGGGGTGGACGAATTCGCTGATGCCGATACCGAGTCGGTTGAGCAGCCCGGTGATCGATTCGACCAGCAACGGCATGTCGTCGTTGACGATCTGCAGGGATGCGCCGAGGTGGTGGCCGTCTCCGGGGCGATACACCCGGGTCACGGCTCGCTCCGGCGGGCGTTGCAGCGCGAGTGTCAGGTGGGCGGCGAGCACGGCGTCGGAGGCACCGTTGACCGCGCTTTCACTGTCTCCACGATCGACATGGCGAAAGTACGTGGCAGCGAGGGCCGGCACCTGAGATCTCAGCGCCTCGGGCAGGTTCCGGGCCCACTCCGCATCCCTCAGCGCTGCCGATTCCGTCATCGGTGATCACATCCTCTTCGTCCGATCGCCGCGGGCAGTACTCCTCGAGACTATCCCGCGGCGGTCGGAACGGAGGGTGAACTTCAGCCCGCCGCGTACCCCGCTGGTCAGCCGGTGCTGACCGGTGCGAGGTAACGCCCCAGCCCGGCACGTTCGGCGTCGGACAGCGGGCGTGAGCGTTCGGTCTTGACGTCGAAGGCCACCAGCAGGGCGTCACCCGTCCCGCACACTGCCCCGGATCGGTCGGTGACGACATGCCGAATCGTGTACGACGAGGTGCCCACGTGCTGCACTGTCACGTCGACCTTCAACGGACCGGAGTCGTCGGTGATGATGCGCAGGAACTCGACGTCCATCTTGCGCACCACCATCGCACCGGGACGCGCACCGGCAGCAGCCAATTCCGTCGTCAGGAAATGGATCCGCGCTTCCTGCATGTACTCGACGAATCGGGTGTTGTTGACGTGCCCGAGTCTGTCGGAGTCGCCCCACCGCACCTGCACTTCGTAGGTGAAGACTGCCGGCTCTCCCACGTCAGTCCCGGGTGAGCTTGCGGTGCGTGACACGGTGCGGACGTGCCGCGTCGGGTCCGAGGCGCTCGACCTTGTTCTCCTCGTAGCCCTCGAAGTTGCCCTCGTACCAGTACCAGGCAGCCTCGTTGTCACCGAAGCCGCCTTCCCACGCAAGGATGTGCGTGCAGGTCCGGTCGAGGAACCACCGGTCGTGGGAGATCACGACGGCGCAGCCGGGGAACTGTTCGAGCGCGTTCTCCAGCGAGCCGAGCGTCTCGACGTCGAGGTCGTTGGTCGGCTCGTCGAGAAGGATCAAGTTGCCGCCCTGCTTGAGGGTCATTGCCAGGTTCAACCGGTTCCGCTCACCACCGGAGAGCACACCGGCAGGCTTCTGCTGATCATGCCCCTTGAAGCCGAATGAGCTGATGTACGCGCGGGACGGCATTTCGGTCTGGCCGACGACGATGTGATCGAGACCGTCCGATACGACCTCCCACACCGTCTTGTCGGGGTCGATCCCGGTGCGGTTCTGGTCTACGTAGCTGAGCTTGACGGTCTGACCGATCTTCACCTCACCGGCATCCGGTTCCTCGAGACCGACGATGGTCTTGAACAGTGTGGTCTTACCGACACCGTTGGGACCGATGACGCCCACGATTCCGTTCCGCGGAAGTGTGAAGGACAGATCTTTGATCAGCACACGGCCGTCGAAACCCTTGTCGAGGTTCGATACCTCGACCACCACGTCACCGAGGCGCGGCGGCGCCGGAATCTGGATTTCGTCGAAGTCCAGCTTGCGGGTCTTCTCCGCCTCGTTCGCCATCTCCTCGTACCGGTCGAGGCGAGCCTTGTTCTTGGCCTGACGGGCCTTCGCTCCGGAGCGGACCCAGGCCAGCTCCTCCTTCAGGCGCTTCTGCAGCTTCTGGTCCTTCTTGCCCTGGACCTCGAGCCGGGCGGCCTTCTGCTCCAGGTAGGTGGAGTAGTTGCCCTCGTACGGGTACAGGCGGCCGCGGTCGACCTCACAGATCCACTGTGCGACGTGGTCGAGGAAGTACCGGTCGTGGGTGACGGCCAGGATGGCGCCGGGGTAGGCCGCCAGGTGCTGTTCCAGCCACAGGACGCTCTCCGCGTCGAGGTGGTTGGTGGGCTCGTCGAGCAGCAGCAGGTCGGGCTTGCTGAGCAGCAGTTTGCAGAGCGCGACGCGGCGCTTCTCACCACCGGAGAGGTGCGTGACCATCTCCTCCGGCGGCGGACAGCGCAGTGCGTCCATGGCCTGCTCGAGCTGGGAGTCGATCTCCCAGGCATCGGCGTGGTCGAGCTTTTCCTGAAGGTTGCCCATCTCCTCCATCAGCTCGTCGGAGTAGTCGGTTGCCATCAGCTCGGCGATCTCGTTGTACCGCTTGAGCTGGACCATGGTCTCGCCCATGCCCTCCTCGACGTTCTCGCGAACAGTCTTGGATTCGTCGAGCTTGGGTTCCTGCATCAGGATTCCGACGGAGGCACCGGGAGCCAGGAATGCCTCACCGTTGCCCGGCTGATCCAGCCCCGCCATGATCTTGAGGATGCTGGACTTACCCGCGCCGTTCGGGCCGACCACACCGATCTTGGCGCCGGGGTAAAAGCTCATCGTGACGTCATCGAGGATGACCTTGTCACCGTGCGCCTTGCGCACCTTCTTCATCGTGTAAATGAACTCAGCCATGTGGCCAGCCTAATGGTGTAGGGCGTCGAACCCACATTTGCGGATCGTGGAAGAGGTGAACGGATGCTTTCCGGCTCGCCCGGGCACCCGGCTGCGCGGGCGCCCGGGCGAGGCATCAGGCGACGAGTGTCTCTGCGGCTGCCTGTTCTGTGGAGATCGAATCTGTGGAGACAGATTCCGTGGAAGAAGTTTCCGTTGCTTCCACGGGTGCAACGGTCCGAGGTTCCCGGTTGAGGACGACTGTGCACCGCGCGAGATCGGGTCCGACCGCGATAGCGCTCAACTCGAGATCGGTCCGAGCGACGCCGTCTCGCGTCGTGTATTCGTTGGTCCGCAGTTCACCGGTGACGATCACCGGATCCCCTTTCGCCAGCGAGTGCACCACGCCGGACATCAGTCGGCGCCGGCAGGTGACCGTGAGGTACAGCGTGCTGCCGTCGCGCCACTCCCCCGTCGTGTAGTCGCGGCGGCGTACCGTGCTGGCCATCCGGAAGGCGAGAAACTCCTCGCCGGTTGATCCGGATCGTGTGACCGGTGTAGTGATAACCGTGCCAACCACCGTGCCGTGTGTCTCGTACATCGCGCTCCCCCTGTGTCGTTCTGCGATTGCCATTGGACACAGCCTGCCTCTGTGGCACCGCGCAATCGTCGCCCGCGACGAATCTGTGGAGAAACGGGCCGGGTGTGGACAACCGACCGAAAACCGGGAATGACCAGCCCGCAGTGTCGGGGATGCGTGCTAGCGGTCAGAGTCCCGCCTCGCGGTCGCGTTTCGCGAGCTCGGCGAACATGGCGTTGTGGGCGGCGAGGTCCGCGTCGTCGTCCCGGTCGGCCGCCCGGTCCACGCGTCGCGCGGTGCGGTCGTCGCTGCGCGACCACTGGATGAGGAGCGCCATCATGACGAGCACGAGAGGAATTTCGCCCGTGGCCCACGCAATGCTGCCGCCCAGTTTCTGGTCCCCCACCAGGTCCGAGTTCCAGCCGAGGCCCAGCGAACGGTAGTACCACTCGCCCATGACGGCGCCCATGCTCATCAGCGCGACCCCGAAGAAGGCGTGGAACGGCAGCGACCCGAACACCATCGCGAGTTTCGTCACGGGCTGCAACTGGCGCGGGGAGGGGTCGACGCCGATCGCCACCCAGTAGAAGAGGTACCCGCTGAGCAAGAAGTGCAGGTTCATCAAGAGGTGGGCGGAGTGTGAGTCGACGGTGGCACCGAAGATTCCGCCGAGGTACAGCGCATAGAAACCGCCGACGAACAGAGCCGCCGCGACGAGGGGGTGAGTGATGAACTGCGAGAACCGGCTGTGCAGCGCGGCCAGGATCCATTCCCGTAGCCCCGGCACACCGTCCTTGCCCGCCGGATCGAGTGCTCGCAGCGCGAGAGTGATCGGAGCCCCGAGAACGAGGAGAACCGGGGCCAGCATGGACAGCGCCATGTGCGCACCCATGTGCACGCTGAACACCGCGGGCGCGTAGCGCCCCACCCCGGACGACGTGGCCAGGAGGAGCACCGCGCATCCGCACATCCAAGCGAGCGTCCGGCCGAGCGGCCAGCTGTCGCCGCGGCGGTGGAGCTTGCGCAAACCGAGTACATAGACGACGGCGAGCACCAGTGCAGCGGTGCCATAGAGCAGATCGAACCGCCAGTCCAACATCAGTCGGGCGAACGTCGGCGGTCCGGAGAGGTTGTAACCGAGTTCGACCTCGGTGAGAGTCGGTGCTCTAGTCGGTGCAGGCGGGGGCGTCCGACCCAATCCGACAGCGAGACCGATCGTCGCGGCGAAGACAATGGCTTCCGCGCCCGCGAACCTGATGAGGTTGCCGCGGTTCGAGGGGTCTTTCTGCAGTGCGGGCAGAGCCCGGCGGCGTTGCGCCCAGCCGAACCCGCCGAGGAGGACGAGCGCGACCGTCTTGGCCACCACCAGGCGCCCGTAGGTGGTGTCGACGAGGTCGCCGATGGGCACACGCACCAGGGCGTTGATCACGCCGCTGGCTGCCATCACGGCGAAACACACGGTTGCCACCGCGGAGAAACGCCTCGCCGCGACATCGGTGTGGGCGCCTCGCCGACGGGCGTGCGCGAGCAGGGCGAAGAGCCCGCCGGCCCACAGCGATGCCGCAACCAGGTGCAGGATCAGGCTGTTGGTAGCCAGGTCGTGGGAGCCGCCGGAGGACGAGTGCCCGGTCAGTGCCAGCGGCATCAACCCCAGAATGCCTGCGACGAGCAGGATCGGCGTCCACCACCATCGCAGCACCAACCGGGACACGATCGCGAGGACGACCGCGATGATCGCCGTCCAGCGCCACGCCCCGGCCAGCTCCACCTGGTCGATCGCGGCGAACATGTTGCTCGGCTTCACCGCTTCCGCGAACGGTTGCCCGGAGGTGTCCGACAGTGTCAGTGGAACGAGGACCAGCGCGGACGCCGCCCACACGATGGCGCCATAGGACGCCGTCCGGACCGCACGGTAGCCGTCCACGTCCAGTACCCCCGACTTCTGCGGCGGCACGAAGAAGGCGGCGAGCAGGAGTGATCCGATGGTGACGACGGCCGCGATCTCCGACACCGCCCGCAACGCAGGCAGACCATAGGTGGTGATCGGTCCGGGATCCGGGATACCAAGCAGCACGAGGGCCTGAGCGGCAGACAAGCCGACGACGAGTGCAGCGACCAGCCCGGCAATGAGTCCCGCCACGACGAACAGGGCCGTGGAATCGGCCCGAGCCGGACTGTTGGACGGCGAGTCGGAGGCCGTGAGCTGGGGTGTAGCCATACCTCCAGGGTAGGACCTACGACGCCGTGTCGGAGACCGAGGGTCGGCGGATGCTCCGCTACCGTCGGCGGAAGCCCGTTCCGCGGAGTCGAGGAGACAGTATGGCCGCGCTTCTGATCATCCTAGTGGCGTTGTTCTTCGCAGGGATGGGCCTCTACGGCCTGGTCATGCCTGCCCGGCTGGTGGCGCCGTTCGGGTTGACCGCCGACTCGCCGACCGCCCGCGCCGAGGTTCGTGCGGTGTACGGCGGATTCGGCGTCGCGGTGGCTGCGTTGCTCGGATTCGCCGCATTCGACGTCGAGGGCATCAGATCGGTGGCCGCCGTCGTGGTGGCCGTGGCACTCGCCGGAATGGCCGCGGGGCGCATCGTCGCCGGGCTCGTCGATCGACCCCAGCGCTTTTACCCCGTCTGGTTCTACTTTGTCGTCGAGCTCGTTCTGGCCGGGATGCTGGCATGGGCTGCTTCCATCAGCTGACGACACGAGCAATGCAGCCGTGCTCGAGCGGCGTCCGGGCAACAGGTAATATTTCGACCGCGCCTCCGTAGCTCAGGGGATAGAGCAAGAGCCTTCTAATCTCTTGGTCGCAGGTTCGAATCCTGCCGGGGGCACTTATGACACAAGTGCGCCACCCGCATAAGCACACATCCGGTTTCCCGCCGTCCGGGAAACCGGATGTGGCTTGTGCACCGAGCACGATCGAACCTACGATCCGCGGCGTTTCCGTCCGCATCGCGCTGCGCAGTAGGCGCGCGACGCCGTAGGAACAGGTGCGAATCGATGTCTCTGTTCACTCGAAAGGCCGCAGGCGCCTGGTAGGTATTGCATCCCGCTTCCGAACCCAACGCCCGATACTCGCGCGTAGCAAACAGACCGTCTAGTCTGTTGTCGCACCGTCCCACCCGACAGGACGGATGCTCGGGAACCCGTCACCTGCCTCCGCGAGTGGCGGGTTTCCTTACTTCACGTCCTACCCAACGACCTGAGCCGCGAGCTGCGGATACAGGGCCTCGAGTTCCCCGGCGAGTGCTGCCTTTACAGTACGGCTGACATCGTCGGCCAGCACCTCTGTGGCACCTGACTCCACGCCGTCGAACGCCAACCGGGCAACCTCGGGTGCCGAGATCTTGGGGACGTCGAGGCCCGCGGTCATGTCGGTGTCCATATACGCCAGATGCAGCCCGACCACCTGAATGTTCTGCTCCGCAAGCTCCAGGCGCATCGCGTTGGTCGCACTCCACATCGCCGCCTTGGAGACGCTGTACGACCCACCCACCGCCAGCCACGACAGCACCGAGTGGACGTTGAGAACCGCACCGCCACCGTTGGCGGCGATGGTGGGGGCGAACGCCCTGGTCACATTCAGGGGGCCGAAGAGGTTGGTTTCGAGTTCGCGGCGCATCTTGCCGAGGTCACCGGTGAGTGGTGACTCGCCGAGATAGATTCCGGCATTGTTGATCAACACGCCAACGTCGCCCACGTATTGCGCTGCAGCGTAGACGGATTCGGGATCGGTCACATCCAGGGTCACCGGCACCACCTGAGGGTGGTCGACAATCGTCGACGCGTCGCGTGCGGCCGCGTAGACAGTTCGCGCCCCGCGCGAGAGCGCCTCGGCGACGAAAGCGCGGCCGAGGCCGCGATTGGCTCCGGTGACGAGGACAGATCGGTCGTGAATCTTGGTCATGACGACCCCTTCGAGTAAGTCTGGATATCCAACTGACTGTGTCGGGTCAGCGTATTCGCCATGAGTTGGAAAACACAACCCTCTATGATGGAGACATGAACGAGGGTCGAGCCGATCGAACGACGCCGAAGACGGCCATGGACCGCATGCCGCTGGCGCCGCGCCCCTGCGCGATCGCCGCCACGATGGAACTCATCGGCGACCGTTGGTCCATGCTGGTGATCCGCGAACTGAGCTATGAAGTGCATCGCTTCGACAAGATCGCCGGCTACATCGGCGTCTCGCGTGACATCCTCACCGCACGCCTTCGCAAGCTGGAAGAGGTAGGCGTCATCGAACGTCGGCAGTATTCCGAGCGGCCCCCCAGGTTCGAGTACCACCTGACCCAGGCCGGGGAGGAGCTTCGGCCGCTACTGCTGTCGCTGTTCGAGTGGGGTAGCAAGTGGGCGGTGGAGGAGCCGGCCTCCGAGCTACTGCACGACTGCGGACATGTGCTCGAACTCGAACATCGCTGCCGGCATTGCGGCGGCGAGGTCGACCAAGCCGCCGTCGCGATGCGGGCTCGTTCACGCACCCGAACCACCTGATCCCGGCGCCAGCACCTGGACTTTCTCACCGACGTCTATAGTTCGCCTAAATGTAAGGTAAAGAAAGCCTCACAGCGGCAGATGGGTGGATGTGGGTGTCAACGCGCGACCGAGTAGCCGAAATCTATGAACAGGTCCGCCTACGCAATGCGGGCGAACCGGAGTTCCATCAGGCGGCGGCAGAAGTGTTCGAGTCGCTTCAGATCGTTCTCGACCATCACCCGCACTACGCGGATTCCGGGCTGATCGAGCGCCTGTGCGAGCCCGAACGACAAATCATCTTCCGAGTGCCCTGGGTGGACGACGCCGGACGTGTGCACGTCAATCGCGGATTTCGGGTGCAGTACAACAGTGTGCTCGGCCCCTACAAGGGCGGTCTCCGATTCCACCCGAGCGTGAATCTAGGAATCGTGAAGTTCCTCGGTTTCGAGCAAATCTTCAAGAACGCACTCACCGGACTCCCGATCGGCGGTGGCAAAGGAGGGTCCGACTTCGACCCCAAGGGCCGTTCGGACGCCGAGATCATGCGCTTCTGCCAGTCCTTCATGACCGAACTGCACCGCCACATCGGTGAGTACATCGACGTCCCTGCCGGTGACATCGGTGTCGGTGGACGCGAGATCGGCTACCTGTTCGGTCAGTACAAACGCCTGACCAATTCCTACGAGTCGGGTGTCCTCACCGGCAAAGGCCTCACCTGGGGCGGTTCGCAGGTGCGGCGCGAGGCCACCGGCTACGGAGTGGCCTACTTCGTCGCCGAGATGTTGCACGCAGCGCGCACCTCGTTGGACGGGAAGACGGTGGTGATCTCCGGCTCCGGAAACGTCGCCATCCATGCCATCGAGAAGATCCACCAGCTCGGCGGCGTCGCGGTTGCATGCTCGGATTCGTCGGGATATGTCGTCGACGACAAGGGCCTCGACGTCGGTCTCCTGAAGGAGATCAAGGAGGTGCGGCGCGGGCGCATCGGCGAATACGCCGATACCGTGCCACACGCGAGATTCGCTCCGAACGGGTCGATCTGGGACGTCCGATGTGATGTCGCACTTCCCTGCGCCACCCAGAACGAACTCGACGAAGCAGCTGCCAAGACTTTGGTGGCCAATGGCGTCCAGGCCGTCGCCGAAGGCGCGAACATGCCGACCACCCCTCAGGGAGTACAGGTGTTTCGCGACGCCGGCGTGGCCTTCGCACCAGGCAAGGCCGCCAACGCCGGCGGTGTCGCAACGTCGGCACTCGAGATGCAGCAGAACGCGTCCCGCGACTCGTGGAGCTTCGAGTACACCGACGAGCGACTGGCCGGGATCATGCGCGGCATCCACGACCGCACCGTCGCCACCGCCGACGAGTACGGGATGCCCGGCGATTACGTCCACGGCGCGAACATCGCCGGCTTCGTCAAGGTGGCCGACGCGATGATCTCACTCGGCGTCATCTGACCGAGCGGTCCCGAGACGACAGGAGGGCACGGCCGCATCGGCCGTGCCGTCCTGCCTCGTCATCAGTCGATCGGCTTGTCGTCCAAGCCTTCATCCTCGCGGGCCTTCTTCGCAGCCTCCCGCATCTCGATTCCGTCCGACACCCAGTCACCGATCTCCCGGGTGACGTCGCGAACCGCGCCGGCGATGATGGTCGCGATGTGTCCCACGTGCGTGGCCGCGGATTCCGTCAGTTCCTGCACGGTGTCCTTGCGCCGTTCGAACTTCCCCACCATGTGCTTCGCCTCTCAGGCTGCAGTCTTCTGCCGCTCGACGATAACACCGGGAGGGGTGTCGGACGAGAGGAGGCCGGGCGGGAGCGCCAGCTTGAAGATCTTCCCCCACACGGAGCCGATCTGCTTGAAAAAGCCACCGGTGTTGTAGGGAAGTCCGTGCTTTTCGCACAGCGCCTTCACCTGGGGGGCCAGCTCCGGGTAGCGGTGGGCCGGCAGGTCCGGGAACAGGTGATGCTCGATCTGGTGAGAAAGGTTGCCCGACATGATGTGGAACAGCGGGCTGCCCTCGATATTGGCGCTGCCGAGCATCTGCCGCACGTACCACTCGCCGCGGGTCTCCTCCGCGGTCTCGTCCTCGGTGAAACTCTGCACACCGCTGGGGAAGTGGCCGCAGAAGATGATCGAGTACGCCCACACGTTGCGGATCAGGTTGGCGGTGACGTTGCCGAGCAGCGTGGGAATGAACAACGGTCCGGTCAGTGCAGGGAAGATCGCGTAGTCCTTGAGCACCTGACGCCCGGCCTTGTTCCACCACCCTTTGAGTAGCGGCTTGACGTCGTGCCACTTCCGCTTGCCCTGGATGACGTTCTCGGCCTCGAGGTCATGCAACATGACGCCCCACTCGAACAGCATCATCAACAGGAAGGCGTAGACGGGGTTGCCGAGGTAGTACGGATTCCACTTCTGGGCCTCGTCGATCCGCAAGATGCCGTAACCGATGTCCCGGTCGCGCCCCAGGATGTTCGTGTACGTGTGATGCATGTAGTTGTGGGAGTGCTTCCACTGGTCGGCCGGGCACACAGTGTCCCATTCGAAGACCCGCGAGTTCAGTCCCGGTTCACGCATCCAGTCGTACTGGCCGTGCATGACGTTGTGGCCGATTTCCATGTTGTCGAGGATCTTCGAGATCCCGAGGGCACCGACGCCCGCGATCCAGGCGGGCGGGAAGAATCCGAGGTACATCAGCCCGCGGCCGGCGACCTCGAAGCCCCTCTGGGCTTTGATGATCTTGTAGATGTACTCGCGGTCCTCTGCGCCGAGATCGGCAACGGTGCGATCACGAAGTGCGTCGAGTTCCCGGCCGATTTCCTCGACCTGGTCGTGTGTGAGCACGACGGGGGCTGTCGATCGTGTGTCGTCCGAGCCGTCGACGAAGGGCAGGAACGAGAGTGAGAGTCCAAACATGTCGGTCTCCAAGTGTGTGATGTCGAGTGAGTCAGATGTCGAGGGCGACGTCGCCGACGGGGACCGAGACACACAACTGAATGGCCTTGTCCGGATCGGTATCGGTGTCGCCGGTACGTACGTTCTTGGTGCATCCCGATTTCTTCACCGCGGTACAGGAGAAGCAGATGCCCATCCGGCAGCCGTACTCGGGATGAAGTCCGGCGGCCTCGGCCTGTTCCAGCAGGGTCCCACCGGAGTTGTCGGCCGTGACTCGACTGGCCGTGAAGGACAGCTCACCACCGGCCTCACCCTCGACCGGCGTCGCGGCGGGAGCGAACTCCTCGGTGTGGAGCCGGTCCTCGATGCCGAGTTCCCGGTACACCTCCCGAACACCACGCATCAGGCCGGGGGGACCGCAGAGAAAGGTCTCGGCCTCGGCGTACCAGGGCGCGACCGCGTCGAGATGCTTCTGCCCGAAGAAACCGTGCAGATGTCCGCCGGTCTCCTGATCGGTGTACGCCAGCACGAGGTTGACGTTGGGGTTGGCATCGGCAAGCTCGCGGAGCTCGTCCAGATAGGCGACGTCGTTTTCGGTGTACGCGTAGTGCAGAAAAGTCACGCTTCCCGCATGCTTCTCCTCGACGAGAGTACGAAGCATCGAGAGGACCGGGGTGATCCCGCTGCCACCACTCACGAGGAGAACTCGGCGCGGCCGGGTGGTCGGCAGAACGAATTCCCCCGCCGCCTGCGACAGGTCGAGGATCAGTCCGGGCCGGGCGTTTTCGTGAAGATACTGCGACACGAGGCCGTCGGGGTGCGCCTTGATCGTCAACTCGATGGTGCCGTCCGGGGACGACTGAGCGTTGGCCGGCGAGTAGCAACGAGTGTGGCGAACTCCGTCGATCACTACCCCTACCTGCACAAACTGTCCGGCGCGGAATCCGCGCCACTGACGGGTCGGGCGCAGCGTGAGCGTGACGGTGTCCGCGGTCGACCGATCGACCGCGAGCACCTCGGCCCGCAGATCACGCACGGTGACCATCGGCGTGACGAGTTCGAGGTAACGGTCGAGCTGATGCGGAGTGGCCATCGCCTCGAACAACGACAGCAGCGAGAACCTGCGTCCCTCCGCCGGACGACTGGTGTGAGCAACTGACACGGCAGCCTCCTCCATTTGAGTGCACGGTTGTACACTGACAATAGTGTGACAGGTGCAGACAGGTAGTTGTCAATCGAAATGTGACGGCAGGCACACACGCGAGTGCCGTCACCTCGCACAGATCGGAAACACATGACGGACGAGCAGCACGGTCATCCCGTGGTTACGGGCGGTGCGGCAGCCGACGTCCTCGTGATCGACGCTCCCATCCCCACGAATAGACTCGGTGCCGTGAGTCAGTCGACCGGAGCGGAACCCGAGAGCAGGGCAGCACGTAAAGAGCGCACCCGAAAGGCCCTCCTGGACGGCACCCTCGACCTCATGGCGGACCGGAGCTTCGCGGGTGTGAGCCTGCGGGAGATCGCCCGCCATGCAGGAATCGTGCCCACTGCGTTCTATCGACACTTCGCGTCCATCGAGGAACTCGGCGTCGTTCTCGTCGAGGAGAGCATGCGAATGCTGCGACAAATGCTGCGCGATGCCCGCCGCAACCCGAGTACCAAGAGCGCGGGCGCGTCTCTCGACATCCTCGTCCGCCAAGTCCGCACTCACGAGGCACAGTTCCGCTTCCTCAGTCGTGAGCGCTACGGCGGTGTTCCCGAGATCCGCCGCGCCATCGCCACCGAGATGCGATTGTTCGTCAGCGAGCTGACCGTGGATCTCACGCGAATCGGCGGGCTCGAGTCGTGGGACGCCGACGACCTCGAGATGGCGGCCGACCTGATCGTCTCCACGATGTTCGCCGTCGTCGTCGACCTCCTCGAAGCCGACCGTCCCGGCGTGCGTACCGAAGCCGAGGTGGTCGCCCGCGCCGAACGCCAGCTACGGCTCATCATGCTCGGCATGACGGCGTGGAATCCCCGGAGGAGTTGACCCTCCCGCCGTACGGTGGGGGCATGCTGCCAACCTCCGAACACGTGACCATCCCCATAGGCGACCTGACCTTCGACGTCACCGTCAACGGCCCTTCCGACGGCGAAGCCGCCGTTCTCCTGCACGGGTTTCCGGAAAGCGCTGCGTCGTGGACGCCTGTCGCCGCCCTCCTGGCACAGTCCGGGATGCGAACCTATGCACCGAACCAGCGTGGATATTCGGCTGGTGCGCGGCCCGAGGCTGTCGACGCCTACCGCATCGACCACCTCGTCGGGGACGTCATCGCTCTCCTGGACGCACTCGGCCTCGAGACGGCGCATCTCGTAGGCCATGACTGGGGCGCCATCGTTGCGTGGGTCGTGGCGGCGCGACACCCCGGCCGCATTACCTCACTCACGACCGTTTCGGTGCCCCATCCGGGCGCCTTCGGCTGGGCGCTGCGCGAGGACGCCGACCAGAAAGAACGGTCGTCCTACATTCGCCTGCTGCGGATGGAGGGCAAGGCCGAACATGTGCTCCTGCGCGAGAACGCGCAGGCGCTGCGGGCGATGTTCGGCGATGTCGTCCCGCCCGAACTCGTCGACCGGCATGTCGCAGTCCTCACCGAGCCGGGGGCGCTCACCGGGGCCCTGAACTGGTACCGGGCAATGACACGAGATTTCGACCAGACCCCCGCCGTCACGGTCCCCACCACCTACGTCTGGAGTACCGGCGACACGGCGCTGGGCCGCGCCGGAGCCGAAAAGTGCGCCGAATTCGTGGACGCACCATACGAGTTCGTCGTCCTCGACGACGCGACGCACTGGATCCCCGAGCAGTGCCCCGACGACCTCGCCAAGGCGATACTTCGGCGGGCCGGAATGGCCACTGGCTGATAATCGGCGTCAGCTTCGCTCCGGAGCACGCACCACGGTCAGGGCCGCGAGTCCGAGGGCCAGCACGATCAGGAGACCGAGGATCCCGGCCCGATCCGCGCCGAACCACCACGCGAAGAGTCCGAACAGCGTCGGCGACAGGAACGACACCGCGCGTCCGGTCGTCGCGTACAGACCGAACATCTGCCCTTCGCGGCCGGGCGGCGTGATCCGTGCAAGGAACGTGCGCGACGAGGACTGCGCGGGTCCCACGAAAAGGCACAGCAGGAGACCGAAGATCCAGAACATTCCCGGTCCGGACACAGCCGTCAAGATGATGCCGACGACGAGCATCGCCCCCAGCGACGCCGCGATGACCGTCTTGGGACCCACCCGGTCGTCGAAGCGGCCTGCCGTGAGTGCACCGACGGCGGAGACGATATTTGCCGCGACACCGAACAGCAGCACATCTCCGGCACTGATGCCGTAGACGTTGACGGCGAGGACCGCACCGAACGTGAACACTCCGGCCAGTCCGTCGCGGAAGAGCGCACTGGCGCCGAGGAAGTACACGGTGCGGCGGTCGGCAGACCAGAGGCTGCGCAGATCTCGCCAGAGAATCCGATACGACTCCACGAAACCGGCCTTGTCGGCGCCCGGATCGACCTGGGGCCGCGGCAGTTCGGGAACCTTCAGCAGCACAGGTATCGCGAAGACGGCGAACCAGATTGCCGCGAGCAGCGCCACCATCCGGATGTTCAGCCCACCGTCCGTGGTGAACCCCAGCGCTCCGCGGGTGTCCCCGTCACCGGCGATGAAGCCGAAGTAGCACAACAGTAGAAGCACGATTCCGCCGAAATAGCCCATTGCCCAACCGAAGCCGGACACCCGACCTATATTCGACGGCGTCGACACCTGCCGCAACATGGCGTTGTACGGCACGCCGGCGAGCTCGAAGATCACCGAACCGGCAGCAAGCAACGCCAGACCGAGCCAGAGGTACTCGACCGAGTCGCGGACGAAGAACATGCCGACCATGCAAGCCACGGTCGCGAAGGTGAGAACACCGAGCGCGCGCTTGCGCCGTCCTGCGGCGTCGAATCGCTGCCCTGTGACCGGCGCCAGCACCGCGATGAGGAATCCGGCGATCCCCAGCGACCACCCGAGCCAGGTGCTCGCAGAGATCGATCCTTCGAGGTCCTCCCCCACTGCATCGGTGAGGTAGACGGAAAAGACGAACGTGAGGATCACCGCATTGAAGGCGGCTGACCCCCAGTCCCACAGACCCCACGCGACGACCTGTTTGCGCGTCGCAGCCTCACCGATCCCGGCGGGCGGACGAACTTCGGTGCTCATGTCGCGAGCCTATGTGAGCGAACGGGTCGTTCGTACTCTCCGACGCAACGACCCACTCGCACCGAGCGGATCATGTGCACTTAGTTGCATAGGCACTTCGTTGCATACATACTTTGTGCGTGGCACTCGAACATGCGCTTCTCGTCTCCCTCACCGAACATTCCGGGTCGGGGTATGAATTGGCACGCCGATTCGACAAATCGATCGGCTTCTTCCAGAGCGCCACCCACCAGCAGATCTATCGGCTGCTCAAGCGCATGGACGAAGCCGGGTGGGTGGATGCCGAAGTCGTAGCGCAGGACAGCAGGCCGGACAAGAAGGTGTATCGGGTCAGCGCGGCAGGTCGGGCCGAGTTGCAGCGTTGGATCGCCGAACCCACCGAACCGAATCACCTGCGTAACGAGCTTGCGGTCAAGATCCGCGCCGCCCAGCAAGGCGATATTCCCGCACTGGCCGCCGAAGTCGCCCGGCACCGCGACGGCCACGCTGCCCGGCTCGAGATCTACCGCATGATCGAAAAACGTGACTTCCCGGCGCCGGACCAACTCTCCGGAACCGCCCTTCACCAGTACCTCGTCCTGCGCGGCGGCATTCGCGTCGAAGAGGGGTTCGCCGGCTGGTGCCAAGAAGTACTCGACGCCCTCTCGCAGTAAGGACACGCCGCATGACACAGTTTCCCCAGCTCCTCGCCCCGCTGGACCTCGGCTTCACGACTTTGAAGAACCGGGTGATCATGGGTTCGATTCACACCGGTCTCGAAGACCGCGCCAAGGACGTACCTCGACTGGCGGCGTACTTCGCCGAGCGCGCCCGCGGTGGTGTCGCCCTGATCGTCACCGGTGGGTACGCCCCCAACCGCACCGGCTGGCTGCTGCCTTTCGGTGCCAAGCTCACCAACCGCGTGGAGGCCCGGCGGCACCGTGCGATTACCAAGGCCGTGCACGACGAGGGCGGCATGATCGCCCTGCAGATTCTGCACGCAGGCCGCTACAGCTATCAGCCGTTCAGCGTCTCCGCCTCCTCGATCAAGGCCCCGATCAATCCGTTCCGCCCCCGAAGACTCACCGGCCGGGGCGTCCGCTGGCAGATCCGCAACTTCGTGCGGTGTGCGCGGCTGGCACAGCAGGCGAATTACGACGGCGTCGAGATCATGGCGGGTGAGGGATACTTCATCAATCAGTTCCTGTGCGAACGCACCAACAAGCGGACCGACGAGTGGGGTGGCACGCCCGAGAACCGCCGCCGGATCGCCGTCGAGATAGTTCGCCGCACCCGGGCCGCCGTGGGCCGCGACTTCATCATCATCTTCCGCTTGTCGATGGCCGATCTCGTGGAAGGCGGTCAGACGTGGGACGACATCGTCGCTCTGGCCAAGGACGTGGAAGCTGCGGGTGCCACGATCATCAACACCGACATCGGCTGGCACGAATCCCGCGTCCCCACCATCGTCACGTCGGTGCCGCGCGCGGCGTTCGCCGACATCACCGGCAAGCTCGAGAAGCACGTGAACATTCCAGTGGCCGCGTCCAACCGGATCAACATGCCCGAGGTCGCGGAGGAAATACTCACCCGCGGTGATGCTCAGCTGATCTCGATGGCCCGCCCGATGCTCGCCGACCCCGACTGGGTCCGCAAAGCCGAAGCCGGAAACTCGGACGAGATCAACACCTGTATCGCGTGCAACCAGGCGTGCCTCGACCACGCCTTCGTCCGCAAGCACGTGTCCTGCCTGCTGAATCCGCGTGCGGGCCGGGAAACGGAACTGACGCTCTCCCCCACCCGGACCGCGAAGCGCGTCGCGGTCGTGGGCGCCGGCCCCGCGGGATTGTCCGCGGCGCTCGGCCTAGCGCAGCGGGGCCACACGGTGACGCTGTTCGAGGCGGACTCCGAAATCGGTGGCCAGTTCGGCATCGCCCGCAAGATCCCCGGCAAGGAGGAGTTCGCGGAGACCATTCGCTACTACAACCGGCAACTCGCACTCGCCGGTGTGGATGTCCGGCTCGACACCCGCGTCGCAGCGGTCGATCTCGTCGGCCGCTACGACGAGGTGGTGATCGCCACCGGCGTCACCCCGCGCCTTCCGTCGATTCCCGGCATCGACCATCCCACAGTGCTCACGTACCCCGAGGTGGTGCGCGGCGGTAAGTCGGTCGGAAAGTCGGTTGCCGTGATCGGTGCCGGCGGCATCGGCGTCGACGTCAGCGAGTTTCTCACCCACGAGCACTCACCGACCCTCGACCTGAAGGAATGGAAGCAGGAGTGGGGGGTCACCGAACCCGAGGCCGCTGCCGGCGCCCTCACCACGCCCATCCCCGAGCCGTCGCCTCGTGAGGTGTACCTCCTCCAGCGTAAAAGCGGGCGGATCGGGGCGGGGCTCGCGAAAACGACGGGCTGGGTGCACCGCGCCGCCCTGAAGAACAAGGGCGTGCACGAGTTGTCCGGCGTCAACTACGAGCGCATCGACGACGAGGGACTCCACATCACCTTCGGCGACAAACGCGAGAAGCCCCGCACCCTTGCCGTCGACAACGTGGTGATCTGCGCAGGTCAGGAGTCCGTGCGCGACCTGGTCGACGAGCTGACCGTCGCCGGGGTCAGCACCCACGTCATCGGCGGCGCCGACGTCGCAGCCGAACTCGATGCCAAACGCGCCATCGAACAGGGCACCCGGCTCGCGGCGCGCATCTGACGCACTACGCTGACTGACCGTGAGTTTGCCGAACCCCACCCCCAGTGCCCGTGCCGTCGTCACCGGCGCCTCGTCCGGTATCGGCGAGGCGCTGGCCACGGATCTCGCCTCCCGTGGTCATTCCCTCATCCTCGTCGCCCGGCGCGGCGAGGTCATGGAGTCGTTGGCGGCGACGCTCCGCGCCGAACACGGTGTCGAGGTGGACGTGCGGGCGTGCGACCTGTCCGATCGTGACGCACGTTCCGCCCTGGTCGGCGAGATCGCCGGTCGGGAGATCAGCGTGCTGTGCAACAACGCCGGCATCGCAACGTTCGGCTCGGTCGCCGACCTCGATCCCGCCTACGAACGGGCGCAGGTCGAACTGAATGCCGTTGCCGTTCATGATCTCACCCTGGCCGTACTTCCGGGCATGCTGGAACGCAAGTCCGGTGCGATCCTGATGGTGGGATCAGCGGCAGGCAATATGCCCATCCCCCACAACGCCACCTACGCGGCTACGAAGGCCTTCGTCAACACCTTCTCCGAATCGCTGCGCGGCGAACTCAAGGGCTCCGGGGTCAGCGTGACTCTGCTCGCCCCGGGACCGGTCCGCACCGAGGAACCCGACCCCGCGGACGCGTCCATCGTCGACAAGCTGGTCCCCGACTTCCTGTGGATCTCCAGCGAATACACCGCCAAGGTGTCGCTCGACGGCTTGGCCGACAACAAGATGCGTGTGGTGCCGGGCGTCATCAGTAAGGCGATGTCCGTTGCGGGACAGTACAGTCCGCGCGCAGTCGTGGCGCCGATCGTGGGAAGCTTCTACAAGAAGTTGGGCAACTAGACGGCGGCGAATGTACCGTTCGACGCTTCCACCGCGCTGAACGGTACATTCGCCCCGAGCGCAGCCGATGTCAGCGCCGCCGGCGGCGCCCCGTGCCGAAGATGCTGCGCGAGATCTCCCGTCCTGCGACCGAGGCCGCCGACCTCAGGAAACTCTTGACCGCCGGACTTCCCAGAATCTGCTCGGCCATGTTCGGCCCGTCGGGCTCCGCAGGCGCGGGCAGGTCCGGCAGCGATGGCAAATCGACGTCCTCGTCGGTTGCCGGCGCTCCCGCGACTTTCGCGGTGAGCTGCTCGTACGCCGATTCCCGGTCGACGGTCCGACCGTATCTCTGCGCCAGCGGGCTCGACGCCGCCGCGCCCCGAATGGCGTCGTTGCCAATGGTGTCCATGAGTGAACGTGGTGGCCGCATCCTGGTCCACGCCACAGGCGTCGGAGCACCCTTCTCGGAGAGCACCGTCACGATCGCCTCGCCGATCCCGAGGGATGTGAGCGCCTTCTCCAGATCATAGAATTGCGTCTTCGGGTACGTGCGTACCGTTTTGTTCAGCGCCTTCTGATCGTCCGGCGTGAACGCTCGCAACGCATGTTGGATGCGCGCACCCAGTTGGGACAGCACCGCATTGGGGACGTCCGTCGGTAGTTGGGTGCAGAAGAAGACGCCGACACCTTTGGAGCGGATCAGCTTGACCGTCTGCTCCACCTGCTGCAGGAATGCCTTCGACGCGTCGGTGAACAGGAGATGCGCCTCGTCGAAGATGAAGACGAGCTTCGGCTTGTCCAGATCTCCTTCCTCGGGCAACGTTTGAAACAGATCGGCCAGTACCCACATCAGGAAGGTGGAGAAGAGGGCGGGGCGGGCGGCCTGCGCGCCCAGTTCGAACAGCGTGATGACGCCTCGCCCGTCACTGTCGAATCGGAGCAGATCTTCGGTGGCGAACTCGGGTTCACCGAAGAAGGTGTCACCGCCCTCCGCCTCGAGATTGACCAGCGCCCTGAGGATCACACCCGCCGTGGCCGGCGACACTCCGCCGATGCCCGCCAGGTCGGCCTTGCCGTCGTCGCTGGTGAGGTGAGCGATGACCGACCTCAGATCCTTGAGATCGAGCAACGCCAGACCCCGAGTGTCGGCCCAGTGAAAGATGAGCCCGAGAGTCGATTCCTGAGTGGCGTTGAGCCCCAGCACCTTACTGAGCAGGATCGGGCCGAACGCAGTGATGGTGGCCCGCACGGGGATGCCGACACCCTCCGTACCCAAGGAGAGGAACTCCACTGGCGAACCCGCCGGCGCCCAGTCACCGTCGCCGGTTTCGGCGGCGCGCGCGGTGATCTTCTCGTTCGTCTCTCCCGGCCTCGACAAGCCGGAGAGGTCGCCCTTCACATCGGCCATCACCACGGGAACCCCTGCCGCCGACAGCTGCTCGGCTATTCCCTGCAGGGTCTTGGTCTTACCGGTCCCGGTGGCACCGGCCACCAAGCCGTGCCGGTTGATCGTCGCGAGCGGTATCCGGACCCTGGCCGCGGGATCGACAACTCCGTCGACGAGGACGGTACCGAGCTCGAGCGCTACACCGGCCGACGAGTATCCCGTCGCGATTTCTGCGGCAGGCCTCGACAGAGGCGGTGCGGCAGTCGCGCCGTGCGCCGCCGCCTCCCGCGCTTCCTTCTCCGCCGCCTCTGCGGCGGCCGCGGCCTCGGCGGCAATCCTCGCCGCTTCGACCGCGGCAGCTCTGGCCGCCTCCGCCTTCTGCGCGGGAGTCGGGGCGGCCCCGCCGTTCTGCGATTGCTGGGTCATCGAAGCCCTCCTCGGATACACGAACGTCGGGAGAAAGTGTCCACCGCAGACCTTAGCCCGTGACCCACGTGACTACTGTGTTCCTGGTGCAGGACAAACTTGTGTGGATCGACTGTGAAATGACGGGCCTCCGGCTCGGTACCGACAAGCTGATCGAGATCGCCGCTCTGGTCACGGACAGCGAGCTGAACGTTCTCGGTGAGGGTGTCGACATCGTCATCCACGCCGACGACGAAGCGCTCGCCGCCATGCCGGATGTCGTGACCAAGATGCATCAGACTTCGGGACTGACCGAGGAAGTCCGTAAGTCGACGGTCACGCTCGCCGACGCCGAGCAGCAGGTGCTCGCCTACATTCGCGAGCATGTTCCAGTGGCGGGCACCGCACCGCTCGCCGGTAACTCCATTGCGACGGATCGCGGATTCATCGCGCGCGACATGCCCGACCTCGACACCTACCTGCACTACCGGATGATCGATGTGAGCTCCATCAAGGAGCTGTGCCGTCGTTGGTATCCCCGGATCTACTTCGGGCAACCCGAAAAGGGTCTCGCCCACCGGGCCCTTGCCGACATCAAGGAGTCGATCCGCGAACTGCGGTACTACCGGAAAACGGCCTTCGTGCCTGACCCCGGCCCGTCTACCAGCGACATCGCTGCCATCGTCGAAGAACTCGGGCCCGCCTGACATACCGATTGGCTTCTCGGGCATCGGACGCGCTAGTATCTTCCTCGCCGAAGTAACCGCCTCCGGGTGGCTGCCGAAAGCGCATGGTGAGTGTAGTTCAGTTGGTAGAGCACCAGGTTGTGATCCTGGCTGTCGCGGGTTCGAGTCCCGTCACTCACCCCAACAAGAAAGCCCCCGGCCTCGGCCGGGGGCTTTCTTGTATGCGTTCAGTCCCAGGGACTCAGTCGCTGGCGTTGCCTGCCTTCCACACGTTCCAGGGAATGTTCCAGTCGCCGAGGCCGTCGGTGCCCGACAGAGTGCCGCCGACCGTGTTCTTCACGACGACGATGTCTCCCCGCTTGGTGTTGTCGTACACCCACTTCGCGTTGGCGGGACTGAGGTTGAGGCAACCGTGACTGACGTTGGAATAGCCCTGCTGTCCCACCGACCACGGCGCCGAGTGGAAGAAGATGCCGCTGTAGGACATTCGCGTGGCCCAGTCGACGGGCGTCTTGTACCCCTGCGGAGAGTTGACGGGCACTCCGTAGGTAGACGAGTCCATCACGAGGTTCGCGAACCGGTCGCCGATGATGTAGACGCCGTTGTCGGTGGGTGTGTCGTCCTTACCCATCGATGTGGGCATCGTCATGATCACCTCACCGTTGCGTTCGAAGGTGACCTGCTTGGTGTTGTCATCGGCTGTCGCGATCAGAGCGTCACCGATCGTGAACGTGGTGTGGACGTCTTCCTGTCCGAACAGTCCGTCTCCGAGATCTCGGCCGTACACGGCGACCTTGACATCGACGGTCGTGCCGGGCGCCCAGAAGTTTTGCGGACGCCACCGCACTTCACGGTTGTTGACCCAGAAGAACGCGCCCTCCACGGGCGGATTCGTCGTGACGGTGATGGCAGCCTCGGCAGCCCGTCGGTCGGGGATGTTTTCGTCGAACTGCACGGCGAGCGGCTGGCCGACGCCCACCACGTCACCATCGCCCGGCATCACGTAAGGCTTGGTGACGTTACCGGGCGCGCTGGTGGTGAACACCGACGTCGACGTGGTCGCGCCGCCGAGTCCGTTCGCTTTGGCTTCGAGCCGGTATTCCTTGTCGTAGCCCAGTGGTTCCGTATTGACCCACGACAGACCGTCGGGTGCGATCGCGCCGTCGACCGGCACACCCTCGGGGTTGTACATCGTGACCTCGGCCAGCGTCCCGTCTGCGACCGACACGATGACCGGCTGGCCCGGCGAGAAGCCGACAGCTCCGTCGGTGGCCGATGCGGTCACCTTCGGTTTGATCAACTCGGTGACCGGATTGGAGTCGATCGGCGCCTCCCCTTCCGAGGTGACGGTGCCGGCGTCGGACACCGTGCATCCCGCGATCGACAATGCGAATACGAGTGATGCCGCCACAATTGTCGCGGTCTTCGAGACCGATCGCGCACGCATGCGCCTACCGCGCCCCACACCCATGGTTAACCCCACTTCACGTCCTCGCTCCGATGTCACGTTCAAGCCGGCACGCCCCTCGCCATCGCGAGACGAATCAGCACGTCGAGACCGTGTGGTCTCCAATGATGCCAGCCGCCGGAGACCGGTTCCAACCAAGCGCCGGGCGTGCCAGTAACGTTCGAATATCAATCGTGACCAGCGGTGCCGTTGTTACGGGTTGTATCTCCTGCCGGGGAGGTGAGCGAGGCGTCGACCAGGCGATTTGCATTCCCGAGAAGCGGTCCGCTACTGTTCTGTCTCGCAAGAGCGAGCGCCTATAGCTCAGTTGGTAGAGCAAGTGACTCTTAATCACTGGGTCCGGGGTTCGAGTCCCTGTGGGCGCACTTGCAGGAAAGGCCCTCACCTTCTTTGGAAGGTGAGGGCCTTTCTTCTTGCGCTTGTCGTTCCGCCCGAACAGCGAACAGCCGCCGGGATGTGCGGTCACAGTCCCGGCGGCGTCACCACGAATCGGTCAGCGCAGCGCCTTGCGGAGCACCAGGAGCCCCACCACCGCACCTACGGCGATCAGTCCGTACTTGACCGCCGGCTCGTTGAACTTCGCGATCAGCGTCTGCTTCGTGTTCTCCACGAGACGCTTCGGGTTGGTGCGGACCGTCAATTCGTCGAGTGTGCTTGCGAGCTGATTGCGCGCGTTCTCGATTTCACGCTCGATGCTGTCGGTGTCCCTGGGCAACGTATCCTCCAACTTGTTCGAATGGTTCGATCAGCGAGAGCGACGCTATCGCGAAGATCTCACACTTGCGTCAACCGTAGACGAGAACACGCCACCCGCGACTCCGTCTCCCCATTGGATGTACCGCCGGTGTCAGGCCGTCCCGGTAGCGTGACGTGTCGTGACCGACAACAGCAGACTCTCTCCCGGAGACACTCCACCCGCCTTCACCCTCCCCGATGCCGACGGCAACGAGGTGTCTCTCGCCGATTACCGCGGACGCAAGGTCGTCGTGTACTTCTACCCGGCCGCCAGCACCCCCGGTTGCACCAAGCAGGCGTGCGACTTCCGCGACAATCTGGCGGAACTTAACGGAGCCGGCATCGACGTGATCGGCATCTCCCCCGACAAGCCGGCCAAGCTGGCCAAGTTCCGCGACACCGAGGAACTGACGTTCCCGCTCCTGTCGGACCCGGACAAGTCCACACTCGAGGCGTGGGGCGCATTCGGGGAGAAGAAGATGTACGGCAAGACCGTTCAGGGCGTCATCCGTTCCACCTTCCTCGTCGACGAGGAGGGCAAGATCGAGGTCGCGCAGTACAACGTTCGCGCCACCGGCCATGTGGCCAAGCTGCGACGGGACCTTTCCGTCTGAGCGCATTCCGTCCCACCCGGCCTTCGGCGCAGTACGCCCGAACTCCTCCGCGGGCCGGGTGCGACTTTCAGGGGACGTCGAACGCCGCCCACCAACCGGTCTCAGCCGCTCTCGTCGCCAGGTGGTGATGTGGCGGAATTCCTGCCGTCGGCTATTTGTGGGCCATCACATTGTTCGCCCGGGAAACCACCCGATCGGTGGCCACGTCCTGGCAAAACCCGACGAGCCACCGGGACGGGTCTTCGGAATCCGGAGCAAAGACCGATAGCCTGGGGCGGTGGAGTCTTCAGCCAGCAAGCAAGCACCGCGCCGTGTGGACCCGGCGCTGGAGCTGCAGTCGGACCCGCAGGAGCTCCTGCCCCGCCGACGTCCGACCCAGGAACGTAGTCGCCGCAAGTTCGATGCGCTACTCGCAGCGTCGCGGGAATTGCTGGTGGATGTGGGATTCGAGTCGTTCACCTGCGAGGAGGTCGCCGCTCGTGCCGATGTGCCGATCGGCACGCTCTACCAATTCTTCGCGAACAAGTATGTGATCGTGTGCGAGCTCAACAGGCAGGACCTCGTCGGCGTTCAACACGAGCTCGCGCAGTTCAACGGTGAGGTTCCGTCTCTCGACTGGCTACGCTTCCTCAACGCCTTCGTCGACCACATGGCCGGTTTGTGGATGTCGGATCCGTCACGACGCGAGGTGTGGCTGGCGATGCAGTCGACCCCGTCGACCCGCGCCACGGGGGCCATCCATGAGAAGGCGTTCGCGGAGCAGGTCTCACGAATGCTCGCACCGCTCACCCCGCAAACCACGCGGGAGCGGCGCACGATGATGGCCGAGGTTCTCGTTCACGTCGTCTACTCGATGCTGAACTTCTCGGTGCAGGACGACCAAAGCCACGCCGATGCCGTCGCAGAGCTGAAACGGTTGATGGTGGCGTACCTGCTCGTCGCCGAAAAGGAATCTCGCACCACTACGACCACCGGCTAGGACCTCCGGTCCCGTGCGCCTTTCTGGTTGCTCCTGCTACCAGAAAGGCGCACGGGCGCGGAGCGCCTACGCCGCTTCGATCACCGCGAATGCACCGGCGGTGTCGCCGTCGTGCGTGAGCGAGATATGAATCTTCACGTCCGTCAGATGCTCGGCGACGTCTCCGCGTAAGCGGATGCTCGGCCGTCCCCACGCATCCGTCACCACCTCGATCAGGTGGTGGATCATTTCGGGGAGCACCGGCGGGCTGGCGAAGTTGGCCGTGGACCATGCTTTGATCACTGCCTCCTTCGCCGCCCATCGGGCCGCGAAATGCCGAGCCGGATCGGAGCTCCGGGTCACGGCGTCTCGACGTTCGCCCGGTGTGAAGTTGTCGAGCATTGCCGTACCTGGCCGGTCCAGCTGCTCGGCGAACTCCGACACCGTGACGAGGTCGAAGCCGATTCCCAGAACTCCCATCGATCCTGTTCCTACTTGCAGCCGGGCAGACCCGAGCTGTATACGTCGTCCGCTCCGAGGCGTGCTGCCTCGGTGAGCAGGACGTCCGCCTCCAGCTGACGGGACGCTGCGGCCGGCACACTGTCGCCGCCGAAGCGACGATCCGCCGGACGCTCGTACAGGCTGCCGCCACCGACCATGGCCTTCACCAGACGACGCTGACCCTCGACGGTGCGCTTGCGTGCCTGCGCGAGGTACGCCTCCCGCCTGTCTGCCGGCAGCGACTCGATGAACGCCTGCGGGTGGACGACCGCAATCAGTCCGGAGACGTGACCGAAGCCGAGGCTCGTCAGCAGACCAGCCTTCAGCGGGAACTGCTCACCGAAGCGCAGCGGCTCCCGAGCCCACACGAGGTGTTCGAACTCGGCCATCTTCTCGTCGACGCAGTCGAGGCTGCGGTTAGGCGGGACGACACCTTGATCCAGCACCTGGCAGAGACCGATCAGCTGGAATGCTGCGGCACCACCCTTGGAGTGTCCGGTGAGGCTCTTCTGCGAGACGACGAACAGCGGCGCACCTTCGCTGCGGCCGAGGGCCCCGGCGAGGCGCTCGTGCAGCTCCGCCTCGTTGGGATCGTTGGCCGCGGTGGAGGTGTCGTGCTTGGAAATCACCGAGATGTCGTCGGCACCGAGACCGAGCCGGCGGAGAGACTGAGCGAGCTGCGAATCCGCTCCCCCACGACCTGCACCGAGCGCACCGATTCCGGGAGCCGGGATCGATGTGTGGACACCATCCGCGAACGAGCTGGCGTAGGCAACCACACCGAGGACGGGCAGACCCATCTCGAGTGCCACGTCACCGCGAGCGAGGAGGATGGTGCCACCGCCGGCCGACTCTACGAACCCGCCGCGTCGACGATCGTTGGCCCGCGAGAAGCGGCGATCCTCGATGCCCTTGGCGCGCATGTCGTCGGTCTTGGCAGTGGCAGACATGTCACCGAATCCGATGATGCCTTCCGTGCCGAGGTCGTCGTATCCACCGGCAACGACCAGCTGCGCCTTGCCGAGCTTGATCTTGTCGACGCCCTCTTCGACGGACACCGCAGCCGTGGCGCACGCCGCAACCGGGTGGACCATGGCGCCGTAACCGCCGACGTAAGACTGGACGACGTGCGCCGCAATCACATTCGGCAGAGCTTCCTGCAGGATGTCGTTCGGCCGGTTCTCACCGAGCAGCGTGTCGATGTACAGCGACCTCATCGAGCTCATGCCGCCCATGCCGGTGCCCTGGGTGTTGGCGACCAGCGAGGGGTGCACCCACCGCAGCAGTTCGCTGGGGGTGAACCCTCCGGTGAGGAACGCGTCCACCGTGGCGACGATGTTCCACAGGCCCACCCGGTCGACGGAGTCGGCCATGTCGGCGGGGATGCCCCACTTCGTGACGTCGAATCCGGTCGGGATCTGCCCACCCACACTCCGCGTGAGCTTCATCTTGCGCGGCACGCGGATTTCGGTACCGGCCCGGCGGGTGACCTGCCAGTCCCCGCTGTCCGGGACCGGAGTCGCGACCGTGTTGTCCGGATCGGCCTCGACGAAGGCCAGTGCCTCCGCCTCGGTGCCGACCACGAAGCTCAGGTCCTTGTCGAGGAAGACCGACGTGAGCAGCGGTGCGGTGTTATCGACCATCGCGCCTTCGTCCACGTAGCGGCGGATGCCGCACCGTTCGACGACGGTGTCGTGGTACCGGTCCGCGATCTCGGCTTCCGGAACCAGATCCCCGGTCTCTGCGTCGTACCACCCGGGCGACGGTGTGGTCTCCCACACGATCAGTCCGGTGTTCCACGCGAGTTCGAGAACGCCTGCCGCCGAAAGCTCTTCGTCGACCTCCATCTCGAAGCGGGTACGCGAGGAGCCGAACGGTCCGAGCTCCCCGGCACCGACGATGACCACGAGGTCCTCCGGGGCCGCAGTGACTCCCGACCAGGCCGGTGCCGCCGACTCCGAGACCCGCGGCGGGGCGGGCAGAGCCGCGATGGTGTCGAGCTCGGCCGTGTCCTCCTCGGCCTCGGCAGCAGCAGCTTCCTGAGCCTGCTTCGCCAGCGCGGGCAGGTCCAGGTTCGCCTGGGCGAGCCCACCGGTCAGATCGGCGGCGAGCGGCTCGGCGGACGCGAGGCGACGTGCCTCGGGCTCGCACAACTGCAGCAGCTCGGTGGCCATTTCCTGGGTGGACCAGGTACGGACTCCGGCACCTTCGACGGCCTCGACGAGCGGGTCGTTGCCGCCCATCAGTCCGGTTCCGCGGACCCAGCCGATGAGAGCGTGCACCAGGGTGACGCGTTCGGCCCAGTTGCGCTCGGCCTTCCAGCGGCCGACCACTGCGTCGAGCGCGGCCTTGGCCTCGCCGTACGCGCCGTCGCCACCGAACAGACCGCGGTTCGGGGAGCCGGGCAGAACTACGTGCAGGTGAGTGTCGACGTCACGGTCGTAGCCGATCTTCGACAGCCCGCCGATCAGGCGTTCCACCGACCACAGGAGAACTCGCATCTCCATTTCGGCGCGGGCGCCGGCGTCGGCCAGGTCACCGGCCACGCGGGGCGCGGCGAACGGGAACAGCAAGGTCGGGGTGACCGCTTCCTTGACGAGCTTCTTCGATCCACCGGCAGTTTCGTACTGGGCCTCACCGATCCACTCGATGAGCGCGTCGATGTCCGTGTACGACGCCATGTTCGCGGGAACCACCCACAGGGCGGCACCGGCGCGAGCATTGCGGCGGTAGAGGTCGCGGTAGAAGCCGAGTCGCTTGTCGTCGAGACGCGAGGTGGTCACGAAGACCGTCGCGCCGCCCGCGAGGAGCTTGCCTGCGACCGCGGCCGCGATGGACCCCTTGCTGGCACCGGTGACGACGGCGACCTGGTCTGCCCATTCCGGCGTCTCGTCGGTGACGACAGCTGCCGCCGCGGCGATACGCCCGTACTTCTCGGCCAGAGCCGCACGACCCTCGTCGGTTGCGCGGGCTTGCCACCATGCGGCCTGCGCCGCAACGGACTTGCCTGCACCGGCGAAGCTTTCGATCTCGAGCGATTCGGAGCCGGCCGCGTCGATCCACAGTCGGGCCAGATCCTCCCGGGCGGATGCCCAGCGGTCGTCGAGCAGGACCGCCCGCTTTCCGTCGAATGCGGGAGCCACCAGTCGCGGCCAGTCCGAACCGAGTTCCGCCGACACGAGGTCGACGAGTTCGGTGTCGGTCGGCGCCGCTGCCGTCGCCGTGTCACCGGCGAAACCGAGCTGCTCGAGCACGAGGCGGGCTGCCGAGGCCAGCACGCCGTCGCGGCCCGTGATGTGCTCGGTGAACTCACCCAGTGCCGCGGCGTCGACGGTGCCACCGGCTCCGCCACCCGTTGCCGGGAGCGAAACGCTGATCCCACGGCGCGAGGCCACTGCGGCGACTGCGCTGTCGATGACAGCGTCTACTGCGGCGCCGTCGGCGAGACCACCGCCTGCGAGACCACCGAGGTCACCGCCGCGGATGCTGGAACCGTCGCGGGTTCCGAGCGCCACCTCCGCGGTGACGTGGTGCGCCCAGCCGTCACCCAGCTCCCAAACCTTCTTGACTCGGTCCGCGATGGCCGCGGGACGTCGACCCGACGGGCCGAAGACCTTGCGGAGGTGATCGTTGATCGAGTCGGACAGCACCGGGCCGAAGGGCTTGTACGTACGGGCCAGCGAGTCGACCGTGGCAGCCAGCGAACCCATATCGGCGTCGGCGGCACCGTCGATCGCGCCGAGCGAGAGCTCGGAACCGAGGTCGACGAGCAGCTGGTTACGCCGCGAGGACACGCCGTCGCACAGAGCCTCGATCGTGTCGACGGGGCCGACCTGATCGGGACGCAGCTTGGTCCACAGGCTGATCAGAACCTTGGTGGCGTCGGCTGCCTTGAAGGCGATGTCGTCGGGACGCGGGCCACCCGAGGGGGCTGCCGCGGGGGCCGGAGCGGCAGCGGGGGCTGCCGATGCGGCGGGTGCCTCGGCTGCCGGTGCTGCCGGCTCGTCGTCTTCGACCGGCGCCGGATCCACGTCGGTGGAGTACACGATGGCGGCTTCACGCTCGATGTTGAGGACCTCGACCGGGTAGCCGAAGCGTCCCGGCAACTTGAGGGTCTGCGAAGCGAGGTTCGCGACGGTCGGGACGGAGCCCAGACCGATCTCGACGAAGCGCTCGACACCCAGTCCACCTTCGGCCTCGTCGGCGAACAGCAGGTCCTGCGTCTCGATCCACCGGACCGGGCTCGCGAACTGCCAGGCCAGAAGCTCGGTGAGCACGATGCGCGTGAGCTGCGACGGCTGTGCCGCCCACGAGTCGAAGTCCTTCAGAACCTTCTGCAGCGGCTTTGACGGCACGAGGTCCGCGATCTCCTGCACGAACTCACGCTTCAGCGAGAACGGCTTCGGTACGAGGTTCGGAATGTAACGCCCGATCAGAATGGCCGGGTCGATGTCCTGCGGAAGCAGTTCTTCGAGGCGACCACGGAAGTCGTCGACACCGCCGCGCAGAACCGTCGAGTGGAAGGGGACGTCGATGCCCGGGACCATGATGTAGGCGCGCTTGCCGCCGAAAGCCTCACGGCGGACGTCGATTTCCTTCTCGAGCGCGTTGAGTCCGGCCACCGTGCCCGCGATGGCGTACTGCGAGCCACGCAGGTTCAGGTTCACAACCTGCAGGAATTCGCCTGTTGCCGAGGCGATCTCACCGATGAACGACTCGACGTCCTCGTCCGCGAGACCGATCTGCGAGGGCCGGATAGCGGCCATCCGGTAGTCGGAGCGCCCGGCCTCGTCACGCGGCACCAGGGCGTGCATGGCGGAACCACGCTGGAAGACCACCTCGAGAACGGCTTCCAGGGGAAGTACACCGGCGACCGCCGCGAGGGCGTTGTATTCACCGACCGAGTGGCCTGCGAGCAGGGCACCCTCGACGAAGGCACCGGACTCGCGGAGCTCGGCAACCTGAGCCACACCGAGCGTCGCCATCGCGACCTGGGTGAACTGGGTCAGGTGCAGGACACCGTCCGGGTGCTTGTGCTCGACACCCCGGGCCTTGACGACCGTCGGGTTGTCGCGGACCACGGCGAGGATCGAGAAGCCGAGAGCCTTGCGGGTGTGCTTGTCGGCGCGGTCCCAGATCTCGCGGGCGGCCTTGGAGCGGGCGCGGGCGTCGAGACCCATGCCGGGACGCTGGATGCCCTGTCCTGGGAACGCGTAGACGGTTTTCGGAGCCGCTGTGCGACCCGTTGCGACCATCACCAGTTCACCGTCGATGCGGCACCCGACCTCGACGATCTCGGCGCCACGGTCCACGGCGACGCGGTCGACGCGAACGTCGATCTCGGCGCCGGGGCGGACCATCCCGAGGAAGCGGGCGGTCCAGGCGGTGAGACGGCGCGGCGGCGTCTTGGTCTCGCCCGGGTCCACGGCGGTGACGACCTGCTGGGCTGCGGCCGAGAGCCACATGCCGTGCACGATCGGGCTGCCGAGTCCGGCGAGGAGCGCGGCGTTGTCGGAGGTGTGGATCGGGTTGTGGTCACCCGACACCTGAGCGAAGGAGCCCATGTTGCGGGGCGCGACGATGGTGGTGTCGCGGCGACGACGACGCGGGGTGTCCACGACCTCGTCACTGAGCGAACCTCCGGCGCGGGCCGGATCGGACAGCTCGCCCTTGCCGGTGCGGCCGCGGATGGCGAAGCGCTCCGAGAGGGTGACGACGGCGGGCGCGTCGAGGCCCTCACCGAGCATCGCGCCGACCTCGGCTTTGACCTCGACGACGCGACCCAGGTCGGTGTCGAGCACCGAGGCGACCTCGGCCTTGACGACGAGAATGCTGGTCTCCGAAGGCAATTCACCCACGAAGTCGACGCTGTGATCGAGGTGGACCAAGTCGAGCATGCCTTCGATGACCGAGAGCGAGTCTTCGGTCTTCGCGGCACCGAGCACGGCGAACACGGCCGGCCAGCAGGCGCCGACGACCACGTCCGGGACCGCCTTGCCACTGACGCTCAGCGTCGTGGGCAGGCCCGAACCGGTGACACCGGCGTGGTCGGCGATCAAATCCGGGGTCCAGGCCAGGTTGAGGCGAGCGACACCGTTCTTGACGGCCGGCAGTTCCTGACCGGCCGCGACCGCGAGGAGTGCGGTCATCGACTTCTCGGCATCGGTCTCGGTGACCAGGGGTGCGCCACCGTCCGCGACGGAGGCCGGAACGGTGATGGTGATCTGGACGGACTTGCCTGCCACCAGCGGAACAGTGAGGAGCACCTGCTGGTCGCCGATCACGGAGAGCTCGGCACCGGTGGTCTCGTGCACCGCGCGGGTGTCGGATTCGACCGACCACTTGTCGAGGTCACCGAGCCGGCGAACCGGGTTCAGAGTCAGACGCGAGGCCCACTGGATGTCGGGAGCCGACAGGACGGTGTCGAGGAGGCCACGCGCGATGTCGGCGTGACGGCGCGCGAGCAGCGACAGCGGCGACGCACCGGCGGTGACCAGCTCGTCGTAGGTGGCCTTCTCGAAGCGGTCGAGCAGCTCACCGACGGGCTCGTCGACGCGCGTGATGCCGGCGACGGCGACGGTGCCGGGGATGACGCAGACCTGGTCCGCGGTGTAGCGGGGGTCGTGTGCCTGCCACAGCGAATCGGAGCGCCACCAGCGGCGGACGTCACCATCCACCACGGGAACGAAGTTGACCGGCTTGCCGGGCGTCTTGCACAGCGAGACGAAGAACGACACGTCGGCGGGGTGCAGAACCGTGGTCGCGTAGTCCGGGTACTGAGCCTGCAGTGCGCAGATAGCAGCCTCGGGACGCTCCAGGATCGCGTCTTCGGCGAACAGGGTGGGGATCGGTCCGCGGTCGACCGGGTGCAGACGCGACTCGGTGCGCTGCAGCATCTCACCGAAACGCTTGCGCCAGGTGATGTCGAGCCAGGGGCTGGTGGTGGCCTCGTCGATGGCGTCCTGCAGGTCGGAACCGCAGTCGAATGCCTTCGCGGCGTCGATGCCGACGGCCAGTTCGAGGTAGCGGCGCAGCCACTGCTCGTACGTCATCGTCTCGACGTCGCCGAAATACGGCTTCGCCGTGACGTTCAGTGCCTCGATGATCTCGTCGCGACGCGCGGCAACGGCGTCGGCGTCACCGGCGACCTCGTCCAGCAGGCGGCCCGTGCGGGACGCGGCGTTGTCGATCTCGTGGATGTCGGCGCCGAGCTGGCTACGACCGGAGGCCATACCGCCCTCGGCGGTGCCCGCACCGACCCAGTCCGCGGTACCGGGGGTGTCGACGAGGAGCTGCTTCACCTCGGGAGACGTGGTCGCCTCGAGGGTGGCCATGGCGGCGGTACCGACCAGGATGCCGTCCAGCGGCATCGCCGGGAAGCCGTGCGCGACGGACCAGCGGCCTGTCAGGTAGTCGGCAGCCCGCTCCGGCGTGCCGATGCCGCCACCTACGCACAGGACCAGGTTCGGTCGGGTACGCAGCTCGGCGTAGGTGTCGAGGAGCAGGTCGTCGAGGTCTTCCCACGAGTGGTGACCACCGGCGCGGCCGCCCTCGATGTGGGCGATGACGGGGAACGAGGGAACCTCGTTGGCGATGCGGATCACCGAACGGATCTGCGCGACCGTGCCCGGCTTGAACGCGACGTAGCTGAATCCGGCCTCGGTGAGGTCCTCGATGATCGAGACGGCATCCTCGAGCTCCGGGATGCCGGCGGTGACGACGACGCCGTCGAACGGGGCACCGGCGGCGCGGGCCTTGGGGACGAGGCGCTTGCCACCGACGTGGAGCTTCCACAGGTAGGGGTCGAGGAACATCGAGTTGAACTGCACGGCCCGACCCGGCTCGAGCAGCCCCGTGAGCTCCTCGACGTGGTCGGCGAAGATCTGCTCGGTCACCTGGCCACCACCGGCGAGCTCGGCCCAGTGGCCTGCGTTGGCAGCTGCGGCGACGATCTTCGGGTCGACCGTGGTGGGGGTCATGCCGGCGAGCAGGATCGGCGAACGACCGGTCAGCTTGGTGAATGCGGTCTCGACGCCGATACGTCCGCCGGGCAGCGCGACCGGCTTCGGAAGGAATTCGGTCCACGCAGCGGGCACCTCGGGTGCCGCACCCGGAGTGAGCAGGTTGCGGTGGCCGCCGCGGGTGGCAGCGGCGACGATGCCGACGCCCTGCCCGCGCACGCTGGCCGACGTCATACGGGTGAGAAGGTCACCGGGTCCGAGATCGAGGATCCAGGATGCGCCGGCGTCGATGGTGCTGTCGACGGCCTCGACCCAGTCGACGGGGTCGACGAGGCAGGCACTTGTGAGGGCGCGAGCCTTGTCTTCGTCGAGACCGCAACGGGCGGCCCACTGGCCGACGATATCGACGGTCTCCGCGAGAGCCGGGTGGTGGAAGCCGATCTCGACCGGGAGCGGCTCGAACACGGGCGAGAAGATGGAGCCGCCACGCTTCTTGGCGTCGCGCTCACGGGCTTCGTCGGCCTCGATCTGCTCGCAGCGCTGCTGCACCCGCGCCAGCTGGGCCGGCGGGCCGGACAGCACGACGCGGCGCCGGGCGTTACGGATGCCGAGTACAGCGGCGCGCTCGGGCTCGAGGCCCTCGGCGAGCTCCTCGACGATCTGATGCAGGCGCGCCGGGTCGACGTTGGACACGGCAAGCATCGGGGTGGAGTCGGCCGCAGAGATCACTCCGCGACGACGACCCACCAGTCCGGCAGCGGCACCGATCAGCTGAGCGAGGGCGAGAAGTTCGCCGTCCTTGTTGCCGGAGGTCGCAACGGCCTCCGCAGCGAGAAGTCCTTGGGAGTGGCCGATCACCGACACGGGTGCCGTCACGGTGGGATCGAGGCCCTGAGCCGCCAGCGCACGCAGCGCGGCGATCTGTGTCAGGAAGACACCGGGAAGGGAGACTGCTGCAGACGTGAGAGCAGCGGCAGAAGGTCCGGCCGCCGGGGCACCGTCTTCTTCGTCGGCGAGTTCCTGCTCGAGGATCCACGCGATGGGGTCGAATCCGACCGGACGCACGACGAGCAGCTCCTGCGCCACCGGGGCGAGGTACTCGGCGGCCTCGTTCACGAGCTTGGTCAAAGCCGGCTCGAGACCGTTGTCGCGGCTCAGCTCCTCGAGCGAGCTCAGCCAGGGCGCACCCTGGCCACCGAAGGCGAGGGCATACGGTTCGCCGCCGACCAGACGGTCGGCGAGTGTGGTCTTGCTCGACGACCGAGTGTCGTCCCGGTCTACGCCGATGCGCCGCGAACCCTTCGAGTTTCTTCCATTTCCTGCGGGTGTCGTGTCGTCAATCGTCACGCGTAAGTCCTCTCCTGGTCACCTCTACGGGGAGGTGGGGATTGCTGGTCTGCCGCCCTCGGCATCGTGTGCCTGCTGCATCGGCTCTGATCAGCACTTCCGGGCTGTACAAGGTTGACACAGAATCATGAGGAATTCCTCACGTTCACGGAGAGTGCAGCGACACGAGCTCGACATGGCGCCACATGCGCGTGATGTCGATCACAGAGCGTTCGAAAAGTGACTCTCGAGTAGGTCGCGTCGTCGCTGGACGCGGCGGTGCAAGGACGTCCTAGAACCTGAGGAAAGCCTCACATTAATCGTTATCAATCTGTTACCACCTTGACGAAGTGCCTAGGTCGTGCCCATCCGCCGTGACGTCACCGTGTCCGATCGACTCGGTCCCGAACCGTGTCGGACCCTCGAACTAACGTTCGAACCATCGACGCACACACATCGTTCTCCGGGGGGAAACAATGAGCACCGCACACGTTCGTGACCTGATCGACTACATCGCCGCGGAACTACCTCGGGACGCATGGCCACACTGGACGGAGGGCTGGCCACGCGAGATCGAGGCCGGTCTGCTCGACGCGGCGTTCTCCGCCCGCGCCACCTACGGCACGCCGGCTTCCGGGGTGCGTGCCGTCATAGGCCGCTGGCGCGCGCACCGAGGCGTGCCGCTCGACGATCTGGGCGCCCTGTCCGAGTACGCCGACGACCCAGCGGAGCTGATCGCCGTGCTGGGCAACCGGCAGCGGGTCCCGGGCAACTACACCACCAAGGCGGAGGCCGTCGCACTTGCCGCCCGCTCGTTGGTCGCCGCCGGATGCAGGCGGTCATCCGAGTTGCGGGACGACGACGTGCTCCGCTCCGCACTCGTCCAGATCGCCGGCTTCGGCAGCGCCACATGGGAGTGCTTCGTGGTGCAACTCGGCCTACACACTCCCGAAAGCCGTTGCCTCCTCCAGGATTTCGTCATCGACGCTGTTGCACCGGAGGTGGAGGTGACGAATGCGATGGCCGAGGAACTCCTCGCGGCCGCCGCCGTCCGTTTCGATGTCACCGCGGCCACCCTCTCCCACGCGATCTGGCGGTACCAGCGAGCTCAGCGACGGCTTACGGGTGCACGGTGAAGTACACCCGGGAGGTTCTCGAGCAGGCGGTCGCAGAATCGACGAGCGTGGCCGGCGTAATCCGTTTTCTCGGGCTACGCCCGTCCGGCGGAATGCAGGCGCATTTGAGTCGCCGAATCCGGAAGTTCGGCATCGATACAACGCACTTCACCGGTAGCGCACACACGAAAGGCAAACCGGCAAAGAACCGAATGACGTGGGAGGAGATCCTGATTCGCCGCCCTCCGGGCAGCGCACGGGTTAAGCCACATCTTCTGCGCCGCGCCTTGATCGAAGCCGGAGTCCCCTACAAGTGCGCAATCTGCGGGCTGGACGCGGAGTGGTGCGGAAGCCCTTTAACTCTGCACGTCGACCACATCCGTGGGGACTCGCTCGACTCCCGTCCGGAGGAGGTCCGCTTCCTCTGTCCCAACTGTCACACACAGACTGCAACGTGGGCGGGACGAAAAAGCCGCGACAGGAGCGAGCGCGCCGGCTGAAGCGTGTGCGGGGACGCCTTGTCCATGGCGTACTCTGTCGTTCGCGCGCGAGTGGCGGAAGGGAAGACGCGTCAGGTTTAGGTCCTGATGTCCGAAAGGGCGTGGGGGTTCGAATCCCCCCTCGCGCACGGTTCGGGTCGGTGTGGGCGTGTGACCGCGCCCATACCGCCCACCTCTCCTAGCAGGGCAATCACCGTTTCGGGTACCGTCGTCATCGTGTCCGGAAACCGTAGACGAAGCCGACCCGCACTCGTCGTGCTGGTGGTCGCCGGGGCTGTGACGTGCCTCGCGCTGGGTTGGTGGCAGTGGGAGCGCTTCGAGGCGGTGGGGGGCAACGGTCAGAACCTCGGGTATGCGTTCCAGTGGCCATTGTTCGCGGTGTTCTTCATCTATGCGTATCGGCGTTTCGTTCAGCTCGAGGACGCCGATCCGGCGGAGGCAGAGAAGGCAGCCGACGAGGTGCGGGAAATTCCGGCCGACGTGCTTCCTCCTCGTCCCACGGTCGACGCAGTCGCCGCCGAAGACGCTTCGGATGATCTCGAAATTCTCCAAGTTCAGCAGTACAACGAGTATCTCGCCGAGCTGGCAGCTCGCGAGAACGATAGGAGCACCACGTGAGCACGGGTCAGGACGAGACTGTGTCCGGTTCGGTCGTCGACGCGGACAAGCGTAAGAAGATCGCTCCCGCGCTGCTGCGCTACCGGGTTCTTGCCTATGCCACCGGTGTGTGGCTGCTCGTCCTCACAGCGGAAATGGTCGCCAAGTACATCTTCCAGGTCGAGAATCTGCCCACGTGGATTGCCGTGGTGCACGGTTGGGTGTACTTCGTCTACCTGCTGGTCACGCTGGATCTGGCAGTGAAGGTGCGCTGGCCCGCGGGTCGTACCGTCGGAACTCTGCTCGCCGGGACCATTCCGTTCCTGTCCTTCTACGTAGAGCATCAGCGCACCAAGCAGGTCCGTTCCGACTTCGGGATCTGATCAGTGTTCGAATAGTCGGCGTTGATCAGCCGGTCACATGATGACCGGCTGACCTGTAATCAGAGCGATCACGTAGACCAACCATCCGAGCGGTGTTTGCGGCACCATCATCGGAGACATGAAACCCTCCCGTCCACATTTGTCGTACCCGACGGGCGTCAGCTCTCGGCGAGCTTGGCCAGCGCGGGAATGAGCTGGGTCAGTGCGCGACCCCGATGTGAGGCCGCGTCCTTTTCCTCCGGCGACAACTGTGCTGCCGAGCGGCTGCTTCCTTCCGGCACGAACACCGGGTCGTAACCGAATCCTCCGTCACCGACCGGCTCGCGGGCAATAGTCCCCCGCCACTGACCGCGGACCACCGTCTCCTCCCCACCGGGCACAACCAGCGCGCACGCGGAGACGAACGCCGCTCCCCTACGGTCGTCGGGAACGTCACCGAGCTGCGCGAGGACCAGCGCCGTGTTGGCCTCGTCACGGCCGTGCGTGCCGGACCACCGCGCCGACAACACGCCGGGCATGCCGTTCAGGGCATCCACTTCCAAGCCCGAATCATCTGCCACACAGGCCAATCCGGTGGCCCGAGCCCCGTCGCGCGCCTTCGCCAATGCGTTCTCCTCGAACGTCGCTCCTGTCTCGGGAGCTTCGGGATAAGGAAGTACGTCATCGAGACCGACCAATTCGACGCCCTTTACCCCCGCGGCGTCGAGTACTCGATGGAGCTCCCGGAGTTTCTTCGCGTTGCGGCTGGCCACGAGCACCCGTGTTCCCGGCACCGGACTAGCTCCCGAACTTCTTCTTCGGCACCACGACCTTGGGTTCGGGCAGGACGCCGGGATACGGCAGTTCCAGTGCGGTCTTCTGGATTTCGAACAATTGCTCGCAACCCGCCAGAGCCGAATCGAGAAGTTTGTCGAGGGTGCTGCGCGGGAAGGTGGCTCCTTCGCCGGTGCCCTGGATCTCGACGAGTGTGCCCGTGTCGGTGGCCACCACGTTCATGTCGACCTCTGCCCTGGAATCCTCCTCGTAGGGCAGATCGAGTCGAACACGACCATCGACCACGCCGACACTCACCGCGGCGATTCCGCAGGAAATCGGTTGCGGATCTGTGAGCCGGCCTGCCGCCCGCAGATACGTGACTGCGTCGACCAGCGCGACATAGGCTCCGGTGACGGCGGCGGTGCGGGTTCCCCCGTCCGCTTGCAGGACATCGCAGTCGAGCGCGATGGTGTTCTCGCCGATGGCGGCGAGGTCGATGCACGCGCGGAGGGAACGGCCGATCAATCGGCTGATCTCCTGAGTCCGGCCACCCACCTTGCCCTTCACGGACTCACGTCCGCTGCGGGTGTGGGTGGCAGCGGGCAGCATCGCGTATTCAGCGGTCAGCCAGCCCAGCCCGGAGCCCTGACGCCATCGGGGCACGCCGTCCTCGACGCTTGCCGTGCACATCACCCTCGTGTTGCCGAATTCGACCAACACCGATCCTGCGGGGTGTGTGGTGAAGCCGCGGGTGATCTTGACCTCGCGGAGTTCGTCGTCCGCCCTACCGTCATCTCGTGTTGTCACAGCCGAGAGCCTAGTCGTCCGGTCCGAGAGCCCGGGCACACGGCTTCAGACGTCGTAGACGCCGCTCGCGGTCACCGCGTGAACGGGTCCGGAGAACTCGGCCTTGGCCTCGGCGATGACATCTTCCCGCGAGGTCCAGGGTGGGATGTGGGTGAGAAGAAGTTCGCCGACCTCGGCGCGGCGGGCGACCTGGCCGGCTTCGGTGCCGGAGAGATGCACCCCCTTCGGCCGATCCGGGCTGTGCGTCCACGATGCCTCGGCGAGCAGGACGTCGGCTCCGCGCGCCAGTTCGACCACTTCTTCGCACATGCCGGTGTCACCGCTGTACACGAGAGTGCGGCCGGTGCCGTCGGTCACGCGGAGTCCGTACGCCTCCGGCGGATGGTTCACGCGGCGGGCGGTAATGGTGAGGTCACCGAAGGTGACGGGAACGCCGTCCGCCCAGTGGCGCAGTTCGATCGTGTCGGAAATGTCGTCGATGTCGCCACCGCATTCCGCTGACGCCACGCCGATCCGGCGAGCGGTGTCGGACGGTCCGTAGACGAGGGCCCGACCTTCCGGCGGGTGCGGATGGTAGCGGCGCCAGACGAGCAGCCCGGGAAGGTCCAGGCAGTGATCGGCATGCAGGTGGGTGAGGAACACGGACACCTCACCGGGATCGGCGAATTTCTGGAGAGCACCGAGGACACCGGGCCCGAAGTCCATTACCAGCGGCGGAGTGTCCGGCGCCGTCAACAAATAGCCCGATGCGGGTGAGTCTGGTCCGGAGACGCTGCCTGAACACCCCAGGACGGTAATGCGCATACCCGCCATGCTGCCATGGCGACCCGTCGCCGAAAAAGCTTCCGGCGGAATTGGCGCGTCGACTTCACAACTGATGACCGACTGTGACCTAGCCGCGAGATTCGGGCTATGTTCGCCCAGGCAAGCCGCCCTCGGTATCCTCCTCCGACCGACTCTCGACTACCGCCGGGCCCGCCGTGGGCAACCGCCCGCTGCCGGGGCGTGGTGATCCCGGCGGGCAACAGTCAGGTGAGGGAACGCGGCCCGACCGACTTCTGGGCGCGCTCCCTGCGGGCGTCCGCCGAGAGAGCCCAGGCGGCGAGCACTCCCCCGATCGCGCCGAAGAGGTGACCTTGCCAGGAGACGTGCGGCTGGCTGGGCAGTACGCCCCACAACATGCCGCCGTAGAAGACGAACACCACGACGCCGAGCAGAATCTGGCCGAAGTGCCGGGTGAACAGCCCGCGCACCAGGAGATACGCCAACCATCCGAAGATCAGAATGGAGGATCCGATGTGGTTGTCGGATGCGCCACCTGTCAGCCAGGTGCCGAGACCCCCGATCACCCAGATGATCCCGGTCGCCGCGAGTCCTCTGGCCACCCCGGACAGCAGCACGAGGAAACCGAGCACGATGAGGGGAATGGTGTTGCCGATCAGATGATTCCAGTCGTCGTGCAGAACGGGCGCGAAGAGAATGCCCCACAGACCGTCCACCGATCGCGGCAGTACCCCGTTCCTCTCGAGGACCTCGCCCGAGACCACGTCGACGACCTCGATCGCGTACAGCAGGACGGTGAAGACGCCGATCACGACGGCCGACTGCAGCCACAGCGGCCGCTTCTGCTGCGGCTGCACCGGATCGATCGACGAAGTCATGCTCCACGCACCGTTCTCATCACGCCCACAGCTGCCCTTCCAATGCTTCCTCGGCTTCTTCGACCGTACCGCCGTACGCGCCGGTGGACAGATATTTCCAGCCGCCGTCGGCCACGATGAAGGCGATGTCCGCGGCTCGTTCGGCCTTCACGGCCTTACGCGCGACTCCGAGTGCTGCGTGCAGGATGGCCCCGGTCGAGATGCCGGCGAAAATCCCCTCCATCTCGATCAGCTCACGGGTCCGGCGTACCGCGTCGGCGGGGCCCACCGAGAATCGCGACGTGAGCACAGCCTCGTCGTAGAGTTCGGGAACGAAACCCTCGTCGATGTTGCGGAGGCCGTACACCAGTTCTCCGTACCGCGGTTCCGCCGCGACGATTTCGATGCCGTCGACGTGTTCGCGTAGGAAGCGCCCGGTACCCATGAGCGTTCCCGTCGTGCCGAGCCCGGCCACGAAGTGAGTGATCTCGGGCAGGTCGCGCAGAACCTCGGGCCCGGTGGTGTCGTAATGCGCCTGTGCATTGGCGGGGTTGCCGTATTGGTAGAGCATCACCCACTCGGGATGCTCGGCGGCCAGTTCTTTGGCCACCGCGACGGCCTGGTTGGAGCCGCCGCGCGCGGGTGAGTCGATGATCTGTGCCCCGAACATGGTCAGAAGCTGACGGCGCTCCACGGACGTGTTCTCGGGCATCACGCAGATCAGTCGGTACCCCTTCAATTTCGCAGCCATTGCGAGGGAGATTCCGGTGTTGCCGCTGGTGGGTTCGAGGATGGTGGCGCCCGGCGCCAGCACCCCGTCCCGTTCGGCCTCTTCGATCATGCGCAGAGCAGGCCGGTCTTTCACCGAGCCCGTCGGGTTACGGTCCTCGAGTTTCGCCCACAACCGGACCGGGGCATCCCCGGTCCAGCGCGGCGACAACCGGGGCAGTCCGACGAGGGGTGTGTTCCCGAGCGTCTCGATCAGCGACTCGAACCGGGCCATCGGCTGCGATCACCCTCCCGCGACGGCAGGCAGGATGGTGACCGAGTCTCCGTCGGCCACCTCGGTCTCGAGTCCGCCCGAGAACCGGACGTCCTCGTCGTTGACGTACACGTTCACGAATCGGTGCAGACGTCCGTCGTTGATCAGGCGCTCCTTGATGCCGCCGTAGTTGACGTCGAGATCGTCGATGACGGCAGAGAGAGTGGGACCTGTTGCCTCTACTCGCTTTTCACCGCCGGTGTGCGCGCGGAGGATGGTAGGGATCGAAACGGTGACAGCCATGGTCGGCTCCTCGAGGTGTGGGATTTTTCCGGCACGGACCCGTCCGCGGAGGACGGCGGGGTCACTTGTCGGGAACGTCTGCCACGGACGTGTGGGCGAACTTGTAACTTTGCACCACATCGACGGGTTCCTCGGTGACCTCGCCGTCGAGGATGCGGTAACTGCGGAGGTCGTGGCTGTCAGGGTTCCGCGTGGAGATCAGCACGTAGTGCGCATCCGGTTCGGACGCGAACGAGATATCGGTTCTACTCGGATACGCCTCGGTGGCGGTATGCGAGTGGTAGATCACCACGGGAACCTCGTCGGCCTCCTCCATCGCCCGCCACACCCGAAGTTGCTCCCCCGAGTCGAAGCGGTAGAACGTCGGAGACCGCTCCGCATTGATCATCGGAATGTGCCGTTCGGGGCGATCGGAGCCCTCAGGCCCCGCGATGACACCGCACGCCTCGTCCGGATGATCCGCCCGGGCATGCGCCACCATTGCGTCGACGAGATCCGCTCGAATCACCAACACGTCAGCCACCTCCGTGAGCGCCATCCTAAGTGCGGACGGGCCGGTCGGCCACCGGCCCTCAAGAACGCAGTGCTGAGGGAAACAGTTCGCGGTAGGTGGGAATTCCCGCGACCGCGGTGGCACTCAGAACGGCATCGACGACGGCTCGCTCCACCACGTCTGCGGCGGCCGAACACACCGCATCGAGAATGGGCAGGTCCGGCGGGAAGGCGTCCGGCACGCCCGCGAGGGGTCCGGTTCGGTGGTATCCCGTGGACACGGCGAAAATCGTGTCTCCGTCGAGGGGGGAATGCGCGGGACGAATCGCGCGGGCGAGCCCGTCGTGGCCCGCGACGGCGATGCGACGACATGCAGCCTTACCGAGGGCTGCGTCGGTGGCGACGACGCCGATGGTGGTGTTGAGGACCGTCCCCTTGGCCACGAGATCGTTGGCCGCAGTCAGTTCGGCGGTGGCCGGTACGCGCAGCCCGAAAGCGGCGGCGCCGGCGGTGGCGACTCCCCACGGAAGTCCGGTCCTGGGGTCGAAAACGGATCCGACGGGGTTCGCGACGATCAAGGCCGACACCGCGACGCCCTGGGCCGGGCCGTCGGTGATGACCACCCCGGCCGTGCCGACCCCACCTTTCACAGCCCCCGCCCGCGCTCCCACCCCGGCGCCCACGGATCCGCAGAGCACCGACGACGAAGCGGAGTCCGATGCGAGGTAACCGAATTCGGCGGTGGGACGTCGAGTCCAGTCTCCCACCGGGAGGTCGAAGATGACCGCACCCGGCACTATCGGAACCACCTGACCCGGCTGACCCATGGCGATTCCGTGGCCGTGTTCCTCGAGCCAGCGCATGACGCCGTCCGCAGCGGCGAGACCGAAGGCGCTGCCGCCGGTCAGAAGGATCGCGTGAATCTTCTGCACGCTGTGACTGGGATCGAGGAGGTCCGTTTCCCGGGTGCCCGGCCCTCCGCCGCGGACGTCGACGGCCGCGGTGACGCCGTGCGGTGCCAGCACCACCGTGCATCCCGTCGCCGCACCGCTACCGAGCGTGGCGTCGGGGTCCACTTCGTGGTGGTGGCCCACGCGCAGTCCGGCGACGTCGATGAGCGAGTCGGTCCGTCCCGGCGTCGTCGAAGTCAAGGGGCGAGTACCTGAACCAGCGAATCCTGCATCCAGGTCAGCCAGTGATAGATGTCCAGATGGGGCGCCCGCGGATCGTCGGGATCCAGTTCGTCGGGCGTGTCCGCGTCGATGCCGAGGTTGGTTCCCAGTGCCAGCCGGACGTCGTTGAGCCCGCTCAACCAGGCGTCGGCCTGTTCCGGCGTCAGCAGCACCTTGCCGCCGTTCTCCGGAACGGTGTGGAGGATGACGGAGCCGGCGGCCATCTTCGCGTCGATGATCTCCGGCTCGTGGAGTCCACGTAGCGCTCCGTTGATGTCCGCCTTCGCCTCCGCCCGCCCATCCGCGTCGTCCGGCGCGTCGGCACCGGGCCGATGGAAGTCCGGCAACAGCCGCGCGAGCACCTCCTCGTCGGGCGGTGTCGTGTGGCCGGTGCGCATCCCGGTGAGGGCGGCGAGTTCGTCCTCGGGAGCAGAACGGGCGCGTTCGTCGAGGAGACCGAGGACGGAGGCGACCAGCGACCGCAACACCGTCGCCTCGTGGGCATCCATCTCAGACCGCAACTTCACGCCGCCGAGCGAGTTCTTCCTGGTCCACATCCGCACGTCGGGTACCGATTTCCTCACTGTCGAACGAATAGTTGACTGTCGACTGGATACTTAGCTGCTGTCCCGCTGCATGGTGGCCCAGAGGCCAGCCGCATGCAGCTTGCGTACGTCGTTCTCGACCTTGTCCCGGGAACCGCTCGACACGACGGCCTTGCCTTCGGAGTGCACCTGCATCATCAGTTCCGTCGCCTTGGCCTTGCTGTATCCGAACAGCTTCTGGAATATGTAGGTGACGTAGTGCATGAGATTCACGGGGTCGTCCCACACCACGGTCACCCAGGGGCGATCGCTGACGTCCTCGACCTCGACGACTTCCGATTCTGCAGGAGTGACCTGCGGCGATGCCGGCACGGCATCCACGAATGGTGCTGTCGTCGAGCGAGAAGCCATGACACCAGGGTACGACGAGCTCACATCCCGCGACACCGCGGCTTAAAGTGGCCGGGTGTCCCGAGACAGCAGCGCATTGTTCACCGATCAGTACGAGTTGACGATGCTGTCGGCGGCCCTCGCCGATGGTTCTGCGCATCGCCGGTGCAGTTTCGAGGTCTTCGCCCGGCGCCTGCCCGACGGTCGTCGGTACGGGGTGGTCGCCGGTACCTCTCGACTGCTCTCCGCCTTGGCGACCTTTCGTTTCGGGGACGCCGAGATCGATGTGGTCTCACGTTTCCTCGACGACGCGACCGTGGCGTGGCTGCGCACGTACCGCTTCACCGGGGACATCGACGGCTACCGCGAGGGTGAGCTCTATTTCCCCGGCTCGCCGATCCTCTCGGTGAGCGGAACGTTCGCCGAGTGCGTGGTGCTCGAAACGCTGATCCTGTCGATCCTCAACCACGACAGCGCGATAGCTTCGGCTGCCGCGCGGATGGTCAGCGCTGCGGACGGTCGCCCCATGATCGAGATGGGCTCGCGGCGCACACACGAGGAGTCTGCCGTCGCGGCGGCACGCGCCGCGTACCTCGCGGGCTTCACCGCCACGTCGAATCTCGAGGCTGTGCGCAGGCACGGTGTACCCGGCGCGGGTACCAGCGCACACGCGTTCACCCTGCTGCACACCACCGCGGACGGACCCGACGAGGCCGCGGCCTTCCGCGGTCAGGTGGCGGCGCTGGGTGTGGGGACCACCCTGCTCGTCGACACCTACGACATCACGAGTGGCGTGAAGACCGCCGTCGAGGTCGCGGGAACCGAATTGGGCGGCGTCCGGATCGACTCCGGCGACCTCGGTGTCCTGGCCCGTCAGGTTCGCAGACAACTCGACGACCTCGGCGCCACGAAGACCAAGATCGTCGTTTCCGGAGACCTCGACGAGTACGCCATCGCGGCGTTGCGCGCCGAGCCGGTCGACGTGTACGGGGTGGGCACCGCCGTCGTCGTCGGCTCTGGTGCCCCCACCGCCGGAATGGTCTACAAGCTCGTCGAGGTGAACGGCATTCCCGTCGAGAAGCGGAGCAGTCTGAAGACGTCCCGGGGTGGCGCGAAGCGGGCGGTCCGCTTCTCCCGCGATACCGGGACCGTCGTGGAGGAAGTGATCTATCCGGCGCGCGCGCCCCGACCCGAACAGAACGGGCTCGAGGCCCGCGACCTGCTCGTTCCGCTGGTGCGCGGTGGCGAGGCCGTCGCGGACGCCGATACCCTGGAAGAGAGTCGATCGCTTCTTGCGGCAGGTTTGGTAAGTCTGCCGTGGGAGGGGTTGAAGTTGTCCCACGGCGATCCGGCTGTTCCCACCCGGTTCGCCGACGCCGACAGCCGTGCCATCCAGGGAAGGACGTTGTGAGCGACACCGAGAGCATCCGAGCGCGCCGTGCGCTGCTCGTCGTCGATGTGCAGAACGACTTCTGCGAGGGCGGGGCCCTTGCCGTCCAGGGCGGTTCCGCGGTCGCAGCCGCGATCAGCCGCTTCCTCGACACTGCCGACTACGACGCTGTCGCCGCGACCATCGATCACCACGTCGATCCGGGTCACCACTTCGCCGACGAACCGGACTTCGTGGACACCTGGCCCGTGCACTGCAAAGTGGGTACGCCGGGAGTGGAATTTCATCCCGACCTGGACACGAGCCGTATCGCAACGGTTTTCTCCAAGGGAGAGTTCTCCGCGGCCTATTCCGGCTTCGAGGGCAGCAATCCCGAGGGCTGGGGACTCGAGAAGTGGTTGCACGACGCCGGGATCACCGACGTCGACATCGTCGGTATCGCCACCGATCACTGCGTGCGAGCCACGGCACTGGACGCAGCGAAGGCCGGGTTCACCACCCGGGTACTGCTGCCCCTCACTGCGGGTGTCTCTCCGACGACCGTCGAGTCGGCGCTGACCGAGATGCGCGCCGCAGGCGTTCACCTGCAGGGCCGTGACCGAGACGCCTCTTGCGATGGCGGAGCGATTTCTGACGTAGGTCCCGAGTAACCTGCTCGGGTGCCCGAAAACCTTCCCAACGTCCCCGAGCTGTTGCGCACGGCGGTGCGGTCGCTGGGTGGTGCGGAACGATCGAACCAGCTCACGATGGCGTCGGCCGTTGCGCATTCGATCGACACCGGGGAGCATCTGGCCGTGCAAGCCGGAACCGGCACCGGCAAGTCGCTGGCCTACCTGGTGCCGAGCGTGCGGCATGCGGTGCAGAGTGGGAAGACGGTGGTTGTCTCGACGGCCACCATCGCACTGCAACGCCAGCTGATCGATCGCGACATGCCGCGTCTCGCCGACGCCCTCGAGGACTCTCTCGGCAGGCGGCCACACTTCGCGATCCTCAAGGGGCGCAACAACTATCTGTGCATGAACAAGATCCACACGGGAGCTGCCGACGAACCGCGGACGGACGAGCTGTTCGACCCCTTCGCGGTCTCACGCCTCGGCCGGGAGGTGCAGCGGCTCACCGAGTGGTCCTCGGAAACCGACACCGGTGACCGCGACGATCTGGCCCCCGGCGTCAGCGACAAAGCGTGGCGGCAGGTCAGCGTCACCGCGCGCGAATGCCTCGGCAAGTCCCGGTGCCCGGTCGGTGAGGACTGCTTCGCCGAGCGTGCCCGCTCGGAGGCGTCCCAGGTAGACGTCGTCGTCACCAATCACGCGCTGCTGGCCATCGACGCCATCACGGGAATCGCGATCCTCCCCGAGCACGACGTGGTGGTCATCGACGAGGCCCACGAGTTGGTGGATCGCGTCACGAATGTCGCCACCGCCGAACTCGCCGCATCGACGATCAGCGCCGCAGCCCGCCGGTGCACCAAGCTGGTCGAGGAGCAGGACGCGGATCGCCTCGAAGCAGCAGGCGAAGGATGGGCGGCGCTTCTCGAGGAACTACGACCGGAGCGGTGGGAGGCGCTGCCACCGGGTGCGGCACCTGCGCTCGCTGCTGTCCGTGACGCCGCCTGGTCACTGCGCACAGCCATCGGTCCGTCACGTCCGGGCATGGCGCTGAGCGATCCCGAGGCCGCCGCCGCACGTAACACCGCCCTGGCAGCGGTGGAGGAAGTGCACGACAGCGCCGTCCGGGTGCTCAGCGCGTTCGACGAGCCGGATCCCGCCCAGCGACGGGACGTCGTCTGGCTGGCCGCGGACGACAATCGGGGTTCGGTCCGGCGGGTCGTGCGGATGGCTCCGTTGTCTGTGGGCGGCCTCCTACGGTCGCGGCTGTTCGCCGAGTCGACGGTGGTCCTCACGTCCGCCACGCTCACGGTCGGCGGCTCCTTCGACGGTCTGGCGGTCAACTGGGGACTTCCGGCCGAATCGTCCGTCGTCATCGATCCGGCATTGGCCACCGGCACCGAGGCACCGTCGGACGCGAACACTCTGAAATGGAATGCGCTGGACGTCGGCTCGCCGTTCGATCACGCACGCGCCGGAATCCTCTACATCGCCAAGCACCTTCCGCCGCCGGGTCGCGACGGTCTGGTTCCTTCCTACCTCGACGAGATCGCCGAACTGGTTGCCGCCGCCGGCGGACGCACACTCGGCCTGTTCTCCTCGATGCGCGCGGCCAAGGCTGCCGCCGAGGCCATGCGTGAGCGTCTCGACACTCCCGTCCTCTGCCAAGGTGACGACTCCACCGGAGCCCTGGTCCGGGCATTCGCCGGCGACGAACCGACATCCCTGTTCGGCACGCTGTCACTGTGGCAGGGCGTCGACGTGCCGGGCCCGTCCCTCAGTCTCGTCATCCTCGACCGTATTCCCTTCCCGCGCCCCGACGACCCCCTACTGGTGGCTCGGCAGAAGGCCGTGGAGTCTCGCGGAGGAAACGGATTTCTCTCGGTGGCGGCCAATCACGCCGCACTGCTCCTCGCCCAGGGAGTGGGCCGGTTGCTGCGCAGCGTCGACGACAAAGGTGTTGTCGCCGTGCTTGATCCACGTCTGGCGACCGCCCGTTACTCCGGATATCTCCGCGCGTCGCTGCCGCCGTTCTGGGAGACGTCCGACCCCGAGGTCGTGCGCAAGGCCCTGGGCAGAATTCGGGACTCGCGTAGTTGATCGGCAGACCGGACTCGCGCGGACGCCGGGACCGTCCACACCTATGCTCGTCCGATGGCCTCAGCGATCTCCGTCCGAGCACTGAACAAGAAATTCGGTGACGTCCTTGCCCTCGACGGCCTCGATCTGGAGGTGCAGTCCGGCGAGGTGCACGGTCTGCGGGACCCGGCGGTTCCGACAAGACCACCACGATCCGGATACTGCTCGGTGCTCCGCCCCGGCGGTGGCACGGCCACGGTGCTCGGTCAGGATCCGTGGCGGAACTCGGTCTCCTTGCGCCGGCGCGTCGCGTACGTGCCTGGCGAGGTAGCGCTCTGGCCCAGCCTTATCGCCGCGACCGGCGTCGCCGTTGCGCTCCACGCCGTGGGCGAAGTCCGGCACGAGCACAGTGGCAGCCTTCTCACCTGGGTGTCGCCGCTAGGATGGTCACACGCAACCCGCGCCTACGTCGACGAACGATGGTGGCCACTGCTGATCGGTCTCGCCGCCTCCGTGATCTTCACGGCGTGCGCGTACGCCGCCGTCGACCGGCGTGACGTCGGTTCCGGACTGTTCCCGCCCCCACGCGGTCACGCTCGAGCAGCCCAGTCCCGCTCGGCAATTACGGCTTTGGCAGCACGAGGGTCTGCAAGCTCAGGCCCTCGTGTGGGGTCTGGGAGTATTCGCGCTGTCGCTCCCCCCCGGAATCCTCGGTCAGCACGGGAAGGTGCTGCCCGCACGCACGACCGTCGACGAGGTATCGGCTCATCACCTGGTAATCCTGGCGGGACTGGCCGCGGCGTACGCCGTGGCTGCATTCACATCGGTATCCGCGCAGGAATCATCCGGCACGACCGACGAGGCCGTGGCCGCAGCGGGGTCGCGCACGAGGTGGTTCGCCAGCCATGTGCTGATCATCGCCGGTGCGGCCGCCACGATCACTCTGGCCGCGGGCACCGGCGCGAGCCTCACCTCGGCCGCGCCAATCGGGGCTGCTCTGAACGTCGTACCCGCACTGTTCCTGATGGTCGGCCTGGGCGCAGCCGTGTACGGGCTCGTCCCGCGGGCGTTGCCCCTGTTGTGGTTGTACCTCGGTTACGTTCTGGTCGCCGCACTGTTCACCCACGTGCTTCCGGAGACGTTCGGGGTGCTGTCACCGTTCCACCACACCCCGAACCTGCCGGCCGAGTCCTTCCTCCCGCCATTCGTGCTTCTCGTGTCCGCGACTGTCCTGGTTCTCGCCGGCGCCGCCGGATTCCGCCACCGGGACGTCGGCCGCCGCCAGCTACATACTCGGTACCGCCACCAGGCCTAGCTCGGAGGGGTCGACGAGCAGCCGGTGCTTCGGGAGCACTCGCACTGTGTAGCCGACGGACCCTGACAGCGGAAGGGCGGTGTCTGCGACGAACAATTCTGTCGCACCGTCGGACCCGTCGTGCGTCATCGGAACGGTGACGATGTCGCTGAGCTCCTCGTCCAGATCCGTCTTTCCGATGACGGCCTGCACGGTGACGTCCTCGACGGACAACGCACCGAGTCGGATATGGGCGCGCAGCACCAGGTTGGCGCCGATCTCCGGGGTGTCGGGAAGTCCCTCGCCGTCCACCTGCAACACCGCAACCGACGGCCAGGCGGCCTCGACGCGATGCCGGAACTCGGCCAGCTCGCGGGCGCCCGCGTAACCGTCGGCCGCCACCGTACGCGCCGAATCCGCAGCGGGCGCGTAGTACTGGACTGCGTAGTCACGCACCATTCGCGAGGCCAGCACCTTGGGGCCCAGGTTCTGCAGGGTGTGCCGGACCATCTCTACCCAGTGCACGGGCAAACCGTCCGGACCGCGGTCGTAGAACCTCGGCAACACTGCCCGCTCGAGCAGTTCGTACAGTGCGCTGGCTTCCAGGTCGTCCCGGCGCGTCTCGTCGACGACCCCGTCCGCGGTCGGGATGGCCCAGCCGTTCTCGCCGTCGAACATCTCGTCCCACCACCCGTCCCGGATCGACAGGTTCAGTCCACCGTTCAACGCAGATTTCATCCCCGACGTCCCGCAGGCCTCCAGCGGGCGCAGCGGATTGTTGAGCCACACATCGCAACCCCAATACAGATACCGGGCCATCGACATGTCGTAGTCGGGCAGGAACACGATCCGATGCCGAACGTCCGCTGCGTCGGCAAACCGCACGATCTGCTGGATGAGAGCCTTGCCCCCGTCGTCAGCCGGGTGACTCTTCCCCGCGACCACCAGCTGGACCGGCCGCTTCTCGTCGAGGAGCAGTGCGCGCAGCCGGTCGGGATCGCGCAGCATCAGGGTGAGCCGCTTGTACGTGGGGACCCGGCGGGCGAAGCCGACGGTGAGAACACCCGGATCGAAAACTTCGTCGGTCCATCCCAATTCTGCGGAGGTGGCGCCGCGCTCGATCCAGGACGCCCGCACGCGTCGTCGTACCTCCTCGACCAGTTTGGTGCGGAGGCTGTTGCGCGTGGACCACAGCTCGTCGGCGGACAGTTCTTGCAATCGCTCCCAGCCCTTGGCCTCCTCCACCAGCTCGGGTCCGAGGATGCGGGTGGCGAGGTCGACCCATTCCGGTGCCGCCCAGGTCGGGGCGTGGACACCGTTGGTCACCGAACCGATCGGGACCTCGTCGGCGTCGAAGTTCGGCCACAGTGGCCGGAACATGGCGCGACTGACGATTCCGTGCAGTTTCGACACTCCGTTGGCGCGCTGGCCGAGGCGCAGACCCATGTGCGCCATGTTGAATACCGACGGATCCGGTTCGCTGCCGAGGCCGATGATGCGATCCATCGTCAGCCCGGGGAGCAGCGCAGATTCGTTCTCGGCGTTGTCCCCGCCGAAGTAGTGCCGAACCAGGTCCGCGGGGAATCTGTCGATTCCGGCCGGAACAGGCGTATGCGTCGTGAAGACGGTGCCCGCGCGCACGGTGGCCAGTGCTTCGTCGAAAGCAAGTCCCGCACCGGTCACCAACTCGCGGATTCGCTCGAGTCCGAGGAACCCGGCGTGTCCTTCGTTCATGTGGAAGACCACGGGATCGGGCAGACCGTGCGCCTGAGTGTATGCCCGCACCGCGCGGACCCCTCCGATACCGGCCAGGATTTCCTGCTTGATCCGGTGATCCTGGTCGCCGCCGTACAGCCTGTCCGTGACCCCACGCATCTCGGCGTCGTTCTCGGCGATGTCGGAGTCGAGCAATAGCAGCGGTATCCGGCCCACCTGAGCGATCCATACCCGGGCGCGCAACACCCGGCCACCGGGCACCGCGACGTGAACGAGGATGGGAGAGGCAGTTCCGGCGTCCGGACCCGACTCGGTCAGCAAACGCAGCGGCAATCCCTGCGGGTCGTAGGCCGGGTAGTGCTCGGACTGCCAGCCGTCCGCGGTCAGGGACTGCCGGAAGTACCCCGATCGGTACAGCAGGCCCACACCGATCAGCGGAAGACCCAGATCCGATGCCGCCTTCAGGTGATCACCGGCAAGAATGCCCAGCCCGCCGGAGTAATTGGGCAGCACTTCGCTGACACCGAACTCCATTGAGAAGTAGGCAATCCCACCACCGAGCGAAACACCTTTCGCCTGCTGATTCTGGTACCAGCGCGGCCGGGACAGGTACTGGTCGAGATCGGCGGCGGCGGCGTCGAGGCGGGCTAGGAAGGGGACGTCCTCGGCCAGCTCGTCCAAGCGAGCCGGTTCGACTTCACCGAGCATCCGGATGGGGTCGTACTGCACGCGCCGCCACAGGTCCTCGTCCAGCAACGAAAAGAGCTCCTGCGTGGCCGTATGCCACGACCAGCGGAGATTCGTCGACAGCGGGCCGAGCGCGGCGAGACGCTCGGGAAGGTGGGCTCGGACAGTGAACCGACGCAAGGCTTTCACTTCGCGAACAATAATGCACTTCCGGCCGGGTGGTGTCGTGTCGCGGGATGCGAGCGAGTTCGGCCGACCTGCCACGTCGGCGGCCCAGTCTCCAAGCCCCTCCCGCGGGGCGCTGTCGCCAACTGGGACAGGGACCGGTCTGCTCCATTACGGTTGAAACCGGCGGCGGAACGAAGCGTCGTCGGCAACTTCCGACTATGGAACGGAGCCCAGTGTGACAGGTCGACTCGGCATCGACGACGTGATGCCCGACATCTCGGGCGGGCGTTACCCTGCCAAGGCTGTTGTCGGGGAGGTATTTCCCGTGCGGGCGAAGGTATGGCGGGAGGGGCACGATGCCGTGGCCGCCACTCTCGCGGTGCGAGGACCCCGTACTGCATCCTCCGGCGGATCGGCGACCTTTCGCATTCCCATGAACCCTGGACCTGCGCCTGACACCGTCGACGGTTCCTTCACGCCCACCAGTGAAGGAATGTGGACCTTCCGGATCGAGGCGTGGAGCGACCCGATCACCACCTGGAAGCATGCCGTGGAGGCCAAGCTCTCGGTCGGGCAGGGGCCGTCCGAGCTGGCCAACGATCTGGAGAACGGCGCCCGGCTGTTCGAGCGTGCCGCCAAGGGTGTCCCGCGGAACGACCGTTCGCGGCTGATCGGTGTCGCCGCATCGTTGCGGTCCGAGCATCCGCTCGGCGAGCGGGTGGCCCCGGCATTCGGTTCGGACGTCGCCGAACTTCTGCGGGCGCATCCCTTACGTGATCTGGTCACCAGAAGTGAAGCGCACAGTGTCCTCGTCGACCGCACACGGGCGCTCTTCGGGTCGTGGTACGAATTCTTCCCCCGGTCGACGGGAGGCTGGGACGAGAACGGGAAGCCCCGGCACGGCACCTTCGCCACCTCCGCCGCCGCCCTCCCCCGGATCGCGGCCATGGGCTTCGACGTCGTGTACCTGCCGCCCATCCACCCGATCGGCGTGATCAACCGCAAGGGACCCAACAACACGCTGACTCCCGGGCCGGACGACGTGGGCTCGCCGTGGGCGATCGGATCGGCCGAAGGCGGTCACGACGCGATACATCCGGAGCTCGGAACGATGCAGGATTTCGAGGCGTTCGTCGCTGCGGCGCGCGCACTCGACCTCGAAGTCGCCATCGACCTCGCGCTGCAGTGCGCGCCCGACCATCCGTGGGCGCGGGACCATCCGGAATGGTTCACGGTCCTTCCGGACGGGACCATCGCCTACGCGGAGAACCCGCCGAAGAAGTACCAGGACATCTATCCGGTCAACTTCGACAACGACAAGGACGGCATCTACGCGGAGGTGCTGCGCGTGGTGCGGCACTGGATCGCCGCGGGGGTGAAAATCTTCCGGGTCGACAACCCGCACACCAAGCCACCGGACTTCTGGGAGTGGCTGATCGCGGAGGTCAAGAAGACCGACCCGGACGTGTTGTTCCTGTCCGAGGCATTCACCCGGCCGGCGCGACTGTACGGACTGGCCCGGCGCGGGTTCACTCAGTCGTACACCTATTTCACGTGGCGAACGGCCAAATGGGAGTTGACCGAATTCGGCAACGAGATCGCAGCGAAGGCCGACGAGGCGCGGCCCAACCTCTTCGTCAACACCCCGGACATCCTGCACGAGAGCCTGCAAACCGGCGGTCCCGGCATGTTCGCGTTGCGCGCCGCACTGGCCGCGACTCTGTCACCGACGTGGGGCGTCTACTCGGGTTACGAACTGTACGAGCACCTTCCGGTGCGTCCGGGGAGTGAGGAGTATCTCGACTCGGAGAAGTACCAGCTGCGCCCCCGGGATTTCGAAGGTGCCGCCGCCCGCGGTGAGTCCCTCGAACCATGGCTCACCGCGCTCAACCGCATCCGCCGTCAGCACCCGGCGTTGCAGCAGCTGCGAAACCTGCACTTCCATCACGTCGACAACGACGCACTCATCGCATACTCGAAGTTCGATGCGACCACGGGTGACGCCGTGCTGACGGTGATCAACCTCAATCCGTTCGGCGCCGAGCAGGGAACGGTGTGGCTCGACATGCCGGCACTCGGACGTGACTGGCACGACCACCTACCCGTGCTCGACGAGGTCACCGGGGAGCAATACCACTGGGGGCAGGCGAACTTCGTACGTCTCGAGCCCTGGCGTTCGGTGGCCCATATTCTGGCTCTGCCGTCCATCCCCTATCCGGCCAGGACGAAGCTGGCATACCGCGGAGGTACATAGTGGCCGTCCAACCGCCCACTGCAATCGCACCCGACGACGCCGATTTGGATCTGCTGGCGCGGTGCATTCACCACAACCCGCATTCCGTCCTCGGGGCACACCCCCACCCCGACGGCACGGTCATCCGAGTTCTGCGCCCGCGGGCCGAGTCCGTCGAAGCGGTGATCGGCGGAAAGAACTTCCCACTCGAGCACATCGCGCACGGTATGTGGGGAGCGCTGGTTCCCTACCGTGACCTGATCGATTACCGGGTGTCGACGACGTGGCCCGGCGGCCACACCGACCTCGCGGCGGATGGCTACCGCTTCCTGCCGACCCTCGGTGAGCTCGATCTGCACCTCTTCGGGGAGGGCAGGCACGAGCGCCTGTGGGAAATTCTGGGGGCGCACCGACGCTCGTACGACACCCCGGACGGAACGGTGACCGGCACGTCGTTTGCCGTCTGGGCGCCGGCTGCCCGTGGGGTCAGCGTGATCGGCAGCTTCGACGGCTGGGGCGGCGAGACCTTTCCCATGCGGGTGCTCGGCTCCACCGGTGTCTGGGAGCTGTTCATTCCCGGTATCGAGGTCGGCGAGCTGTACAAGTTCCGCGTCCACGGCCGCGACGGAAGCGTGCGGGACAAGGCGGACCCCATGGCGTTCGCCACGGAGGTGCCGCCGGCGACAGCGTCCCGCGTGGCGATCAGTACGCACGAATGGGATGACGCCGAGTGGCTCGAGCAGCGGGCGAGCACCGACCCGACACAATCGCCGATGAGTGTGTACGAAGTGCATCTCGCCTCGTGGCGTCCCGGGTTGAGCTACCGCGACATGGCCGAGGAATTGGCCACCTATGTCACCGAGTGCGGTTTCACCCACGTGGAGTTGCTGCCGGTCGCCGAGCACCCGTTCGGTGGATCCTGGGGTTACCAGGTGACGTCGTACTATGCGCCCACGTCGCGCTTCGGCTCCCCCGACGATTTCCGGTGGTTCGTCGACCGCCTCCACAAGTCGGGGATCGGCGTGATCGTCGACTGGGTACCTGCCCATTTCCCGAAGGACGAGTGGGCGCTCGCCCGTTTCGACGGCACCCCGCTGTACGAGCACGGCGATCCCCGGCGCGGTGAGCAGCTCGACTGGGGAACCTACGTCTTCGACTTCGGCAGACGCGAGGTTCGTAATTTCCTCGTTGCCAATGCCCTGTTCTGGCTCGACGAGTTCCATGTGGACGGGCTCCGCGTCGATGCGGTGGCGTCGATGCTCTACCTCGACTACTCGCGACCGGAAGGCGGCTGGACGCCCAACATCCACGGTGGCCGGGAGAATCTCGAAGCAGTCGACTTCCTTCAGGAAATGAACGCGACAGTCCACAAGCACCATTCTGGGGTCGTCACGATTGCCGAGGAGTCGACGGCGTGGCCCGGTGTCACCCGCCCGACGAACATCGGCGGTCTCGGATTCAGCATGAAATGGAACATGGGCTGGATGCACGACACCCTCGGGTATCTCGGTCACGATCCCGTCCATCGGAGCTATCACCACCACGAGATCACCTTCTCGCTCGTCTATGCGTGGAGTGAGAATTATCTGCTGCCCATCAGCCACGACGAGGTGGTGCACGGCAAGGGCACGTTGTGGACTCGGATGCCAGGGGACGACTATGCGAAAGCTGCGGGTGTCCGGTCTCTGCTGGCGTACATGTGGGCGCACCCCGGCAAGCAACTGCTGTTCATGGGGCAGGAGTTCGGCCAGACGCGGGAGTGGTCGGAAGAGCGCAGCCTCGACTGGTACGAAATCGACGATCCCCACACCGGACGCCTGCACGGCGGTCTCCTGAAACTGATCAGCGATCTCAATGCCACCTACAGGGCGCATCCCGCGCTGTGGACGCTCGATACGTCCCCGGGCGGCTACTCGTGGATTGATGCCAATGACACCGCGAACAACGTTCTCAGCTTCCTCCGCTACGGCACCGACGGTTCGATCGTGGCGTGTCTGTTCAATTTCTCGGGTACGCCACACGGCAGTTATAGAGTGGGCTTGCCCGAATTGGGCACATGGCGTGAGATCCTCAATACCGACGCCGAAATCTATGGGGGGTCGGGTTGGGGAAATCTCGGGGCAGTGACGGCAACTTCGCAGCCATGGCACGGGCGGCCCGCCTCTGCCGAGGTGGCATTGCCGGCCAACGGCGCGATCTGGATGAGTCTGGAGCGTTGATGAGAGCACGGCGTTGTTGACCAGACGTCGGCAGTGGGTCGTGGGTATGGGTGTGCTCGCCCTGGTCATACTGTGCGGCTGCGCGCGATCGATCGACGGCGACGCCGCCTCCATCTACGACGATCCCTTCAAGGTGGCCGGCCTGGACGCCACGTCCGGGCCGAGTGGGGCCCGGAAGGGGGTGCCGGGCGCCGACCTTCCCGTCACCGGTACCGACGGCGGCGAGATCGACACGATGGTCGCCAATGCTGTCAGCGACATCGAATCCTATTGGCGCACCCAGTTCCCCGCTCTGTTCCATCGCGACTTCGAACCGGTCGAAGAACTGATTTCGTGGGACCCCCGGGATTCGGACGGTCCGCGGTTCTGCGGGGACAGCACCGAAGAATTGCTCAATGCCGGGTATTGCAGCACCGACCACACCATCGGCTGGGACCGCGCGCTCCTCCTACCCGAGGTCGTGGAGAAGTTCGGTGTGGTGGCCGCGGTTTTCGTCCTCGCCCACGAGTACGGACATGCCGTTCAGACCAAGGCGGGAATCGCCGAGGTCGAGGTGGGCGGGGGCATCGTTCGCGAGCAGCAGGCCGACTGCTTCGGCGGGGCATTCATGCGGCACATCGCGGAAGACAAGTCACCCCACTTCACGTTGAACACCTCCGACGGGTTGAACAAGGTGCTGGCGTCGGCGGTCGCGATCGGCGATACCGATCCCAGCGACCCCGGCAATGTTCACGGTTCGGCGTTCGAGCGGGTCACCGCCACGCAGATCGGATTCACCGACGGCCCCGCACCCTGTACGCGCATCGACGAGAAGGAGATCGATTCCCGCCGTGCCGACCTCCCTCAGTTCTTTGCCGATGAATCCGACGACGGTGAACTACCTGTCACCGAGGAGTCGCTGGAGGCGTTCTTCACGTCGTTCCAGCAGATCTTCGACCTCAACGATCCGCCGGAGCTGAACTTCGACGGCGCGGACCTCGGTTGCAGAGACGCCGAGGTCACCGAGCCGGTGTCGTTCTGTCCGGCGAGCAACACCATCGGCGTCAGTGTCGATGCCCTTGCCGAGCGTGGCACACCGGGTCGGCTGGGCCGGCGTGAGCTGTTCCAGACCGATCTGACCGGCGACTACAACGCATACGTTCTGCTGGCGTCGCGGTACACCCTGGCCCTGCAGAAGGATCGCGGAGACGACCTTCATTCACCGCAGACAGCTCTGCGCGCCGCCTGCTTGTCCGGCGTCATCACCACGGCACTGAGCCCGGAAAATCCGGCCACCCTGGAAGAAGGCAGTGTGTGGCTTTCCCCCGGCGACCTCGACGAGGCAGTGTCGGGGCTGCTCACCGACGGGCTCGCCGCCAGCGATGTCAACGGCGAGACCGTTCCGAGTGGGTTCTCCCGGGTCGACGCCTTCCGCACCGGGGTGCTGGGCGGCGAGCAGGCTTGCGAGGGACGCTACCGCTGACCCGCCCCGGGCACCGGTCAGTACAGCGCGGCCGCGAGTTTCCTGCGTGCCGCCATGACCACCGGTTCGGCAGGGTCGAACAACTCGAACAGCTCGACCAGGCGGGTACGGACCCTCGTCCTGTCGTCGCCGGCGCTCCGGGCAATCACGCCGATCAACCGGGCGAAAGCCGCCTCCGGGGCCTGCGAGTAGAGCTCCACGTCGGCGGCCTGCAGCTGAGCATCGATATCGTCGGGCGCCGCATCCGCCGCCGCTACGGCAGAGGGATCCACCGATTGCACGCGGGCGAGGAAACGAACCTGCCGAAGCGCACCCTGCGCTTCGGCGTTGGCGGGTTCCTCGTCGAGGATGCGCTGGAATGCGGCTTCTGCGCCCGCCAGATCGCCTTCGTCGAGGGCTGCCTCGGCAGCAACGAAGCGGGGGTCCTCCGGTTCCGGCTGGTCGGCGTCTGCGCCATCCGACGGAGGGCCGCTGAGCTTTCCGGCGACAGCCTGCGCGATGGCGGCCAGCCACTGACGCAGTTGTGGTTCGGGCTGCACACCCTGGAAGTCCGCCAGGGGCTGCCCGGCCGCGATGGCAACGACCGTCGGGACAGACTGGACCCCGAATGCCTGGGCGATGCGCGGGTTGGCGTCGACGTCGACCTTGGCAAGCACCCAGGTGCCACCCGCCTCGTGAGCCAACTTCTCGAGCAGCGGCGAGAGTTGCTTGCACGGCTCACACCAGGTGGCCCAGAGATCGACGACGACCGGGACCTGCTGGGACCGGACGAGCACCTCGGCTTCGAAGTTGGCCTCAGTGACCTCGACGACCGGGGCGAGCCCGGAACCGGCGGCCGAGGGCGCGGCTCCGTTTCCGGAGGGTGCAGGGGGCGGGGTGGTGGCGCGCTCCTTGAGTGCTGACAGATCGACTGCGCCGGTCATGGCGGCGGCCACTGCAGAGGAACGCGCGGGAGGACGAGAACCTGGTCGAGTCACGCACCCAGTTTGTCACGATTCGTGGGCGTACCGGAAAGCGGGCACACGACCCCGAGGGAGGCGCGACCTCCTACGGCCTCAGACGAGCGAAGGCGTGTTCTTCGCTGCGCTCTCGTCGGACAGTTCAGCCATGCGACCGGCGCGGACGGCCCAGACCTCGAACACGACCGTGCCGAAGGGGGGAATGCTGGCAACGAGCGCCCAGAACGTGGTGAGCAGAGACCAGCTCAGCTTGCGAGCCGTCCACAGCGCGATCAAGACGTACAGGACGAATACACCCCCGTGGAGGGGGCCGAAGATCTTCACACCGATCTCGTTGCCGTCGGCGGGCACATACTTGAAAGCCATACCGATGAGGAGGCCGAGCCAGGTGATTGCTTCCAAAATTGCGACAAATCGGAAGCGCTTGGCCGTGGTGCTGAGATCGAAGACGTTCGCCATGGCGACCATTGTGCCCGACTATCTACGACGGTCCGTAGTGGTGTGAGATACACCACCACGGCTCGTCGCCCATCTACTTCTTGGGGACGCGGACGATCAGGGCGTCACCCTGACCACCGCCGCCGCACAGCGCGGCCACACCCACACCGCCGCCGCGGCGCTGCAACTCGAGGGCCAGATGCAGAGTGATCCGCGCCCCGGACATGCCCAGCGGATGCCCCACAGCGATCGCCCCGCCATTGACGTTGACCTTCGCCGGATCCAACCCCAGCTCACGGGTCGAGACGATCCCGACAGCCGCGAAGGCCTCGTTGATCTCGACCAGATCGAGATCCTTCGGATCGATGCCCTCCTTCGCACACGCCTTCGCGATCGCCCGCGCCGGCTGCGACTGCAACGTCGAGTCGGGTCCGGCGACCACCCCGTGTGACCCAATCTCGGCCAGCCACTCGAGACCGAGCTCCTCGGCCTTGGCCTTGCTCATCACGACCACGGCCGCCGCACCGTCGGAGATCTGCGACGCGGACCCGGCCGTGACCGTCCCGTCCTTCGCGAAGGCCGGACGCAACCGTCCCAGCGTCTCCACCGTCGTATCGGCACGCACACCCTCGTCCTGGCCGAACACAATCGGTTCACCCCTACGCTGAGGAATGGACACCGGCACCACCTCGTCGGCGAACAACCCGTCCTTCCAGGCCCGGGCCGCGTTCTCGTGCGACGCCGCCGCGAACGCATCCTGATCCTCGCGGCTGACCGGGACACTGTCGGACTTGTTCCGTGCCTCCGTCAGATTTCCCATGGCCTGATCGGTGAAAATGTCGTGCAACCCGTCGAACGCCATGTGATCACGCATCGTCACATCGCCGTACTTGAACCCCGCCCGCGACTTCTCCAGCAGATGCGGCGCCCGCGACATCGACTCCTGCCCACCGGCAACGACCACCTCGAACTCCCCCGCCCGGATCAACTGATCCGCCAACGCAATCGCATCGATCCCCGACAAACACACCTTGTTCACCGTCAACGCCGGCACATCCATCGGAATCCCGGCCGCGACCGCCGCCTGCCGCGCCGGCATCTGCCCCGCCCCCGCCGTCAGGACCTGACCCATGATCACGTACTCCACCTGATCCGGCGCCACCCCCGCCTTCTCCAGCGCACCCTTGATCGCGATCCCACCCAGATCCGAACCCGAGAGATCCTTCAACGAACCCATCAACCGACCCATCGGCGTACGGGCCCCGGCAACAATCACAGAACTGGTCACGATTTCCTCCGCGGATCCTTAGATTTCTGTCGGCCGATCACGTCCGGGCGAACACGTCTGCGTGCACAGCACGACGGAAGTCACATCCCGACGAGAACTACAGAAACGGTAGCGCTAACGTCGAGGGCATGACACAGACCTCCCCCTCTCAGCCTCCGTCGCCGCTGTCTTCGGACCTGGTGACCGCCATCGACCACGTCGGCATCGCCGTTCCCGACCTCGATTCGGCCATCGCGTGGTACGCGGAGCATCTCGGCATGGTGTCGACCCATGAGGAAGTGAACGAGGAGCAGGGCGTGCGCGAGGCGATGCTCAGCGTCGTCGGGGCGCCCGAGGGCAGCACCGCGCTGCAGCTGCTCGCCCCGCTGAACGAGAGCTCGACCATCGCCAAGTTCATCGACCGGAGCGGTCCCGGTCTCCAGCAGCTGGCGTACCGGGTCACCGACATCGACGCCCTCTCCGCGCAGCTCCGCGATCGCGGCGTACGCCTCCTCTACGACGCTCCCCGCCGCGGTACCGCGGACTCGCGGATCAACTTCGTCCATCCCAAGGATGCCGGCGGAGTCCTCATCGAGCTCGTGGAGCCGTCGTCAGGCCACTGAGGCGGAGCCGTCGTCAGGCCACTGAGGCGGAGCCGTCGTCAGGCCACTGAGGCGGAGCCGTCGTCAGGCCACTGAGGCGGAGCCGTCGTCAGGCCACTGAGGCGGAGCCGTCGTCAGGCCACTGAGGCGGAGCCGTCGTCAGGCCACTGAGGCGGAGCCGTCGTCAGGCCACTGAGGCTGTTGGCCCCGTGGCCTGCGCGGGAGCGGTGAAGACCAGGTAGGCCGAAAGACAAGCACGGCTTTGCCCAGGTAGATTGGCGGCCATGGTAAACGAGCAGGACCGCGGTTCGATCCCCCTTCCGTTCTCCGTGGCACGTAAGGGCTTCGACCGGGACGAGGTGCGCAACTACTTCGAGCGTTTCGATGCGGAGTTGCGCGTGACGGCGGCCGACCGGGACGCGGCGGCGGCGCAGGCACGCGATCTCGCCAAGCAGCTCGACGATGCGCGGGACGAGATCGACGAACTCCGCAAAGACGTCGATCGCCTGTCCGTTCCCCCCACTACCGCCGAGGGGATGAGCGACCGCATCTCGCGGATGCTCCGCCTTGCGTCCGACGAAGCCTCGGAGGTGCGCGCCAAGGCCGAGGCCGATGCTGCGGAGATGATCTCGATCGCCGAGCAGGAGGCCGCTCAGCTTCGTGGCCAGTACGAATCGCTGGTCGCCGAACTCGAGGACCGTCGTAGCGCCCTCGAGACCGAGCACACGCAAACCATGGCCAAAGCCCGCACCGAGGCGGCGCGCATCGTCGAGGCGGCGCAGGCCGAGCGTGACCGCCTCGCGGCCGAGGCCGAGCTGCGCCGGGCGCAGGTGCAGGAAGATTTCGATCTCTCCATATCCGAGCGCAGGCAGAAGACGATTGCCGCGGTCAACGAACTCGAGGCGACCAGCAAGGCCGAAGCTCAGCGGCGGCTCGCCGACGCCACGCACGAGGCGGAGCGCAGGCTGCAGGCGGCCACCGACCAGTCGGAGCGCAAGATCGCCCACGCCAAGGAACTTGCCGAGGAGCTTCGCGTACTCCGCGGCCGAATCCTCGCTCAGCTTTTGGGCATTCGCGGTCAGCTCGATTCGGTTCCGGCCATGCTGGCGTCCGTCAACCGGGAGAGCGAACTACTGGACGCCCACCCCGAGACCGCCCCGCAGTCGAACGCACGCTCCAACGAGAGCAACGACTCCCGGTCTGCGCAGAAGAACGCTCCCGCGCGAAACGAGTCCACCTCAGCTCGGGTCGAGTCCGACGACAAGGCAGACGATCACTCGGATGCCGACGCCGACACTGCAGTCCTGTCGGCGGTCGACGAGGAATCGAACGCCGACTCGGCGGATCAGCGGACGGTCAAGACGGGCAGCTAGGACCACCGGCGCGTCAGGCCCCGGGTGCTGCGTCCCGACCAGCACCCGGTGTGCCAGTGCCGCCGGTCATCGGCCCCGCCGTATTCCGCGGGCCACGTCACGAGATGGGGTACCCCCGGCCGGATGTCGTGATCGCAGCCGGGGCACCGGTAGGTCTTGGTGGCGCGTGACCCCGGGATGGTGCGCACGACGTAGTCCTCGTCGCTGTACCCGCTCGGGCCCGATTCCCGGCGTGTCAGTGCATCGCCGAACCCTGCTTCGTCGCGGTTCGCATTGGACGCACCTCGGCGCGTGTTCCGGGGTTGAGGTTTGCGACGGGGCACGGAACCAGCCTAGGCCTCAGAAAAGCCGGAACTCGGTGCTCTCGGTGCCCCGGAGCGCTTCGTAGTCGAGCACCAAGCATCGGATCCCGCGGTCCGTGGCAAGAGTTTTCGCTTGAGGCTTGATCTGTTGGGCGGCGAAGACTCCGCTTACGGGCGCGAGCAAGGGGTCCCGGTTGAGAAGTTCGAGGTACCGCGTCAACTGTTCGACTCCGTCGATGTCACCTCTGCGCTTGATCTCGACGGCGACGGACGCGCCATCGGCGTTCCGGCACAGGAGGTCGACTGGGCCGATGGCCGTCATGTATTCGCGACGCACGAGGGTGTATCCGGTGCCCAGCGTCTCGACGTGTTCGGCAAGCAATTCCTGCAGGTGCGCTTCGACGCCGTCCTTGACGAGTCCGGGATCGACCCCGAGCTCGTGGCTGGAGTCGTGCTCGATGTCCTCGATCGTGATGCGTAGTTCCTCACCGGCCTTGTTGGTGACAACCCACAGTGCTCCGCCGTCGTCCGCGGCTCCTTCGACGAGCCAGCACGGTGGGCTCATCCAGTTGAGCGGCTTGTAGGCGCGGTCGTCGGCGTGAATGCTCACCGATCCGTCGGCTTTGATCAGCAACAGACGACGCGCAGTGGGAAGATGTGCCGTCAAGCGGCCTACGTAGTCGACTCGGCATCTGGCAATCACTAGGCGCACTCGATCACCCTAAGGGATCGCGCCGACTAGTCTCGAATGACTATGCGCCGCCCTCGCAGATCTGTCGCCCCGCTGGGGTCGTGGTTGCTCGGATCGCCGGATGAAAGCCCGCGCCGCCGCCGCGTCCGCGTCCAATTACTGCTCACCGCTCCGTTGGTGGTCACCAACCTCATCGGGGCACTGATCGCGTGTCTGCTCATCAGCGTGGTCGTCCCCGGGCCGAGCGTGTGGTCCGGTGAATTCATGCTCGCCAATTTCGTCGCGGTGCCTGTATTCGTGCTGACAGCAGTGTTGATCGGGGTGACCTGGGGCACTAGGCGGATCGTCTCCGACCTTCGATGGTCCACAGTCGACCGTGACCCCACCGAGAGCGACCGTGCAGCTGCGTTCCGGGCGCCGTGGCGGCTGACGCGAGTCCAGGCGGCCCTGTGGGGTCTGGGATGGGTGTTCTTCACCGCGCTGTACGGCATCATCGACCCGCAAACAATTCCCAAAGTGGCATTCACTGTTGCCTTTGCCGGAATAACCATCTGCGCGTTCTGCTATCTACTCACCGAATTCGCCCTGCGCCCCGTCGCGGCCCGGGCGCTGAGTTCAGGGGAACCGCGGACCCGCCGGACCCTGGGTATCACCGGTCGAACCGTGCTCGCCTGGGTCCTCGGAACCGGGGTGCCACTGCTCGGACTGATGCTCATCGCTGTGTTCAGTTTCATTCGCTACGCCAGTCCCACCAGCCTTGCGGTGTCGATTCTGGCGCTCGGTGGTGTAATCCTCTGTTTCGGACTGCTGCTCGTCGTGATCAGTGTGCGGGCAACCGAGGCTCCGATCCGTTCGGTGCAGTTGGGGATGGCCGAGGTCGCCGACGGGAAGCTGGACGCCGAGGTGATCGTGTACGACGGCACCGAACTGGGCGAGCTGCAGACCGGCTTCAACCGCATGGCCGAGGGCCTGCGCGAGCGCGAGAAGATCCGCGATCTCTTCGGGCGACACGTCGGGCAGGAGGTTGCGAGCAATGCGCTTCGCCACCGGCCGGAGCTGGGCGGTGAAGAGCGGGATGTATCCGTGCTCTTCGTCGACATCATCGGATCGACCACCTTGACCGCCAGCCGCTCCCCCGCGGAGGTTGTCGACTTACTCAACCGATTCTTCAATGTCGTGGTCGACGAGGTGGATCGCCGATGCGGGTTCGTCAACAAATTCGAAGGTGATGCCGCGCTGGCCATCTTCGGTGCACCGGTCGCGCTCGACGATCATGCGGGTGCAGCACTGTCCGCCGCTCGGGCTCTGCGCGAACGGCTCGCAGCCGAGGTCCGCGAATGCGAGGCTGGTATCGGAGTTGCGACCGGGCGCGCGGTCGCGGGCAACATCGGAGCACACGAACGATTCGAGTACACGGTGATCGGCGATCCCGTCAACGAAGCAGCACGTCTGTCCGAATTGGCCAAGAACGTCCCCGGACGGCTTGTGGCGTCCCAGCGTGCCACCGACGCAGCGGGCGAGGACGAACGGCGGCAGTGGACCCTCACCGACAGCGTGACTCTCCGTGGTCGCGTGGAACCCACCCGGCTGGCTGTTCCCACGGCGCTACTCGAGGGAGCGTCCACCGTTTCGGATCAGGGCGCCGATTCCGTCGAGTAGGCGGGCGAGACCGAATTCGAAGGCATGGTCGGGGGCGAAGGCGGCGTTGTGGTGTTCGCCGGCCGAGGCGCCGACTCGGGCGGCAAGCGGAAAGCGGTCGGGGTCGAACACCTTCTCGAAATGCGGCGCAATGCTGCGCCACCATTCGCTGTCGGCGTCTCCCCGCGAAGCCAGTGCTGCCGCTTCGGCGGCGGCCCGCGCGGCGCCTACCGCGAAACTGTCGAGCAGGGTCACCACGGAGTCCATCTCGAGGTCTGACAGTCCGAGCCCTTCGACCGCAGCCAGCTCGCGCTCGTACTTCGCCATAGCCCCGGGTCCCAGCACCGGCCGGCTGAGTGTGACGACGTTCAGCATCCACGGATGGGCGCGGAGAAGCTCGAAATAGCCGCGTGCTGCCGCGGCGAGCCGATCCCGCCACCCTGCGACCGGGTCGTCGGGGGCGGCGTGGAGAGTGGACAGCACCCGGTCGGTCATCACATCGACCAGTTCCACCTTGCCGGGAACGTGCGTGTACAGCGACATCGCCCCGGCTCCGAGCTCAGCTGCGACGCGGCGCATCGAGACAGCATCGAGTCCCTCCGCGTCGGCGAGGCCGATCGCGACGTCGACGATGCGGTCGAGGTTCAGCCCCGCCTTTCCCCGACGGGGCCGCGACACGGGCGCACTGCCACCGCCCCACAGCAACTCTATGGTCCGAGCCGGGTCGCCGCCCTGTGGTGTCGCGATTCCAGCCATGCCGGAATCTTCCCATGACGTCTCGGGAACTCGAGGGATCACCGCGTCGTTGACGTACGACGTACCGTATGAGGCGCTGGCATGTGGGGCGATGTCGCCTGCACGCCCCTGGGAAGGGTGAAGTTGTGACAGTAGAGCCGGCTCTCACGAGCTTCGCGGCCACGTTCGTACCCGCCGAAGTTCCGCGGAACGCACACCTTGTCTTCTGGAACGACGAACCACAGGGTGCCCCACCCCCGAACTCGGACTCGTACACGCGCCTCGCCGTCGGCGAGCATGCGGTAGCCAGCCTTCCGACGCGGCGAGTATCCCTGCGCGACGCGCTCCCCATACTCTTGGCCCTGCCGGCCGAGGCCGAGGTCCACCGCTCGGTCGCCTTCTTTGCCGCCTGCGGTCGGACCGCCGTCGGGTATCTCGCGAAGGGTTCGATTCTTCCGTCTGTGACCGCGAGCGGACAGGACGTGTGGCGACTCGGCGTCCTCGACAGGGGACGAGCAACGGCACCTCAGCAGCCTTGCCGCTGCCCTTCCACCCGAGGCCCGCGCGATCCCCTCGGGTGAACTGTCCGAGGACGCAAGGGCGGTCCTGCTTCCGGCTGCGTCGGAGGTCGTGCGCGGCTTTGTGACGTCCGTCCTCGATGCGCTTCCGAGGTTGTGCGCCCCCGCCGAGTCCGACGCCTTACCGTATCTGGGATGGGACACCGTCGGTGTTCCCGGACTCGGGGCCTGGACCGCCTCCCACGCGCCCACGACCGTGGCTCTGTCCCTGCGCATCGATCCGGTTCCGACCATGGGAACCGTCGATCTGGTGGACAGCGATTTCGACGCCACCCTCCAGGTGCACGGGGTGGACAGGCCCGGGATCGTCTGCGACGCCGTGGATCTCTGGCGCCATCCGAGCATGGCGGAGTCCGCATTCATGGTCGACCCGCGGATTGCGGTGCTCGAAGCTCTCCGTCGTGCCGTGCTTCGGTGGGCACCGCTCGAGGATCTCCTGCGCTCCGAGGCGCCGGATCGAATCAGGCTCGACGACGACGTAGCAGCACTTGCCGGTGACGCCGGCGCTCGTCTGCGCGATGACGGCATCGAGATCCACTGGCCGCGGGAGCTGATGACGCAGACATCGACCCGCATGGTTCTGGGCGATTCTGCGGCGAGTGAGGGGCCCACCGCGTTCGGTGGTGACCACGCCTTCCGGTTCGACTGGCGGGTGGCGATCGGCGACGAGGTGCTCACCAAGGAGGACATGGAGAAGCTGGTGGCTTCCGAACGCGCCGTGGTGCGACTGCGTAATCGCTACGTCGTCGCCGACTCGGCGCTCGTGCGGAAGACCCTGCAGCGGCGAACCGGCACGATGCCGATGGTCGAGGCACTACGCGCCTCGTTGACAGGCCGAACCGGCCGCGGCGAGGGAGAGTGTCGTGTCGATACCTACGGAGCACTCGCCCGCACGGCCCGAGAAATCACCGACAAGATCACCCTCGACGTGCCCGTGCCGGCCGCGCTGCGCGCACAACTGCGGGACTACCAACTTGCCGGCTTCCGATGGCTTGCCGCGCTCACCTCCCGCGGGCTGGGGGCTTGCCTGGCCGACGACATGGGACTCGGTAAGACGTTGACCCTCATAGCACTCCACGTCCACCGTCAGCAGGAATTCGAGACCTCGGGACCCTCCCTCGTCGTCTGCCCCGCATCCTTGTTGGGGAACTGGCGCCGCGAGATCGAACGCTTCGCCCCAGATACGAGAGTTTTCGTCCATCACGGCCCGAGACGATCAGCGCCGAGTGAGTACCTCACGGACAGCGCCGACGCAATCGTGCTGACCACGTATGCGACGATGCGGCTCGACGCCGGCGCCCTCGCCGCGACCGGGTGGGGACTCGTCGTCGCGGACGAGGCCCAGCACCTGAAGAATCGCAATGCCTCGGTCACGAGAGCTCTGCGCACTGTCCCGGGACGGGCTCGCGTCGCCCTCACCGGAACGCCGGTGGAGAACAGACTCAGCGATCTGTGGTCGATACTCGACGGTGTCACACCCGGTCTCCTCGGCACGTACGCACAATTTCGGCGGCGCTACGACAACCCGAGCGGCGGCGACGGCGTGGATCGTGCCAACGAGTTGGCCGGCCTCATCGCACCGTTCGTCCTACGCCGAAAGAAGTCGGATCCCGGGATAGCCCCGGAGCTTCCACCGAAAACCGAAATCGACGTGGATGTCGGGCTCACTCCAGAGCAGGCTGCGCTGTACGAAGCGCTCGTCCGGGAGGCTCTCGAACAGATTCGCAACAGCGACGGCATGCAGCGTCGCGGTGGTATCGTATCCCTGCTGACCGGCCTCAAACAGATCTGCAACCACCCAGCGCAGTACCTCGGGCAACAGCCCACGTCCCTGGGGGGCCGCTCCCAGAAGATCGACCTCCTCGACGACCTGGTCGACACCACTCTGTCGGAGGACGGCCGATCGCTGGTCTTCACCCATTTCACCGCGATGGGGCGACTTTTGCGGCAGCACCTGAGCTCCCGCGGTATCGAGTGCGAATTCCTCCATGGCGGCACCTCGGTCGCTGCGAGGGAGGAACTGGTGGAACGGTTTCAGAGTGGCGACGTTCCGGTCTTGATTCTGTCCCTCAAAGCCGCGGGGACCGGACTCAATCTGACGCGAGCGGATCACGTCGTCCACTTCGATCGCTGGTGGAATCCGGCCGTCGAAGACCAAGCAACCGATCGTGCCTACCGGATCGGCCAGCACCGGCCGGTGGTAGTCCATCGCTTCGTCACCGCGGGCACCATCGAGGAACGCATTGCCGGCATGCTCGACAGCAAACGAGCGCTCGCGGACTCGGTCCTACTTCGTGGTGCCGACGCCTTCACCGAACTGACCGACGGAGAACTTACCGAACTCGTGGCGTTGAGCCCCGACTATCAACTCGGATGCATTCTGTGACGACGACCGCTTTGACACATCCCCCTTCGGGGTCCAGAAGGGCAAACGTACTTGCGGTAGAACCTGGTGGGCCCAGCAGTGGGTGGACGATCTCGAGCAGTGTGCACTCGACTCTCACACGCTGAAGCAGGGACGCGCCCATGCCCGCGGCGGAATGGTCGGCCCGCTGACCTTCGCGGCCGGACTTCTTTCCGCCGACGTGCATTCCAGCGACGAGCTCCTACACGTGCGCATTCGTGTCGATGTGCTTGACGATGCAGAGTGGGAGCGGGTATCTGCCGCGCTCGGATCGAGGAGTGGCCACGTCGCCCAGTTGTCCAGCGGAACGCTTCCGCGCGAACTGCACGAAGATCTCGCGGCAATCGGCATCTCGCTCCTGCCTTCGATGTTCGATGCGGACGCGACATGCACGTGTGAGGAGTGGGACGCGCCTTGCCGACATGCCGCGGCGGTCCTGTACCAGGCCGCGTGGATACTCGACGACGACCCGCTGCTGGTGTTTCTGCTCCGCGGTCGCGAGGGCCGGCAACTGCTCGACTTGCGGCACGATTCTCACCAGGAGGACCTCTTGGAGTCATCGTTCGCCTCCACGTCGAGGCCTATGCCGGCCGCCGACGCCTACGCCGACGTCCCCGGCCACTTGCCGACGATGCCCACTACCGAGGGGGCCGCCCCACTGCGCCCCGGCTGGCTGGACGATGCGCCGCCCGAAGTTCCCGCAGACGCCATCTGGTCGGCGATTCTCACTGCGATTTCGCGATACGGAGATCCTGTCTGACGCCGTTCATCAGTCCCGGCACGACGCTCGGGCCGACGACCCTCGCCCCGGTCGCCGGGTATGGCGTACAGATCTTGACGTCATGCACGAAGCACCAGCGCCAGTTGTCCCCGGGATGCAGAGACTGTGCGATCGGATGCCCGCTGGTCTGTGCGTGGTGTCTGGCATGACGCATTGGTGACGAGTCACTACAGCCGACGTACCCACACGTCAGGCACAGCATCAGGTGTGCCCACCGGGTACCGAGTGCGAGACAGCCCTCGCACCCGTCCGACGTGTGCGCGACGACGTCGCGAATCATGTTCAGATCAGGATCGTGCCAGGTATCGGATTGGATCATGTCGCCACCCCTCATCCCCAAGATTGACGCCTGCGGGCGCGCACCACATGGTCACAGCGGAACGAAAGAGTCTGACGGGAATCGGCACGGATGCACACCCTTGGGGGTTTCGACCCTGGATATCCGGGGTAGATCAAGGCATGGATCTGGAAGCATCCCCAGACCCCAGGGTGGTCGACACTCCTCGGGCATCCGACCTCTGTACCGTTCTGGCACTCACAGCGGACATGCATGACTCCGGTGATCGGGACACTATCCTCGGCGTGATGCGGGAGGCCCTTGGTCACTTGGGACCGTTCACAGTGGAACCGGTGGCAGGAGATGCCGACGGATTCTGGCGTCAGCGCATTCTGTTCGACGACCCTACGATCGACACCATCGCGCTGATGATCAGGGCCGCTCGTCCACCAACCCAGAGGCAAGTCACTCTTCTCGAACTGCTGATTCAGCACACCATGTCTGCCCTGCGTTCCGCCTCCCGCACCTTGCGCGCAGAAGCGCAGGCACGCAGTGTGCGAGAAGCTTCCGACGAAGTGGCCACAGTGACGGAGCAGCTGGCCGCAGTGTCGGAGCAGCTCGCGCGACTCCAGTCCGAAGCGAGGATCCGTGAAACGCTCGATCGGCTTTCTCTCGCGGGCGCGTCCGAAGGGGTCATCGCGGATACCCTCCATCAGCTGACCGGACTACCCGTGGGGGTCGAGGACCAATTCGGCAACCTCCGAGTCTGGGCCGGTCTCGGAAAGATGCCGCGATATCGTCGAATAGGGGGCCGGAATCGAGTCGACGTCGTCCGCCGCGCCACTATGGAGGGCAAACCGCTGCGGGATGACAACCGGATCCTGCAGATCATTCGGCCCCGTCAAGCTTTGCTGGGGATCGTGTACCTCTGCGACCCGGAACACGAGGCGACGGACTTGGACACGTTCGCGCTGGAACACGCCGCGACGGTCCTCGCCATCGAGATGGCGCACGAACGGTCGTTGGCGGAGACCGAGGCACGGTTGAGCCGCGACCTCGGGGACGATCTTCTCTCTGGAACCGACGACGACAGTGCGTACTCGCGGGCCGAAGCACTTGGCTATGACCTTCACGAACCGCAGCGAGTTCTGGTGGTCGAGTGGGATTCGGAGACGAATGCCGATACCGTGTCCGACGCCCTACACCGATACTTCGCCTCGACCGATTCCGCGGCCCTTCTCATGCACCGCAGCGACCACGGTTCGGGGGTCGTCGCCGCGATTACACAGTCGAAAACCGATGCGGTTGAGGCGTTCCGGACTGTGGAGAAGACCTTCGGGCCGGCGAGCGGAGTGATGGGTGTCGGATCAGAATGTTCGTCACCCAGTGAGATACCCCAGTCGTACAGCAACGCGGTACGAGCTCTGGAAATACGAAAGCAATCACTGTCACCCTGGGGCGTGGCACATTTCGACGAATTGGGCGTGTACCGCATCCTCGACGCGCACGCCACGACACGCGACGTCGAAAATTTCGTTCAGGAATGGCTCGGGCCGCTCCTCGACTACGACCGGAACCACCACAGCACCATGACAGCCACCTTGGCCCAGTATCTGGACTGCGGTGGCAAGTACGACGAAACCGCTCGCGCTCTCCGAATTCACCGCAGTACCTTGAGATACCGCATGTCCCGTATACACGAACTCACCGATCGTGATCTCCGGAGCGTCGATACCCGGTTGAACCTTCATCTCGCCACCCGGGCGTTGCAGGTACTCGCCGGCGATACCCGACCATGAGGGTCCCGGGACCATCATTTTTGTTGTGGAATGCCGGAAGCCCCCCAACAGGTGTTGGGGGGCTTCCGGTAACGGATGTTCGGCGGTGTCCTACTCTCCCACACCCTGTCGAGTGCAGTACCATCGGCGCTGGAGGGCTTAGCTTCCGGGTTCGGAATGGGGCCGGGCGTTTCCCCTCCGCTATGGCCGCCGTAACTCTATGAAACTGTCACACACCCATCTTCCCTTTTTCCGGTTCCCCCGCCGTGGCCCACGCACCCGGGTGGGGTGCGGAACTGTCCAGGGGGTTCAGTGAAAGGAAAAAAAGGGGGTATCTGTGTGTTGTTTCAGATACTGCACAGTGGACGCGTAGCTTCTTTGTGGTAAGTCCTCGGCCTATTAGTACCAGTCACCTACACCCATTACTGGGCTTCCAGTTCTGGCCTATCAACCCGGTGGTCTGCCGGGGGCCTTACCCCCTCGAGGGGGTGAGAAACCTCATCTTGGAACAGGCTTCCCGCTTAGATGCTTTCAGCGGTTATCCCTTCCGAACGTAGCTAACCAGCGGTGCTCCTGGTGGAACAACTGGCACACCAGAGGTTCGTCCGTCCCGGTCCTCTCGTACTAGGGACAGCCTTCCTCAAGTTTCTAACGCGCGCGGCGGATAGAGACCGAACTGTCTCACGACGTTCTAAACCCAGCTCGCGTGCCGCTTTAATGGGCGAACAGCCCAACCCTTGGGACCTACTCCAGCCCCAGGATGCGACGAGCCGACATCGAGGTGCCAAACCATCCCGTCGATATGGACTCTTGGGGAAGATCAGCCTGTTATCCCCGGGGTACCTTTTATCCGTTGAGCGACACCGCTTCCACTTGCCGGTGCCGGATCACTAGTCCCGACTTTCGTCCCTGCTCGACTTGTCAGTCTCACAGTCAAGCTCCCTTGTGCACTTGCACTCGACACCTGATTGCCAACCAGGCTGAGGGAACCTTTGGGCGCCTCCGTTACATTTTGGGAGGCAACCGCCCCAGTTAAACTACCCACCAGGCACTGTCCCTGAACCAGATCATGGTCCGAGGTTAGAGGTCCAATACGATCAGAGTGGTATTTCAACAACGACTCCACACTCACTGGCGTGAGCGCTTCACAGTCTCCCACCTATCCTACACAAACCGAACCGAACACCAATACCAAGCTGTAGTGAAGGTCCCGGGGTCTTTTCGTCCTGCCGCGCGTAACGAGCATCTTTACTCGTAATGCAATTTCGCCGAGTCTATGGTTGAGACAGCTGAGAAGTCGTTACGCCATTCGTGCAGGTCGGAACTTACCCGACAAGGAATTTCGCTACCTTAGGATGGTTATAGTTACCACCGCCGTTTACTGGGGCTTAAATTCTCAGCTTCGCCACCGAAATGGCTAACCGGTCCTCTTAACCTTCCAGCACCGGGCAGGCGTCAGTCCGTATACATCGTCTTACGACTTCGCACGGACCTGTGTTTTTAGTAAACAGTCGCTTCTCACTGGTCTCTGCGGCCCCACCCAGCTCACACTGCAAGAGTGATCACCAGACGAGGCCCCCCCTTCTCCCGAAGTTACGGGGGCATTTTGCCGAGTTCCTTAACCATAGTTATCTCGATCGCCTTAGTATTCTCTACCTGACCACCTGTGTCGGTTTGGGGTACGGGCCGTGTGAAAGCTCGCTAGAGGCTTTTCTCGGCAGCATAGGATCACTGAATTCGCCTCATTCGGCTATGCGTCACCTCTCAGGATATGTGTGACCCGGATTTGCCTAGGTCACTCCCTACAGGCTTACACCAGTATTACCACTGACTGGCTCAGCTACCTTCCTGCGTCACCCCATCGCTTGGCTACTACCAGATCAGGTCCCACGCATCCGCCACCTACGAACCCGAAGGTTCACAAGCGGTTTCAGGGTGGTTAGTATCACTGATTCACCAGGGGCGCGTTCACACGGGTACGGGAATATCAACCCGTTGTCCATCGGCTACGCCTGTCGGCCTCGTCTTAGGTCCCGACTCACCCTGGGCGGATTAACCTGGCCCAGGAACCCTTGGTCATTCGGCGGACGAGTTTCTCACTCGTCTTTCGCTACTCATGCCTGCATTCTCACTCGTGTGGCCTCCACGGCTGGGTCACCCGCCGCTTCCATGGCCACACGACGCTCCCCTACCCATCCACACCACTGCCCACCCTCCCGCAGGAAAATGGGGTGCATTGTGTGAATGCCGCAGCTTCGGTGGTGTACTTGAGCCCGCTACATTGTCGGCGCAGGATCACTTGACCAGTGAGCTATTACGCACTCTTTCAAGGGTGGCTGCTTCTAAGCCAACCTCCTGGTTGTCTTCGCGACCCACATCCTTTTCCACTTAGTACACGCTTAGGGACCTTAGCTGGCGATCTGGGCTGTTTCCCTCTCGACTACGAACCTTATCGCCGCAGTCTCACTGCCGCGCTCTCACTCACCGGCATTCGGAGTTTGGCTGATTTCGGTAAGCTTGTGGGCCCCTAGACCATCCAGTAGCTCTACCTCCGATGAGAAACACGCGACGCTGCACCTAAATGCATTTCGGGGAGAACCAGCTATCACGGAGTTTGATTGGCCTTTCACCCTACCCACAACTCATCCCTCAGTTTTCAACCTAAGTGGGTTCGGTCCTCCACGACGTCTTACCGTCGCTTCAACCTGGCCATGGGTAGATCACTCCGCTTCGGGTCTAGAACATGCCACTATAAACGCCCTATTCGGACTCGCTTTCGCTACGGCTACCCCACACGGGTTAACCTCGCGACATGCCACTAACTCGCAGGCTCATTCTTCAAAAGGCACGCCATCACCCCAGCGACAAGTCACTCGAAGGCTTTGACGGATTGTAAGCGCACGGTTTCAGGTACTATTTCACTCCCTCCCGGGTACTTTTCACCTTTCCCTCACGGTACTAGTCCGCTATCGGTCACCAGGAGTATTCAGGCTTATCGGGTGGTCCCGACAGATTCACACCAGATTTCACGGGCCCGGTGCTACTTGGGTTTCCATCACGACAGTCACAATGTTTTCGTGTACGGGATTCTCACCCTCTACGACAGGCCGTTCCAGACCACTTCCACTAACACCATGATTTCTTACTGTCGGCCAACACGGCAGCATTGACAAGATGAACCCACAACCCACGAATGCAACGCCTGCCGGCTATCACACATCCATGGTTTAGCCTCTTCCGCTTTCGCTCGCCACTACTCACGGAATCACTATTGTTTTCTCTTCCTGTGGGTACTGAGATGTTTCACTTCCCACGTTCCCTCCACACACCCTATATATTCAGATGCGGGTAACACGACATCACTCGTGCTGGGTTTCCCATTCGGACATCCTCGGATCTCAGCTCGGTTGACAGCTCCCGAGGCTTATCGCAGCCTCCTACGTCCTTCATCGGCTCCTGGTGCCAAGGCATCCACCGTACGCTCTTCATTACTTACAACAAAGATGCTCGCGTCCACTGTGCAGTTCTCAAACAACACACCCGCCTCGAACTCCCGCCAGCACCATGCCCACCACCAAAAGTGATGCGGTCTGCCTGACATCCGAACCGGATCGTCACTTTCCTGAAAGAAAAAACACTCACGTGTTCCCTCAGGACCCAACAGTATGTCGATATAATTCGCCCTCCCACCAGCACACAGGCCGGCAGTTGAGAACCAATACTTGTCAGCGATCCACCCATGAGCAACCACCGGATAACATACGCATCCGAAATGGCCTCTGCCAGACCATCATCCACTGACTGTTCAGCGGTACATGACTGGAGATGCTCCTTAGAAAGGAGGTGATCCAGCCGCACCTTCCGGTACGGCTACCTTGTTACGACTTCGTCCCAATCGCCGATCCCACCTTCGACGGCTCCCTCCCACAAGGGGTTAGGCCACCGGCTTCGGGTGTTACCGACTTTCATGACGTGACGGGCGGTGTGTACAAGGCCCGGGAACGTATTCACCGCAGCGTTGCTGATCTGCGATTACTAGCGACTCCGACTTCACGGGGTCGAGTTGCAGACCCGATCCGAACTGAGACCAGCTTTAAGGGATTCGCTCCACCTCACGGTCTCGCAGCCCTCTGTACTGGCCATTGTAGCATGTGTGAAGCCCTGGACATAAGGGGCATGATGACTTGACGTCGTCCCCACCTTCCTCCGAGTTGACCCCGGCAGTCTCTTACGAGTCCCCACCATTACGTGCTGGCAACATAAGACAAGGGTTGCGCTCGTTGCGGGACTTAACCCAACATCTCACGACACGAGCTGACGACAGCCATGCACCACCTGTATACCGACCACAAGGGGGGCCGTATCTCTACGGCTTTCCGGTATATGTCAAACCCAGGTAAGGTTCTTCGCGTTGCATCGAATTAATCCACATGCTCCGCCGCTTGTGCGGGCCCCCGTCAATTCCTTTGAGTTTTAGCCTTGCGGCCGTACTCCCCAGGCGGGGCGCTTAATGCGTTAGCTACGGCACAGATTCCGTGGAAGGAACCCACACCTAGCGCCCACCGTTTACGGCGTGGACTACCAGGGTATCTAATCCTGTTCGCTACCCACGCTTTCGTTCCTCAGCGTCAGTTACTGCCCAGAGACCCGCCTTCGCCACCGGTGTTCCTCCTGATATCTGCGCATTTCACCGCTACACCAGGAATTCCAGTCTCCCCTGCAGTACTCAAGTCTGCCCGTATCGCCTGCAAGCTCACAGTTGAGCTGTGAGTTTTCACAAACGACGCGACAAACCGCCTACGAACTCTTTACGCCCAGTAATTCCGGACAACGCTTGCACCCTACGTATTACCGCGGCTGCTGGCACGTAGTTAGCCGGTGCTTCTTCTGCAGGTACCGTCACTTCCGCTTCGTCCCTGCTGAAAGAGGTTTACAACCCGAAGGCCTTCATCCCTCACGCGGCGTCGCTGCATCAGGCTTTCGCCCATTGTGCAATATTCCCCACTGCTGCCTCCCGTAGGAGTCTGGGCCGTGTCTCAGTCCCAGTGTGGCCGGTCACCCTCTCAGGTCGGCTACCCGTCGTCGCCTTGGTAGGCCATTACCCCACCAACAAGCTGATAGGCCGCGGGCCCATCCTGCACCAGTAAACCTTTCCACCCCCAGCCATGCAGCCGAAGGTCGTATCCGGTATTAGACCCAGTTTCCCGGGCTTATCCCGAAGTGCAGGGCAGATCACCCACGTGTTACTCACCCGTTCGCCGCTCGTGTACCCCGAAGGGCCTTACCGCTCGACTTGCATGTGTTAAGCACGCCGCCAGCGTTCGTCCTGAGCCAGGATCAAACTCTCCGTTGAAGACTCTAGAAAGAGGCGAACCCCAATCAGTCATAGACATCGAGTCAAATCACTAGCGATCAAAAACTCAAACTAGCTCAATCAAACACTGACCCCCCTCCGACGGAAGAAGGAGAAGAGCCAGCAAATACCCACACCACTCACAACCAAACCAAAAGGCCCAGTTGATCATCCGTGATGCGGAGTACCAAAACAATTTGGCACTGACATTCATCGACACACTGTTGAGTTCTCAAAGAACACGCACACACCATCACCACCAGCAACACTCGCTAGCCGCTCCGGGGCAACCGTTCCACCCTATCTCCCCGGACGCACCAGCGCAAACCAGTACTCCATGAAAACAATCCGGGGAAGAAGCAAAACCATACACGATGGCCGACTTCGAGATTTTCGCCAGGCACTCCGTACAACCTCGTGTCCCAGCCCCTGCGGGCGGAGTCGGTGTCCGTGTCGCTCTGACTTCGAATAAGTTACGCGACAGGAAACAGCTTGCCAAATCCCCAGGTCGCCGAGGCGCTCGGCCCCGTTTGCGCTGGTCAATCGGTTGCCTTCCGGCAACTTCGGCCCTTCGGTCGCCGCCTCGACGACTGTGACGCCCGACTCACCTGCGACCACTGGGGTGTATCGGCTGCGAGCCCGTCAGGATCCGGCGTCGACACGCTCGATCTGGCCTCCGAGGCCTTGCAGGTTCTCGACGAAATATGGGTAGCCGCGGTCGATGTGGAACACGTCGTGCACCTCTGTCACGCCGTCTGCCACAAGACCGGCAAGCACCAATCCGGCGCCGGCCCTGATGTCGGACGACCACACGGGAGCGCTCGACAGCAGCGGTATCCCGCGGATCACCGCATGGTGTCCGTCCGTCCGCGCGTCTGCTCCCAGCCGGATCATTTCCTCGACGAAGCGGAACCTGGCCTCGAACACGTTCTCCGTGATCATCGAGGTCCCTTCAGCCACCGCTGCAAGACCGATCGCCATGGGCTGCAGGTCCGTGGGGAAGCCCGGATACGGGAGCGTCGCGAAGTTGACAGCGGTGGGACGAGCTTTCTGCTCCACCCGAAATCCGTCGGCCTCCGTGGTGACCTCTGCCCCCGCGACCCGCAACTTGTCCAGAACCAAGCCGAGATGTTTCGGGTTGACGCCACGGACCCGGACGTCCCCCCTCGTCATCGACGCGGCGATCCCCCACGTCGCGGCCACGATGCGGTCACCGATGACGCGGTGTGTGGTCGGTTCGAGCTGGTTGACGCCCTGAATGGTGAGCGTCGACGTGCCCGCTCCCAGGATCTTGGCACCCATGCGGATCAGCATGTTGCACAAGTCGACAATCTCCGGCTCACGCGCGGCATTGTCGATCACCGTCTCGCCTTTGGCGAGAACAGCGGCCATGAGGATGTTCTCCGTCGCCCCCACCGACGGGAACGCAAGCCGAATGTTGGCTCCGTGCAGATCGTCCGCCTGGGCAACGACACATCCGTGTTCGATCGTGCTCTGCGCGCCCAGCAACCGAAGTCCGGATTGATGCATATCGAGTGGCCTGGATCCGATGGCGTCGCCGCCGGGCAGAGCGACCACCGCACGTTTGCACCTCGCCACCAAGGGGCCCAGCACACACACCGATGCTCGGAACTGGCGAACTGCGGCAAAGTCCGCGTGATATTTCGGCTCCGCCGGCGTGGTGATCCGAACCAACGAATCTTCGAGAACCACCTCGCACCCGAGGCCGCGCAGGACATCGGCCATCAGAGGAACGTCCAGGATGTCGGGGCAATTGGTCACGACGGTGGTGCCCTCAGCCAACAGCGCCGCCGCCATCAGCTTCAGAACACTGTTCTTGGCGCCCCCGACAGACACTTCACCTACGAGACGGTTACCGCCGGTAACAAGGAAGCGTTCGCTCACGAAGCACAGCCTAGAGCCAGCTGCACCGACCTCGGAGGCCGGTACCGTAACGCTATGGCCGTACACCTCACCAAGATCTACACCCGGACCGGCGACGACGGGACCACCGGACTCAGCGATTTCTCCCGCGTACCGAAAAACGATCCCCGCCTCGTCGCGTATGCGGACTGTGATGAAGCGAACGCCGCAATCGGCGTCGCGGTGGCGCTGGGGAATCCCCCCGAGGAGATCCTGTCGATTCTGCGGCAGGTACAAAATGACCTGTTCGACGCCGGTGCCGATCTGTCCACCCCGGTGGTCGAGGAACCCAAGTATCCACCGCTGCGTATCACCGCCGACTACATCGACCGGCTCGAACGCTGGTGTGACGAGCTGAACGAGCGCCTCGAACCCCTGAATTCCTTCATACTGCCCGGCGGAACCCCATTGGGAGCCCTGCTCCACGTTGCGCGAACCGTGACACGGCGAGCGGAGCGATCGGCGTGGGCCGCTGTCGACGCACATCCCGAGAACACTCACGCGCTGCCGGCGAAGTATCTCAACCGGCTCTCGGATCTGCTCTTCATCGTGGGACGGATCGCGAATCCCGAGGGAGACGTGCTCTGGAAACCGGGAGCGGGGAAAGCCTGATCAGAATCGGCGTCCGCGTACCGATCGGCCCGACGGACGAGATTCGACCCACGACAGGAACGCGGTCAAAGCTCCACCGTCCAAGGCGATCTCGTACGCGGCGCCTCGGTCCTTCACGGACAGAATGACGATTTCGTCGGACATGATGTCGAACTCGGAGCCCTCGGGTTTACGACGGCCTTCGACTTCGATCCCCTGCCGCTCGATGCGCGAATCAGGGCCGGGACGCAAACTCGACAACTTGAAGAAGACGAGGGAGCCCTCGCCGTAACGAATGACGCCGTGACGCCATCCGGTGTCCCCCGCGGAAGGCGCCACGCGGAGAATAGCCGCGGTTCCACCGCGACGAAGAACAGCCAGACGATAGAGAAAGACCGCGACGAAGGCGGCGAGCAGCACAACCAGAATGATCAACACAGTCATTCCGATTGTCACTGTTCGTCGGCTCCGTCGCGGTCTGTCTCGTGTAACCTATGCGCGCTCTACGGCGCGAACTCGACCCTTGGCAACAGCAATCGCCTCGAGATCGTCTCCGCTCTCCTGGAGCACCGCCCGGGCGGCCTCCACGTCGATGTCCTCCGCAAGTTCGGCGGACTCGGCGAGGATCGTGACGGATTTCGCCGTCACGGAAAGGAAGCCGCCGTGCACAGCTGCGACGATTCGCTCGCCGTCGGCTGTCGTGATCGCGACGACGCCACCCTCCACGAGCTGTCCGAGGACAGGCTCGTGACCAGGCATGACACCGATCTCACCCTCGGTCGTCTGTGCACTGACGAGAGTCGCCGAACCAGACCACAACCGTCGCTCGACAGCGACGAGTTCCACGGTCATTTCAGCCATCGTCGACTACTTCCCGGCGATCTTCTTGGCTGCAGCCTCGACGTCGTCGAGTCCACCGCAGCTGTTGAACGCCTGCTCGGGCAGGTGATCGAACTCGCCCTTGCAGACGCGGTCGAACGCCTCGATGGTGTCGCGGAGCGGCACCACGGAGCCGGGCTCACCGGTGAACTTCTCGGCGACGATGAAGTTCTGGCCGAGGAACTTCTGCAGACGGCGGGCACGTCCGACGAGGACCTTGTCCTCTTCCTGCAGTTCGTCCATACCGAGGATGGCGATGATGTCCTGCAGTTCCTTGTACTTCTGCAGGATTCGCTTGACCTCGTTGGCCACCCGGAAGTGCTCGGCACCGACAATGCCGGGCTCGAGGATCCGGGAGGTGGAGCTCAGCGGGTCCACAGCGGGGTAGATACCCATCTGCGAGATCGGTCGCGACAGCTCGGTGGTCGCATCGAGGTGCGCGAACGTCGTGGCCGGCGCCGGGTCGGTGTAGTCGTCGGCGGGCACGTAGATCGCCTGAAGCGAGGTGATGGAGCGACCACGCGTCGAGGTGATTCGTTCCTGCAGCTCACCCATCTCGTCAGCCAGGGTCGGCTGGTAACCCACGGCCGAAGGCATACGACCGAGCAGGGTCGACACCTCGGAACCGGCCTGGGTGAAACGGAAGATGTTGTCGATGAACAGCAGAACGTCCTGGCCCTGGACATCGCGGAAGTACTCCGCCATGGTCAGTGCGGACAGGGCGACGCGCATACGCGTTCCCGGCGGCTCGTCCATCTGGCCGAAGACGAGGGCGGTGTCCTGAAGGACGCCCATCTCTTCCATCTCGAGGTGAAGGTCGGTGCCCTCACGGGTGCGCTCACCGACGCCTGCGAACACCGAGGTTCCGGAGAACTCGCGGGCGATACGGGTGATCATTTCCTGGATCAGAACGGTCTTGCCGACACCGGCACCACCGAACAGACCGATCTTTCCACCCTTGACGTACGGGGTGAGGAGGTCGATGACCTTGATACCGGTCTCGAGGATCTCCGTCTTGCCCTCGAGCTGGTCGAAGGCTGGCGGCTTGCGGTGGATGCCCCACTGCTCGCCGTCGCGTCCCGTGCCGGGAGCGTCGAGGCAGTCGCCCAGTGCGTTGAACACGTGGCCCTTGACGACGTCGCCGACGGGAACCGAGATCGGCTTGCCCGTGTCGGCCACCGAGGTGCCGCGGACGAGGCCGTCGGTCGGCTGCATGGAGACGGTGCGCACCAGGTTGTCACCGAGGTGCTGCGCGACCTCGAGGGTCAGCGTCTTGGCGACCGAGGGAAGCGTGATCTCGGCATGCAAGGCGTTGAACAGTTCAGGAATGGAGCCACGCGGGAATTCAACGTCCACGACGGGACCGATGACCCGCACGACGCGGCCGGCCACGGACGAATCCGAACCTGCCCCGTTTGTTTCGGTTACTGCTGCGGTCATTGCTTAGTCACTTCCTGCGCTCGAGGCGAGCGCATTCGCGCCGCCGACGATCTCGCTGATTTCCTGGGTGATCTGGGCCTGGCGAGCCTGGTTGGCCTGACGGCTGAGAGTGTTCACCAGTTCGTTTGCGTTGTCCGTCGCCGCCTTCATGGCGGTACGACGGGCAGCCGACTCCGACGCCGCAGCATCCAGCAGCGAGGAGTAGATGCGGGTGCTGATGTACTTCGGCAGCAGGGCACCGAGCAACCTGTCGGGTTCCGGCTCGAAGTTGTATCCGGCGACCGGTTCGTCGTTCCGGTGACCGTTCGACAGCATGTCTTCACCGAGTTCGATGTTCTCCTCGGAGACCGTGACGTCCAGCGGAGCCATCCGCCGCACCTCGGGAGACTGAGTGAGCATCGACACGAAGCGGGTGTAGACGATGTGCAGTTCGTCGACACCTTCGATGGTTCCCTCGCCGTTGTAGGCGGGAATCTCGGAGCCGGATCCGGCCATGAAGAGCTCCACCAGGTGGCGGCTCGCCTTGGCAGCATCGGAGTAACCGGGGTCCTGAGAGAACCCGGTCCACGCAGCCCCCAGGTCGCGACCACGGAACGTGTAGTAGCCGAGGCCCTTGGCACCGAGCACGAAGATGACCGGGTCCTTGCCCTCGCTGCGCAGCAGTTGGAACAGTTCCTCGGCCTCTTTGAGGACGTTGGAGTTGTACCCACCGCACATGCCGCGGTCGCTGGTGACAACCAGGACGGCAGCACGCTTGGCGTTGGCGCGCTCGTTGAGCAACGGGTGATCCAACGACGCCGACGCACTTGCCAGCTCCGTCAGGACCTTGGTGATCTCCTCGGCATACGGCTTCGACGCAGCGACCCGGGCCTGAGCCTTGGTGATGCGCGAGGTCGCGATCAGCTCCTGGGCCTTGGTGATCTTCTTGGTCGAGTTGACCGACTTGATACGAGACCGCAGTTCGAGAATGCTTGCCATCGATCGATCACTCTCCCTTCATGTTTCGCGGCGTCCCCGTGGTGGTGCGACGCAGTGTCATGGACTGGGCGCTCACTTGCTGACGGTGGTGCGCTTGACGTTGATCTGCTCGTGCCCGACCTCGTTGGCGTCGAGCGCCTCGGCCTCGGCCTCGTTCACGACCCGGCTTCCGTCGGATGCGAGGAAGCCTTCCTTGAACTTGTCGGTGGCCTTGATCAGCGCGGCGGCGTTGTCGGCGTCGAGCGCCTTGCCACCCTTGATGCTCGAGTACACGTCGGAGGCACTGCGGTGCAGGTCTTCCAGCAGCTCGGTCTCGAACCGGCGCACGTCACCGACGGGAACGCTGTCGAAGACGCCTTCACCGGCGAGGTAGATCGAGACGATCTGGTCCTCGACGGGAATGGGGCTGTACTGATCCTGCTTGAGCAGCTCGACCAGGCGAGCACCACGCTCGAGCTGCGCCTTCGACGCGGCATCGAGGTCCGACGCGAAGGCGGAGAATGCTTCGAGCTCACGGAACTGTGCCAGCTCCAGGCGAAGCGAGCCGGACACCTTCTTCATGCCCTTGGTCTGCGCGGCACCACCGACACGGGACACCGAGATACCGACGTTGATGGCGGGACGAACACCCTTGTTGAAGAGGTCCGACTCGAGGAACACCTGACCGTCGGTGATGGAGATGACGTTGGTCGGGATGTACGCCGAGACGTCGTTCGCCTTGGTTTCGATGATCGGCAGCGCCGTCAGCGATCCGCCGCCGAGCGCGTCGGACAGCTTCGCCGAACGCTCCAGTAGACGGGAGTGGAGGTAGAAGACGTCACCGGGGTAAGCCTCACGTCCCGGCGGGCGACGCAGCAGCAGCGAGATGGCGCGGTAAGCCTCGGCCTGCTTGGTCAGGTCGTCGAATACGACCAGAACGTGCTTGCCCTGGTACATCCAGTGCTGGCCGATGGCGGAACCGGTGTACGGAGCGAGCCACTTGAAGCCGGCGGAATCGGATGCGGGGGCGGCGACGATGGTGGTGTACTCCATCGCGCCCTGCTCCTCGAGGGCAGCCTTGACGCCTGCGATGGTCGAGCCCTTCTGGCCGATCGCGACGTAGATGCAGCGAACCTGCTGCTTCTCGTCGCCGGACTCCCAGTTGGCCTTCTGGTTCAGGATCGCGTCGATGCAGACGGCAGTCTTGCCCGTCTTGCGGTCGCCGATGATGAGCTGACGCTGTCCGCGGCCGATCGGCGTCATGGCGTCGATGGCCTTGATGCCGGTCTGCAGCGGCTCCTCGACGGGCTGGCGCTCGAGCACGGATGCTGCCTGCAGTTCGAGGGCGCGGGTCTCGTTGCTCTCGATATCGCCCAGGCCGTCGATCGGCTGGCCGAGGGGGTCCACGACGCGTCCGAGGAAGCCGTCGCCGACGGGAACCGACAGAACGTCGCCGGTCCGCTTGACTTCCTGGCCCTCCTGGAGGTCCGCGTAGTCACCCAGGATGACGGCACCGATTTCGGTGGCGTCGAGGTTGAGGGCAACGCCCAGGATTCCGCCGGGAAACTCCAGCAGTTCGTTGGCCATCGCCGAAGGCAGGCCACTGACGTGCGCGATGCCGTCGCTGGTGTCGGTCACAACGCCGACCTCCTCGCGGGAGGCCTCCGGGGAGTAGCTCGCGGTGTAGTTCTCGATCGCGCTACGGATCTCGTCGGAGGAGATCGTCAGCTCCGCCATGATTGTTCCTGCTCTCGGTGTCTGGTTTTCGGAAGTATCTGGGTATTGATTCGGAAGCGGACTACTTGAGGGACTTCCGCAACGCTGCGAGACGCCCCGCTGCGCTGCCGTCGATAACCTCGTCGCCCACCCGGACGACCAAGCCGCTGAGGAGCTCGGGATCGACCTCCACGTGAACCGTCACCGGCTTCCCGTAGGTACGGGTGAGGGCGGCGGCCAGCCGATCGGTTTGCTCACTGCTCAGTGTAGAAGCGCTCCGAACCTTCGCGACGACGGCTTCTCGCCGAGCTGCCGCCAGATTCGCCAATGCGTCGAACGCATCCGCGGGGGCGGTCGACTTCAACCTGCCCACTGCCTGAACGGCCAGCGCCTCCGTGACAGCAGTCACCTTGCCGTACAGCAGCTTGGAGAGCAGGTCACGCTTGGCTTTCGCCGAGACGGATCGATCGGAAAGCGCCTGTTCGAGTGTCGGGTCACCTGCGACGATTCGACCGAGACGGAACAATTCGTCCTCGACCCCGTCGAGCTGTCCCTGGTCGGCCGCTGCCTTCAGCAGCGACTCCCGACCGAGAAGCACCAGCGAGTTGAGCAGGTCGGAGGTGGTGGACCAGTTCTGGCCCACCGCCGCCTTCACGGTGGCGAGGGTCTCCGCGGAGACCTTGCCACCGAACACCTGCTCGGCCAGGCCTTCGCGAGCGCTCCCGGCCGCCGAGTTGTCCGCCAGCGCACTGCGAAGAGTGCGCTGAACGTCCAGGGTCTCGACGACCGTGAACAGCTCTGCCCCGGTCTGGGCCGCGGCCGCGGTGGCTGCTCCGGCAGAGACGGATCCCAAGGCCGAAGACAACGCAGCACGTGTCTGCGTCAAGGCCTCACGGCTCGCTGCGTACATGGTGCTCACTTCCCTGCTGCGGAATTTGCGCCGATGGCGTCGAGCTCGTTCAGGAATCTGTCGACCGTGCCGGCCCGCTTGACGTCGTCGGAGAGCGACTCCCCGATGACCTTCTCAGCGAGGTCGACCGCGGTGCGTCCGAGTTCGCCACGCAGTTCGGTGACGATCTGCTGCCGCTGAGCAACCAACTGGCTGTGACCGGAGGCCACGATGCGGTCGCTCTCTTCCTGAGCCTGTGCCTTCATCTCGGCGAGGATCTGCTGCCCCTGGGTGCGCGCGTCCTCACGGATCTGCGCAGCTTCGGTGCGAGCTTCGGCGAGCTGGGCACGGTACTGCTCGAGCGCCGCCTTCGCCTCGGCCTGGGCTTCTTCGGCCCTCTTGATGCCGCCGTCAATCTGTTCGGTTCGCTCGGCAAGGACCTTCTGGAACATCGGAAGGACGTACTTCCAGAAGACGAAGCCGACGACGAGCAGGCAGACGAGCGACCAAACGATGTCATACGTCGCGGGCAGGAGAGGGTTGTGTGTCTCTTCCTCTGCCGCGAGCAATGCGATGTTGGTTGCCATGACGGTCTTAGAAAATGAAGCCGGCGACGAGGCCGATCAGCGCGAGAGCTTCGGTGAAGGCGATACCGAGGAACATGGTGGTACGAACCTGTCCGGCCATCTCGGGCTGGCGAACCATGCCCTCGATCGCCTTACCGACAACGATGCCCACGCCGATGCCGGGGCCGATCGCGGCGAGACCGTAGCCGATGGCTCCGAATCCCGTCGAGTTGGTTTCCTGGACAGCTTCCTGAGCGAGGTAGGCGAGGCTCATGGTGTTCCGTTCCCTTTCTGTTGACCTCCGCCGGATTCGGCGGGAGGCTCAGTTCTTGGTGTAGCTGGTCGTGGAGATGTTGGTGCTAGTGCGAATCCGCGTGCAGAGCCAGGTCGATGTACACCGACGTGAGCAGCGCGAAGACGTAGGCCTGCAGGAAGATCACCAGCAGTTCGAAGAAGGTGAATGCAATGCCGGCGGCGAGCGATGCCACACCGAACACGGCCTGGAAGCCACCTGAGGTGAAGAAGAAGAACTGGGTGGCACTGAAGAACAGCACCAGCAGGATGTGGCCGGCCAGCATGTTGGCCATGAGACGCACCATGAGCGTGAACGGCCGCAGGACGAAGGTGGAGATGAACTCGATCGGCACGAGCAGGAAGTGCAGGGGAAGCGGGACGCCGGGAACCACGATGCTGCTCTTGACGTACTTGAAGAACCCGTACTTCTTGATGCCCACGTAGTTGAAGACGATGTACGCCAGGGCAGCGAGCACCAACGGCATGCCGATGCGCGCGTTGGGCGAGATGTTGATGAACGGGATGATGCTGCCGAGGTTGCTGGCGAGCACCAGGAAGAAGATCGTCGTGATGACGGGCAGGAAGCGCTTGCCTTGTTCCTTGCCGAGAATCTCTTCCGCGATGTTGATCCGGACGAAGTCGAGAGCGATCTCGCCGATGTTCTGGACACCGCGGGGAATGATCTTCGGGCTGCGCATCGCGATGACGAAGAAGATCATCATGAGGGCGGACAGCAGGATGCGAACCAGCATCAGGCGGTCGAGTTCGAACGGAGTCCCTTCGAACAGGACCGCGGGCGGGAAGAAGTCGTTCAGGGAAGGCGGATGGAATTCTCCAGCAGCCACGTTGATGACGCTCAGCGTTCTCTCCCGTAGTCGGTCCGCAGCCTTCGTTGACTGCGGTTCGATCGGACATTGACGATCAAACAAGTCGACAAGCTCGACTCGCGTATTCGTCAGCTGCTGTGGACTCCAGGGAGTCCAGCGTCTGTCGGTGTCGGCGACTCTCGTCGACTCGGCGGCCTTGAAAGTGCGACCGCCTGCAAGCATGCAATACCAGCCAGTAACTTACTCGCCGTCTCATTGCTCTCGCTTGACCCAGACCTTATCAAGTCATCTACGACGTTGTGTAGACGGGGTCCGGCTCGATTCAATTTTACTACATCCCGTAGTACTACTGGGCGTCCTTCTCCCCCGGTTCGGCATCGCCGGCTGCGCGTGGCTCCACGTACGGGGCCTTCACGCCAAGTACCCCATAGGTTTCCGCACCGAGCACGATCACCAAGGACAACACGATGACCAATACCAACGCCGTTTTGTCGTAGAAGTCGAGCGGTTTCAGGATCGCCAGGACCGTGATCGCGAGGATCATTTTCAACAGCCAGGTACCGAGCAGCACCGCCCCCGCAGTCGTGGCGGGAAGCTTGGCCGTGAACAACACCCCGAGGGCCGTGCAGAGGATGAACCCTCCGCCGACCGCCGCGCCCAACAGCGCGCCGTAGAGACCGGGCATTCCTGCGAGCAGAGTCGCAACGATGGAACCGACCACTGCCAGCACGATCAGGCCGAGGACGCCGTAGCGGACGGCGGCCCGCAACGAGGCGGTGTGATCGGGAGCAGGCGCGGGGATGAACGTCACGGTCGCCAAGGGTAGTGGATCGTCCTCGGCGCACCGCAACCGTGACCTCACGTCTGGCGGTCGTGCTGTTGCCCCCGGATGGAGGGTACGGCCGTGACCACCAGCGCGAAGACGAGTCCGCCGGCCACCAGGAGCACCACTACGCGGCGGTCGAACAAGGCAGATCCGACCGCACCGAACGCCAGCACGCCGACCCACAAGTAGATGAGCAGGACCACTCGCCGATGCGAATGCCCGATCTGCAGGAGACGGTGGTGAAGATGCATCTTGTCGGGGCTGAACGGACTGACGCCTGCGCGCGTACGCCGGACCACGGCAAGCAGCAGGTCGAGGATCGGGATGAACATGACGGCGCCGACGAGCAGCAATGGCGACAGAAGACCCAGAAGGTCGCGGGTGCCGTAAGCGGTCAGCGGAATGCGGCCGGAGGCGCTGGTCGAGATCGCCGCGAGCATCAGGCCGATCAGCATCGACCCGGAATCGCCCATGAAGATGCGCGCAGGCTGGAAGTTGTGCGGCAGGAAACCGAGACAGGCGCCTGCCAGTGCTGCGGCGATCAACGCCGGCGGATAGGCGCTCACATCACCGCCCTGATCGTGGAGCAATCCGACCGAGAACACGCAGATCGCGAGCGAGGAAATCAGCCCGAGACCTGCGGCGAGACCGTCGAGGCCATCGACGAAGTTCATGGCATTGACCATCACCACGGCGACCGCCACCGTAACCAGTCCCGCCTGCAGCTGGTCGAGAATCACCGTGGTGCCATCGCCGAACGGAACGTAGATGATGAACCAGCTGACGCCCATCACGACGAGGATTCCGGCGGCCGTCACCTGGCCCACGAACTTGGTCAGCGCGTCGAGACCCCACCGGTCGTCGACCACCCCCACGAGAACGATGACGAACCCCGACACCAGGGCCGCGGGGATGTCGGAGGTGAACTCGAATCCGCGGGTGAGCGCGGGTAGTTGCTGGGCGAACAACAGAGCGACCAGCATGCCCAGGTACATTCCGACGCCCCCGAGTCGGGGCGTGGGCGTGACGTGCACGTCCCGGTCCCGAGGCACCGCCACTGCCCCGAACCGCAGGGCGAACAGCCGGACTGCGCCGGTGGCGAGGTAGGTGACCACCGCGGCAGTGAAGAGGACGAGCAGAAGTTCACGCAGAGGGACACCCGCACCCCCACCTGCTTGAGCCAGCACCACGCCGGCGGATTCGGCAGCAATCACTGGGCAGACGCTACCGTTGCCCCGCGCAGCCCGGTCATGCCGTCGCGGTCCCCTCGAGCAGACTCTCCGCCGACACCCCGAGGACGTCGGCGACGTCACCGGTGGGTACGGCACCTTCCCGGAGAATGCGGGGGCTCGCGCCGGTGAGGTCGACGATGGTGGAGGCCCGGCCTTGTTCGGCGCGTCCGCCGTCCAGGTACACGCCGGCCGATCCGCCGAGCTGGTCCCGAGCTTCCTGGACGGTGGTGGCCGGCGGTTGTCCCGAGACGTTGGCGCTCGACACCGCAAGTGGTCCGACTTCACGTAACAGTTCGAGGGCGACCGGATGCAGGGGCATGCGAAGCATCACCGTCCCGCGCGTATCACCGAGGTCCCACGCCAGCGAAGGAGCCTGCTCCACAACAAGACTCAGGCCACCCGGCCAGAAGGCCCGAATGAGGTCGCGGGTGTGCGGGCGCACGCTGTACACGAGGCCGTCGATGGTGTTCCACGATCCGACGAGCACCGGCACAGGCATATCGCGGCCACGGCCCTTCGCCCGCAGCAACGCGGCGACCGCATCGCCGTCGAATGCGTCGGCGCCGATCCCGTAGAGGGTGTCCGTGGGCAGGACGACGAGTCGTCCAGCCTTCAGGGCGTTCTTGGCCGCACTCATTCCGGCGGCGCGGGAATCGGGGCGGCCACAGTCGTAAACGGTACTCACCGGCTCATTCTTTCATCCTCGCCTGCGGCCTCCGCACGCTGCGCCTCGACATCGGTCGCGATGCGCCGAGCCACCACGAAGCGGGGCTTGCCCGCGAGGTCGGGGTGTTCCGCGACGTCACCGAACACCCGACGCGCCGCGAACAGCGCCGCAACGTCCGCACCATTGGTGTCGTCGTGCTCGATTCCCACTGCTCCCCCGATTCTCAACCACCGCGCGACATTCGAGATCATCGGCTTGATCACAGATAATCCGTCCGGTCCGGCGAATAGTGCGCTGTGCGGGTCGTGATCCGCCACTTCCGGCTCGAGTTCCGCGCCCTCGGGAATGTACGGCGGGTTGGCAACGATGAGGTCGACTGCACCTTCGAGGCCGGTCAGGATCGTCCGGTCGGTGACGTCGCCCTGGTACAGCTTGATCGGGGTGTCGCCCGCTCCAGCGCGGGCATCGGCATTGCGCCGCGCCCAGGAGAGCGCGTGCGGTTCGAGTTCGACGGCGTGCACGACGGCGTCGGGGCGGGCGTGGGCAATGGCGAGCGCGAGCGCACCCGACCCGGTACACAGATCCATGACGACGGGTGGGTGCTGGTCGCAGCTTCCCAGGAACGCGAGCGCCCACCCGAGGAGAAGTTCGGTCTCCGGGCGCGGAACGAAGACGCCGGGACCGACCTCGATGTCGATGTCACCCATGGCGGCGGTTCCGAGGATGTACTGCAGCGGGATTCGCTTGGCGCGCTGTTCGACCATCTTCTTGTAGGCGTCGATCACCGACTCGTCGACCAGCGGCACGAGACCCAGTCGGGTCCTCTCCACCCCCAGCAGATGGGCAGCCAGCATCTCGGCGTCCGCGCGGGCGCTGTGCACCCCTGCCTCGTCGAGTTGCGCAGCTGCATCGATCAGGGCCAGGCGAAGGGGAAGTCGGCTCACGGGTACAGACTGCCACGCCCGGGGACCGGTGATACTCCGGTCCTGGGTACCGCGTTACTCCGCGGCGAGCCGTGCCTCACGATCCGCCTTGCCCAACGCGTCGAGGAGAGCGTCCAATTCACCGTCCAGGACGGCATCGAGATTATGCGACTTGAAGCCGATTCGGTGATCGGTGATGCGGTTCTCCGGGAAGTTGTAGGTGCGGATGCGCTCGGAGCGGTCGACCGTGCGCACCTGGCTCTGCCGCCCGGCCGATGCCTCGGCGTCTGCTGCTTCCTCGGCCGCTGCCTGGAGGCGAGCGGCCAGCACCTGCATGGCCCGCGCCTTGTTCTGTAGCTGGGAGCGCTCGTTCTGGCACGTCACAACGATTCCGGTGGGCAGATGCGTGATCCGCACCGCCGAGTCGGTGGTGTTCACACCCTGACCGCCCTTACCGGAGGAGCGGTAGACATCGATGCGCAGATCAGTCTCGTCGATCTGCACCTCCTCGACCTCTTCCGGTTCCGGATAGACCAGGACGCCGGCAGCCGAGGTGTGTACCCGGCCCTGCGACTCGGTGACGGGCACGCGCTGCACGCGGTGGACGCCGCCCTCGAACTTCAGACGGGCCCACACCCCGTCCCGAACCTCGCCCTTCGACTTGATCGACAGGGTCGCGTCCTTGTATCCACCGAGGTCGGACACTGTCGCATCGAGAACCTCGACGCGCCACCCGTGCCGCTCGGCGTACCGGACGTACATACGCGCGAGGTCGGACGCGAACAACGCCGACTCCTCACCGCCCTCGCCCGACTTCACTTCGAGTACCACGTCGTCACCGTCGTGCGGGTCGCGCGGCGCGAGGAGATCCGTCAGTGCCTTGTCGAGCTCGAGCACTTCGGCCTCGAGTGCGGGCACCTCGGCCGCGAAGCTGGAATCGTCGACGGCGAGCTCACGCGCGGCTGCGAGATCGTCCTGCGCAGCCTTGAGCTTGCTGTACGTCGACATGATGGGCGCAAGCTCGGCGAAACGCTTCCCGGCTTTGCGGGCCGCGGAGGCGTCGTTGTGCAGCGCTGGGTCGGACAACTGCTGCTCGAGGCCGGCATGTTCGGCCAGGATGTCGTCGATCGCCGACGGCTGGGTCGTCCCTGCCATGATGGGCTCCACTCTCGTCTCAGCGCGCGCTGCGCACTACGGGGTGCCGAGGGAAACGGCACAAAAAAGCCGACGCCCGGCCTGCAATTATCGCAGGACGGGCGTCGGCGGACCAGCTAGGACTCGGCAGATTCCTTTGCTGCGCCCTTGCCGGCGCGCTTGCCGTAGCGAGCCTCGAAGCGGGCAACGCGTCCACCGGTGTCGAGAATCTTCTGCTTACCGGTGTAGAACGGGTGGCACTGCGAGCAGACCTCGACGTTGATCCGTCCGGTCTCCTTGGTGCTTCGGGTCTCGAAAGTGTTTCCGCAACCACAGACCACGGTGGTGGCCACGTAATTGGGGTGAATGCCTGACTTCATGGTGTCCCTTTCAATGGTCGCCGGGTCGCCTTCGCCATTCGAAGACGTGAACCGGAACCGGACTCAGCCGTTCAGTATGCCAGATCGCGCGAGTGCGATCCCAATCGGCATGTGTGCTTGCGGAGAGATCAACGCCGCTCCCCCGCATTTAATTCCACCTGCTCTGTACTGGAGAAACGGCAAAGCCCGGCGACAGGTCGCCGGGCTTTGCCGTGTCGAGCACTCAGTCGTCGATCGCGCCCGGAGCGGTCTTCGACACCTGCATGAGGAACTCGAGATTGCTCTTGCTCTTCTTGAGGCGATCGATCAGCAGATCGATGGCCTGGTGCGAATCGAGACCAGACAGCACCCGGCGGAGCTTGTGCAGCACCGCGGCCTCATCCGGACTGAGCAGCAGCTCGTCCTTACGCGTTCCCGAAGGATTGACGTCGACAGCCGGGAACACCCGCCGTTCCGCGATCTTGCGGTCGAGCTTGAGCTCGGCGTTACCGGTGCCCTTGAACTCCTCGAAGATCACGGTGTCGCCGGTGGAACCGGTCTCGACCATGGCCGTCGCGATGATCGTGAGCGAACCGCCGTTCTCGATGTTGCGGGCTGCACCGAGGAAACGCTTCGGCGGGTACAGCGCTGTCGAGTCGACACCACCGGACAGGATGCGGCCCGACGCCGGCGACGAGTTGTTGTACGCGCGGCCGAGACGAGTGATCGAGTCGAGAAGGACGACGACGTCCTTACCGGCCTCCACCAGACGCTTCGCACGCTCGATGGCGAGCTCGGCGACCGAGGTGTGGTCTCCCGGCGGGCGGTCGAAGGTCGAGGAAATGACCTCACCCTTGACCGATCGCTGCATGTCGGTGACCTCTTCTGGACGCTCGTCGACCAGCACGACCATCAGGTAGCACTCGGGGTTGTTGGTCGCGATCGCGTTGGCGATGGCCTGCAGAACGCTGGTCTTACCGGCCTTCGGCGGGCTCACGATGAGCGCGCGCTGACCCTTACCGATCGGCATCACGAGATCGATGACGCGGGTGGTGAGGATGTTCGGCGTGGTCTCGAGACGCAACCGCTGATTCGGGTACAGCGGGGTGAGCTTCCCGAACTCGGGGCGCTTCTTCGCCGCCTCGATGTCGCCGCCGTTGACCGTGTCGATCCGCACCAACGGGTTGAACTTCTGGCGCTGATTTCCCTGGTCACCCTCGCGTGCAACCCGGACGGCACCGGTGATCGCGTCGCCGCGGCGAAGTCCGTTCTTTCGGATGAGGTTCATCGACACGTAGACGTCGTTGGGGCCCGCGAGGTACCCGGACGTCCGCACGAAAGCGTAGTTGTCGAGGACGTCGAGGATGCCGGCTACCGGCTGCAGGACATCGTCTTCCCGGATCTCCGTCTCACGCACGTCCCCGCCGCCGCCTTCGCCGCGGTCGCGCCCACGACGACGCTCGCGGAAGCGCCGTCCACGTCGTCCGCGGCCGCCTTCTTCGTCGTCGCCGCCCCGGTTGTCACGGTTGTCGCTCGTGCGCGGGCCGTTGTTGCTGCCCTGGTTGCGATCACCCCGGTCGCGGTCACGTTCGCGCGTGTCACCGCGGTCCCGCTCGCGGGTGTCGCCGCGGTCGTTCCGGTCACCACGGTCGCTGCCGCGGTTGTCCCCACGCTCACGCCGCGTGCGGTCGCCGGACTGCTCACCGGAGCCGTCCTGCCTTCCGGACTTTTCCGCACTGTCCTGACGGTCGTCGACCTGCTTGCGCTCGGCCTGCTGGGTGTCGACGCCATTCTGGACGGCAGCATTCTGCGAGGGAGCGTCCTGTCCGCTGTCGGCCTGGTCGCCCTGCTCAGGGGCACCTGCCCGGCGGGAGGAGCCACGGCGCTGACGCCCGCGTCGGCCCCCCTCGGGGACATCGGTGTCGGCCGCGCTGCCGTCGGCGACTGCAGGTTCCGGCGCCTTGCTTTCGGCCGCCTTCTCGGCGGTCTCCTGCTGCGGAGACACGTCGAGGGCAGTCTGCGCGGGCTGCTCACGCTTGGTGCGGGACGTCCGGGTGCGGGGCGCGGCCTCGGTCGTCGCAGCGGCCGGCGCCGACGAGGCGCCCTGCCGATCCTTGATCGCGGCGATCAGGTCGCCCTTACGCATCCCTGAAATGCCTTTGATACCGAGCTCGCCCGCAAGGGCACGGAGCTCGGTCAGCACCATCCCGGACAGCCCGGCACCTCGGCGCGCCTCGGCGCGCTTTGTGGAGGCCGTCACTGCACCGTTTTCCGGTGCGGTCGATGACGCCTGTGAAGAGTCGCCTGCCTGCGCGCCAACGGTATCCACCGAGGAGGCGTCCGCAGGAGCGGCGATGAGGTCCGTATCGGTCACGGAGGTCCTTTCCTTCCCTCACTCGCGCTGCGCAGAGTCGAGGGTTCGTCCCGTAATCCGGTTCAGTACCGAATTCGGATGTGCCGTACGTCGTTGCTTAGCTGAACTGCCGGCTTGCCCGCCATCACATCACCTTGAACAGGCGCACTCGCAATCCCTACACAACAGAAAGTGCGGAGGATCGTGCCAGGAGCCGTCAACCCCGATTGACCTGGAGTAATCGCCCTGGTGAAGCACCGGCGTCTGATGCGCACGATGTACGGACATTGCCCAGGATAGCTGTGAACGACCGTAGGGGCAAGAAGACCCGTTTCCGGCGTGTCAGCTGATCCGGACGCCTTCGGCGACGTCGAGTTCGAGGACCTGCAGTCCCTCGGCCTCCGCCTGTACTCGGAGATCGTCCGGTAGCGGCTCGGTACTCAACGCGAGGACTGTCGGTCCCGCACCGGAGACCGCCGCGGCAATGCCGGCTTTCCGCAGCAAGGAGATCCACCGGGTGGTCAGCGGAAGGGCGGGAGCCCGCTGAACCTGGTGGAGCCGATCCTCAGTGGCCGGCATCAGAAGGTCCGGCCGTTCCGTGAGCGCCACCACAGCGAGAGCGCCGCGACTGACGTTGAACGCGGCGTCACGGTGCGCCACGACCTCGGGCAACAATCCCCGCGTGTGAGCGGTCGACGAACGCTCACCCGGGATCAGGGCGATGACCCGGATCGCGGGATGCACCGTCAGGGGCACCGCGTAGTAGCGATTCCCGGACGTGGAGGCGCCCGCGGATTCCTGATCTTCACAACTCCACGACACCACGGCGCCGCCCAGCACGCTCGCCGAAGCGTTGTCGGGGTGCCCCTCGAACTCGGACGACAACTGGACCAGTTGGTCGGGCGAGAGGCCGAGTGCGGGATCGAGCTTCATCGCGAGACCGTTGGCCGCGGCCAACCCGCCGACCACGGCAGACGCGGACGACCCCAGGCCCCGCGAGTGCGGTATTGCATTGCGGCACACGACGTCGAGGCCCTCCGCCCACACGCCGGCCGACTCCAGACCACGTTCGATCGCGCGTACCACCAGATGGGAGGGGCCCCACGGCACGTCCTCGGCGCCCTCACCCTCGACACGAATCTTCAAACCCGAACCCGTGGTGGTGACCGTGATCTCGTCGTAGAGCCCGAGCGCGATGCCGAGGGTGTCGAATCCGGGCCCGAGATTGGCGCTCGACGCCGGCACACGGGCAGTCACGGTGAGCCCGGTGGGCAGGGTCTGTGTCATGTCTGCGGTCTGATCCTGCGGCGTGATGGGCGTGGGCGCCACCACTACGCCAGCTCGAGGGCCGACGCGACAGCGACAGGATCGACCGGAATGGGTTGCACGACAGGCATACCGGCGAGTGCGGTATCCGGGTCCTTCAATCCGTTGCCGGTGACCGTGCAGACCACGGTGAGTCCGGAGTCGAGCCAGCCTTCCTTCCGGGCGGCCAGCAGTCCTGCGACACTCGCCGCCGAGGCGGGTTCGACGAACACACCTTCGGTGGAGGCGATCAGTCGGTACGCCTCGAGGATTTCCTCGTCCGTCGCGGCGCGGAAGGCCCCGTGCGACTCCTCCTTCGCGGCGACCGCACCGTTCCAGGACGCGGGCGAACCGATGCGGATGGCCGTCGCGATGGTCTCCGGGTCCTTGACGGGTGCACCGTGGACGAGCGGGGCGGCACCTGCCGCCTGAACGCCCAGCATGCGAGGCTTCACGCTCGTGAGCCCGTCGGCGTAGTACTCGGAATAACCCCGCCAGTAGGCGGTGATGTTGCCGGCGTTGCCGACGGGAAGCGCGTGGACGTCCGGGGCCTTGCCCAATGCATCACAAATTTCGAAAGCGGCGGTCTTCTGGCCTTCGATCCGGACCGGGTTCACCGAGTTGACCAGGCCGATGGTCGGGAACTCGGCCGTGGTCTTGCGCGCCAGCTCGAGGCAGTCGTCGAAGTTGCCCTCGACCTGGATGATCCGGGCGCCGTGCATGACCGCTTGCGCCAGCTTGCCCATGGCAATCTTGCCCTGCGGTACCAGCACCGCGCAGCTCATCTTCGCCTTGGCGGCGTAGGCGGCCGCCGAGGCGGACGTATTGCCCGTCGACGCGCACAGCACAGCCTGCTGACCGCGCGCCAGGGCGTCGGTCACGGCCATCGTCATCCCGCGGTCCTTGAAGGAGCCGGTGGGGTTGAGACCCTCGACCTTGAGGTAGACGTCGCAGCCCGTGATCTCGGACAGATGCCCGGCGGGAAGCAGCGGCGTGCCGCCCTCACGGAGGGTCACCGTCTTCCAGTTCGGTCCGATCGCGAGGCGGTCACGGTAGGCCTCGATCAGCCCCGGCCATGGAGTGTGCACGGGGTTGCGGGTGCCGGTCATTGTTCGGTGCCTTCCAGTCGCAGCACGCTGGTCACAGCGGTGACGAATTCGAGTTTGCTCAATGCCTCAACGGTTTCCGACAACGCGGAGTCCGTCGCGACATGGGTAACGACCACCAGCCGGGCACCGTCGCCCGCGCCTTCCTGCCGCACCGTCGAAATGCTCACGCCGTGCTCGGCGAATTCGGCGGCAACGGCCGACAGCACACCGGCCTTGTCCGTCACCTGCATGTTGACGTAGTAGCGCGTCGGGATGTCGCCGATGGGCGCGATCTTGAGCTTGGCGTACTTCGACTCGCGCGGACCGCGGCCACCGTGCACCTTGTTCCGCGCGGCCATCACCAGATCACCCATCACAGCGGACGCGGTGGGGGCACCGCCGGCGCCCTGACCGTAGAACATCAGCCTTCCGGCGTTCTCGCCCTCGACAACCACGGCGTTGAATGCTCCGTTGACCGACGCGAGGGGGTGACTCAGCGGCACCAGCGCCGGGTAGACCCGTGCGGAGATGCGCTCCTTGCCGTCGGGTGTGGGGATGCGCTCGCAGATGGAGAGCAGCTTGATAGTGCAGTCGAGGGCCCTCGCCGACGTCAGGTCGGCAGCGGTGATGTTGGAGATACCCTCGCGGTACACATCACCCGCGGTGACCCGCGTATGGAAGGCGATGGACGCGAGGATAGCGGCCTTCGCCGCGGCGTCGTAACCCTCTACGTCGGCGGTGGGATCGGCTTCGGCGTAGCCGAGTCTTCCCGCCTCCGCGAGCGTTTCCGCATAGTCGGCCCCGGTTTCGTCCATGGCCGACAGGATGAAGTTGGTGGTGCCGTTCACGATTCCGGCGACCTTGTTCACCCGGTCACCGGCAAGGGACTGGGTGAGCGGGCGGATCACGGGGATCGCACCGGCGACGGCCGCCTCGAAGTACAGGTCGACGCGGTGCAGCTCTGCCGCCTCGGCGAGTTCACCGGTGTGCTCGGCGAGGAGGGCCTTGTTGGCGGTGACGACGGACTTGCCGGAGTTCAGTGCCGACAGGATCAGCTTGCGCGGAAGGTCCATGCCGCCGATCACCTCGACGACGATGTCGACGTCGTCGCGCGCCACGAGCGAGTCCGCGTCCGTGGTCTGCAACTCCTCCGGTATGCCCCGGTCCTTGCCGGGGCGGCGGACCGCCACTCCCCGCAGTTCCAGGGGCGCACCGACGCGGGCCTCGAGGTCTTCGCTGTGCTCTTGCAGGATGCGAACCACCTCGCTCCCGACGTTGCCGAGGCCGAGGACGGCCACTCCGATAGCGCGATGCGCCGATTCGGTCACACCGACAGCACGTTGCGCCGATTCGACGGTCACTCTTGTACCTCCAAGCTGAGCAGGTCTTCCACGGTTTCCCTCCGGAGGATCACGCGCGACTGTCCGTCGCGCACCGCCACCACGGCAGGACGGGTGAGCAGGTTGTACCTACTCGACATCGAGTAGCAGTATGCACCGGTGGCAGCGACGGCAAGCAAATCGCCGGCATCGATGTCCTCGGGCATCCAGGTGTCACGGATGACGACGTCGCCGGATTCGCAGTGTTTACCCACGACTCGCGACACCACGGGTTCGGCTCCGCTGACTCGGGAGACGAGCTTCGCTTCATATTCCGCTTGATACAGCGCCGTGCGGATGTTGTCGCTCATTCCGCCGTCGACACTGACGTAGCGGCGAGTGAGCGCGCTCCCGACGGTGACGTCTTTGATGGTGCCGACCTCGTAGAGCGTGACTGTCCCCGGCCCGGCGATCGCTCGTCCCGGCTCGACTGCAAGGGTCGGCTCGGGCAGGCCGGCGAGAGCGGACTCGTTGCGCACGATGTCGCCGAGTTTGGCCGCCAACTCGTCCACGGGCGGAGGATCGTCGCTGGGCACATACGAGATGCCCATACCGCCACCGAGGTCGATGATCGAGATCTGGGCGGTCTTGTCCACACCGAACTCGGCGACGACGTCGCGGAGCAGCCCGATCACCCGGTGTGCTGCCACCTCGAATCCGTCCACGTCGAAGATCTGCGAACCGATATGGCTGTGCAGCCCGACGAGACGCAGATTGTCTGCGGCGAATACTCGCCGGACCGCGTCGATCGCCTTGCCGCCTGCCAGTGAGAAACCGAACTTCTGGTCCTCGTGGGCGGTCGAGATGAATTCGTGGGTGTGCGCTTCCACTCCGACCGTCACACGGATCAGGACATCCTGTACGACACCGGCTTCGGCGGCGACTGCGTCGAGGCGGTCGATCTCCATGGACGAGTCCAGGACGATGTGGCCCACTCCGGCCTTCACTGCCGCCTGAAGTTCGGCGACCGACTTGTTATTGCCGTGCATGGCGATTCGCTCCGCCGGGAACCCTGCATGCAACGCAATCGCCAATTCACCGCCCGAGGCGACGTCGAGCGACAGCCCCTCGTCTGCCACCCAACGGGCGATCTCGCCGCAGAGAAACGCCTTGGACGCGTAGTGGACTTTGGCCGAGGGCCCGAATGCGCGCGCCATGTCACGGCAGCGGGAGCGGAAATCGTCCTCGTCGACGACGAACAGTGGCGTCCCGTACGTCTCCGCGAGTTCGGTGACCGGAATCCCGGCCAATCGGACGACTCCGTCCGGACCGCGTTCCGCGTTGCGGGGCCACACCTCAGGAGCGAGCGCCGCGAATGCCGTTGCGTCGGTGGGACGTTCGGGCAGTCCGGGCGCGTGTAGCTGTTCGGCGTGCTTGGGACCGGCGGGATGCGCGTTCACATCTGCTCCGGGGCGCTCACGCCGAGGAGCGCGAGACCGTTTGCCAGTACCTGACGCGAGGCGTCGCACAGAGCGAGCCGCGCGACATGCAGTGGCCCGACCTCCTCGTCGCCCTGAGGCAGAACCCGGCACGCGCCGTAGAACCGGTGGTAAGCGCCGGCCAGCTCTTCGAGGTACCGCGCAATGCGGTGCGGCTCACGGAGATTCGCCGCACTGGTGACGACGCGCGGATACTCGCCGAGCGTGCGGATGAGATCACCCTCCTGCTCGGAGACCAACAACGCGAAGGCCGGATCGGCAACCGTGACACCCAGCTCGGCGGCGTTGCGCGCAATGGCCGACAACCGGGCGTGCGCGTACTGCACGTAGTAGACCGGGTTCTCGTTGCCCGTGCTGGTCCACAGCTCGAGGTCGATGTCGATGCTCGAATCCACCGACGAGCGGATCAACGCGTATCGCGAGGCGTCGACACCGATGGCCTCGACCAGGTCGTCGAGCGTGATCACCGTCCCGGCCCGCTTGCTCATCTTCACGGCGACCCCGTCGCGGACCAGATTGACCATCTGCCCGATCAACACCTCGACGGTGTCCGGGTCGTCGCCGAATGCGGCGGCCGCGGCCTTGAGCCGGCCGATGTAGCCGTGATGATCCGCGCCGAGCATGTAGATACACAGATCGAAGCCGCGCGCACGCTTGTTTTGGAAGTAGGCGATGTCCCCCGCAATGTAGGCCGCGTTGCCGTCACTCTTGATGACGACACGATCCTTGTCGTCACCGAAGTCGGTGCTCTTGAGCCACCAGGCACCGTCCTCCTGGAAGAGACTGCCGGAGGACTTCAAGGTCTCGACGGCCTTCTCGACCGCACCGGACTCGAACAGCGAGTTTTCGTGGAAGTAGACGTCGAAGTCCACTCCGAACTCGTGCAGGGTGCGTTTGATGTGCGCGAACATCAGGTCGACTCCGAGCGAACGGAACACTTCCTGCTGCTCACCCGCCGGAAGTTCCAGTGCATCGGGACGCTGCGCGAGCACCTGAGCCGCGATGTCGGCGATGTATGCACCCGCGTAACCGTCGTCGGGAGCAGGTTCCCCCTTGGCGGCGGCGATGAGCGACCGGGAGAAGCGGTCGATCTGGGCGCCGTGGTCGTTGAAGTAGTACTCGCGTGTGACGGCGGCACCCTGGGTGGACAGGATGCGGCCGAGCGCGTCACCGACAGCAGCCCAGCGCGTACCGCCGAGGTGGATGGGTCCGGTCGGGTTTGCGGACACGAACTCCAGGTTGATCTTCTTGCCGTCGAGGGTGTGCCCGGATCCGTACGCGGTGCCCGCTTCGAGGATCTTGGCGACGATGGCGCCCTGGGCGTCGGCGGCCAGGCGGATGTTGAGGAAACCGGGGCCGGCGATATCGGCACTGTCGATACCCTCGGCGGCGGTCAGCGCCTCGGCGAGCCAGGTCGCGAGTTCGCGGGGGTTGGTGCCGACCTTCTTTGCCACCTGCATCGCGACGTTGGTGGCGTAATCACCGTGCTCGGGGTTGCGCGGGCGCTCGACCGTGAGAGTTTCGGGTAGCACGGACACGTCGAGTCCACGTTCGGCGAGCACCTTCGCGGCGGTTCCGCGGAGCAGTTCGGCAAGGTCAGCTGGAGTCACAGGTATCTATCCTATGGCCAAGACGTCCCGGGCGGTGACCCGCCTGGCCCGGAGTCCCACAGACGGCCGGATAGGCCCCGACCGGCGTGGCGGATGCCACTCTCCCAGCTTGCGCTCAGGGTGGGTAAGTAGAGTGGGGTCGCCCTGAGTCCCGGTCTCAGCCTCGGGCGAACCGGGGTAGAGCGCCCGTAACCCACACACCGAAAGATCACAATCGATGCCAAGCGGTTCGGATAGTCGCGGTCCCGGTAAGAACTCCGGTGCCAAGTCGGCCAAGGCCATCAAGGCCGCCAAGAGAAAGAGTGGCGGCGCGAAAGCCAAGGGCGGCGTCTCCGCGCCCCGGCACATTCCGTGGCTGACGATCGGTGCGTCGGCGGCGGTCCTCGCGCTCGTCGCGATCCTCGCGGTCAACCTGGTGCCCAAGTATCAGGCGAAGGAGGAGGCCCAGCGGTACGCACCCAGTGCCGAAAATCCCGACCCTTCGGTCAACATCGACGGCGTGCTGAAGATCGACTACCCGGCCGGCATCCACATCCAGCCGACGCAGCGCGTCGCCTACGACCAGTCACCTCCGTTCGGCGGCCCGCACGACGCCATCTGGGCGACGTGCACCGGCACCGTGTACGCCAATGCGATCCGCACCGAGAACGCAGTGCACTCTCTCGAGCACGGCGCCGTGTGGGTCGCCTACAACCCCGACACGCTGTCTGCGGAGCAGGTCGACACACTGCAGGACAAGGTGGACGGCCAGAGCTACACCCTGATGTCGCCGTACCCGGGGCTCGACAGTCCGATCTCTCTGCAGTCGTGGGGCCACCAGCTGAAGCTCGACAGCGCCGACGACGAGCGGATCGATCAGTTCATCACGGCCCTGCGTATCAACAAGAACACCTACCCGGAGGTCGGTGCCAGCTGCTCGACCATCCCCGGCTCCGGTTTCGACCCGGACAACCCGCCCCCCTTCGATCCGAGCGCACCCGGCACCGACGCAGTGCCGATGGACGGTGGCGGCATCGCGCCGGACCAGTCCGAGACCGGCGGGGCGGGAGCCCAGTTGCCGAGCGATTTGCAGCTGCCCTCCGACCTGCAGCAGGCGCCCGCCGAGGGCGGTAATGGCTGAATCGGCCGACTCCGCACCCGGATCCGGAGTCGGGTCCGGGGCCGAGCCGGCCCACTCCAGGCCGAGTCAGCGCGCCGCGCTCTTGGTGATCGGAGTGATCGGCGCCGTCGCACTCGGTTTCGCCCTCGGATTCCTGGCGCGACTTCCACTGCAGGACAACAACTCTGCGGTTCCCCAGGCGGGATCCGTCGATGTGGGATTCGCCCAGGACATGAGCGTGCACCACAGTCAGGCGGTGGAGATGTCGGCGATCGCCATCCGGAACACGAGTGATCCCACCGTCCGGACTCTCGCCTACGACATTCTGACCACCCAGCAGAACCAGCTCGGCCAGATGCAAGGATGGCTCTCGATCTGGGATCAGCCGTCCCTCCCGTCCGGCGGCTACATGGGCTGGATGGCGTCGGAGCACGACGGCGGACACGATCATTCCTCCGGCGAGAACGCACATACTGGGTCGATGCCGACGATGCCGGGAATGGCGTCGTCCGAGGACATGGCCAGGCTGCGACAGGCCACGGGGACCGCGGTCGACGTCGAATACCTCCAGTTGATGTTGCGACATCACCAGGGTGGACTGCCCATGATGGAATACGCCGCGCAACGGGCCTCCGAGCCCGCCGTCCGCGGGCTCGCACAGACCATGGTCGAGACCCAGCAGGGCGAGTCGAGGTTGCTCACCGACATGCTCACCGAACGCGGCGCCGCTCCGCTCCCGATGAACTGACGGCCTCGCCGCCCCTCAGGACCAGGTCCAGTCGCGTACCTCCGGCAGGTCCTCGAAGTGCTCGACCACGTACTCGCCGTGCCGCTCGAGCTGGGTGAGGCAGAAATCGGCGAGCTCGGTGGCCCCGACGGGTTCGGCCTCTACACGGCGCAGCGCCTCGAGCGCGAGGTGGTAGCGGCTCATCCTGTTCAGCACCACCATGTCGAACGGGGTGGTCGTGGTGCCCTGCTCGCTGAAGCCGCGAACATGAAAGCGTTCGGGTTGCGGCCGACCGTGCAGTAACTCGTGGACCGCGCGTGAATAGCCGTGGAACGCGAACACCACGTCGGTATCAGCGGTGAAGAGGTCGGTGAATGTGCGGTCGTCGAAACCGTGCGGGTGCTCCGTGGGCGTCAGCAACGCCATCAGATCGACCACGTTGACCACACGGGTGACGAGGTCGGGTGTGTGCTCACGCAACAGCTGGGCTGCCGCGAGAATTTCTTGCGTAGGAACGTCACCCGCCGCGGCAAGCACGATGTCCACGGTATCGGCGGCTGCCTCGGTACCCGCCCACGCCCAGACCGACGCCCCGGCCGCGCAGTGCGCGTTCGCTTCCTCGAGCGTCAAGTATTGGAGGTGCGGTTGCTTGTCCACCACGATGACGTTGACGTGGTCGGTGCTGCGGAGACAGTGGTCGGCAATCGAGAGCAGCGTGTTCGAGTCGGGGGGAAGCCACACCCGAACGACATCCGGGGCGAGGGGAATGACGGCGTCGATCATCCCGGGCCCCTGGTGGCTGAAACCGTTGTGGTCGTTGCGCCAGCAGGTGCTGGTCAACAGCACGTTGAGCGAGGCCACCGGCGATCGCCACGGCAGGTCCACCGCGTGTTGCAGCCACTTCGCGTGCTGAACGAGCATCGACACACTGACCATCGCGAAGGCCTCGTAGCTGGCAAAGAGCCCGTGCCGCCCGGACAGCAGGTACCCCTCGAGCCACCCCTCGCACAGGTGCTCGCTGAGCACCTCCATCACCCGTCCGCCCGCGGACATGTGGTCGTCGTAGTCGGCGACGGGTAGCTGCCAGCATCGATCAGTGCTCTCGAACACGGCGCCCAACCGATTGCTGGCCGTCTCGTCCGGGCAGAACAGCCGAAAGTATCCGCCGCCGTCCGGTGTGGTGGTCGCCGCGTAGACGTCCCGTAACAGTTCGCCGAGGACGCGGGTGGTCTCGTGCAGCGTGGCCCCCGGCCTTTCGATGGTCAACGCGTACTTGTGCAGTGGTGGTATCGGAAGATCGACGCGTAGACGCCCGCCGTTGGCATAGGGAGAAGAACCCATTCGTTTGTCGCCCCGCGGCGCCAGCTGAGCGAGTTCGGGCACCAATGCACCCTGAGGATCGAACAGGGTCTCCGGGGAGTAGGACCGCATCCATTCCTCGAGCTGACGCCGATGCTCGTCGTTGGTGCGGACGCCCGACAGCGGAACTTGATGGGAACGGTGTGTTCCCTCGACGAGGACACCATCGACACGGTGGGGGCCGGTCCAGCCCTTCGGAGTGCGGAGCACGATCGCCGGCCATTTCACAGGATGCCGGCGACCCGCCCGCGCCTCCTGGCGGATCTCGGTTATCCGGTCGTGCGCGTCGACCAGCGCCCGGTCGAGTGTGCGGAAAACCACGGCCGGGTCGTCGCCCTCGACCACGGTCGGCGCCCATCCCTGGCCACTGAGGAAGCGTTCGATGTCCGTGTCGGTACTGCGCCCGTAGACGGTGGGTCCGGCAATTTTGGCCCCATTGACGTGCAGGATCGGTAACACGGCACCGTCCCGTTCCGGGTTGAGGAAGGCGGGGAGCTTCCACGAAGCGGACAGCGGCCCCGTCTCCGCCTCACCGTCTCCGATCACACACGCCACCAACAGGTTCGGGTGGTCGAATGCCGCACCCGCGGCGTGCGCCAGTGCATATCCCAGCTCACCGCCTTCGTGGATACTGCCCGGCGTCTGCACGCTGACATGACTCGGGATACCTCCCGGTGTCGAGAATTGCCGGCACAAGTGCCGGAGTCCGGCAGCATCACCGGAGACCGCGGGATACACCTCCGAGTACGTCCCCTCCAAATACGTGGCAGCGACGAGGGCGGGTCCGCCGTGACCAGGCCCCGTCACGTACAGGCAGTCCGCGTCTGTACGCCGGATCAACCTGTTGAGAAGCGCGTAGATCATCGACAAACCGGGACTGGTCCCCCAGTGCCCGAGGAGCCGGGGCTTGATGTGCTCCCGAAGCAGCGGCTCACGCAGAAGCACATTGTCCTGCAAATAGATCTGCGCGACGGTGAGATAGTTGGCCGCCGACCACCAGCGGAGATCCAACTCGAGTTCGCGCTCCGGATACTCCGCGTTCGAGTTTTCCGAATGGACATGCTGCCGATCGGTCATCCTCGACCCTCCCGTGATGTGCGCAGGCGTCCTTTCGACACTAGGCGGATTCGGTCGACCGTGCGGGAGTTGTGGGCCGAAGTCGGGGACCGATTTGGTTCTTCCCCCCATCGATGCGCTACGATTGGCGCGCCCAATCGGCACACCGGTTTCCGGTGCGCCCCCGTAGCTCAGGGGATAGAGCGTTCGCCTCCGGAGCGAAAGGTCGCAGGTTCGAATCCTGCCGGGGGCACCACGAGAACACTGCGCCGCATCTCGCGGTGCACATTTCTTCCTGGTGCTACCAGTCCTCCCCCGGGTGATCTCCCCGGGCATTCTGCGAGAGCTGCAGCGTCGGCCCCGGCCGCGTACATCGATTCGAACGCTGAGCTCCCTCGCACCTTCGCTGTGGGTTTCGCGGCTTCACCTTTCCGCCATCCTTTTCTCCATTTGCGTCAACCGAGGGACACTCCGTGCACCAGCCCCACCCACATCCGCTCACCCTCGGCGTGATCGCGCGCTCGAGCAAGGCCGACGAACGCCGACTTCCGATTCACCCCCTGCACTTCGACCGCATCGACGCCGACCTGCTGGGCCGTATCCACCTCGAGCACGGTTACGGCGAGCCGTTCGGTGTGTCCGACGAGCAACTGGCCCGCTCGGTCGCGGGAATGCGCACACGGAGCGAGCTGATCGCGCAATCCGACGTCGTACTGCTCCCGAAGCCTCTCGCGAAGGATCTCGAGGATCTGCGCGACGGACAGATCCTCTGGGGGTGGCCGCACTGCGTGCAGGACACCGAGCTCACCCAGGTGGCCATCGATCGTCGCCTCACCCTCGTCGCCTTCGAAGCCATGAATCACTGGAGTGCCGAAGGGTCGTTCCAGCTGCATGTCTTCCACAAGAACAACGAGCTCGCCGGCTACTCGTCCGTATTGCACGCCCTGTCGATCGCCGGGTCGACGGGTGATTACGGCCGTCGACTCCGCGCGGTCGTGCTCGGTTTCGGGGCCACCGCCCGCGGGGCCGTCACCGCGCTGAATGCTCTGGGAATCCATGACGTTCATGTCGTCACGCAGCGTGGCGTGACCGCCGTCAGCTCGCCCATCCACTCGGCGGAGATCGTCCAGTTCGACCACGACGGCGCCGACCCACGTCGAAGCCACGTCACGACGGACGACGGCCGGCTGCCGCTGGCGGGTTTCCTGGCCCGTCACGACATCATCGTCAACTGTGTTCTGCAGGACACCGAGGCGCCGCTGACCTTCCTCGTCGACGAGGACATCGACACCCTCCTGCCTGGTTGCCTCGTCGTCGACGTGTCCTGCGACGAAGGGATGGGCTTTGCCTGGGCGCGTCCAACCTCCTTCGCGGACCCGACGTTCATGATCGGCGAGAACGTCCGCTACTACGGTGTCGACCACAGCCCGTCACATTTGTGGAACTCCGCAACCTGGGAGATCAGCGAGGCGCTGCTCCCCCATCTGCGCACCGTTCTCGGTGGACCCGCGGCCTGGGACACCAGCGAGACGATCCGGCGGGCGATCGAGATCCGCGACGGAGTGGTGCAGAACCCCAAGATCCTGTCGTTCCAGGACCGTGCGGCCGACTACCCGCACGCGGTCCTTACCTGAGCGCCGCGAACGAACGGGACGCTCGTTCGATCTGACGCAACGAGCGTCCCGTTCGCGCGGAAGGGTGCAGGGCAGGGCGGATCGGCACAGGTCAGGCAGGCGCGCGGCGACGCATCTCGCGGCGGAGGATCTTCCCGCTCGCCGTCTTCGGCAGTTCGTCGACGATTTCCACCCGCCGCGGGGCCTTGTAGGTGGCCAGCCGCTCCCGGCAGTACTCGACGAGGTCGGCCGTCTCCACCGTCGTACCCGGCCGCAGGCTGACGAAGGCGGCGACGGTTTCACCGCGATAGCTGTCCGGTTCACCGACGACTGCGGCTTCGCGCACCGCCGGATGCTGGTAGAGAACGTCCTCGACCTCCCGCGGCCACACCTTGAACCCGGACGCGTTGATCATGTCCTTCTTGCGGTCCACCACGTACACCCAGCCCTCGGCGTCCATGAAGCCGACATCGCCGGTGAGGAGACGGCCACCCGGCAGTGCCTGCGCCGTGGCGTCCGGCTTGTTCCAGTAGGCGGGTACCACCATCGGTCCGTCGACGGCAATTTCGCCGACCTCGAGTGGCTCCAGGTCTTTTCCGTCTTCGCCGATGATCCGGACCACTGCGCAGGGCAGGGGCAGGCCGATCGCCAGCGTTCCCGATGCCGGATCGACCGGTGCTTCCAGGTTGGGCGGGACGACGACGCAGGGTGCGCTCGTTTCGGTGAGCCCGTAACCGTTGCGAATGTATTTGCCGGTGAGCTCGCGGAAGCGCTCGACGATGGCGGGAGGCAGTGGGGCGCCGCCGGACATGACGGCCTCGAGGGAGGCGAAGCGTTCCCCGGAGAAGTCGGGGTGCGCCATCAACGCCATGTACGCGGTGGACGGACCCACCATGAAGATCGGCCGCTCACGTTCGAGGGCATCGAGGACGACCCCCGGTTCGAAGCGGTACACCAGGATCAGCGGCGACGCCAGGTCGATCGCTGTGAGGAGCTGGCACACCATTCCCGTGATGTGGAAGAGCGGTGCCAGGGCGAAGATCGGCGCGCCGGCCGGTTTGTCCTCGTACAGTCGCAGAATTGCGCTGTTCACCGTCAGGTTGCGGTGGGTGTTGGTGGCACCCTTGGGTACGCCGCTGGTTCCGGACGTGTAGGACACCAGGGCAATGTCTTCGGGTGTCAGCCCGGGATCAGGCACCGTCGCTCCGGCCCGCACCCGTGCCACCTCGAGGAGGTCGGGCACGTTCTCACTGCGGGCACGGGTTACCGTCCGGAACAAGCGCTCGTCGTCAGAAGTCTGGATGTCGAGTTCGCTCGAGGTGAGCGCGATCCGCACGCCCGCTTCCGACGCGCGCGAACCCACCCGGTCTGCCCACGCGCTCTCGCTGCACACGATCGCGGTGACCCCCGCGTCGGTGAGGATGTGTGCGAGCTCGTCCCGGTACATCGGGTTGAGAGGAACGACGACACCGCCGGCCTTCCACGTTCCGATCAACGCGAGGACGAACTGCGGAATGTTCTGCAGGTAGATCGCGAGCCGGTCGCCCCGCTGAAACCCGTTCTCGAGCAGGTACGCGGCGATACCGTCGGTGAGTTGGTCGACTTCCCGGTAGCCGAGCGTGCCGCCGAGGTAACGCACCGCCGGGCCGTCTCCGGCGGTGACGACCGCCGACTCGAACATGTCGAGCGCGGTACGGGCGGGGATATCTCCCACGCGTCGAACCCTCTCCTCGTACCGGTCCATCCAGGGCCTGTCGTCGTACCAGCTCATCGCCGCCGTACCGCCTCTCGATCTCGTCCGAATTCGTAATTCTGTATGCCCGCCGGCGTCAACGTGTGCCCGACAGTCCCCCGTCGACGGGGATGACGGTGCCCGTCAGGTATGCGCCCGCCCGCGAGGACAGGAATATCGCGGTGCCCGCGATGTCCTCGGCACAGCCGACCCGGCCGAGTGGAACGGCGCTCTCGACGAGTTCCCGGCGCGCCGTATCGCCGAGGAGGTGGGCAATCATCTTCGTCGGAAATGGTCCGGGCGCAATCGCATTGACGGTGATGTTCTCGCCGGCCAGTGTGGCCGCGAGCTTCCGCGTGAGCATGTGCACGGCAGCTTTACTCGCTCCGTACGAAAAGTTGTCGCTGCTCGACACGACCAGGCCGTCGATCGAACCGATGTTGATGATCCGGGCGGGTTGATCCCCGGTGGCCGCGGCCCGCAGTCTGGGCAGTAGTTTCTGCGTCAGCGAGAACACACTCTTGACGTTGATGTCGAAGATCTTGTCGAACGCGGCCTCGGGAAACTCGTCGACCGGTGCGCCCCACGTCGCGCCGGCATTGTTGACCAGAGCGTCGAGTCGCGGGGCTACCTCCTCGACGTGGGCGGCGAGGCTGTCGATGCCGTCCGGAGTGGACAGATCGGCGGGATGGGCTTGACAGGACCCCGGCCCGAGCGCGGACAGCTCGGACGCCGTCTCGGCGCAGTCGTCGGCTTTACGGGACGACACGAGGACCCGCGCTCCCGCCCGGACGAATCCTTCGGCGATCATCCGGCCGATACCGCGCGAACCTCCCGTGACGACTACAGTCTTTCCGGCGACATCGAACAGCGAATGAGCATCCACGAGCATTCCTTTCACGGTTGAAAGACGAGCCGACCGACGGTGCTGCCCTCACCGAGCCGACCGAGTCCGTCGGCGACGTCGGCGAGCGAGAGCCGCTCACTGATGAGGGGGCGGATCGCGCCGGACGCGGCGAGCCGGGTCAGCTCCTCGTGGCAGTCGGCGATGGCCTGCTGGTTGTACTGCTTGTACAGGCCCCAGTGCAGTCCGATGATCGAGTAATTCTTGATCAGCGCGTGGTTGAGTCCCGGAGTCGGGATGGTGCCGCCCGCGAAGCCGATGATCAGGATGCGTCCCTCGAAAGCGATGCACTTGGTGGACTTGGCGTAGGCATCTCCACCGACCGGGTCGTAGACGACGTCGGCTCCGCGTCCACCGGTGAACTCCTTGACGAGTGGGACGAAATCCTCGGTGCGGCGATCGATCACCAGGTCGGCCCCGAGCCGGCGACAATACTCCGCCTTGTCGGCGCCGCCGACCACACCGATGACCTTCGCCCCGGCCGCCTTCCCCAATTGCACTGCGGCACTGCCTACTCCGCCGGCCGCGGCGTGCACGAGCAGAGTCTCGCCCGCCTCGAGATGCGTCCGACGATGGAGGGCGAACCAGCTCGTCTGGTATCCGATACTCAGCGCCGCCGCTTCGGCGTCGTCGAGGGCGGCCGGTGCGGTGAAGGTGTTCGCCTCGTCGAGAACCGCGAGCTGAGCGAACCCGCCGCCGGGCAGGTTCGGATTACCGATCACCCGGTCGCCCGGCGTGAACCGCGTGACACCGTCTCCGACGGCAACCACCTCGCCGCACAGTTCGACCCCCGGGGTGAAGGGCAGCGGCGGCGTGATCTGGTACTCCCCTCGGCACAGGAGCACATCGGGGAAGTTCGCCGGTGCGGCGAGCACCCTGACCAGCACCTGGCCGGGACCTGCCACTGGGTCCGGGACCTCCTCGAGTTGCAGCGCGGTACGCGGCTCGCCGAGTTCGTGGACACGCCATGCCTTCATCGTTTTCTTCCTGACTGTAGGTGGTGGTGCCCGGGTTACGCGGGCAGATCGATCAATTCGGCGAGACGCGCTCGGTGACGGTAGGCCGTGCCGAAGGCGAGCTGATCGCTTTTCGCCCTCTTCAGATAGAGGTGCGCGGGGTATTCCCAGGTCATGCCGAGTCCACCGTGCAGTTGGACGCATTCTTCGGCGGCATGAACGGCGACACCACTGCAATACGCCTGCGCGATCGCCGCCGCGATCTCGGCGTCCCCGTCGCCGCGAGCAGCGGTGTCAGCCGCGTAACGAGCAGCCGCAGCGGCGGAGGTGATCTCCAGCCACAGGTCGGCAAGACGATGCTTCAGCGCCTGGTACGAGCCGACGGCACGCCCGAACTGCTTGCGCTCCTTGACGTAGGCGAGCGTGGTGTCGAAGCACCACTGTGCCACTCCGAGTTGTTCGGAGGCGAGGAGCGCAGCACCGCAGAGGAGAGCGCCGCGAATGGCCTCTACTGCCGCACCGTCGTCGACCCGAGTCGACGACACAGCGGTGAAGTCGACATCGGCCAGGGGGACGCGTCATGTCCAGCGCGAGAATCGGGGTCACGGTGACGCCGGCGCTGTCCGTGCGCACAGTGTGAAGCTCGAGCCCGTCAGGCCCCTGCACCGGAACGACCAGAAGTTCGGCTTCCGCGGCGCCCGCAACACTGGTGACGCGGCCGGTCAACCCGTCGGCGCCCAGTCGGACGGTCGCGCTGAAGCGGTCGGGCGGCGTGGCCAGGCCGATCGTGAGGGCACCGGTGGTGGCGCCTTCGGCGAGATCCCGGACGATGGTCGTGTCTCCCGCCTTCACCAGCGCGACCGTCGCGAGTACAGCGCTGGAGAGATACGGGACGGGCGCCACGGCACGTCCGATCTCTTCCATGACCACGGCGGCTTCCCTTGCGCCCGCCCCTGCCCCGCCGATCGATTCGGGGACGAGGAGACCGGACAGTCCGAGTTCGACGGCGAGCGACTTCCAGGCGGCGGAGAAGTCACCGGGCGACGAGTCGTAGGCGCTCATGACGAGCTCGTGCGGGCAACGGTCGGCGAGCAGCCGCCGGACACTGTCGCGGAGGGCGTCTTCGGTGTCGGTGTACAGCAGATCTGCGGTGCTCATCGGGGCAGGTCCTTCCAGGCGATGTCCTTGTCGACGCGATGCTCGGGGGGGCAGCCCGAGAACACGTTCTGCGATAACGTTCCGCAGGATTTCCGACGTGCCGCCCTCGATCGAATTACCTTTCGCGCGCAGGTAGCGGTATCCGGGTTCACGTCCGGTGAAGTCCACCTTGTCGGGCCTGCGCATGGTCCAGTCGTCGTAGCGCAAACCCGCCTCGCCGTGCAGCTCGATGTCGAATCCGGAGATGGTCTGTGCGAGCTGGGCGAAGGCGAGCTTCAGTCCGGACCCCTCGGGGCCGGGTTGCCCGGCCGCGAGTTGCTGCCGTAGCCGTTCACCGGTCAGCCGGGCGACTTCGGCTTCGACCCACAACCGGAGAAGTTCGTCGTGCATTGCCGGGTCCCGCAGTTCGGGACGTTCTCGCCAGGCCGCGGCCACGGGGCCGATCATGCCGCTTTCGCGTGCTGCGGCCGACCCGCCGATCGCAACGCGTTCGTTGTTGAGGGTCGCGGTTGCCACCCGCCAGCCTTGCCCCTCGCCCCCGAGCCGATCGGCGTCGGGAATTCGCACGTCGGTGAGGAACACCTCGTTGAACTCGGCCTCGCCGGTGATCTGGCGCAGGGGGCGAACGTCGACGCCGGGATCGCTCATGTCACAGAGAAAGTAGGTGAGACCCGCATGTTTAGGCACGGCAGGATCGGTGCGGGCCACGAGGATGGCCCGCTGCGCATTCTGCGCGCCCGACGTCCACACCTTCTGGCCGTTGACGATCCAGTTGTCGCCGTCACGGACCGCACGCGTCGCCACCGCAGCGAGGTCGGAACCCGCCCCCGGCTCACTGAACAACTGGCACCAGATGTGCTCGCTGGTAAAAATCGGACGCAGATATTTTCGCTGCTGTTCGTCGGTCCCGAAGGCCGCGATGGTGGGCGCGGCCATCCCCAGGCCGATGCCGTTGCGGCCCTTCGCCGGTGCCGGCGCGCCCGCCGCTTCCAGCTGCGCGTCGACCTGGGCCTGGAAGCTCTGCGGCAGACCGAGCCCGCCACGTCCGGGCGCGAAGTGAACCCACGCGAGGCCGGCGTCGAACCGCGCGCCGAGGAACTGCGTCGGATTCGAGGTGTCGTTCTGCTCGAGCAGCGCCGTGACCCGTTCGGTCAGTTCTCGCGCGATCGTCTGTTCGTCAGTGGTCATGATCTCCGCCTCAGTTCGTGGCGAGACGTTCGGCGATCGCTCCGCCGATCCCGTTTCCACCGCCGGTCACGATGGCGACCTTCTGTGCAACCTTCACGAGGCTTCCTCTCCTTCGCCGTACATTGTGACTCGCGTCTCTCTTTTGTATAGTTGAATCCGTCGTCAAGTTCAAGTGGCTGTGCAGCGAAACCGCAAGGCAGTTCGCCTCAGACATGACCGACACCCACCATCCGCGATCGAGGGAGACCGATGACCGACACGACTCAACTGCCCGTCCGCCCGGTTAGCTACGACGAGCTCACCGCTCTGATCGGGAGAGAATTGGGCCCCACCGAGTGGCACGAGGTCACCCAGGAACGGGTCAACGCGTTCGCCGACGCCACCGGTGACCATCAATGGATTCACGTCGACCCCGAACGCGCCGCATCGAGTCCGCTCGGCGGAACGATCGCGCACGGTCTCTACAGCCTGTCCCTCGGACCTGCCCTCTCCGCGACCCTGCTGCGATTCGACGGTTTCGCGCACAGCCTCAACTACGGATACAACAAAGTCCGGTTTCCCGCCCCCGTTCCCGTCGGTTCGCGGATCCGGATGCGGGCGACCGTGACGGCCGCCGAACAGGTCGGCGGCGGCATCCAGGTGACGATGACTCAGGTGGTCGAACGGGAAGGCTCCGACAAGCCGGTGGTCGTGTCGGAGTCGGTCGCCCGGGTCGTCGAAGGCGGTTAGGCCTCGGTCTGTACGTGCCGCCGACCCTGCGGCGGCACGTACTCGCGCGTGATCCCTTGATCGAAGCTCGACTCGGAGGCTGACGTACATGGCAAACGTGATCGACCCCGTGTGCTTCCACGCGGACACCACCCCCGACAACATTGCTCTGCGGGGTGCAGACAGCACCCTGACCTATCGACAGCTTCAGATCGCGAGCACGACCTACGCGGGCGCGCTTCGCGAATGGGATATCTCGCCCGGCGATCGCGTGCTCCTCGCCGCCCCGTCCGTGCCCGAGTTCGTGGTGGCATACCTGGCGATTCAGGCGGCCGGGGCCGTGGTGGTCCCGGTGAACACGATGTCCACTCGGCCGGAAACCGAGTACGTCCTGAGCGACGCCGGTGTGTCGCTGGCGATCCTCTGGAACGAACTGGGGCCCGCGATGAGCCAGGCGGCAGCAGCGCTCGACGTCCCGGTCTGGACGTTGTCACCGGAAATAATTGTCTCGGACGGGCTCCCGAAGTCCATCGTCGATCGGGACGGCGAGGACACCGCAGCCATTCTCTATACGTCCGGAACGACCGGGCGGCCCAAGGGTGCGGAACTGACCGTGGGAAACCTACTGTCGGGCGGGCAGATCGGCGCCGAGTGCAGTCGCGGCTCGAGCGAGGACCGCACAGGGACGGGGCTTCCGCTCTTCCACGTCTTCGGACAGGCCTCGGTCATGATGGCGACATTCACCGGTGGCGGCTCCTTGTCGTTGCTGGCGCGGTTCGACCCGTCCGCGATGCTGGCGATGCTGCGCCGCGACCGCCTGACCATCATGGCCGGTGTCCCGACGATGTGGAATGCGATGCTCCACGCGGCCGGCGACGCCGACCCGGAGGATTTCGCTCAGCTTCGGATCGCTATCTCTGGCGGCGCCTCGCTGCCCGGAGAGGTGGCCCGCGTATTCGAAACGCGCTTCGGGTGCACCATCCTCGAGGGGTACGGGCTCACCGAGACGACCGCGTTCGGCACCTTCAACGACATCGATCGCGGTGGCAAGATCGGCTACACGGGACGCGCTGTTCCCCGTATGGAGGTCGAGGTCCGGGACCACGACGGGAACCAGTGCACACCCGGCACCGTCGGTGAAGTCTTCGTGAAAGGTCCCACGGTGATGAAGGGGTACTGGCGCAGGCCCGTCGACACCGCAGGCGTGTTGTCACCGGACGGCTGGTTCCGCACGGGCGATCTCGGCTGTGTCGACTCGGACGGAGACCTCCGCATCGTCGACCGGGTCAAGGACCTCATCATTCGCGGCGGCTACAACGTGTATCCCAGTGAGATCGAGGAGGTGCTGTACACGCACCCCGACGTCGTCGAGGCCGCGGTCGTGGGCGTTCCCGACGACCACTACGGAGAAGAGGTGGCCGCGGTAGTCGCTCTCCTGCCTGGATCAGAACTGGACGGCGCCGAGCTCACGCGGTGGACTCGGGAGCGGCTGTCCGCGTACAAAATTCCCCGCATCATCTCGATCGTCGACGCCCTTACCAAGGGCTCGACCGGAAAGATCCTCAAGCGGTCGATCGACAAGGCCGCGCTGAGAACTGACCCATTGACCGTTGAGGTACCTCGAAAGGTGACACCGTGACATCCGTCAACAGACAGGTTCGACTGGCGAAACGCCCGATCGGCCGGCCCGACGACTCCACCTGGGAGATCGTCTCCGAACCGATTCCCACACCATCGGACGGTGAGTTCACCGTGCAGGTCGACTATGCCTCGCTCGATCCCGCCATGCGTGGCTGGCTCGACGACGTGAAGTCGTACGTGCCGCCCGTTCAGATCGGTGAGGTGATGCGCGCGCATGCCGTGGGCCGCGTCGTGGCGTCCAAGAATCCGGCGTTCCCGGAAGGGGCAATCGTTTCCGGACAGTTCGGAATTCAGGAGTTCGCGGTGTCCGACGGCCGGGGCGCTCTTGTCGTGGACGAGACACTCGCACCCGCGCCCACGTGGCTCGGTGCGCTCGGATTCCCCGGGATGACCGCGTATTTCGGCCTCACCGATGTCGGCAAGCTCGAGAAGGGCGACGTCGTGCTCATCTCGGGAGCGGCGGGAGCGGTAGGAAGCATCGCCGGCCAGATCGCCAAACTGAACGGTGCAACGGTGATCGGCATTGCCGGTGGCCGCGAGAAGTGCGCGTGGCTCACCGATGAGCTCGGTTTCGATGCGGCGATCGACTACAAGGCCGGGCCGGTGGGCCGCGCGCTGCGGGCGGCCGCACCCGACGGCATCGACATCTACTTCGACAATGTCGGCGGTGACATTCTCGACGCCGCACTGGGGCGTCTGCGCAGGAATGCGCGGGTCGCGTTGTGCGGTGCGATCTCCGGATACAACGCCACCGATCCACAACCCGGCCCGTCTCGGTACCTGTCGCTACTGGTCAACCGGGCGTCGATGACCGGATTCATCGTCTTCGATTATCTCGATCGGTTCCAGGAGGGCATGGAGGCGATGTCGGAGTGGATTCGCAACGGTGACATCGTGACCCGCGAGCAGGTGGAAACCGGCGGTGTCGAAGCTTTCGGCCGCACGCTGACCATGCTGTTCGACGGCGCAAACACGGGCAAGCTGGTACTGAAGATCAGCGACAACTGAACACCCCTGCCACGAAAGGAATGCCCACCGCCGTTCGGCGGTGGGCATTCTTTTCGGCCTTGATGCCGTACTAGTAGAACTGAGCTCCGGGAACAGCGTTCGGGTCGTTACGGACTTCCGCCGGGTTGGTCTCGTGGAGCCGCCACGCGCAAAGGAATGTGACCAGCCCCATCAAGGCGACGAATACGGCGACGAGCGTGGTGGTGCCGGTTTTGGCAATCAGCGCGGTCATGATGAAGGGAGTGCCACCGCTGACCGTGATCGCAGCCAGTTGGTAGGCCAGGGAGGCTGCCGAATAGCGCACGTTGGGTGCGAACAGCTCGCCCATGTAGGCCGCGATCGGACCGTAGGTCATGGACTGGAACACACTTCCGACGGTGACGGCGATGAAGAACAACATCAGGTTTTTCGTGTTGATCAGCCAGAAGTACGGGAAGGCCCAGAGCACGATCATTCCGGCGCCGAACAGGATCATCGGCCGACGACCGATCTTGTCGGACACGTGCCCCGACCACAACACCACACCGACGGTGAGGCCTGCACTGAGCAGCGAGATCGCCAGCAGATCGTTGCGCTTCATGCCCAGTTCGGCAGTGCCGTAACTGAGCACGCCGGCGATCGAGATGTAGAACAACGAGTTGGTGGCCGCGAGAAGACCGCACCCCAGCAGAATCTTGCGCCAGTGGTCTTTGATCGCCTGGGTGAGCGGTGCCCGGACTACCGTTTCCTTACCCTTCTGTGTCTCTTCCTGCAGCTCGCGGAACTCCGGTGTGTCCTCGACCTTCGTCTGGATGTAGAGCACGACGGGGAACAGCAATGCACTGGCAAAGAAGGGGATACGCCAACCCCAGCTGAGGAACGCCTCGTTCGAGATGGCGGCGGTGGCGCCCAGGAACACGAGGTTGCCGAGCAGCACACCGAACGAGACACCCATCTGACCGAAGGTGCCGGAAAACCCTCTGCGTTTGGGACTCGCCGATTCGGTCAGCAGAAGGACGATCCCACCCCACTGACCGCCGCACGCGATGCCCTGGATGAAGCGCAGCACCACCAGCAGAATCGGTGCAGCCACTCCGATCGTCGACGCACCCGGGAGGCATCCGATGAGGAAGGTGGCGAGGCCCATGAAGAGCAGGCAGGTCACCACCGCGGGTTTGCGCCCGTATTTGTCGCCGAAGTGGCCGGCGACCAGTCCACCGAGAGGCCGGGCGACGAATCCCGCCCAGAACGTGCTGAACGAGAGCAGAGTGCCCATCAGCGCCGATGAGTCGGGAAAAAAGACTTGCGGAAAGACAAGAGCCGCAGCGGTTCCGTAGAGGAAGAAGTCGTACCACTCGATGGAACTGCCGACGAGACCTGCCGCCAGCAGCTTCCGGTGTGCCCGCTTCCGGTGGACGGCCGTGTCGCCGGTTGCGTCCTTACTCGGCTGCACCGCGGATGTAGTCATCCAATCACTCCTCGAGATAGGTCTGTGGGGGTGTGGCTAGAAATGAAGTTTTAGAACATGACGCCAACTTCAAGTCAGTGAGCGCTTGCTTAGTGTGTTTCACTTGTCGTGTGATGTCAATCACTCGAGGCGATGCTTTCGACATATATGTGCGGTGGGCGCTCCCGGCCCGCCGCACCGGTAAGGACTGCGGATGACAGATCTACAGAACGAAACCCCAGCTCCCGGTGGTCAACCCATTCACGATCTGTCGTCCTCCGAGGAGCGCTTACTTGCCGCAGCTACGATGTTGTTCTCCGACAAGGGGTTCGAGGCCACCACCACCCGAGACATCTCCGCAGTGGCAGGACTGAGTCCCGCAGCGATGTACGTACACTTTCCCTCCAAGGAAGAACTGCTGTTCCGGCTCGTGTCCCGCGCCCATGAGCGGGCACTGACTCAGGCGCTCGACGCGGTCGCACCGTTCACCGACCCGGTCGACCGGGTTCGCGCATTGGTACGGGACTTCAGCATGTTGCACGCCACGAACTTTCGGAAAGCCCGCATCGCGCAGTACGAGAGCCGCCACCTCAGCGCCGAACACCGTGAGGTCGTGGCGCAGACACGCCTGCAGATCCGTGTCGCGGCAATGCGCGAGGTGTGCAGGGGAATCGACGAGGGCGTCTTCCTGATCCCGGATCCCCGAGTCGCGGTGCTCGCCATCATGTCGCTCGCCATCGACATCTGTCGGTGGTATGACCCCGACGGCGAATTCGCCCCCGAAGAGCTGGGCGACATCAACGCCGACCTCGTCCTGCGAATCCTGCGCGCGCCCGGCTACTGACCTCGGACAGAATCCGGCACGCGCAGGGCATTCGTCCACATCCGCGCCAGGCCGGTCGCCAACTGATCGAACGACAGAGATTTCCGTTCGCTCAGCGGTCCGACGAAATAGCTGTACGCCATCCTGCCGACCATGGCAGAGAGCGCCTTGGACGTGAGCATCGGATCCAGTACCGCATCTGCGAGGCCGCGATCCTGCAGGTCCGCGATCGCCCGGGCGTTGCGTCGGAAGAAGATGTCGTCGCGACGGCGTTCGAGTTCCCGGAACTCGGGGTCGACGTGCGCCACCTGCTCCAGCACCGCCAGCAGCCGCGCATTTCTGCGGCACGCGTGCAGATACGCGCGGATGCTCGCCTCGACGATCGCATGCACATCGCCTTCGTCGGCCACTCGTCCCATGCCGGGGTGGAGCAGGTCATTTTGGGTCACCTCGACGACGGCGGCAAAAACCTGCTCCTTGCTGGCGAAATAGGTGTAGAAGGAGCCCGTGGAGAGCCCAGCCTCCTTGGTGATGTCGACGAGTCGGGCATCGAGATAGCCCTCGCGCTCGAACACAACCCGGGCAGCGGCAATCAGCCGATTCCGAGTACGGACTCCTCGGGCGGTAACTGGCGGCTCCCGAAGGAGGGTGGCGTTCGCCATCGAGGGCGGACCTTCCTCCCCCCGTTCGGGAAGCAATCCCCCACCATCCGAGTTCTCCATACTCGAGTATTACTTGAATCCGGCCTCAGTTTCAAGTAAATCCGCTCAATACGCAGATGCGTTCTCGAAATATCGTCGCGGAACCTCCACCAGCATCTCGGAAATCATGTTCTCGGTGACACCACGTTCGCGGACGTACGGCAGCACGTCGTTCTCGATGTGAAGGTAGTGCCACTGCGGGAGCGCCGCCATCAGATTCGGATCGATCCAGTCGATGTAACACGATGCATCCTGGGACAACACCATCTGTCCGGCGAACCCGCGGCGGCACATCTCCACGAGCGTGTCCGCACGCGCTTCGAAAGTCGTGTCCAGATTGATACCGAACCGGTCCATCCCCAGGATGAACCCCTGCTCCGCCAGACTCGTCAAATGCTCGACGTCCGTTGTGTCACCACTGTGCCCGAGGACGATCCGGTCGGGCCGCACCCCCTCCTCGTCGCACATGACCCGCTTGACGTGCACACCGGCAGCGCTGCCCGGATGGGTATGTACGGTGATCGGCACCCCCGTACGCCGATGGGCTTTCGCTACCGCCCGCATCACGCGCTCCACGCCGGGCGTCAATCCAGGTTCATCGATAGCGCACTTGAGCAACCCCGCCCGGACCCCGGTGTCGGCGATTCCCACCTCGATGTCCTTGACGAACATGTCGACCATCGGATCGGGAACCTCGGCGCCCACCATGGCGTCGAGTGCGGGACCTCGATAATGGAAGAAGAACGGTACGTCGTCGTACGTGTACAACCCGGTTGCGGCAACGATGTTCAGGTCCGGGAGCTGTTCGGCCACCCGACGGATGCGCGGTATGTACCGACCGAGGCCGACGACAGTGGGGTCGACGATGGTCCGGACTCCCTGCTGGGTCAGCGCACGAAGCTTCGCCACCGCGTCCGCAACGCGCTCGTCCTCACTTCCCCACTCATCCGGATAGTTCTGCTGCACATCGGCAGTCAGCACGAACACGTGCTCGTGCATGTACGTACGACCGAGGTCCGCGCTGTCGACAGGCCCACGGACGGTGTTGATCTGGGTCATCGGCGCTCTCCTCCGGGTTGGGCGGTGTTCGGCTGAATCACCGGGCGAATCAACACCCGGCACGGCCTCCCACCGCTCGCATGTGACGGCCGTCATAGTTCGGTCCGGTCACAGTAGAGCGCATGTGAATCTGACGTCAACTTGCGGCCTGCGCGGGAGTCAACCTCCGGCCGTTGCCGCCTGGATCGGGGCCATGTCGAAGTAGTCCCGCCACGCGGTGATCTTGCCGTCGGCGATTTCGAAGACGCCGACGACCGGCAGCTCCACCCGGGTGTCGTTGATGTCGAACACGTCGACCCGCTCGTTCATGATCACGCCGTTCCCGCCGGCGTCGTCAGCGCTGCCGACACTGCCGACCTGGCGCTGCACCCGGAACTCGATGCCGCCGAAAGCGGCGACAAAGCCTGCCACGAATTCGCGGATCGCCTCACGCCCGCAGACCGGCTCCATCGGAATATTGTGATAAACCGCGTCTTCCGAGAAGTAGTCCGCGATCGCCGCGGGGTCCGGATCAGACCATTCGGCGCAGAATTGCGTGACCAGCTCATCGGGGCTCATCGGCATTCCCTTCGGTTGCGTGCGGTTCGATGATGGCCATGACCGACTGGATCGCTCCCGCCGGAATGTGGAAATGCTCGGTGATGCGGACCGTCGTCACCTCGGTCGGCGCGGCGCCGAGGTCGAGCAGGAATCGCGCCACCACATTCTCCCCCCACTCGTGGAACGAGAGATCGCGAACTGCCTGGATGGCCTGGTATTGCGGACCGTTCTCGAGTTCGTCCCGGATGAACGCCCCCGAGTCGCCGGTGTGCTGACCGTTCTCCACACGCCAGGCCGTCTCGGAGAGGCGGACCCTGGTCGCGTCGTGGCTCACGAGCGCGTCGATGTAGGCACGGGCCATCGCGACGCGTCCGCTGTCGGCGGAGTCGGTGGCGTGGTCCGCGATCGCAGCGAGGAGGACCTGCGCAAGCTCAGGCCGGCAGATCACCAGATCGGGGAGATAGGGATGAGACTGGTTGTACTGCAGTGGAGTCCCGTCAATGCGTGAGCAATGCAGGCCCGCGGCGGCGGCGACACCGACCGGGGCCGCCGAGTCCCATTCCCACTGTCCGCCCGCATGCACGTACGCGTCCACGTCACCCCGCAGCACGGCCATCGCCTTGGCCCCAGCCGATCCCATGGCCTGGACCTCGGCGCCGACCTGTGTCGCCACAGCGTCGATGAAGGCCGGCGGTCTACTGGCACTCACCACGATGCGGGGCCGCGCCGGCAATTCCTCGGCATGGACTGCGCGGCTCGGGTCGTCACTCGCGTACACCGCCCCCAGGGCCGGTTGTGCGACCGCGGCGGCGGTGACACCCCGGCCACGCTCCCACAGCGCGACGTGCACCGCCCAGTCGGAGTGCCCTGGTAGGCCGTATTCCTTCGAGCCGTCGAGGGGATCGATGATCCAGACCCGATCGCTGTCGAGGCGAGACCGGTCGTCGGCCGACTCCTCGGAAAGGATGGAATCCCCGGGACGCTCGGCGGCCAGCTTTCCGGCGATGAAGGCGTCGGCGGCGACGTCACCACGCCGGCCCAGCTCACGCCCGTCCGCGGATCCGAGTCCGGCAGCACGGATATCCAGCAACAGGGCACCGGCACCGGAGGCGATATCGGCCGCGAGCCGCGCGTCAGAGGTCACGCCTCAACAATTCCATAATCTTCGCTGCTTGTTCGGTCGGCGTGCCGTCCTCCGGCCGGAGTACGAGTTCCGCGCGCTCGGGTGCCTCGTACGGGTCGTCGACTCCGGTGAATCCCGTGATTTCCCCGGCCCGCGCTTTCGCATACATGCCCTTGGGATCACGGGCCTCGCATCGTTCGACCGGGGTGTCGACGAACACTTCGACGAAGTCGAGCCCGGCGGCCCGGTGCTCTTCGCGCACCCGCTCGCGATCCGCACGGTAGGGGCTGATGAGGCAGGCGATCGCGACGACGCCCGCATCGGCGAGCAACTGCGCCACCGCACCTACCCGTCGGACATTCTCCGAGCGGTCCGCGGCACCGAACCCCAGATCGGAGTTCAGCCCGTGTCGCAGGTTGTCGCCGTCGAGCCGGTACGCGGGCACGCCGGAGGCGACCAGCCGCCGCTCGAGTTCGACCGCAACGGTGGACTTCCCCGAAGCGGAGAGCCCGGTGAGCCAGACGGTGCGACCACGGGTGGGCCGCTCCTCGCGCGACACTGCCGCCGCGTGCCACACCACCTTCGCCGGGGAGAGGGTCGGCCCGGTGATCATTCCGGCACCGACGGTGTTGTTCGTGCTCTCGTCGACGAGAACGAAACTGCCCGTCACGTGGTTGCGGCGGTACGGGTCGAACATCAGCGGTTGGGAGGTCTTCAGCTGCACTCGGCCGATCTCGTTGAGTGAGAGCGAGCGGGCCGTGTCGTCGCGGTGCAGGGTGTTGACGTCGAGCCGATAGTCGAGGCGGGCCACCGTGGCCCTGACGGCGCGGGTGGTGTGGAGCAGGGTGTACCGCGCGTCGGGATTCAAGGAAGCCTGGTCACTGAACCAGCACACCATGGCGTCGAGATCGCTGCCGACGAGGGGGCGGTTGTTGGGGCGGCACAACATGTCTCCGCGGCTGACGTCCAACTGATCGACCAACTGGACGCACACCGCGGACGGTGCGAAGGCCTCGTCGACGGCGGTTCCGCCCGGCCCCCAGATGGCGCTGATCTTCGAGGTGAATCCCGACGGGAGCGCCACGACCTCGTCCCCCGGCTTGAATACTCCGCTGGCGATCGTGCCAGCGTAGCCTCGGAAGTCGTGCCAGGTGGAATCGGTCTGCCGTTGCGGCCGCACCACATACTGCACCGGGAAGCGCGCGTCGATGAGATTGCGGTCGGAGGCGACGTGCACCTGCTCGAGATGGTGCAGTAGTGACGCACCCTCGTACCAGGACATGTTGGCCGTCCGCTGCGCGATGTTGTCGCCACGCAACGCGGAGACGGGGATGAAGGTGAGGTCGTGCACCTCGAGTTTGATCGCGAACTGACGGAACTCTTCCTTGATCTCCTCGAACCGCTGCTCCGACCACCCCACCAGATCCATCTTGTTCACGCACAACACCAGGTGTGGGATCCCGAGAAGGCTCGCGATGAAAGCATGCCTACGGGTTTGCTCGAGCACCCCTTTTCTGGCGTCGACGAGAATCAATGCCAGGTCGGCGGTCGAGGCACCGGTCACCATGTTCCGGGTGTACTGCTCGTGTCCCGGCGTGTCCGCGATGATGAATTTACGATGCGGGGTAGCGAAGTAGCGGTGCGCGACATCGATGGTGATGCCCTGCTCCCGTTCCGCGCGGAGGCCGTCGGTGAGCAGAGCGAGGTCGGCGTGCTCGTCGCCTCGTTCGCGGCTGGTGCGCTCCACCGACTCGAGTTGGTCCTCGAAAATCGCCTTGGAGTCGTAGAGCAGACGGCCGATGAGAGTGGACTTGCCGTCGTCGACACTTCCCGCGGTCGCGACCCGCAGTAGCTGCGGCATCAGAAGTATCCTTCCTTCTTGCGATCCTCCATGCCTGCCTCGGAGATCCGGTCGTCCGCCCGGGTCGCCCCGCGCTCGGTGACTCGGCTGGCCGCGACCTCCGTCACGACGGCCTCGGCGGTGGTGGCCGAGGATTCGACGCACCCCGTACAGGTGGCGTCGCCGACGGTCCGGAACCGCACGAGCGCCTCGTACGGTTCGTCGCCGGGCAGCAGTGTGAGGAAACGAGTACGCGCAAGGAGCATTCCGTCGCGGGGCACCACCTCGCGGCGGTGTGCGTAGTAGAGCGGGGGAAGGTCGATGCCTTCCTCGCTGATGTACTGCCAGATGTCGAGCTCGGTCCAGTTGGACAGCGGGAAGACCCTGATGTGCTCACCCTTGCGGTGCCGCCCGTTGTAGAGGCTCCACAGTTCCGGGCGCTGCGCCCGAGGCTCCCACTGTCCGAACTCGTCACGGAAGCTGAAGATCCGCTCCTTCGCGCGCGCCTTTTCCTCGTCCCTGCGGGCACCACCGAAGACGGCGTCGAAGCCGTTGTCCGTGATCGCGCGCAGGAGCGCCGCAGTTTGAAGCCGATTCCGGCTGGCCCGCGCTCCCGTCTCTTCGCTGACACGTCCGGCATCGATGTCGTCCTGCACACGTGCGACCACCAACCGCAGTCCGAGACGCTCGACCGTGCGATCACGGAACTCGATCACCTCGTCGAAATTGTGCCCGGTGTCCACGTGCATGACGGCGAAAGGAACAGGTGCGGGCCAGAATGCCTTCGCGGCGACGTGGAGCATCACCACGGAGTCCTTGCCACCGGAGAAGAGCAGAACCGGACGCTCGAACGTCGCGGCCACTTCACGAAAGATGTGCACTGCCTCGGCCTCGAGCGCGCCGAGGTGCGACAGCTCGTAGACGGGCGGTGCCATGGATGAGGTCATGGGGCGACTCCTCGTCGCGAGTGCCGAACCGAGCACGGTTCATATTTGGACCGGGCCGGTCGAAAAGGTCCCCTCGACAATAGAACGTGTTTCAGAAGTAGGTCAATGCCCACCTGTTCGAGGCCGCCGTCCCCCCACCTCCTGGGTGATCGCGTCCGCGGCCGCCGCGAGCGCCTTGCCTCGACGAGCGATGTCGTCCGATGCGAGCTCCGCGCCCACATACAACGTGAGCACCATGGCTTGATGCCCCTCCGCGTCGTATGTCGGCGCGGCAATCAGGCTGACCGGATGCATCGCGCCGGCATGTTCGGCATCGAGGTGCACGCGCTCACCCAGACTGGACACCATCTCGCCGAGAACATCGCGTAGTTCCGCAGGCAGATCGTGGGCGGCCACGCCGGCCATCAAGGTGTGCAAACGCTGACCCACCGGAGTGAGCGTTTCGACGAGATACCCCGTCCGTGAGCATTCCTCGACCACCTTGCGCAGCCGCTCCCGATCGAGACGAACCGGCAGGGTCGGTTCTCGCCGTAGCCACGACTGCAGTGCGTCTTCACCGTCCCAGAGCACATACATCAGGCCGACGGGTGGTGCGAATGGGTACATCTCCCCCACCTTGGCAGCCGCTCGCACGCCGGGAGGACTCGTCAGTTCCAGAACGGCGATCCGGTCGCCCACCACCGCCGACGCCGTACACGTCGTCTGATACTCGGCACTGAGAGCCGCGAGATGCCTGCGTGCGACCGGACCGGCGGCGAAGCCCTGTTGCGCCGCACGCCCGGCCGCAATCAATGCGGGGCCGAGGCCGTAAGACTTCGCAACCGGGTCGCGGACCAGATAGCCGCCGCGGACCAGCTCGGTGAGGATGCCCAGACACGTCGGCTTACTGATGTCGAGCGTCCGCGCGAGCTCGGAGAGGCCGAACCGGTGCTCCTTGCGGGACACCAGGAAGTCGAGCACCTGCACCACCCGTTCCGTCGGCGGGGACCGTCGCCCCTGGGCTCTGTCGACGCCGTCGTCCATGGCAGCCATTGACCACTCCTTAGAACACGTTCTATTGTCGGTCCATCACGTTCTACCACGCAGGTACATATATGTACCACCCCATCGTGAGGAGCACGGTGTGCTGACCGACCCATTCGCCGACGCCCTGGCCGAGGCCGAGAAACTGATCGAGACCGCCCCCCACATCCGGACCGAGCAGGATCTGCTCGAGGGCTACCAGTACCTTGCCGGCGGAATCCTCGCGACAACCCATGCGGCCTGGGCCACCGAACGATCCCACCCGACGTTCATCTCCGGCACGGGGCCATACATGAAGATGGGCCTCGACAACCCCGACACCCTGTACTTCGGCGCACGGATCAGTGACGACGTCGAATACGTCGTCACCGGCACACGAGGCACCACAGCAGACCTGAGCTTCCAGATTCTCAGCGGAAATTACACCGCCGCAGATGTGCCCGGCAGTGTGACCGCTTTCGACGATCGTGAGATCGATATCGCCGCCGACGGCAGCTTCGAGGTCCGGTTCGGTCCCGGAGCCGAGCCGGACGCGAGCCGGCGCAACTATTTTCCGCTCGCGCCCGGGTCCTCCCAACTGGTGGTCCGCGAGGTCTACAGCGATTGGAGTCAGCGACGTGGAACGATCCGCATCGCGCGCGCCGACACGAGCGGTACCGCGCCGGATCCCCTCACCCGGGAGTCGGTGGAGAAGCGCTATGCGCGAGCAGGCAAGGCACTCGTGTCACGGGTCAAGACGTGGCTGCAGTTCCCCGAGTGGTTCTATCTCAACCTTCCGGTCAACACGATGACCGAACCCCGGCTCACACCGGGCGGATTGGCCACCCAGTACTCCTCCGTCGGTCACTACGATATCTCCGAGGACCAGGCCATCATCATCACCGTTCCGCGGTCCGACGCTCCGTACCAGGGATTTCAGCTCGGTAGTCTGTGGTACATCTCCCTCGACTACATCAACCACCAAACGTCGCTGAACGTCTCGCAGTCGCAGGTGGACCCCGATGGGATGATTCGTCTCGTCGTCAGCGAAGCCGATCCGGGAGTCACCAACTGGATCGAGACGACAGGTCATCTTCGCGGCTACCTCCAATTCCGTTGGCAGCGAGTGTCCCGGGAACTGACCGAGGCCGACGGGCCCCGTATCGAGATCGTCGGGATCGAGGAGATCCCCGGAAAGCTCCCGTATTACCGGTCCAACACCATCACACGCGAGGGCTATGCCGCGCGGATCGCCGGGCGGCAAGCGGCTGTCGCGGATCGGATGCTGGGATGAGCGCCGCCGTGAGCGACAGCAACCTGCTGCGCGGAAAAGTAGTCGTCATTTCCGGTGTCGGACCCGCTTTGGGTCGCACGCTCGCGGTGCGGTGTGCGGAAGCAGGCGCCGACATGGTGCTCGCCGCTCGCACCGCCTCCCGGCTCGAGGAGGTGGCCAAGGAGATCATCACGCTCGGCCGCCGCGCGGTGACGGTTCCGACGGACATCACCGACCCCGCCTCGGCGGAGAATCTCGTCGCCGCGGCAGTCGATGCGTATGGCAAGGTCGACGTACTCGTGAACAACGCGTTCTCGGTCCCGTCGATGAAACCTCTGGCCCGCACCGACTTCGATTCGATTCGCAGCAGTTTCGAACTGACCGTTCTCGGCGCGCTACGCCTGACTCAACTCTTCACCCCGGCTCTGGCCGAATCTTCGGGCGCGGTGGTGAATATCAACTCGATGGTTCTCCGCCACTCGCAGGAGCGTTACGGCAGTTACAAGATGGCGAAATCCGCCCTTCTGGCTATGTCGCAATCTCTCGCGACGGAACTCGGTCCGCAGGGCATCCGGGTGAACTCCGTTGCACCGGGCTATATCTGGGGACCCACGTTGAAGCAGTACTTCGCACACCAGGCCGAGAAGTACGGGACAACGATGGAGCAGATCTACGAGCACACCGCCGCGGGCACCGATCTGAAGAGGTTGCCCGAGACCGACGAAGTGGCCGACGCCGTCATCTTTCTCGCGTCGCCGATGGCACGGGCCGTCACCGGCCAGTGCCTCGACGTCAACTGCGGCGAATTCCATCACTAGCGAGGGAGAACCGGACCATCATGAGTGAGCGCACCACCGTCGGCACGGTCGAGGACCTGCATGAGTCGGCGACCCGCATGACCGGGTTGACCGACTTCGGCTCCGACGACTACACCGAAGCACTCGGCGTACTGCTGGACTCCTATGCCACCGACGAGCAACTGACACCGCTGGGCAGCAAGGTCGCGCGGGTCTTCCTGCGCGGCGCGCTGGTGGCCCGGTTGCTCAGCGAGGCAGCGTGGAAGCAGCACCCCGAGTACGCCGACGTTTCGATCGACCGCCCCATTTTCGTCACCGGGCTTCCACGAACCGGGACCACGGCTCTGCACCGGCTCTTGACTGCCGATCCGTCGCACCAGGGACTCGAGATGTGGTTGACGGAGATGCCGCAACCACGGCCGCCGCGGGAGACGTGGGCGTCGAATCCGGTGTTCCAGAAGATCGAGGAGGGCTTCAGCCGTCACCACATCGAACGACCCGAGTTCATGGGCGTGCACTACATGTCCGCGAGCGAGGTCGAGGAATGCTGGCAGCTACTCCGGCAGACCTTCAAATCAATTTCCTACGAGTGCCTCGCGTATCTGCCGACGTACTCGCAGTGGCTTGCCGGTCAAACATGGACCAACGCCTATCAGCGGCACAAGAAGAACCTGCAATTGATCGGTCTCCCCGACCGCGACCGCCGCTGGGTGCTCAAGAATCCCAGCCATTTGTTTGCCCTCGACGAGTTACTCGCGGTGTATCCGGATGCTGTGGTAATCCAGACGCACCGGCCCCCACGCACCATCGTCCCCTCGGTGTGCAGCCTGGCGGAACAGGCAACCGACGGATGGTCGGAGAAGTTTCGCGGCAACGTGATCGGTGAGAGCCAGCTCGACTTGTGGGCGCGCGGGCTCGAGCAGTTCACCGAAGTCCGCGCTCGGCACGACAGCGCCCAGTTCCTCGACGTCGATTACCACGACTTCGTCGCGGACCCACTGGGGACCGTAGAGGGCGTCTACACCCATTTCGGCCTCGAGCTGACCCCGTCGGCGCAGTCGGCCATGGAGGCCATGCATACCGAGAGCCGCGCCGGCGACCGACGGCCGTCCCACAAGTACACCCTCGAGGACTTCGGACTCTCGGCTGAACAGGTGGATGAGAGGTTCGCCGACTACCGGTTCAGCGCTACCAGGTGACGGGGTAGTCGAGGATCGACGACGCCGCCCGCGCCGCGACGAGTGGTCGCGGCGACAAGGGCAGCATGAACGTCGGCGCCGCCGTCGGCGCGGGGGCCCGGTCCGGCGTCGGCACGGGCTCGGGCTCCGGCTCCGGCTCCGGCGCGGGATCCGGACACATGGCCTCGTCGACCTCGGGATTCGTGGCCGACTCGAGGTCGAGTACATCGAGCAGTGACATCAACGACGCGGCGATCTGATCACCCACCTGCGTGAACGCGGCCTCGCTCAGCCCGACCGGGTCGCTGATGTTCGGATTTTCGATCGGCCCGTAGTCCCGTCGCGCTACGGCGAGTTCGGCGACGGTGCGGGCACCGGTGTCCCTCGCGATCCGGTGCGCTTCGCGCAGCGTGAACGTGCAGTGACTCGTCCCGAGGACCAGCTCCATCGAGCGATCCCGGAGCTGCTCGGTCATGGCGAGCACGAGGTCGGCTCTCTTGATCATCTCGGGGCGTAGCCGTCGTGCGGTGAAACCGTCGGCGCTGGCGCCGAGACCTTCCACTACTCTCGCCGCGATCGGTTCGATGGGGAATCCGACCAGCGCCCGCACGCCGGCGCTTTCCGCAGTGAGGTGCGAAATACCGCGGTCCACGGCATAGGCGCGCGTCAACCGCTCTGCGATCGGCGAACGGCAGACGTTGCCGCTACAAACGAACAGAACGTGCATGAGGGCACCCTAACCACCAAATCCACTCGGAGACAGACCGATGTCCACTGGCCGAGCGGTCTGTTTACGTCGTTCACCTTCCGCTCGTGAGTAGTTCATCTACTCGTCGCAATCCCGACACCTTTCGGGGTAAACGCCCAGCTCGACCTTGGTCCGAGGGGCCCGAAGCGACGCGCGCGATCTGCGTCACATCGTGCCCACCGATGTTCCGACGTCAGTAGATGCCGTGTCTGCCCACAGCAGACAATCGCCGATCGAGTACTCATACGGCGGTAGTACTGAGGTCATGACCACAGCCACACTTGCCGACCTCAACTACCGCGATCTACTGGCAGACCGGCTTTTCCGTCAGCGAACCATCCGCCTCACGGGCGAAGTGGACGACGCAATGGCGGAGCGTGCCTGCTCAGAGCTGGTTCTGCTCGCGGCCGCCGACCCCGAGCGCGACATCGTCATCTACATCAATTCGCCGGGCGGTTCCGTCTTCGCGGGACTGGCCATCTACGACACCATGAAACTGATCCCCAACGACGTGGTCACGGTGGCCATGGGTTTTGCGGCCAGCATGGGGCAGGTGCTTCTCTGCTCCGGGACCCGAGGCAAGCGAATCGCTCTGGCGCACAGCCGAATCATGATGCACCAGCCCTCGGCAGGCATCGGCGGAACAGCCGTCGACATCGCCATTCAGGCCGAAAGCCTCGAACGGATGAAACGTCAATCGCAGCAGATTCTCGCCGACGAGACCGGTAGGCCTGTCGAGGAAATCGCAGCAGACAGCGACCGCGATCGCTGGTTCACCGCAGACGAGGCCCGTGAGTACGGGATCGTCGACCGGGTGGTATCGACCTTCGCCGAAATCGCCCCCCACACCACCGCTCCCAGGATAGGACTCTGACGCCATGTCCCAGTACACCATTCCGAATGTCATCGAGCGGACGTCTGCGGGTGAGAGGTCGTTCGACATCTTCAGCCGACTGTTGAACGAACGGATCGTCTTTCTCGGCACGGAGATCGACGACGGTGTCGCCAATGTGGTGATGGCTCAACTACTTCATCTTCAGGCAGACAGCGCCGACCGGGAAATCGGGCTCTACATCAACTCACCCGGCGGGTCCACCACGGCGATGCTCGCGATCTACGACACGATGCAGTTCCTGCGGCCGACGATCGCGACGTACTGCATGGGCCAGGCCGCTTCGGCCGCCGCCGTGCTACTGGCCGCGGGAACGAAGGGACACCGTCACGTTCTCGCACATTCCCGCGTTCTGTTGCATCAACCGTCCACGCAGGGCAGTGGCACGATCTCCGATCTCGCCCTGCAAGCCGCCGAAATACTGCGGGTGCGTTCGCAGACCGAAGAAATTCTCAGCAAGCACAGCGGGCAGAGCATCGACCGTCTTCGTCAGGACACCGACCGGGATCGAATCTTCAGCGCCCGGGAAGCCATCGACTACGGGTTGGCCGACACACTGATCACCACGGGCCAGGAGAACTAGGCCGCGAGCATCGTGGGAGTTCCTCGGCCGGCGCTTCTATTCGTAGCACCGATCCGGCGCCCCGACCGGAACAGCAGGTGTTCCACCGGAAGACCGAGAGCGCCACACACTGCGCGCAGCATTTCCGAGGATGGTTCCTTCTTGCCGCGTTCAATTTCGGAGAGGTACTGCTTGGACATGCCGACCTCTGCGGCGACATCCTCGAGACTCCGGTCCTGGTCCCGGCGCGCGTCCCGAAGCACCCGACCGTAGAGCTCGCGCACCAGCGGCTCCTCCCGCGGCTGCTCGGGAGCGCCCGTCACCAGCGTGAGTCTGCGCTGCGGTTCCATACCTCCGGAGTCTTCCAGACTACGTTCCCGGACGAGGCGGCGTTCACCGACAGCGGACAGCCGGTCGGTAGCGTAAATTCTCGCCGGAATCTGCAGCCGGCGCTCGAGATCCTCAGCTTGACTCCGAATCGTGGGCAGGCGCGGACTGCTCGACGGTGTAGGTGAGGAGGAACTGGCTGGGACCGTTGCTAGCTGCCGTGTTGCTCCACGCGTGTGGCTCGATACCGATAACCGTCCTGATCGGTTACCTGTTCCCAGTCGAGCGTGACGGTGGCACCCACAATCAAGGTTCGGAACCCTTCTCCGACGATCTCGCTGTAAAAGGCCCAGCAACCGCCCGGTGTCTGAGCGGAGTCGATTACTCCCCACCCCTCTTCGGCATTCCACATCTGCACGGTGCCTATTGCCTGGCCGGTAATCCGGGGCGGAGCTGGCGCCGGCTCCGCGAGTTCCGCCTCGGTGATCTCTTCGACGGTGCCGTCCGCGTGTACCGTCCACGCTCGCGACCTGAACGCCTTCGGCTCGTCATAGGGCTGTTCCCCGGCCGGCCAGGCCCGACTGCATTCGTAGAGAAGGCCCGACTCGGGCTGTTCGGCGCGATGCCATTCGAACTCCACCTGTTGTCCTTCGGACAATGCGGGGAATCCGTCTACCGCGACCGCACCGAACATGATGTGGCATCCACCTGGAATATCGTCGCCGTCGATAATGCCCTGCATGCCCTCGATATCCCAGCTACGGACCACTCCTCGGCTTGGCACCGGTCCAGTATCTTCAGCGCCGCCATCAGGTGCGCCGGGAACGGAGGCAGGAATGAGGTGGGAGTCTGCACCGATAGTGAGCAGCCCTACTGCCACACCGGCAACCACCACTCCGCCGGCCGCGAACGCAAGGGGTTTGCGCACAGGGCTCCTTCCACCTCCGGCACCATCCGAACCCAAGGGGGTCGATGGCCGATACCTAGATCATGAAGGCGAGGAGGACCGCACGCCACTCTTGGATGGTCCCAGACGCAGACCACGCGAAGCGCCTCCCGGCGAGTGCCAGGTGTTGCGACGGATCGCTAGTGATTGTGCAAGTGGTTGCCGAGTAGTTCGTCGAGGCGCTCGGCGGCCTCGTCGGGGATCCAGTGGCTCACGCCGTGCAGCACCTCGTACGTGTACGGGCCGTCGACGAATCGCGCAGTCAGTTCGGGTCCTACCGGGCCGATTGCCGTGTCGCCGTCGCTCCAGACGAAGAGAGTGGGTACGCGGACCTTGCCGGTCACCGAACCCGGCGAGGACAAAAACATTGCGCGATACCAGTTCAGGGCGCCCCGGGCTCGACTCCGGTCGCGCATCGATTCGAGGTCGCGCTTCGCCCGGTCCGGGGCCTGCCCGCTGGAGAGCAGGGCACGGTAGCCGTAACCGTCCGAGGCGATCATCCGCTCCGGGATCCACGGCAGCTGGAACGCGAACATGTACCAGGACAGCAGGATCTGACGACTGGTGAGCATCGCCCGCAAAAACGCCGCCGGGTGCGGCACCGACAACGCCGTGAGCGTGCGGATCCGGTCGGGCCGTTCCGCCGCGATACCCCACGCCACCACAGCGCCCCAGTCGTGCCCGACGACATGCACCGGGCCGAGGCCTGCCTGGTCGATGAGCGCGACGACGTCCGCTACCAATTCCGAGGTGCGGTACGCCCAACAGGCGCGAGGCCTGGCCCCGGCCGAATAGCCGCGCTGGTCCGGCGCAAGGGTGCGGAAACCGCGCCTGTGCAGCAGTGGCGCCACCTTGTCCCATGATCTCGAATCCTGTGGGAAACCGTGGAGCAGCACGACGGGGACTCCGTCGATCGGACCCTCGTCGCGAACGTCGAACGTCAGCCCGTTCCTGATGAACGTGGTGACGCGTCCGTTGCCTGTCATCGATCACTCTCCACACGGTCACGGGCGTGCGCACCGGACAACCCGGCGCGCAAGAACTTCCCCGTCTTGTGCACGCCGAAGCCACCGGTGAACTGTCCGTCCCGGTAGACGAGCTTGCCGTTGATCACGGTAGCGACAGCGGCGCCGTCGCTGCGGTTGACCATTCTTCGCAGGCCGCCGTACTCGGGAACCTCGGCCTCGAACAGTCCGTCGACCGTGTCGTCGAGTCCGGCGGGGTCGATCACGACCAGATCGGCCCGGTCGCCCTCCCGCAGGTGACCGGCATCGATGCCGTACCAGTCGGCCAGCTCGCCGGTGAGGCGGTGGACGGCCCGCTCGACCGTCAGGAACGGCGTGCGGTCGGTCTGCGCGTCCTTGACACGCTTCAGCAACCGGATGGGGTAGTTGTAGAAAGCCATGTTGCGCAGGTGCGCGCCGGCGTCCCCGAAGCCCATCTGCACACCGGAACTGGCGGCGAGCCTCTTCGCGAACTTCGGCCGGTGATTGGCGATGGTGGTGCGCCACCGGAGGTCCGTGCCGTACTTCACGACGAGGTCGAGGTAGGCGTCGACCGGATGGACACCGCGCAGCTCACCGACCGCGCCGAAGGTGCTGCCGATCAACGTCTCGTCGGGACATCCGACGATGACGGCGTCGTAGAAGTTGCGGTGCCAGATGCGCGGGCTGAACTTGTCGTCGTACTCCTTCCGGAACTGGCGGCGGTACGACTCGTCCTGCAACAGCGCGTTGCGCTCCACCTGATCTTTGAGGTGGAGCGCGGCCGCGCCCGCGCCGAACTCCTCGAACACCACCAGATCGATGCCGTCCGCGTACACGGTGAACGGCACGGGCAGGTGCTGCCACTTGAAGTCGGTCTTGGCGAATCTGTTGAGCAGCGGCGCAGCACCGAGCATGAAGTACACGATCGACGGGTACGCCTTAGAATCCGCCGCGGAGAGTAGCGACGTCTTGAGGGGCCTGCGGCGGCCGAGACCCGAACTCTCCGCGAAGAATCCGAGAATGTTGGGATGCAGGTTGATCGTGGGTGCGCTCTGCAGGATCTTGCCGCGCTCGCGCAGGATCCGGTTGAGGAAGCGGAACTCGCGCCACCGTGCATAAGTGGAAGGCAAAGATCGCGAACGATATTCGTCGCCATCGATCTTGTCGAGCGCATTCGTCATCGACGACAGACCGAGGAAACCCGCGTCGAGTGCCTCGGTGACCATCGCACCCATCCGCTCGAGTTCGCCGGCACTGGGCTTCACCCGCCTGTCGGTGCCGCGGCCGAGCCCCAGCACGCGGGTGCGAATGTCGGAGTGCCCGATGAAACCGGCGACATTGGGACCGAGCGGAAGCGATTCGAGCGCGTCGACGTACTCGGCCGGATTTTGCCAACTCTTGTTGTCGTCGAGGATGCGCAGCACCGAGTCGTGAGGTACGGCCTCGACCCTGCTGAACAGGTCGGCGCATTCACGGGGTGTCGAATACACCGTCGACAACGAGCAGTTCCCGAGGACAACGGTGGTGACACCGTGCCGGACGGATTCGGGTAGGCCGGGGCTGACCAGGACCTCGGCGTCGTAGTGCGTGTGCACGTCGACGAAGCCGGGCACCACCCACTTGCCCGCCGCGTCGATCACCTCGGTGTCGGGCCCGACGGGGAGCGGCTCCGCGGAGGCCCTGACGACGACTCCGTCGCGAATGCCCAGGTTTCGGCGGCGAGGCACAGACCCGGTTCCGTCGAACCACAGCCCTCCGTCGACCACTACGTCGAAGTCCGACATGTTGCGCTCCTCACACTCAGTTGGTGTTACACGACGTTACGTACACCGTTGAGTGAAAGTCAATGGGGTGTGCCGTCCCGTCCCTTAGAGTGCAGAGATGCCCGCCGCCCCCCGCTCCCCCGCAGATCGGCGCGCGCAGATCCTCGACGTCGCCATGCGACTCCTCGACTCGGTGCCGTTCGAGCAGCTGTCGATGGACCAGGTGGCGGCCGAGGCAGGCGTCTCGTCGCCACTGTTGTTCCACTACTTCAAGAACAAGCACGGGTTTCGCAACGCAGTGCTCGAAGCCTCGGCCACCGAGTTGCAGCGGAGGATGACGCCCGACACGTCGCTCCCCCTTCCGGCGCAACTGCGCGCGGGTGTCGAGACGTTCGCCGAGGCGGTGATCGCGCACCCCGCGATATATTTGGCCGTCATGCGCATGGCGGGCAGCGGGGACGATGGCATGCGAAAGATCTACCGGGGAATGCGGCGCACGTTCACCCAGGAGATCGGACGTGCGCTCGCACAAGTCGGAGTATCGACGACCCCGGCACTCGAGGCGGCGATCCAGGGATGGCAAGCATTCATGGAAGAGATCGTCCTGTCCTGGGTCGACCACCCGACGATGACGCGCTCGGAAATGATCGACCTGTGCGAACGCGGCCTCTACTGTCTGCTTCCGGCCGCAGGCGTCGACCACAGCATTCGCCTCGAAGACGGGTGATCGGCACGCGGTACTACCCGTGCCTACGTATCGAGACCGGCAGGCGCATCGTGCGCCTGCCGGTCTTCCGCGAGCGAGTGACGGGACTCGAACCCGTGTGAACGGCTTTGCAGGCCGGTGCCTCACCATCTCAGCCACACCCGCGGGGTAAAGCTGATACTGCCCGGAGGACATCGACGCCGGAAGATTTCGATTCACTGTGATTCTGATCCCGGTTCCGGGCCGACACGCCGATGCGGGAACAAACCAGGTGTCCTCGTTGCTGTCCCCCCTTATGACGGCTATCGATGAGACCTCCGCCTCACCTACCCGACTTCGGGCACAGGCAACCCCCGACACCGGCACCGCCGCAGCCGATCGGCCGAGCCTGCGGATCGTGCTGGTGCTCGGCGCACTCATCGCGCTCGGACCGTTCACCATCGACATGTACCTGCCCGCCCTCCCCGACATCGGCACCGACCTCGGAGCGTCGTCGTCGGCCGTGCAGTTGACCATCACGGGGACGCTGCTGGGCCTCGCGCTCGGCCAGTTGATCGTCGGCCCGCTCGCTGACAGCCTCGGGCGCCGGCGACCGTTGATCGCCGGAATCGGCTTGCATGTCCTCGCCTCAGTACTCGCTGTCTTCGCACCGACCGTCGCCGTGCTCGGTGCGCTCCGGGTGTTCCAGGGCATCGGCGCCGCCGCAGCCGCCGTCGTCGCCGTTGCCGTGGTACGTGACCTGTACAGCGGAAACATGGTCGCGGTCGTCATGTCACGGTTGATGCTCGTCCTGGGTGTCGCACCCGTGCTCGCCCCCAGCATCGGCGGCGCGCTCCTCATCGCTTTGGACTGGCGCGGGATTTTCGTCGTCCTGGCGCTCATCGGAACGCTCACGGCACTGATCGGCGCACTCGCCCTGAAGGAGACGCTCCCACCGGAGCGACGACGCACGAGCAATCTCTCCTCGGTGCTGTCGACGTACAAGAGCCTTCTCGGTGACCGCAAGTTCATGGTGCTCACATTGGTCTCCAGCGTCGGGATGGCCTCGTTATTCGCTTACGTCTCCGGCGCGTCCTTCGTGTTCCAGAATCAGTACGGCCTCGACGAGCAGCAGTTCGCGCTGCTGTTCAGCTCAGGCGCGATCGCTCTGATCGGCGCTTCCCAGCTCAACGTCCGCGCCCTCGCCCGGTGGTCGCCTCAGCAGATCACGATCGCCTCACTGGCCTTCGCGACCGTAGCGGGCGCCGCCTTGCTGGTGACCGCCTACCTCGAACTCGGCGGTCTGGTCGGCTTCGTCATTCCACTGTGGTTCCTGCTCGCCGGTGTCGGGTTCGTCCTGCCCAACGCCCCGGCACTGGCACTCGGCAGGCATGGCGAGGCAGCCGGCACCGCCGCTGCCATGCTCGGCGCCCTGCAGTTCGGCGTCGGCGCGCTCATCGCTCCTCTCGTCGGAGTCCTCGGCAATACGGGAGTCGGCCTCGGTGCGACGATGACGATGTGCGTCGCCCTCGGACTCGTGGCACTGCTTGCCACCGCGCGGGCGGACGCGCGCTGACGACACAGTCCGCGCGCTTTCGCAGCCCGTCACCCGACATGGGATGATCGACGCATGCCACCACCGTCACCACTTCATCTCGATCCCATCGAAGAGGCCCACCGGCAGTGGACGAAGCACGGCTGGGGTGATGTTGCCGACGGGATGGCTGCGGTGACCTCGGTGATGCGGGCACAGCAGATCATGATGGCCCGGGTGGAAGAGGTGCTCAAGCCGTCGGGGCTCACGTTCGCCCGGTACGAATTGTTGACACTGCTGACGTTCACGCGCACCGGCGCGCTCCCGATGGCGAAGGCCAGCGCGCGCCTTCAGGTTCACCCGACCAGCGTGACGAACGCCGTCGACCGGCTCGAAACGGCGAATCTCGTGCGACGTGTCCCGCATCCGAGCGATCGCCGTGCGACGCTGATCGAAATCACCGACGCGGGAAGGAAACTGGCCGTCGAGTCCACCGAGCGACTCAACGCCCAGGTGTTCTCGAGTCCCGGAGTGTCCGGCGACAAGCTGGAACAATTGGTCACGATCCTCGCCGAACTGCGCCGCGAGGCAGGCGATTTCGACACCGGAGACGCCCCCACCAAGTGGTGAGAAGACTGCTGCCCCGCACCGTGTTTTTCGGTGCGGGGCAACAGTTCTTGTGACGGCTACTAGCGGTGTTTGAATACCGGTGGGCGTTTTTCGACGAATGCGGTCATGCCTTCTTTTTGGTCTTCGGTGGCGAAGGTGGAGTGGAAGACTCGTCGTTCGAAGCGGATTCCTTCGGTGAGGGTGGTTTCGAAGGACCGGTTGACTGCTTCTTTCGCCATCATCGCGACCGGTAGCGACATGTCGGCGATGGTGGTCGCGGTCTGCAGGGCCTCGTCGAGTAGGTCCGCGGCGGGCACGATCCTCGAGACGAGTCCGGCGCGTTCGGCTTCCTCGGCGTCCATGTTCCGGCCGGTCAGGCACAGTTCCATGGCCTTGGCCTTGCCGACCGCCCGGGTCAGCCGCTGCGAGCCGCCGATCCCGGGGATGACCCCGAGTTTGATCTCGGGTTGCCCGAACTTCGCGGTGTCGGCGGCGATCAGGATGTCGCAGAGCATCGCCAACTCGCATCCACCGCCGAGCGCGTACCCGGCGACCGCGGCGATCGTAGGCTTGCGGGCCGCGGCCACCTTGTCCCAGGCGGAGAAGAAGTCGTCGAGGTAGACGTCCATGTACGACTTGGGTTGCATCTCCTTGATGTCCGCGCCGGCGGCGAAGGCCCGATCCGATCCGGTGATCAGGATGGCCCGATCTCCGGATCCTTCTCCAACTCCTCCACCGCCGACACGACCTCGCGCATCAGCTGTGAGTTCAGGGCGTTGAGCGCCTTCGGACGGTGCAGGGTGATGATCCCGACCCGGCCCTTGCGGTCGAGCAGGATGGTCTCGAAGTCGGTCACTGGTCTCCCTTGGTAGAACGGTCGCGGATGTCGTTGATGATGGCCGAGAAGTCCTGACCACCACCACCGGCGGCGTGGAACCGGCTGTACAGTTCGGCGGCACGCAGCCCGAGGTCCGCCTCGACGCCGTTGGTCTTCAGCGCGTTCGCGGCGAGACCGAGATCCTTGTCCATCAGCGCGGCCGCGAAGCCGGGCTGGTAGTCGTTGTTGGCCGGGCTGGTCGGTACCGGTCCGGGCACCGGGCAGTTGGTGGTCAGCGCCCAACACTGGCCGGACGCGTTGGACGCGACGTCGAACAGGGCCTGGTTGCTCAGTCCCAGCTTCTCGCCGAGGACGAATGCCTCGCTGATGGCGATCATCGACACGCCCAGAATCATGTTGTTGCAGATCTTCGCGGCCTGACCGTTGCCCGGGTTGCCGCAGTGCACGACCTTCTTGCCCATCACCTCGAGCAGCGGCCTCGCGGACTCGAAGTCGTCCGCCGTGCCGCCGACCATGAACGCGAGGGTGCCCGCGGCCGCGCCCACGACGCCACCGGAGACGGGGGCGTCGACCGAGCGGTGCCCGGCGGTGACGGCCTCCTCGTGCGCCGCGCGGGCGTCCGCGACGTCGATGGTGGACGAATCGATGAACAGGGTGCCCGGCTTCGCGGCCGGTAAAATCTCCTTGTACAGGCCGAGGACGAGTGTGCCGTTCGGCAGCATCGTGATCACCACCTCCGCCTCGCGGACGGCGTCGACGGCCGACTCGGCGACGGTGACACCGTCTTTGGTGGCCTGCTCGAGGGCGGCGGGCGCGAGGTCGAAGCCGACCACCGTGTGCCCCGCCTTGACGAGGTTGGCCGCCATGGGACCACCCATGTGGCCGAGTCCCAGAAATCCGATCGTGCTCATGATGCAGTCCCTCCTGGACGCGTGTCGCTGGTCGAAGCCGCTGCCGGGACGGCTGCGGCTGTCGGGGCGGGGGTGGGTGGGGTGAGGCCGAGTTCGAGGTTCCCGAGTGGGGCGAAGAACGCGTCGACGTCCTCGTCGGTCACCTCGTCGATCGTGGCGGGTGACCACTGCGGGTTGCGGTCCTTGTCCACGACCTGCGCCCGGATGCCCTCGACGAGATCAGGGGAGCTCAGGCAGGCGACGGACACCCGGAACTCCTCGTTCAGCACTTCCTCGAGGCTGCCCGCTGCCCGGGCCCGGCGCAACGACCGTAGGGTGACCGCGCACGCGGTCGGCGACTTCGACAGGATCTGCTCGGCCGCCTTCTGAGCCTCGGGCACCCCGCTGCCGCGCAGGCGGGCGACGATCTCGGGAACACTGCCCGCGGAGTAGGCGGCGTCGATCCACCCCTGCTGCGCCACCAGCTCCGAGGGCGGGGCGGGTTCGGTGAACGCGGCCAGCGCGTCCTCCACCGTGGTGTCGGACAGCTTCTGAACGAACGCGTCGATCTTCTCCGAGGGGATGTAGTGGTCGGCGAACCCGCACGCGATCGCATCACCGGCACTGAGGCGGGCGGTGGTCAACGCGATGTGGGTGCCCAACTCCCCGGGGGTGCGGGCCAACAGGTAGGTGCCGCCGACGTCGGGGACGAACCCGATCCCGGTCTCGGGCATCCCGATCATCGACCGTTCGGTGACGATCCGGACGCTGCCGTGCGCGGAGACCCCGACGCCGCCGCCCATCACGATGCCGTCCATGATCGCCACATACGGCTTCCGGTAGTTCGCGATGGCCGCGTTCAGGATGTACTCATCGCGCCAGAACTCCCGCGACCCGGTACCGCCCTCCTTGGCGTCGTGGTAGATCGACACGATGTCCCCGCCCGCGCACAAACCCCGCTCACCGGCCCCGGTGAGCAGCACCGCCCGCACCCGATCATCGTCGGACCATGCGGCCAACGCCGCCGCGATCTGCCCGACCATGCCGTGGTTGAGGGCGTTGATCGCCTTGGGCCGATTCAGCACGATCCGGCCCACACCGCCGCTCGTGTCGATCAGGACCTCGGGGGTCGTGGTGGTTGTCTCGCTCATGCCGCTCCTTGTTTTCCGTGTCCGGCGCCTCCGACGATGCTGCGGGCGATGACGACCCGCATGATCTCGTTGCTGCCCTCGAGGATCTGGTGCACCCGCAGATCCCGGACGATCTTCTCGATGCCGTACTCGGCCAGATAGCCATACCCGCCGTGCAGTTGCAGCGCCCGGTTGGCGACCTCGAAACCGGTGTCGGTGGCGAACCGCTTCGCCATCGCACACAGCTCCACCACCTCCGGAGCCCCCTCGTCGAGGGCGGCCGCGGCCCGCCACAACAGGGTGCGGGCCGCCTCGAGTTCGGTGCGCATGTCGGCGAGCTGGAACTGCAACGCCTGCGAGTCGAGCAGCGGCGCACCGAACGCCTTCCGGTCCGCGAGATACGCGACCGCCTTCTCCAGCGCCGCCTGCCCACCACCAACCGAGCACGCCGCGATATTGAGCCGGCCCCCGTTCAAACCGGCCATCGCGATCCGGAACCCACCACCCTCGCTGCCGAGGAGGTTCGCCGCCGGCACCCGCACATCCTCGAAGATCACCTGCCGGGTCGGTTGGGCGTTCCAGCCCATCTTCACCTCGTTCGGCCCGAACGAGAGCCCCGCCGACTCCTTCGGAACGATGAACGCGGAAATCCCCTTCGGCCCGCTGTCTCCCGTGCGGGCCATCACCACATACACATCCGACGTCCCGCCCCGGAAATGAACTGCTTGACCCCGTTCAGGACGTAAGCGTCACCGTCGCGGACCGCCCGGGTGCTCAACGCCGCCGCATCCGACCCGGCACCCGGCTCGGTCAGGCAGTAACTACCCAACTGATCCATCGCACACAACCCCGGCACGAACGCACGGCGCTGCTCCTCGGTGCCGAACCTGTCGATCATCCACGTCACCATGTTGTGGATCGAGATATACGCGGCGATCGACGGACACCCCCTCGCGAGCTGCTCGAAGATCCGGGCCGCGTCCACCCGGCTCAACTCCGAGCCACCCACATCCTCCCGAATGTAGATCCCACCCATCCCCAACGACGCCGCCTTACGCAGCACATCCACCGGAAAATGCTTGGACTGATCCCACTCCACGGCAAACGGCGCCAAATGCTCGGCCGCGAAGTCACGGGCCGTCTCACTGATCGCCCGCTCGTCATCGGTCAAGGTAAACATGGGGTTCCGTTTCAGTTCATGGTGGGGATGACGAAGTGGTTGTCAGGAGCGGAGCCTGCTTCCTTCTTGCCCGAGGGCCAACGCTGCGTCACGGTTTTGGTCTTGGTGTAGAAGCGGAACGAGTCGGGACCGTGCTGGTTGAGGTCGCCGAAGCCGGAGCGCTTCCACCCGCCGAAGGTGTGGTACGCGATCGGCACGGGGATCGGGACGTTGACGCCGACCATGCCGACGTTCACGCGGTTGGTGAAGTCGCGGGCGGTGTCGCCGTCGCGGGTGAAGATCGCGACGCCGTTGCCGTACTCGTGCTCGGTGGGCAGACGCAGCGCCTCTTCGTAGTCGGCGGCACGGGCCACCAGCAGGACGGGTCCGAAAATTTCTTCCTTGTATACCCGCATGTCGGTGGTCACCTTGTCGAACAGGGTGGCCCCGGCGAAGAAGCCGTTCTCGTGGCCCTCGAGAGTGAACCCGCGGCCGTCGACCACGGCCTCCGCTCCTTCGTCGATGCCGATCTGGATGTAACTGTCGACGCGCTCGAGGGCGTCCTTACTGACCAGAGGCCCGAAGTCGGCGTTCTCGTCGTCGCTGCGACCGATCTTCAGGCCGGCGACACGCTCCTTCAGCTTCGCGACGAGAGCGTCGGCCGTCTCCTCGCCGACCGGAACGGCAACCGAGATGGCCATGCAGCGCTCGCCGGCCGAACCGTAACCCGCGCCGATGAGCGCGTCGGCCACCTCGTCGAGGTCGGCGTCGGGCATGACGATGGCATGGTTCTTGGCGCCGCCGAAGCATTGCGCGCGCTTGCCGTGGGCAGCAGCGGTCTCGTAGATGTACTGCGCGATCGGGGTGGACCCGACGAAACCGACTGCCTTGATGCGGTCGTCGGTGAGGAGGACGTCGACCACTTCCTTGTCACCGTTGACCACGTTGAAGACTCCGGCCGGCAGACCGGCCTCGAGGAACAGTTCGGCGAGGCGCAGCGGCACCGAGGGGTCGCGCTCGGAGGGCTTGAGGATGAAGGCATTACCGCACGCGAGGGCCGGTCCGGCCTTCCACAGCGGAATCATGGCCGGGAAGTTGAACGGGGTGATCCCGGCGACGACACCGAGTGGCTGGCGCATGGAGTACACATCGATGCCGGTGCCCGCGGACTCGGTGTACTCACCCTTGAGCAGATGCGGGGCGCCGACAGCGAACTCGATGACCTCGAGTCCTCGTTGGATGTCGCCCTTCGCGTCGGGAACGGTCTTGCCGTGCTCGGACGAGAGCAGGCGTGCCAGCGAGTCCATCTCGCCCTGCACCAACTGCAGGAACTTCATGAGGATGCGTGCGCGCTTCTGCGGATTGAAAGCGGCCCATTCGCGCTGCGCTTCCACCGCGTTGGCGATGATCGCCTCGGTCTCGGCCTTGTCCGCCAGCGGCACCCGCGACTGCACCGCACCGGTGTTGGGATCGTAGACGTCGCCAAACCTGTTGGAGGCACCCGGTATACGCTTGCCGCCGACGAAGTGGGATAGCTCTTGAACCATTGTGCGAACCCGTTTCTTGCTCGATGAATCAGGGAGTTCCGAATATGTAGCCCATCCTATAGTTGGATGTCCTTGCATGTCTAGGTGCGAATCGCGAGACGCCGGGCGTCGTGAGCCAACCGTCGGTCATGCCGACGACTCACGGCTCGTCGGCAGACGCGAAGCGAGCAACGAACCGGCGTTGCCACGGTGTCTCCACGGCGCGGGGAGAATAGTGCCGGCGGACGTAGTCGACCGCCGCCGAGTTGGGCACTCCGTCGAGTACGGCGAGGCAGGCAAGCGCTGTGCCGGTGCGCCCGACGCCTCCCCCACAGGCGATCTCGACGCGATCCGACTCTGCGCGCGCCCACACTTCGCGCAGCGCAGCCGTCGCCTCGCTGCGATCGGACGGCAACCAGAAATCGGGCCAGCGAAGCCAGCGATGTTCCCACTCGACGGACGGCGGGCGGCGGCCCAGCAGATACAGCGCAAAGGTGGGATGGGGAGCGGGCGGAACCGGGCGCCTCAGCCCCCGTCCGCGCACGCGTCGACCCGACGGAAGTTCCAGCACTCCGGCCGCGCGGGGCTGCCACGGATCGGTCACCGTACGACCATAACCCGCGTCGTTTCCGGCATACCCGTCGACGAAAGCATTCGGCGCGCGTGGTTTACCGATCAAGGAACGGTGGTATCTATTTCGTGGAGTCTGGCCGCCCGGTTTTTCCGCGGACGCGACCCGACGAGGTGCGAACGAGGGGTGCCGGCATGACCGCGACGGTTGACGACCTTGTCCAGTCCACCGCTCGACTGCGGTCCGATCTGAACGCGTTCGAACAGCGGATCAAGGACCTTACCGAAGCATTCGACTTGCTCGACCGGAGCCTGCTCACCAGCAGCGACGAATCCGTGGTGCTCGAGGTGATCGACAATCTCAGTGACGCCCGTCTGGATTTGACCACCGCGGACCGGCACCTCGAGGCCGCTGTGCGGCACGTCGAGCGGCTGTCCTTGGCTTGACCGCAGCGGCAGCCGCCGACTGCTACCCGTGAGGTTTGCCGACTCCATCGAGTGGGGATGCTCGCTCTGTGAGCGCATCCGCGCTGCATCCGGCCGAATTTTCGGGGAGGGTCGTCATGAACACAGTCACGTCCGGGCTCGTCGCCGGAGCGGCCGGGGTGACCGCACTCAACACGGTGACGTATCTCGACATGGTGGTCCGCGGCCGTCCCGCAAGTACGGTCCCCGAAGAGACGATCGATTCGGTCGCCGCGAGTCTCGGAGTTCGAATACCGGGGCGCGGAAGTGCCATGCAGTCCCGCCGGACGGGGCTGGGCGCACTCGGCGGAATTGCTGTGGGCCTGGGCATTGCAGTGGGCGCCGGCCTGGTCCGCCGCACCGGAATTCGCTTGTCGCCGACAGTAGGTGCCGTAGCCATCGGTGCGGGTGCGATGGCTGCCACGGACATCCCGATCGCCGTCCGCGGCATCAGTGATCCGCGGAATTGGTCGGTCCAGGATTGGCTCAGCGACATCGTCCCGCATCTGGCATACGGCGCGGCCGTGCATGCAGTTCTCCGACAGCAGGACGCGAAATTATCGCTTCTGTGACACCAACGCGTCGAGATAGCGCCGCGTCATCACCTTCTGCACTGCCCGGTTCGCGGGGCCGCCGAGTCGGGTGAACCACCGGCCGGGCCGCGAGAAAGCGGAGATGCTCGCAACGACGGTGTCGTCCGGTCGGTGTTCGACGACGAATCGCTCTTCCCCCGTTTCCGGGTGTCCCTCGAGCGACCCGTAGGCGAAACCCTTGACACGGGGCTCGTCGACGACGTAGATCACCCGGCAACAGAAGGTGAGTCCGACCGGACCGATCCCCCACCGAAGCTCGACGGCGGCGTCGGGAGTCGCCGTAGGAGTATCGAGGCCGACCTTCACGCCGGCGCCGCGGTGCATCCCCCAGGTGAACAGCTGTGCGACGGCGGAGTCGAACACTGCGGAACCACGACCGATCACCTTCTGCTCGTCGAGATGGTGGTATCCACTCGGAAACGGAAGGTCGCGACTGGCGCCCACCTCGGTATAGGTGAACTCGCGCATGTCACAGCGTTTGCGGCTGACGGCAGGCTCCTCCCGATCACCGGTCGGCCCGATGCCGACCGCACGAACGCCAGCCTAGTCCGCGGTGCGGCCGGCGGTGCGTCGAAAGGATGTGCATCCGATGAGTTGTCGAGGTGGCCGTACCGCAATCGGATTAGGATTGCAGTGGACGTCATCCACTCGGAGGAGCACGCCATGAGCATCGTCGACAAGGCCAAGAACGCCGTCCAGCACGCTGCGGGAAGGTCCCGGGAATCGATCGGCCGGGCCACCGGAGACAACGAGCTGAAGAACATCGGCAAAGCGGATCAACGGAAGGCCAGTGTGAAGAAGGCCGCCGAGCGAGTCAAGGACGTGTTCAAACACTGACCCGGAGCGGGCTTTCCGGAGCGCTTCCCCTCCGAACGCACCGTCAGGCACGACGGTGCGCTCGCGGTTGCGCGATATGTTGTACGGCCGCAAGACCTTCAGGAGTGCCGGGCCAATGCCGGGCAAGTGCGTGTGCGCCCGCTCGACGGGTCACCGAGCGTAGAACGAGAGCCACCACCAGTGCGTCATCGGCATATCCGATGACGGGGATGAAGTCGGGTATGACGTCGATCGGTGCGGCGAGGTAGATCAGTAGAAGCGTGAGCCGGATGCGGATGCCCCGGGGAAGCGTGGGATCTCCTGCCAGTCGACGCACGAGACGCACGACGTCCGGCAACAACCGAAGTACATCGGTAACGGGCATAGTCCCGGGATTCGCTCGCATCAGAGCGACCACCAGCAGCAGCCAGAACACAGCGATGCCGGCAGCCGCACCGACGATCATCGGCCAGGCCGCTGCCCACAGCTCGTGCAGGGTCACCTACCGATTCTCCCGCTCACGGCGGGGAGCACCACATCACCCAACGCCAGGATCAACGGAGATGCTGATATAGCGTGTTCAGGTCCGCGATGGCGGCGTCCACCTCGCGCTCGTCGGCACACACGGATCGGATCGCCTTGCGCAGCAGCAGTGGGTCGAGGTCGTCGACCGCCGCCCGGAAGTCGGTGTCGGGCAGGGCGGGTAGTTGGGCGCTGTCACCGAACCAATCGGCGACATCCTCCTCGGCGGTGCCACCGCCGACTCCCTCGATCAGCATGTCGAGGTCGACCCCGCGCAGGGTCAGTATCTCCAAGGGGTTCTCGTCGATCCGCTCCGTGGTCAGATATGCGACCGCAGCGGCGTGCTTACACGGCCAGCCGTCGTCCGGACAGGTGCAGTCGTACTGGAGCGCCGAAGAGCCGGACGGTAGCAGGAGGGGGCCGAGAATTTCCGGCACTGCCCCACCCGCGAGCATCGCAAGGCTGCCGGGCTGTTTCCGCACCAGCGTGACCAATTCGGCGATCTCGCCCTCGTCGAGCCGGTCGATCGAGACGGTTGCGACGAACGGCTGGAGCTGGCTGCCCTGGACTTCGCCGGTCACCATCCCATGGCGGATTTCGAGGGAGACGACCTGTCCGCTGCGCGCGTAGCTGCGGCCACGGCTCATCCGCCCCTTGTCGCCGACGAACTCGATGATGTCGACCAGTTCCCGTCCCCACCAGGTGTGGCCGAATGCTCCCCGCCGCGAGCGTGCTGCCAGGCCGCCCTGCACCGGTCGTCGTGAGCCGTACCGAGCGAAATGCGGTGCCGGTCGCCGATCCGTCATTCGCCGACCGCCTCGTCGCCGAGTCGCAGCAGCTCGCCGAGCTGTTCGGTGCTCATCTCCGTCACCCAATTCTCACCGGTTCCGACCGCGAGATCAGCCAACTCCTGTTTGGTCGCGATCATCGCGTCGATCCGTTCCTCGAGCGTGCCCACGCACACCAGTTTCCGCACCTGCACGTCTCGGCGCTGCCCGATGCGGAACGCCCGGTCGGTGGCCTGGTTCTCGACTGCCGGATTCCACCATCGGTCGAGGTGCACGACATGATTGGCCGCCGTGAGGTTGAGCCCGGTACCCCCCGCCTTGAGTGAGAGCAGCATGATCGGCGGTCCGCCGTCACCCTGGAATGCCGCCACCATGTCGTCGCGCTTCTGTTTGGTGACGCCTCCGTGCAGAAACGGCACGGCGGTACCGAAACGTTCCGACAAGTACGGTGCCACGAGATCGCCGAACTCGCGGAACTGGGTGAACAGCAACGCTTTCTCGCCGTCGGCCAGTACGGAGTCCAGGATGTCCTCGACAAGACCGAGCTTTCCCGACCGGTGCTGACCGCGGCGCGTCACCGCGGACCCGTCCCGCAGAAAGTGCGCAGGATGGTTGCACACCTGCTTGAGTTTGGTCAGCGCGGCAAGCACGGCACCCTTGCGCTTCATCCCCTTCTTGTCCTTGATCTGCGCCATCATGTCGTCGACCACCGCCCGATACAGCGCCGCCTGTTCTGCGGTGAGATTGGCGCGCACCGTCATCTCGAACTTGTCGGGGAGGTCGGCGATGACCGCCGGATCGGTTTTGACCCGCCGGAGCACGAACGGTGACGTGACGGCCCGGAGCCGGGCCACGGCGGTCTCGTCCTGTTCCCGCTCGATCGGAACGACGAAGCGTTTGCGGAACATCGCCTCGGAGCCGAGGATGCCGGAATTCGCGAAATCGAGAATGGAACGCAATTCGTCGAGCCGGTTCTCGACGGGTGTGCCGGTCAACGCCACCCGGTGCGCAGCGGGGATACTACGGGCAGCCCTGGCCTGGGACGTTTTCGAGTTCTTGATGTGCTGCGCCTCGTCGAGCACCACCCGGCGCCACTGCTGTTCCTTCAACTGCGCGAGGTCGCGTGCCAGCAACGCGTACGTGGTGATCACCAGGTCACTCGCACCGACCGCAGCCGTCAGCTCCTCACCGGTCAGCCGTTGCGGGCCGTGGTGGACATGCACACGCAGGGTCGGAACGAAGCGGGCCGCCTCTCGTTGCCAGTTGCCGACCACGGACATCGGGCACACCAGAAGCGTCGGCGAAGGCGCGTTCTCGTGCGCCAGCAACGCCAGCAGTTGCAGGGTCTTACCCAGGCCCATGTCATCGGCGAGGACGGCCCCCAGTCCGAGCCTGCTCATGAACGCCAGCCAGTCGAGCCCCCGCTGCTGATACGGCCGCAAGATGGCGTCCAGCCGATCGGGGACCGGAACCTGCTCCGGCTGCACGTCGCCTTCGAGTAACGCGGCAGCCCACCCGCTCGCCGTCACCTCGTCCACCGGAAGGCGCGAGAGATCATCGGCAATAAGGTCTTTGATCAAGTCGACGATGGCACGGTCGCCACTTCCCTGCCGTTCCGTCACGTAGCGTGCCGCGCGAGCGAGCACTTCGGAATCGGCCCGCACCCATTCACCGCGCAGCCGCACCAGATCGCTCTTGGAATTGACCAATCGAGTCATTTCGGCGGCCGTCAGGACGGTGTCCCCGAGCGCCAGCTCCCAGTCGTACTGCACCAACTGGTCCTTGCCGACCGACCGGTTCTCCGCGCTCGCCGGGGTTCCCGGCGAACTGACCCGCAACCGCATGGACGGAGATGCCACACTCCAGGCCCTAGGCAGCAACAGGCTGATGCCCTTTTCCTTCAACGCGACCGCACCATGCCCCACCAGGTCGATCACTACCGCGGTAGGGAGGAACAGATCGAGGCTGTCGGGGTCGCTCGGCACGTCCTGCAGTCGCGGATACGCCGACACGGCCTCCGTCAATTTGCGGACACCGATCTGGAGGCGGCTCGCGTCCGTGTGGTGCAGGGGAATCGGAACCGGGGCTTCGCCTTCCGGACGCAGGCACACCTCCAGCCGCCACAGGGCGGTGTCCGGATCCCAGTCCCCCTCGACGTCGGCGTCGTCCGGTTCGAGCAGGCGCAACACCAGTTCGGGCTCGTCCACTGTGAGACTGTCACGCCAGCGGTCGAGCGAACCGGACAGTTGCGGCGTTCCCTCTTCGTAGGAATCGCCGTGCACGAGCGCGGCGAGGAACGGATGCGGCGGATGGCTGCGCCGACCGTCGAGCGGGCGGTTCCCGAGAACGTGACGGGTGATCGGGTCGGTGAGTTCGGTGACGAGGTCGTCCAGCACGGAGCGGGCGCCGCTCCCGTGGCGCTGCACCGGCGGCATCGCGACAGTGAGTTCGGTCAGCCAGGCACGCTGTCGTTCACCGCCGAGCAGTCGCCAACGCGGCCACCATGTGCCCTCCGCACGATGCGTCTCGGGGACCACCCGACCGGCACGCGCCCATCGCTCGATTCCGCGCACCGTATGGGCGAGGTATCGCAAATCGCCGGCGATCCGCGAATCCCACGGCGACACCGCCAGCAGGAACCCCGCGGCATCGGGCGGGGCCAAAGCCACCGCCGGCCACTCGACCAGCTCCGGACCCGAGGGCGCCGGCATCGGCACCTTGACATGGTGCCGGAACTTGCGCTGCAATACCCGGCCGACAGCATCGGCGGCGGACTCCTCGGCCACGAGATCCCGGTCCTCGACCCACAGCATGAGTCCCGAACCGGGTGTCCAGAGACCGTGCAGCATGGACCCATCCAATCAGGCGGAGCCGACAGCATCCGAAGTCCCTGCATTTTCGGTGTAACCGTGGCCGGTGCCGGACCGATGAACGGGGTGGCGGCTGTCCGCGCCGAAGCGCACCACGGATCGCTGCCGGAACCACTGCAGTGATCGGAGGAAGACATGGACTTTGCACAGATGCTCGAAGGCTTGCTCGCCCTGCTCGAGGCGCTCGGACCCTTGATGGGCGGCGAGGGTGGCGGCGGGGGCGGCACAGGATCGTTGGGCGGCCTGTTCGGCAGCTCCTGACCTGTCGACAATGAGCCCGTCGGGATGCCCGGCGGGCTTCGTCGTGCCCGATCCGCGAACGCGCCGTCCGTGATAGGAGTTGAGGCGTGAGCACCGCATACGGCTTCCGCGAGTACGGCGGCCCCGAAACCCAGCAGTTCTTCGACGTTGCCGTCCCGTTCCCGGGCCCCGGACAGCTGCAGGTGGCTGTGCACGCGGCCGGGGTGAATCCCGCCGATTGGAAGGTGCGGGCAGGTACCCGCAAGGACACCGTGCCCGTCACGCTTCCGGCGGTGCTGGGCCGCGAGGTGGCGGGAGTGGTCACCGCGGTCGGTCCTCGGGTCGCCGACTTCGCGGTCGGCGATGCCGTGTTCGGAGCGACGGCCACCGGTTACGGCGGGTACACCGATCACACGATGCTGAATGCGTCGTCGACGGCACACAAGCCCGGGTCCGTCTCCTTCGCCGACGCCGCCACCCTTCCCGTGGCAGCAGGCACCGCCTACGACGCGATGTCCACGCTGAACCTGCCCGCAGGAAGCCGTTTACTCGTGATCGGTGCCGGCGGCGGCGTCGGGGTCGCTGCGCTGCAATTGGCGGCAGCCCGGGGCGTCAGTGTTCTCGCAGTCGCGAGCCGGAGTAAGCGTGACGTGGTCGAGTCGCTCGGCGCGGAGTGGGTCGAGTCCGGCGCCGGTTTGGCGACACGGATATCGGAGCCGGTCGATGCCGTATTCGACCTGGTCGGGGGCGACGCGCTGGCCGAAGCGGCCCGGCTCGTCCTAGATCCGGCCGCTATCGTCAGCGTCGGCGACCCGCTCGCTGCCCGTGATCTCGGCGGTTCGAGCGTGGAACGCAGACGCACCACCGCAGTCTTCGCCGAATTGGCTGCCCTGGTGGCCTCCGGTGTCCTGGACCCGCGGGTCACCCACCGCTTCCAGCTCGAGCAGGCGGGTGAGGCACTGGCGCTGGTCGAGTCCGGCCACGCCGCGGGCAAGGTCGTGATCGAGGTGGGTTAGTCGCCCGTCGCTCGGCTCGTCCCGTCAGACAGCTTCGCGAGCGGCGGAGGGCCAGCGTGTGGACCGGCTGTGGGTCGGGCGGCACAACTGCCGGCCGTCGAGCGCACCGACTCGGGCCAAGACCTGGTCGACCGCATCGACGAGCCAGTCGCCGTGCACGGTGACGAGTGGTTCTTCGGCGTCGACCGATCCGCGGCCGACGAAGTGCACCGTCCAGCCACCATCGGCGTCGGCATCCCGCAGGGCGCCGTCGGCCGTGGCGATCGCCAGGAGGTGACAGCCGAGCGTCAGATCGACGCGCACACCTACACCTGCCGCCGTCTCGGCGAGGCGTGCGGGTCGATCTGTCGCCAGGGTGAGAGCGAGGAGAGCATCGTGGTAACGCCCGATTTTCGGTGAGTCACTCATGTTCGCCACCTTTTCTACTGAGACCAAACCGTACGACGCTGTCCTGATCGTTGCCGCCGCTCATGTCGCGGCGGCGACCACAAAGTCACGAAGCGATAACGAATAGTCACGGAACGGTAACGGCGATCTCCGTGCCCTGCTGCGGCGCACGTTCACGAGTGCGAGAATCGCGGCATGTTCGTTCTCGCCCCTGACCAGTCCGTCGACAATCCTGACCGGTCCGTCGACAATGCTGAAGTGGGCGGACTGGCAGTCTCGCCGTACACGGCGGCCGTGCGACGCCTGGACAATGGGGCGCTGGCCGCTCTCGAGGTGCAGCTGCGCGGGCCCGTGGAAGGCCCACTCGCGACCCCCGAAGCACTGCGGACCGTGGCCCGGGCCATGAACGAGAAGCGTGAGCTCGACCATCTCACCTGGGACGTCGCCGGTACGGTAACAGCGGACGGCGTTCCCGTACTGGTGTCGATCGACCTCGACTCCCTCCCCGGCCTGGAGAACCGCGCAGCCGATGCCGGGTGCCTGCGCAGAGAGATCGTCGTGGTCACCGCCGCGATATTCAGTGCCGATCCGTCCCGCGCACTGCGGGCCGTCGCGGATGCACGCGGCCGCGGAAGGCTCATCGCTGTGGACGAGGTAGGCACCCACCCCGCAGCCATCGCACTGCTGTCACTGATCGAGCCGGACATCATCCTCCTCGCGCCCGCCATGATCACGCGTCGCCCGGACTCGGACATCGCCCGCACCGCGCATGCGGTGGCTGCACGCGTGGAGAGTTCCGGCGCTGTGGTGGTCGCCACCGGAGTGGGCACCGAGGTGCAGCGCCGGCGTGCGCTCAGCCTGGGAGCGACGTACGGGGTCGGCGAGCATCTCGAGGACATCGAGTCGGCCCCGGCGTCGAGGCCGGATTCCGCGACTGTCGAGCCGTTCCCGCCGGCGCCGACCTGGAACACTCCCGACCACGACTCGCGCTCACCACACGCCATCGCCTCCTCCGGGCGCACCGCTGTCCAGAGTCTCAAGCGACTCCTGGTGACCATGAGCACCACCCTCGAGACGCACGCCGCCGCCGCGGGGCCCGAAACCCTGGTGCTGGCAACCTTCCAGCGCGCCGAGCACTTCACCGACCGGACGCGTACCCGTTGGCAGAACATGGCGAGCCGGATCGCCTACGCAGGTGTGTACGGCGTCGGCATGGGTCACACGGTGGACGAGGGCATTCATCAGGCTCCCCTCGCGGCGGACGATGAGCTGGTGGAGGAGTGGAACGTCGTGGTACTGGGCCCCCACTTCTGTTGCGTTCTCTCCGCCGTGGATCTTCACCGCGGAGAGGCAGATTCGGAACGCGAATTCGACTACGTGGTCTCCTACGACCGCTCGACGGTCGTGCGATGTGCGCGCGCCGTCCTCGACCGGTTCACCGCCGATCCGAGTAGTGCCGGGTAGAGCGGCCGGAGGTCGAGCGCCGTGTCGACATTTCCGCCGCCCGGGCCATGGCGTCGTGCAGGCGGCAGGTGAGATGCTGGAACTTGTCCGCCCGCCACGCCGGAGACTCGGAGTCGGCCCATGAGCATCCTCATTCAGGTTCTCGAGCAGGGATACGCACTCACCACCCCGTGGGAGCAGCGGAAGTATGCATTCGTCGACGCAACGCACATCGTGACGATCCGCCTCGACGGGCAGTCCGGCGTCTGGCTCGACGGGATGAAACACGGTGAGGCGCATCAACTTGCCATCACGCCGGTCCCCAGCGAAGCCATCTTCTTCCTCCTCCGCACCCTCGACGTCCTGGCGGAGTGCCGAGAGAGTGGTGGGTCGTGGGTGATCGGGCACGACGGTGCCCACCTGTCCTCGATCGCCGCCGTGCAGTTACCCTTCACCTGACGTGTCGGTGGCCCGCGCGATACTGCGGGTCGACGGTTCGGACACTCGTCGAGCGCCGGGGGGACGCAATGAGGGTTCTGTATGTCGTGCTGTGGGCTCTTGCGGTCAGTGGCTGCGGGGTATCGATCCTCGATCTGAGCGGGCCGGGCCCGGCGCCCGGCAGTCCGCCGCGCGAGCATATCGAACAGTTGCTGGCACAGGTCGAGACGGTCGAGTCCCGCCCGCACCCGGGTGGGTACCAACGCGGGTGCTCAGGCAAGGAACAGTGCGTCTTCGGTCCGGCGTGGACAGACGCCCAGAGCGCTCCAGCGGGGCACGACGGATGCGACACCCGCAACAACGTGCTGGCCACCGACCTGCGATCGGTGTCGTTCCGGGACGGCACCCGGGAGTGTGTCGTGCTGAGCGGGGTCCTCGCGGACCCGTACTCCGGCGATCTCGTCACCTTCGACCGCAGCGACGCCAAGGCCGTGCAGATCGACCACGTCTACCCGTTGGCCGCGGCCTGGGACATGGGTGCGTCCACGTGGCCACTGGAGCGCCGAATACGGTTCGCCAACGACGTGATGTTCGAATTGCTGGCCGTCAACGGCGACGACAACCAGGACAAGGGAGACCAGACTCCCGGCGACTGGCTTCCGCCGAATCCCGCGTATCACTGCTTCTATGCGGGCAAGTATCTCAGCGTCGCCGTCGAGTACGGCCTTCCTGTCACAGTCGCCGACCGGAAGGCACTCGCCGATGTGGCGGAAAGGTGTCCGTGAGCTCCTCAGGACACCGTGAACGAGCGTGTGTGCCACCCGGTGGCGCCGCCTGGAATCGGCGGCGTCCGTTCCTCGACCTGTACGTTGCCGCTGAGGTCCGTCGCCCGCACTTGCAGTGTGTGCAGGCCCGGTGTCGCCTGCCATTCCCAGGTCCATTGACGCCAGGTGTCGATGGTGTATTGCTGTGCGAGCGCAGCTTTTTCCCACGGGCCGTTGTCTACCCGCACTTCCACCGTCTCGATTCCTCGGCGCTGCGCCCAGGCGGTTCCAGCGACCAGTACCGGACCCGGTACCAAGGGCGCGAAGGGAGCCGGCACGTCGATGCGGGAGGCGGTCTTGATCGGTGCCTTCTCGGCCCACCCCCGCTGCGTCCAGTACGCCTCGGCCGCGTCGAAGCGGGTGAACTCCCAATCCACCACCCATTTGGTGGCGGAGACGTAACCGTAGAGACCGGGCACCACCTGGCGCACGGGGTAGCCGTGCTCGAACGGCAAGGGCTCACCGTTCATCGCCACCGCGAGAATTGCGTCGCGACCGTCGCGCAATGCTTCGATCGGGGTACCTGCGGTGAAGCCGTCGATACTCGTCGAGAGCAGCATGTCGGCCTCGGCACCGACGCCCACCTCGTCGAGGAGATCCCTGATCGGGTACCCGATCCAGGTGGCGTTGCCGGCGAGGACTCCCCCGACCTCGTTGGACACGCACGTCAACGTGATAATCCGTTCGACCGGGGTCCGTGCAACGAGGTCGTTCCACGTGAGGGTGAGTTCCCGGTCCACCATTCCGTGGATGTGCAGCTCCCAGTTGTCCGTCGTCATCCGCGGGACACGCAGCGCGGTGTCGATGCGGTAGAACTCGTCGTTCGCGGTGACGAACGGGGTGGCCCCCGGTACGCCGATGTCGGTTCCCGGAGCGATCGGAGACGCCTTGTCCGCGACCGAGGGAATCGCGAAATTCCGACGGTTGTCGATGGCCCCGGCGATCTGCTGGCCCAGATACCGTCCGACAGCTCCCGCCGCCGCTGCCGCCGCAGCAGCAGTGGCCGCGAGCACGAGAAACCTTCGGCGGGGCATCCGCGAATCCGCACCATCGGCCCCTTCCGGCATCTGCGCCGCCGCCGTCAAGATGCGGAGTACGACGATTCCGGCCGCGACCCCTGCGAGCGTCGGCACCGCGTAGACCCACGAGGCGCTCGGGCGTTGTGTGGCGGCAAATACGCCGACTGCGCCCAGAATTCCGAGGATGGCACTGCCGAAGGGGGCGCGCGGTCGCTCGACGATGCCTGCCGCTGCGGCAAGCAACACGATCAGCAGTGTCATCCCCGCGAAGAGCGCCGGCTTGTCGTTCGTTCCGAACGTCGAAATGGCGAACTCGCGCGCCCAGGCCGGACTGCGGTCGACCGTGGTGGAACCCACTGCATAGAAGGGCGAGCTGTTCTGGTCGATCAGCACCGACATGAGTTCACCGACCGCGAGAACGACACCGGCGGCGATCACTCCCGCGAGTGCACGGGAGAACAGATGCCGTCGCCGCTCGGGCGCTCGTGCGGCGTGGGGCCGGTCACCGATCGTGGTAGTCATGCAGCCGTGCTCCTTTGTTGTGGTCACGGGGTATTCGGAGCCGGCAACACGCGCGGATGGGAGCCCACCACTAGTATTGCGCTGATGAACACGCTCGACAAAGACACCGTTCTCTGCATCTCGCTTTCCGGTCGACCGAGCAACATCGGCACCAGATTTCACAACTATCTCTACGGTGAGCTTGGTCTGAATTACGTCTACAAGGCGTTCACCACCACCGACCTGCCGGCCGCGGTCGGCGGGATTCGTGCACTCGGTATCCGCGGGGCCGGTATCTCGATGCCGTTCAAGGAGCAGGTGATCGACCACGTAGACGTCATGCACTCGTCGGCGTCGGTCATCGAGTCGGTGAACACCATTGTCAACGAGGACGGCGTGCTGCACGCCTACAACACCGACTATCAGGCAGTGGCAAACTTGCTGCGGGAGAACGCACTTCCACACTCGCTGTCCGTCGCCGTCGCGGGCAGCGGTGGGATGGCCAAGGCGGTGGTGGCAGCAGTACGCGACTTCGGGTTCACCGATGTCACCGTGGTGGCGCGAAACGCAGAGACGGGCGGCGCGCTCGCGAAGCAGTACGGCTTTTCGTGGCAATCCGAATTGGGTCACGCTCGTCCGGGCCTGCTGATCAACGCGACGCCGATCGGGATGGCCGGTGGTGCCGAGGAGGACGCTCTGGCGTTCGAACTGGACGCGATCGAGGCGGCGGAGGCCGTGTTCGACGTGGTGGCGATGCCCCCGACCACGCCGTTGATCAGAGCGGCGGCCGAACGCCACAAGACCGTGATCACCGGCGCCGAGGTGATCGCCCTGCAGGCGGCCGAGCAGTTCGTCCTGTACACCGGCGTCCGCCCCTCTCCGGAAGAGATCCGGCGGGCGTCGGAGTATTCGCGGTCGTGAAACAGGCGCGGGTCGCGGATCACCCGACCGCCGCACGAAGCCTCTCCGCCATCTGAGCGTCGAACGCCACGAACACGACGCGCGGCACACCGCTGTCCGATCGGCGCACTGCACTGACGGCCTGACGGACGGCGTCGTCGGCCGGCCACCCGTAGACACCGGCCGAGATCAGGGGGAAGGCAACCGATTCCGCGCCGAGGTCGGCCGCCACGCGCAAGCTGCTCAGGTACGCACCCCGCAGAAGGTGTGATCGATCCTCGGAAGATGAGTACACCGGTCCGACGGTGTGGATCACCCACCGGGCCGGCAACCTTCCCGCCGTCGTGGCCACGGCCTCACCTGCAGGCAGTCCGTCGGGCAGTGTCGTCGCCCGCAACTTCCTGCACTCGGCCAGGATGTCCGGTCCGCCCACACGGTGGATCGCTCCGTCCACGCCGCCGCCGCCGAGAAGGGCGGAGTTGGCCGCATTGACGATCGCGTCCACCGCCACCGTCGTGATGTCGCCCTGCACTACCTCGATGGTCGTCATCGGCCCATTATCTCCGGAAGTGCAGGGCCGTCCGCACGATCAATCCGGCGATCAGCGCCCAGAAGGCCGAACCGATTCCCAGGACGCTGACCCCGGACGCCGCGATCAGAAAAGTGACGACAGCCCCTTCCCGTTCGCGTATGTCGGCGAGCGCCGACGCGAGCGCACCACCCAGAGTCGCGAGGAGGGCGAGACCGGCCACCGTCTCCACTACGCCCACCGGAGCCGCCGCAATGAGCGCGGCCACAGCCGCCGAGCAGGCCGCGAGGACCAGATACGCCCAGCCTGCGGTGAAGGCCGCACGCCACCGTTTCCAGGGGTCGGGGTGGGCGGTGGGTGCCGCGGAGAGAGCGGCACTGATCGCCGCGAGGTTGATGGCGTGCCCACCGGCGGGTGCCCCCACCAGGGTTCCGATCCCCGTCACCAGCATCGCGGGCCGCCACGGGACCTCGTATCCGAAGGACTTCATCACTGCGGTGCCGGGAATGTTCTGCGACGCCATAGTCACGATGTACAGCGGCACGGCGATCCCGATCAATGCCTGCCAGGACCACGTCGGTGTCGTCAGCACCAGCCCCGGCAGCAAAGCGCTGGCGTCCAGTCCGACTTTCCCGACGACGAGGCTGACCGCGATCACCACACCCGCGGCGGCGAATGCTGCCGGGACCGCCCACCGTGTGGAATACCGCTGCAGAACCAGCCACACCAGCACGACCGGGGCGACGGCGAGCGGTGCGTCCCGTAGCGCGAGCACCGGGGCCAGGCACAGGGGCAGCAGCACCCCGGCCAGCATCGCTTGCGCCAACGCGGAAGGAATTGCGGCGATCGCCCGCCCGAGCCGGGGCCACAACCCGGTGAGAAGGATCGCAACACCCACGATGGCGAACGCGCCCACCGCAGCGGGCCAACCACCGCCCACGGTCCCGGCCCCGGCGAGGAGCGCGGCGCCGGGCGTCGACCAGGCGAGGGTGATCGGCATGCGATAACGCCGCGACAACCACAGCATCCCCAGTGCCTGCGTCACACACAGTATGAGGAGGCCCGACGCCGCCTCGGCGGAATTCGCGCCGACCGCGGTCAGACCCGTGAGGACCACGGCGAAGGAACTGGTGAATCCCACCAGGGCCGTGACGATTCCCGCACTGACCGGCTGGGCGGCGGAAGAAGGCGAACGCACGTCACTGTCGGGTACGGACATAGGACGCGATTCTGCCCGATGCGCGGCACGTCCGGCGGGCCTGCCCAGGGCACGGGAACCTCGACGTTTAAGGTCGAGGCGATGACACACGACGACGTTCCCGCCTTGCCGACCGCCGACGACTTCCCGGTCCTCTGGCCGGTACCCACCCGCTGGGCAGACAACGACCACTACGGGCACGTCAACAACGTCACCTACTACTCGTACTTCGACACCGCGGTCAACGCCTGGCTGATCGCGGAAACGGGCACGGACATCCGGGAGTTGCCGGCGATCGGCGTCGTTGCCGAGACATCCTGCAAGTACCTCGGTGAACTGACCTTCCCGGACCGCCTCCAAGTGGGACTGTCGATAGAGCGGCTCGGCACTCGCAGCATCGTGTATGCGCTCGCCATCTTCCGGGAACGCGGCGAGGCACTCGACGAACGCGACAAGGCCCTCGACCTGGCGGCTCTCGGCCGATTCGTCCACGTGTACGTCGACGCGAAGACGCGCACGCCGGTGCCCATCCCGCCCGACATTCTCAGTGCGGCAAAGCTATTGGTGGTGCCGGGCACGAAGTGAGCGCCCGGCACCACTGAGCAGCGCCTCGGTTCAGCGCAGGCCTTCGGCCTCCGCCGTGGCCACGGCCCGGGCGATGATGCCGTCGATCAGCTTGACCGTGGGCGCACCTGTCTCGGCCTGGTTTCGTGGATCGTCCGTCACCCGGCGCAGGACGCCTTCGGCGATGATCGCCAGTTTCCACAGTGCCAGCACGTGCCAATAACCCACGTGCGTGACGTCGCGCTCGGTTTCCTGGGTGTACGCCTCCACGAGTTCGGCCCTCGTCGGGAAACCCTCCAGCGTGGAAGCAGGGAAGGGTCCGGCATCCTCGTCACCGGCCTCCGGCCAATAGGCCAGAAGTGCACCGACGTCAGCCAGCGGATCTCCGAGGGTGCAGAGTTCCCAGTCCACCACGGCGAGCACCTCGCCCTCCTCGGGCGACGTGATGACATTGCTCAGATGGAAGTCACCGTGCACGAGCGACAGCTCCTTCTGCTCGGGCATGTTGCGCTGGAGAATGTCCGCCAGCTGCTCGACCTCCGGGACATCCCGGGTACGGGACTTTTCCCACTGGTCTGCCCAACGCTTCAATTGCCTTGCTGCATAAGGTTTGTGGCTCGCCAGGTCCTCGAGCCCGGTGTCCGCCAGGTCGACGGCGTGAATCTTCGCGAGCGCGCGCGCCATCGCGAGCCCGACACCGCGCCTCTGCTCGGGTGTCAATTTCTTGGCGACCCCGATGCTGTCGATCACCACGCCGGCCACGTAACTCATCAACACGAGTGGGGCGTCGGTCACCTCGGGATCTTCGATGAGTCCGAGAATTTTCGGCACCGGCACGTCCGAACCCTGCAGCGAGGACAGGATTCGATGTTCTCGGACCACGTCGTGCGCCGAGGCGAGCAGGTTTCCGAGCGGCGGACGCCGAAGCACCCATCGGCCGCCACCTGCATCACTGACCGCATACGTGAGGTTCGACTGACCGTTTCCGATCCGTTCGAAGCTCAGCGGTGCGATCGCTCCTACACCGAGTCCGGCAATCCACGCGGAGACGGCATCTTCGTTCAACCCCACAGCATTCACGCGCTCGATGCTAACCGCTCGGGGGCCCGGTGCGGTGGGAACCGTGACGCACCGGCGGTAACGGTGAGGTGGATTCGGTCCGAGACCTCCACGCCGGACGGATCATCGGATCACCACTCCATAACAGTTCAGCTTCGGCGGCGTCCGGACTGGTCATAAGACGCAGTACGACTCCTCCGCGGGCTCGTCGACTGGGCAAGTTGCTATACCGAAATGCGACCACTTGCGCAGTTCGCGTTCCCGTGGATGCTGTGAAGTAGGACACATACATGTCCTGAACGCAGCGCACGTCTCCCGCGAACTCACAAGGTCCCCGGGACTCGACACAGCGAGGTGAGTCCGATGGTCGACAAGATTGCCTATCCGGTCCAGCTCCTACAGCCGGACGGCCGACGGGTCCTACGGCCCGAGTACACGAACCTGGTGCGCGATATCGGTCCGGACGAATTGCGCGCACTGTACGAAGATCTGGTTGTCACGCGCCGCATCGACGTGGAAGCCACTGCTCTGCAACGACAAGGCGAACTCGGCCTGTGGGCGCCCATGCTCGGCCAGGAGGCAGCGCAGGTCGGTTCGGCCCGAGCCCTCCGCCCCGACGACTACGCCTTCGTCAGCTACCGCGAGCATGCCGTCGCCTATTGCCGCGGCGTCGACCCCGCAGAAATGACTCGGATGTGGCGGGGAACCGCCCATTCGGGCTGGGATCCACACGCGGTGAAGGTCACCAACCCGGCCATCGTCGTCGGATCTCAAGGACTGCACGCCACCGGATACGCAATGGGCGCCCACCTCGACGGTGCCGAGATCGCGACCATCGCCTACTTCGGTGACGGTGCCACCAGCCAGGGAGATATCGCCGAGGCACTGGGCTTCTCGATGAGTTTCAATGCCCCGGTCGTGTTCTTCTGCCAGAACAATCAATGGGCGATCAGCGAACCGGTGCACCTGCAGAGTCCCGTTCCGATCGCCCAGCGTGCCGCCGGCTACGGGATGCCGGCCGTCCGGGTGGACGGCAACGATGTCCTCGCCGTCCTCGCCGTCACCCGCCAGGCCACGCAGCGCGCACGCGAGGGGAGCGGCCCCACCTTCATCGAAGCCATCACCTACCGGATGGGTCCCCACACGACCTCCGACGACCCCACGCGGTACCGGTCTTCGGCGGAGACCGCGGAATGGAAGGCCCGCGATCCGATCGACCGCATGCACCGCCTGCTCGACTGGGAAGGCCTGCTCGACGGGGCGTTCCTGACCCGGGTCCGGACCACCGCCGACGAGATCGCGGCGCGACTCCGGTCGGGGGCCGTCGGCGCACCCACGCCGCCGCCGCTCAGCGTGTTCGATCACGTCTATGCCAGCGAACATCCGCTCCTCGAGGAGGAGCGCGCCGAGTACGCCGCGTACCTCGCAGCGGTCACCGACACCGAGGAGGCACTGTCATGAGCACCACAAGAATGTCGCTCGGTGCGGCTGTGGGAGCGGGTCTGCGGCGCGCACTCGAACGGGACCGCAAGGTCGTGATCATGGGTGAGGACGTCGGACGCCTCGGCGGAGTCTTCCGGGTCACCGACACCCTGCAGAAGGATTTCGGCGACAACCGCGTGATCGACACCCCGCTCGCCGAATCAGGGATAATCGGCGCAGCCTTCGGTATGGCGCTGCGCGGATACCGGCCCGTGTGCGAGATCCAGTTCGACGGCTTCGTGTACCCGGCCTTCGACCAGATCGTCTCGCAGGTCGCGAAAATTCACTACCGCACGGAGGGAAAGGTGACGGCACCCCTGACCATCCGGATTCCCTACGGCGGTGGAATCGGGGCCGTCGAACATCACTCGGAGTCCCCCGAGGCCTACTTCGTGCACACCGCCGGACTGCGGGTGGTCACCCCGAGCAACCCCGGTGACGCCTTCCACATGATCCAGCAGTCGATCGCGTCGGACGACCCGGTGGTGTTCTTCGAACCGAAGCGGCGGTATTGGGACACAGCAGAATTCGATGTGGACGCTGCACCCGACCTGCCGTTGCACAGTGCGCGTGTACTGCGCGAGGGCTCGGACGCCACGATAGTCACGTACGGTTCCGTCGTACCGACGGCGTTGTCGGCTGCGGCCATCGCCGAGCAGGAGGGCAACTCCCTCGAAGTGATCGACCTGAGGTCCCTCTCCCCGATCGATTTCCCCACCGTCGAACGGTCGGTCCGCAAAACCGGCCGGCTCGTCGTGGCACACGAGGCATCGACGTTCCTCGGCCTCGGCGCCGAGGTGGCCGCCCGGATATCGGAGCGGTGCTTCTACCAGCTCGAGGCCCCGGTTCTGCGCGTCGGCGGTTTCGACATTCCCTATCCCCCGGCGAAGCTGGAACGTCACCACCTTCCCGACGCCGATCGCCTGCTCGACGCCGTGGACCGCAGCCTCGCGGCCTGACCGGTTCGCCCGAAAGTGAGGCCCGAAGGAGAGGCCCGAAGGAGAGGAGTGTCCGTTGGCGCAGGAATTCCGCCTGCCCGACCTCGGCGAGGGGTTGACCGAGGCCGAGTTGGTGTCGTGGTCCGTCGAGGTCGGCCAGAGCGTCGAACTGAATCAAGTCATCGCCGAGGTCGAGACCGCCAAAGCCTTGGTCGAACTACCGTCGCCCTACGCAGGTGTCGTGGAGGAGCTGTTGATTCCCGCCGGGGCCACCGTGCCGGTGGGAACACCGCTCATCAGGATCGCGACCGACTCGGCGTCGGACACGCCACCTACGCGGACTCCAGTGCTGGTCGGATACGGACCCGAGGCCGCCGCACAGAGCAGGCGTGCACGCCCACGCGCGGCCGCGACGCCGGAGGACACGGCACCGCCCGAACCCGTGCGTCCCGACGCCTCGCCGGCCGCCCGGCTGGCAGCACGCGAACGCGGGATCGACCTCACCGTTGTCCCGGGCACGGGTCCGTCCGGGGCCGTCACCCGGCACGACGTCGAGGAGTACGCCGGTTCCGCCGCACCGCGCGTGGCGGCCGGGCCGAGCGAGCGAGAGACTCGCACCCCTGTGCGGGGCGTGCGGAAGCAGACGGCCGCCGCCATGGTCCGCAGTGCGTTCACCGCGCCCCACGTCACCGAATTCGTGACCGTCGACGTCACGCGTTCGGTCGAACTCCTCGAACGTCTCCGGGGTCGAAGGGAATTCGAGGGGCTGTCGGTGACTCCCCTCAGCATCGCCGCGAAGGCCATGATTGTTGCCCTACGTGAGCACCCCGATCTCAACGCTTCCTGGGACGAAGAGCACCAGGAGATCGTCACCAAGCACTACGTCGACCTCGGTATCGCCGTGGCCACTCCGCGTGGTCTCGTCGTCCCCCACGTGAGAGAAGCGCAGTCGCTGAGCCTGCTCGAACTCTGCCGGGCGATCACCGAACTGACCGCCATCGCGCGCAGCGGTAAAGCCGATCCCGCTCAGTTCACCGGCGGCACCATCTCGCTCACCAACGTCGGTGTCTTCGGTGTCGACACAGGCACACCCATCATCAACCCCGGCGAATCCGCGATCGTGTGCCTGGGCAGCGTCTCCCAGCGGCCGTGGGTACACGAGGGCGAACTCGCCGTCCGCTGGGTCACCACACTGAGTGTGTCCTTCGATCACCGCGTCGTCGACGGCGAACAGGGGTCGAAGTTCCTGTCCTCCGTCGCCGCGATGCTGCACGATCCGGTCGCGCTGCTCGCACAACTCTGAGCCTCGGTACGTTGAGCCCGTGAGTACTTCTCAACCGCCCGCGGTGAACAAGCGCGCACGGGTACCCGAACCGCTCAGATCCGCCCGGGCTGCGATCTTCGCGATCTTCGGGATCAACGGGTTCCTCCTCGGGATGTGGGTGGTGCATATTCCCGCGATCGAGGACCGTACCGGCATCAGCCACTCCACGCTCGGATCGCTGCTCCTCCTTCTCGCGATCGGCGCCATCTTCGGCATGCAACTCACCGGACCCCTCGCCGACCGGTTCGGAAGCAGGCGGACCGTGATCGCCGCCGGGCTCACACTGTCGGTCGCCACGATCGGCCCCGGACTGGCCACCGAGGCGTGGCAGCTGGGTCTCGCACTTCTCGTCTTCGGGTTCGCCAACGGGGCCCTCGACGTGTCGATGAATTCGCAGGCCGTCGAGGTGGAACAGCGCTACCGGCGGCCCATCATGTCCGCCTTCCACGCTCTCTTCTCCGTCGGCGGGGTCGCGGGATCGCTCGTCGGCGCCGCGACACTCGCCGCCGACTGGACACCGGCCGCGGCACTCCTGGTCGCCGGGGGTGTCGGGATCGCGGTCGTCGGCGCGAGTGCGCGGTGGCTCATGCAGGATCGGCCGCGCACCGCGAAGACGGACGGATCCGCAGAGAAGGCACACGGACGACTGTCGGCGCGAGTCCTGGGGCTCGGCGGCATCGCGTTCGTGCTCATGCTCGCCGAAGGCGCCGCCAACGACTGGAGCGCACTGCAAGTCAAGGAGCACCTCGCCACCTCCGACTCAGTCGCCGCCCTCGCCTTCGGTGCCTTCTCGGTGATGATGACGGTAGGACGGTTCACCGCCGACCGGGTCAGTGGTGCACTGGGGCCCGTCGCCGTCGTCCGCTACGGCGCACTGCTCGCCGGCGGCGGAATGGCGCTCGTGCTGGTGTCCGGGGCCCTCCCGCTCACGATCTTCGGTTGGGCGCTGTTCGGCCTGGGACTGTCCGGTGGAGTCCCCCAGATCTTCACCGCCGCCGGAAACCTCGGCTCAGGATCCGCGGGCACCAACATGTCCCGCGTCGTCGGACTCGGATACGTGGGATTCCTCGCAGGCCCGGCCGCCATCGGCTGGATCACTCAAGTGATTCCCCTCACAACGGCGATGGTCGTGCCGCTGGGATGTGTGTTGATCGCTGCAGCGTGTGCCGGTGCGGTCCGGCGAACACCCCACTCCGTACACCGGGATCACAGCGTGCTCTCATAGTTCGTTCAGCGTGGGTTGGCATGCTGGAGACCGTGACCGAATCGAACAGCACGCTGCGCCGCAGCGTTCACCGTCTTGCCGTCTCGGCGGCAGGTGTGGTGTTGCTGTGCGCGCTGTATCTCGTCAAACCCGCCTCGACAGCGCTCTCGTTCCCGGAGCCGTTACGGTCTATCGCGGACCAGGTGATCAGTGTCGTCGACGTCAACTCCGTATTGGTCGCGACCGTCGTCCTCGCGGTGGTCGCGACGGTGCGGAAACTGTCGTACGGAATCGGCGCGATCCTGTTGCTCTGTCTCGGCGCAAACCTCACCTGCGCGGCCGTCCGGGCGTGGGCGTCGGATGCTCCCACCGTTCTGCTGCCCAGCGGCCATGTCGTCGCCGTCGCTGCCCTGTACGGCTCGGCGATCCTCGTGTCGGCGCCGCGATTCCGGCCCGTGGTCGCTGGACTGGGCTTCGCTCTGATCCTCGGCGTCGCAGGGGCCGCAGCCCTCGTCGAACCGATCAGCGTCTACGGGCTCGTGGCGAGCCTTGTTGTGGCGTCGATCTGGTGGGCGCTGGCGTCGATATTGATGCTGTACTCCCCCGTCGCCGCGGAGCGTGAGGCGCTTCGGCCCGACACCGCGGCTATTGTCTTCTCCCGCCACCGGTAGGCGCTTCGCGCCCGTGAGTGGTTAACGAGTGCAGGGACTCGTTAACCACTCACGAGCGGCGGAGCCGCCTACAGGGCTTTGAGTTCCTCGGTGACGTCGGCGACCGATTTCTTCGCGTCGCCGAAGAGCATGGAGGTGGTGTCGGCGAAGAACAACGGGTTGTCGATACCGGCGAACCCGGAGTTCATCGACCGCTTGAGCACGATCACCGACTTCGACTGATCCACATTCAGGATGGGCATCCCGTGGATCGGCGACGACGGGTCGTTGCGGGCGGCCGGGTTGGTGACATCGTTCGCCCCGATCACCAGGGTGACATCGGTGCGAGCGAACTCGTCGTTGATGTCGTCCATTTCCTTCATCGCGTCGTACTCGACATCGGCCTCGGCGAGCAGCACGTTCATGTGCCCGGGCATCCGGCCGGCGACCGGGTGGATGGCGTACTTGACCTCGACGCCCTTCGACTCGAGCAGCTTGGCCATGTCCTTGACCGCGTGCTGGGCCTGCGCGACGGCCAGCCCGTAGCCGGGGACCACGATCACCTGGTTGGCGTAGGCCATCTGGATCGCCGCGTCCGCCGCCGAGGTGGACTTCGCCGTCTTCACCGTGCCGTCATCGGCGACCGCGGCAGCCCCGCCGCCACCGAACCCGCCGGCCACGATCGCCGGGATGGACCGGTTCATCGCCTTCGCCATCAGGTTCGTCAGGATCGAACCCGACGCGCCGACGATCATGCCGGCCACGATCATCGCCTGATTATTCAGGGCCAGACCCGCGGCCGCGGCGGACAGGCCGGTGAGCGCGTTGAGCAGCGAGATCACCACGGGCATGTCGGCGCCGCCGATCGGCAGCACCACCATCAACCCCAGGATCGCGGCGAGGACGAGGACTCCGACGATCCACCACCCGCTGGTGGGTCCGGTCGGGTCGATCGCCTTGATTCCGATGATCACCGCGAGGGCGACGGCGCCGATCAGCAACAGAGCGTTCAGCGGCTGCTGCAACCGGCCGATGCCGATCGGGCGGCCGGGCAGGGTTTCCTGCAGCTTGAGGAACGCGATCACCGATCCCCAGAAGGAGATCGACCCGATGATCGCCGCGAAGAGCGAGGCGATCACGATGTGCACGGTCGGCGACTCACCGTGCGCGAAGGCGGTGAACCCGTCCGAGTCGAGGAATTCGGCGTAGGCGATCAGGGCGACGGTGCCGCCGCCGACCCCGTTGAACAACGCCACCAGCTGCGGCATCGCCGTCATCTTCGTCCGCAACGCCGGCGGCACACCGAGGACCACACCGATCACCAGACCGGCGACGACGAGCACCCAGTTGGAGGTGTCCCGGATCGCGATCAGGGTGGCGACCACGGCGACACCCATGCCGACCGCGGCGATCTGGTTACCGCGGACCGCGGTCTTCGGCCCGGTCAAACCCATCAGACCGTAGATGAACATCGCGAACGCCACGATGTACAACACGTTGACCAAGTACTCCATTACTTGTCCCCACCCTTCTCAGCAACAGCAGCGGCGGGAGAAGCGGGCTTGGACTTGAACATTCCCAGCATCCGGTCGGTGACCACGAAACCACCGACCACGTTGATCGTTCCGAACACCAACGCCACGAACAGAATCACCTGCAGACCCCACGGCGGATTGTCGACCTTGCCCAACACCACCAACGCACCCAACACCACGATCCCGTGGATCGCGTTCGTCCCCGACATCAGCGGGGTATGCAACGTGTTCGGGACCTTCGAGATCACCGCGAACCCCACGAACCCGGACAACACCAGGATCGCGATGTTCGCCAACAATTCGGTATACATCTAGGACACACCCTCCTCACGGGTGACGCAGGACGCGGCCAGGACCTCGTCCGAGAAATCGGGGGCCAACCGGCCTTCGACCAACATCAACTCGAGCAGCGCGGAGATGTTCTTCGAGTACAGCTCCGAGGCGTGCTCGGGCATCGACGCGGGCAGGTTGAGCGGCGAGCAGATCGTCACCCCGTGCTTGACCACGGTCTGACCGGGTTCGGTGAGCTCGCAGTTACCGCCGGTCTCTCCGGCCAGGTCGACCACCACGGAGCCGGGTTTCATGCCCTCCACCGCGGCGGCGGTCACCAACCGGGGGGCCGGACGTCCCGGCACCAGGGCGGTGGTGATGACGACGTCGAAGCCCTTGATCGCGTCCTCGAGCGCCTGCTGCTGCTGCGCGCGCTCCTGTTCGGTGAGTTCGCGGGCGTACCCGCCTTCACCGGCGGCGTCGATCCCGAGATCGAGCCACTGCGCACCGACCGAGCGAACCTGATCGGCCACCTCCGGGCGCACGTCGTAGCCGGTGGCCCGGCCACCGAGCCGCTTCGCCGTGGCGAGGGCCTGCAGGCCGGCGACACCGACACCGAGGACCAGCACGGTCGCGGGTTTGACAGTGCCGGCCGCGGTGGTGAGCATCGGGAAGAACCGGGTCGACTCCGACGCCGCGAGCAGCACCGCCTTGTATCCGGCCACGTTCGCCTGCGAGGAGAGCGCGTCCATCACCTGGGCGCGGGAAATCCGCGGGATCGCCTCGACCGCGAACGCCGCCACCCCCGCCGACTTCAGCGCGGCGACCTGATTGTCCTGATTGCGGGGGGCGAGGAACCCGATCAACGTCTGCCCGGCATGCAGCCGGCCCACTTCCTCGTCCGACGGCGGCGCGACCTTCACGATCACGTCCGCCGACCACGGATCGCCGATCTTCGCGCCCGCCCCGACATACAATTCGTCCGGGATCAGTGCGCCCAGTCCGGCACCCGACTCGACCACCACATCGACACCCTTACCCGTCAATGCGGCCACGATCTTCGGCACCAGCGCTACCCGACGTTCGCCCTCGTTCGACTCACGAGGAACGCCAACCGTCGGGCGCGGCTGCGCCGCGCTCTGCGATGTATCCATTTATCGACTTCCTGCGGTAGATGGTCTGCATGCCGCGACGAGCGGCAACCAACCGTTGATGAGCGGAATATGTCCCCAGCCTCGACTGATTTCAGCTGATGATAGCCAGAGACCGCGTGACGTAGTGAACAGAGGAGCCGGCCGGAGTCTGTCTGAATCGAGTCCGAACAGCCGTTCTCACCCGCCTTTCGTCTAGTTTGTGAGGCCAGTCACACACGGCCGCGTCGTAGGGTGAGGAGAGAAACCCGCACAGAAGCGGAGGTTCGGTGATGCACAAACGACAGGCACGTCCGGAGACGGACGTCGACTCACCAGTGGTGGTGGAACGGGTCTACGACCACCCCACCGACGGCGACGGACTCCGGCTCTTCGTCGACCGCCTCTGGCCGCGCGGCCTCCGTAAGGATGCGTTTCACTTCGACGACTGGGCCCGTGATCTCGCACCCTCGACCGAGCTTCGCCATTGGTACTCACACGACGTCGCCGCATTCGGCGAGTTCCGGGAACGGTACGTGTCCGAGCTGGACTCCCCGCCGGGACGCAAGGCTGTCGCGAGGGTTCGGGAGCTCGCGCACGGACGCCCCATCGTTCTCTTGACCGCCACCAAGGACGTCACCCACAGTCATGCGGAAGTCCTTGCCGACTATCTGCGCGGTCAGCTGTGACGGGCGAGGCGGACCCCGGCGACCTTACGGACGAGGATCTGGGCGGCGACTCCGTGTGCTGGCTCGACCGTGTCTGCCCCGACTGCGGATTGTTCCTGACGGACCGGATGGCACCGCGGTGTCCACGGTGCGGGTGCGAACGGACCGCCTAACTGTCCTCAGTTTGGGACCGTGTCTCGTCGGTACATGACTGCATCCGAGGTGGCGGCACGTCACCGTGCCAGACGGGATGAACTATGCGACGCGCCGCCCGGCAAGTAAACGAGGGAGATGCCGACCACCTCGACGAGGACGCCGGACACGGGACCCCTCTCGCCCGCGCGATCACGGGTCCGCTCCTCTTCGTCTTCATCCTCGGCGACGTGCTGGGTGCCGGAATCTACGCGTTGGTGGGGGTCATCGCCGGCGAGGTGGGCGGCGCAGTCTGGGTGCCGTTGCTGCTGGCACTGGTGATGGCGTTGCTGACCGCGACCTCGTATGCCGAACTGGTCACCAAGTATCCGCGCGCCGGTGGGGCGGCGGTGTTCGCCCAGCGGGCGTATCGAACACCGCTGATCTCGTTCCTCGTCGGGTTCTCGATGCTCGCCGCCGGAGTCACGAGCGCTGCGGGGCTCGCACTCGCATTCTCCGGCGACTACCTCGCCGCGTTCGTGGATGTGCCGACCGTCCCGGCGGCACTCGTGTTCCTTCTCCTCGTGGGATTGCTCAACGCCCGGGGAATCAAGGAGTCGATGCGCGCCAATGTCGTCATGACGGTGGTGGAGGTCACCGGCCTGGTCCTGGTAGTGGTTCTGGCCGGCATCGTGCTCGGACGTGGTGACGGCACCCTGAGCCGGGTGGTCGAATTCGACGACGGCCGTTCGCCGGCGCTCGCGGTGCTGGCCGCCGCACTGCTCGCCTACTACTCGTTCGTGGGGTTCGAGACGTCCGCGAACGTCGCCGAAGAGGTGACCAACGTGCGCACGGTGTACCCGCGGGCGTTGTTCGGAGCGTTGCTGACGGCGGGGGCCGTCTATGTACTCGTCGGACTGGCGGTCTCGGTGGTCCTGCCAGCCGGCGAACTCGCCGCATCGTCCGGTCCGCTGCTGGCAGTGGTCTCCGCCGCCGACGTCGGCGTTCCACCTCGCCTGTTCAGTCTGATCGCGCTCGTCGCCGTCGCGAACGGCGCACTGCTGACGATGATCATGGCGAGCAGGCTCACGTATGGAATGGCGTCCGAGGGACTGCTTCCGCGTCCGTTCGCACGGGTCCTCCCGCGGCGACGGACTCCCTGGGTGGCGATTGTGGCGACCACCGCCGTCGCCATGGCTCTGTGCGTCACGGGTTCGCTGTCGGCCTTGGCGGAGACGGTGGTTCTGCTGCTGCTCGTCGTCTTCATCAGCACCAACATCGCGGTCCTGGTGTTGCGTCGTGATGCGGTGGAGCACCGGCACTTCCGGGCCCCGACGGTATTCCCGATCCTCGCCCTCGTCACGTGCGTGGCGCTGCTCACCCAGCAGAGCGCGGCCACCTGGCTGCGTGCGGCGCTACTCCTTGCCGTCGGAGTCGTGTGGTACGCAGTCTCCCGCCGTCGTTCCACGAGAACGGACGCCGAGAGTCCCCGCGCGCAGTAACGCGGGGACTCTCTGATCAGCCAATTGTCTTCGCGCCCGCGAGATACCGTGCCCGCAGCTTGTGCTTGACGAGTTTACCCGTGGGCGTGCGCGGCAGGTCGTCCGAGAAATCGATGCTCCGAGGCGCCTTGAAGTGCGTCACCCGGTCCCGCACGAAGTCCAGTAGTTCACGGGCGACCGCATCCGACGGCTCCACATCGTCGACGAGTTGGACCACAGCCTTGACCTGTTCGCCCATTTCCTCGTCGGGCACACCGATCACCGCAACGTCGAAAACCTTGGGATGCATGGTGAGAATGTTCTCGGACTCCTGCGGATAGATGTTGACCCCGCCGGAGATGATCATGAAGGCCGCCCGGTCCGTGAGGTACAGAAACCGATCGTCGTCGAGGTATCCGATGTCACCGCTGGTGGTCCACGTCGGATGACTGGGATGGGTTGCGGCTTCGGTCTTGGCCGGATCGTTGTGGTATTCGAACGGCCGCTCCTCGCGCTCCCAGTACACCGTTCCGATCTCACCGGTGGGCAGCTCCGCACCGGTGTCGTCGCAGATGTGCACGATGCCCATCACCCCGTCATGCCCGACGGATCCCGGCTTGGCGAGTGCCTGCGCACTGTCGATGAACGTGGCGCCGGCACCTTCGGTGGAGGCGTAGTACTCGTGGATCACCGGGCCCCACCAGTCGATCATCGCACGCTTCACTTCGGGCGGGCAGGGGGCTGCCGCATGAATCGCCACCTTCAGACTCGACACGTCGAACTTCTCGCGAACTTCTTTCGGCAACTTCAGCATTCGCACGAACATGGTGGGCACCCATTGACTGTGCGTCACCTCGTACTTCTCGATCAGGCGCAGCGCCTCCTCTGCATCGAACCTGTCCATGAGGATGATGGTTCCGCCGACGGACGTGATGGTGCCGCAGAAGCGGAGGGGCGCCGCGTGATACAGCGGCGCAGGGCACAGGTAGACGGTGTCCGCGTCGAATCCGTACATGGGCGCGAACACCGCCGTGTACGGGTCCGTCGTCGAGTCGACTTCACCTTCCAGCAGTGCGGGTTTGATTCCCTTCGGCCTTCCGGTGGTGCCCGACGAGTAGAGCATGTCCCGCCCACGAGGTTGCGTCTCCAGTGGTTCACCGGACTGCGCCGCCACCGCCGCGTCGTAGCTGTCGAAGCCGTCCAGTTCACCGCCGTAGACGAGCCGGTGCCGGACGCCGGGCAAGTGGGCCGGGTCGGTGGGAATCGCCCGCGCCGCATCAGCCGAGGCGATGAGAACGGCGGCTCCGCAGTCGTTCACGACGTAGCCGGCTTCGTCCGCGGTGAGGTGCCAGTTCACCACGGTGATGTAGAGGCCCGATCGCAGGGCCGCCCAGTAGACCTCCAGAACACGGAGGTCGTTGCTCGACACCAGAGCCAGGTGATCCCCGACCTTCAGGCCGAGCCCACGCAGGTGTCGCGCCAACCGGATGGACCGCTCATCCAGCTGCCGGTAGGTGAGCTGCTCCCCCGTCGACGGCCGGACGACGGCCGGCTTGTCCGGGGTGGTGGCGACAAAATTTCCGGGAAACATCCACGCTCCTTTGTTAATGGAGATTCTCATCATCGGTCTACCACAGGCATCCGCGGACGGGGCCCGTTCACGCTCACCGGCCGCAGACTTTCCCGTGGCCAAAACACCGGGCCACTCCCCGGCAAGGTCCTACAGTTGAAGCGAGAGGAGGGCCATCAGACGTGACTGCCCTACAGAAGGAACGGATACTCGACGCGCTGTACGAACAATGGGACGTGCTCGACCAGTTGCTGTCCTCGGTGACGGGTGACGACTGGTTCACGCCCACCCCCCTCCCTGGGTGGACCGTGCACGACGTCGCCGCCCACCTGATCGGTACCGAATCGATGCTCGCGGGGATATCGGCACCGCACACCACCGTCGATGTCCACGGATTCGCGCATGTGCGTAACGAGATCGGAGCGTTCAACGAACGGTGGGTAGAGGGACTGCGCGGGCGCCCCGGCACCGAGATGCTCGACCGCTTCCGGGACATCACCGAGCGCAGGCGCTCCGAACTGGCGCAGATGACGGATGAGATGTTCGACGCCGAGACCGCCACACCGGTCGGCCCAGCACCCTATCTCCGGTTCATGCGCGTCCGCGTGTTCGATTGCTGGATGCACGAACTCGACATCCGCGACGCGCTGGGTGTTGCCGGAGACGAGGGAGGTGTCCGCGGTGACACCGCGTTCGAGGAGATCATGGGAGCGGTCGGGTTCCTCGTCGGAAAGCGTGGCAAGGCGCCGTCGGGCTCGCGCATCACCCTCGAGTTGACTGGTCCGCTCGCGAGAGAGATCCACGTCGCCGTCGACGGGCGCGCAGCGGTGGTGGACGAGTTGCCGGGCGACGCCACCACGACGATCACACTCGACTCCCGGCTGTTCACCCGTCTTGCCGGGGGCCGGGTGAAGGCCGCGGATCACCGCGACGCCATCACCCTCGGCGGTGACACCGCCGTCGGCAAGCAGATCGTCGACAATCTCACTTTCACGATCTGACCGCGATGCGCTTGTTCCTGTCGTCCTACCGGTTCGGAGCCGACCCCGCACCGCTGATGTCGCTCGTCGGAAAGCCGGGACGGGTGGGCGTGATCGCGGCAGCAGCCGACGCCTGGCCACCGTCCGCTCGCGCCTCAGCGGTGGTCAGTGATGTGGCGCCGCTGCGGCGCCTGGGGTTCTCTCCGGAGGAAGTCGATCTTCGCGACTACATAGGAACGCAGAACGGCGGCACGAGCGGGCTGAGAGACCGGCTGGCGGGATTCGGCATGCTCTGGGTGCGGGGCGGAAACACGTTCGTCCTGCGTGCCCAGATGGCGCGTAGTGGTGCGGACGATGTTCTTCGCGACCTGCTGACAAACGATTCGCTCGTCTACGCGGGATACAGCGCGGGCGCCTGCGTCATGACACCGACGTTGCGCGGTCTCGACTCCTCCGATGACCCGTCGGAGGTTTTCGAGACCTGTGGCATCCAGCCGATCTGGGAAGGCCTCGGGGTGGTGCCATTCGCGATCGTGCCGCATCACCCGCCTGCGACGCCCTCAGGCGGCGAAGAGACGGTGCCCCTGGAAGACGCGGCCGCTGTCCGGCGTACCGTCGCCGCCTTGCAGCTCGCGGGAATCGAGTACCGCACCTTGACGGACGAACAGGTAATCGTGGTGGACGGAGAGTCCACCGAGCCCATATGACGAGTCACCGCGCGTGCCAGTTGCGGGAGACCCCGGGAAACGTCAGCCGAAGACGGCGACGGGCATCGACGGCGCGAACGGGGCGACGCGGTCGAGTGCTGCCCAGGTGACCTCGCAGCGCTTGGCGGTGACCTCATCGGCGTCGGCGAGCAGCGTGTTGAGGAGAACCTTGGGGTTCAGACTCCACTCGGTGACCATCGCGCGAACTTCGTCGTTCGTGAACAGTCCCGAGCCGGCCAGGGCGAAGACCCACTCATCGAATTCCCCGCGGTGAATCTGTTCGATGGAGTCGTAGTCGATACCACCGTCGATGAACTCGTACGAGAACATCGCGGAAATGTAGCTGCTGGGGTCTCGGTGGAGTGCGTGCATCGTGCGGGTCCTTCCGGGGTCGGTGCGGCAAAACCGGCCCCAAGTTGCGATCTGACTCACATTTCGTGAGATTCTCCGTTTGGGTGTAACGCCTCGCCGGTGTTTGACGATGCAGAACGCTAACCCGGGAAAGTGCTTTTTTGCATTGCCCCCTCGATACGATCCGGTAACAGAGTGACGAATGTGACCTGAGTTACATCGAAAACTCCCAAGTCCGAATTTGCCCCGAGGTGCGACTACCTGCAGGTTTCCCGCACGGGAGGGTTCTATACCCCTCCGTCGTCCAAGGCAAAAAAATTAACACCCTCGATCTCACATAGTGAGACTCGTACGCGTCGGTAACAAGTTGAGCGGTCGAGACCCGCCCCGACCTGTACTGAACGTCCAGGTTGAGGCGATATCTGAAGCTAAGTCTCCGAATCGGTTCAGTTGGACGCTCGACCAAATCGGGTGCAGGCGAGTCCTGGCGGCGCTACCGTCGGGTACGCCGCCACCGCCCGCGAGGAGCACAACATGACGATCGCACCGGACGCTCTCGCGGAACTCGACGCTGCCCTCCCCCATGGATGCCTGCTCACCGATCCGGACCTTCTCGCGTCCTACAGCCACGACTGGGCACGCGACCCGGACGCTGTCCTGCCCGCCGCCGTTGCACGGCCGACGCGCACCGAGGAAGTCCAGGCGGTGCTGCGCTGGGCCGGCAGACATCGGGTCCCGGTGATCCCCCGCGGGGCCGGTTCGGGTCTCAGCGGAGGTGCCACCGCGGTACGGGACAGCGTCGTCGTCAGTACCGAGCGAATGCGCCGAATCGACGTCGACCCCGTCACCCGTATCGCCGTTGCCCAGCCCGGCCTGCTGAACGCCGAGGTCAAGGCGGCGGCCGCCGAACATGGGTTGTGGTATCCGCCCGACCCGTCGTCGTTCGAAATGTGCACCATCGGCGGCAACGTGGCGACCAACGCCGGCGGGCTGTGCTGCGTGAAGTACGGGGTCACCACCGACTACGTACTCGGCCTGCAAGTGGTGCTCGCGGACGGAACGGCGGTGCGGTTGGGCGGGCCCCGCCTCAAGGATGTCGCCGGACTGTCGCTGACCAAACTTTTCGTCGGCAGTGAGGGCACGCTCGGAGTCGTCACCGAGGTGACCCTCAGACTGATCCCGGCGCAACCGCCGTCGTGCACCTTGGTCGCGACGTTCGCGTCGGTGCAGGCGGCCGCCGACACCGTGCTGGCCATCACGCGCTCGCTGCGCCCGTCGATGCTGGAATTCATGGACCGCACGACGATCGGCGCCGTCGAGGATGCGCTGAAGATGGGCCTGGACCGGACTGCAGAAGCCATGCTCATCGCCCGCTCGGATGCACCGGGGGCGATTGCCTCGGAAGAGATCTCGCTCATGGCCGACGCCTGCACCGCGAGCGGCGCGTCGGAGGTATTCACCACCGACGATCCCGAGGAGGGCGAAGCCTTCGCAGCTGCAAGGCGATTCGCCATTCCCGCAGTGGAGCGACTCGGAAGCCTTCTCCTCGAAGACGTCGGAGTCCCATTGCCGAAGCTGCCCGCGCTGGTCGAAGGTATTGCGTCCATCGCACGGACACGAAATGTGCTGATCGCTGTCATTGCTCATGCCGGCGACGGCAATACGCATCCACTCATCGTGTTCGATCCCGCGGATGCCGCGATGGCGGAACGTGCCCGGCTCGCGTTCGGCGAGATCATGGATCTCGCCATTTCCCTCGGGGGAACGATCACCGGCGAACACGGGGTGGGAAGGCTGAAGAAGGCGTGGCTTCCCGACCAAGTGGGTAAGGACGTCATGGATGTGACGGCCCGGGTGAAGCAGGCGCTCGATCCTCTGGGAATCCTCAACCCGGGCGCCATTCTGTAGGTTTCCCCGGCCGTCACGGTACCCAAATGGTTATGCAAGGGGCTGGTGTGACAGCTGAGGTGTTGCTAGCGTGACCGGACCTGCTCGAAATGTCGCAGAGAGGTGCGCCCGTGACCAAGCTCCGCCGTGTCGTTTCACTGGCCATGCCCGCTCTATTGGCGTCTACCTGCACGTTTTTCGCGTGGTCACCCTCCGTTGCGACGGCGGCGCCGTGCCTCGGATCAGGCAGCCTGGGTTCGAGCTCGAACAACGATATCAATCCGATTCCATGGCTGAACGGCAGCGACGGCCGCCTTCCCGAACTACGCGGCCACACCCAGGCCGTCGCACACATCACTGGGCCCCGCAGCACCAACGACACGATCTTCCGATTCAGCGTCCTCGGAACCGACCTCGGCATCATGTGGGACAACGGAGCCGGCCAGGTTCTCACCGCCTTCGGCGATACGGTCGGCCTCAGCGACAATCCCCTGTGCGGGCTCGTCGGCGACTGGCGCAGCAACATTCTGCTTCGCAGCAGCGACCGCGATCTCACCAACGGCATGAGTATCGAGAACTCGCCCGTCGACCGCCCGAATCATTCCAAGGAAATCATCCAGAGCAAGAAGATTCCGGGCGTCGAGCAAACTGTCATCCCCACCACCGGCATCTCGGTGGGTCCCGTGCAGTACATCAATTACATGTCCGTGCGGAGCTGGGGCGCTCCCGGCGAATGGGAAACCAACGCGTCAGGAATCGCGTATTCCGTCGACAACGGCGAGAACTGGGTCACGGATCCGCTGACCCTACGACCCAATGTGCCCGGCACCGGTGCCGAGAACTTCCAGATGGGCTCTTACGTCAAACACGATGGTTTCGTCTACGCCTTCGGCACGCCGTCCGGCCGTTCGGGTGACGCACGGTTGTCGCGGGTGCCGGAAGCGGAGATTCGAAACCTCACCGCGTACGAGTACTGGGACGGCAAGGCATGGGTGAAGGCGAATGCCGCCCTTGCCGCGCCCGTGATCCCAGGGCCCGTCAGCGAGCTGTCCGTGCAGTTCAACGAATACCTCGGCCAGTTCGTCGCGATGTACACGGACGCCGGCAACTCGGTGGTCATGCGGCGGTCCGATCGGCTCGAATCCGGCTGGAGTGCACCGGAAGTGTTGGTGAGCAGCCGCGACGTGCCCGAGCTGTACGGCGCCTACATGCATCCGTGGTCGAAGGGGTCGGATCTGTACTTCCTCGCCACCACCTGGTCCGACTACAACGTCATGCTCCTGCGCACCAACCTCGCCGACTGACGGTAATCTGCGAGTGTGCGCAGCATTGCACGCTCGATGCGAACAGAGGAGTGGTTGTGGCGGTCAAGGTAGAGCACGACGTGTCCGAGTCCCGGTTCGAGATCTTCCTCGACGGTCAGCTCGCCGGGTACGCCGATTACGCCGAGAGGAACGGTGTCCGCGACTTCCACCACACCGTCACCTACCCACAGTTCCGGGGGCAGGGACTGGCCGCTCAACTTGTCAAAGCTGCCCTGGACGACACGAAGGACCGTGGCTTCTCCGTGGTTCCGTCCTGCTCGTACGTCGAGCATTACATCGCCGAGAATCCGAGCTATGCGGAGCTCGTCTGAGTCGGACCGTCTGGCCGTCCGCGGCCTGTGTGCCGCTGCCGCCGCCCTCACACTGGTCGGCTGCGCATCAGGAAACGGTGACGATACCGGCATGCCGGACGCCCTTCCGCGGACGTCGACGGCCGCCCAGCCGGGAGCGTTCGTGGGCGAGTGCGGCTCACTCACCGACGGCGAGGTCTACGAGCGGGCGGGGATGTCCGGGCTCAAGCCCGTGTCCCGCAATGGAATCAAATGCCGCTGGGAGGCCGACGGCGGAGCCCGATATGTGATGTTCACCTGGTACCGCGGCAGCCCGATCGACCGGGAACGGTCGGTGGCGCAGGGAATCGGGCACGAGGTCCACGACCTCGACATCGCCGGGCATCGGGGGTTTTCCTCACAGAACGAGGGATTCTGTGAGGTGGCGGTGGCGACGGGGGCGGATTTCGTGCATTGGCTGGTCCGGTACGGCGTCGGCGTCACACCGTCCGATCCGTGCGCGGCTCCTACCGCTCTCGTCGACCTCACTCTGAAGAAGGCGAAATGAGCGCCGTCCGCACATTCGCCGCCGTTGTCGCGGCAGTGCTCCTGCTGACCGGGTGCGGTAACTCGATCACCGGCACTCCCCTCCCTGAAGGTGCCGGTGTGAGCGGCGGTGGCTCCGACCGATTCGACAAGCTGCTGCGCGAGTGTGAGGCGGTCCCGAACGAGAAGATCGCGGAGGTGCTCGGCGGTGACGGAATCGACCAGTACTTCTACGGGGCTGTCTGCATGTGGACGGTGTTGTCGCATGCCGGTTCCCTCGACGTGACGTTCGGCTGGTTCGAGAACAACTCGCTGCAGCGCGAGCGTGATGTCGCCGATCGGCTCGGCTACCAGGTGGACACCACCTCCGTCGCAGGTGCGTCGGCCTTCACCGCCCGGCGGCCCGGTGACAGTGCGACGTGCGGAATCACCGCCGCCTACTCCGGGGTGATCACCTGGTGGGTGCAGAACCGTTCTGGTACGGGCGATCCTTGTGCGGGGGCACGGGCCCTCGCGGAATTGACGCTGCAGCGCAATCAGTGACGAGTACAAAATTGGGTCGCGGCGGTCTCGGCGGCGCTGTTAGCGTCGAGTAAACACCTTTTCGCTCCGACCAGAGGACTCAGCCGTGACCGCCACCGAGACGGCAGCGCCTCGCCGGCTCGGCCCTCTGGTGCTGCTCAATCTGGCAACCCTGTTCTCCGCCACCGGGAACGGTATCGCAATCGTCGTGTTGCCGTGGTTGGTGCTGGAGCGAACCGGCCGCGCCTCCGACGCGGCGGTGGTCGCCGGCGCGGCCACTCTTCCCCTTCTGTTGTCGAGTCTGTTCGCGGGCACGGTCGTCGACCTGTTCGGTCGGCGCCGCACCTCGATCATCTCCGATTGCCTCTCCGCACTCTCGGCTGCCGCCATTCCGATCGTGGCGAACACGGCGGGCCTGTCGGTCCTGGTCATAGCCGTCCTCGCGGCAGTCGGCGCCGCGTTCGACCCGGCAGGCATCGCGGCGAGGGAATCGATGCTGCCTGCAGCCACGACGTCGGCCGGGTGGTCGCTCGACCGGATGAACAGCCTCTACGAGGCCAATTACAACGTGGCCTACCTGGTCGGACCGGGTATCGGCGGGGTCCTGATCGCCACGGTCGGGGCCGAGAACACATTGTGGGTGACGGCCCTCGGCTTCGTCTTGTCCATCGTCACCATCACCTTCCTCCGGCTCGAAAATGCCGGCCGGCCCGACGCCTCGTCGGCGCCGACCTCACTCTGGCGCGGCACCGTCGAGGGTTTGAAGTTCGTGTGGCACAACCGCCTTCTGCGCACGATCGCCTTGGTCGACATGGCGGTGGTGGCGCTGTACCTGCCTGTCGAGTCCGTCGTGTTCCCGGTGTACTTCACCGAACTCGACAAACCCGCACAGCTGGGTTCGGTGCTGATGGCACTGAGCGTCGGCGGAGTCGTGGGCGCCCTGGCATACGGGCCGCTCTCCCCCTTCGTGTCCAGACGGGTGATCATGCTCGTCGCGGTGATCGTCCTGGGCGCGGCCATGGTGGCCATGGCGTTCCTCCCGCCCCTGTGGGCGATCCTCGCGCTGGCCTTGCTGCAGGGCCTCGTCTTCGGGCCGGTCGGCCCGATTGCCAACTACGCCATGCAAACTCGTAGCCCCGAGCACATGCGCGGGCGGATCACGGGAGTCATGACGTCCACGGCGTACGCTGCCGGTCCGCTGGGCTATCTGCTTGCCGGGCCGATGATCGACGCCTGGGGCATTCAGCCGACGTTCTTCGTGCTCGCCGTCCCGGTGCTCGTCCTCGGTATCGCCTGTTGCGCATTTCCGGTCCTGAAGGAACTGGACGCCCCGGCGACCGTCAGCTGAAGCCCATCACCTCGTTGCCCCAGGCCAGGCGCATCTCGCGGTCCGGGTCCTGCACGAGGGTGTCGGAGCTGTCGATCAGCAGCGTTGCGCGAGTGTCCTCGTCGTAGGGAGCCCAGTGTTTCGACCCGTCCAACGCCGCCGGAACGCCATGCCGGACGAACGCGAGCCATCGGCGCTGAACGCGGCCGGACACCTCCAGTGCCGTCTTCCGCCCGCCCAACCAGAACGTGGGATCGACGTTCAGGGTGCCGAAGTTGCCGAACACGTACGGCAGCTCGGTGGCATGCCCCGCCCCGATGCGCGCAGCCTTGAGGATCGGGGTGGCCGCATCGAACCGGTACATCCACGTCGGTGAGTGGCGACTGTGTGCGTCCGCGACCCACAGGGCGGGCATCCGGAACGCGGCATCTCGGGACATCGCCAGCGCACCCCGAGATTTTCCGCGGTCCGGGTAGGCGGCCAGGATGTCGGCGAGCCGGTTGGCGGGGAGGTCGGGATGATCGGTGGCGATGGCCCGGAGCATCTCCTGCACCGAATCGGACGTGACCGGCAGCAACGGCGACTTCATCAGCTTGAAGAGCGAGGACTCGTCCTTGTTGGAACCGATGATGAGCGGGATCCGGTGGGAGTACCCCTTCTGGAACGCCGCCACCGGGTACCGCGGCAGGAAGTCGCGGTCGACGACAGGTGCCATGGCGAGTGTGCCCGGAATCTTGGTGGGCACCTCGTTGACCAGCGTGTCGCTGGCTTCGATGATCTGGTCGTACGGAAGGCGGAGCAGAGTGGCGGACTCCTCCGGCGCCAGCCTGAGGATGTCGAGGAATTGCCGGGCCACCGTGGCGGCGCGCTCGCTCCCGTAGACGGAGGTGGCCGGTGGGCTCTGCGCGATCGCACGGTGGAACAGTCCTTCCGCGCTCGGACAGGTCATCAGTGTGGTGATCGATCCGGCGCCGGACGATTCGCCGAACACGGTCACCTCGTCCGGATCCCCGCCGAAGGCCGAAATGTTCTCGCGCACCCATGCGAGTGCCGCGACCTGATCGCGCAGTCCGATGTTCGTCTCGAACACGTGCTCGGCCGTGGAGAACGACGACAGGTCGAGGAAGCCGAGCGCACCCACCCGGTAGTTGAACGACACCACCACCAGGTCACCGACGGTGGACAGGATGCGCCCGTCGTAGATGCTCTGCGCCGCCGTTCCCAGGCAGTACGCACCCCCGTGGATCCACACCATCACCGGCCGCGGTGTGCCGTCCGGTTCCGGGGCCCACACGTTGATCGAGAGGCAGTCCTCGTCCATCTCGAGTCCCGCGTCTATCGGCACGGCGGTGCCGTTCCCCTGCGGCGCCATGGGCCCGAAGATGGCGCAGTCGCGCACACCGTTCCAGGGGGACGGTGGGGCGGGCGCCCGGAACCGCAGCGCTCCGACGGGGGCTGCCGCGAACGGGATGCCCTTCCATGCGTAGACGTCGCCGTCGGCGTGCCCGCACACCGCTCCGTCGCGGGCGCGGACGACCAGCGTGTCGCCGGACTTCTCGACTTCCACGACTGACACCCCCTCACCGGGAATCTCCGGCCAAGGTACCAACGATGCGCAGAGGTGTCCGAGTGAACGGGGCTTTTCCGCGCTCCCGGCGGGCGGTGCTAGGGTCGGCTTGTTCTGACACGGGGTGCTCCGCACGGGCGGGGCTGAGATCACACCCGGGAACCTGCTCAGGTAATGCTGACGAAGGGATGTCATTGTAGTGAACAGCTCTGTCCATGATGCCGTCGTCGTGGGCCGGCACACCAGATTCACGGACCTCTTGTGGGACCGGACCACGGTGTTGCGGGACGCGATCGACGAGCTCGAATTTCTCCGCCGACTCGGTGACGGCACGCTTCCGCTGGACGTGTTCCGCACGTACATCGAACAGGACTTTCTGTACCTCACCGGGTACGCGAAAGCGCTGTCGCTGGTGGCCGCGCACGCTCCGGACCCCGTCGCCGCCGGCTTCTGGGCCAACTCCGCCGCCACCGCCGCCACCGTCGAGGCCAGCTTGCACCAGAATCTGCTGAGCGGCGGAAAGTTGCCCGCGTCGGACGCTCAGCCGCAGCATTCGCAGGCCTGTCTCGGGTACGTCTCCTATCTGACGGCCGTCGCCGCCACCGAGCCGTATCCGGTTGCCGCGGCTGCGGTACTGCCCTGCTTCTGGATCTACGCCGACGTGGGACGACGACTCGCCGCCAGCGCCCGCGAGGTGCTCTCCGCGGACCCATCGCATCCGTACGCGCAGTGGGTGACCACCTACGATGCCGAGGAATTCCACGCTGCCGTGGCCACCGCCCGCGAACTGGTGGACGCTGCCGCCGACGCCGCCACCGAAGCGCAGCGTGAGGCCATGATCGAGGCGTTCGTCGTCGCCAGCCGGTACGAACTCCTGTTCTGGGATACCGCCCTGAACGAGCAGAAGTGGCCGAAGTCGTGACGTTCTTCGCGCGCACGAAGCGCGCCGCCGCTGCAGCCGTCGTCCTCGTGTCCGCACTCTCCGTACTGGCCGGGTGCGCCGACAACGGGTCGTCGGGCGACACCATCAGATTCGCCCTCGACTGGACGCCGAACACCAATCACACCGGTTTGTTCGTCGCCCTCGAACAGGGCTATTTCGCCGACGCCGGACTCGACGTGGAGGTTCTGCCGTACAACGACACGTCCCCTGACACGCTCGTCGACGCCGGCAATGCCGAGTTCGGCGTGAGTTTCCAGAGTTCGGCGACCTTCTCCAAGGCTGCGGGTGCCCAGACGAAGTCCGTGCTCGCACCTCTGCAGCACTGGGCCACGGGCATCGCGGTCAGGGCGGACCGCCCCGACATCACCCGCCCTCGGGACTTGGACGGCAAGATCTACGCGGGCTTCGCCGACCCCGACGGCGAAGCGACGCTGAAACAGATCATCCGGAACGACGGCGGCAAGGGTGAATTCACCACCGTCACCCTCGGCACGTCCGCGTACGAGGCGGTCTACTCCGGCACCGCCGACTTCACCGTGTCATTCTTCGCGTGGGAAGGCATCGAGGCCGAGCACCAGGGAACGCCGATGCGGTACTTCCACTACACGGACTTCGGATTTCCCGACGCGTATGCACTCGTGATCGAGGGCAACGAGGGATGGATGGCCGAGCACCCCGAGGAGGCACGGAAGTTCGTCCAGGCCCTGCAGCGGGGCTACCAGTTCGCGGCCGACCAGCCCGATCAGGCCGCGCAGATGCTGATCGACGCCAATCCCGGTGCGTTCCCGGACGAGTCGCTGGTGCGGGAAAGCCAGCAGATGCTCTCGTCCCAGTACATGAAGGATTCCACCGGGACCGTCGGTACACAGACCACGGAGAAGTGGGCGGGGTACTCGGGATTCCTGTTCGAGCACGGCTTGCTGACGGGACCCGACGGAGCGCCGCTGACCGCCGAGCCCGACTGGTCGACATATTTCACCAATGAGTACCTCGACACACCCTGAGACGAGTTCGCGTTCCGCGGGGCCGGGGACGTCCTCGGTCCTGCGGCGGGGACTCCCTGCGCTCGTGGTCGTCGTGGCGCTGGTGGTCACGTGGCAGATTTATGTCAGTGTCAGCGGAATCCGTCCGCAGGTGCTGCCGTCGCCGCTCCGTGTCGTCGCGCAGGGGTGGCGGGCTCGCGACGTCATCGCCGAACATGCCTCCGCCACCCTTCAGGTCACCATCATCGGCTTCGCGGTGTCTCTGCTGTGTGCCTGGGCGCTCGCGGTTCTGGTCGATTTCTCGCCGTGGCTGCGGCGCGCGTTCGTGCCGCTGTTCGTGGTGTCGCAGACACTGCCCATCATCGCCATCGCACCACTGATGATTATCTGGTTCGGCTTCGGCTTACTGCCCAAGATCCTCGTCATCGCGCTCGCCACCTTCTTCCCGATGACGATCGGCCTGATCGAAGGGTTCGCGGCGGCAGATCGGGAGGCCGGATCATTGCTGCGCAGTATGGGCGCGTCCCGGTGGCAGGAGTTCCGCTACGTCCGGCTGCCCTCGGCAATTCCGCGTTTTTTCACGGCCTTGCGGATCGGCATCACCTACGCCGTCGTGGGAGCGGTGTTCGCCGAATACGTTGGCGCTACCTCGGGTCTGGGCATTTACATGGCCACCCAGAAGAACTCGTTCCGGACCGACCTGGTGTTGGCCGCGGTGCTCGTGACCGCGGTGATCAGCGTCAGCCTCTACCTGCTCACCTTCGCGGTCGAACGCGCCGTCGCGCCGTGGATCGCCGCCGAGAGGGGCCACAATGACTGACGACGCGCGAGTCGAACTGTGTGGGTTGTCCAAGGCCTTCCCCGTCCGCGGCGGCGTCCGGCCCGTACTCGACACTGTGTCGTTCACCGTCGAACCGGGCGAGTTCGTGTCGGTCATCGGACCGAGCGGGTGTGGGAAGAGCACAGCGTTCGCGATGCTCGCCGGCCTCGACCGACCCGACTCCGGCACCGTCACGATCGGCGGCACGCCGGTGCCCGCGGCCGGTGGCGGTTCGGCACAGTGTGCCTACATGCCGCAGAAGGACCTTCTGTTCCCGTGGCGCACCGTTCTCGACAACACCACCCTCGGTCTCGAGGTGCAGGGCATGCCCCGACGTGACGCACGCGAACGCGCCCGCGCCCTCTTCCCCGTGTTCGGCCTCGCCGGATTCGAGGACGCGCGACCCAGCCAGTTGTCGGGCGGGATGCGGCAACGCGCTGCGATGCTCCGCACCGTCGTTCAGGAGCGCCCAGTTCTCCTCCTCGACGAACCATTCGGTGCCCTGGATTCTTTGACCCGCACCGAGATGCAGGCCTGGTTGCAGGAGGTGTGGCAACGCTATCGGTGGACGGTGTTGATGATCACCCACGACATTCGTGAAGCCGTGTACTTGTCGGACCGGGTGGTCATCCTGTCTGCAAGACCGGCCACCGTCCGGCGTGAGGTGACCGTGGATCTGCCCCGCCCCCGGGAGCTGTCGATGATGACGTCGCCGGAGTTCGCGGACGTCGAACACGAACTTCTCGAGGTCTTGCACGAGGAGTCGAAGCGCGCGCTGGTCGAGCAGGAGTCGCGGCGAGGCTGACCACGCCGCGCCCCCGCTCGAGCAACGTCACGTCACAACAGCGCCTTTTCCAGTTCCGCGAGCGCCGTTTCGAGATGGATCAGAATCCGCTGCAAACTCGGGACCGATCGTCGACATCCCACCACCCCGAAGTCGAGATTGCCACCGTTGTTGGTGAGGGTGATGTTGAGGGCCTGGCCGTCCAGCACCACCGACGTCGGATAAAGCCCGTCGAGACGGGACCCGTTGAAGTACATCGTCTTCGGCGGTCCGGGAACGTTGGAGATGATCACATTGAACGGCGGCGGCGTGAGGCGCACCACGCCCGGAATTGGAGTCAGGGCGATCGGCGACATGTTGACCGCCGACCACGCCAGCGCCTGCATCGGGGTGAGACTGCTGAACAACTCTTTTCCCTGGGACATGGACGCCGAGATGGCCGACAGCCGATCGGCCGGGTCCTCGATGTCTGTCGCCAGATTGCACAACGTGACTCCCACGGAGTTGCCTCCGGCGTCCACCTTCTTCTCGTCACGCAAGGAGACGGGAACCATGGCGATGAGCGGCGCGTCCGGCAATCCGTCCTGTTCGGTCAGGTAGTGGCGCAACGCTCCGGCGCACATGGCGAGCACGACGTCGTTGACACTCACCCCCGCCGACTTACGCACGGCGTTGACGCGCTCGAGCGACCACGACTGGGCGGCGAAACGCCGCGCGCCCCCGATCGGGACGTTCAGCATGGTCCTGGGCGCCTCGTACGGGAACTTCATATCGTGTTGTCCCAGCGCGGTACGGGCGATGCGCAGGGATGCCGGGGCGAGACCGGCCACCTCACCGACCGTTCGACGGAGGCCGCCGAACACCGATCCGAGGTCCAGACCGCCGCCGCTGTCCGGTTTCTTCTCCCCACGCGGCAAGTTCCACGGCGGCGGGGCATCACGCACCGTGGGGTCCGTGGTCAGCGTGCGTTGCAGCAACCGGAACCCGGATACGCCATCCATCAGCGAATGATGCAATTTGGTGTAAATCGCGAACCGTCCGTCGCTGAGCCCCTCGATCACGTACATCTCCCACAAGGGGCGGTGACGGTCGAGGAGCGTGCCGTGCAGCCGGGAGGTGAGCGTGAGCAGCTCCCGAACCCGGCACGGCGCCGGCAACGCCGAATGCCGAACGTGGTATTCGAGATCCACGTTGTCACCCTCGTCCGCCCACCACAGGTTGCCGACGCTGCCGACGGGACCTTGCGGCTTCTTCCGGAACGTGGAGTCGACGGTCGTGTGCGACAGCATGGTGTCGAGCATCGTCTTCACGTAGTCGGGCCCGGCATCCTCGGGCGGAGTAAACAATTCGAGCGACCCGACGTGCATCGGATGCTCCCTCGATTCGCCTAACAGGAATATCGAATCGGTAACCGGCATTATCCCCACCTGGACGTTCACCCCCGCTCGGTCACTATCCCATTACGACTTTCCTGTGGATGGTACGTCGGGCGTAGCGTCCGTGCGCACAACTCCGATATAGATCGTGCGGCGCAAAAAGGGTGACTCCAACCACGGGCGTCACCGAACGACCGCGGACCGAAGGAGGCAGGCCATGAGCACTGCAGCTGCGGAGTTCTGCCCCTCGCCGCTACCGCTGACCCGGCGCGACTTCGTCGGGACCAGCGTGCAATCCGCTGCCCTCGCGCACACCCTCCGGCGCACCGTCCGGCCGTTCCTCGACGGCTGGGCCCGCTACCCCGACCTGCCGTGGCCCACCGGGGTGGTCGACTATCTCGGGTACTCCCTCGGCCCCGTCCGCGGGACCCAGCGGAGGCCGATCCGACTCCCCCACTGCCGCGCCGAATGGATCCGCCCCGCCGGCGAGAACGGCAACCGGGCCATCTTGTACCTGCACGGCGGCGCCTTCCTGTGTTGCGGAATCAATTCGCACCGGCAGATGGTGTCTCGTATCTCGACCGAATCCCAGGCGTCCACCTTGAACGTGGCTTACCGGATGATCCCGCAGAATCCCATCCGTGCGGCGGTGGACGACGGGGTCGACGGCTACCGCTGGCTTCTCGCGCACGGCTACACCGCCGATCGGATCGTCATTGCCGGCGACTCCGCGGGCGGTTTCCTGACATTCATGGTGACGCTCGAAGCATTACGGCAGGGACTTCCCCGCCCCGCCGCGGATGTCGCGCTGTCGCCGCTGACCGACCTGGACCCGGTCAACAAGCTGGCGCACCCCAACGCCGACCTGTGCGCGGTGTTCCCCCGCCGTGCGGTCGGCGCGTTGTCGACACTCATCGAACGCCTCGATACCCGCGGCGGGCACCAACCGTCCACCTCCCCCGTGGACGGCGACCTCGCTGCGATGCCGCCCGCGCTGATCCAGACCGGTTCACAGGAAATGGTGTACGTCGACGCGGAGTTGATGTCGCAACGACTCTCCCAGGCGGGTGTCCCGTGCGAACTGCAGATCTGGGAACGCCAGGTGCACGTCTTCCAGGCCGCTGCGGGGCTGCTCCCGGAGGGCAGAAAGGCGATTCGGGAGATCGGCCGCTTCATCCGTGAGTCCACACCCGTGAGCACTTCTGCACACCCCGCTGTTAACAAGTACTCACGGGTGAGTTAGCCGTCACGACGCGAAGAGGATGGCGGACGCAGCGACAGCCACCCCGGCTCGCGCGGACAGCGACGTGCGGCGGAAGAACTTGTCGAGTAGAGACATCATTACCCCCGGTCGGAGCGATATGGACACCGATCGATCGTGATCGTGGGGGCTGTACCGAACAAGAGTTCTCGTCAACGTGCGCCGAACCCGGCAACTATCGAGCGAACCCTCCGGATGCGCTCGGCGGGCGTACACGTGCGGCGTTCGAGCAGGCCACCCTCTATGGTGGACGCATTTGGACGCCGACGACAGGTAGCGAATGGACGACAGAACCGTAGCGATCGGGGCACTTGCGATTGCCGCTGTATCCGCGGTCTCGGGCATCATGGTGGGCGCTGCGGGCGGGGTGTTCGACAGCAGTAATGCGTATGTGGCGCCGCCCCCGCTGTCCTCGGAGGGCTTGCAGGCCGCCGGTGCTTACAGCGCCGAGCCCGCGACCTACCAGGTTTTCGTGCCACCGACCCCGACGTGGCAGATGGCGGACCTCACCACACCGCGAGCGATCCCGGTTACCACCGAGCCCGCCCCGACCACCACGTTGCCGCCCGCGGCGGCGCCCCTGCCTCCGGCCCCGGTTGCGACGATCGTTCCTCGCCCCACCGTCAACGTTGCCCCCGTCATCCAGCCTCCGGTCGCCCGGGCGCCCGTCACTCAGCCCCCGGTCACCCAGCCCCCGGTCACCCAGCCCCCGGTCACGCGCGCGCCGGTGATCACCACCACCGAGGCGCCCGACGCACGGGCCTCAGCGGGAATTCCCGCCCAACCTGCCCCGACCACCACCACGACGACCCGTCCGGTGATCACCATTCCGCCGGTGACCACCCGTCCGCAGCGCTGAACGTCGCCGTACCGTCGCGAAGATTCGTGATGGTGTGACGCGTCGAGCCGCCTGTAAGGTGGCTTCCCGCCGGATCGGGGGGGATCCATTCGGGGACCGAGAGTGGCCGGCATGGGAGGGCTTCACATGAGTGACGAGTACGACCACCGGGCGAGTGGCGAGAACTTCCAGTCGGAGCAGTGGGACCACCGCGCGATCAGAGGCGCCGTCGAGGCGATGTCGCCGGCGACGTCCGAGTCGGTGGCGGCCGCCTGGGACGAGATCGGACGCCGATTCCAGGACTCGATCACCGCATTTCATGACGCCACCCGGGATGCGCTCGCGAGCGGGTGGCGGGGACCCGCTGCCGGGGCTGCCGCCTCCGCAATCGACTCCTACGTCCTTGGCGCGCACCCGGCGGGTGAAGGCTTCCGCGACGTCGGGGCGGCGTTACGGGAGGCAATTGCCGGGGCCGAGGCGGTCCGGGCGGCTGTCGGCGAACCGGTCGGGTACGCCACCGACTGGACGCGGGTGATGCCGTGGAATTGGAGCGGTGAAGCCGAATCCGTGGCTGCGGAGGACGCGGCGAAAGCCGCGATGGGCTCTGTCTACTCGTCGGCATACCAGACTGCGGGCGCACAGCTCCCCAACCTGGATGCTCGAACGCCCGACGCAGCCGAGATCACTTCGACGCACGCCGCCACCGCTGGCCAGCCCGTCGGATTCGACTACGGCCCCAACGGAATCCACGGGATTCCCAGCGATCCACAGGTAGCAGAAGACACTCGCTCGGAGGACTCTCCTAAAGAGTACCGACGAAGTGAAAGCCCTCACGACGATGTCACCGACGCACCCCGACAGCACGATGTGCCCGCCGGAACGGGCTCGGGGTCCGTGGCGGGTGCGGCCCTGGCCGGCGCCGTCGGCGGCGGGGTCGCTCAGTACGCGCACCGGGTGGTCGCTGCCCACCAGGCGTCGGCAGCCGCGCTTGCCCAGAAGCCGGCTGCGAAGTCTCAGTCGACGGGCACCGGTGAGCAGGCGCCCGCAGAGGAGCCCACGTATCTCGAGAACATCGATCCTGGGAGTCCGGTCATCGGCCCACTGCCCCACGTGTCCCCGGCTGTGATCGGCCGCTGAGCATGACGCAGTGGACGTTGAGCGTCGGGCAATTCCCGGCGCTGTGGGCGAAGACCGGACAGGATCGTCTCCCGTTCCCGTTCCGTGGTGGGAGCCGACAAGCCGACGCCGCGGAGTATGCAGTTGAGCAGAGCAGAGTCAGGGACGAGTTCTCCGGTCCCGAACACGACCACCTCGCGGCCGCGCTCGTCGTACTCGCCGAGCCGGAACTGCGGATCGAGATTTCGGGTTGTCTGGGCGAAGGCAGCCACACCCCGATCCGACTGCTCGGGGCGACGGCCCGCGGGCACGCGATCGCCGCCCAGCAGCATGCCGGCGCCGAAGTGGTGCTCCGCCGCTGCGAGCCCTACGACCTCGGCCGCCAGCTGATTGCCCAGCTTCCGGACGTCAACGCCGGCCACGCCCCCGGCACCGTGGTCACCCGCGCCGAGATGACCGGACCAGCAGAGCGGTCTGTGCGGTCCCGTGCGGTAACGAAGCTGCTCGAGCAGTCATCGACGAGCCAGGGCACCATCGCGGTGATCCGAGGTGGGCGGCACTCCTCGCAACCAGTGGGCGGTCTCGCCTGGCGCGACATCGACGGCGACGGTCGCTACCTGGTGTGGGGTGATACGACGGTGGCGGTGGAGCCGGGCACGTCCTGGGACCTCCTCGCCGCAGTCGACCGGCTGACCGGACGTATCGACGCCGGGCACCCCGTCTGAGCGTTTCGTCCCCTCCCGCGCTGCGGTGTCGGCGTTCGCGACTACCGTGTAGGGCGAAAGTAGGTGACCCGTGGCCGAGCCGGACGGAGCAGACATGCAGGACTTCGATCTGGACGTCAGCGTAAATCGCGATTGGGCCGAGTTCCAGCGTCGCCTCGCCGACTACCTGGCAGCGATGCACGACGAGGACCTTCTGGTACTCGAATCGGGCTTCGAGGAGCTCGACGAATCTCGTGGACTGATGCCCTGCATCCAATTCGTCGTCTGGGACGGCGACACGGTGCGCTGCGAGGTGCCGTCCAACCACTATCTGCACCCCGACCGCATGTTGTCGAACGCCGAACAGCACTACCTCACCGAGTTGGGCTGGAATCGACCGACCCGCGGTCCGGACGACGAGGCGGACGACGGGTCGCCCGCGTTCTTCGTCGACAAGAAGCAGTCGTGGTCCGATCAGCTCGCCGCGATGACCGTCGCCGCGTTCCGGGACGTGTGGGGAGTGACGCATCCGGCGTTCCTGAGCACCGAAACATCCAGCACCGACCCGGCCGCGGCATTCGATCCCGTCGCGGTGCGTCCGCCCCTGGTCACCCAGCTCGATCCCGCCGCAGCAGTCGTCCCACGCGACGCGGAGCATCTCCACGAGCTGATCACGCTGTCCCTGGTCCCGATGCTCGGCCTGCTACCCGAGCGGGACCCCGACGGCGACGTTCCGATTCGGGTCGGCAACACCATCCTGTTCATCGGCCCGCTCGCCGACTCGGTGGATGTTCAGCTCTTCGCGCCGCTCATCCACGACATCAGCGACCGCACCCGGGCAGCCGAGGTCACCGCGGACCTCAACCGGACGTGGTCGCGGATCAAGTTCGTGCTAGTGGACGATCGGTTGTCGGCGTTCCTCGAGGTGTCGGGCAATCCGTTCGTCCCGCAGCACCTCACCGACAGCTGCAAGGTGTTCTCCGACTTCCTGAGGACCGTCGACGGTGACTTCGCGGCGCGGTTCGGCGGACAGCTGTTCTTCCGCCGGGACGACGACCCCGACGAGAACACCATCATCGTCGAAAGCCGCATGACGGCCGCCGAACTGCCCAACGAACTGCTCACGTTGTTCCACCTCGACCCCGAGGGCGACGGCGGTACCGATGCCGCGGTCGTCGCCGACGTCTGCGGTCACGACCGCGACCTCATCGTGTCGCTGCTCAACACCGGCACCGAGTGGGTCGCGCAGCTCCGCCGGGACGCCGACGAATTCCGTCAGCACGCCGAGACTGCGATGGCCGAGACGTCCGATTCGCATGCCGACGGCTGGGAGCGGGTAGTCGGGGATCTGCGTGACGCGCTGCGCACGATCGTCCTTCCGCCCCCTCATCCAGCTTCCGAAACGAAGCCCCGGCCGGAGCAGATGGGGCTGTTCAACAACCCGGAAGAGCAGACCCTTTTCGACGACCCGTCGTCCTGACGGCCCTCTTCTGTGATTGGTCCGGTCTACGCGAAATGTGGCGTAGTGTCGGCACTATCGGCGCCGTCCAGGTTCCGCTGTTCAGGGATGAGTCCATGGCCGACAAATCGCCCCGCAATTCCATGTCCAAGAAGTCCGGTAAGTCGTTGAAAGAAAAGCGCGCCGACAAGAAGTCGAAGTCGAACGGGCAGGTCGATCCAGAGATCGTCTCGCACGTCAAGAAGCGCTGACCCTTACCAGTGCGCCGTTGTGGTAGTTCCGACTACCGTGACGGCGCACTGTGCTGTCCCCAGCCCGCACCCGTCGCCATCGGGGCCCGAGTGCTCGCCCAACCGGCCGCCCGGCCCGTCGCCTATATTAGGGTACCCAAAGTGCTCGAAAGGACCCTGCCTCATGCCTCCCACCCTCAGTCGACGTGCCGTGTTGTCCCTGACGTTCGCGACCGTCGCAGGTCTTGCCGTGTCAGCATGCGGCTCGGACAGCGACTCGTCACCCGCCGCAGCCGGTGAAAACGCCTCTGGCGCAGAGCCGGGGGCCTTTCCGGTCACCATCGACCACGTGCACGGATCCACGACGCTGACCCAGGCACCGACACGGGTCGCTGCTGTCGGCATCGGCGACGCCGACGTTCTGCTCTCCCTCGGCGTGATTCCCGTCCTCGTTCCGGTCTGGAAGGGTTCTGTCGACGACGGTATCGGCCAGTGGGCCGACGCGAGCCTGGGCGGGGCCGACCCGATAGCGCTGGCCAACGCCACCAGCTCATTCGACGTCGAAACGATTGCCGCATCGACTCCCGACCTCATCGTGGCGGTGAACAACGCGATCAACGAGAGCACGTATCAGCAGCTCAGCGCTATCGCCCCGACCGTGCTCCATGCGGCCGATCAGACCGACTGGGTGCTGCCGTGGCAGGAGGTGACCCAGCGGATCGGTGCCGCGGTCGGGCTGCCCGAACGCGCCGCCGAGCAGGTCCGTGAGGTGGAGGAAGCCGTCGTTCGCGCGCGCACCGCCAACCCTCACTTCGCCGGCAAGTCGGCCGTCCTGGTGACGGTCCGTGGTGACGGGTCGCTGCGTGCCTTCAGCCCCTCCGCTGCTCGCAGCCAGCTGCTCACCCAGCTCGGTTTCGTGCTGCCCGCCGCATTGAGCACCCGCTTCGACAACGCGCTCTACTTTGACGTCTCCCCCGAAAACCTCGACCTCTTGGACGGCGATGTGCTGCTCGTCGACAACTACGACGCGGCCCGCGAGCGACTCACGTCCCTGCCGGCGTTCACCAATCTCGAGGTCGTGCGATCCGGTGGGCTCGTCGGACTCGATCCCGTCGTGAGCGATGCCGTGTCGATGCCGAACCCGTTGACCATCCCGTTCGTTCTCGACCAGTTCGTCGAGAAGATCAAGCGGACACCCGTCGGGGCATAATCGCGCGCACGGCTCCGGCGCGGGCCGTCCACACGGCGAGGGCGGCGGTGGCGGCGAACACGGCAGCGGACACCGCCACCCAGGAGGTGGCCGCTGGGACACGACCGAGGTCGACGAGGTCGAAGATCGCCCCCACCGCCAGCGACCCGAGCAGGCAGAGCATCCCTCCGATCGTGTTGAGCATCCCGAAGTGTGCACCCAGATTGGTCTCGCCGGCGAGGGCGCCGATCGTGTCGCGCATCGGAGGAATCATCAGCATCTGTCCCAGGTGCAGTACGACCACCCACACTGTCAACAGGACGATCTGGATCAGCGGCGCAGCCGCCTGCCCGGCGCCGGCGACCGGAGCGAGGAATGACACGGCGATCAGGGTCAGCCCGCCGAGGATTGCCGCCCGGTGCCCGATGCGGTGGGCACAGGCCACCGTCGGAGTCTGACCGACGATCACGAACACGGCGGCTCCGACGTAGAACCAGCCGAGGGCGGCCTGCGAGCCGAGCCCCCGCTCGAGTTGGTCCGGCAGCATCAGATACAGCTGGCTGTAGGCCAGCAACTGGAAGCTGCACAGCGCGGCGAACACCAGAAAGCTCTTGTTGGTCAGCACACTTCGCCACACGAACCGCAACGTGGTCGCCTCCCGCACTGCCACGGCGGCGTCGTCATCGGCGGGCAGCCAACGGTAGAAACCCACCCACATCGCCGCGAACAACATCGCCGCCGTGACCGCGGTCCACGAGAACGGGAAGGCCAGTAACACGGCCCCCAGGGCGGGCCCGATCACCGTTCCCGTGCGGCTGCACATCTGTTCCATCGCGAAGAGATCCGTGCGCCGCATGACGCCCTGCTCTTGCAGCTTTCTGCCGTACACGGCATTGGCCGACTCGACGGCCGGGGCGAAGAGTGCGGCGGCGACGCCGATCAGCAACACGCCCACAACCACCGCGATCATCGTGTCCGAGAACCCGAGCACCAGGAAGCCGACCACCCGAATCGCGATCCCCACGAGCACGGCCGGGCGGACACCGAACCGATCGGCCACGCTGCCGCCCAGAAAGAACATGCCCTGCTGGCTGAACATCCGCAGACCCAGGACGAGCCCGACGGCCCAACCCGCGAAACCCAGGTCGTCGGACAGGTGGACTGCGAGAAACGGGACCACCAGGTAGAAGCCGACGTTGAACAAGACCATCGACGACAGCAGCAGTTTCACCGGCGGCGGCAACGCCCGAGCCCGAGGAAACACACCCTGGAAGCGGGTAGGCGAAGAAGGAGAAGGCGGCGGCACAACTCACCACCCTATGGCGCACGGGTATTTCTCGGTGCGCCACGTCCGGCCTATCGCGTCGTGGGCACCAACCGCCACAGCGACGTCACTTCCCGAGCGCGCGCGGCATGCAGTGGGTCGGTGCGGTCGGCAACCTTTCCGTGCCGCGGCGTCACGTCGCGGCGTCCGGCGACGGTAAGTCCGGCTTCGTCGAAGAGGGCCAGAAGTTGGTCCCGGCTACGCAGTCCCAGATGCTCGGCGATGTCGGAGAGCACGAGCCAGCCCTCGCCCCCGGGTTCGAGGTGCTCGGTCAGACCCGCGAGGAAGCCGCGGAGCATCGCGCTGTCGGGGTCGTAGATGGCGTACTCGATGGGCGAGGTGGGTTTCGCGGGGATCCACGGCGGATTGCACACCACCAGGGGCGCACGACCTTCAGGGAACAAGTCCGCCTCCACCAGCTGCACGCGGTCCGAGTAGCCGAGTCGCTCCAGATTGGCCCGGGCGGAGGCGAGGGCCTTCGAATCAACCTCTGTGGCAAGTATTTTCTTCACGCCGCGGTGGGCGAGTACCGCCGCGAGCACACCCGTTCCGGTGCCGATGTCGAATGCCATCTCGAGCGACGGCAGCGGGGTGTCCGCTACCAAGTCGACGTATTCGCCGCGGATCGGGGAAAACACGCCGTATCCGGGATGAATTCGGGCGCCCAGGGCCGGAATGTCGACGCCCTTCTTCTGCCATTCGTGGGCACCGATGGCGCCGAGCAGGTCGCGCAGGGTGGTGACCGTGGGCTGATCGCTCGGCCCGTAGGCCTCCAGCACGGCCTGCCGCACGTCGGGGGCCCGTCGCAACGGAACGGACTGATCGGCGTCGAACGGGACCAGCAGCATGCCGAGAATGCCCGCCCGCCTCGACTGCGTCTGCCGGTGCAAGTGAAATGCGGTCGCGGGGTCGTCCGAGGCCTTGCGCGGTTTGCGGTCGGTACGCTTCGCGACGGCGACGGACAGTTGCCGGGCGTTGTGAAAGTCACCGCGCCACAACAACGCCGTCCCCTCGCAAGCGAGACGGTAGGCCTCGTCGGCCGTCATGGTGTCGTCTGCCACCCGGATCTTCTTCGGCGGCCTCGCACCGCTGGTAGACCGCCACACCGCCGAATGCTCGGTGCCGTCCTCGGTCCAGCGGACGAACTCGTTCTCCATGAGGGAGAGCGTAGGCGCTGCGCGCCCGTGAGTGGTTAACGAGTGCAGGGACTCGTTAACCACTCACGGGCGGAGCCGCCTACCTGGCTGCAGCGATCCGGGCCTCGGCGACGGCGTCGGCTGCGGCGCCGGCGAGGATGCCGTTCCGTCGGGCCGTGTCGAGGATCTCCACGACGGTGTCGAAGATCTTCTCGACCTGCGCGCGGACGTCGGTTGCCGGGGTGCCGATGCGTTCACCGGCCACCTGGATGATGCCGCCGCCGTTGGCGACGTAGTCGGGCACCCACGTGATGCCGCGTTCGCCGAGGTCGTGCTCGACCGCGGGGTGGGCGAGCTGGTTGTTGGCGGCACCGCAGATCACCTCGGCGGTGATCGCGGCGACAGAGGTGTCGGTCAGGGTTGCGCCCATCGCGCACGGCGCGTACACGTCGAGTTCCTGATCGATGACGCTCGACGCCACCTTCACCTCGGGGAAGTCGCGGACCACCCGATCGAGGGCGGCGGCGTTGACGTCGGTGGCGACCACGGATGCGCCGTCGGCGAGCAGCAGCTTGATCAGCTGGTAGCCGACCTTGCCGGTGCCCTCGACGCCGACGGTGCGCCCGGCGAGGCTGGGGGTCCCCCACGTGGCCTGGGCGCCGGCCTTCATGGCCTGGAAGACACCGAGCGCGGTCATCGGCGCGCTGTCGCCGGATCCGCCGGCGGACGTGTTGCGTCCGACGACGTAGTCGGTGGCGCGGCCCATGACGTCGAGGTCGTCGGAGTTGGTGCCCACGTCACCGGCGGTGATGTACCGGCCGCCGAGGGTCTGGACGAAGCGGGCGTACGCCTCGAGCAGCGCCTCCGACTTGCCGGTGGCCGGGTCGCCGATGATGACGGCCTTGCCGCCGCCGAGGTCCACTCCGGCGATCGCCGACTTGTAGGTCATGCCCCGCGACAGCCGCAGCACGTCCTCGAGCGCGGCGGCCTCGTCGGCGTACGGGTAGAAGCGGGTGCCCCCGAGGGCGGGTCCGAGGGTGGTGTCGTGAATCGCGACAATCGCCTTCAGACCGGTGGCGGGATCCTGGAAGAACGTGACCTGCTCGTGCGCCGAGTCGGCGGGAAAGTCGGTGCGTCCGAAGACACCAGCCTTCTCGGGCAGCGCAGTATCGGTACGTTCGACGGTGAGAGTCATCTTTTCTCAGGACCTTTCCGGAGTGGTGATCGTGATGGCTGAGGTGTCGACGCCGAGTTCGGCGAGACGCTGGAGGTAGACGGCGACGTTGCGGAGTTTCACGTCTTCATAGCCCCGCACGAGGTCGGGTGTTGCGGCGATCTGAGCGGCGGTGTCGTAGTTCTCGGCGGTGAGGTCGGCGATCAGTTCGCTGACCGTCGACTCGTAGTGCGCGAGCAGTTGACGCTCGAGCCGGCGGACCTTGGCGTAGCCGAACGGGTCGAAGGCGGTGCCGCGCAGGAACTTCGCCTTGGCGAGGGCTTTGAGGGCGACGTGCGAGCGTGGCCCGAGTCCGATCTTGTTCTTGCGGCCCATCGCCTTGAGGACGGGCGGATGCAGCTTGTAGGTCAGCTTGCCGGCGCCGGGCACCTCGCCCGCTGCGGCGTCGAGGAAAGCCTGGTCGGTGAGCATCCGGGCCACTTCGTACTCGTCCTTGTAGGCGGTGAGCTTGTGCAGCCCGGCGGCGACGGACTCGCTGAACTCGGTGCGGCTGCCCAGCTCGCGCTCGGCGTCCCACGCCTGTTGCACCAGGGCGATGTAGCGGGCGGCGACCCGGTCACCTTGGAAGGCAACAAGGTTGGCTGCGCGGCGTTCGGTGAGCTCGCGCGTCGTACCGCCGAGGGTGGACCCGGCGAACAGGTGCGTCGGGACGACGGTGTCGCTGCGCTGCGGCACGGCAGCCGAGCTGGTGGCGGCGAGGAAGGCTTCCCGGTCGGCGACGGCGACGCGTCCCCAGTGGAAGGCGGCCTTGTTGGACTCGACGGCCACCCCGTTGATTTCGAGGGCTTCCTCGATGAAGCGGGCCGGTACGGGAAGTCCGCCGGCCTGGTAGGCCGCGCCGACCAGCAGGAAGTTGGCGGCGGCGGTGCTGCCGAACAATGCGGTGGCGGCGGCGAGCCCGTCGATCGCGGTCAGTTCGCGGGCCGAGACGTCGAGACGCTCGAGCAGCTTGTCCTCGTCCGGGTAGCGGACGGCGGGGTCGTAGACCATGTCGCCGGTCGGGGTCTGGCTGGTCGATGCGACGGTGATGGTGCGGTCGGAGCTGCCGTATCCGGCGTACTTGGCGTCGGCGGCGGTCAGCAGGTCGAAAGCGAGGACGCAGTCGGCGGTCGCGGGGCTGATCCGGTTGGACGGCGCCGAGCTCGCCGAACTCGTCTTCTGATCACTGAGCCGCAGGTGCGACGTGACGGGTCCGGCCTTCTGGCTGAGACCGGTCTGGTCGAGTCCCTCGACGTGCAGCCCGGCACGCAACGCGGCCATGCCCAGCACCTGGTTGACGGTGACGATGCCGGTACCACCGACACCGGCCATGAACAGGTTGTGCGTTCCGGTCCACACGGCGGGATCGGGGTCGCCGACCTCCGGCGGAACCGGGATCTCGCGCAATGTCTTCGGCGCGCCTTCCTCGGGCAGCTCGACCGTCACGAACGACGGGCAGTCGCCCTCGAGGCAGGAGTAGTCGGTGTTGCAGCTGGTCTGGTCGATCTTGGTCTTGCGACCGAATTCGGTGTCGACGGGCTGCACGGACAGGCAGTTGGACTTCACGCCGCAGTCACCGCAACCCTCGCAAACGGCCTCGTTGATGACGACGCGGGTACGGCGGGCGGGCAGCTTGCCGCGCTTGCGCTTGCGGCGGGCCTCGGCGGCGCACTGCTGATCGAAGATCAGCACGGTGACGCCCTCGATGTCCCGCAGGACGCGCTGCGCCTCGTCGAGACGGGTGCGGTCCCACAGCAGCGTGTTGGCCGCGAAGCGGGCGCCCTTGTGCCGCTTGGGGTCCTCGGCGCACACAATGATCTGCTTGACGCCCTCGGACGCCAGCTTGTGGGTCAGCTGCGGCACGGTCAGCCCGGCCTCGGCGTCCTGCGCGCCGGTCATCGCGACGGCGGAGTTGTAGAGCACCTTGTAGGTGATGTTGACGCCGGCGGCGACGCACGCCTGCACGGCGAGCTGACCGGAGTGGAAGTAGGTACCGTCGCCGACGTTCTGGAACATGTGCGGGACGTCGGTGAACGGGGCCTGCCCGATCCACTGGGCGCCCTCTCCGCCCATCTGCGTGAGCATCGTGACGGAGCTGTCGGTGCGACCCGACATGGTGACCAGGGTGTGGCAGCCGATGCCGCCGCCCGCGATAGAACCCTCGGGCACCGCGGTGGAGCGGTTGTGCGGGCAGCCGGAGCAGAAGTACGGGGTACGCGACGTCGGGAGGACGGTCAGCTCGAGACGCGGCGGCGGGGCCGGCGTCAGCGCGACCCGATCCTTCAGGACGCGGCGCAGCGGGCCGGTGAGGCGAGCGGCGGTCAGTTCACCGTCGACCGGGATCAGCGCCTTTCCCTGCGCGTTCTTCTTGCCCAGCACGGCGGGAGCGCTCGCGGCGCCGTAGAGGATGTCCTTGAGCTGCGACTCGACGAACGGCATCTTCTCCTCGACCACGAGGACCTGCTCGACGCCGGCGGCGAGTTCGCGAACCTTGTCGGCGCCCAGCGGGTAGGGCATGCCGACGCGGAGAATGCGGATGCCGGCGTCCTCGAGTTGGGAGTCGCCGAGACCGAGGTCGAGCAGGGCCTGGCGCAGCGAGTCGTAGGCGGTGCCGACGGCGGCAATGCCCAGCCACGCGCTGCGCGGGTTCACCTCGATCCGGTCGATGTCGTTGGCGGCGTTGAACGCCTCGACCATCGCCCAGCGCGGCCCGTAGAGGTCGGCCTCGGCGTAGACACTGTCGGGCGGGGACGCCAGCACACGTTGCCGATACGACCACGGCCTGCCGTTCCACTCGATCTCGGGGAGCACGATGTCGAGGTCGGCGAAGTTCCGGTCGAGGGTCCAGAGTCCGTCGGCCACGTCGGCGACGATCTTCATGCCCGACCAGCAACCGGAGATCCGCGACAACGCCACCCCGTAGAGGCCGAAAGCGATGACCTCCTCGGCGTTGCGCGGGAAGAACACCGGCATGCCCATCGCGGCCATCGACCGCTCGCTGGCGCAGGGGATGGTGGAGGACTTGGCGTTGGGGTCGTCGCCGACCAGGACGAGGACACCGCCGCGGGGGTTGGCGCCGTACATAGCGGCGTGCCGGATGGAGTCGCTGGCGCGGTCGAGACCGGGACCCTTGCCGTACCAGACGCCGACGACACCGTCGTGGGTCCGCTCGCCGGCGGGAAGGTCCACCTGGCTGCCCCAGACCGACGTCGCGGCCAGTTCCTCGTTCATGCCGGGCACGAACTTGACGTCGTGATCGGTGCTCAACGTGGGGATCGCGGCGATGGTGCGGTCGAGGCCGGCGAGGGGGCTGCCCTGGTAGCCGGAGACGAACGTTGCGACGTTCAGTCCCGCGCGGCGGTCGCGTTCGTGCTGCTCCACCAGCTGGCGGGCGATGGCCTGGACACCGGTCATCAACACCGGGCCCGAGTCGGCCCGGTATCGGTCGGCGAGATCAAAGGATGCTGCACTGGTACGAGCGTCGTCTAGCTGAGTCATCTGCGATTCCCGATCCGTCGCGTTGAGCATTTCGTGAGCTTGATCCTGTATCTGGTCTAAGATTTGGTCAACGCAAATCGGTTCAACTGATCAGTTCACGCAACAGGTGACAGTCGTCACTTCCCGGAGGTGCCCAAAGTGCTCAGCATCGACAAGCTCGACGTGCAGTTGCTCGGACTGCTCGGCAAGGACTCACGCATGAGCGTGGCCGAACTCGCCAACTCGCTGGGCGTCGCTCGCAACACCGTCCAGTCCCGGATGAAGCGGATGGAGACCAGCGGACTGCTCACCGGCTTCCGCCCCAACCTCGACCTGGCCCAGGTGGGCATTCCGATTCAGGCCTTCGTCGGACTCGAACTCGAGCAGGGCAAACTCACCGCGGTCGGCAACCGGCTCGTCGATCTGCCGGAAGTCATCGAGATTCATGCGACCACCGGCCGCGAGGACCTGCTGGTGCGCGTGGCCACGTCGACGCACGCCGAACTGCAGAAGCTGCTCGAGAAGATCGCCAATCTCCCCGGGATCACCCACTCCACCACCACGATTGCCCTGACCAGCCCGCTGCCGTATCGGATCCAGCCGTTGCTCGAACACCTCACCGGCGAGTCCGGTTGGGGTCGATCCACGGCCCTGCCGCGTTCGCAACGCTAGGACCGGTGCAGTAGTTTCAGACCATGAGTGAGAGTCAGGGACGGATCGCGTTCATCCAGGCCACGTGGCACCGCAACATCGTCGATCGCGCCCGCGACGGCTTCACCGACGAGGTGGCCACGCTCGGGTACTCGAAGGACCAGCTGGACTTCTTCGAGGTGCCGGGCGCCTTCGAGATTCCGCTCCACGCTCGCCGCCTGGCGTTCATCGGACGATACGACGCCGTCGTGGCGGCTGCGCTCGTGGTCGACGGCGGAATTTACCGGCACGAATTCGTCGCCACCGCCGTGATCGACGGCCTCATGCGGGTGCAGCTCGACACCGATGTGCCGGTGTTCTCGGTGGTGCTCACCCCGCACCACTTCCACGAGCACGAGGAGCACCTCACCTACTTCGGGGAGCACTTCGTCAAGAAGGGCGCCGAGGCCGCGCGCGCCTGCGTCGCCACCGTCAAGTCGCTGAAGGCACTGCCCACCGAATAGCCCTGAGCGTGTTGGTCACCCGATGTCGCTACCTGCCCGGCACCTGTCGGTGCTGAAGGTAGAGCAACCAGAACACCGGGGCGCCGACCACACTCGCGACGGTGGCGAAGACGCGCAGTCCGACGTCTCCCTCGCCGAAGGGGGCGATCAGCAGGACCAGCGTGCACACGATCGCGCCGATCAGGCGCCAGTGAGTACCGAGGAATGCTGCGACCCGCGCCCAGACAGTGCGGGCGACGGAGAGCACAGGCGACGCCTTGCCAGGTGCTTGCGCCTGCGATGGTGCCGACGCCACCGCAACCGCCGAGTTATGCGCGGCGGTAATCAACTTCGGAGCGTGGCTGCCCACCGGCGGTGTCTCGCCGTCGGGCTCGCAGCGAAACAGGGCGATACCGAGTGCCTCGCCGTACTCGACGGCGTCGTCGGTGTATCCGGCGGCTGCAAAGTACAGAAGGTCGCGGCCGGAACTCGTGCCGCGGGCGCCGTACAGATTTTGTAGATCCGCCCGGTCTGCGCGTCCGCCGCGCCATTTCACCTGCGCATAGGCCCGCGCCGAATACACGTCGATACCGCCGTCCACACCACCGAGCAGCGCGGTGGCGTCGTGGTACCCGAGTCGCTGCATCTGCTCGGCTGCGTTGACCTCTGCTTCTGCCGCCGTGCGTATGCGTGCCATGCCATTCCTCCCCCACAACTCGTAAACAGTCCTTCCTGTCGAAGGTACCCGGACGTTCGCCCAAAGCAGTTATCTGCGGGCGAACGTCACAGCCAGACCTACGGATTGGGGGCGGTGCAGCGGTTTCCACCGAAGTCGCGGATCGTGGAGGTAGACAGTGTGAGAATCAGGAGTGGTGAGAATCGCTGGTGGCATGGCCGGCGGTGTTCCGTTACCCAGGACGCAGCGTCCAGTAATTAGCTGGTAACTACTGAGCAATGCGGCAGGTGGAGGATGGGGTCGAGACGGTTCCGACCGGGCCGCTCGGGCACTCGCAGAAGGAGTTGTTTCCCATGACGGATGCACGACCACACGTCGAGCAGTCGCGCCCGGTCCGTCTCGAGGACCGACGCAGCGAACCGGCCGGCGCGGTCTCGACCACCGACCTTGCTGCCGTCGTCGACGCGCTCACGGGCGAGGGCCCCGACGATAATGTCGATTTCTGAGCGCTGCTCTGCGCGTTCGGGTGTCAGGAACCCTTGCCGTAGTCGACACTCAGCCAGTGTTCGGGCCGCATGCGAATGAGGACGGCACTGGCGGCGTCGAAGGACTGTTCCACGAAGGCGTCGACCTCGTCGGCGGGGAGGTACCGGGTGGCGAGGCCACGGATGTCGTCGGCGGTCGGTGACTCGTCGAATGTCGCGGGACCTTCCACGCTGACATACCGATACGGCGGCGTCTCGTCCTGGGCGACGAGACTGTATCGACCTGCCGCCCGGATCAGGCGTTCTTTCAGCGATCCCCGCCCGGTCCACACATAGACCTCACCGCCGGGTTCGTAGCCGTACCAGATGGGAACGGCGAGAGGTGCGCGACCTTCCCTATCGACCGCGACCACGCCCACATGGAGTGCCGCGAGGAACTTTTCACGATCGGCTTTGCTCATGGTCATCTCGGACACGTCGTGCTCCGATCTACTCGATTCGTTCGGATTCGCCGGTGCAGGCAACAGCACCAACTCGCGACGATACGACGGTATTCCGCGCTGTGAGCGGTAAACGAGTCCCTGGACTCCTCAACCACTCACGGGCGGAGCCTCGGCGGCGGCGCGCCGTGCGGCAGGGCGGGGCCGATCGCCGTGAGCGATCCGGCGATTCGTCCCTTCCCCCATCCGAGTCTTTCCCGGTAGCGGCCGATGTGCTCGTCAGCGATGTGCTGACCGTCCGGCAGCGGCGTGGACCGGGGATCGACGTAGAGGGCGTCGACGGGGCAGTACGCCTCGCACATGAAGCACGTCTGGCAGTCGGACTGGCGGGCGATCGCCGGAACCCCCGACTCGGTGCGATCGAAGACGTTGGTGGGGCATGCGTCGACGCACTTGTCGCAGCCGATGCACGCCTCGGCCAGGACCACCTCGATCACGAAGCCACCTGCAGTTCTGCACCTTTGAGCGCTCCGGCCGCGGTCCACACTTCGTCCAGGCCGCCGGTGAGGATGTGATGGTGCTGGGCGGGGTCGAGGTCGGGGAAATCGGATCGCTTGCTCATGCCCCGCGTTTCGGTGCGTGCCAGCGCGGAGTGGTACATCCAGCGGCCGACCGCAGTGATCGCCGCTGCCTGCCGGGCCCGGACCCGTTGGTCACCGGAATCGGCGCCGAGGCCCGAAGATACCGCCGTCCACAACGACTCCAGTTCGTCGAGGGCACCCTGAACACGTCCTCCGTCACGCAGCAGGTTCTTCTCGTACGGGAGCAGTTCCGCTTGCGCGGCCGCCACGACGGCCGGGGCATCCACTTCGGATCGCGACGTCGGCCGCAGTCCGGCTCGGCCCACCGCGCGGAGCTCGGACGCGCGAATCCGGCCGGCCGAGCGAGCGAAGCGAGCGGCACCCGTTCCGGCCCAACTGCCCGACGACATCGCCCATGCCGAGTTGTGGCTGCCGCCACCGGTGAACCCTCCGCAGATACGTTCCCGGGTGGCGGCGTCCCCGGCCGCGAACAATCCGGGAACCGTAGTGGTGCAGCTGTCGTCGACCACCTCGATGCCGCCGGTTCCTCGCACGGTGCCTTCGGCGAGCATGCTCACCTCGAAGCGGTCGGTGAACGGGTTGATGCCGCGACGATCGAACTGCAAAAAGAAGTTGGGCTGACCCAGTCGCATCTGTCGCTGCACCACGTCGTCGGCGCGGTCGAGCTGCGCGTAGACCGGTTCGGACAGCAACGTTCGCGCTATCACCGAGCGACCCTTGGTCGAGCCGGCACCCTCGAGGACGCTTCCGTCGGCGCGGAAGAAGGTGGCGTAGCCGTAGTAGGCGGTCTTGGTGATGGTCGAGTTGGCGGGCACGATGGCGTAGGCATTGGAGAATTCCATCCCGGAGAACGTGGCCCCCACCTCCGCCGCCATCAGCGCACCGTCCCCGGTGTCGACGTTGGTGCCGAGCGCGCGGGACAGGAACGCGCAACCACCGCTGGCGATCACGACCGCGCCGGCAGCGACGCGATAGTCGCGGTGATCCTGACGCTGGTATCCCGCCGCGCCGCGTACCACGCCGTCGGCGTCGACGAGGAGCTCGAGCGCCGGTGAGTGGTCGAGGATCCGGACGCCTGCCCGCTTGATCCACGCCCGCATCCGGCGCATGTACTCGGGTCCCTGCAGTCCGGTGCGGATCTGCTGTCCCGTGTCGGGGTCGACGGGGAACGGGTACCTTCCCTCCTCGCCGAGAAGGTTCATGTTGACGTACGTCTGGTGCAGGACACGGTTCATCCACTGATGGTCGGCGAGGTGACCGCCGAGTGTCTCGCGGCTGGCCTTCGCCTTGGCGCGCTCGGCCGGGTCGGGCTGCACGTACCAGACCCCGGTTCCCGAGGGTGCCGTCGCACCGCTCGTCCCGCAGTACCCCTTGTCGACGAGGACGACCTCGGCGCCGGACTGGGCGGCGCGCAGAGCCGCCCACGCACCGGCGGGCCCACCGCCGATGACGAGAACGTCGGTACTCAGGTCGAGAAGTTCGGTCATGAAGGACACTCCTGTCGGCGCGGACATCTGCCCCTCCACGCTTCACCACGACCGCCGCGCCCGCCATCGTCAGAATCAGCGTGAACCGAACAGGCGGCTCCGCCCCGGGTCGAGGAGTTCAGCGAGGTGCAGCGACGTCCTCGACGGTTCGAGTTGGCGCACCTGCATGTGGCAGCTGAATCCGTCGGTGAGGACTGCGGCCTCGTCGGGGGTTGCGCGCAGGGCTGGGGCGAGGGCTTGCTCGGCCACCTGCATGCTGACGTCGTAGTGCTCGTTCTCGAATCCAAAGTTCCCTGCGACGCCGCAACATCCGGTCGCTTCCCGCACCCGCGCCACGCCTACTGCTTGGAGGGCTTTGCGCTGGGTGGCCGCACCGAACGCCGCGTACTCGTGGCAATGGGTCTGCACGGTGACGTCTTCCGGCAGCGCGGCGCTCGGTTGCCACCCCGCCGCGACGTGGTCGAGCACCGCACCGGCGAAGCTCTGCACTCTGGCCGCGACCCGTCGTGCGGCGTCGGTGTGGACCAGCTCGGGCAGATCCTTGCGCAGTGCCGCAGCACAACTCGGTTCGAGGACGACGATGGGACGGTCGGTGCCGTCGTCGAGCAGCTCTGCCGCCTTGGTCAGGGTCTTCTTGGCACGATCGAGTTGGCCGGTCGAAATCCAGGTCAGACCGCAGCATGCGTCGCTTCGACACTGGGAGCTGAGTCCCGCCTGCTCGAGCACCCGCGCGGCCGCGCCGACTACCTGCGGCCGGAAACCCCGCGTGAAGGTGTCGGCGAGCAGCACGACATCTGCGGTCGAATTTCCCGACGTGCTCCCGACCTCACGTCGAATCTGCTTGCGCGACGCGAACTCCGGTAGTTCTCGGTGGGGGGTGATACCGCCCAGGCGGGCAGCGATCTTCGCGAGCCGTCCGGTGGTGAGTTTGTTGACGACGGGAGCCGACCGTTCCGCGGCCCGCAGCCACACCGGCAACCAGCCGAGCGAGTAGTGCGACAGTGGACGAATCCGGCCGCGGTAGTGGTGGTCGAGGAATTCGGCTTTGTAGGTGGCCATGTCGACGCCCACCGGGCAGTCGGTGGAGCACGCCTTACAGGACAGGCACAGGTCCAAGGATTCCTTGACGTCCTCGGAGGCCCAGCCATCGGCGATCGTCGGCGAGTTGCGCACCATCTCCTGGAGGGCACGCGCCCGGCCGCGGGTGGAGTCCTTCTCGTCGCCGGTCGCCCGGAAGCTGGGGCACATCACGCCGCCCGTCGACGCGCGGCAGCGGCCCACGCCGATACAGCCCTGCACCGCGTGGACGAATGGGGCGACGGGCACCTCACTGGTGGGTGTGAGGTCGAAGCTGGTCTGCCAGGGTCGTGGGTCGACGCCGTCGAGCGCGAGACTTCCGAGCAACGGTTCCGGATCGACGATGCTGCCCGGATTGAGCAGCGTGGCCGGATCCCACAGCTGTTTGAACCGGGAGAACGCCGACATCACGGTCGGCGAGTACATGAGCGGTAGCAGCGACGAGCGTGCCCGTCCGTCGCCGTGCTCCCCCGACATCGAACCGCCGAACCGGACGCACAGTTCCGCCGCCCGGTGGATGAACCGCGACATGACGTCCCGGCCTTCCTCGGTGCGCTGATCGAAGTTGATGCGAATGTGCATGCAGCCGGCACCGAAGTGGCCGTACATCACTCCGGTGAGGTGGAACTCGGCGAGAAGCGCCTTGATGTCCACCAGGTAGTCGGCGAGTTGCTCGGGAGCGACCGCGGAATCTTCCCAGCCGGTCCACGATTCACCGCCCTCGACGAGCCGCGCAGACAACCCGGCACCGTCCTCACGCACTCGCCACAGCGACGCGCGTTCGGCAGGATCCGCGACCACGCGGGCGTCGACGAGGCGCCCCGCCGCCCGCAACTTGGACACCAGTTCGGCGCCGCGCCGCTCGACCTCGGCGGAATCGTCCCCGTCGAGATCGACGTACAGCCACGCCGAGCCTTCGGGAAGTCCCACGACGGAGTCGGCTCCGCGGAGGTGTCGCATGGTGTCGACGATCGCCGAGTCGATACCCTCGATCGCCGCCGGTGCATACGCGAGGAGCATCGCATTGTCTCGCGCCGCGTCCACCAGGTCGCGGTAGCCGAGGCACAAGAGCATCGCCGCCGGGGGCACCGGCACCAGCGCCACGGTGGCGGCCACGATCACCGCACACGTCCCCTCGCTGCCGACGAGGGCGCGTGCGACGTCGAATCCGTTCTCCGGCAACAGGTTCGCGAGGTGAAACCCGGACACCTGCCGCGGGATCCGACCGAGCTCGAGCCGGAACTCGGCGAGGTGACTGTCGGCCAGGTCCCGCAGCCCGGTCCCGATCCGTTCCGCTTCGGCCACGGCGGACGCGTCGTCGGGGTCGGTGGCGCGGACGCCGTTCCGAGTCGCCGTCAACCGATGTCCCCCGGCGGTGACGAGGTCGAGAGCGATGACGTGATCCGATGTGCGCCCGTATCGCACGGAGTGGTTGCCGCAGGCATCGTTCCCGATCGCACCACCGACGGTGGCGCGGGACTTACTCGACGGGTCGGGGGCGAAGGTGAAGGCCCCGTCCGTCGCCAGCTGAACCTCTTTCTGCAGGTCCGTGAGCACGATCCCGGGTTCGACGACGGCGGTGCGCGCGGCGGCATCCACCGAGTGGACGGCGGCCATGTGCCGGGAGAAGTCGAGGACCACTCCCCTGCCGATGGCGTTGCCGGCGAGCGAGGTACCGCCGCCGCGACTGGTGATGGGTACCGCACGGTCGGTGCATGCCCGGACGATCGACACCACATCGTCCACGGTGCGTGGAAACGCCACGGCCAGCGGCGGCACGCGGTAGTTCGAGGCGTCGAAGGAGTACTCGGCCCGCCGGCGCAACCCGGTGTCGAGGTCGATGCCCCGCGCTGCCAGATCAGCGCGGAGGTCGGCGGCAAGACCGGTCAGCTCAGCCACGCGCGTCCTGTCCCTCCGTCTCGAAGTCCCGTCCAGGAAGCGTAGTCGGCAAGGCCATGGCTACATGGTCGAGTCGCGCCCTGAGATTGTCAACAATCACACGATAGTGGGTGAGCGTCTGTAGCGTGGGTCGAGGCCGCGTACCGCGCGACGGTTCACAAGAGGTGAGCGTTCTGAACATGAGCTCAGCACACGATGCACGTACCGTGCGCGTAGGCGGCGTTGCGTGGGTACTGATTTCGCTGTACTTCGTCGCGGAGGTGATCACCGCAGCAGCGTGGCCGAGACGGTACGAGGCGACTGCCGACTCGATTAGCAAGCTCGGTGCGACGGGATGCGACGGATCCGCATCCCAGCTGGCGGTCGCCCGAATCTGCTCACCCCTTCACGCGCTGATGAACGGTGCTTTCGTCATGACCGGTGTGTTGATCGTCGTGGGTGCTGCCGGATTGCGGGGATTCCTCCCCGCCGGACGGCTGCGGGTGACCGCCCTGGCTCTGCTCGGGCTGGCCGCACTGAGCGCGGCACTGACCGGACTGGTGCCCATCAACGTGGACGCCGACCTGCATCAGATCGTCGCCACCCCGACATTCGTGGCACGCAACGCAGCCCTCGCCTTCCTCGCTGTGGCGCTGTTCGAGCGGTGGCGCGGATTCGCCGTCTGGACAGGATCGTGCTGCCTCGCGGGAATGCTCGGCACCATCGCCATCGTCGTCCCCGGCACGTCGTTCGGCTCCGCCGAACGGCTTGCGTTGTACCCCTTCATCCTCTGGGCGGTCAGCGCCGGAGTCGCAGCACTGGTGGTGAGCCGGGGCGTCGACTCGTGGCGTGTCGAGCCTTGACCGCCCGTTTTCGACCGAGAAGGGTTGGACCTACCGTGCAACGGCTCCGCCCGTGCGCCTTTCTGGTAGCTCTGGCAACCAGAAGGGCGCACGGGCGCGGAGCACCTGAGGAAGTGAGAACAGCATGTCTCTGTTCGTCGTGGAATACACCTACAACCCGGAGACGTCGTCGCGGCGTGACGATCACCGGGGCGATCATCGCGGCTGGATCGCGGAAATGATCCGGCGGAAGGTGGTGCGTTCGACCGGTCCCCTCGCCGACGGCACGGGCGCCTTCATCATCGCCGATGGGCCCGACGAAGAAACGATCACTCGACTGTTCCAACAGGATCCGTTCGTTCAGGCGAAACTCGTGGAGAACATGCGAGTCAGCGAATGGCATCCGGTGATGGGCGAATTCAGCGAGTGACCCGATCGGCGTGATCGGCGGTATCGGGCCGGGCGCGGTAGCGTCGGCCACCGACCATCGTCGACCGCCGGAAGGGACCGCATGACCGAGCCGCTATCGGCGCCGCAGCTGAAACGCCGACTGGGAGTGTTCGACTCGGTGATGATCGGCCTCGGGTCGATGATCGGGGCCGGCATCTTCGCGGCGCTCGCTCCGGCTGCTGCCGCGGCGGGCGGCGCGTTGCTCTTCGGGTTGGCGGTCGCGGCGGTGATCGCCTACTGCAACGCCAACTCCTCGGCCCGCCTGGCAGCGCTCTACCCCCAGTCCGGGGGGACGTACGCGTACGGCCGCGAACGGCTCGGCCCCTTCTTCGGATACCTGGCCGGCTGGGGTTTCGTCGTCGGGAAAACTGCTTCCTGTGCGGCCATGGCCCTGACCGTCGGCGCCTACGCCTGGCCGGGCTACGAGCACGTCATCGCGGTCGTCGCCGTCGCGGTGATCACCGCGGTCAACTATCTGGGTGTTCAGAAATCGGCGTGGGCCACCCGCGGAATCGTGTTCTTCGTCCTCGCCGTCCTGGCCTTGGTCGTGTTGCTGTGCCTCACCGCCACCGACACGGGTTTCGACGGCCCGGTACTGACCCGGGGATACGGCGTCACCGGTGTTCTGCAAGCGGCCGGCTTGTTGTTCTTCGCCTTCGCCGGGTACGCCCGTATTGCCACTCTGGGTGAGGAGGTCCGGGACCCGCGCCGAACCATCTCCCGGGCCATCCCCCTTGCGCTCGCCGTCACCCTGCTCGTGTACCTCCTGGTCGCGGTCGCAGTGTTGACCGTCCTCGGTCCGGACCGGCTGGCCGCAGCGACCGACCCGCTGGCCGAGGCGGTCGCTGCCGTCGGATTCGCTGGTGCCGAGCCCGTCGTGCGGGTCGCCGCTGTCGTCGCCGCACTCGGCTCCCTGCTCTCGCTGATCCTCGGCGTATCCCGCACCACATTCGCGATGGCCCGCGACGGAAACCTGCCCCGGGTCCTCGACGCCGTCCACCCTCGCTATTCGGTACCGCACCGCGCCGAGCTGGCCGTGGGAACCGTCGTGGCTGTCCTCGCCGCGACAGCGGATCTGCGGGGCGTCATCGGGTTCTCGTCGTTCGCCGTGCTGGTCTACTACCTGATCGCGAACGCCTCTGCGTGGACGTTGTCTGCGCAGCTACGGCCCCGGCTCGTCGCGGCGACGGGTGCGGCCGGATGTCTGATCCTCGCCGCGTTCCTTCCCCCACCCTCGGTGGTGTGGGGCATCGCCGTCCTCGGTATCGGCGTTGCCGTGTACTGGGTGCGCGCCGTCGTGTCCCGATCGCGAGGATGACCGGAACGTTGTCCCTTTTGCACAAGGCGGCCGTCTAAGTTGTGGATCGAGTCGCAGCCCCTCCACAAGGATCGTCAGCAATACACGGTGGTCGATGCAGCACTCGGCGTCATCGAACGGGGGTCGTACCTGGTCAAGGATGCAGTGGACGCGCAGCCCTGGTTGCCTGACGGGCCCATCCCCCTCGAGGTTGAATGGTCTTACGGGATGCCTCGCAACGCGCACACGAAGTGGTGACCGGGGCGCCGAAGGCGATGGCACTGAAGTGAGGACAACCTCGTGACAACTGCGGTAGTGGTCGGCAGCGGGCCCAACGGGCTCGCTGCCGCCATCCACCTGGCCAGGCAGGGCGTGTCGGTGCGGGTGCTCGAGGCCAAGGACACGATCGGTGGCGGCACCCGCTCCTCCGAACTCACCCTCCCCGGCCTCATCCACGACGACTGCTCGGCGTTCCACCCCACCGGGGTGGCTTCGCCCTTTCTGCAGTCGCTCGGTCTGGGCGACTACGGACTTCGGTGGCTGTGGCCGGAGATCGACCTGGTCCACCCCCTCGACTCCGGATCGGCCGGGGTGCTCTGGCGCGACATCGACCGCACCGCCGCGGACATGGGCGAGGACGGCAAGGCCTGGCAGCGGATGTTCGGCCGGCTGTCGACGTCGTTCGACGAGCTGACCGGCGACGTGTTCCGTCCGATCGCGCACTGGCCCGCACATCCTCTGCAGCTCGCCGAGTTCGGCGTAAACGCGCTCGCCCCGGCGGCGCTGACGGCCCGCCGGTGGAAGCGACCGCAGACACGAGCCCTGTTCGGCGGGGTGGCGGCCCACGCGTTCAGTTCGCTGCACGCCCCGATGAGCAGTTCCGTGGGTCTGATGCTCACCGCCGCCGGCCATGCGTACGGGTGGCCGGTCGCGGAGGGCGGTTCCCGGTCGATCACCGACGCGATGGCGTCGCTGCTCGGCGAGCTCGGCGGCACCATTGAGACCGGCGTGTACGTGGATTCGCTCGATTCGCTGGGCTCACCGGACCTCGTGATGCTCAACGTGGCGCCGCGTGCAGTGCTGCGAATAGCGGGTGATCGGTTGCCGGGCAGGGTCGCCCGCGCCTACCGCCGGTACAAGTACGGGCCGGCGGCCTTCAAGATCGATTTCGCCGTCGACGGCCATGTTCCGTGGACCAACGAGCACTGCCGCGCCGCGGGGACGCTGCATCTCGGCGGAACGTTCGAAGAGGTCGCTGAGGCCGAAGGACAGATCGTGCGTGGTGTCATGCCCGCGAGGCCGACGGTGCTCGTCGGGCAGCAGTACCTCGCGGACCCGTCCCGCTCTTCTGGGGGTGTCAACCCGATCTGGGCGTACGCGCACGTGCCCCATGGTTATTCAGGCGACGCCACGCATGCGATCATCGACCAGTTCGAGCGGTTCGCACCCGGGTTCCGGGACCGCATCGTGGGGCAGCACGTGCGCTCGGTGGCACAGATGGAACAGCACAACGCCAACTACATCGGCGGCGACATCGGAGTGGGCGCCAACACCGCACTGCAGATCGCGATGCGGCCCCGCATCGGCCTCGACCCGTATTCCACCGGAATCCCCGGGGTATACCTGTGCTCCTCCGCGACCGCGCCGGGGGCAGGAGTCCACGGTATGTGCGGCTTCAACGCCGCCCAGTCGGCGCTGAAACATCTCGAGAGCTGATGGTCATGACCGCGGGCGACCAGGCGAGGCGGAAGGTGCTGGGCCGAAGGTTCTGCACGGCGACGCCTGATCCTCACGAGACCGGAAACGCCGCGCGCCGCAGCATCGATCCAGCTACCGTCGGGGAATGCTGGTTTCGCGGATCGTGGATACGTCGCGCGCTGTGGGGGCCACCCGGTCCCGCAAGGTGAAAATCGAGGCGCTGCGCACACTACTCGCCGACCTCGAACCCGAAGAGGTAGAGCCCGTGGTGGCCTGGCTCTCCGGGGAACTGCGGCAGGGCCGTATCGGCATCGGCTGGCGGACGCTCGCCGACCTCCCCGCCACGCCCGTGGATCACTCCACCGTGACCGTCGCCGAAGTCGACGGACTGCTCACCGAGGTGGCCGGGACTTCCGGATCGGGCTCGACGGAACGACGGCGCACTCTGCTCACCGACCTGTTCACCCGAACGACGCCGGACGAACGCGACTTCCTCGTTCGGCTCCTGACAGGAGATCTGCGACAGGGCGCACTCGAAGGAATCATGACCGACGCCATCGCCGCCGCGGCCGCTCTGCCTGTCGAGCCGGTTCGGCGCGCGTTCATGTTGTCGGGGCGGCTGCCGGCCACTGCTACCGCGGCGCTCAGTGGCGGCGTCGAGGCGCTCGGTGCGTTCCGGCTCGAGGTGGGTCGACCGATCCGGCCGATGCTGGCCTCTCCCGCCGAATCCCTCGCGGACGCCTGGACGGAACTCGGCGGCGACGTCAGCGTCGAGTACAAGCTCGACGGTGCGCGAATTCAGGTGCACCGCAATGGCGATGAAATTCATATCTTCACCCGCACGCTGCGCGAGATCACCGGCAGTGTCCCCGAACTGGTCGAACTCGTCGTCGGCCTCCCGTGCGAGTCCGCGGTGTTCGACGGTGAGACACTGGCGTTGACCGACTCTGGTCGTCCCCGTCCCTTCCAGGAAACGATGAGTCGTTTCGGCGCGGAAAGTGCCCGCGAGCTACTGCTGCACCCGTACTTCTTCGACTGTCTGCATCTCGACGGGATCGACCTGCTGGACGCCCCACTCGAGCAGCGTCTCGACGCCCTCGAAACCGTGGCCCCGCAGCATCGTATCCCAGGACTGCGCCGACCCGACGCCGACACCGCAGCAACACATTTCGACGACGCCCTTGCTGCCGGGCACGAAGGGGTCATGGTGAAGTCCCTGTCGGCCCCCTACGCGGCGGGGCGTCGCGGTCGGGCGTGGCAGAAGGTGAAACCGGAGCACACCCTGGACCTGGTGGTCCTGGGCGCCGAGTGGGGTTACGGCCGGCGTACCGGCTACCTCTCCAATCTGCATCTGGGTGCCCGCGACCCCGACGGCGGTGATCCGATCATGGTCGGCAAAACGTTCAAGGGTCTCACCGACGCGTTGTTGCAGTGGCAGACGGACGAATTCCCGCGCCACGAACGCGCCCGCGACTCTCACACCGTATTCCTGCACCCGAGGATCGTCGTCGAGATCGAACTCGACGGCGTGCAGGTCAGTTCCCGCTACCCCGGCGGCGTCGCGCTCCGATTCGCCCGGGTTCTGCGGTACCGGCCCGACAAGGACCCCGCGGACGCCGACACGATCGGCGCCGTGCGCGCCCTGCTCCCGGGCTGAACGAGACCGAGGTTGGCTTCCTCGAGTGTGGTGCCGATCAGCAGGGCGACGTGCGGGTGCGCGCTCGGGACTCCGATCGGGGCGGGTAGGACGTCGTCGCGCCGGTGGTCGGCAGGCAAGCGCGCGGCAGCAAAAACTGTTGGCGGGCCACGGCGGCCACTGCTACCTTTCGGAGGCCGTGCGAGAGGACGAGGAGGTGGTACCCGTGAACGCAGTATCGACATGGGTGCTCCCCTCCGGGGTCACGGTCGGGCGATAGGTCGTCCGGGAGCGCCGTTCACGAGCACTCCCGAAAGGCACCACCATGCACTTCACCTCCGAGCGACGCCTCGACGACGGCGTCCTCGAACGCGAATTCATTCTCGGCGAGATCCCTGGCATCTTGTGGACGCCCGAATTCGCATTTACACCGGCGCCGCTGATCCTGGTCGGCCATCCCGGCGGACTGCACATGATGTACCCGCGACTGGCAGCCCGGGCCCGGCACGCCGCGGCGGCGGGTTACGCCGCGGCCACCATCGAACTGCCCGGCAGCGGTGACCGGCCCCGTTCCTCCGCCGCCGAGCAGGCCCGCGCCGACCTGCGCCGGGCGCTGGAGGCCGGTGAGCCGGTCAACGACGAGATCGTCGACCGGCTCGTCCTCCCGCTGGTCGACAAGGCGGTCCCGGAATGGCGGGCCGCCCTGGACGGTCTCCTCGCGCTGCCCGACATCCGCGGCCCGGTCGGGTTATCGGGAGGGGTGATCGCCATCGGCATCCGGCTGGCGGTGGTGGAACCACGCATCTCGGCCGCCCTCCTGTTCGCCGGGAGCTTTGTGCCCCGCAGCATGTTCGACGAGGCGCGGCGGGTCACCATTCCGCTGCAGGTCCTGCTGCAGTGGGACGACGAAGGAAATGATCGGCAGCAGGCCCTGGACCTGTTCGACGCATTCGGCTCCAAGGAGAAGACACTGCACGCCAATATGGGCGGGCACACCGGCGTCCCGCAGTTCGAGGGGGACGACGGCAACCGGTTCTTCGTCCGGCACCTCACCTGAGGTCGGGGCCCGGGCTTCACAGCGCCGACTTCTTGTTCGTCAGGCACTGATACTCGGTTGCAAGCACATCAGCCAAGGGAGCCGCCTCGTAATGAATCTCGTCGATGCAGGCAATCCGCGTGATCTCCATCGCAGTTCCGCACAAAAATGCGCCGTCGAACGATTCGAGCTCGGCGTAGGAAATATTGCGCTCTGTGACAGATACGCCCAACTGTGGAGACAGCTCGTCGATGATCACCTTTCTGGTAATTCCGGCGAGCGCCAATTCCGTGGTGGGTGTGAGCAAAGCGTCCCCTTTGATGAAGAACACGTTCGAACCACTTGACTCACACACCGTGCCGGTGGTCGAGAGGAAGATGACGTCGTCATAACCATCGGCCTTTTGACGGTAGCTCAAATAGCTCAACGCGTAAGTCGACGATGTCTTCGCCTGATAGGGGTGGCACGATGCCGGCGCACGCCTCCACATTGCCGTCGCAAGCCGATAATTCGCTGGTGCAGAATTCGCAGGAAAGGGCAGCGCAAAAACGACTACTCGACTGGAGCATCCCTGCGCCCTGAAGCTGACATCCGAATCGTCGTAGAAAACCAGGCACTTCAGGTATGCGTCGCTCAGCTCGTTCACTCTCAGCAACTCGTAGCACGCATCGGCCAGATCTGCATTCGAATACGGCACCGTATGCCCGAACACGTCAGCAGACCGCCGCAGCCGGTCCAAGTGGTCGTCGAGCTTGAAGATGTTCCCGCCATAGCTACGGATACCCTCGAACACCGAGGACCCATAGGACAATGAATGGGTCGCGGGTGACAGAGTCATCTCGTCGTAACGGACGAAGCTACCGTCCGCCCAGGACATGTCGCTGATCATCTGGTTTCCCTACCCCGATATCGCATAGTCGTGCATCGCTTGCCTCTGGCGTGTGTTGACCGGAATCAGCCAGTTGTCCAGGTCGACAATATGGTTTGCGCCCACCCGAACCTTGCTCTCGATTGCGCCGCGGCCCAGGCAGATGTTCTCGAAACCCAGCCGATCGGCGAACTGGTACAACTGGTAATAGTCGGTGATATACAGGTTGAGCCCCCGCGGAATTCGATCACGGTCCAGCCCCTGAACGAGCATCGTGAACACACCGCGCTCGTCGTCGGCATAGCTCAGCGATCCGTTCACGGGCGCATTGGTCGACTTCTCGTAGTCCAATTTCAGATAGTATTTTGTTCCTTCCGACGAACGTGCCAACATTCGCAGAACGTCGGCAGTATATAGATTCCTGGAGTGCCCATACTTCGCCACATTCAAGGCTTGGAGAACGGCGAAAGCGTGCAGGGCACGGTCGCCGTCCGCCAGCTCTGACAGGCGGTGTATCTGGGTTTCACACGCCGCCTCGGCCTTCGCGGTGAGCTTTCTGATTGCCTTGTATTGCCGATCTCCGACGGTTGCTCGCAGAGTCGAATCCACACGTCCCGATGACCGAAAGTACGCTGCTTGCATGAACGGAACCGCGATGACCCGTGAATCGGGCAAGCGTTGGGATCTGAGAAGAGAGGGAACCAACAACCAGTCGGCGGCGGACGCCAGATCCAGCAACTCCGCCAGTCGCCCTTCGTCAGGCTCGTCGGACACCGGCATATAGAAGTATCCCGGACCGACATAGGCGCGCTCTTGGTGTAGCGCGTAGTTCCTGATCTCCTTTCTCTGGAGGACAGCATCCCAGTGAGCGATGTCCATCAGAGGGAGGTGCGGCTGCGAAACATTATGGCTGTCACAGAATGCAGTTCGCTGGGGTTGCCATTCCATCGACTTCCTCCTTGTCGGTCCAGCATCGATCGATGGCTGTTGCGGGCGGCTCGCCCGAAATCTCGAGTAGACGTCTTTCATCGTTGAAATGGAAGATTCGGTTGGCAAGTCTTCCCAGCTCGCGATTGTGGGTGATGATGAAGAAGAGGGTGTCCGGAAGTGCAGAGGTCAGGGCACGCAATACGGAGAGCTCCGCTGCGGCACTCAACTCGGACGTGGCTTCGTCGAGAATCGCGATCGCGGGTGGGTTGATCATCACGTCGAGCAGTGCCAGTCGTTGCAATTCCGTCTTGCTCAGATTCAACAGACCGCTGCTGGGGACTACCTCGTCGAACCCGGAAGGTAGTCGTTCGACGACATCCTCAGCGTCGAGGTATCGGACCACGCGAGCCAGTTCCTGAGGTGAGGGGTTGTGGAAGTGCTCGGACAATCGTCCTGGCTTGAATATCGGGCTCGATGTCAGCAGGAGGACGTCTTGGTCGTGCGAATCCGACACGTATCCTGTCGTCCGGCCCAATGTGGAAACGACACCAGTGGTCGGGCGCAACGAACCCACGACAAGCTTTGCGAAGGTCGACTTACCCACCCCACTGGCTCCCATGATCACCACGATGTCACGGCGATAGAACGACTCCGTGTGGTTCTCGAGCAGCACCGCGCCGGTGTGCCTGGCGACGAATGCGACATCGGTGAACGACACGAGTGCGTCGTCTCTCATCGCCGGACACGTTCGGTTCGGCGCGGCGGGGAGCGGAGGTGTGAGCAGACGATCCGCGCTGTCCAGCACCTGCCTGAGTTCGACCAGGCAACTACCCAACCTTGCGAAGAGTGCAATCAGGCTGTAGGAGAGACTCAGCGCCAGGACATTGGCCAGGCCGAGGCCGCCCTGGGCGTAGACGAATACCGTTGAACCCACGATGGCCGACAGGAACAACACCCCCATCAGATCGAGCTTGTAGGTAAACCATCGCCGCGCCACCGCATTGTTCATCGAAGCCAGGGCGCGATCCATCAGGCTGCTGTTCAGCCAACTCACGAGAACCGCGTTGTCTCTGGCCAACTCGAATCTGCTCGAACTCCGTGTCGTTGCCTCGACCCGCGCGAACAAGATCGATGTCGTACCTATCTCGCACTCGTTGAAGTACCGCAGTCGGTTGCCTGATCGCCGTGAAGTATGCCAGTAGACCAGGCACATCACAGCACAAGGAAGCAGCGCAAAGATGTTCTTACTCAGGACGAAACCGGTGGTTGTGATCAGAAGCGCCGCCGCACCCAACGTATGCAGCAGTATTGCAGGCAACACTTCGTCGACACGTCGTTGATCCCACGTGAGCTTGCTCTGCGAGTCTTGGTTGACCTGATCGACTGCCTCGACATCGAGCGTCGGGCTCATGATCGTCGAGAAGTACCGCACGCACTGTCGCGATGCCGCACTGATACTGCGCCGCACCGTCAGCAAGGCGCCGGAGATCGACAAGAGTGCACCGGCCGACACCACGCAGACCAGAATCGTCGACGACGCACCCACATTCGCGGTCGACAGTCCACTGACAGCAACGTAGTCACCGACGATCGTCAGAACTTCTCGGCACACGAACAGGACACACGCAACGAGTGCGACCTTCGCGATGCCGAACCTGATCAAACTACGCCTGGACGGCGTCCGGACTTCGGTCACATCCGTGCGGCGGGAAGGGTGGCGAGGGAGTGAACGTTCGGGAATGCGCCAACCCGAGCTTTCGGGTAGAAGATCCGACTGCGTCGTCAGATCACGTATGACTTCGACCACTGCGCCGTCGGCCACCACCCAGATTTCCTCCGCGGAGTCGATCTCGTCGGGTTTGTCTGTTGCATAGACAACGGTGGTGTCGCTCCACGGCCCCCGGAGGAGTGAGCTCAGCAACCCTCTCCCCAGGTCGTCGTCCAGCCCTGATGTCGGCTGATCAATGAGAACGCACGCCGGCTCGGCCAGCAATGCCCGCGCCAGTTCCAGCCGCTTTCCTTGCCCGCGGGAGACGTCCCAGGCCTCGGTTCGAGGTGGCGACTTGCTGTCGAGGTACTCGGCATAGAAGGTGCCGGGCAGTCTGGACTGCGCCAGTGCTCGCGCGGCTTCGTCGTCCGGGAAGTCGCGACGATAGAGACACAGATTCTCGTACAGTCCGCCCGGGTAGATCCATGGTTCGTCCGGGACGAAGATCGTCGTCGTATCGAGTCGGTTGTTCCGCCGCGCGACGGCTTTCAGAATCGACGTTTTACCACTACCCGCTGCGCCGACGACGGCAATGTGCTTTGCCCTTGTCGTCGGCAGCTGGACGGCGCTCGCATCGGCGTCTGACGGGCCGGCGCCGGACAGATATTTCGCAACGTTGGTGTGCCCGACCACGCCTTGGGAAATGCTCTGGGCAATTTCGGGCACATTGTTGGCGACCGATCTCAAACCCCCGATCAACGCCATTGCAGACAGCAGGCCCGCTGGATCCACATGACCTAGATAAGCCAGCTGGGTAAATGCTGCGGCGAGCATCCCTACGACCGGTGTCAGAGTAGATATGAGGTTGATCGCCGCGACAAGACGCGCCGCCTTCTCGAGTGAGCGCTCTTCGCCATCACGCTTGTCGGCGTAGCGCCGTATCAGTTCGTCGTTCCAGTTCTTCAGCCACGCAACCCCTCGGTTGTTGATCGAGAACATGCCGACGTCGATGCGTTCCGCCGAAATTGCCGATAGTTCTGTGTGGGCCTTGGTGAGTTGTGCGGCAATCGAAAATATTGCCATCGAACTGATGACAATGATCGCCAGCGCCGACAATGCACTCAGTCCCAGCGCCACGAAGAAGAACGCAGAGGTGAAAGTTAACGTGGCGAGCGATAGAATCATGAATACCAGGCCGGACCAGGCAGCTTCGACGCGCGCCGCCTCACGGTCCATTAGCGTGACAACACCGGAGGGTCGGTCGGAATTGCCACCGTCGCGCTTCTTCCGTAGCAGTCTTTGCTCGATGTAGGTCCGGGCTCCGATGCCTGCCAGTTCGGCTGACAGGAAGGTGTGGTTGAGCGCCAACCACGCCGAGTACGTCAGCAGTATGCAGGTGATCCCCAGCGTCAGGTTCACCATCGGCGGTGTGCCGGGTTCGACGAGGTGCTGGATCAGTGATCGCAGCGTGACGGCTGCACCGAATGCGCAACCAGCGTTGAACGCTATGGCGAGGAGCGCAAGCAGAACATCGCGACGGAGCGCTCTGAGTACGGATCTGTGGAGTCGCTCGTCTTGGGGCGCGTTCAGGTCGTCTCGTCGCGCAGCATCGCACCAGCGCTGCCATCGCGAAAGGTGAGAAGCGTTGGTATGCCGGTCGAACTGGGTTCCAGAACGAGGAACCTCGAACCAGACGACTCTCTCGAGCACACTCAGCATGTGGACAACGTGGCGTCTGCGGTGTCGTCTACGGCGATGGATGCGATTCTGTCGCACAGTCGTGTGATCATGGTCCATCCCTCGCCGAGTGCTTCCCGTAATTCCTGGATCTCCGTTGGGTTTGCTCGATCGAGAAGGTCGATCCCCATGCTCACATGGTGGCCGTCGTCTTCACCGTGCTCTTCGAAGTGTGGAATGCCGGGAAACGCGCGCGCCGCTTCTCGGTGCCAGATTTCGCCGCTACCTTCCAGCACCACGTGCATCAGCAATGTTCGCACCATGTCGCTCCTGCAGAGCATCTGCTGCCTGAACCAGTCCATTGTCGATACGAACGTCGCGTCGGAGACCGGCGAGTGCGACGAGTTCCGTTGCTGTCTGAGGTTGTTGTTGTGTCCCAGTTCTTCGACCAGATGATCGAGTGCGACATGCTTGTGTTGCGGATCAGTAGTCATCGCCACACGCAGATGCAGCAGATCTTGGAACACATCCGACCAGGTTTGCTGGCAGTCGAGTAGTCTTTCGCGAACGTCCGGGTCGGTCATCGAAGGGGTGTCGATCAACCGCAGCAGACTGCTGTTCCTGAATTGCTCCAGGTACTTCTCGTTATCCTCGAGGAGCGCGGCCGCCGGATCGGACTCAGCGGCTGCGAACATGGCATTCGGGTTGTCGGTATCCTCGTACAGGGCTCTGCCGTTGAACTGGATCGACAGCGCCCAGAACCCGTTGCGAGTTCCCTCGAAGCCGTGCCATGAGTCGCCGGGTACGAGGATCATATCTCCCGCAGCGACGTCCTGCTCTGCGCTCCCCATTGTTCGTCCGGAACCCTCGCAGACCAGGATGAGGCTCGCTTCCGGATGTTTGTGCACAGAGAGCACCTGACCACATTCCAACCTGACCCAGCTGATCGCCAGATTGCTGGAAGCGGGAATGAACTGGGCCAGTTCGGGGTGTTGGGAGAAGATCTTGACGACACCCAGGTTGTGAACGTGGCCGTCGACCATCACCTCGTTGATCGTCTCGAGTGCGCTTCTGGCTATGATCTGCATCGATTTCTTCCCTTCTGGATGAGAGGCCGCGGTTTTCATGATCGCGTTGATTTTCAGGAACAGTTGACGTCGAGATAGTCGATGGCCCGCTTGAATGACTCGCTCTCGTTGCAGGCAAAAACAATCCAACCGATCTTGTCGTCGTTTGTCCGGGGTCTGTCGAGGCGCGATGGTGCAGGCTCGATATGGAGCCTGATGATGTCGACGCCTCGCAGCGCGCTCCGAAGACACTCGGGGTCGATGGGTTCGTAGAATTGGTGCGATGCGGCGTACGCATATCGCGCCAGTTCCGGGCCGACGCCGGACGAGTCGACTTCACTCCAGCAACGAAGCGTTTCTCTGAATTGGCTGACGCCGGTCGTCAGTTCGACCAGAAGTCCGATGTAGTCACCGCCGACCCGGTTGTTGATCTCGATCAGGCGAAGCCCTCGAGCCGTGATCTTCACTTCGATATGACACGGCCCGTGCTGGTAATTGATTCGGGTGAGCAGTCTTTCGCAGTAGGCACTGATAATGTGGAACATGTCGTCGTCCACGACATCCGGTGAGACGACGTGCTGTTCTTCTGCAAGGGAATTCCTGTGCAGCTTCTTGTTCGTCACAGCGAGAACTCGATGATTCCCGTCGATGGTCAGGGTTTCGACACTGATTTCGCGTCCGGGTAGGTACTCTTCGGCGAGCATGACGAAACCGTCCCCTGTCTGCTCGTCGAGCGCCGCGGTCAGGTCGCGTTCGTCGCGGACGATGAACACGCCTTCGCTGCCCGACCCAGCCGGATCCTTGAGAACCAGCCCCTGAGGGTGCTGGAGGAGGAAGGCTCGTACCTCGGCCGGCGTGCGACATATCGTGTTCGCGACAGCGAACTCGGTGCTATCGAGAAATGTCCGCATCAATTGCTTGTCGATACACAGCTCGCATGCGCTGAGGTCGAGACCCGGGACAGAGAGGCGGTGGCTTGCAAGGGCCGCGGAAAGCAACCCGCCCTCGGTAAAGGAAAAAATGTAATCGACCCGTTCGGACCTCATTATTCGTGTGATCTCAGCGACCACGATGTCCGGGCCGAAATCAGCCACGGGACTGATGCGTTCGGTAAGGCCGCGCAGGTTCGGACCGATCGCGTCGTGCAGCTGTAGAACGGTGAACTCGAAGCCCAACCCCGCGAAATGCGGGAACGTTTCATCGTGGCCGCCGATCAGGACGATGTGTCTCCTGCGCTGCCCGTCGTCGGTGGTCAATTGCCCTCGCTATCCAAACCCTGGCTTCTCTGATACCCAATGGTCAGCGCGCGTCGGCCCGGCGAATAGGCACCCTAGGGGGCCGAAGCTTCACCCCAGCAGCAGGGGTGGCCGATGCGGCTCCCTAGGGTGCCTATCCGTTCTGCCTGGCGGCGCACAAGATTGCGGAATACCGCAGAGCAGAACGGATGAAAGGCACATCCCTTGTTGATTTCCGAAACGTTGCTCGAAGCTGAGGCCGAACTCGTTCACAGCGCCCCGATCGGTGTCGGCGGCACGTGCCTTCAGGCCGCTGACGCGTCGCCCGATACCCGGTCCGGTCGCAAGGTACCGGAAGCGCTTCGGCAATGGGCCGCGGGACGCACCGACTTTCCGTTCACGGCCGTCGTCGACCACTATCAGGTAGTCGGACGAAACGGTGTGCGGCCACACGTGGCGGCCATGTTGCGCGATCTCCACGGCAAATCCCGTTCCGACCCGGTGCTCGCCGAATGGCTACCGATGACGTTCGACGACAACGATGCCTCCTATTCGTCGTATGTCGGACTCGATTACTTCGACCAGGTCGTCCGATCGGCCGACTGCCAGCGTGTCGACGCATTCGTAGCCGCGGCAGCCATCGACCTCGCACTGCTGGAGACGAGAGCGTTAGCGGCGGCGCCCCGACCTCCCCAATCGGTCAGGACGCGTGCGGCCGTCCGAGTCGTGTCGCAACTCTCCCGACTCGCACCCGATTTCAAGCTCAATCCCAGTGTGGCTGCGGAGGGTGTCGCAGCGCTTGCCGAGGCAGGCACTAACTACGACTCGTTTGGTTCTGCTGCGACGCTGGCGCTGAGAAGTGTTCCCGAAGACATCGGAGCCGCAGTTCGGCTGACTTTGCTGCCGACGACTCGTCTGCACGACGAGCAGATGTTCATCCGATGCATCCAAATCTTCGAGGGACTGTACCGGCAGATTGCAACGGCGATATCGACGGCGATCACGGATCTCCTCGACGGAAATGCCGCTGATGCGAAGGATCGCCTCGATCGGGCGTCAGGTCGCCTCGAGGCGATACCTACTCTCTTCCGGGTTCTGACGACGATGCCGGTTGACGCCTTCTCCATCATTCGCGGCTTCACCCATGGGCGGAGCGCTGTGCAGTCGCGCGCATTCCGCGACGTCGAGTTCGCGTGCGCACCGCGTAGCCAGCGCAGCACCGACCACGTTCCGAAGGCCCACGACGAGCAGCCGACTCTGGAGGCCGTATTTCTGGCGATGCGGCATGCACTCCCTGATGCAGTGCCTCTCGAGCAATCGATGCGCCGTCTCGACCGCGCGTGGGTTGCGATGAAGCGTGGCCACTGGGGCATCACCTTGAAGGTCATCGGCACAGTACCTGGAACCGGTGGCACGGCAGGCGCGTCGTATTTGCAGAGTGCCGCAAAGGTGTCACTCTTTCCCGGACTCCCCGAGGCGGCATGAGCATGAGCGACATCAACAACCGGGTCAGAAAGCAGATCATGGGATACATCGTGTCCCAAGCTATTGCTGCCGTCTGCGAACTGGGGGTGCCCGACAAGTTGTCGAATGGATCCCGCTTGCTGCCCGATCTTGCAACCAGTGTCGGCGCCGACGCGGATGCGCTCGGTCGATTCATGCGGGTTCTCGTAGCAGAAGGACTGTTCATGGAAGAGGCCGCGGGACGATTTGCGTTGACGGAGGCCGGCGAGCTTTTACGGGTCGACACTCCCGGTTCACTGCGTCACCTGGTCGGACTGATGTCGAAGGAGGCCTACACCGTGTGGGGACACTCGCTCCACTCTGTCCGAACCGGAAAAGAGTCGTTCACCGAGGCGTTCGGAAGGCCATACTTCGAGTGGTTGACCGATAACCCCTCGGCTTCCGATGAATTCGACCGGTGCCAAGCAGGACTGGTCGAGGTGCGCTTGTTGCCGTTGCTCAACCGCGACTGGGCGAAAACAACGACCGTCGTCGACATCGGCGGCGGGGCCGGCACATTGATCGAAACCTTGCTCGGGAGTCACCCCCATCTGCGGGGCACAGTGTTCGATTTGCCGCACGTCGTCGCGGAATCGGCATCGAAGTTCTGCTCGGCCGGCATCGGTGACCGAACGACTGTTGTCGGCGGCAACTTCTTCGAAGAGGTCCCGCAGAATGGTGATGTATATGTGTTGTCCCAGATTCTGCACGACTGGGACGACGAATCCGCTGGCAAGATCCTCGGCAACTGTCGGCGAGCGATCCCCAGAAACGGCCGCCTGCTGATCGTCGAGCAAGTCCTACCCGAAGTGGCTACAGCCCACCCCATGGCCCTACTGGACCTCCACATGCTGGTTCTGCTGGGTGGTCGGGAACGGACCGCCACCGAATGGCGCCGACTGTTGAGTGGTCACGGTTTCACGCTGGAATCAATCACCCCCGGCCCCCGCTCCTCCGTCATCGAAGCGGTGCCCGCGTGAGATCGATCCACATCATATAAGCGGATAACGACACGCCTCAGCCATGGTGACAAGGGCGCTGGGGTCCGCAACGGGCGGCTTCGGCTGCGACGCGGCGAGCTGGTACCGGCAACTGGCTCCGGACCTAGCGCATTGGGAATACGCTGGTCCGCACCCGCTCGAGTGCCCTTGCTCGAAGCCTCCGATGTGACGCCAGTTACTTTCGAGCGATTCCTCTGAACCGTAAACCGACGTGTCGATAGCATCGAAATCACACCGTTTCACTCGCTCGCGAGACGAGGAACGGTGTGGAGACCCCGGGCATCCGGAAACCTCCAGCCCACCGATGTCGAGACCAGGCATCAGCGCAACACACTTCCGCTTCGACTGCGGATGAGGTGCCGCAGCGACTGCAGCAGTCGCTGCCTGGCGAACTCCTCTTCAGCTCACAAGCGAAACCCTGATGCGTTCGCGGCGTCGTGCCGCGGACGCTTTTGCGCGGACTCGGTCCCACTCCCTTCTCGCAAAGGAGGCCACACCAACCCATACCCGTATCGATTTTCTGTGCACCCACCGTCGGCGATTGGCCCAATCCCGCCATTCGCACTAGCGCATGCCCGCTTGCCGGCGAATCGTTTGACCGTTCGACTCCGAAAGCGACATATCCCGCAGTGCCTGATCATCCGCACCACCTCTTCAACCTTGCCTGGCAAGGCCGCGCCTCCTGCCGCGGTGCAGACACCGAGATCTTCTTCTCCCCTGACGGTGAACGCGGCTCGACCCGGGCCCAACGTGAGCGCACCGCCAAACAGGTCTGCCAGGATTGCCCCGTGCTCGCCGACTGCCGCGCCCACGCCTTCACCGCCGCCGAGAGTTACGGCATCTGGGGTGGCATGTCCGAGAATGAGCGCGCCCGCCACACCCGGCGTACCCGCCGAACGGCTCGTCACCGCGGCAACACACCCGCTACGGCAGCACCACAACCGAGGGAACGCCACCGCGACCACTCGTCTGCGGTGAATCGGAACGGCCGTGCCGCTGCACCGCCGGAACCTTCTCTCCATCGACACGCGGACGGTGTCCGTCAGTTTCGTTGACATTCCCTCATAACTCGTCCGCGGTCACGGCATATCGCCGCGAATCCACCCGCACCACACCGCTGACCAGCCACAGCAGCCGGCAAGTTGTGGCTGTGGGGACTATCCGGTAATCGGTTGATCTGAGTCTGGCCGATACGCCGAGTCGACATCCAGGCCACCACCCCCAATCTCGCACCCAGCGTCTCATGGTGGTCGCGCTCACCGCGGAATCCGCGGTGACGGCCAGGGCGGAGAGCAATTCCTTCCGGTCAAAACCGGTTTGCAGAACAGGATGAGAGTGGCGCGTTGACGTGGGTGTTCCCGTATCGCCAGCCATCGGACGGCGATCTAACAAGCACACCCATCTCTCCCCTCAGGGGTCTGCCGTGAAGCACCTCAACACCGGCGCGCGGGCCGTCTGTTCGATTCTTGCCGCTCTCTTCGCCTTGTCAGCAGCCTCGGCCCTTGTCGACCTGGACATCCTTGCTGGGCTCTTTCTGCTCATTTTGACGGGAGTCTGCCTATACTTCGCCGCGTTCCGACAGCGGGTAGCGGCGGCCAGAGAACGGCGGATCGAACAGCTGAGGATCGCAGCGCGGGTGGACGCGCAGCACCAGTCCGCGATGACCGGGCATTACATCCCCCCGGCCCCCATCACCGAGCCGCCCAAGCGGGGCAAACTGGTCGCTGTCGGTGTGGGCGTCGCACTGCTGCTGATCGCATATATCGGCGGCTCCCTGTCCGAGACACCGGTCGATATCGCAGCCGAAGGTGCGCCGGACACCACCACTGCCGCCCGACCGACCGAAACTCTTCAGCCTCCAGACGTCAGCTCTGTTCCTGCACCTCCCATCGCCACGGACACTGCCGCGGCCAGGAAAGCCGAGCCGGTGCCCGGCCCCGCTGTCGGCCCTTCCACCAAGCCGGACAAACACATCGCTCGGGCGACCGTGACGGCCACGGCAACGGTCACGCAGATAATCGACGGGGACACGATCGAGGTTCGCGACGATGCCAACGGCGCACTCACGATCAGAGTGCTGGGCATCGATAGCCCAGAGACCACGAAGCCGGGTTACACCGTGGCGTGCTGGGGTCCCGAATCGTCCTCCTGGGCTCGCGAGCAACTTGAAGGTGAGCGAGTGGCACTGGTACCGGATCTCACCCAGGACACGACCGACGCGTACGGCCGCATGCTGGCCTACGTCGTGAAGTCGGACGGTTGGGACTATTCCGTTGAATCGGCGCGAGCGGGGATGGCGAAGTCCTATCTCTACGACTCCCCCGTCACTCGCCATCCGCAGATCATTGCCGCCGAGCAAAACGCGATCGCCGCGGGCAGGGGACTTTGGGGGCCGCCCTGCAACGGCAATACCGAATCAGTGCCGCAGACAACGCAATCGGCTCCCCCTGCCGCTCCGGCACCAGTGCCCGCACCTTATGTGCCGCCAGCGCCGATGCCCGCGCCGTACGTGCCGCCGCCCCCACCACCGGCGCCACCGGCGCCTCCTCCACCGGCCCCTGCAGTGGTCTATCCGAACTGCGCCGCAGCGAAGGCAGCGGGCGCAGCACCGCTGTACGCCGGTTCCCCGGGCTACAGCCTCGACCTCGACCGCGACCGCGATGGGGTCGCTTGCGAGACATGATGCCCGGGAACATCTCGGCCGCCGATGCCCATACACCGGCGGCCGCCGCCGCCCATCGTCGAGTTAACCTCGCAGCCTTGTCAATGAGGCTGGCCAACTTAAGTCCGCAGCGGGCTTCCAACTCATTGCCAACCCCACCTTCCTGGGTACTGGGGATACGGGTCAAGAGCTCCAACACCATCTGGCCGTGCTTCGATCTGAAAACGTGTAGCGGTGGCGATTCCGCCCGCCGCGCTCTTGGACGATCCGTCCCATGAACCCCGACCGTCGCGGTGCTCGCCCCAGCTCCTCAGACGTCCGGCGATTTCGTGAGGACCTGACCGGTCACCATGCCCGACGCCACCACCGGCACGCAGATCGTCGAATCGCGGCCCCGCGAACCTTGCTAAGTGGTGGTGACGTCGGGAGGGTCGGGGAGATCGACATCGAGAACGAAGTCGAGCCAAATGATCGCGTCGGCCAGAGTGTCCGCCCGCAGGGTGGGGTCGAATTGTTCAGCGATGGCGAGTAATCGTTCCCCCGCCGCGACTTCTTCGGCCAGGAAGCCCGCTACCGTCTGCAGCACCCAACGCTCCGAGGCCGACAAGTCGTCGACGTCGACATGTGTCCCGTCCGTGAAGTGGAGATCGAGGACGAACCTCTCCCCTGGCCCCGCGGCGCCCAATCGGGCGGTGATCACGCCGACGATGGCATCGACGACCCAGGCCAGCACATCGCCGTAGTGCGGCTGACCGTCGGTCGCCTGCGGTTCGGCGCACACTCGGGAGATTTCCCGCGAGAACAAGGCGGCGTCACGGTCACCGACCAGTTTCATCAGTCGACCACCCAAAGCTGCAGCCGACGGGCTGTGGGGACGACCTGCCTTCGATCCCATACCCAAGAGTGCCCGATCCCGGGCATCAACACCCAGTCGAGTCAAGGTGCGCGCCGAGCCGGCTCACCGATTCAGACAGCAAGTCGGGTCAGCCGCCAGCCACGGCGTGCGGCGATGAAACCCGACACCGCACCGATGAGTGCACTGAGAATCAGGCCGGCCGCGAGAAATGGCAGGGGGTCCACTGAGTCCATGTGCGCGGTGCTTCCCGCGGCGCCGACGGGTTCGTAGCTGCCCACGTAGAAGTGCACCGGGTACGACAGCCACCAGGAGAACAGGCCGATACACACCAGGCCCGCACCGAGACCGAGGGCCGTTCCGATCAATGTCAGTGTCCGCACACGTTCAACGTCGCAAACGCCGGCTGTGCTGTCACTGCGGCCACCCTCAGGGGATGATCTTCCGGGCCCGGAGGTCGCGGAAGATGTCGAGGAACATCTGCTCGGTCTCGACGTGACGGTGGAACCCCAGCCTGCGCGCCTTGGACCCGTCGGCGATGACGTCATAGTCCCAGCCGAAGACGAAGTCGCCGAACGCCCACGATGAGACTTCCGCGTACGGCGTGGGTTTCAGTCCGTGCTTCGCGACGAGGTCGTTCCACACCGGCTCCTTGTCCGCCATGACGACGTCCATCGACATCGGCAGCGGCGGCGCGACGTCCAGTTCGAAGAAATCCGCGATCTTCGGCAGCATCTCGTCCCAGCGGAACAGATCGCCGTTGTTGATGTTGAACGCCTGATTGGCGCACTCGGGCGTGGTCGCGACCCAGACGGTGGCCTCCGCCAGCAGCCCGGCGTCGGTCATCTCGATCAGACTCGTGTACGCGCCGGGTTTACCCGGAAACCGCAGCGGCACTCCGAGTTCCTTCGACATCGTGGCGTAAACCGCCATCACCAGCGCGAGGTTCATCGGGTTCCCGAGCGCGAACCCGCACACGACCGACGGGCGGATCGCGGACCACGTCCAGCGCTTGCCGCGCTGACGGTCCTCGAGGAACTGCTGCTGATCCACATTGAACTCGGGCGGCATGTGCGGCGGGTCGCTCTCGCGCGCCGGCGTCTTGAACGGCCCGAGGTGGGCGCCGTAAACCTTGTACCCCTGCATCAAGCTGATGTGCTCGAGTCCCGCAGCCACCGGTTCGAGCGCGTTCACCGTGTTGACCAGCATCGCGACGTTGGGCGCGACGAGCTCCGCCCACGACGGGCGGTCCTGGTAGGCCGCGTAGAAGATATGGGTCACGTCGCGCAGTTCGCCCAGCTTGTCGGCGGCGTCGCGCTCGTCGAGCAGATCGACCGCAATGTGCCGCACCCGGTCGGTGTCGAGTCCGCCCCGGCGCGACAGTCCGACGACGTCCCACTCCCCGGTCGCCTCGAGGTGGTCGATCAGATTGCCGCCGATCACCCCGCGCGCACCGACGACCACTGCCACTCTGCGCTCCGTCATCATTTTCCCCTATCGGTATATCGCGAAGTTACGATATACGAGTCAAGCACACATATCGGGAAATCGCGATATGGCGGTACGATGGACACCGTGAGTGAACTTCCGGACCCGACCGACCTGGCCTTGGTCTTCAAAGCGCTGTCGAACCCGACCCGCGTGCGCATCCTGCAGTGGCTGAAGGAACCGGACACCTTTCCCCCGCAGCTCGAACCAGCCGAAGAGGTCGGCGTGTGCCTGAAACACATCCAGGCGCGGGCCGAGGTCTCTCAGTCGACGGCCTCGCAGTACATGGCCGCCCTGCAGAGCGCCGGACTGGTCACGAGCCATCGGATCGGCCAGTGGACCCACTACCGCCGCGACGAAGAGACAATCGCCCGGCTGGCCGACCACATCCGCACCGAACTCTGAGCGCGGCCTTCACGTCGATTTCGACACTAGGAGGGAGGGAGGTCGACTTCGGTCGTGGTTCGCCGAGACGGAGTCGGGCGCGAGGGTCGCCGCAGGTGCTGGGTAGTGTCCGGAGAATGCCCCGATACACGACGACCCTGCATAACCGCGCGGCCCCCGACGCGCCGGCGTCCATCAGCCGGCACGTGCCGTTTCACGTCGCGCACGAGGCGGCCGCCGAAGCATGGGTGCGAGCGCTCGGTGAGGCGTGCGGCGACCTCCTCGACCCGGCCACGCAGATGGCCGCCGTCAACGTCGTCAGCAACTTCCGCCGCGAATTGTTCACGGAGGAGGCGTACGTCGACCTCACCGTGACCCGGATCGGCACCACGTCGCTCACCCTGCAGATCGGCATCGAGCAGGACGGCACACAGGCCGCCGAGGTGACCGCCACTCTCGTTCAACTCGATTCGAGCCGTCGTGGTTCGGCGCCCTGGTCACCGGCTCAGGTTGCAGCTCTGGAGACGCTGAGCACCGCATCAGTCACACCGTCGCGATGACGTCGGTTTCACGACCGCCGCGTTTCGAGAGCGCCTGAACTGGGCATTTCTGCACCATGAGTATCGAAGACGGCCCCGGCGAGACGCTGAGTCCCAGCGAAAGCCTCGACTCCGACGATGTGCGCAACAACGACGGAGACGATGTGGTCGATCCTCCCGACGGCTGGAGTGAGGCCGACAAATTCGGTACCACGGCGCGGGAGGAGCGCGAGGGCGAGTCGCTGGACGAGAAGCTGGCCGAGGAGGAGCCCGACATCGCGTTCGAGGAGCAACTCGACATCCCGATCGCCGAGCTGCCCGACGATCAGCTGTCGGAGGACGTCGACCGCATCATCGACGGCGAGGACGACATCGTGATCCCGGTGCTGGGCACCAAGCACGCCGATGTGGTGGAGGGTGTCATCGTCGAGGATTCGCGCACCGACCGGGGACAGATCGACGGCGCCGCCGAGGACGGCGACTCGTTCTTCACCGTCGTCGACTAATTTAGCGAACCCGGCCGTATCGGAGGTACAGGAAGTCGTCGTGGGTCAGAACGTGCTGGAGTGACAGCGTCCGCGGCGCTCCCAGGCTGGGGCCGGCGGTCGCCTGCTGGGGTTGCGGTCCGGCCAGCTTCGGCGCCACGGTGAGGCACATTTCGTCGACGAGGTCGTGCGTGACGAGGTCGTCCAGCAGCGTGGGACCTCCTTCGCACAGAATCCGGCGGAGCCCGCGGTCCCGGAGTGCGGCGATCAGGGTGGGCATCTCGACGGTGTTTTCGCCCGCGACCACAATGTCCGCGGCCTCCTCGAGTGCTGCGCCGCGCTCGGTCGCAGTTCTCTGCGTGGTGACGACGAGCGGCCGCACGTCCCCGGTGAACAGCGGCGTGTCGAGCGGAATGTTGCCGGTGCGGGTCACGACGGCAATCGGCGGTGGTGCGCCCTGGCCCCACCGTTCGAGGCGATAGCGCGACTGCTCCTCGGTGAGCACGGCCGGCCCGTACCGCTCCGCCCGGATGGTGCCGGCTCCGACGAGAACCACGTCGGCGTAGGTGCGCAGGGCGCGCAGAAGTTGGTGATCCACCGCATCCGACAGCGGCCGGACCCGGCCGTCGAAGGCTGCGGCGCCGTCCAGGCTGGCCACCATGTTCACCCGGACTCCGTCGGGAGGGTCGCGGTAGAACTCCTCGGCCGACACCTCGTCCGTGCCCATGTTCAGTGTCCGCATGGTCGGCATCATGCCTCATGTCCGGGTTCGAGGTCCCGCACGTCCGAGAAGGTGATCAGTTCACCCAGATCGTCCGGCGCCGAGCCTGTTTCGGGTGCGAGGAGGAACGCGACATGATCGCCGAGTTCGAGGCGTTCGAGGATTCGCCCGCTGAACCACGCCGCGGAGTTGTCGAGGATCGGCAGCCCGTGGGGGCCGGGGCGCCACTCGCACTGCGCGAACTTGTCGATCTCGTCACCGGTCTGTTCACCGAAGAGAGTCGCCAGCGCGAGGTGCTCCCGGGTCAGCAGATGGACGGCGAGGTGTTCGGCGTTCACCGCGACCCCATAGGTGTGGTTCTTGTTCGACAAGCCCACCAAGAATCGCGGTGGGCTGATGCTGACCTGCGACGCGAAGCCGACCAAACACCCCGACCGCTGCTCTTCCCAGCGGGTGGTGACCACGAACATCGGATAGTTCAGCAACGCGACGACATCCTCGAACGCCTGTCCGTCGTCGTGCTGCGTCGTATCGGAATTCCCGTTATGCGGCATTTACCCTGTCTAACAGATTAAGGCGGAGGTTTCGCAGGGCGCCGTCCTTCGGAACGCCGGTTCAGGGCATAGAATGGGCCTCGCCGCACTCGCAGCCGTCACCGGAAAGGCCCCCAAGATTACTCATTCTTCTGCTCCGCACGATGTTTACCTGGTTCCACCCGAGCAGGAGAGCGGCGACGCCGTCGCTCACGCTTCCGCCGCGGCACAGTCCAGGTTGGAACACCGACCCGATGTGGTGCGGGTCAAGGGTCGCTTCGCGCTGACCATCACCACCACGACGCCGCACGAGGCGATGGTGGAGGATCTGCTGTTCATCCGCGATGTGCTGGACGGCGCGGGCATCGATTATCTGCTGGTGCGGGGCAACGACGAACGTCCGGTGATCGCGATCGACTGGGCTCTGCGTAAGCAGTTGCGCACCGCCCTCGTGGCCGCGTGCCGAAACCGCCCGTTTTACTCGAAACCCGTCGACGCCAAGCGCGATTCGGCCGTTCTCGTCGCCGACGGCGCCCTGTCCGCGAACTCGAAGGCGCGGATCTTCCGGCTGTTCCGGCCGCGGGTGCACGTTGCGAGCGGCCTGAGCTACGGGGCATCGACGGGTGTGCAGATCGAATTGTGGAAGTTCGACGATGACGAGATCGTGCTGCCGATGGAGAATTCGCTGACCCGCCACATCGTGCGGCCGGAAGAAGCCGTCCGCGGCACCGTCGAGCGGTTCGGCCGGGTGTGGCCGACGATCGAGAACATGTTCGCCGACCACGCCTCCGACATCAACTTCGACATCGATCTGGTGTTCTCGTGGGTGGACGGATCGTCCAAAGAGTTTCAGGCGCAACGTGCCAAGCGGATGCAGAACTATGTGGTGGGCGAGGGCGACGACTCCGCGGCCCGGTTCCGGCAGATCAACGAACTGAAGTATGCGCTGCGTTCGGTCCACATGTACGCGCCGTGGATTCGCCGCATCTTCGTCGCCACCGATTCCGATCGTCCGGCGTGGCTGGCCGACGATCCCCGGGTCACGTTCGTGCCCAGCGAGGAATTCTTCGTCGACCCGTCGGTGCTGCCCACGCACAACTCGCAGGCGGTGGAGAGCCAGCTGCACCACATCCCGGACCTGTCGGAGCACTTCCTGTACTCCAACGATGACATGTTCTTCGGCCGCCCCGTCGGACCGGAGATGTTCTTCTCCCCCGGCGGCATCAGCATGTTCATCGAGGCAACCACCCGAATCGGGCTGGGCCACAACGACGAACAGCGCAGCGGTTTCGAGAACGCGGCCCGCGTCAACCGCCGGTTGCTGCAGAACCGCTTCGGCGTGACCACTACCCGGCACCTCGAACATGCCGCCACCCCGCTCCGCCGGAGCGTGCTCGAGGAGATGGAGAAGGAGTTCCCCGACGAGTTCGCTGCCACCGCCGCGAGCACCTTCCGCGCCAGCTCCAACATCTCGGTGACGAACTCGCTGTATCACTACTACGCGTTGATGAGCGGGCGGGCGGTGGTGCAGACGTCGGCGCGGGTGAAGTACGTCGATACCACTGTGAAGGCGGGACTGCGCGACATGGATTCGCTGCTCGCCAAGCGGTCCATGGACTTCTTCTGCCTCAACGACGGCAGCGCGCCGGAGATCGACCTGGAATTGCGCACCAAGAGGGTCACCGATTTCCTGGAAAGCTACTTCCCCATCCCGGCGCCGTGGGAGACCGGGGCCTGAGCGACCGCCCTCCGGGGAGGCTCCGTCAGACCGCGGGGATCGAGTCGCCGGGCCGCTCGCCCTCGTCGTAGACGGTGGCGGGCGGGCCGATGATCTGCGGGTCGGGTGTGCCCACGGCCTTCTCGTCTTTACCGGTGTAGTCGAACTTGTGGAGCACCCACCGGATCGCCTCGATGCGGGCCCGCTTCTTGTCGTTCGACTTCACGACGGTCCACGGCGCGTGCGGGGTGTCGGTGTAGAAGAGCATCGCCTCTTTGGCCTCGGTGTAGGCGTCCCACTTGTCGAGGCTCGCGAGGTCGGTGGGTGAGAGCTTCCACTGCTTGACGGGGTCGGTGCTGCGGGCCACGAACCGGGCGTGCTGTTCTTCCCTGCCCACCGAGAACCAGAATTTCACGACGCGGATGCCCGACTGCACCAGCATCCGCTCGAACTCGGGGGCCGACCGGGTGAATTCGAGATACTCGTTGGGGGTGCAGTACCCCATGACGCGTTCGACGCCGGCGCGGTTGTACCAGGACCGGTCCATCAGGACGATCTCCCCGCCCGCCGGGAGGTGCTGGACGTACCGCTGGAAGTACCACTGGGTGCGCTCGCGTTCGGTGGGCTTTTCGAGCGCCACCACCCGCGCACCACGGGGGTTGAGGTGTTCGGTGAACCGTTTGATCGCGCCGCCCTTGCCCGCCGCGTCCCGGCCCTCGAAGATGATGACCACCTTCTCGCCGTTCTCCTTCACCCAGGCCTGCAGCTTGAGCAGTTCGATCTGCAGCTTGCGTTTGCGGGCCTCGTACTGGCGGCGGGTCATCTTCTCGTCGTACGGGTATCCGTGCTTCCACGGCTCGTCTACCTCGGCGATGCCCCGTTTGCGGCCGGACCTGCGCAGCAGCTCACCGATCTCGTCGATCTCCGGCGTCACATCGATGTCGTTGTCGCCGGCAACTTCGAATCGGTCGGAAGCGTGCAGCTCGTCCACAATGAAAGGCTACCGCCGTGACGGTCCGCCTGCGGGTGTCGTGAGATCGTGAAAATATCCGTCCCCCGGCAGGAAGCGTCCAGCATGAGCATCGACCACATCGTTCCCGCGCTCGACGCCGAGACCGTCACGGAACTCCGGGCGGTCCTCGCCGCGCTGTCCGACGGCGCCACTCCCACGGTGAGCGTCGACCGCGTCGAACTACCCGCCCCCGTCCGCGACGCCGTCGTCCAACTGCTCGCGCTGCTCGGTGAGGGTCAGAGCCTGGCACTCGGGACGGTGGCGGATCTGCTCACCACCTCACAGGCGGCGGAGGTTCTCGGTGTCTCGGACACATATGTGCGCCGGCTCGCCGATTCGGGGGCGCTGCCCATCGAGATGCGCGGCACCCACCGCCGGTTCCGGCTCTCCGATGTGCTGGCGCATCGGGAGCAGTTTCCGCGTCGAAGCTGACTACACCCGAACGGTCGGGCGCGAAACGAAATCTTCCCCGGCATCCGGGATGCGCACACCCTTGTCGGCGAGCCGGCGCGCGGTCTCGTCGGCGGTGACGTATTCGCCGACAGTCTCGTAGGAGCCCAGCGGGACCACGGAGTGGACGATGGTTTCGGGGTAGACGTGCACCAGGTTGAAGCCCTGCGCGCCGTCCTGCCCGCGCAGCGCTCCCGCAGGGACGTTGAGGTCCTGGGTGTAGCAGGTGGCGGAGGCGACGGAGACGGGGATGCCCGCGAAGGTGGCCGTCGTCGAGTAGTGCAGGTGCCCGGCGAGGATGGCCCGGACGTCGCTGTCGCGGAGCACGTCGGCGAGTCGCGGCTGGTCACGCAGCTCCACCAGGACCGACAGGTCGAGGACGCACGGAACCGGCGGGTGATGCAGCGCCAGGATGGTGCCGTGCGGCGCGGGAACGGCCAGCTCCGCCGCCAGCCAGTCCAGCTGGTCCTGCTCGATCTCGCCGTGGTGGTGTCCGAGGACGGTGGTGTCGAGGGTGATGATGCGCAGGCCGTCGACGTCGTAGGAGTGGTCGATCGGCGCGTACGACGGCTCCTCCCGGAGCAGTGCGGTCCGGAAATGGCCGCGGTCGTCGTGGTTGCCCATCGCCCAGATCACCTGCGCACCGAGCGACTCCGCGACGGGTTCGACGATGTCGCGCAGCTTCTCGTAGGCGCCCGGCTCCCCCTTGTCGGTGAGGTCGCCGGTGAACACCAGAGCGTCCGGCGCGGCGTGGGACGCCTCCACCTCGGCGAAGATCTGGCGCAGTTTGGCTTCGCTGTCGACGGCCCCGTAGAGCAGGGTTTCGTCGACCAGATGCGTGTCGCTGAGATGGAGCACGAAGTGCGACGGCCGTGGATACTCGGCCGTACGTAGGTCGGCTGCCTCGGTACCGTTGATCGGTCTCTCGCTTCCGCTCGCCCGGAGGGACAGGAGCCAGGCGGACTCCCGCTGGGTATCCACACTAGACAAGTGCGTGCAAGCAACGTCCAGGGGCACGCCGGACGGATGCCGGGTGAACGTGGCACGACGATCCCGCGTACCGATTGGCGCAGACGGAATCCGGCTGATCGACCGCCCGCCCACCGCGGTCGAGAAAACGTTCTCTATCGTGATCGACGTCATATTATTTGCATCGATTTCGAGGAGACCAGATGCCGATCACCGCAACACTGGAACTGAAGTTCAAGGCCGAGTCCGTGGACGCTGCCCGTGACATCTTCACCCGCGAGCTGAAGGCCACCCGCGCTTTCGACGGCTGCTTGGGCGTCGAGGTGCTCGTCGACGCCGCCGATCCCGCCCGTTGGCTGCTGATCGAGAAGTGGGAGTCGGAGGAGCACGACGCCGCCTACCGCACCTTCCGCGCGGGACCGGGCGCCATCACCGACCTCGGACCTCTGCTGGCCGGCGCACCGGTCCTCACGAAGTACACGGTCGACGACAGCGTCTAGACCCGATCCCGCGGGTCGTCGAACTGGAGTGCCGGTCAGGCAGCGTTCTCCAGGTCGACGATCAGTGTGGGGCCCGTCGCGGCCTGCACGTCGTCGACGCTCAACCCGGGCGCGAGTTCGCGCAGGGCCAGCGTGCCGTCGCCGAGTACGTCGATCACCGCCAGGTTGGTGATGATCCGGTTCACGACGCCCTGACCGGTGAGCGGCAGGGTGCACGCGTCGACGATCTTGGGGTTGCCGTCGCGGTCGGTGTGTTCCATCACGACGATGACCCGTTCGGCGCCGTGCACCAGGTCCATCGCCCCGCCCATTCCCTTGACCATCTTGCCGGGGACCATCCAGTTGGCGAGGTCGCCGGTGCGGGACACCTGCATGCCGCCCAGTACGGCCGTGTCGATGTGGCCGCCGCGGATCATGCCGAACGACAACGCCGAATCGAAGAAGGCTGCACCGGAATTGACGGTCACGGTCTCCTTGCCGGCGTTGATCAGGTTGGCGTCGACGGCCTCCTCGGTGGGGTACGGACCGGTGCCGAGGATCCCGTTCTCCGAGTGCAGGATCACCCGCACGTCGTCGTTGAGGTAGCCGGGAATGAGGGTCGGCAGCCCGATACCGAGGTTGACGTATTCGCCGTCGATCATGTCGGCGGCGGCGCGCTGCGCCATCTGATCACGGGTCCAGCCGGTGGCAGCAAGTGTGGTCACGAGGGGCGTCCTTCCGCGCGCACGGTGCGCTTTTCGATTCGCTTGTTCTGAGGTCCGGTGTGCACGATCCGCTGGACGAACACTCCCGGCAGGTGGACGTGGGCAGGGTCGATCTCGCCGGGCTCGACGAGGGTCTCCACCTGGGCGATGGTCACCTTGCCCGCCATCGCGGCGAGGGGGTTGAAGTTCATGGCCGTCTTGTCGAAGACGAGGTTGCCGTCGGTGTCGCCGATCGCGGCGTGGACCAGCGCGTAATCGGCGTTGATAGCCTCTTCCAGCACGTACCGTTTGGTCCCGAAGACGCGCGTCTCCTTAGGCGGTGACGCGATGGCGACGGAACCGTCGTGGCCGTACCGCCAGGGCATCCCGCCGTCCGAGATGGGGGTGCCGACACCGGCCGGGGTGAAGAAGGCGGGAACGCCCGCACCGCCGGCCCGCAGCCGCTCGGCGAGCGTGCCCTGCGGGGTCAACTCCACTTCGAGTTCCCCGGCCAGGTACTGACGGGCGAACTCCTTGTTCTCACCCACGTACGACGCCGTGACGCGGCGAATTCGTCCCGCCGACAGGAGGATTCCAAGCCCGTGGTCGTCCACTCCGCAGTTGTTGGAGAACACCTCGAGCTCGTCGACGCCCGCTTCTTCGAGGGCGGCGATGAGTGCATCGGGAATGCCGCAGAGCCCGAACCCTCCTACCGCCAGTGACGAGCCGCTGGTGATGCCCGCGACCGCCGCTGCCGCGGACTCGGAAACCTTTCCTGTCATCGTGTCTCCCTTCGCTACCGCTCGACCTCCGAGCCGGTGTCCACTTCCATGCGTTCATCCAGCAGACGCTGGTTTCACGCCTGACGGGCTTCAATGGCCGCCGTGGTGAACGCGTAAGCCCTAGTAGAACGTGCTCTTGCTCACGTTTCAAGGAGTTCGGCAAGGTTGTTCACAGCCTGGACACCGGAGCGCGGAGCGTTCACTGAGTGAACGCTATGATGGCGTCATGACGGAGGAGACACGCGGACCGCACGTGGTCGGACGGGTGGGTGCGCTGTTGCGGGCGGTCGGAGCGCACGAACCCGCCGGTGCGTCCACCACGGTGCTCGGGCGCGCCGCCGGGCTGGCCCGTCCCACCGCGCACCGCTTGCTGTCTTCGCTGGCCGACGAGGGCCTCCTCGACCGCGACACGAAGACGGGCCGGTGGACCCTCGGCCCGGAGCTGTATCTGCTGGGCGCGGCGGCCGCCACCCGCTACGACATCACCCGGCACGCCCGCGGCGTCCTCGACCGACTGGCCCGCGACACCGGCGAGAGCGCCTTCCTCTCGGCCCGGCGCGGCGACGAGACGGTGTGCATCGCCGCCGAGGACGGCAGCTTCCCTCTCCGCTCCCACGTCCTGCACGAGGGCATCCGCTTTCCGCTCGGCGTCGCCTCCGCGGGACTGGTGATTCTGGCGCATCTCCCCGACCGCGACATCGACGAGTACCTGGCGCGCACCGACCTCTCCGAACGCTGGGGCGAGAACCACAGCACGGACGCACTCCGCGAACGCATCGCGCTCACCCGCCACACCGGGTACGCGGTCAACCCAGGTCTGATCGTCGAGGGAAGCTGGGGAATGGGTGCTGCGGTGTTCGACCGGGACGGCCGGCCGGCGTGGGCGCTGAGCCTCACCGGCGTCGAGACCCGTTTCCGCCCCGAACGCCACACCGAACTCGGCACCCTGCTGCTGGAGCAGGCGCATGTTCTCTCGCAACTGCTGCAGTCGCGGGCGTGAGTCCAGTTGCCCGAGATCAGTTTCCCAGCGGGGCAGGTTCCGTGGTCCCAGCCGGTTCGCCCACGTGTGTCGCAGCGTCAGGTGATGGTGTAGCCGAGCTGATAGGCCGCGCTGTCGATCGGCCCGGACAACCCGGGATGCGACAACGGCAGCGACAACGCCGGCAGCGCAGGGAACGCGTCGGTGGCGCGTTCGGTGATTGCGATGCAGACACTGCCGGCGAACCGGCCGCGGTAGACAATCCCATCGAGATCGTTATGGGCGCGGTGAATGGTGCGGGCCCAGTGTTGGCTTCGGCCGTGCGCGGCGGAGTCGAGGGCATGGTTGCCGCCGACCCGGGTCGCCCACGCCCCCTCGCCGATGCCGGACACATCGAGCAGTCTGAGCGACCGGGTGAATCGCAGCCCGGTCAGATACGGGTCACCGCGGTGGCGGTCGATCACGCGGGCGCTTTGAAACGCCTCGGCCAACCCACCGCGGGGACTGGAGGCGCCGTACCAGATGCCGTAGCCGGGATGCTCGGCCCGCGGGGGCGGGTGGTGGTCGAACCGCAGGATCGGCCCGAACGAGCGCAGTGCCTTCCACGGCAGCACATGGGTTCCGGTGGTGCGATGCACTCGCCACACCACCTGTGCCGGTTGCCAGTCGAACACTTCCTCGGGGCGCACGCCCGCGTCATGAAGGTCGGCAATGGTCGGTGGTGCTGGCAGCATCGACCCCATCTATGCCGACTCCCATTCGGCGGCGGTGATCACATCAATGACCTGTTCGATGTCGGCGGCGGTTCCGGCGCTGCCAGTCAGCCACGCCACGATAGACACCGGCCGGCCCTCCACGGTCAGGGACGGTTGTGGGAGGGTCAGCAACGCCTGCACGGTCAGCGGGTGCAGGTCCTTCGCCAACAGCGGCATCACCTGGTCGAGGTGCGGCACCGCACCGGTGTCGGTGAACTGGGCGGGCAGCAACAATCGGTTCCGGCCCGACTGGAACGCCCACAGGGTGCCCTCGCCGAGGCGTTGCCGGATCCGGGCCGCGGTCACCCCGAGACGGTCCGCGGCCTCCGCGATCGACAGGGAGCTGCGGACCAGTTCCTGCATGCGAATGTCGCGGTTCACCCGTGCGGCCGTCGCCGCGGCGGGGTCGTCGACGAACGCAGCCTGATCGAGCAGGGCTGTGTCGTGGTCGGACAGCGGCGGCGCCGCCGGGTTCCGGTCGGCCAGGCTGTGCAGGATCTGGGCGAAGAACTGGCGGCCGACGTCGGTGCCGGTCACCTCCCGCAGGGCATCCTCGAAACCGAGATCACCGCGCAGGTAGCGGTCTTCGGTGCTGGTATCGGTGGCCTCGTTCATCACACCCAACCCCCTCACTTTCACGGATTATCAGGCACAAATTCATGATAGCGAGAACTGCGAGGGGTCGCTACCGCGCCCCAGCGGCTGGGTGCGGTATCACCCGAGTGTGGCCAGGCCTCGGACGAGCTCCGAGGGCGCGATCCGATCGACAAGGCTGGGAGGGAGGGCAAGCCTCCGGGCGGGATCGACCACATGGCCGTCGTGACGCACCGGCCGGAGCCCGAGGGCTGGGACCCGAGGCGCCGTTTCACTTCGTCGACGGCATTGACGCAGCCGTGACCAAGGCGCAGGAGCTTGCGGGTGACCGCATCGTCGAGGTCGCCGCTGGCGACGTCGTGGCCAGGTGCTTGCCGCAGGTTTGGTCGACGAGGTTCGTATGGACGTCGTACCCGTGGTGTTCGGGTCCGGCAAGCGCTACTTCGGGTCGGTCCACGCGCAGCACCTGTTGGAAGATCCCGACGTGGTGATTCAGGGGAACAGGGCGCTTCTCTGCGCGATCGGGTGCGCCGTTGACCGATCTGAGCGGGACGCAGTTGCCCGAGTTCAATTGCGCAGCGGGTGCGCTACGGGTTCCGGTCGCGTCATGGCCCGCATCGGGTCGACGTCGGGTCTGGCCTCGAGTTGTGATGGTTCGTCGGGCCGATCCTTGTCCTGCCCGTTGGCAGTCGGGGACGTGAGGAAGGGGCGGACCAGGTCGAGGGGCAATGGGAAGACGATGGTCGAGTTGTTGTCGCCGCCCATCTCCCCCAGCGTCTGCAGGTAGCGCAGCTGCAGGGTGGTGGGGTTGCGGCTGATGACGTCGGCGGCCTCGGCGAGTTTGGCAGATGCCTGGAATTCGGCCTCGGCGTTGATCACCTTGGCGCGGCGTTCGCGTTCGGCCTCGGCCTGCCGGGCTATGGCCCGCTGCATGTTGGTGGGGATCTCGACGTCCTTGATCTCGACGGTGGTGACCTTCACGCCCCACGGTTCGGTCTGCTGGTCGATCACCTGCTGCAGGTCTTCGTTGAGGCGTTCGCGCTCGGACAGCAGGGCGTCGAGGTCGGCCTTACCCAGGATCGAGCGGAGGGTGGTCTGCGCGATCTGCGATGTGGCGGCGAGGAAGTCCTCGACTTCGACGATGGCCCGGTCGGCGTCGATTACCCGGAAGTAGGTGACGGCGGTGACCTTGGCCGGCACGTTGTCGCGGGTGATCACTTCCTGGACCGGAATCCTCAGCGTCACGGTCCGCAGGCTGACGCGTTCCATGCGGTCGATGGCCGGGATCAACAGCACCAGGCCCGGGCCTTTCAGGTCGATCAGCCGGCCCAGCCGGAACACGACGCCGCGTTCGTACTCGCGGAGCACGCGGATGGAGCTGCTCGCCAGCATGGCGAGAAGGATGATGACGACGCACACGATGACGATGAGTTCGGTCATAACAGCTCCCACGGTTCGCGGCGGCGCACGGTGAGGGTGAGGCCGCGGATCTGTTCGACAATGACGGCGTCACCGGCGGTCGGTTCCTCGTCGTCGCCGAACTGGGTCTGCGCCTTCCACAGTCCCCCGGCCGTTTCCACCTGTCCTTGCCGCCCGGCCCAGCTGCGGACCGTGGCGTCGGTGCCGATCAGCGATTGCGGGCCCGAGCGGATGGGAATACGCCGCGCCGACAATGCCTTCCGGCCGATCACGGCCGCGCTGCCGAGTCCGACCACCGCGACACCCGCGGCCGCCGGGACGGCGATCATCTGCGCGGTGTCGCTGGACGTGAACAGCAGCCACACCCCTGCCGCGGAGGCCAGGGCACCGAGCCCGCCGAGCACTCCGGCGGTCGGTGCGTGTGCCTCGATCACGATCAGCAGCACACCGAGTATCAGTGCCAGCACACCCAAGGCGGCCATTTCGCATCACCCACGATCACGCTTCGCGAGGGCCCGGCCGCATCGCATAGCCACCTGGCGATCGGGCCCTCGGTATCCACGGTATGCGAGCGCGCGGGGTCACGCCACCAGCAATTTCCCGCTCGGGTGGCACACTCCTTCTCATGCATACGAGCCCTGTTGTCGTCACCGTCGCCGGCCACGGTGAGGCCACGTTTGCGCCCGAGCGGTGCACGGTGGCGGTGGTCGTCCGCATCGAGACGGGCGAGGTGGAGCGGTCGGTCGGGACGGCGACGGCCACCGTCAGCCGACTCACCGAGCTGATCAACGCGCAGTTCGACAGCCACCACGGTCCGATCAACTGGTGGTCGCTCGATCAGGTCCGACATTCGCGGCACCGCCCGTACAACAAGGACGGTCTCCAGCTGCCGTATGTGTACCGGGCGGAAGCCGCGCTCGAGGTGAAGTTCAGCCAGTTGGGCGCCGTCGGCGGCTTCGTCGATGCGGTGTCGACGCTCGAAGGGGTGAACGTCGGGAACTTCGACTGGGCGCTCACCAGCAAGAGTCGGGCGGCCCGGATCGTGCAGGTGCGGGAACTCGCCATCCGCGACGCGCAGTCCAAGGCCGAAACCTATGCTCGCAGTCTTGGCCGCAACACCGTTCACCCAGTCGCGATCGCCGACCCCGGCATGCTCGGCGTCGACGCCGGGTCGTCACACACCGCCGTCGGGGCCCGCGCCTTCGCTGCCGGCGGGTCGAACGAGGCCATCGCGCTCAAGCCGGAGAACATCACCCTCAGCGCCGACGTGCACGCGCGATTCGAGGCGTGGTGAGCGAGAATTCGACGCGGGCGTACCGTTCGGGAATGACCAACTTAGATCACGGAGATCCGGGCGACGTCCCCACTGTGCCGCCGCCGCTGGCGGAGGTCGTGAATCCGGCCCGCCCCTCCGCGGCCGAGGAAGCCCGGACGGTGGCGGCCTCGACCAACATCGGCACCCTCGCGAGCCTGACCGCCGACGGCGATCCGTGGGCGTCGTTCGTGACCTACGGTCTGCTGGACGGCTCCCCCGTGTTGTGCGTGTCGCATATGGCCGAGCACGGCCGCAACCTCGCGCACAACCCCCGGGCCAGCATCGCGATCGTCGCGCCCAACCCACCTGCCGATCCACTGGCCAGCACCCGCATCACCCTCGCCGGGTACGTCTACCGCCCCGAGGGCGACGAGCTCGCCGCCGCACGAGAGGCCCATCTGGCAGGCATCCCGGCCGCGCACGTCTACATCGACTTCAGCGACTTCGCCCTCTGGGTGCTGCGCGTCCAGCGCGTGCGGTGGGTCGGCGGCTACGGGCGTATGGACTCAGCGACCGCGGAGGCGTACGCGTCGGCGTCGCCGGACCCGGTCACTCCGCACGCCGGCCGCGCGGTCGAGCACCTCAACGCTGACCACGCCGACGCACTGCTGTCGATGGCCCGTGCGCTGGGCGGTTTCCCGGACGCCACCGCCGCCACGTGCGAGGGTGCCGATCGGTATGGGTTGGACCTGCGCGTCGTCACCCCGCGCGGCGCCGCCATGACGCGAGTCGGGTACGCGGAGCCACTCGAATCGGCCGACCAGCTGCGGGCGGCGACAGTGGCTCTGACGCGTCAAGCGGCGGGCGTCGATACGTCCGGCCGCTGACGAGCCGAATTTCTCCCGAACGTCGCGTCCAGTTCGGCGCCCCGACGTTGTGCGACTGCACTCCCTCCGAGTCGCGCAGTTCCTTGGGCATCTGGGCGGGCTGTCGTTGGGAGACCTCGATGTGAAGAACCTGACGGAATCGGCCGACGGGAGGGTGGCAGCACTGCAGCTGGCGTCGCTGTCGCTGAGCGCGTCGACGACCCGGCGCAGGGGGTTCGGTTCGCCGACCAGATCCCGATCCGAGCCTATCGCCCCCAGGAGGCGTTCAACGCCTCCCCTTCCGCCCCACATCATCCGAACGACGTCAGCCGCGCCAGGTCCTTTCCAGGATCGCCTGACGCAGATGGTCGGCGGCCTCCGCCGCGTCCGGGCCTGGGCTGTTGAGCAGGTCGTGTAGCGCGATGATCGGATCGACCCGCACCCCCGGCACCTCGATGACCGCCGTCGGTTCGACACGCGCCTTCGGATGTGCCGCCGCGGCCGCGGTGCGCCACAGAGTCCGGTCCGCCGGCACCGTCACCACAAGCGTGTACTCCGCATCGGTGGCCGGTGAAACCGGCGGCAGTGAAGTCGAGCAACACCCGGCTGTACAGTCCGGCCACCGCCGGCAACCGCCAAGGGGCATACACATCCGCGGCCACATCACCGGTCAACACACATTCCACACCCCGCTCAGCGCACCAGGACGCGGCCGCCTCCGCCTGCCGCACCACCATCGAGTCCGTACCAGTACGTCGACACACCACCCGGACCCGGATACTCCGCGAGCAACCCATCGAGACAGTCACCGCGCTGCCCGGTCACCAACCCACCGTCAGTGCGCGTGGCGAACCGATGACGCCGCAACACATGCGAAACCGACTGCTGCGTGACCTGCAAACCGCGGCCAGCTCGACCTGCGTCATCGGCTGCTCGGCCGACAACAGCAACCATTCGACCGCCCAGCGCGTCCACGGACGACGACCACGCCGCAGACCCTTGTCTTCCGACCCTGTGTCGGTGGACGCCGTCCCGGTGTGTTCGATACCCCCGATGAGGACACGACCTCGTCGACCGCGATCAGATCCACCACGCCCTCGGCGGCGACGTCGCGCACATACGGCGTCGCGTGAGCCATGACAAGCAGGAACCGGTCGTCGCCATTCCCACGCAAGCCCTTGACAATGCTCGGCGGCGGCGGCCTCCCATCACCTCGACGTTCACCGCCACGGTGCCCCCGCCAAGCAAACCAGATTCAGATCAGCGGGCCCACCCGAGAGGACGCGAACCTCGGTACGACGCAGCAATAGCAACGCACCTGACAGCAAACCGTCCATACTCAACTCCGACCCCAACAGGGAATACAAACTAAACTGCCAGCGAGTACTTAACCTTGTACATGCGATTCCTCATGTGCGCCCCATTTGACGGGAACCAAGGCCTTCGGCGACCCGGCCGGAACCACCGTCCTTAGCGAATGCCGCACCGGAGACGTCCTTTCGCTCACGCCGCTGCGACTGCGGCCCACAACACTCCGCCACACTCGAGCCGCATTTCCGACACCGGAGTCGGTGTGCCGATCGACGGGCGCGGGCACGATGGCCGCAGCATCGGACTCGCCGCGAAAATCGCCGCCGACCAACTCCAAGACCACCTGGGCTTCGACACCGTCGATGCCAACCTGCAACTCGGATTGCCCGTCCGCACCCGCGACTACACCGACGCCGCAGCAATCCTCGCGATCGCCACAGCGACCGCATCACCTACTCAGCGACAACCCCGCCAAGGCGGCAGGTCTCACCGCGGCCGGCATCACAATCACCAGCACGACAGCCCTGGAAAACGCACCGAACGATCACAACACCCGATACCTCACGACCTAGCGAGATTGACTCGCCACAGCCGCCTCAACGCACGCGACTGGCCGCCGCCCCTGACGTTTGTCGGATGGAACGCGTACATCGAGGGCATCCGTTTCTCCCTTCGGTTCGCCTGCGAATAGGACGATACCGTCGAATGAAGCGGCCAGATCCACGCGACGAGGACCACGTTCCGAGGCTGACGACCGTGAGTACGAAGCTCACGTCAGCATCGCGAACCCCAGCCTCGTGTGGCCGATGTCGAAGCGCCCGGCACCGAAGTATCCGAAAAGAATACTGAGCAGCCCGGCAGAAAGCTTCGTCTTGTATGAGTAGGGCAATTCAGTCACGGGATGGTAGCCGTACGCGAGTGCAATAATTCAGGTCGGGAACTCGTGGCCGCTCAACACGTACCGTGTTGAGCCATAGCCAGTCATCTCAAAGAGACGCGCCGCAGGTAGGGTCGGCGGCATGATGCGGCAATACTGGACTGGCGGTGAGTGGCAGGCGCATTGCTGCAAGCTTCTCAGCATCAAGCACGGCGAAGACGTGCAAATGGTGCCCGATCGCATGCGTGGCGACCAAGGTATGGAGGCCTATCGTCTCGATGATGGGATGGTATATCAGTGTTACGCCGTCGATGAACCGCTTTCGCTTCGCGACCAAACCGAAGCACAAAAGAAGAAGATTCGCACCGACGTCGCAAAGCTAGTTGAAAAAGCTGACGAGGTAATGAAACTCCTGGGTCGTGACTACAGGATACGGCGTTGGGTGTTGTTGACGCCCGATTTTGATGATAAAGAACTTGTCAAATACGCGCGAATGAAGAGCGGTAAGGTTCGCGACTCCAACCCAAAACCGCAGTGGTGCCACGACGACTTTCAGATTATTGTGCACGAAGACACGGAATTATTCGCCGCTCAATTGCCGTTACTCTATGGCGCGCAGTCGGCGGTCACGATTCGCATGCCATTCCCCGACGAGTCTGAGCTGAGTAACGTCGATCACGCGGATGCGGACAGGCTGCGCGAAAAGCTGAGGGCGCACCCGGGTCTCGGAAACAATTCGGTCCGCCTCGAAGAGGTAAGAAAAAGCCTCCTGCTTGAGTACCTTTACGGAAAGTCGCAACTGGTACAGCTTCAAGGCCGATACGGTTCGATATACGAAAAGATTAGACTGCGCGCCGATCTAACCTTGCGTGGATTGGGTCGGCGCCTCATATTTGAGCCAAATGTGAATGAAGATCAGCTTATTGGTGATCTAATTCGTTCCCTCCAACAGGACCTACCTGAACTCGCGTCGATTCATTGCGAAGAACTCGCACGGTACTATTTCGCGTCTTGGTGGATTGACTGTCCGATGCGTTACGGAAACGCATCATGAGTATCGGAGGTCAGGGCGCGGAAGCAGATAGCCGTGATCTGCACATCTTTTCGTCGCGAATTCGTACACCGATGCCGCAGGCCCCACTCGCGGTTGAGAAGGTGCCACTGCCACTTGAAGGACGAGATCGAGCCGTGTGGCGTATAGCAACGACGTTGCTATGTCTGGCGCATTGCCGAAACAACTCTGCCTCGATCGAGCAATTGCATGTTCTTACATGGGCACTTCAAGATGTCAAGAATATGACGATGTTGCGACGTTTATGGGAGTCGCAACCGGGGACTGGGGATATCTTTCGGGCGCGTAACCCACGATTAGAGGACACATTGAAACTGGCACGCGCATCCCAACTGGTAGCGCAAACTCGCAGCGGAAAGTACTCTCTGACAGAGCGCGGCGAAAATGTTATTAATTCAATAGTTGAAAGATCGGGCGCTCTCGAATCGGAAAACGTCGAGCTGGCGCAATTGGGATCGATTTCGGAATCTCAAATGTGGAAGAGGTTGGGCACACGGTCGCCGCGGACAAGAAATACGAGGTATCCTCGATGAGTCTTCGTCTCGTTTCGATCGAAATGATAGTCAAAACTTCGTCGCATAGTGCCCGTTACTTCACCCCATTCGCTCAGGGGTTTAATGTTCTAAACGCGAAGAATAGCTGGGGCAAATCAACCCTACTTCAAGGCATAGTTTATGCGCTTGGCCTTGAAGGAGCATTCTCGGCTTCGCGCCGCGTGCCTCTCGGCCCAGCCATGGCAAGCACGATCGATCTTGAGGGAGAGAGGCATCAAGTAGTCGAGTCCTACGTCGACCTCACCATCGCCAATCAGAAGGGCGAGTATCTACGAGTTCGTCGATACGCTAGGTCCCTAGACGTGCAACGAAACCTAGTTCAGGTTCGAATGGCCCGTGAGGAGGGCATGCTCGTATTGGCGAAACAGCGGGACATGTTTGTACGCGAACGGGGAGCCGCCACGCGTTCGGAAGGTTTCCACCGTCTCCTCGAAGAGTTTATCGGGTGGTCACTTCCTGACGTGCCAACTTTCGGAGATGGTGAAATTCCCTTGTACCTTGAGGTGCTCTTGCCGTTGTTTTTTGTTGAACAGAAATTTGGCTGGTCGGGGATAGCCCCAAGGGTTCCTGCATATCTTCGTATCAAAGATCCCCTGAGAAGGGCGGTGGAGTATGTACTCGGCCTGGGAACTCTTGATGCAATTCGGCGAAAGAATCTACTATCGAGTGAGCTGGCGGCTATTAATGTCGAATGGGATGAGGCTGTATCAAAGATCGAGAATGTCTCCCTGCTAGCAAATCTTCGAGTACTTCTGGTTCCTAATAAGCCTGTATCAGTGTCTCAGCTTCAGACTCCGGTAGTGCAAGCAAAGATAGACGACGAGTGGGTGACCTTGCCGTCGGCACAGGAACGATGGCGCGAGGAAATCGCGCAGTCGACTGCAGTTCCCGTGCGTGCTGGCGGACGAACCGATGAGAGTCGGACACAGTTGGCGGCGGCAGAGGCCGACGTGGATAGGACCGGCTCAGTCGTGCGGCGACTGAGGGAGCATATCGAATACGCAGAAAATGATGTCAGAGTTATCGATTCCCGAATTATGTCAATTCAAAAGGACAAAGAGCGTCTCACTGATATCAGACGAATCCAGCGACTCGGCGGAGAGTTTGAGCTCCCACTGATTGCGGAGGGAAGATGTCCAACTTGCGAGCAAGAGCTTGATTCTCGGGAAGTAGCTACTGATCTCGTCCATTCAATAGAAGACAACATTGCAATGCTCGACGGTGAACTCAAGGCACTTGAAAGTTTGAAGGTGTCCTCACAGCAGCACTTAAGTGGTCTGCGTCGCGAACTGCGTGTCGCAGACGAATCATTAATGATGTCCCGCCGAGTCGTTAGGTCGCTCCGGGACGAGTTGAGTGGACCATCTGACGCGCCAAGCGTCGTCGAAATTGAGCGCCGCCTGGAACTTGAACGACAGCTAAGCGCCTCTGTCCGGGCAGCGAATGTTGTAGATTCGACGGTCGAGGAACTCTCGGATCTCGCTCAACGATTCTTTGAGTTGCGGGCGGAGCTAGAGGAACTTCGAAACGCGGGTGAGAATGCTGCTGACGTTGCGCGTGTCGAAAAATTCCGCGAGAGTTTCCAATCACAACTATCTGCATACGGATTCAGGAGTATCCGGCCCACCGACGTTACGATCGATGACCAATCGCTCTTACCCGTGTGTGACGGATTTGAACTCACGTTCGATGTAGCCCAGAGTTCGAGTGCGTCAGACACAATCCGAACGAAGTGGGCGTATCATCTCGCTCTTCTTGAGGCGACGCGTGCGATAGCTGAAAGCCGCCATATCGGCGTACTTGCGTTGGATGAGCCTCGGCAACAAGAGACCGATCGTGCGGACCTTCGTGCGTTTCTATTGCGGCTGGCCGAGAACGCTCAATCGGGACAGATACTCTACTTCACGAGCGAGGCGCCGGAAATTCTCAGGGAATTATTGGAAGGTATTCCAGTAACCTTTCTCCCGAGTAGCGGGGATCATCTGCTATCTATTTCAAGAGAACACAGCGGGCTTGCGGTGGATGACGAAAGTGACGAGAGCTTTTTTATCCCCACCGTGGAAGATGTCGCAAGTCAGGCGGTTATTGGTTCCGTTCCGGAACTCGTAGGCGATGCCATCAACGACGCAGGCACCATCGTCGGGCGCGCTCTGGCTGAGTCTCTTACAGATGAGGAGGAAGCGACAGAAGTTGTCGAGGTTCTGCCGGACGCGGCTTCATTTATATGGAGTCTTGTCGAGCAGTTCGAAGGTGGTACCGATTTGGGTGAATGTTCGATCGAGGCGGACGTCATTCTTGTGGTAAAGATCCATGAGACGGAGAGCGCTGAACGCGATGACGTCCTCGACAGCAACTACGACAATGACGATGAAGATTCAGAAGTTTATGTTGAGCGCCGGTTTCGTCTCGTTTTCGAGTTCAGCGTCACCGTGACCGGTGAGTCAGTCGAAGATCTGGCGATCGACAACGCGTCTGTTCTCTAAGGAACGCGTTTGTTCCTTGAGGAATGCTGGTGTCGGTGCAGACGGCCTAGCCTGACTTGCACATGTTGAGGAAATTCCGGCATCAGTTGATGTTTGCGCTGGTGGTGGCATCGATGGTCGGCGGTCTGGGGCACTAATCGGCCGGTAAAATCGGCGGTTGTGGCCGCGTGCATCCGCAAACTTCGGACCGCGTTGGGAGCGACGGCGGTGCAGATCGTGGCGAAGGACCGTGGCCGACAGAAAAATTTTCGAGCACGTCGGCTCCGCCCACACCGACGGTGAGTTAGCGGCGTTGCGGCAGACCGCCCGAGGGACGTTGAGTGCCAGTCAGGAGGAACTCGACCTCGGTCTCGACGACGGCGGTGATCGAGGGTCGGTGATCGTGGCGAAACGGTCCCGCTGGCTGATCGAGGCGGGATGGCGACGGCTGGGTTTCGACGTGATCGACGACGCGTTCTTCCAACCTGTTCCTGGTCGGATCGTCGACCCGACATCGATGATCGACACGATCCGTGTCGTCGGTGAGATCGGCCTGGCCCCAGCCCACCTCAACACCTACGCCAACGCATTGAACCGTTGCGCCACAAAAGACTACCGTCGGTCTGCTCGTCGACCGCACCGGGTCTCCTCTCGAAATCGGGTGCTTCGAGGGCAACAATGCCGAAACCCATACCATCGTGCTCATCATCCGGCAGTTCCAGGGCTCGCCACGGCCTCAAGGGCGTGGAGATGGTGATCGCTGCGGACGCAGGAATGCTCTCTGCCGACAATCATGCTTCCCTCGATGAGGTCGGGTTGCAGTTCACCGCCGGGTCCCGCGTCACCAAAGAACCCGCCGATCTTGCGAACCGTTTTCACTGGAAGAGAGTAGTTTTCGCCGACGGACAGAGTGTTGACACGGTCACGCCCCGGCACGCGGAGAGCACCGTCAACAACCTCAAGAGGCGCACCGAGCCGGTCTGGGACGCGGCCGGGCATCCGTAGTCGTGGCGGGCAGTCTGGCAGTACTCGAAGCGACGAGTGGTCCGTGACAAAATGACCCTCAATGCCCAGGAAGCTCGCGCCCGCGACATCGTCGACGGCGACAAGCCACCGAAGCGACCCAGGTTCATCAAGACCATTACTGAGGGCCGCAGCCTCGACACCTCGGCCCTCCTCGGCCCTCGAGCGCGCCCGATGGCTGGTCGGGTTGAAGAGTTACGTCACCAACACGCCCAATGCGCTGATGACCCCGGGCCGCTTCAGGAGGTCACTCTGACGATCGCCGGCCAACCCCACAGCAGCGGACCCGATCACACGAGATGCCGCCGCAATCCTCACCGCGCTTGAACTACGCCCCTGATCGGGTTACTAGAATTGTGCAAGTCAGGACTGCTGCTCGGTCGCCGGCGCCTGACGGGTGAGAGGGCGACGGGTATGACACGTCGGCTCCTGACCACCCTCGCGACGGACCAGAATGCTGCGGCAGTCGCGCCCTTGACCTCCAACGCCGAACTTTCGAAGTCCTCTTCCATCTTCCGGACCCCTTTGGCGTGATGCTGATTGTGGTGGAGTATTCCCAAAATATTTCAGCTCCTTGTTAAGATCCTCGTCCTCCAGGAACTGCACGGCGGATCGGATATCATCCATGCTCTCTGAATTGGCTGGAGAATTATCCATATCAATTAGGGATTTTGCATTTTCCGACGATTGCCCGTAAAGCCATTCGCGTATTTTTGCACGTTATGTTTTCTTTAGCAAAACCGCCATTGTTTCGCTTTCTGGTTTCAGTCGCTAGCTATCGTGCATCTAGCGGTACATACGTCCGCCGCAGCCCGCGCGCACGGCGTACCGTAGCCGGACCATAAAGGGCGGCTTCAGACTTATCGCGTCCATGATATCTGTCCGCCGGTCTGCATACTCTGGTTCGCGGGGGTGTTAGATGGAAGTGGTGGTGGCATGCGGAAGGGAACTTCAGCGTAGGCCAGGGCAACTTCTTGGGCAGCGAAGAGGTTTGACCAGGGTAACTGCGTTTGCTGGACGCAAAATTCCGCCTGCAACTCGACGCCGATCACGAAATTTCCGCGTCATCTGCCGGCTCACCTTCCCCGTCTCGCCGCGGGCGGATTGCACAATTATCACCATGAATGCGGGCATGGTCAGCCCTCGGCTCGATGCTCGGTGCAGTCGGGACTGTCGGACCCTTTTATGGGTCGTCAGTTATGAGATTCGGAAGGCGGCCGCAACGAGGGTCGAAAAGGTTAGGATTGATGAGGAAAGTAGGAAACGGTATGCCAGTAGTATATTCGCTTGACTTAGCGTCGCTGATTCCACCTACCAACAGCGGAATTAACTGGGCTTCGACAACGTGGACGCCAACCTGCAACTCGGTTTGCCCGTCGCCGCCCACGACTAACCGACGCCGCAGCTATCCTCCGCGACCTGCGCATCGACTGCTGAGCAGCATGCCCGCCAAAGCCGCCGGACTCGCCGGAAGCTGGAGGAACACCATTGCCGGGAACGACACCTTCGACGTGGCACCGAATCGCCACAATGCCCGCCACATCGCGACCAAGCCCAACCGGCTCGGGCACAATCTCATACACTCGACGCTGGCCGCCGCACCCTGTAGGTACCCTTCAGGTTTGTATTCGCCATGTTCCACCCAGTCGTGGACCATGTCGAACGCGGGCCTACACTGAATCCCGACGCCCTGGACCTCCGAGGCCTGCTCAAGAAGACGTCGTGCTTCCATCACCGCGCAGGCCCCCAGGGAAGGCATCGCATGAATCCTCGCCGACAACGCGACACCTCGGCCTTCTTCGGGGCGAACCAGTAGCTCTTGCAAACCTATCGACGCCCGGAAGATTCACCCGTCGACGTACAAACCATACCGATTGGTATCGTGTACGAATCACCCGAGGTGGGAGAACAGTGATGCGGCGATCGAGCGCGGGTTTTAAGGCCCGGGACCGGTGAAGCTGTTAGGAATGGGGATTGATGAGTAATGCGTTAGCTCCAGGTATCGCGCGTCGCCGCGACGCGGGCCGACGGCTCACTTCCCTTGAGATTTGTGCAGGAGTGGGAGGGCTGGCACTGGGACTAGAAATGGCAGGGTTCGATCCAGTCTTGCTGATCGAAGAGCTCCCGATTGCATGTGAGACGTTGCGGAAAAACCGTCCTAGTTGGGATGTTCGAGAAATGGATATCCGTGACTTCGATCCCACCGATGCGCCTCAGGTATTCGGCGTTGACCTGTTGTCCGCCGGCCTTCCCCGATTGAAAGCTACAGCAGCAAATGCGCGAGCTCGGGGAGCGGAGTCGGAGGTCGATTTAATGCGGACAACGCTCCGGCTGACATCTGAGGTTCGACCGAGGTGCGTTCTAATAGACAACGTTCCTGACCTTGTGAGTTCGAAGACATATTTTCCGCTGCGGGACTATATCCGGCACGGATTGGAAGATATGGGTTACCGGTGCAACTTCTTAATTCTTAACGCTGCTGATTTCAACCTGGCCCAGGACCGAAAACATGGATTTGTGGTGGGGCTGGACAGTGTCGCTGCTAATCGCTTCCTGCCTCCGCTTCCTGCATCCAACCCTCGCACGACAGTTGGGGAAGTCCTGGCCGAGTCTATGCGATCAAGTGGCTGGCCGGACGCGGACAGCTGGGCTCATCAGGCGCGGATCCTTGCGCCGACGATCGTAGGTGGTTCGTGGGAGCGCGGCGGCGCAGATCTTGGGCCGACTGGAACGAAACGCGCATGGGCGAGGATAGGCGTCGACGGTGGGACCGTCAGTGACGCTGTCCCGCGGAGCGATTTCGCTTGGATGCCAAGGAAGGGTCGGCAAGGAATGGTGCGCTTGACTGTCGAACAGACAGCGATTTTACAGGGGTTTCCGGATGATTGGCACGTGGCCGGGCGCAAGACCGCTCGATATCGTCAGATTGCGAACGCTGTTCCGCCGCCGCTCGCTTACGCGCTGGGGCTCTCGATCTCCTCATCGATGCGTTTCTAACCCCACATCCAACAACGGTCGCATGTAAGAGTTGGTCGGTACGAGGTAATAACATACTTGTCCATGGCCTCTAGCAAGCGACGGAACGCGCACGCGTCCCGATACCGAATCGTCGATCTGTTCGCAGGGCCAGGGGGGCTCGACGTCGCTGCCCATTGGTTGGGTATACCGGTACACGGGATCGAGTGGGATGACGATGCCTTCGAGACGCGCAATGAGGCCGGCCTCACCACGGAACATGGGGATGTGCGCAGCTTCGGCCCCGCTGATTTTTCCGATGCTAATGTGCTAGCTGGCGGGCCGCCCTGCCAGACATACACCGTCGCGGGCGCAGGCAGTGGCCGACGAGCGCTCAACGAGGTGTTGGCTTTCGTCAAACAGATGGCAATTGGCGTCGACGTGACATCCGCGATCGCGGCCCTTGAGGACGAGCGAACCGGCTTAGTATTACAACCCTTGCGCTGGGTTATCGAGTCTCATGAACTAGGTATTCCCTACGACGCTGTGATTCTCGAACAGGTTCCAGCCGTTCTACCAGTATGGGAAGCGATGGGCGAGGTTCTGGAGGGGCTGGGGTATAAGACCGTGTGCGGCGTCCTTCGTGCCGAACAATACGGCGTTCCGCAGACTCGCCGACGGGCGATTCTCGTGGCCAACCGCAAGTTCGCTCCGGCTCTTCCCTTGCCAACCCACCGACCGTACCGCAAGGGGGAGACGATTACGGCAGGAGTGCCTGGACTTCCGCGGTGGACGAACATGCAGGACGCCCTTAACGTCGTCCCCCAAGGGCTGGTGCGCGGAGAATTTGAAGTCGTTTCGAACTACGGCTCTGGTGGCGACCCGCGGAATCGCGGACGGCGACTGTCCCACGAACCTTCCGCCACCGTCACGGGAAAGATCTCTCGTAACCGAATTGTGGGCTCCAACGGTGCCGAACTTCCACGCTTTACCAACGCCGAGGCGGGCCTACTTCAGACGTTTCCTCATGACTTCCCATGGAGGGGCAACGCCATCTCGCAACAGATAGGCAATGCGATTCCACCACGTTTAGGCGCCCACGTTCTGGCTGCGGCACTTCGATTGGACTTGAACCCAGAGTTCTTCGATGAAGTGGTCCGGAAGGAATGGTCACAGTCGAAGCACGGGGCCCTGAGCGGATCATATGCCAACTAACTGATTGTGGTGCTGTGGTAGTCAGGTCCCGAGTCCTTCTGATCTATCGACGCCACCCAGGTCTACGAAACGAAGTTGGGACGGCCACGACGGCCGGCCTGCACCACAGCGCTTCCGTCAGCCTGCGTTCGTACGCTGGCTGTCACACGCGAGGTGTAACTTTTGAAGCCATAGTTCCGATTCGGACATTAGACGGCACTGCATGGGCCCGCCGACGACAAGAAGTGGGATGCACTTGGTTACTTCCGTCCACAGTTCGGTACCGACCTGGGGTGCCGATCAGACCAGACCCACTCTGGGTAATCCTGGTGGCACGCGGCCTTCGCATGTCACAGCACGAACATGAGCGTCGATCCGTGGTAAGACGACCAATGCCCACTCTGTCGCAGCATTCAGCCAAGAGCGAGGGATTCTTCCACCTCATCTTTGTGCCGTTGCGAAATGCGGGTTGTCGCACACCAAAGATATGTACCGTTCGAGTCCTATCGAAGATAGCTTTGTTGACATTGTTGGAGGTTTGTCGGTGGTCAAGCAGGGGTGGGCAATCCCGGATCCGACACTTGTCGGTCAAGTAAACGACTACCACGCGAAATGCGTCGAGGTGTATAAGCGGGATTCTAATCGGGTTCTGGAAGACGCTGGCAAGGAGCGCGGAATCGCGGAGGGCGGCTACGGACGGAAGCAAATACAAGAGCTTGTGCAGAATGCCGCCGATGCACTGCGCGGCTCGCCCGGTCGGGTCCAAGTCGTCCTCACTGACCATGCGTTATACGTCGCAAACCAGGGACAGCCGTTCGTCGCGTCGGGGGTGCGCGCGCTCCTCTACACTCATCTGTCGAATAAAATCGGTGGTGAAATCGGCCGCTTTGGGCTCGGCTTCAAATCCATTAGCGGAATCTCCGACGCTCCTCAAATTTTCAGTCATTCGATTTGCTTCGAATTTAGCCGATTCGCCACAGCGAGTGAGCTGTCGACAGAACTGGGTGAGCACTTCGATCCTGCCGATGTCGCCGCACTCCGTCTCGCTTGGGTCCTCGACCCACGCGCCGAGTTCCACTCGGACCCGGTCCTGTCAGATTTGGCCGGGTGGGCTGTCACTATTATCAAAGTGCCGCTGAAACCGGGATTTGCGAGCCAACTCTCAGGAGAAATCTCAGAGTTCGACGAGTCATTTAATCTATTCGCTCCGCATGTAAAACAGCTCGACCTTCGAGACGAATTCAAAGGAGAGAGTCGCAGAATCACAGCCTCCAAGAAGGGGAACAGGGTTGTACTGTCGACAGAGGAGGGTGAACGGGAGTGGTTGGTATTCGCGAGAGAACACAAACCGTCGGACACCGCGCTCGCGTCAGCTGGGCATGCGGCGCGTCGCGATTCTGTTACCGTCAGCTGGGCGGTGCCCGCGACAGGCAAGGCCGGTGTTGGTCAATTGTGCGCGTTCTTCCCGGTCAAGTCCGACGTGACACTTAGCGGTCGCATTAACGCCCCTTGGAAGCTCTCTGATGACAGAATTAACGTTATTGAGTGCGAGTTCAACTTTGAAATTCTGACGGAAGTGGTTCCTCACCTCGTCGTCGACGCGCGGAAGGAACTTGTCGCCGACGGCGCCTACGGCCGGTACATAGATATTCTTCCCGCACGTGGACGCGAGGAACGTAGCTGGGCGGACGCGGTCTTAAACGAGCCTGTCTACACCCGACTTCGGGATTCTCGTTGCATTCCAGACCTCGATGGTCAACTTCGCTCCCCTAACTCCGTCCGCAGAATTCCCAGCGAAACGATTGGTGAATGGGCTGAAGAGTGGAGAGAGGTCGCGGCACTCCGTGAAACCTGGGTCCACCCTGACTGCACGACGAGCCCCGAGCGGCGTTCCAAGGTCGAACGACTAATGATTGACAACCCACGCCCCACCGCGCGGGTGCTCGATTGGCTGGAAGCAGTTGTTGCTGAGCCAAGCCCGACTCAGTCCGCTGCCGCCATAGAGATAGCGGCCGGTGTCGCCGCACTTGGCGGCAATGCCCAGATGGACGTGAGAGACTCGCGAATCGTTCTTCTTGAGACCGGCCAGCTTCAACGCCCCGTGCAGGGCCAGTGCTTCATTCGGACAGCGGCGTCCCAAGGCGGGTCTGTCTTCGTGGATCCGCGGGTGATCGACCGTCCATCGACTCTTCAGGCATTGGAGTCTCTCGGAATTACCTCCTTCGAAGATGCCGGAGAGATGCTGCAACTCCTCTCTGACCTCGCGGATGCAGGCACAGCAGACTGGGATGCGCTTTGGAGCTCGATGCGAGGGTCCGGCCAAGCTGCGGTCCGCGATGGCTTCGAACAGATCCTGCGGGGAAAAGCATCCCAAATAGTCCGTGTCAGAGACGGTAGGGGCGAATGGGTCCTCCCCGAGAACCATTACGTTGCTGGCGATCGCCTCAAGCAGATCAAGGAGGATGCCCTTTACCTCATCGACGGCACCTACCACGCTGCAGACGGCGAGATTCTCAACTTGCTCGGAGTCAGGAGTCGTCCGACGAGGGACGCCAGTCGCGAGCCTGAGAAGTGGTTCCGCCAGTACTGGAAGACATTGGTCACGTCTGTCGGTGACCGTATGACCCTCGGGATTCAAACGCGCGAGAAGCTCCGTATCGAGTCCCCCGGGCCCCTGTTGGGACCGCTTCAGTGCCTTCCAGAGCTCGGCGCGACGAATAGAGTTGCTCTCACCGTCGCAGTGATCGAAAGTATCGATGATCCGCGCGTCCGAGTCACCCACCCTAGCCAAGACCGAGCCGCTCGCTTCATTACCCCAGAGTTGTGGTGGGTAAGGAAACACGGGATGCTCCCGACCGCGCTTGGGCCGGTGGCCGTCGGTGAGGCTTTCGATCCGTCCATCGAAACGCAAGACATCGATGGATTGCTTCCTGTTGCCACTGGCGTTGATATCAGTGAAGAGATGGCGCGGGTCCTCGAGCTTCGAACCGATGTCAGCAGCCTCGACACCGCAGCGTTCGCAAAACTAGCTCGCACGCATGTAGACCGTAATGATTCCGTCCAGGTCGGTCGTACTTACGCTTGGTGGTGTCACGTTCATCCCAACTCAGCGCCCGACAAGGTGTGGGTCAAGACAAGGGGTAGCTGGATAGAAGCCGCACCGTCGGAAGTAGCAGTGGCGTTGTCTCCGGAGGCTCATCGCGGGTTGGACGAGTTCGGGATCAAGTGCATACTGGTCGACGCGCCGGAAGACTCATATAACTTGCGGGAGTTTTGGGATTGCTTGGAAGGCAAAGATCTCCCACTGACGTATTCGTACGAGACGAGCGCCGAGCCCGAGTGCATCGTTGATGTTTTCGATATCTTCGATGAGCTCGACATGGAAGACGATCCTGACGAGCTTATACTGCAGAAGTGCTTGTCCATCAGTAAGGTCGCCGCAGTGCCCGGACGTCCTGAAATGCGGATCGAATGCGCATATGCCAGGGATGGAGACACGATACTTGTCACCGGGGGGCACGATCGAGAGATGCTTAAGCAGTCACTTACATGCCTGGAGCTCGATAACTCCGACGAACAGGTCGACGCTTTCCTGGAAGCGATCCGAAGAAAACGTGACTCCAAACTTATGCGTCAAATAAGGAAGGCATCTGACGACGCCGAACGCCTCCTTTCCTTCGCTGGCGAGCAACGACTCGAATCGCTAATCCCACGAGACGCACTGCAATATCTCGCAGGTTCATCCGCGATGCCTCCCAAGGGAATTGAGCTTGCGCGGCTATGTATAACGATGCTCGGAGTCAGGGCACTTGAGCGAGTCTGCAAGGTCGATCCTCATGGTCTACCAGCTACTCCGCCGTCCAGTTGGCAGGGTTCTTTTCAGACTCGCAGATGGGTACGCGACCTAGGCTTCAGCGATGAGTGGGCTGGCCAGAAGGGGCGCAAACGGAACAAGCCAACAGAGTATGTCGACGGACCCACCAAGCTGAAGCCCCTGCACGATTATCAGGAAGCGGTCGCTAAGCGGTTGCACAGTCTGCTTACTGGTGAGGGTCCGCGCCGCGGCATCATTTCGTTGCCAACCGGGGCGGGCAAGACTCGAGTCGCTGTTCAGTCCATCATCGAAACGATCGAAGGGGGACATCTAGACGGTGACGAGGGGCTTTTCACTGGACCGATACTTTGGCTTGCGGACGGTGAGGAGCTGTGCGAGCAGGCGATCGATGCGTGGTCTTTTTTGTGGCGCGCTGTCGGCAGGCAAGATACGCAACTTGTCCTCAGTCGGTTCTGGTCGAATTACGAGATTCAGGAGGAAGTTGGAGGCGTCCAGGTCGTCATCGCAACTTGGCAGAAGATTGCGAGAAACGCGATTAGCAATCCCGATTTCGTCTGGCTAACGCAGAGTCCACTCGTGGTTATCGACGAGGCTCACGGAGCCCTAACACAGTCATACACGCTCATTTTGGAGTGGGCCGGACGGAGTAGCCGAGAACGTGACAAGCCACTACTCGGACTCACCGCGACTCCTTTCCGTGGGCGCAGAGACAGCGCTGAAACCGAACGACTTCTTCGCCGATTCGACAACAATGTGCTTGACGAGGGGGTGTTCGGTGATGAATCCCCACAGGTCCGTCTGCAACGAGACCGAGTTCTCGCTCGGGCACGGCTTGAGGTGCTTAACGGCGTCTCTATCGAGTTGTCTGCGGACGAGCTTGAAGAGTTCCGCAGCAAGTACTGGATGCCGAGGAACGCCGAAAGGAGGCTCGGGCGAATTGAAGAGCGCACGAGGACGATCGTCGATTCGATAATGAGCAAGCCCGCCGATTGGCCTATCGTCGTTTTCGCAACCTCAGTTGAGAACGCACAGACTGTCGCGACACTTCTCACATTGGCGGGGCGGCCAGCCGCATCTATTGATCAAGACACAAGCCCAGAGGACCGTCGAACGGCGATCGACCGATTCAAGTCAGGCGAGCTTCGGGTCCTTACCAACTACGCAGTGCTGTCGCAGGGGTTCGACGCGCCACTGACGAGGGCTGTCTATATCACTCGACCAACTACAAGCGAGGTCCGCTACCAGCAGATGATCGGTCGAGGACTGCGGGGGCCCAGGAATGGCGGCAGCGAAGAAGTCCTGATCGTCAATGTCCTCGACAATGTCGTCGAGTTCGGCGACAGCATCGCGTTCGACAGCCTGAAGGAGATCATCGACGAGGAGATCGGTCTTTGAAATGGTTGATTTCGACGAATCGCAACGCCGAGTCCTTGACGCACCTCCCCAAGCACGCAGGATCGTGGTTGCTGGGCCCGGTGCCGGCAAGACCGCCTTAAGCGTGGCACTGATTGGTGAAATCGATGCGACGGCCGGGGCTGCCGAGGACCGACAAATACTCTTCCTGTCATTCTCGCGGGCTGCGGTCAAGGCTGCCTTCAACGCTTTCGGCAGTATTGATGGCGACTATCGCGCCACTATCTCGGCGATGACACTCGACTCACTCGCTTGGCAATTGACAGAGACCGATCCATGCACAGATGCCGTCGTGCCAGTCGATTTCGACAGGGTGGTCCGCGAGGCGACCTCACAATTGGAGAGGAGGTACGAGGGGGAATTCGACGGTGTCATCCATGTGATTGTCGACGAGGCACAGGACCTCGCTCTGGCCAGACGTGCACTTCTCTGCGCTGTCATCGACCGGCTTCCTGAAGACGCTGGCGTGACGATCTTCGGAGACCCCCTGCAGTCCATCTACGAATTCCTGGACGGTATCGCGAATCATACCCGCAAGTCGGCATGGGATAATCTCCTCGACGACCTCAGGGCGCGCTCCATCACGACAATCCTGACATTGGATGGAGGATATCGAGCACGGCGGCGAGGTCCTCGTAAGGTCGCGGCAGTAGGAAGCAGGCTTCGCCGTGCGACCGCAGACGACCAAGTCGACCTGCTCGACGATTTGGTTTCAGACCTAACCCATTTCCATCTCACTGAGTTCGCAGGAAAGGTACAGGATTGGGCAGGGAGCACCGCCGTATTGGTGCGGACAAACGCCGAGGTGGCTCTCGTGTTCGACTACCTGAGCAGATCCGGCGTTCGGTGCAGGTGGCGCGAATCCGGTAGGAACCGCCCATTTGTTGCGCCATGGGTCGCGCAATTGTGGTCGGCGCTTGGCGGAGCCCCAGTGTCACAAGAGAATTTTCGCGACTTCGCTGAGTCTGTGGATGGCGTCGATAGAGGTTGGTTCAGATTTTTGCATCATTCGGCTGGCTCAGGTAAGACCATCGACTGGCGGGCAATTGCACGAACATGCGCGAGAGCGGAGGACACTTCCGACCCGTGGTTTGAAGATTTCGGCAACGCCATCCAGGTATTAACGATTCATCAAGCCAAGGGGCTGGAGTTCGACAACGTGGCGGTTGTGGGTGCGAGATCGATATTGAGGCCGCCAGCCGACCGAGAGCCTGAAGCCGAGCTTTTGTTTGTGGCCCTATCCCGGGCGCGCGATAAGGTCGTCGTGATCAATTGGGAGCCGCCGTACACAAAGCATGCAGCGGGAAGTGGGCGACTTTATGTACCACATCCCGCTCACGACATCCCGGCGAAAATCTTTGTAACGCCTGACGATCTTCGATTGGACGTTCAAATCGGCACGGCCGCGGGCCAAGCCGCGCTTGCGGAGCATGCGCACTGCACTGACCTCGAGTTCGAGCTCCTCTCGTCCGGAGGCGCGGAGTGGCCGAGCTACCGATGCCGTGTCGACGAGGAAGTCGCGGGCGCTACGACTCCGCAGTTCGGCATGCTAGTTGCGAGAGCGCTTCGCATGCAAGGACAGTCAGGAAGATGGCCTTCACTCGGTAGTGTTCCCTTGGATGGAGTGGAATCCACATGGTCCCAGGGGGTTGACGTGAGATTTTGGCTTCGCCCCCGCCCGTTCGGATTCTCCGACGTTTGTCGCGAAAGGTGAGTTGAAATGACGGAAGACCTCACGGCTTGGTATGAGGCGCGATCAGGCATCGTTGAAAAACTTGAGGACGAACTCATGGGCCCGCAGGGCGCAGTGCCTTTGGGGGAGCCACCACTCAACAGAATTATCGTCGGCGTACTCCACCCCAAGACCCAATCAGCGGGCGATGGTTACCGTGCCGGACTCGCTGAAGACGAAGCGATGAGCCAGGGCATCAGCGGTCCACTGGATGAAGGCACCGCCGAGACAGCAGTGTCGCTTTCACACGCTCTCAGGCCCTCCTCCATGGGCATCACCTTCACCGTAAATGCCGAGGTTACTAGAGAGATTCGCGTACTGACATCTGCTCGACGGTACCGCTCCGACACGAACGGATCCTGGCTTCCGGTAGACGTCTACCGAGAGGGGGGGCTGTCAATGCCGACCAACGTACCAACCCGCATCGATGAGGCTGCTGCGGATGGTAATGAGGCTCTACGCATCGTTGGAGTCATCCGACCTGCGGTCTATGGACTCACGCGCATAACTCTGACACTTGTCAATACCAACGAACAGTCGCAAGTCACGGGACATGCAGACGCATACTGCTGGTTCCGTCCACACCTCACTGTGGTTGCAATCGGAGGTGAATTCATCGATCGAAGACGAACACGTAATGTTCCAACGATGGACGCGGACGCACGTTCGGCGGATTTCCTTTACAGGAGCGAGCCCTCCCTCGCGATCGGACACGGCTGCGCAGTCACTTGGGACGACACTTCGACGTCAATCACGGAGCTGCGCACCACCTTCGTTCCGAGCCACGATGTCCGTCTCGCAAGTCCGTCCGGGGGGGACGAGTCCGACGAGTTCGGCACCTATGACCTCCAGATGGACCAGCTGGCGAAAAGTTCGGATCGCTCGCAAATTTTCGAAGTCGCCAGCGCGTACGAGCGCTGGATCGCCACCCGTCGCAGAGATGCGCAGTCGCTGGATGAATCCCACCGCGCCGTCGCCTTCGAACACATGGACAGGGCGGAACAATGCGCGAAGCGCATCCGCGATGGTATCGAAGCACTCGACGACCCTGAGATCGATCGCGCGTTTCGACTCATGAACCAGGCAATGGTTATGCAACGGAGCGCGCAGGATAACGCCCGTGGTGACGCTCGCTCTGCGCAAAGCTGGCGTCCGTTTCAGATTGCTTTCATCTTGATGAACCTCCCGGGGCTTGCAGACCCGACTCATGATGATCGAAACGTCGTCGACCTTCTCTGGTTTCCGACCGGTGGCGGAAAGACAGAGGCTTACCTTGGATGTATCGGATTCGCGATTCTTCTCAGACGAATCCGTCGCGCTAGCGACGGCGGTGTATCGGCGATCATGCGGTACACACTGCGACTCCTCACACGGCAGCAGTTCGAACGTGCCGCCGGACTCATCTGCGCTCTCGAGCTTATCCGCAGGAGTGAACTTCCGAATGCAACACCTGTCTCGTTGGGCCTTTGGGTAGGCAATCAAGCGACGCCGAACAAGGTTGAGGATGCCCGCAACATACTTAAGGCGATAGCTTCAGGAGAACAACCCGAGGGGTCCACTCCTGTTCAACTCCTCCACTGTCCCTGGTGTAGGGCTGAACTCGATCATCGGAACTACGACGCGGCCGGGGAAACGCTAGTAATCAGTTGCGGCCAATCGAGCTGTGAGTTCGGAGGTGGACTACCGCTCTACGTCGTTGATACAGATGTCTATCGAGAAAGGCCGTCCCTCGTGATCGGCACTGTTGACAAGTTCGCAATGATGACGTGGCGGGGCCAAATAGGGCGGTTCCTCTCCGTAGACGGTCCAAACTCGCGTCCAGACTTGATTGTTCAGGACGAGCTACATCTAATCTCAGGGCCGTTAGGGACGATGGTCGGTCTGTACGAATCCGCGGTGGATCTCGCGTGCACTGACCAGGGAAGACCCAAGGTTCTAGCGTCGACCGCGACCATCCGGCGTGCAGAACAGCAGGTGCGCGCCGTGTTTGACCGAAGGGCCGTTCAGTTCCCACCACCAGGCCTCGACCCCTCGGACAATTACTTCGCCACCGAGGCGTCGCCGGCGGCAAAGGGCACCAGACAGTACGTCGGAGTGATGGCGCCGGGCACGAGCCAGGCGACTCTCCTCGTGCGCATCTACTCTGCCCTACTCCAAGCAGTTCACGAGCTCGAGGTTGAGGACGGGGTGAAGGACAGCTATTGGACTCTACTTGGATACTTCAACAGTCTGAGGGTACTGGGTTCGACCTACCTACAAGTTCTCGACGACATTCCCGACCGGTTGGGTATCGTTGCTGCGCGACACGGGGCCACGACACGCAGCATCTCCCAGGAGCCGGTCGAACTCACTTCTCGGGTGGATCAGACTAGGATTCCTCAAGCGATGGCGTCACTTGAAACTGCATATCCTGGAATGGGAAGCCCGGACGTGGTCCTTGCGACAAACATGATCTCCGTGGGGCTCGACATCGACAGGCTCGGCCTGATGGTCGTCGCTGGCCAGCCTCAGAACACCTCAGAGTACATCCAGTCCACCAGCCGTGTGGGTCGCCGCCATCCTGGGCTCGTCCTAGTCGCGCTTAACGCCCAACGTTCAAGGGATGCATCTCATTATGAGTCCTTCATTCCATTCCACCGCGCTTTGTATCGCGAAGTTGAAGCGACGACGGCTACTCCATTCGCGACCCGTGCTCGCGACAGGGGCGCGCACGGCACACTGGTAGCTGCCATCCGACTTCTTGTCGCAGGCCTTCGCGAAGACGGTTCCGCAGTCGAAATCGATAAGTACCATGCGGCTGTCGATCAGGTCGTTTGTGCGCTCGTCAAACGAGCTGAACGTGTCGCGCCCGACGAATCCGCGGCATTTGCTAAGCAACTTCGCGGGCTTGTCGAGATATGGCAGAAGTCAGTGCAGACGGAACTCGTGCGCGAGTACGGGGCTATCAAGCACCCGAAGAGTAAGCCGAAACTCGGCGAGCGTGCACTGCTAGCGACAGCTGGAGGCAATCATTCGGCTCCGGCTAGCTACCCCGTTCGCCAACCCCCGTGGCCGACACTGACCAGCATGCGCGACGTCGACTCCGAGACGCATCTGTATGCCAAGTATTTTGCACGAGAGGCCAACTAACATGGTTGTGACTAGGAGGCTCCGCAAACGCCCCCCGACCAAGGCGACTGTTAGGCGGACCCAATTGATCAGCACATATGGTGTCGGTGCGGTCCTGCCAGTTGAGTCCGAGAGTTTCATGATCGCTGGTCTCGACGAGTGGCACCCGCGTGAACTGGACGCAATCCACGAGCCTCGGCTATGCGACTCACTTGGCGTGAGCCGGCTTTACTCACCGCCGGGCGGGGATGGCGAAGGTATGGTACCGATGGTCCGGTTCCCGGAGTGGGTGTACTGCCCCCAGTGCTCACGACTCGACAAGTTCTGGAGGATCGCGGACAAGCCGAAGGGTGAATATGTCAACAAATGTAGGCACTGCCTGACAGTCAGGCTCGTCCCGTCCCGTTTTGTCTCATGCTGTACGGCAGGCCACATACAGGACTTTCCCTACCGGCGGTGGGCTCACCGTGGTAAGGAGTCGGTCGAAGAAGGTCGCCACGGCCTGCGAATCACCACGGACCCTGGCAACTCGACACTCGGTGGGATAACGGTCAGTTGCTCATGTGGAGCATCCCAAACCTTGGAAGGGGCTCTCGGACGAAATGCGCTTGGTCGGAGCTGTGCTGGCTCTTCTCCCTGGCTGGGTAGTGACCGTGACCGGTGTTCGGAGGATCTCGTTGGCCTTCAGCGCGGTGCATCAAATGTCTGGTTTGCCGATGTACGGTCGGCGCTCACAGTCGATCGTTCCCTTACCAAAGCGGAGGAAGCCCTCGAGCGCATTCGGCCGGAACTGGAAGGACTCACGAGCCCTGATCTCGATTTGCTACTCGGAATCAAGGCAAGGCAGCACCAGGTCGACGAGAATGCGCTGAAGGACGCGTATCGAAAGCAGGCCGATTCGCCTGCGACGAAGGGTGAGGCCACGAGGATCTTGCGCGCTGACGAGTACGAGGCACTCGGTCGATTGCACCCTGAGCGTGATGGTACAGAAACGTTCGTTTGCGTGCCATCCGAAATTCGTCATAGCGACAGCACAGGTGGCCTCCTCGATCTAGTGTCGCGAGTCCCGAAGCTTCGGGAAGTTCGTGCACTGCGCGGATTTGCACGTGTCGCGGCCCCAACGCAAGAGTCGGGTACCGCCCGCGGTCGGCTCTCCCGGGGGCGCACAGACTGGCTCCCCGCGGTAGAGGTATTGGGGGAAGGCGTTTTTCTTCGAGTCCGAGAGGATGCACTCAAGAAGTGGGAGGAGACTGACTTCGCACTCGGGCGAGCTTTGATGCTCACCAGAGCAATTCAGTCGGCAGCACCCGAGTGGGTTGGGGCGATAGAACCCGTCAATCCAAGATCCCTCCTGCTTCACTCCCTTTCGCACTCTCTCCTCAACGAACTTGCACTCGACACTGGTTACCCTGCGTCGTCTATCCGAGAACGCGTCTATTCAGAACCAGGTCAGTCCGGAATACTGCTCTACACAGCGACTGCTGACGCGGCCGGGAGCCTAGGCGGACTCTGCGCTCAAGGAACGATCGATAATGTTAAGGCGATATTGGAGTCGGCAGCTGAGCGCGCTCAGTGGTGTTCTGCCGACCCTGTGTGCCTTGAGTCAATGGCAACAGGAACCGGCGCGAAGAACCTCGCCGCGTGCCACTCCTGTCTCCTGATTCCCGAAGTGTCCTGCGAACTGCAGAACGGCATGCTCGATCGAGCTTGTCTCGTCGGTACGGAGGGCGAGGCGACGGCAGGCTTTCTTACTGAAGTCGATTAAGTTGGCCAGCACAGTTGTTGCAGTCCCGTGAGAGCGAACTGATGCTGCCGTGTCGATTGGCAAATCCCAGCACTATCGCAGTAGTCGGGCGCACACTCCCGGATCGGGGATGTCCAAGACCTCGCTCCTCGGCCCACTCTGCAACGGATCCCTGGGTGGGCGCGTCTCGTTCCAGCTCGGCGTCATCGACGAAGAAGCGTTCCGACGCACGACCGAAAAAGGACTGGCCATGGTCATGGATACGTGCCCGGCAATCGAGTGGAACAAGCGAAGCTGACGGGCTGATCCAGGTGTAGGTCGAGTCGGGCAGTTTCGAACGTATGACTACCCTGGACCGAAACCGTGCAAATCGGACAGCGATCCGACACGGCGCCCGGTCGTCAAACGGAAGGTTCTACCCATGGCCATCGACTACACCCGTCGCCCCTCCACTCCGGCCACACCGCAGGGCGGGGTGAGTCTGAGCAAGGTGACGTTGTCGAAGGCAGCGCCCTCGGTCAGCCTCACCAAGTCGGGTGAGCGGCAGGGCGCGATGCGGGTCAACCTCAACTGGTCGACGGGCGTGGCGCCGCAGCCGAAGAAGACCGGCTTCTTCGCGAAGCTCGCGGCCGCCGCGGGCGGGAACACCGGCATTGACCTGGACCTCGGCTGCCTCTACGAACTCGCCGACGGATCGAAGGGCGTGGTCCAGGCACTCGGCAACACGTTCGGATCGCTGCAGGCCGCCCCGTTCATCAAGCTCGACGCCGACGACCGCACCGGCACCGTGACCGGCGGCGAGAACATGCACATCAATCTGGATCGCCCGGAGATGTTCAAGCGCATCCTCATCTTCGCGATGATCTACGACGGCGCACCCAACTGGGCAGCCGTGGACGGTGTCGTCACCCTCTTCCCCACCAGCGGACCCGAGGTTGAGGTTCGACTCGACTCGTCGAATAGCTCCGCTCGCATCTGTGCCATCGCGATGCTGCAGAACACCGGACAAGGCATCACCGTCACCCGCGAAGTGAAGTACATCGAAGGCAGCCAGGCCGACCTCGACAAGGCCTACAGCTGGGGCATGAAATGGGCAGCCGGCCGCAAGTAGCAGCGCGGGCCGTACCGCTTCGGATCGAATGTCACGCTCCCCCGCGCTAACGTCGGAGCATGTTCAGTACAGAGATCGAGGTGCGCACCGGCGCTGAGCCGGTGGTGCACGACCTGACCCGTGAGATCGAGAAGTTCCTCGCCTCGGCCGGCGCCGGCGACGGCCTGCTGCATGTGTGGGTGCCGCACGCCACGGCGGGACTCGTCGTGATCGAAACCGGCGCGGGAAGCGACGACGACCTCCTGCAGGCAATCGACGACGTGCTGCCCCGCGACGACCGGTGGAGGCACAGCCACGGCAGCCACGGACACGGCCGCGACCACGTGCTGCCGGCGTTCCTGCCGCCCTACGCGTCGGTGCCCGTCATCGACGGCGCGGTTACAACCGGGACCTGGCAATCGGTGTGCCTCGTCGACACCAACGTCGACAACCCGGTGCGCCGCGTCCGCTTCAGCTTCCTCGCCGGGTGAGCTGACGTGGGGGACGATCCCCCAGTCACATGTACGCGAGTGCCCGTGCCGTGGAATAGGTTTCGGGCAGGTTCGCCGCCTCGTCGGTGGATGAACCGTCCACCCACGTTTCCAGTGCAGCGCGGAGTACTGCGATCGACACATCGACTGCCAGTCGAATCTGCAGTTCGGAACACTCGAATCGCTTCGACACCGCGTCGACCAGAGCCGCGGTCCGCCCCACGCTCGCACGTGCCAACACGGCACGCAGCGTCGGCTCCTTCTTGATCATCCGGTTCACCCGCAACAATCGCTGAGATGCGATCGACGAACTGTCCGAGTAAGTCGTGAGGGCCGCAGCGAAGGACGCTTCCAGCGCGAGCCTCGGTGAGACTTCCGAATCGAGCCGATCGAGCCCCGCGGCAATGATCGCCTCGAAGGCCCAGTGATCCCGAAGCGCGGCCTCTTCCTTGGTGGCGAAGTATCGGAAGAAGGTCCGCTGAGACACTCCCGCCGCGTGCGCGATCTCACCGACCGTCGTGGCCTCGACGCCCTTCTGCTCGAACAGGGTGAGTGCAGCCTCGCTGATCTCCACGCTCGTCTGCACACGCCGCCGCTCGCGCAGCCCGAGCGGGCCGGCAGGCAGGTCAGGCGACACAGGGAGCGTTCCAAGTCTGGTCATCAACGGCCCTCGCAATCAGTAGGGGCACTCACCGGCCATCGTTCCCATCTGGTCATCGGTTGTCAATATGGCAGCGTGTGCCATAATGACAGGGAAGGGTGGTAGTCAATGAATCTCAATATCGGTGAAATCTTCCTGTACCCGCACCATGGGTCCGTGACGGTAACGAAGCTCACGACCCGGATGTTCAACGATCTACCCACTGCATACGTGCAGTTCGAAGTCGCCCAGAATGGGCTGTCGATCGAGATCCCGGTGGCGAAAGCCGAGGCGATCGGTGTGCGCAACGCGATCAATCACGACGAAGTCGGCCGCGTCTTCGAGATCCTGCAGGGTCCGACGATCGACGACCCGTCCAACTGGTCCAGGCGGTTCAAGGCCAACCAGGAAAAGATCACCGTCGGTGGCATCTTCACGGTGAGTGAAGTGATCCGCGACCTGATGACCCGTGCGCAGGCCAAGCCGCTCTCAGCCGGAGAGAAGCGCCAGCTCGAGCACGCAATGCAGCTCGTCATCTCCGAACTCGTCCTCGCCATGAAGACGACCCCCGAGGCCACGAGACGCCGTATCGAATCGATCTACGAAACCACCGCCGTCGCTGTCTAGTTCGGCGGTTCGTGTTTTGTAAGCACCCAGCGTTTTTCCAACGGCAGCAGCCCGGACAAAAGGTCCGGGCTGCTGCCGTTGTTATTGAACCGCAATCACTTCCGCCCGCTGCGAGGGCGGAACTACCGCGACGGTGGCCGTTCAGCTACTACCGAACAAGCCGCCCAACGACCCGGTTCCCGAGCCGGCCCCGTAGGTGATCACCACGGACGATACGGCGTCGACACCGGCAGCACCGATGGTCCCGTCGGGCGCGTAGGACGAACCGCCTCCGCCGCCGCCGCCACCGAAGTTCTCGGCGCCGCCGCCACCGCCGAACCAGCCGCCGCCACCCCCGCCACCCGTCTCGGATCCAGCTCCGCCGACGCCGACGAGGCCCGCAGATCCGTCGGGATTGTCACCCCCGTTGCCGCCGACACCACCCGCGTCGGCCTGACCGCCGCCACCGGCTCCTCCCCCGCCACCGGCCTGGCCCGCGGGCGCGTTGGGAGCGAGGTTGCCGCCGCCACCGATGTAGGTGTCGCCGGCGCCGCCGCCGCCCGAGGCGACGATCTGCCGATCGGCCATCTCACCCGTTCCGGTCCGGACGTCGGACGCGCCGCCACCGCCGCCCGCACCGGTCCCACCGACGCCGCCACCGTTGAATCCGGCCGAACCCGTGCCGTCACCACCGTTGCCGCCGACGAGCACATACAGGGCGTCGCCGGGCGTGACGGGAAGTGCGCGCGTTGCGACAGCGCCGACGCCTCCGAGAAGGGAACCGCCGTTTCCACCGCGAGCACCCGTAGCGGTCACGTCGAGGCTCGTGACGCCCTCCGGCACCGTGAAGGACTGGGCACCGCCGGTGAACGTGAAGGTGCACGTCACCGCACTGCCCGACCCCTGCACGCAACCCGCCGGCAGTGCCGGGGCGGCCACGGCGACACTGGGCGCGAGCAGCGCGGATGCGCCGACTACGGCCGCCCCGCACACCCCGCTCGTGTACCAGCGGCGCCGTGTTTTCGTGTGCTGATCTGTCATGTCAGTCGTCCCCCGTCGCAGGCTGATCTCGATCGACCGTCTCGATTGGGAGCATCCCACAGCATTTGCCGACCCGCGGCGGATCGACGGATCAGGAAAAGTCTGAACGCCCGCTAAACGGGACCCGGCTGTTCGCGACCGGTCCGCAGCGGCTATGAAGGAGTGATAGACCGATTTGGTTTCGGAACCCAAGAGCAGTTTCTAGTGCGAGGTAAAGCAGATGAATGGTGCGGCGGCCATCGGTGATGGCATCTTCCAGATACCTGTCCCTATTACGGACAACCCCCTCGGTCACACACTGGTCTACGCGATGGAATCCCCGGGTGGGCTGATCCTCGTCGACGCCGGTTGGGACGACGACAACGCCTGGGCCGGGCTCACCTCCGGGCTGGAGGAGATCGGCCACTCGGTGAAGGACGTGGAGGGCGTCGTCCTCACCCACTTCCATCCCGACCACACCGGGCTGTGCGGACGGGTGCGGGAGGCGTCGGGTGCGTGGATCGCGATGCACGAGTCCGACCACGAATTGTTCGCACACATGTCTTCGGGTCGCAGCGACGAGTGGCTGGAGTTTCAGCGGCTCAACATGGTCCGTGCCGGCGCCGGAGCCGACGAGGTAGCGGCGTTCGAGCAGGCGGCGACCACCGAGCCGCCCACGGGCCCGAGTTCGGCTCCCGACCGCGTTATCGTCGACGACGAACTGATCGCCCTCACCGGCCGCGGGCTGCGTGCCGTCTACACCCCCGGCCACACACCCGGGCACGTCTGCTTCTACCTCGAAGACGCCGACGTCATGTTCACCGGTGACCACGTGCTGCAGAAGACGACCCCGCATGTCGGCAACTTCGTCTATCCCCTCGAGGAGCGCGATGCCCTCGCCGAGTTCTTCGACTCGCTGCGCCGCGTGCAGAAGATGGAGATCACCCGTGGTCTCGGCGCCCACGGAAGCCCCATCGACGACGTCGCGGGTCGCGCCGGCGAGCTGATCGAACACCACGAGGAACGACTCGACCACCTCCACCACGCGTTCGGCGACGACCAGCTCAGCGTGTGGGATGTGGCCGCACGGATGAAGTGGTACAAGCCGTGGGCCGACATCTCGCCGATGGGCAAGCACATGGCGCTCTCCGAGGGCGCGGCCCACCTGCGACACCTGGTCGCCCGCGGCCTCGTCGCACAGGTTCCGGGCAGCGATCCCGCCCTGTTCGCACGCATCTGATCCGGAGGCAGCACTGCGTCGTGATCGACGCAGTGTCACTGTCCGGGTGCCGCCGGCCGGACCTTGAAGAGGACTTCGGACAGCGGACGACGAGATGTGGTCGGAAGCGTCTGCTCATGGGTCGCCACTCCCACCCGCAAGTACTTGGGGCAACCCAGGGTCCGAGGAGAGGTTCCGGACGAGAGTACGAGTCGCCGGCATCTCGGTGAGGTGCGTGACCTAACAGGTGGCGAGCCCGTGGGATGCGCAGGCAGCAACACGGGCCGTGGTAGCTGTGATCGGGTGTGGGTGACTACCGTGCATCGTCCCCTCGTCGTGGCGCTGGAAAAACCAGTCCGACTGGTCCGGGAATGTCCGGCATCTCCGGCAGGTTGTAGGACATACCCACCGGGGTATGTGACAAGGGAGTGTCGACCATGAACCTGACCGATCTGCCACCGCGTGAGCATCTGCCGGGTCAACGCAGCGGCGGAGACCAGCGCTGGCCCGGCCCACAACTGGTCGTTATCCGGGGTCCGGGGCCGACGAAGGGCGTGGCACTCCCCCTCGACCGTGATCTCACCGCGCTCGGAAGTCACCCCGACGCCGAAATCGTGCTCCGGCATGGCACAGTCTCGCGCCGGCATGCCCGAATCCGCAGAGACGGCGAGCGGTACGTCGTGTGCGACAGCGGATCGCTGACCGGAACCTATGTGAACCGTCTGCCCGTCGACTGCGCAGACCTGGCAGCCGGCGACGAGATTCGAATCGGCGTGTTCCGCATGCTCTTCCAGCTGCCCGACGCATTCTAAGTCCTCGGCCGACGCAACGCAGCGGGCGGCAGCAAGGATGCAGCGGTCGTTCCCGTGGCATCGCGAGCAGAAGTCCGCTGGCGATGGTGGTCGTCTGGTGTTCGGGTGCGATCATGTCGCCCGTCCTTCGTCGACGTTCCACCGTCGTGGTGTCCGGGAGCGATCTGCGCTCGCCGGGACGGCCGGATACCTATGTCGCGCTGGTGATGTCGGTGTCGTTCGCGTTGTCGTAGTCGTCGTTGATCAGCACGGTGGTGCGGCCGGGTCGGTCGATCATCGAGGCGGCGATGGAGGCGCGGTAGCCGGAGGCGCAGTGCACCCAGATTTCCCCGTCGGGGAGGGTGCCCAGGTGGTCGGCGAGCTCGTGGAGCGGAATGTTGATCGCCCCGTCGATGTGGCTCTCCGCGTATTCGTTGCGTTGACGCACATCGAGGACCGTGGTGTCTTTCTCGCGCAGCGCCTCTGAGAGGGCGGCGAAGTCCGCCACCCGATAGGACCGCAGCTCGGTGCCGGCGACGAGGGTGTGGATTTCGCCGACGGCGGCGCCGGCGAGGTCGTCGATGCCGATGCGGACCAGTTCGCGGCGGGCATCGGCGACCTGGTCTTCGTTTTCACCGATCAGGGTCAGGGGTGCACCCCACTGGTAGAGCCAGCCGAGGTAGGTGACGAACGAGTCCGACAGCTCGAAGCCGAGGGTGCCGCCGAGGTGGCCGGCGGCGAAGGCGGTGCGCTCCCGCAGGTCCACGACCCATTCCCCGTCTTCGATGCGGCGGCGGAGCTCGTCCGGGTCGACGGGTGCGGGCAGCGACAGGTCGACCGGCGCCGGTCCTCGGGTGTTGATCACGCCCATGTGGGCGTAGTAGGCCGGGTACTCGGAGAGGCCTGCGATCAGTTCGTCGACGTAGCTTTGCTCGTCCTGGGTCAGGGCGGGGTTCGTGGTGCGTTGTTCGCCGACGGTGGAGGAGTCCCCGCTCGCGGGGGTGGCTGCGCAGAAGCTGCCGAATCCGTGGGTGGGGTAGACCTTGGTGTCGGCGGGGAGCTCGACGGCCAGGCGTCGCACCGAGTGGTACTGGGCGTGGGTCAGCTCCTCGGTGTGCTCCTTGCCGAGGAGGTCGGTGCGGCCGGTGGTGCCGAAGAGCATCGATCCACCGGTGAAGACGCCGCGGATGCCACCGTTGCTCTCCCGCAGCACGTAACTGACGTGGTGGTGGGTGTGGCCGGGGGTGTGCATGACCTGCAAGAGGATGGGGCTCGCGTCGATGAGGTCACCGTCCCCGACGGCTCGCCTCTGGTAGCCGACGTCGTCGCCGGCGGGGACGACGTATTCGGCGCCGACGGTCCGGGCGAGTTCGAGGCCACCGGTGACGTAGTCGTTGTGGATGTGGGTCTCGAGGACGTGAGTGATCCGCACGCCCCGGTCGCGGGCCAGGGCCAGTACCCTGTCGATGTCGCGTTGCGGGTCGACGACGACGCCGACGGCGCCGGCGCTGATCAGGTAACTGCGGTCGCCCAGGCTCGAGGTCTCAATGATCGACACGTCCATGTTTCGTACCTTCCTCACATGCTCTTGTGGTGTTCGCATACCCGGGAGGGCATAGGCGGACACGGTGTCGGGGTCGGTCGTCGCCCTCCTCAGCGGAGAAGGATCGTGTCGACCAAAACGTAGGCGGCGACGACGAAGACGAGGTAGGCGAACCACCGCTGCAGCCGGTCGGTGTCGACCCTGGTGCCGAAGTGGCTGGCGATCAGGGACCCGGCGATCGCGGTGCCCGCGAACGCGGCGGTGATTGCCCAGTCGATGCTCGTTCCGCTCAGGTGCGAGACCAGACCGGCCGCCGAATTCGCGACGATGATGATCAGTGAGGTGCCGACCGCGACCGACATGTCCAGACCGAGCATCAGCACCAGGGCCGGAATGATCAAGAAGCCGCCACCGACACCGAACAGGCCGGTCAGAAAGCCCACCGCGGCTCCGGCGGGGATGGATCGGGGCGCGCAGCGGCGCCAGTCGATCCCCGAGTCCCCGACCTCGCAGGCCGTGCCGGCGTCACCACGATCCATCAGCATCCGGATCCCGGCGACGACCATCACGGCAGCGAAACCGACCATCACCACCGATTGCGGCAGCACACGCCCGACCGCGCTGCCTGCGAAGGTCGCGGGAATACCGCAGGCGGCGAAGACGCCAGCCATGCGCCAGTTCACATGGTGCTCGCGAATTTTCGGGATGGCTCCGACGAGGGAAGCGACACCGATCACCAGCAGGGAGATCGGAATGGCTTGGTCGAGGTCGAGACCGAGGCCGAAGACCAGGGCGGGGACGGCCAGGATCGACCCGCCGCCGCCGAGGAGGCCGAGCAGGACCCCGATGATCGCGCCCAGGGCGAGCGCGACGGTCAACGTCACCAATCCTCCTTTCCGTCAACGGGAATGGGCGGAAGCGGTGTCAGTCCTCCGATGCGCCCGCGCCCAAGGAGTCGATGGCGGCCTGCAATGCTGCGGTGGCGTCGTCGGCGACCGCCCCGAGCCCGGGTTGGTCGGCTACCTGAACCATCACTTGCGGGTTCATCGCATCGATCAGCACCGCACCCGGGTCGGCGGGGTCGGCGCGGACGACGACGTTGCACGGCAGCAGCAGCCCGATCTGCCGGTCCACGGTGACCGCGCGATGCGCCAGCGGCGGATTGCAGGCGCCGAGGATCAGATAGTCCTCCATGTCCTCACCGAGTTTCGCCTTCAGGGTGGCCTTCATGTCGATCTCGGTGAGGACCCCGAAGCCTTGGTCGGCCAGGGCTTTGCGGGTGCGGTCCACCGCGTCGGCGAACGAGGTGTGCAGGGTGGTCGACAGTGCGAGTGTCATGAGCGTGTTCTGCCTTTCTCTCGGAAAAGATGGATCAAATCGGTCGGTCACCGGCGCCGCTCATCGTCCCGATGGGGCGGGGCACGCGAACCCGGTGAGCAGCAGCCACTGCGACGGAAAGACCAGTGACAGTGCGATTCCCGCGACCACCATCGTTCCGGCGAGCAGCGGCGCGATCCTTTCGATCGTTCAGCCGCGCCGACGGGTCGCGTCGGTCATGGTCACCTTTCGTCGACGTCAAACGGAGGGTGGGGTGAAGGAGGCTCAGGCGAGGGCGAGGAAGAGTTTCTCGAGTTCGGCCTCGGTCATCGGCTCCTTGCCTTCCTGGGACTCACCGGTGAGACATTCGCGTAGGCCGGTGGCGACGATCTTGAACCCGGCCTTGTCCAGGGCCCGGGAGACCGCGGCGAGTTGAGTGACGACGTCCTTGCAGTCGCGGCCCTGCTCGATCATCGAGATCACCCCGGCGAGCTGCCCGTGGGCGCGGCGGAGCCGGTTGAGTACCAATGCAATGCTGTCTTCGTCGCCGACCATGGCGGTTTCCTTTCCTAGACCTCTCACCACTGTACCCCCCGGGGTATCGGAGTGGGGTGGGCAAGGGGCGCGCCTGCCCACCTCCGCACCGGCCTCAATGCGAGAAGTTGATCTTCGGTAGGACCTTGCGCAGCCAGGCCGGTGACCACCAGGCGGCGTGCCCGGTCAGCCGCAGCAAGTACTGGCAGCAGGATCAGCCGGATCAGCACCGCGTCGAGAAGGACGGCGACGCCGAGGATGATGCCCATCTCCTTCGGAGGCAACGGGTCGGCTAGGGCGAAGGTGAAGAACACCGCGACCATCACTGCGGCGGCGGGAACACAGTCGGCCCAGCGCACGGCGAATGCACCGAGGTCCACCTCACGCATATCAAAACTCCTACATACCCCATGGGGTATCTACTAGCGGCTCGCTCACTGTACCCCAGGGGGTATGCAGGTCTGCAAGTGTGCCCGATTGCCCGCGACGCGAGCGGGCAAAGAGCCCAGAAGGATCCGCGCCAGTTCGGCTCGGCGCCTGCTGTCGCGGGAACCTCGCCAGCCATGCGCCGCTTTCACCCGGCGGCGGCGAGGGGCCCCACGGCTGGCCCGAGCGCATAGCTAGGACGCCGACGGCAGTGCCGACTTCCGTCTCCAAGAAAATTCCGGTCGAGATAACCCAGCATAAAATGCATACCCCCAGGGGTACTTGACATACCCCATGGGGTATATGGCACCATGTTGCTCATACGAGGACATCGACCCGATGGAGGAACGCATGATTCTCGAGCAGTACTACATCGAGTGCCTGTCGCACGCTTCATACCTGATCGGTGACGAGAGCACCGGCCGAGCGGTGGTGGTCGACCCGCGCCGGGACATCGGCGAGTACCTCGACGACGCCGACAAGCACGGGTTGCGGATCGAAGGTGTGATCAACACCCACTTCCACGCGGATTTCGTCTCCGGCCACCTCGAATTGGTCGAGGCAACCGGGGCGTGGATCGGGTTCGGCGAGGCCGCCGAGACCGACTACCCGATCCGCCGCCTAGCCGACGGCGAGCAGATTCGCCTCGGCGAGGTCGAGCTCGAGATCCTGTCGACCCCGGGACATACCTGGGAGTCGATCTCGGTGCTGGTGCGCGAGCGAGCGGGGGCGACCCCGACCGCGGTGCTGACCGGCGACTCGTTGTTCATCGGCGACGTCGGCCGGCCGGACTTGGTCAACCTCGGCCACGGATCCAACACCGACCTGGCCCGGACGATGTACCGAACGGTGCACGAGAAGCTGCTCACCCTGCCCGATCAGGTCACCGTCATGCCCGCCCACGGCGCCGGCTCGTCCTGCGGGAAGAACCTTTCGACGGAGCTGACCTCGACTATCGGGGAGCAGCGCGCCACCAATCCGTCGGTGCAGCCGATGAGCGAGGACGTCTTTGTCGCGTTGGTCACCGCGGGACAACCCGCGGCGCCGTCGTACTTCTCGGTCGACGCCGCGATGAACAAGCGAGTTCATCCTCTCCTCACCCGCGATCGGGCGATTCCCGAACTCCCGCCGGAGCGGGTGCGCGCCGAAATCGTCACCGGTATCCGGGTGGTCGACGCGCGCAGCGTGGACGACTTCGCGGCCGGGCATCTGGGCGGCTCGGTCAATGTCGGGTTCGACGGCCGGTTCGCCGAGACGGGCGGGATGGTCGCCGAAGTGGGCGAGAAGCTGGTGCTGATTACCTACCCGGGCGAGGAGCAGGACGCTGCGGTGCGGCTGGCGCGGATCGGCTCGGACAATGTGATCGGCTACCTCAACGTCGGCCACGACCGGCTCTTTCCGGCCGAGCTGGCTGATCTCGCGCAGTCGGCGCAACGCACCACCATCGACGAGCTCGACGCTCTGCTCGCCGTCGATGCGGTGACCCTGGTCGACATCCGTAACCCGGGCGAGCGGGAGTTCGGGACGATACCGGGGGCGGTGCCGATTCCGCTGGCGCAGTTGCGCCCCCGGCTCGAGCAGGTACCCACCGGCAAGCCGATCGTGGTGCACTGCGCGGGCGGCTGGCGGTCGAGTGTGGCCGCGTCGCTGCTGCGGGCGCAGGGCTTCGAGAACGTAACCGACCTGCTCGGCGGTTACAACGCCTGGGCCGAGGCGCACGTCCGCGCCTGATCGTTCAGGCCACACGCAGTCCCGATCAACGAAGGAACCCAACGGATGGCAACGAAAAATCTCACCCTCGTGGACTTCGAGTCCACGATCGCCGACAACGACATCGTGCTTGTCGACTTCTGGGCCTCCTGGTGCGGACCCTGCCGCGCCTTCGCCCCGGTTTTCGAGAAGTCCTCGGCCGCGCATCCAGATATCGTGCACGCGAAGGTCGACACCGAAGCCGAGCAGCAACTCGCCGCCATGGCGAACATCCGGTCGATCCCCACCATCATGGCCTTCCGCGAAGGCGTGCTCGTCTACTCCAGGCCCGGGGTACTGCCCGCGCCCGCCCTCGACGACCTGATCGACCAGGTGAAGGCCCTCGACATGGCTCGGGTGCACGCGACGGTCACCGAACGACGCGCAGTCGCCGGCGCCTGACCCGAACCGTTCACCCGAGCCTCGCTCTGGTACCCAGGAGGATCCCCATGTGCTATCCCGTCACCTGCCCGAACTGCGGCAAAACAGGCTGGGGCGGTTGCGGCCGACACGTCGACACCGTCATGAGCTCCGTGCCTACCGCCGACCGCTGCATCTGCCGTCAGGACACCACCCCGGTCCAGGACCAGCGTCGCACCCTACGTTCATTTTTCCGCCGCTGACCGCCGGCCGAACGATCGGCTGCCCGAGGCGCGGCAAAATTTTCCTTTCTCGATGGCCAGCACGTGAAACGCGCGAGCGAACGTACATCCCAGCCCGTAACGAACCGGCGATATCTCGACCACCATCGAATTCGGCGCACTGACGAACGACGTGCTCACAAGATGCTCACCGGAGAACTCGCACACCGGGGGCGGATTCTTGGCCGGTCACTGATCGGTGAACGGCTGTCACGGGCACGGAAGGGCTGGTGATACTCGATCCTTGATTACCGCAAACGGCCGGCGAGGTGCGCCGCCAGCAGATCGGTATCCGACAGCACCGCGATCGTCTCCCGCAACGCGTCGTAATCGTCGGCGCCCAGCAGGACCGCGGCAGTGCCCGTTGCGGGTGATCTCGACCAACTCGTGGGCATGTTCGGCCTTGTCGACCAGCAGCGACAGCTGGCAAACAGGTGGGAGAAAACCCTACCGACCGCCCCCGAACTGCTCCACGCGGAGAAAACTACCCCGATGATGCGAGAGTTCTCCGATTCGCCGGCGATGTCTCGCTGCGCCGTGCCACGCTCGAACGATGCAGACGGAGCGAGACCAGCTGCTGCTCACGGTGCGCAACCTCGCGCGGTTTCACCGCGAGCACGAGAAGTTTTATTCTGAATCACCATTTCATGACGTGATCCGGTTGCAACGAAATTCACGGGCATTACAGGCACTGGCCGAGCGGTGGTTGGTGGTCGAACCGTCTGGCGAGAAGTACCTCAGCCCGTTCGCAGGAGCTCCCGACCTCAATGATGATCGCGCCACAGAGACGCTCGGGATCTTGTTCATGGAGGGGGGTGGCGAGCCTGCGGAGATCACAAATCTGAAACGTGATCTCCGCGCGCTAGCCGAGGCGAACCGGGCGACCGGGCAGTGGCTGACGTCCGCGATGTCCACGGCATGGGACATGTTGGAGTCATTGCTGAGCTACCCGGAACTTGCGGATCTGCTGGCCGAGCGGCACCGTATCGTGAGCAACGATTGGCAGTGTGCGTCGATGGCCGATCTCATCGCCCGCAACCTCGACCGCGCGGTCGCGATCCTCGGGCGGGTCGACTTCACCCCGGCCGCCCTGCGCGCGGATCTCACTGCGCACCGTGTCGTTCCGCGGTATCTGTTCTCGGCCTCGGAGATGCTCACTTTTGCCGCGGATCTCGCGGCTCGCAGCGCGGTGCCCACGCACGAGAACGAGCGACGCTGGCGAATATTCCACGAGCGGGTCGATCAGATCGTTGGGGCCGCCGACCCCCCGTCGCCAACGAAATCCCACTGAAGGAACAGGTAAAGACGACGATTACGCCGACTTTACGATCAGTCTCGAGCGTCAACTCGCCCAGATCCAAGATGCAGGGAACCGTCAGAAGGCGGTCGCGGATATGCGCAAAGTCCTGGAACGATACGCCGACGGCCGCGACAGGCTTAGGCAACCGGTTCGGAATTCGGGCGACCTACGGCTGACCGAACTCGGTGCGGAGACCGAATCGACCGTGCGGTGGCTGCAGTCCCGGCGAACGTGACCAATGACCCTGCCGTATCAATCCGGCCCGGAGTGGAATGGAATGGGTTCGGGTCGCGTCCGGCGACCCCAGCTTCCACCAGGAGATGCCCGATGTTGCGCGGAGCGATTCCCGCCGGCCGGATTGCGGGCATCCGGATCTCGGTGCACTGGTCGCTTCTCCCGACACTTGCGCTGTTGGCTTCACTGCTGTCGCTGTCGATACTGCCGGTGCATTTCGCCGGTCGGCCCGTTTTGCTCTACTGGATCATCGGCACGGTGGCCGCGACAGGGTTCATCCTGACTCTCGTCGCGCACGAGTTCGCTCACTCCCTCGTCGCGCGCCGCCATGGCGTCTCTGTCGACCGGGTGACCCTGTGGTTGCTGGGTGGGATGTCCGAGCTGCGTGAGGAACCACCCGATCCAAAGGCAGACCTCCATATCGCACTCGCCGGACCGATCACCAGCCTGCTCATCGGTGTGGTCTCTCTCGTCGTCGCCTTCGCGGTCGAACAGGTCACCGGTCCGCTCGTGACCGCTGCCCTCGTCTGGCTCGGAACGGCGAACCTGATCGTTGCAATATTCAATCTGCTGCCAGGCGCGCCCTTGGACGGCGGCCGGGTGCTCCGTGCCGTCCTGTGGCATCGGAGCGGAGACAGGCTCGCCGCCGCCACGTCGGCGGCCAGGAGCGGGCGGGCCCTGGGACTGGTGCTGATCCTGCTCGGCGGCGCACAGGCGAACGTCTTCGGAAGCGGCGGAATCTGGTTGATGCTGCTCGGGTGGTTTCTCCGGTCGGCAGCGCATGTGGAACTGATGACCGCATCGGCACGGCACCGTCTCGGTGACCTTCACGTGGCCGATGCGATGACACCCACCCCCGTCGCCGCGGCCGCGGGTGACACCGTCGAAGAATTCCTGGCAAGTAAGGCATCGTCGTCCCACCACCGGATCTTCCCGGTCGTCGACCCGGACGTTCACCCCGTCGGGGTGATCACTCTGAGTGATCTGGCCCGGACAACCCCGGCGGCGCGACGCCGGACGACTATCGGGTCACTCGCACGGACCCTGCCCGACGCCGACATCGTGACCGGTGACACGCTGTTGGCGGACGTGACCAGGGCGGTGCTGCTCCGACCGGGTCTGGATCTGATCGCAGTCGTCGACAGTGAGCAGCACCTGACGGGCATCGTCACGGCCACCGACCTCGTGCGGGGCTGCGATCGGACCGCGCTCGGACTTTCCCTCCGCGACCATCCGACGATGCCAGGCAGTGGCAGTGGCAGTAGCAGTAGCGGCGGTCCCGACTGAACCGGATCGGCAGCAAATCATCCACCTAGCCCGCGAGACACCAACCGACGCTTCACCATCAACGCGACGGAACCCTCTTCCGCTGGCCCGCTCCCCTACCCCCAATCCGCGCGCAGCCCTCGGTGTTTACGCCGCCCGCGGACTAGGGGAAACGCCCGCCAGATCCCGAGCAGGGGTGCGGGCGAACATCATGCCGTGGGTGCAGCTGTAGACGGATCCGAACGCGGCCGCCAACAGGGCGACCTCGATACCGAGGACCAGGGAGGACGACCAGGGTGGACATGGTGAGCGATGCCTGGTCGGCGAAGCCGATGATCCCGTCCGACGCCACCGCGCACAGGCCCGACTACCTCATGGGGCGGGCGGCGACCTGAGCGGCGGGGTGTTCGGCTGCCTGATCGCAGGGCTCGCGCACCGCGACGATTGTCCGGATGGGTGTGGATCGGGATGTGGTCGACCGACGACATCTCCTCGCTGCCGCGGGAGGCCCTCCCCGGCAGCGAGATCAGTGGCTCGGGAGTGCTTTCGGTGCGCAGATGGCTTCGACGAACGATCCGACGGCGTGTTCGGGCAGGTGACGGGCAATGTCAGCTTCGCTGATCATGCCGACCAAGCGGTGCTCGTCGAGGACGGGCAGGCGGCGGATCTGGTGTTCTTCCATCACGGTGATGACCTGTTCAACGCTCGCTCCGGCATCGACATGGTAAGCGCTGCCCTGTGCGAGATCGCCCGCAATCATCGTAGTCGGATCATTCTCGGTCGCAACGCATTTGAGGACGATATCACGGTCAGTGATGATGCCGCGGAGTCGGTCGTCGTCGCCGCAGATCGGCAACGCCCCGACGTCGAGTTCCCGCATGCGTTGCGCGGCGGTGGTGAGGGTGTCGTGTTCGCCGATGCAGGTCGCACCGGTGTGCATAATGTCACGTGCTGTGGTCATGGCGTAAAACCTCCAAAAAGGTTGCAAAACAATCAGTTGACAGGCCCGAAGCGGAGCCTTCAGAGCCCGCCCGAGCGGGTGACCGCACTGGCCAGCAGGTACGTTCCCAGTACGACGGCGGCCATGGCGGCGAACGCGAAGGCGATGCGGCTCCAGGCGCCGATCGCAGCGAGGATCAGCCACAGGACCGCGATGATGGGGACGATCGGCTTCGCCATGGTGTGGCTGATTCGTACCGGACGCAGCTGGGCCGGTCAGTTTCTCTTTTCACCGCCGGGGGTGATCTTCTTGATTTCGACGTGCTTTTCCGGTGTCGGTGATTCGGTTACCGGCATCGTCACCGTCAGGATTCCTCGACGCGATCATGTGCCCTTCGAGCGAGGTCCACGGAGGCATCGCCTCGAACCTGGCCATCAGATCGGACCAGTCCGGCGGTGACGGCCACGCCGGGAGCAGTGCCTGGCGTGGACGATGGTGCGACCGAATGCTCATAGCTGGCTCCAGAACTGGGAGATGGTTGCTTGACCTCTCCGAGTCCACTCCCCATCGAGCGAAGGTAGTAGGGCCAACGGTCCTTTATTCCAGGACTCATGTCAGCAGGAGGGAATGACTGCGGTGGAGAGGTGACAGCGGGAGAGATGGGTAAAATAGCGCTGTTGTTCTTACAGTCCCCTCCCCCATCTTGCGGGGCGCCAATGGGTGGTGATCGGCGCGGAGTCCTTATTCAGGTGGTGTCGGCCGGACCTTGAAGAGAACTTCGGACAGCGGACGACGAGATGTGGTCGGAAGCGTCTGCTCATGGGTCGCCACTCCCACCCGAATGAGTACTTGGGGCAACCCAGGGTCCGAGGAGAGGTCACGGACGAGGGTACGAGTCGCCGGCATCTCGGTGAGGTGAGTGACCGGACACGTGGCGAGCCCGCGGGATGCGCAGGTGAGCAGCACAGCGGACAGTGCCTCGCCACACCGCAGCCAGTCGAGCCTGGAATCTGCGTCGGTGGTGAGCAACAGGATCGCGGCCTGATCCTGCAGTGCGGCCGGATCCGCGGATGCGGCGGTGCCCGAGGGGAAGTCGCGAGCCAACGACACGGAACGGCGTTGGGTGGCTGACGGTAACGCCGCTTCGGGAACCCCCTGCGGGAAAGGATCCGGATGACCGGCCCACCATCGGAGTTCTGCTTGATACACCGGATTGCCCCCACGGAGACCGGAGAGCCGCAGGGAGGCCTCCTCTAGCGCTGCTCGGCTGCGCTCGCCGAGAACGACGAGGCGAACCCCGCTTCTTTCCGACACGGCTTGCAGATGCGGGGTTGTCTCGTCCCACGATGGTGGTGCAGCGAACGGCAACCTGTCGGTACTTCTCGTCGGGATTGCTTCCGCCAGACGGGCGTCGTCCGGCACGATCTCACGCTGGTGGAACATTCCTACCGTCGCAAGGAGCTCGCGGTCGGCTCGGGCCGGCATCCGATCGATGTCGATGCCCCAGCCCTGTGCAGCGAAGGCATATTCGAGATGGTTGAGCGCAGCGCCGCAGGAAATCACCATTTGACGACCGAAGTCGTCCGTCGCGGGAAGCAGGCGATCAGGATCGCTGAACAGTGAAAGCCCGTACCGGTCGACGACCCAACGCCAGGGCTGGCTGTTGTGGAGCGACGGTGCCCTGCACGCAAGGGCCACTGCGGATTCGAGAGAGGCTCGGTCGGGTACTGCGGAGGTCATCGTTGCTCCCGGTGACGTGATTGTTCCGGTTGTCGTCAATCGAACTGTGGTCAATTGATCGTCCATCCCGGGGTCCGGTCGACGTTGCCCCATTCACGATCCCACTGCCGCATCCGGTTGCGCGCGCCTGCCCATCTGCCGATTGCCAGAAGAAGAATGGCCGTGGTCGCGCCGATTGCCCACACACATAGTGCTGCGCTCACCGCGATTGCGGCGTTCTCCGTTCCGGTTCTCGGTGCGTCCACGACGTCGCCGTTCGCATCGATCCAGACGTCGACGGTATCGCCCACTTGTGCATTCGGTGGGGCCTCCACATCCCCTGTGCGAGGTAATCCGTCGGACCCTGCCCACCGTGCCGGGGCGTAGTCATGGATCAGCGGAGAACGGGTGAACCCGTCGTCCATTCGGGGCCGCGGGTCATCGACAAGGACGGCCGCTGTCACATGCCGGTTGACGCGGTCGGTCAGGGACTGTTCGCTCAGGTCGGTGTAGGTGACCGTACCGAATGCCGCCGCACAGGGCACCAGCATCAGCACGAAGAGGGCGACCGTCAGGACCGCGAGCGACTCGACCCGATCAGTGGGACGCATTAACGAATTCCGGCTCCACGGCGCGAGTCGCCACCACCGCAAGGTGAGTGGCCGGCTGCTTTCCATCTCGACCTCCTCGGGATGCTCTTTTCCCGAGTGTTCCGCGATGAATCGGAGGAGCGTAGAGCACAAAGTCATCGGCCCAGGACTCTTCCACGAGTGTGAAACCCGGCGAGGACCACGGTGCCGATATCGGTGACCTTCGGCCCTGGACCAAAGCCCGTTGTTATCGGACCGTTGTTCACGGAAGCCGACACACACGGCTCGGCACGAAACAGAGGACACCATGGGACAGCATCACGAAGGTTCATTCGCCGAGAGCGACGACCTTCCATTCCTGCACCCGGCCGGGATGGCGCTTGCAGTGCTGACCGGCGCGACTGTGGCAGGGTTGGTCGCTTGTCTCGGTGTCTGGCTCGCGACGCCGCTCGTCGGTGTGGGTGCGGCAGCGATTCTTGTCGGAATCCTGTGCCTCGCGGCAGCAATGTTGATGCCCCGCCGACCACGCAGGGCACGCACCGGGACGCTCGGAACCCCATTGCGGTGACCATCGGCCCTGCCGCGGAAGCCCAGCGACGACGAGTATGGGTAAGGAAGGGCGTTGCGCCCATCCCATCGGCGACGTCGGTGAGAGTGCAAGTGAGGAGCAGACCATGAATTTCGAGATCCCGGGCCTCGATGTGGTGCGGCACGCGGTCGACTTGGCCTGCCGAGCGCCGTCGGTCCACAACAGCCAGCCATGGCACTGGACGCTGACCGACGATCGCCTCGAACTTCATACCGATCCCCAAAGACTCCTGAAGACGGCGGACCCCACCGGCCGCCAAATGGTGATCAGCTGCGGAGCGGCCCTTCATCACCTGCAGGTCGCGCTCACCGCAGTGCGATGGACCGCCGTGATCAATCGGCTCCCCGAAGGCCCTCACTCACCCCATCTCGCGACGATTCGCTTCCGGCACGATGCTCGCCCTCAATCGCACGACTTCGACCTCGCGGCCGCGATGCGGCATCGCTACTCGGATCGACGGGCGTTCGACCCCCTGACGACGTGGGGTCCGGGCACCCTGTCCGAAACCGTTCGCGGACACGGCGCGCGCTTGACCGTGCTCCCCGCCGACGCGCGTCGCACGCTGGCAGAAGCGACGGAGCTTACCGCGGCTGCACGGCGCTACGACGCGATGTATCATACTGAATTACATTGGTGGGCGGGTCATTCCATTCCGGCGGGAGGAATCCCACCGACTGCGCTGGCCACCGCAGAGGAGCGAGCACGCGTCGGCATCGGCCGCAACTTCCCCTCCGGCACCGACACACACGGAGCCGATTCGACGCAGATCGATCAGTCGACCGTGGTGGTGCTGAGCACCGGAACGGACACTCGGATGGACTGGTTGCGATGCGGTGAAGCCCTCTCCGCCGTACTGCTCGACGCAACGGTGAACAAAATTGCCACCTGCCCACTCACCCATGTGACCGAGGTCCCGCGGAGTCGGGCGATGATCGGGGAACTTCTCCCCGAGCCCGCTTTTGCCCAGGCATTGGTTCGCTTGGGCACGGTCGGGAATCTCACTCCGCGGCAGACTCCCCGGCGTGAGGTGAATACCGTGCTGTCGGTGAACAGGTCTCGGCGAGAAACCAGTCACTGACAGTCATATGAGACAGGAAATACCGTGCACACTCTCGATCTCGATGCTCGCGATCTGCGGTACTTCTGGCTGGTCGCAGCTGCACTCACGGGTGTTGCCGCACTGTTCGCAACCTCCGCACTCAATGTGCTCGGCTGCGCATCGGTGATCGTCTTCTGCGGATTGGCCGCGGGTTACACTGCTCGGCACCGTAATTCGGGTCTCATACTGATCTCGATCGGTATCGGCCTGATGGTCCCGGGGTGGCCGGCTCTTGTCCTGCAAGGCGTCAATTCCCTCTGACCACCGCGTTACCGTCCCTGTGTTTCGCACCAACTGGTCGAGAGTCTCGCTCCGCAGAGGCGGTGCGTCCAGCGGCAGTCGTTCGGTTCGTCGTCTTTCGAGCGCCGCCGCCATTAGTGCGATGAAATCGAGCGGGGTCGGTGCCGGGACGCAGCGAATAGTAGAGAGAAGTTACCGGCCGGAAGGCCGCGGCAGCGATCACAGGACGCCAGCGATTCGCCGCGAATGGGTACTCGAGATGATTCAAGCCCGCACCGCTGGAGATCACCATCTGACGACCGAACCCATCGATGATATGTAACAGCCGGTCGGATCGCTGTACAACGTCAGGTGAGCCGCGCCCATTTGTCCAATGCCACGGTTGGCTGTTGTGCAGGGACGACGCACGGCGCGCCGACGCCACGGCTAATTCGACGGTACGTCGGTCGGGACCGTGGGGAGCGCTCGCGTGTTCACGGTCGGTCCGTGGGTGGGGTTGGTGCTCCGCCTGTCATCGTGTCTCATTGCGTTGCCCTGGCTTCGAGTGGTGTCCTCGCGCTCGGTGGCTCTATGGCCGTAGGTCATCGACACCGTCCGGCGGAGAGCGCACGGTCCGACCAGTGCATCTGCGGATGGTCACTGTATAAGCACGACCCACACGGTCGCGGCTGTCACCGCGACCGGCGGGGCCAGCCACGCCGCCAGCGTCACAGCGAACCGGACCGAACCGGCAACGGCGGCGAGGACCAGTTTGGTGAGCAGGTTCGTTCCGACGGCGACTACTGCGGCCACGGTCGCAGTGTCGACGGTGATCTCGGCATCTGCCGCGGACGCTGCGGCGAACGAGGAGGAGTGCGCGTCGGCCAATCCGCCGACAGCAGACGCAGCGATGACCCCGCCACCGCCGAATATGTCCGCGGCGCCTTTCGTCAGAATAAGGAGGACGAGCAGGATTCCTGCCAGTGAAAGTGTTGCCGACACCGAGATCGGACGGTCGAGCAAACCCGGGGCCGGCGCGGCCCCCTTGACGCGGCTGCCCGACGATCTGTCGTGCGCTCCTCGGAGCACGAGAACGGCGGTCTCCGCGACGACGAGTGCGGCAGTTCCACCGAGTATCAGTGCCAGCTGCGCCGAGACCTCGGCATTGACGACCCAGGTGATACCGACGACGAGCAGGATGGTGGACAGATTCACGATCAGTGCCGCCGGGAGTGCGTCCGACGAATCCTCTTCTCGGCGGGCTGTCCGCGCCATGACGGCGGTGGTCGCAGCGCCGGAGACGAAACCGCCGCCGAAGCCGACGATCAGCAGTCCCCATCGTGGGCCGAGAACCCGGGTGGCTACGTAGCCCACCCAGCCGATCAGGCTCAGCATGAGCACCAGGCGGCCGATCGTGGCGGGGTTCAATGCACCGTACGGTCCGACGTCGCGGTCTGGGAGTAGGGGAAGGACGAGGAAGGCGATCGCGAGGAGGACGCAGAAGTCCGTGATGTCGCGCTCGTCGATCACGTGCTCTGCGAATTCGTGCATGGGGTACTTGACGGAGAGGAGGACGAGCACAATCACGCCGAGCGCAACGGCAAGTGAAGGATGGTGCCAGGCGAGGGCACCGAGCAGGAAGGCGACCAGGGCGGCGAACGCGGTGGTAGTCCCGGTGTCCGGTCGCGGCGGGATATGGGTGCGTACCCAGTACCATCCCACGACGAGGGCCGCGATCCCCACAAAAGCCGCGGTGACTACGGCGGCGCCGAGATGCGCTGCGATGGCGCCGGCGAGGGCGATGAGCGGGAAGGTCCGTGCACCGGGCAACTCGACGGAGCCCGGGTCCGCACCCTCGGGTGAGGTGCGGGCCGCGTGTTCACGCTCGATTCCCAGCCCGAGGCCGATCAGCAGGGCGGCGGCGTAACCGTAGGCGTGGAACTCAGCGATGTCCACGGTCGCCGAACTTCGTGGCGCGATCTGGAACCTTGCCGGTCTCCCGGTGAATTCTTCTGTTCATGGATGGACATCGACCACGGTGCAGCATGCCGTGGGTCGTCGACCCGAGGACCGCACGGCCGAGCGCGGCGTGCCCGTGGCTTCCGCCGATCAGCAGATGCGCGTCCTCACACGAGCGGAGCAACACCTTTCGTGCTCCACAGGACTCCGCAATCTTTCGCACGATCACGCCGGGATATCGTTCCGCCCACCTGGGAACGCTTTCTGCCAGAACTGCCCCGGCACCTGTTCCGACGGCGTAGATCAGAAGCAGTAACGTACCCATGAACGACAGAATTTCGATCTTGATATACCCGGCTGTGGTCGGCATGTCCGACCCAGACATCGCGAACAGCGCACGAAACGCCCCAGGCATCTGGCCGGGGAACTGGTTCATCGACGGCTCGCCGCGGACACTGCGCCAGATCACCATGTGCATCGCGACCCCATGACCCACGCCGGGAATTCTCGGCGTAGGTCGTACAACGTCTTGGTCAGCACGCTACACAGCACGTCGGCCTTCGGAGCCTGTAGAACGCCATGAATGTCTCCTCGAGGTCTGCAACGGCTCACTCGAAGCCGCCACCAGCAGCTTATGGATATTCTCCCTCTTGCTTTCCGGGCTGGGTGTCGCCTTCCGGTCTATACCGATGCGACCGGGATCGGTAGGGCCGAACGGCCCATCGGACCAGACCGGCTAGGCAGCCGTCTCGGACGATCGTGGACGGAGTTGTTTGCTTCGGTCGCGGCGGGGACGCCGGACGCACCGCTCGTGCGATGGCCACCAACGTGACGAGCCCGACTGCGAAGCTCATGGTGCTCAGGATATTGCCCCGCGGTATCGGGGAGGTGGCGATCTCGGGGAACAGATCGGCGACCGCGGCGTAGAGGAAGTTCCCGGCCGCGAAGAAACAAGGACGGCGACCTCGACTCCCGGCCAGACCGTAGGCCAGCACCCCGCCGAGCGAAAAAATCAATGCCGACGCCCGTGTTGGGCGGTGCCTGGGCTGCGCTCCAGCCGCTGTGGACCAGGCTCCTGAAATCACCGAGTTGCTGCGGTATCTCGTGGACCGCCGCCGCCAGCCAGGTCACCACCCCCAACCGGAGGTCGACCACGAACGCACTGCCCACCGCCACCCTCACCGATCAAGTTGTGCAGTCGGTCGGCGGCAAGAATCAGATATCCGAGCGGGCGGTGCCCGATCGGGCGATGGCAGTGGTGCCAGTCCGGGAACTGCTCGAGCACATGGAATGAGAGCAGCCCCGCCGCCCCGCGGCCTACACGACCAGGTGTTGCCGAGCACCTCGACCGACTCGGGGAGCATATGAAACAGGGTGCCGCGCAGCCATGCTCGTGAACAAAGCCCGCTACCAACCTCAGCGGTGTCGGGGGGGCGTTCGCGCCGGACTTGCGTCGCCTTGATTCTGCGTGCATCGCTGTCGGCAGTGCCCGGTTTCAATCCGATGGTGCTGCAGACCCCCAGTAACCGCAGCCGCTTGCGAAGACCATTGCGACTCCCCCGGTTGCGACTTGCGCCCGAATCGACGGGAGGCTTCAGCTGCGGAGGTGATGACCTTCTCCTCTACGGAGGGCGGTCACGGATAGCGACGATAGATGTCGAGAGAGAAACTCATCGCAGAGCAGCCCGGAGGAGTACCCCATGACCGGCCACCGCCCGATCGTTGTAGGAACAGACGGCTCACCCTCATCGCTGCAGGCGGTGTCCTGGGCCGCCAAGGAAGCCGCGCTCCGCAACCTGCCGCTGTCGCTCATCACAACGACGTTCGTTCCCGGCGCCTACGGCGTCCCGATCGGAATGCCGGCCAGCTTCTTCGAAGACGAGCAACGCGACGGCCGGGAAAGATTGATGCGCGCAGAACAGATCGCCCGTGCCGCGGTGCCTGGGCACAACATCGAGATCGTCGCCACGCTCTGCACCGGAACTCCGGCCGGTGAGCTGATCGGGCGCTCGGCGACGGCGTCGATGGTTGTGGTCGGCGCGAACAGGCAGGGAATCGTCGAACGCGCTTTCCTGGGCTCGGTCAGTTCCGCGGTTGCCGCGCACGCTCATTGCACCGCTGCAGTCATTCGGGGAGCAGCTGATCGTGATATCAATGACCTTTCCGGGCCCGTCGTCGTCGGCGTCGACGGCTCACAACACAGTGAATCCGCCATCTCGATGGCCTACGAAGAAGCCGCCCTGCGGCAGGCGGAGCTCGTGGCTGTGCACGCGTGGTCCGATATCACCTTGGTAATTGCCCCCGACGGCGGCAGCGATGCCGAGTGGAGGCGGGCCGCGGAAAACGAGACCGCTGTGTTGTCCGAAAGTTTGGCTGGCCGCGCGGAGAAATACCCGGATGTGAAGGTGCGCACCGTCGTCGTCCGGGATCGCCCCGTGAGGAACCTACGAGAACAGGCCGACAATGCACAGCTCCTCGTGGTGGGAAGCCGGGGGGCGCGGTGGATTTACCAACATGCTGCTGGGATCGACCAGCAGGGCGTTGATGCATTCAGTTGCCTGCCCGCTGCTCATCGTTCGCTAGCGCTAGCGCTCCATCGATGACGACAATGCTGCCGCGCCACCGCAGGGCGGAGCACCTCGACCGAGTACCCAGATGCAGCCCTTTCGCCCTTTGGCCACCGGCGAAGTATCTCCCGTCCTGGCCCCAGTGGCCGACACCGCCGGTCGGGTCGGCGCTGCCTCTGCCGGTTGCTCGACCGGCACATGTTGCCGACTACGGTCGCTCACCGGCCACGCCGGCCGACGGTATCCGAAGGTGGCCGGACTCATCGCCGGCGCGGCTCGGTGCGGGTGCTCGCAGCATCCGGGGCGGGGCGGGGGAAGGGTGACGCGGACGCGAGCGATGCGGCGGCCGTCGAGAGCGCTGACGGTGAGCCTGGTGCCGTCGATGGTGACGGTGTCGCCGAGCTGGGGCACCCGCTGCAGGGTATGGAGGAGGAAGCCGGCCACGGTTTCGTAGGGTCCCTCGGGCAGGGTGAGACCGGTTGCAGTCTCGAAGTCCTCGACGATCAGTAGCCCGTCCACCTGCTGATGGGTCGGGTGCCGCGCCGCTCCGGCGCCGACAGGTGGGGCGGGTTCGTCGTACTCGTCTCCGATCTCGCCGACGATCTCCTCCACGATGTCCTCGAGAGTGACGATGCCGGCGGTGCCGCCGTATTCGTCGACGACGATCGCGATCTGCAGATTGTCGCGGCGCATCTCCGTCAGTGCGGCCAGGGCAGGCTTGGAGGCAGGCAGTTGCAGGACCGGCCGGCACAGGTCGGCCACCGTGGTGACCGTGTGGGGGTCGGCGAGCAGCAGATCACGCAGGTGCACGAACCCGGCGATGTCGTCGAACGAGGCGCCGGTGACCGGGTATCGGCTGTGCCCGGACGCCAGGGCCTGCTCCCGGGCCCGGGGCAGGAGGGTGTCGGCGGGCAGGAAGTCTACGTCGGTGCGCGGGCGCATCACCTCGATCAGGGTACGGTGCCCGGCGTCGAAAACCTCGGCGAGGATGCGGCGCTCGCTCTCGGCGATCGCGGCATGTCCGATCACCAAATCACGCAGCTCTTCATGAGTAATGGCCTCATTCTTGGCCCTCGGGTCCCCACCGAGCAGACGCACCAGCAGGTCGGTGGAGACCGACAGCAGCCAGATCACCGGGCGCATCGCGGTGGCGAACCGATCCAGGGTCGGCGCGGTCAGCAGAGCAACCCCGGTGGTGCGTTGCAGAGCAATACGTTTGGGCACCAACTCGCCCAGGATCAGCGACAGGTACGCGATCACCAGGGTGGTGCCGATCAGTGCGGTGGCGGAGGCGGCCTCATCCGGCAGCCCCCAGGATTCGAAGGTCGGTATCAGGTCGGGTGCGAGGGTGGAGGCACCGTAGGCGGCGGAGAGAAACCCAGCCACGGTGACCCCGACCTGCACCGCCGACAGGAACCGGTTGGGGTTGCGGGCCAACGCGGCGGTGCGTGCCCCGCGGCCGCCAGCGCGCTCCAGGTTCCGGATCTGGCCCTCCCGTAGGGAGACCAACGCGATCTCGGTAGCGGCGAACACACCGCCGACCAGCACGAAGACCAGCACCAACCCGACGTTGACCACAGTGTCGTTCATCGCCGCCGCCCAGTTCGGAGCGGCCGTGGTCTGTGACGGTGGCCCATGTCCCTTCTCCTGTAGGAGAACGTCCTCGATCTTCTGTGCACCTCAGTGTAGGCGAAACCGGACAAACCGGACATCCGCCAAGCTGGTCCAGGTGGGCCCTCCGCGAGGGACCGATCTGGCTGCTCTACCGCGCCAGCGGGACCTGACCAGCAATTGCTCCGGCCAGGTCCCACCGCACGGGATCCATAGTGGCGGACCCGCTGTGGCGAGGCGTACCGGTCAGGCGGCGGCTCCGGCGGCCGGTAACAGCCGTTGCAGCACGTCGGTGAGGGTGATCAGCCCGGTCACCTCGCCGCCGCCGTCGTCGAGGATCAGGGCGAGGTGGCTGCGGGACTCGCGCATGGTGCGCAGCGCCTCGTATACCGGGGTGCCGGCGGGCAGAGTGAGGACCGAGCGCATCAACGCCCGGGCGGTGTACGTCGGCGGCGCTTGCAGGCTGTCCCGTACATGGACGACGCCTTCGACCCCGGCGTCGCCGCGGACCAGCAGCCGTAGGTGACCGCTGCGTTGGCCGGCCACGCGGATCTCGTCCGGTGTCGCCTCTGGAAGGACACCGGACGGGGCCGGGTTCGGCCGGACCATGTCCCCGACGGTGAGGGTTTCGAGTTCCAGGGCGCTGGTCAATTGGCCGTGGTAGCGCTCGTCGAGGGTGCCCGCGGTCGCCGAATGTGCGACCAGGTGCCGCAGCGCACCCGAGTCCTGACCGGAGCCGACCTGGTCGACCGGGGTGACCCCGACCCGGAGCAGGCACCGGTTCGCCATCCGGTTCAGCGCATTCAGCGCGGGGCGGGTGGCCCACATGAAGCCGCGCATCGGGATCGCCAGCAGGGTCGCCGACTTCTCCGGGTGCGCAATCGCCCACGACTTCGGTGCCATCTCCCCGACGACCAGGTGCAGGAAGGTGACGATGATCAGGGCGAGAACGAAACCGGCGACATCGGCGAGCCACAGCGGTACACCCCAGTCTGCGAAGGCCGGGGTCAGCCAGTGGTGCACGGCGGGTTTGGTGATCGCCCCGAGCGCCAGGGTGCACACGGTGATACCGAGCTGGGAGCCGGCCAGCAGCACCGACAACTCCGAAGCGCTGCGCAGGGCAGCCCGGGCCGCCCGGCTGTTCGGGGCGGCGTCCTCGAGCCGGTGCCGGCGGGCCGCGATCAGCGCGAACTCGACCGCGACGAAGAAGGCGCTCGCTCCGATCAGCCCCACGGTGACTGCCACGACGATCCACGGGTTACTCATGATCCGGCTCTTCCTGCTGTTCGACGTGAACGGTGACGGACACCGAGGCCGGTACCCGATGGGCGACCCCGCGCACCTGCGCGGTGAGGTATCGGCGCGGGGGATCCCCGTCGGCGATCAGGTCGGTCGGGTCGGGCTCGAGCGGAATGTCCACGGTGTCGCCCATGCGGGGCAGACCGCCGAAACGGGCGATCACCAGACCGGCGAGGGTCTCGTAATCCCCGTCCGGCACGGCGTGCCCGACGATGCGTTCGACCTCGTCCAGATGCAGGCCGCCGGGAATCGTCCAGCCGTCGGCGGCGGACCCGATCACTGTGGTGGTGTGGTCGGGGTCGTGCTCGTCGGCGATTTCCCCGACCAGTTCCTCCGCGAGATCCTCGATCGTGACGATCCCGGCGAATCCGCCGTACTCGTCGATCACCAGAGCCATCTCCTCCCTCGCCGCGCTCAGGGCGGTGAGGACCTGCGGCAGCGGCAGCGAGGCGGGCACGATCACCGGGGGCCGGCACCGCGAGGCCGCCGTCCCGGTCGGATCGGCGCCCAGCAGATCGTGCAGGTGGATCACCCCGTACAGGTCATCCGAGGACCTCCCCGCGACCGGGTAGCGGGTGTGCCCGGACCCCATCCGGGCCAGCACCGCCGACACCGGTTCGTCGGCCCGGACGGTGTCCACGTGCGCGCGCGGAATCATCGCGTGCTCGGCCGTCTCGGTGGGGAAGTCGAGAATCCGATCGAGCAGGGTGGACAGCTCCCGCGGCAGCTCCCCGGCGTCACGGGATTCGGCAACGATGTGTTCGAGGTCCCGCGGTGTCGCCGAGTGCACGACATCATGGACCGGCTCGATCCGCAGCGCCCGCAGCAGCAGGTTCGACGACTGGTCGAACAGCCAGATCAGCCAGCCGAACAGTCTCAGGTAGATCGTGGTCGACAGGGCCAGCCAGCGCGCGACGGGTTCGGGACGGGCGATCGCCAGGTTCTTCGGGAACAGCTCCCCGAAGACCATCTGAACGAAGGTGGAGAAGAGTACGGCCAGGACGGCGCCGATTCCGATTCCGACGGCGGTCGGGACGCCGACCCCGCCCAGCAGCTCGCCGACGCCGCGGCCGATCAGGGGTTCGGCGACGTAGCCGACGAGTAGGCCGGTGACGGTGATGCCCAATTGGGCGCCGGACAGCATGAACGAGGTGCGCCGGGTGACCGTCAGGGCGCGGGCGGCCCCGGTGTCACCGGCCTCGGCTCGGGCCTCGAGCCGGGAGCGGTCCACCGACATGTAAGCAAATTCCTGCGCCACGAAATAGCCGGTCAGGGCGGTGATCGCCACGACAACGAGGATGCCGACCGCGATGCTCAGAACGATGGTCACCATCTGCTCACCCGCAACCGGGTGAGGGGGCTGCGATCAGCAGCGCGGGGCGGGCGGGGTCTTCGAGGTTTACGTTTGCGCGAAGCGCTGCTCATAACTCTCTCTGCAAATCGGGGACACGGAACACGATCGTCGCTACCAGGAGGACGAACCAGTAATAGTAAAGGGTTCTTTACGATCGTGTCTGCAGTGGTGGTCACGGTGGACCGCACACCTCGACGTACCCCGCAGCGAGGTTGGGATACATGACGGCGATCTCTTTGACCGCTAGCTGATTTCGGACAGGCGGGCCGCCGCCAGGAGCGATGCCACGCCGTGTTCGATTCCGTGGGCCAAGTCGGCCAGGTCGGGGTTGGTGTCGTAGTCGCCCGTGATACCGAAGGTGAGGTGGTCGCTGTAGCTCAAGACAGCGATGCCGATGCGTAACCGCAGTGCGATCGGCACGTAGGGGAAAATTTCGAGGATCTCCCTGCCGAGGATGTGCCGCATCTGACGGGGCCCGGGAATGTTCGTGGCGACGGCCACGACGCTGTGCTGAGGGAACCGCATGGCCAGGCGTATCGCCCATGCCAACGGCATGAACGGCCCGTACTGTGCCAGCGCTGTGAACGCTTTTCCGCCTTCCGCCTCGTTGCCGGCTTTGTGCGCGGCGAGGCGCCGGTGCACCGCAGTGAGCTGTTCGACATGGTCCTCGATGTCGACGGGGAGAAACGGAAGCATGAGAGAAACCTCGTTGTGCACCGGGCCCCCACCCGGTGGGTCGGTCCGCACGGACACGGGGACGAGGGTGCGGACGGTGCGGGCTTCCGGGATTTCACCTCGTCGCAGGAGGAGCGTGCGCAGTCCGCTGGTGATCGCGGCAAGAGCGACGTCGTTGACCGTGACTCCGTAGGCGGAGCAGATTTCGCGGACGTCCGCCATGCGGGTGCGGGCGGCGCAGTACCGCCGTTGGCGTCCGATGGGCCCGATCAACGACGTGCCGGACGTTGACGTCACCATCTCGGCGAGGAGGCGAGCAAAACCCAGGGTGGCGCCGATTGTGGCCGCCGCGAATCGCTGCGGTGCGGTCAGTACCGCTGTGAGCATCCGGAATTGACGCGCCGGCGACAGAACTCCGGTGATCGTGTCGATGATGCCGGAGGGGGTCTGCTTCTGGGAGACGATTTCCGGTGTGGCCGGTGTGATGACCGGCGGGTTCTCGTCGCACATCGCTTCGAACAGTTTGGTGCCGGCGATGCCGTCCGCCATACAGTGATGCATCTTGGCGAGCACGGCCCAACGCTCCCCGGTGAGTCCTTCCACCACCCAGCATTCCCACAGCGGATGATCGCGGTCGAGGCGATGCCCCATTACCCGGGCCACGAACCCGAACAGCGTCTCCTCGTCCCCGGGCTGCGGGAGCGCCACCCGACGTACGTGGTGGCCGAGGTCGAACACCGGGTCCTCCACCCAGGACGGTTTCCCGAGATCCAGCGGCACCATATGGAGTTTGTCTCTTGCGTGCGGTAGATCGACCAACCGCGCCACTACCGCCTCACGGAACTGATCCGGAGTCGGTGCCGGACCTGCGAGAATCGCCAACGCGCCGATCGTCAGGCTCGCGTGGTCATCGGAATCCTCGGTCTCGAGGAACCCCGCGTCCAGAAAACTCAGTGTGTCATCGTCCATCAGTCCTACCTCACCACGTCAGACGTGCATACCGATCACTGTGCCGCAGACAATCCGGGCACGACAGAGTCGAACGGTGTGCTCGTGTGGCCGAAAGTCATCCCTGTTCTGGACACAGCACCTGAAGGGCTTGGCGTTCAGCACCGCGGGACGACGATGAGCGGGCATGGCGCGGTGTGCAGTAAGGCCGCGCTCGTCGAACCGAGGGTCATTCCCTTGAATCCGCCGCGGCCTCTGGTGCCGACGACGAGTAGTTGCGCCTCTTCGGCCTGCGCCAGCAGGTGCCGCACCGGCCGGTCTCTGACGAGGACCTGCTGTACCGCGACGTCGGGGTACTGCTGGGTGCATCCGGTCAGGCTCTCCCCCAGCAGTGCCTGTTCCGACTCTGCGACCGCCTTCCAGCGGTCGGGGCCGGTTTCCAGGGGAAGAGTGGACAGGTCCTGGTCCGACCAGGCATGGAGTGCGATCAGCGGGGTTCGTCGTAGGGCACTTTCCTCGAACGCCAGCGCGATGGCGGGTTCGCTGTTGGCCGAGCCGTCGACGCCGACCACAACCGGGCCCACGCCGCCCTCCTCGAGGGAGGGTGGGGCACCTTCGATCACGACAACGGGGCAGTGTGCGTGCCGGGCCACGGCCGAGGTGACCGAACCGATCAGGCCGCCGGTGAATTCGCCGAGTCCGCGGCGGCCGAGCACTATCATTCGCGCCGACTCCGATCGGTCGACGAGCACCGCGGGCGCATACTGCCAGTGCAGCTCCGTGTGCATCTGGACAACGCCGCGGGGGTCGTGAGCCCGAGCGAGCTCAGTAGCTGCGGTGAGGTCACGCTCGGCTCGCGCACGCAATTCTGGGCCCACCAGCGGTAGGGACTCGGCCCCGCGGTAACTGACACACGCCAGAAGGAGCAGTGGAGCGCTGCGAAGGATCGCCTCGGCCACCCCCCACCGCACCGCCTCCGATGATGGCGGCGACCCGTCTACGCCCACGACGATCGGGGTGGTGCTCATGATGTGCTCCTCTGCACGCCGGCGACTTCGGCCAACACCGCCGACGTCACCGGTTCGAGAACTTCCCTTGTTGAAGAGGACAGGCCGCGACCGTAACCGATGTCGGCGACCTCGACGGCGTACAGCACCCAGCGCCGGGGCAGCCGGCCGAGCACCGCACCCAATCTCAGTGCCTGGGTGAGTCCGAGCCCGTGGGTGCTGGTGGTCTTCGCATCCAGGGCGGCGAGCGCCTGTGAGTCGAATCGGTGCACGGTGCCGGGCCGCGAAGGATCGCACACGATGGCGTCCACCAGGACAGCGACATCCATATCGGCCCAGGCGTCGAGGAGGGTCGCCGGGTCACCGTCGGAAATCGTGACCAGCAGATTGGGAATCGCCCGGGCGGCGACCGCGCGCGCGACTGCGGGCCCGACACCATCGTCGCGTCGGTTTTCGTTCCCGACTCCGAGCACCACCGCCGTCATCGGCGGTCGATCGTGAGTGTCAGGAAGTGGGTGGCACAGGAGATGCAGGGGTCGTAGTTGCGGATGATCCGCTCGCACAGGACGGCCAACTCCTCGTCCGGGAGGGTTAGATGAGCATCGACGGCGGCGCGGAGATCGTGTTCGATCGCCGCCTGGTTCTGTGAGGTGGGCGGAATGATGGTCGCCGTGCGGATCAGGCTGTCCGGATCGAGTTCATAGCGGTGATACAGCAACCCGCGGGGTGCCTCACTGACACCGTGACCCACCGCATGGACGGGCGGCCCGTCGGTGAAGGATCGCGGGGGCCGCTGATAGTGATCGATGAGACGTAAGGCCTCCTCGACCGCATAGACGACTTCGACGGCGCGAACGACGATGCTGCGGTAGGGGTTTCGGCACTGCGCACCGAGGTTGGCTGTTGCTGCCGCGGCGGCCGCACCTGTCAATTGCGCGGAGTTGAGGGAGTAGCGCGCCAAGGGCCCCGTCAGGTAGCGCCGGCCGTCGAGTTCGGCGTGGAGGGCGGTCGAGTGCGGCACCTGGTGCTCGATCACGTGCCGGGGGAAATCTTCTGGTCCACACTGCAATCCATTCGTCGAGACGATGTCGCCGTCCTCGATGGCGTACCGGGATTCGTGGTGGAGCGCGAGGAGGTCGTGGTCGAGTTCGATGTCCGGGAAGTCGAAGGTGGACACCCAGTCGACGGTGGCTATCGCGTGCCCCAAGGCGGCGCGCAGCTGCTCCGCCAGCGGGGCCAGCTCGTTGCGGGTCGGTGCGCGGTGGAATCCGCCGACCCGGACGTTGACCGGATGAATGGCCCGGCCGCCGATGAGATCGAGGATGGCGTTGCCCGCCTTCTTCAGTGCCAGTCCCCGCTCGACGGCTGCTCGGTCGCGTCGCGCGAGGGCGATGGAGTCGGGGAAGCCGAGGAAGTCCGGTGCATGCAGGAAATAGATGTGCAGGACGTGACTGGCGATCCACTCGCCGCAGTACAGCAGCCGCCGAAGGTCGAGGACGGCATCGGTGACCTCGATACCGCAGGCCTGTTCGAGCGCGTTGCAGGCACTGACTTGATAGGCGACCGGGCAGATGCCGCAGATCCGGGAGGTGATGTCGGGTGGCTCCAAGTAGTGCCGGCCGCGTAGGAACGACTCGAAGAATCGGGGCGGCTCGTAGATGGCCAGGTCGACTCGGTCGGCGCGACCGTCTCGTACGGTGACGTCGAGTCGGCCCTCCCCCTCGACTCGGGCGAGAGCCTTGACGGTCAGTTCTCTCGTGGTGGGGGTCATGGGGGTGATCCCTGCGTTTCGGTGTCGAATGCTGCCACGTTGAAGGTGGCGAGGACGCGCGAGATGGCATCGTCGTTCATGCCGCAGGTGCGCAGCCACCCCATCAGCGAGGTGAGGTTCGGGTCGGTCGTGGGGCCGAAACAGCCGTAGCATCCGCGCGAGACCGCGGGACACAGTGCTCCGCAACCGGAGTGGGTGACCGGTCCGAGGCAGGGGGTGCCGTCGGCCACCATGACGCACGTCAGTCCGCGCCGCTTGCATTCGGTACACACGGTGGTGTTCGGGATGTTCGGTCGCCGCCCGGCCAGGTAGGCGGTGATCACCTCGAGGAGTTGCCGCCGGTCGATCGGACACCCGCGTAGCTCGAAGTCGACCGGGACGTGCGCGGAGATCGCGGTCGAAGTGGCCAGGGTGTCGATGTAGTCGGGGCGGGCGTACACGACCGACAGGAAGTCGTCGATATCGGCGAAGTTGCGCAACGCCTGGATACCGCCCGCCGTGGCGCAGGCCCCGATCGTGACGAGGAAGCGGGACTGCTCGCGCACCGCCCGGATCCGCTCCCGGTCGGCGGCGGTGGTGATCGATCCCTCGACGAGCGACAGGTCGTAGGGGCCGCCGATGATCGTGTCGGACAGTTCGAGGAAGTGGGAGATGGTCACGGCCCCGGACAGCGCCAGCAGTTCGTCTTCGCAGTCGAGCAGGGTGAGCTGGCAGCCGTCGCAGGACGCGAACTTCCACACCGCGAGGGTAGGTCTGGTGGTCGGTGGTGCGCTCATCACAGCTCCGGTACCCGTAGAAGTGGTTCGGCGGTGGCGAAGTCGACCACCGGCCCGTCACGGCACAACAGCAGTTCGCCGAGCTGGCAATGACCGCAGACGCCGACACCGCACTGCATGTTCCGCTCGAGGGAGACCTGGATGTCGGTGGCAGGTACACCACGGTCGAGCAGGACTCGGGCGGAGAACCGCATCATCGGTTCAGGCCCGCACAACAACGCGGTGGTGCGGGCGGGATCGATGTTGATGCGGTGCAGCGATTCGGTGACGAATCCGACGGCCCCCGTCCATCCCGATACCGGCTGATCGATGGTCAACTCCACGTCGAGGTCTTCGCGGGCCTGCCAGGCGGCCAGCTCGGCGCCGAAGAGAATGTTCGACGGACTGCGCGCACCGACGATGACGGTCACCCTCCGGAACCGGTCGCGCTCGGCCAGCACGGACCCTATGACGGGCCGCAGGGGGGCCAGGCCCACACCACCGGCAACCACGACGAGGTCGCGTCCGCCGGGGTACAGGTTCCATCCGTGCCCGAAGGGGCCACGAACTCCTACCACTGCGCCCACCGGCGTGTCGTGGAGGGCTCTGCTCACGGCGCCGACGCTGCGCACGGTGTGCACCAGCACACCGAGGTCCCCGCGGGGCGCGTCGCTCACCGAGATCGCGACCTCTCCGACTCCGTGGGCGTACAGCATCATGAATTGCCCGGGCAGAACCGGGGTTTTCGGGACGGCTGTGGTGGGTGTCAGGGTCACCGTCACGGTGTCGGCCGTTTCTTGGGCGCGGGAGTGGACACGGTAACCGGTAGGGAGCATGTGGGTGGTCGACATGGCGTCACATCTCCCGGCGGTTCGCATAGAGGTCGAGCAGCCGCGCCCGGGTGGACTGGAGGCGGGCGATGAGCAATCCCGAGAGGGCACGGGTGACGACGTACCCGAATTCGGGCTCTGCTCCGGCCATCCGTTCGAGGGCGGTGATGTCGATTTCGGCGGCTTCGGTGGCCGCCGCCGCGTGGGCGGCGAACTGCCAGACCGGTCGGGCTCCCAGCCAGGACCAGCCGAGAACGTCTCCACCATGAAGGGTTTCGAGTGCCACGGCACCGCGGCCGGGTACGTGCGTGGTCAGGACGACGCTGCCCGACCCGAGCAGCCAGCACCGAGTCGCCGGTGCGCCCTCCCGGAAGATGACCTCTCCTTCACCGAATCGCACCGGGGAGGTGAGTGCGGTCAGCCTGCGACGGTGCTCGTCGTCGAGTGCAGCGAGCAGGGACGGCAACACGGTGCCGCCCGCGGTCATCGTTGCTCCCGCGCATCGTCCGGCCGGTACGGCGGAAGGGTCTGGACCAGCCGTGCAGCCTCCTCGGTGATATCGATGCCGACCGGGCACCAGTCGATGCACCGCCCACACCCCACACAACCGGAACTGCCGAACTGATCGAACCAGGTACCGAGCTTGTGGGACATCCACTGCCGGTATCGGCTCTGCCCTGACGTCCGGACGGTTCCCCCGTGCAGTTCGCTGTAATCGAGTTCGAAGCAGGACGACCAGTGCTCCCAGCGTTCGGCATGCTCGCCCGTCAAGTCGGTGATGTCCTCGCTGGTGGTACAGAAGCAGGTAGGACAGACCATCGTGCAGTTGCCGCACGTGAGGCACCGGTTGCTGACCTCGTCCCAGACGTCCTCGCTGCGGGCGTCGGCCAACAGGTCACGGAGATTGACCTGCGGCATCGTCCGGCCCATCCGGCCGGCCGCAGCGCTCACGGCCGCTCGGGCTTCGTCGATGTCCGTGGCGGCAGCGGGGCTTCGGTTGATGTCGGCGAGTACATCGGCTCCGGCGTCGGTGCCGACCTCGACGAGGAACCGATGGCCTTGCGAGTCGACGCGTTCGGTCAACGCGAGGTCGTAGCCGGGGCCGGCTGCCGGACCGGTGCCCATGGAGGTGCAGAAGCACACGCCGCCGGGCTCGGTGCAATGGGCGGCGACGACGAACAGGGATCGGAAGCGGCGGGCGGTCGCGCTGTCCGCGTCCGGATCCGGGCACAGAACCCGGCGCAGTACGGCGATCGCCGCCAGGTCGCAGCCGCGGACGCCGACGAACGCATAGGGGGTGTCGTCCTCGACAGGGGGGTGGAAGGTGCCGTCGGATTCCGCCGACCACAACTGCTGTCGGGGCGGATGCAGGTACTGCTTCCACGACTGGGGGCCGGACGAGTGCCCGAAGACCGCGTCGTCGTCGCGTCGACGCAGCCGGTACGTGCCGGGCCCGGTCGTCACACCCCAACCCGCTGGCAGTTGAGCGCCCGACTCGAGTTCCTCGAGGACGATGGCACTGTCGCGCACCGTGGGACCGACCACACGGTAGCCGCGCCCCCGGAGGACGTCGATCATCTGGTCGACACCCCGACGGTCCAGGACGCTGTCACGATGTTCTGCCGGAGTGCTGGTCATCGGGTCGCTCCTTTCGGGCGTCTCGCCCCTCCCTTTCCCATTGAGCCAGTCCACATACGGCGCGGAACAGGGCCGTTCGGCCTTTCCGGTCGATAGAGCCGACACGTGCCGACCGCGAGGTGGTTCCCGGCCCGCTCAGGCCTCGAGATGGATGTGCTCGCGCGTCGCGGCCTCGAGATCTGCCACCGTCGCTTCGATGAGTTGGTGCGAGAGGTCGGCCAGCGCACGGGCTGCGGCGAGCTCGTCACCGATCTCGGGAATCTCGGTGTCCTTCGGATTGCGCCGGGCCGTCCCGACACCGATCAATGCGGTCTTGTCATGGGTCCGCAACCGCGCTTGTGCCCGGGTGCGGGATCCGGTCTCACCTGAATCATGTTCGTCGATCACGATTTCGACCGACCATTTCCTCTCGTGCATACTCATCACGCCCTCCTTCTAGGTCGCTCCGATCACTGGGTCACCACTGCCGAGCGCGCAGGGTACGCGTCGACTCGCTCGCGCACCGTGAGCAAACGCTGACGGGCGAGGCGCTCGGCGAGTTCCGGAAGGTCCGCAGTCGGCACCCCGGCGAGGTCTCGAATGCTTCCGGTGACCATCCGGCAGATCGCCGCGCGTGCGAAGGACTGACCGAGCTCTGATACCAGGCGGTCGACGATCCCCCGCCCGGGATCATGGTCGGTGCCGTCGTGCGTATCGGGGCTGTTCATCGCGGGTCGACGTCCTCTCGAGCTGGTGTGGGTGGCGACTATCTCCCAGCATCGACGCAGCGGAGATCACGCAATAGAGGCGAAGGACCGTAGTCGGTGACTTATGCCTCTGACGCTGACGTGCCGTCCGGCGGTTGAATGCTTACGACGGCACAGGGCAGAGGGGCTGACAACGATGGAGACCGCAGTACCCCAGGTCAGAGCGGACGTGACGGTACGCCGCTTGTTTGCCGATGATCACGACGCGGTGCGCCGCCTGCACGAGCGGCTCGACGAGCACGACCACTACATGCGGTTTTTCGCCGTGCGTCCCGCGCACCTCGCCGAGCTCGCGGAATCGCTCTGCCGGCAGGATCCTGCACATTATGCGTTGGGCGCGTTCGTCGGCGATACGCTCGTCGGTGTCGCCAATTATGTCTCTCTCGATGCCGACGCCGATGCCGCGCCCTCGGTGGTCGAGTTCGCTCTCGTCGTCGACCACGCTTACCGGATGCACGGAATCGGGACGGCATTATTGACCCGGCTGGTGCAGCACGCGAGGGCATGTGGAATCGAGCAGATGAGTGCCGAGGTTCTGACAGAGAACGCGTCCGTACTTGCTCTGATCCGCTACCAGGGCTGGGGATCTGCGTTGCGGCGCGACGGTGACGAAATGCACCTGGACATCGACGTGGGTGAGTCGTGATGGGAATTACCGTTCGAGAAACGCACACGGCGTATGTCGTCATGGTCGACGACGTGGTGTACAAGGCCAAAAAGCCCATCCGAACTGCGTTTCTGGATTTCAGCACGGCGGACAAGCGCCGGTCGGCATGTGACCGCGAGGTCGAACTGAATCGCCGTCTGTGTCCCGATGTGTATCTCGGTGTCGCCGAACTCGCCGATCCGACCGGTGGCCCGGCCGAACCGCTCGTCAAGATGCGGCGGATGCCGGACAACCGCCGGCTCGCCACGATCGTTGTCCGTGGTGACGAATCGCCGGCGCAGCTCGACGAGATCGCCGACGTGATCGCTCGGTTCCACGAGCGCGGGGTCCGCGGCCGCGACATCGACGAAGATGCCACGCGCGACGCCGTCGCGGCGCGGTGGCGGGCCAACGTCACCGAGGCGATGGGGTATCAGCCGCGGGCGCTTGCGAAGGTGGAGGTGGACGAGATCGATCGGCGCGCACGCCAGTATCTGGCGGGGCGTGAGCCGGTTTTCACCGAGCGGATCGAGTGCGGGCGGATCGTCGACGGCCACGCCGACCTCCTGGCAGATGACATTTTCTGCCTGCCGGACGGTCCCCGGATCCTCGACTGCCTCGACTTCGACGACCACCTGCGCCACATCGACGGCCTCGATGACGCAGCGTGTCTGGCCATGGATCTCGAGTACCTCGGCCGCGCGGAACTCGCGGAGGCCTTCGTGCGCCGCTACTGCGCGTGCGCCGCGGACGACCCGCCCCCCACGCTCATCGACCACTACGTCGCGTATCGCGCATTCATGCGCGCGAAAGTGGCCTGTCTGCGCTACACCCAGGGTTCGACGGAGGCACTGGTGGACGCACGCGGCCACACCCAACTCGCTCTGCGTCATCTGCGTTCGGGCGCGGTGCGGCTTGCCCTGATCGGTGGACTTCCCGGAACCGGGAAGTCCACGCTCTCGCGTGCGGTGGCGGAGCGAGTGGGTGCCACTGTCCTGTCCAGCGACCTCGTACGCAAGGAGCTGGCGGGCGTCGGCCCGCACGTATCGTGTGCCGACGAGTACGGGCACGGCCTCTACAGCGGCTCGATGACCGAGGACACGTACACCGAATTACTCAGGCGCGCGGCCCGATTGCTCTCCCGCGGGTGTTCGGTGGTGCTCGATGCCTCGTGGACGGACCCGCGGCTGCGTCAGTGGGCCACCTCGACCGCCCGCAAGGAGCACAGCGACTTGGTCGAGATCGAATGCGTCGCGCCTCGCTCCGTCGCCGTGGAACGGATCCGCACCCGCCCGCACGGCAATTCCGATGCCACCGCAGAAATTTACGACGCAATGGCGCAGCGGATTACGCACCCTCCGTTGGCCACCCCGATCGACACGAACACCGATCTCGGTGACGCGGTGGACGCGGTCCGAGCCCTCTGGGATGCCACGGAGGGATGGCGCAACTACTGACTCACGTCACCTCTGACGGTGGCGGCACCTGACCGGAGAACCCATGCGCGAGATCGTAACCCTGACGATGAACCCCGCTCTCGACATCACCACGGCAACAGGGCGGGTGATCGCCACCGACAAAGTGCGGTGCGCCGCCCCCAGACGTGACCCCGGCGGTGGAGGCATCAACGTCGCGCGCATCCTGCATGTACTCGGCGCGCCGGCTACCGCCGTGTTTCCTTCCGGTGGGCACAGTGGCCGGGCGTTGGAAGACCTCCTGGCCACCGAGGGAGTGCGAAGTCGGAGCATCACGATTCGCGGATCCACCAGGGAGAGCTTCACCATCGACGAGGAGCAGACCGGTCTGCAGTATCGCTTCGTGCTGCCCGGTCCGTCACTGACACCGCGGGAAGTCGAGTCCTGTCTCGACGCCCTGGTGCAGAGTGCCAAGGACGCCGCCTTCGTCGTCGCGAGTGGCAGCCTTCCCCCGGGGGTGCCCGTGACGTTCTATCAGACCCTCGCCGATGCCCTCGCCGATTCGTCTGCTCGCCTCGTCGTCGACACGTCCGGCCCGCCGCTGCGCGCGCTCGAGCGCGGTGTGTATCTCCTCAAACCGAGTATTCGCGAGCTACGCGAGCACGTCGGGCGGGATTTGCGGACTCTCGACGAGCAGGTCAGCGCGGCACGAGAACTCATCACCGCCGGGATTTGCGCTGTGGTCGTTCTCTCCCTCGGCCCCGACGGGGCCGTGCACGTGACAGCGGCGGAGGAGGAGCACTGCCCGTCCCTGGCGGTGCCCGTGGTCAGTGCGGTCGGGGCCGGAGACAGCATGGTCGCGGGAATCATTGTCGGGCTGGAGCGACAGTGGGACCTGCGGGAGGCGGTGCGCTACGGTGTCGCCGCGGGGGTGGCGATGCTGCGGACACCGGGCACGGCACCGTGCCGTCGGAGCGACGTCGACCAGTGTTATGCCGCGCTCGTTCGCCGTGCCACTGTCGGGCAGCATTCCGACGCTGTCTACTAGCTTCCTAGCTTCTCGGGCTCGGCGAACAGTCGCGGGCCTGCTCGAGCAGGACCCGGCGTTCGGCGACGGAGATGTTTCGGCGCGTGCGGGTAGCGACGTCGGGTGCCACCGACACCGAGGTGATGCCCTTGCGCACCAGGTGTTCGGCCAGGGCCGGGTGGGTCGACACCGCCTGTCCGCACAGCGAGGTGGTCAACCCTGCCCGGGTCGCCCGCTCGATGATGGTGTCGACGGCGTCGAGGACGGCCGGGTCCATCGTGTCGAACAGGTCCCGGCAGATCTCGGAGTCACGATCGACGCCGAGGATCAGCTGGGTCAGGTCGTTCGTTCCGATGGACACACCGTCGATACCGAGGCGGGCGTATTCCGGGATCCAGTAGGCCACCGACGGCACCTCCGCCATGATCCAGCGATGCATGCGGTGATCGGCGCCCAGCGGGTGCGCCGCCAGGTGACCGAGACACTGCTCGAGTTCCCACCGGGTTCGTACGAACGGAATCATCAGGTGCACGTTCGGATAGCGTTTGCGTACGGTGTGCACCACGTCCAGGTCGAGTCCGAACAGTTCCGGTTCCCGCACATAGCGGAAGCACCCGCGGTACCCGATCATCGGGTTGTCTTCCACCGGTTCCACGTCGCCTCCGACCAGATTCGCGAACTCGTTGGTCCGCAGGTCGATTGCCCGGTACACGACCGGTCGTGGTGCGAATGCTGCAGCGATCTTCTCGACGGCAGCGGCCATCGTGTCGACGTACTCGGCGCGGTGCCCTTCGGCGAGCATGGTCATCGGGTGCCTGCCCTGCAAAGCGTCCATGATCATGAACTCGGCGCGCAGGAGTCCGACCCCGTCGACGTCCATCGCCGCGACCCGCTCAGCCGCATCCGGTGTCGCCAAGTTGACGTACACCGACGTCGCTGTCGGCTCCGCCCAGCTGAACGATCCGGCGTGCGGTGTTCCGCTCGGTGCGGCGGGGGCCGAGTCGGCAGCCGGCAGTTCAGCGGTCCCCGCTGCGCCCTCGCACACGGTTCCGGCGTCGCCGTCCACGGTGACGACGGCGCCATCGACGAGCGTTGTTGTCGCGGTGCGGGTTCCGACCACGACGGGGCGTCCGAGCTCGCGTCCGACGATCGCCGCATGACAGGTGATACCGCCCCCGTCGGTCACGATGGCCGCAGCCCGGCGCAGCACGGGCAGCCAGTCGGGACGTGTCATCGGGGCGACCAGAATGTCACCGTCGTGCAGTTGGTGGGCGTCGGTGACGGACCGGAGGATGCGTACCCGGCCCGTCACGGTTCCGGGGCTTGCGCCGAGCCCGTGCGCGAGCACCGCGCCGGCCGGTGCCGGTTCCGGTCGGCCGGCATCGACGGGGGGCGTGTGGTCGCCGAGAGTGGTGATCGGGCGGGTCTGGACGATCCAGAGTTTGTCCCCGGCGAACGCGAACTCGAGGTCCTGGGGTGCGTGGTAGTGCTCTTCGACCGAGAGTGCGAGCAGCGCGAGCCGCTCGAGTTGGGTGTTGGTGAGGACTCGGTCACCGCGCTGGTCGAGGGGAATCTCAGTGGTCCGCTCTCCACTCGCATCGGCGGTGATCGCGAAGGTTTGCGATCCGATGTGCTCGTCGAGTAGATGGAAGCCGTCCTTGGACAGCACGTAGGTGTCGGGTTCGACCTGTCCGCCGACCACGACCTCGCCGAGCCCCGCGGCGGCCTCGACGACCATACGGTCGCGGGCACCGGTCCGCGGATCGGCGGTGAAGGTGACGCCGGAGGTGTCGGAATCGACCATCAACTGGACGACGACGGCCACCGAGGGTTCTTCGGTGACACCTTGCACGCTGCGGTAGGTCAGTGCTCGTTCCGACCAGAGCGATGCCCAGCATTTCCGTATCGCCTCGACGAGGGCGTCGGGTCCGCAGATGTCGGTGAAGCTGTCGTGGATGCCTGCGTACGAGGTGTCGGCGGCATCTTCGGCAGGAGCTGAGGAACGTACTGCGACACGCACCGAGTCACCGAGTTCGTGATAGGCATCGACGATCTCGTCGCGGAGCGCGTCGGAGACCGGGACACCGAGCACAGTCGACCGTAGCTCGTGGGACGCTGCGGTGAGCGCGGCATCGTCGGCGCCGGCGGGGGGCAGTCCTCGCGCGCGCAGCATGTCACGCACTCCCGCGTCCTCCATTGCCTGGAGATAGCCGTCCTTCGTCACCACGAAGCCCGGCGGTACGGGAAAACGGGCGTGGGTCAGCTCACCGAGATTCGCCGCTTTTCCGCCCACGGAAGGCGCGTCGGGCAAACGCACCTGGTCGATCGGCCGCACCCAACGATGCTCGACCACTGCCTGTTGGACCTTCATTGTGAACTCCTCACCGTCTCGTTTCAGCCAACCCCGCGATACGTCCGCAGGACAGGGTCGAAGGTCACCGCCTTCCGGCAGCACGCCGTGGTGGGCAGCGCCCGAATACCCTGGCACCGTCCGGGAGGTCACTACCAGGATGAGGGTCATGACGACCCGACCCACTTCCCGCACCTCGCTGCTGACAACGAGTGCCGCAACGGCCGCGCAGGCGATCTTCGCTGCTGCCCTGATCGGCTTTCACGTGCTCATGACCAAGCCGCTGCGCCGCTGGCGCATCAGCTGGGGGGCGACAAACGCCGAGGTGCTGACACCCTTGCCCGGAGATGACCTGGTACCGAACCCGCGCTGGGGATACACCCACGCGATCACGATCGCCGTGCCGACCGAACAGGTGTGGCCCTGGATCGTCCAGCTCGGGCAGGGACGAGGCGGCTTCTACAGTTATGAGGGACTCGAGAACGCCATCGGGTGCCGCATACGCAACGCTGACCGGGTTCTTCCGGATTGTCAGCACCTCGCGGTAGGCGACAAGGTCCGGTTACACCCGAAAGCCCCCGCACTGACAGTGGCGGTGGCGGACCCGCCATCGGCGTTGGTTCTGCACGGTTGCAACGCCGAAACGGGCGACGCGTCGATCTGGGCCTTCCACCTGAAACGGATCGATGAGCGGCGCACCAGACTGATCGAGAGGGGCCGGGGAACCTACGGGCCGTCGCTGGCGAGCCGGCTCGCCTTCGGCCCGGCGCTGATCGAACCCGTCTCCTTCGTGATGAGCCGCAAAATGCTACTGACCATCCAGAACCTGGCCGAAGGCGTGTGAGCCGTTCGCGGGTGGCTCGGCGTACACGGCAGCGCCGGCCGTCACGCCCGCACCGGCGGCGATGATGAGCGTACGAGTGCCGGCACGGCGGCCACCTGCATCGAGTCCGGCCACCAGCGCGGCGGTATGGATGTGTTCGTCGTCGGCGACCACGACGCGGGAATCGGGCAGGCCGAGGTGGCGTGCCAGGGCCGACCGGAATTCCGGGCGGGGCGGAGCGAGCACCACGGCATCGATATCGGCGAGGGTGAGGCAAGCATCCGTGAGGGCTTCGGTGGCGGCGGCCGCGGCCGCGGCGGCATAGCGTTCATCCATCGAGGCCGACTCCCGGAACCGCAGAACATTCCGGGAATCGATCCCCCCGACGGTGGCGGAGAACGCGTCGGAGCCGTCGAAGTCGTTGACCCAGTGCACGCGTCCGAGACCGTAATCCTCGTCGGTCCAACTACACAACACCGCGCCTCCGGCCGCGGAGAACGTGAAGTTCTCGCTCATCCTGTGGCCGGGATCGGCATCACTGGCGACGACAAGGGCGCAGTCGATCGTCCCGGATCGTAAGAACCCGTCGACGATCTGCAACCCGGTCAGCACACCACACGTTCCGTTCGCGATATCGAACGAGAACGTGCCGTGCTCGCCGGTATGCGGATCCTCCGGATGTGCGCCGATGTCCTCCTGGATCATCGCTGCGAGGGCAGGTTCCCCGAGATTGCGGTCCCGATACAACCCGGCGTTGACCAGAAGGTCGACCTCGTCCGGGCTCCGTTCGGCGTTCTCGAGGCAGGTCTTCGCCGCGGACACGGCGAGGCGCAGTGCGCTGTGCCGGTTTCGCCACCCACCGGAGGTGACGTCTACCCGATCAATGATCGTGCCCATAACCAGCCACCAATTCCTCGTCCAGTTCCAATAGAACGACCCCGATCTCGAGGCCGGATGCCAAGGAGATCAACGCCACGGTCTCCCCCGGCTGAATATGTCCGGCCTCGAGTTCCTCGACCAACGCCACGGTGTGCGTCGTCGACGCCGTGTTCCCGTACCGGTCGACGGTGATCACCGCGTCGTGCCGGGGAACATCGCCGAACTCGGACTTCAACTCGGCCATGCCTTTCCGGATGGCCCGGGCGGAGGTTTGATGGGTGATCACGTGATCGATGTCGTGCATCGACATCCCGAGCGTGTCGAGGACCTCGTGCAACAGCAGCGGTGTGTCCGCAATGGCGGCTTTCTGGATGCCGCGGGAATTGGTGAACATGCGCGCGCCGGGTTCGTTGCCCTTCGGGTAGGCCAGGCATAGCCGGCTGTAATCGGCGACGGTGGTGAAGCCGGCGAACCGAATTCCAGCCGATCCGGCCGGAGCCCGCTCGAGGACCAGTGCGGCACCCGCATCGCCCAGCGTCAACGACGCCAATTCCTTGCTCATGATGTTGTGGATGTGCCGCGCCGCGTTCTGCCCGAGCTGCGAGATGTACTCACCACTGACGATCAACGCCCGTTCGATAACGCCCTGCCGGATCCAGTTGTCCGCCACCGTGACTCCGGTCAGCATTCCGGCGCACGCGTTGGACACGTCGAAGGTCATCGCCCGATCCGCGCCGAGCGCCCGGGCGACAGCACTGCTCATCGTCGGCTCGAGCCACTGGGTGAGTCCGCCCCGGAACTTGGTGATGCTGCAGCTGATGACGGCGTCGAGGGAACCCGCATCCCGACCCGAGTGCTCCAAGGCGTCCTGCGCCGCGGCCGCGGCGAGGGTATAGGAATCCTCGTCTCCCACCGAGACCCGCCGCTCGCGGATTCCCGTCAAGCGTTCGAGGTCGATGTGAGTGGTGTGACGGGTCGTTGCCATCAGGTCCTCGGTGGTGAGCCGTGTGACCGGGAGATGCCTGCCTGCACCGGCCACCCGGGTGCGGTAGGGGGTTCGGGCGTCCTCTCCCCCAGCTTCCATCAGGAGCCAATGCTTGATCATGGTTGCCACCTCCGTACCCACCACGATCGCCCCTCACGTGGCCGCGGACCAGGGCACTTCGGCCCTACCTCCCAGAAATTGTCACCGAAATCGGTAACGACAACCGAACGCTGTCCATCAAGGACGACAAAGGCCCAATGGCCCTTCCCCCACGGCCGCGGGCGGGCCAGGCTTGTGCAGAGGGAAGGAGCCGTCATGCAGGCGCGACACATCATGAGCAGCCCGGTCACCACCGTGGCGCCGTCGACACCGATCGACGAGTGCCTCCGCATCATCGGAGAGTTCGGATTCACCGTGCTCCCGGTGGTCGATGAGGCACACCGGCTGGTGGGTATAGCGTCCGAGGGTGATCTGCTCCGGGAGAAATTCCGAGCCTTTCCGCAGGCCGATGCGGCGGTGAAGGAGACGATGACCAGCCCGGTCATCGCCATGACCGCGGACACCGACCTCAGCGATCTCGCCTCCGCGATGCTGCGCTCGGGTCTGCGTGGGATTCCCATCGTTCACGGAAGCGACCTCATCGGGATCGTGACCCGGCGTGATCTTCTCGGCGCCTTGACGATGGACGACACCCACATCGCCAAGGAGGTTCAGCATCGCCTCGACGTGTACGCGGGTTCGCGGCGCTGGACCGTCGAGGTCGCGGACGGCAAGGTCGCGATCAGCGGTCTTTCCGCCGACGACCCGGAACGCGGCGTGGTCACCGCCCTCGCCGAGACGGTTCCCGGTGTCGCCGATGTGCGGTTCGCCAGCTCCTGGCATTCCTGATCGAGCGGCATTCTGCTCTACTCTGGTCGACTTCTGTCACGGCACCGAGACGGTTGCGGTGTCGGGTGCCGGCGAGCACAGGGCCAGAACGGCGCGGAAACCGTCTGCCAGGGAGTCGGTCAGCGTCTCGAGGTCGGGGACGGCGCCGAGGTCGGCGTTGATGCCCACGCAGCAGTGCGACGTGTAGGACATGAGGGTGACGTTCAACGCCGACCCGAGGGTGGGGCTGAAGGCGTAATACCGGACGATCTGCGAGCCGGCCATGAAGAGCGGTACGGGTGAGCCCACCACGTTCGACGCCACCAAGTCGACATGCTCGAGCATGTTACCCAGAAGCGAAGGGGGTAGCAGATTCAATGCGCCGGCAATGTGTGACGACAACGCAATCGCCGGTTCTCTGCGCCAACTCTCCACAACGGCGTGAACCTCCCGTATCAACTGGGCGGGGTCTTCGATGTTCGTCGGCAGGGCGAACCGCGCCAGAGTAATGCGGTTACCACCGAGCGGGTCGGTGTCGGTGCGCAAGCTGATCGGCAATGTGACTCTCAGTGCCGGAATTTCGGCGCCATGAACCCGGTGATACTTCGCCATACCCAGCAGGATGGCGGCGAGGAAGCCGTCGTTGAGCGATCCGCCCGCGGACTCGGCGGCCCGGCCGAGCGGTTCGAGCGGGGCCTCGAGGACGGCGAACCTGCGGCGCGTGGTGCGCGTCCTCATCACCGGGGATAGCGTGGTGCGAACAGGACGCGTCAAACGCATCGTCGAAGCCACGACATCAACCGACCGGCGAAACGAGTCGGCCGGACGTCGGATCAGCCCCTCGCCTCCCCGCACCATCCCGATCGACACCCCTCGTACGATGCGACCCGTCATATCCCGGTACCAGGCAAGACCATCGATCGGCCCGGGCCTTCGCCCGTCGTCCGGCACAACCACCTCGGCATCGTCTGCGCGCACGGTTCCTTCCCGGGTGAAGTCCACGATCTCCCGGGCGATCTGCATGCCGCCGACGCCGTCGGTGAGGCAATGATGAACCTTCATCACGAGGGCCGCCCGGTGATGGCCGAGCCCGTCGAGCACCGTGAACTCCCAGAGGGGACGCTCCTTGTCGAAGGCCGCCATACCGGTGGTGCGCGCAAAATTCAGCACTCCGTCCCAACCGCCCGGTTCCGTGAGCGTGCAACGTCTTACGTGCCAGGTGAGGTCGAAGTCGGGGTCCTCGACCCAGCGGGGCGGGGCAACGCCCACCGAAGCGGTGACCACCTTGCGCCGAAAGATCGGAACCCGCTTCGTCCCCCGCTCCATCATGTCGACGAACCGCGGCCAGTCGGGAACCCGGTCGAGGACGGCAACCGCAACAATGGTCGAGCGCAGGATCGGATCTGCCTCCATCCGCCACGACATGTAGTCCGTCTGCGTCATATATCTGTTCGTTGCGCTCACCGTGATCACCGCAATCCAGTACTGAAAAAGCTGTCCCTTCGTTCTCGCCGTTACATCGGCATCATGTGCATTGGCATGTGCGGCAGTATGCCCGCGCCATGCAGCCACATCATGAACTCGTGCGGCAGTAGGCCGGCGCCATGCAGCCACATCATGAGCTCGTGAGCCATCTGCAGTGCATCCATGTCGATCACCTCCTCGCCGACGTCGTCATCACTCGCTTAGGACGCTGTCTCGGCGCGCAACGTCGCCAGACGTGTCCGGTACTCCGCTTCGTCGATCTCACCTCGCGCGAACCGTTCCGCCAGAACCTTTTCCGCGGCATCGCGGGCAGACGGCACATTGTGGGGGGTCTGCATTCCGTGGCCCAGATAGCGGATCATCGCGACGATGCCCACGATCAGCAACCCCCAGAAGAGGGCCATCCCGACGAACATCAACGCGTATCCCCAACCGCTTGGATCGTTGTGGTACATCACGATCAGTCCTTCCAGGCTTCTCGGCGCCGGCGCACCAACCCGGGTCGGTACAGCACGGCTCGTACCTCGAGTGTCCCCCGCCAGGCGGTCATCACCACAGGGTCTTTCGCCTCTCGTGACCACCGGCCCCTGGGGGACCCGGAGGACCACGGGTACCGACGAAGTGCCCTTCGGCCCTACCTGTACCTCACGATGATCCCGGATTCTGGACAGAAGACCGGTCACATCGACAGGAGCCACCATGCGAGTAGACATTCCCATCGTCGTCGGAGTCGACGGCTCCGCCCATGCACTCGACGCCGTACGTTGGGCGGCACACGAGGCCGTGGTCCGCGGCGCCCCGTTGCTGCTGGCTTCGTCGCTTGTGGTGCGGCGCGGAACCTACGGTGACGCCATCAACCTCTCGGCGGGTGCCTTCACGGATCTCGAGTACGCCGGGAAGCAGCGCCTGGAGAGGGCGGCGGAACTTGCAACCAAGGCGGTCGGTGACGCACCGCTGACGGTGCGCACCACGCTTCGGGAGGGCAGCCCCGCGACTGTCCTTCTGGAGTTGGCGAAATCGGCCCGCATGCTCGTCGTGGGATCCCGGGGGCTCGGCGGTGTCGCCGGTGGCCTCCTCGGCTCGGTGAGCACGGCGGTCGCCGCCCACTCGCCGTGCCCGGTGGTTGTGGTTCGCGGCATACCTGACCCCGTGGACGCTGTTCTCGACGGCCCGGTGGTGGTCGGGGTCGACGGATCGGCGCGCAGTACACCGGCGATCGGCGCGGCGTTCGAGGAAGCCGCTCTCCGCGACTGCGATCTGGTTGCGGTGCACGCGTGGAGCGACTTCGATCTATCGACCGTCTTCACCACCGACGACGCGGACCATCACGATCTGAGCTGGCCCGCGATCGCCGTCGCGGAAGAGGCCGTACTCGCCGAAAGCCTGGCCGGCTGGCACCAGTCCTACCCGGGCGTCACTGTCCGGAAGGTGGTCGTCCGGGATCGACCAATCGACCACCTCGTCGAACTGTCCGAGCAGGCGCAGCTCGTCGTCACCGGCAGCCGCGGACGCGGCGGCTTCACCTCCCTACTCCTCGGGTCCACCAGCCGGGCCGTACTCCATGCCGCCCGGTGCCCGGTGATGATCGTCCGCAAGTGACCCGGAGTTCGCCTGGCGTCGCGACCGCAGGGACTGCGTACAGATCTAAGCGAGCGGTTTTCATCACGTGATTGCAATGAAGGGGACATCGCACAGCGGCGAATCCGGTTGCTCGGTGAAGACACTCTCGCGCACCTCCGCGACGTACAGACGACCACCCACGAGCACGTGTTGGCTCTGCACATGGACTGGCGGCCCGGACATCGATTCCGCAGCGACTGAGACGGCACCAAAACACAGGTCCGACGGCGGATGTTCGGGCGGGGACCTATTTCTGTGGTGGCCTCGATCTACCGCGCACCGCAATGTATGAGGTGACGATGGCTGTCATAGAAAAGATGAGCGCTATCAACACGAGCGCCAGTGGCCAGGTCATCGCTTCTCACTCCTCGGTGGACGGCAGATCGTGATGGGGCACAATGCATGGTGCAGAAGGTTCTGGCTGGTCGACCCCAGCAGCGATCCGGCGAATCGATTGTGGCCGTGACTTCCCACGACGACGAGTTGTGCGTCGCGCGCAAAGTGCAGCAACAGTTCGGCAGGGTTCCGCTCATCGATGACCGTGGTGACTTCCAGGTCCGGATACTTCTCTCGCCAACCGGCAAGATTTTCTGCTACCAGTGCCGTCTGCTCTTCTGCCATGGCGGCCCAGTCCACCTTGGTCGCAGCGGAGCGGCCTCGGGACATGTCACCTGTACCCCATGCGTGCACCGCGAGGAGCGGGACGTCGAAGAGCACTGCGAAGTCGACGGCGGACTCGATCGCCCTGATGCTCAGCGCACTTCCGTCGACGCCGACCACGACAGGCCGGTGATCGGGCACCGGTGACTCGGAGTCGGATCGGAAGACCGTGACAGGGCAGTGTGCGTGGTTGACCACCCGCACCACGGTGGACCCCGTGAACAGTGACTCGACCATCCCGGCGCCCGTGGATCCGACCACCACCATTTCCGCGTGCTTGCTCAGTCCGGTGAGCGACATCCCTGCCGGTCCCGGATGGATGCTCGAGGACACCCGGACGTCCGGACACTCCTGCCGCACTCGCCGCTCGGCGCGCCCGAGAATCTCCTCGGCCGATTGCCGGACTTCGTCGGCGAACTCGTTCTGAAACAGCAGGGCAGCTTCGCTGTAGTGGTATCCGGGACTCGGGAGAGCATGGGCAAGGCGCAGCGGCGCGGATCGTCGTCGCGCCACGGCGGCCGCCCATACGGCGGCCCGCATCGCGCGTTCGGAGCCGTCGACACCGACGACCACGGACTGGCGGTTCGCAAGAGTGCTCATCGTCCAACTCCAGTCATTGCAACACATTTCCGGACTTGCGCCGAACACCTTCAGGATCGGTCACCTGTGGCCGGCGCCGATAGGGCCCTAGGTCATCACACCTCGATGTCGAGTGACGTCTGCACGCTGGAAGGGACTTTCGGATGACCTTGTGCCCTCTGCCGAGACCTCGGGCGGTGAAAGACTCGAAGGTAAACCAGATGTGACGGGCTGAACCTCACCCGTGCGGTTCAGCTGGTACCGAACAAGCGAACCAGGAGGCGGCGACATGCGAACACTGATTGTCTACGAGTCGATGTACGGCAATACCCATGCGGTGGCAGAGGCGATTGCGCGAGGATTCGCGCCTGCGGGCGACGTCACGACGATCCCCGTGTCGCAGGCGCCCCAACAGGACGTGTCCTCATACGATCTCCTGATCGTGGGTGGTCCCACCCACGTGCACGGGATGAGCCGGGAATCGACCCGGCGCGGTGCGGTGGAGGCCGCCGAGAAGCCGGAGAGCAACCTGACACTGGAACCAGATGCGGCCAGTACGGGAATTCGTGAGTGGCTCGACGGGCTCACCGTGGACGAGGGGAATGCTGCCGCGTTCGATACTCGCATCGACAAGCCCGCACTCATTACCGGACGGGCGTCGAAAGGAATTTCGAAGAAGTTGCGGCATTTGGGTTTCGAGCTGGTTGCCGATCCGGAGAGCTTTCTCGTCGATACGAAGAACCAGCTCGTCGAGGGTGAGGAAGCACGGGCGCAGCAATGGGGTCAGATGCTGGCGAAGCAGTCCCCGGCGCACACCTGAGAGGTGCGTCTTCAGCCCGGGTGCTGTGTGTGCATGCCACACCACCCACCCGGGACAGGCGCTCACAGCACGGTGCGCCTGCCGCGCGTGAAGTAGGCGACCGGCCCGATGAAATTGACGGCGATGACCGCCGCCCATTTTCCCTTGCTGCCGTTGATCTCGCGGGGATCGCGGCGAGCGAGATCCACCCAAGCGGCGACGGCCAGCACCATCTGAACGATCGTGAGCACCGCCAGCCCGCCGCGCTGACGATCTGTCATGTCACTCCAGGTTTTCCGGCTTCTTCTCACTCGTTTTCCTTTCCTCATCTTTGTGGAACACCGTCATGTGGCTGAACGATGTCGTCCGGCCCGGGTAAGAACCGTCCGGTGATCACGCCCAGCACCGTCCCGGCTACCAGCCCGGTCACTGTTCCGAGTGCCCGTGACGAGCATCACCCGATATTCGTTGTGCCAGCTTCGCGGCGAGGGCGGCGGCCGTCATGCCGACAGCCTCCGCTGCGGCACACAGAGCAATCCACCGGGCCGACGACAGACCGGGGACGCCATCCCCGGAACGATCGAGGTCCGAAGCTGTGGGTGTGGACTCGGATGCTGTCATTCGCCGCGCACCTGGGCATCCCGGTGATGGATAGACTCCGCCCACTGATCGATGTCTGCCCAGTCGCGGGCATCGCCGTAATGCCCACCCATCAGCCGGAAGAGCACCCGACCGAAGCCCGGCCAGTCACCGGGGCCGATGGCTCCGGCGAAGAAGCGGTGGCCGCGAACATCCGCGGCCTCCCGCAAGTGCTGCACCACGCGCGGTTCAGGGGTGACCCGGCGAAGATAGGACGCCACCCGGTTCGACAGGATCGTGCTGGTCGCCCCCACCGAGGACACGGAGTACGCCCACAGCGCTCGGCCGGCGAGTTGCGGGCGGAGTCGCCCGATGGCGGCCGCCGCTTCGGGAAGCCACTGACCACTGTGGATGGCGCTCCCGACAACGAACGTCTCGTATTCGCGCACCGAGGTGATGTCGCTCAACGGCTGTACGTCCACTTGCTCACCTGCGCATTCGAGCTGCGCGGCAATGCGCTCGGCCACCCCTCGGGTCGATCCCCTCGCGGTCGCGTAACCCACCAAGACAGTCATCGGGTCGACTCCTGAGGGTGACCGGCAGCCGGCAGGTCATCCGGTGCCGGGCCTGGTGGCGGGGTGTGTTCGTGGGGTTCGCGTGGCCCCTGATCGAATCGGAAGGGTGGATACTCGTCACGCAGGAGCGCGACATAGGCGAGGACTCGGTAGACCCAGCGGTTGATACCCATGACGAAGTCGAAGAGCGGACGGGGATAGCGGCCGGTGAACAAGATGATGATCGCCGCGACCAGGATGAGGACACCGAGCAGCGAACCGAACAGCCAGGGCTGCCCGGGGACTCTGTCGTCGCCGCTGGTGACTCCGAACCGCCAGCCGCCGAACCAACCCCCGGCGAGCACGGCCAGAATCAGGTAGTGGGGTATCGCCAGCAGCCACCACTTCACCAGGACCAGACCGCGGGAGAGTCGCTCGGGATACTCGACATCGAAGTCAGCCGGGTAGTCGGTGCGCGCCAGCGTGAAGGGCGGATACCGGTCGGTGCCCAGCGCGGAGTAGGTGTAGAACTGCACACGCCAGAGCCAACGCAGAACTCCGACGTTGAAGTCGAACAACCCCCGCGGATACCGCCCCGTGAAGAGAATCGCGAATCCTGCCACCACCGTGGTCACGAACAAGCCCAGACCGAGGAAGACCAACACCACGTAGTGCGGAATCGCGAGCAACCACTTGACCAGCCACAACCACCGTGACAGCGGCTGGTCGAGATCACCTCGAAGGTGCGCGGGATAGGGCTTCGACGGCGCGGGTGTGTCTGCGGTCGACGGTGTGGTGGGGGCGGACGCCGCGCCGATTCCACTCGTTTGCACCGGCCAATGCGGTTGGGGTGGACCGTGCCGGCCGAGCCCGAGCGCTCCGACCACCACAAGTGGTATGCCCACGACGAGCATCACCACGGCGGCGAGGAGCACACCGAGCGCGAGCGGACCGAGGAAGTCGAGCCGTGCACCGGCCTGGATATCGACCGAGACGCCGGGACGGCCGTCGGCGTTCATCACCACAGCGGTCCAGGACCCGCGCTGAAGATCCCATTGCACCTCCTGAGTGCCGGCTCCGGTGGACGAGACGGACCAGAACGTTTGCGCCGAGGGGGTTTCCGGTTGCCGGTCACCGGCGATCTGACGGTAGCTCGGCTGGAAGGGGCCGAATTCGACCTCCGTCACCTCGGTCCGAGCGACACCGGAGAGATAGCCTTCCACCGCCTCACGCGGGCCGATTCCGACGAAGATCTCCCGGTTCGACGGGTCCGAGGTGACGCGCAGCAACACCCGGCCGAGATCCTCGGTGCTGAAGCCCTGGGGAAGGTCGGCTTCCTCGAAAAGGTCGATCCGCTCCGACACCAGGGCGTTCGCGGACGACTGATACCTCTGGGTGGGTGAGGTGAAATGACCGTCGTCGTTCTGTGTGAAGTATGCCCACCCGAGAAACACTGCAGCGCTCAGAAGGGCGAACCCGAGCAAAGCACACAGACATCCGATGACGAGCGCCACGATTCTTCCTGGTTTCACTGTCCGCCTCCGGGATCATGAGTCCTGTACCTCAGTGTGGTGGCGCGCCGGCCCCGACGTGAGGGCCATTGGTCACATGGTCACACCCGATAGTTCGACGTACTCTGGACCCCACTCGACAAGCACCCGGACAGCTCTGCACAACGCGAAAGCTGAACCCATGGCCGGACCTGTGATCGATCTGCGCCGGCACGGCGCCGTCCTCTTCGACCTCGGTGTGGTTGTCGACACCAGGTCCGGGAAGCCCGCGACCGTCGATTCCACCGTCATGCTGGTGCGCCGGCTGCGTGCGCTGGGCATCGACACGGCCGTGTTCTCCCCGAGCGGCGATGTGAAGCCGGCAATCGAGGACGCCGGAATCGCCGACTTGTTTCCTGTCCGGATCGGTGGTGTGGCGCCGGCCGAGGCCGCACACCGGCTCGGAACCCAGCCCGCCGCATCAGTCGTAATCACTCGTTCGGAAGCGGCTGCGACAGCAGCTGAGCGGAGCGGGTTCGCCTTGGTGGTAGGGATCGGCCCGGAAAAGGATTCCTGGGGTGCCGACCATGTGGTGACCGACCCGGCGGACATCACGATCCGCCAGGGGGATCGTCCCCTGTCGCAGATCCCCGACGCGATGACCTCCCGGCACGAACTCACCGCACATTTGCGTATCCGGCGGCCCGCGGTCTTCCTCGATTTCGACGGCACCCTCGCCGATATCGTCAGCGACCCGTCCGCGGCGGTCCTCGTCGACGGCGCCGCAGCGCAACTGGCCCGACTGGCCCGCGAGTGTCCCGTGGCCGTGATCAGCGGCCGCGATCTCGAGGACGTCCGGTCGCGCATCGGCATGGAGGGGATCTGGTACGCGGGCAGCCACGGTTTCGAACTGAGCGGGCCGGACGGGGAGCACTACGAGAATGCCGAGGCGCTCACCGCGGTGAGTCTGCTCGCGCAGACTGGACGACTCGTCGAGGAACAGCTCCACGGAATTCCCGGTGTCCTGGTGGAATACAAGCGGTTCGGGGTGACAGTCCACTACCGCAACGTCGCCGCGGCCCGCGTCGACGAGGTGATCGCGGCAGTGTACGAGGCCGCACACGGTGTTGATGGTCTGCGCGTCGCAGCGGGCCGCATGGTCATCGAACTACGTCCCGACATCCGCTGGGACAAAGGCCGGGCATTGGAGTGGATTCTCGGACACGTCCTCGATTCGACGCAACTGCTTCCCCTGTACGTCGGCGACGACCTCACCGACGAGGACGCTTTCGACGCCGTGGCGACCACCGGGGTGGGAATCGTGGTTCGCAGCGAGGAGGCGGGCGATCGACGGTCTGCAGCCGGGTTCGCGGTAGATGGACCCGCACAGGTGTGCGAGCTGCTGCAGCGATTGGCCGACCTACTCGCGCGGGATCCGAAAACGGTCTCGCGGGCGGACGCCTGGATCCTGTTCTTCGACGGATACGACCCGACTGCCGAGAAACTGCGTGAGGCGCTCTGCACCGTCGGAAACGGGTACTTCGCCACCCGCGGGTGCGCACCCGAGTCCGGTGCCGGCGCCGTGCACTATCCGGGCACCTACCTCGCCGGCGTCTACAACCGGCTCAGCGACGAACGGTCCGGAATGACCATCGTCAATGAAAGTCTGGTCAATGCGCCGAATTGGCTTGCGACCACCTTCCGTATCGACGGCGCGCCGTGGTTCGACATCGATGCGGCCGAACTCCTCGACTACCGCCAATATCTCAATGTGCGCCGTGCCGTCCTCACCCGGCGATGGCGTTATCGCGACGAGGCGGGCCGCACCACCTCGGTGGTCCAGCGGCGCTTCGTCGCGATGCACCTGCCCCACGTGTGTGCGCTGCAGACGACGATCGTGGCAGATGACTGGTCGGGGCAGCTCGAAATCCGGTCGGTGCTCGACGGTTCGGTGGGTAACACCCTCGTCGAGCGTTACCGCGAACTGGCCAGCGACCACCTCACTCCACTGCGCGCCACTGAGCTGACGGACGACTCCGTACTGTTGTCGATGCACACCGGACAGTCCGGAATACCTGTGGCGATGGCCGCCCGAAACCAATTGTGGCGCAATACCGAGAGAGCTGACTGCCGCTACCAGCTGTTCGCCGATGACAGGCACATTGGGCACGACATCGCCGTCGAGATGGCCCCGGGAGAATCAGTCACGCTCGAGAAGATGGTCACGGTCTTCACGGGCCGTGATCATGCGGTGTCACATCCCGCGGACGAAGCTGCACGCCCGCTCGCGGAACTCGGCCGCTTCGACGAGGTGCTCGACGGCCACGTCCTGGCATGGGAACACCTGTGGGACAGGGTGGGAATCGAACTGCAGGGCTACGAGGACGCCTCCCGTATCGTGCACGTCCATCTCCTGCACCTGCTGCAGACGGTCTCCCGGAACACCGCCGACCTCGATGTGGGGGTGCCGGCCCGGGGACTGCACGGTGAGGCCTACCGCGGGCACATCTTCTGGGACGAATTGTTCGTCTTCCCTGTATTGAACATGCGGGTTCCCTCCCTCACCCGGTCGCTGCTGCGCTACCGGTACCGCCGGCTCCCCGAGGCCCGGCGCGCCGCGAGAGCGGCCGGCTACCGGGGTGCAATGTTTCCCTGGCAATCGGGCAGCGACGGCCGGGAGGAGAGCCAGCAGCTCCATCTCAATCCGGCGTCGGGGCGGTGGCTGCCGGACCCGAGCTGGCGCCAGCACCACATCGGGGTAGCGATCGCCTACAACGTCTGGCAGTACTACCAGGTGACCGGCGACCTGGAGTTTCTCACCGAGTGCGGGGCCGAATTGCTGGTCGAGATCGCACGGTTCTTCGCCAGTCTCGCCACCTACGACCGGGTGCGGGGCCGGTATGTCATCAGCGGGGTCATGGGGCCCGACGAGTTCCACTCCGGCTACCCGGGATCACCATTCGGTGGAATCGACAACAACGCCTACACCAACGTGATGGCGGTGTGGGTCATCCTGCGCACTCTCGAGGCTCTCGACGCGCTTGCGTCGCCGGACCGGGTCGACCTGGTCGAGAACCTGGCGGTGGACGCGCAGGAAATGGCACGGTGGGAAGACGTGAGCCGCCGAATGTTCGTGCCGTTCCATGATCAGGTGATCAGCCAGTTCGAGGGGTACGACAACCTCGCCGAACTCGACTGGGATGCCTACCGCGAGCGCTACGGCAACATTCAACGGCTCGACCGGATCCTCGAGGCCGAAGACGACGACGTCAACCGCTACCGCGCCTCCAAACAGGCCGATGTGTTGATGCTCTTCTACTTACTGTCCGCCGATGAGTTGCGGGACCTGTTCGGCGGACTCGGCTATCACCTCGAACCCGAGGCCATTCCGCGGACGGTCGACTACTACCTTGCCCGCACCTCACACGGTTCGACTCTGAGTGCGGTGGTGCATTCCTGGGTTCTCGCGCGCGCCAACCGCGACAACGCCCTGGAGTACTTCGAACGGGTACTCGCCTCCGACATCGCCGACATCCAGGGCGGTACGACGGCCGAGGGCATACACCTCGCCGCGATGGCGGGGAGCGTCGACCTGCTCCAGCGGTGCTTCACCGGACTCGAAACCCGCGGGGATCGTTTGGTATTCGGCCCGCAATGGCCGGAGGAACTCGGCGCACTGGAGTTTCCCATCGTGTACCGAGGACTCCAACTCTGGCTGACCGTCACCGGCAGAAAGGTCCAGGTGAGCGCAGCGGCCGGCAACCAGCGACCGATCGAGATAGTCTGCCGCGATCAGGTTGCCACACTGGAGCCCGGGAGCATTGTCACTCTCGACTGAAGGTTATGCCACCCGACAAAACACTTCACACCTCCGGTAGCGGGGCCGCCCACGTCAATCGAGTCCCGCCCGTGTCCTGCAAGGCGATCGTGAAAGTCCCACCGGCCTGCTCGGCTCGAGCGGCGAGATTGTGCAAACCGCTGCGTGCCACTGCCGGCGGGAGGCCGATGCCGTCGTCGCTGACGTCGACGGTGAGGTCGTCACCGACCGAGACGGTGACAGTGACCGCACGGGCTCGGGCGTGATGCACGACGTTGCTGAGCGCCTCCCGCAATACCGCTTCGGCATGGTCGGCGAGCGGACCGGTGACCACGTTCAGCGGCCCGGCCATCCGGACCGTGGTGCGCAGGCCACTGTTTTCGGTCTGCTCGGCAACGACGGTGTTGAGGACCTGCCGCAGCTGCCGGGAATCTTCGTCCGTTTCGCGATGCAGATCGAAGATCGTCGTCCGGACGTCGGTGATGATCTGCTGCACGTCGTCGATCATGTCCTCGAGTCGTGCGCGAATCTCGGGCGCCCGGGTGCGTGCCTGGGTGCTCTGCAGATTCAAACCGTGCGCGAACAGACGCTGGATGACGTGGTCGTGGAGGTCCCTCGCGATCCGGTCACGGTCCGAGATCAGCGACATGTCGGCCAGCTGCCGTTGATCATCGGCGAGCTTGAGCGCCAAGGCAGCCTGATCGGCGAACTCGGCGGCCAACGATTGTTGCCGATCGTCGAACGATTCCGCCCCGAGTTCGCGGATGATGGCCAGCACCCCGGTGATCGTGTCCGCCGAAACCCGCAGCGGCAGCAGCAGCGCGGGCCCGTAGCGGTCGCGGTCCGCGAAGTGGGGGACCTGCGTCAGCTTCCCGGTGCGAAACGCTCGTCCCGTGTCGGAGCCGTCGACGGGGATGTGCCGGCGGTGAAAGGCGGCGGGGTCGTCGCCGGCGTAGGCGGTGACCGTCAGCGTGGTGACCTCGGCGGTCTCGACATCGGGGTCGTCGGGTTGGGCGATCAGTACGTGGTCGGCGACGGCGAGTGTTCGCGCTCGCTGGGCGATGAGGTCGAGGACTTCCCCGGTATCGGTGGCCGCGAGCAGTTCCCCGCGAATCTCGCTGGTCGCGTGCTGCCACCGCTGTCGCAGCCGGGCATCCTCGAATAGTCGAGCATTGTCGACGGCGATACCCGCAGCGGCGGCGAGTGCTTGGACGACGACCTCGTCGTCCTCGGTGAAGGACTGACCTCCCACCTTTTCGGTGAGGTACAGGTTCCCGAAGACCTCCCCGCGCACCCGCACCGGTACCCCCAGGAATGTGCGCATCGGCGGGTGATGGTCCGGGAAACCCGACGACGCCGTGTGTGCGGCGATGCTGTCGAGACGGATGGGCTTGGGCTGCTCGATCAACAACCCCAGCAACCCGTGGCCGGTCGGGAGCTCACCAATCAATTCCCGTGTGTGCTCGTCAATCCCCTCGTAGACGAATTCCTGGAGTCGGTCCCGAGAAGGATTGAGCACTCCCAGGGCACCGTATCGGCAGTCGACCAACTCGATTGCCGCGTGCACGATCCGTTTGAGGGTCGCATTCAATTCCAGCCCGGACGCGACGGTGAGCACCGCTTCGAGGAGAGCGTCGATCTGGTCGCGGGAGTCCATCACCTGGCCGATGCGGTCCTGAACCTCGACAAGCAGCTCTCGCAGCCGCAATTGCGACAACGCACCTGTCAGTAACGGTTCCTCGTCGGCGCCCATCGTTCGCTCCTACTTGCCGATTATCGACACTCACCCCCCATCACACCACGACCACGCAGGCAGGCACGGCGGTTCACCCGCCCCTATCACGTGGCTCGAGGAGGACGGTCAACGAGTACAGCCGGAACAGTCCCGGAAATCGCAGTCGGGGCGCTCGACGGCCACAGTGACGACTTTGTCCTCTGTTTGCGTCCTGGCACCAGCCCCGATGCTGGTGGGGTCGGTACTCGTCCCACGGAAGAAGCAGTCATGTATCAGGAAAAACCACCCGTGGTGGCCATGGATTCGGACGGTCCGCTCCCCGTTGCCGAATGCCGGAGGTTGCTGCGCTCGGTTCCGACCGGCCGGCTGGTCTACACCGAGGACGCGCTGCCCGCGGTGCGGCCGGTCACGTTCGCGGCCCTCGACGGCGATCTCGTCATCCCCACCGGCAACAACCCGTGGTTCGACAGGTTCGACCGGGGGGTGCTCGCGTTCGAGGCGGGGACCATCGACCCGGCCACCCGCAGCGGCTGGAGTGTTCTGGCAATGGGCAGGTCACGGGTACTGTCCGACACCGACGGGTTGATCGGCTTCGCCGATCCGGCCCGCGTACCGTGGCGCAGCTCTCGTGACGACCGCTACCTCGTTATCGGCATCGAACAGATCAGCGGGCACCGCACCACTCTGCTCCGCCCCGCCGGTGACCTCCGCTGACCACATCGCAGAAATGCTCGAGGCAGCTATAAGGGGCTGCCTCATCACGTACGCTGTCAGGCAGGGCGCTGACCACCGGAAATGGAGTTCTGAGCCGCATGATCACAGTCTTTCTCGTCGACGATCACGAGGTCGTGCGCCGCGGTATCGCGGATCTGCTGTCCACCGATCCGGAACTGACCGTCATCGGCGAGGCCGGGAACTGCGCCGAGGCTCTTGCACGAATTCCCGCACTGCAACCCGACGTCGCCGTCCTCGACGTGCGGCTACCCGACGGCAACGGCATCGAACTGTGCCGCGACCTGCTCTCTCAGCTGCCCGACCTGCGGTGCTTGATGTTGACCTCCTTCACCGACGAACAGGCCATGCTCGACGCCATCCTTGCCGGTGCCAGCGGGTACGCCCTCAAAGACATCCGCGGCACCGAACTGGCCCACGCAGTCCGCGAGGTCGGTGCCGGGAAGTCACTGCTCGACAATCGTGCGGCCGCCGCCCTGATGGAAAAACTGCGGGCAAAGCCCAGCGAGGAAGAAGGACTGGTCGCCGGACTGACCAACCAGGAACGCACACTCCTGACTCTTCTGGGCGAAGGATTGACCAACCGGCAGATCGCGGAGCGCATGTTCCTCGCGGAAAAAACCGTGAAGAATTATGTATCCCGGTTATTGAGCAAGCTCGGCGTCGAACGCCGCACTCAGGCCGCCGTCATCGCCACCAAACTCCCGAACAGCCGCACCACACGGCATTGACGTCGCATCATCCCAATCCCGGCGGCGGGAGCTAGCTAAGCTTCCTCGTCGATCGCCCGGAATTGTTCGTGCAGGGCCGCAGCGAGGTCGTCGATCTCCGGTACCACGTCGGGGTCGGCGATGATCGTGACCGTGAGGGTGCCGGCATACGACAGCGCCGCGAACGCGACACCGACATTTCCCGCAGTGACGGTAATCGGCACCATCGACGCGATCGGAACCCCGGCGATGGCTAGTGGGGACGGCGGACCTGGCAAGTTGGACAAGAACGAGTTGACGAGACGTTGACGGTCGACGAACCACCGAAAGAGTTTCACAGCTGCCAGAAGCCGGAAAAGGGGCCCGATCAGTGCCGCTGACGTACCACGGGTTCTGATCTTCTGAGCGCGGGTAATCCGCGAAATAGCGGTTAACCGCTCTGCCGGACCTCCGGCCAGCGGTACCCGGACCGGCATGACCCCCACCTGATTCCCGAGGTGCCCGCTCGTTGTCGACCTTCGGGCGGAGACCGGTACCGAGACCACAAGCTCGAGCGGGAACTCGCCCCGTCGGTGCAGGAGTACGGCCAGGGCTCCCGTGATCGCGGCAAGGAGGACATCGTTGACGGTTGCCCCGGAACTCCGCCCTGCTTCCCGAAGAGTGCGGAGGTCGGTCTCCACCGCCGTCATCCTGCGGCGCGGCCCGGTTGGCGCATTCAGGGAACAGCGGGGTGCGCGGCGACCGATACTGTGTCCGAGTTCGTTCCAGCCCCCGCGCACGTGTGCCACGGTCCGCGGAATCTGCCGCAGCGTGCGGAGGCGTTCGACGGCGCAGTCGGCGAGAAGCTCCATCGGCCGTGGCGACGGGGACGTAGCGGGGATCTCGTCCGCCGATCCCGCCGCGGCCATGCCGTCGACCAGATGCGCGAGGATCGCCAGGCCACCGATTCCGTCGGCGAGCACATGGTGCAGCACCATCACGAGGCCGACGGCACCGCAATTGTCTGCGAGGTCGGTGATGATGATCGCTCTCCACAGCGGCCGTGAGCGAGGCAGCGGCTGGGTGACTGCGTCCACCGCGATCGCCAGAGCGGTGTCGCGGTCACCCGGGGCCGGGCAGCGCACCCGGGCGAAATGGGCACCGACGTCATAGTGTTCGTCGTCGGCCCAGTACGGCCGGCCCAGGCCCGGCGGCGGGTCGCCCAGACATTGCCGCAACCGTCGTATCCCACTGATCCGCTTCGTGAGCGTGGCCTCGATGGTCGCCGAATCCACTGTCCCGTCACCGGCAAGGAAGAGCACGGCACCGACATTCATGGGCACCGGCCCGACGTCTGAGGCCAGTTCCGTCAGGTCGCTCGGGCCGAGGCGCTCAATTCTGCGCTGTTCCGCCATGATCCGAGGATGCCAGAATGTTCCCCTCTGCATGCGTGCTTGCACCACCCCAGCCAACGCGACGTGCGGCTGTGGCGTCAGCGGAAGTGGGCGTCGGTGATCTCGGCGCGAAAGAATTCTCCGGTCGACGCGCCGCCGGTGTCCCATCCCGCGCGCAGGCGCGCCGGGATGGTGATACCGGCAAACGTACGCTCGGACTCGACCGCCACGGTGAACCGGTAACGGCCGAACCCCCGCCCTTCGGGGTTGCCCCACCGCTGCATCCGCACACCGCGCAGGGCGCCGTCGTCGGCAATGTTCAGGTGCACGGTCTCCTCGCGACCAGCCACGGTCCACGTCGCCGAGACATCGTTCCCGTCGCCGGTCCAGCGTGCCAGGGGAAAGGCGGTCGGCACGAAGATGCTCTCCCCGGCCAGGCGTCCGGCCGCACTGGCGGTGACATCACGACCCCGGGCGGACATCACGGGGATCAGTCCGCCGAGTCGCCACCGCATCTCACCGCTACCGCTGGTGAAACGGTCGTAACCCATAATCGGCAGACCCCCTACCTTCGCCGTAGCGGCCCAGATAAACCCTTCCCCCCGGGGCGATGAGCTGGGTGGCGGTAAACGGCCGCCAGTCTCTGAGCCGGATCTGTCCACGCATCTCCAGCCGCACCGCTCGGGCAAGCGGCGTGTTCTCGACGACGGCACGGACGATCCAACGGCGGGCCACGAGCGGAAGATCCTCGGCGAGTGTGGCATGAAACCGTTGCCCGGTCCCATGCACATTCGCCAAGCTCTTCCACTGCCCCCTCACGTGGCGGGCGGCCCGAGGAACGGACAACGGCTCAGACATTCAATGCCCCTCCAAACCGGTGGTGATCGTCCTTGTGGGCGGCGTCATCTCCAACCGCACGCCGAGGAGGCGCACTTCGCGGTCGTGGTCGAATCGGTCGACCAAGGCCGCGGCGGCGTCGCAGATGATGTCGACGTCGAACGTCGGTTCCGGCAAAGCCTTGCTGGTGGTGCGGGTGATGAACGGCGCGTAGCGCACCTTCAGCGCGACGCGAACGGCCGGACGATTCTCTGCCACAATGTCTTCCCGCACCCGCACGGCGAGACGTCGGATCTCTTCGGTGACGGCGGACCAGTCGTCGAGATTCTGCTGAAACGTCGTCTCCCGACTGTGGGAGCGGGCAACCCACGGATCGGCGGTCACCGGCGAACGGTCGATGCCCCGGCCGATCCTGCCGTACCACGGTCCCATGGTCGGGCCGAACGTCGTGGCGAGGTCCTCGTCCGCGGCCGCCGCCAACTCGCTCACCGTGTTCAGCCCCAGGGCGGCAAGCTTTTTCGCAGTCTTGCTGCCGATGCCCCACAGCGAGCGGGTGTCCCGCTCCCCCATGACCTCGAACCAATTCGCCCCCGTCAGACGGAAGATGCCCTGCGGCTTCCCGAATCCGGTCGCGATCTTGGCACGCAACTTGTTGTCGCCGATTCCCACTGAGCAATGCAGCCCGGTCGCCTCGAGCACCGCCGCCTGAATGGCGCGGGCGAACGTCTCGGGATCCTCGGTTTCCACACCGAGAAACGCCTCGTCCCAGCCCATCACCTCCACCACGGCGTCCATCTTCCGCAACGTATCCATCACCACCGCGGACACCTCGGTGTAGGCCTCGGCGTCGACGGGCAGGAACACGGCGTCGGGGATCTTGCGGGCCGCGGTCCGCAGCGGCATCCCGGACCCCACCCCGAACTCGCGGGCCTCGTACGACGCCGTCGACACCACCCCGCGTTCGGTGGGGTCGCCGCGCCCACCGACCACCACGGGCTTGCCCCGCAGCTCGGGGCGGCGCAGCACCTCCACCGCAGCGATGAACTGGTCGAGATCGACATGCAGCACCCACCTGCGATGCGGCGGTGTGGTCATGGAATCAGTGTGCCGGAATAGGCGGAGCCAGCACCTCGAAACGCGACGCGGAAGCTACTGGACGGGGTAGCGATAGACTTTGCCTCGATCCCCCGCACCGGCGACGTGTGGCAGGGCACCCACGGGCGTCAGTCGAGCGAAGGGATGCCGTGCATGTTGAGTCGGCCGAGAAATAGCGGCATGAGAACCCTCGCAGCAAGCGTCCTGTGCGTGATCACTGCAGCGATGACAGTTGGCTGCTCCGATGACACGCCGACGCCACCTGGCGGAGGGCTCGCGCCCGAGTCATTTGTAGGGGCAGCGGCGAACGACGCATTCTCCGCAGAGGTGCTGACGCTGTCAGTAGGGGCCGAGAGTACGGATGCGCGTTGGGCAGGCGAAGGCCTCATCGCCCTATCTGAGGGTCGATTCCGGTTCGAGGTCGGTGAGACGCAACCGCCTGCAGAGATCGAGGTCGGGACGGTGATCGGGCTTGGTGGAGAAGGCGCCGAAAACACGGTGAGCGAGACTGTCGGTGGATCCATCGGTGCCGCCGGACAGCGCTGTTGGATGAACCCCCACGCGCCGGTTGGCTACTTCACCGACACCATAAGTGTCGAAGAAGCGTTGCGGGTCACCGGAGCAGTCGTCGAGAGCCTGCGCGGCGAAATCAAGCAGGCGCGGATGATCGATCCAGCACTCGATACCTTCGAGGTAGAACTCATGCCCTCAGCCACACAGCCGGAAGATGAGTTCGTGGACAGACCGGACCGGGTCTGGGGAGATCGTTGGATTCTTGGGCGATTGGGTGGCCCGATTGCCGTCGAGCTCACCGGCGAGGGTGCGCTACGTTCACTCGAGTTCGAGTTCGGGCCCTACGAACCCTATTCCTTGTTTGGGCAGCAGCATTCGGTCGACCACGTAAGCATCAGCGCCAGGTTTGCGCCGGCCGACACTGCACTCGAACTCGATCCGCCGGCCTGCCAAGCGATCGAGTGATCGATTTCGCGGCAGAAGTCAGCGATCAACGACGCCAGACTGCGTCACGAGGTGGGTTCCAGTTCCCCTCGTCGGAGTCCGAGCCGCCACCTCACACCGACAACACCATGCGCGCGAGGAGTCGACCCCACTCCGGGTCGCTGGTGTCGTGCACCCCGTAACCTTCGCCGATCGCACCGGTGAGCATGAGGAACTCGATGGTCGGCCGAGCGATCCAGTAGGCCTCCAGCCCCTCGACCACGGTTTTGTCGCTCGCCCGCCACCCGAGGGCGGCGAGTCCCTCGGCGACCACGCTCTGACGTTCCTTGGGTGACGCACCGGCGGCGAGGGCGAGGAGCACCAGGTATCCGGCCTCCCGCTCCACCCGATCGGCGCCGAGGGGCAATCGGGTGAGGAGGTGGCTCCACATTCCGCGCGCGTTGCCCGCAAACTCGGCCCCCAGCTTGGTCTGCACCAGCTTGCCCTTGTACTTGCGCGCCAACCCGAGTGTCTTCGTGTACACGTGCAGCAGGTGCACCGGCCGCTGGTCGTTCTCGCGGTTGTTGGTCGACGGCCAACCGTCGAATCCCGGTAGTTCCCGGGTCTCGGCCACCACGGCCGGCGGGAGGTGACCGGCCTTCGTCAGGGTGATGCCGTCGGGTCCGATGCGCTGCAGGAACCAGCGCAGGTGCAGTGTCACCGCCTCCTGCGCGCCGAGGTAGTCACCCGATCGTTGGGTCAGGTGGGCACGTTCGAGCATCGAATAGACCTGCGGCGCAGCGCGAGGCGGCATGTGGCGGAGCAACTCTGCAAATGCCGAGTCCGGCACCGGGCCGTGCGCCCGGACCGCCTCGTGTCCTCCCAGACTCGCATCGACGACAGCGGGGTCGAAAGACTCGGGCGAGAATCCCGAACCCACCCACGCGCTCGCGTCGTTGTGCTCGGGATGGCTCGGGTCGGCCAGCACCCCCAGCAGATCGGCGTAGCCACCGGGTCCGCCCGAATTCTCGGGAGGGCACGCCCGGGCACCGGCGAGGCACTGCGTTTTCGGCTCAGGATCACCGGCCCGGATTTGCTCCAGGACGATCGTATGGTTCCAGCCGTCCCCGAAGTCGTAGGTATACGACAACTGGTCGCCCGGCTGCACCAGCACCTGGTCCAGCCGGATGTCGTCCTCGCACAACTCGTCGTCATCGTCGGCGAAGCCCTCGTCGATGCTCTCCTGCATCTCGTACCGCTCGGATGCGGGCGGCTCCCCACCGACCCACGCGTGCAGGTGGCTGTCGTACCACCCCATCACCGTCTGAAGCACTGGATGCAGCTGGTTGAGCCGCAGATTCGACGGGACGACGAACTGCCGCCAGATGGTGGGCGACACGTCGTCGAGCTCGATGCGCAGCTGGTAGCTCACGACGTCGAGTCGTCCCGAGCGCTGCGAAGGCCGGTCGATGACCGGCTGGTCGGGAACGACGGAGAGGTGTCTGCGTGAGCCCGAAGCTGCCATGGAGTCATGGTAGGGCCAGCTCCGGACAGCCGCGACAACGCTGGCGAGTCCAATCCGGCATCTGGGGCACCGAGGCGTGTGACGATGGTGAGGTTCGTCGGCATCCCGGGACGGTGTGGAGAGCGAAATGGAAGTTCGGAAAGTCGTGGACCTTCGGCAGGACGATGCCGGGGCGCCGCGCGTCTTCGGTGAGCCCTACGAGACGGCGGACGGTTCCACGGTCATCACCGTCGCGCGGGTTCACCGCGGGTTTCGCTCCGGCAGCCTGAACGTACGAGATACCAGGCGGGGCGGTGATCTCGCTGCGTCACCGGTCGGCGTGTTCGTCATCCACGGCGGCAGGGTGTCGTGGCAGCCGGCCGTCGATTCCACGCGGATCGCGCTATTGGGCGAGTTCATCGGTTTGGCGTCGGCGGTGATCGCCACGTTGGCCGTTCTGCGCCGTCCGCCGTGGCCCGATCTGCGGCGGCGGTGACGCGCCGGGTGAGCTATCCGAGTCCGTCGGGATCCGGCCCGGTGTCCCCACGATCGGGTGCACCCACGGGAATCCGAGGAACACGGCCTGTGAAGAACAGCGCCGCGATGGCGAGGAGCGCGGTGACTGCGTACGCGACCCGCAGCGCCTCGAGACGCGCGTCGGAATTGAGCTCGAGCACATCCTGAGCGGTGGAGTCCGGCACCGAAGCGTCCGTCAAGGCCGCGCCCAGCTGCGTGTCGGACAGGAACGGGACACCGCCGGCCAGTTCGGTGGTGGCCTGCTGTTGCACCGACGCGGGCACGTCGGGATTGGCCTGAATACCGGCCACGATCGAAGTGCTCAGGGTCGCGATGAGCACCGATCCGATCAACGCCGTACCCAACGATGCGCCGAGGTTGGTTGCCGTGTTCTGCAGTCCCCCGACCTCGGCGCTCTGGGAGTCCGGGACGGCGGAGACGGTGACGGCTCCGAGCTGGGAAGCCAAGGCGCCCAGTCCGAGGCCCATCAGCAACATCGGCACGGCCACCACACCGGCGTTGGCGCCGGGGTCCATCCCCGCCACGAGAAACAAGATTCCGACGATCATCGACGTCAGACCGAAACGGACAACGCGGCGCGGGTTCGCCTGCGGCCAGAACTTGGGGATTCCGGCGGCGGCCAGCAGGAGTGCAATGGACAGTGGGATCAGGCGGAGTCCGGTCTGCAGTGCGTTGAGTTCGAGCACCACCGACAGAAACAGAGGGACGGTGAAGAACACCCCCGCCTGCACCGTGAACTGGGCGAAGAACATGCTGAGCCCACCGGTAAGTTGGCGATTGCGCAGCAGTCGGGGATCGATCAGCGGTTCACCACCGGTGTGGGCGAGATGGGTTTCCCACCGCAGGAAGGCGTAGAGCACCAGCAGTCCACCCAAGAGCAGCCACACCACCGGTGACAGTCCGAGAAGCTGTGCTCCCCCAGGTTTGGCCTCGATCCACCCCCACTCACTCGAGCGCAGCACACCGAACACGAGCATGCCCAGGCTCGCCACCGACAGTGCCGACCCCACGAGGTCGAGTCGCACCTTCACGGGCGGCACGTCGTTGATCCGGCGCAGCACGAGAAGGATGACGACAACGATCACCACTTCACCGACGAAGACGTACCGCCAGGAGGCGAAGGTGGTCACCGCACCACCGATCAAAGGTCCCGCGGCGACTGCCATCGCACCGGCCGCGGCCACCAGACCGTAAGCGGCAGCGCGCCGTTCAGCCGGAAAGTTTGCAGCGACGAGGGCGACGATCGCGGGCATGATCAGTGCCGCCCCGATGCCCTCGAGAAGGGACCAGCCGATCAGCAACACCGCCAGGTTGGGTGACAACGCCGTCACGAGGGAGCCGACACCGTAGATGATCAGGCCGAGCGCGAACGCCCGGCGACGCCCCATGATGGTGCCCACCTTGCCGCCGGTGATCATCAGCGTCGCCATGACGAGCGTGTAGAGGGTGATGGCCGTCTGAATACCAGTGATCGTGGTGTCGAGGTCCGCTGCCACCGTGGCCATCGACACGTTCATCACCGAACTGTCCAGTGTCATCAGGAACTGACTGGACGCGAGCACTGTCAGGACCAGACCGGAGCCCGCCGCCACCGCGGGACTGCTCTCCGTGCTCATGACGTCTGGCCCTTGTGCATGTCGAACCCTCTCTCAGCGAGCGGCTTTCACGTGTCGGTGGTGGCGGCGACGCGGCGACTATCGATCGCGTCGAGCAGTGCACTGTGGTCACGGACGTTCTGTTCGGCGTAAGTGTCGGCGAATTCGGCCATGACGTGGTCGAATTCGTCACCGTCTCCGAGATAGGCCGCTACCGCGATCCGGTCACCCCCACGGGCATGCGCATAGGCGAGAGCCCGCGCACACATCCGCCCGTACAACGTCATGACGGTGGGCGTCTGGGATTCGATCAGCGCCGACCCCTTGCCGTCGCGGAGCTGGCGTACGTAGAAGTCGTGCTCGACGCCCTCGAGATCCGCGCCGCGTTCCCATCCCAGGAAGATGTCGCTGGCTTGCTGCATCAGTCGTTGACCGTAGACGACTCGTTCGCCCTCGGTGGCGAAAGACGGACACTCGACATAATCCGACAGCACCGACCGTTTCGCCTCTTTGACCTGGAGGAACAGGGGATCAGCATCGTCTGCCCCGAGCATCAGGATGATCCAGGTGCGGGTACCCACGCTGCCGACCCCCACCACCTTGCGGGCGATCTGCACCATGTGGAACTGGTCGTAGAGAAGTCGCCGATCCTTCTGGAGCGTTTGAGCGTACGCGTCGAGTCGCCGCTGGGTGTCGCGGTACAACGACTCGAGGTCTTCGCCCGCATACAGTTCTTCGATCGGGACTACCAGTGGCGGGGTGCTGATGATGCGCCTCGTGCCATCAACGACGGTGGTCAGCTTCGACAGAGCCTGGACGCTGTCGCGGCGGCGGGCCTTCTTCAACACGCTGCGGGCGCGCTTCTTCTCCGCGGAGTCGAGTTCATCTCGGAGCTCGGTGATACCCGCCGCGGCCTCGATGTGGGAGTACCAGACCGCCAGATTCCCCAGTTGCGCCTGCCGCGTCATGGTTTCGCGGTACTCGGCGGCGCACGCTCGGGTGATCTTCCGACGTTTCTTTGCGCTGAATCCGTTCTCGTCCGCCGCGACCGCCAGGCTGGCGACCAAGCGTTTTACGTCCCAGTCGAACGGACCGGGATGTGTCTCGTCAAAGTCGTTGACATCGAACGCCAGCCGGCGCTCCGGGGTAGCGAATATCCCGAAGTTACTCAGGTGCGCGTCTCCACAGAGCTGGGTGCGCAGGCCCGTGGTGGGGGCGCGGGAGAGGTCGTCTGCCATGATTGCCGCTGCACCCCGGTAGAAGGTGAACGCCGTGGCCGCCATACGTCCGTACCGGAGCGGGACGAGGTCGGGTACCCGGCCCGCCGCCTGCTTCTCGAGAAGACTCACCGGATCGCCCCGATCGGCGACAACGTGCTCCGCCAATGCGGCCAGTGGTGTGGTTCGGCGGGCGTCCACTCCCCGTTGCGCACGTTCGGCACGGCTCGGATGCGCCACTGATCCCCTAGTTGCGGATGTCGACATCGCACCTTCCTTCCCCGACACACAGTCGACACTGCAGGGCCACCAGGGTGCCGTCGGCTCAGCCTTTCACCTGGCCGCGCACGGCAAATCATCCGAACAGGGTGAACATGCGGGTCCGATCCCACCTTCCGGAGACGGTCAATGACCGCCAGAATCCTGCTTGAATTGAGAAATGTGTAGATGGATGGCTTACTCGGGCGAGCCGGTGGTCGCCGAGGATTTGTTGTTCCGCCCGGTACATTCGCTCATCGATCAGAGCGTCTACGTAACTCTCATACTTACTGCCACTGATGTGGCAGAGGTTGGAGAAGTACGTACTTCACGGCTACCCGTAACAACATGCGATGCTGGTGCAGGTTTGACCGTGTCCCACACCGACGCTCGAGGTGCAGGAACGATTCTTATCTGATTCACCCCCCTGTGGTGTCGCGGTGGGAACACTGCGGCGGACCCGGCGATGCCGCGGGCGGCTCGGGGTGGGGCTGGTCTTGTCGCGGCACTGCCGGACCGGCGCATGCTCGGCGATCCGGATCTGTGGGTTCTGTCCGCGTTTGCGGATTGCTGTGCTGCGCCCCAGGAGTGCACGTTTGGCGAGGTTCACCCCTGCTACGTGATCACGATTGCCGCCGACCTTGCACCGTGCGCACCACGCCCGGTGGTAGCCGCCCGGGCGGGAGAGTTTGTCGTTGCAGCCCGGGCACAGCGCCGACGTGCCGCGTGCCGGGACGGACACCACCGTCACACCGACCCCTGCGGCTGTGTGCGCGAGAGCGTCGACGGCTTTGCGGCGGGCGGACTGCGCGGCCCGATTGTTGTTCACCCGACCATGCCCCCGTGTTTCGAGGGTGCTGAGGTCTTCCACCCCGATCACCTTCGCGCCCGCCGCGGCGGCGTAGTCGGTCACTTCCCGGCCGAAGTGGAATGCCAGTTCGCGGTTGATCTTGCCCCGTTTGACACCGATCGCGGTGCGGTGGGCGTCGAGGACCGCGATCTTCTGTTCCAGTTCGGTGCGCACCTCGGGTGGTGCGGTCGCGGCGAGCCGCGTCAGGCGTGCGGCTTTGCGGTGCAGGTGTTGGCCTTCCGCTTGCAGGCGGGCCAGCCTGATCCCCAGACCCCGGTCGTCGTAGGTGAAGCCCCGGTAGTCCGAGACCAATCCGTCCGGGCTTTCGGTGACGATCGCGGCCGCTCCGAGTGTGGCCGGTGACCAATCCACTCCCACGGCGGTTGTTGCCGCGTTCAGATCAGCGGTGGGCACGTGCTCGGTGGCAGCGCAGCGCAGCAGCAAACCTCGGCGGTCGAGGACCAGGGTCGGCAGATGCCAGTGTGTGATCGCCCGCCCCTGCAGGTGCGGTGGGATCGCGGCGATCAACCGGACCCTGCGCCAGTGCGCCCGACCTGTCGGGGCGGCTGTGGTGGGCAGTTTCACCGTCAACGTCATGACACCGTCTGCGACGGTGATCTGCGAGAGTTGTCGATCGGCGGCGGAAAGCCTGGCCATCACCGACGTTCGCGGCGGTGTCTGCACATCGGTGATCCGCACGCGTTCATGGCTCGCACTTCCGGCCCGGCGGGCGCGCGCTGCGAGTTGCCGTACCACGCCGCGCGCGAAACCGGACGGCACACACTCGCCGGCAGCAGTCGGCGGTGCCAGTCGGCCGGTAGCCGGGTCGAACCTGGCCGACAGCGACCCGATGGCGTGGTCCCGGTACGCCAAGGTACGAAGCGTGCCGACAACCTGGGAGGTGACCACCCGGGTCACCCGCGAGGGCACGTACACCCCGGGGGGATAGGTCGGGTTCCACCCCAGACGCGCCGCAGCGACATGCCCCTGCATCGGGAGCTTCCGGCCCGAACTGTCACGTCCGGCGGCGATGGCATCGAAGGTGGCCGGTTGCCACAACCGTGACACCAACTCAGACTCGGCACACGAAATCAGGTTCAGCATCCACCGGACACGAACATCGATCTCGTCGAGCCCGATCGAGGGCGCCGGTAGCGTCGTCGACCGCCGCGTACGGGCGGGTCGTGTACGAGAACTGACGCGGCACAGTGAATCCGGCCTCGGCAACGGTCATGCCGCCTCACCGAGTACGAGAGTCAGCGATCCGCGCGGTGCCTCATTCTTCGAACAGCAGGAACCCCCCGTTCCGTCGCACAATCCAGCGTGCACCCACCAAGTACGGTCATCGTGGGGGTTCACTCCGACCACCCGCAACTCCGACAGTTCCCCCGCACACAGATCCGCTGCAGCACCCTTGACGAGGTCTTTCGACCCGTCGAACACGACGTCGTCGACGGTAAGCATCTCGTCGTCCGGCAACCGCAGCTTCCCGACGTCGAGTAGCCGATACACCCGATCGCCGTGGATCAGTTCTTTTCGTTGCTGCTTCTGCGTGTGCACTGTGTTCATCGGTTACCCCTCCTGCAGCCGTGCTGCCGCATCGCCCGAGAAGACGGCGTTTGATTCTGCTTCGACCGCAACCGGTAGAACCGGCCCGAAAACGACGCCAGCAACCCCATGAAGTCATCCCTCAACTCCTCCACTAGCGACGTGTCGCCCGACTCCCGCATGACCTCGACCGTAACCCCGACCACCGACAAGTAACGCTCGATCCACGCCACGCCACGCCACGCCCACGCCACGCCACCCCGAACCGGGTCAACCGATCCCCATCACACCACCGGCACCACTGTGAAGTGACCCTCGGCGGCATCGTCGAGCATCCGGTCCAACCCGGCCCGCGTTGCCCGCACACCCGAACCGCGATCCTTCTACACCCGGTACACGACCCCGGTGGCGCTCTCGCGCAACATCTTCTCCTGATCGGCGAGCGAGGACTTCCGCCCAGTCGAACCGAACACCCGGCGGTACCACGCTTCCACCCGATCGACCGGAACCTTGTCAAGGCAGGTCGACCGAGATACGCATCGAGATCCGCGATCACATACTCGCTGACCAGAACCCGTACGCCGGAAGCGTTATCCGGCCTCCCCGCGCTGCTTTACGGACTCCCACCACTGGCATGTTCCGATACACAGCGGCCTCGCCGACTCGCACGGAGGGAGAGAATCAGAAAGGGTGAGCAAGTATCATAGATTGCACCAACTGTTGAGAGCCTGGAACGACCGGAACCTCCGGGAAATTGCCGGTCAGGTGCGAACACCGATGCTGCTCGCGCACGTGCGGGCGTCCACCGGGACGGCGGTGCAGCGCAGCAACTGCCACCCGTTCCGGCACGGGAAATGGCTGTGGATGCACAACGGCGCACTTCGTGGCTTTCACGAGATCCGACGCGACCTAGCTGATGGCCGTCGACCCGCTGCTGTTTTCGGACATCGAGGGTTCGACCGACTCGGAGGCCCTGTTCTTCCTGGCCCTCACGTTCGGACTCGTCGACGATCCCTTCGGTGCGGTAGCCCGTGCGGTCGGCTTTGTCGAGGATGTCGGTCGCACGTACGGCGTGCAGGATCCGGTACAGATGACCGTCGCGATCACCGACGGCGAATCCCTGTGGGCCTTCCGTTACTCCAGCGAGCGGCAGTCGAGGTCGCTGTTCTTCTCCACCGACATCTCGAAGTTGCGGGCGCTGCACCCCGAAGTCGAGGTCCTGCACGAACTGCGTGGCGAAACCCGCTTCGTGGTGTCCGAGCCGCTTCGCGATCTCGAGGGCGCGTGGAACGAGGTGCCCGAATCCTCAGCGGGAGTCGTCCGGCCGGGTGATGACGAAATCAGGCTATTCCAGCCGATATCACCGGCGTGAGTGGACGGATCTACTTGGCCGCAGCCTTGCGCGGTCGTCCCCGACGGGCGGGCTTGGCCGGGACCTCGGTCTCCGATTCGGCTGAAGCCTCCTCGACCTCCTGGTTTCCGGACGGGCCATCGCGCCAACTGATTTCGATCTCCAACTCGATCTGGTCACCTTCGACCTCGATCTCCAGCTCCCAGCGAACCTGGTCGGCCACGTCGATGGTGATCGAGTCGCCACCCGATCCCAGTTCCACCTCGGAGCCACTGGCGAGGGCCTCACCGAGCGCGATGAGTCTGTCGGACACCTCCTTCCGAGTGAGCTCGGACGTCCGCTTGATCTCCAACTTGGGCACGACGACTCCTGACCTCGGCACAGTGTGTTCTCACCGTAACTGTCAGGGCGAGTCGACGTTGCTCGAATGGCTGCGACCGGAGGCGAAGGGATCGAGCCGAGTGGTCGGCTCGCCGCGGCGAAGTCGGTGAGCCGGCTTCCTACGGTCCGCCTCGGTCAAGCCACCCCAAACGCCGTACGTTTCACCCGCCGCCAGAGCGTGATCGCGGCACGGCGCGAGCACAGGGCAGGGCCTGCAGATCTGCCGAGCTCTCGCTTCGCGCCGGACGCGAGCCGAACCGCGTTCGCCGTCGGGCGAATAGAACACCGCCGGATCGGCGCCACGGCACGCGGCACGCAGCTGCCAGTCACCCGGAACGAGGGTGGCGATCTCCTCACGCGTGGCGGCGCTCAGCGACGAATGGCCTCGTCCGGGAGCTGTCGAAGTCTCGGTCGGCACGAGAGTCCCTTCTGCTGTGTCCACGGTGCAGTCGGTGCCGGCGACATGCGGCGAGCCGATCCGCCCTTGCCCACCGACGTTGCCCGTCGTCACTTCAGACTCCCCGAACGGCGGAGCAGAGAACACAGGAGCTTTCCCTAGTCCTGCCTAGGCACCGACCCGGACCGAGGTAGACATACGACTAAGTCTCCTCGGCCTCTGCGACGAGGTCGCGGATGGCGCCAACTATCAGGCCAGTGATTGGTTGTGAATGTTGTGCTCGCTGTTGGTGTCCGACGTGTTCGACTCGGGGAAAGAGGCCGGCGAGCGCATTCTGCGACGCCAGTTGCGCCCGCCAGAACACTTCGGGATAGTCCGGTGGCGCATCGGCGGGCAGGCGGGCACGGATGGCGTTTGCGTCGAACTCGTCTGCGCTGAGGACGATTACCGGAATGTCCGGCACCGGCGGGGCAGCTCGAAGTTCGGCGAAGGCGGCCGCGAGGTCGAATCGTTCCACGTCTGACCATTGGGCCACTACCGCCTGCTCGTCCTTCGCGCTCATCTGGAGGAATGTCCCGAACTCGGTAGGAGTCAACTCGGCCTGGAGGTACTCCGACGTGCCGTCGACGAGGACCAGGCCCGACACGTCGGAAGAATGGGTACCCGCGTAGACACGGGCGATCGGCCCACCCATGGACCATCGCGCCAACACATACGGCCCTGGCACATCGGCCGCGGTCAGGAGTGCGTGCAGGTCGGCGACAGCGTTGCGCGGTGTGGTCGGCTGTGGTATCGGGGTGGATGGTGTGAACGTGTCATCTATCCGGGCGGAGCCGGGGCGGTCGTACGCACAGACCTGGGCGAAGGCGGCCACCTGCGGGTATACCGCAGGCCCGCTCGGCACTAGAGCGCCGGAAGGGTCGGACACCGCACTCCAGGTGTCTGCCGCCGCGATGGCACCGGAGACGAGCACGACGGTCGGTGACCCTGCGCCGCGGCCCTGCGCCCGGACCTGACCTGCATCACCATGTGACAGAGGAACTGCGCTCCGCCAACGGCTCCATTGGCCGCGCGGGGACCGCTGGCGCTAGCGTGAAAGCTATGTCAGCGCCCCAGACCCTCGCAGCCCGGTACGAGCTGCGCACAGTGCTGGGCCGAGGGGGGATGGCCGACGTCCACGACGGCTGGGACCTGCGGCTCGGACGGCCGGTCGCCGTCAAGGTGCTGCGTCCCGAGTATGCGTCCATTCCCGACATCCGGCGACGGTTCGAGGTGGAAGCTCGGATGGCGGCCACGTTGAACCATCCGAACGTGGTAGCCGTTCACGACTGCGGCGAGGACGCCGGCGTTGCGTACATCGTGATGGAACGGTTACCCGGACGCACCCTCGCCGACGACATCGCTCGAGGCCCACTTCCGGAGGCCCGAGCACGCGCAATTCTCGCCGACATACTCGCCGCCGTCGGCGCTGCCCACGACTGTGGGATCTTGCACCGCGACATCAAACCGGCCAACGTGCTGTTCAGTAGCACGGGTGTCGTGAAGGTCGCCGACTTCGGCATTGCCAAGAGCGCAGACAGTGGCCACACCACAACGGGTCAGGTGCTGGGAACCGTCGCGTATTTGAGCCCGGATCGCATCGCGGAGAAACCGGCAACGGTCGCCGACGACCTCTACGCGGTGGGTGTTGTCGGCTACGAAGCTCTCGCCGGACACCGCCCGTTCGTCGGCGAGAACATTCTGTCGTTGGCCCGCGCGATCCTGGCAGGCGGCGCTCCCCCGCTGTCCGAGGTGCGACCGGACCTCGACCCCGGGTTAATGCATACCGTCGAGAAGGCGATGGCGCACGATCCTGCGCACCGGTTCAGCGACGCCGCGGCCATGCGCAACGCAATTCTGGGCAATGCGGGGCGGGTAACGGCACCCACTCCGATGGGCGCGCCACCTCGAACCATGGCGTTCGCGCCTACCACTCTGTCTGCGGCCCCACTCCCCCCGGCCGATCCCCGTCGGCCACGGAAGACGGGGCTGATCCTGGCAGCTATCGCCGCTGTCGTGGTAGCAGTGATCGTGGGCGCCCTGGCGATCGCCTCGCAGAACAACGACGGTGGCGGAAGCCCCGCTGTGGCACCGGAAACGTCGAGTCAGGCTCCTACACCCCTGCCGACGCCCACCGGCACCGGAGAACTTCCGGTCGCACCGCCAGTGTCGGTCGGCGTTCCCGTTCCTGTCCCACCGGCGCAGAATCCCGAACTGCCGAACCCGAACGGCAACAGCGGCAATGGGAACGGAAACAACGGCGGGAACGGAAATAACAAGGACAAGGAGAAGGACAAGGAAAACGGGCGCGGGGGAAACTGAGATCAGTCGCCTTGCGCGTCCCGTGCCTCTTCGAGGCGGCGAATCAACGTGGCCGCGTCGAACGGTCCGGTGTGCCGGGTGAGATCGGTGCCCGTGGCTCCGAGATAGAACGTCGGTGTCTGCCGGAAGTCACTGGTCTGGGCGTCGAGTTCGTCGTCGTCGACGCGGTGCAGGTACTCGCCGGTGCGCAGTTCCTCCTCGAACCGGTTCATGTCCAAGCCGAGTTCCGCCGCGTACCCGTAGATTTCGTCCTCATCGAGGGCATCACTGTTGGCGAACAGGTGATCGTGCATCTCCCAGAACCGGCCCTGCCGGTCGGCCGCCTCCGCGGCGTGGGCAGCGAAACGCGCATGCGGGTGCACCTCGTCGAGAGGCAGATGCCGGAACACGTAGCGCAGTCCATCACCGAAATGCGTGCGCACGTCGCGGATGCTGCCGGTGGCCTTGGTGCAGAACGGGCACTCGAAGTCGCCGTACTCCACCAAGGTGAGCGGTGCGTCTACCGGTCCCCGTAGGTGATCGCGCCCTGGCTGTACCGCCCGCAGAAGGGTGGTTCCGATCGCCTCGGTCGGCGGAGTGCGCCAGTCCGAGAACCGGAACAGCGCCCAGCCGAGGACGGTGGCAATCACCGCTGCCGTCAGGACGCCGACGCGGGCGTCGTTCGCCAGGACAGGCGATTCGATGGCGAGATCGACGATGAACAATGAGATCGTGAAACCGATGCCCGCCAACGCGCTGCCGCCGCTGATCTGGGACAAGTTGAGTCCGGGTGGCAGGCTACCCGGACGCATTTTCGAGAACAGTGCGGTGGAGGCGGTGATGCCGACGAACTTGCCGACCACGAGGCCGAGCACGATGCCCCAGGCCAGCGGCGACCTCACAGCGTCGGCGAGGGTCTGCCCGGTGACGACCACGCCGGCATTGGCGAGCGCGAAAATCGGCACCACGAGGAAGGCGGTGTACGGCTGATAGAACCGCAGGAGCCGCTCGTTGACGGACACAGCCCGGAGGACACCGAGCTGGGCTGCCCGGGCGTACTCGGAGTTCGGTGATTGCCGGAACGCTCGAGTGAGTTCGCCCGCCCGCTCCACCTCGCGGCGCCTGGGCGGATACACGGGAAGGATCAGGGCGATCAACACGCCCACGAGCGTGGGATGGACACCGGATTCGTAGAAGGCCACCCACGTGCCGGCCGCGACGATGAAGTAGGCGACTCCACGCCACACCTCCAGTCGACGCAACTGCATGATCAGCAGTAGTCCCACCGCACCGAGCACGAGCGGACCGAGCCGCAGATTGTCGGTGTAGAAGAAGGCGATGATGGCGAGTGCGCCGATGTCGTCGGCGACCGCGAGGGTGAGGATGAACACGCGGAGTCGCGCAGGGCACTTCGGTCCGACGAGCGCCAGCGCACCCAGCACGAACGCGGTGTCCGTCGACACCACCACGCCCCATGCGGCGGCCTCGTCGCCACTCGGGTTGAGGGCGAGGAACAGCGCAGCCGGCAAGGCCAAACCGGCGACGGCGGCGACTAGAGGCACTGCGGCACGCGCTCTGTCGGTGAGCTCACCGATAGTGAGTTCCCGCTTCACCTCGAGGCCGACAACGAAGAAGAACAGCGTCATCAAAGCGTCGTTGACCCAGTGCTTCAGGTCGAGGCTGATTCCGTATTCGCCGACCTGAATGGTGATCGGCGTGTGCCAGAACGACTCGTACGTGGTCCCGATGTTCGCCCACACCAACGCCAGACCAGTGGCCACGAGCAGGAAGCCGGCCGACAACGTGTCGTCGTCGGTGCCGTCACGAATCCCGGCAAGTCGTGCCGACAACCGCCCCAGTCGTGTGGGATTGTCCTCGACCGCCATCTGTCCCCTCGCTCACGCTCGACTGGTCACACGTAGTTGTCGACGACGAACTTCGTCAGACCCTTGCGGATGGTCCGGATCGCCTGCTTCTGCCCCTGCCGCAGCACCGCCTGAGGCAACCGGATCTTGGGGTCGACCGACATCGTGACCCGCACAGAGGTGCCGCGCGACGTGGGCGTGAGGCGGTACTCGCCTTCCTGACTCCGCTGTTTGTCGCTCTCGACGAGGACCCAGGACATCTGCTCGTCGTCGATCCACTTGTGCTCGGCCAACTGAGTGTCCGAGACACCGAGCACCGAGAGCGTCATCCGCACGGTCCGCGGTCGCCCGTCCTCGAACCGCGACTCCACGATGACTTTTTTGTGCACCGCCGACCACTCGGGGATCCGCTCCACATCGACAAGGGCACGCATGACCTGTTCGGGGGTTGCTTCGATCTCGAACTCGCCTGATACCGACAACGACATCGTGTCTCGCACCTCCATGTGCTCGGACCTCGGGAACGGATTGCGCCGTTCTCGGCAGACTAACCGCGGTTCAGGGGTCGGCGCTCGGCGACGGTCACCGTGACGATCAGAGTCCCTCGACGTAGCCCTCGAGCGCCGCGGCCAGTTCCCGGGGTCGGGCCAAGGCGATCAGGTGTCCCGCATCGATCACGTCGGGTGCAATGCCCAGACGCTCCCGGACGATCCGTTTCATGAAATCGACAGGGAAGAGGCGGTCTCGACTGCCCGCGATCACACGGGTCTTCACGTGCGGCCACTCCTCCGCCCGCCATACCGTCTCGAACGGAGTGTCCGACATGGCGACCTCTTCGGCCTGGAACGCTTCCTCGATAAGCTCCTCCGGCACATCGTGGAAGAACAGTTCCCGCAGATCGTTGGTGGCGGCCGGGTCACGTCCCTCGCTGACCGCGAGCGCACGCTGCGCCGCGGACTGCCCGGTGTTCGCCCACCACTCGCCCGCCGACTCCCCCGGCGCCGGAAGCATCGGAGCCACCAAAACCAGCAGATCGACGTCGACGTCGGTTCGTTCACACACGATCGCCGCGGTGAACGCCGACATCGACTGCGCGACCAGCACGACGGGACCCTCGACGTCGTGCAACGCCTTGACGACGACGTCGGCGAACTCGTATTGGCCTGCGCTCTCGTCGCTGTAGGGCAGGTCGACGGTGATGGCGGAGTGCCCGTTGCCTGTCAGAATGGGCACGACTCGGTGCCAGTACCACGAGTCGGATCCGGCGCCGGGCAACAAGACGAAAGTCACGGCCATCTCATCGTCTCCCTTCCACGAGCAGAAGCACACCACGGTGCAGTCGCAGGAGCAACCCAATGGCGGCATGTGTCGCGCTACCCGTTATGCGGAACTGCGCACAATCGGGGGCTCGAAGGACGATGCTGACCAGGTAAGCGGTGCACATTTCGGGCTGCACACCACCGCAGTCCACAAGTGCGAAGGAGCTACCTCATGATGGATTCATTCTGGGACCTGCTGTGGTACACGCTGGTCGTGTTCGCGTTCGTCGCCTACCTGATGATCCTTTTCCAGATCCTCGGTGACCTGTTCCGCGATCGCGCTATGTCCGGGTTCACCAAAACACTCTGGATCATTTTTCTGATCGTGCTGCCGTACATCACTGCGTTCGTGTATCTCATCGCCCGCGGTCGTGGGATCGCGGAAAGGCAACTCGAGGCGCACAACTCGGCGAGGCAGGCAACTGACCGTTACATCAGGGAGGTGGCAGGCAAGTCGGCCGCCGACCAGATCGCCGACGCGAAAGCACTCCTCGACGCAGGCACCATCAACCAGGCCGAGTACGACACTCTCAAAGCTAAGGCGCTGGGCTGAGCAATATCGCCAAGTTCGATAGTGCTGTCGCGCATGGCATTTAGACGACCCCGACGCGGACTCGAAGGTGCCGGCGCGCTTCGTGCACGGGTGGCTCCGCCAGTTGACCGGACTCGTCGGCCCAGGACGGGTCGGGTCCGACACTGGTCGCAAGTCTCGGTCGTGCCGAGAGAACAGGTCGTGACACGACTATCACGCTCATTCATGGGTACTACTCCCGTACCGATCTGCGCCGGGGAGGGACCATGACAACCGAGAACCAGGGCGACCGCACCGACGTCGACAAGGCGTTGCTCGGGCACACCACTTATCGCAGCCTCGGCGAACAGCAGCTCTCACCCGCCGAGGAGCGATTCGAGAAGGGCCGCCGCACGATCGGGCTCTTTCTGGCGCCACTGATCACGATCGTCTTCCTCGCCCTGCCGATCGACATACCGCCCGACCAGCAGACGTTGGCAGGCGTGCTGCTCGGCGTCATCGTGTTGTGGGTGACCGAGGCGGTGCCGATCCCGATCGGCGGGCTGCTCGGGGTGGCGATCGTGGTGTTTCTGGGAGTGGCGCCGGCCGACGAGGTGCTCGCCGCGTTCGGGTCGTCGACGATCTTCACGTTCATCGGAGCGTTCATCCTTGCCCAGGCGATGCTCGAGCACGGCGTCGCACGGCGGTTCGCGTTTCGGATCCTGACCCTGCCGCGTGTCGGCCAGTCCACCACCGGTGTGATCGTCGCGTTCGGTGCGATCACGTGCGGACTCTCGGCGTTCGTATCCAACACCGCGACCGTGGCCATGCTGCTGCCCACCGCCCTGGGCATCCTCGGCGTCATCGCGAAGCTCATGCAGCGCCGCGGCGTCGTCGCCGAGAACTTCGACCCGCTGCGGGTTCGGGTGGGTGCCGCGATCATGCTGATGCTCGCATACAGCGCCAGCGTGGGCGGCCTGTTGACACCGGTCGGAAGCCCACCCAACCTGATCGGACGCGGGCTCATCGAGGAGGCCACCGGGGAGCGGATCAGCTTCGGGCAGTGGATGGTGATGGCCCTCCCGATCTGCCTGCTGATGTTCATCGCGCTCGCCATCATCCTGCTGCGCATCAACAAACCGGAGATTCGGCGCATCGAAGGCGTCGCCGACTACCTGGCTGAGCAGCGCGCAGAAATGGGTCCGTTGTCGCGTGCCGAGAAGAACACGCTCATCGCGTTCGGAGTCACAGTGACGCTGTGGATCCTGCCCGGTATCGTCGCGGTGATCGCCGGCAACGACTCGGACCTCTACGGCACGATCAGCGACCGACTCGACGAGGGCATGGTCGCGGTCTTCGGCGCGGCGTTGCTTTATCTGCTGCCGACAGATTGGGAGAATCGCGAATTCACGCTGACCTGGCGGGACGCAGCAGAAATCGACTGGGGCACGATCGTGCTGTTCGGTAGCGGCATCATCTTCGGCTCACTGCTCGCCGACACCGGACTCGCCGAGACGATCGGCACATCCGTCGCGGATTCGCTGGGCCTGACGAGCGTCGTCGCCATCACCGTGTTCGCGGTGCTGCTGGCCATCGCCGTATCGGAGACGACGAGCAACACGGCGTCGGCGGCGGTCGTGGTGCCGATTGTGATCCCGGTGGCGTTGGCCGCCGGGGTCAACCCCTTCGTGCCTGCGCTCGCGGCCACGTTCGCCGCATCGTTCGGATTCATGCTGCCGGTCTCGACGCCGCAGAACGCCGTGGTCTACGGCTCCGGAGCCGTCCGGATCACCACGATGATCCGAAGCGGAATCACCTTCGACATCGTCGGCGCGATCCTGATCATCGTCTTCCTGCCCCTGATGATCGCCGTGGTCGGTCTCGGCGGTGGGTGATCAGTCGGTGCGGCCATGTCATCGACCGGGATCTGGTGCCATGACGCCCTCGCCTCGGGGGTGGTGACGGAACCACTTGGCATAGCGATCGGCCAGCGGCGCGGCGGTGAGTCCGTGGGCGAGCACCGAAAGTCCGATGGTGATGACGGCGGTGGTCAGCAGTAATTCCTCGTGGGGCAGCTCGCCGGATTCTTCGAAGATGAGGATGACGAAGACGATGGTCGCGAGTCCGCGCGGCCCGAACCATCCGAGGAAGGCGACGGTGGGGGCGCGCGGACGTGTCCCGATCAGAGACAGGGTGACGGGAACCATCCGGACGGCAGTCAGGCTCACGACTGCGTAGCCGAGCACGGCCCACGACAGGTGGCCGAGAGCCGGTCCGAGCAGCACGGCGCCGAAGACGATGAAGGTGATCGCGTTGAACAGGTCACCGGCCTCGTCGAGAAGGTCGGCACCGTCACTGCTCTCGCCATCGCTGTGGTTGACCTCGCCTCGGTGGCGGATGGCGCCGAAGGTGAGTCCGCCGACGAACGCAGCGATGAAACCGGAACCACCCAACGGCACGGCGACGGTGTAGGCGAGTAGGGCCGCCGTCAAGGGAACGGTCTGCGCCCACAACGGATCGATCGTGCGGTGGCGGCCGGCTACTACCAGGATCGCCGCCGCTATCGCCCCGGCACCGATTCCCGAGACGATGCCGTAACCGATCTGCTCGGCGACCAACCGGGCCGCGGCGCCGCCGCCGATCGCCCCTGCCTCGGCCTGCGCGATCGCCAGCACGATCAAGAACAGCGGCACGCAGATTCCGTCGTTGAGCCCGCTCTCGACGTTCAAACCCTGCCGTATTCGGGACGGCAGGATCGGCAGGGTGACCACGGCCTGGCCGAGAGCAGCGTCGGTCGGCGCGAGGATCACCGCAAGCAGGAGCGCCTCGGGCCACGCCAGATCACCGAGTAGGAGCAGGGCGGCACCGAAACCGGCCGCGATTGTCAGTGGCAGGCCGATGCCCAGCAGACGGGCGGGAAGGGCGATTTCGGCACGGAGGGCTGACAGGTCGACCCGGGAGGCGTCGGAGAACAGCACCAGCGTGAGCGTCACCTCCGCGAGAAGTTTCACCGTCTCGGCGGCGGGATGCACGTCGATCAGCCCCACCGTGCTTGCACCGAGGAGCAAACCGCCGACGGTGAAGACGATCGGGGCCGTGATCGGCGTGCCCGCAGTCCGACCGGAGATCGCCGCGTAGGCGAGCAGAATCGCAGCGATCGCGGGTAGCGCCCACGTCATGTCGGACCGATTACTGGCGGGAGGTTGCGACCCGGACGACTTCGGCGGGGTCGACGAGGTGGGAGTGGTCGTCTTCGCCGACGTCGATCTTCACGACCTCGATACGCCCGTTGAACTTGGCGGCACCGGTGTAGTCGGTGCTCACCGGCATACCGAAGTCGTTGCCTATATCGGTGGTCTCGTCTGCCGAGAAGACCATCGGTTGCGTCTGGTCGACCCGTCCACTGCCGACGCTGCGGCCGTCGATGTAGAGGGTGACGGTGCCGCCCTTCGCCAGACCGCCTCCGTCGTAAGCGAACTCGGCGCGGACCTGGTGACTGCCGGTGTCGAGGTCTTCGGTTGCCCCGACGACGAATTCGCTCATGCCGAGCAGGTTGTAGACGAATCTCACTCGCCCCTCCCTGACATGGAAAGCCCAGCCGCCGAAGCGACCGCCCTGGGCGATGATGACACCGTTGGTGAGCCCGTCCTTCGGCGTCTCGATCGCCGCGGTTACCGAAAACGACCGGTTCTTGATGTCGATCACGCTGTGTTCACTGAGCCGCTTCATCCCCGGGAACAACACCTGCGAGGTTCCCGTCACGAGTTGCGGTCGGCCGGCGATGGTCGGGTTCAGCCGTTCGAAGCGGCGGTCGTCGATGGGAAGAACGTTGAATTTCACCGCCTCGATCAACCAGAGCCGTTGCAGTGCAGCGAGTTTATCGGGCATCTCGGCGACGAGGTCATGGGCCTGCGACCAGTCGGTCGACCCGTCGTAGAGTTCCCACACGTCGTCATCGAGGGCGGGCAGCACCTCGTTCGGCAGCCACGGGGTGCTGTGCCGGGTGACCGCGCTCCAGCCCTTGTAGTAGATGCCGCGGTTACCGGCCATCTCGAAGTACTGCAGGTCGTGTCGTTCCGGAGCCTCCGGCTGATCGAAGCTGTACAGCATGCTCGGGCCCTCGAGCGGGGCCTGCTGCACCCCGTTGACGAACGTGGGCTCGGGCAGTCCGGCCGCCTCGAGCACCGTCGCTGCCACGTCGACGACATGGGTGAATTGTGACCGAACTTCACCCTTGCTGCGGATCCCGGCGGGCCAGTGGACGATGGTGCCGTTGCGGGTGCCACCCCAGTGCGAGGCGACCTGCTTGGTCCATTGGAACGGCGCACACATCGCCCACGCCCAGCCCACCGAGTAATGGTTGTAGGCCTCCGGGGTGCCGAGTTTGTCCTTCACCTCGGCCATGAACTCCGGGGTCTCGATGGCGGCGAGACCGTTGAAGTTCGCCATCTCGTTGAATGCGCCGTTGATGGTTCCCTCGGCGGAGGCACCGTTGTCGCCGATGATGTAGTAGACGAGGGTGTTGTCCAGGGCGCCGATCGTTTCGATCGCGTCGATCACGCGGCCGACGTGAAAGTCGGTGTGCTCGAGGAATCCCGCGTACACCTCCATCTGGCGTTCCAGCACCGGTTTGAGTGCGTCGTCCATCTCCTCCCACCCGGGAATAGCCTCCGGGCGCGCCGTGAGTTCGGTGTCGGCGGGGACGACGCCGCGCCGCTTCTGCTGCTCGAGAGTCGACTCGCGTTGCGCGTCCCATCCGCCGGCGAACTGGCCGGCGTACTTGTCCGCCCACTCCGGGGGCACGTGATGCGGGGCGTGCGTGGCCCCGGGTGCGAAGTACACGAAGAACGGTTTGTTCGGGGCTAGGGACTTCTGGCTCCGAATCCAGTCGATGGCGTGGTCGGCGAGATCCTCGGTGAGGTGGTAGCCGTCCTCGGGTGTCTTGTCCACCTCGATCGGCGCCACGCCCTCGTACAGCGCCGGATAGTACTGGTTGTTCTCGCCGCCGATGAACCCGTAGAAGTGCTCGAAGCCACCGCCGCCGGTCGGCCACGCGTCGAAAGGCCCGATCGGGGAGGTCTGCCACGGCGGCACCTCGTGGCACTTTCCGAACTGAGCGGTCGAGTAACCGTTGAGTTTCAGGGTCATCGGCAGTGCGGCCTTGGTGTTCGGCCGCAGCCCGGACGAGCCCGGCGCCGAGGTCGCGGTTTCGGTGATCATGCCCATCCCCACCGAGTGGTGGTTGCGGCCGCTGAGCAGCGCGGCTCGGGTCGGTGCGCAGAGGGCGGTGGTGTGGAAGCGGTTGTAGGTGAGGCCGTCGCGTTGCAGTCGCTCCGCGGTCGGGGTGTGCACCGGACCGCCGAAGGCACTGGCCGCCCCGAAACCGACGTCGTCCAGCAGGATCACCAGAACGTTCGGGGCGTTCTGCGGGGGTAGCAGGGGTTCGATCGGGGGGAAGGCGGTATCTGGGTCCTTCGCGTCATAGGTGATCAGTCCGAGGTGCTGCCGGTCGGGTATGGGTAAAACCTCACGCCGCTCCACCATGACTACTCACTACCTCTTCCGTGTCGTCGGAAGGCTCCCGGGTCCTCTGCTGGGCCCGGAGTACACAGCACTGCCCGACCTCAGCGTGCCCGGACTCAGCCTGCCGGCGCCTCACCCACAGCGGGTGAGCTAGCCGCGCTCAGCGGCTTCGCTTGCTGCGCCCCAGCCGCTTGCCGACGCGATCGAACCACTCCAGGACGGCACGCTCGTACACGATCCCGAAGTCCAGTGTCGCCAAGGCATATTGGTTGGAGCCGTGCACTTCGGCCTCGCGCTCGTACTCGGCGAGCTGATGCTCGTGTGCGGTGCGGTGGGAGTCCAGCATCGCGGCCAACCGCTCGGGCGGAAGATGCGCGCCGAACGCGACGGTGAGCAGCAATGGATAGCGAATGTTCTCCGCTGCGGGGTCGCGTTCGATCCAGTCCGCAAACGCCCGCCGACCCTGATCGGTCAGGGTGTAGGGCTTGCGCTCGCGGGTGCCCCGCTCCCCCGCCTCGATCAACCCGGCGCGCTCCATCGCCGCAAGCTCCCGATACACCTGACTGGTCGTGATCGACCAGAACTTGCCGATGCGTTCCTGGGCAGTCACCACCAGGTCCCACCCCGTCTTCGAGCCTTCGTGCAGGAACCCGAGAAGCGACGCCGCGGTGGCATTGAGGGGGCGTTCGGCCATGGCATCGTCCTTTGTAAGTGAGGGGTTGACATTCCACTGTGTCATATCGATCATAGAAGACAGCGACATTCCACAGTGGAATGTCACCGCCGAGGAGGGTCCGATGGAGTACGCGGACAACATCCGGATATCCGATTCCGAACGCGAGCAGGTCGTCGACGAACTCGGCCGACATCTCACCGCTGGGCGACTCACCATCGACGAGTTCGACCAACGGGTGGCGCAGGTGTATCGGTCGGTCACTCAAGCACAGGTACGTAAGATGCTGCGCGACCTTCCGGCCGCCCCCGCACCTGCCCCGCGCGAGATCCGATCAACCCATCCTGCACGCCGGCGTCTTCCGAGCCACCAACGCATCGAGTGGCTTGCCTGGCTCACCGCCGGAAGCCTCAACATCGCGATCTGGGGCATCATCTCGCTCGCCACCGGCGTCATGATCTACTTCTGGCCGGTCTGGGTGATCGGCCCCTGGGGCTTGGTACTACTGAGCCGAACGCTGCTCCGTCGCGAAGGCACGCGCAGCGAGATCACGGGAACCGTGCGGTGCAATAACCGATTGAGCGCCGCGGCCCACAACTGAACACCACCTCGACGCCGCAGCGCCGAAGACCTCGTTCGCATGCAGGCCAGCTATTCGCACACACGTTCGAATAACTGGTAGACTCGGAGACGCGACGCGGAAAGACCCCCATCTGACGCGCCTGCCCTACCGAGAAACCACCATCGCATCGAGTACGAGGTGAAGTCCGATGGACGAAGTGATGAGCAAGGCCGACGAACTCGAGCGCCTCGTACGCCGGCTCGCCGACCTCGACGACCAACGAGTCTGTATCGGCACCGAACTCGTCGGTTTGGAGCACTTCTTCCGCAAGGCCGGATGCCCCGAACTGTCACAACTGGCGTTCAACACGTTCATGAGCCGATACGTCGGGCGCGTCCTGGAGCTTGCCGACGGAATGCGCGAGTGAGCCGGGTCTGAAGCAGACACTTGAAAAAATTCGGAGCTGGGTGAAACACCAGCGCACTCTGCGTCGATACATCTTGTAGAGCCGCTGCTGGAGCCTCCAGTGACCGCACCACCACCACGGGATCGAGTCGAGAAATGTTCACCAATCACCTGTTCGGAGAGATGACCGAGCAGGAAATCGACATTGAAATCGCCGAGGAACTAGCGGCCTCCAAGTAGCTCCCGCGAGACAAGGCGACGCGGATCGCGACTGTCGCATCAGTTGCTCCTGAGGCTGAGATTCCCAGTGGAGTCGAGCAGGCGTCAGTTGGCCAATCGGTGAGACTTGCGCATTTGGCCGTCGAAGATCCGGACGGGAGCGAATCGGCGCAACATGCTGACACGCGAGGCCAGCGGGCCGCTGGTATACCGCTGCTTCGGCTTCGAATCCGTTGCCGCCGCTACGACCGCGCGGGCCACGGTGGCGGGGGTGTCGCCGCCTTCGACCGCCGCCGCGAGCACCTGCTCGGCAATCCGGCGCTGCTTGTCGTAGACCCGCAGCGGCGAATCGGGCCGAGTACTGTTCGCCTCGAACCCGGTGTTCGTACCACCGGGTTCGACCAGGAGGACCCGCACGCCGTGTTCACGGACCTCATGGTCCACCGACTCGGAGTAGCCCTCGACCGCATGCTTCGACGCGACGTAGGCCGCCAAGTACGGCCCCGGGATCAGCCCGTAGACCGACGAGAGGTTGATGATTCGCCCACGCCCCAGCGCTCGCATGTGCGGCAGCACCGCTTTCGTCATACGCATCACGCCGAAGACATTGATATCGAAGACGCCCCGCACCTGCGCAACGGAGTTTTCCTCGGCCGCGCCCATCAAACCGATGCCGGCATTGTTGACCAGGACGTCGATCCGCCCGAACCGTCCGATCACCTGCTCGACCAAGGCGCTGACCGATGCTTCCTCGGTCACGTCCAGGTCGAAGAACGTCACACCGTCGAGCGGGGTGCTTCGCGAGGCGTCGCGGCTGGTACCGACAACTGTGAAACCGGCCTTGACCAGCGCGAGCGCCGTTTCTCGCCCGATACCGGATGACGCACCCGTTACGAGGGCCACCTGCTGAGTTGACGCCATCATTGGACTCCCTGACTCTAGAAACCGATCGGTTTACCTCCACACCCTAAACCGATCGGTTTTCAGTCGCAACCCGCGACGAGGTCGCTCGCACTCCTCGCGTCCGACCCCACGTCACACCGACACCACGTCCGCTGCCGCCACCCGCACCTGGAATTCGAGGCAGCCGACAGCTTCGCGAGCGGCGACGAGCGCCTGCTCGGCCGTGTCTCCGAGGGCCCGTGCGTAGGCCACCCGCGAGTCCGACGACTCCAGGACGTCGACCTTGCTCCCCGGTCGAACCAGCAACTGCACCTCGGTCACACCGTCGACGTTCCGGGCGTCGTCGAGGCCGCCGACCTCTGTGAGCACTCCTGCCACCGGGGCGGCCGCGAACCAGATCGCGGAACAGCGACCGGGCCGCTCCTCGGCGAGAACCGCCCGAATTCCCGAAAGAACCTTTTCCCCTACCGTTTGGCGCACGACACAGCCGGCGAGGTCGACGCCGGTGGCGTCGAAGGCGAGAGCAGGTATTTCGTCGCCTCCCATTCGCACGTGGGTCTCGATCACCTTCGGGCCCTGGGATCCGAGGACGATCTCGGTGTGCGTGGCCCCGAATTCGACTCCGAGTGCGTCGAGCAGCCGTTCCACATAGGTGTGCACCTGCTCTTCCTCGGCCGCCGAAAGTTCGGCCGGTGCTACGTGGCCGAGTTCGACGAAGGTGGCCGGGTCGGAGAATTTGCGCGTAATGGCGACGACCTGGTGTTCACTGCTTTCCGAAAACGCCTCGACACTGAATTGCGGTCCCTCGTGGAATTGCTCCACCAGCACGCCGCTGTTCGGGAGGCCGTCGAAGCTGCCTCCCGCGCGCTCGAATGCCGCCGCGAGCGCGGCGTCCTCCCGAACCACGGCCACCCCCGCGCTGCCCGCGCCGGAGACCGGTTTCACGACACAGGGCAGGCCATGTTGCCCCACGAACGTGTGCAGTGCGTCCACGTCGGCGACGATGGCGGAGGCCGTGGAGTCCATGCCCGACTCCCGAAGCTGCACGCGCATGGCGTTCTTGTCGTGGATCATCGCGACAGTGCGCCGCGAGTGGGTGGACAGGCCTAGCGCCTCGCCGATCGCGGCGCAGCGGTCCTGATCGCGTTCACCGAACGTCGCGATGCGGGTGAACGGATGCCGGGCGTGCGCCGCCCTGGCCAGTGCTATCCATTCCTCGTCCGGGGCGTCGTGCCGCACGGCGATCACCCGGGTGTGCTCGGTCAGCTGCCGGAGCTTGGCAACGAAGTCGAGACGACAGATCACGGAGGTCTGCGTGCCGGGCAGGGCCCTGCGGATCCGGCTCGGAAGGTCGCGGCCGCTGCCGACGACCAAGACGTGTTCGGTCATGTTTTCACCGTGTTTTCTGGAGTGGGGACACCGGTAGCTGCTCGTCCGAAAATGTTTGTGCGCGTGCGCGTTCGGCGTGGCAGCGACGCGCCGCCGTCTGCGAGAGAAGCGCTGCGGCACCGAACGTGCCGGCCAGGACGGGCCAAGCGATCAGCCCAGTCGGCAGCAGGGCGACGACGAGGAGGGTGGGGCCGACCACCTTCTGGCCGGTCATTCCGAGGCTGAACGCGCCGAGATAGCGGGCGACGGCAGCCTGCGGCGACAGTTCCGCCGACAACTCCCACGCCGCCACCGAGTGGACGTTCTCGGCAACGGATAGCACCACGACCGCGAGCAGAACGGCGACCACCGCGGTAGCGGTCGCGGCCAGGTGTCCCAGAGCGAGCAATCCACAGCAGATCGCCATCAGGGCTCCGGTCGCGCTCAAGAGTCGAGTGGCCGCGGCCGTACCGCGGGCGAATCGGGCCACATACACCTGCAGCACCACGGTCAGGACGGTATTGACGGCCATGAACACCGGCACCCACACAATCGGCACCGTGGTGTACTCGAGAATCCAGATCGGCAGCAGAACGATCAGCAGAGTGTCGTACAGCGCCAGCACGCCGTTCCCGACGGTGAACACCATGAACCACCGGTCGCGCAGCGGTGAGCGCACGGCAGCCGCGGCCGGATCCCCGTCGGTGCGAGAAGGCCTACGCTCCACTACCGTTCCCGTCCTGCGCAGGACGAGTCGCACGGCCACCGCGACGGCGAGAAAGGAAATCCCGTTTCCCACGAACAGCGCCGTGAAGGCCGCCTGCGCGCCCGTCGCGAAGACGATGCCTGCCAGAAGGAACCCGACGGTCAGTCCCACATTTCGGATAGCGCGGATGGTGGCCATCGTCCGGGTGCGGTCGTGACCGCCGATCACGGCTGTGATGACGGCTTGCTGGATCGGACTACTCGACCGGTCGGCGGCGGTGAGCACCACGGTGAGCAGTAGGTAGGCAGTGAAGTCGGAGACAAGCGCAAAGCAGCCGTAGCCGAGGCCGCGCACCACCAGCAGGGCGACGTAGAACCGCGCCGGACCCACCCGGTCGGCAAGCCGGCCCAAGGGCACCGGGGCGAGCAGGGCGAGCGCACCCGCCATGGTGGTCGCAAGGGCGATCTGATTGGCGCTGAGGCCGACGACGCCGATGAAGTACAGGGCGAAGGACGCGAAGAACATGCCGGTACCGAGCGAGTCGATTCCGGCACCGACGGCCAGCGTGCGACCCGCGGGACTGCCGGGAAGAAGTACACCACCGAGTCGCCGTAGGCCCGGGGTCACGGGAGGATTCCTCGGGTCGCGAACGCTCGGACGAGATCTGCCGAACGGTGCACGTGGGTGGCGGTGGCGGCCTCGGGCGCAGGGCCGCGCACATGATTCCAGGCATACCGGCGTGCCGCGTTGACGAGCAGATCGACCGTCGGAGCGGGCAATACGGTGGATTTGGCCTGCGCGATCAGAGCGGCGGCGATCAGTAGTCGGCTCATCCGGTCCACCAGCACCCATCCCGCGGCAGCCACGGTCGCGGGATCTGCCCCGACCCATTCGTGGCGTGTGGTAGCCACGACGGCGAGGCCGTCGTTCACCATCTGCCAGGCGGCGAGCAACCGTCCTGCGGGCGTCGGTCCGAGCAGCTCGCGGGTCCGGTCGGTGACGGCGTCGAAATGCGCCGCCACCGTGAGCAGTTCCAGTGCGTGGACGGTGAGCACCCAGCAGTCGCCCCTCGCACCGGTGGGCCCGCCGGCGGAAGCGACATCCGCGGCGAGCGAGTACGCGACGGCGCGCCGTGCCGCGCGGCGTGCTCGACCGTGGGACGCCTCCGGCAGCGCGTGCCATGCCCGCGCACCCAGCACCGTTACCACCCGGTCGGCGACCTCCTCCCGTCGAGCGACAGCGGTGGGCGTGTCGTCGGGTAGGCCTGTCCCGCTGGCGAACTCGGCGACCAAGCCTTCCAGGATCCCGAGGCCACTACCGGCCCAGGCGTCGGTGACCTGATCGGTGGTCGAGAGCAGGGAACGTGTGTTCATGCGAACTCCAGCCAGTGTCGGTAGGTGGGCACGCGCCCACGCACCACGTCGTGGAAGACGTCGCGCAGCTGCTTGGTGATCGGACCGCAACCACCTGCGGCGAGCGGGCGGTCGTCGACCGACGCCACCGGGACGATCTCGGCAGCAGTGCCGGTGAGGAACGCTTCGTCGGCGACGTAGAGTTCGCTGCGGGTCAGGCTCTGCTCCTTCACAGTGAGCCCCAGATCCCGGGCGAGGGTGATCACGGTGTCCCTGGTGAGGCCGGGCAGGATGTTGTCGCTGATCGGCGGCGTAATCAGTACCTCGTCGCGGACGGCGAAGATGTTCGCCGCGGACGCCTCGGCCACGTGACCGGTGGCGGTGAGCATCAGCGCGTCGTCGTAACCGGCGCGCAGCGCGCCCACCTTTGCCAGTGCCGAATTGACGTAGGCTCCAGTCGCTTTGGCAAGCGGCGGAACGGCGTGGATGCCGTTGCGCTGCCAACTGCTGACCATCAGGCGACAGCCGTCCTGTTCCGCGGACTCGCCGAGGTAGGAACCCCAGGGCCAGGCCGCGATCGCGACCCGGGTGCTGTCCAACGCTGGGGCGACGCCCATCGAGCCGTAGCCGAGGTAGACGATCGGGCGCAGATAGCCGGAGTCCAGGCCGGTGCGGCGAAGCAACTCGAGGGAGGCCTCGGTGAGCTCATCCACCGACCATCCCGGGTCCATCAAATACACCCGGGCCGAGTCGTGGAGCCGTCGTAGGTGATCGCGAAGCCGGAACACCGCGGGGCCGCTCTCCGTGTCATAGGCACGGATGCCCTCGTAGACGCCCCACCCGTAGTGCAGGCTCGGCGTCAGCACGTGGACCTGGGCCTCGTCCCACGCGACGAACTCGCCGTCCATCCATACAGTGCTGGTCGGGGTCAGTTTCATCGTTCCACTTTCGGTTCGGTAGGGGCAGAGAGGTGTCGGGACGCGACCGGCGCCGCGGGCGCACCGACCAGTTCGAGCCGGCGTTCGATGCTCTGTGATTGCAGCGCGAGGGTCTCGGAAAAGATGTCGGAGCCGGCTCCGCGGAAGGAGAACCAGCCCCAGCGGGGGCGTAGTCGGCACCCGCGAGCATGTTTGGCCTCGTAGGCCGCCATGCCGTAGTGGACGTGACGGATGCCGTGCTCCACGGCCCACCTTGCCGTCTCGTGGTACGTCAGCGTGAGATAGCAACCGCGAGCATCGGCGGCGAATCCCGCGGTCCGCGCGAACAGCGTGTCCCGGGTGCGTAGGTAGAGCACGAAACCCACCAGCCGATCCGCGCGTTCGGTGCGCAGCACCACACACGCGTCACCCAATTCCTCGCGGACGGAGTCGAAGTCGCGGCGAACCCGATCCTCGCCGCCGGGCAGTCCGTACTTGGCCCGGTGTGCGACCTGGAGGGCGATCACCTCGTCGTCGAGTGCCTCCGGCCCACACCGAACCGCTGTGTGCATGCCCGCCCGCTCGTAGTCCGCGACCTCCTTGCGGAGCCGCACGCGCCGGCGTTTGCTCAGCCCCGCCACGTACTCCGTCCAGCTGTCAGCGGCCAGGTCCTGCACGCCCTCAGCGCCCAGCAATGTTGCCGTGTATCCGGCACGGGAGGCGCAGTGGTCCACCGCCTCGGCGTCTGACTCGCCGACATACAGCAATGCCACACTGCGGCAGCCGAGTTCGTCGCCGGCCTGCTGAAGCAGCTCGGGCAGGACGGCCATGACGGCCTGGCGCTCGTCGTGCGTGCGGCCGGGAGCGTGCGCCACCCCGTGGTGGTTCCCGAACGTCGCGAGCGCGAGCGACGGATACTGGTCCTCGCGCGCGCCGGGCAGCGCTGCGTTGAGCTCGGCCCAGCGCTGCCGATCAGTCTCGTCGAGCAGCTCCGGTTCGGCCAGTGCACCCGGGGTTCCCACCAGCCGGGGCGGATCGTAGAAGAGCAGGCCACCGGGCTGTGCGGTGAACAGCAGCGGAGCCAGGGCAACGGTCTGTCCGTCCTCCCGCACCTCGAGATAACGAACGTCGTGCAGGTCGGTGCGTTCGACGAACCGGCACCACCGCGCGTCCTCCCAGATGATGTCCGGCTCGGCGATGCCCGCAAAGTCCAGAGCGCTCGGGCGGGCACCGGAGGGAAGGAGGTGGGCGGTGAGGCCACCGGTGAGGGTGCTGCTGCCGGTCATGCTGCGTTCTCCGTTTCGTCGCGGTCCCAGTCGAATTCGGCGGCAACACGGTCGGCGGTGGCGACGAGCCGGCGCCCGAGAGCGGTGAAGTCCGAGTCGGTGACCACCCAGAAAGCGAGGAAGTCCGCCGACTTGCGCCCGCTGTATCGGCTGGCGCTCCAGTGGTCCCCGACATGGGTGTTCACCGTGAAGTCGTGGACACCGGGCGGTGCGTCGGGGATTCGCCGCACCCGGCCCTGCCGGGGTGGCACGCCGTAGAAGGCGGCGTGCGGTGCCGTTGCCACGTGCCGGCGTACCGCGTCCACGTCTACGGGAAGGCCGCATTCGACGCGTGCCCACAGGTGCCGTGGGTCGATTCCCAGAATGTGCCGCAACATGATCGGAATCGGGCCGCCGCCGATTCGGGCAGCCACTTCGCACAGGACGATGTCGCCGCTGCCGGTGACGAAGAACTCGGCGTGCACACAGACCGTGGGAGGCGAGGCGAGTGCATCGACGAGTCGCCAGGTCTCCTCCACCAGGCGCGCATGGACAGGGTCGGCGGTATCGACCGACCGCGAGCCGAACGGGGCGTCGGTCCAGTGTTCGAGGCAACCTTGGCCGGTGTAGCGGGAGGCGACCGCCGCCACCGGTTGCCCGGCCACCCGGAATGCGTCTACATGGTGCACCGCGCCGTCGACGAACTCTTCGACCTCGTACGGCGTTGCCGCGAGGTCGTCGGCGAGGCCGTCTGCCTGTGTGGGGGAATCGAGGACGTACACGCCGGACGAACCGGATCCACTGCGCGGCTTGACCACCACACGTCCCGGGTGGTCCGCCATGAAACCGGTGACGTCGGCCGGGGTGCACACCGACGCGAAGGACGGCACGAGCAGTCCTGCATCGCGGGCTAGTTCTTTCATCAGAATTTTGTCGCGGTAGGCGGCCGCCGTGCCGGTGTCGAGCCCAGGCAGACCGAGGTCGCCGCGCAACACCGCGGCGCGCTCGACGTCGACCTCGGCCAAGGCGAGCACGGCGGTCGGGCGGTGCCAGCGCGCAAGAGCGCGGGCCGCCCGCAGCACCGCGACGTCGTCGCTGTAGTCGGCGACCGGAATGACCTCGGCGAATCCCTCGGCCGGTTCCGCTCCCGCGGCGCAGACCGCCACCATCCGTCCACGCTCCTCGGGAAGCCACCCGGCGAACGGCAGCCCCGCAGCCCGCGGGCTGATGAGTACGAGAATCATCGGACCATCTCCTTCTCCGGGTCGGCGGCGACGTTCCCGGACAGGCCGGCCAGTACTTCTGCGGTTCGTGCGTCCAGCGGTATGCCTCGCTCGGACCGTTCTCGTTGGTGGGCGCGCTGAGGGTCGCCGGGCGCCACCACGGGGGCGTCCGTGGCCGGCGTCGCCGCGCGGACGGTATCCAGAAGGTCGACCAGTCCGGCGGTGAAACTGTTCTGCCCGCTGAAGGCACCGGGATCCAGGGCCAGGACGAAGTGACCGACGCCGCGACTGCGGCCGGGTGTTCCGTCGCCGACCTGTGCGAGCCGCCAATCCGGCGGCGATCCGGTCAGCACGGCCCCGAGGAGGGTGACCGCCATCGCGAGGCCCTGCCCCTTGTATCCGCCGAGCGGCGACAGTGCGTACGCCTCTTCGGGCACCTCGGTCGGACGGCCGTAGAGGTCGGTCGCCCAGCCGCTGTTCAGCGGGCGCCCCTCGGCCCGGCGCTGCTTCACCTCACCGAAGCACACCTGGCTGGTGGCCATGTCGAGGGCGAACTCGTCGTCTCCGACGCCGGCGGCCACGCTGATCGGGTCGGTTCCGAACAGCGGCTCGACCCCGCCGAACGGCGCCACCCGCGAGGCGGCCGAGGTCACCGCGATGCCGACCAGCCCGTGCCGGGCCAGGTGCCGGGTGTATACCGACGCCGCACCGAAGTGGTTGGAATTGCGCACCCCCACGGCCGCGACGCCGAATTCCCGGGCTCGCTCGGCGGCCAGCCGGGCGGCGGCCAATCCGGCGAGTACGCCCAGCGCGCCGTCCGCATCCAGCAGCAGACCCGCCCCGCGGTCCGAGACCACGGTCGGCGTGGCCGTTGCCTTCGCGACACCGGTCGCGAGCTCGTCGAGATACTGCGGAAGCAGCCGCAGACCGTGAGTGTCGATGCCGCGCAGGGATGTATCGACCAGGGCGTCGGCGACCTGCTCGGCGTTGCCCGCCGGGACACCGGCCTCGCGGAACGCCCGCGCGGCGAGGGTGCGCGCCTGCTGCTCGGGCCATCGAGTGGGGTTGATCATGAAGCACTCCAATGCATGAAGACGTGGGGTCCGATGCCCGGGATGTCGTATTCGGGTCCGAGAACGCGGAAGCCTTGTGCGAGATAGAAGCCCGCGGCGGTGGTGCGCGCGTTGCACCACAGCGCGTCGGCGCCGGACAGCACCGCGTTGGTGCGCACGGTGCGGAGTAGCGCGCTGCCCGCGCCGGTGCCGCGGACCTCCTCGAGAGTGGCCATGCCGCGCAGGCGCCGGCCGCGGCCGGCGGCCAGTCCCGGCACGGTGTACTCGGGATCCTCGTCGTACAGCGAGGCCACCCCGACCACGCGCCCTGCGTCGAGGGCGGCGAAATGCCGGGCGCCGCTGGCAGAGTCCTCGGGATAGGCGCAGGTCGCCACAGGTTGCCCGGGCCGCAGCACTCGGTGGCGGACCGGTCGTACCGCTTCGGCGCTCACCGGCCGAACGCGCCAGCCGTGGGCGGTGGGGTCGGGCAGGTATCCGGACCCCGGCCGATCCGGGAGACTGACGCGGCCGGAACCGTCGAGCGAGACCCCGAAGCCGGTGTTCACGGCCAGCAGGTCGACGGCGTCGACGTCGAGGTAGTCGGCTAGTCCGCCCAGGTGGGCCGTGGCAGACACCCCGGCCACCGACTCGGGCATGCAACCGAGCATGGTGAGCAGACCGTGCTCGCGGGCCCGGCGCAGCAGCACGAGGGATGGGGTGATGCCGCCGGCTTTCATCGGTTTGACGTTGATGCCGTCGAACGCCTCGGCGCACGCGGCGAAATCCTGCATCGAGGTGATGCTCTCGTCGGCGATCACCGGGATCGAGCTGTGCTGCTTCAGTGTCCGCGTGTCCCACCACGCCGATCGCGGAAACGGCTGCTCGATCAACTGAACGCCGAGGTCCTGCAGGGCGGGCAGCACCGGGAGCAGTCGGGACAGGGTCCAGCCGCAGTTGCCGTCCACATAGAACGGCGCACTCGTGTGGCGGCGGAGTTCCTCGAGCACGGTGAGATCACCCGGATCGGCGAGCTTGACCTTGTACGCCGCCCATCCGGGCCGCTCGCACAGTTTGTGGACCATCATCTCGGTCTCGTCGAGCCCGATGCTGAAGCTCGAACGCAATTCCTGCGGAGAGTCCAGAGCGAGGGCCCGCCACAGCGGCACGCCGAGCAGTCGGGCCCGCAGGTCGTGCACCGCAGTATCGAGGGCGGCCAGGACGAACGGCGAATCGGGCAGCGCCGCGAACAGCCTGCGCCACACGGCGAACGGGTCGGCGGGACCGAGGTCTTCCAGTAGCGGGGCGATCCGGCGCAGATCCGCGTGGAGCTGGTCCACCCCGGAGTTGTAGTGGGCGGTCATGAAAGCGGAAGCCTCACCGAATCCGGTGACACCGTCCTGTTCGACCTCGACCACGAGGGCACGCTGCACCGGAATCGCTTCCCTGGCCGAACGCCACACGTGCCTCTGCGTCAGGCTGATCTCATGTGCAGTGACCCTCACGAGAGTCCCCCGAAGAATTCGCGGTCGCGGGGACCGTACGGGCGTAGTTCGTCCCACCACTGCGCCTGCTCGTCGTACACGGCGAAGAACGGCCTGCCGACCATCTGCGGGTTGCGGGCCTGCAGGTAGCGCAGCGCGAACGCGCGTCCGCCGTCGAGCTCGACGACGCCGTCGATCACGACCTTTCCGGGTGACGCCGACATCACCGGTCCGCGCGCGGTCCGACCGAGACCGGAGACTTGTTGCAGCGCTTCGCGATAGATGTCGTACGCCCTTGCCAGCGGCAGACCGTAGTACGGCCGGGCACCGGTGTCCCGTTCGACGAACATGTAGTAAGGCACCACGTTGTGACGCACCTGCGCCTGCCACAGGTCTGCCCACGCACGCGGGTCGTCGTTGACGTGACGCACCACCGGGGCCTGGGCGCGCAGCACCGCTCCCGTCGACGCCAATCGAGCGAGCGCCGCCTTGGCCACATCGGTCTGCAACTCCGCGACATGGGACAGGTGCAGCATCACCGCGACGTGCTTACCCGCTGCGGTCAGCCGCTCGAGTAACCGCAGCACGCTGTCCGCTTCGGGTCCGGCCAGCAGGCGGTAGGGCCAGAACGACACGGCCTTCGTCCCGATCCGGACCGTGTCGACGTGTTCGCGTTCGGGTTCGAGGAGGGGCTCGAGGTAGGAGGCCAGCAGATCGGTGCGCATCACCAGCGGGTCGCCGCCGGTCAACAGGACGTCGGTGATCATCGGATGCCGATCGAGGTACCGGGTCATCGCCTCCGGCCCGGACACGGCCATCCTGAGGTCGGCCTGGTCGACGAATTGGGCCCAGCGGAAGCAGTAGCCGCAGTAGCTGTGGCAGGTCTGTCCCTGGCGGGGAAACACCAGCAGTGTCTCGGCATATTTGTGTTGCATCCCCGAGCCGTCGATGTCGTCGTGCTGGGGAACGTTCATGCTCATCTGGTCGCCTGGGTGTGGGTTGAGGGAGCCTCGAACCGCGTCGGCCGCCTTGCGGATTCCGGCCCGGTCGCCCTGTACCACCGCCTGCTCGATCACCGCGAAGTGTTCGGGTTCGAGCATGTCGCGGTGCGGAAAGGTCAGGCGGTAGATCGGGTCGTCGGGTGCACGATCCCAGTCGATCAGTTCGTCCACCACGTAGCTGCTGACCTTGAACGGCAGTACCTGGGACACCACGTGCGCCTCATGTGCGAGGACCGGGTCGCCGGTGCGTTCGACGACGAGCTTGCGTAGCCGGTCACCGCTGACCGACCGCGGGTTCAGCGCCGTGTGGCTATCGAGGGCGAGTGTCATGTGTTCGTCACCGCCAGGCCCCAGTCGAAGTCGACTTCCCCTAGGACATCCATGTCCGACATCAGCGAGTGGAGGCCGCTGTAGTCGCGCACGAGCCGCGCCCCGGAACTCTCGGAGCGAACGTCGGCGACCATCCGTTCCCAACCGGGGACCCGCTCGATCCGCAAGATCGCCTCCCAGGTGGAGTAGTCGGTGGCCACGAACGCCTCCAGCCCTGCCACGAGCATGTCGAGGAAGAAGCGGCGCTTGTCGGCGTCCAGCACGTCATACACGAGCTTCGCCATCTCGTCGGAAATCGACGCATGGCAGTACTCGTCCCGGTTGTGCAGTTGCGCGGTAGTGGAATTGACCACCTGAATGTCCCGATCGCCGGCAAGAAGATCGAGGTACGCGTTGATCGAGATCTCGGAGACGGTGGCAAACGCCAAGGTGGTGAGGCTGCGCTGCCAGCGCTCCGCGGCCTCGTCCCGCAACCGACTGTGCATCCGCGAGGTATGCGACTCGGGAAGAGCGCTGTCGGGGAACAAGGACCCCCGTTTGCGCCTCGTCAGCGCGCTCGCATTGATATGCATCAGGGAGTGGTACTGCTCGTCGACCATGGCCTGGGCGAGCGCGATCTCCAGATCCGGACCACCGAGTCCGGGAAATTCACCGTCCATCACCAGCGCGAAGGCCGGATTGGCGACACGTTGCTCGGCCAGCACCGTATGCCGGTTATAGGCGATCCACGCCCAGCTCAGTAGCCGCGAACGCAGCGCGTCGGGCATCGCCTGCCACGTCGGGTGCGCGCGGAACGGCACAAGCTTCTCCGGATAGTCCGCCCGGCCGGCAACGAACAGCTCGTCGAGGTCGGGCTCGTCGCGCTTCACCGTCGACCGCCGGTGCCAGTTCCCCGCGAGGCGGCGGATGATGGCGTTCTCGGTTTCGTCGGCGGGGTCGAACGCCGGAAGTCCCGGAAAGTGCACCAGCCCATCGGCATCGGAGCGTTGCAGTTGAAGGTCGTCGATGGTCATGCGCGGCTCCGGTCGCCGGCCCAGAAACGAGTGAGGTGACGGGTGCGGTCGGCGTACTCCGACCGCGCGTGCAGCATGCGCTGGTTGTCCCAGATGAGCAGCGCATTCTCCGGGATCAGCACACGCGTGCGCAGCGTGTGGAACAGGTCGCTGACGCGGTGCGCCAACCGGCGGCCGGCCTGACCGAGCGGCAGCAGGGAGTCGTCGATGTCGGCGTCGCGGTGGGGATCGTAGTCGGCGGCGGTGAGCAGGTTGTAGCTGAACCGCAGAACAGTGCGCCCGGTAGTGTCCGAGCCCAGCATGGTGGTGTGCACTCCGCCGTCAGGGCCGGGAAAGACCAGTTCGGCGTCGGTCATCAGCGCGAGCTCGGCCGGTTCGAGGGCCTCGACCAAGTGCCGTATGTCGAGGAGGTCGGTATGCCCTCCCCCGCAGCGCGCCTGGCGATGACAATACAAAGCGAGATAGGCGGGGCTCGGATCCCATCCGGGAGCCTCGGTGTGCGCCAGAATCGTGTTCGCGCTCTGTGAGTACGCCCGGTGATCGTTTCCCGGCCGGTAGGTCACGTCATGCGTGAGATGACCGTTGTACTGCGGTACCAAATTCCCAAGGGAGCGAACCACTTCGGCAGCAGCGGCTCGATCGGCCACGTCGCGGACGAGGACGTAGCCGTCCTCCTCCAGCGCCCTTCCCTCGAGGCGGTCCACTCGTGCTCTCGAGCTTTCCGCCACGGAATCGACACGGCAATAGGGCGACATCTGTTCCTCCATTTCGAAACCCGACCGGGATGTGAAAACCGTGATGCCGACCGTCGGAGATCGGGATCGCTCGGAATCGGTTTCGTCAAGGATGCGGTCGCCTCGCCGCGCACACCACCCACCCTAGGGGAGCCGAAATGCCACCCGGTGACAGTTCACGACACCGTCACTCGACTGCCGAGGCCGGTCCGGAAGTCGGTCGCCCGGCGTAGCGTCACCTCCACGATCTCGGACGGAGGAGTGCTCATGTCAGGTGACGTGTCGTTTTTCGAGTTGGGTGTGGCCGACGCCGAACAGGGCCGAAAGTTCTATTCGGCCCTGTTCGGCTGGCAGTTCGAACCCGGTCCCGGCGGGTCCGGATACGCGATCAACACGCCCAATGTTCCGGGCGGCATCCACGGCGGCGACCCGGGCGCCGGCCCGTACGTGTTCTTCCGGGTAGCTGACCTCGACGCCGCGAAGCAGAAGGTCCTGGCGCTCGGAGGGACGGTCGATGCAGTCGACCTCGGAGAAGAGCCCGAGTCGGTGGCACGGTTCGGACGATTCACGCTCTGTCACGACGACCAGGGATCCGCGTTCGGCCTACACCAACCTCCCTCCGGCGCATGACGTCGCCGCCCCGGCCTTGAAGCTGCCGGGGCGCGTCGGGACCGAGCCGAGGTTACGGTTCGTTCGGCGAGTCGCCGCCGCCCTCGTCACCGCTGTAGGTGGCGGGCTGCGGGATGCCGTCGTCGGGGCCGTCGCACCAGTTGTCGTATTGGTTGTACGGGTCGGCGCCCCAGGCCGGAACGTTGTTCTCATAGGGTTCTGCCCAGTCGTCGCAACCGGCGGGGCCGTACTGCGGAACTCCGGGGGGCAACGGCTGCACTACATCCGGTGCTCGCACCGGGACCACAGCCGAGTCGAGAGCGTCGCCCCACGCAACGCCGGTGGTTCCCACACCGAGCGCAGCTGCACACACCGCGACCGCGGCCAATCTGATGCCGACCTTCATGATGCCTCCATAGGTAGGTGACTCTGCCCATGGGCGATACCCAAAGAATCGGCAAACAATCCTTTACGGCAAAAATATCTGGGAATTCCGGTCAGGGCCTGCTGCGCATGAACATCTCGGTGACCATCGTGAGCATCGGTTTGCCGTCCCCGTTGACGATCTCAGCGGCGGCAGTCACCAGGCCGCGCCCGCGGTCGTCCAGCACGACATTGTCGATCAGCATGGACCCGGTCAGCACCTCACCCGGTCGGACCGGGCGGAGGAAGTTGACGTTCCGGAAGCATTTGCCGGCGATGACGCTCCAGTCGTTGTAAAGACTGGTCACGGTCAGCCGCTGGCAGATGGCGATCGTGTGCACACCGCTGGCGATCAACCCGCCGAAATATCCGCCCTCTGCAGATTCGCGATCGATGTGAAAAGACTGTGGATCCCATTGGCCGGCGAATTCCACCAGCTCCTGCTCGGTCACCGTGTACGAGCCCAGCTCGAACCTGTCACCCACCGCGAGGTCGTCTGCGTAGACGACGCCGTTTCTGCTGCCCACTTCATACCGTCCGATCACTCCCGCGAACCCCCGTCGAGCACGGGGGCCGCAGTCGAGGATAGGACCGGGCCGAAGGCGGCGGCGACGGTGCCCTTCCACCGGCGGTCGGGGCCGGCCGTCAGCTCTCGTCGTACCGCGGCCACCCCGGATACGGAGCAAGCGTCGGGTAGGGGGTGTCGTGTGGGAGGTTCGCCTTCTGCGGTCGCACATCCCTCCCATCCGGCATTCGCGAGTCGCACTCGGCATAAGCGTTCTGATCGCGCGCGCCTTTCACATGCTCGGCAAGTGTCCAACCATCGAACACGTTGATGGTGGGCGCGCGTTCCGGTCCGTAGGACCTCGCAGACGTTGCGGACGTGTCATTCGGTGCGATCAGTTCCACGGTCTCCGCATTCACATACTTCGACCCGATGTTGTAGAACTTCTCGTCCTGACCCACTTCCATCACCGAGTAGTCGCCCGTGCAGATCGTGGCGAACCAACCACGTTCGGTCTTCGTCATCCACATCAGGTGTTGGAACTGGGTGCCGACGTACCGCCGCTCGATCGGGTCGACGGGGTGGTCGAAGTCGGCTCGCTTGCGCTGGGGAACCGCCTCGGCGAATCCGGGATACGCGGCCGAGAGAGAATTGCTGTTGATCGAGAGGTAATAGGACTCCACATACGCGCGAACAACCGTCGCCTGCCCGCTGTGCAGATCAATACCGGGATCAGCCGACCACCGATAATTGAAGCCCACATTGTCGGGAACCGAGTACCTCGAGACCGTCTCGACCGCTGGTGGCTCCGACCCACTCGATCCGCACCCTGCTGCCAGCACGGATGTCGTGACCGCTACGACGATCAAACGTCTCTTCACTGGCCGTACGTCGCATCCTGAACGTATTCACGCCCTGCGTTCAGTTGGTCTACGAACTCACCCAATCCCGTGTATCCCGCTTCGACGATGTAACTGGAAAGGTTCGCACCGAGAACCGGGAGATTCGAATCGGGGCGGTCGCCCGCGATCTCGTTGTATGACAGCAAGGGGCCGTTCTCCCCGTCGCGGAATCTGTCCAGACCCTCGTAGGGATCAAGCACTCCACCATTCGCCGACTGAATCCCCAGGGCAATTTGGTAGTACTGCTTCGCGAGGTGCGACTCATCGGAGAATTGAGTGTTCTGCTGCGCAGTATTATCGGGCACCGCGCCCATCACCGCGCTTTTGAATGCCGGATCCGCAAGATCGATCCCACTCGATATCAGGGGGCCGGCACCAGGAATGAACTCGACGCCTTTACTCACAACTGTTCTGATGGTGTCGTAGGCAACGCCTTTGTTCTCGAACCCGGACGAAGTACTTGACGCTTCGTCCCCAGATCGGTCGGCGAACTCGAGGTCGAATCCTTTATCTACAACGCCCTGAATGCTTCCTGCCCACCATCCGTATTGATCGTGCGAGATATGAGGAGCAGGCGAATCCAACGCCCACGCTTGCTCGAGCTGAGCCGACATTCCGAACGCCTGCGCGTTGAAGTAGCTTGCCGCATCGGCATTGGAGTCGATCACCGAAAAGAGGCGGGGCGCGTTCTCGAGCCCGAATTCTCCACCGGTCGAGCTAGTGAAACCCGAAGTGCCCGCGAAGTCGCCGGGCACCCCCACCATATTGCCGATGTAGGGTGCGAGCGTTGCGCCCAACGCCTGCGTGATGTCGGGGTTCACCTCACCGATTGCCTGCCCCTTCATCCCCGGGATATCGAGTAGCTCGGCGTCTTTCGCGGCGAGGATCTGTGCGAGTCCGAATGCCGATTCGCCGGCCTGTCGCGACCGGAAGATTTCGCCGGGATCGGACGGATCGGAGGGCCTGGCGTCGTCGGCGATCCAGTCGAACATCCCGGCCACCTTCTGTTCGCCGCCGTCAACCCAATCACGTTGCAGCAGAGGCATGATGACGTCGTCGCGGTTGTAGTCGGCCTGCATGCCTTCGCCGGACAGGATGTTGTGGACCGCGACATGATCGCGACCACCGACGCCGACCATGTCCTGCAGGAGGGTGTCGACGCTGTCTCGGCCCAGCGTGTTGTGGTCGAACGAGTCCCCGATCAAGAGACTCTTGTCGTTGGTGGCCGAGGCGATCTCGCCGGCACGGGAGAGGAGGCTCTCGCTCAGCTCACTGCCCTGCTGGACGCCCGGGTCCGCGAGACCGAAGGCTTTGGTGAAGCGTGCCAGGTCGTCGCCGTTGTTGACGACCAAAGAAGGTTGCGGGGCGTCGTGCGCACCCTTCGTGAGGTTGCCGGTCGACGTCACCGGGCCCTCGAATAGCCCTCGAAGGCTTTCCGGGATGTGGCTCCGACCGCCGACGTCTCCGCCGGCACTGCCGACGTTGTAGTTCGACACCGCGGCGAGACCGTTGGACAGCGCGCTGGCGGCCTCGGTGCGTCCGTTCTCGCTGTACTGCTCGGACAGGGCGAGGAAGCCGTCCTTGCCTGCCGCCGTATAAAACTGCTGCAGGAAGTCGATCGTTCCCTGTGGAAGATCGGTGACCTTGCCGCCGTCGGCCAGCGTCTTCACTTGTTCGGGAGTGAGCCCTGCGGCCGCGATTTCCCGGGCAACACGGTCACGGACGTCCTGCGGAATGTCGGAACCGGCTCGCGCGACCTGCTCGCCGAGCGCGGCGCCCTCGTGCCCCGACAGGCCCGCGGACGCCGGGGCGCTCGCCGCCACGGCGCCGAGCGCGTCCCGGATCGCCGTCGCCATGTCCCGATCGGCGGTGTCGAGTTCCGTCAGCGCTGCACCGAGTTGGCTGCGCCAGTACTCCAGCAGGTCGGCATGTTCGGCGGCCTCGGCCTCGCTCATCGTCGTCGGCGGGCTGACGATCTGCCAGTCGTCGGAGACGGTGAATCCGTCGGTTGCCGCCTTGTCGATCACGATGGCGACATAGTCCCGCGCATGGCCGAGGCGATCGGCCCCACCGACGAGTGCGTTCGACAGATCCTCCAGATCGTCGGCGAGCCTTCGGATTTCCGTGCGCTCACTGTTCGCTCGCAACTCGGCAGCCGCCTGCGCCGGACCGCGCCAGTCGTCGTTCCGGCCCAGATCCGCGACAGCACGCAGGACGTCGTCCGCTCGGGTTCGCGTGTCTTCGGCGGTCCGTCCGATTTCCTCGCCCGCCAGTGTGAGATCCCGCGGATTCCAGACATGCAGTTGCGACCTACGCGGAATCACATCTCTCCCATCGCCGACAACTGCGACGCGAACGACGTGTCGGTGACCTCGTAGTTCTCGGCCCCGTCACCCGCGATGAACGCCATCTCGTCGATGCGACTGGCCGCGACTCCCAGCGCGGACGCGAGGATGTCGCCGGCGTCCCGGCACGCTGCCGCTGTGTCGGACCCCTCGACGGCCCGAACCGCATGCTCGAAGCTACGGCGGCCACCCAACGCCTCGACCTCACGCGCAATGCCACCGAGCGCGGTGGACATCGCACGCAGCATGTCGGGGTCGACCTTGACAACCGCAACGTCTCGTCCGCCGAGTATCGGCGGCAACCCGGGGACGGCGTCCAGCGGACGCTGCGTCGCACCGGTCCCGTCCAGCGACGCAATGACACTGTCCGGCCACGTCATATCGCCCTCTGACAACGAATTCTCCCCCTGATATCCGCATCGAGGTCCACCCCCGGACCCGGGTCACCGACATGCTCGGCGACCGTGGAAAGAATAGCGGACGTCCTCACACGAACGTGTGACCGCGGTTCCGCATCCGGAGTTCCGCAACTGACTAGGACGTCCACGCGTACCGGAAGCGTTGCGCGACCTCGTCGACCGGTTTCGCCCGGTATTCGGCGTGCTCGTAACCCCTGACCGCCACGAGCGCTTCCATGATCAGCGGCCCGAACAAGTCGCGCGCGAGCGCCGACGATTCGAATGCTCCGAGCATGTCGGACGACAGGGTCGGGAGAAGATCGACGGCGTGGGTGCCGGACAAGTCCGCGGGGTCGACCGACACCTCGTCCGGGAGCGTAAGCCCGCCGGTGATGCCGTCGTGGGCGGCACCGAGAATGGCGGCGCTACTCAGATACGGGTTCGCGGACGGGTCGATAGGTTTGATTTCCAGGTTCGCGCCGTGCGGATTCCCGGCAGTGTCCGCGCAGAGGCGGACGGCTGCCTCGCGGTTTTCCAGGCCCCAGCAGCGGAACACCCCCGACCACATGCCTGGGCGCAAACGCAGGTGCGACAGCACCGACCCGGCGAGAACGGCCGTGAACTCGGGTAGCGCTCGCAGAATCCCGGCGACCGCGGCACCACCGGCGAGAGTGAGCCCGTGCGGGCCCGGCCCTCCCGACAGGATCGGCAGGCCGCGTTCGGTGAACGACACGTGCTGATGGGCACCGTTTCCCGCCCCACCTGCGACGGGCATAGGTGAGAACGACGCCCGGAGTCCCTGAACGCGCGCGACCCGGCTGATCAGGGCGCGGGCCAGCACCGCATTGTCGGCCGCCTCGACGGGATCCGCGGGGGCGAGCGCCACCTCGAATTGATTCAGCCCAGCCTCGGCGTGGACCTGTTCGATCGGCAGCTCGGCGCTCGACGCCGCCGCCAGCAGCCGTTCGATGAATTCTTCCTGCGCGAGAACGGCATTGAGGCCGTATGCGGACCATTCTTCGGTGCTCGCCGCGTCGAAGAGCGTGAACTCGATCTCGTGGCCGGTTCGTGCGCTCAGACCGGACTCCGCCAACCGCGTCGTCACCCGCCGCAGCGCGCCTCGGGTGCACGCCTGCGACGGTGTTCCGTCCTGCTCGCAGAGATTCGCCGGAGCCCAGTACGTGCCGTTGCCGAGGTCCCGGACCTCGTCGGGGTCGATGCGGAGCCGAAGATCGCCGGTCACGGAGAAGGAGGGCGTGAACGCGAGATGGTCGTCGACGCAAAACACACTCCAGCTCGATGACGCCCCCGCCCCCGCTTCGGCGAAGGCCGACAACCGTGAGCGCGGAAACACTTTGGCCCGCGAGACACCTGCCATGTCGACGATCGATCCGACGACGCGGTCCGAGGATGCGGTATTCCCGCCTCCGGTGCCCATCAGGCACTCGTCGTGGCGGCCGTGCGGGACAGGAAACCGAGGACGCACTGTATCGCTTCGCGTTGGGCACGCGCCTGCCCGATGCCGCCCCCACCGAGGGCGATGCCACCGGTCCATTGGGCACCCGACGGAAACATTCCCCACCGAACCAGGTGGCCGGCGCCGGGAAAGCACCGGTGCTCGTCGTGTCGTTCCGCGCGCCGCGCCAGAAGGGCGGTGGCCATGTCGGCCGATGGCCAGAGCTCGTCGTCCTCACCGGTCAGGCACAGGAGCGGCGCTGCGACACGCTCGGAGTGCAGTATCGAATTCGCCGGTGCGGCGGCGAGACCGGCACGGTAGGCGGTGCCGAGCCGAAGCAGGCTGGGCCGCCCTGCGGCGATGTCGCGGTGGGCGTGCCACGCGTTCCGGATGAGCTGCGGCATCAGGGTCCCGCCGGGGAGGGGCGCCCAGGGGACTGCCCGGCCGCGACGCGTCCACGACGGCGTATCGGGGATTTCTCCCTCGGGTCCGATGGCCTGCCACGACACCGAACTCGGGCTCGTCAGTACGAGACCATTCACGTCGAGCAATCCGTCGCAGGCGGCGGCGAGCAGTCCTTCCGCACCGCGGGACGTACCGACGGCGGTTACGCGATCGCCGTCCACCTGTGCGAGTGTCCGCAGGAACGTGACCGCAGTCGCGAACCGTTCGAGCGGGATGTCGACCAGTGTCGGCTCCGTGCCCGGTTCGTCGACCCACGAATACGCCAGCGCGGACCAGCCGTGTGATGCGAGCATCTCCAGGTTGGAGCGCTGCGAGTCGACGCCACCCTCGGAGCCGCCGAAACACACGACTCCCGGCCACCCCGCGGTGGGCGCGTCGCCGGCGGGTAGGGCGAGGAGCGCGGGGCGGCCGTCGACCTCCCGTTCGGTGACCGTGACGCCCGGGGCGGCAGCGCGACGGATCACGGTCCGCCGCACCCTTCCCTGCGCAGACGTGACGTCGACCGTGACGTTCCATGGACCGGCGGGGGGCACGAACAGTTCGGGTACGCGATCGTCCGACACGAACCGCATCGCCCACAGCGGGGCGTCGCTGTCTGCCACATCCCAGTCGCCGCGCACCGGTGCCCGCGAGGTGACGTCGACGGTTCCGTCGGCAGGGACCACGAACACTGCCTCCGAACGCCACTGCGAGCCGAAGAGATCCGTTCCTGTGGTCCGGACAGTAAGCGCGGCACCCGGCTCCGCGCCGCGCACGGCGACCGCGAAGGGTTGATCGTGGCGGGAATCCTCGACGACGTCGAGGACCAGGCTCCCCTCCACCCGGTCCTCGGGCGGCGACGGTCGCGATACCACCGTCGGCTCCATCGAGGACTGCTCCGCGAGAAGATGCGACGTCTTGTCGAACCACCCGGGAAACATCGCCGAGACCAACCCGGCCACACCCATCAGCGTGTAGGGCAGAACCCAGTAGCAGACGATCGACAGGGGGTCCCCGTCATCGCGCATGGTTGCGTCACCATCGACGATCGGCGGTATCAGCGACACCAGCGTCATTGCACCGAATGCAGCCACCCACATCCAGGTCATCGCCGTAGTGACGTACCGGAAGCCGCCGCCTGCAGCTGTCGCGGCGTCGACGCTTCCCACCGCATATTCGCGGACGAACGGCCGGCCCACCAGTACGCCGACCGCGGCGATCGCGAAGAGTCCGAAGTTACTCAGCGGCTGCAACCATCGCGCCAGAACGGCGTCGTCGACGAGGAGGGCTGCAATCAGCAGCAGTGCGAAAACGGCAACGGTGCCCACTTCGAGAGTGCGCGACGGTTGACGGCGCGCCCGTTGCAGCACCTGCCCGGCCAGCGCGATACCGAACGCGACGGCGACTGCAGTGACGAACCCCGTGTTGCCCACGAGAATCCAGTAGACGATCCACGGCGCAAATCCGATGACGAATCCCATTGCACTGCCCCACTGCCCGGCATCCCCGGGCTACGACGGCCGACTGGCACTTATTGTCGGGCCTGCGACGTGTTCGGGGACTCGTTTCAGGAAGCGAGCAGTTGATGCGCCCGCAGGCCGACATAAAGTTCGGCGGCGTCGATGGGATCCGAGAAGTTCCGCCCGGTGAGGCTGTGGATCCTGCGCAACCGGTACAGCACGGTGTTGCGGTGGTAGTGCAGCTGCGCTGCGGCCGCAGTGGTGGAGCCGTGGCAGGCGAACCACGCGTCGAGTGTGGAGAGCAGACTGTCCTGCTCCTCCGGCGGCAGCGCCAACACCGGTCCGAGAATCTGGCCCGCCGCGAGCTTGCTCGCTTCCGGCGCACTGACCAGCAGCAGCGAGACGGGCACGGACTCGTATCGCGTGACCGTGCTACCACCAAGTCCCGCGCACCGGCGGGCGACACGTGCCTGCTCGACGGCGGCGCTCGTCCCCGCCGGCCGGGTGAATGTGGAGCTGACCCCGACCCGTGCGTCGGCGCGGCCGAGAAATGTCAGCGCTGCCTCGACGAAGTCGGCGGTGGACGCCCACAGCAACCCGATTCGGCCGTCGACCTCCGTGTCCCACACGGACTCGACTCCCACGCCGCGCAGTTCGGCCTCCAGCAGATCCGCCGAACACGGTGACGCCGCCGATTCGACCGACACGACCACGAAGGTGCTGTGCTCGGGGATGCGGAACGTCCGCAGCGCATCGGCAGCTCCCGCCGGATTCGCCGAGTGCTCCCCGAAAAGCGTCCTCACGAGCCGGCCGCGCGACTCGGCGTCCTCCCGGGCACGGAGGTCAGCGGTCTCGCGGTAGGACTCCGCGGCACTGTCGGAATACACATCCACCAACGCCCACACCTGCGCAGCCATCTCGAGCAGCGCGTTGGTGGCCCGGCCCTCCGAGCGGTCCATCAGCTCATCCCAGATCAGTCGGCCACCGAGTCGGAACGCGTGGAGCAGGGCGGCGAGCGGCACACCCTGTTCGGCCTTCAGCTGGCCGGCTGCCCGCGCAGCCTCCAGCCGGATCGGCGCGATCCCGGCGAGGTTGCCGAGCATCGCCGTCAGGTTGTCGAGGCACGCCCCGTACAACTGCTCGGGGGTGAGCAAAGTCGCCTCGATGTAGCCGTGTTCGGCAGACAGAATTCTCTCGGTGAGGGTCTGGGACAGCTCGTTCACCGATTCGAGCATGTCGCCCAGTAGATCGGTGGGCGACGGCGCGATGTCCGGACTGGCAACCATTCGGCAAGACTATCGACCGGCCGTCCGTACCGCCACACCCTTGTTGTGCGACGGCATAGGGACAAAGTGGACATTTGACAGCCGCCGCCTATGGCGCAGCAGCCGGGGATGCGACGAGAATCACAGGCCTACGCCCACAGCCGTTCAGCGTCTGTGGCGACGTTCTCCATGTAATCGACCCGAGCGGAGATGTCCACAGTGAGCACTTCAAACCCCGAGGCCACTCCCCCACCCTCCGGCGCGGCCGAGCACGCGGCCGTCGACGCAGCCCTCGCCGACCTGGCCGAAGGCGAGAAGAACTGGGCTGACCTGTCCCTGTCCGAACGCGGGAAGCTTCTCGACAAAGTCCACGACCTCACCGTGCAGCACGCCGCGGACTGGGTGGACGCTGCTGTCGGGATCAAGGGCCTCGACCCGAAGTCGCCGCTGGTCGGTGAGGAATGGATGTCCGGCCCGTATTCCGTCGCGACCGCCACCGCCGCGCTCTCCGCAAGCCTGGCAAAACTTGAGGCGGGCGGCAGTCCCCTCGACGGCGCCACCTTCGGCACGGCGCCCGGCAACCGCACCACCGTCAAGGTTCTTCCTCTCAACATTTTCGACAAGCTGCTCCTCAGTGGTTTCAGCGCCGAGGTGTGGCTGCAGCCGGGGATCGATCGTGCAACGGCACAGCGGGACGCCGGCTTGGCTCAGCGAGACCCCTCCCACACCCGGGGCATCGGTGTGGTGCTCGGCGCCGGCAACATCACCTCGATCGCCCCGTTGGACACGCTCTACGAATTGATCGCCCACAACCGCGTCGTCGCGCTCAAGCTCAACCCGATCACCGACCCGTTGCTGCCGGTCCTCACACGGGTGCTCGAGCCACTCATCTCCGTGGGCGCCGTCCGCCTCCTCACCGGTGGCGCCGACGTCGGAACCTATCTGGTGCACCACCAGCAGGTCGATCACGTCCACATGACGGGTAGCGCACTCACCCACGATGCGATCGTCTTCGGCACAGGCGAGGAAGGCGCGAGACGCAAGGCCGCGAACGAGCCGATCCTCGGAAAAGAGATCTCGAGCGAACTCGGTGGCGTGTCCCCCACCATCGTGCTGCCCGGCGAGTGGAGCCACGCCGACATCAAGTTCCAGGCCGAGCACATTGCCACCCAGCGGCTACACAACGGTGGCTACAACTGTGTCGCGGCACAAGCGGTCGTGGTGTCCTCGGAGTGGAGGCAGCGTAACGAGTTCCTCGCCGCTCTGCGCGACGCCCTCGATCGAGCACCAAACCGCTCCGCCTACTACCCGGGCAGCGACACCCGTGTGGCCGGAGCGGTTGCGTCGTTCCCCAAGGCCGAGCGTCTGGGCAAGAACGGTAGGCGCGTGCTGGTGACGAACCTCGATCCCGGCGAATACGAGCCACTGCTGCAGACGGAGTACTTCGCTCCAGTCCTCGGCGTGATCGACCTTCCGTACCAGGGAAACGAGTTCGCGAGGCGAGCAGCACAATTCGTGAACGATGACTTCGTCGGCACGCTCGGGGTGAACATCGTCGCGACACCGCAGACCATTCGCTCGATGGGTTCGGCGTTCGACTCCTTCGTGGAGAGCCTGCAATACGGGACCATCGCCATCAACGCCTGGACCGGCGTGGGATACCTCACCGCCACCGCAACCTGGGGCGCCTTCCCCGGCCACACGGTGAACGACGTCCAGAGCGGAATCGGTGTGGTCCACAACGCGCTGTTGATCGACCGCCCCGAACGCACCGTGGTGCGAGGCCCGTTCCGCCCGTCACCGCGATCGGTGATGAAGCGGGAGCTGTCCATTTCACCCAAACCGCCGTGGTTCGTGAACAATCGCACCGCCGCCACCACGGGGCGCCTGCTGACCGCCTTCGCCGGAGCACCGTCATGGAAGCGGCTCCCGGCCATCTTCGCGTCCGCGCTGCGTGGCTGACGCACCGCTGTCTCGACTGGAGAGGAACGAATGAAACACATACCGTCGGTGGCGGACTACGTCGTGGTGGGGTCGGGCTCGGCGGGTGCCGCACTGGCCGAACGCCTCAGCGCCGACTCCCGGAATGCAGTGGTGGTCCTCGAGGCCGGCCCCGAGGACAAGAACAAATTCGCGCACATCCCCGCCGCCTTCTCGAAGTTGTTCCGCAGCGAGGTGGACTGGGATTACCTCACCGAGCCGCAAGACGCCCTCGGTGGCCGCGAAATCTACTGGCCGCGGGGCAAGATGCTCGGCGGATCCTCGTCGATGAACGCGATGATGTGGGTGCGTGGGTTCGCCGCCGACTACGACGAGTGGGCGGAACTCGCCGACGAGTCATGGTCGTTCCGGGAGGTGCTCAAACATTTTCGGCGCATCGAGAAAGTGGAAGGCGCCACCGAGGCCGACTGCGGCATCGAAGGTCCGATCAACGTGTGCCATCAGCGGAGCCCACGCGCACTGACAGGAGCGTTCCTCGACGCGGTTCGGGAAACCGGATATCCCGTGGAGCGTGCGAATACCGCACAGCCCGAGGGTTTCTCCCAGACGATGGTCACCCAGAAGCGTGGTGCGCGGTGGAGCACCGCCGACGCCTACCTCCGGCCCGCGATGAAACGCAAGAATCTCACCGTGGTGACCGAGGCGCTGGCCACCCGCGTGTTGTTCGACGGAACCGCCGCGGTCGGGGTCGAATACGAGAAGGGCGGTGCACGCCACACCGTCCGGGCGGCGAAAGAGGTGATACTCGCCGGTGGGGCGATCAACACGCCGCAGCTGCTGATGCTGTCCGGTGTCGGTGACGAGCAGCAGCTACGCGAGCACGGCATCCCCGTGCAGCACCACCTTCCCGAGGTCGGGAAGAACCTGGCAGATCACCTCGTCTCGTTCCTCGGTTACAGCGTGGACTCCGACTCGTTGTACGCGGCGGAGAAGATCCCCGAGTTGATCAACTACCTCACGCGCCGACGCGGCATGCTCACCTCCAATGTCGCGGAGGCATACGGGTTCGTGAGGAGCCGGGACGACTTGCCACTACCCGACCTCGAGATGATCTACGGCCCCGCACCGTTCTTCGACGAGGGGCTGATCCCCGCCACCGGCCACGCCGCCGTCATCGGCACCATTCTGGTGAAACCGGAGAGTCGCGGCACCATCACTCTGCGGTCTGCGGATCCTGCGGCGAAACCGATCATTGATCCCCGCTACCTCAGCGACCCCGAGGGCGCGGACCGGCGAGCCATGCTCGAAGGACTTCGCCTGTGCGATGCCCTCGCCTCGGCCCCGACGCTGAAGTCGAAGCTGGGCACACTGATTCGGCCCTCGGTCGAGCCGGATACTCCGCTCGAGGAAATACTGGAACGTGCCCTCGCCGAGAATGCGCACACGCTGTACCACCCGGTGGGTACCTGCCGGATGGGCAAGGACCCCGCCAGCGTCGTCACCCCGGACCTACGTGTGCGGGGAGTCGAGCGCCTGCGCATCGCCGATGCGTCGATCATGCCCACGATCATCCGGGGCCACACACACGCACCCGCCGTGCTCATCGGGGAACGTGCCGCCGACCTCATAGGGCGCTAGCGCCCCGTGAGTGGTTAGCGAGTCTCTGCACTCGCTAACCACTCACGGGCGGCGGAGCCGCCTAGTACCGGCGGGCCGAGTGGAACGGCATCGAATCGAGCGGTGCCTGCTTCACCGGCTGGCCGGCGCTGGGGGCGTGGACCACCATGCCGTTTCCGGCGAACATCCCGACATGCGACGCCCCGTAGAACATGACCAGATCGCCGGGCTGAAGATTTCCCTTGGCGACAGGCGCCCCGCCGTTCACCTGGTCGTAGGTGGTACGGGGGATCGAGACACCCGCCTGCTTGTATGCCCACTGCATCAGACCGGAGCAATCGAAAGCGTTCGGTCCGGTGGCGCCCCACACGTACGGTGAGCCGATCTTCGACTGGGCGGCTGTCAGCGCCTGCGCACCGCGGGTGGAGGGCAGGGCCGGAGCCGGCGGCAAGGCTGGTAACAGGTTCGATGGTGGAGCGGGGTTCGGTGCCGGCGCCTGCGGCGCGGGCGGCAGCGGCGGTACACCTGGTATGTCGAACGTCCCAATACCTGGGATGGTGATCGGCTCCGCTGCAGCAGGGGCAGCAGGGAGCATGAATGCTCCCAGCCCCACCGCGGTGGCAACCAGAACGCCACCGGTCGAAATCTGCAGACGATTGCCCCGACGCAATCTATGCTTGGCCATTGAGCTGAGTCCTTCATTTTTTCGATGTCCGGCGACTTTCGTGCCGATCGGACGAGACGTTTTATAACATCGCGGTCACGGGCTCAGCGGGCAACGGCCGAATGGCCCATACACATACCTGTTTTCGGAAAACCACGTAGATCACAGGACTATAACGAACAGACCGGTCGCGACGAAAACGTAAAACAGGTATGTCCGCGGGTAATTCGGCCGTTACCGCCGGAACACCCGTCGGACACGCTGTGGAGCGTGTCACTGACCCAGAACTCAGAACCCGAGATCCTCGAGCCGCTCGCAGGTCCGAAGGCCCCGACCCTGACCGTGGTGGCGCAGGGTCCGCCCATCGTCTTCCTCCACGGCTGGGGACTGACCCCGCGGGTGTATGGCCGCAGCCTCTCGACTCTCGTCCGACAGGGACATCGCGTCGTTACACCGACACTTCCCGGTTTCGGAGGGACTCCCGACCATCCGCCGCACGCGCGTAGCTTCGCGGGCTACGCCGCCTGGCTCGGACGGTTTCTCGACTCGGCGGGAATCGACGAGCCGGTGACCCTGGTCGGCCACTCCTTCGGCGGTGGTGTCGCGATTCAGACCGCCCACGACCTTCCCGAGCGGGTAGCACGAGTAGTTCTCGTCAACTCCGTCGGCGGCGGGGCATGGTCTGCCGGCGGTCAGGCAATACGGCACATCGGTGAAAGACCATTGTGGGATTGGGGTGCATCGGCGCTGGGCGAGGCCCTGTCGATCCGGTCGATCGCCCACACGGCAGCATCGCTCGTCAACGGTTTCATCCCCAACACAGTGCGCGATCCAGGTGCGGTGTGGCGGACGGCACATCTGGCCCGGCGCGCGGACTTGCGGACCGAACTCAGAACTATCGCGAACCGGGGACTGCCGGTGACGCTCTTGTGGGGCCTCGGTGACCGTACGATCCCGGTGGCCAGCTTGGAGTCGTTGAAGACAGCGCTCCGCAATCCACCGGTTCTCACCGTGGCGGGCGGTCACGGTTGGCTGATCCACGATCCCACCGCGTTCGCCGACGCGATAGGCAGGGCGCTCGACGCCATCTGAGTGGTCATCGCGCCCGCAACCGCGGTTGTCACACCACAGTGCGGCCCCCACCGGTCATCGATAGGGGCCGCACTGGGCAGTGAATATTCAGGTCACCGTCACGACGGCGGGGGCGCGGGAGTCGGAGGCTTAGGCGTCGGAAAATTCCCAGGGCCGGGACTGGGAGGTGGGCACAACTGGCAACCTCCGTCGCCCAGATCCTTGGGAGGCGGCTTGGGATTGGTGTCGTGACAGCTGACTCCCTTGCATGGGACAGCGGACGCCACGGCCACAGGGGCGACGGCCGAGATCGACAACGCGGCCGCAGCCCCCGCAATCAGCACAGCGATACGTCCGCGAGTTGTTCCACTCTTCGACATGGGCGGGTTCCTTTCCGAGGTCTCGAGGGCCGCCGGGTCACCGTGTTCGGCGGTGATTCCATCGTCTGCGCCAGCGAACCCCGCGACCAGATGCCCTTGGGTGACGAGATGGCCACCCTCACGGTTCGGGTTCGAGGGAGCAGTTCGAGGTCGCCCGACGTCGGCGCATCATGGCTCCGCGCTCGCACGCGGCACGTTGAGAAGCGCCCGCATGATTGTTGCGTGGGACCATGGATTCGGTAGCGTTCGGTATCGACCCGCGACCGCGTGTCATTCGATCGGCTCTGCACATTTGAACTGTGGGAGGTTCCCGTGGCTGGTGGTCTCGTCGCCTTGTTGGACGACGTCGCAGCACTCGCGAAAGTGGCTGCGGCATCCGTCGACGACATCGGAGCCGCGGCAGGCAAGGCCAGCGTCAAGGCAGCGGGTGTGGTCGTCGACGACACCGCCGTCACCCCCCGCTATGTCCATGGATTCTCCCCTAATCGCGAATTGCCGATAATCCGCAAGATCGCGATCGGATCGATCCGCAACAAACTTTTGATCATCCTGCCGGTGGCGATGATCTTGAGCCAGTTCCTGCCGCAGGCGCTGCCCTATCTGCTGATCGCCGGTGGCCTGTTCCTGTGCTTCGAGGGAGCGGAGAAGGTCTACGAGGCAATCACCGGCGGGCACCACGGCGACGAAGATACGCCGGTGGTGCTGCAGGGCCCCGAACTCGAAAAAAGCATGGTCAGCGGCGCAATTCGCACCGACCTGATCCTGTCCGCCGAGATCATGGTGATCTCCCTGTCCTCGGTCGAGAGCGAACCGTTCGTCACTCGACTGCTGGTGCTCATCGTCGTGGCGTTCCTCATCACCATCCTGGTCTATGGTGTGGTCGCCCTGATCGTGAAGATGGACGACGTGGGCTTGGCGCTCGCCCAACGCGAGTCGACGTTCAGTCAGCGAATCGGCCGAGGCCTCGTCGCCGCGATGCCGAAGGTGATGGCGGTGCTCACCGTGGTCGGGATCGCCGCGATGCTGTGGGTCGGCGGCCACATCCTGCTCGTCAATGTCGGCGAGGCAGGATTCCACTGGCCTGCCGATCGCCTCCACGATGTCGAACATTGGTTCAGCGACCTTGCGCACGGCAGTTTCGGTGGGGTTCTGTCCTGGACTTCGGGGACCGTGGTGTCTGCCCTCGTGGGGCTCGTCGTCGGCGCGATCGTCGTCCTGATCATGCACCTGATTCCGAAGCGGAAGAAGAGCGTCTCGGCGCACTGACGCGTCCGGGCGATGGGATGAGGGACTGTTGGCCCGTCCGATGCCCATATTCTGAGTCGGCCCGAGAGCGGAATGACTGCCCGTTCAAGGGCACCCGACAGACACGGCGTTCTTGCCGATACAGCAAGAACCTTCGCCAGAATGGTCGCAGCTATTGCACTGTGTCGGTATGGAAGATTCCGGCGAGGTCATCGAGGTCACGTCAGCATTGAGTGAGGCAGCCGAATGGGATGCACGCTACAACGAGCGGGATCAAGTGTGGAGCGGCGAACCCAACGGCGCACTTGTCGACGAGATGACCGGCGCACCGCCCGGGCGCGCCCTCGACGTCGGCTGCGGTGAAGGCGCTGATGCCCTCTGGCTCACCCGCCAAGGATGGGCAGTGACCGCGCTGGACGTTTCACGAGTCGCGCTCGATCGGGCCGCGGCCCATGCCGCCGACCAGAACACGGACATCACCTGGGTGTGCAGCGGCCTACTGGATGCCGATCTGCCCGCCGATGGTTTCGACCTGGTCTCAGCCCAGTACCCCGCCTTACGCAGCACAGCCGACCATGCCGCGGAACGAGCGTTGGTCTCCGCGGTCGCACCCGGCGGCATCCTGCTGGTTGTTCATCACGACATGCGCGACGGGGATGCGGCGCGCGAGCACGGCTTCGATCCCGATGACTGGGTCGCACCCGGTGATGTGGCGGCTCTATTGGATACCAGCTGGCACATCGATGTGAACGAGGTGCGGGAGCGCTCGATCAGCGGCGGCGCGGGAGCGCACCACACCCACGACGTGGTCCTGCGCGCGCACAGACTGCCCCAACGCAGCCCTCTCGTCGGACGAGGGCCAGCGAGCGGTTCGCTCGGCGCTCACACGGGAGCACAGGTGGGGACCGTGACGGCCACAGCTGCACCCGCGCCACCGCTCGCCAGGCGCGCACACCCCCACGATGGGGGCTGCTACTGGGATCATCGAGAGGCGCGGTGGGTCAACTCGCGCAGCGGCAGGGGCACGAGCCCTACTTCGGACCCTGCCGGATAGCAATCTGTCAATCAGTGGTGAGCGCGGAATCTGCGAATCCGACCTTGCCTTCAAACGCGAACCGTGCCCGCTGCGTCAGCTCGCGTGCGCGTGCGGATGTGAGGGGAGCTGGGCGAGCAGCTGCTCCCACTCGTCGAACCGGACGGCGTCAGCTGTGCGGCGATGAGGCGCGGATCCGGCGGCGAGGTCGACCAAGCTTCGGGCGGCACCGAGAACGGTCAAGTGATGGCGGCGGGAAACGTCGAGGAGTTCATCGAACGCCTGGGCATCGCTGCAGCGGCGCGCTGCGATCAGGATGCCCTTCGCGGTGGCGAGAAGCTCGCGACCGTCGGGACGCCGTCGGGGAATCAGGCGAGTGGGGCCGGCAACGGGAGTGAGGGAGAAGTCCGCGGTGTCCTCGATCATGTGGCGTAGTCCTTTGCTCTCGTGCATCGGCCGGGATGCACCGGTGTGCCGGCAACCAATCCCAAGCGGTCATAAAGTGTGAGTCATGTCACTACCGATGCCCGAATAGTTCTAGCACACGTCACGGCGGCTGCCACCTAGACAATCGTCCAATACTTTGCTCTACGTCGAGCCGGGCACCCTCGGCGTCAAATCGGTCAGCCTTCGTCCACCGCCCTCCCGGTTTGACCAACACGCAAAATGGATGTGGTGTGGATCACATTGCTGAGGTGCGACCAGCTGCTGGATCTACCATTTACCTCTCACGAAACGCACTGGATGCGGGGCCCCGATGCAGTCGATACCGAGATTTTCTGACGCGATTGCGCACTTGCCATGCCGTCAACGCCCGAGGAGACATCGGCGAGGCCAACCGCCACGCGAGTCATCGTGACGGGCGTAATCGAGTTCGCGCGGCGGTGTCCCATAGCACGTTCCGGCGAGGCCCGGCCGGAGCGGAATACACTCCGACCGGGCCGACCCGGCTCAGGCACCGTCCCCACCCTCCCGAATTCGTATCGGACGCTCACAATTCCTCGAGGCGGCGGCCTTCGCATCCGCGCCGGCCACGACACCGAACGAGACAGGGATTTATGGCTGCAACGTCGGGCGACGGTTGCGGGTTGCCCAGCCCGGCCCCGCCATCAGTTCCGCGGTTGCCGATCGCACTCTTCGTTCTCGTGACCGCACGCTGGAGACATTCTCAGGCCTGCAGCCATCGGAAGGTACTGCGGTGGAACACGATCGGCTCCACGTCCGATTGCACCCGCACCTCGTTAATTTTCAACAGCACGACCGCATGATCGCCGGCGGGCACCTGCTCCGACACTGTCGTGTCGAGCCACACGGAGGCACCACCGACGAATACCGCGCCGCCGTCACTGGTTTCCGTGGTGAGTCCTTCGAACCGGTCGCCGGTCTTCGCGGCCAGTACCCGCGCCGCGGTGTCGTGCACCTCCCCCAGCACGCTGATTCCGATGCGCGCCAATCCCGCCAGCTTGGGCCACGTCGAAGAGGTGTTCTGCACGCAGAACGCGACGAGAGGGGGATCCAACGACACCGGCACGAAGGTGCTCGCCGCCATCCCGACCCGCTCGCCGTCGATCTCTGCGCACACCGCCACCACACCACTGGGCACGTGCGAGAACGCCTCCCGCAACGAACCTGGGTCCAGCGTTACCGTCCCGCTCATCACAACTCCGTCCGTGCCGTAGCCGCCGCGGTGAGCACCGGACCCCAACGCTCGGCGTACGCGGCGATCCGCGAATCGGTGGTGTAGGTGGTGTCGGCGAGGTACAGCGCCGGCGCCGGCGTTGTTGCGCCGAGCTCCACCAATACCGGCTTCAACAGCAGCTCGGGTGCGAGCGCGTGTGCCGGGCCCGCACCGAGCATGACCGGAACCGCGACTACGCCCCGCAGTCCTTCCGCTGTCGCGAACTGGTCGAGGAAGAGCTTGAGCACTCCCGTATAGGTGGCCTTGAAGGTCGGGCTCGCGACCACCACCAGGTCCGACTCTGCCACCGTCTCGACCGCTTGCGCGACCTTGTCGTCACCCCAGCCGAGCAGACCGGGACCCAACACGATGACGTCGACGACCGAGTCCACGGGGGAACCCGTCACCGCCGTCGCCACCAACGTCGCCGCGTCCAGTGTGCGCGAACCCGCCTTGGGATTGCCCGCGACTACCGTTACCTTCATCGTTCCCTCGCCTCTCATGTGCTGTCGGTGCCACGATAGAACAGCTGAGTGTTCATCGTCGAATATGATTGACTGCGAGCCCCTTTCGCCCACAGATCATTCGGATCACGTCGAATCAAACCCTTCCGTTCACTGATGGTCGGGCTTACACTGCCGACCTGTGAGTACTTATTAACAACGGGTAGTTAAGAAGTACTCACAGGAGGTGGAGCCTCAGTTCGCGGCGCCGTTCCCGGGTCACCGCGCCGCCGCTCAACGTGGGAGCCGATCCGACGAGAAGCGCCGTGTACGGGTGCTGGGGATCGGAGATCACCTGATGGGTGGGTCCGTCCTCGACGATGTTGCCGCGGTACAGCACGACGATCCGGTCGACCAGCGCCGCGACCGCCCTCAGATCGTGCGAGATGAACAGCTGAGCGAGCTGCCGCGAGTGCCCGAGTTCGGTGAGCAGTTTCAGGATTTGAATACGGTTGACCGAGTCGAGGGCGCTGACCGGTTCGTCGAGCAGCAGCAGCGCCGGATCGAGGACGAGGGCCCTCGCGATCGCGATCCGCTGGCGCTGCCCACCCGACAGGTCTGCGGGAATCCGCGCCGCGATGTCGGCGTCGAGTCCGACACTGCCCAGTACCGCTGCCACCCGCGACCGCACCACGCTGCGGTCGAGTCCGCCGCGCACGAGCAGTGCCTCGGCGATCGACTCGCCCACCGGAATGTCCGGATCGAGGCTCAGCAGCGGATCCTGGAACACGTACTGCATGGTCCCCGTGCGGCGGTGCGCCCTGCGGTGCGCCGCGGACAGGTCGTCGACGCGCTGCCCGCGGATCTCGACCGATCCGGACGTCGGGGTGATCAGATCGAGAATTGTGCGGGCCAGTGTCGTTTTCCCGGAACCGCTTTCACCGATGAGTCCCACCTTCTCGCCGCCATCGACGGTCAGGTCGACGCCGTGCAGAATCTGCTTGCGTGCCGCGCGGGTCCGAGCTCCACCCGGACGCCGGTCATGCGCAGCAACGACTCAGACACGAGCCGCCTCCTTTCCGATAACCGACTCGAGCCCGTAATCCCGATGGTTCTCGACGAGTTGGCGGGTGTACTCGTGTCGGGGCGCGGTGAGCAGGTCCCCTGCTCGCCCGGACCCGACGACGGCGCCGTCCCGCATCACGATCACGCTGTCGCAGACCTGAGCCACCACGGCGAGGTCATGCGAGACGAGGACGAGCGCGAGACCCAGTTCGTCGCGCAGGTCCTCGAGGAGGTCGAGCACCTCGGCCTGAACGGTGACGTCCAGAACGGTGGTCGCCTCGTCGGCGATCAAAAGTTCCGGTTCCGCGGACACCGCGATCGCGATGAGCACCCGCTGGAGCATTCCCCCGGACAGTTCGTGCGGGTACTGGCGGTACACGGTGTCGGCGTCGTTCAGTCCCATTTTCCGGAATAGTTCGACGCCGCGCCGCCGGGCGTTCGCGCGGGACAGGCCGAGGGTCGACCGGAGTGCCTCGGCCAGATGTTCACCGACCCGGATGGACGGATTCAGATAGGACGCCGGGTCCTGGAAGACTGCGGAGATGCCGGTACCCCGCAGTGGCCGCCAGTGTTTGCGACCGAGGTCCGTGAGTTCGATGCCGTCGAAGTCGATCGAGCCTGCGGTGACACCGATTCCGCCGGACAGAATTCCGAGGTTGGCCCGGCAGGTCAACGACTTACCACTTCCCGACCTGCCGGCGGTCACCGCGAAGGAATCGGCGACGATCACCGACATCGCCGGAACAACCGATGCCGGTGCGGCACGGTTCGCGCTCAACGTCGCCGCCGCGTGGTGGGAGGAGGAAGCCCGGCAGTACGGTGGCGCCTTCACCCGGCACGACGACCGATAACGGCAGGCCGGCGAATTCGTCGACGTTCTCCGTGGGCTCTGGGAGCACACCCCGTTCACCTACCAGGGCGAGCACTTCAGCGTGCGCGACTCGATCCCTGTCGCCGAAGCCCGGAATCCATCCCCCGGTTTTCGCCGGCGGTGAGAGCGAGAGCGGTCGCGAATCGATCGCCACCTTCGCCGACTCGTACGTACTGCACGGCGGCGCCGTCGACGAGGTGCGCACGAAGATCGCGGACATGAACGCGCGGTCGCAGCGAATCCACCAGCGGGACATGGCCGAATTCGGCATGTCCACATACATCATCGTGCGACACCGAAGCCGAGGCCCGCGCCGAACTCGAACGCATCACCACCGTCGACCCTCACTCGCCCGGGTACGCGTCGTTCGAGGAGTTCGTGAAGAACTCCGAACTCGACGTCGAGCTGTCCAAGCGCGAATACTCCGTCGGCACGCGCGGACTGCGACCCGACCTCGTTGGCACCCCCGAACAAGTCGCCGAAAAGATCCGCGCCTACCAGGACGCCGGTCTGACACTCCTGCTCATCCAGTGCCCCCCGGGAACGAAGAGCTCGAACGCATCGCCGAGCAGGTGTTTCCGCTGGTCCCCACCCGTGAGTACTTGTTAACAACGGGCGGTTAATAAGTACTCACAGGGGGACGCCCTTGACCGCACTACTCGCCGCGAGTAAGGATGAATATGTTCTGTGCGCGGCGATTTCATTCCCGGAGAGAGGAATTCACACCCCCAGGACCAATGGCGGCGCACCCGTTACATACGGCCGCACGAGGGCCGCGCGCGCAGCGCGAGGGGATGTGTCATGGCAGACATCGAGGTCGACTATTGCGTCGTAGGTGCCGGATTCGCCGGACTGACGGCGGCACTGCGTCTGAAGCAGGCCGGACAATCGGTCGCGCTCGTGGAGGCGCGTGACCGGATCGGCGGCCGAACGTCCACCGAGGTCCGCGAGGACGGTTCGTGGATCGATCGGGGCGGTGCGTGGATCGGCCCGGGACAGGACCGGATCTACGCCCTGATGGACGAATTCGGCGTCAAGAGTTACAAGCAGTACACCGACGGCGAGGCGATGATGGTCGTCGACGGCAAGCAGTACCGGTACAAGGGCACGATTCCCCTGACGATGAGTCCCTGGGCGGCCGCGAATCTCGGGGCCGTGTTCGTCGAACTCGGCGAGATGTGCAAGACGATCCCGCTCGACGCGCCGTGGGAGGCGAAGAAGGCAGCGAAGTGGGACTCGATCAGCCTCGCCAAATGGCTCGGCGACAACACGCTGTCCACACCCGCCCACGACCTACTCGAGACCGCCATCGCCGGCTGCTACACGTCCGCGGCGTCCGAAGTGTCGATGCTGTTCGTCCTGTACCAGATGGCATCCGGCGGCGGTCCAAGTTTCGTCCTCGGTGTGAAGGACGCCGCCGAGGACGCGCGGCCGGTCGGCGGAATGGGTGCCGTCTATCGTCCAATGGCAGCCGAGATCGGCGACGCGCTCCACCTGTCACAACCCGTCCGGGACATCGCGCAGGACGGGGACGGCGTGACCGTCCGCTCCGCGGATCTGGCCGTGCGCGCCCGGAGGGCGATCGTCGCGGTGCCCCTCGCGATCGCGAGCCAGATCGTCTACGAACCGCTGCTGCCGATGGATCGGTCCTTCCTACACCAGCGAATGCCGAGCGGTGCGGTCATGAAGATCGCCGTCCTCTACGACGAACCCTTCTGGCGCGCCGCCGGACTGTCGGGGCAGTCGGCGGCACCCGACTCCCCCGCGACGATCACCATCGACGCCAGTACCGACACGGGACGTCCCGGTGTTCTGTGCGTCATCGTCGAGGGACCGATCGCCCGCAAGCTGGGGACGCTGCAGGAAGGGGAACGGAGGAAGGCCGTGCTCGCGGAGTTGACCGCGAGGTTCGGAAATAAGGCAGCCTCCCCCGTCGACTACATCGAGCAGAACTGGAGCATCGAGCGGTACTCCGGCGGCGGCATGCTCAGTCATGCGCCGACGGGCGTGCTCACCCAGTTCGGCCGCGCCCTCCGCAAGCCCTGCGGTCGCGTTCACTGGGCAGGCACGGAGAGTTCGGCCGTGATGTGCGGATGGGTCGACGGGGCCATCCGGTCCGGGGAGCGCGCCGCCCGGGAAGTCACCGAACGGGACGGCGTGCTGTCACCCGCCCGCGCTCAGTAGTAGACGGCGCCCGGAGCACCACCGCCGACGGCCACCGCGTCGCCGGTGATCCCGACACTGCGCGGTGACGCCAGGAATGTGACGACGTCCGCGACCTCGCTCGCGTCGATCAGCCGGTGGATCGAGTTGGTGGCCAGCCGCGACTCCAACTCGGCGACCGGCACACCTTCCGCCTCGGACTGCGCCGCCAGCCGGTCGACGAGCCGTTCCGTCCGCGTCAGTCCCGGATGCACCACCGTCACGTTGATTCCGTGCGGTCCGAGCTCGTCGGCGAGGTTCTTCGTCAGCGCCGACACACCGACGTTCCGCACGGTCTGCGCGATGGAGTTGGCCTGGCGTGCACCGAGTCCGCTGATGTTGATGATTCGCCCCCATCCCTGTTCCACGAGGTGCGGTGCCACGGCCCGGGCGGTCCGCAGGTATCCGAGCACCTTGATCTCGAGTTCGCCGCGCACCACGTCGTCGGTGGTAGACGCGAAGTCGCTCGGCTTGCCCGCACTCCACGGGGTTGCAGCGGCGTTCACGAGGATGTCGACACCACCGAGTTCGTCCACCGTTCGCTGTACGAGGGCGCGCACCGAGTTGTCGTCGCCGGTGTCGGTGGGAACCCCGAGCACCCGCCGTCCGGTCCCCTGCGACAGCGTCTTCGCCGCCAACTCCAGCGCCTCGACACCCCTGGCCGCGAGCACCACGTCGACTCCCTCCGACGCGAGGCCGCGCGCGATCGCGAGACCGATTCCGCGGCTGCCGCCGGTGACGATCGCCCGCTTGCCGCCTAGACCGAGATCCATGTCGTTCTCCTCATCGCCGCTGTCCACCCCTCGATTCGAGGTTAGAACCTCGGTGGTCGGGAATCACGGATTCGGTTCAGCGTGAGGCCAATTGCGCTCCGCACCCGTGAGTGGTTAACGAGTCCAGAGACTCGTTAACCACTCACGGGCGGCGGAGCCGCCTACCGCTGGATCGACTTGACCTCGAGGAACTCTTCGAAGCCGAGAACACCGGCTTCACGCCCGATACCCGACTGCTTGTACCCACCGAACGGGGCGTTGGTGTTGAAGGCGCCGCCGTTCACCTCGACCTGGCCGGCCCGTAGCCGCCGGGCGACGCGATCGGCACGGTCCTTGTCCCCGGACCAGACGCCGCCGGCGAGCCCGTACTCGGTGGCGTTGGCGATCCGGACCGCGTCCTCCTCGTCCTGGTACCCGATGATCGAGAGCACAGGTCCGAAGATTTCTTCGCGGGCGATCGTCATGTCTTCGGTGACCCCGGAGAAGATGGTGGGGCCGACGAAATAGCCCTTCTGCTGACCGGTTTCGCGTCCGTCGAGAACAGGCTCGGCACCCTCGGCGATTCCCTGCTCGATGTAGCTTCGGACCCGTTTGAGCTGATTCGAATTGACCAGCGGCCCGAGGACCGACGTGGCCGCGGTCGGGTCACCGACGGCATAATTCTGGGCGACCTGCGCAGCGATCGCGGCCGCCTCGTCCACCTTGTCGGCCGGGACGAGCATGCGGGTGAGTGCCGAACACGTCTGACCCGAGTTCAAATAGCACTTGCCCACCCCGTCGGTGACGGCCTTGGTGAGGTCCGCGTCGTCGAGGATGACGTTGGCCGACTTGCCGCCCAGCTCGAGCGCCACCTTCTTCACCGTCTCGGCTGCGACGACGGCGACGCGCTTTCCGGCGCGGGTGGAGCCGGTGAAGGAGACCATGTCTACCTCGGGGTGTCCGGCGATGGCCTCCCCGACCACGGGACCGTACCCGCTGACGAGGTTGAACACGCCGGCCGGCAGACCGACCTCGTGAAAGATGTCGGTGAGGGCGTAGGTGATGAGGGGCGCCACCTCGGTCGGCTTGAGCACCACGGTGCAACCCGCGGCGAGGGCGCCACCGACCTTCAGGACCACCTGATGGAGGGGGAAGTTCCACGGGGTGATGGCACCGACCACGCCGATCGGCTCCCGCACGATCAGCGAATTCCCGACCTCCTGGGCGTCGAAGTTGTAGTTGGCCGCCAATTCGGCGAAGGCAGAGAGGTTCGCCAATGGCATCCCGATCTGCACGGGCTTCGCTAACCGCACAGGCATCCCCATGTCGCTCGACACCAGGGCGGCGAGTTCGTCGACTCGCTCCTTCACGAGACCGGCCGCTTTGCGCAGGTACTGGCCGCGCTCTTCGCCGCTGAGGGCCGACCACGCGGGGAATGCGGCGCGGGCGGCCTCGGCGGCACGGTCGACGTCCTCTGCGGTGCCGTCCGCGACCACAGCGATGACCTCTTCGGTGGCGGGGTTGACGACGTCGATACGCCCCGTCCCCTGCGAATCGACCCACGCTCCGTCGATGTAGATCTTGCTGCGGTCCTGAACTTCGGTCATCGGTCAGCCTCCATCGATATCGGGTTGTGCCACTGCCTCGACCCTACGGCGGCCCCGCCGAACGACGCCGGAAAAGGTATGCCCGAAACCCGTCTGAAAGCCCACCGATGGGGTAAAACGGAATCAGACGCCCCGGTGCGTCCTGCTCCGGGGCAGGATGCAGAGAATGGAGGGCGGAGGGATGTTCGAAATCATTCGCGAAGTCCATTCCGAGGTGCAGCACCAGCGGGGACCGCGCCATCACCATCACCACCTGAGTCGGGCCGAGCTCACGGCAAAGGTCCTTCGGCATTGGTGCCGCTGACACCCGCGACCCGGATGAGCACGCCCCCGGCGTGGAGGTTCCGCTGCGCCGGGTGACGCCAACTTCTCGTGTCAGCCACTGTTCGATCATGGGATCGACGTCACGGTCGGTGGCGCGCCACTTCGTAGGGGCGCGCCACCGTCTACGTCACAGTTCGAATTCCGCCGGAGCAATCCCGACGGCGAAACAGGCGTCGCGCACCACAGTTCGCTCGTGCTGGTCGAAGTTGCCGTCCGCGCCGCCGATGACGATGCCGATCTGAATCACGGCCCGCGCCTGATCCTGCTTGGACTTCAGCTTCGCGATGGTGGCGGTGGCTTCGATCTTGCCGAACTCGAAGTCCGACTGCAGCTTGCTGCAGTACCACTCGAACTTCTGACGCAGCTCGTCCGAGGGAAAGACACTGAGCGCTTCGTTGCTGGTGATCAGCGTCGCGGTCTTCTGTCGTTCCGACGGGTCGATCGTGCCGTCAGCCGCGGCGATGAGTGCGCACATGGCCATGCTGGCGTTGGCGAACTCCTTGTTCTGGAACTGTGCCGTTTTCGTCTTGAGCTGGCCGTTCATTTCGAACGCCTTTGCCTTCAGCTGATCCCAGAAAGCCATGAGTCTCCTTTGTCCTCGCCACGCACTGTGCGTGTACTGTCCACTTTGCCTGGTTTCGGTTCACGGCGTCGGCCGCAGCGACTGCAGGCTGCCCACGGGCACGTGGATCCAGCCCTCGCGGCGGGCGATCCTGCGGTCCGCGTCGTCGGGCATCTCGGTGAGTCCCACGGCCGCCGCACGCGCGATCACAGCGGACAGGACGGCGTCGAGGGCGTCGTCCGAGGTGCGGCAGAGTGGTTCGTGCGCCCCGAGGTCCATCCACGGCGCCGAGGTGAGAAGGGTGTCGACCAACTCGCCCAGGGTCACCCGATTCGCGGACCGCTTGTAGCCGCGCGAGAGCAGTCCCCACCGCCGCAGGGCAGCGGCGGGATACACCTCCACGGCCCGGCCTTCGACGCGGTCGACGTCGGCGCCGAGGTCGCCGAGTTCGGCGAGAATCCCGGCGCAGCGCAGTGCCACGTGCGCGATGAGGTCAGCGGAGACACTGAGCGGTGCGATGCCGGTGGCAGCCTGGACGACGAGGTCGGTCCGACGTTTCGTCAGGGGTTGCCGGCCGGCGCGGTGTGACAGCTCTTGGGTGGCCGCCATCCTGCCGGCATGATGTGCGGACACCATCTGCACGAAGGCGTCGGGCCAGCCGAAAGGTGCATCGATTCCCGCCCGGTCGCTGTCGAGGATTGCGGCGGTGATGGCGTCGTTGCGTACGCCCAGGATCACCGATTCGACGCGGGCCTCGCCTTCCGACCACTCGACGACGGCCATCGCCGTCCTGTTCGGTTCGGCGGCGAGATCGACGCCCACGGTGCGCATCGCCCCAGGCTAGCCGTCCCAGACGACGTGGGCTCGAGTGGTTTCTGGGTGTGCCGGGTGCCGGAAGTCGATACTGTCGTATGGATCCGCGCATGAACTTTCGTCGGAGAAGGGATGCCACACATGTCCAGTTTCCCGGGCTTGGCCCACATCGCGATCACGGTCTCCGACCTGCCGACCAGCACCGCTTGGTACAGCGCGTTGTTCGATTCGGCACCGGTCCTCGACGAGGACGAGGAGTCGGGCACCTTCCATCACACCGTGTTCGCTCTGGACGGCGGGATGCTGTTCGGGTTACACGCGCACACCGGCGGCAGTTCCGGGAGCAGGTTCGACGAACGGCAGGTGGGGCTCGACCACGTGGCGTTCCAGTGTTCCGATCTGGTGGTGTGGCGGGATCGGCTCGACGCCCTCGGCATCGAGCACGGAGGCATCAAGACCGCCCACTACGGATCGGGTATCTCGTTCCGCGATCCCGACAACATCGCGCTGGAGTTCTTCGCACCGGCGTAGACGCGCGAAAATGCTCTGCAACGGCCGTTCGGACGAGGACGATCATGACGCCACTGCAACGCTATATAGCCGAGGAGATCGCGGTCGACCATGCCGACGGCCTCCTCACCCGACGGGAAGCCCTGCGAAGACTGGGCCTGATAGGCCTCGGTGTCGCTGCCGCCACCTCGCTCCTCGCCGCCTGCACCAACGACCCAGGCACGACCACGGCGAGCACCGCGTCCAGTGAGGCATCCCCACCACCCGGTGCGGCAGGCGCCGTCGCCACTGAATCGGTGACGCTACCCGGACCCGACGGACGAACCCTCCAAGGAGCCTGGGCGCCGGCGGACTCGCCCCGCGGAGCAGTACTCGTCATCCACGAGAACAAAGGGCTCACCGACCATATTCGTTCGGTCGCAGGTCGATTCGCACGGGAAGGGTACTCCGCTCTCGCCGTCGACTTGTTGTCGGAAGAGGGCGGCACCGCGTCCTTCACGGATCCCGCTCAGGCCACGGCGACACTGGCGAAGGTGCCGCCGGAACGCTTCGTGGCCGACATGAAGGCCGGCGTCGACGAACTCGAACGACGGGTGCCGAACAAGAAAACGGCCGCGGTCGGGTTCTGCTTCGGCGGCGGAATGGTGTGGCTACTTCTGGCCTCCGGTGAACCTCGACTCGCCGCCGCCGTCCCGTTCTACGGACCCCTGCCGGAGAACGCAGATTTTTCTGGTTCCCGGGCCGCAGTGCTGGCCATCTATGCAGAGCACGATGCCCGGGTGAACGCGAGCCGGGACGCCGCAGCCGCCGCATTGGCTCGTGCCGCACTGCCACACGAGATCGTCACGGTTCCGGGTGCCGACCACGCCTTCTTCAACGACACCGGGCAACGCTACGACCCCGCGGCAGCGAGCGATGCCTACGACCGGGTACTCGACTGGTTCGACGAATACGTGCGGTGAGGCGGGCGCATCAACAGCGCGGCCACCAAGAAGCAGAGCGCGCCCACGAACGTTCCGAGATCTGCAGCCACCGGATCGGCCGGCATGTCCGTTCCCGGCAATATGAAGGAGCCGACGGCCGACACGCCGAACGCCACCGACCCGATCATGTTCAGCCAGGTGCTCCGCCAGTTGCGAGCATGGGGATCCCACAATTTGTCGGTTTCAGTGGTGGCCACTACCGCCAGGCCACTGGCAACGAGGAAGGCGGTCGACCCGAACAGGTCCGGCCGCCACTGCCACGCGTCGTCCTGTTCGACCGTCAGGCCGTGGACGAGTGCCACCCCAGTGCTGAGGTTGAACAGAAGAGTGCCGGCGAACTGGATCAGCGCCGCCCACCAGTCGTAGCGCTCGACGCGTAAGGATTCGGCACCGGGCACCGGTCGCCCACTGAGTCGGAGCTGGATGTACGCGGCGGCAGTGAAGAACAGCGATCCGACGAAATACGTCGCATTGTCGATCTCCCGGCCGACAGCGTCCCCGTACACCTGCAGTGCCCCGAGCGCGAACAACACCGACCCGATCGCGAAACCCCACGATTCCCGGCGCATGACCGGTTCCCGACGTCGGAAGGTTCCGGCCTCACCCTGCGGCACGGTTGCCGCACTTGCTCCGCATGCACCGGACCTTAGTCGAATGCCGAGTGCCTGGGATATGGTCACCATCGTGACGACCGACCGAGCGCGGGTCGACCTGCGAACGAGGGTCGAGGCGGACGACGTCGCTGCGCGCGGCAACGCACTGCGGGCATCCGTGCCGTCCAGCGCGCACGACCACGTCGCCGTCGGGACAGACCGGCCCGGAGTGCTCGAGTTCGTCGAGGCCACCAACGAGGGCAGGCTGACTTCTCTGCTGCCGCTACGGATCGGCAGGATGATCGCCTCCCCTTTCTCGTTCTTCCGAGGCGCTGCCGGTCTCATGGCAGCCGACCTCGCCGGTTCACCTGTCACCGGGTTGACGGCGCAACTGTGCGGCGACGCGCACGCCGCCAATTTCGGCCTGTACGGGACACCGGACGGGCAGATCGTGATGGATATCAACGACTTCGACGAGACGCTCCCGGGTCCGTGGGAGTGGGACCTCAAACGTCTCGCCGCGAGCCTGGTCCTCGCCGGACGCGAGGGCAGTGTTTCCGAGCGCGGCTGCATCGAGGCCGCCGAGGATGCCGTCACCTCGTATCGGCGCACCATCCGCGAGCTCGCCGAACAGCCATTCCTGCAGTCGTGGAACGCTCTCCCCGACAAGTCGGCGCTCGAACGGGCGAAAGCAGACGACTTGCTCGACGACTTCGACAAGGCCGCGCAGAAGGCCCGCCGCAACACCAGCGAGAAGGTGGCGGCCAAATGGACCGAGCACCTCGAAGACCACGAGACCGGGACACGGCGACGGCGATTCGTGGAGAACCCGCCGGTTCTCACACGTGTCGAACAGGCCACTGCCGATGCCGTGATCGAAGGACTCGAACTTTATGTCGAATCACTGCGCGAGTCGCGCCGCAACTTGATCACCCGGTTCGCCGTATCCGATGTCGCCTTCCGGATCGTCGGAACCGGGAGTGTGGGACTGCGCAGCTACATCGCCCTGCTGCAGGGCAACCGGGACGAGGCACTCGTCCTGCAGCTCAAGCAGGCGCGGCCGTCGGCACTGTCGCCGTATCTGCCTGTCAGCACGCCGAAACACGAAGGCAAACGGATCGTGCACGGTGCCCGGCTGGTGCAGGCGGAGTCGGATATTCTCCTGGGCTGGACCACAATCGACGGCCTTCCCTACATCGTGCGGCAGTTCCGGAACCTCAAAGGCGACATCGATCCCACCGGTCTCGCGCAGGACCATCTCGACGACTACGGCCGCCTGGCCGGCGCCCTCCTCGCACGTGCACACACCCGCTCGCTCGATCCGCGGCTACTCGCCGGCTACTTCGCCGGCGACGAAGAACTGGACGAAGCGATCGGGCGGTACGCCGTCCGCTACGCCGATCGAACAGAAGCCGACCACGCGGTCCTGGTCGACGCGGTGCACTCGGGACGGATCGCCGCCGACCCGGCCTGAGCTGGTGTGCCGTCGTCGCTCACAGTCGGCTGAAATTCGCGTGCAGGGCAGAGTGTGGTGTGCCAGTGTCGGGGAATGACGACCACCACCGGCGGGATCACGATCAGGACGGCGACGGAGCAGGATTGGCCGAAGATCGTGCTGCTCAACGAAATCTGTTTCGCGACGCCGCAGACGCCGGAGCTCACAGCCTTCTGGAAAGGACTGGTGGGCGCCGACCGTCCTGTCATCGCACTGGACGGTGCTGCCGTGGTGGGCGCCACCATGGACATTCCGATGACGGTCACGGTGCCCGGTGGTGCCGGCGTCGCGGCGGCCGGAATCACCGCGGTGACCGTTGCCCCCACACATCGCCGGCGGGGCATCCTTCGCGCGCTCTACACAGAACAACACGCGCGTATCCGGCGGTCGGGCGTGCCGCTGTCGATTCTGACCGCCAGCGAGGGCGGGATCTACGGCCGGTTCGGGTACGGTCCGACCACTGTCGAATCTACGGTCGGAATCGATCGCCGGTTCGCAGCACTACACCCGGATGTACCCGATCCCGGTGGTGTGCGCGTGGTCCGCCCCGTGGAGGCGCGTCCGTCGATCACCGAAATTTACGACCGGTGGCAGCGACGTACACCCGGCGCCCAGGTACGACCGGACAACGTGTGGGACCGAATTTTCGCCGACCCGGAGAGCGAGCGCGGCGGCGGTACGAGTCTGTTCGGACTGCTCCACGACGACGGGTACGTGCTTTACCGCTGCGTCTCCGGAGAGCACGGGACGACCGCGCGCGTCCAGGAGTTCCGCTCGGTCACCGACGACAGCCATATCGCCCTGTGGCGGGCCCTGCTCGGACTGGACCTCATCCGGCGGATCGAGGCCTCCGTTGTTCCCGACGATCCGCTGCCGTACCTGTTGACCGACAGCAGGCTGGTCCGTACGACCTCCCGTCACGACGAATTGTGGGTACGGATCATGGATGTTCCCGCCGCGCTCGAGGCTCGGGTATACCGGTGCGATCTCGACGTCGTGATGCAGGTCGACGATGGCTTCCTCGATGCCGGCGGCCGATTCGCGTTGCGCGTGCGGGACGGCCGCGCGGTGTGCACCCGCACCGAAACGGACCCACAGGTCGTGCTCGCCCTGGACGTGCTGGGCAGCCTGTACCTCGGTGCGCACCGCGCACGCGCGTTCGCCGCAGCGAACAGGTTGTGGGCCGTCGACTCGTCAACCCTCGACGCCCTGGACCTCGCCTTCGGTTCCGAATACTCCGCGCAGATGGGCTGGGGGTTCTAGACCCGTTCGCCTGCGCCTGTTCCGGTGAGCGGACGCAACGCGGTCAGTTCTTCCGCTGAGCGGTCACACCCATGGTGGGTGCGTCTGTGGCCAAGTGTGATGTCGAACACGCACTTCTCGCCCAATGGAGGGTGGGTGCGGTCACCGACACACTGCACGGCGCAATCCCGAACAGGGACCGTGTGGGCACCCGAGAGGACCCCGATGATAGATCCTGCTACCACGTCCATCGACTTGCCCGGACAGACACCGAACTGGTCGCCGCGGCTACTTTTCTCCCTGGCCTCGATCATGCTGCTCCTGGAAATTCTCGCGGTCAGCTACATCATGATTTCGATGGCGGTTCCGGCGATTTCCCAGCACTACCACACTACGCAGGGCGCGTGGTTGCTCACCTCGTTCCTGCTGGTCGGAGCCGTCACCGGGCCCCTCCTCGGCAAATCGGCCGACGTGTACGGAAAGCGCAAGATTCTGCTGGCGTGCACGTTCATTGCCGCACTCGGATCGTTCGTCTCCGCGGTCGCACCCAGCTACGCGGTCTTGATCGTGGGCCGGTCGCTGTCCGGCGTGCTGATTCCCTGCATCTTCCTGAGCTACTCCCTGATCAGGGACATCTTCCCGCCGAAAACCGTCGCCCTGTCGGTCAGTGTCGCCACCAGCGGCATGGGCCTCATCGCCATCCCCGCACCGTTTCTCACCGGCTGGTTCCTCGACAATCACGGCTTCCGCAGCATCTTCTGGTTCTTCGTCGTCGGACTCGGCGTCGTCGGTGTGCTCATCCTGCTCAGCACGGACGAATCACCGGTACGTCTGCAGTCGAGAATGGACGTCCTCGGTGCGGTCCTCCTCGGCGGCGGCATCGCGGGCATTCTGATCGCGGTCAGCTTCGGACCGATCTGGGGTTGGGCGAACGCGTCGACACTCGCCTTCCTTGCCGGCGGCGTCGCGCTGTTAGCGGCCTGGCTCGTCTCCGCCCGGATCGTGCGGGAACCCCTCGTCGACCTCGACGTCCTTCGCAGGCGGCCGATCCTGCTGACGTCGATGGGCTCCGGGCTCGCGTACGGCTGCAGCGCGCTGTTCACTATCCTGCTCCCGATGATGGCCATGACTCCCGCGATCCTGGGGTTGGGTTACGGGTTCGGGGTCAGCGCCGAAGGATTCGCGATCTTTCAGGTTCCGTTGGGGGGCATGGTGGTGGTCGGCGGCATCGTCGTCGGCATCTTGGTCGGCAAGAACGTCCGACCTCGCCTGTTGATGATTGTGGGCCTGTTGTTCATATCGGCCGGATTCCTGCTCACCGCCCAGCTGCACGACTCCAAAGCGCTGCTTCTGATCTTCGCCGGCCTGACCGGCACGGGCATGGGGCTGGCCTACGCAGCGGTGCCGAACCTGCTGATCGAGGCCGTTCCGCCGCAACTGCAGGCCACCACGGCGAGCATCGTGAGCGTGACACAGAGCGTCGTCGCCGCGGTACTGCCGGTGGCCGCGTTCACGGTGATGAACAACTCGTACATCGCCCCGATCCCGCCGGAGGTGACGCAGGGCGCAATCCTGTACACCGACAGAGGATTCCAGGTCGCGTTCCTGATCGGCGCCGTCGCGGCCGCCGTGGGAGCGATCCTCGCCGCGCTGATTCCCCGCAGGATCGATCAGGTCGACGCTCCCCCGGCAGTGATCGTCCACGAGGGCGAGCCAGTGCTGAATCGCTGATCACGGCCCTTCCTTCGCCGGGCGAATGTACCTTCGGACGCACTGGTCGCGTCGAACGGTACATTCGCCCGGAGTTCGCCACGGGGATACCGTGGAGACGTGCTTCCCGTCATCGACCTCGCCGACCTGGACACCCCCGCCGGGCGTGAGCGGCTGCGGGAGGTCACCCATCACGTCGGGTTCTTCTACCTCGACGGTCACGGCGTCGACCGCCGCCTCCTCGACGGGGTGTTCTCGGTTGCCCGGCAGTTCTTCGCGCTGCCCGAAGAGTCGAAGATGTCGATCGCCATGATCGACAGCCCGCATTTTCGCGGTTACAACCGGCTGGGCGGGGAACTGACCAACGGCGAGATCGACTGGCGTGAACAAATCGACATCGGACCGGAACGGGACCCTGTTCCGGATGCGACCGACTACCTGCGGTTGCAGGGACCGAACCAGTGGCCCGCAGCACTACCCGCACTGAAATCCACAATCGAGCAGTTCGACGCGGCACTGGCCGAGGTCGGGATGCGTCTGCTCCGACACTGGGCGGCCTCCCTCGACGCCGATCCGGGCATCTTCGACGACGCCTTCGCCCACGCCCCGGCCACACTCATCAAAGTGGTGCGGTACCCGGCACGGCCGAGCGACGATCACACCGGTGAGCAGGGCGTGGGCGCCCACAAGGACTCGGGAGTCCTCACCCTCCTGCTCCTCGAGCCCGGCTCGACGGGACTGCAGGTGGAGAGTGAGGACGGCAGCTGGATCGACGCTCCGGCGCGCACGGGCTCGTTCCTGGTCAACATCGGCGAACTACTCGAGGTGGCGACGGGTGGATATCTGCGGGCCACCCGACACCGGGTGCTCACACCGGCGGGGGCACCGGAGCGGCTGTCGGTGCCGTACTTCCTCAATCCTGCACTCGACGCGACAGTTCCGACGATTACCCTGCCCCCGCACCTGGCGTCGCGAGCCCGGGGAGTCGAACGGGACCCCGCCAACCCGTTGTACCGCACATACGGCGAGAACGCGTGGAAGAGCCGGACACGCGCGCACCCCGACGTTTTCCGCCGCTGGTATCCGAAAGAGGCGGGGTGCAAACTGGACTGATGGCGGCGGAGCAGACAGAACGCGAAGACAAATACGACGTGAGCCTCGACTTCGTCGTACCGGCTCTCGGAGACCTGGTTCCCGACCAGGGCCGGGAAGACATCGACACCATCCGGCTCGACAGTGTCTACTTCGACACCGCCGACCGTGACCTTCTCCGTCATCATCTGACGCTTCGCCGCCGCTCGGGGGACGACGACCTCGGATGGCAGCTCAAGGTGCCTGCCGGCGACGCCCGCACCGAGGTCCGGCTTCCGCCCACAAGTGACGAGTCCGTCCCGGACGAGCTGGCGAACGCGGTGTCGGGTGTGGCGCTCGGCAAACCTCTCCTGCGAGTGGCCTCCCTCTCGACCGTCCGGCGGCGCCACCGTGTGGTCGACTCCGATGGCAACTCGCTGGCCGAACTGGCGGACGATTCGGTGCGCGCCACCGCAACCGCCCACAACGGTGGAGCCATTGCCAGTCAGTGGCGCGAAGTCGAGGTCGAACTCGGGGATCACGGGCAAGAACGACTGCTGCGCGACATCGGTGGCCGCCTCGTTCGGAGCGGGGCGCACACGTCGTCGTACGCGTCGAAACTGGCCCGCGCGCTGGCACTCGAGCCGCACCGCGCGGACGACGATTCCGAGAACCCGGCACGGCGAGCACTCACCGACTATCTCGGCACCCAGATCGACGAAATCGTTGCGGGTGATGTGTGGCTGCGCCGCGGACTCGATCCGATACACGCCACCCGCGTGGCCATTCGCCGGTTCCGCAGTACTCTCCGCGTGTTCAAGGATCTGGTCGACCCGGATGCTCGGTCGAGGATCGAAGACGAACTCGTTTGGTACGCAGGACTACTCGGCGAGGTGCGCGATCGTCAGGTGCAACGGCACCGGCTCGGGGAATTGGTCACCGGCCTGCCCGCCGAGCTGGTCATGGGTCCCGTCGCCGCACGAATCGAACAGGACCTGCTGGGGGAACAGCAGCGTTGCCTGACCGTCGTCATGTCCGCTCTCGACGACGCGCGCTACCGCAATCTTCTCGTGACGCTCGCGCAATGGCGTACGGCCCCACCCTTGACCATCGAACGCGGCGCCGGCCCGAAAGTGATCGCGAAGGCTGTCAAGCGGGCCGGGCGCAAGGCGCGGAAACGACTCACTGCCGCTGTGGCCGATTCCGACGCGACGGAGTTGCACCGCGCCCGGAAAGCGGCCAAACGCGCCAGGTACGCGGCCGAGCTGGCCACACCACTGCTCGGCGGAAAAGCAGAGAAGAAGGTGTCCGAGTTCAAGCATGTCCAGAAGGTGCTCGGTGAGCACCAGGACAGCGTGCTCGCCGCCGACAACCTTCGCGCTCTCGGAGCGCGCGCCGGAGTTACGGAGGGCGAGAACGGGTTTACCTTCGGCCTGCTGTACGCACTCGAACTCGAGAATGCCCGGCAAGCCCGCGCGGACGCCGCCCATCTCATGAAGTGATCGAGTCGGCGAGTACAGTCACTTCGGTGTTGTTCCTGACTTCTCGACGCTACGTCGACCTCCGACTGCAGGCGAGCGCCATCTGTCCGCGCCCGCTCTGACGGACCCTTCTCACACCTCTCAGGAACCTTCCCGCCGCATCCCGCCTTACCAGGCATCGGCTGACGGCTTCATGCGAAAGGCACACCCATGCCCAGTTCCGCGCTGTCCACGCGCGCCGAGAACACCTCTCGGCACCTACCGAAATGGGCCGGCTCGTTCGGCCCGCAGATCGTCGCCGGCCTCGTCGTCGGTGTCATCCTCGGGCTCGTCGCCCGAAGCCTCCCCGCGGCCGCCGACGGCAATGAGAACTGGCTCGTCGGCACCGTCCACACCATCGGCATGAGCTACGTCAAACTCCTCACCGTTGCGGTCATCCCGCTGGTGTTCACGGCCATCGTCAGTTCCATCGCCAACTTACGGGAAGTGGCCAACGCCGCCCGGCTGGCGGTGCAGACCCTTCTGTGGTTCGCGATCACCGCATTCATCGCGGTGGTCATCGGAATTGTCGTCGGGCTTCTCACGCAGCCGGGTGCCCATACGACGGTGTCCGGCGAAGGCAAGGAGCCGGCGACCACCGGATCGTGGTGGGCGTTCGTCACCGGCTTGGTGCCCAGCAACTTCCTGGGCCTGGGCGCGAAAACGACTGTCACCGAAGGCGTCGCGAGCACGTCACTGAGCTTCAACGTCCTGCAACTGCTGGTCGTGGCCGCCGCCATCGGTATCGCCGCGCTGAAGGTCGGGGCCAAGGCGGAACCGTTCCTGCAGTTCAATGCGTCACTGCTGGCGATCGTGCAGAAGGTGCTGTGGTGGATCATCCGCCTTGCTCCGATCGGTACCGCCGCACTGATCGCCAATGCGGTGGCCACCTACGGCTGGGATGCCATCGGCTCGCTCGGCTGGTTCACCGCAGCCGTCTACATCGGGCTGGCGCTGGTGTTCTTCGTCGTCTACCCGGTGCTGATCCGTGCGCACGGGCTGTCGGTGCGCGCCTTCTACTCCGGTGTGTGGCCCGCCACCCAGCTCGGGTTCGTCTCCCGGTCGTCGATCGGCACACTCCCCCTCACCGAGCGCGTCACCGAACGCAACCTCGGCGTTCCCCGCGAGTACGCGTCGTTCGCGGTCCCCCTGGGAGCAACTACCAAGATGGACGGCTGCGCCGCCGTGTACCCCGCCATCGCCGCGATCTTCGTTGCCGAGTTCTATGGGGTGCCGCTGTCCGTCACCGACTATCTGCTGATCGTGGTGGTGTCGGTAATCGGGTCGGCGGCCACCGCAGGCACCACCGGTGCCACGGTCATGCTGACGCTGACCCTGTCGACGCTGGGACTGCCCCTCGCCGGAGTGGGCCTCCTGCTCGCCGTCGAACCGATCGTCGACATGGGCCGCACCGCGGTGAACGTCACCGGTCAAGCACTCGTCCCGACGATCGTCGCCAAGCGCGAGGGCATCCTCGACGAGGCCCGGTACAACGCCGAACGGACCGGCGACCCGTTCCAGGACGACGACGCGGTCGCAGCGTCGTAGCCAAACGCTCGACGAGAGCCTTCCCCACGTGGAAGGCTCTCGTCATGGCCGACCTCGACGCGATCAAACGACGGATCGTCATGCAATTCCAGCGGCACGTCGCCAACCCGCTCTCCACGCGACTGTCGAGCCAGACGCTCCTCGAGACCACCGGCCGCGTCAGCGGACAGCCCCGCGTCACGCCCATCGGTGGCCGACAACAGGGCACCGAATTCTGGCTGGTGTCCGAGTTCGGTGAGCGTTCTCATTACATCCGCAACATCCGCGCGAACAACGCCGTGCGGCTGCGACTGCACGGCACCTGGCACACCGGCACCGCGACGCTGCTACCCGACGACGACGCCGTCGCCCGGCTGGCGCAGCTCCCGCGGCTCAACAGCGCGGCGGTCCGGGCGGTCGGCACCGACCTCCTGACCGTGCGGATCGATCTCACCGACTGAGATGCGATCACATCCGCCCACGGAATAGTCATCCGCACCCGCACAAGCGTCCGTGTATTCACGAGTCGGCCCAGCGTCCTGGCCAGGTGTGACATTCGCAACTAGGCGTTCTGCCCGCACGCCTGAAGCGGATTTGCCAGTGCTCCGCGGCTGGGAAACGAGCCGCTTGCAGTAGGGACTTAGCCTCCGCTAATCTGCGGTTTCGCGTGGACTCGTCAGGGTCCGCACCACAGACAACGACGTCTGCCTCACCGGCGTATCGGTTCGGGGCCGGTTCTCCGCCGTGATCCTCTCGCCGACGCCACCCGTGTGCTGCACGGACCCCATTTCGGCGAGTATCGCGAGGAGACAGTCGGTTGAAGACGAGTGCCAGTGAGTTCGGCCTGTACGACAGGACGCTCGACAAGAGTAGCTGCGGCGTGGGCTTCATCACCCGCAAGGATGGCGTGCAGACCCCGGAAATTCTCACCCTGGGCAACGAGGCCCTGTGTGCTGTTCCTCACCGTGGTGGCATGTCGGCCGAGGGCGTCGGCGACGGGGCCGGAATCTGTATCGACCTCTCGGTGCCCTTCTTCCGCGCCCTCACCGGGCGGGGAGAGCTGGAAGCCGGCCGCTTCGGTGTCGGCAACTTCTTCCTCCCCACCGACGTCGCGTTCCACACCGACGCGGAAGCCGTCATCGAGCAGGCACTCGCCGCGCAGGGCTTGGAGGTGCTGCTCGAACGTGACGTCCCCGTCGACGCCACCGTCCTGCGTCCGGCCGCGATCAAGTACCAGCTGCCCATTCGGCAGTGGGTGTTCACCGCTCCCGAGGCGTGCACGGACGGGGTCGAGTTCGACCGCCGCATCCACGACGCCCTGCTCGCCATCGAGGCCGTCGCCTACACCCAGCCCGACCTCGCCGGGATGTACCCGCTCTCGCTCAGCGCCCGCACCCAGGTGCTCAAGGGTCGCCTCAATTCGCACGAGGTGATCCCGTACTTCTGCGACCTGGTCGATCCGGCGCACGCCGTTCACACCCTCTTCTTCCACACCCGGTTCTCCACGAACACCGACCCGCACCCGACGATGGCGCAGCCGTTCCGGCTCATGGCGCACAACGGCGAACTCAACACCGACAAGAAGAACCGCCTCTCCGAGACGGCCGTGGCCCGTGCCCGGAACCGGGAGATCGTGCGTCCCCACGGCCAGTCGGACAGCTGCCGTCTAGATCAGACGCTGCAGAGCCGGGTCGTCGAGGACGGTCTCGACCTCGTCACCGCAGTGGTGTCGATGATGCCCCCCGCATGGGAGAACGACACGAACCTCTCCCCCGAGGTGCGGGCGATGCTCGAGTACTTCTCTCTCTACGAGGAGAAGAACGACGGCCCGGCCGCGGTCATCTTCGGGAACGGCACCGTGGTCGGAGCGCGTCTCGACCGGTTGGGGTTGCGTCCGCTGCGCAGCGTGGAGACCGACGACTACCTGTGCGTCACTTCGGAGGCCGGCCAGATCGACTTCGACCCCGAGACGGTGCGTCACCGCGGCCGCATCGAGGCGGGCGGCATGCTGTACTTCGACCACCGCGAGGGCCGCGCATACTCCTCCGACGAGGCGCTCGAGCTGCTGGCAGCACGGCACGATTACCGCGCCCTCGTCGCCGAGGCGCGCCGCACGATCGACGCCCTGCCCGAGGTGGAGGCCGAGCCCGGCCCACTGCGTTACAACGGCGACCTGGAACGCCATCAGCGGTACGTCGCGTACTCGCACAACCAGGAAAGCTTCAAGTTCATGATGGACCCGATGCTGGCTTCGGGTCAGGAGAAAATCTCCGCGATGGGCTACGGCAACGCCATCAACGCACTGTCCGATCAGGAAGGCGGTGTGGCCAAGTACTTTTCGCAGCGTTTCGCGCAGGTCACCAACCCGTCACTGGACAGCATCCGGGAGTCGGACGGCATGACTCTGCGAGTCGCGCTGGGCGCCAAGCTGCACAGTGGTGCGGAGTCTGCCCCGCAGATCGTGGTGCCGTCGCCGATCCTCACTCATCTGGACATGCTGCGGATCCGCAAGCAGACCGACACACCCGTGCAGCGTTTCCCGATGCTGTACAGCCCTGTTCCCGGCGACGCCGCTGCCAACGCGGCCGCGCTCGAGGCGGCGGTGGACGGGTTGTGCGACGAGGTGGAGGCATTCGCCCGGGAGCGCGGCGGCATCGCCATCCTCACGGACCGGCACGTCGCCACGGACCGCGCGGCCCTGCCGATGATCATCGCGATTTCGGCCGTCAATCAGCGGCTGATCGAGGCGGGCCTGCGCCTGCGGGTGTCGGTGGTGGCCGAGAGCGGGCAGATTTCGTCCTCGCACCATGTCGCCGCTGCCCTGGGGTTCGGCGCCGCCGCGATCTATCCCCTCGCCGTCCGGTTGCGGGCCGAGGAGAAGTTCGCGGACAGCGCGGACGAGGCGTTCACGCGCTTCGCCAAGGCGGCCGAGAAGTCGTTGATGAAGACGATGGGCCGGGTGGGTCTGTGCACCGCCGAAAGCTATATCGGCGGCGAGTTCTTCGAACCCAACTACCTCGACACCGACGACCCGGTTCTGCGCCGCTTCTTCGCGAACGTCAAGACGCCCGTGGGCGGCGTGGGATTCGCCGTGATCGCCCAGGCCGTCGCCGACTGGCACGCAAAAGCGTCGACCGTCACCGGGGAGAGGGACGTCCCCCTGCTCGGCCTCTTCAAGGAACGCGCCGAAGGTGCCGGGCACTCGTACGGCACGGCTGCCGTGCGCGGTTTCGTCGACCTCACCGAGGAGCCGATCGCCTTCGACACCGCCGGCACCCAGGACCACACCGAGTCCCTGCGCCTGCTTCCCCTGAACCGGCTCGAGGACGCGTTCGGTCTCGACGACGACGCCTACCGCAACGCCGGCTTCCAGAAGCTCACCCCCGAGGCGATCGACGGGTTCGAAATCACCCCCGGCTACCGGGCATTCGTCCGGACCATGGCCGAGGAGCGCACCCGTCGCCCCGCCGCGCTGCGGGACGTCCTCGACCTGCCCGCCGACGTCACATTCCTCACCACCGCGCAGGAGTTCCGCCGCCAGATGGGCCGGTTCTCCCGTAAGGGCAACAACAGCTTCGCGGTCCGTGGGCTCGCCTCCGAGCAGGTCGGGGACGACGAGTTCCGCCTGCGGCTCACCGGCCCGCACGCCGGTGACCCCACTGTGCTTGCCGCACTCGGCGAGTCACTGGTCCTGCGGTTCGGCGACCAACTGTGCGAGCACCGGATCGATGGTGACGCCCTGCTGGTACGGGCGTCCGGTGAGGCACTGCGATGCCTGGCCCTGCTGCGCCACGCACCGCCCAGCATCCCGCTCGCCACGGTCCAGCGGGCCAGTGAGATCACGCCGTTCCTCACCTCCGGGGCCATGAGCCACGGCGCTTTGAACTCCAATGCGCACGAGGCTGTCGCGCACGGCACCAACATGGTCGGCGGAATGTCGAACAGCGGTGAGGGCGGCGAGCACATCTCCCGCTACGGCACCATCCGCGGTTCGCGGATCAAGCAGTTCGCTTCGGGCCGGTTCGGTGTGTGGGCCGGCTACCTGGCCGATCCCATGCTCGAAGAGCTGGAGATCAAGATCGCGCAGGGCGCCAAGCCCGGTGAGGGCGGGCAGCTTCCCGCCCCCAAGGTGACCGTCGAGATCGCGGCCGCGCGCGGCGGCACCCCCGGCGTCGAGCTGGTCTCCCCGCCCCCGCACCACGACACCTACTCGATCGAGGATCTGGCTCAGCTGATCCACGACTGCAAGGCCGCACGCGTCCGGGTGATCGTCAAGCTGGTGTCGTCGGAGGGCATCGGCACCATTGCGGTCGGTGTCGCGAAGGCGGGCGCAGATGTCATCAACGTCGCCGGCAACACCGGCGGCACCGGCGCTGCTGCGGTCACCAGCCTCAAGTACGCGGGGCGTTCCGCCGAGATCGGCGTGGCCGAGGTTCACCAGGCGCTGTGCGCCAACGGCTTACGGCAGAAGGTAATGCTCCGGTGTTCCGGCGCACACCAGACGGCGAGCGACGTGGTGAAGTCTGCGCTTCTCGGGGCCGACAGCTTCGAGTTCGGGACCACCGCGCTGATGATGCTCAAGTGCGTCATGGCCAAGAACTGCAACGTCAAATGCCCCGCCGGCCTCACCACCAACCCGGAACTGTTCGACGGTGACCCGCGGGCGATGGCGCAGTACCTGCTCAACATCGCCCACGAGACGCGGGAGGTGCTCGCCGAACTGGGCATGACCTCGCTGCGAGAGGCTCGCGGCCGGTCCGACCTGCTGCACCTGCTCGATCACCCGTCGAGCGTCGGCCAGCTCGACCTGCGGGCGATGCTCGCTGTAGTCGACGAGGTCACGATCGGCGATCCGGTGTACCTCGAGAAGGACTACACGCTCGACGACGGCTGGCTCGTCCAGTTGCGGGCGGCCCTGGTCGAGCAGAGCGAGCGCACCGTCGAACTCGGTGACGGTGTGCGCCTGAGCAACCGTAACAAGAGCGTCGGCGCACAGTTGGCCGTCGACATCGAGCGCATGCTCAATCACGAACTGACCGAACAGGATCTGCCGGCGGTACTGCGTGACGAGCGCGGTCGCGGCTACCTGCGCGAGGGCAGTGTCCGGATCGCCACCTCCGGGTCCGCCGGTCTGTCGTACGGTGCGTTCTGCAACGACGGCATGTCTCTGGTCCACACCGGCACCGCCAACGACGGTGTCGGCAAGGGGGCGTGTGGCGGCAGCATCGTCGTCCGCTCCCCCGGCGGCGGGTCGACCGCAGCCGGCGGCAACGTCCTGATCGGCAACTTCGCGTTGTTCGGGGCCACCGGCGGACGCCTGTTCGTCGAGGGTCAGGCCGGTGACCGCTTCGCCGTCCGCAACTCGGGCGCCACCGCAGTGGTGGAGGGCGTCGGCGACTTCGCGTGCGAGTACATGACCAACGGCGCGGTGCTCAACCTCGGCGGGTTCGGCAAGGGTGTCGGCAACGGCATGAGCGGTGGGTTCGTCTACCAGTACGACCCCGAGGGCAAGCTCGCCGGCAAGGCCAGTGCCGATTCCATCCTGCTCGGTTCGATCACCGGTGACGACGAGCACGCGGCACTGCACCACCAGGCTGTGCACCTGCTGCTCGGCTGGCACCTCGAGGCCACCGGGTCCGCGAAGGCAGCGTGGCTTCTCGAGAACTGGGAGACCGAACAGCACCACTTCGTGTACGGCATGCCGCGTGCGCTGCTGCAGTACCAGGACAGCGACGAGATTCTGAAAGCCAAGTCGCGCAAGGACTTGGCCGACGAACTCGCGGCCGCGCTGGTGGCCCACCAAGTGCGCAAGTTCAAGCTGGACTACCGCGACGGACGCGCAGTTCTGGGCGGCGCCGTTCCCGGCTACGGCGAGGCCGACACCGAGGCCATGTTCGCGCTGCTCAACAACTACACGGTGCTCAATGCCGCGCAGGAAATGGCGCTGTCGAAGCTGCCGGGCGCCACCGACCCGTCCGATCCGGCAGTCGACAAGGCCGTGCGCAATCTGCTGCTCACCGAGGACTTCTTCCTGATGCAGCGACTGCAGCGGTACGCCCGCGAAGCCCTGAAGGATTACAGCGACGAGGACCTGGCGGTGATGGTGGCGGCCAAGCGCCTCGCCGACTACAAGGACGCCCTGCGCAAACGCAACGTCCGGTCCATCGACGCGCCCGGCACGTACGGCTGGATCCTGCACCAGGATGCGAAGAACGTCGACAAGATCGGCCGGCTGCCCGGCTTCGAGGAACTGTTCGCTCAGCACGCTCTGCCCGACCTGATCCCCACGAAGGACGCTGTTCCCTCATGAAAATGCCGTACATCCCCCAGGACGCGCCGTTCAGCGACGATCAGCGCGTGTGGCTCACCGGCTTCCTGGCCGGAATGAGCTCGCGTCTCGCGGTCGGCAGCAGCTCCGCCGCACCCGCCGCCTCCGGTGGGCAACTCCCCGCTGTCCACGTGCTGTACGGCAGCCAGACCGGCAATGCCGAGGGCGTCGCGGAAGATGCTGCCGCCGCGGCACGTTCGCACGGCTTCGCCCCGGTGGTCAGTGCACTCGACGACGTCGAGGTCGACGCCCTGGCGTCGATGCAGCGTGTTCTCGTCGTCACCTCCACCTACGGTGAGGGCGAGATGCCCGACAACGCGGAACTGTTCTGGCAGGCACTGTCGGCCGAGACCGCGCCCCGTCTCGAGGCCACGGACTTCGCGGTGCTCGCACTCGGCGACACCGGCTACGACGGGTACTGCCAGGCCGGCAAGATGATCGACACCCGGCTCGAGCAGCTCGGCGCCCGCCGCGTCACTCCGCGCGTCGACTGCGACGTCGACTACGAGGACGCCGCTGCCGCATGGGTGGCAGAAACGTTGCCGTTGTTGGCGGCAGTCGAGGGCATTCGCGGGGAGTCGCCGGTCGCCGATGTCGCGGCGCCGGACGCGAAGCCCGCGCGTAAGCGTTCGCAGTGGAATCGCAAGAACCCCTATGTGTCCACGCTGGCCGTCAATCGGAGACTGTCGGGTGACGGGTCCGCGAAGGAGATCCGGCACTACGAGTTCGCGCTCGCCGACAGCGGTCTCGAGTACGAGGCCGGCGACGCCCTGGGTGTGATGCCGGTCAACGATCCGCAGCTCGTGGACGCTCTGGTGTCGCGGCTCGGCATTCCCGCCGACGCCGCCGTCACCGGCAAGGAACGCCCGTTCAGCGATCTGCTGATGCACAGCTACGAAATCTCCACGCCGTCCCACGAGTTCCTCGACGAGATCGAGAAGCGGGCCGGAAACGACGAACTGACTCACGTTCTCCGGCACGGCGACAAGGAGGCGCTCGACGCGTGGCTGTGGGGTAAGGACGTCCTCGATCTGCTCCTCCTCGCTCCTGCGTTGTCGATGACCGCCGACGAGTTCGTGGGCGTGCTCAAGCCGTTGCAGCACCGCGCGTACTCCATCTCGTCGAGTCCCCTCGCCGACCCGGGCAGCGTGCACCTCACCGTGGCCAGCGTCCGGCACACCTCCGCGGGGCGCGACCGCGGCGGTGTGTGCTCGACCTACCTGGCCGACCGCGTCGCCGAGGGCGGTACCGGTGGAATCTTCGTGTCGAAGAACAAGTCGTTCCGCGTGCCCGCCGACGATCACGCGCCGATGATCATGGTGGGCCCCGGAACCGGGATCGCACCGTTCCGCGCGTTTCTGCAGGAACGCCGGGCGCGGGGCGCGGTAGGGCGCAACTGGCTGTTCTTCGGCGACCAGCACCGCGCGTCCGACTACATCTACGAGGACGAGATCGGCGCCATGAGCGACAGCGGTCTGCTCACCCGCCTGGACCTGGCCTTCTCCCGCGACCAGGCCGAGAAAGTGTATGTCCAGAACCGGATGCTCGAAAACGGCAAGGAGCTCTTTGCCTGGCTCGAGGACGGCGGCCACTTCTACGTGTGTGGCGACGCCACCCGCATGGCGAAGGACGTCGACCGCGCGCTGCACCATGTGATCGCCACCCACGGCGGTCTCTCGACCGAGGACGCGTCGGAGTACGTCAACAAGCTCAAGAAAGACAAGCGCTACCTACGCGACGTGTACTGAGCACGGCCGCACCGACTTACGAGGAGAAGCAAGAACCATGGCAGTGGTGATTCTGTACGGTAGCGAGGGCGGTACCGCCGAACTGGTTGCCGATCATCTCGCCGACGTGCTCGGCGCCTACGACGACACGTCCCTGTACGACATGATGGAGTACGACGCCGGTGATCTCGACCCGGAGAACTTCCACGTCATCGTGTGCTCCACCTACGGTGAGGGTGAATTGCCCACCGGCGCTGAACCTTTCTTCGAGGGACTCGACGAGGACGAACCGGACCTGAACGGATTGCGCTTCGCGCTCTTCGGCCTCGGCGACAAGGTCTACGAAGACACCTACAACCGGGGCGGCGAAATACTCGCCGAAAAGCTCGTCTCCCTCGGCGCCGTCCAGGTGGGCGAACACGGCCGGCACGACGGCTCGAGCAGCATCCGCCCCAAGGACCAGGCCGAGGAATGGGCCAAGATCATCGGTGAGGAATTTCTGGCATAGCCCCCTCACGCCGGGAGTCGGGACTGGATGCTGCGCACCCACTCTCGGCTTCCGGTGAGGTAGCGGTCCCGCGCCGACGCGAACAGGCGAACACTGTCGGAGCCGGGCCAGTCGTCAGGCAACATTTCGGCAGGCAGTCCCGGGTCGATGTACGGGATGATCCGCCATTCGTCGAGCAGCGGAACGAACCGAACGAAGGCCTCGCGCGGTGAAACCTGCTCTGTCGTCGACAGAGCGGCGCGGTGATGGGTCAGGAAGTCCCGGTGGCGAGCAGCAATGCCGTCGAGATCCCACCACCTCGCTGCCGCATCCGCTTTCGAGTCGGGCACAAACATCGACGTCGAAACAAAGGTGGTCACATACGCGGACAGGCCCAGCGCGTCGACGATGTCCCCCACCTCCTCCGCGAGATATTCGGGGGCAATCCACAGACCCGGTGACACCGTTCCGCACCCGATCCACCCGAGCCGCCTGCGCAACTGGTGTCGCGCTGCCCGTTGCGTTTCGGGAATGGTGAACGAGATCAGACGCCAGGGGTCGCCTTCCGCCATCTGACGGAAGCCGAAGATCCGCGGATCGCCGCGGCTGAACATCGCCTCCGCCTGCTCGGTCACCTCGTACCCGTTCCGCCCGTCGCAGACGCGGGCCCGCAGCACCCCCTTCTTCTTCAAGCGAGTCACTGCGATGCGCGTCGATTCGGACGGGAGGCCCACGGCCTGCATCAATCCGACGAAGTCGGCGATCGCCACCCACCCGCCGAGGTCGCGCACGTACGCGCCGAGGACGGTTCGGATCAGCGACGTTGCGCTGCCGGGTCGCGAATCGAAGTCGTCGAGGATCGCGCTTGCCGGTTCAGGCGGTGAGTTCATCACGGATCGCCAGTACTCCGGCGCACACCTCGGAGAAGCTCGTGCTCAGAGGGCTGAGGCCCAGACGCAACCCGTGGGGGGCACGAAAGTCGGGGAAGACCCCCTTACGCCACAGCGTCTCGATGACGGCCTCGAATCGCGGGTGATCGATGATCACGTGACCACCCCGCTCAGCAGAATCCTGCGGTGATCCGATCTCCACGCCCAGCGGAAACAGCAACGTTCGCACGAGCTCGAGCGCGTACTCCGTCAGTGCCACCGACTTGGCCCGGATGGCCGCCATACCGACCTCGTCGATCAGTGCGAGAGTGTCCTGCATCGCGAGCATGCCGAGGACCGACGGCGTTCCGCTGATCACCCGACGGATGCCGGGAGCCGGTTCGTAGCCCTGGGCCATCGCGAACGGGTTGTTGCGACCCATCCAACCCCAGATCGGCTGCACGAATTTCCCCTGGTGCTCGGCTCGGACGTACGCGAACGCGGGTGACCCGGGCCCGCCGTTGAGGTACTTGTAGGTGCACCCGACCGCCAGATCCACACCCCAGCTGTCGAGCTCGAGTGGGACCGACCCCACCGAGTGACACAGGTCGAGCAGCAGTAGTGCGCCCGCCTCACGAGTCACGCGTGCGGCCCCGGCGGCGTCCACCAGGTAACCCGAGCGGTATGCGACATGACTGAGAACGACGAGCGCCGTGCGTTCCGATACGACGGATTTCAGGTCGTCGAGGCTGACGCCACCGCGCCGATCCGACTCGATCCACCGCAACGTGAGGCCGAGTTCTCCGGCAATGGACTCCAGCACGTACCGGTCCGTCGGGAAGTTGTCGCGGTCCACGACGATCTCGGTGCGCCCCGGCCGCAACGCGAGGGCGCCGCGGGCAAGCTTGTACAACAGGACGGTCGTCGAATCACCGATGGTCGTCTGCCCACGGGCCGCTCCGAGCGCAACCCGCGCGAGGGTGTCGCCGATGGTGATAGGGAGTTCGAACCACTCCTCGTCCCAGCCGCGAATCAGCCGGCCACCCCACGCCCCGGTGACGAAGGAGTTGATCCGCTCGGCACTCGCCCGAGTGGGCCGTCCGAGCGAGTTGCCGTCGAGGTACGCCACCACCGCAGGATCATCGGCGCCGATGAACAGGTCACGGTAGGAACGCAGCGGGTCCGCAGCGTCGAGGTGCTCGGCGCGGACGGTCAGCACACCGGTAGACGTGGTCATCATCGTCCGATCTCGGTGCGCACGGCCAGCAGTTCCGGGAAGAATGTCAACTCCAGTGCCTTCTGCAGAAATCCCACCCCGCTCGATCCTCCGGTCCCGGATTTCATGCCGATGGTGCGCAGCACCGTGCGCATGTGCCGAAAGCGCCACAGTTGGAAGTTCTCTTCGAGATCGACGAACTCCTCGAACGCCTCATAGACGGCCCAGTGGTCGTCGTGGTTCTCGTAGACGAACTTGATCAGGGGCATCAAATCCTCGTTGAGTGTGTAGGCGGCGGTCACATCACGGTTCAGCGCGGATGCCGGCACGTCGTACCCCAGCCGCGACAGGCACTGCCAGAACGCGTCGTAGAGACTGGGCTCGGCGAGGAGCCGCCCCAGCAGATCGTGGGCGGCAGGATCCGCTTCGAACACCTTCAGCATTCCCGCGTTCTTGTTGCCGAGCACGAACTCGACGGCGCGGTACTGGTACGACTGGAACCCGGACGAATTGCCGAGGAACTGGCGGAACTCGGAGTACTCCGTGGGCGTCAGCGTGGCGAGGACCGACCACTGTTCGGTCAGCGTCTTCTGGATGTGCTTCACGCGCGCCACACACTTGAGCGCCTTACCGATGTCGTCGTCGTCGAAAGAGGCGCGCGCCGCGAGGGTTTCGTGGAGGACGAGCTTCAGCCAGAGTTCGGTGGTCTGGTGCTGGATGATGAACAGCAGTTCGTCGTGGTGCTCCGGGCGGCTCACCGGCTTCTGCGCGCTCAACAGGGTGTCGAGGTCCAGATACGAGCCATAGCTCATGCGCTCACTGAAGTCGGTGATGATGTCTTTCTCGATGGCTCTGGTGTTGGCCTGCACGCCCATGACTGTCCTCACTGCTGGTGTTCGAGTACCGGGCCCTCGCCCTTCATATTACATATTCGTGGCGGCCGCTAGGCAGCTGTCATTATCGGAAAGTACGGTGGATCCGTGAATGCACCCAGCCGCCGAGTCGATGTCGTGTTCGCCCCCGGGGTCGTGGCACACCGCGGAACCGTGGAAGAGCTCCTACACCGGGCACTGAGCGCCCGCGGGCTGACCGGCGAATTGACGTTCACCACGGACAGCGCCGAGCTGGAGCGGGCCACGCTTTCGGCGGCGGGGCGAGACGAGTTCATCGTCGTGCCCGGTATCGGGAAATCCTTCACACCCGCGAAAGGCGGCGTGATCCGCGTCGACTTCGGTGACTGCGACGCCGATCGCTCGGCGGGCGTCCGCGCCCACATTCGCGGCAGGGGACTCGACGGCCTGCGGTACGCCGTCGACAGCTGGTACCACCACCACTTCCATCCCGGGACGATGGTCCGGTACGGAAGCCACCCGGATCAACGCGCCGAACTCCGAATCCCGGACGGAAACGGCCCCTTCCCCGCCGTCGCACTCATCCACGGCGGGTTCTGGCGCACACGGTGGGAGTTCGACCTGATGGATGCCCTCGCGGTCGATCTGACCGCCCGCGGGTATGTCACGTGGAACGTCGAGTATCGACGGAACGCCGAACATCGCTGGGCGGACATGTCGTCCGATGTCGCCGCCGCCGTTGCGGCCGTATCGACTCTTCCGGGTGTGGGCCCGGGCCGCCTCGTCGTACTCGGCCACTCGGCCGGTGCTCAGCTCGCGCTTCGTGCCGCCGCCGATGCGCCAGCAGTTCCCCTCGCGCTCGCCGTCAGCCTCGCCGGTGTGCTCAACCTGCGACTTGCCGACGATCGCCACCTCAGCGAAGGCGCCGTGGCGATGGCCGTCGGCAATCACTGGTCCGAGGACCGCGAGACGTACGAGGCGTCGTCGCCGATCGACCGACTCCCCCTCGGCATCCCGCAGGTGGTCGCCTGCGCCCTCCAGGACGAACCGGACATACTGGAAATGAGCAGGGAGTACTCCGCGGCCGCCGCGGCGACCACCGATGACGTCGCCATGATCGAGGGGCCGGGCGATCACTTCGCCGTCATCGATCCGACAAGCCGGATCTGGCACACCATCGTCGAGGCGATCGACGCACGGATGCTCCCCGGCGCGTAGAAGCCCGCGTCCGCACAGTCGATCCCCGGCACCGCACCCATACACGCACCCCTTCTGCGCCCACGCACCCCTTTTCGGGCCCTGGAACGGGTGCGTCTGACGAAAAGAAGTGCGCGAGTCACTCGGCACGGATGTCATTCACTCGACCGACAACGAACCTCCCTGACCTACACCGGGTTTCACGCTCCGCTATGCCGTGGCTAACATCCGACAGTGCGGTTCGCCTATTCGGCCCCGCGTCCTGTCGCAGCCCACCCCTATGAACGAGGAAACGCCATGAATGCACGACGTGCAGCTCTCACCATCTTCGGATCTGCGGCCATTGCCCTGGCAGCTACGCCGACCGCGCAGGCGTCCACGGTTTTCGACTTCCTGCCGCCGGAGATCGCCGCACTGATCCCGAGCGGTTCGGCCGACGCCGTGAACCCGCTTCTGCCGCCCGCACCCGCCGCCCCGGTAGCACCGGCACCCGCACCACAGGTGGCGCCGGCCCCGCAGGCCGCCCCCGCGCCCCAGCTGGCTCCCGCACCGCCTGCGCCCGCGCCGAGGACTGGGTACAAGAACTGCACCGAGGCCCGCAACGCCGGCGTGACGCCGATCTACCGCGGCCAGGACGGCTACGCGCCGCACCTCGACCGGGACAACGACGGAATCGCCTGCGAGTAGTCGCTTTCCCCGGCACCGCACCCATACACGCACCCCTTCTGCGCCCACGCACCCCTTTTCGGGCCCTGGAACGGGTGCGTCTACCGAGAAGGGGTGCGTCTGTGTCTCACAACGCCTCGCAGCCTCACAACACCTCGCACGACGAACCGGTGTCGCGATTCCTCGTGCGGGGCAGTGCGCTCCGCACTATGTTCGGCGGTGACGGTTGAGGTTCATCGGTGAGGGGGCGGTCCGGCATGAGCAGGACGTATTTCGGAACTGTGGCGGTGGCGGTGGCCGCTGGTGTCGCGCTCACCTGCGGTGTGGGCGCTGCCTCCGCAGACACCCAGATCAACGGCTGCACGATCGTGGCCGACCCGACACCCGAGCATCACACGACCTGCCCCGGCGCCGATCTGAGCAGGGCGAATCTCGCGGGCATGAATCTGAGTTTCGCCGACCTGTCGGGCGCAAACCTGACGTTCGCCAATCTCGCCGGCACAAACTTCACCGCAGCGAACCTGTCCTACGCAAATCTGAGCGACGCCAACCTCACTGACACGAATTTCACGGACTCGCAGCGCAACGCCATGGTCCTGTACCGCACCGGCATCGACATCTTCGGCCGAATCGTCGGTGACCTCGACATCACGACCGACCCGAATTGGTCCACCGACGCCCACGAGCGCGCGCTCGCCTCCGTCGTCCCGGTTACGCCTCCCGCTCCGTCCCCGTAGTCCCCAACCCGATCCACGACCGGGCTGCGCACTGCGCATCCCGGCAACTCGCATGCCCCCACCCCTTGACATTGGATATCTGCACTATCCATTATTGGATAGTGCAGATATCCAACCTCGGGAGGCATCCGATGTCGACGATCGAATCAGGCCGTTCCACCCACCATTACGACGGTGAGCTGGTGCTCTTCCTGATCGGGATGACCATCAACCGACCGTGGCGCCCGGATTTGTGGCTGCCCGCCTTCCTCGCCATGCCGAGGATGTTGCGTGAACTGTCGCAGGACCCCGACTCGGGTTTGCTGGGTTACCGGCTGGTGATCGAGGGGCGCGGACCCACCTTGATCCAGTACTGGAGTTCGGCTGACAAGCTGTACGCCTACGCGAGCAACCCCGCCGCCCGACACCGGCCCGCCTGGGCGGCCTTCAATCGACGGGCCCGCCGGGCGCCGGGAGCAGTGGGGGTGTGGCACGAAACCTATTCGATCGATCGCGCGGAGTCGATCTATGTCGGCGCTCCGGCGCTCGGGCTGGCGCGGTTCACCGCCCGCGTGCCCGTCACACCGGCAGGCAATCGGGCCCGCAATCGACTTGCCAGCACACCGTCCGCCCGCACCTAGCGGTGAGGACACAGCCATGGTCACCTCTCGGCAAAGCCGGTCTACCGGAAGGTCCGCCGCAGCCCACTCGCCCGCAGCACCCGGCGTTGCACACCCGCCCGCACCGCCTCCTCTGTCCCGATGATCCGCACGTGCCGACGGGCCCGCGTGATCGCCGTATACAGCAGTTCCCGGGTCAGCAACGAGGACTCCGCTCCCGGTAGCACCACGGACACCGTGTCGTACTGACTGCCCTGACTGCGGTGAATCGTCATGGCGTAGACGGTCTGCACCGCCGACAGGTGCGTGGGATGCAACAGAAAGGGTTCGTTGCCGCGCGCGAAGGCGGCAACGAGTTCGTCGTCGGCGCGTCGCACGATCACCCCGGTGTCACCGTTGTAGATGCGCGTCTCGTGATCGTTGGCCGTGACCAGAAGCGGCTGACCGGGGTACCAGCGGTCCGGGTCCAGCCGCTGCCCTGAGGCCTCACCGATCCACTCCATGGCCTGCCGCGCCCACCATGCGACACCGTACGGACCCTCCCGGTGCGCACAGAGCAGGCGATGCGCCTCCGAAAGCTGCAGTGCCGCCGAGGCGTCGCTGCCCGACGCGGCCTCGGTGACACCCGCTGCAGTGTCGACCACGTCCTTCCGCAGCGCCCCGAGATCATCGATGTCGTGGAACGACACCTCGGGTGCGTCGCTGCGCAGTAACTCCATCACGCGGTCCTCGTCCGCGTCTCGCACCGCGACAGCGAGTTGGGCGATGCCACCGCCGAAGCGGCGGCCCCGGCTGAGCCGCACGACTCCCCCGCGCAGCCGATCCCGTTCCGCCGCACTCAGCGCGGCCTCGTCCGGGTCGTCCGCCGCATCCAGGTCACTCCCGACCAGACGTGCGAGTAGCGGATTCTCCTTCCCCGACATGGGTCGAGCCACCAGGTCGGCCAGCACCGCGCCCGCGTCGACGGACGTCAACTGGTCGGGATCGCCGACGAGCACGAGTTGTGTGTCGGGACGAAGCGCCTCGAGGAGCCGGCACATCATGGTCAACGACACCATCGAGGTCTCGTCCACCACGATCACGTCGTAGGGCACATGATTGTCGGCGTTGTAGCGGAATCGGCTGCCCCGTCCGCGTTGCCAGCCCAGCATGCGGTGCAGCGTCATCGCTGTCAGATCGGGTGGCAAGCCCAGCTCGCCCGCCTGATCCCGCACCGATTCCTGCAACCGAGCCGCCGCCTTGCCCGTGGGTGCGGCGAGGGCGATGCGTCGTGGTCGGTCGGTCTGCATCGACAGCAGGGCCAGCACGCGGGCCACGGTGTGCGTTTTTCCGGTACCCGGTCCTCCCACGATCACCGAGGTCCGGTGGGTCGCGGCGACAGCGGCTGCGATCCGTTGCCGATCCGGCGGGGCCGAGGAGCCGGCCGGATCGTTCTGATCGCGGAACAGAGTGTCCAACCCGCGGCGTAGTGATGCTTCGTCGACGACGGGGTGCCCGGAAGCGCGCTGGTCGAGGACGCGACGGATCGTCTCCTCCTGCCGGAAATACCGGTCGAGGTAGAGCAATTCGCCTTCAGCGGTATCGACCAGCCGCAGCGGTCGCAGCGGTCCGGCCGGTCCACCGACGACGAGCGGACTGCGGCGCAGCGCCTCGATGACCGTGGAGTCGTCCGGCCACGGCAGATCGTCCAGGTCGACCTCGGACTCCTCGTCGACCGTCACTTCCCGGAGCCGAGTCAGATCGAGGCACACCGAGCCGGCCCGCACTGCCCGGACCGCGAGGGCGGTGGCCAGGTAGACGTCCGGCGACGTCTCCCCGGCGAGAGCGGACAACCGCAGCGCCACATGGACATCCGCAGCCGCGAGCACTCCTGCCTCGTTGAAGATTCGCAGCACACCCTTGCCGCGCTGGGCTACCCGGACGTCGGTCATGGCGTCGCCTCGATCCCGGACAACAGGTCGGACAGTTCGGTCACCAGCGCGGCTGGGGGCGTCCAGTCGAAGACCCCGCATCCCGGGGGCGTGTCGGGCCCGACCATTCCGCGCACGAACAGATATTGCACGCCGGCGAGATGTAGGGCCGGGTCGTAGCCGGGCTGACGCCACCGCAAATAGCGATGCAGCGCAACAGAATACAGCAGCGCCTGAAGCGGATAGTGCGACCGGATCATCTCCGTGGCCATCCGCTCCCGCGTGTAATGGGCGGTGGTCAACTCACCCTGCGCCAGTCGATTCGTCTTGTAGTCGACGACGATGTAGCGAGGGCCGGGCAGCCGTATCACGGCATCGATACTGCCGGTGAGGTATCCACGCAACGGCGTGGGTTCCAGAGTGGTCACGGCATCCGCGTACGGCCACAGCGGATCGTCGGCGGCAAGGTGGGTGCGCAACAGTCTGCCGACGCCGTCGAGCATCACCGTGAGCGAGGGTGTGTCTCCGCCGGCGAGTGGAAGCTCGAATTCGAGTTCCGCGAGCAGGTCTGCGGGCGCAAGCTCCGCGAGCGTCCGTGCCGCCGCGGATCCGAGGGGTGTGTGCAGTACGGGCAGCAGGGCGGCAGCGAGCCGCGCCGGATCGATCTCCGACATGGTCGACGCGATCACCTCGGTGCAACAGCGCACGAGTTCGGATTCGAGGTCGGAGGCGGTGGTGTCGACGACTTCGAACACGGCGTGGACGAGGGTTCCGAATGTCGCGCCGCCGGGGAGGTCGTTCATCGTCGAGGCGAGACCGGTGCCCCCGTCTTCCGGCGCGTGCAGCGGCGGCTCGTCTGGTTCGTCCGCCTTGACGTCGACCTCCGCTTCGCTGCCCACTGCCGGGCTTTCGTGCGCGGACGCAGTCAACGCCGAGTACGAGGTTCGCCGCCACCGAGTGTCGAGAAGGCGCTGGAACCGGGCGGCCTCGAGGTCACCACCCGACTCTTTGAGCGGTGACCACTGCGCGGGTGGCACCGCTTCGGAACCGACGGGCTCGACGTGCACCGTGTCGGGACCGCCGGCACCCCAGGCCGACAACCGATCGGCGACGACCGGGTCTTCCGGAACGTTCGCTTTCTGTGGCACGTCGCGCTGTCCCGGCGCGCGGCCGAGGATCATCCGGTGCAGGGGCGCACCCGCAGTCGAGAACGCGGGCGCCCACCACAGCACAAGACCGCACATCGCCCGGGTGAGCGCAACGTACAGCAGGCGAAGCTCCTCGCCCGCTTCTTCCGCGTCGTGCCTGCTTTTACGTTCCGCATAGCCCGGACTGTTCGGGCCTCCGACGTCGAGGATGCGCCGCCCGTTGTCGTCGTGCAGCAGCAGCTTATTCGGTTTCGGATTCTTCGCAGCATCCCACGCGTAAGGCAGGTAGACGAGCGGAAACTCGAGACCCTTGCTGGCATGGACGGTCGCGATCTGCACTGCCGCGGCATCGCTGTCCAGGCGTCGGCTGCGGTCGACGCCGCCGGACGACGGGTCCTTCATCCGTTCGGTGAGCCATCGGGTGATTGCGGTGAGGCCGAGGGACTGCTCCACGGCGGCACCGTTGAGTAACTGCGCCACATGGCGGAGATCGGTGAGGGCGCGCTCTCCGGCGGAGACTGCCAGTAACCGGGCCTCGAGCCGTCTGATCGCCGCGAGACGTTCGAAGAGGGCCGCGAAACCGGACAGCGCGAACACCGAGGCGAGTTCACGCAGCAACCCACCGACTTCGGCAACGATGTCGTCACCTCGGGCATCGAGTTCCTCCGCGGTGTGTCCGAGCAAGGGGGTGAGGGCGGCGAGCCGGACCCGATCGGAACGGTGTGGTTGCTCGAGTGCCTGCAGAACCCACAGCCAGTGCTGCGCAGCGGGTGTGGTGAACACACTGGCTCCGCCTGCGAGGACCGACGGGACCCCGGCGCGGTCGAGGGCATCGTGCACCAGGGTGATCTGCGCGTTGGTCCGCACCAGAACGGCGATGTCGCCCGGCTGAACCGCCCGGGACACGCCGCCGATGTCGAGTGTGACGCCGCCGTCGAGGGTGCGGACGATGTCTGCTGCGAGGTCGGCGGCCACCCGGTTGCGCAGCGGACCGACGGCGGGGTAGCCCGATTTGTTGATCGCACCCGCGCCGGTGCGAGGCAGGTAACGCAGACGCAGCGGTGCCGCCCCGGTGAGCCGCGACTTCGGTCGAGCGCCGTCCACCCGGTGCACCACGATGTCGGGATGGCCGAGGGCGGCTCCTCCGTGGAGGTACTCCAGTGCGTCGAGCAGTTCCTGATCGCTGCGCCAGTTGGTGACCAGTTCCTCGTGGCTGTCGGCCGACTGGACTGCGTCGAGGTAGCTGAGTACCTCGGCCCCCCGGAACGCGTAGATCGCCTGCTTCGGATCACCGACGAGCACCAACGTTCCCGCGCGGTGCCGCGAAGCCTGACCGCCCCCGTGAAAGGTTCTGCCGAGGATGTCCCATTGCAGCGGATCGGTGTCCTGAAACTCGTCGACGAGGACGACGTCGTACCGGTCCCGCACTCGCCGGCAGGCGGCCTCACCGTGTTCGGGATGGGTGAGTACGCGATGGAGGAGAGCTGGCAGATCGTCGAAGTCACGCAGTCCCACAGCGCGTTTGCGACATTCCACCTCGCCGCGTACCGCCTCGGCGAACGCAACCCGTTCGCCTGCGGGGGTGCCGCGCGCGTCTTCCGGTGCGAGCACGGCCTGGGGATCGAAGATGGCGGCCCGTGCGGCGGCGGTGGCTTCCGCCGGGGTGAACGGTGCGGACTCGGCACGGCTGTAGGCGCTGAGGTAGAGGTCGTCGATCACCTCGGTGACGAGGTCGTCGGCGGCCTCGACGAGCACCGCGTCGGGGTCCCGTTCACCGGCGATGCCGAGGCCGTCGAGCATGCGCTGGCAGAAGCTGTGGGTGGTGACGATGGTGGCCGCATCGAAGTCGGACAGAGCCTGGAGAAGTCGTCGACGTCGCAGTGCCACCTCCTCGGGGTCGGCGTCGGCCAGGTGCCGGATGACCTGATCCTCGCCGCGGAGGGCCTGCCGAGGATCGGCCAATTCTGTTGCCACACTGCGAAAGCGTTCCCGGGTGCGCTCGCGCAGTTCCTGGGTCGCCGCGCGGCTGAAGGTGACCAGCAGGAGTCGCGAGAGGTCGATTCCACCTTCCGCGACGAAGCGGGCGGCGAGTCCCACGATCGCGTAGGTCTTCCCCGTCCCAGCGCTGGCCTCGAGCACGGTGGTGCCCGACGGCAACGGTCCGAGCAGATCGAACCCCCGGGTGTCGGTCATGGCTGCGCCAGCGTCTCGGCCGCCAGCAGCGGCGCCCACAGTCTCCGGGCGTAGTCGTCGAACACCACCGAATCACCGAGAACGTTGATACTCGGCGAGGGCCCGTGAACATAAACGATGTGACGGTCTTTGGCATCCCCGAAGTCGCTGCTCCATTCCCGCCGCGCCGCCTCGATCGCATCCTCGACGCTGCTTCCGCCGTACCGCCGTTCCGCATAGGCCGCCGAGGCGCCGGTCGCGATCGGCAGCGGCGCATGCAACCCGAGGTCGCGGAGTTCGACGAGGCGAGTGAGCTGCTCGAGGGCGTCGGGCGGAGCGGTCAACGTGGAACGCCACGCGGGTCTGCTGTACGCGCCGCGGCCCGTGGTGACGGCGGACCATGCGTCGCCCTTGCCCGACGCCGCGACTGCCAGCAGTTGCGCCCACGCGGCGAGGCGATGTTTCGGACCGAGCCGTGAATAGGTGGTGTTCGCGATCACCGAACCGTGGACGCCGCCGACAGTCCCGGTGAGACGCCGGCCGGAGCCGAGGTCGACGTCCACATCCACGGTCTGCGCGCGGCCCACATGGACGGGTGCGCTGACGGCGACGAGCGCCTCGACACCGTGTTCGATGGCCCCGAGCACCGACTCCCCCAGCTTGAACGGCGGCAGTGTGCCGCGGCGCCACTCGGCGGCGCGGAAATCGGCCGGCTCGGTTCCGGCGAGCCGCGCGACGAGCATCCGTTGTCCGAGATCCCACCGCGCGAGGGGGTCGGGCGCGATATCGAGTGCGTCGGCGATGTCCTCATCCACCTCGGGAATGCGCAGACCCAGCCGTTGCCGGAGGAACGCCTGCGTGGGATGTACGAGGAAGGCGATGAGGTCTGCCAGGTCGACGTCTTCGGGCGGCGGCGCAGGCAGCGGGTCCGGAAGGAAAGCCGGATTCGGCACGGAGGGAGATCGAGCCGCCCGAGCCCCGGCAAGTGCCACACGATCGAAGCTGAACGGATGCTCGGGCTCGAAGTTGCGCGCATCGAACGGCTGCAGGGGGTGACGGGTGATCACCTGGCTCAACGCGTCGCCGCCGAGCGTGACGGCCACCGTGTCGAGTAACTCGGACAACGGGATCGCCGGCGGCCGCACCATACCGGTGACCGGGTCGGCGCCCGTGTAGAAGAGCAACAGTTTCTCACCGGCGGACATCACCGCGTCGAGGAGGAGTTGACGATCCTCGCTGCGCGGATCACGTTCGCCGAGCAGAGGATTGCGGGCGAGAGCGTTGTCGCCGTCCACGCCGGCCGCGCGGGGAAAAACCTCGTCGTCGAGCCCGAGGAGAACGACGACACGGTGCGGGACGGACCGCATCGGCACCATCGTGCACACCGTCAGTTCGCCGGTGCGGAAGTTGGCCCGCGTGGGACGTCCCGCCAGCCTGCCGGCGAGCATGGCGCGCACGTCCGACAGCCGCAGCACCATCTCTCCCCCGTGTTCCATCGCGGCGCCCAACTCGCGCCGCGCCTGCGCCGACTGCCAGGCGTCTGCCGCACCCACTTCCACGAGGAGGTCCAGAGCCCTTGTCAGCGCCCGCGACCACTCCGCCACCGATTGTCGCCCACCGAGTCCTCGCAGGGCGACGTCGAGGCGATCGACGAACTCGGCCAGCCTGCCGGTGAGGTCGATGTCGTTGCTGTCGACGTCATCGAGGGGCAGGGCCAGCGCGAGCCATTCGCTGTCCGACTCGTCGGCAGCGGCGCCCAGCAGAATCCGATCGAGTGCCGTCGTGAAGGTATTCTGCGGGAAGTCACCGAGGCCGTAGGCCGTGCGCTGACGTGGCCCGATACCCCACCGCGCACCGGTAGTGGTGGCCCATTCCCGGATACGTTCGAGATCGTCGTCGTCGAAACGAAACTTCTTGCGCACCGGAACCGCGGCGGCGAGATCGAGTACCTGACTGGCGGTGACGCGGGAATCGGCCAGCCCCAACAGCGTCGCGACCACCGCGAGCACCGGATTGGTCTGGTGCAGAGCACGATCGGCGAGTCGTACCCGCAGCCGGTGTCCGGGATGCCCGAGCACGTCCTGGCCGAATGCGGCACGAATCAGCGGTGCGTAGGACTCGACGTCGGGGCACATGACCACGACATCGCGCGGTTCGAGCGTGGGGTCGTCCTGGAACAGGTGGAGGAGGCACTCACGCAGGACCTCGACCTGGCGGGCCGGCCCGTGACAGGCGTGCACCTGCACGGAGTCGTCGGGATCGATCCCGGCATGCACCGGTGTCCGATCGTCCCGGATGTCGGTTTGCAGGCGACCCAGTAGCGTCTGCGGACCCGGTGGCGCGTCGTGGTGGACGTCGTCGAGGTCGAGGCGCACAAGGCGCGCTTCGAGTTCGCGGACGTCACGGGCCAGGCTCGAGAGGAGCGGGTGACGGACGGCGAGCGCACTCTGGTCGTCGGCGCGGGCAGTCACCTCTTGCGTTGTCGTCAGAGTTGCCCACATGGCCGGACTCGGGTGCGGCAGCCACAGGTGTACGTCGCGGTGCGCGGCCAGTGCAGAAAGCACTGCAATCTGGTCGGTGGCGAGGCGGGTGGGCCCGAACAGCGAGAGGCGTTGCGGGAGATCCACGAGCCCGGGCTCGTCCCGCAGCCGGGAACAGGCCGAGTCGAGCCGTTCCGCGGGGCCCGGGGTGCCGACGCGTGTCCGTAGTCGACGCCACAGTTCGGCCTGCCACACGAGATCCTCGTCGAGCGCCCCACCGGTTCCGTCGATGTCGTGGCCACCCGCCCAGCCGACGAGCATTGCCGGCCGCTGGGCGGCATAACTCCGGAACAGTTCCACCAGGTGCGACGCCGTGGCGTACCGGCGACCCGGCCGGTGATCGTCTCGACCTTGCGCCGACAGGCCGGACCCGAGGTGTTTCGAGAGGACAGCGCACCAGGGTTCGCCGAGGCAACCGTCGACGACGTCGAGCAGCACCCACAGCAGTCGGGCGGGATTCCACGGATCATCCTCGGCGGACAGGCCGGTGGCCGCGGCGAGTGCGTCGTCGACCAGCCGTGTCGGGGACGGGAAGTCGATGTTCGCGGCCACACCGTCGCCGTAGTCCGCTCGCGCGCCCAGCACCGCCGAGAGCCGTTGCGTCAGCCAGCGCTCCACACCCTTCGCGGGAACCGCGATCACCTCGCGGGCGAACGGATCGGCAAGTGGAGTGGCGAGGACATCGCCCAGCGCGGCGGCGAGGGTGGTTGAACGCTCGGCACGATGCAGTACGAACACGTCACCACCCTCCTTCGCTCCCCACTCCGGTGTCGGGTCAGACTTACCACAGAGCACCGACTTACGTTGCGAAGCTCAGGCCGATATACGTTCCGGCGCACGCAACCCTCGCCTGTGGGAGTCTGGTTCGAGAGGGGCCCCGACGGCGCCGCGGCCCCGGAAAGGTTCGCGGATGCAGACGTTCGTGCCCGACTCCGGTTTCGTGCGCAGTGCGAAGTTGCTCGACGACCGGCGCCTCGGAAAGCAGCGCGTCGAGACCTTCCAGATCCTGCGGGCCCTCGTCTGGCCGTCGTACGGCTGGAAAAATCATCCCGCGACGGCGATGTGGCGAGGTTTCACCCCCGCCCTGGTCGCCTATGGCGTCGCCATGTGCGGCGAGTGGGCCGCGCGAGGTCACACCGAGGCGCTCGCGCCGCAGCTCCTCGAGTACAGCGGTGGTCGCACCGACACCTTCGCCCACCTACGCGACCACGGATTGCTACCCCCTTGGCTCGGCAGAGCCGACGTGCACGCCAGCCATCGACGGGTCCTCGCCGAGAAGGCGCCGGACGCGTATCCCCCGCAGTGGCGCGGTGACGGCGGGTACGTGTGGCCGACCCCGGTGTACCCACGGTGGCCGCTCCGCACCGCCGACCCGGCCGAGGCGCTGACGCCGGTACAGGCCGAAACCCTTGTCGAGGGCGCGGACAACTGGGATGTGCTGCGGCTGCTGCACCGCGGCGAATCCGTGTCGACCGAGACCGCCACGCCCTCGACGATCGTGGCGGCCAGCCTGGTACGTCCCGGCCTGACCGCGGTGATTCTGGACGCCGACCCGGTTCCGGACGACGAGGAACCGACTCCGGCCGCGATTCAGGAGGTGGCGAAAGCGCCGACCCCGTCCATCGCCCGTCAGCCGACCCCCGAAGACCGGGAGGCGATGGAAGCCGAGGCAGCCGACCCGCACCGACTACGGTTCTTCCGCCGGGGTCAGCCGATTCCCGAGCCCGATGGGTACGGACTGGTGATCACGGTGTCGGACACAACCCCGGCAGAGCTGCAACGAGTACCCACTCTGGCGGTCAACGGCCGGGGCGAGCCTGGGTGAGGTGCGGCACCCATCCGTGTGACGGCCACTTCTTCAGATTGACCTGTGCGGGCACGATCCGCTTGTTCACGAACTGCGCCTCGAGGTCGGGGTCGAGGTCACCGGTGAACTTCCACAACTGCGCGTCACCCGGCCGAGCGACTCCGGACCACGATTTCGCCCGGTAGGCGGCGCGAACGATGTTGTCGGCGAACACGATCACCGGAATGTTCTCGCTGTTGCGGACGGCGGCACCGGCCGCCCACGGTCCACGGGCGCGCTCGTAGATGTCGTCCGGCGTCACTCCGCGTTCGGCGGCGCGCGGCACTTCGAGAAGCACGCAGGGAGTCGGCAGGTTTGGCACGGGCTCAGCCGCGTACTGCAACACCAGGTCGTCGACGGGTACGGCGCGGTGCTCGCCGGCACCAGCCGCGAGGTTGGTGAGTACGGACCCCTCCAGCAGGCCCAGAGCCCCGATCAGTCCATCACTGATGGCTTCGGCGACGTCACCGGTTGCGTTCAGTCGATGTGCCACGATGTAGTGCTCCACCTCGTGGCCGGAGTCGTAGATTTCCCGGATGCGGGCGATCGTGGCCGCTGTCACCTCGGGGGCGTCCTTCTCGGAGTCTTCGAGCGTCTTCCTGTGCTCGTCCACCGCCAACGCCTCCCACACGTAGCCGTAGACCCGGGTACCCCGGCCCTTCCCGACGTAGAAGACCGACCGGTTCCGTGGGTCGAGGAGTGCGTAGACGTAGGATCCGAGCTCGTCGCCCACCCTTTTCGGGAACGGTTCCGGGGCACGGCGGGTCTGATAGACCTCACGAAGGATCAGACGCAGTGCCGCCAGCTTCAGGGCAACCGGCACCCCACCGTCGATTCCGTCGAAGAGCGCGGTGGCCGCACCCTGCACCGAAGAATAGGTGTGCCCGATGTTCCGTTGCAGCGACTTCGTGACGTCGGAGAACTGAGCGAACCGCACGAGCGGGTCGGGGGATGCGTTGTCCAGGTCGTTGGACGCGAGAAAGGCCTGGACCTCGGCGGAGTCGAGCCAGCGAGAAGTGATGTCGATCGGGATCGTCCAGACGGTAGCCATGTTCCCACCGTAAGGGAAAAGGGCGGTGAACAATGCCGTCGGCGCTTTGCTGCCCGCGCGTCTACGAAGCCCTGCGGCGACGAGGAGATGCTCGGCGCGCGGGAATAGTGGCAAAACTCTGAGAAATCGGTTGCTTCGACGGCGAAGGGGCCGCCGAACCCCCACACTCGATAGTGAGACCGTCCCGCATCGGGAGCCCACAGCGAAGGGGTAAGCGAGTGTCGCTTCGAAGAATGACGGTGGCCGCAATGGCGATCGCCACAGCGCTGACCATGTCCGCGTGCGGATCGGACGATCCCGCCCCGCCGAACAGAACCACCACGGCATCGGCAACGTCGACCGCCGAAACATCGCCCCCACTCGAACTGCCCACAGCGGCGGAGCTCAACGAGTTGATGGAGCGGGGACTCGATCCTGCAACTCCCGTCGAGGAGAAGGTCGCGATGGTGGAAGGCTCCGAGCAGGATCCGAATCTGTTCGCTCAGGTAGCCGCGGCCGCGCAGCAGGCCGGAGCGCAGGTACAGGTTCTGGACCCCGTGATCGACAACGGTGACGGGAGCGCGAGCGCTCAGCTGCAGCTCACCATCAACGGACAGGTTCAGCAGAACAACCTTCCCGCGATTTTCGTGCCGGGGCCGAACGGGACGTGGCGCCTGTCGAAGGCGACGGCGTGCTCGATCGTGGCCATCGCACAGCTCACCTCACCGGCGTGCCCTGCCTGATTGTGTGCGCTCACACCGCTTCCAGGACCTCCCCGATCTCCTGAACAGCTCTGTTGTGCTGATCGGCGATCAGGATGTGCCCGGCCGCGATGGTCAGCGCAACCGGCCATTCGATGATTTCGACGGCCGCGAGGAGCCCGATCGCGGTGAAGAACGCCAACTGTTCGGGACGTGGGACGGGTACACGTCCGAGTACCGGTAACTGGACGGTGAAGCCGGACGCCTCCCGCACCCGCGCGACCGCGTCCCGGTGTGCGTCGCGGCTCGGTGTTTCTTCGGCCCTCGGTGTGTTGTCGGCCATAGTTCGCCTCCCTAGTCCGTGCTGTTCACCTGCCGGTCACGTTGGTCGAGGACTGTGACCGCTGTGTTGATTTCTGCAGCCCGGACCGCTGTCGGCGTCGTCTCCGCCCCCGGCGACTTCTGGACCGGCGCGGTGACACGCGCGCTCACTCCCCCGTTGCATGAGGTATACGCCGTGTTGGTGAGGGCGGGCGTACTCGACATCGTCGACTGATCTCCCGCCAGCTTCGCCAGGACTCCCGGTGCGAATGCGGCGGCTGCGGTGGCGGCAGCCGCCGACCCCAGCGCCTGCGTCCACCCCACCGGACCGAGGGGTGTGCATCCGAGTAGCTGGCTGACGCCTGGCGTGCTCACCAGCACCGTCAGGGCGGCGAGTGAACCACCTGCTGTGAGCACCACTAATGGGCTGCGGGAGTCGATGAGCGTCTGCCCGAGCTGCGTTCCGACCAATGCCACCAGTCCTACGGTGGAGGCGCGGCGCTGCCTGCCCGTCAGACTCGCCATCGTCCACGCCGTCGTCGCACCCATCGCAGTCGCGGCACCACGGATCGCAACTGTGCGCCACAAGGCTGCGCTGTCGGGTCCGCGGCCTTCTCCTCGCGCGTCCTCGTTGGGCGGACTTACCGCGAGCGCCGCCGCAGGCAAAGCATCCGTGAGGACATTCACCAGGAGCAGCTGACGCGCGGTTAGCGGCGACTTACCCGCAGTCGCGCTCCCGATCAGTGCAAACGCCACCTCACCGGCATTACCCCCGAGGAGGACGGACACCCCCGCCTGAACGCGCCGCCACAGTTGCCGCCCTTCGTCCAGGGCGTCGAGCAGTGCGTCCACCCGGCCGTCGAGGAGGACCACATCGGCCGCACTGCGGGCCGGATCGCTGCCGCGGGAACTGACACCGATACCCACGCTGGCCGCGCGGATGGCCGCCGCATCATTGGCACCGTCCCCGACCATGGCGCACACGCGTCCGGCGCGCTCGAGAGTCTGCACCACCTGCACCTTGTTCTCCGGAGTCATCCGCGCGAACACGAGGCACTTCTCGACGGCCTCCTCCTGCCCACGATGCGACAGGGTGTCCCAGTCGGAGCCGCTGATCACCTGCTCGGACGACACGGTCAATCCCAGTTCCTGCGCGATGGCGGTGGCAGTGACGGGATGGTCACCGGTGAGCAGCCGCACCCCGACCTGCTGGCGTTCCAGCTCCGGCAGCAGCCCCGCAGCCTCCGGACGCGGTGTGTCCGCGATCCCCAGAAATCCGACGAGTTCGAGCCCACTGCTGCAGAGTTTCTCGAACACCGCACCGTCGTCGGCAGCGCGCCGGGCCTGGAACGCGGTGACGGTGCGCCGCGCGACGGCGATCACCCGAAGCCCGTCGCCGGCCATCGCGAGGACCCGGGAACCCACTTCGTCGTCGTCGATATCGGGGCATGCGGCCAGAACCGTCTCCGGTGCACCCTTCAGACACAGGTGTGTGCCGGACAGTGCCGCCGAATAGGGTCGTCCCGATCGAAACGGGAGGTAGGACCACTGCGCCTCGTCGCCGCAGTCGAGCTGCTGAGCGGCCTCCGCGATGGCGACGTCGGTGGCATGGTCCGCGGGACGTCCGTCGGGCGTCACGGCACTACGCGCAGCGCACATCAGCAACTCGTCGTGGTCGACGGCTGGCTCGGGCACGACTCTGATGACACGAAGCCGGTTCTCGCTCAGCGTCCCCGTCTTGTCGAAGCACACGACGTCGACGCGGCCGAGCGCCTCCACCGAGCGCGGCGCTCGCACAAGCGCATTCGACTTGGTCAACCGGCGCGCCGCCGCCTGCTGCGCGAGAGTGGCGACCAACGGCAGCCCCTCGGGCACCGCCGCGACCGCGACCGCGACGCCGCTGGTGACCGCCTGACGCAGTCCCGTTCCGCGGAGGAAGCCGACCGCGGTGACGAGGGCCCCGCCCCCGACGCTGACCGGCAGCACCCGGTCGGTGAGGCTGCGCAGCTGAGCCTGCAAGCCGACGTGCGATGCACCGGTGGGACTGATCGCCCCGGCACGTCCCGCCTCCGTCGCCTCCCCCACGGCAGTGACGATCGCGGTGGCCGTTCCGGTGAGAACGGTGCTACCGCCGAACACCATGCAGGAGCGCTCGCTCAGCGGTGCACCGGGTGTCGGCGACGTCTGTTTCGCCACCGGCAGCGACTCCCCGGTGAGCGAGGATTCGTCGACCTCGACACCGGACACCTCGATCAACCGGCCGTCCGCGGGAACGACCTCTCCCGGACCGATCTCGATCACGTCACCGATCCGCAACCGCGAGGCCTCGACGCGCTCACTGACGCGCTCCTCCGGGGATCCGCTCACCCGATGTGCGGGCGGATCACCCGCAGCGAGGAGCCGGCTCAGCAGTCGTTCCGCATGCAGTCGCTGCACGGCCGACAGTGCCGCGTTCCCGGTCAGCACGGATCCCACGAGCACAGCGTCGATCGGCGAACCCAGCAGAGCGCTCGCCGCCGAACCGGTCGCGAGAATGGGTGTCAGCGGATCCGACAGTTCGGTGCGCATCGCGCGGCCGAAGTCCCAGGCGAGCCCCACCGGCCAGGCCGCGAGACTGCTACCCCATTCGAGCGGTGCCAGCGCCCAGTCGAGCGCACGGGGGCGCGCACCGATGTCGCCGTCGCCTTCCTGCGCAGGAAGGAGTCGCCGCACCTCCTCGACAGGCATCTCGTGCCAGGCATGCACGGGGGCCGATGGCGGAACGGACGCCTTGATCACGCGCCGCGCCAGCGAGTGTCCCGTCCACAGGCCGGCCGCCGCACCGGCCGTGATCGGCCCCGGGCCCCGGCCACGCACACCGGGAAGCATCAGGAGTGCGCCGAGTACCGATGCCGCGGTGGCGATCTCGACGCCGCGCCGGCTCGCGGCCCGTGCGTCGGGCAGTGCTCGGAGAATTCGCCACACCCCGGCGAGATCGTCGACGAGCACGTCCGCCGGCCACGGCGGGGCCGTACCGTCCACCAAGACTCCGATGCCGACATCAGCGGACGCCAGCGCGCTGGGCGCTCCCGCCGCCACCACCGCAACAGTCGCGCCCTCGGCCTGCAGATGAACGACCGCGTCGCGAAGATCGCGGTCGGGTGAACCGCGGAACTCGCCCGCTCCACTGCTGGGATGGAGATCGTCGAATGCTGAACGGAGACTCCCGAGCGACTCCGTGTCCACGGAGACCACCGCGACTCCGGAGGTGCGTGCCTGCGCGAGCACCGCGGCCGCGAGCGGGTGGTGGGCCGGTGTGACGAACACGGCAGCGTCCTCGTGCTCGCCTGCAGCGCCGAGTTCACCCGGCAGGTCGGCCAGCAGGTGCCAGCCGGGCCCGAACTCTTCGCGGTCGACGGCCGATCGCGCGGCTTCCCAGACTCTGGTGCGATCGGCGTCGCGCACTCCGCGGATGCGACTGACACGCAGCTCCGCCGTCTGCAGAATCGACGGATCCATCACGACCGTGTCTACCCGGTCGAGGCACCGGAGCGCGCCGGGGCGCAACGTCAGCGCGCCGTGGCGGTCCGCCAGGCCACGTCCCAACGTGGCCGCGAATGTCTCGCGGGCGGTGCGGGTCGCCTTGGGGGCGGCGACCAGCACGGCGTCCCCTGCCCCGGCGGCACTGCGTGTCGCGGCACCGACGGTTGCCGCGCCGACCAGCTGCGCAACAGCCGCTCGGTCGGCATGCCGTTCGACGGGACCGGACGTGCGGTCGGGTGGTTGCTGATGAGGGGCGGTGTGGTCCGCAGCGCTCCGCGCCAGCTGGGGCTCACGGCGGTACCAGGCCTGCCGGGCGGACCACGCTTCGGCGGTCAGCGCCGACCGCAAGCCCACGTCCACCGCCAGGGACGACGGCGCCTGCCGAATGACATCGCTGAGTGCTTGAGCGGTGGCCAAGACGAGTTCTGCCGCATCCGGCCCCAACCGGTCTTCGACGATCTTTCGCAGTCGCGGCTGATAATTCACGGCCGTGACCACCGTGGTCAGCGCCGAACCGGGCACCTGAGGAAGACGCAGGGCGCGGCCCGCGACGGCCACCGCGAGGCCGGTGGTGACAGCCGCCAGAGCGAGGCAGCTCTCGGCGAGCGTCACATCGTCGCCCGGCAGTTCCGACGGATGGTCGCGATCGTCGCCGGTTCGCGTCCGGTTCTCGGCGGTGGACACGATGGCGCTCAGCTCCTCGACCGACGGGCCACCCTCGCCGTGGGACACGATCAGCCGTGACAACGGGCGGTTGAGCTGCACGCTTTGAACCCCGGTAGTGGTGCGGACAGCGTCGAGTACCTCGGCGGCCACGTCGTCGCCGCGGGGACTGTCGAGTCCACGAACCTCTATCCAAACCCGGCCACGCCCGGCACTGGTGCGGCGTGCCGGTGTTCCGCCCACAGCCTCGGCGGCGATCGACGTCGCGACCCGAGCGGTGGTCGTCATCAGATCGGCCGCGACGGCGCCGCTGTGCGTCACGACACCCACCCCGAAACCGACGCTGCGTACCGGTACGGACGCGGCGGCGGCGAGATATCGACGTAAACCCACGTCGCCTACTTCGCGCGCGTCGATCGGGAGGCCGACGCCGATCCTGCACGCGACCTCGCGGGCGGAAGCGCCTTCCCCGCAGTCTTGCGGGCAATCGCCTTCTTCGCCGGGACCGACTTCTTTGCGGGAGCTTTCTTGGCGGGAGCCTTCTTGGCGGCGGCCGGTGTGCCGGCCGGCATCTTTGTTGCCGCACTCGCAGTCTTTGCCGGAGCCTTCTTTGCCGGAGCTTTCTCGGCAGGAGCCGACCTCTCCGGCGCCGGGGCGGCCCCGGGAGAGGGCGCAACCACCGACGTCGCCGCAGGGTTCGAAGCAGGAGCCGTGTGGGAAGCAGGAGCAGTGTCGGAGGTAAGAGCATCGTTCGCGGCCGGCACATCCCGCGGCGGTGACGAGGTGACGGATTCTGAATTTGTCCGACCGCGGGAACGGGCGGCGTTGATCTGCCGCAGCGCCAACGCCGTTCCCCCGACAGTGACCACCACCGGCCACTCGACGAGACCGATCGCACCTACCGCCGCCAACGTCGCTACCGCCGTCGACGTCGAATGGCTGCCGCTGTCGAACCCGCTTCGGGCCCCACTCGCGGCGCCGCGCACAGCCCCGGTCGCAATGCCCCGCAGACCGCCGACGACGCTACCGATCGCGGCACCGCCGACCGCACCGACAGCACTCGTCGTGGCGGTCGCGACCCCGGTCACGGCACGTACAGTGCCGTCGACGATGTCCATATCGGCTCCCCTCGGCTGTGTCCACACACCACCGCGACGCGGCGGCATCACACACTGCGTTACCCACCCCAGGGTATTCTCAATCCCGCAGACCGGCGAGCCAGGTTTCTCAACACCTAGCCGATACTCAAATGCTGCTCTGCCTCAAGTCAATTCGCTCGCCCTGCTCGGTGCGCCAGAAACTCCACCCGTCGTGCGTCTCCACGTCACCGCTGATATGACTGGCAACCGCACTGGCCGCGGTGGTGGGGTCGGGAAAGCGGCGGCCCTGCATCGGACCGCGCACGATTTCGAGGCTGTGTGTATCGGAGTCGAAGCGCCCCACCAACCGGTACCCCTCGAAGTCGGCGACCACCTCGAGTCGGGTATCTATCACCTCGTCCAACAGAGCGGCCGCTTTGGTGGGCTTCTTCCGGGCATTCGTGCGGGCCAGCGCGTCGGCGTGCAGCACCTCCGCGGTCTTCGCCCGCTGGGCGTCGCTGTACAGGCTCGGGTCTTTTGCCCCCGACAGTCCCAGCAGATCCCAGCGACCCCGTCCGTGCGCGACGCGACTCAGTGGAATGGCGTGGTGTCCGGTTCGCGTGCGGCCGGGGGTGTCCATCATCCACAGGTCCACCTCGGCGCGGATGTCGTCGGCGACCTCGGCGGACGGAACCACGAAGAACTCGTGAGGTTCGCTCGCCAGGTCGACGAACACCCAGAACTGCGAGCCCGTGTCGTCGTCGTCGAGCGACTCGTCTTGCTTACGGGCCTGCCAGTCGCCGCTGAGCTTGGACCGCACCCGCACGATGCGGCTCTGGCCGTCGTCACCCCAGACCTGAACAGGATTGCGCCGCGAATGGGTGAGCCGGACTGCTTTGCCGCCCCGTTCCGTGACGTCGGCGATGAAGGCCTGGATTCCCCGGCTGGCGGTGTCTTCCACTTGTGTACGTGTCCATCCGTGATGCTGCGTCCCGTACGCAGGTGGAGAGAGGTGTGGCGACGGGTTTGCACAGCACGACTCGGCGTTCTTCCCTCACCATACGTGCAACTACCCGCCCAGCGGTATCACCCGTGCGCGCGAGCCGCATGCCGCGCCTCGGCGAGCCACGCCGACGCCGGCGCGCCGGGCTAAGCGTCCACCACGGAGTGTTTCGACGCACTGTGACGTGCTTTGCTGCTCACAGCCGATGCAGCAGCTAGCGCTTCCACGAACTCGCGTCGACCCGATTGCGATCCGAGCAGCATCGCGAGCCGGGTGAGGAAACCTTCCCGGTCCGTCTCGTCCGCCTGGTCGAGTGCCTCCGACAGTCCCATCCACGCGTTCTCGCGTACCAGTTCCTCCGGTGTCGCACCGGCCTCGGTATGAGCGGGGACGACACCGGAGGTCGGCGCGGTCGCGGACCGCAGGTGCTCGTGGATCTGCCCGAGCAGCGATACATCGCGTACCCGGCACAGGACGAGCCCGTCCGGGCGAATGACAAACACCTCCCCGTCGGACGCACCGAGGGCCCGCGACAGCACACCGTCACCGTCGTCGAGCACCGTCAGGTCGGTGGCCGGGTCCACCTCGACACCGGCGCGAGGAACCACGATCGCCTGCACCGATTCGGGCGACAGCGCCATGGCGAGGGCGGCGGCGTGGGCCGCGATCACGTCTGCTGCTGCGGCGTCGAGGCCGATGCCGAGCACGGCGAATCCCGTTCCGCGTACCTGGTTCAGTGACGACTCCACCGTGCCGCTCGTCGTGACGACGCGCACCCGCCGATCCTCCATCGGGTCGCCGGGCAGCACTCCGGTCGTGCCCTGGGCCACCGGCCAGGTCAACGGTGACAGGTGTGCGTGCGTGGCGCTGGACTGTCGCGGGTTGATCAGGTGAGCGAACTCCGGACGCGTGGTTGCCAGCGCCAGCACTGCGTCGCGGGTGGTCCGGTAGCCGTGACTCCCCGGCGACATGATGAGCGTCGACTTGCCGGCGTTGTCGACGTTCTGCTGCCACGCCCCCCGGCGTTCCGTCGAATACGCTTGCAGCAGCACCTCGTCGGCGGTTCCGTGCACGACGGCGGCAAGCTGCCAGGCCAGGGTCTCCGCGTCTTCCATTCCGGAGTTCAACCCGCGCACACCGAAGATCGGCACCAAATGGGCGGCGTCACCCGCGAACAAGATCCGATCGTGCGTGAAAGTTTCCAATGCGAGCGCGTGCGCTCGGTAGAAACCATGCCATTCGAGGGTCCACGGCACGTCGTTCTCGAGCCACTCGAGGTGCCGGGTGATGCGGTCGCGGATCCGGTGCTCCTGGGTCTCGACTGCGGCGTCGTCCGAAGCATCGAGCTGGTAGTCGATGCGCCAGATGTCCCGCGGCTGCTGGTGCATGATGATCGTGGACCCGGGATTGCTCGGCGGATCGAACCACACCATCCGCTCGGCAGGCAGCTTCGACTCCCAGTGAATGTCGGCGATCACGTAGCTTCCCTCGTAGCTGTTGCCCTGCAACCGAAGTCCTGCCAACTCGCGCATCCGGCTTCGGCCACCGTCCGCGGCGACGACCCAGCAGGCACGAAGCGTCCGCGCACCGAAGGCGGTATCGATGTCGAGCATCACTTCTTTGCCCGCCCGCACGACGCCCACGACCCGCGCCGACCAGTGCAGCGTGATCAGCGGATGCGCGAGCAAAGCTTCTGTCATGATCTGCTCGATCTCGGACTGCGAGACGTTGACCATCGGTCCCCGGACATCGTGCTCGCTGTGCGGCATCTGGAAGTGCAGCACCTCTTGGCCGCGGTAGTAGCTGCGACCGCCGACCCAGGGAAGAACGATCTTCTCGAGTTCGGGCCCGACGCCGAGTCGGGCCGCCACCTCGAGGCTGTGCCGGGAGATGCAAATGGCGCGGCTACCGAACGACACCTGGTCGGCAGACTCGAGGACCGTTACCGCGATTCCGCGCTGTGCGAGTCCCAGCGCGACGCCCATGCCCACCGGCCCGGCGCCTACCACGACGACGGGCAGTGGCTCGTCACCGGCGGTCATCGACGTGAAGTCGGTCGCCGGGTACTTCGGGGGGTGGAAATAAGTGGACATGTCAGGAAACCTTCTCTTCGTCGCGAACGTCGTTCGTCTCCGGCAACAGCAGAATGGCGACGAGACTGACGACCGCGATCACGACGAAGTACGCGGTGACGGCCATCGAGTTCTCGAACACCTGGAACAGCCACGTCGCCATGAACGGCGCCAGCCCCCCGCCCAGGATGGCGCCGATCTGGTAGCCGAGCGATGCCCCGCTGTACCGGATGTGCGCGGGGAACAGTTCGGCGAACAACGCCGACTGCGGGCCCGCGGTGGTGCCCAGAACCGCGGCCATCACGACCATGGCGAGCAGCATCACCGGAATCGATGCCGTGTCGATCAGCGGGAAGAACACCGCCGCCATGGCGACGAGCGCCACCGAACTCCAGGTGTAGACGCGCCTACGACCGAAGGTGTCGGATTTTGCGGCCGAGATCGCCATTCCCGCCATCCACACGGGGCATGCCACGATCAACAAGGTGAGCATCGTTCCGCGGCTGAAGCCGAGTTCTGTGGTGCCGTAGGTGAGGACGTAGACCATGAACACGTAGGCGATGCCGTTGGTCGCGATGAAGGTGCCGGCCGCCAGCAGGACGGTCCGCCAGTTCTTGGTCAGAACCTCGACGATCGGCATCTTGACGACGGCGTCGGTCTTCTTCACCTCGGTGAAGGCGGGACTTTCGAGCACGCCCAGGCGAATCCACATCGCGACTCCGACCAGTACCGCGCTCATCAGGAACGGCACCCGCCACCCCCATGTCTGGAACGCGTCGTCCGGCAAGAGCTGAGTGACGGCGAGGAACACGACGTTGGCCATGATCACCCCGGCAGGCACGCCCATCTGCGGAGCGGCGCCATACAGTCCGCGCTTGCCGGCAGGCGCGTTCTCGGTAGCCATGAGGACGGCCCCGCCCCACTCGCCGCCGACGCCGATGCCCTGGACGAACCGCAACACCACCAACAGGATCGGGGCGGCCACACCGATCGCCTCGAAGTTGGGCAGCAACCCGATGCCGACGGTCGCCGCGCCCATCATCGTCAGCGACAACACCAGCATGGACTTGCGGCCGATCCGGTCACCGAAGTGGCCCATGACGACGCCACCTATCGGCCGGGCGATGAAACCCACGGCAAACGTGGCGAACGCGGCCAGTGTGCCGGCGAACGCCGAGGCGCCGGGAAAGAACTGGGGTCCGATCACCAGGGCGGCGGCAGTGCCGTAGATGAAGAAGTCGTACCACTCGATCGCGGTACCGACGAAGCTCGACAGGACCGCCCTGCGAGCTTCTTTGGGAGACACCGTCGGTGCCGCCTCGGTGATTGCCGTCATGAATCTGCCTTCCCGTCTGCCGCGCACACTCATCGCGCTAGGAAAACAATGACGCGCCTCACAAGCCTTGAAAAGCGGGACTATCCCCGGTTCATGTGCGGAAAATCCGGGGAAGGTGGAAGACGCCCAGATCAGGCCGGATCGCCGTCGCCGGCATTGGTGGAAACGAACCGGATGAATGCTCGCGCCGCCCGGCTCAGCGTCGCCCCCTGATGCCAGGCAACCACCACGGTCACCGACGGCGGCTTCGGTTCGGCGATCGGTTTCACCACAACGGGCAGGCCTTCATAGGTCACGTCGACCCGGGGTCGCTGGAGCAGCAGCGTCCATCCCAGCCCACGCCCCACGAAGGCACGGGCCGTTTCGAAGTTGGCCGTGCGGTAGGCCACGCGCGGGGCGAACCCGGCGCCCCGGCAGACGTCCATCGCGTGATGGGTGCTCGGCGGCGCGTCCAGCAGGACCATCGGGTGCTCGGCCAAGTCTGCCAGCCGCACCGGTCCGTCGACGCCTGCCAGCGGGTGTTCGGCCCCGAGCACCACCATCGGCTCACGGGTCATCAGGGGAACGGTGCGCCACTCGGGCGACAGCTCGAGGTCGTACACGATGGCGACGTCGAGTTCGCCGCCCTCTAGTTCGGTGCGGAGCCGGTTCTGCGTGTCTTCCCGGAACTCGACGGAAGCCCTCGGATACTCGGCGGTGAACGAGTAGAGCATGGCCGGGAGAATTGTCGGCCCGAGCGCCGGATAACACCCGACCGCAATGGGGCCGGCCACCACACCACCCGCACCCGACGCGTCGGCCTGCAATTCGCCCGCCTGCTGCAACAGGGTGCGTGCCCGGGACAGCACCGCTTCGCCCGTCGGCGTCAACTGCACCCCGCGGGCGCGGCGGCGGACGCACAATTGGGCCTTCAGTGCTTTTTCGAGGTCGGTGACGGCCGCGGACAGCGCGGACTGCGACAGATGCAACCGCTCGGCAGCACCGCTGATGGTGCCCGTTTCCGCGACAGCCACGAACGCCGCCAGCTGGCGCATCGTGTACGCGGGAACGTTGTCGGTCCGGGGCATGAACGACACGGTAACGTGCGCCGCCGGTCAGCGAACAGGTCTGAAGCCTGCTCCGAAGCTCTGCTGTGCGTCGATGTCCGCCAGGATGGGACCGATCTTCCCGTAGATGAACGGCGCCTCCGGGGCGGCGTCGAGCCCGGCGCTGATCCCGACGAGCTTGTCGCCCACGACGAGCGGCCCACCCGAATCACCCGGACCCATGAGGGCCCAGTTCTGCAGGTGAATTCCCGCGAAGGCAGCTAGGGCACCGCACGTCTTGCCGGTGGTAGGGCCGTATTTACAGGCGATGTTCCAGGGTTCTGCGTCGCCGACACTGTTCACGACGACGTCACTGCCCTCGCCGTACCTACTCGGCGCGACGACCGCCGGATTCAACTCGAGCACCGCGTAATCCACCGCATGGAACGTTCCGGCGGGATTCGTCGACCAGATGTCGGTCTCCCACCCGATCGGTCCGCGGTCCGCCTCCCCGATCTTGTAGATGGGGGTGCCGGCCTGCTGGTGGCAGTGCCCGATCGTCAGGGCGACGAGACGGCCGGCGTCGTCATTCCCGACGGCCGCGATGGTGCAGAAGCCGTCGACGTCGGGATTCGTCGTGTATGCGGTGCCCGGTCCGACATGGACGCCCGGGTCGGCATGCGCTGCAGGCGTACTCACGAAAGCCACAGCCAGCAGCCCGGTGAGGATGAGAAGTGCTTTCTTCATGGTCAGTCCTGTCCGCCCGCCGACGCGTGGTCCCGAAGTCCCGCGGCCACAGCCTAACCGACGTCGCCCCGGACGGCGCGTCGGTCGGCGGCGAGCATCCTTGCACCACTTGCGTTCAGCACCGACGACAGTGCGCCGGGGACGCACTGTCTCACTCACATCGGGGAGCTCGTGGCCAGCAGCACCCGCAGGCTGTCGGTGACGACGCGGGCGGAGATCGTGGGATCGATCGCGCGCTGAATGCCCAGGCCCACGCCGAGACCGAGGATGCTGCTCGCCGCGTCCTCGGCCGGCATCGGCAGCGTGACCCCGAGCGACTCCGTGAACGACGTCAAGAGGTTCACCGCGATGTCGCGCGCGGCGCCGAGTGTGGCGGTAAGCGCCTCGCGCAGCTCCGGATCGTGCCGGGAGAGCACGATCAGTTCGAACTCGAGCATCGTCCATCCCACGTCACCGAGAGTGTTTTCCGCCCAGGACTCGAACGCGCCGAGCCGGTCTTCCGCGGTGTCGCCGTGGCCGAGCGCAGCCGCGATCTCGGCACCTTTCGTCGCGTGGATCAAACCTAGGACCTCGAGGCACAACTCCTTCTTGTTCTTGAAATTGGAGTAGACCGCGCCCTTCGAGTAGCCGGCCGAGTCGGCGACCTTTTCGAGCGACGTTCCCGCGTAGCCGTCGGCCAGAAAGAGGTCCCGGGCTGTGGACACGAGGTGCGCACGCGTCTGCGCCTGACTCTCCGACCTGGTCAAACGCCCCATGTGCACCCTTTCTTCGGCGTCCTCCGAGATTAATCCAACTTTTCATATACCGTCGGTATCTGAAATCTGCTAGGTTCTGTATATGACGTCCAGTGACACACATCTCAGTAGCGGCTTGGTGGTCGTTGGTGGCACTCGAACTCAACTCGCGAAGGGAGTGCGCGCATGACGCACTACGACATCCTCGTCATCGGCGCCGGCATATCCGGCATCGGAGCGGCCATCCGGCTGAGACAGAACGGCATCGAGAATTTCGTGATTCTCGAGAAGGGCGACGCGCTCGGCGGGACCTGGCGCGACAACACCTACCCGGGCTGCGCGTGTGACGTACCCTCCGCCCTGTACTCCTATTCCTTTGCCCCCAACCGGGAATGGTCTCGACTGTTCGCCGGGCAGGAGGAGATTCGCCGCTACATCGAGCGGACCGCCGGCAACCACGGAGTTCCAGGGCACGTGCAATTCGGAACCGAAGTCCAGCGCGCTCAGTGGAACGAGGACACCCGGCGATGGACGGTCGACACCACCGCCGGAACCTTCACGTCCGACGCGATCATCGCCGCGGCGGGGCCGTGGAACGAACCGCTCGTCCCCGACGTCCCCGGTCTCGACACCTTTCCCGGTGAGGTCTTCCACTCGTCCCGCTGGAACCACGACTTCGACCTCACCGGTCGACGCATCGCCGTCGTCGGAACCGGGGCGTCCGCGGTGCAGTTCGTTCCCGCCATCCAACCGCACGTGGCGGAACTGCACCTTTACCAGCGGACGGCGCAGTGGGTTCTGCCCAAACCCGATGTCGCACTGCGCGGCGTCGAGCGCGCCGTCCTGCGCCGGGTACCGGGCGCGATTCGGGCGTTGCGGCGGGTCGAGTACGCCATCATGGAGTCGCTCGGACTCGGGTTTGGGCACCCGTGGATTCTGAAGGTGGTACAGCAGATCGGTAAGGCACAGTTGCTGGCCCAGGTGCGTGACCGCGAACTCCGAGCGTCCCTGACGCCCGATTACACGCTCGGATGCAAGCGCCTGCTGATGTCGAACACGTACTACCCGGCGCTGACACAGCCGAACGTGGAGGTGCATGCCAATGCCGTCGCGTCGGTGCGTGGGAACGTGGTGGTGGGCACCGACGGCGAGGAACGAGAGGTGGACGCCATCGTCTTCGGCACCGGCTTCCACATTCTCGACATGCCGATCGGGGCGCGGGTTTTCGATGGAGAGGGCCGCAGCCTCGACGATCACTGGAAGGGCAGCCCTCAGGCGTACCTAGGCACCACCGTCGCGGGCTTCCCCAACGCCTTCGTCCTGCTGGGACCCGCGCTGGGCACCGGCCACACCTCCGCATTCATGATCCTCGAGGCGCAACTCGACTACGTGATGCAGGCGCTCACGCACGCCCGCAGCAGGGGGTGGAGCCGGTGGGAATCGCGCCGAGAGGTGCAGGACGCCTTCAACGCGCAGGTGCAGGAGGCTCTGGCCACCACCGTTTACAACGCCGGTGGGTGCCAGAGCTACTTCCTGGACGTCAACGGGCGCAACAGCTTCAACTGGCCGTGGTCGACCGATCGAATGCGTCGCCGCCTCGGCCGTTTCGACGAGGCGGCGTACGAGGTGACGTGCGAGCCTGCGATTACAGCGACTTCGCGATGATGCCCTTCATCACCTCGTTGGCGCCCGCGTAGATCTTCTGGACGCGGGCGTCCTCGTACATGCGGGCGATGAGATACTCGCGCATGTAGCCGTACCCACCGTGCAATTGAACGCAGCGGTCGATCACCTCGCACTGTTTCTCGGTGAGCCAGTACTTGACCATTGCCGCCTCGGACGGGTCGAGTTCACCGCGCAGATGCGCCTCGATGCAGTGGTCGAGAAACACCTGGCAGGTGCGCGCGATGGTCTGGCATTCGGCAAGCTCGAATGCAGTGTTCTGGAACTCGAATAGGCTGTGACCGAACGCCTGCCGCGACTTCGTGTACGCCACGGTGTCTTCGACCGCACGCTTCATCGCACCCGAGGCCTGCGCCCCGATGATCAACCGTTCCTGCACCAACTGGGCCATCAACTGCCCGAAACCCTGCCCCTCGGACTCACCGAGCAGATTGTCGACGGGTATCCGCACATCGGTGAAGGACAACTCCGACGTGTCGGCACCGTGCTGGCCCACCTTGTCGAGGACGCGTCCGACGGTGAAGCCGGGACAGTCCCGCAGATCGACGATCACCAGCGACACACCCTTGGCGCCGGCCTTCGGATCGGTCTTGACCGCCAGGACAATCATGTCGGCGGACGCACCGTTGGTGATGAACGTCTTCGAACCGTTGATCACATAGTCGTCGCCGTCACGGATGGCCGTGGTTTTGATCGCCTTCAAGTCGGAACCGGCGCCCGGCTCCGTCATGCCGATCGCACCGAGGATTTCCCCAGTCGCCATGCCCGGCAGCCACGCCTTCTTCTGCGCTTCCGAGCCGTACTCGACGAGGTAGTGCGCGACGATGCCGGAGTGCACCGAGATGCCGAACGCGAGGTCACCGGCGTAACCCTGGGCCTCGAACACGGCAAGGTCGTGGGCGAACGTGCCCCCGCCCCCGCCATACTCCTCGGGCACGGAGCAGCACAACAGACCGAGCTGACCGGCGGTGTGCCACACAGATCGGTCGATGCGATGTTGCGCGTCCCACTTGTCGTTGTGCGCGACCACTTCTCGCTCGAAGAACCCGATCGCGAGCTCGGACAAGGCCCTTACTTCGTCGTCGTGCCACGACGGGACGTGCTTCTTCATGTCCGTACGCCTCAGACTCGACGGAACAGCGCGGCGAGGGACTGCCCCCCGCCGATGCACATGGTGACGATGCCCAGTTCGAGGTCACGGCGGACCAGGTCCTTGGCGACCCGCAGACTCAGGATCGCGCCGGTGGCGCCGACCGGATGCCCGAGCGCGATGGCCCCGCCGTACGGGTTGGTCTTTTCCGGGTCGAGCTTGGCGTCCCGGATCACCGCGACCGCCTGCGAGGCGAACGCCTCGTTCAACTCGATCACGTCGATATCGCCCGGGGTGGTGCCGGTCTGCTCGAACAGCTTCGCCAGCGCCAGAACGGGGGCGTACCCCATCAGACCCGGGTCCATCGCCGCGGTCGCGACGGCCTCGAGCGTGACGAGCCCGGTCAGGCCCTTCTCGCGGGCGGCGGACTGGGTGGCCAGCACCAGGGCCGCGGCTCCGTCGTTGATACCGGACGCGTTGCCGGCGGTCACCGAACCGCCCTCCTCGAACGCCGGACGCAGCTTCGCGAGGGTTTCGAGGGTGGTGCCGGGTTTGGGGTGCTCGTCGACCTCGACGGTGGTCGGACGGCGCCCGCTGATCGCGACAGGGGTGATCTCCTCGGCGAATGCGGCCTTCGCGGCGTCGGTGGCGGCGCGGCGCTGGCTCTCGACAGCGAACTCGTCCTGCTGCTGCCGGCTCACGTCGTACTTGCGGGCGACGGCCTCGGCGGTGCGGCCCATGTGGACACCACCGAACGGGTCGGTGAGGATCGCGACTGTGCCGTCGACGAGCGAACGGTCACCGAGCTTGTACCCCGACCGGGCGCCGAAGTCGTAGAACGGCATCCGGGACATGCTCTCGTCGCCTCCGGCGAGGGCGAAGTTCACCCCACCCCAGCGCATCTGTTGCGCCGCCGACCACACCGCTTGGAGGCCGCTGCCGCAGAGGCGGTTGACCGTGTAGGCGGGGGTGCTCTCGGGTAGGCCTGCTGCGAGGGCGACCCGGCGGGCGTTGTAGGCGTCCGGGCCCACCTGACCGATGCAGCCCATGACCACCTCGTCGATGTCGTCACCGGCGACTCCGGCCCGGCCCAGCGCTGCCCGCGCCGCGGTCGCACCCAGCTCGTGCGCGGGCACACCGGCGAGCGTGCCACCGAAGCTGCCGACCGGCGTCCGCGCGCCGTCGATTACCACGATCGGTTCAGGAGAATTCATCAGATGCCCTTCCGTTTGCTCCCGGTCCGGGGAGGTAGTAGGACATCAAAGTAGCGCGCCTCTCGAAACGGGTGTCGAGTGACCTGCGTGATGCTTCTCAGCGGTGAGCTCGGCGAGCTCACCGCGTCGACGAACTTCGTCGCCTGGTCCCGCTTGACCCCCGGTGACGCCTAGAGGGTCGTTTCTACGTCCCAGTCGGGCCACGAATGCGCCTGACGGGCCAGGACACCCACCCCCTCAGTGCACCACCCGAAGACCATACGAAGCCTGTCGAAGACACGCACCGGTGGGGTGAGGTGCATACGGTGACCGAATTCGGCAGCAAGATTGAATGTAGAAGCGATGGGTGGTTCCGGAAACCACGCGCCACACCGAAACATCGACACCGCCACCCCGGCGCTCCGAGACAACGTCCGGTGCCACACCGGTACCATATTGCGTACCGCTATGGTCTGGTTTGGGCGTGTGATCGGCCGGTGGCGGGGAAGTCCCGGCCCGACACGCACACCACTACGGAAGGTCTCTGAGAGAGGTCGGATATGACTGCAATAACAGCCACCGAGGCCAGGAAGAACCTGTTCGGCTTGGTCAGCCAAGTGAACAAGGACCACACAATCGTGGAAATAGTCTCCAAGAACGGGAACGCTGTTCTTCTCTCGAAGGACGACTACGACTCCATCATGGAAACGGCCTACCTGCTGTCCAGCCCGGCGAACGCTCGCCGCCTGTTTCGCAGTCTGGAGGCAACCCGGCGCGGTGAATACACCGAAAGGGAACTGATCGAGTGAACACCGCCTCCACCGACGACGGGTGGGAGGACTACACCCACTGGTCGATCACCGACCGCAAAATTCTGAAGAAGATCAACGACCTGATCAAAGACATCAAGCGGTCACCCTACGAAGGCATCGGGAAGCCCGAACGCCTCCGCCACATCGACGACAACGTCTGGTCCCGGCGCATCACCCAGGAACACCGGTTGGTGTACGTGATCGTCGACGACACAGTCGTCATCCAGCAAGCCCGCCACCACTACTAGAACAGACCCGACCCGAGGTCGATCCGATGAAAACATCGTCGGCGAAGACCAGACGTGTCATCGGCCGGCACGGCCCACCGGCGCACCGGGCCTGGTCGTGGCCGGCACCACTGCCCGCTTCGGCGGCGTAATCGTCGACGTCTGTAGGCACGGCTCACCTGGTACACCGAAAAACATCGCGACGGCCGGCAGTGCTGCGCCACCGAGTGTGGAGGCCTTTCCCGACTGCGCCGCAGCGTAGGCAGCGGGCGCAGCACCGCTGTACGCAGCTTCCCCGGGCTACAGCCTCGACCTCGACCTCGATGGCGTCGCTTGCGAGACAGGACGCCCGGGGCATCTCGCCTCCGAGGTGGATTTCCTCGGCATTCCGTGCGACCGTGGCACCCCAATGATGCCGACCCAGAGATGCGCATAGACGTCTACCGGTCCGCCCAGAAGCGGGGCTCGCGCAGTGCCGCCCCTCTTGGGGTGCCGAAGCCAGCTCCTGCCCGCCGAGCGGCACATCAGACGTGCGTTGCGCGCCAAGTGCTATCGGGCGGGCCGTCCGGCACGACATGCTGTAGTCATGCACAACAGACGAAGCAATCGCATGACCGACCTTGGCCAGCAGACAGCCGGCGTGTGCAAGCAGTTGGGCACCCTGGCCGACGTGCAGCGCCACCTCGACAACGCCGCCGCGATGCTCGGGGACGTGATCGAATGAGCACGCCCGCTGACCTTGACGAGCAGGTCACCGCAGTGCGGGATGCGCTACACCGCCTACGCCGAACCCTCCTCGACCTCGAGCGCACCTACGCAGACCTCGATGCGACCGCGCTCGCGGTGGACGACCTCGGCGCCCCGGCCACGGCGCCGGAGGTGTTGGAGAGCGCCGTCGATGCCCTCCGCGCAGCCCAGGACACCCTCGGAACTGCTGACGCAGACCTCGACGTGGCGAAACGGCACACCTCAAGGCTGAGAAAGCGCGAATGACCGCGACCAACTTCCGCGGTGTCCCGGCGGCCCCTCGCTGTGGACATCCACCATAGGTCCACCCCACCTCTCCTCGGCGGATGGTCGTGAATCGGTTCGAACCGACGCACACCCCGAACGAAATCCCGAAAGAACAAGTCCGCCAGCATCGGCCGGCTTACCTAAGACACCGCGACAGTCCCGAATCTTGTGGTGATTGCTAATTGGAACTGATCGCGATCGGGCGGACACATCCACAGATGCGGCGACCACCCCGCTGCCGGTGACGTCCTCCACCGCCACTGGGGCGTCGGCACCAAGCCTCCGCAGTTGTGAGCCGGCTGAGATCCGTGGGGGTCACGCCTCTGAGCATGGCGGTACCGATACACCGGTCGGCAGGTTTCGCCAGTGCACCACCACGTCGAGACAGTCGGGCCTGACAATCGCGCCCGACTGCTGCGCCCCGAAGGTCACCACACCGGGCTGCCCAATCGCTGCCGAGCCGTCACCACCGGCGGCGCAGGGTCCGCCGCCGCCACAGCCGACGAACTGTCCACGCTGGACGACGCGACCGCGCTCGTGGAATCGCATGACCTGCGGCAACCGCCGGGCCTCGCCAAGTACCGGCTGCCGGGGGATAATCCCACTAGGAGGATCGTTCGCCCCGAAGACGATGCCCTTGCACAAACGTCGACCCCGGCCCAGGGCCTCAGGACCGCCCGAGTGTGCCGGGGTCGGCCCGAGCAGGACGTGTGCTCGTGCGACAAACTGCGTGCGCACCCACACCGGAAACCACGACCGCGTGGAGCGCTCCGATTGATCTTTCTTCGCTGACATGCGGTAACAAGTCGGAGCCCGTCACCGAAATAACAGATGACGCAGTCAACCGCGGGCGCTGGAGCCGAAAGGCGAGCAGGCAGGTGAACGAACTGCTCAGCACGCTGCCGGAATGGAACCGGGAGATCGTGATCCTTCGCCTCGTGGTCGGTAAGTCTGCCAGGACCCGGCCGTGGCGAGTACCACGGAAACTGGCGGCATGGCTCAACACCGAGCCATCGCAGGTGACGAGGGTAGGTGAGAGATGTGGCTAAGGGCATCACCCGCAACGGCAATCCCGATGCCGATCTCCCCGACGACGACGCCCCGGTGGACATCGCGGCAGTACGCCGCGACGACGCGCTGATCGACGCGATCGCCGGTGGCGATCCCGTCGCATCGGATTCGTCGGATCAGGACCAACTCGCGCTTCTGCTGACCAACTGGCGCGCCGCCATCGTCGCGACGCCGATGCCAACCGCTCCGCTGCTCGACGACGTGATCGCGGCGATCGACGCCTCCGACGCCCGTTCCGCAAACAGCGCCGCCCGCGGCACGCTCCGCCTGTTACGACCCATCGCCGGCGCTGCCGCCGCGATCGCGATCGTCATAGGTGGCGTCACCATCTTCTCGTACAACGCCGCACCCGGCGATCCACTCTGGAGCGTCAAATCGGTGGTGTTCAGCCAGCAGGCCGATTCGACCGTCGCGCAGATCGACACCACCTCCCAGCTGCAGGAAGCCGAGCGGCTGATCGCCGCGGGCGACGCGGAGGCGGCGAAGAACCTGCTCGAGGGCGCCGCCGACCGTGCCGGCGGGGTCCGCGACGCCGACACCCGCAACGAACTCGACGCATGGCGGGCGAAGCTGGCCGAAGAACTCGAGAAGATCGCCCCCACCACCCCGCCGACGACGACCACAACGGCCGGTACCGCCACCACCGAAGCGCCGACGACGACCCCCGAACTCCCGGCTACCGTGCTGGAAGCACCGGGTTCCACGACGGCGCCCGGAGTCGAGCAACTGCCGGAAACCCCGCCCCCAGATCTGCAGCTTCCCGGACCACCACCCACGTCAGCGCCGCCGCTCCCCACAACGACGCACACGCTTCCACCCGAGACATGGCAGTCCCCCAGCCCTGAACCCACCATCACGATGGTCCCGCCTCCGCAGCTGCCCGCGCCTGTGCCGCCGGACGACCCGACGACGCAACCACCCCCACCGTCGGAGAACCCGACGACCCAACCACACACCCAGCCCCCGCCGCCGGAGCCTTCGCCGGCGCCGCTCCCGCCGCAGGAGCCTTCGCCGGCGCCGCTCCCGCCGCAGGAGCCTTCGCCGGCGCCGCTCCCGCCGCAGGAGCCTTCTCTGCTCCCGCCGCAGGAGCCTTCTCCGGCGCCGCTCCCGCCGCCAGTCCCGGCCAGCTGAGTTCACAGCGGCCCGCGGCGCTATGCGGTTCCCGCAAGCATTCGCTGAGAATGCTGGGCACCAGGACCCGCCCGTTCCGAAGTCGAATGCGATGCGCCTAGCACCGGACGAAACGTGGGAGGTCAGCGCGGCAGGCGCGCCCTGATGATGCGCGCCAACCCCTACGCCCCACCTGGGCCCGTCGGCTCACCGGTCGAGTGTGCCGACCACCGTAACGGCAAAACGACACACGTCATGTCAACGAACCCACGCCCTGCTGACGACGTTGATGAAACCGCTCGCGCTGCTCATCGAGCAACACCACACCACGGTGTTGAACGCGGTGATGTTCACGGGCAATCAACAGGCGCACCGACGCGGTCCGCCGCGTCAGCTCGGTCGCCCGCCTGGCCGCTGTCCGATCGCTGAGCAAGTACGCCGCAGCACGGTCACACTCGATCAGGATCTGCTCGTACGCAAGCCGTATCGGCGCCTGTTCGTCGAGCCGAGCTACCGCCACGTCTTCGACCAACTGCAGCGGAAGCCGCGCCAGTCGATAGTTCACACGCAGAAGGGCCAAAGACAGGGAGCTGAGTGTCACACTCGAAATCGTAAGCACGACGAAATATCTTGTGGCTAGGGCCTTAAGTCCCGTTGTTGATTTCCGCAGAGCGCTCGCGCCGAGTGCTTATCGTCCCGATCGGCGCCCGATTGCGGCAACTGTGATGCTCCGGCGTTCTCATGACACACCCAGCACCCAGTTCACCGCGACCGACACGATCTGCACCACGGACTTCGCAGCGCGGGCAGGTTCGTCGTGTGCCTAGAAGAACACCGCTCCGGCGTGGGTGCGGATCTTCGAACCGTGATCGGTGGCCGGGTGCGCGCCGAACCGGACTTTCTCCCCGTGCGGGTATTCGCCGGAGAGACCGTCGACTCAACCCCAGGAGACCGGGTCCTCCTCAGACCCCAGGTTTCGCACCAGCCATCGCCCGCCGACGAGATGCATGAGGACCGGGCACACATAGCGGGGGTCGTATGGCTGCCACACGCCGCCCGCCAGTGTCGAGGTGTCGTACACATAGAGCACTTCGACTCCCGGGGCGACCAGCCGTGTGCCGGTACCGATTCCCCATGTCGCCGGATCCGGCAGCATCGCCCGGAACGACCGCACGTGTACGCGCTCGAAATGTACCCACAACGGATGATCCGGCTCTGGTTCGGCGAGGGCGGCCACAACCGCCTCACCATCCCAACCGTCCGCATCGATATCGCGACGATTGTCCTGCACCCAGTTCCGGGCCAGTACCACCCGGAAATCGGGATCCACGTTCGGCCACACCGACAGCAGATCCCCGTCCACGCACACCGGCGTCAAAAACGCCCACGCCGCACTCACCAGCTCGGCATGCCCGAGGAACCGTACCCGCTCGGCCGGATCCATCGCACGAAGCTGCCGGTACGTCTGCCGCACCTCGGGCGGCAGGGAGTCGATCTGCTCGTCGGTCAGCTCCGGAAGGGACGACGCCACCGCTTCCGCACCGGCGCCGGAGGCGTCGTCCGGGGCGGCAAGCAGTGCCCGGACTGCGTCGACGAACCGCGGGGTCAGCCGGGCGAGTAACTCGAGCAACTCCCCCACCGTGCGCGGCGGGAGCGTGTTGCGGGCGACCAGCACGTGTATGCACTCGAACACCGCTTCCGGGTCCAGTTCGAGTTGATCGCACAGGAATTCGTCGGGGTGGACGACCTCGACGTCGAACGGGTCGAGCACCGCACACGGGAAGTCTTTTACGTTGGCGGTCACGATCAATGCGGCGCCGGATCGTACCGCCGCCGCCAGAACGTGCCGGTCCTTCGGCTCGTTGGCCATCGCGGGAATCAGCTCCCGATATCCGCGTGATTCCTCCTCCGCGAAGGAGAACGCCCTGCGCATCTGCTGCACTCGCCGCGCCGCCTGTTCGGGTGAATTCCCGAACCGCTCGCTAGACAGATTCCGTTCGACCTCGTCGAGCAGATCCGGCGTCCACACCGGCCGGAACAACTCGGCATCGGCAAGGGTGAGCAGCAGATCATTCAGCGTCTGGGGAAGCATGACGCACGCGTCGAGAACCACCCGGAAGGCAGCCATCTCGGATCAGCGGGTCGAGATGAAGCCGTCAGAGGCATCGCCGGAATCCGCGGTTTCTTCGCGGGCCATCTCCTCGAGTACCTGGCCACGCCGCGCCCGTTCACCCTGCTGGTATTCGAGCACATCCGCCAACTCCACCCGCCGATGCCGACCAGGTGAGGTGTACGGGATCTTCCCCGCCTCCAACAACCGCACCAACGTCGGCCGGGTGACGCCCAACAGCTCCGCGGCCTCCTGCGTCGTCAGCATCGTGCGATGCGGCTCCACCGTCACCGCCTGCCCCCGATCCAACGCAGTGACCGCGTCGACGAGTAACCCTCGGACACTGTCCGGCAGGGGTACCGACCCTTCCGGAGTCGAGATCGATACCTCCTCAGAACCAGCGAGAACATCCTTCAGCGCGGCGAGACCATCCCGATCGTCGGTGGGTGGCGGCAACACCGTGCGGTTCATCAGAGCGGCCATAGCCCACCATAAAACGAAAAAAACGAACACGCAATCAGCGCCACCGCCAGGCCTGCCGCGCACCTACCGAGCCGGCCAATCCCACGCCGAGCTCCGCGCGGGCACCTGGACAGGCACCTCACCCCGCCGAACGGCCGGTCCGAATCGATGGGTAATGAAGAACTATAGAAAGACCCGATCAATTCTTCACACGCTCGAGGCACCCATGCTTGAAAATCCCGCCCCATCGCCGAGGACATCACCGGCAACGCTCAACCTGTCCACTGCAGACACCGGCGCCGCCTGTCGGGCTCGCCCCGAGCGCAGCCCAACCGGTAACCGCTCGGCCCGGCGACGACGCGCCGCCCGCACCGGCGTTCCCACCGGCTCGCCTGAGCTCGACTGGCTACGACAATCCCTGCACGCCTGCGATCTCCTCACCCGCGTGCACTCCATCAGTCCCCCGGACCGTGCGCTCGTTGCCTTCGCCATCGAATGGGCCCCCTACGGCGGCGCCGACGCCGAGGACCTGTTCATCAGATTCGGCGTACAACGCAACAGGTTCCTCCATCTCCTCCAAGCCGCGATGACCCCGCGACCATCAGACCTGGGCCACCTGCGCAACCTCAAGACCACCCTCTGCAACGACCTCCTCCGCGCATGGAATGACACCCACCACAGCGAGAAGTAGTGCCGCAGGCTATCGGCACAGAGGTATCCGAGCGCAGCACAGAACCGTCGGCGAACGCGAACCGAGGCGGGCAGCCGTCGGCGGATGCGGTTGACCGGACCAACTTTCCCGGACGAGGGACTTCACGATAGCGCGGTAGAAACCACGACAACCACCGTCACCGCGGTCGCCGAAGCACTGAAGGGATCGGCGTTGCCGCTGATATGCCTACTGCTGCTCGCTGACCCAGTCCGCCATCACGTCCGCCAGGGCTTCGGCGCCGCGGTTGCAGTCGTCGGGTTCGGCGAACTCGGCGGGCGAGTGGGACACGCCGGTAGGGTTGCGGACGAACATCATCGCCGTGGGCACCTTCGCGGACAGGATTCCGGCGTCGTGCCCGGCCGCCGTCGGCAGAACGGGCACGTCACCGAGGTGCACGAGTGAGTGGCGCAGTCGTTCCCGCGTCGAGTGCGGGAACTCGACGATCGGCGTGACCGATTCGGCGTCGACGTCGAGACCGATACCGTCGGCGGCCGTGTATGCCCGTGCCTCCGCGGTGATTTGCTGGACCAGCTTGGTCAATGTTTCCTCGTCGGCGGCCCGTGCGTCGAGCCACGCCCGCACCTCCGACGGAATGGCGTTGGCACCGTTGGGAAGTACTTGCACCTTACCGAAGGTCGCGACCGCCTCGTGCAGAGTCGCGGCAGTGCGGGCGGTGTGGACGGAAGAGGCGAACGCGAGCATCGGGTCGCGGCGGTCGACGAGGCGGGTGGCGCCGGCGTGGTTGGCCTCCCCCGTGAAGACGAACTGCCACCGGCCGTGCGGCCAGATCGACGAGGCCACGGCGATGGGGCTGTCGATCAGGTCGAGGGCGCGTCCCTGCTCGACGTGCAACTCGACGTACACGCCGACGCGGTCGACGAGGTCGGGGTCCTCGCCGAGATGGTGAGGGTCGCGGCCGACGCCGACCAAGACTTCACCGAGGCTGATGCCGTCGTTGTCGCGTAGTGCCAGGGCACGTTCGGGTGCCAGTGCGCCGGTGGACAATCGCGAGCCGACACAGGCGACGCCGAAGCGGGCGCCCTCTTCGTCGGAGAAGGCAGTGACCGCGATGGGACGGGTCGGTTCGATGCCGCGGTCGCGGACGATGTCGACGGCAGCGAACGCGGACACCACGCCGAGGGGTCCGTCGTAGGCGCCGCCGTCGGGTACCGAATCGAGGTGCGATCCGGTGACGAACGCATCGCGGGGGTCTCCTTCCCACCCCTTCGGCATCCACCAGGCCCACAGGTTGCCGTTGCGGTCTTCCTCGACGCTCATGCCACGAGCCTGCGCGCAGTCGGCGAACCATTCGCGCAGCGTCATGTCGGCGTCGTTCCACGCGAATCTTCGGTATCCCCTGGTCGACTTGTGCTGTCCCACATCAAGGATGCTCGCCCAGAGCGAATCGAAGGAAGTCATGTTCTCGGTCCTCTACTCATAGTTTCAAGCCGGCAGGCGCTTCGCGCCCGTGAGCGGTTAAGGAGTCCCTGGACTCCTTAACCGCTCACGGGCGGCGGAGCCGCCTACAGGGCGCCGGGGATCCAGGTGGTGCCGGCGAGGGGTACGCGGGCCATCGCCGATGCCTCGACGGTGAGGGCGACGAGGTCCTCGGGTTCGAGGTTGCGCAGGTGGGATTTGCCGCAGGCGCGGGCGAGGGTCTGCGCCTCCATGGTGAGCACCCTCAGGTAGTTCGCGAGCCGCCGTCCGCCCTCGACGGGGTCGAGGTTCTTCGACAGTTCCGGGTCCTGGGTGGTGATGCCGGCGGGGTCTTTGCCGGCCTGGAAGTCGTCGTAGAACCCGGCCGCCGACCCGAGTTCCTCGTACTGCCTCGCGTAGCGGGGGCTGTTGTCGCCCAGCGCGATCAGGGCGGCGGTGCCGATCGCGACAGCGTCCGCCCCGAGCGCCATGGCCTTCGCGACGTCCGCGCCGCTGCGAATTCCGCCCGACACAATGAGCTGAACGCTCCGGTGCACCCCCAGTTCCTGCAGTGCCTGGACCGCCTGCGGAATTGCGGCGAGGGTGGGGATGCCGACGTGTTCGATGAACACGTCCTGGGTGGCGGCGGTGCCGCCCTGCATGCCGTCCACCACTACGACGTCGGCGCCGGCCTTCACGGCGAGTTTCACGTCGTAGTAGGTGCGGGTGGCGCCGACCTTGATGTAGATGGGCTTTTCCCAGTTGGTGATCTCGCGTAGTTCGATGATTTTGATGGCGAGGTCGTCGGGACCGGTCCAGTCGGGGTGCCTGCACGCCGACCGCTGATCGACACCCATCGGGAGGGTGCGCATCCCGGCGACACGTTCGGTGATTTTCTGTCCCAGCAGCATTCCGCCGCCGCCGGGTTTGGCGCCCTGGCCGAGGACTATCTCGATGGCGTCGGCCTTGCGTAGGTCGTCCGGGTTCATTCCGTACCGGGACGGCAGGTACTGGTAGACGAGGTTCTTCGACTGCCCCCGTTCCTCGGGCGTCATGCCGCCGTCACCGGTGGTGGTGGACGTGCCGACCTCGCTGGCGCCTCGGCCGAGGGCCTCCTTCGCCTGCCCGGACAGTGCGCCGAAGCTCATGCCGGCGATAGTGATCGGAATGTCGAGGTGCAGTGGGAACTTAGCGTTGCGGTCGCCGAGCACGACGTCGGTGTCGCACTTCTCGCGGTAGCCCTCGAGCGGGTACCGCGACATCGAGGCGCCGAGGAACAGCAGGTCGTCGAAGTGGGGCAGCTTGCGCTTGGCACCCCAGCCGCGGATGTCGTAGATGCCGGTCTCGGCGGCCCGCTGGATCTCGGAGATGACGCCGCGGTCGAACGTCGCCGATTCGCGCAGGGCCGGGTTCGGGGTGTTCATGACGGTTCTCCTAGTACGCACTGGCGTTGTCGACGTGGAAGTTGTAGAGCTTGCGGGCGGAGCCGTAGCGGGTGAACTCCGACGGGTCCGCGTCGAAACCTGCCCGATCGAGCAGCTCCCGCAGTTCCGTCAGGTGCTCCTCGCGCATCTCCTTCTTGATGCAGTCGGCGCCGAGGGAGGCGACGGTGCCGCGCACGTAGATGCGGGCCTCGTACAGCGAGTCGCCGAGGGCCTCACCGGCGTCGCCGAGGACGACGAGACGTCCGGCCTGACCCATGAACGCGGACATGTGACCGATGTTGCCGCCGACGACGATGTCGACGCCCTTCATCGAGATCCCGCAGCGGGCAGCGGCATTGCCGTCGATCACGAGCAGGCCGCCGTGGGCGGTGGCGCCCGCGGACTGCGACGCATCACCCTTGACGTGCACCTTGCCCGACATCATGTTCTCCGCGACCCCGACTCCCGCGTTGCCGTTGACCGTCACGGTCGCGTGTTGGTTCATGCCCGCGCAGTAGTAGCCGACGTGCCCATCGATGGTGACGTCGATGTCGGAGTCGAGGCCGCAGGCCAGCGCGTGCGCGCCCTGCGGGCCGGTAACCGTGACCGTCTTCGGGGCTTCTGGGGAGGTGAGCCGCTCGTTGACGGCACGGGTACTCGACGTCACGAGGTTCAGGACAGTCGCTTCGGTGGTGGCTACCGGTGCCATACGTACACCTCTTCCGGTTCGGGCTCGAAGATTCGGGCGTTGTCGACGCCGGGCAGGTTCGCCAGGGCGCGATATTCGGAGGCCATCGCGACCCACTGGTCGGTCTCGGCTATGACGGCGGGCTTGCAGGAGATGGCGTCCCGGACCACGGCGAACGAGTCGGCCGTCGAGACGAGCAGGGTGTAGAAGCCGTCGAACGTCTCGTTCAGCATCAGCAGCGCCTTCTCCAGGTCGACGCCCTCGGCGAGCTGCTTGGCGACGAACCGCGCCCCGACCTCGGTGTCGTTGGCGCTGTCGAACGCGACGCCGTCACGTTCGAGCTGATGTTTGATGCTCATGTGGTTCGAGAACGAGCCATTGTGCACGAGGCACTGGTCGGGGCCGACGGAGAACGGGTGCGACCCCTCGGCGGTCACCGCGGATTCGGTGGCCATGCGGGTATGCGCGACACCCTGCCAGCCGCTCGCCGACGGCAGCCCGAACCGGTTCGCCAGGTCGATGGGGTTTCCGACGCCCTTGAGGACGGTCAGGTCGTCGCCGAAGCCGATGACCCGCGCCGACGGCACCACGCTGCGCACGGCCGTCGCGAGATCCGCCGCGCCGACGACGCCGTGCAGGATCGTCGTCGGGTCGAGATCGAATCCGGTGACGGTGGTGTCGAGTGACGCCGACAGCGTTGCGGCGAGTTCCGTTGCGGGGACGGGGCAGTCGAGTAGCGAGACCGTCGACTCACCGACCTTGGACCAGGCCTTGTCGCCGTAAATCGCCATGCCTGCGGAATCGGGTCCGCGGTCGCACATCTGACCGAGCATGTCGGTGAGCAGGGCGCCGAGTTGTGGGTAGAGGGACGGCTCACGCAGGTGAAGTCCGACGATTCCACACATGGATGTCTCCTTTCGGGAGGTCGTTCAGAACGCTGTCAGGTAGTGGTCGAGTTCCCAGGGGGAGACGGTGTTGTGCCAGGCGAAGAACTCCTCGCGCTTGAGTTTCGCGAAGTACTCGGCGACCCCGGGGCCTGCGACGTCCAGGGCGCCCGTGACGACGGGATCCGATTCCAGGGCGTCCATCGCGTGCAGCAGCGTCATCGGCAGCATGTCGCTGGGACTGTCGCCGGAGCCGGGGGTGCCGGGGTCGAGATCGCGCTCGATGCCGTCGAGGCCGGCGGCGATGGCGGTGGCCGCGGCGAGGTAGGGGTTGGCCGAGCCGTCGCCGCCGCGTAGTTCCACTCGGTTCTTGTCCGGCACCCGGAGGTAGTGGGTGCGGTCGTTGCCGCCGTACGTGGCGTAGCGAGGCGACCAGGTGGCGCCGCTACTCGTGGACGTGGCGCCGGTCCGCTTGTACGAGTTGACGGTCGGCGCGATCACACCCTGCAGCGCGCACGCGTGCTCGAGGATTCCCGCGATGAACGCGTACGCCGTCCTCGACAGTCCCAGCCCCTTGGGATCGTCCCCGTCCGGAAACACCGAACCGGCCTCGTTCCACAGCGACAGGTGCAGGTGCATGCCGGAACCCGTGCGGTCGGAGAAGGGTTTGGGCATGAACGTGGCCTTCATGCCGCGCTTCTCGGCGATCACCGACAGCAGGTACCTTGCGGTGATCACCCGGTCGGCGGTGGTCATGGCGTCGGCGTAGTCGAAGTTCTGCTCGAACTGCCCGTTGCCGTCCTCGTGGTCGTTGGCGTAGTTGCCCCAGCCGAGCGTGTTCATGGCCGCGGACACCTCGGTCAGGTGGTCGTACATCCGGGTGACGTCGCGGGCGTCGTAACACGGCTGACGGCTGACGTCGGCGGTGTCCGCGGTGGTGAGGGCGCCGTCTCCGGTGCGGTGGACGAGGAAGTACTCGATCTCCGCGCCGACGTTGACGGACAGGCCGAGATCGGACGCCTTCTTCAGCGTCTCCTTCAGGATCACCCGCGGCGCATACGGCCAGGGTCTTCCCTCCACGTGCGGGTCGCAATGCACGATCGCCAGGCCGGGCTTCACGAACGGGATCGGCGTGAACGACGAGACATCCGGTACGGCAACGAGATCGGAGTCCTTGGGCTCCTGCCCCATGTGCCCGGCCGCGTACCCGGCGAAGCCCACACCGTCGTCCTGAAGCTGCTCGACGGCCTCGATCGGGACCAGTTTGGCGCACGGCTTGCCGGACAGCGTTACGAACAGGGCGAGAATGAAGGTGGTTCCGGTGGCCCGGGCCACCTCGGACAAGGTCTGCGGTGGGGTTGTCACGATGTTCTGCGCGGTGAACGCGTCAGCAGTGTCGACAGCCATGGGTAGCTCCTGAACTGGTGGTCTACGGGTGAGGGGGTCTGTGGGTCAGCGCATCTCGCCGGCGCCCTCGTAGGGGTGCAGGCTGAACAGGAGGTCACCCTCCTCGAAGCGTGAGTAGCGGAAGTCGGACGGCTCCACGTTCGGGAGGCTGGTCGTGCCGTCGTCGAGGAGCATGTCGGCGACGAGGCGGCCGACCGCCGGCGAGATCTTGAAACCGTGACCGGAGAACCCGGTGGCCAGGAACAGTCCGTCGACCGGTGCGGGTCCGATGATCGGGTTGTAGTCGGGAGTGACGTCGTACGCGCCGACGTAGCTCGAGGTGATCCGCGGATCGGGCATGTCGGGCAGACGGTTCCCGAGCTTGCCGATGTTCTTCTCGATGGTGCTGTCGTCCGCGCGGTTGCTGTACTTGTCGGGGTCGATGTATTCGGGCGCAGCGTGGTCGCTGTTGCCGACCAGCAGTTCGCCGTTCGGCTCGCGGCAGATGTATTGCAGTCCGGCCAGGTCCGACAGCACCGGCACCTCCGGAGTCGGAACACCCTGATCGATCAGGACAAGCTGCGCCCGTTGGGCTTTCACCGGGATGTCGACGCCGACACCGGCACCGAGTTCCGGCGCCCACGGACCGGTCGCGAGGATCACCTGCTCCGCATGCACTTCGTCGCCGTTCGCGAGCGTCACCCCGTAGACGCGGCCGTCCGCGTTCTGCAGTACCGACGCCACCGGCGTGCTCTGGCGGATCGTGACGCCCAGCTTGCGGGCCGACGCGCCGAACGCCATGCCGGCCATGTACGCCTCACCGCGGCCACCGAGGGGCTCGTACGCGAAGGCGGCGAAGTCGTCGAGATGCAGCCCCGGCCACAGTTCGGCCATCTTGTCGTGGCCGATGTAGTCGACGTCGATACCGAGGCCCTGCATCATCGCGACGTTCGCCTTCAGCGGGTCGATGTTGTTCTCACCGACGCCGGCCACGTATCCGCACTGGCGGAATGCCATGTCGTCGCCGAAGATCTCGGTGGCCCTGGTGAAGATGTCGACGCCGTACCACGACATCGCCGCCAGCGACGGCGTCCCGTAGTGGCACCGGACCACGCCACTGGACTTGCCGGTCATGCCCGAGCACAGGGTGTCACGCTCGAGGACCAGCACATCGGTCTCGCCGCGGTCCGCGAGCGACCAGGCGATGGCGAGACCCTCGAGTCCCCCACCGACGATCACGAACTTTGCTGTCTGTGTCACGTTGCTTCCTTCATTCGGCCGGATGTTCGGGCGCTGCGGCTTGGGTAGCGGGTTGTTTCACCTCATGAACCAACGTTCTTCACTATGAAACAGTTCTACTATGTCGATCGCATTACGGCAACGTTGTTGATGCGTCACCAAATACCGACACTCATATGCGGTTTCAAATAGGACCACTGCGCTGATCTGTATGTTTTCAGCACCGCCGGATTGATTTACGTCGGCGAAATATGTCCTGTGGTTTCCTGTTGCTACCCCTCGTTTCATACCGAGGAGATCGCGAACCCAGTCCCCACGCCTCCAGGGAGATCCCATGACCACGACCGACAAGCCCACAGCCGTCCCGTTCCGTGTCACCGCCGGATTCCACGAGAACCTGCCGCAGATGCCGGTCTCGGACTACCCGGGCACCAAGGGATACATCGACGATGTCTTTTCCAACCCGGACGGATCAGAGATGTCGGCCGGCTACTTCGAACTCGAGCGCACCGACGCCCCGCTCGACTACTACTACGCCTACGACGAGATGAAGGTGGTCCTCGAAGGGGAGTTCACCCTCGAGAACCTCGACACCGGCCAGGTCGAAGTGGCGAAGGCGAAGGACGCGATCTTTTTCCCGAAGGGCTCGCGTATCCGCTTCACCACCCCCGACCGCGCACTGGCCTACTTCGTCGGCCACCGCTCCTTCGCTCCCTGATCCGCGATGGCGGTATCGATGAGATCGACCAGCGTCCCCCGCTGGCGATCCGACTCCTCGGCCGTCGACGACCTCGCGGCGGGCGCTCTTGTCACCCGTTACGTACTCATCGCGGACCGCTCGGTCAGCATGCAGGTCCTCCGCGAACTGTCCGGGCGGGTGACACCCATTCCCACTTGCATCGTGATCGTCGACGCCGGGGTCGGATCCGGGTTCGGCGGGCTCGACGAACTGCTGACCGAGGCGCGCATCGGGTGGCGGTTCGTCGTCGCGGGCCCCGAACACATGGTCGGGGCAGTGCGCGCTCGGCTGATCGCCGCGGGCGCGGTGCCCGCCGAGATCGCCGAGATCATCCACCCTGACGCCTCGGTGCGCGACGTGTTTTGCGCGCACTGCCACACCACGTCGCCCTCCGTGCCGGTAGCCGTCGGCGGCCGGACACCGTGCGGGGGTTGTTCCGCCGAACTCACCGTCTACTACCACTACTCCCGGCGCCACAGCACCTACCTGGGATATCGAGCCGACTCGGAGGAACTGCCATGACCACGGCCCTCGAAACAGTTGCGGGCGAGATCACCGGAGGGCTCACTCTGACGGTGCGCGAGGCACGGCTGCTGTGCCCGGGCATCCGGCACATCGTGCTCGCGGACCCGGCGGGCCGCCCCCTGCCGTCGTTCACCCCCGGCAGCCACATCACCGTCAATTGGGCCGAGGGTCGACACAATTCCTACTCGCTCACCGGCCCCTCGATCGAGCCGGACCACTATGCGATCTCGGTCCGGCTCGACGAGAACGGCCGCGGTGGATCGCGCTGGATCCACGACCTCCAGCCGGGACAGATGATCCGGGCGAGCCGTCCGCGCAGCGCATTCGCTCCCGTGCTCACAGCTCGGCATCACCTCCTGATCGCGGGTGGAATCGGCGTCACGCCGATCCTGTCGCACGTTCGGGCCGCCCTCGAGTGGGGTCGCTCGTTCGACGTGATCTACTCCTTCCGCGAGCAGTGTGGGGCGCACGCCGACGAATTGGCGGCGCTGTGCGGCGACCGGATGATCACCGTCTCGACGCCCGGAGAACTCGCCGACCGCCTCATCCCCGCACTGGCGGACCAGCCACTCGGCACCCACGTCTACACGTGTGGGCCGGCGCCGATGATCGCGGCGGTGGCCGCGTGGGCCCGCGACTGCGGCTGGCCACCGGGGCGCGTGCACTCGGAGGCGTTCGGGGCGGGCCCGCTGGCCGACGGGGCACCCTTCGCCGCCAAGCTCGGGCGCAGCGGAATGATCGTCCCCGTGCCCTCGGGAACCAGCCTCCTCGAGGCGTTGCTGGACCGGGGAATCAAGGTTCCGAACCTCTGCCGCCAGGGGGTGTGCGGCGAATGCCGGCTGTCGGTTCGCGGCGGCGAGATCGAGCACCGCGACCTGTTCCTCACCGCCGAGGAGAAGGCCGCCGGAGAATCGATGATGCCGTGCGTATCACGTTCCGCAGGAGACCGATTGGAGCTGGATCTGTGACAACCACCGACTCGCGTGCCGACCGCATCGCGCGCTTTCCGTTCCCCTTTCCGCGCGATCAGTACCGCTACAGCACCAACGTCGAGCCGGCCGGACACTCGACCGACACCGTGGCCGGCAGCTGGGGTGACACCCGCATCGCCATCGACGCCCACTACCACCGGGAACGCGCCGAACGCGAGCGCATCCTGGCGGAGGATCCGTCGCGGCACCAATGCCTGCCCCACATGGTCCCCGCCGCCTGGGACGCGATGCTCACGCTGATGCGCACCCTCGCCGACGAATACCCCGACACCATGACACTCGCACGGCGCGGGGTCGGGTGGTACTGGAAGAACGACCTCCTCGGCATCGAACACACTTTCGTGTTCGGCGACCTCGACACGTTGCCGGCGCAGCCGCTGGTGTACATCTGCGGCCAGATCCAGGAGGACGTCGTGCTGCTCGATCAGCGTGAGGGCGAACTGTGGGGTGACGCAGGTCTGGTGACGTTCGCGGCGGACTGGTCCTTCGGATTCGACGTGGGCATGAGCTTCCTCGAGATCCACGGCCCCGTCCCACGTATTCACAGCGAGAACATCATCACCCGCGCCCACAACTTCCTGATGCGGCTCGAACCCGGCCAGAGCTACCGGCGCACCAACTGGACGCTGACCGTCGACGGCAAACTCGACACGTCGACCGAGACCTACCCCGAGTGGGGCAAGGACCGGCGCACCCTCGCCGACGGCCCGCTCGACGAGGTCGGGGACCGCCTGTTCCTGAGAACCGAAGTGCAGCATCTCATCCGGCTCGCTCACTCCGGTGCCGTCATGTTCCTGATCCGAACGTATCTGCTCCCGTTCCGGGACGTCGCGTCGGTTCCGGAATGGGGCGAACGACTGTACCGGGTGCTCGAGGACCTTCCGGTGGACATGGCCGAGTACAAGGGCATCAGCCGCACCCGGGAACCCGGCATGAGATGGCTGCTGACCCACGGGAATGTCGAACTGTGACGCTCACCGACGGACGGCGGCGGACGACGCCCCACAGCGATCAGGTGGATCTCGACCTCGTTCTCGCGACGGTCTCCGTGATCGCCCGCGACGGCCTGCGCGGGCTGACGACGCAGGCTGTCGCCCGGGAGGCCGGCGTCTCGGACGAGGCCGTCCTGCGCAGCGCGCCGGGTCGACGGACGCCCTCCTCGACGCCGCGCTCCGGTACGCGCTCGACAAGAGTGCGAGCGTATTCGCCGACATCGCCGCCGGCTCGTCGCTCGACCACGTCGTCGAACACCTCACCGACCTCGTCGCCCGCGACCCCGACCTCGGGGTCTTCCAGTACGAACTGATGCTCGAGTCCCGGCGAAGCCCACGCCTCGACCCACACGTAAACTCCTGTACGCCAAGTACATCGAGGCGACGTCGCAGGCGCTGACCCGCCTGGGCATCACCGCCGACGAAGACCTGACCCTGCTGGTGTACTCGGCGATCGAGGGATTCATCATGCACCAGCTGATCGCGAAGGACCGCCCCGCAACCGAACGCGCGATCGAGCGGCTACGCCGAATACTTTCTACCGCACGGTGATTTCTCAGATGAGTCGAAAGGTGTGCCCCCGCATGCCTTGCCACTCACGTGCGGTCGAGGATCTCCGCCACCGCGACAGACGCCTGCCCGGACAGCCGCACCGACCCTTGCTCGACGAGGAGGCAGGCGCCCGGGCCGACGGAACCGAGGTCCGTCGTCAGCCGCCCAACGAGGACCAGCACGAGGGCGGCCAGGCGCCCGTCGGCGGTCACGGCCTGCGCCGCTCCGATGTCGACGATGCCCACGGACGCGGCCGTGGTGGACCTGTCGACCATGACGTTGAACGCCCCGGTCGGCCCCTCCGTCACGCAGTCGGGGCTGCACTCGCCGGCGAAGGCCGTCGGACTGAGGCGCGGAATCAGGGTGGGGCCGTCGCCGAGGTCGAGTGACGCGGGATGGTCGCCGATCACCGTGAAGATCCGATCCACCCCGGGAAACGATGAGAACGTCGAATTCGCCTCGAGCGTCGCGACGCTGAACCGCCACCGAGACACGGCACCGGCGGCGATCTCCGGGGTGGTGCCCGCGCCGTTGGCCCATTGAGTGGTCCGGTAATCCGCTCGCCGGATGATGCGGGCCTCCCGCACTGCGATCACGATCTCTCGCCACGAGCGTCTACTGTCACGATACAATCGTTAATAGATCGTGCGTCCAATTTGCCACTCGTCCACGCCCCCTTTCGCGCGAATTCGCGCATAGCCAAAGTGAATCAGTTACATGGTCGTCACGCGGCGCACCACATCGGCAATCTTCACTTTGGTTCACTGTTGATAGACATTGATTCCCAAAGGCGGACACATCGGTGTCACGCCCTCCTCGATCAAGGTGGACGACTATGAACGAAGCAGCAGTCGCTGCGGCAGACACTGCCTGGATTCTGGCGGCCTTCACGGCAGTGAGCCTCATGGTGCCGGGCCTGGCCATGTTCTACGGCGGAATGGTCAGCGTGCGCAATACGCTCAACATGGCCATGATGACGTTCGGCGCATTCGCCGTCGTCGGCGTGCTGTGGATCGTGTTCGGCTACTCCGCCGTGCTGGGCAACTCCCTCGGCGGTCTCGGCCTCCTCGGCGACCCTCTCGAGTTCTTCGGCTCCAGCGCGCTGCTGGAGGCGCCGGCCGAACCCGGACTGCCGCCCGCGTTGATCTCAGGCTTCCAGCTGTTGTTCGCCGGCATCACCGTGGCACTCATCTCGGGTGCGCTGGCCGACCGGATGAGATTCGGCGCCTGGATGCTGTTCGCCGGACTGTGGACAACGTTCGTCTACTTCCCCGTCGCCCACTGGGTGTTCGCGTTCGACTCCGCCGACGGATCGGTGATCGGCGGATGGATCGCCAACACCCTCGGCGCGATCGACTTCGCCGGCGGCACCGCCGTGCACATCAACGCCGGCGTGGCTGCTCTCGCCGTCGTCCTGGTCCTCGGGGCCCGCAAGACGTTCCCCGTCTCGCCCCGCCCGCACAGCCTTCCCCTGACCATGCTCGGCGCCGGCATCCTGTTCTTCGGCTGGTTCGGATTCAACGGCGGCTCGGCGCTCTCCGCCGGAAACAGCGCGTCCGTCGTCATTCTCAACACCGTCGCCGCGGCGTGCGCGGGCATCTGCGCCTGGCTGGCCGTCGAGAAACTGCGTGAAGGCCACGCCACGTCGCTGGGCGCCGCGTCGGGTCTGATCGCAGCACTGGTCGCCATCACACCCGCCTGTGGCGCCGTGTCACCGCTCGGCGCTCTGGTCGTCGGAGGCGCTGCCGGCGCAGTCTGCTGCTTCGCGGTGTCCTGGAAGTACCGGCTCGGCTACGACGATGCGCTCGACGTCGTCGGCGTGCACCTCGTCGGCGGCATCCTCGGCACTGTTTTGATCGGATTCCTCGCAGATCCGGCCGCACCCAGCGGCGCCGCGGGACTCTTCTACGGCGGCGGTGTCGACGTGCTGTGGCGCCAATGTGTTGCCGTGGCAGCCGTTGTCGGCTACTGCTTCATCGTCACGCTGGTGATCGCCGCGGCACTGAAGAAGTTCATGGGCATCCGCGCCGACCAGGACAGCGAATACGACGGCCTCGACGTGTCCGTGCACGGCGAGACGGCCTACGTACTCGATGCCGTCGGCCTGACCGGCGCCTCGAAACACGGCACCGACGCGGTACTCGGTGCGGAAGCAATCACGACCAGGGCGGCGGACCCCGCGAAGGCCTGATCCCGGTCGCGACACAGCCGGTGGCCCTACCCCGCAGCACTCCGCGAGGCAGGGCCACCGTGTGATCAGCTAGGTCAGACTCTGAGCCAGACTCCGCAGCCTCGCGCTGTAGTTGTTCGGCTGAGCGGACAGGAACTGACTCAGCAAGATCGTGTCGAATTCCTCCATGGCGGCCGAATCTGCAGTCATCGGATCATGATTCGCCACCTCGTGCTCCAGAAGTTCGACCGCCTCACGCCAGCCGCGGATTGCGGGGCTTCCGAGTTCCATCTGCGGTTCGAATATCAGGGGTTCAGCGAGAGGGCTTCCCAGGATTTCCTCCAAGTGCTCCTCGAGACCTTCGCGCGCCAGCCGGATGATCAGCTGAGTTTGCCCTTCATGCCACTGCATGGTCGCGGGGCGCCCCGGCTGCAGAATCGACGCGACCGACATCGTCGAATCGAACTCCTCAGCGCCAGAGGTAATTCGGGCCGTACCCGACAGCGGGATCTGAATGAGGTAGAAGTCGCCGAGCTCGTCCGAGCTCATCCGCGCATCGGTGCCGTAGTCGAAGTAGTAGACACCGATCGCGCCCGCGGTGGCCAGGTAAACCGGCTCCAGACGATCGAAGGGCAGCGCGGACCCGTCGTCGGACGCTATCTGAACTGTCGCTAACACCGTGACCACGACCTTTCGAACCAACCGCCACTCTACGCCCGGCGCGGAGGCGGAGGAAGGTAGAAAGTCCGATGACCGTGTCAGTCCTCGTGGTGGTCGGGATATGCGGTGACCGCGAGAAATCGGATCGGCAACCGCACGAGATCGTTGGGACCGTGCAAACCTTCACCGTCGAGGAGCAGCGAATCCCCCGGCCGCAGCGTGTACTCGGCCTCACCATGCCCATAAACCATGACACCCTCGAGCATGTAGAGCAGTTCGGTGCCGGCGTGCTGGAACAGCGGAAACGTCTCGCTGGCGTCGGTGAGTGTGACCAGCACCGGCTCGAGTCGCTTGTGCTGCCCGCGCAGTGCGCCGAGAAGTTCGTAGTGATGCCCCACCCGGGTCCCTCGCCCGACGATGACCGCACCGTGGCCCGCCTCCACGTACACGGCGTCGCGGGCAGCGTCCGCACCCCGGAAGAGTGAGGTCACGGGTACGTCCAGTCCCGCCGCCAGCCGCGCCAACGTCGACAGACTGCACGAGGTCTGCGAGTTTTCGATCTTCGACAACATCGCCTTCGAGATCCCGACTTTTGCCGCCATGTCCCCCACGGAAAGCCCACTGGCCTTGCGGAGCGCGCGCACCTGCTTGCCGATCACCTTCTCGAGATCAGGGCCCGTCGGCGTATCGGACGGCACCTCACGCTCGACGGGCGCGGGATCACCCGTGTCGCGGTGAACCCCGGTCTCCGGTCGAGTCGTCACGTCCCGCATCCTAGCAGCGTTGTTTACTGTCAGGAAACTGCAGGAACGTCCGGCGCTTCGCCGGCTCGACCGACAAGATCACCCGTTAGTGACGGCGAAACCCATGTGGCACAACCGCGTGGCCAAGCATGTCGCCCGCCGTGGTGGGACGTGCGGGTCGTCACGCGCTCCCGCATGCTTGCCGATATTGCCGGTGGCCATGCCGACCGCACGATCGGTCAGCGGATGCGCGATACACCTGGCCGCTGGTATTGATGCGGGAGAGTGCCCGAGCTCAGCCCAGAGCCAAGTCATACTCGGTCGACGCCTGCGCGTTCGGAGTGCGCCCCGAGCTCAGGAATTCGCGGACCAGTTGCATCGTCAGAGCGGGCAGCTCCAGCTGAGGAACGTGCCCGCAATTAGGAATCACCACCGATTCCGCGGTAGGCATCGCCTCGCTGACGTGGCGAGCGAAGCTGGCCGGAACGAGCCGGTCCTCGCTTCCCCACAGGAACAACGCGGGTGTCCGAAGGTTGGGGAGTCGTCCCCAGAACCCGGTATCGCCGAACGCTTCCTCGGTGTAGATGTTGAACAAGGCCGACAGCGCAGCGCGACGGTGAGCACCGGAGCTCATGGCAATCTCGAATTCGTCGACGGCAGCGTCGAACCAGCTCTGTGGCACTCGGCTCGGGTCGGCGAACATCGCCTTCACGCCCGCCATCACAACAGGGCGCGGCACGGGGGCCGCGGGTAGGCGCGCCACATCCACAGGCAGCAACTTGACGAGTGGTACCAACTGCCGGAATCGGCGGAACGCCGGTGACGGACAGAGCAGGACCAGCTTGGCGACCGCCTCCGGATCGTGCATGGCCAACTCGAGTGCGAGCCGGCCACCGAGAGAGTTGCCGACGACGACGGCGCCGCGGGCGTCGACCGCATCGAGGAAAGCGCGAAGCCAGGAGTAAAGCTGATGGGCGGTGTAGGTCCAGCACGGTGCTTCCGACGCACCGAACCCGGGGGTGTCGGGCGCGATGACGCGGTGGTCCTCGGCCAGGTCGGCCAGCACCGGGAGCATGGATGCGTTGGTGGCACCGAGGCCGTGGAGGAGAACGACAGGCGGCGCGTCGGCTCGGCCCGCCTCCAGGTAGGCCGTGCGCACGCCGCCTGCGTCGACTTCCCGCGACTGCGGCCGCGTCGACAACTCGACGTCCGGCGCGAACGCCCCGCCGATTTGAAGCACGGTCGCGAGGCTGCCGCGCGTGACGAGGTCGCCGTCCAGAAACGCGTCGACCCCGCTACGCCGGCCGATCAGGACGTCGGCGAGCGTGTCTGCGTCGGTCCGGATGGTGCACGTGGGCTTGCGAGGTCCGTCCGCACTGCGGAGTTCTGCGACACCGCTGTCGATCGACACGGTCCAGTGACCGTGACCAGCGATGTCGAGTACGACGGTGGCCGACTCGCCGCTCATCACCGTGTCGGTGAGGTCGCGCGGGAAGTGGGTGGCCAGCATGCTGGCTGGATCGATCGGTTGCCCCTCGCCCATGTGGCTCTTCCTTCATTAACTGCCGCGGCGTGTGTTCCCCGGCGTCGTGGGCAGCCGATTACCCGGTTGATCGGAAGTTGAACATTCCGAGCCTCCGAAGGGGACTCCTCGTTCATCGGGCGAATGACAATGGCCGACGCCGCTCAGTGAAAGTTTTCTGACGCGTGCGTGACACATCCCGTTTCTGGGTACAGGTTTCCTCACATGTTCACCGCGCTCCAGCAGTGCGGGCTGGGTGAGCGTCGGGTGGCGAGAACGCCGCCACCTACGTCACGTCACGATCGAGGAGTTCACATGCCTTCATATACGGACCTTCCCAAGCCACTGTCGGACGTGTGGGAGTGGCAGGTGCATGGCTTGTGCCGTGGCGTCGACTCGTCGCTGTTCTTCCACCCGGACGGACAGCGCGGGCGCATCCGGAAGCAGCGCGAGCTGCGAGCCAAGCAGCTGTGCAACCGTTGCCCGGTGATCGTCCAGTGCCGAGAGCATGCGCTGGCTGTCGAGGAGCCCTTCGGAGTGTGGGGAGGAATGTCCGAATCCGAGCGGCAAGCCGCCATCGAACACCGGCGAGGCGACATCGCCATATGATCGCGCCTCGGCCCTAGGTTGGTTACACGGGTGCGCGCCGGCTCGATGCAGCGGCTCTATTTGCGCTCCGGACTCCCCGACCACGCCGTCAGTTCGGCGATGTCGCCGTACAGCGCCGACTGGTAGGTGAGCATCAGCTCCTCCACTCCGTCGAACTGATCCCCCACATGATGGGTGTTCACGGCCGATAGTTCCCGGTCTCCTGAGCGGGCGATGAGGTCGTCGATTCGACTGTCCAGGCTCATGGCCCGGTTGACGGCCAGCACGGAGCGCAATTGCACTTCGGCCCTGGAGAGCAGATCACCGATCCGCGCCAGCGCCGCAACGCGGTCCACCAGCTGGTCCCACACCGGCGTCAGTGCAGTCTGCCGAAGTTGAATCTGCCGGCGACCATTATCGGAGTGGGTGACGCGCAGTGCGTCGTCGAGCTCGAGGCGAATGCCGCGCAACGCCACGGTGTCGACAGCGATTTGCGTCAGCTCGTCGGCGAGGTCGAGTTGGTGCCGCTGGACAGCGAAGTGCTCGGAGCGCCACACCGGGGACCCGTCGATCCTGTCGTACAGCATTCCGGCGAGGTAGAGGAGCGTGTCGTAACCGTCGGCGAAGGTGTCTTCGTCGAGGTCGACGCCGCGGCCGAGAGCGTCGGCCACCCTTCTTCCGGCCGCCGCCATTACAGTGTTCTGCGACGCATGGCCGATCCGCTCCGCAGCGGTACCGCGCGCAATTTTCGCAGCCCGCTCGAAGGCGCTTCCCGTCAACGGTGTCGGCGTCCGCTGCAGAGCCCGAAAGAGCGCGTCACGCTGCTCGAGGTCGAGATGCACGCCCTCCCGCCGATCCCGGCGCATGGCCCGCACACCACTACCGTAATGCGCTGTCGACATCACCACTGCCGACCGATATGCCTGCAATTTCCTGGCGAGTTCGGTGGCGCGGTACTTGAAGAGCAGCTGCGCCGGCCCGGGGCGCAGGGTGTCGCAACGATGGACCACCTGATGGTACTCGTCCGTCAGAAGACGCAGGTGACCGAACCCGCCGATCGATGGGATCGTCCTGCCGGTGCGACGGCGGATCGCGAGCACCTGCCGGGTGGCCGCGTCGAGGTGTCCGGCAGCGATCAGCACGGCAGCCTGATCGGACAACGGCGGGTGCGTTCCCGAAATAGTGGCTCGCTCACACCAACGCCGAACCTCGAAAGAAATCCGAGCCCTACGCTCCTCGTCGGTGTCGATCATCGGCGGGATCTCGCCGTATGGGGACTGGCCGCTCTCCGACATCGGACCTCCTGGATACCGGCTTCTGGGCAGATCGCTCCCCACTACTGTCCCAGAAAGTCGACGGACGCGCCGCGACCGCTTCGGCCGGGCGCAGTTCTAAGCTCTCCGCATGAGTCTCTCGGTCCGCGCAGTGCTGCTGCTCACCACGGCGTTGCTGATGACCGGGTGCGCAGGCTCGGTGAGCGGATCCGCAGATACCGCTGCCGCCCCGTCGACCACCTTTTCCGCCACTACCCCGCCGAAAACGACCACGTCGACGCCTCCTACTTCGATGCGGAGTGCGGCCCCCTCAACTCCGAGCGTGGTTCCCAGTGCAGTGACGAGCGCGCCCGCGAGAACCCCGGAAGTCGATCCGCAGCGTTACGCGGGTACCGCGGCGGGGAGCTTCTACTTCACGACGCCCAGTACCAAGTTTCACTGCGCGATCCTGACCGGCGGTGACCTCCCGACGGCGGGTTGTCACGGCCAGATGCCGGAGTCGGCTCCGAAGGTTCCCGGATCCGGTGCCCCAGACATCCGGGTGCCTCCCAACGCCGTCGAAGTGACCGGTTCCCGCTCGGGTCAGTTCATCAGCGCGGGTGATCCGCGGTACTACCCGCTGGGCGGTTCGCCGGCCACCGTTCTGCCGTACGGCAGGTCGCTACGCGTGAACGATCTGACCTGTCACGTCGAAGAGACGACGGGCGTTACCTGCACGAGCGACGTCGGGCACGGATTCACCGTGTCCGACAGGAAGTTCCGCGTGTGGTGAAAGGCCCCTCACGACGGCGCAGCCGGGTGCGGACGGTGGCATCCGCCGTCAGTGGTTTCGCAGGGCATCAATCAGCTCACCTTTGCGTTTCGACGAGTATCCGGATAGTCCGACATCCTTGGCCTTCTTCTTCAACTCGTCGACGGTCCAGTCCTCGTACGACTGCGACTTTCCGCCCTTACGGCCGGTTCCGGAGCGCCCGCGCTTGGCGGCCGCGTTCGCAATCCGCGCCGCTTTCTGCTTCGACGCGCCGTCCTTGCGTACTTCCTCGTAGACCTTCTCGTCTTTGATCGATGACCGCGGCATGATGTGTCTCCTCGGTTAGAAAGGTCCGGCACTGTCCGATTACCCGGGCGGCTGTAGATCACACAAGATGACTCGGCGTCACGCCGGCCGGATCAACGATGGTGGTTCCGGGGAATCAGCTTGTCCGTCAACGTGGTGACGGTCGCCGACGTTTGTGACGAGCGGGGTGTCAGCGGATGCACTGCTGTGACGGCGTGCATCGGAAGTGGCGGCGCCCCCGGAGCGGCATTACGGGTACGGAAGCTGCTCGCCGCCGCGGGCCGCCAGCAGCGGCTCCATGACGCCGATCTCCTCGCTCTGCTCTTTGATCATCGATGTCGCCAGCTGCGCCACCGCGCGCGTGGTGGCGTGCTGGGCGGCGTGGGAGGCCATGTCGAGGCCACCACGATGGTGGCGGATCATGAGCTGAAGGAAGGCCGTCTCGGCCGCCGGTCCCGTGAGCCGACGAAGCTCGTCCATCTCGGTCCAGCTCGCCATTCCAGGCATGTGGGCGCCGGAGTGGTGATGGGCGGCTCCCATCCACGCCATCGGTTGTGGGGAAGTCTGCGGTTGGTCGAGCAACATGAGCCAGCCGCTGAGCACACCGATCTCCTGGTTCTGGGCGGAGGTGATCTGCGTGCACAGTGCATCGATCATGGGCTCACGCGGAGACGCCAGGGCGTGACACAGTTCGATCGCCTGCAGGTGATGGCTCGACATGTCCTGCGCGAAGCCCACTTCCAGAGGTTCGAGCGACACAGTGGCGGCGCGCGGCTGGTCGGGCTGGTGCTGCCACCACGCCCCGATGACCACGCCGAGAAGGACACACGTGACGCCTACGGCCGCCAGAGCAAGACGTTTCATGTCAGCGGGTACACACCGTTCTGGAACTGCAGCGCCATGAAGCCGTTGTCCATGCACGTCACCCACAGTTGGTCGCCGCGAAACTCGGGAGGCGACATGCACCAATCGCTGGACATGTCGATGCCGATCGGCCGGGTGCCCGCCCCGACCGTGTCCGCTCCATTGATATCGCCCTCCAGTGCGGCCCGCGCGACCGCGATCGATCCGATCAGCGGAAGGCCGACTATCGATCCCAGGGTCGCGTGCGTCGAGTTCTCGAGCTGACCGGCCTTGTCCGGTTGCCCCGGCGGGACGAAGTACGCGATCTCCTTGATGTCCTGCAGGTCGCGGACGTCGAAGACACGAATACCGGACTGAATCCAGCCGCAAGCCAACGCGGTGGGGTCCACGGGCCGATCCACACTGCAGTAGTGCGCGTCGTAGCCGAAGGCACCGTTGCCACCGTTGTCCCGGGCCCACACGTCCATGTTCTGCGGCAGGTTCACCTCGAGTTTGATCGTGTTGATCAAGCGCAGATTCGCATCATCGGACGAGTCGATCACCTTCACGCCACCGGATCCGCCTTCGTCCACGGTGAAGATGACCGGTGCGCCGTCCACAGTGATGGGGATGGTGTGCTGCGTCAGCTGACCGTCCGACCACAGTCTGCGGCCCACGTGCGGCACCACGGGAAAGAGATCGCGGCGCTGGACAGCGCTGATGTCCAGCACGGTGATGCCCGCCAGCGTCGAGATATACATGCGGTTTCCATCAGGCGTGATCCCGAAGCCGTGGTTCGACACACCGGTCAGGCCCGTCCAGACCACGCGGGGTTCGGCCGGGTTGCTGACGTCGATAGCCGACAACTGGCCGCCGGCAGTGCCTGCAGCCCAATATGTCCGGCCGTCCGGCGAGAAGCCGCCCTCGTGCGTCGTGATCGGCAGCGGGAGCGACAGCTGCGTTCCCGTCCCCGGATTGAGGAGCCGCGGACGCGTGCAGTCCTGGGATACGTCGTAGATCGAGAATCCACCGATGCCGGTCAACAGTCCGACGCCCGTGCCCGCGAGCAGACCGCGCCCCGGATCGACCTTGAGCGACTCCCAGGTGCCGGCCTGCATCGGCGGTTCGATCAGGGTCCCGGTGTGACGCGGGCGGGCGGGATCGGATACATCCACTACCTGGACGCCAGGGCCTGGACGGTCGAGCCGGGTGGGAATATTCGATCCCACATACACGCAGTTGCCATACGCGGCGCTGACGATTCCCGCCCCTTGACCCTGGAGTTGGCCGAGCAGTCCGAGGTTGCACGAGTACGGTTCCTTACTGCGTCCACTCCGGCGGTCCGCGAGCGGCACCTGCCCTTGCATCCCCGATTCCTGATCCGACCCCGGTCCGCACTCGGCGCGATCGACCGCTGTGCGTTGGACGGAAAGGAAATCCGTCACCGGGTCTGCGACCGCGGGCGCGGCAACGAGCCAGACAACGAGGACTCCAGCTAACGCGGCAACCCGGCGACCTCGGTGCGAGCGGTGTGAACCCATGCGCGACATGCTAGGTATTTCACACCAGAAACACCGGCGTTTCTGGAAAACAGTTCAATTCTTCGATTCGCGCACCGGCACCGCGCCGACACGGTGCCGCGCGTGTAGCGACGCCGAACAGGCTCGGTGCACGTCTACTCTGACACTATGCGCGAGTCGGCAGGATCCACAGCCATTGAGCCACTTCCCGCAGGCCGCCATCGCCTCGACCCGACGGCGGTAGCGGCCTCCCAGCGGTACCGCATCGACTTTGCCGCCCTCGACGTTCTGGCCGAAAAGGGCTACGCGGCAGCAACAGTGGCCGACATCATCACCTCCGCGCGCGTGTCCCGACGCACGTTCTACGAGTTCTATGCGAACAAGGGTGAGTGCTTCGTCGCCGTGTGCGCGCTCGCGACCCGGATCATGGCGGAAGAACTCGACGCGGCCACAGACACCTCGCTGCCCTGGGAGCTGCAGTTGCGCGCCCACATTCAGCGCTACCTCGACGTCCTGGCCGCACAACCCGGCGCAGCGTATGCCCTCACTGTGCAGACGTTCGCCATCCCCGAGCTTCGGCAGGCCCGCGAGGCGATGTTCGACAGTCTTCTCGATCGAATGCGCGGACTTCATCAGCTCGCCCGTCAGCAAGATCGCACGCTCCTCCACCTGCCCGACGACCTTCTGCGGCTACTTGTCGGGGGCTTCGACGAACTGCTGCGCACGAATCTGCGCGCGCGTGACGGGCACAGCCTTCCGTCGCTTGCTCCGATGATGACGCGGGCGGCAATAGCAATACTGCAGAGTTCCGGAACAGCGGAGCGCTGACGGATGTCGACGTCGCCCAAACCCACCCGGCTCACCCTCGATCCGGAAGAGTTGCTCGCGGCCGCGGTTGCCCAAGCGGAACTGGGCGCCCGGGAAGGCGGCATCCCGATCGGCGCCGCCCTCTTCGCCGGAAACGGAGACCTCCTCGGCAGTGGCCGCAACCGTCGCGTCCAACACGACGACCCCTCGGTGCACGGTGAAACCGATGCCTTCCGGGCCGCCGGACGTCAGCGTGACTATCGCTCGACCGTCATGGTGACGACGCTGTCGCCGTGCTGGTACTGCAGTGGACTGATCCGCCAGTTCAACATCGGGGCGGTCGTCATCGGCGAGAGCGTCACCTTCACCGGAGGGCACGAATGGCTCCGAGAGCACGGGGTCGATGTGACGGTTCTCCGCGATCAGCACTGCATCGACTTGATGACCGAGTTCATCGAAACCCAGCCGGACCTGTGGAACGAGGACATCGGGGTCGCCGACTGAGGGATGCCTGCTCTGCGCAGGGTGGTCTGATCCTCACCCCGGGGTCGGTATCGGTACCGAGCACGCTCGCACAGGATGGAATCACGTCAGAAACGCCGAGCTGACGCCCTCGCCGCCTCCGAGAAGGAACACCAGATGTCGAAGAGTCGTTCACCCCGAACCCGCGTGATCGCAGCGCTCGTAGGAGCCGCCGCCGCATTGTCGATCGGGATGGTGGGTCCGGCGGCTGTGGCTTCCGCCGCGCCTCCCTGCAAGATCAACTGCCATCAGCCGAATCCGAAGCCACTACCCAAGGACCTCGGAGACAGCTGCCAATTCTGCACTTCGACGCCCGGCGGACCCTCACAGCCGCCCCCTCCACCGCCGCCGCCACCGCCGCGCCCGCCTGACAAAGACCAGCCGACACAGAGCCCCTCGCCCCGCATACGGAGCGAGGGGTGTCGGCGTGTCCGGGTCCGTGCGTCCCGAATCGACCCGCACTCCGGCCAGGTGTTGCGCCCCACACCCGACACCCACCCCCTACCCTGAGTGCATGCGCATAGGAGCACATGTCCGCCAGGACGACGATCCGATCGGATACGGCGAGCGGCTCGGGGCCGACATCATCCAGATGTTCCTCACCGACCCCCAGAAGTGGAACAAACCGCCCACGCACCCGCGGACCGACGAGATCCGCGAGAGCCCCATCGACGTCGTCGTCCACTCCTCCTACGTGATCAACGTGGCGAGCCTCAACAACCGGCTCCGCATGCCATCGCGCAACGCCGTGGCACAGCAGGCTCAGGCCGCCGCAGACATCGGCGCATTCGGGCTGGTGGTGCATGGCGGCCACGTCCGCGACGGTGAGGACGTCAACGAAGGGATCATCAACTGGCGCAAACTCTTCGAGCGCCAAGCCGATAAGGGTGGTTTCCCGGTGCCGATCCTCATCGAGAACACGGCAGGTGGTGACTTCGCGATGGCCCGCCACTTCGACGCGATCGACCGGTTGTGGCAGGAGGTCGGCGACTTCGGTGCCGGCTTCTGCCTCGACACCTGCCACGCCTGGGCCGGCGGTGAAGACCTGGTGGGTGTGGTCGAGCGCATCAAGGCCATCACCGGACGCATCGACCTCGTGCACCTCAACAACTCGCGGGACGCGTTCAACTCCGCGCGGGACCGGCACGCCAACCTGGCCGACGGGACCATCGACCCGGAACTGCTCGCCGAGGTCGTACGCACGGCAGGCGCACCCGTGGTCCTCGAAACGCCGGGCGAAGGACTCGTCGATGATCTGGCTTTTCTCCGGGAGACAGTCGGGCACTAAACGGTATGGCTAACAGCGGGACGAGCCGGGGGTTTAGTGCCCAACGAATCTGGGTGAGTCGCAGCTTCGCCAGGGGTGGACCGGCGGGTATGCATATGATGCAAAGCCATCGGCGGACGACTCGGTCAACAAATAATGCGTCGGTCGAGATCATGGCCGAGCCGCAGCCATCGCGATCGCTTGGGCGCGCCCCAGCACGACGTGCGGTGCCCATCGACGAACCTCGGTGCCTGGTGGTCAGTATTCTTGTCACACGTTCGAGAAATGAGTTTGCGGATGAAGAGAGCTGACGGCGTCGGCGAGTGGGTGGCATATTCGGGCATCGGTGTCCACGAAGTGATCCTCGCCATCACAAGGGCCGCGGACAGAAGCCTCTTGGAAATCGCGGACGAGATCGTCGCACGACTCACCTCCGAGATCGCTGAATTCACCGCCGACGAGCCCATTGTCGAACAGTTGAACGCTGGTGCCGCACATAACTTCGCCATCACCATGCGAATACTTCGACACGAAATCGAGATCGATCAGGTTGATCCGTCCGAACCTGCGAATGAACTTGCCCGACTACTCGCCCAACGCGAGATTCCGATCACCGCACTGGAGCACGCCTACCGCCTGTACCAGGACAGTGTTGTTCGGTGGTGCCTTCGGGAGCTGGCGGTCCGCAGTGACGACGCGGCCGTAACCGCGCAGGCTGCATTGGAGATCACCGCACTGGTATCTGCCCACGTCAACCTGATTGCCCAGAATTTGTTGACGACATATGAGGCTGAGCGAGATGCATGGCGGCTTCGGCGGAGCGCCTCCCGCTCAGCACGTATCAAGGACATACTGGACAACCAAGCGATCGATATCGGCTCGGCCGAGGCAGCACTTGGCTACCGCCTCAACCAATACCACATCGGGGTGATCGCGTGGACAGTACGGAGCGAAAGGCCCGATGACGAGCTGAGTCATCATGAGGGAGCGGTAATTGCACTCGCCAGGCACCTAGGCATCTCTGGCCACACGCTGTTCGAGCCGCGCGACGAACACACCGGATGGGCTTGGCTACCGCTCGGACAACAAGACAACCTCGACCTCGAGAAGTTTGCATCGATCACAACGAATTGGGACCAGCCAGTTTCGGTGGCGGTTGGTGCACCTCAGAAGGGCGTCGCCGGGTTCGTCCGCACTCACTCGCAGGCCAATCAAGCTCGAACTGTTGCCCAAGCTTCGCGCGTCCCGACCCCACGAATCATCTCCATTGCCGATATCGGCGCGGTCGCGCTGATGTGCAGCGACCTCAGCGCGACTCGGGCCTGGGTCGCCGACGTTCTGGGTCCGTTAGCCGCTGATGACCCGGCGGCCGAGGATCTACGCACTACACTGCGTGAATTCCTTCGCGCCGGTGGGAGTTATGCCGCCACCGCCACTGCGTTGCACATGCACCGGAACTCCGTCGTCTACAGGATCCACAAAATCGAAGATCAGCTCGGCCGGAACGTGCGCGAAAGACGGCTGGAACTCGAGAACGCTCTAGAGTTGTGCTTTTGGCTCGGCGGGACGGTACTCGCTCCGGACCCGGACAAAGCCGGGACATCCTGATTACTGGCCTATAGCCGGCACCGAGAGGCAACCGAACACGACGGACGACCGGCGACGGGCGTCTCTGGTTTCTGTAAAGGCTATGCGAGGAAGAGATCGCCTGTCGCACGCTCGGTGCCGGTTCGTCGATTGAACGCGCACGCTCATGCCGGGCACCTGGGTCACGTGCAGTCGGCAACTGAGGTCTGTCGCGCACCAATGCAGCCGACGCCGGAGAGTGTCGGACGCAGCCCAGATCATGACTGCCCACACAGCCGTTACCGAATGTGATGGGGCGCACAAAACTGCACGAAATCTGTGTGCGGCCAGCACGGTGATATGCCGCTGGCACCCTCTTAGCGTCTAAGTAACAACTTCAATGATGCCGACGCGAAATGCGACGACATGTGTGGACGCAGAGCCGGGAGGCGGCCAGAACCTTTCGGAGACGAAAGATTTGCTCATTCAACACGCCACCAACGTTACCGCTGCAAAAGCAGAGCACAGAACGCTTCACGGGTAGCTCACCGTCCGGCAACAGCCGGACGCCCGCGTGACCGGTTCGTTCGCGAAAGAAAACAGAGAAGGGGACTTCAGATGTCGAACCGACACCTGCTTGTCATAGGTAATGGCTGCGGTGGTACCGAAGCGGCATTTGCCGCACGCACCTCCGGATGGGAGGGACCGATCACCCTGCTGGGTGACGAGAGGTTTCAGCCATACCATCGACCACCCCTCTCGAAGACATACCTCGAGGGCGAAGTCACCGCAGAATCATTGCACTTGCGTGGCGACGTGGCATATGAGCGCAGTGCGATCACCCTCCACGCAGGCCATCGCGCTCAGGCGATCGACCGCAAGCATCGCAAGGTCGCAATGTCCGACGGTACCGAAATCGGATACGACGAGCTGATTCTTGCAACGGGAGGCCGCCCGCGGACGCTTCCGGTCGCAGACGCGCTTCCCCAAAGACCCTCGAATCTCCACTATCTCCGCACAAGGACTGATGCAGACGCGCTTCGAGATGAACTGCGCCCCCAACGGAGCGTCGTTATCATCGGCGCCGGATACATCGGCTTGGAGGTGGCCGCGGCCGCCGTCCGGATCGGCATGACCGTCACCGTGCTGGAGGCTGCGTCCCGCGTACTTGCTCGCGTTACTGCGCAGCCGATCTCCGAATATTACGAGGCCGTTCACCGTGAGGCGGGGGTCAATATCCTTACCAACTGCGTGTTAGAAGGGCTGGAGACTCGAGGAGACGGCCGCATCGAAGCAGTTCGCTGCTCGGATGGCACACGACTCGCCGCCGATGTGGTCGTCGTTGGTATCGGGCTGATACCGAACAGCGAATTGGCCGCAGCAGCAGGCCTCGAGGTCGATAACGGCATCGTGGTCGACGACGACCTTCGCACAGCCGATTCCCACATCATGGCTGTAGGAGATTGTGTTCGCCAGTACAGCCATTTGTACGACCGCTTTGTCCGTGTCGAGTCGGTCCCCAACGCACTCGAACAGGCGCGCAACGCGGCTGCCGTACTGTGCGACAAGCCGACCCGCCCGACTGGCGCTCCATGGTTCTGGTCCGATCAGTACGACCTGAATCTGAAGATGGTCGGCCTGTCGGAAGGGTACGACCGCTTGGTGTTACGCGGAAGGCCCGAAGACCGTTCCTTCAGCGCCTTCTACGTAGTGGGTGACCGAGTGCTTGCGGTGGACACAATCAACCGACCTGCCGATTTCAACGTCTCCAAGAGACTTATCTCGGAGCGAATTCCTGTGACCGCGGACCTGCTCGCAGCGAGCGACGTTTCGCTCCGGGATCTCGTCAATGCGGCGCAACCGTCAACCTCGAGCTCCACAGCCTGAATCTAGGAGGATCACCGACCATGCCAAAAGCAACCTTCATCTCCCCTGACGGGAACCACGACGAACTGAGCGTCGCGTCCGGAACCACTCTTATGCAAGCTGCAGTCGGGCACGGCATCCGTTCGATCGTGGGTGACTGTGGTGGCAGCGGTGCCTGCGCAACCTGCCACGTCTACGTGGAGCAGGAGTTTCTCGACAAGCTCACTCCCATGGATTCCAACGAGCAAGAGATGCTCGAATGCGCCTCCTCCCCCGTGCAAGACAACAGCCGTTTGAGCTGCCAGATCGCGATGCACGACCACCTCGACGGAATCACCGTCGAAGTCGCCCCGACCCAGTGGTAGTTGACCGACCAGACGCAAACCAGACAGTACTGATCAGCGGCTCCTGGTGCCGCACACGTCGACAGACAGATGAAGGAGCTCACATGAGAATGCAGGACAAGGTCGCACTCATCTCGGGCGGCGCACGAGGTATGGGCGCTTCCCACGCTCGAATGATCGTCGCCGAGGGTGGGAACGTCGTCATCGGCGACATTCTTGATGACGAGGGCGAAAGTCTGGCAAAGGAACTGGGAGCGGACAAGGCGGTCTACACGCGACTCGACGTTACCGATTACGCCGATTGGCAGAACGCTGTCGACCTGTCTGTGAGGACGTTCGGCAAGCTGAACGTCCTCGTGAACAACGCCGGCATCGTCAATATGGGGTCGCTGACCGACTATTCCATCAAGGAATGGGACGACATCATCGCCGTGAATCAGACCGGACCGTTCCTGGGCATCAAAGCCGCCACGCCGACGCTGATTTCGTCTGCGCCGTCGTCCATCATCAATATATCGTCGACCGCCGGCTTCCAAGGCATCGCCGAACTTCACGGCTACACGGCCTCCAAGTTCGCCGTGCGTGGTCTGACCAAATCGGTCGCGCTCGAATTGGCCCAGCACGGCGTTCGGTCGAACTCCGTCCATCCCGGGACCGTGTCGACGCCGATGAACGCCGACTTGGATGTGGCGGACTTCAACCCGATGAAACGCATGGGCAACGTCAAGGAGGTTTCACAACTGATCATCTACCTCGCCAGCAACGAATCCAGCTTCGTTACTGGAGCCGAATTCCTCATCGATGGAGGGGAACTGGCGGGCATGGGGCCGCTCAGCTCGAAATAGCACCACCCGAAGGTAGACAGCAACAGAGACCGAACGATCCCACATCACCAACAAGCTATAGCGGAAGTGAGCGAATAATGGGAACAGCACCTGAAACGATCGTCCCAACCCCCGCACGTAACTTGCCGGCGAATGTTCCGCCGGAACGGATGGTTGATTTCGACATGTTCAATCCGCCCCACATCGACCAAGGCGCCCAGGAGGCATGGAAGCACCTGCAGGATCCCGGCACGCGCGATCTCGTGTGGACTCCCCACAACGGTGGGCACTGGATTGCAACGCGCGGCTCACTGATCCAGCAAATGTTCACGGACTTCGAGCACTTTTCGAGCGAATGCCCCTTCCTGCCGCGCGAGGCAGGCGAACAATACAGTTTCATTCCCACATCGATGGATCCGCCCGAGCAGCGACCGTATCGGCGCATTCTCAACGCGAGCGTCGGACCCCATACCATCGACCGCATCGGCGACGACATCAGGGAGACCGCACGGGCACTGATCGGGGACATCCGCACCACCGGCAGTTGCGACTTCACCAAGGAGTACGCGGAGGTCTTCCCGATCAAGATCTTTCTCATGATCGTGGACCTTCCGCTGAGCGATGCCCCGAAGCTTAAGTACATCGGGGATCAAATGACCAGGCCTGACGGCTCGATGAGTATGGGCGAGGCAATCGATCTCTTCTTCGAGTACCTGTCACCCTTTATCGACGCTCGTACGGAGAATCCGGGCGATGACGCGATCAGCACCGTCGTGCAAAGCCAGGTCAACGGCCGACCGATCACCAAGGACGAGGCACTGAAAATCTGCGGCCTTCTTCTGCTGGCAGGGCTGGACACCGTGGTGAACTTCTTGAGCTTCACGATGCACTTCCTGGCCACGCATCCTGAGGAGCGGCGCGCCCTTGTCGCTGATCCCCAGCTGATACCGACCGCCACGGAGGAGTTGCTGCGGCGCTTCGGATTGGTATCCGATGCCCGCCTGATCAAGAAGGACATCACCATCGACGGAGTGGATCTGAAAGCGGGCGACATGGTGGCGTCGCCGACCATGCTCTACGGTCTCGACGACCGCAAGAACAAGTGCCCGATGGATGTCGACTTCGGTCGGGAGGAAATCGACCACATTACCTTCGGTCACGGCGTACACCATTGTGCGGGCGCTCATTTGGCGCGTGTCGAAATACAGACGACCTTGGAGGAGTGGTTGGGGCAAATTCCCGAATTCGAGGTTGCCGACCCATCGAGGGTGGGCTTCCAGTCAGGAATTGTGAGCTCCATGACATCGGTTCCATTGCAGTGGACTACTGATTAATCGACGACACACCGCGATCGGCATACGGGCCGATCGACGCCTCTGAGGAACGAGGGCAGTGCACCGTAGGTGGCATCCATAGCGATGCCGCCAAAGGGTGAGCCTCACGGCCATCAAGGGTCTCCCCTTGTTCGCCGTGAGGCCACTCCCTCGCCGCGGGCGCTGTCGATCCGCATGTGTCTGCCCGTCGCCATGACTCGACGTCGAACCGATCGATCACCGAGGAGTACGCCACCGATGCGCACATCTACGTTGACGTTGACATGTCGAGGCGCAGCTGCGATTCTGGTCACAGGGGAAACGCCGCCATTCGAGAACGTGACCAAGGCAGGACTCCGACGTCCGTTCGCCCCCCAAGATTGGAGATGCACGCATGAGTAATTCGGTGACCCGAGTCCAGCAAGCTCTGTCCGACCTCGCCGCCGGCCGAACCGTTGCGCTCGCGGGCAGTGCGGGCGGCGATCCCGATGGCTACCTGCTCTTGGCGGCGGAGAAGGCATCCCCTGCCGCGCTCGCATCTATGGTCCGCCATAGCTCTGGTTTCGTCTGTGCGGCGGTCACCCGGCGTGTCTGCGAACGTCTGGGGTTGCCACCGATGATGGGGACGATCCCGGACCAGGCCAGCGACTGGTACACCGTCTCGGTGGATGCGATCGCCGGGGTGGGTACGGGGATTTCCGCCGCCGACCGGGCACGCACCCTCGCAATGCTCGCCAATCCCGACAGCGCGACCGGCGACTTCACCCGCCCCGGCCATGTCGTACCGGCCCGGGCGCGCGAGAACGGAGTACTCGAGACCCGTGGTCCAGCGGAAGTCATAACGGACCTCGCTCGTGCGGCCGGTCTACGCCCGGTCGGCGCATTTGCTGCGCTCGTCTCGGAGGAAGATCCCACCCGCATCGCGAACGAGGACGAAACCCGTGATTTCGCCCAGGCACAACAATTGACATGGTTGTCTGCGGACGACGTCGCTATCTATCGCCGGGTATCCGAACTACACGTCCGATGCACCTTCACCATCACTCGGGAAAGCCCTTACGGCGAGCTGCTCACCTCCGGATTTCGGAGTGAGGTGACCGGCACCGATTACATCGCCTACCGAATCGGTCGACCCCAGAGTGCGGACGCGCCATGGATCCACGTTCACCGCGAATCAGACTTCGCCCCGCATGCCGACTCCACAGACCCTGATCGTCAGGCAATGTTTGCGCGGATAGCCGCACATGGTGACGGCGTGGTGCTGATCGAACGGAACACGAACGATCTCGATTCGTACACTCTCACCTCAGAGCAGCAGGACCGCAGACGCATTGACCGGAATGCGGACATCGCACAGGTGATCCGAGAGCTCGGGATTTCCTCATTGCAGCTGCTGGACCCGCCAGCCGATCTTCGCGGGACCCTGGAGATCATGGGAATCGAGGCGTCGGTGCTGTCCCACGCTGATGCGGGTTCGACTGTGAAGGCACCGACTTGCACCACGACAAGCACCGCGCACACCGTCGCCGGGCTGGTGCGACATGGTGACCAGCGGGGTCGCGAACTCGGTTTCCCCACCGCGAATCTCGAACTCGATACCGAAGCCGGGAGCCCTTCTTCCGAGGCTCACCTGGTGGATGGCGTGTGGGCAGGTCACTGCGCGCTCGCCGATGGCAGGTCGATCCCGCCGCAATCTCGATAGGTCGACGTTCGACATTCTACGGCCGTGTGGGGACGCGACTGCTGGAGGCGCATCTACTCGATTTCGATGAAAATTTGTACGACCTCGAAGTCACCGTGCATCTCGAACACTGGATACGCGGACAAGCGACCTTCGCCTCGAAGGAAGAACTCATTGCCGCGCTCGAGGACGATGTTCGGCGCACTAAGGAGCTTCTGTCCGACACTTATCCCACCGCCGGATAGCTGAGCGGATCCCTGACGGAGACCGAAGAACCGATCAGCGACGTGATGAATGCGTGCCATAGTTCGGCGGCTGGCGCGACCCTCGATCGCTGACCGCTCCATCACCTCCGTCGCGACTCGGCAGAAAGTCCAGACGATATGTCACTACCGGTTGCGCTCAACCCTGGTTGCGACCTCCTCAACCCTGGTTGCGACCTCATAGAGACGGTCAGCGCACTCCCCTGTGCGGTGGCGCGTGGGATGCGATCAGGAGGACCTCCAGTATCGCGATGCGGCCGGCGCCGAGTTCGATCGCATTGCGCAGGTGCAGCTTCATGCCGGGAAGAAAACGATGGGTCGGCGTTGCATCCACCGCCAGGGCGATAAGTTCTTTGGTGACGGCGCGCACGTTTTTCGTCTTCCATGGGAGACCGCAATACTCGCAGAATGCAGCGAATCCTTCGGGAGAGATCCGTATCAGCGCAGCGAGGAAACCAGGTAGCTCATCCTCTAGACGCTGACGGTAGGGGTCGCTTCCTACGTATCGCTCCCAGAGGAGACGCTGGTCGGCATCGAGCGCTGAATCCGCCTGCTCGTTGTGCCGTTCCGAGGTGAGAGCGTGGAGGTGTTCGGCGGTTGCGAAGAGGGTGTGCACTCCGAGCCCCGACACCAGCATGAGTACCTCGTGGACTTGGTTCGCGGTCGCTCCCAGGTCGAGCGCCTCCTGCATGTAGCGTTCGGCACCCACGATGTCCAGAGTGGTGACGGACGCGCGAACCGCGAGTTCGACTAGCGCGCGGGTCAGCGGGTCCAACGGTTCCCCGTCGCCGACGTCATTCAGGTACACGTCGGCGACGGCGCGCAGGTGATCGAGCGAAACTTCATCGCGGATGGACGGTACCGACGGCCGCGCGGAGTCGGGCGGGCCCTCGGACTCGGTCACCGCGGGACAGCTTCCGTGTGCAGCAATCGGACGATAACGGCGGCTTCATCGGGACTATGGCGAGTACCGCACACCACGGAACCACCGACGGACGTGATCCGCTCCCCGGGATCGGTATTCGTCATGTCGGCCTCGCTCATGAGTCGGTACAGCGGCTTCTCGGGTGAGGCCGCAGAACTCGTGTTTTCCGCCTTCCGACGCTATGCGATCACGAACACCGTGTCAATCAACGTTGAAGTAGATTTACATCAACGTTGATGGATTTCCCGTCTTCCGCCGCGTAGCATCCCCTACGTGGCCAGAACACCAGTGACGAGAAGCAGCGGAATGAGCCGGCGCCGCCGTAGCGCGCAGAATGACAGTAGCCCCAGCTATCAGGCGAAACGCCGTGAACTCCTCCAAACGGCGGCTGATGTGTTCCAGGAAAAGGGTTACGACGCCGCCACGTTGAACGACATTGCGGAGCGTTTCGGAACCGATCGGGCCTCGATCTACTACTACTTCGCCAGTAAGAAGGAATTGTTCCAGGCCCTGTTTCAGGACGTTGTGATCGGCGTTCTCGACGATAACGTTTCTGCTGGAACAGAGATCGCGGAGATCGACGCCGACGCCCCTGAGAAGCTCCGTCGACTCGTCGAATTACTGATGCTCTCGTACGAGAACAACTATCCCTATATCTACCTGTATATCCAGGAGGACATGGCGAAGCTCGAGTTCCAGTCGACTCCATGGGCCAAGGACATGCTCCTTAAGACGAAGCGTTTCGAGGCAATCGTCGCCGGCGTCCTCGAGCAGGGGGTGGCAGAGGGAACCTTTCGTGAAGATGTTCCCACTGCGCTGATGGCGAAAGCGTTGTTCGGGATGATCAACTGGACCCATCGGTGGCTCAAGCCTGGCTCGCACAGGGTTGACGCAAGACAGACCATTGATGCGTTCTGCGCGCTATTCTTCCAGGGCGCACTGGCCAAGCCCGCTTAGATCCGTGCAGCCTTTCGCTGTTTGCTGTTTTCGAGCGGGTGGGGTGCCGTGAGCACGCGACCTACATCGCGGCCCGCGGCACGTCCACAACTGTTCCTCGTCTACCGGCCGGTCCACTGCGGCTTTCGCTTCTCGGCGAACGCCGCTCGCCCCTCGAGCCGGTCGGCACTGGCCGCATACGCTTCGATGGGTTCGTAGCGGGTCGCCAACGCGATGTCCAGGGGCCAGTCCAATCGGGACAGCACGGCATCCTTGGCCGCCTGCACGGCGAGCGGGGATGCGGCCGCGATACGCTCGGCCCACTGGTCGGCGGCCTTACCGAGTTGCTCGGGTGCGACGACTTCGTTGACGAGTCCGTACCGTTCGGCGTCGACGGCAGTGATGCGGTCCCCGGTGAGAATCATCGCCATGGCGATGTGATGCGGGAGTTGCCGAATCGCGCGGTGCATGATGCCTGCCTCGCCGATGATTCCGACCTTCGTTTCCGGGATACCGAACTGGGCGTTGTCCGCCGCCACAATGACATCCGCGCACATCGCCAGTTCGAATCCGCCACCGACGGCGTACCCCTGGACGGCGGCAACGAGTGGTTTGCGCAGCTTCAACAACGGACCTCCGACGCCGGTGAGTCCACCGCCGAGGGCCATCCTGCGACCGTCGCCTTCCGTGCCGCCGCTCACGTCGGCGCCGGCACAGAACGCCTTCTCCCCGGAGGCTGACAGGACGGCCACCCACAGGTCCGGGTCGGCGTTGATTTCGGTCCACGCCTCGAACAACGACTGGTCCATCTCGGCATTGATCGAGTTCAACGCCTTGGGGCGATCGAGTGTGACGCGTGCGATGTGGCCATCGCGGGTAAACCTGACTCCGCTGCTCATGAGGTTGCCTTTCCGGATGGTACTGACGAAGTGGAGAGAGGGGCATCGACCGGCGCACGGTACGAGGCAATGGCCGCCTTCAGGCCGACCTCGGCAATGAAGGCACGAACCTGCGCCACCGATGGCGATAGATGTAACAGCGCGTCCATTTCTGCGCCACCCTGTGCGGCAGTGCGTACGCCCATGGCCTCCATAGCGCGGTTGACCGACAGTTTCTTGATGCGCAAGAGGTCGGAGGGAACCCGGGCTATTTGGGCGGCGAGGCGTTCGACAGTCTCGACGACTGTGTCTGCCGGAACGGCTCGGTTGGCCCACCCCCATTCGACCGCGGTGTCACCGTCGATCGAGTTGCCGGCGATGAACGCGAGTTCCTTCGCCCGTTTGGGTCCGACCAGCGGCGCCCACAGCGGGGCTATGTATCCCCCACCGAGCGGCACAGCCGGTTCACCGATGCGCGCATCATGCGCCACGATCGTGAGATCGGTGAATACACACATCTGAGTGGCGCCCGCGATGCAGTAACCGTGGACCGCCGCGATCACCGGTTTAGGGTGATCCCAGATGGCGAGGTAGCGATTGACGTTGCGCGCGAGCCGTTCTCGATCCGACACCGGGTCCTTGGTGGTGGTATATTCGCCGACCTGGTCGATGTCGTAGCCGGCGGAGAAGCCCTTTCCTTCGCCGCGGATCCCGACGACGGGACCGCCGGTGGTGGCGAGACGCTCGAGGGCGTCGCTGAACTCGTCGAGGAGCGCATTCGACAGGGCATTCGCTTTGTCCGGGCGGTCAAGGACGATCCAACTGATCGGCCCGCGGTGCTCGACACGCAAGTGCTGGTACTCGGTGTCTACTGTGGCGGTTGTGGTCGGCGTGGTCATGCCGAGGCACGTCCGATCGGGATCTGCTTCTTGACGTGGAAGTCGACGACGCCTGCCGCGCGCAGTTCACGGCGGGTGAAACGCCAGCCGTGCTCGTCGTCGCGCACCAGAACATCGTGGTACTGGCCGAAGAAGTGGCCGTCCGGCTTGCCTTCCTTGGTGTACTGATGCCACGCATACAGCACCGAACGGACGGTCGCACTGCGCATTTCCTCGTCGAAGTCGACAACGACGTTGGAGACATGATGACTAGTGGCGGTGAAGAAGGTGCCGATTCCGTCGAGGGTCTTTCGATAGGCGTCGCGTCCCTCGGCGCCGAAGTCGGGTCCATACGCGACGTAGCAGTCCGACGTGAACAGGGCCGCGAGATCGTCGGGCTGGTTCATGTCGAGGTAGTACGCGTAGTCGTACAACACTCGTTCGACTTTCTGGGCCTCGACGAGTTCGGTCAGTTCTCGACTCGACAGTGCACTGGTAGTCATGATCTTCCTCCGATGTGATGGGGCGATGTGCTGAGTGCGGATTCCTCGGTGCCAGGCGTGTACTGGCGGTGAAGCTGCGCTGAGGCGCCTCTGGACGAGAAACTACCAACAAGCTACACCGATTTTCAACGCTTGTGTAGACGCACTTGCTCCCTATTCTTCGCCCATCCCGTGTCCCAGGATCATTATCTGAGCACTTCACGAGGCTTCTGGCGTCACGCACACGCTCCATCTGGCATCAACATGATTGTAGACGTTTGTCAACATAACAGTTGACACGGCGTGAAGGTCGATGCGACGATCGTCCTTAGAGCGACGCACGTCACATGCCCGACCGAGACGGAGACTTGGTGCAGTTCCACCTCGAACAGACCGGGGTGATCGGAAGGCGCTCGGATCTCGAGGACGGCATGGCAGCACAGCGGCCGACCCATACTCGGAAACCAGACTCAACGCAAGCACACACACCGATCAGGCCTTTGGGTCCTGAGCCGAGAAGGACAACCCGATGACACTCACCGACACCAGCACAGTGATCGACCCGGGACATTTCCGGACTGTGCTCGGCCACTTCCCGACCGGCGTCGTGGCGATCACCTCCACTGATTCCGCGGGAGGGCCGGTCGGCATGGCCGTCGGCTCCTTCACATCGGTATCGCTGGATCCCGCGCTGGTCGCGTTCCTCCCCGACAAAAGTTCCAGCACCTTCCCGAAGATCCGGGAATCCGGTCGCTTCTGCGTCAACGTGCTCGGCGCCGGCCAACAGGACGTCTGCCGAAGTCTGGCAATGAAGGGATCAGACAAGTTTGCGTCGATCTCCTGGACGCCGACCAATCGCAACAATCCTCGAATTCACGAGTGCATCGCCTGGATCGACTGCACAATCGAAACAATCCACGACGCCGGTGACCATTTCCTGGTGATCGGTCGGGTTACCTCGCTCGAGGTCGATGATGCCGCCTCACCGCTCATCTTCTTCCAAGGTGGTTACGGCTGTTTCTCGTCGACCTCCCTCACCGCACCCGGTGAGGCTGACCTGCTGCGCCCCCTCAGCATCGTCGATCAGGCACGTTCGGAAATGGACGCGGTCGCCCGCGAGCTAGGAGTCGAATGCTGCGCCTCGGTCGCGATTCGGGATCAGCTGGTCCTGGTCGGCAGCAGCATGGCAAGCACTCTACCGACGTCACCACACACCCGACTCGGGCAGCGAATGCCCTTTGTGCCCCCACTCGCCCTCCCACTGATGGCATGGTCCGAGGGACGCGAACGAGACAAGTGGATCGGACGCGGCGGCGGGGCTCTCGATCGTGCCCTGCTCGAGCAGGCGATATCCCGTGTCCGCGACCGCGGCTGGTCACTTGTGCTTCGCAGCGACGCACAAGTGCGGTTCGAAGGGGCCGTTGCGCGTCTGCCGCTTACCGGTGCCACGGGCGATCTGGCATCTGATGTCACCGAGGCCGCCCGTGCCCTCAGTCTGGAGGGATACGAGCCAGCCGAAATCGAACCCGCTGCCACCTATGACGTCCGAATCATCAGCGCGCCCGTATTCGGTGAAGATTCCCAACCGGCGCTCCTCTTGAGCCTCTACCAGCTCCCCCGCCAACTGTCCGGGGCGACGGTCGAACAGTATCGGAATCGATTGATGACGGCGGCCGAGAGGGTCACCGCGAGGCTGGGCGGATGCACGCCCACCGTAACCTGACCATCCTCGAGAAGGGGACGGTTTCCGCCGACCCAGTGACAACGAAGGGAAAGCGATTGCCGGGCTTACTCATCGCTAACCGCGGCGAGGTCGCTTTGAGGATCATCCGCACCGCCCGCAGATATGGGCTTCGCACCGTCGCGGTTCACAGCGTCGACGAGTCCGAAGCAACCCACGTCCGTGCGGCCGACGAGGTGCGTCCGCTGGCGAGTTGCGGCGCGGCTGCCTACCTCGACATCGATCAAATGGTCAACGCAGCCATCACGTCCGGATGCACCATGCTCCATCCCGGATACGGATTCGCGAGCGAAAATCCGGAACTGGCCGACGCCTGTGCACGCGCAGGTATTACATTCGTGGGACCCGACTCCGAGACACTCCGGCTCTTCGGTGACAAGTCGGCGACGAGGGCTCTGGCCGAAGAGATCGGAGTTCCTGTCCTTCCTGCGACAAATGGTGCGACGGGTCTTCCGGAAGCGCTGGCCTTCATGGAAGCGCACTCGGGCGGCCCGGTCATGGTGAAGGCTCTCGCTGGTGGCGGCGGCCGCGGAATGCGGGTCGTGACAAACTCCGCCGACATCGGACAAGCGCTCATTCGTTGTGGATCCGAGGCGCTGCGTGGTTTCGGGCAATCACAAGTCTATGTCGAGCGCTATCTTCCGCGGGCGTGGCACATCGAAGTTCAGGTGCTCGGCGACGGTGCCGGCGACCCGATACACCTCTGGGACCGCGACTGTACGATTCAGCGCCGCCATCAGAAGCTCATTGAGATCGCGCCTGCTTCACATTTGCCGGACCCGACGCGATCGGCTCTTCTGCGCTCCGCACTCGATCTCGCGCGGGCCACACACTTCCGAGGTGTCTGCACATTCGAATTCCTTGTCGATGCCGACTCTCCCGACCTCTACTACTTCATCGAAGGAAATCCACGGCTGCAGGTCGAGCACGGTGTCACCGAAGAAATCACGGGCGTCGACCTGGTCGCAGCCCAGATTGCCATAGCGGAGGGGGTGTCGCTGACGGACCAGGGTCTTTCCCAGGAGGCCATCGGAAACCCGCGCGGAATCGCTGTCGAAGCGCGAGTCACCCTCGAGCCCGCGGTCTCCCCCACACAGAAGATCACGCGGTTCGACCTTCCGGCCGGATCCGGTATACGGGTGGAAAGCCACGGCTACGCAGGTATGCAGGCAACCAATGCCTACGATCCGCTCCTGGCCAAGATCATCGTTCACCGGCTGGGCGCGACCTTGGCGCAGGTTCTGGTTCACCTCGAGGCCCAGCTGCGTCGTAGCGTCATCGAGGGGGTGCCCACCAACCTGGCGCTGCTGCGGTCGGTGCTGGCCGACCCTGCGATTCCGCGTGGTGCGATGACGACGAGCTTCGTCGACGATTACCTGCTCGGATCATCGCGCGTACCGGTGTCTGCAGAAGACACACAGGCCACCGACCTATTCGCACCGTCGGCCGGAACGGTGGTTTCGATCGCCGGCGAAACCGGGCAGTGGGTTGAGCAGGGGGAACCGGTAGCAATTCTCGAGGCCATGAAAATGGAGCATGAGATAATCGCCCCGGCCGCCGGACGACTGGAGAAGGTGACTGTGCAGGTCGGTGACTTTGTCGCCGAGGGAGCCCAGGTCGCAACGCTCGCGGCGGTCGCCATCGACGGCCAGCCTGCGCCCGCCACAACCGCCACTTGTGGGCTGCCCGATCTGGACGACATCCGTTCCGATATCGCCGAAATCAGAGATCGCCACGAGGCCGGTCTGGACGCCGCCCGTCCAGAAGCCAGCGCACGAAGGCACCTGGCCGGGAAACGGACCGCCCGCGAGAACCTCGCAGACCTTTTCGACCCGCACTCCTTTCGTGAATATGGCCCGCTTGTCATCGCGGCGCAACGTCGACGGCGGACGCTGGACGACCTCGAAGCCAATACACCTGCCGACGGCCTCGTCGCCGGATTCGGCAGGGTGAGCGCAGCCGAGTCCGACGCGCAGAACACCCAGGTCGCCGCCCTCGCGTACGACTACACCGTGCTGGCGGGAACCCAGGGACTGCAGAACCACAAGAAGGCCGAGCGGATGTTCGAACTCGCCCGGCGACGGGGAACACCGGTGATCATCTTCGCCGAAGGGGGCGGCGGCCGTCCCGGGGACACCGACAACCAGGCCAAGGCAACCGGGATGGACCTGGGAACGTTCGTCGCGCTGGGTCGGCTCAACGGACACGTTCCGACGGTAGGCATTGCGGCTGGCCGTTGCTTCGCAGGCAACGCGGCACTGCTCGGTGCCTGTGACGTCGTCATCGCAACCGGCGACGCGAACATCGGGATGGGCGGACCGGCCATGATCGAGGGAGGTGGGCTGGGGACGTTCGCGCCGGAGGCTATCGGGCCCGCCCCGGTCCAGGCGGCCAATGGAGTCGTCGACATTCTCGTCGATGACGAGGCTGCGGCCGTAGCCGCCACCAAGAAGTACCTCGGCTACTTCCAGGGCTCTGCCCGTCAGTGGTCCTGCGCCGATCAACGTCGATTGCGCAACGCCGTACCCGAGCGACGATCTCGGGTGTTCGATATTCGTGCGCTCATCCACACCCTGACCGATGAGGAGTCGGTACTCGAGCTTCGAGAGCAATTCGGTCGAGGAATAGTCACGTGCCTGGCTCGGGTGGAGGGTCGACCGATGGGCATCGTCGCGAACGACGGACGTCACCGCGGCGGCGCGATCGACAGCGACGGGGCCGACAAGATGGCGCGCTTCCTTCGGCTCTGCGATACCTATGAACTGCCGATTGTGTCCCTCTGCGACACCCCCGGATTCATGGTAGGCCCCGAAGCAGAAGAGACGGCTATGGTGCGGCATGTCAGCCGACTGCTTGTTACCGGCCCAAATCTCGCTGTTCCGTTGTGCGCGATCGTAATCCGCAAGTCTTACGGACTCGGAGGGCAGGCCATGGCCGGCGGAAGCTTTCGAGTTCCGGACGCAATGCTCGCTTGGCCGACTGGAGATCTCGGCGCTATGGGGCCCGAAGGGGCAGTGCGGCTCGGGTTCCGCCGAGAACTCGACGCTATCGACGACCCGAACGAACGCGAGCAGACCTTTCAGTCTCTATTGGCCGACTACGAGGCCCAGGGCCGTGCCACGAACGCAGCATCGGTCTTCGAGATCGACGATGTCATCGATCCGGCCGACACCAGAGCGTGGATCGTGCAGACCTTCGACCGCGCCAACAGCAAACCCGTTGAACGGGTTCGGTGGCATCTCGACACATGGTGATACAGCGGCGGAAGCGCCCGCCCCCCGAGGGAGGCGGGCGCCCGCTCACCGTCAGTCTTCGAGCGCCGCGCGATGCTGGTCCCGATCGACACCGCGGATTGTGAGCAGAGCGATCGCGCTGATCACGGCGCAGCCGAGTGTGTAGTAGGCCGCGGACAACGGATCACCGGTCGCCGAGGCCATCCACGTGATGATGTACGGCGCCGTGCCTCCGAACAACGCCACCGAGAGCGTGTAGGTGACGGAAATTCCGGTGGCTCGGTTTCGTGTGCGGAAGCGTTCGGAAAGAAAGGCCGGCATCGGTCCCCCCACTGCACCGATAAGCACCCCAGCGAGCGCAAGCGCGGTCAGACCACCCGCGAAACCGAAGTTGAGCATGGCATAAAGGGGATAGGAAAGCACCACAACGGCCACTGAACCCCCCAGTAGGACAGGACGACGCCCCACTCGATCGGACATGGCACCGAAGATCGGCATGGAAATTGCCGCGATGATCCCGGTGATCAACGCGAGCAGGTAGGAGCGTTCGAAGGACATCTCGAAGCTTTTCGACAAGAACGCCGGCATCCCGACCATGAAGGTGTTTCCGACCGCGTTGTAGACGACGACGGCACCCATCGTGACGAGAAAGTAGATCAACGAGCGTCCTTGCGGTGCCGACGAAACCTCCGACGACGGGTCATGCGCTGCGCGTTCGATAGTCATGTGCTTGAAGTGCGGTGTCTCGTCGACGCGCATCCGCAGATAGAGGATGACGACACCCATTGGGGCGGCGAGCAGGAAGCCGACTCGCCATCCCCACGACGCCAACTGAGCGTCGGAAAGGGCAATCGCCAGCACTGTTGCCACTCCACCACCGAGAACGAATCCCAGTGTGGTTCCCACGAAAGACCAGGACCCGTACACCCCGCGTTTGTTCGACGGTGCGGACTCCACCATCAGTGAAACGGCGCCGCCCATCTCACCACCGGCCGACAAGCCTTGACCGACACGGCAGAGAGTGAGCAAGATCGGCGCCAGCATCCCGATGTGGGCGTGCGTGGGCAGGAGTCCTATAACCGTGGTGGACGCGGCCATCAGCCCGATGATCATCGCCAGTACGGGCCGGCGTCCGATTCGATCGGTCAAACGTCCAAAGACGACAGCACCGACAGGACGCAAGAAGAACGCGAGCGCGAAGATGAGAAACGTCGACAGGATCGCCGTCGTCGGATTGCCGGAAGGGAAGAACAGCGGCGCGAAAATCGGTGCCATATATGCGTAGATAGCGAATTCGTACCATTCGACGAGGTTGCCGAGAGACCCGGCGATCAGCGCCTTCCGGGAGGCGCGCAGATCGAGCACCCTCTCGGTAGAGGAGTCCGAGGTAATGGCGTGAGTCATTGCGATTCCGTTCTGGTGAGAGCCAGCGAACCACCTAGTGGGATCGGCTGACACTGGTGTGTGATACACGGCACAGCCAGGAATGAGGCTGGCACATCCACCATTCCCTGTCAACGGCGATGTAGATAGATTGCCGATCGTGCCCCGCACTGCATTCACTCGATTTTCAACTCACACGTTGACAAACTGCGCGACCGGCTGCGACCATGGCATCAACGAATAATCAACGCGAACGTTGAACGAGTCGTCATCGCTTGATTCTCTGCCGCTACAACGTTCGGCCCCCGCGAGAGGTAGTCAGATATGCAGACAGCCAGTCCGGTCACATCCGCAACCGCGACCGAGTCGAGTCAGTTCAACCCGGACGGCCTCAGTGAGTCCGAGGTACGGACTGCGGTGTCCATCGCGAATGTCCCCGCTCTGCTGATGGTGGTCTACCAAACGACCGGAGAGGAGAAGTGGCTCGAGCAGCCCTACCGCCCCACACGCGGTAAGGGTCTCGGCGACCACGACTCCGGAGGACTCACCGAGGAGATCCAGGAGGAAATCCGCCAGGCGGCAGTGCAGGCAATCCTGGACTTCCAGGCCGGAGTCAAGCCCGCGATCGAGGCACCGACAGCTGAACAGACAGTCCGGATGATCAGCGTCTGCATGGGCGAGCCGGTCGCAGACCAGTACGGCCCGATGTTGTCGCTCGAGCTGGCGCGCCGCGCAGCGCCGAACGCCCCCGAGCTCGCACTCCCCCCCGTCGAACCACCCGTCGGATTCAACGTCATCGTGATCGGCACTGGTGTCGCCGGCATCGCAGCAGCTCATCAGCTCGAAGACATGGGCATCGATTACATAATTCTCGAAAAGCAACCGGAAGCCGGCGGCAACTGGTGGCAGAACACTTACCCCGGCGCCGGCGTCGACACCCCCAGCCACCTGTATTCCTTTTCGTTCGCCAAGAACGACTGGAACACCCACTTCGAACTACGCAACGAACTTCAGGAGTACTTTGGGCGCGTCCTCAAGGAGGTCGGCGGCAACGAACGAGTCCGGTACAACACCGAAGTTCTCGCCGCGACCTACGACGAGACGTCACGAGGGTGGCACGTTGAGGTACGAAACGCTGACGGATCGATCGAGACCCTGCGCTCCAATGTCGTCATCAGTGCTGTCGGTGTTCTCAATCGACCGGTAACACCGAATCTCCCCGGCATGGAGAGCTTCCGTGGAACGAGTTTCCACTCAGCCAACTGGCCCGAAGGACTCGAGGTCGAAGGCAAGCGGGTCGCCATCGTCGGTACCGGCGCCAGCTCGATGCAGATCACTCCCGCCATCGCGGATCGGGTCGAACACCTGACGGTCTTTCAGCGCTCACCACAATGGGTGGCACCCTTCGAGAAGTTCCGGATGCCCATCCCCACGGAACTTCGGCGACTGTTGCAGTCGTGCCCCCTTTATCACAGCTGGTACTGGATTCGACTGTTCTGGCAGTTCGGCGACAAGGTCATCGAGTCCCTGCGCGTCGATCCTGAGTGGGAACACCCCGAGCGGTCTGTCAACGCTCGGAATGATGCGCACCGTGAGTACTTCACGCGGTACATCACTGCGCAGGTCGGCGACCGTACCGATCTCCTCGACAAGGTGATGCCCGACTACCCCCCGTTCGGCAAGCGCATCCTGCTCGACAACGGTTGGTACGAAGCCCTGCGTCGGGACAACGTCGACCTCGTCAACGAATCGGTTGCCGCCGTGACCGAGACGGGACTCGTCAGCGCATCCGGAGCCGAGATCGACGCCGACATCATCGTCTGGGCTACGGGGTTCGAGGCCGCCCGCTTCGTCTCCTCGCTCGATGTGCGCGGAGTCGATGGACTGTCCCTGCGAGAAGCATGGAATGATGACGACCCACGGGCGTACCTGGGTGTCTCGGTTCCCCAGTTCCCCAACTTCTTCATGCTCGGCGGCCCGAACTCCTTCCCCGGTAGCGGCAGCTTCATGTTCTTCATGGAAGTTCAAATGCGGTACATCCGGGGCCTACTGACCAAAATGTTCGAACAGGACATCGCCGCCATCGACGCACGAACCGATGCAACCGAGCAGTACAACGAGCTCGTCGATACCACCCACGCCCGCACCGTCTGGACCCACCGTGGGATGTCAACCTACTACCGCAACTCGCGCGGACGAGTCGTCTTCGTCATGCCGTTCCTCAACGTCGAGTACTGGGAGATGACGCGACGGCCCGATCTGGAGAACTACACAGTCAGATGATGATCGAACATCAGTGAGGGACTGAAGTCCGCCGCGCGCGACTCACCCCCTCAATGCCGGTGCCGGTGCTGAAAACAATCGCACCGGCGCCGGCATTGAGGGGGACTCGATGTCGACCACCGGACATTCCAACGAATCCCGCCTGGAAATGGTCACCCTCAGTTGACCGCTCAGTTCGGGTCTTCTGTGTGACCGGCATCCGCGCTGCGGCCAACGGACGGCTCCCCGAGGCCGTAGGCGACTGCGGGATCGAACCCCAGCAAAAGCGCCGTACTTCTGCGCTTCGTGGTACCTATTCGGACCGAGTGCTTCGCGGGTCAACGCCTGACACTCGTCGTGGTAGACGGTTAGGTCGTGGAACAAACTGCGGAACTACCCACGGAGCGATCCATCGCCTCGGCCGCGCCCATGAGTACGGCCGCCCGCTCGTACGTCTGACGTCGGCATGCGATCCATGACAAAGCTTCCAAACAGACAGCAGCAGTGAGCGGCTCGTCCACCCGTCGAGTCAGCCACAAACATTGCTCGAGGTGCGCTCTGCACCGTCGAAGTCATCCTGCTGAATTGCCGCGACTCCCTCGCCCACAATGAGTAAGATCGATATACCTACTCACCGCGGGATTGATCGTGAGTGCTTGCTCATGGCAAGTGATAGCCCGAGGAGCGTCACCGTTCAGCTGGTACGCCACTCCGAGCATCATGAGAGTCCAGATGTGCAGGGCGGAATCCTGTTCCTCCCCAAACACACTGAGGCCTTCATCCAAACGCGGGCATGCGCGAGGAAGATCGCCACTGTAGAATCGCGTAGAGCCCATCGGCATGGGCAATCCGCGCATGAGTCACCTTGTCGCCAGGCACCTGTGCGACCAGTGCTTCTCCCTCCGCGACGAAGTCAGCTGCGACAGAGAGATCGCCCAGTACTTCGGCGAGAACGCTCGCGGCATACAAGGCCTTGACGCGTTCGGCCGTCAAATCCCGGGTCTTGCGCGCGAGTGCACGATCGAGCCAGTTGCGTCCTTCGTTGAACCGGCCACGGATGAGCCAGAACAGCAGCAGCGTCGCGTCATGATCAGGCTGGATTCGATCGCAGCATCGTCATCCCCGGCCAACCTGAATTCCAACGCCTCTCGCAAATTCGAGTTTTCACGTTCGAGACGAGTGATCCACTCCAGTTGGTATGCACTGATCCACTCGGTCTCGGCTTCGACTACTAACCGCTGATACCAGTCGTGGTGACGCCGACGCAGGTCTGCGAATTCGGCTGCATCTTCCGCCTTCTCGCGGCCATATTCGCGGAGCGTCTCGAGCATCCTGAAACACACTGTGGTGCCCGATTCCTCGCGAATCAGGATCGACTTGTCGACCAACGATGCCAACGCATCGAGTAGGTCTTCCGGTGACATCCCCAGGCCGCAGATCCCATTCGCGTCATCCAGTTCGAACACTCCGGCGAATACCGAAACCTGAGCCCGTGTCGGTGCACCACGACTGCCCACGGTCAGCAGTCTGTGTCTGTCCGTGAGACGTTGGAGGACTTGATCCGAAGACAGCGCCTGCAGTCGGGCCACAGCCAACTCGATCGGCAGTGGCAGACCTTCGAGTCGTTGACAGATTCGAGTGATGGTCGGCCGATTCTCATCGGTTAACTCGAACCCCGGAACTGCCGCCGTGGCCCGCTCCATGAACAGCATCACACCATCGTATTCACTCGGCGTCGACGCGGTTGAATCACTCTCTGCATCAGGGACCGTCAGCGGCGGAACGTGCAGAACTGCCTCACCGCCGATACCCAGCGGCTCGCGACTCGTCGCCACGATCTTCAGCTCTCCGCCACGTGCGTATGAGCGTCTCAGTCAGTACCGCGACTGCGTCGACGAGATGCTCACAGTTGTCGAGTACGGGCTCTCGAACGGTCGGATCGAATCGGTCAACACCAAGATTCGCCTCCTCACCCGCCGCGGATTCAGGTTCCCCCCCCCCCCGAGGCCGGCATCGCAGTCGCGATGCTCAGCTCGGGGGCACCCCGCCCACAATCACCCGGCCGAACCACCCACGAATGAGTCTGCAGTGCTCTGGAGTGCGCGTCGGGCTTCCGATCAGCTCTCGAGGCGCTGGTAGGCCGTACGCAATTTGCCCCCCGGTGGACGAGCCGAACCTATTGGGCGAGCATGCCGGCGTCGATAAGGTGTTCGGCACCGGTGATGTAAGAGGATTCGTCCGAAGCAAGGAAGAGCACGAGATTGGACACCTCGTTCGGATCGGCGATTCTTCCCAAAGGGATCAGTCCGAGCGCGTCACCGCCCGATTCATCGGTAGCTTCCACCATCATCGGTGTCTGGATAAATCCCGGATGGACGGAATTGACCCTGATATTCTTCGGCCCATACTCTATCGCGGTTGCCTTCGTCATGCCGCGTACCGCGAATTTGCTCGCAACGTAGGCGAGGCTGGGAAATCCGTAGTTGGCCGCGATTCCGGCGATGGACGAGATGTTGACGATGGCGCCGATTCCTGCGCGTTCCATGGACGGTAGGACCGACTTCATCCCGTAGAAGACCCCGTCTTGGTTGATCGCGCACACCGTCCGATAGTCGGCCTCACTCAGTTCTGCGGTCTGTGTAACGGGTCCGAGAATACCCGCGTTGTTGACGAGGACCGTGATGTCGCCAAAGGCACGGACGCCGTGTTCGACCACCTCGGCCCACGACTGCGGATCAGTGACATCGTGATGAAGGAAGAGGGCATTGCCCCCAAGATCTTCGGCCAACTCTTTGCCAGCGGCATCAGACAAGTCCGTCAAGATGACCTTGGCGCCCTCCTCGACGAATTTCCGGGCGTGGGACGCCCCCATTCCGCGAGCTGCCCCGGTGACGAGTGCGACTTTGCCATCCAGTCTGTTCATAGGTTGATTCCTTCTGTGAGAGTGTGCGACTTCAGGACTTCGATTCGTGGCTGCAATCGAGCTGGCTGATAACTACCTGAGATCGGCAAAGTCAGCTCAGGCACCGCGAATGTGACGAGCGTCGCAGACGACTACCCGCGCTGTCAACGTCAACGTAAATGTGAACACCCGGCCATAGATGCCTAGAGCGCGGTTAGCCGACTACATGTGCATCGCGAAGGCCGTCGCTACCTGGTGGCGGCCAGTCATTCCAAGCTTGCGGAGGATCCTGACGACATGGCCCTCGACCGTGCGGGGAGACAGGACCATCCGCGCCGCGATCTCCTTGTTCGACAGTCCATCCGCAATATGCCGGGCGACTTCGTGTTCGCGCGGTGACAGCAGTGCGGCAGCTGACGACCCCGAAGATCTGTGCTCGATAGGCACTTCCTCTTTCAGAGCAAACCGGACCATCTCCGGTATCGACATCTCCGCTCCACGGCGGCGACATTGTGCGAACCGCTCATCCCCGAGGCCGGTGCGGGCGGTCGACTCGAACTCGGCGCGCCGCTCCACCCAATGCCGGGATCCATAAAGTTGCATGCCGAACGACTCCCACATTCGCGACGCCGCGCCGAGAAGGACCGCCGAACGTTCTTTCGACCCTGCGGCCGCCTCCGCCCAGCTGAGCAGGTCAGTTACCAGAGACGTGCCGACCACGTCGTCGAACTCCCTTTTCAGGGCGAGGCTTTCCATCGCACGGCGCAGTGCCTCATCGTATCGTTCATCCGCCAAGGCAGCGAGACCGAGGCCATAAACGGCATAGGACAGCATCCATCGCTCCCCCGCGAGTTCAGAGTGCACACGCACAAACTCGAAATGCTCGAGAGCGCGCACAGTGTCCAGGGTGGAGCAGTAGAACATCCCCATTTCAATATGGAGTGCCCACAGCAGATCGATGTTCTCGGGCAGTTCCTCATACCTGTTCAGAGCGTCTTTGAATAGCGGTTCGGCCGACTCGAAGTCACCGTCCAGGTAATCCTTCAGTCCTTTGGTCTGCGTTGCGAAGGCTATGGTCGCGTCGTCACCGCACGCCGAGGCGAGTCGGATCGATTCGTCGAGAACATCGGACGCCGCCGACCGATCGCCTTGCATTGTCTGGACCAGTCCCAGGGTTGCCAGCAGCCGGCCTCGGCGAGCTGTGGGAGCGGTATCTCTCTCGGCGATACGCATCAACCACATCCGATGCTCACGCACCGAAAATCCAGAGGACCAGAGGAACCAGGCCGTTGAGACGAGTTCGGTTGCGGTGGAAAGCATCTTGTCGCTTCCCGCCGATAGCGCGGTGTGCAAGGCCTTGCGCAGATTAGCCCGGTTGCTCCGCAGCAATTCGCCTGCCCGCTGTTGTCCAGAGCTCGCCCAGGACTCGACGGAGGACCTGACAAGCGTTGAGCACGACTCGAGGTGCCTCAGTTGTAGCGCGTCGGCTTCGGTCGGACTGAGCTTCCCGGCTCCGTATTCGCGGATCGTTTCAAGCATGCGGAATCGGGCCGAATCACCCCTCTGCTCGCGTTGCAGCAGCGATTTTCCCACGAGTGCGGAGATGCCGTCGAGGATTAATTGTGCGGGTAGGTCGTCGTCGCTACACACCTGTTCGGCCATCGGTAGGTCGAACTCGTCGACGAAGACGGACAAGCGCGCCCATAGCTTTTGCTGGGCCGATGTACAGAGCTCGTAACTCCAATCGACCGTGGCCTGCAAGGTGCGATGCCGTTCGGGTCCGGACCGATTTCCGGTCGTCAGCAGCTCCAGCCGTCGATCGAGCCGCTGCTCGAGGTCTTGGACCGAAAGCACGCTCAATCGTGCGCAGGCGAGTTCGATCGAGAGCGGAATGCCGTCCAGCTGGCTACATATTCGACGGACAGTGTCGCGATTGCGATCGGTGATGGAAAAGCCCGCAAGCACTGCTGCCGCTCGGCTTTCGAATAGCTGGAGGGCGGCGCCGACGGATCCGGAATCGTCGGAGCGTGTCGTCGAGAGTGGTGCCAACGTGAAAACGTGCTCGGCTGGGACAGCGAGACGTTCACGACTGGTGGCGATGATACTGACCTGCGACGTGTGGCGAAGTAGGTAGGCGACAAGGTCCGCACAGGAATCGACGATGTGCTCACAGTTGTCGAGAATGATCAACATCTGCTTGTGCCTGAGGTAGTGAACCAAGACCTCCTCGAGCGGACGCCCAACCAGGTCGGGTTGAGCGATCCCCAGTCCGTCCAGGACCTCCTGAGCAAGAAGCCCCGATGTCTTCAAAGACGCCAGTTCAATGAAGCGCACGCCGTCGGCGAATGCCCTCCGGAAGTCGGTGGCTGTCTGAACAGCGAGGCGGGTCTTTCCGATGCCGCCAGGACCGGTAATCGTAATCAGGCGTGTGGTACCGAGGAGCCGCCGGAGGGCGAATAATTCCCCGTCTCGACCGACGAACCCCGTCGAGAAGGTCGGAATACTGCTGCCGTACTGGCGATACGGAGCGACTTCTGGTGGCTGGTTCGACGATTCCGACCGAATGTGGCGCACCAACTTGGCAAGGGTGTTCCGTGATCTGTCCCAATTAATAGCACGGTGAATGTCGGCGATACTGATGTCCGGGTCTTCGGCCAGCAGGGTCCGAATCGCCGGTTCGAAGGCGTCGGCGACCGACCCCTTCCGGGGACGGTGGTCTGTGGGCGGCTCGTCATAAGCAAGTGCGCGACGAACAGTATTCCGCGACATACCGAGACTCTCGGCAATGCCCTTGATCGTTGCGCCCTTCGCGTGCAGTTCGCGTATTTCGCGCCATTCGTCGGCGTTCACGATGCCTTCCTGGGTACCCCCGCGCGACGTGGTGTCGGGGAACCCCGTCCACTGCGCCATCGTGACACTGTGCAACTACGGGGTCAAGATCTGACAGCATGTGACACGACGCCGCCCATCACGCGCAGACCAGCCGTGAACCCCGCTCTGACCTGCACGAAGATATCTCTCGCACGAGCCCGACTAGATGCGTAGTGGATCGCGTAGAGGAACGGGTTCCATCCACACCGCGGAGTCGGCAGAGTGATGGGCACCACACCGACGCGGAGTTCCGATGAGGAGCTGTTCCGTTAGTCGGCGGCTCAGCGCCCGGCGGACGGAGGACACTCCGCCGGCATCCGATGGAACTCCCCTGGTGTTCACGATCGAGCGAGGAACGACATGGTTGACACTGGTGACTGGTGCGAGGTGCTACCGGTTGCAGATCTCCTGGTCCGCGGGGCCCGGAGCCATCCCGACCGGGACTTGATTGTTTTCCCGGACAGCCGATACACCTACGCAGACGTGCTCGAACGGGCAACGCACGTTGCGCGCGGACTCATCGCCCTCGGGGTACGTCGGGGCGACCACGTCGGTCTGCTCGCCCCGAACGGAATCGAGTTCATTGAGGGCTTCTTCGGCGCGGCGCTGATTGGCGGTGTGATCGTTCCGCTCAATGCTCGACACAAGGCCAGTGAGCTCGGGTACATCGTCCGAAACGCGGACTTGGCCGCAGTGTTGACGGTGTCCGGAGATGACGCTTATGTCGACTTCGTCGACGTCATGCACGACGCTCTTCCATCATTGGCCGAGGCCGTCACGGACCGGGACCTGCACCTCCCGGAGGCACCCCTGCTGCGGCAGGCAGTACTCCTCCGCGGTGAGAGCAACAACCGAGGGTTCGTCGGCCGCTCGACGCTTGATCGGTTGGCGGAGACGGTTCCCCCCTCGGATATGGATCAGATTCGGCGGCGAGTCAGAATTCGCGACGCCGCAGCAATCCTGTATACCTCAGGCACCACCGCGAACCCCAAAGGCTGCGTCCTTACCCATGAGGCTTTGACCCGCGGGCCAGTCGAGCGCGCCGGCAAACGGCTCGTGACGGACGATCGCCATATCAGCTGGGCCGGCGGTCCGCTCTTCCACATCGCCGCACTCTCGCCGCTGATCGGAGCGATGGGAGCGGGAGGAACCTACGTCACTGATATCTATTTCGAACCCGGTCGTGCCCTGACGCTGATGAAGCAGGAGCGTCCGACCACTGCCTGGCCGTGGTTCCCCGCGATGATGCAATCATTGTTGGACCACCCCTCGTTCGACGCAGCAGCGCTCGACTCGCTTCGCTACTTGTTCTTGATCGGACCGCGAGTCCTGATCGAGCAAGTTCAGCAAACCTTCCCCATCGCAGAACTCGTGGCCGCATGCGGGATGACCGAAACCGCTGGTATTTACGCGCTCAGCGAGCGATCCGACACCATCACAGACCGCTCGGGAACCCAGGGCAAGGCTGCCCCTGGAATCGAGCTGCGCATCGTCGATCCCGACACCGGCGCCGACCAACCTCAGGGCACCCCGGGCGAAATGCTTGTGCGCGGATACTGCGTCACGGAGGGCTATTACAAGGATCCGATCAAGACAGCGGCAGCGATCGACACGGATGGGTGGTTCCACACCGGCGATTTGTACAGTCGGACCGAGACGGACTGCCTCGTGTTCCACGGCAGGCTCAAGGACATGCTGAAGGTCGGCGGCGAGAACGTTGCGGCCATCGAGGTCGAAGCCTTCCTGTGTGAGCATCCGGCCGTCAAGGCCGCGGCCGTGATCGGCCGACCCGATGAGCGTCTCGACGAGGTTCCCGTCGCGTTCATCGAGATTCGCGCAGGCCACAGCGTCGAGCCCGAGGAAGTGATCCAGTTCTGCCAAGGCAGGATCGCGCGGTACAAGGTCCCCCGCGCGGTGCACCTCGTCCAACCCGATGACTGGCCGATGTCCGCGACCAAGATCAACAAGCGCGCACTCGCAGAGCGCCTCGCGGAAATAGAAACCGGCGTCGGCGCGCTTTAACGCTGATCCGAAGTTATTCATCCACAGTACGACCATTCCGAATCATGTCTGGAGAAGTACGTGACAACCCCTGAACAAAACATAGAAATTGCCAATAATTTCGCCAAGGTGTTCTCGACAGGAGACGTGGATGCCATCCTGGATTGCCTCCACCCCGATGCGACTTACTGGGTGTCAGGGCAGATCGAGGGAATGTCGGGCAACTACGACAAGAAGCGACTTGGCGAACTCCTCCGCGGTGTGACGAGCATCTATAGAGAAGGTGCGCTGCAGATTACACCTACAGGTGCCGTCGCTCAGGGTGACCGGGTTGCCGTCGAGGCGGAGTCCTATGCAGAACTCAACAATGGCCGCGTCTACAAAAACCAGTATCACTTCTTATTCGACATCGCCGACGGAAAAATTATTCACGTCAAGGAGTACATGGACACCAAACACGCTTACGACATCTTCTATTCCTGAACCGACCCGCCCGGCGAGGCGCGTGGCCACAAAGTCCTCGCCCAGGAAACACCCTCACCCGATAGAAGGACAGAACAATGGCAATGGAAACAGGACTCATCGTCCACCCGTACATGCGCCCCGAGCGGACCGCGCGCCAGACGTTCGACTGGTGCGTAAAGCAGGCCATCGAGACCGACAAGATCGGCTTCGACTCGATCATGTTCTCCGAGCATGCCTCACAGCGTTGGGAGAATATTCCCAACCCAGAGTTGATCATCGCAGCAGCCGCACGCCAGACCGAGCGGATCAAGTTTGCGCCGATGGCTCACATCCTTCCCCACCACAATCCGGCGAAGCTCGCAATCATGGTCGGCTGGCTGTCGCAGATCCTCGAGGGCCGGTACTTTCTCGGCGTGGGTGCCGGCGCCTATCCGGACGCTTCGTACATTCATGGCATCAAGAACGGTGAAGACACTCAGTTCACCAACGAGATGGTCCGCGAGTCACTCGACATCATGGAGAAGATCTGGAAGCGCGAACCCTTCTTCTATGAAGGACGTTTCTGGAACGCCGGCTACCCGGAAGAGAAGCACGGCGACGAGGGCGACGACCAGCACAAGCTGGCCGACCTCAGTCCGTGGGGTGGTGCACCGGAAATCGCCGTGACCGGATTCAGCGCCAAGTCACCGTCGATGAGGTTCGCGGGCGAGCGCGGATTCCGACCGATGTCGATCTTCTCCGGGCTGGACGCCCTGAAGATGCATTGGGACATCTACTCCACCGCCGCAGAGGCAAATGGGCACGTCGCTGATCGTTCGCGCTATCACGTGTCCCAGACGGTGTTCGTCGCCGACACGGACAAGGAGGCGAAGCGGCTTGTGATGGAAGGGCCAATCGGATACTGCTTCGAGCGCTACCTCATTCCGATCTGGTGGCGCTTCGGCATGATGGACGGATTCATCAAGGACGCCGGAGCGGACAGGGCCGACGTCGATCTGGAATGGGTTGTCGACAACGTGTTCTGTGTGGGCTCACCGGACACCGTGGTAGACAAGATCAACACGTTGTTCGAGGCCAGCGGCGGATGGGGCACGCTGCAGATCGAATCCCACGACTACTCCGACGATCCCGCCCCCTGGTTCAATTCTCTCGCGATGATCCAGAGCGAAGTAGCGCCGAGGATTTCGCTTCCGCAGCCCGCCGTCTCCGCCGGATAACAAAGTCGAACCAGAAACCGGGGGCCTGCTCCGCGCACCGGATCAGGCCCCCGGAAGCTGGTCTCCAGACCACTCACTCGATTTCGAGCCACGAACGCAACGGCAGATCGGAGCGTGGCGGTATAGCCAGTTCGCCAGGATGCGGGAGTCAGGAATTCGGCTCGTTGCGGTAACCGATTCCCCTCGATCAAAGGCATTCGCATCTCGCGCTAGGACGGCTCCCAGGCGTCGCCTCTGACACCGCACTCGAATTCCGTGAACACACGTCGAGACATATAGGAGCAGGCATCAGCATGGCAACGATCAAAACCCGCGGAGCGATACTGCGCGAACAGCCAGGCAAGTTCGAGATCGTCGAACTGGATCTCGACGAGCCTCGGCAGGGCGAAATACTTGTCAAGATGGCAGCATCCGGTCTCTGCCACACCGAGGCCAGCATCGCCGCCGGGCACATGGGCATCGGCCACTTTCCGATGTGTGTCGGACACGAGGGAGCCGGCGTTGTGGAGATGGTCGGCCCGCATACTCCCGGCTGGGAGGTCGGCGACCATGTCGTACTTTCCTGTTTACCGCAGTGCGGACGCTGCAAGATGTGCGCAACAGGCCACGGCAACCTCTGCGACCTCGCACAGCACTTGATGCTCGGCTCCCGATTCGACGACCCCCAGAGCTGGCGGATGTCCCTCGACGGTAAACCGGTCGGTCAGTGGTGTGGTGTTTCGACGTTCTCCGAATACACCACAGTAGGCGTGGTGTCCGCAGTCAAGATCGACAAAGCCATCCCCCTCGACAAGGCCTGCTTGGTCGGGTGCGGCGTCAACACCGGGTGGGGATCCGGTTTCAACATGGCGCAGCCGGTCCCCGGCGACACCGTGATCGTCATGGGCATCGGTGGCATCGGCGCCTTCGCCTTGCAAGGAGCCCGTCACGGCGGTGCTACCAACGTCATTGCAGTCGACCCGGTGGAATTCAAGCGATCGAAGGCACTCGAGATCGGCGCAACACACACCGCCGCCGACATGACCGAGGCGACCGAGATCGCCCGAAACTTGACCAACGGGCAAGGCGCGGCGGCAACCATCGTCACCGTCGGCACCCTCGAGCCCGAACACATCACCGAAGCCTTCGACTCCGTCGCGAAGCGCGGCACCGTCGTACTCACTGCGCTTGGCGACTCGGCGCACATCGGACTGCCGATTTCTCCTTTCGAGCTGACGCTCTATCAGAAGCGAATTCAGGGATCGATGTTCGGCGGAGTAGCCCCGATGTGGGACGTCACCAAGATGCTTGACATGTATATGGCCGGCCAACTCAAACTCGACGAAATCATTACTCGCACCTACTCCCTCGACGAACTCGACCAGGGATACGCCGACATGCACGCTGGCCTCAACATCCGCGGCGTCATCATCTACTGATCCTCCGACGCCGCTAGCTCGAGCGACGCAGACCTCGAGCGGCATACATGCCGGAACCAGTACGCGGCCCGGTTCCCCGAGGCGCAGTGGCACATCACCCCGGGTAACTCGTCCCCGCTGACCGACGGTGCGTCCGGTGCACTGATCATGAGTAAGGAGATGGCCGCCAAGCTGGGCCTGACTCCGCGGGCGCGGTTCCATTCGTTCTCCGTTGCGGGCGACGACCCGGTGTTCATGCTCACCGCCCCGATCCCGGCGACGAAGAAGATCCTCGCGAAGTCGGGTCTGAGCATCGACGACATCGACGCCTACGAGGTCAACGAGGCCTTCGCGCCGGTGCCGCTGGCGTGGGCGCACGAGTTCGGTGCCGACCCGGCCAAGCTGAACCCGCGCGGCGGTGCGATCGCCCTCGGTCACGCGCTCGGCTCCTCGGGTACCCGCCTGCTCGGCACGCTGGTCAACCAGCTCGAGGCCACCGGCGGACGCTACGGCCTGCAGACGATGTGCGAGGGCGCGGGCATGGCCAACGCCACCATCATCGAACGCCTCTGATCCCGACGCCCAGCGGTGTTTCCACCGGCGGCCGAGACCCTCGATCCAGAAGACAGGCAGCGGCACTGGTCGTCCAATTCTTCGTCATACATGGCCACAACTATTCACGGTCGGCAATGCATCAGTTGTCCAGAACAGAGGAGAACCAATGAACATCACCGAAGCCGTTGCCGTCGTCACCGGTGGAGCATCCGGCCTCGGCAATGCCACCGCCCGCACCTTGCACGAGCGTGGAGCACACGTCGTACTGCTGGATCTGTCATCCTCCGGAGGAGACGTCGCTGCGAAAGAGATAGGCAAGCGCGCCTACTTCGTGGCCGCCGACGTCACCTCGTCTGGTGACGTCCTGTCGGCGATCGACTTCGCCGCATCCCTCGGTGATTTGCGGGTGGTAGTCAATTGCGCTGGCGTGGGAACACCAGGCAAGGTTCTCGGAAAGAGCGGACCCCTTCCGCTCGCAGATTTTGAGCGGGTAATTCGCGTCAACTTGATCGGAACTTTCAACGTGCTTCGACTTGCAGCCGAGTGGATTGCGCAGACCGAGCCGGTGGACGGCGAGCGTGGCGTCATCATCGACACCGCATCCGTAGCAGCATTCGACGGTCAGATCGGTCAGCCGGCGTACGCGGCATCGAAAGGTGGAGTCGCGGCAATGACCTTACCGATTGCCCGCGAACTTGCGCGCCATCTCATCCGAGTAGTCACCATTGCACCCGGAATCTTCGAAACGCCGATGCTGGCCGGACTTCCCGAGGATGCGCAAACCTCACTCGGCAAGCAAGTTCCACACCCATCTCGCCTCGGCCGAGCCACCGAGTACGCGGCTCTCGCGGCTCATATCATCGACAACGCCATGCTCAACGGTGAAACCATCCGCCTCGATGGGGCCATCCGCATGGCACCGAAGTAGACAGCGGCTCTATCGCTTGAGCGGCGTAGTCGGACTTCGAGGTCAACGTGATAACTGGCTGCCGACGGCCGGACCGCCGTGAGGAAATCGGCGACTTCGGGGCCGGCGTCTGCAACGACACCTGCCACGCCCGGGCCGGCGGTGAAGACCTCGAAGCCCGGAAGATCCTCTCCGAACCGCACTCGACCAGTACGGTGAGCTGATCCGCCGAACGAGGAGGAACACCGTGCGACGCACACTTCCGGCCATCCTGATCGCCGCTGTCACCGCCCTGTCCCTGGCAGGATGCAGCAATTCCGACTCCGGCCCGGTCATCGACCAGGTGCGCGAGGCGGGCGTCCTCAAGGTAGGCACCGAGGGCACCTACACGCCGTTCAGCTATCAGGGCCCCGACGGTCAGCTCACCGGCTACGACGTCGAGGTCATCCGCGCCGTCGGTGACAAACTCGGTGTGTCCGTCGAGTTCACCCAGACCCCGTGGGACTCCATCTTCGCCGGCCTCGAGGCGAAGCGATACGACCTGGTCGCCAACCAGGTCACCGTGAACGACGAGCGCACCCAGAAGTACGACCTGTCGACGCCCTACACGGTGTCGGAGGGTGTGATCGTGACCCGCGCCGACGACAACTCGATTACCGGACTCGACGATCTGAACGGAAAGACTGCAGCGCAGTCCGCGACCAGCAACTGGGCTCAGGTCGCAAGGGACGCCGGGGCAAATGTCGAGTCCGTGGAGGGCTTCGTGCAGGCGATCACACTTCTGAAGGACGGACGAGTGGACGCCACCGTCAACGACAACCTCGCCGTCGCGGAGTATCAGAAGCAGACTAATGACGCGGGCGTGAAGATCGCGGCCGAGACCGGCGACACGAGCGAACAGGCCTTCGCTGCCCGGAAGGACAGCGGCCTGATGCCCGACATCGACAAGGCGCTCGCCGAACTGCGCGCCGACGGCACACTCGCGAAGATCTCGGACAAGTACTTCGGCACCGACGTGTCCGCGCCGAGTAACTGAACCGGCACGCACGAGGAGCGCCGGAGTGGACGACGCAACGATCCAACTGATCCTGGACAACCTGTGGCCGATGCTGAAGGCCACACTCACCATGACGATTCCGCTGACTATCGTCAGCTTCACCATCGGATTGGTCATTGCCCTGCTCGTCGCGCTGGCCAGAATCTCCTCGATCACACCGTTGTCGATCGCGGCCCGCTTCTACATCTCGATCATCCGGGGCACACCGTTGCTGGTGCAGCTGTTCATCGTCTTCTACGCGTTGCCGCAATTCGGAGTGACGCTCGAACCGTTCCCGGCGGCGGTGATTGCGTTCAGCCTCAACGTCGGGGGTTACGCCGCGGAAGTCATTCGTTCGGCGATCCTGTCCATCCCGAAAGGTCAGTGGGAAGCCGCCCAGACCATCGGCATGGGATACACCACGACGTTGCAGCGGATCGTGCTCCCCCAGGCCGCCCGTGTGGCCGTTCCGCCGCTGTCCAACACGCTCATCTCGCTGGTCAAGGACACCTCCCTGGCCTCGACGATCCTCGTCACCGAACTGCTGCGCGTCGCGCAACTCGCCGCCGCACCCACGTTCGACTTCTTCGCCCTGTACGGTGTCGCGGCGCTGTACTACTGGGCGATCTGCATCGTCCTCTCGGCCGTTCAGGGCCGACTCGAGGCCCGACTCGACAGGTATGTGGCCAGATGACCGACACCCGCACCCCACTGCTCCAGGTTTCCGGCGTCGAGAAATCGTTCGGTGAACATCGCGTGCTGCGCGACATCAGCTTCGAGGTCCTGCCCGGCACCGTGACCGTGATCATCGGCCCGTCCGGTTCGGGAAAGACCACGGTGTTGCGAACACTCAATGCGCTGGACCGCGCGGACGCCGGCGTGATCTCAATCGGTGAAGTGTCGGTCGACTTCGCTGCCCAGATGGACCGGTCCACCCTGGCTCGGTTCCGGGCACAGAGCGGCATGGTGTTCCAGGCCCACAACCTGTTTCCGCACAAGACGGTGCTTCAGAACGTCACCGAGGGTCCGGTGGTCGTCCAGAAGCGGCCGAGAGAGGAAGCGCGTGCCGACGCCCTGGCACTGCTCACCCAGGTGGGGCTGGAGGACAAGGCGAATCAGTACCCATACCAACTCTCGGGCGGCCAGCAGCAGCGCGTCGGAATCGCCCGAGCACTCGCACTGAAGCCCAAACTGATGTTGTTCGACGAACCGACGTCCGCACTCGACCCCGAACTCGTCGGCGAGGTCCTCCGCGTGATCCGCGATCTCGCGACCGAGGGCTGGACCATGGTGATCGTGACTCACGAAATCCGGTTCGCGCAGCAGGTGGCCGATCAGGTGCTGTTCATCGACGGCGGCGTCGTCCTCGAACGCGGTACGGCGAAGGACCTACTGACGAACCCGACCGGGCCGCGGCTACGGCAATTCCTGCACCGCATCCTCGATCCGCTCTGAACGTCAGCGAACGGCCTTCTCCAACAGCACGACGCTGGGCCATTCGACCTCGAAGTCCCGGCGGCCCACCAGGAAGAAACCCTGCTCCTCGTAGTACGTGCGCAGTCGCCTGTTGGTTTCCACGCACTCGAGCCGGACGACGGACACGGCCTCGCTCCGGGCGTGCTCGTCCACCCACCGCAACAGTTGCGCCCCCAACCCCGGGCTCGCATGGCGGCGATCCGTCATCACCCGCGCGACGTAGGTAGCGGGAACCTCGTCGTCGACCCAGATGTCGGGATCGGCGCGCAGCACGCGCAGGGCGCCCGCCACGATTCCACCGGAGCGCGCGACGCGCCATTCTCCGGCCTCGATCTGCTCACGCACATCGGCGAGCGACACATCACCGCGGCTCGGCGGGTCGATCTGCTGCTCGGCAAGCCAATCCTCTGCGTCCCAGTGCATCTGGACGATGTCTTCCGCCTGATCCAGCACTGCCCGCTCCACCGTGACCGCCATGCACTCACAGTAGCGACCCCACGGGGAAATCAAATCACCGCTGCGCCCGTGTCGATCTGCGGTAATGTGACCGGGATTACAGTGTCCGCGTAGCCGCTGAAGCTCTATCTGTGCATGTGTGGCAGAAGCAGGTCTGCCTGCCCGACCTCGACGGGGGCCTCGTCGAGCCACTGCGCAGTCTGCTCCTGGGCCCGCCGTATCAACTCGTCCGCGTCGCCGAAATCTGCGGGGCTGGTGTCCAGTGGACAGAGGGGTGGCACGACCTTGATGTCGGCAGCGCCCTCATAACGTTCGATGTCGAGCGCAAGGCGTTGATTGATCGCGAGCGTCACCCCGAGCAGAGCCATCCCGAGTGCGCTGCGGGGAACCTCGGACAGCGTGCAGGAATATCCGGTGGGCAGTACCCACACCGTCGTGGCACCGAGTTCGATGGCGTGCGAGATCGGGGTGTTGTTGACCACGCCACCGTCCATCAGCGCGCGACCCTCGACGACTACCGGCGGGAGAATCCCCGGAATGGCAGCGCTGGCAAGGACGGCATCGACGGCGGGACCGCTCGACAGCCGAACGTCCTTGCCGGTCAACACGTCGGCGGCGATCACGTGGAGCGGGATCGGAGCGTCCTCCATCCGCCCGAAGCGTAAGTGCTTTTCGAGGATCCGCCGGATTCCCCGGTTGGAGACCAGATGATTGTCGATCCCGACGAAACCCACGAAGCCGGTGAACAGGCCGGTCGGGAACACCGAGCTCCGCTTCAGCCCGCGCCACAGATCGGCCAGTTCCCGTAGATCCGATTCCGAGGACCCGGCCGCCAGCCAAGCGCCGTTGAGCGCTCCCACAGAAGTTCCGACGATGAGATCGGGGCGAATTCCCCTGCCTATGAGCGTTTGCAGCATTCCGACCTCGATGGCTCCGAGACTCGCCCCACCGGACAGAACGAAAGCGGTCGTCATGTCGCCACGGTAACCGGTCAGGTCCGGCGATACAGCGCATCGATATCGGCGGCGAAGCGTTCGGCCACAACTGGACGCTTGATCTTCAAGGTGGCCGTCAATTCCCCGTCCGCCTCGGTGAGGTCGCGGTCGAGGATGACGAACCGTTTGATCGACTCGGTGTGGGAGACGGTGGTATTCGCGTCGTCGACGGCATCCTGCAGCTCCGCGCGCAATTCTTCGTCTTCGCGCAGATCGGCGACCGATGCGTCGGCAGGTCGCCCGTGGGCTGCCTTCCACTTGTCGAATTCCTGAGGATCGACGGTGAGCAGCGCACCGATGAACGGGCGACCGTCACCCACGACCACGGCCTGCGAAACTAGTGTGTGCGAGCGCAGCCGATCCTCGAGGGGCCCCGGTGACACGTTCTTGCCCCCTGCGGTGATCAGAAGGTCCTTCTTGCGTCCGGTGACGGTGAGATAGCCTTCGTCGTCGAGGTGGCCCAGATCGCCGGTGCGGAACCAGCCGTCGTGCAGCGCCTCCCGAGTGGCGTGCTCGTTGCGCCAGTAGCCGCCGAAGACGACGTCACCGCACAATTCGATCTCACCATCCTCGGCGATGCGTACACCGTGTCCGCCGAGCGGCCGGCCCACCGTTCCGATCTTCTGCGCCCCGGGGACGTTCACGCAATGCGCGGCAGTGGATTCGGTGAGTCCATACCCCTCGTACACGGGTACGCCCATCCCACGAAAGAAGTGCCCAAGGCTCGGCATGAGCGCTCCGCCTCCCGAGATCGCCCACCAGCAGTCGCCACCCAAGGCTGCCCGCAGCCTGGCGTAGACCAACTTATCGGCGACGGCGCGGCGCAGCGCGAGCAACGGTCCCGGCCCACCGTTGTCCTGGGCCCGGCTGTACTCGACGGCCGTCGTCTCGGCGAAGTCGAAGATCCGCTTCTGCAGGCCACCACCGGATGCCGCCTTACGGGCGGCACCGTCGCGCACCTTCTCGAAAACCCGCGGAACACCGAGGATCGTGTGCGGGCGAAAACGTTCGAATTCTCCCGTGACCGTCCCGAAATCGGACCAGTGTGCCTGGGTGGCCCCGGCCTCGAACATTGCCAGGGACACCGCCCGGGCGAGGACGTGTGCCAGGGGGAGGAAGGTGAGGACGCGGTTGCCGGGACGCGCCACGTCCCCGATCGGCGCAGCGAGGAGGGCCCGCACCTCCGACAAGAAATTGCGGTGCGTGAGAATGCACCCCTTGGGTCTTCCGGTGGTCCCGGAGGTATAGACCAGCGACGCGAGATCGCCGGCGGTCAGCGCGACGACTCGCTTGAACACCTCGGAGTCGTCAACCGAGCGTCCGTCCTTGATGAGGGTGCCCACCGCATCCTCGTCGATGGTGAAGATGTGCTTCAACGTGTACGGGATGCCGTCGCCCTCGAAGCTCGACGCATGAGCCGGCGTCTCCACCACGGCGGCCACCGCCCCCGAGTCCGCGATGATCCACCGGATCTGATCGGGCGACGAGGAGTCGTAGACCGGAACCGAGGCCGCACCGGTCGCCCAGATGGCGTAGTCGAGCAAGGACCACTCGAACCGAGTGGACGACAGCAGTGCTACCCGGTCGCCCGGTCGGACACCATGGGCGATGAGGCCCTTCGCGACCCCGGTGACGAGTGCGGCGAAATCCTTGGCCGTCACGTCGACCCAGCCATTGGCCTCCGGCCGGGCGTACATCACCCGGTCGGGCGTGCTCTCCGCATGCGCGAACACCGTCAAGACCGCGTTCTCGTGCTCGGAGACGCTGAAGGTCGGCGGGCTCGTGAACTCACGCACGGGTGTCGTCTCCGTTGCTCTCGAAGCTCGAGGGGCGCCGCGAAGGGTCGTCGCCGCCATGGCGGAATCGGCGCAGATGATCGGCGAACGCGGCGATGTCACGGTCCGACCAGGACGCCATCCTGTCGCGCACTTCCTCTACCCGTCGGGCATCCGCACCCGCAAGCACGGCGACACCGGCGTCGGTGAGGGTCAGCGGATGGCCGCTGCGAAGCGGTCCGGCCTCGGCCCGCACCCACCCCTCGTCGATGCAGACACGCAGCTGGCGCGACACCGTGGAGCGGTGCACTCCGAAGGACTCGGAGATCTGGGTGGCCCGGCACCCGGGATTGCGGGCGATGTACGAAAGCAGCGAATGCTGAGCGAATGTCGGCGAACCCGCCGGAGGTCCGTCGCCGGCGACGAGCTGGCGGACGAGCCGGACGAGTTCGTCATGGACAGCCACGACGCCCGATGCGGACGACTCACCCGATTCGACCTCGTTGTGTTGCACACTGCAACTATATCGAGACTCCCGCGCCTCGGCCACTCGCACCCACTTCCCTCGCCGCTCCTCGACCCGCCGCGGCGGCCGACACACTCACGCGTGGTGCTCATACTGCTATCCCCGACCCGGAAAAACTCGAAAGCGGGAAACCCTCGACAGTCACAATTGGAGAACGCTTCGCCCTGTGCAGACTCCCAGTGTTGCGACGGTATCTGCCCGCCATCGCTTGCACGGGCTCCGGGTCCAGCTATCGGCCAGCAGCAAACCGCCGCATAAATTCGTTGCGACGGACAGAATTCTCGCGGCAGGCTGTCGAACATGCTCATACGACGGGAAACTGCCCACGACGTCAACGCGATCGCCGAGGTCCATCGCCAGGCCTTCGACGGCGACGCCCCCGTCGAGGTCAACCTCGTCGAGCGACTCCGGTCGAGCCAGGCGTGGATTCCGCCGCTGTCCTTCGTCGCCGAGTGGCACGAGTCGGTAATCGGACATGTGTGCCTGACCCGGGCCACCGTTGCTTCGACGCCGGTGCTGGCATTGGGCCCCATCGGTGTGCTGCCGGGCCACCAGCGCGGTGGGGTCGGTTCGGCGCTCATGCATGCCGCCCTCGGCGCCGCTGATTCCCGTGACGAACCGCTGGTAGCACTGCTGGGCCACCTCGAGTACTACCCCCGGTTCGGGTTCGTCGCCGGATCCTCCCTCGGGATCGAACCGGACGAGCCTTCCTGGTCGTCCCATTTCCAGGTTCGCCGTCTCACTACCTGGGACTCCGCCCTGTCGGGAATGTTCCGGTACGCCGCGCCGTTCTATCAACTCTGAGGCGAGTGGACAGTGTGCAGCCCCCGAGCCGCTGGTAGTTTGCCAATAGACAAGCAGGATCCGAGGTAACGACAGTGACGAACGCCGCCGACAGCGTCCGAACGGGCGACGTCGTCGACACGTCCGTGACGACGACCATCGTCCGGCGGGTCAGCCAGGGGTGCGAAGAAGAGTTCGCCGATTGGATTCAGGTCGGCCTCGGTCTGGCACGCCTCTTCCCCGGTTTCCTCGGCGGCGGATGGCTCAAGGAGAGCAGCACGTCCGCTGTGTGCGTCATCGTCCTCAAGTTCGAGACGCAGGCGGCCTTGGACAATTGGCTGACGTCTTCGCTGCGGAACGGATGGTTGCGGACCGGCGAGAACATCGCCGTCGAAGATTCCACCGACCGGATATCGAGCATCGCGGGATTGTTCGACCCACCCCGGCCCGCGGACCGGTTACCCGACTCCGGTACGCCCACACCCACCTAGACCGTGCCTGTGAGCGCACCCTCCTCCCTGCATGTCGGACTACTCGCCTACGGTGACTGACGTGACGTCGCCTTGGTCGGAGGGACAGGTCGCATCGGTCGCGACCGATGCCGGCTCTCTCGCTGCCGCACGCACGCTCTCGGCGTCGTGGTCGGATACCGGCCACACCGGCACCGCACTGTGGGGACTGTGCCAGGGTAGCGGCAGGAGCCCATACCGCACCGTGGTCGATCTCGACGGGCCCGCCTTCTCGTGTTCGTGTCCGAGCCGGAAATTCCCCTGCAAGCATGCGCTCGGGCTACTCCTTCTCTGGTCGCAGGGGCAGGTCCCGGACGCGGCTGACTTCCCGCCGTTTGCGCGCGAATGGCTGGGACGACGGGCCACGCGGGCAAGCGAGCCCGGTCCGCCTGCTCCCCCGTCGACCGCCCAGGGGAAGTCTGCCGAACGTCGAGCCGATCGGGTGGCCGCGGGCCTCGACGAACTCGATCTGTGGCTCACCGATCAGATCCGCAGTGGGCTGGGATCCACAGACACGTCACCCGCCGCATTCGATGCCGTTGCGGCCCGAATGGTCGACGCACAGGCTCCCGGCGTCGCATCGGCGCTGCGTCGGCTCGCCTTCACTGTCGCGTTGCGCCCCGACTGGCCGGCGAGATTGCTTGCCGAGTACGCCAAGCTGCATCTACTCGTGGTCGCGCATCGTCGTCTCCCCGAACTGCCGGAGCCGTTGCGGGCGACGGTCCGCGCCCACGTGGGATACCCGGTCTCCACCGACAAGGTGCGTGGTGAACCGGCTGTGCGTGATCGGTGGATGGTGCTGGGCTCCCAGACCACCGAAGAGAAACGGCTTTTCACCCGCAAGGTGTGGTTACTCGGCCGGGATCACGGCCGTTGGGCACTCTTGCTCGATTTCGCCCACGGCACACCGAATTTCGCGAACGCCGTTCCGCCGCTCGGTTCCCTCGTCGACGCAGATCTGCACTTCTATCCCGGCGCCGCGCCGTTGCGCGCGCAGTGGGACGCCGGCCACGGTGCGGCAGAACCGTTCACGACGCTTCCCGCGGGAGGCATCGACCCAGCCCTCGACGCCTTCGCCCACGTCATCGGCGCCGACCCGTGGGTTCGTTCGTGGCCCGTGTTGCTGGGCGGTGTCACGCCGACGGTCACGGACGAGGGATGGCTGCTGGTCGACGCCGAAGGGCGAGCGTTGCCGGTCACCGGTGACGAGAGAAATTTGTGGACACTGCTCGGCATCTCCGGCGGCCACCCGGTCACCGTGTGCGGTGACTGGAACAGCGAGGCACTGACTCCGGTGTCCGTGTTCGACCGCGGTGTCGTCCACTCGCTCGTATCCGCAACGGCACCGTCCGTCTCGACCCGCACGGCAGGCAGACGACGATGAGCGAACTTCTGTCGACGGCCCTCCTGGGTACGGCCCGGTCCACTCCCGCACTGCAGGACCTCGCCACGGGGCAACTGGCGCAATCGATTACTGGCGATCCTGCCGAAGTACTGCTGGGTGCGGCCGCTTTGGAAAACGCCCATCGAGCAGGCGGGGTCACTGCCTCCCTGCACGTCGCGCCTGCGCCCGCCGAGGAGGACGACCGAGTGCAACTGCCCCCGGCGGCGGCCGACCACCTGATGCAACTGCTCGCCGCCAAGTCGTGGACTCTGACGGAGTGGTTCGCCGTGGCCGTCGAGCGCGGGTACCGGGCGCCGGATCATCTCGTCGCCGACCTGATGTCCGCGGCACGGAGCAACGACACGCACCGGGAGAACATTCTCCGGCTCACCGGACCACGCGGACAGTGGCTGGCGGCCCAGAACCCGGAATGGTCGATGCTCCGGCGGACAGCCGATCGCCTCGAGGTGTGGCATCGCGGCTCCCATCCGGAACGTCTGCAGTGGCTCACGGCGATGCGCTCGGTGAATCCGGCGGCCGCCACGGCGGAAGTGCAACGTACGTGGGATACCGAACGCGGTGAGCACCGGGCCGCGTTCATCGCAGCATTGGCCACCGGACTCGGCGACGCAGACGCCGCCCTCCTCGAGCACGCACTCGACGACCGACGCAAAGATGTTCGCCAGCATGCAGTCCAGTTGCTGCGCCAACTTCCCCGCTCGGCGTACGCGCAGCGGATGGCTGCCCGCGCCCGCGCGTGGGTGCGGGTGGAGAAGAAGCCTCTCCGCACCCGCCTGGTGGTGAACATGCCGGGTTCGCTCGACGATTCGGCGCGGCGTGACGGCATCGAAAACGTGCACTTCAAAAACAAGGGAATTCGGAGTTGGTGGCTGCGAATGGTGGTCACCGCAGCACCACTGTCGGCGTGGGACGACATGATCGGATCCGCATCCCAGGCCCTGGACATCCGCATCGAGGACCAATGGCGTGATGTGATGACCGAGGCCTGGGTCAACGCGACAGTGTTGCAACGCAACCCGCGATGGGCGTCCGCCTTCCTGCACAAACAGGGCAGGCAGACCGAGCGGCGCGTCGTCCCCCTCGTTCCCGCCGGTGAGCGGCTGGAGTACATACTCGCCGGCCACGCCGACTCCTACCTGCTGGGCGTGGACGGGGCGGCACTGTTCGACGATCTCCCGCACCCGTGGCCCCTCGAACTCGCGCAACGCATCATCGCCCGATTCGAGGACATCGCGGTGCGGCACGCCTCGACAGGCAAGGAGCTCGGACAATTGTCCCGGCACAGCCACTACTCGACGCTGCGCAGTGCCGAGACACACTTCCCGTTCAGCGCAGTTCCCCTGCTGCACGCGGCCGCCGAACGCACCCGCGACCACGGCTGGCAGCAGGCGTTCTCGACGGCCGCCGCCAACATCGAACACCGCCGAACGCTGCTGAAGGAGCTCGAGTGACCGAGATCGTGGCCGGCCAGGCCGAACTGCTGCGTCCCCATGCCGAACAGGACTACGCCGAAGAACTCGCGACCCTCGCCGCTCAGGACACCCGGCCGCGGCCGCCGTCCTGGAAGATGTCGCCGTGGGCCGTCGTCACGTACCTACTCGGGGGCGAACTCGAGGACGGCACCGTGATCACCCCCAAATACGTCGGCCCCCGCCGGTTGATGGAAGTCGCAGTCGCTACCCTGGCCACCGATCGGGCACTCCTGCTCCTCGGTGTCCCCGGCACAGCCAAGACGTGGGTGTCCGAACATCTTTCGGCCGCGATTTCCGGGACGTCGACGCTGCTGATCCAGGGAACTTCCGGAACCCCGGAGGAGGCCATCCGGTACGGATGGAATTACGCCCGGCTCCTGGCCGAAGGTCCCACCGCGGGAGCGCTCGTCCCCTCCCCGGTAATGACCGCGATGGAGAGCGGCCGGATCGTCCGAGTCGAAGAGCTCACCCGGATTCCGGCCGACGTGCAGGACGCGCTCATCACCGTGCTCTCGGAGAAAACCCTGCCGGTGCCCGAATTGGGCATCGAAATACAGGCAACCAAAGGTTTCAACCTGATAGCCACCGCCAACGACCGCGACCGCGGTGTGAACGACCTCTCCTCCGCACTCCGCAGGCGCTTCAACACGGTGGTCCTGCCGCTGCCCGCCAGCGAAGAGGACGAGGTCGCCATCGTCACTCGGCGCGTCGAACAACTGGGCGCCTCACTGGAACTGCCGAAAATCCCCGCGACGGTCGACGAGATCCGCCGAGTGGTCACCGTGTTCCGCGAATTACGCTCCGGCGCCACCTCGGACGGCCGTACCAAGCTGAAGTCGCCGTCCGGAACATTGTCGACCGCGGAGGCCATCTCCGTGGTGACCAACGGACTGGCGCTCGCCGCGCACTTCGGCAACGGCACGTTGGGGCCCTCTGATGTGGCCGCAGGCATCCTCGGATCCGTACTGAAGGATCCGGTGGCAGACAAGGTGGTGTGGACGGAGTATCTCGAAGCGGTTGTCCGTGAACGCGAGGACTGGTCGGACTTCTACCGAGCCTGCCGGGAGGTCACCGGGTGAGTTCCGATGTCCGTGTCTTCGGCATCCGCCATCACGGGCCCGGATCCGCACGGTCGGTGCGACGCGCACTCGAGGCGTTCACACCCGATGCAGTCCTGATCGAAGGGCCCGCGGACGCCGACCCGCTGATCGCACTGACGGCCGCCGATGCCATGGAACCGCCGGTGGCACTGCTGGCGTACGCCACCGGGGAACCGCGGACGGCTGCGTTCTGGCCTTTCGCAGTATTTTCCCCTGAGTGGCAGGCACTCTCGTGGTCCGCGGAGCACGGAGTCGACGTGCGGTTCTGTGATCTCCCGGCTGCTCACACGCTCGCCGCCGAATCCGCCGAATCCGATCGCACAGACCCGTTGGCCCAGCTCGCCGCGGCTGCCGGATACGACGACCCCGAACGCTGGTGGGACGCAGTAATCGAATCCGGCACCGGCGCAGACTCGTTCGACGCCATCACCGAAGCGATGTCCGTTCTGCGCAATGCCACCGACCTCGACGAGGAGACGAGAAGACGCGAGGCCTACATGCGCCAGACGTTGCGCAAGGCCATCAAGGGCGGTGCTCAGCGCGTGGCGGTGATCTGTGGTGCCTGGCATGCGCCGGCGCTCTCCGGGCCCCTCGGCCCCGCCACCGCCGATGCGCGAATCCTCAAGGGCCTGCCGAAGATCAAAACCTCACTGACATGGGTTCCGTGGACCCATTCGCGTCTGTCCACGGCCTCGGGGTACGGAGCCGGTATCACCTCACCGGGCTGGTATCACCACCTCTTCACCGCCGGCGACCGTACGATCCCACGTTGGCTCACCAAGGTGGCCCGCGTGCTGCGCGCCGAGGACCTTCCGGTGTCGAGCGCGCACGTCATCGAGGCGGTACGCCTGGCAGACACCCTGGCCGCCATGCGCTCACGTCCCCTGGCCGGCCTGTCCGAGGTCACCGAGGCAACCCGCGCCGTGATGTGCGACGGCAACGACGTCCTGCTCGACCTGATCACCCGGCGACTCGTGGTCGGTGAGGCACTCGGCGGCGTCCCGGACGACACACCCACCGTCCCGCTCGACGCCGACCTGCGTGCACGGGCAAAAACGCTCCGCCTCAAGCAACAGGCCACGGAGAAGACACTCGACCTCGATCTCCGCAAGGACATCGACGTCACGCGCTCCCGGTTACTCCACCGCCTGCAGCTACTGGGAGTCGGGTGGGGCGTTCCCGCGGACAGCGAGATCAACGCGACCGGGACGTTCCGCGAAACGTGGTCACTGACCTGGAAGCCGGAACTCGCCGTCGCCATCATCGAGGCATCACTCTGGGGAACGACAGTCGAGGCCGCAGCCACCGCCAAAGTACGGGCCGAAGCGTCGGCCGAGGACGTCTCCCTCGCCCAGCTCACCGCACTCCTCGAGCAGGCGCTGCTGTCGAATCTCACCGATGCGCTGCCCGAACTGCTCCGTGCGCTCGACACGGCCGCCGCCCTCGACCACGACGTGATGCATCTGATGGATGCGCTACCGTCCCTGACCCGGACCCTCCGCTACGGTGACGTCCGCGGCACCGACATCTCGTCCCTCGCCCGCGTCAACGACAGCCTCCTGGTGCGGATCTGCGCGGGACTGGGATCGGCGCTGTCGGGATTGGACGACGACAGCGCGATCGAGATGCGCCGGGCGATCGACGGAGTCCATGCCGCCGTGATGCTCCGCGACGAGGATCGCGCGTCGAAACGATGGCTGGGCGCTCTCGCCGGGCTCGTCGATCGCAGCGATGTGAACGGCCTGGTGATCGGCCGGATGGTCCGGCTGCTCCGCGACGCCGGCGCGATCAGCGAAACCGACTCCGCGACCAGGTTATCGCGGGCATTGTCTGTCGGCGCCACACCGTCCGCGAAGGCAGGATGGGTGGACGGCTTCCTCGGCGGCGGTGGCTTGCTTCTCGTCCACGATCGGGAACTGCTGCGCCTTCTCGACACCTGGGTATCGGGACTGGGTGAGCAGGACTTCGTAGACACGCTGCCGTTGCTGCGGCGAACATTCGGCGCTTTCGACACCGGGGAACGTCAGGCGATCGGCCAGTCCGTGCAGGGCGGAAACCGAAGCGAAGCTGCAGCTCCGATCGACCCGCGGCGAGCCGCGGTCGCGATCCGCACGGTGGCCGACATTCTGGGAGTGCCGTCGTGAGCGAAGACGCCGAGCGGTTACGACGGTGGCGGTTGCTGCTCGGTGACGCCGCCGAGGAGTCGACGGGGGGGCTGGGCTCCAAGTCGGATGCCGCGATGGACGGTGCGCTGTCCGCCCTCTACGACGCGAAACCCGAGGACACCAGTAGCCGTCGCCGCGGTGCCGGCCTGGGAAGCTCGGCGCCGAAGGTGGCGCGGTGGCTCGGCGACATCCGGACGTACTTCCCGAGCACCGTCGTCCAGGTGATGCAGAAGGACGCCGTCGACCGGCTCGGACTTACCGAGTTGCTGCTCGAACCCGAACTGCTCGACGCCGTCGAACCCGACGTCCACCTCGTCGGCACGCTGCTGAGCCTCAATCGGGTGATGCCCGAAACGAGCAAAGCCACCGCCCGCATGGTCGTCGACACAGTGGTCCGGCAGATCGAGGAACGCATCGCGCAGAAAACACGGACCGCGGTGACCGGCGCCATCAACCGGGCTGCGCGCACCACCAATCCGAAGCTCCGTGACGTCGATTGGAACCGCACCATCCGCGCCAACCTCGCCCACTATCTTCCTGAGTACAAGACCGTGGTGCCGGAACGGATGATCGGGTACGGACGTCGATCACCGACGGTGCACCGCGACGTTGTCCTCGCCATCGACCAGTCGGGGTCGATGGCGTCGAGCGTCGTCTACGCCTCCGTCTTCGGCGCCGTTCTCGCATCGATGCGCGCCTTGAAGACTTCGCTCGTCGTCTTCGACACTGCGGTCGTGGATCTGACAGACAAACTGTCCGATCCTGTGGACGTCCTGTTCGGCACGCAGCTCGGCGGCGGCACCGACATCAACAGGGCGATCGCCTACAGCCAGTCGCTGATCGACAGACCGACCGAATCGCTGTTCGTGCTCATCTCGGACCTGTACGAGGGCGGAATCCGCGGCGAGATGCTGCGGCGGATGTCTGCCATGAAGACGGCCGGGGTCCAGGTGATCGTGCTGCTGGCACTGTCCGACGACGGCGCCCCGTCGTTCGACCATGACAACGCGGCGGCCCTGGGTGTTCTCGGGATTCCCGCGTTCGCCTGCACACCGGACAAGTTCCCGGAATTGCTGGCGCTCGCACTGGAACGCGGCGACATTCGCAGGTGGGCAGACAGGCTCCAGACGGAGTGACGCGGGCCTAGCCCGCGGCCATCCGGCGGTCGCTGTGCAGTTCGGGGTGCGCGTCGGCGCGAATCCTGAGCAAGACAAGGCCGGAGACCGACGCGACGATCAGCGACGCGACCGTCCACTGAACGTGCAGCTCGGAAATCCCGACTCCCGCACCGACGAGTCCCACGAAAAGCAGGCTCCACATGATCGCTTTGACTGGACCGGACCCCATGGCAATACTCCTTCACCGAGATTACGAACGTCCCCCGTGAGTTCTGGTGTTGCGCGCAGAACGTTATCCGCGTCACACCACCACCACCCGCGCGACACGTCGGAAACGCCGTAATTCGATACCAAGCCGAGACCAACCCCTGTGAGTACTTATTAACCGCGGGCGGTTAACAAGTACTCACAGGTGCTCTTAGATGATGCTGATGGTCCCCTGGGTGGTCGCCGCCGCGAGGACACGAAGGTGGTCGTCGGAGCCGCCGAGGATGTGTTCGATGGCGGTGAGCCTGCTGACGTAGTGCCCGACCGGATACTCCGCAGTCATGCCGATGCCACCGTGCATTTGGATCGCTTCCTGCCCGATCTTGCGGGCCGAACGCCCGATCTGCAGCTTCGCACGAGAGGCGACCACCGGGTCGACGGTTCCGTCGGCCAGAGACATCGTCGCGTACAGGCTCATGCTGCGAGCCAGTTCCAGCAGCACATACATATCCGCCGCTCGATGTGTCAGGGTCTGGAATTTCGCGATCGGGACACCGAACTGCTTGCGGGTCTTCAGGTACTCGGTCGTCAACCGCAACGCTTCCTCCATCGCGCCAACCGCCTCCGCGCACAACGCCGCCTGCGCCCGGATCTGCGCGCCCTCGATCGCCGACGACGCATCGCCGCCCTCACCGAGCGGCTCCGCCGGAGTGTCCGACAGTTCGATCTGCGCGGCGCGCAGTCCGTCGTGAGTCGCGTAACCCGTGCGGGTAAGCCCGTGAGCGTCGGCGTCGACGAGGAACAGCCCGACCCCACCACCGGGGAGTGTCGCTGTGAGGACCAGCGTGTTCGCGCTTCCCCCGTGCAGGACGGGGTTCTTGATACCCGACACCGTCCAGGAGTCGCCGTCCTGCTTCGCGGTCGTGGACACTCGGGTGGAGGGCCACCGCACCCCCGGTTCCCGATCGGCGAACGCCAGCAACAGGTTGCCCTCCGACACCTCCGGCAGGATTCGGCGGCGCTGCTCCGTGCTGCCTACCGCAGCGATCAACCCGCCGGGAACGAGCACCGCGTCGAGGACGGGTTCAGGGGCGAGCCGGCGGCCGATTTCGGTCATCACCGACGCCACCTCGACTGGACCGGCGCCCATTCCGCCGTCATCCTCGGCGAAGCTCAAACCGAGCAGTCCCACCTCGGCGAGTTGCTTCCACACCTGCGGGCTCCACCCCTGCTCGGTGTCGGTGACGGCGTTACGCTTCTCCGCGTCGTAACTGCGGCCGAGTAGCTCGCGGGTGGTGTCGCGCAGCAGTTTCTGTTCGTCGGTCAGTTCGAAATCCATGACACACCCCTCACAATCCGAGGATCGAGGAGGCGATGATGCTGCGCTGCACTTCGCTCGATCCGCTGTAGATGGACACCTTGCGGTAGTTCAGATACGTCGGTGCCGTCCGCTGCGCCCAGAGCGGCGAGGCAATACCCTCACCGGCCGCGAAGGGCAGCGAGTCCGGTCCCGCGACATCGGTCAACAACTCGAGCGTGGCCTGTTGCAGCTCGGACCCCCGCAGCTTCAGTAGCGACGACGCCGGATTCGGCTTCCCGTCGGCCGAACTCGCCACCACCCGCAACTGCGTCAACTCCAATGCGATGATCTCGTTCTCGAGTTCCGCGACTCGCGCGGCGAACAGCGGATCCTCCAGCAAGGTGCCGTCCCCGACCGCAATCTCTGCGGCGCGTTTTTTTGCCTGCGCCACACGCACCTTGGAAAATCCGAGCCGGGTCACCCCGGTGCGCTCGTTGCCGAGGAGGAACTTCGCGTAACTCCAGCCCTGGTTCTCTTCGCCCACGAGATTCTCCGCCGGGACCCGAGCGTCCTCGAAGAACACCTCGTTGACTTCGTGGCCGCCGTCGATGAGTTTGATCGGGCGCACCGTCACCCCGGGCGTACTCAGGTCGACGAGGATGAACGAGATCCCGGCCTGCTTCTTGGGCGCATCCGGATTGGTGCGGGCGAGAACGAAGATCCAATCCGCGTGCTGCGCCAGCGTGGTCCACGTCTTCTGACCGTTGATCACATACTCGTCGCCGTCACGGACGGCGCGGGTCTTCAGCGACGCCAGGTCCGAGCCGGCCTCGGGCTCGGAGAACCCCTGGCACCACCAGATGTCGAGATTCGCGGTCGGCGGCAGGAACCTTTCCTTCTGCTCCTGTGAACCGAACGCCGCAATCACCGGGCCGACCATGCCGGTATTGAACGCGAGCGGCTCGGGCACCGACGCCAACTGCAACTCTTCCAACCAGATGTGCTTCTGCACCGGCGTCCAGTCCCGGCCGCCCCACTCCACCGGCCAATGTGGCGTCGCGAGCCCGTTTGCATTCAGGATCCGCTGCGACTCGACGAACCCCTCCCTCCCCACCTCTTCTCCGCGCGCATACCGCTCACGGATCTCCGCCGGAATCTGCGTGGTGAAGAACGTTCGCATCTCGTCACGGAACGCCAGCTCCTCGTCGGTCAAAGCCAGATTCATCGGGATTCCTTCGCACTCGAGGTCGGATTCATGTTCTGGATCCGACGTTACTCCCTCGTGCGGCTTCGCCGCCCGTGAGTACTTCTCAACCAGCCACGGTTAACAAGTACTCACGGGTCAGGCGGTGCGAAGGACGAGCAGATACGCGCCACCCGCAGCATCGATCTGCGACTCCACCCGTAGGTCCGGAGCCAACCGGGACAACCGGTCGAGCAGCCACTCCGACGCCTCTTCGGCATCCGACTTGCCCGGGCAGCGCGCCACCGCGACACGCCCGCCTTTGCGGCTCAACTGCTCGACCACGCCGATGATCGGTGCGGGATCGACGACGAACAACCGGTCCGGCCACGGCACGACCGGTTTGACCGCGCCTTTCTTCGTATTGCACGCGCGGTGCGCCAGGCGTTCGGTGCCGCCCTTCGCCTTCGCCTTCTTCGCGGTGACAACGCTGTCGATACTGGGTCCGCGCGGATCGTTGACCGACATGTCGGGATCTACCGGTTCATCACACAGCCAGCAGCGCCACGATGCGCGTTCGCCGACCTCTCGGAGGGTGCTCATGCGCGCACACGCTACTCGCGCCGACTAGACAGGATCGAAGCCGGAGATCAGCCAGTCGTCGCCGGAGCGCGTGAGTTCGACGTTGATACTCGTCGCCGTCGTGGCCGGTTCGGGTTCCGCGGCACTCGTCGTCGTCTGGTTCACGAACAAGAGCACTGTCGCTGTGTCGGCCTGTACGTCCACGGGACCGGCCGCCGCCACCGTCGCCTCGGTGGCTACCTGGCTCTCCTGCGCGGCCGGCACCACGACCTCCGTGGTGAACTTCGAGTAGTAGTCGAGGAACTCTCCTGTCAGACGACCGCGGGCGGTGTCGACGACGCTCGCCACTGTGTCCGGCGTGTAGGACAGAAGGGCGACAGCGCCCTGCGACGCGGTGTCGGTCACCGCCGCGCGCACGTCGTCATCGACACGCTGGTCCGGTCGATACGTCGTCACGTAGAGGGTTGCGGCCAGCGCCGCCGCTACCGCGGTGAATGCCGCCAGGACGGAGACCAACCTGCGTGGGTTCCGCGACCACCATCGCGCCTTCTCGTCTGCGTTCACTGCACGAACCCCGCCTTCACGATCTTGTATCGGCCGTCATCGAGTTGCACCGTGACCCGCATCCGCTGTCCGCGCGGTTCTTCCGCAGCGCCGCCGGCATTCGAGACCTTCTGTGCGACCGCGACTATCACGTCGGCGGAATCGCCGCTCTGCGATTCGATCGCGGCCTGCCGCACCTCGCCCTCGGACTGGACCCGCGCTTCCTGCATGACGGCGACGAGGTCCTTCGAGCGCGCCTCGAACTCGACGCGGAACTCTCCGGCCGCGCCGTCGAGTACTCGCTGCACGTCCTCGTCGGCGCGCTCGAAGTTCATGGTCGTCAAGTTCACGACCCCTTGGCGGGCGGCGTCCAGTATCTCCGCCCGCTCCCGGACATCGCGCTCGGCCTGCCAGTGCGAGTAGCCGAAGTACCCACTGAGGGCGACCAGCGACAGCGCCGCCACCGACAGCACACCGGCGGCAACTGCAGTCCCGGAACTCCACCCGGCCGACGGCGGGGCAGCTCCCCCGCCCGGAGCCACCTGCGCTGTGTTCTCCTCCGGCGGAGTCGGCTTTTCCGGGGAAACGCTGTCCACGGCGGGCACGTCAGCCATCGATGTCCTTCGGTAGTGCGTGTTGTTACCTGGATCACTCGAATGCTACCCGTGGGCAATATCAGATATTTTCCGCCCACCGGCGCTCGCGACTTCCCGTCGGCGCATAGCTTGTGTCGGGCCACACGTACGGTCGGGTATCACTACTGTTGAGGACAAGGCAGGCGACTCGGAAGGATCCACGATGACCAGCGATTCAGGCGCGCGCAGCCGCGTGCAGTTCGGTGCCGGAGCGACGCCGGAACTCGTCAGCTCCCAGGGGCGGACCATCATCGCCGACGCCGTGGTCGCCAAGATTGCCGGCATCGCCACTCGCGAGATCAACGGCGTCTACGACGTGGGTGGCGGCACCGCCCGCGCAGTCGGCGCTCTCCGTGACCGGATCCCCGGCGCACGGGTCAATCACGCGCAAGGGGTCGCCGTCGAGGTCGGTGAAAAGCAGGCCGCCATCGACATCGGCATCGTGGCCGAATACGGCGTCGCACTACACGAACTCGCCGTCGGAATTCGCCGCAACGTCATCGCCGCCGTCGAGCGTATGACCGGGCTCGAGGTGACGGAAGTGAACATCACCGTCTTCGACGTCATGCTCGAGGAACCCGACATCGTGGCCGAGTCGGACCTCAAACCGAGGGTGCAGTGACAGGGTCGCCCTTGCCGGACACCGGCACCGAAGATCTGTCGGAACGGGTTGCCGCCGCCGTCCTCGCCACTCCCGGCGTCGCAGCCCTGCACGGCGGCCAATTCGGGGAAATCGCGACCTATCTGCCCGGCCGTCGTGTCACCGGAGTGACCATCGGCCCGTCGTCGTGCGCCGTTCACTTAGCCGTGCGCTACCCGGCGAATGTCGTCGATACCGCCGAAAACGTACGGGCCGCCGTCGAATCGCTGGTGAACGTCCCCGTAGACGTGACCATCGAAGATCTCTTGACCGAGACAGGACACACGCAATGAACAGTACAGTCACAGGGTTGGTCGTCGGGTTACTCCTCGCGATCGCCGGAATCCTCGGCGGCTTCAGCGGATTCGTCTTCGCGGTTCTTCTCGGCGCGGTAGGAATGGCCGTCGGTGCACACCGGGACGGTCACCTCGACCTCGGCGCCATCCTCCGAAGCCGTGGCCGTGGCTGAACCCTCCCCCACCGGATCGGCTGCCGGTGTCGGCGAGGCGGCCGCCGACTACGACGCGTCCGGATTGCGCGGCGAGTTGGTCATCAAAGAGCGCGCCATCGTGAAGATCGCCGTCGCCGCAGCCTTGCAGGTACCCGGCGTGGTCAGGCAGTCCGGCGGACTGTCCCGGCTCACCGGTCGCGAACTCCCCCGCGCCGATGTGTCGACGGGCGCCGATGCCGTCGCCATCAACCTGTACATCGCGATGCGCTGGCCGTGCCGTCTCGACCTCCTGAGCCGGCGGCTGCGTGCGGAAGTGAGCCGCCGCATCGAGGATCTGACCGGGATGCCGGTCTGCGAACTGAACATCGTGGTCGCCGGAACAGAGGCAGCCCCGGACGAGGGCAGTTCACCGGACACGCCCTACCAGGACGACGACTCCCGCGCTCCGGACGCGCCCATTGTCCCGCTCCGACCGCGCACACCGCGGGCCACACCGGCCGCGGTACCGGCCGCGATCATCATCGCGGTCGCAGCTCTGGGCCTGGCACTCGTCTCGGCGCGCGAACTGCTCATCATGCGAGGCACTTTCGCGAATGCACCCTGGATACGGAACACCGTCGAGTGGCTGGGACGGCTGCACTGGTCGGAGTGGATAGTCCCGGCCGCGGTGAGCGCGATAGTACTCGGCATCGTCTTCATCGTCGCGGCTGTCAAACCCCGACCACGCACACATCTGCCACTGCGAGTCGGCGACACACCGATCGTCTGGTTTCGACCCACCGACCTCGCTCGCCATTGCAGCAGCCACGCCCGCACCGCTCTCGGCGTGCAGTCCGCGCACACCACGGTCGACCGCAAACACGTCACCGTTCGAGTGGTGCGCAGCGAAGCATTCTCGGCCGGTGACGTCGCCATCTCGGTCCGCGAAGCCGTGGAACCGACCCTGTCACTACTGGGTACCGCCCCCGAACTCCGAGTGCAGGTGAAGCCATGACGCATCGCACCGCCGCCGTCAATCGTCTGATCGTCCTCGTCGTCGGCCTCCTCCTCTTCGGTGTGGGCGCCTACGCCGTCGCCTGGGACCTCGGTGTACCGATCGTCCGGGAATGGGTGTCGCATTACGACCGCACACGGGTCACCTCGTTGCCTGAGGAGAACTGGTGGGGGTGGGCGCTCGCCGCAACGGTCGTCGGGGGTGTGCTGTTCGGTACGGTGCTGCTGGCACTCGATCTCACCAGGCGACGCACCGCGCCCGTTGCGGTGCCGGACCGCGACTCCGGAACCTTCGTCACCGTGGACCTCGGGTCTCTCGCCAACGGGGTGTCGAGTGAGCTCGAGCGGTACCCGGGGGTGCGGCAGACCCGTGCACGTGCCGTCAACGAACGCGGACTGCCCACCCTGTCCGTCGTCGTGACCGCTGATCCGACGATCGACCTCGCCGACTTCACCCGTACATCGGAGCGCATCGCCGCCTGGGTTGCGGCGACGGTCGGTGACAACGAGGTGGCCACCCAGGTCCTGCTGCACCTCGATCGGGCCGATCAGCCGGCACAAAGTTCCGAGAGCTGACCCGCGCACCCGCACATACTCGGTACGTTCGGGCTCATGGAATATGTGGTGTTCTATGCGACCGATCCGGACAGTGCAGCGCGTATCCCCGAGGTGTACCCGCGGCATCTGGCGTACCTCGACGAGTTCTCCACTCGAGGGGGTCTGCTGAGTATCGGCCCGTTCGACGACCCCGTGGCCCACGGGTCGATGGCGATCTTCACGAGCCGGGAGCGAGCCGAGGAATTCGTCGCGAACGACCCCTTCGTCCTCGAGGGCATCGCGCTCCCGGGAGAAATCCGCGAGTGGGACGCCCTGGGCTTCCGCTGACACCCCACGAGGTCGGACGAGAAAACGCCAGTGGCGCCCATCCCGGAGGATGAGCGCCACTGGCGCGTAGTGCAGCGTGATCAGTCGATCACAGGCAGGCGGGTGCCTACTTGTTGATCTTCGTGACCTTGCCGGCGCCGACGGTGCGGCCGCCTTCGCGGATCGCGAAGCGCAGGCCCTCGTCCATGGCGACGGGCTGGATCAGCTTGACGGACATCTCGGTGTTGTCACCGGGCATGACCATCTCGGTGCCCTCGGGCAGCGTCACAACGCCCGTCACGTCCGTGGTACGGAAGTAGAACTGCGGACGGTAGTTGTTGAAGAACGGCGTGTGGCGGCCGCCCTCGTCCTTGGACAGGATGTACGCCTGGCCCTCGAACTCGGTGTGCGGGGTGGTGGTGCCGGGCTTGACGACAACCTGTCCACGCTCGACATCTTCGCGCTTGATACCACGCACGAGCAGACCGACGTTGTCACCGGCCTGGCCCGAGTCGAGGAGCTTGCGGAACATCTCGATACCCGTGACCGTGGTCTTGGTCTTGGTTTCCTTGATGCCGACGATCTCGACGTCCTCGTTGACGTTGATCACGCCACGCTCGATACGACCGGTGACGACGGTGCCACGACCGGTGATCGTGAAGACGTCCTCGACGGGCATGAGGAAGGGCTTCTCGGTCTCGCGAACCGGGTCCGGGATGGACTCGTCGACCGCAGCCATGAGCTCGAGGATGTTCTTGGTCCACTCCGGGTCGCCCTCGAGCGCCTTCAGTGCGGAAACCTTGACCACCGGAGCGTCCTCGTCGAACTCCTGCGCAGCGAGGAGCTCACGGACCTCCATCTCGACGAGCTCGATGATCTCTTCGTCGTCGACCATGTCGGCCTTGTTGAGAGCGACGAGGATGTAGGGCACGCCGACCTGGCGGGCGAGCAGCACGTGCTCACGCGTCTGGGGCATCGGGCCGTCGGTGGCGGCGACCACGAGGATGGCACCGTCCATCTGCGCCGCACCGGTGATCATGTTCTTGATGTAGTCGGCGTGACCGGGAGCGTCGACGTGCGCGTAGTGGCGCTTCTCGGTCTGGTACTCAACATGCGAGATGTTGATCGTGATACCGCGAGCCTTCTCCTCAGGAGCCTTGTCGATCTCGTCGAAGGCCGAGGCCTCGTTGAGATCCGGGTACGCGTCGTGCAGAACCTTGGTGATGGCCGCGGTCAGCGTGGTCTTGCCGTGGTCGACGTGACCGATGGTGCCGATGTTCACGTGCGGCTTCGTCCGCTCGAACTTCGCCTTCGCCACTGTGTGTCCTCCTGGACTGATTGATGCTTGCGGTATGCAGCAGTGCGGTTGTTATTACTGGGTCGTGCTTTCGGCCGGCTGGAACCGAGGTTACTCGCCGGTCGCCTTGGCGATGATTTCCTTCGAGACGTTCGCGGGAACTTCTGCGTAGGAATCGAACACCATGGAGAAGTTCGCCCGGCCCTGGGTCTTCGACCGCAGATCACCGATGTAACCGAACATCTCCGAGAGCGGAACCAGCGCCTTCACGACACGGGCACCACTGCGTTCCTCCATGGCCTGGATCTGGCCACGGCGGGAGTTCAGGTCGCCGATCACGTCACCCATGTATTCCTCGGGTGTGGTGACCTCGACAGCCATGAGCGGCTCGAGAATGACCGGGCCGGCCTTGCGGGCGGCTTCCTTCAGTGCCTGCGAACCGGCAACCTTGAAGGCCATTTCAGACGAGTCGACATCGTGGTATGCACCGTCGAGCAGCGACAGCTTGAGGTTGACCAGCGGGTAACCGGCCAGGACGCCGTACTGCATCGCGTCCTGTGCGCCTGCATCCACGGAGGGGATGTACTCGCGCGGGATGCGGCCACCGCTGACCTTGTTCTCGAACTCGTAGGTGGCGCCGTCTTCGCCGACGAACGGTTCCAGCGCGATGATCACCTTGGCGAACTGGCCCGATCCACCCGTCTGCTTCTTGTGGGTGTAGTCGTGCTTCTCGACCTTCTTGGTGATGGTCTCGCGGTAGGCGACCTGCGGCTTGCCGACGTTGGCCTCGACCTTGAACTCGCGACGCATACGGTCGACGAGGATGTCGAGGTGGAGCTCGCCCATACCGCCGATGACGGTCTGGCCGGTCTCCTCGTCGAGCTCGACGGAGAACGTGGGGTCCTCTTCGGCCAGCTTCTGGATCGCGGTGCCCAGCTTCTCCTGGTCGGACTTGGTCTTGGGCTCGATCGAGACCTGGATGACCGGGTCCGGGAAGCTCATGGACTCGAGCACGATGGGGCTGCTCTGATCGCAAAGGGTGTCACCGGTGGTGGTGTCCTTCAGACCGATCATCGCGTAGATGTGGCCGGCCACGGCCTCGTCGACCGGGTTCTCCTTGTTGGCGTGCATCTGGAAGAGCTTTCCGATGCGCTCCTTCTTGCCCTTGGTCGCGTTCATGACCTGGGCACCCGGATCGATCCGGCCGGAGTACACGCGAACGAACGTCAGCTTGCCGAAGAACGGGTGCGCTGCGATCTTGAAGGCAAGAGCCGAGAACGGCTCGTCCTTGCTCGGCTTACGAGTGAGAACTTCCTCCTCGTTGCCCAGCGCGTGGCCCTGAACCTCACCGATGTCCAGCGGGTTCGGCAGGTAGTCGATGACCGCGTCGAGCATGGGCTGCACGCCCTTGTTCTTGAACGCGGAACCGCACAGCACCGGGTACAGCTCGGACGCGACCGTCATCTTGCGGATGGCAGCCTTGATCTCCTCGACGGAGAGCTCCTCGCCGGCGAAGTACTTCTCCATGAGAGCTTCGTCGGACTCGGCAACGGTCTCGAGCAGCTTCTCGCGGTACTCGGCGGCCTTGTCGGCCAGATCCGCGGGGATCTCCTCGATGGTGGGCTCGGCACCGGTCGGCACGACACCGCGCCAGGTGATGGCACGCATCTCGACCAGGTCGACGACACCGTCGAAGTCGTCCTCGGCGCCGATCGGCAGCTGCAGGACGAGAGGCTTGGCACCGAGACGGTCGATGATGGTCTGGACCGTGAAGTAGAAGTCCGCGCCCATCTTGTCCATCTTGTTGACGAAACAGATGCGCGGAACGTCGTACTTGGCGGCCTGACGCCACACCTGCTCCGACTGGGGCTCGACGCCCTCCTTGCCGTCGAACACGGCCACAGCTCCGTCGAGCACGCGAAGCGAACGCTCCACCTCGACGGTGAAGTCGACGTGACCGGGGGTGTCGATGATGTTGATCTGGTTGTTGTTCCAGAAGCAGGTCACCGCGGCAGAGGTGATCGTGATGCCGCGTTCCTTCTCCTGCTCCATCCAGTCCGTCGTCGACGCGCCGTCGTGCGTCTCACCGATCTTGTAGTTGACACCGGTGTAGAACAGGATGCGCTCGGTGGTGGTGGTCTTGCCGGCATCGATGTGCGCCATGATGCCGATGTTGCGGACCTTGTTCAGGTCGGTCAGCACTTCCTGTGCCACAGGATTCTTCCCCGCTCGTAGCTCGTGTATCGGGTGTCGGCCTCCCCGGTGTTCCACCAGCGGGGCCATTGTCTCGAGTTGTAGATCAGCCGGGCCCGGGTAGGGCCCGACGTAGCAACGACGCCGGAGCAGTCACGGTGAGGTGACTGCTCCGACGTGACGTCACCAGCGGTAGTGGGCGAATGCCTTGTTGGCTTCAGCCATCTTGTGAGTGTCCTCACGGCGCTTCACAGCGGCACCGAGGCCGTTGCTGGCGTCGAGGAGCTCATTGGCGAGACGCTCGACCATCGTCTTCTCACGGCGCTGCCGCGAGAAGGTCACGAGCCAGCGGAGCGCGAGGGTGGTGGAACGGCCCGGACGGACCTCGACCGGCACCTGGTAGGTGGCGCCACCGACACGGCGGCTGCGAACCTCGAGGGCAGGCTTGACGTTGTCCAGAGCGCGCTTGAGGGTGACGACCGGATCGGTGCCGGTCTTCTCGCGTGCCTGCTCGAGCGCCTGGTAGACGATGCGCTCGGCGGTGGACTTCTTGCCGTCCAGGAGGATCTTGTTGACGAGCTGCGTCACCAGGGGCGAACCGTAGACCGGGTCGTTGATGAGCGGGCGCTTCGGAGCGGGGCCCTTACGTGGCATTAGCTCTTCTCCTTCTTGGCGCCGTAGCGGCTGCGTGCCTGCTTGCGGCCCTTGACACCCTGGGTGTCGAGGGAGCCGCGGATGATCTTGTAGCGCACACCCGGGAGGTCCTTCACACGACCACCGCGGACGAGCACCATGGAGTGCTCCTGCAGGTTGTGGCCCTCACCCGGGATGTAAGCGGTGACCTCGACGGAGCTGGTCAAGCGCACACGCGCGACCTTACGGAGCGCCGAGTTCGGCTTCTTCGGGGTGGTGGTGTACACGCGGGTGCACACGCCACGACGCTGCGGGCTGCCCTTCAGAGCTGCCGTCTTGACCTTGGCGGTCTTGTCGCGGCGGCCCTTGCGGACCAACTGATTGATGGTTGGCATTTACCGGCTTTCTTCGTGTTGAACAGACTGCTCTGGACAAGCAACCTTGGCTGTTCTGAAATTAGGGATCTAGCAGTTGGGGCAAGGAAGCTACTGCCCCGCACTCGATCGACGGTGCGTGACGTGCACGCACCCCACGGTCGGGTGTGTCGCATACCCCCACACAGGCAGCCGGATGCTCGTTCCATGCAGCAAATCTGCACGAACGCGCGCACGGCAATACCTCGCTAGGCACACAGATCGGCCCGGGCATGCCGGACACGACCCACAACGATACCCGGCGGCGCGCCGGAAGGTCAAAGCGGGCGGGCGGTGGTAAGGGCTGCGAGGTGGGAAAGAGGGCTTTCGGTTCGAGTGCCAGCACACTAGCTGCTCAGGTTGAGCGTCAGATCGGCGAGGGTGGACGCCGCCTCGCACGGATCCGCCGCGGCAGCGGTGAACTGCACCCACCAGCCGACCACACCCGAGGACGGCGATCCCACGCTCACCCCGCAGGCTCCTGGGTCGTTCGGTGGCCGCATCACCACGGCTCTGCGGCCCTGGATGGTCGACGACTCCACCTTGTAGCCCAGCTCCTCGCCCGTCTCCTTCTCGGTGTCGAGCGAACCTGTCTCGAACCAGTTGAAGGTGATCTTCACCGGACCGTTGGCGCCGACGGCATCCCAGCGGCAGATCGCGCCGAAGAAGCCGCGCTCGATGGCGTCGGCGGCGACGGCCTCGGCGATCTGTTCGTCGGTGACTGCGTCGCACTCCTCGAGGAGAGCGGTGAATCTCTCCGTGTCACCGGTGACAGAGGCACCTTCGGGTCGGGGCGAACCGTCGATCGACGATCCGCATCCCGCGATCAGCCCGGCCACCGACACGATCGCGGCCGTAGCCTCGGCCGCGCGCCGACGTCCGCCGCTCATCAGCCCTCCGCTCATCTGGCCCCAGCTCATTTCGCCCTCGACACGCTGAGTTCGGCGAGGTCCCGCGCAACCTTGCAGGGGTCGGCGGCCGGCCGGGCGTCGGCATACATCACCGACCAGTGAATGAAATCGCCGCCGAACTCCACACCGAGTTCGCACAGAATCCCCTCCGAAGAGGCGATGAAGCCAGGGTTCCCCTGGACGTCGATGTCGGTGGCCGGCCGGCCGATCAGTTCCGATCCCGCCCGTTCGCGGCCGATCGGACTGCCGCGGTACCAGGAGAACGTCACGCTGGGCCCGCCGATTCCCGCGGTTTCCCATTCACAGCCGACTGAGTTGCGGGTGACGCCGGTGAAGGAGGGCATACCGAATGCCGTCGACACTTCGTCGTCCGTGACGGAGCCGCACTGACCGAAGAACGGTCCCGGTTCGGTGATCTGCCCGGTGGCGGGTGGGGCGGCAGTATCGGTCCCGGCGTCGTCGCCGCCCCCGCAGCCGGCCAGTGCAGCCACGACACCGACCGCGGCGAGCACTCCCCATTTCCTGCCCATGAACGCTGACTCTACCGATCCGGCCGGGGTGTGCCCGGTTCAGTCGACTGCCACCGCGTCGAGTGTCCGTTCGGCGCCGTCAGTGCCCCGTGGGAGCGCGGCGTCGAGTTGCGCAGCCCATTGACGTACCACCTCGGCGCGGCGTTTCGAGTCGTCGGTGAGGACGTCGGCGAGGCCGAGCCCGCGGGCCAGGTCGAGAGTGGCCTGCACGAGGCGGTGTGCCACCGGGTCGGAGTCGTCGAAGCCGAAATGCTCGACGGCGGTGCGATGGGCGACACGTCCGAAGCGTTCCTCGAGCGGCACGATCCGCGCCCGCAGCTCGGGGTCGGCCGAGGCTGCGGTCCACACCTGCAGGGCCGCTTTGAAGAGAGTGCCCGTGTAGTAGTCGACGAGCCGCGACACCACCGCCTCGGTGCGGCCCGCTCCCGACGGCAGGTCGGTGGCCTCCCGCCGGGCCTGCTCCATCCTGGCGTCGAACATCACCTCGAGGGCGGCGGTGATCAGATCTTCCCGCGTCGGGAAATGGTGCTGAGTGGCACCGCGCGACACCCCGGCGCGTTGCGCCACCAGGCTGACGGTGGTGGCGCCCCACCCCAGTTCGGCGAGGCAGTCGATGGTGACCTCGAGCAGATGCTCACGCGTGACCCGGCTACGGTCCTGCTTCGGTTCGCGGGTCATGCGGTCACTTCCTCTCGTTGCGCTGCGCGCCCGTGCGCGGTTGACGAGTCCTGAGACTCGTCAACCGCGCACGGGGCCGGAGGCCCAGGTGGGCGGCCGCTTCTGCAGGAACGCCATCATGCCTTCCCGGGCTTCCTCGGACTCGAAGAGCCTCGCGGACTGCGCTGTCAGTTCGTCGGTGTAGCGGTCGAAATCGGCGAGCAGTGCCTTCGTGATCAGGGCCTTGCTCTCCGCCAGCCCCTGTGGTGACGCCTGCCGGAACTGGTCGAGAATTTCCTCGACGATGTCGTCCGGGTCCTGCGCCGACTCACTGATCAGTCCGATCGCCTCGGCCTCGTGCGCGCCGAACTTCTCGCCCGTGAGGAAGTACCGTCCTGCCGCGCGTGCGTCGATGCGGGGAAGGACGGTCAACGAGATGATCGAGGCGGCGAGCCCGAGACGCACCTCGGTGAGGGCGAAGGTGCTGCGAGGTCCGGCGACCGCGATGTCGCAGGCACCCACCAGACCCATGCCTCCCGCTCGGACGTGACCGTCGATCCGCGCCACCACCGGTTTGGGCAGCTCGACGATGGCGCGCAGCAGTTCCGCCATCTGACGGGTCCGGGACCGGACGTCTCCACCGGTCTCACTGAGATCCGCCCCGGCGCAGAAAGTGCCGCCGGTGTGGGTCAGAACGACGCCGCGGACGTCGTTGTCCGCAGCGGCGTCCCGCAATCCCTGCAGAAGCTGATCGACCAGCCTCCCGGAAATCGCGTTCCTGTTGTGCGGCGAGTCCAGGGTGAGGGTGGCGAACCCGCGACTCACCTCGTACCGGACGTACCGGTCGGCGTGTACTTCGGTCATGTGCCGTCCGTTCGACATCAGTACGACTTCGGCAACCCGAGCGAGTGCTGGGAGACGAAGTTCAGGACCATTTCCCGGCTGACCGGCGCCACCCGGGCGATGCGGGCCGCACCGAGCATCGCTGCCAGGCCGTATTCCTTGGTCAGGCCTGCCCCACCGTGCGTCTGGATGGCCTGGTCGAGGGCCTTGATGCTCGCCTCGGCGGCGGCGTACTTGGCCATGTTCGCGGCCTCCGCGGCCCCGAAGTCGTCGCCGCTGTCGTAGAGCACCGCGGCCTTCTGCATCATCAGCTTGGCGAGTTCGAGCTCGATCTTGATTTGAGCTAGTGGGTGCGAAATCCCCTGGTGAGCGCCGATCGGCGTCTTCCACACCGTGCGCTCGTTCGCAAACTTCACGGCCGCGTCGAGCGCGTACCGACCCATGCCGACAGCCATGGCCGCACCCAGGATGCGTTCGGGATTCAGGCCCGCGAACAATTGCATCAGCGCGGCGTCGGCCTCTCCGACGAGTGCGTCCGCCGGAAGCCGCACGTTGTCGAGAAACAGCATGAACTGGTGGTCGGGCTCGACGATGTCCATCTCCATCGGCGTCTTGACAAAGTTCTCGGCGTCGGTGGGGACGATGAAGAGCGCAGGCTTCAGCTTGCCGGTCTTCGAGTCCTCGGTCCGCGCGACGATCAGGACGGCATCGGCCTGATCGACCCCGGAGATATAGATCTTGTTCCCCGTCAGCACCCAGTCCTCGCCGTCCCGGCGCGCGGTGGTCGTGATCTGATGCGAGTTCGAACCCGCATCGGCCTCGGTGATGCCGAATGCCATGATCTTCGACCCGTCGGCGAGTCCTGGGAGCCACTTCTGCTTCTGCTCCTCGGTTCCGTACTTGCCGATGATGGTGCCGCAGATGGCGGGCGACACCACCACGAGCAGCAGCCCGGCACCGTGCGCGGCAAGTTCTTCCTGGACCAGCGCCAGTTCGTAGATGCCCGCTCCCCCGCCGCCGTATTCCTCGGGGAGGTTGACGCCGAGGAACCCGAGCTTGCCCGCCTCGTTCCACAACTCCGTCAGTGGTTCACCGCGCCGCGCCCGAGGAAGCACATAATCGACGTAGTTGAAACGCTCCCCGAGCCTCGACACGGAGGCACGGAGTTCCTTCTGTTCTTCGGTCTCGATGAAGCTCATGATTCTCCTTCAGCCTGCGCTGCTTCGACTACTGCCAGTACCGTCCCCACGTCGACCTGCTGACCGACGGTCACCGACAGTTCGGTGACCACACCGGATGCCGGTGCCTTGATGGTGTGTTCCATCTTCATCGCCTCGAGCCACACGATGGGCTGGCCGACGGTCACGGAATCGCCGACCTCGGCGCCGAGGCGGATTACCGAACCGGGCATCGGGGCGAGTAGGGACCCCTCCGCCACCACGGTGCTCGGGTCGGTGAATCGCGGCTCTGCGCGCAGGCTCACCGGCCCGAGCGCCGAGTCGACGAATACGTCGTCGCCGTAGCGCGCCACCTCGAACGATCTGCGCAGCCCGGCAACGTCCAGCACGACCCTGCGTGCGGTCGCCGCGACGAGGGTGACATCGTCGAAGCCGTCCGCCTTCAGCCCGTACCGGCCGAGCAGGTACCGGACCTCGATCTGACGGTCACCTGTGCTGAACGTCTTACTTTGCGGAGCGGACGGCAGGTTCCTCCATCCACTGGGGAGCGTGGCGTTCACCGCCGCGACCTCGCGGTTGTGCGCCGCGTCCGCCAGTGCGGCGGCGAGCGCCGACAACCTGTGGGCGTCAGCCGACGCGAGCGGCCGCGACAACACCTCGAGGTCGTGGGTCGCGAAGAAGGCGGTGTCCGTGTCGCCTGCAAGGAACGCCGGGTGCCGCAGGACATTGACCAACAGGTCCCGGTTGGTGCGCAGCCCGTGGATCTGCGCACGGCCGAGGGCCGACGCCAGCCGGGTAGCCGCCTGGGACCGCGTTGCCGCGAACGAAATCACCTTCGCGAGCATGGGGTCGTAGTGCACACCCACCACGGAGCCGTCGACCACACCGGAATCGAGGCGGACGCCGGGCGAGCGCAGAACGTCGAACTCGGTGGTCGTGCCCGGCACGTCGAAGTGGTGGACGGTGCCGCTCTGGGGTTGCCAGTTCAGAGCCGGATCCTCGGCGTACAGCCGAACCTCGATGGAGTGGCCCGACACGGTGGGATGCTCCGCGGCAAGAGGAATACCCGACGCCACCTGCAGTTGCAGTTCGACGAGGTCGAGCCCCGTGGTGCATTCGGTGACCGGGTGCTCCACCTGCAGTCGGGTGTTCATCTCGAGAAAATAGAAGTCTCCCGCCTGGTCGGCGAGAAATTCGACCGTGCCGGCACCCTCGTAGTCGATGGCCTTGGCGGCGACTCGGGCTGCTTCGAAAAGCCGCTCCCGCATCCCGGGTATGGCCTCGACCAACGGGGACGGCGCCTCTTCGACCACCTTCTGGTGACGGCGCTGGATGGAACATTCACGCTCCCCCACCGCCCACACCGTTCCATGACGGTCGGCCATCACCTGCACTTCGATGTGCCTGCCCGTTTCCAGGTAGCGCTCGCAGAACACCGTCGGGTCACCGAAGGCCGACAGTGCTTCGCGGCGAGCGCCTTCCAGTTGTTCCGCCAGGTCCGCGAGCTCGCGAACGACACGCATGCCGCGTCCGCCGCCTCCCGCGGACGCCTTGACGAGCACGGGCAGATCGGCCTCGGTGACCGAGTCGGGATCGAGTTCGGCCAGGACGGGGACCCCGGCGGAGGCCATCAGCTTCTTGGACTCCACCTTCGAGCCCATCATCTCGATGGCGGGCGAGGGTGGCCCGATCCAGGTGAGTCCCGCGTCGTGGACGGCGCGCGCGAAATCGGCATTCTCCGAGAGGAACCCGTAGCCCGGGTGAATGGCATCGGCGCCGGCCCGGCGGGCAGCCTCGATGACGAGGTCGCCGCGCAGGTACGTGTCGGCGGGGCTGTTGCCGGGCAACCGGACCGCAGCGTCGGCCTCGGCGACGTGCGGGCTCGATGCGTCGGCGTCGGAAAACACGGCGACGGTGCCGATGCCCGCCCGCCGGCAGGTGGCGGAGATGCGACGGGCGATCTCACCACGGTTGGCAACGAGGACGGACCGGATCAGGTGTGGGGCGTCGAGGGTTGTCATGTGCTGCCTCACATCCGGAAGACGCCGAAGTTCTCGGCGCCTTCGATCGGGGCGTTGGCAATGGCCGACAGGCACATTCCCACCACGGTTCGGGTGTCGCGGGGATCGATCACACCGTCGTCGTACAGGCGACCGGACAGGAACATCGGGATCGATTCGGCCTCGATCTGGTTCTCGATCATGGCCCGCATGCCGGCGTCGGCCTCTTCGTCGAAGGCCTGGCCGCGCGCTTCGGCCGACGCCCGGCTGACAATGGAGATGACGCCCGCCAACTGCGCACCGCCCATGACGGCCGACTTGGAACTGGGCCAGGCGAACAGGAATCGCGGGTCGAATGCGCGTCCGCACATGCCGTAGTGCCCGGCCCCGTACGACGCCCCGAGGAGGATCGAGATGTGCGGGACGGTGGAATTGGAGACCGCGTTGATCATCATCGAACCGTGCTTGATCATCCCGCCCTCCTCGTACTCCTTACCCACCATGTATCCGGTGGTGTTGTGCAGGAACAGCAGCGGGGTGTTCGAACGGTTGGCCAGCTGGATGAACTGGGTGGCCTTCTGCGACTCCTCGCTGAAGAGAACACCGCGCGCGTTGGCGAGGATGCCGATCGGATACCCGTGCAGTTCGGCCCAGCCGGTGACGAGCGAAGACCCGTACATCGGCTTGAACTCGTCGAAGTCGGAGCCGTCGACGATGCGGGCGATCACCTCTCGGGGATCGAACGGGATCTTGAGGTCGGCGGGGACGATGCCGAGCAGTTCCTCGGGGTCCGCGAGCGGTTCGATGACCTCGGCCCGGGGCGCGGGACCCTGCTTCTTCCAGTTCAGTCGCTTGACGATGCTGCGGCCGATCCGGATCGCGTCCTGCTCGTCGATGGCGAAGTAGTCGGCGAGACCGGACTTGCGGGCATGCATTTCGGCGCCGCCGAGGGTTTCGTCGTCCGACTCCTCACCGGTGGCCATTTTCACGAGCGGAGGTCCGGCGAGGAACACCTTGGACCGTTCCTTGATCATCACGACGTGATCGGACATGCCCGGGATGTACGCGCCGCCGGCGGTCGAGTTCCCGAAGACGAGCGCGATGGTCGGGATGCCCGCGGCGGACAGCTGGGTGAGGTCGCGGAACATGCGACCGCCGGGAATGAACACTTCCTTCTGGGTGGGGAGGTCGGCGCCGCCCGACTCCACGAGTGAAATGACCGGGAGCCGGTTCTGCCGTGCGATGTCGTTGGCGCGGAACCCTTTCCGCAGTGTCCACGGGTTGCTCGTGCCACCGCGGACCGTCGGGTCGTTGGCCACGATCAGGCACTCGACACCCTCGACTACCCCGATCCCGACCACGGTGCTGGCGCCGACCGGGAACTCGCTGCCCCACGCCGCCAGCGGGCACAGCTCGAGAAAGGGCGAGTCGGGGTCCAGCAGCAATTCGATCCGTTCGCGGGCGAGGAGCTTTCCGCGCTTCTTGTGCCGTTCGGTGTACTTCTCCCCGCCGCCGGCGAGCGCCTTGGCGTGTTCGGTGTCGATCTCGGCGAGTTTGTCGGTCATGGCTTTCGCCGCGGCCGCGTACTCGTCCGAGCCGGTGTCGAGAGTCGACTTCAGCGTCGTCATGCTTGATACCCCAATCGCTTGGCGGCAAGGCCGGTCAGTATCTCCGTGGTGCCCCCGCCGATTCCCAGAATGCGCATGTCGCGGTACTGCCGCTCCACTTCGCTCTCCCGCATGTAACCGAGCCCTCCGAACAGCTGAACAGCCTGGTTGGCCACCCATTCGCCCGACTCCACCGCGGTGTTCTTCGCGAAACACACCTCCGCGATGAAGTCCTCGTTCGATTCGAGCGACCGCTCGACCAGAGTCCGGGTGTACACCCGGGCCACATCGATCTTCCGGGCCATTTCCGTGACCGTGTTCTGCACTGCCTGCCTGCTGATCAGTGGCCGCCCGAAGGTTTCGCGGTCGCGGACCCACGCCAACGTGAGGTCGAGGCACCGCTGCGCACTCGAATACGCTTGGGCTGCAAGCGCGATGCGTTCGGTGAGAAAGGCCTGGGCGATCTGTGAGAATCCGCTGTTCTCGGCGCCGACGAGGTTGGCGACCGGCACACGCGCGTCGACGAACGACAACTCCGCGGTGTCGGACGCGCGCCATCCCATCTTGTCGAGCTTGCGGGCTACCTCGAAACCGGGTGTTCCCTTCTCGATCACGAGAAGGGACACACCGGCGGCACCGGGTCCGCCGGTGCGTACCGCGGTGACCACGAAGTCGGCGCGGCACGCGGAGGTGATGAAGGTTTTGGAACCGTTGACGACGAAGTGGTCGCCGTCGCGCACCGCGGTGGTCCGCAGGTGGCCGACGTCGGAACCGCCGCCCGGTTCCGTGATGGCGAGCGAGCCGATGAGGTCTCCGCGCAGGGTGGGCCGCACCCACTTCTCTATCTGCTCCGGGTCACCGGCCGCTGCCAGGTGCGGCAGGGCGATGCCCGAGGTGAACAGAGACGCGAACAGACCACCCGACGCCCCGGCCTGGTGCATCTCCTCGCAGATGAGGACCGCGTCCACCAAATCCCCGCCCTCGCCGCCGACGGACTCCGGAAATCCGGCGCCCATCAGCCCGAGTTCGGCTGCCTCACGGTGCAGTGCGCGCGGAATCTCACCGTCACGCTCCCAGTCCGCGAGATGCGGAAGTATCTGTCGCTCGACGAAACCGCGCACGGTCTTGCGCAGCTCCTGCCGTTCCGGTGTGTCCCACACGTTCACGAACTTGTCCCTTCGGGGAGGAGTGCTTTCGGAATATCGACGTGCCTCGAGCGCAACCATTCACCGAGACCCTTGGCCTGCGGGTCGAATCGGGCCTGGGACGCGACGCCCTGCCCGAGAATTCCCTCGATGACGAAATTGACGGCGCGCAGTTTCGGCAGCACGTACCGCGTGACGGGGAGGTCGGCAGCCTCCGGGAGGAGTCGTTTCACTTCGTCGACTGTCAGGGTGTGGACCAGCCACCGCCACTGTTCGTCGGTGCGGACCCACACACCGACGTTGGCGTTGCCGCCCTTGTCGCCGCTGCGGGCACCGGCAATGGTGCCGAGGGGGCAGCGCGTCGTCGGGCCACTGGCCGGTGCCCCCGGGAGTACCGGATCGTCGACGTCCTCGAGTTCACGCACCTCGGGAGACGGCTCGATGTCGACGCGGGCGCCGTCCGGCAGTACCGCGACGTGCGGAACTTCCTTGACGTGTACGTATCCGGGCGTGAACACCCCGTAGGGCTGCCCCTGCCCGGGTGGGGCGGTGAGCGTGAAGCCGGGATAGCTGGCGAGTGCGAGTTCGACTGCGAGCGAGGAGAAGCTGCGCCCCACCGCGGCGGCGTCGGAATCGCGAACCACACACCGCAGTAGTGCGCTCGCGGCCTCCTCGGTATCGGCGTCCGGGTGGTCGGTGCGGGCGAGCGACCACTCCAGTTCGGCCGGACGGATGGTCAGCCCACTCTCGAGTTGTCTCCGCACCAGCGCCGCCTTGGCCTCGATGTCGAGGCCGGTCAGGACGAACACGGCCTCGTTCCGGAACCCGGCGAGGGTGTTCAACGAGACTTTCAGCTGCGGCGGCGGCGGCTCACCCGTGACCCCGCTGATGCGGACACGATCGGCGCCGTCGTCGGACAGCTCGGCGGTGTCGATCCGGGCCGTCACGTCGGGGCCGGCATACCGGCCGCCCGTGATCTCGTACAGCAGCTGCGCGGTCACGGTTCCGGCCGTCACCGCCCCGCCCGTTCCGGGGTGCTTGGTGATGACCGAGGATCCGTCCGCGTCGATCTCGGCGATCGGAAACCCGGGCCGGTCGAGGTCGGCGATCTCGGTGAAGAATGCATAGTTGCCCCCGGTGGCCTGGGTGCCGCACTCGATGACGTGACCCGCCACCACCGCACCCGCCAGCTGATCGAAGTCGCCCCGTTGCCACCCGAAGTGCGCAGCCGCCGGTCCCACGATCACCGAGGCGTCGGTGACACGGCCGGTGACCACCACGTCGGCCCCGGCATTCAGGCATTCGACGATTCCCCACGCTCCGAGGTAGGCATTGGCGGTCAGCGGACTGCCCAGTCCGAGTTCCGCGGTCCGCCCGATCAGATCGTCACCCTCGACGTAAGCGATCTTTGCCTGCAGCCCCAGCGTGTCGTTCACTGCACGCAGTGCCGCGGCCAGACCTGCGGGATTGAGGCCACCTGCGTTGGCCACTATGCGGACGCCCTTGTCCAGGGCCAGTCCGAGGCAGTCTTCAGCCTGGCGGAGAAACGTTTTGGCGTATCCCCGGTCGGGGTCCTTCATGCGGTCACGACCGAGGATCAACATGGTCAGTTCGGCGAGATAGTCACCGGTCAGGTAGTCGAGTTCGCCGTCCTCGAGCATCTCGCGCATCGCCGACAGGCGGTCACCGTAGAAGCCGGAACAGTTGCCGATCCGCACCGTCATCGCGACCCCGCCTCCCGTCCCCCGCCGGCGGGACCCGCGAAAGCCTGTGCGATGTCCAGCCATTGGTCGGCGTCCGGCCCGGTCGCGACGAGAGTAAGGTCTGCCCGATTCGCACGCTGGGTGACGAGCAGGCAGAAGTCTTCTGCCGGTCCGGTCACCCTCTGGGCGGCGTCCTCGGGTCCCCATGTCCACGAGGACGAACCACCGGGCGCGGTCAGTTCGACGCGGAATTCCTCGGACGGCGCAGGAAGCTCGTTGACGGCGTAGGCGAAGTCGCGGGTGCGGACACCGAGGTGGGCGATGCTTCTCAGCCTCGCAGTAGGTGTCCGTGTCACTCCCAGAGCGTCGGCCACGTCCTGGCCGTGCGCCCACGTTTCCATCAAGCGGGCCGTCGCCATGGACGCCGCCTTCATCGGCGGTCCGTACCACAGGATTTTCTGGTCGGGCGGCACCGCGGCCAGAGCATCGGCGAGCTGTGCACGGGTCGTCCGCCAGTCCTCGAGGAGCTGCGCCGGCGGGAGGCTCGCGAACTCGCGGGCACCGGCGTCGACGAAACCTGCCGGGTCTGCCGCGGCGACCGCCAGCTGCGTGGTGAACGCGTCGGGGTCGGTGATCGCCAGCAGGGCGGCTCGATCGGTCCAGAGCAGATGCCCGATCTGGTGGGCGATCGTCCATCCCTCCGCAGGTGTGGGGTCTCCCCATCGGGGGTCCGGGAGGTCTGCGACCAGCGCATCCAGCGCTTCACTCTCGGCACATACGTCATCGATGAACCTCTGCAGTTCGGCCATGCGACCAGCATCACACCAACCCCGTAAAAAAGCAAGCACGATTGATTGTTTTTGTCCTTGCCGTGTCGCCGGGTGCATTGCGGGCGGTCTGCTGCCACGCTGGGGACGTGATCCGACAGTTGCTCACCCAGGCGGCACTGAATCCTCTCCCCTCGCCGCGGACACTCGCGACGCGCCTCGTACCGAAGTCGGGACATCGGGTAGCCGGGAAGCGCATCCTGGTCACCGGGGGTTCGTCGGGTGTCGGCGAGGCTGCGGCACGCCGACTCGCACATCTCGGGGCGGAGGTCGTGCTCGTCGCCCGAGGCGCCGAAGCCCTCGAAGCCGTCCGCGACGACATCCTGCGTGCAGGGTGCGACGCCCACGCCGTCCCCTGCGACCTGACCGACCCCGACTCGATCGACGCCATGGTATCCCGGGTGCTCGGCGATATCGGCCCTGTCGACGTCCTCGTCAACAACGCCGGACGCTCGATCCGGCGGACGGTCGAAGATTCGCTCGACCGCTTCCACGACTACGAGCGCACCATGGCGATCAACTACTTCGGTTCGACCCGGCTCACGCTCGCGTTACTTCCGTCGATGCTCGAGCGTCGCGACGGCCACATCATCAACGTGGCCACATGGGGTGTGCCCGCAGGTGTGATGCCCAAGTTCTCCGCCTACCACGCGTCGAAGGCGGCGGTCGGCGCGTTCGGTCGCAGTCTCGGTGCCGAACTTCGCGATCGCGGCATCGCTGTCACCACCCTCGACCTGCCTCTGGTGAGGACGCCCATGATCGCCCCGACCACGGACTACGACTCGATGGCGGCGTTGTCCCCTGAGCAGGCGGCCGAATGGTTCGTCACCGCCGTCCGGACGCGGCCCGTGGAGTTGCTTCCGGGATATGGGGAGCTGTTCCGGGTTCTGGGGTTCTTCGCGCCGACCCTCACCGACGCGTTGGTGCGGAGGGCCGGCATCTAGCCGGAATGCAAGACTTGGCTCTGTTCCGAAAGCCGCACACACCCAGAGGGAGCCGTTCATGACCGACGCTGTGCTCACCACCCGCGATGGCGACATCATCACGTGGACGCTCAATCGTCCCGAGGCCCGCAACCCGATCTCCGAGCCCGACGTGATCGAGGCACTCGAGAACGCGGTGGCCGAGGTCAACGGTGACCCCAGCGTGCGCGCCGCCATCATCACCGGTTCCGGTTCGGCGTTCTCTTCCGGCGGCAACGTCAAGCACATGCAGAACCGCGAAGGAATGTTCGGCGGCTCCCCCGCCGAAATCCGGCAGGGCTACCGACACGGCATCCAGCGGATCCCACTCGCCCTGTACCACTGCGAGGTACCGACCATCGCCGCCGTCAACGGGCCGGCAATCGGCGCGGGCTGCGACCTCTCGTTGATGTGTGACATGCGGATCGCCTCCACCGCCGCCGTCTTCGCGGAGAGTTTCGTCAAGGTCGGCCTCGTTCCCGGCGACGGGGGCGCCTGGTTTCTTCCGCAGGCCATCGGCATGGCGCGCGCCAGCGAAATGGCGTTCACCGGTGACGCGATCGACGCCGCCAAAGCCCTCGAGTGGGGACTCGTTTCCCAGGTGACCGAGCCCGACCAGTTGCTGCCGGCGGCGCGGACGCTGGCCGACCGGGTAGCGGTCAACCCACCCCAGGTGCTTCGAATGACCAAGAAGCTGCTTCGCGAGGGACGCCAACACAGCCTCGAAAGCCTGCTCGAACTCTCGGCGGCGATGCAAGCGCTCGCACACCACACCGCCGACCACCACGAAGCCGTCGGGGCGATGCTCGATCGCCGGACACCGAACTTCACGGGGCAGTGAATCGGTTCCGCCCGGCCGTAAGACAGGTTCACCGCACCGCTGCGGCGGAAACACAGCGCCCGTGACCGGAACGTCCCCCAGCCGGCTCGTCCCTGTCCTGTCGGTCCTCGGATCGGTGTTGTCCGTCCAGTTCGGCGCCGCCTTCGGGAGCACCTTGTTCGACACGGTCGGCGCGTCGGGCGCCGTGGCACTGCGGCTCACCGTCGCCGCACTCATCCTCGGCATTCTGGTCCGTCCACGATGGCATCGGTGGACGCGACCGCAACGAGAGGGCATCGTCGCCCTGGGACTTGCCCTCGCAGTAATGAATTCGGCCTTCTACGAGGCGCTGGCGCGGCTACCGTTGGGCACCACCGTCACCATCGAGTTCCTGGGGCCGCTCACCCTGGCCGCCGTCTTGTCGCGACAACTCCGCGACGGCGTGTGGGTGCTGGCGGCTCTCGCGGGAGTGTTGATCCTCGGATTGCGGGACACGGGCACCGAGGCGCTGGACGCCGTCGGTGTCGCATTCGCCCTCACTGCGGGCGCGGCGTGGGCGGGCTACATCATCGCCGGTTCACACTTGGCGGCGACGGTTCCGAGCGCTGACGGCCTGGCCGGTGCCAGCATCGTCGCCGCGGTGCTCACGCTGCCTCTCGGCGTGATCTCAGGCGGGACAGCACTGTTCGATCCCCGCACTCTGGCGGTGGGCGCCGCGGTGGCTCTGCTGTCTTCGGTCATTCCGTACACTCTCGAACTGCGGGCGCTACAGGTGATGAGTAAGAAGGTGTTCGCCATCCTCATCGCGCTCGAGCCGGCGGCTGCCACGCTCGCCGGGGTTCTCGTCCTCGGGCAGGTACTGGGACTGCAGACGCTGGCCGCGATCGCGCTCGTCGTCGCCGCCGGCATCGGGTCGGTACTGAGCAACAGGTAGTTCCTTTCCGCGTCTAGTTCATATCAGGGTCCCGACGTCGGCAGCGACGATGCGGTCCAATGCGCGCTCGGCCACAGCGGCGATCGTCATCGACGGGTTGCACGCGGCGGTGTTGCCGGGCATCAGGGCACCGTCGAGCACGTACAGCCCGCGCTGGCCGTGCACGCGGCCTTCGAGGACGCACACCGTGCCCATGCAGGCACCGCCCAGCGGATGCCAGGTGGAGGGGAACCGCCTCCGGAAAATGAGAGTTGACGACGGCCTCGGCCGGCTGCAGGGTCATCCCTTGATATACCAAGGACCCGCCGCCGACTCCCGCAGCGCACAGTGCGGTCATGTTCTCACCGAGCACCGTCTCGAGGAGACCTGTGTACGGCTCCAACACCGGCGCGCCGAAGAGCTGCGACACCACCCCCGAATCCGGATCCGACGACGATTACCCGGTGATCTTCGCGGGTGACCGAGGTTCGCGCACCACGGTCCTCCCGACTGACGCCGGCCTGGGCAACGCACGGGCTCGCCAACGCAATTCCCGCGGCGGCCGCGCCCGTCAGAAAGGACCGGCGATTAAGTGCAGACACAGCTTTCCCCAGCTCTCGGTGGAGGCGTACTCGGCGAGATGACAAGACAGGTCGACGTGGTCACATCACGCGTGAGCCGGCCAACCGGACGCATTTGCGGGCAGAGCGCCCGATGCAATCCCTCAGGCGAGGTCAAACTAGACACTCGATCGAAGATGTGTCAAGAAACTCGTTTGTTCGAGAGGCGGAACCTGGGGCGCACACCGCGCCGGGTCGTCACGAACCGAAGGGCATCGCCGGCAGTAGCCAGCGGGTGAGAAACCTTCGCAGGTCGTCGTCGGCGTGAACGGCTTCGTCGTCGAACATGATGACCGAGAGCCCCAAGCGGACCAGGATTTCGACGATGTCGTCCAGGTGCGTCTGCGTGTCGGGGTAGCGATCAACGAGAGGTGAGAGCAACTCGCGTGCAACGGGTTTGGCGCGACGCATCATTTCCGCGTCGAAAAGAGGGTTTCCCTGCTCGGCCTGGAGCAGTGCCGCGAGGACCGGGTCCGCGTGCACCGCAGCCCGACTGGCGACGACGAGCTCGACGACGAGCTCGAAGGGCGTGCCGGTGGCGTCCAAGCGGGAACGGATGCCGCCCACCACCTCCACCGCAAGACCGGCGATCGCCTGCGACACCAGTTCCTCGCGTGACCCGAAGATGGAGTACACGGTTTGCCGCGTGACGCCCGCGGCCTGAGCCACCGCCGCGATGGTGACCCCGTCGAAGCCGTCACTTCTGATCAACTCGAGCGTGGCATCCAGGATCTTTCTCCGCGACCGCATGGGGCCATTATCGGGTACCGCCCTCATGTGGTCGCCGGCCGTCGCACCGTCTCTCCGCGAGCCTTCTCCGCCTGGCAGTATCGACGCCGTGAGTACCGCGAACCTGTCCCGCGCCGAAACAGCCGAACGCAGCCGGTCGATCGAGGTGCTCCGGTACCGAGTGGAGCTCGACCTCCTCGGTGCCGTCGACCCCGGCAGGGACACCTTCAGCACCACCACCACGGTGGAATTCTCCTCACGCTCCCCCGACACCTGGCTCGACTTCATCGGTGCCGGGGTGGAGTCGGTGACCGTCGACGGAACCGCGGTGGATGTGCAGTACGACGGTGCACGTATCGCATTGACCGGACTACGGGAATCCACTGTCGTGACCGTGGTCGCACAGGGCGACTACTCGCGCAGCGGGGAGGGTCTGCACCGGTTCGTCGACCCGTCCGACGGACAGACGTACCTGTACACCCAGTACGAGCCGGCCGACGCCCGCCGGGTTTTCCCGTGCTTCGAACAACCCGATCTCAAGGCTCCGTTCACCTTCGTCGTCACCGCGCCACGCGGCTGGGAGGTGATCTCCAACCAGCACGTCGACCGTCGCGACACCGTCAGCGACGGCCAGATCGTCACCTTCGCAGCTACCTTGCCCCTGTCCACCTACATCACCGCGGTCGTGGCCGGTCCGTACCACAGGGTCGAATTCTCTTGGCAGAGAGGAAACCTCACAGTGCCGCTGAGCGTCCTGTGCCGGGCATCGCTGGCACGATATCTGGACGCCGACACCATTTTCGACATCACTCAGCAGGGCTTGGACTTCTTCGCCGACGCCTTCGACTACCCGTATCCGTGGGGTAAGTACGACCAGGTCTTCGTGCCCGAGTACAACCTCGGGGCCATGGAGAATCCGGGCTGCGTCACCTTCACCGAGGCGTACGTGTTCCGTGGGTCGGCGACCGATGCCCAGTACGAGGGCCGGGCCAACACGATCCTCCACGAGATGGCGCACATGTGGTTCGGTGACCTGGTCACCATGGTGTGGTGGGACGATTTGTGGCTCAAGGAGTCGTTTGCCGACTACATGGGGTCGCTCGCCAGTGCCGAGGCGACGCGGTGGACACAGGCGTGGGTGGCGTTCGCCAACCGGCGCAAGGCCTGGGCTTATCTCCAGGACCAGCTCCCGACGACCCATCCCATCGTGGCCGACATCGTCGACCTCGAAGCCGCGAAGCTCAATTTCGACGGCATCACCTACGCCAAGGGCGCCAGTGTGCTGAAGCAGCTCGCGTCCTACGTGGGTCGGGACGCCTTCTTCGAGGGCGCTCGCCGCTACTTCCGCGCCCATGCCTTCGGAAACACCACCTTGGCCGATCTGCTGACCGAGCTGTCCGGCACATCCGGTCGCGACCTGACCAGCTGGGCGGACGCCTGGCTGCAGACCAGCGGAGTATCGACTCTGGCCCTGGAGCGCAACGACGGGGGCGGCGCGACTCTTTCGCAGACCGATCCCCGACCGCACCGGCTGGCGATCGGCATGTACGACTTCGATGAAGCCGGCGACCTGGTGTGCACCGAGCGAACCGAAATCGACATCACCACCTCGCGGACTCCCGTCGACCTCTCAGATGCCCCGCTGGTGCTACCGAACGACGCCGATCTGACGTATGCGAAGGTGCGCCTCGACACTCGCTCGCTGACCACGGTGGAGAACTCCCTCGACCGGGTTCGCGACCCGTTGGCACGCGGGCTGATCTGGTCGTCCCTCTGGAATGCGACGCGGGACAGCGAACTGGAGGCAGCCCGCTATCTTGCCATGGCGCAGCGGTTCTCCCCTACGGAATCCAACCCGGCTCTCCTGACCTCGGTGCTGTCGAATGCGCCCTTCGCGATCGAGCACTACCTACCCGAATCCGCCCGAGCGGACGCCCGCAGCCGATGGCTCGAGCACACCTGGAACGAAATGTTCGTCAGTGATTCCGGCGCCCAGCTCACCTGGGCGCGCGCTGTCGCCGCCGTTGCGGCAACCGACGGAGGCCGGGCGGCGGACATTCGATCGATTCTCGACGGCAGTGCACCGCCGCCGTCCGGACTGTCTCTCGACCCCGACCTGCGGTGGGCGTTCTGGCTCGCTCTCGCCGCCACCGGTCATGCCGATGACACCGACCTGCACGCCGAATGGCAGCGCGACGACACCGGGTCCGGTCGCACCGCGTACCTGCGTGCGATGTCGGCCCGTCCGGAAGTCGCCGTCAAGGCGGAGGCCTGGGCGTCCATTTTCCAGGACCACTCGCTGTCGAACGATCACCTCGACGCCACCATCAGCGGATTCCTCGCGGGAGCACGACGTGACCTCGTCGCACCGTTCGCGGCAGACTACTTCGCCGCAGTACGTCCGACCTGGCGGGACCGGAGCATCGAGATGGCACGCCGGGTGGTGACCGGCTTGTTCCCCCGGGAGAAGACCCTCGGCGCGGCCGACGCCTGGCTCGCAGCGAACGCCGACGCACCGGGCGCTCTGCGAAGACTGATCGTCGAGCAACGCGACCATCTCGCGCGCGATCTCCGGGCGCAGGAGTTCAACTCCCGATTCGCGCCCTCGGACGAATCCTGACGCGCGGGCGAGGAGCCCATATCATCGAGACGCGACCGGCATTCGCCCGCGGAAGTACCAGGAAAGGGCACTCGTGGACCAGCACAACTTCGAGGTCGAACTCCCGTCGGATACGTCGTTCGAGTCGGCGGAGGAACACGTCCTGCAGGAAATCGTCGGTCCCCGCATGCTCCGCGAGGGCAAGGATGGTTACGCCGACCTGCACGTGGACACCAAGGTCGAGAGTCGGAAGCCGGGAATCTCGATTTTCGCCGGGTCCTACAAGCTCTAGCAGAACTGTTACTCAGGCGACGGATCGTCGGCCGATCGCGAAGAGTTCCCGAGGCGAATCGATGCCCTTCAGCCTGTGGCTGCCGGCCGGTTCGCACCAGAAGTCGTCGGTGTCCAGTTCGTCGTAGAACTCACCGGTGACCACCACCTCGTGGGCGGGTGCGACGGCCACCACGCGGGACGCCATGTTGACCGGTCGGCCGAACCAGTCGCCCGCGCTCGGCACTGCGGTTCCCCAGTCGATGCCGGCCCGAAGTGGTGGCAACCCTTCCAGACGGGCGGCATCGACGAGGTCGAGTGCGGCGCCCGCGAGCGCGGAGGCATCCCACGACACCAGCATGACCGCGTCCCCGATCGTCTTCACCAATCGCACAGGCGAGACCACAAGGTCAGTGGCCAGGCGGTCGAGCCGTTCCGCGACCCGGCTCAGATCGTCCGCCGCGCCCTGCTCGCCGAGCAGCGTGAACCCGACGAGATCGGCGAAACACACCCCGATCTGCTGAGAACCCCGGATGTGCAGGTTCGAGTCACCGGCGATGCCGACCGCGTCCGAACGCAGTTGCTCACGCAGGCTCGTCGCAAGAATGTGCGCGAGTATCTGTGCCTGGAAATCTGCGATACGGCGCACCTCCACCGCATACTGCAGGGCAACTTCCGGGTGATCACCCGCTGCCGCGAGACGGTCCTGGAGGAGGGCCTCCGCGGCATCGGCCAACGTCCAGATATTGCGGCCCATGACGCGTGCGGCCGCGAACATTCCACCTTCGTCGAGTCCCAGATCTCGGTACTGCTTCAATCCTCGCGCAAGGCTCACATCACCGTCGTTGTAGTACGCCCCGTCCTCGGACGCTCCCCTGCCGATGGCGCGAAACCAACGGCGGGCATCCTCGACGGTGAGACCGGCCAGCTGCGAGATTTCCTCGATGCTGTACGTGCCTTTCGGCGACAAGGCATGCTCGAGCAACAGGTGAGCGAGCCGGTTGCCCTGAGTCGCGGCGCGTAGTTCGTCGATGGTTACGTTCTCCGCGACCAGCGTGTCGAGCACGCCGATCCGGGCAGTACGGTCCGAACCCGAGAGCCCCTCCAGGAGACCGGCACGTTCGAAGTTCTCGATCTGAACGCGATGCGGAACCGGACGGCGCAGTAAACGAGGCGCCGGGGACACCAGACCTCCCGGCCGCGGCACGAGCCGCACGCCGACTCGCCGCGGAAGCCGCCGTTTCGCCCGGGAATTGAGCACGTCCTCATCGTCGCAGGCATCACGGCCTTGATCGCGGAGATTACGGGAAGTCCTTCCCACGGACGGCGAGACCGAACTATATTCGGTTGGTGCCGATTCAAAGTCTGTTGTTGGATGCGGCGGAAGCACACTTCGCACGCCGCGGAGTTCTCGAGACCCGACTGTCCGACATCCGGCAGGACGTTGGGGCGAGCGTGGGTGCGGTGTACCACCACTTCCCCAACAAGGCCGAGCTGTACGGGCAGGTCTGGCTCCGCGCGCTCACCGACTATCAGGATCAGTTCTGGACTGCACTGTCCGAGTGCGCGGACGCACGGACCGGAATCGAAGGAGCGGTCGTACACCACCTCGACTGGGTGTCCATACATCGGGACAGGGCTGCGATCCTGTCTGCGCCTCGTCCCCCTGCCGTCGACCAGCGTGTGCACGACAAGAACGCCGCATTCTTCCGCCAGGTGACGCACTGGTGGCGTGTCCACGAGCATTACGGCACGGTCCGTCGCCTCGGCTTCGATGTTCTGTACGCACTGTGGCTCGGACCTGCGCAGGAGTATTCCCGGCACTGGCTCGCCGGCTCGATGACCACCGAACCCGCCGCCGTGGCCCCGGAATTGGCGCGCGCCGCGTGGATGTCGCTACGAACTCAGGAGTGAACCATGACCGTGGATGTCGCCTTGACTCCGGACTCTGCCCGGGCCGTGCTGGAAGCGCAGCCGTTCAGCATGCTCGTGGGCGCCCGCATGACGCAGTTCGGCGACGGCCGTACCACCCTCGAGATTCCCGTCCGTGATGATCTACGGCAGCAGAGTGGTTTCGTGCACGGCGGCGTCCTGTCCTACGCCGCCGACAATGCGCTCACCTTCGCGGCCGGCACCGTGCTCGGCGCGAACATCATGACCGCCGGATTCACCATCACCTACTTGCGTCCGGCGCTGGGAGTGATCCTTCGCGCCGACGCTCGGGCCGACGCCGCGACCCGGCGCCAGGCCCTGTGCCGCTGCGACATCTACGCAGTGCAGGAGGATGGATCAGAGGTGCTCTGTGCCGCCGCGCAGGGAACCGCAACGGTCAAGCAGTCGCGGTAGCACCGCCCTCACGAGATGACACGATGTATGTCATGGCAGACACAGTGGACCATGCTTCCGTCGTTCACGCGCGCGAGCGCATCGACGGGCTGATCCGGCGAACTCCCACCTTCCGGGCCACCGTTCCGACGGCCCACGGTGACGTTCCGGTGATCTTCAAGCTCGAATTCCTCCAGTACGGCGGATCGTTCAAGGTCCGCGGCAGTCTCAACGCCTTGCTTCACGCAGAGGAGGAGGGGCAGCTCGCCGACGCGGGGGTCGTCATCGCCTCCGGTGGAAACGCCGCGATCGGCGCCGCCTGGGCGTCACGCCTGCGCGGTGTGAGATGCACCGTGGTGGTGCCGGATACCGCGCCCGACATCAAGATCGAGAAACTGCGGGCGCTGGGGGCGGATGTCCGCACGGTGGGTGACCGTTATGCGGAGGCCGCCGCGTACGCCGCAGAGCTCGCCGAGTCGTCGAACGCACTGGCGCTGCACGCCTACGACCTTCCGGACATCGTCGCGGGAGCGGGCACCATCGCCCTCGAGATCCAGGACGACGTCCCCGAACCGGTCACCTACGTGGTCGCCGTGGGCGGCGGCGGTCTGCTGTCGGGCATCGTCGCGGGTAGCCGCGACGACGACGCCATCATCGGTGTGGAACCGCGCGGCGCGGCCACCCTGCACACGGCCGTCGCGGCACGCCGTCCCGTGGACATCGACATCGACAGCATTGCCGGCGACTCCCTCGGGGCCACTCAGATCGGCTCGATCGCGTGGGCCACCGTGTCGGGGCGGCCCGTCGACAGCCTCGTCGTGGATGACAGCGCACTGCTCGACGCGCGAACGCTCCTGTGGGAGGAGTTCCGGATCGTCGTCGAACACGGCACGGCGGCGGCGCTCGCCGCGATCCTCACCGGCGAACTCGTACCGTCCTCGGATCGACCGCTGTGTGTCGTCCTGTGCGGGGCCAACACCGCACTGACCAGCTACTGAAGGGCGAGGGATCAGCCGCGCGGTTTCAGCCGGCTGTTCGGCAGCTCGGGCGCAGGCAAAGCCGAACCGTCGTATCCTTCGACGGTTCCGAACCGGTAGTCGGCGGACCCTGAGCCACGGATTTCCGACTGCCAGTCCCGGCGGTAGCCGACGATGTCGTCGTGACTGCGACCGAGGAAGTTCCACCACATGATCACCTGCTCGCCGAGTGGCTCGCCGCCGAGCAGCAGCAGCCGGGCGCGGGTTTCACCCGTATTTCGCAGTGCCACTACCGAGGACCCCGGCGGCTGATAGCCGAGTTCCGCCCACTTCAGCGGGGTTCCGCGTAGCCGGACGTCGCCTTCGTCGACCAGAACCCCGACCTCGAAACCGGGTTCGATGTCGAAGGTGACGTCGGCACCCGGATCCAGCAGGACCTCCGCCCCCAGCAGCGGCGAGAAGGTCCGGACCGGCGATGTCGACCCCGCTGTGGTACCGAGAAACACCCGGACCGTTGCGCCGTCCAACTCCACCGGTTCCGGCGCATAGGTGTCGAAGGCGGGCGGCGCGTCCTGAGCCGAGGCGGGCAACGCCACCCACAGCTGGGCTCCGTGCAGAATGTGCGTCTCCGGCGTCGACACCTCCGAATGTGCGATGCCCCGCCCCGCCGTCATCAGGTTCAGTTCGCCGGGCCGGACCATGGCGTGTGAGCCGATGCTGTCGCGGTGCTCGATTTCGCCGGTGAACAACCAGCTCACTGTCTGCAGCCCGGTGTGTGGATGCGGCGGGACGTTCATCCCCCCGGTGAGTCCGACATCGTCCGGACCGTAGTGATCGGCGAAGCACCATGCCCCGATCAGTGAACGATCGCGCTGCGGCAGAGTGCGCCGGACCGGCATGGCGCGAGGGCCGCCCAGCGGAACCTCGCGCGCGCTCAGCACCTCGATACCCTCGCCACCGGGACGGGACTCACACCGCTTCTCCACCGAATTCGCTTCCACATTGCTCACGATTCCATCGTGCCTTTCGTCGGCTCTGCGCGGTACCACGTGTACGACGCTCGGAGTCTCGTCTCCAGGCGCCAGATCAGTTCTACCGAGGGGTGGCCTCGGTCAACGTCCGATCGGCCTTCATCGACGCGTGCGTCGGTGGATTCTCCGGCACGTGCGCCGGACGACGGGCGGCAAACTCCCTGCGCAGCACAGGAACCACCTCGCCACCGAGCAGGTCCAGCTGTTCGAGCACCGTCTTCAGGGGAAGGCCTGCATGATCGACGAGGAACAGCTGACGCTGATAGTCGCCGAAGAAGTCGGCGAACATGAGGGTCTTCTCGATCACCTGCTCGGGCGTCCCGACCGTCAACGGCGTCTGCGCGGTGAAGTCTTCGAGGCTGGGGCCGTGCCCGTACACCGGGGCGTTGTCGAAGTAGGGTCGGAACTCGTCGACGGCGTCCCGTGCGTTCTTTCGCATGAACACCTGCCCACCCAATCCGACGATCGCCTGATCAGCGCGCCCGTGACCGTAATGCTCGTAGCGCTCCCGGTACAGATTGATGAGCTCGATGTAGTGCTCCTTGGGCCAGAAGATGTTGTTCGCGAAGAATCCGTCGCCGTGAAAGGCCGCGATCTCCGCGATTTCCGGGCTGCGGATGGAGCCGTGCCACACGAACGGCGCAATACCGTCGAGCGGCCGCGGCGTCGAGGTGAAGCCCTGCAAGGGGGTACGGAACTGTCCCTGCCAGTCCACGACCTCTTCGTCCCAGAGTCGACGCAGCAACCGGTAATGCTCGAGCGCCAGCGGAATGCCCTGGCGGATGTCCTGGCCGAACCACGGATAGACCGGAGCCGTATTGCCGCGGCCCATCATCAGGTCGACGCGTCCGTCGGCGAGATGCGACAGCATGGCGTAGTCCTCGGCGATCTTCACCGGGTCGTTGGTCGTGATCAGCGTTGTCGACGTCGAGAGGATGATCTTTTTCGTCTTGGCGGCGAGATACCCCAGCATGGTCGTCGGGGACGACGGGACGAAAGGCGGATTGTGATGCTCGCCGGTCGCAAAGACATCGAGCCCGACCTCTTCGGCGTGTGTGGCAATGGTGGTCATCGCCTTGATGCGCTCGTGCTCGGACGGAGTGCGGCCAGTGGTGGGGTCGGTCGTCACGTCGCCGACGGTGAATATTCCGAACTGCATCAATGTTCCTCCCGAACCGCACAGTCAGGCGTGCATCAATGTGATACAACATTCAACCACATGGGAGTATTCCGGGTAGCCGGGAACGCGAGGGGCGGCAAGCACACAAGTGCTTGCCGCCCCTCGCCGCGATACGCCGGATCCCCCACGCAGCCGGTCAGTGCATCATGATCTGCGGAACATCCTCTGCTTCGAGCGCCGGATTCACCGTCTTCTTCCGCGGCAACAGGAACGCCGGAATCAGAGTCAGTGCGATGAGCACGGTCGCCACCATGAAGGTGTTGCCAAAGGCGTCGGCCGCGGCATTAAGAATGCTGTCGACGGCGCCGGGAGGCTGCTGCGCGGCCACCTCGGGAACGTGCTGCATCGCCACGGTCTGGTTGTCGAGACCCCGATCGAGTAGCTGGTTCGTCAGAACGACCGACATGACGGCGGTACCGATCGAACCCGCGGTCTGCTGGACGATGTTCATCAGCGAAGAACCACGCGCGACCTGCTCGTTGGACAGGGTGACGATGGCTGCGGTCATCAGCGGCATCATGGTGCAACCCATTCCCAGGCCCATCACGAACAGCGCACCCATCAGCAGCCACGCCGGTGAATCCCCTGCGACCTGGGTGAACACTCCCAGGCCGATCAGAATCAGCGGCAGACCCGTGAGCACGATCTTGCCCGGACCGATCTTGTCGACGAGCCGACCGGCGACCGGCATGGTCAGCATCGCGCCGATTCCCTGCGGAGCCATCAGCAGACCGGCGGCCAGAGTGGTGTGTCCCCCGACCTGGATGAAGTAACTCGGGAAGAGCAGACCTGCACCCATGAACGCGACGATGAACAGCGAGGTGGTGATGACCGCGACCGACAACTGCCGGTTCTTGAACAGGCGGAGGTCGATCAGCGGGTGGTCCTTGCGAAGCGCATGGAAGACGAACGCGATGATGAGCATCAATCCGATGGCTCCGGACACCAGCACTCGGGCCGAGGCCACGGTGCCGACCTCGGGAATGGACGACACACCGAAGAGAAACAGCGCCAGGCCGGGCGAGAGCAGCAGCATTCCGAGGAAATCGAAGGACTCCGACGGCGAAGGCCGATCCGACGGCAGGATGATGAACGCCGCCGCGAGCGCGACGATACCGATGGGCAGGTTGATCAGGAAGATCCAGTGCCAGCTGGCCGCCTCGATCAGCCAGCCGCCGAGGATCGGACCGCCGATGGGTCCGAGCAGCATCGGGATACCGAGCACCGCCATGACCCGGCCGACTCGATCCGGGCCGGCCGCCCTTGTCATGATGGTCATGCCGAGCGGCATCAACATGCCGCCGCCGAGACCCTGGAGCACGCGGAATCCGATCAGCGTCGTGATGTCCCAGGCGAAACTACACAGCACCGAGCCGAGCACGAACAGGATCAGTGCGGTCATGTACAGGCGCTTGGTGCCGAACCTGTCGGCCGCCCACCCTGTGAGAGGGATGACGGTAGCGAGCGCGAGCGTGTACCCGGTCATCGTCCACGCAACGGTGGCGTAGGTGCTGTCGAACTCGGTGGCGAATGTCGGCAGCGCGACGCTGACCACGGTCACATCGAGGATCGACATGATGGCGCCGAGCACCACCACCGACGCGATCTTGAGGACCGTGCCGTCGAGCTTGTCGGGCACCGCGGGCGCGGCGTTCGGCGATGTCATCCGAATGTCTCCTGGTTGTCTTCCCGCAGGAAGTTTCCTGCGAGGATCGGTTGTAGGGCCTCGATCAGTCGAGCCCGCTCGGCCTCCGGAATCCGCCATGCGAACTGCCGCAACTGATCACGCTTGCAGTCGATGTGCTGGTTGGCCAGCTTGTGCCCCGCCTCCGACAAGGACACTCGCTTGACCCTTCGGTCACGGTCGTCCTCCCGACGAACGACGAGACCGAGCTTTACGAGCTGGTCGACGTTCCGACCGGCTGCTGCCACCGAGAGCCGTAACCGTTCCGCAACCTCGTTGATCGGCAGTGGCTCACCGTGCTGCGCGAGCGCGAAAAGCATGCGTACCTGAGAGAACGTGAGGTCCAGCTCGATCAGGGCGTCCATCGACTCCGACTCCCCCACACACAGCACTTGCGAGAAGAAATCGTTGAGTACCTCGAAGAGAAGAGCGGGAGAGTTGTCGGCCACCCCGAAATGCTAGCGCAGATGCAACTATTGCCGAAGAGCAACTATGCCGCAACCGAATTATCGGTGTCGGGTGTCACAGCGTCACTGCTCGCGTTCCTGCACGAGTACGGCTTTGCCCAGCACCCGCCCCGTCTCGAGGTCGCGCAGCGCCTCGGCGGCGTCGGCCAGCGGGTATCGGCTCTTCACCAACGGCGTCAGACCTCGCTCGATGTGGCCGAGCAGCGCAGCGTGCACCTCGGCCAGCGCGGCCGGTTCGGTACGGAGGAATTCACCCCACGCCGCCCCGACGATGCTGATGTTGCGAAAGAGCACACGATTCAATTTGACCTCGGGAATCGCTCCGCCGGCGAACCCGATGACCAGCAGCCGCCCTTCCGGGGCCAGGACCCGCACCGCTTCGTCGAATGCGTCACCACCGACCGGATCGACGACCACCTGCGCGCCGACACCACCGGTCAGGGCGCGAACATGCTCGCCCCAGCCTTCCCTGAGCTGCACGACCTCGTCGGCGCCCAATTCCCGCAGGAAGTCCCCGGCACCGTCCCGCCGCACGACGGCGATCACCCGCGCGCCGTGGGCCTTCGCGAGCTGGATCGTCGACGTGCCGACACCACCCGCCGCGCCCAGCACGACGACCGTCTCGCCGGAACGTAATTGCGCCCGCCGTTGCAGCGCGAACTCCATCGTCTGATAGTTGACGATGAGGGACGCAGCGGCCTCGAAGCTCAGCGAGTCGGGGATCGGCAGCACCTGCGCGGGTGGCACGGCGACCCGCTCGGCGTATCCGCCGACGTGCGAGACAGCCAGCACCCGCCGACCGGGTTCGAGCCCGCAGTCCGGCGGCGCCGACACGACAACCCCGGCCACTTCCGCCCCGGGAACGAACGGCGGCTCGGGCCGAATCTGATACTTGCCGTAGCTGATCAGCAGGTCGGGGAAACACACCCCACTCGCCCGGACATCGATCAGCACCGCACCCTCAGCCTGCGGTTCGGGCACCTCCTGCACCGTCATGCCATCCGGCCCGGACAGTTCCGTCACCACCACTGCGCGCATTCCCGAATGCTAGACGCGTACCGGGACCGGAAGTGATCAACGAGCGAAGAGACGTCTCCGCTTGCGGGCGACAGCCACCATTTCGACCTTGTCCGTCATCTTCACCCGGGGTCGGCCGGACCCTTCCGCGCGCGCGGTCTCGGCCTTGTCGATCGCCCGCCAGCCGGTGAAACCGATCTGCTCCGGCTGCCGGCGCTCGACGAGCTTCTTGACGTCCTTGCGGGTTCCGACGTCGCCGCGAAGTTTTCCCGCCTCGAAGTCCTCGAGCAGGGCGGCGACCGTCTCCTTGGCGCAGGCCTTGTTGGTTCCGATGACACCGCTCGGACCGCGCTTGATCCACCCGGTGACATACACCCGGTCGGATACGCGGCCGCGTTCGTTGGGGATGACGCCACGTTTCTCGTCGAACGCGACGCCACCCACGGGATTGCCGCGGTAGCCGATGGAGCGGAGCACGAGAGAGGTGTCGAGCGAGCCGATGTCGTCGACGGGCCGGGCGACGACGGCGCCGGACTCGTCGACGACGAGTTCGTTGCGTCCGTAGCGCAGCGCCTCGGCTCTACCGGATCCCGTGATGTCGAGCGGGGACGTCAGGTACCGGAACACGATCCGCTTGTGTCCGGGCCGCGGAGTGCGTGCGGCGAACTCCTGCGCCAGCCGGACCTTCATCGCAGTGGCCGGGTCGTCGAGCAGTGCGCGGCTGCCGTCATCGAGGTCGAGATCGGCCTCGTCGATGACGACGTCCACGTTCTCGAGATCGCCGAGCGCAAGGAACTCGGGGTTGCTGTATGCCGCTTGAGCGGGACCTCGGCGACCCAGGAGAACAACCTCCTCGATGTTGCTGTTGCGCAATGCAGCAAGTGCGTGGTCGGCGATGTCCGTCCGTTCCAGCTCCGCCACGTTCATCGTGAGGATGCGGGCGACGTCCAGCGCGACGTTGCCGTTTCCGACGATCACGGCCCGCTTCCCGGAGAGGTCGAACGTGCGATCTGCATAGTCCGGGTGGCCGTTGTACCAGGCAACGAACTCCGTGGCAGCGTGGACTCCGGGTAGGTCCTCGCCGGGGATGTTCAAGCGTCGGTCACTCGACGCGCCCACCGCGTAGACGACCGCGTGATGGTTGCGGAGGAGCTCGTCGTGGGTGATGTGCTTGCCGACCTCGACGTTGAGGTGAAATTCGAAGTTCGGGCGGTCGAGGCTCCACTCGAACATCCGCGTCACCTCCTTGGTGCCGGGATGGTCCGGCGCGACCCCGGCGCGGACGAGGCCCCACGGCGTCGGCAGCTTCTCGAACATGTCGACCTCGACGTCGGAGCGCTCGAGCAGCTCACCGGCGGCGTAGCAGGCAGCAGGCCCGGCACCGACGACGGCGACCCGCAGCTTCCCCAGATCCCGTCGCGGCGGGGTGGCGGGAGTGAGCGGAAGCCACCCCGTCGGCATGGGATTCGTCGTGTAGTAGTCGGCGTTGATGTCCTTGTAGCGGGTGAGCGATCCCAGGAGCTTGTCTTCCGGGAAGATCGCGTCCACGGGACAGGCGTCGACGCACGCCCCGCAGTCGATGCAGGTCTCGGGGTCGATGTGGAGCATCTCGGTCTGAGCGAACTCCCGCTCCTCCGGCGTCGGATGGATGCAGTTCACGGGGCAAGCGGAGACACAGCTCGCGTCGTTGCAGCACGCCTGCGTGATGACATATGCCATTTGCGGATTCCTCACACCTGTTCGGACCAGTGTTCGTGTGTGTTACAGGAAGTAACAGTTATGGAAACTGTACTGAGAAACGCGTCTCCGAACAACCCTCGCCGCCGAATGCGAGAATCAGGAGACTGTCCACGAGCGAAGGAAACGCACCTTGTCACTCGATCAGCCACTGGCCGTGCTCCCTGATCGCGGCCGAGTTTTCGAGACTTCCTGGCCCGTACGCACCGGGGACATCGACGCGGCCAAGCGACTGCGCCTCGACGGGATCGCCCGCTACCTGCAAGACGCCGGGCTGGACAACCTCGAGGCCGTCGACGCCGCCGAGAGCCACCCCCTGTGGATAGTCCGCCGGACGGTCATCGACATCATCCGTCCGGCGGTGTGGCCTGAACGCGTGCACCTTCGCCGCTGGTGTTCGGGGTTGTCCACCCGATGGACGAACATGCGGGTACAGATCGAAGGCGAAAAAGGCGCCCTGATCGAGACCGAAGGATTCTGGATTCACATCAGCGCCGCAACCGGGATGCCGACGCGTATCGAGGACGGGTTCATCGATGCACTCGGTGAGTCCGCCGGCGAAACGCGCTTGAAATGGAAGCGCTGGCTGGTCGAGGACGCTCCGTCGACCGACGAGGAAGGCGTCGAGGAGACGCCATTCGGGCTGCGCCGCACCGACATCGACCCGTTCGACCACGTCAACAACGCCGTCTACTGGCAAGCGGTGGAAGAGTTGTTGGCCGATCACGAGCACCCGGGTGGCGGCCGCCTCGTCGACAACCCGCACCGCGCCGTGCTCGAATACCTGTCGCCGATCGTGTCGACGGACAAGATCATTCTTCGCTCGCGCCGCGACGACACGTCGTTGACAGTGTGGTTCCTGGTCGAAGACACCGTGCGGGCAGTCGCCAAGGTAGGTCCCCTCTCCGTGTGATCAGACCATCTGCTGGGTACCGATCACCCGCAGGACATCGAGCCTCGCCCGGGCGTCGGAACCCGGTTGCGGCAGGTACACCAGCAGGTGTTGGTAGGCGCTCGGTGTCAGAAGCGTCTCGCACACTAGGTCGATCCGTCCGACCTCCGCGTGGAGCACGCTCTTGGTGTCGGAGCGGCGTACCGCCACGTCATGGCGGTCCCACAGCGCTGCGAACTCGCAGCTCCGCTCGCGCAGTCGAGTCACCAGTTCCGTCACGTCGCGGTGGCCCGCAGATCCGCGATCTGGTTCGCGGCGAGCCGCTCGTGTTCTTCCTCGGGAAACATCGAGCGTTCCTCCGGGTGCACGAAATACCGCCACGGAAGGTAGCGTTCGAGACCGGAAAACGCGGACTCGTCCCCGAACAGGGCGACGTGCATGCGGTTCTGCACCAGCACCTCACCGAGGTCGGAGATGACGCAGGCCGGGGTGTCGTCGAGCTTGTCCAGTAGGTGCAGCAGTCCCGGCCCGACGTGCTTGTCCCCTACCGCACGCAGCGGTGGCACCTGTCCCGACAACAGGTAGAGATGGTCACGCTGGTCATCGGTCAGCCGCAGTGCCCGGGCAAGGGAGCCCAGCACCGAGGTCGACGGGTGCGGGCCGCGAGCCTGCTCGAGCCGGGTGTAGTAGTCGGTGGACATACCTGCGAGCAGCGCGACCTCATCGCGTCGCAGTCCGGGGGTCCGGCGCCGGACACCCGGCGGTAAGCCCACATCCGCGGGGACCAACTGCTCTCTGCGACGGCGGAGGAAGTCGGCCAGCTCGGTGCGGTCCATGGACCAACTGTGCCTGACACGCGGATGCCCTGCCAGGGATCGCCGGTCCCCCGATGAAGGGTCTCTGGTTGTCGTGTCCCGAGCGGATCACGCTGGTGTCGGTCCCACACCACGACGACCATCAGGAGCACATCATGGTCCCCACAACCACACTCGGAACCACAGGTCCCACCGTCAGCCGGATCGGACTCGGCGCCATGGGCATGTCCGGGATGTACGGCCGGTCGGAAGACGCGGAGTCGACCGCAACGATCCACGCCGCCCTCGATGCGGGAATCGACCTCATCGACACCGGCGACTTCTACGGGTCCGGTCACAACGAAACCCTGATCGGCGCAGCGCTGTCCGGCCGCAGGCGCGAGGACGTCACGTTGAGCGTGAAGTTCGGTGCAATGCGCGGACCGGGAGGCACGTGGGGCGGAGTCGACAACCGGCCCGACTCGATCCGCAACTTCCTCGCGTACTCGCTGCAGCGACTCGGCGTCGACTATATCGACATCTACCGTCCCGCCCGCCTCGACCCCAGCGTGCCGATCGAGGACACAGTCGGCGCGATCGGTGAACTGGTCGAGGCCGGCTACGTGCGGCACATCGGCCTGTCGGAGGTGGGTCCCGAGACGATCCGCCGCGCGACCGCCGTGCACCCCATCGCCGACCTGCAGATCGAGTACTCGCTGATCTCGCGCGGCATCGAGAACGAGATCCTTCCCCTGTGCCGCGAACTCGGCATCGGCGTCACCGCGTACGGGGTGCTGTCCCGCGGTCTGCTCAGTGACTCACTGCGGTCGAATTCCGCGCTGGCGCCCGACGATTTCCGCTCGCACAGCCCGCGATTTCAGGGCGAGAACCTCCGACAGAATCTGCGGCTCGTCGACACGATGGCCGAACTCGCCGCGCAACACGGGGTGACCGTCGCACAACTCGCGATCGCCTGGGTGCTCGCGCAGGGCGGCGACATCGTCCCGGTCGTCGGCGCCCGCAAGGTCACCCGCCTCACCGAAACGCTTGGCGCGCTCGACGTGCACCTGAGCGCCGCGGACCTGGCCGGCATCGCCGCAGCGGTTCCAGATTCCGCGGTCGCCGGCGACCGCTACGCACCCGCGCAGATGGCCCAGCTCGACAGCGAACGGACCACGGTCGGGCAAAGCTAGTTCACAGCGTCGCGGCGGCCGGCGACCAACGGCTGCAGGAACTCGGCCCAGCGGGCGAACACCTGGTAGTGGCCACCGCCCACCCAAACATGGGTGTCGGCGGCGCCCAGTCGCTGGGCGAGGCGCCGATACATCTCCGGGGCCAGGATGTCGTCGGCGTCGCCGTAGAACACGTCGACCGGCTGGGTGATGTCCTCGGGCACGAACCCCCACTCCAGGAACGCCCACATGTCGTCGAGAACTCCGACGCCTCCCTGCACCAGCGCCTCTCCCATTTCTTCCTCGAACATCGGCTCCAGCACCGGGTCGAGCAGCACGTCCCGGTCCGCGGGGGCCTCCTCGGCGAGGTGTGTGACGAACTTCCGCAGATCGCGGCGGGATGCTTTCGACTCGTGTCGCGCTGCAGCGGTGGCGACGAAACGAGCATGGTTGAGTCGCCAGATCATGCGCAGGTCGCGATTGAGCACGAGGTCCCGGGAGCCCTGCTCGTCGAACGGGCCGAGCGGGGAAGCCAGCACCAACCGGGTGACCCTGTCACCGAGCAGGTGCGCTGCGGCCAACGCGTGCGGTCCACCGCCGGACCAGCCGGCGATTGCGAATCGCTCGATCTCCAGCTCGTCCGCGAGAGCGGAGACATCCTGCGGCCAGTCCAGCAGACTCCGGCCCCGCAGCTGGGTGGAGCCCCCGACGCCGGGGCGGTCAGCGGTGATCAGCCGCAATCCGAGAGACCGGGTGAGGGTGTCGTCGGGGTACCGGGCGAGACGGGAGTCCCCGGTGCCGTGGGCGAAGAACACGGGCATGCCGTCGACGTCGCCCCACTCTTCGTACGCGAGTGTCCGACCGTCGGCTAGCTGGAGGGAGGCCACGGCTGCGACGCTACCGGCCGCTGCGGGGCCCGTCTCGACAATCCGAAACCATGCCTTAGCGTCTAGCCATGGCCACGCACAAGACCCCGCACAGCCGCACGCTGATCCTCATGCGGCACGGGAAGTCGGCATACCCGGCGGGAGTCGCCGACCACGACCGCCCGCTCGCCCCACGGGGCCGACGCCAGGCCGCGATGGCCGGAGACTGGCTCAGGGCGATGCAGCCACCCGTCGATGCGGTGTTGTGCTCGACCTCCGTGCGCACCTGCGACACCCTCGCCGCCGCAGGGGTCACTGCACCAACCACCTTCAGCGAGGCGCTCTATGGTGCGTACCCCGCGCAGGTGGTCGCCGAGATCGCCGAGACCGACGTATCGGTGCGCACTCTGCTGGTCGTCGGACACGACCCCGGAATGCCGACAACCGCACTCGATCTGGCGGGCAACCCCGACACCGGGGATGCGGTGGCGATACGCGAGAAGTTCCCGACGTCCGCACTCGCCGTGCTCACCGTCCCGTGCAGCTGGGCCGAACTCACCTCGAGCTCGGCGTCGCTGACCACGTTCCACGTTCCGCGGTAGCACAGGCCCGACACAGAAAGGCCCAACCCCCGAAGAGAAAGGGGTGGGGCCTGGTCTGGGTGAACGGACGACGAGTCCTGAGACTCGTCAACCACTCACAGGGGCTGCGCCCCTACCGGTAATCGTTGCTGAACCCGTAATCGTCCAGCGGCACTGCAGCACCGGTGTTCTGGCCGAAGCCGTCCGGGCTGTAGTACTGGTCGTCGTAGGACGGAACCGCGTACGCCGCCGCACGTGCCTCTTCGGTGGGCTGAACCTGGATGTTGCGGTAACGGTTGATACCGGTACCGGCGGGGATCAGCTTTCCGATGATCACGTTTTCCTTCAGACCGATCAGCTTGTCCGAGCGACAGTTGATTGCCGCATCGGTCAGCACGCGAGTGGTCTCCTGGAACGACGCCGCAGACAGCCACGAGTCGGTGGCCAGCGATGCCTTGGTGATACCCATGAGTACCGGACGACCGGCCGCAGGCTCGCCACCTTCGGACACGACCCGACGGTTGGCCGCCTCGAAGTCGGCCCGCTCGGTCAATGAACCGGGCAGGAACTCCGTGGCACCCGAGTCGATGATCGTCACGCGACGCAGCATCTGGCGCACGATGACCTCGATGTGCTTGTCGTGGATCGACACACCCTGGCTCCGGTACACCTCCTGGACCTCGTTGACGAGGTGGATCTGCACCTGGCGGGGGCCCATGACGCGCAGCACCTCGTGGGGATCGGCAGCACCTTCCATGAGCTGCTGACCGACCTCGACGTGGTCACCGTCGGCCAGAAGGCGTTCGGTGCCGTCCTCGTGCTTGAAGACACGCAGACGCTGACGCTTCGAGAGCTTGTCGTAGACAACCTCTTCGCCACCGTCGTCCGGGACGATGGTGATCTTGTAGAAGCGGTCGCCGTCCTCGAGCTGGACACGTCCGGTGACGTCGGCGATCGGGGCCTTGCCCTTGGGGACGCGGGCCTCGAACAGCTCCTGAACACGCGGCAGACCACCGGTGATGTCGTCTCCGGCGACACCACCCTGGTGGAACGTACGCATGGTCAGCTGGGTGCCGGGCTCACCGATGGACTGTGCGGCGACGATACCGACGGCCTCACCGATGTCGACCAGCTTGCCGGTGGCCATGCTCCGGCCGTAGCAGGTGGCGCAGACGCCGGTGCCGGTGGTGCAGGTGAGCACCGAACGGACCTTGACCTGCGTGATGCCCGCTTCGAGCAGCGCATCGATAGCCGGGTCGCCCAGGTCGTGACCACGCTCGACGATGACGTTTCCGTTCGCGTCGACCGCGTCGGCGGCCAGCGTACGGGCGTACGTGCTGGTCTCCACGTGAGCATCGCGGATCATCGTGCCATCGGGCTGCTTCTCCGCGATGGTGGTGACGATGCCACGCTCGGTTCCACAGTCGACCTCACGAACGATGACGTCCTGCGACACGTCCACCAGACGACGGGTCAGGTAACCCGAGTCGGCGGTACGCAGCGCGGTGTCGGCCAGACCCTTACGGGCACCGTGCGTATTGATGAAGTACTCGAGAACGGTCAGGCCTTCCTTGAAGGAAGACTTGATCGGACGCGGGATGAACTCACCCTTGGGGTTGGTCACCAGACCCTTCATACCGGCGAGCGAACGAACCTGAGTCATGTTGCCGGCGGCGCCGGACTTCACGATCATCGGGATCGGGTTGTCGTCGGGGAAGTGGGCCTCCATGGCCTTACCGACCTCATCGGTGGCCTCGGACCAGATCTTGACCAGGGCGCTGTTGCGCTCGGTCTTGTTCAGGGCACCACGCTGGTACTTCTTCTCGATCTGATCGGCCTGAGCCTCGAAGGACTCCATGATCTGAGCCTTCTCCGGCGGCACGAGGACGTCGGAGATGGAGACCGTGACACCGGAACGCGTGGCCCAGTAGAAGCCGGCGTCCTTCAGCTTGTCGACGGTCTGCGCGACCACGATCATGGGGTAACGCTCGGCGAGGTCGTTGATGATCGTCGCCTGACGCTTCTTCGGCATCTGCTCGTTGACGAACGGGTAGTCCGCGGGAAGCAGCTCGTTGAAGAGCACCCGACCCAGGGTCGTCTCCGCGGTCCAGCCGTCACCGTAGTTCCAGCCCTCGGGGAACAGCTCCGACTCGAGGTCACGAGGCGGGCGCTGCTGCGTGAGCCGCACCTTGATCTTCGCCTGCACGACCAGCGCACCACGATCGACGGCCATCTGAGCCTCGGCAGGCGAGGAGTACACGCCCTGTTCGGCGCCCTCTCCGTCGGAAGCCTTCAGCTCGCCGGTGGCACCCTCGTCCAACCGGGTCAGGTGGTACAGACCGGTGACCATGTCCAGACGCGGCATGGCGAGCGGTCGACCCGACGCGGGCGAGAGGATGTTGTTCGACGACAGCATCAGGATGCGCGCCTCGGCCTGCGCCTCCGCGGACAGCGGAAGGTGCACGGCCATCTGGTCACCGTCGAAGTCGGCGTTGAACGCCTCACACACCAGCGGGTGGAGCTGGATGGCCTTGCCCTCGACCAGTTGCGGCTCGAAGGCCTGGATGCCCAGACGGTGCAGCGTCGGTGCACGGTTCAGCAGCACGGGGTGCTCGGCGATGACCTCTTCGAGGACGTCCCACACCTGTGCGCGCTGGCGTTCCACCATGCGCTTGGCGGACTTGATGTTCTGCGCGTGGTTCAGGTCGACCAGACGCTTCATCACGAACGGCTTGAACAGCTCGAGAGCCATCAGCTTGGGCAGACCACACTGGTGCAGCTTCAGCTGGGGACCGACGACGATGACGGAACGACCCGAGTAGTCGACGCGCTTACCGAGCAGGTTCTGACGGAATCGACCCTGCTTACCCTTGAGCAGGTCGCTCAGGGACTTCAGCGGGCGGTTACCGGGACCGGTGACCGGACGGCCGCGACGGCCGTTGTCGAAGAGTGCGTCCACCGACTCCTGCAGCATCCGCTTCTCGTTGTTGACGATGATCTCGGGGGCACCGAGGTCGATCAGTCGCTTGAGGCGGTTGTTGCGGTTGATGACGCGGCGGTACAGGTCGTTCAGGTCGGACGTGGCGAAACGTCCACCGTCGAGCTGCACCATCGGCCGCAGCTCCGGCGGGATCACCGGAACGGCGTTGAGAACCATGCCCATCGGCGAGTTCTGGTTCGTCTGGAAAGCTGCGACGACCTTGAGACGCTTCAGTGCGCGGAGCTTCTTCTGCCCCTTGCCGCTGCGGATGGTCTCACGCAGGTTCTCCGCTTCGGCGTCGATGTCGAAGTTCTCCATCAACTTCTGGATCGACTCGGCGCCCATGGCACCGGTGAAGTACTCGCCGTAGCGGTCGACCAGCTCGCGGTAGAGCAGCTCGTCGACGATGAGCTGCTTGACGCTCAGCTTGGTGAACGTGGTCCAGATCTCGTCGAGACGATCCAGCTCCCGCTGCGCGCGATCGCGGAGCTGACGCATCTCGCGCTCGCCGCCGTCCTTGACCTTGCGGCGGACGTCGGACTTTGCGCCCTCGGCCTCGAGTTCGGCGATGTCGGCCTCGAGCTTCTGCGCGCGAGCCTCGAGGTCGGCGTCACGCTGATCCGCGACAGCCTTCTTCTCGACCTGCATCTCGGCTTCGAGCGTGGAGAGCTCGTTGTGACGCAGCTCCTCGTCGACACCGACGATGACGTATGCGGCGAAGTAGATGATCTTTTCGAGATCCTTCGGCGCAAGGTCGAGCAGGTAGCCGAGCCGGCTGGGCACGCCCTTGAAGTACCAGATGTGGGTGACCGGGGCAGCCAGTTCGATGTGGCCCATGCGCTCACGGCGAACCTTGGCGCGAGTCACCTCGACGCCGCAACGCTCACAGATGATGCCCTTGAAGCGGACACGCTTGTACTTACCGCAGTAGCACTCCCAGTCCCGGGTGGGGCCGAAGATCTTCTCGCAGAAGAGGCCGTCCTTCTCGGGCTTGAGCGTGCGGTAGTTGATGGTCTCCGGCTTCTTGACCTCGCCGTAGGACCAATTGCGGATGTCCTCTGCACTGGCGAGGCCAATGCGGAGTTCATCGAAGAAGTTGACGTCGAGCACGTAACTTCCTTTCCCCAGAGGGATTGTGGATCAGCGGTGGCCGCCGATACCTGACTGCCAATTCAAATGTGAACTACGCCCCCGGGCCCCTGATTTCTCACGGGCCCGGGGACCGAAACCTAGTTCGCGAGGTCGTCGACCGTGGCCGCTTCGTTCCGGGACAAGTTGATGCCCAGGTTCGCTGCGGCGCGCTCGAGGTCCTCGTCGTCGCCGTCCGCCATCGCGATGGCCGCACCGTCCGAGGACAGCACCTCCACGTTCAGGCAGAGCGACTGAAGCTCCTTGAGGAGCACCTTGAACGACTCCGGGATACCCGGCTCGGGGATGTTCTCGCCCTTGACGATGGCCTCGTACACCTTGACTCGACCCACCACGTCGTCCGACTTGATGGTGAGCAGTTCCTGCAGCGTGTAAGCCGCGCCGTAGGCCTGCATCGCCCAGCACTCCATCTCACCGAAGCGCTGGCCACCGAACTGGGCCTTACCGCCGAGCGGCTGCTGGGTGATCATCGAGTACGGACCGGTCGAACGTGCGTGGATCTTGTCGTCGACCAAGTGGTGCAGCTTGATGATGTACATGTAGCCGACCGACACCGGGTACGGGAACGGCTCGCCGGAACGGCCGTCGAACAAGGTGGCCTTTCCGTCGGACGCGACCATCACTTCGCCGTCACGGTTCGGCAGTGTCGAACCGAGAAGACCGGTCAGCTCGTCTTCCTTGGCACCGTCGAACACGGGGGTGGCGATGTTGGAGTCGGCGGGAGCGGACAGCATCTCCTCCGGCAGCTGCTCGGCCCAATCGGGACGCGAGCCGTCGCCGGCGACCTGCACGTTCCAGCCCGTCTTGCCGATCCACCCGAGGTGGGTCTCCAAGATCTGACCGATGTTCATACGACGCGGAACACCGTGGGTGTTCAGGATGATGTCCACCGGGGTGCCGTCGGGCAGGAACGGCATGTCCTCCTGGGGGAGGATCTTGCCGATGACGCCCTTGTTGCCGTGGCGGCCGGCGAGCTTGTCGCCGTCCTGGATCTTGCGCTTCTGTGCCACGTAGACGCGGACCAGCTCGTTGACACCGGGGGGCAGATCGTCGTCGTCGTCGCGCGAGAACACACGAATGCCGATGACCTTGCCGGTCTCACCGTGCGGAACCTTGAGCGACGTGTCGCGGACCTCACGAGCCTTCTCACCGAAGATGGCGCGCAGCAGACGCTCCTCGGGGGTCAGCTCGGTCTCGCCCTTGGGCGTGACCTTTCCGACCAGCACGTCACCGTCACGAACCTCGGCACCGATACGGATGATGCCGCGCTCGTCGAGGTCGGCGAGGACCTCGTCGGAGACGTTCGGGATGTCCCGAGTGATCTCCTCGGCACCGAGCTTGGTGTCGCGGGCATCGATCTCGTGCTCCTCGATGTGGATCGAGGTGAGAACGTCCTCCTCCACGAGGCGCTGCGACAGGATGATCGCGTCCTCGTAGTTGTGGCCTTCCCACGGCATGATCGCGACGAGCAGGTTCTTTCCGAGGGCCATCTCACCGTTTTCGGTGCAGGGGCCGTCGGCGAGAACCTGTCCGGTCTCGACACGCTGTCCCTCGTCCACGATCGGACGCTGGTTGGCGCAGGTGCCCTGGTTCGAACGCGCGAACTTGCGCATCCGGTAGGTCTTGCGGGTTCCGTCGTCGGCCATGACCGTGACGTAGTCCGCGGAGACCTCTTCCACGACACCGGTCTTCTCGGTGATGATGACGTCGCCGGCGTCGACTGCAGCCCGCAGCTCCATGCCGGTGCCGACCAGCGGAGCCTCACTGCGAACGAGCGGCACCGCCTGACGCTGCATGTTCGCGCCCATGAGGGCACGGTTGGCGTCGTCGTGCTCGAGGAACGGGATCATCGCGGTTGCGACGGACACCATCTGTCGCGGCGAGACGTCCATGTAGTCGATGTCGGCGGACGACACGAACTCGACCTCGCCGCCCTTACGACGAACCAGAATGCGGTCGTCGGTGAAGTGACCGTTGGCGTCGATGGCCGAGTTGGCCTGGGCGACGACGTGGCGGTCCTCTTCGTCCGCGGTCAGGTAGTCGACCTGGTCCGTGACCTGGCCGTCGACGACCTTGCGGTACGGCGTCTCGATGAAGCCGAACGGGTTGACCCGTGCGTACACCGACAACGAACCGATCAGACCGATGTTCGGACCCTCAGGGGTCTCGATCGGGCACATGCGGCCGTAGTGCGACGGGTGAACGTCTCGCACCTCCAGACCAGCCCTTTCGCGCGACAGACCACCTGGGCCGAGGGCGGACAGACGACGCTTGTGCGTCAGCCCCGACAGCGGGTTGTTCTGGTCCATGAACTGCGACAGCTGGGAGGTTCCGAAGAACTCCTTGATCGCGGCGACGACGGGCCGGATGTTGATCAGTGTCTGCGGCGTGATCGCCTCGACGTCCTGGGTGGTCATGCGCTCACGAACCACACGCTCCATGCGGGACAGGCCCACGCGGATCTGGTTCTGGATGAGCTCACCGACCGTGCGCAGGCGACGGTTACCGAAGTGGTCGATGTCGTCGACCTCGACGGGGACCGTGACGCCGCCGGGGGCGGTCATCTCGGTGTCACCGGCGTGCAGGCGCACCAGGTACTCGATGGTGGCGACGATGTCTTCCTCGGTGAGGGTCGACGCCACGATCGGCTGCCCGGTGTTCAGGCCCAGCTTTTTGTTGATCTTGTAGCGACCCACGCGTGCCAGGTCGTACCGCTTGTCCTTGAAGAACAGGTTCTCCAGCAGCGTCTGCGCGCTCTCCTTGGTGGGCGGCTCGCCCGGGCGCAGCTTGCGGTAGATGTCGAGCAGCGCCTCGTCGGTGCCGGCGGTGTTGTCCTTCTCCAGCGTGGCCATGAGGATCTCCGAGAAGCCGAAACGCTCGGTGATCTGCTCGGTGGTCCAGCCGAGGGCCTTCAGCAGCACGGTGACGGGCTGACGACGCTTGCGGTCGATGCGGACACCAACGGTGTCGCGCTTGTCGACGTCGAACTCGAGCCATGCGCCGCGGCCGGGGATGACCTTGACGCTGTGCAGGTCCTTCTCGGTGCCCTTGTCGACCGAATGGTCGAAGTACACGCCAGGGGAACGCACCAGCTGCGAGACGACGACGCGCTCGGTGCCGTTGATGATGAACGTGCCCTTGTCGGTCATCATCGGGAAGTCACCCATGAAGACCGTCTGGCTCTTGATCTCACCGGTGTTGTTGTTGATGAACTCCGCGGTGACGAACAACGGCGCCGCGTAGGTCATGTCTTTGTCTTTGCACTCGTCCGTCGAGGCCTTGACCTCGTCGAAGCGTGGGTCCGAGAAGGACAGAGACATCGAGCCCGAGAAGTCCTCGATCGGAGAGAGCTCCGCGAGAATGTCCTCGAGACCGCCGGAGATTGCGCTGTCGCCACGAGCGGCGGCGCGCTCGCGCCAGCTCTGCGCACCGATCAACCACTCGAACGAATCGGTTTGTACATCAAGAAGCCCGGGAACTTCGAGGGGTTCGCGAATTTTCGCGAACGAAACCCTCTTCGGGGCTCCGGGGATTCCGGAAACTGCCTTGGTCTGGCTAGAGACTGCCAAGATGCGTCCTTCCAGCACCTCACGCGGGCCGCTCTGTGCTGTTGCGACCGCCGCTGTATCTGCTTTGAATTTCGCTGGTTACAACCCGAACGAAACCCGTCACAGAGGCGAGAAGTGGAAACACTTCACAGCAGTTGAGACGAGAGGTGGACAGGAGGCAGCCAGCGCAACGTCCAAAAGTACACCCAAACTCAGCAGATGTCGAGTCGGGCAGCCGAAGGAGCACCCAGCCGGGCGCTCGGCCACGCGCCGGAAGCGCATGTTCACGCATCAGAGTGACGCGTGATCACCCCGGCGTCAAGAGTCAGCGTGCGTGTCGCGTCGCCTCCGCGTCGTCGAGAACCGCCCGCCGAGCCTGTTCACCACCCCTTCCCCGCAGCCCGGGGGCGGTGAACAATATGCCCACGCGATCGCCGAGACCTCGGGGGAAGGAGGGCCGTGACGCGCTGGAGTGCTCTCGTCGTTGCCCGCCCGAAGCTGGTCCTGACGGTGGTGATTTTCCTCGTGCTGGCGAGCGGCGCCTGGGGTTCGGGGGTGTTCGACCGGCTGAGCCTGGGTGGGTACACCGACCCAGGCAGCGAATCGGCCGGCGTCGAGAGCCTGATCGAGGAGGAGTTCGGCCGCCAGACGCCCGACCTCGCGGTGACCTACACGGCACGTCCCGGAGAGACGATCGACGCCCTGGGTCCCGCGGTGTCCGCGCGGCTGGCGCAGATCGATCCGGCTGCGCTTGCCAACACTCCCCTCTCGTACTGGACGGCGCCGGCGCAGGCCCGGGAGTTTCTGCGCTCCACCGACGGCACCGAGGGACTCGTCGTCCTGTCTCTACACGGCAGCGAGAACACCAGGATCGCCGCGTACCACGATCTCGCACCCCTTCTCCTCATCGATGGTGTGAATACCGAGTTCAGCGGATTCAGCGTGATCGCCAATGCGTACAACGAGGAGTCGGAGAGCGACCTGATCACGGCCGAAGCCATTTCCTTCCCGATCCTGCTGGTCTTGCTCCTTGTCATTTTCGGCGGACTCGTGGGGGCCGCCGTCCCCCTGTGCATCGGCGGCCTCGCGATCCTGGGCGCACTCGGTGCACTGCGAGGAATCTCCTACTTCACCGAGGTCAGCGCGTTCTCGATCAATATCGCCAGCCTGGTCGGACTGGGGATGTCCGTCGACTACGGGTTGTTCGTTGTAACCCGCTTCCGTGAGGAACTGCGGTCCGGGGCCGAGACCTCGGAGGCTGTTCAGCGCACGATGGCCACCGCTGGACGGACCGTGGGGTTCTCCGCACTTCTCCTCGTCTGCGGTTTCGTGGGCATGCTCGTCTTCCCGCAGGCGCTGGTCCGGTCGTTCGCCTACGGGGGCATGGCAGCCATCGGTATCGCCGCTGTCCTGTCGCTGTCGGCGCTACCCGCCGCACTCACCGTCCTCGGCCCCCGAATCAACTCGCTCACCTGGCGCCCGGGAGTGGTCGAACGTAGCGAGGACCGGGCGCACCGATTCTGGGGCGGTGTCGCCGCCCGAGTGATGCGGCGGCCCGTCGCGGTTGCCGTCGGCATCGTCGCCGGTCTGCTGGTCCTCTCCGCCCCGCTCGTCGGCGCCTCGCTGGGCGACCTGGATCACACCGGGTTGCCCGCGGGTCATCCGGCCCGCCTCGCCGTCGACGACCTGGCCACCGACTTCCCGCTCGCCAACAACGGTGCGACTCTCGTCCTGTTCGGCACCGACGGCAAGGCTCCGCCGGCTTCGGCGACGGCGGAGTTCTTTCAGGCGACGGCGGAGGTAGAGGGCGTTCGCCGCGTGGTTCCGGTCGGCACCACGGAAAGCTTCACCGCAATCCGGGCCATTTTCGACGACGCCGACAGAACGGAAGGGGCGATGACGACGGCAGCGACTCTTCGCGAGCTCCCGGCGCCGGCAGGCACCGAGAAACAGATCGGCGGACTCAACGCCCTCACCGCCGACGGGCTGGACTCGATGGGCGCCACACTGCCGTGGATGATCGGGATCATGGTGGCCGTCACCTTCGCCCTGATGGTCCCGGCTTTCGGCTCCGTGGTCCTGCCGTTGAAGGCGATCGCGATGGCCGCCCTCAGCCTTGCCGCCTCGTTCGGCATCCTCACGTGGATTTTCGAGGACGGTCACGGAGCCGAACTACTCGGTGTGACGCCGGGCCCACTGCCCGCGACGATGGTCGTCCTCATCATCGCCGTCGTGTTCGGACTCTCCACCGACTACGAGATCTTCCTGATGTCGCGGATGGTCGAGGCCCACGAGCAGGGCGCGTCAACGGAAGATGCCGTGCGGATCGGCACCGCGCACACCGGCCGCATCGTCACGGCCGCGGCCGCACTACTCATCGTTGTCACGGGAGCCTTCACCCTCTCGGACCTGACGATGATGCGGTTCATCGGCCTGGGCATGATCGTGGCCTTGATCATCGACGCCACCGTGATCCGGATGATGCTCGTCCCCGCCCTCGTCGCACTGATGGGTGAAGCGAACTGGTGGGCGCCCACATTCCTCACGCCGCGACGGGTACCGCCCGACGCGAACGGACACTCGAAAACCGCTGCGGCACATACTTTGCCGGTCGACACGTCACGCCGATAGGCACACCGAACCGCACGACCCCAGTCGCACTGGCGAATTCGTTGTTCAGCTGACTACACGGTTCAGCTGCCTACACTGTTTTCGAGGCCGCTCGTCCGGGGAGCGTAGATCAGCTCAGCCTTCGCTGTCCGAGATGTCGGACAGCACCCACTTGCCGTCGACCTTCTCCAGCTTGACCGACAACGGCGTTGCCGCACTGCCCTGCGCCACAGCGTCTCCCGTGGCACTCACGTTCATGTGCGCCAAGAGTTCCGCCCTGTCTCCTTCGAGGAAGGTGACACCGATGTCGGTGACCGACGCCTCGGTGGCAGTCTTGGTCTGGATGGCCGCGTCTTTCGTCGTCGCCGCAGTCTGATCGAACTCGGCACGCTTGGCCTCGTTCAAGTAACCCCGGGCCTTGTCGAAATCCTGGTCGATCGTCTCGTAGTTGTAGGTGTACAGCGACTCGATCGCCTCGGTTCCGGCCTTGGTCACCTCCGCGGTGCCACTCTCGTCCACCCACGCGGTGTTGGTGATGTGCCCGCCCGGCTGAAATGCCGCCACGACCGCGAAGATGCCCAGCACCGCTGCGACAGCACCCAGGATCCCCACCAGCTTCCACGTGATACGGCTACTGCCGATCTCCGGTGTCGCCTTCGGAGCCGATTGGGTACTGATACGCGGCTGCAGGTTGGGGACCTTCGCCTTCCCTGCCGCACTTGCCTTGGCCGTGGACACAGTCTTGGCGCCCGGCGCTGCCTTCTGCACCGACGTCGACTTCGCCATCGACACCGGCTCGCCAGTATCCGCGGCCTTCGTGTCAGCGGGCTTCGTGTCAGCGGGCTTCGCGTCAGCAGTCTTCGTGTCCGGCGTCGCGGCCGTGTCGACGGCAGCCGCTGCCGCCACATTCTCCTGCTCGACAGGGCTTTTCGCGGTCGGGTCCTGCTCGGGATCAGTCGACGACTTCTTCGGAAGTTTCGTCGTGGGCGAAGGCGGCGGAGTTACTCGCGATGCCGGGTCGTTGACACGGTTGCGGGTTCCCGCTACCCGGGGACGCCTGCCCTTTGCAGCGCTGTCCGGCACGTTGTTACGGCGCTTGGGGGGCATAGTTCACCACTTTCTCATTGCACGACGAACTCTCGTCGACGTGGGCACCGCGGCGACGAATCCGGCGCGGCTCATCACAACTACTGACCGCCGGTGTCACCGGGCGCCGGAACCAACTCGGGCGCGGGGGCGGCCGGACCATCGGTCGGTGCCGGTGCCTGCTCCCCCGGTGCCGGTGCCTGCTCTGCCGGTGCCGGTGCGGCGCCGTCGGCGGGCAGCGGGCCGTTTTCGAGGGGGATACGCGCACCCACCGGCTCGACGGAAGACGCCTTCCAGACACCGTCGACGTCCTGCACGTCCAACCTCATGGTGACCTTGGACTTGTCGAAACGGTCAGGCCACGTCGTGGTGACCGCTACGACGACCAGTGCCTTCGCGAGGCCGTCATCCGTGTTCAGCTCCGTCAGAGTGCCCTGCATCAGTTCGGCCTTGCTCGTCGCACCCGACTGGCGCATCTGGTCGGTGAACCCGTCCATGGTCGCCTGAAGATCCTGGTTCATTTTGTCGCCCGTGATGGACGACTTCATGTTCTCGAAGGAACCTTCGAGGTTTGCGGAGTCGACCGAATTGAGGTTGATCGCCGCCTGCTGCGCACCGTTCAACGCGGAATCTCGTGCGTCGGCGATCGGCTTGTCCACGAAGAGCGCTCGCGCCCACCCGAAGCCAAACCATCCGGCTGCAATCACCGCGACCACCACCAGTGCGGTCACCGCAGCAAACGAGGCCTTCAGAGTTCTGTCCTTCCCCGGAGCCGATGAGTTCGACTCCGGGGGCGTGGTAGTTCGCGTCACACCAATACCCTACTGATTGTTTACTTCGGCTCGCTCGAATGGAACCCGAGATGCTACTTGGGAGTAACCCCGAGAAGCGGAGCGAGCTGCGTTGCGATGGGATTCAAGTTGAGGGTGTCCGGCATGACCTTCGGCTTGAAATCCCAGGGCTGAATCGTGTCCGGATCGGCGAACACGATTCGGTCTGCACTTCGCACACCGGTCACGCTCCCTTGAGGCACGTCACAATTGGCCTCCGTGTTGAACGGGAAGTCCTGCTGGGTGTCGTCGAAGTTCGGATCCCGCCGCTGCATTTCGGCGAGGATTTCATGAGTCCCCTCGTAACCGATCGTGCACGACGGCGGGTTGTTCGTCTCGAGCACGATGCCCTGGTGCACCGTTCCGTCGTTCGGCGCGACGGTCGAGGCGGAAGCGGCGATGGCCGGAAGGAACATCAGGATCGGTCGCAATGCGATCGCCTGAGGCGCCAGCTTCTGACCCAGCGCCGACAGGTTGGTCAGATCGGTCGTGAGACTGGGCCCCGTCCGATCGACCAGCAGGCCGAGTTCGTCGCTGGCAGGAATGCCCTTGTCGATGACCGCCCGCACGTCGGGGTCACTGGTGCGCAGCTGCGCAGCGACGGCGTCGAGATCCGAGCTGAACTGCATGATCGCCGACGACTGATCCGACTGCGTTGCCAATACCGTCTGGCTGTCGCGGATCAAGGTCAGGGTTTCCGGTAGAACGTCGAGCCCGTCATCGGTCAGCGTGGACAGGGCATCCGCCAGCGTCTGGAGATCCTCGCCCTTGCCGTTCAATGCCGTTCCCAGTTCAGTGGTGACCGTACGCAGCGCATCCGTCGGAACCGACCGGACGAGCCCATTGACACTCATCAACACCTGCTCCACCGGCACGGGGGTCGAGGTGTTGGCCTCGGTGATCATCGAGCCCTCGGCGAGGTACGGGCCCTCGTCGCTGTCCGGCTGGAGGTCGACGTACTGCTCACCGATCGCGGAACGGTTGGCGACGACTGCCTTGGCCGAAGCGGGGATCTCGGGGCCGCCCTTCTTGAGCTTGAGTTCGACGTTCAGTCCGTCCGACGTGAGTGACAGCTCGCCGACCCGTCCGACCGGCACTCCCCGGTATGTCACCTCGGCATTGGTGAAGATGCCGCCGGAATCCCTGAACTGTGCGTTCACGTCGTACTCGCCGAACCCGAGCAGATTGTCGAGGCGGACGTACTTGGCGCCCACGTAGACGAGGCCCAACACCGCGACCACGGCAAAAGCGACGAGCTGAATCTTGACCAGTCGCGATCTCACTGTCCACCCCCAATTCCGAACTGCTCGAGCAGTCCCCCCATCGGGTTCTGCGGGGACGGTGTCTCCGCGCCCGGGGTCGCGCCGGCGGGCGCGGTGCCGGGCAGCGCCGGGAGCCGCAGGCCCGAAGTCGGGGCGGGAACGATCGGAGGCACCGGCAACAGTGAGATCGTCGGCCAGCCCGGTCGCGGACCGTTGCCGTTGTAGTACGGGTTGGTCGGGTCGACGATCGGCTTCGGCTCGCCGAATTTCGGTGACACGTACACCGGATTGCCCTGCCCGACACCGAGTGCGCTCAGCGCGTCGCCGATCTGGAGATCGACCGACAGGAAAAGGTTGACCGAGCCACCGAGAGCGATCTGCTCGACTCCGTCCGGGAACGGAACCGTCGGGATGAACGCCAGGGAGTTGGGTAGGTCGTCGCCGGCATCGGCCAGCGCCTTGAGTGTCGGACGAAGCGCCAGGAGGTCGGCGATCAGATCGTTCTTCGATCGGGTGATGACATCCGTGCCGACCGCACCGAGCCGATCGAGCTGCACCAGCATCTGCGTCAGCTGCGGGCGTTGCTCGTTGAGCACCTGGGCAGCGATCGGCAGGTCATCCAGGATGAGCCCGATCTTCTCGTTCTGCTCGTTCACGCGCGTCGTCAGGGCGTCGAGGCCGTCGAGCGCCCGCGTGATGTCGTCCCGTTGCTGATTGAGACCGTCGATGAGCGTGTTGGCCTGCTCCAGCAAACTGCGCACCCGGCCTTCACGACCGTCGAGTGCAGTACTCAGTTCGTGCACGATCGGCTGGAGCTGCCCGACACCACCGCCGTTGAGCAACAGCGACAGCGCACCGAGGACCTGCTCGATTTCGGTGGCGTGCCGGGTGCGATCGAGGCTGATCGTGTCGCCGCTCTGCAACCGGTCCTGATCCTTGTCTTCCGGCGGTTCGGACAACTGCACGAACTTCTCGCCGAGGAGGTTGGTTTGTTCGATTGCCGCGACCGCGTTCGCAGCCAGGTCCACCGACGAATCGAGGATGACCTCGACATCGGCCGACCAGCCGTCCGGAGCCACCTTGATCGACTCCACCCGACCCACCGGCACACCGTCCACCTTGACGGCCGACTGGGGTACCAGGTCGAGCACGTCGTCGAACTGGATCATCAGGTGCATGGGGTCGCTCCCGACGTCCGGCCCACCGGGCAGCGGAACACCGTAGATACCCTCCGACGAACAGGAACTCACTGCGAGGGCGACAGCGCACACCCCGGCACCGACAATGACCGAACGCCTCATTCGCCCTCACCGCCTACTGCGTCGTCGAACCGTGGCGACACGACACCCGGCACCGTGCCGGGAGTGACCGTTCGCTGGATGTTCTCGCCGCTCAGGATTCCGAACGGGAGCACGAGCGTCGGCGAGGTCACCGATGCCGTGATCTGCGAGGTGATGTTCTTGCAGTTGTCGATCAACGGCTGCATCTGACGCCCCAGCGCTTCGAAACGCGGATCACCGGGCACGAGCCTGCCGAGGTCGATCAACTTGCAGATCACACCGGCAGGATCCTGGAGCTCGGGGAACGCCAGGCGCGATGCCAGGTTCCCGGACTCCGCGTCGTACGAGTTGGCCAGGTTGCTGACGGCCAACGGGAGCAATGTCAGCGAGTTCACCAACGAGTCGCGGTTGTCGGCCAGCGTCTGGGTGACCGGGACGAGATCGTCGAGATTCTCGGCGAGCAGCTCCCGGTTGTCGGCGACGAACTTCGAGACGTCACCGAGAGCGATGGCCAGCTGGTTCAGCGCCGCACCGAGGTTTTCGCGCTCGCCGGCGAGGAATCCGGACAGGTCGGCCAACTGCGTGTTGAACTCCCGGACCTGCTGATCGTTGGCAGCCAGAGCACTGACGAACACCTGGAGGTTCTTGACGGTGTCGAACAGGTCGCCACGACTCTCGTTGAGCGTTCGTGCGGCGTCCGAGAGCTGATTGATGCTCTGCCCCAACGCCTCACCGTTGCCATCGAGGTTCGCGGCGCCGGTCTCGACGAATTCGGTCAGTGCACCTTCCTTGTTCGCGCCTTCCGGACCCAGGGCGGCCGACAGCTTCTCGATACTCGCGTACAGCTCGTCCACCTCGACGGGTGTAGCCGTGCGATCCCGCGGGATCACGGCCCCGCTCTCCATCGTCTCTCCGCCGGTATAGACGGGCGTGAGCTGAACGTAGCGGTCGGCGACCACGGACGGTGTGACCTGTGCGGCCTTCGCGTCGGCGGGAATGTCGATGCCGCGGTCGACCCGCATCTCGACCTTCACTTGGTCACCCTGTGGCTCCACCGAGTTGATCGATCCGACCTTCACTCCGAGGACACGGACGTCGGAACCCTCGTAGATGCCTACGGACTTGTCGAAGTAGGCGGTGATCTTGGTGGTGCCTGCGCGGGTGAACACCCACCACAGCGCCCCCGCGACCACCAGCGCGACAATGACGATCGCCGCGATTACTGCGATCTGACCGCGGTTGGTTCCCCGGGTTTCTCCGTTGCCGGCGTCAGCCATCAGTTACCCCCCAACGTACGGACGGGATCACGGGGTCTGGGAATGTCCGGGAGACCCGGCGGAAGAAGGTTGACCACGACCTGGTCAAACCAGCGCCCGTTGCCGACCACGTTCGTGTACAGGCGGACGAACGGTTCGTACAGTTTCATCGCCCTGTCCAGGTTCTCGTTGTTGGCCTTGAGAATTTCGACGACCCCGTTGAGTTGTTCGAGTGCGGGACCGATCGTGGCTTCGTTCTCGCGTACGAGACCTGTCAACTGCTGCGACAGCCTCTGGGTTCCGGTCAGCAGCTGTGAGATCGACTGCTGGCGACTGTTGAGTTCGGCGAGCAGAAGGCCCGCATCAGTGATCAGCCGGTTGAATTCGGCGTTGCGGTCGGCGAGTACCTTCGTCGTCGTACCGGTCGCGTCGAACAACTTCCGCAGTTCCTGGTCGCGGCTCGCGATGGTCTCCGACAGCCTGCTGACGCCGTCGAGCGACGCGCGGATCTCCGACGGCGTGCCCTCGAAGGCCTGCGACAACGTCACCATGCTTTCCGCCAGCTGATCGGAGTCGATGTCGCCCACCGTCTCCGCTGCCGCCGAGAACGCTTCCACCACGTCATAGGGAGAGGTGGTGCGCTCCAGCGGAATCGGGTCATTGGGATTCAACGAGTCGGAACCGCGGGGGTCGAGAGCCAAATACTTCTGGCCCAGAATCGTTTTGATCTGAATAGATGCCGAGGTTTCGTTGCCAACCCACGCATCGGTGACCTTGAAGTCGACGTTGACGTGGTCTCCGTCGAGTTCGACAGCGGTGACCTTGCCGACCTTCACACCGGCGATGCGCACCTCGTTGGACGGCTTCAGGCCTGCAGCCTCGGAGAATTGCGCGGTGTAGGTCGATCCGGCGCCGATCAAGGGCAGCGAGTCGAGGAAGAATGCCGACAGGGTCGCCAAAAGCACCACGAGGATGCCGAGGGCACCAGCCACTGCCGGGCTGCGACGTTTTCTCATCGTGTTTGCAACTCCCGTAGGCCATCCAGCGAGCACCGTTTCGCCGAGTTGGTGTACAGCGGCTGGTTCACGGTCGGCAGGCCGGTGGGCAAGTTCAGTTGAGGTGCCGTTCCCGGGCCTGCAACGATGTCGATTCCGCACAGGTAGAACTGGAACCACGAGCCGTAACTGGCCGCCCGCCCCAGCTTCTCGAGCTTGACGGGAAGAGTTTCCAGAACGCCGTTGACCGTATCCGAGTTGCGGTTCAACGTCGTCGCCAGCGTATTGAGCGAAGTGATGGACTCCTGAATGGACGGCCTCGTGGGTTCGAGGAGATCTGCTGTCGCATCGGTGAGGCCGGCGAGGGACGTGACCGCCGACCCGACCGTACCGCGCTCTTCGGACAACCCGGTGACGAGCTGCTGTGTGTTCACGATCAGGGCATCGAGCTGGTCGTCGCGCTGGTTGACCGTGGCGAGCACATCGTTGAGGTTGTTGATCACCGCACCGATCACCCGGTCCTTGTCCGCCACCGTGTTGGTGAGACTCGCGGTGTTCCGCACGAGTTCGGTGATGGTTCCCGACTCGCCCTGGAACACCTGAATGATCTGGTAGGACAACTTGTTGACGTCCTCGGCACTCAGTGTCTGGAAGAGCGGACGGAATCCGTTGAACAGCGTCGTGAGGTTGACTGCGGGTTTGGTCCGCTCGAGCGGAATGGTGTCACCGGCGGTGATCTTCTTCCCCTGCTGGCCCTCGCCCTGCTGGAGCGAGATGTACCGCTGCCCCACAAGGTTCCGGAATCGAATCGTCGCAGTGGTGCTCGCGGGCAACCAATCTCGATCAGCCACGGTGAACTGCACCTCGGCTTCGCGATCGTCGACGATCGCGATCTTCTCGACCTGACCGACCCGGACACCTGCGATACGCACTTCGTCACCCTCATTGAGGGAGGTGACATCCGAGAAGATCGCGTTGAACTTGGTGCCGCCACCACCACCGAGGTTGGCGATCGTGGCCGCGAGCAGACCTGTGGCCAGGATCGTGACCACGGCAAAGATAATCAGCTTGATCAACGGCGCAAGGAGGCCCCTCACTTGAAACTCACCTCAGTCCCCCTCATGGTCGGTGCACCGACGAGTGTCGTCCAGCTCGGCACGTCCTCGGGCGCCATGCCTCCTGCTTCGCCGTACACGACGTCGAGCGTGTCCTGTTCCATCTTCGAACCCGCATAGCTGGCGGGTGTGACCTCGGCTCCCCATCCCGGAACCTGGTCCGGCACGCCGGCCGGCGCGGGGAAGAAGTCGATGGTGGACGGTCCCGGGTTACGCGAAGGTACCTGGTAGGCACCATCGTTGTACGACGACCCACCCGGATACTGCGGGAACTTGCCGCCGGGCGCCGTGACGTTGTCGTAGCAGGCGGGTCCACGGTTGTCGAGCAGGCGCGGCTCGTCCTGGTTAGGCAAGTATCGGCCCTTCGGATTGACGAACTGCACGCTGGCACGCACACCCGGGTTCGGGTCGTCCGGCGCAAGCAGCGCACGTGCGATGGGAGCCGTCTTCGCGAATCCGGCGAACGTGCAGCCGAAGCTCGGCGAATACCGGCCGAGAATCTGCAGCGCCTCACGGGAATCGGCCGCGATGTTCACGATCGACTCGGCGTTGGTCTCCAGGAGGTCCGCCGTGCTCGCACCCGTCCCGGTCAGGGACACCAGCAGGGTGGAGAGCTCGTTCTGCTTCTCCACCACGGTGTTCCCTGTGGTCCGCAGGTTGTCGAGCGCGTTGACCAGGTCCGGTGCCGCCTCCGAATACGTCTGCGAGAAGTCCGCGATGCCCCGCAGGTCTTCCTGAATCGCGGGAAGTTCCGTGTTGAGTCCGGCGAAGATCTCCTCGAGCCGATCGAGCGTCAGACCGAGTTCGGCGCCGCGTCCACTGAGTCCCTGCGACAGGGCACCGAGCGTGTTCGCCAGGTCCTGCGGCGGGATCGCCTGCAGCAGCGGCAGCAAGCCGTCGAGGACCTCGCCGATCTCGACGGCGTTCCCGCTCTTGTCCTGCTCGAGAACGTCACCGGCCTGGATGTGCGGAGCCGTGTCCCCCTCCGGCACGATCAGCGACACGTACCGTTCGCCGAACAGGGTTTTGGGTAACAGTCGCGCCGTGGCGTTGGACGGAATGAGTTCGGCCTTGTCCGGCTGTATGGCCAGTTCCAAGGTGACCTCACCCTCTGTGGTGGAAGCCGAGCGCACCTCACCGACGATCAGGCCACGCACCTTGACGTCCGCGTTGGGCGGCAGCGCGTTTCCGACCGTGTCGGTAACCAACCCAATCTTGACCACCTTGGTGAACGTCTTGTTGAACATGCCGATCGTGACTGCGAGGAACAGGGCCAGGACAAGGAAGAACACCAGCCCCAACACCCGTCGACCCACAACAGACGATGTGTTGCTCATCCGGCAACCCTCACTGTGGTCGTCGTGCCCCAGATGGCGAGGCTCAGGAAGAAGTCGAGTACGGCGATCGTCACGATCGCCGTGCGGACCGCCCGGCCTACGGCCACACCCACACCGGCGGGGCCACCAGAGGCGTGGTAGCCGTAGTAGCAGTGAATCAGAATCAGCACGAAAGCGAAGATCAAGACCTTCGCGAACGAGTAGAGAACGTCTTGCGGTGGCAAGAACAAGTTGAAGTAGTGATCGTACGAACCGGTCGATTGGCCATTGAACGTCGTGCTGATGAGCCGGGACGCAAGGTACGCCGCAAGAAGACCCACGATGTAGAGCGGAATGACGGCAACGAATCCGGCAATCATGCGTGTGGTCACAAGGAACGGAACACTCGGCACCGCCATGACTTCCAGTGCGTCGATCTCCTCGGAAATACGCATGGCCCCCAGCTGCGCAGTGAAACCACAACCGACTGTTGCCGAAAGTGCGAGAGCTGCAACGATTGGCGCAATCTCACGGGTGTTGACGTAGGCGGACAGGAAGCCGGTGAGCACGGAGCTGCCCAGCTGCTCCAAGGCTGCGAAACCTTGCAATCCGACGACTACCCCGGTGAACCCGGACATCATCGCGATGACGCCGATGGTTCCGCCGATTACTGCGAGCGCCCCACTGCCGAAGGTCACTTCGGCGAGCAACCGCAGAACTTCCTTGCGGTAGTGCACGAGCGTGTGCGGCGACCACGCGATCGCCCTGGCGTAGAACGACATCTGCTCGCCGGCCCGGTCGAGCACGTTGAGTGGCGCACGCCCGACACGGCGCGCAGCCATGAGCGTCCGGTCACCGCGTCCCTTTGCGATTGTCATCGGGTCACGATCCCTTCGCCGGAACGATCTGGAGGTACACCATGGTCAAGATCAGGTTGGCAAAGAACAGCAGCAGGAACGTGATGACCACCGACTGGTTCACGGCGTCACCGACACCCTTGGGACCGCCCTTCGGATGCAAACCCTTGTACGCCGCAATGACACCGGCGATGACACCGAAGACGGCCGCCTTGAGTTCACCCACCCAGATGTCGGGGAGCTGCGCGAAGGCCGAGAACGATGCCAGGTACGCACCGGGATTGCCCCCTTGGAGAATCACATTGAAGAAGTAGCCGCCGGCGATACCGACCACGGACACCAATCCGTTGAGGAGAATCGCGACGAGAACCATCGCGAGGACCCTGGGCACCACGAGGCGCTGCACGGGGTTGATACCCAGAACCTCCATGGCATCGATCTCTTCGCGAATCGTTCGCGCACCGAGATCCGCCGTGACAGCCGAGCCCGCAGCCCCGGCCACCAGGAGTGCTGTCACCAGCGGGGAACCCTGCTGAATGACGGCGAGCACGCTGGCCGCTCCCGTGAACGACTCGGCGCCGAGCTGCTTGATCAGCGACCCCGTCTGCAGTGACACCACTGCGCCGAACGGAATCGCCACCATAGCGGTGGGCAGGATCGTCACGCTCGCGATGAACCAGGCCTGTTCGATGAACTCGCGGAACTGGAACGGTCGTTTGAACGTGTTTCGTGCGACGTCGACGAAAAGCTCGACGATGTTTCCGGCCTGCGTCAGCGCACCGTTGACCGGCCGCAAGACGGAGCTGCGGGTAACCCCCATCCGTTATGCCTACCCTTGCCCGTGAGTGGTGTTCTCGTATCCTTCGCCCCGGTATGCCGGGAGGACCTGCGTATCTTCCTGGCTGTAGGCGTAGTCGTAGTCGCCGCCGTTGCCGGATGTTTCGTCGAGGCTTTCCTGAATTGCGGCCTGCGCGCTCGGCGGCAGGGTGTGCATGATGTGGCGGACGCGTTCCTGCCGGCGGGCCACGGCCTGCCGGAACGGCATCCCCGGCGTCGCCTTCATCTGCGGGACGATGCCCTCGACGTCGTCGACACCACCGGCATGGTGACCGGCGTCGACCATCGCCTGCTCCTGCGCCATCTGCGCCTCGTCCTTCTCCTCCGACATCCCGATCGGACCGATCATCGTGCCGTTCAGGAACTGCTTGACCACCGGCTCCTCACTGGTGAGCAGCACCTCCCGCGGCCCGAACATCACCAAATGCCGACGGAACAGCATGCCGATGTTGTCCGGCACCGTCCGCGCGAGGTTGATGTTGTGCGAGACGATCAGAATGGTCGCGTCGATCTCGGCGTTGATGTCGATCAACGTCTGCGAGATGTAGGTGGTGCGCACCGGGTCCAGACCCGAGTCCGGCTCGTCCACGAGGATGATCTGCGGATCCAGCACCAGGGCGCGGGCCAAACCGGCACGTTTGCGCATACCACCGGAGATCTCACCCGGCAGCTTCTCCTCGGCCCCGAGCAGGCCGACGAGTTCCATCTTCTCCATCACGATCTTGCGGATGTCGGACTCGGACTTCTTCGTGTGCTCGCGCAGCGGGAACGCCACATTGTCGAAGAGGTTCATCGACCCGAACAGGGCACCGTCCTGGAACAGCACACCGAACAGCTTCCGGATCTCGTAGAGCTCCTTGGACGAGCACTCGAGAATGTTGGTGCCGTCGATCACGATCGAGCCCTGCTCCGGGCGGAGCAGACCGATCAACGACTTCAAGAACACCGACTTACCCGTACCCGACGGGCCCAGCAGCGCACTGACCTCACCTGCCGGAAGGGTCAACGTGACGTCCTGCCAGATCCTCTGCGAGCCGAACGACTTGGTCAGTCCCTCGACGGCTACCTCGACACCCACCATTACCTCCGCGACCGTTCGATGCATACACCCCGTGTGGGTTGGGTCACTCTATCGCATCGAAGTGTTACCTGTGACAGAGTATGCTACTCACCGGTAAGAACGCATGCCAACACGGGGTCCCACAATGCAAAACATACCCGCTGAGCTGCGATGACGAGGGCGTTTTGAGCTGGTCGCACGTTCAGTTTCTCGCTCTGAATTTCGACACTCCGGACTCGTCCGGACATGAAAAGGGCCACTCCCCACAAGTGGGAAGTGGCCCTCGTTCGTCCGCTCGGGTAGAGCAGTGCGAAACCGTCTTACTTGACGGTGATCTTCGCGCCTGCAGCCTCGAGCTTCTCCTTGGCGGCGTCGGCCGCGTCCTTGGCAACCTTCTCCAGGATGGCCTTCGGAGCACCCTCGACGAGGTCCTTGGCTTCCTTCAGGCCGAGGCCGGAGACGACCTCACGAACGACCTTGATGACCTGGATCTTCTTGTCGCCGGCCGACTCGAGGACGACGTCGAACTCGTCCTGCTCCTCGGCAGCGTCGGCGCCGGCAGCAGCCGGGGCGCCCGCAGCGGCAACGGCAACCGGAGCAGCCGCGGTGACCTCGAAGGTCTCCTCGAATGCCTTCACGAACTCCGACAGCTCGAGAAGGGTGAGCTCCTTGAACTGGTCCAACAACTCTTCGGTGCTGAGCTTCGCCATGATGGCGGTCCTTCCTGTAAGTCCCATGTCGCTGATCCGCGACCGGGCGGGGTTATAGCTGTGATGCGCGGGTGCGGATCAGCTTTCGGCGGGAGCCTCGGCCGGAGCTTCTGCTCCACCCTCGGCGGCCCTCTTCTCCTGCAGTGCGGCAGCCAGACGGGCCACCTGCGAGGCAGGAGCATTGAACAGGCCTGCGGCCTTTGCCAAGTTGCCCTTCATCGCGCCGGCAAGCTTGGCCAACAGGACCTCGCGGGACTCGAGGTCCGCAATCCGGTTGACCTGATCCACGGACAGCGCAGCGCCGTCCATGTAGCCGCCCTTGATGACGAGAGCCTTGTTGTCCTTCGCGAAGTTCTTAATAGCCTTCGCTGCATCGACCGGCTCGCCCTTGATGAATGCAATGGCGGTCGGACCGACGAAAAGGTCGTCAAGGCCTTCGACGCCCGCTTCAGCAGCGGCACGCTTGACCAGGGTGTTCTTGGCGACGGAGTAGGTGGCACCCTCTCCGAGAGCGCGTCGCAGTGTCGTGATGTTGCCCACCGTCAGACCACGGTATTCCGTGATCACAGCAGCGGTCGAACCCTTGAACTGCTCGGTGATCTCCGCAACTGCGGAAACCTTCTCAGGCTTTGCCATACTTCGCCTCCTCTCATGACAGTCGTTATCCCACTTCGGAGCCGCTGCGCACGTCCGAGAATCCGGACGGTGCACAGTCCACGACATGCAAAACGCCCCGGTGCAGGGCACACGGGGCGGAAAAGGAGGCATTCAGCCGGGTACGAAACCGCGACCGAGACGCATCCCCCTACCTCGTCCTCCTGCGTGGGCCGCCGGACATTCCCGGACTTTCAATCGCACCCTCGCGGGGACGATCACCAACGGTCTTGGGTAGAACATGATTTGGGGTGGAGTTCGAATCCTGCATGAACTCCGCAGCACAGACTACGGCATCACCGGCCGCGCCACCAAATCGGCGTCTTCACGACCAGGGTCGACGCCGCGCAAAAGCAGCTCGGCCGGTACGGAGATCTCCGTACCGGCCGAGCTGCTCACAGGTGACGAACTTACGCGTCGGCATCCTCGAGAAGGTTGCGGGTGCGGTTCGGGTCCACCGGGATGCCCGGGCCGGTGGTGGTCGAAACGGTGACCTTCTTGACGTAGCGGCCCTTCGCGGAGGACGGCTTCGCACGCAGGATCTCATCCAGCGCGGCGCCGTAGTTCTCCACCAGCTTGGCGTCGTCGAACGACGCCTTGCCGATCACGAAGTGCAGGTTGGCCTGCTTGTCGACGCGGAAGTTGATCTTTCCGCCCTTGATGTCCGCGACAGCCTTCGTGACATCTGCGGTCACGGTGCCAGTCTTGGGGTTCGGCATCAAACCACGCGGTCCGAGGACGCGGGCGATGCGGCCGACCTTGGCCATCTGGTCGGGAGTTGCGATGGCGGCGTCGAAGTCGAGCCAGCCACCCTGAATCCGCTCGATGAGGTCCTCGGCGCCGACGGCGTCGGCTCCAGCTGCCTCGGCCTCAGCGGCCTTTTCTCCGACTGCGAACACGATGACGCGGGCGGTCTTACCGGTGCCGTGCGGCAGGTTGACCGTTCCGCGGACCATCTGGTCCGCCTTGCGGGGGTCGACGCCCAGACGAACGGCAACCTCGACGGTCGCGTCCATCTTGCTCGACGACGTTTCCTTCGCCAGCTTCGCAGCCTGCAGCGGGCTGTACAGCTTGTCGAAGTCGATCTTCTCAGCGGCGGCGAGGTACGCCTTGCTGCGCTTTGCCATGTTTTCTGTCCTAACTTCTCACCACAGTGTGTGACCAACTGCAGTGGTGAATGGTTCAGTAGTGGTCGGGGCCTGGCCGGCCCTCCCACGCGTTCTCTCGACGGCCGTAGCCGTCATACGGAAACGGCTCAGCCGTCGACCGTGATGCCCATCGACCGGGCGGTGCCGGCGATGATCTTCGCGGCCTGCTCGATGTCGTTGGCGTTGAGGTCTTCCTGCTTGGTCTTCGCGATCTCGCGCACCTGGTCCATGGTCACCGAGGCAACCTTGGTCTTGTGCGGCTCGCCGGAGCCCTTCTGGACGCCTGCAGCCTTGAGCAGCAGCTTGGCAGCCGGAGGGGTCTTCAGCTTGAAATCGAAGCTGCGGTCTTCGTAGACCGAGATTTCGACCGGCACAACATTGCCGCGCTGAGACTCAGTCGCCGCGTTGTAGGCCTTGCAGAATTCCATGATGTTCACGCCGTGCTGACCAAGCGCGGGACCCACGGGCGGTGCAGGGTTAGCCTGACCGGCCTGGATCTGAAGCTTGATGAGCCCTGCGAGCTTCTTCTTCTTGGGGGGCATCTCGATTTCCTATTTGTTGCTGGGTGTGTTTCTTGCTACTGCAGTGCAAGTGTGTGTGGCGCTAGATCTTCGCGACCTGCGTGAAGGACAGCTCGACGGGCGTCTCGCGACCGAAGATCGAGACGAGAACCTTGAGCTTCTGCTGCTCCGCGTTGACCTCGCTGATACTGGCGGGAAGCGTCGCAAACGGGCCGTCCATGACGGTGACCGACTCGCCGACCTCGAAATCGACCTCGATGAGCGGCTTCGCGAAGCTCTCTCCCCCGGTGTCACCGGCGGACACTGCCGCGGCGGCAGCCTGCTTCTTCTGCTCCTGCTGCGGCAGCAGGAACTTGACGACCTCGTTCAGCGTCAGCGGCGACGGCCTGGAGGTGGCACCGACGAATCCGGTGACACCGGGCGTATTGCGCACGGCTCCCCAGGACTCGTCGTTGAGCTCCATCCGGACGAGGATGTAACCGGGCAGAACCTTCCGGTTGACCTGCTTGCGCTGGCCGTTCTTGATCTCGGTGACCTCTTCGGTAGGTACTTCCACCTGGAAGATGTAGTCACCGACATCGAGGTTCTGGACACGAGTTTCGAGGTTGGCCTTCACCTTGTTCTCGTAGCCCGCGTAGGAGTGGATGACGTACCAGTCACCAGGCGCACGGCGCAGGGCGGCCTTCAGCTCGGCGACCGGATCCTCGGGCTCCTCGGCGACGACTGCGTCGTCAGCGGGCGCCTCTTCGGCGACGGCAGCGTCGTCGTTCGACGGCTCGGCTACCTCGTCACCGGCAGTGTCCGGAGCATCGGTGCCCTCGTCGGCAGCCTCGACATCCACTTCGGCTGCCGCCTCGGCAGAAACACGCTCTTCGGCCAAGGCCTCATTCGTGTCGTTCTCGGGGGTGCTCACTGGGGCACTCGCTTCCTCTCGTCACTCACATACTTCGGATCCACCGGGGCGGACTCCGTCAACCGAACAACCAGGTGACGCCTTTGATGACCGCAAGATCGAGCACACCGATGAACGCCACCATGAACACCACGAACACGAGCACAACGCTGGTGTAGGTGATCATCTGCTTGCGGTTGGGCCAGATGACCTTGCGCAGCTCCGCGATGACCTCGCGCAGGAACCGGCGCAACCGCTTGAAGATGTTCTCCTTGTGCGGCTTGTCGGCACGGTCCTTCGTCGCGGGACGGGCCTTGGTGATCGTCTCGGCTCTCGCGCGTTCCGGCGTCTTCACGGAACTGGCTGCGACGCCGGTGCCTGCCTGCGAACGACGGCTCTGACGTTTGCCGCTCGGCCTTGCCGAGGGACTCTCGGAACGCGTGGTGGCGTCGGCCGCGGTGTCGTCGACACCGTCCGGGCGCGTCGACCCTGAAGTGTCGCCGTCGCGCTTGGCGCGCTCCTCGCTCACGTCGTTCCTCTCAGTCGCTGGCAATCCGGGGGCAGGGGCGACAGGACTTGAACCTGCAACCTGCGGTTTTGGAGACCGCTGCTCTGCCAGTTGAGCTACGCCCCTTTGGTCGGGTGACCTGGTCCCGAGTTACCTCTGGACCAATTCTTGCCCGACCTCTCTGTGATTACATGACACGCGCGCCACCCTGTGTCGGCCGAACAGCACCGTAGGGCAGCGCGCAGCGCTGAGTAATCCCAGAAATCTCAGTGTACTTCAAAGCCCCGGAACAAACCCAATCCACCCGGCGGTCAGGCCAGACGGACCGTTGCCGTGGCACGACCGAAGATCTTCTTTCCTTCGGAGCGCGCCACGATAGCGACTACTGCAGTCTTGCTTTCTTCGTCCACCGACTTGACCTTGCCGGTGTATTCGACCTCGGCGGCCTCGTCCTCGCGGACGTACACCGAGCTCGTGAAGCGTACATTGTATTCGGTGACCGCGCCGGGGTCACCGAGCCATGAGGTCACGAATCCACCGCCGAGACCCATGGTGAGCATCCCGTGGGCAATCACATTGTCGAGGCCGGCGAGCTTGACGACTTCGTCGCTCCAGTGGATCGGATTGGGGTCACCCGAGACGCCCGCGTAGTTGACCAGGTCGCCACGCGTGAGGCGCACAATGCGCTCGGGGAGTTCGTCACCCACCGAGACGTCCTCGAACTTACGAAGCGCCATGCATGATCACGTCCTTGACTGCGTGAGCGATGTTCTCGTCGACCTCGCCGCCGGTCCGCGCGACAAGCGTGGTCCAGGTGGTCTGCACGAGTTCGTCGTTCTGGTCGGTGACGATGTTCTTGGTGGTGATGATGTCGCTGCCACCCATTTGACGGAAGCCGTCCAGATAGACGTCGCAGAACAAGCGGTCCCCGACCTTGATCGGCTTGTGGAACACGAGACGCTGATCCGTCTGGAGGATCTGACTCGGGTCGTAACCGGTGACGATCTCCTTGAAGAGGCGGCTCTGAGCGATGATTCCGACAAGCGAGATGAACGTGAGCGGAGCGAGCAGGCCGTCGTAGCCGAGGCCGCGGGCGGCGTCCTCATCGTGGTGAGCGGGGTGCCAGTCCTGCACGGCCCGCGCGTACTCCCGCACCTTCTCGCGACCGACCTCGTAGAAGTCGTCGACGCGGTAGTGGTGCCCCACCATCGCCAGCGCGTGCGCAGCGGGATCCTCGGGAACGTCCGGAGACACGCTCGTCTCGATCTCTGTCACAGTGTCAGTCACGCGAAAGAACCTCTTCTACCCTGGGCGTGGGAACGCGAGGGCAGCCTCGAAGCTTCCCTCGCGAACTCAACTCCCGGCCGGAACCGTGCTACTTCGACTCGCGATGCGACTGGTGGGTTCCGCAGTTGGGGCAGAACTTCTTGATCTCCAGGCGATCGGGGTCGTTACGCCGGTTCTTCTTGGTGATGTAGTTACGGTGCTTGCATACCTCGCAGGCCAAAGTGATCTTGGGCCGAACGTCAGTCGAGGAGGCCACGGGATGCCTTCTTTCGGGTGTATCTGATTACGAGCAATCAGGGTGGATCATGCATATTGTGTAGCGGTGACCGGACTTGAACCGGCGACGCAACGATTATGAGTCGTTTGCTCTACCAACTGAGCTACACCGCCTCGGTGTCGAGTGTCGCGCACGAAGCGCTTCACCACAATCCAGCGAGCCCCCTAACGGAATCGAACCGTTGACCTTTTCCTTACCATGGAAACGCTCTGCCGACTGAGCTAAGGGGGCGTGCTTCACTCGCACATCGCTGTGCGCTGAAGCCTTGACGAGATTACACAGAGTTCACGCCGAGAACCAAATTGCCTGGTCACGGTTCTCCGAAACTCCACCCACCGGACGTTACGCGCTCCCGGGAACGATCGCGGAAAGCCCGAACCACAGGTACCCCAACGACAGAACCCCGGTGAGCTGGTGCTCACCGGGGTTCTTTGTGTGGCAGATGTAGGATTCGAACCTACGTAGGCATAAGCCGACGGATTTACAGTCCGCTCCCATTGGCCGCTCGGGCAATCTGCCGGGTTGCACGAGGAGCGCGAAATCTCTGCGAGATCGCTCTCCGCTGCGGAAAGAAGAATACAACGAACGGCCCCCCGTTTTGCAAACCGGGTGGATACGGGCGGTTGCGAACCGATAGCGTCGAATCTGCTCACTAGCATTCAGGTGAGCGCCCGTCCGGATCGCGGCGGGGGAAACAGACGGAAACCGGGAGTGTGCAGTGGCTGATTCGTCCTTCGATGTGGTGAGCAAGGTGGAGCGTCAAGAGGTGGACAACGCCCTGCATCAAGCCGGCAAGGAGCTGTCGACCCGTTTCGACTTCCGTAACACGGGCGCGTCCATCGAGTGGTCCGGTGAGGAATCCATCACGCTGACGGCCGACACCGAGGAGCGACTGCTTGCCGCCCTCGAAGTTTTCAAGGAGAAGTTGATCCGCCGGGACATCTCGCTGAAGGCCTTCGACGCCGGCGAGCCCGCGCAGTCGGGGAAGATCTACAAACTCACCGGCACGCTCGTCCAGGGCATCACCACCGAGAACGCCAAGAAGATCACGAAGAAGATCCGCGACGAGGGACCCAAGGGCGTCAAGGCGCAGATTCAGGGCGACGAGCTGCGCGTGAGCAGTAAGAAGCGCGACGACCTACAGGCAGTCATCTCCCTGCTCAAGGGAGAGGACTTCGGCATCGCGCTGCAGTTCGTGAACTACCGGTAGGCGCTCCGCGCTCGTGCGCTTTTCTGGTAGCTGGAGCAACCAGAAAGGCGCACGGGCGGCCATCCGCCTACCGGCCGGCCATCCGCTCGAGACGCTCGATGCGCTCGGCCATCGGCGGGTGGGTGGAGAACATGCGGGTCATCTTCTCGCCGGTGCGGAACGGGTTGGCGATCATCAGGTGCGACTGCGCCGCGAGCTGAGGTTCCGGGGGGAGCGGGGCCGCCTGGGTGCCCCGCTCGAGCTTGCGTAGCGCGGACGCCAGGGCGAGAGGGTCACCGGTCAGTTCTGCGCCCGACTGGTCCGCTTGGTATTCGCGGGACCTCGACACCGCCAACTTGACGATGGTGGCCGCGATGGGGCCGAGCAACGACACCAGCAGCAGCGCGAGCGGGTTGGCGCCCTGTCCCCCACCCCGTCCGCCGAACATGTTCGCGAACATCGCGAAGTTCGCCAGCCCGGACACGACAGCGGCCATCGTCCCGGCCACCGAAGAGATCAGGATGTCGCGGTTGTAGACGTGCGACAACTCGTGTCCCAGGACCGCCCGCAGTTCGCGTTCGTTGAGAATCTGCAGGATGCCGCTGGTGCAGCAGACCGCGGCATGCCGAGGGCTGCGGCCCGTGGCGAACGCGTTGGGGGCACTGGTGGGGCTGATGTAGAGCCGGGGCATCGGCTGATGAGCCGTGGTGGCCAGCTCCCGCACGATGCGGTAGATGGCAGGCGCTTCCACCTCGGTGATCGGCTGCGCATGCATGGCTTTGAGGGCCAGCTTGTCGCTGTTGAAGTAGGCGTACGCATTCATGCCGACCGCGAACACGATGGCCAGCAGAAGGATGGTCGTGTTGCGGAACAACGCGCCGATGAACACGATCAGCGCCGACATGCCGACCAGCAGAACCAGGGTCTTGGCCCCGTTTGCGTACCCGCGCACGGCTCGCCTTCCTTGTCGTCGTCACCCGATCACGATCGCCCGAATACCGGATCTTGATCATTCAACGAAGCAGGGTGGTGAGACGGTTCCCGGTGTGTACAGCGCGGAAATCGCGCGAGCAATCAAGTTCGACGATACGGCTCAGCCGACGCGTTCGACCGTGTAATCGACCAGCTTGACGAGCGCGTCGTTGGCGGGACCTTGGGGTAGCTGGGTGAGCTGCGCACGCGCCTCCACTGCGAACTCCTCCAGCTTCGCCTTGGCCTGCGCCATCCCAGGCGACCGCGCGAGGAGCTCGAGCGCCTCGGCGACGTCGTCATCGTCGGTGACGGGGCCGTCGAGAAGCACACGCAGCCGGTCGGCCTCGGGTCCCTCGTCGCGCAGCGCATACAACACCGGAAGGGTGTGCACGCCCTCACGCAGGTCGGTCCCTGGTGTCTTGCCGGACTGAGCCGACACCGAGGAGATGTCGATGATGTCGTCGGAGATCTGGAAGGCCGTGCCGACAGCGTCGCCGAGTCGTTCGAGCCGCTCCACGTCGGCGGCGTCCGCGCCGGAGAAGGTGCCGCCGAAACGTCCGCACGCAGCGATCAGTGAACCCGTCTTCTCCCACACCACCTTGAGATAGTGCTGGATCGGGTCCTGCTCGCCGCGGAGGCCGATCGTCTCGCGCATCTGCCCGGTCACCAGTTCGGCAAACGTCTCGGCGATGATCTGGACAGCAGAGGGACCCAACGTGGACACGAGGCGGGAGGCGTGCGCGAACAGGTAGTCGCCCGCCAGGATCGCGACACTGTTGCCCCACCGCGAGTTGGCACTGGGCGCGCCTCGGCGCATCGACGCCTCGTCCATCACGTCGTCGTGGTAGAGCGTGGCCAGATGGACCAGTTCGACGACGGTGGCGGCGGTGACCACCGACGGATCGGACGCTTTCGGACCCAGCTGAGCGGTGAGCACCGTGAACAGCGGGCGGAAGCGCTTGCCTCCGGCCTTCGCGAGGTGCAGCGCGGCCTCGGTGAGAAAGTCCTCACCGTCGGAGAGCTCGCTGACCAGCAGTTCCTCGACCTGTTTCAGCCTGTCGCGGACCGTGGCAGCGAGCTGAGTGTCGCCGAGATCGATCCCGGCGACCGTAGTGCCCTCTACAGCGTCGGCAGCGGTGTGTGCTGCGCCCTCGGTGCTCACGTTCTCAGTACCCATTCCTGTCGTCAGTGACGGCTCGGTTCCCGCGCCGTCGGTGACGGCTGGTACCTACGGTAGAGAACCTAGCGGTTGCAGCGGCCATCGGCCTCGCCACGGGCCCCGGGCGCGGCCTGACAGGATGTAGGTGTGGTCGTAGCAGAACAGTCGCCCGCGGGGTCCCCGCTTCCCGTCGCCGCCGATGTCTTGGTCATCGGCGCTGGTCCCGCCGGTTCCTCCGCGGCCACCTGGGCCGCGCGTGCCGGCCGCGACGTGGTACTCGTCGACGCCGCCGTGTTTCCCCGGGACAAGACGTGTGGTGACGGCCTCACCCCGCGTGCCGTCGCCGAACTCGATCACCTCGGCCTCGGTGAGTGGGTGCGGTCGAGGGGCACCAACCGCGGGCTCCGGCTCAGTGGATTCGGGCAGGAACTCGAACTCGAATGGCCCGGACGGTCGTTCCCCGCCGTGGGGAGCGCGGTGGCCAGGACCGAATTCGACGACAAGCTTCGGACGACTGCGGTCGAGGCGGGCGCCGTGATGGTACAGGGGGCCAAGGCGGTCGGCGTCGAGCGGAACGGCGACCGGGTGAGCGCGGTGACGGTGCAGACCGGCGACGGCACGCACACCATCAAGTGCCGCACCCTGATCGTGGCCGACGGGGTCCGGTCGACGTTGGGCAAGAAGCTGGGCCGGGAATGGCACCGCGCCACCGCGTACGGCGTCGCCGCGCGCGCCTACATCGCCACGGCGCGCAGTGACGATCCGTGGATCACCTCCCACTTGGAGTTGCGTGACAGCGCCGGCACTCTGCAGTCGGGGTACGGGTGGGTGTTTCCCCTCGGCACCGGCGAGGTGAACATCGGGGTCGGCACGCTCGCCACCGCCAAACGGCCGGCGCCGGGCGCGCTCCGCCCACTGCTCGACCTGTACACGGCACAGCGGCGCGCGGAGTGGGCCTGGGGCGGCGAACTGCGGGCGGTGGCGTCCGCGTTGCTACCGATGGGCGGCGCGGTGTCGCACGTCGCCGGTCGCAACTGGGCCATCATCGGCGACGCCGCGGCCTGTGTGAACCCGCTCAACGGCGAGGGGATCGACTACGGGCTCGAGGGTGGACGTCTCGTGGCCGAAGTCCTCGATGCGGACGATCTGACGGAGCTGTGGCCCACCATCCTCCGCGAGCGCTATGGGCGGGCGTTCTCGGTGGCGCGTCGGCTCGCCGGACTGCTGACCGTGCCCCGGGTTCTCCCGGCGTCGGGTCCGGTGGCGATGCGCTCGCGCGCGCTCATGACCATCGCCGTGCGCGTGATGGGCAACCTCGTCACCGAGGAGGACAACGACCTCACCGCCCGGGCATGGCGTGCGTCCGGCCTGGCGTCGCAGAAGGCGGACACCCGGCCACTGTTCGGTTGAGGCCGGTCAGCGGCTGGCGCGGTGCAGGGCGACGACCCCGCCGGTGAGGTTGCGCCACTGGACGTGCCGCCACCCTGCCGCCTCGATGCGCTGGGCGAGTTCGGACTGTGTCGGCCAGGCGCGGATGGACTCCGCGAGATACACGTACGCATCAGGGTTGCTGCTGACCGCGCGGGCGACCCGGGGCAGCGCCTTCATCAGGTACTCCATGTAGATCGTTCGGAACGGCCCGAACACCGGCGTGGAGAACTCGCTGACGACAAGGCGGCCGCCCGGCTTGGTGACACGGGCGATCTCCCGCAGCCCGGCATCGAAGTCCGAGACGTTGCGGAGGCCGAACGAGATGGTGGCCGCGTCGAACACCGCGTCGGCGTACGGCAGGTGCATCGCATCCCCCGCCACCATGGGAACCTGCCGGCCGATGCCCGCCTGCAGCATTCCCTTGGAGAAGTCGGTGGCCACGCACCACGCCCCCGATCGCCCGAGTTCGACGGTCGACACACCGGTGCCCGCGGCGAGGTCGAGAACCCGCTCCCCCGGCTTCAGATCGAGGGCCGACCGAGTCGCCTTGCGCCAACTGCGGTCCTGCCCGAAGGACAGGATGGTGTTGGTGAGGTCGTAACGCTTTGCGACGCCGTCGAACATCGACGCGACTTCGTGCGGATCTTTTTCGAGCGATGCCCGCGAACCGTGTGTAGTTGCCACACCCGGAACGCTACCAACCTCGTCGGGTGCCGGGATCGGCGCTAGTCGACGCCTGCCCGGCCGATGTCTGGGTTGGCCGCGCATGCTCGGGGAACGGTCCCCGTGCCGTCGTCAGGCAGCCCGGGACGCGCGGAAGCCCGCATTCCCGGTGACCTCGGCGTAGTGGTCGAGCAGCTCGCTGCAGATGGCAGGCCACGTGCGGTGGAGCACCGATCGCCGCGCCGCCTCACCGAAGCGCGCCCGCATCCGCCGGTCACTCAGCGCCTCGACGGCACTGGGTAACAGCTCGGCGAACCGCTCGACCGGCAACAGGTACCCGTTGCGGCAGTGCGTGACGAGGTCGCGTGGCCCTCCGGCGTCCGGGCCGATCACCGGAATGCCGCTGGCCAGCGCTTCCTGGACGGCCTGGCAGAACGTCTCGTGCTCACCCGGATGCACGAACACGTCCAGGCTCGCGTAGGCCTCCGCGAGTTCGGTGCCGCCGAGTTGGCCGGTGAAGACGGCATCAGGCATCAGCTTCTGCAAACGGCCCCGCTCCGGCCCGTCGCCGATCACCACGAGCTGGATTCCGGGGTGTCCGGCCAGCGCGGCAAGTCGCTCCACATGCTTTTCCGGAGCGAGCCTGCCCACGAACCCCACGATCAGACGGTCCGGCTCCGCCGACCAGGAGTCGCGCAGGTCCGTACTGCGGCGAGACGGCGCGAATCGGCTGGTCTCGACTCCGCGGGCCCAGCGGTGCACGCGGGGAATGCGCTGCTCGGCAAGGGCCTCGACCGCAGACGTCGACGGCGCCAGGGTGCGCGTGCATCCCTTGTGGATGCGGCGGGTCCAGGCCCACGCCGCGCGGCTGGTAATTCCCAGGCCGTAGCTTTCGGCGAAACCCGCGACGTCGGTCTGATAGATCGCCACCGTCGGCACGTCCAGGCGGTGCGCCGCGCCGAGCCCGCCCGCGCCGAGCAGGAACGGCGACGCCAGGTGAATCACGTCGGGCTCGAACGCACGCAGTTCCGCCGTGAGTCCCGGTTGCGGCAGTCCGACGGGGAGGGAGCTGACTTTCGGAACCATGACCGCGGGCACCCGATAGACGGGCACACCGTCGTGTTCCGTCGAGGCAGGGGGCTGTGAACCGACGGTGCCCGGGGCGACGACCATCGCCTGGTGTCCGTCCCGCTGCAAATGCTCGAGAACCCGGAGCACCGAATTGGTCACACCATTCATGTTGGGCAGGAACGACTCCGCGACGATCGCTACTCTCACGACGCACAGCGTGGCAGTGCCCGTGGTCAGGGCGGCGAGAACGATGTGACCGACGCGCGAAGTTCCGGCGAACTCACGATGACATTGCCGGAGAAACCGCCGCGTCCTCTCGTCTGCGTAGATACCAGATCAGCGGTCCCGCGATGAGCCAGGTGACGACGATGAGCGACCCGGCAGGGATCACGGCGACACTCGCATCCCGGCCGGACACCCGGACGAGGTCCGGGTCGGCCCGTGCGTACTCGACGTCGATCCGTTGTCCGGCCGTCAACCGCGTCGGGTACAGCACACCCAATTCCGGATTGTGCGTCACGCCGTCGGGCGTCACGAAGCTGATCGCCGACCGCAAGGAGCCGGCCGACAGCACCTCGGCCGTCGCGACACCCATGTCCGACTGGATCGTGCGGTCGTTCCGCCACGCTGCCACCACCAACAGCACGGCGAGGATCGAGATGCCGGCGGCCGTGACGACGATGCCGCGCCGCACCCGGCCCGTCACCCGTGGATTCACAGTTGCGCCCGGACCGCTGCATGCAGTTCGCGCAGGCCGGAACGCTCGGTGGTCACCTCGAGCACCCGGATTCCGCGTTCACCGGGCGTCCCGGGGTTGTGCAGTTCGGCGGACAATTCTTCGAGCCCGACGAGGTGGTGCTCCACGCGGTAGGCGGCGCACAAGGCGGCGAGGTCCATGCCGTGTGGTGTGCCGAAGACCCGTTCGAACACGCCCGCGTACTGGGGGTCGCCCTGTTCGAGCAGTTCGAAGATGCCGCCGCCGTCGTCGTTGGCCACCACGATGGTGAGATCACGGGGACGCGGTTCTCCCGGTCCGATGAGCAGCCCGGAGGCGTCGTGCAAGAACGTCAGATCGCCGAGCAGAGCCACCGTGCGGCCCTCCTCGTAGGCGAGGGCCGCCCCCACCGCGGCCGACACCGTGCCGTCGATCCCGGCGACTCCACGATTGGACAGAACCCGGATCCGCGGCGACGGGTAACTGACGAGCGCGGCATCTCGCACCGGATTGGACGCCCCGAGGAGCAGTTGGTCACCGTCGGACAATGCGTCCATCACAGTGGCGGCGACGTGCAGGCCGGTTGCCTTCGGATGGGACGCCAGCTGGGCCCGCACCGCTTTGTCCGTGTGCTCGGTGAGGGTCCGGCAACGGGCGATCCAGGCCGGGTCCGGTTCACCCGAGACCACGGCGCGGGTGCCCGTGGCGAGAACGTTGCCGGAGACGTCGGGCCAGCGCGGGCCGGTGGTGAGCGCGTACACGGCCACGACCGGATCGGCGAGAAGTTTCGACACCGGCCGGTGCAGGGTCGGGCGGCCGGTGATGATTGCCTGCCGCGGTTTGAGCTGGGGCAGCGCCATCGGATGCACCGGAATGCCGTGGAGCGGCGCTGTCGGCTCGGCGACCGTCGGGAGTCCAGCGAGCTCGGGCCGTAGAGCCGACCCGTGACCGGAGATGACGATGGTGTCGGGGGTGAGGTCGAGCTCGACCGGCACGTCGAGCGTCGCGTGCTGCGTGGTGGTCCACGCCGCCCCACCCGGCCGTCCCTGCGGGATCGGCCCCTGCGCGTGGACGTCAGGAACGAGCGGTTCCCGGAGCGGAATGTCGAAGTGCACGGGACCGGCGTTGCCCGACCTCGTGCCGCGCGCGGCGGCGAGGACCCGGCACACGGCCGAACGCCACTGGCTGTTCTGACCGGCGTCGTCCTCGGCCAGCCCCAGGCTGATGGTGGCGCGGACCTGGCTCCCGAACAGGCCGAGTTGCTCGATGGTCTGGTTGGCGCCGGTACCGAGCATTTCGTAGGGGCGGTTGGCACTGAGCACCACGAGCGGGACCCGGGCGTAGTTGGCCTCGAGAACGGCCGGGCCGAGGTTGGCCACGGCGGTACCCGAGGTCATCACGATGGGCACCGGCCGACGACCGGCGACGGCCAATCCCAGCGCGAGGAATCCCGCGGTCCGCTCGTCGATGCGCATGTGCAGGCGCAGTCGACCCTCGAGGTCGGCCTTCTGCAGCGCGAAGGCCAACGGTGCGTTGCGCGAACCCGGGCAGAGCACAACCTCGCGTACTCCCCCGCGGACCAGTTCGTCGACGACCGCGGTGGCTTGTGCAGTGGACGGATTCACACCATCCAGAGTGTCAGATCCACCGGCCGGTTCTGTCGGCGACCTCGTCAGGTGAGTTCGCGGCCACACCCCCTCCGCTGACACGATGAACAGATGCGCACAGTCTTCGACCCCGCCGAACTTCCGCCCCGCCGCATGTACCAGGTACTGACCGCGTCCGTGGTGCCGCGACCGATCGCCTGGGTGTCCACCCTCTCGGAGGACGGGATAGCCAATCTGGCCCCGTACAGCTTCTTCTCGGTGTCGAGCACCAATCCACCGGTGGTGCAGTTCACGTCCGTCACCCGCAAGGACAGCCTGCGCAACATCGAAGCCACCGGGGAGTTCGTGATCAACGTGGCGACCGAACCTCTCATGAAGGTGGTGAACGCCAGTTCGGCCACCTACGACCATGACGTCGACGAGTTCGCGGCGCTGGGGATCGAGACCGAGCCGAGCGAGCACGTGCGTCCCGTGCGGGTGGCCGCCTCGCCGGTGGCGATCGAATGCCGCCTCGCGCGAATCGTTCCGGTCGGTGATTCGTTCGTGGTGATGGGCGACGTGCTGGCGGTTGCGGTGCGGGACGAGGCGGTCGCGGAGGACGGTCTGCCCGACTTCGCGTCCCTCGCCCCGCTCAGCCGCCTGGGCCGCAACGAGTGGGGGTTGCCGCCCGAAGTCGTGTTGCTGGACCGACCGCAACGACCCGAATAGTCGATCGATTGGTTAGGCTTACCTGACAAAATCGATTCCCTAGCCGGAAAGTAACCATCCATGGCCCAACGCAGCAAGTTCGTCAAACCCGAGACTCGCCGAATTGCGTCCGCCCGGGTGGTGGCAGGCAAGCAGATCAGCCCCAACTTCATCCGCGTCACCGTGGCGGGACCCGAACTGGACTCCGTGACGCCGATGGGCTTCGACCAGTGGTTCCGGATGTTCATCCCCCAACCCGGACAGACCACTCTGCGGCTGCCGACCAGCGCGAGCAACCTCTGGTACGCGCAGTACAAGCTGATGTCGAAGGACACCCGGCCCGTCGTGCGCAACTACACGATCCGCGACTACCGCGCCGCCGGCACCGGACTGTTCGGCGAAGAGACCGAGATCGACATCGACTTCGCCTCGCACGGCGACCTGGGTCCGGCTTCGGCCTGGGCCGCGTCCGCGTCGGCGGGCGACGAGATCGCGATCCTCGACGAGGGCCGGATCTACAACCCGGCGCCCGGCGCCGAGTGGCAACTCCTGGTCGGTGACGAGAGCGCGTTGCCGGCGATCGTCGGGATTCTGCGATCGGCGCCGCGGAACCTTCGAGCCGAGGTGTTCGTCGAGATCGCGGAAGCCGCAGATGCACAAGACGTTTCGGTGGGCGACGGAGTGAACGTGCACTGGCTGGTCCGCGAAAACGCAGGTGCCCGTCCGGGGCTGCTTGCGTTGGAGACGGTGCGGCAGGCAGATCTTCCGACCGGGCCGTCGTACACGTTCGTCGCCGGGGAAAGTGACTTACCGACGGCTCTTCGACGCCATCTCGTGAACGACCGGCACGTTCCCAAGACACACATTTCGTTCACCGGCTACTGGCGCCACGGCCACGCCGCCTACTGACCACAGGAAGCGGCGAAGTACGCGGACGCGCACTTCGCCACTTCCAGAGGTTCGTTCAGTTGGCGTGCTTCTGGACGAGTGCGCCCAGACGCGGAAGTGCTTCGATCACATTCTTCTTCGCGGACGGGCGCAGCGAGTTGTACACCTTCTTGACCGCGCCACGGTCACTGTTCTCGATGCGCTCGTCGGTGACACCGAGGAGCGAGTCCGACACGTCGTCGCCGCGGGCGACGAGGTAATCGGCGAACGAATCCTGGCCGCTGGCGGTGAAATCCTGCCAGTACGGCTCGAGCTTGGTGACGAACTCGGGCAGCAAGCCCTCGATAGCATCCGGCACGATGGACGGTCCCACCTTCTTGACCGCGGCGTAACCACCCTTCAATGCCAGCCCCGAGGCCCCCGACTTGTCCGAAACCTCCGCGTCGATCAGAGCCTGCACATCGGCGATGACCGCCGGCACACGTGCCTCGTCGAGCAGGGTTTCGTTCAGAGCTGCAACCACTTTCAATGCCTCCGTATTGACTGAGCGATCAGGTCCGGCCAGACACTATACGAAAAGCTGCGGGTCGCGTTGTTCGAGCAGGCCATGACACCGGCGCACCCGCTCGATCCACCAGCGGGCACGCTCGGGCGTTGCCGCGAGGTCGGCGACCCGGGCGGGGTCGGGAGTCACGGATGCGACGCCCAGCGCACCGTCCACGGGCTCTCTGGGCTCGGCCACATCCGACTCGAAGAGTCCACCGGTTCCCAGTCCACACGCGAAATGCAGGTCGGGCAGTGCGGCCGCGGCCGCGACACCGGCGGCAATTCCCACGGCGGTGTCCAACGCACTCGACACGACCACCGGGACCCCGTACTCGGACAACTCGTCCGCAAGCGCGAGGAGGCGGCGCATTCCACCGAGGGGGGCGACCTTCACGACGGCGATGTCGGCGCCGCCTGCGCGAACCACCTTCAGCGGGTCGTCCGCACGCCGAATGCTCTCGTCGGCGGCCACGCGGACAGCGGGCACACGTCGGCGTACCTCCACCAGCTCCGGCACACTCGCGCACGGTTGTTCCGCGTACTCGAGCGGCCCGTCTGCCGTGAGTGCGTGCAGCGCCGTCACCGCCTCGTCGACCGTCCATCCACCGTTCGCGTCGACGCGCACGCAGGGAATGTGGGCGCGGACGGCGTTCACCCGTGCGACGTCGTCGGCGAGATTCTGACCGCGCTCGGCTACTTTCACTTTCGCGGTTCGGGCTCCCGGGTATCGCCCGAGGAGGGCGGGGACCTGTGCGGCGTCCACCGCGGGAACGGTCGCGTTGACAGCCACCCGGTCGCGGAGTGTGGGCGGCGGACCGATCCAGGCGGCCTCGATCGCCGACTGCAGCCAGTGCGAGGCTTCGTCGTCCGCGTATTCCGGGAAGGGAGCGAACTCGCCCCATCCCGCGGGACCACGCACGAGCATGGCTTCTCGGGTGGTGATGCCGCGGAAGCGCACCCGCATGGGCAGACTTACCACGACCGCGTCGGCCAGGACCTCGTCGAGGGTAGGCAGAGAGGACACGAGGTCAGGGCTGTCCGGGCAGAAGCTCGAGCATGAGGGCCTCGCAGTCGGCGAGCAACGTGTCGCCCTTCTTCAGCTGCGCAGTGATGAACGTCTTGCGCCCCTCTACCCGGTCGACGCTGCCCTCGACGGTGAGCGGTGTGTTGAGCGGTGTGATCGCCCGATAGTTCACATGCAGGTACGCCGTGCGACTGATGGGCCGCCCGTACGCGTGGACGATCATTCCCATCAGGTCGTCGAACAGCAGCGGCAGCGTGCCGCCGTGCGCGGCGCCGTTGCCACCGAGGTGGTAGCGACGGAACTCGCCCGCGCTGCGCACCCCGTCGGGTCCGAACTTCTCGATGTGCCACGGCGGCATCAGCAGGCTCCCCCGGCCCGGCAGCTCGATCGTCCGTCCGGCCGGCGACCGCCCCTCGGGAACCACGTACGGTGTGAGCACTGCGGCCAGCTTCTCCACCTGGTCAGCCGCCTGCGCGACAACGTCGTCGGGGGCGTCCACCGACACCGCCAGATCCTGCAGGGTGCGCATTCCTTCCACGAACCGCGCCCAATCCGGGCCGGGGGTGACCGCCTCGTACTTGGGGAACCCGCCGTGGTGCTCGTAGTCGTCGTCGCGCTTCCCGTCGACACCGGTGACGTCCGCAGCCTGCTCGCTCATACCTGCACGGTAAACCCGGGCCGAACTCCCGCGCGCGGACACCCACCGGCGGCACCCGATAATCTCGGAGCCGTGACCTTCAACCCACAGCACTGGCGACCCGTACCCGGCTTCGAGAACCTCACGGACATCACCTATCACCGGCATGTCAGCGAGGGCATCGTCCGGGTGGCGTTCGACCGTCCCGAGGTGCGCAATGCCTTCCGTCCACACACCGTCGACGAGCTCTACCAGGCACTCGACCATGCGCGGATGACGTCCGACGTGGGCGCCGTCCTCCTCACCGGCAACGGGCCGAGCCCGAAGGATCAGGGCTGGGCGTTCTGCTCGGGCGGAGATCAGCGCATCCGCGGCCGCAGCGGATACCAGTATGCGGAAGGGGAAACCGCGGACACCGTCGATCGGGCCCGCGCCGGGCGCCTGCACATCCTCGAGGTTCAGCGATTGATCCGGTTCATGCCGAAGGTCGTCATCTGTCTCGTCAACGGCTGGGCCGCAGGCGGCGGGCACAGCCTGCACGTGGTGTGCGATCTGACACTCGCCAGCCGCGAACACGCCCGGTTCAAGCAGACCGACGCCGACGTCGGCAGCTTCGACGGCGGCTACGGCAGCGCCTACCTCGCCAAGATGGTCGGGCAGAAGTTCGCCCGCGAGATCTTCTTCCTCGGCGAGACGTACACCGCCGAGGAGATGCACCGGATGGGCGCCGTCAACAAGGTCGTCGACCATGCCGAACTCGAGGACGTCGGAATCGAGTGGGGCGCCAGGATCAACGGAAAGTCCCCGCAGGCGCAGCGCATGCTGAAATACGCGTTCAACCTGCAGGACGACGGCCTGGTCGGACAGCAGTTGTTCGCGGGAGAGGCAACCCGCATGGCGTACATGACGGACGAGGCCGTCGAAGGTCGCGACTCGTTCCTCGATAAGCGCGAACCCGACTGGAAGCCGTATCCCTGGTACTTCTGAGCCGCTCCCCTTCCCGGGCATCGTGGAAATGGCCACGCGCCAGCGCGGATTCACCGATTCCGGCACACTGACCACATGAGCACCGACCGCGAGCTCCCGGCCCCGGAACACCGCCGTCCGCCCGGAACCGGCGACGACACCGTCGCCGCGCTCGGGAAGTTGTCCGAATCCCTCGAAACCGTCGAGCGGGCCCGCGGACTGCTGTACTCGTTCCACCAGCTGATCGGGCACGCCGACCTCCAGCTAGGTGACGCCGTCGACGCGTTGCGGTCGGCGGGTCACGGCGCGACGGCGGACCGCCTGGAGACCGAGTTGGTCGGCCTCAACGTGCTCGACGGACGGTGGACCTTCCAGGTCGTGGAAGAGTTCGACGACGGGTATTGGTCCACCTTCCGTGAACTCGAGCGCGCCGCCCGTGACGAACTGCTGGACGGTCGTCGCCACCTGTTCGAGGCGGAGATGAAGGAAGCGCGACGCACACACGGCCGGGCAGGTCACGAAGCCCGCCCGAGCAAAGGAGAGTGACGGGTGGAAATCCTCAGCAGCAGGACGATCCTGCGGCCACGGGACTACGCGACGACGCTGAGTTTTTACCGCGACATCCTCGGACTCGCCACCGCCCGCGAATATCCCGGGGGCACGGTGTTCTTCGCGGGGCAGGGACTCATCGAGGTGGCCGCCCACGGCGCCGCGGACACTCCGTCGACGTTCGACGGTGCCCTGTGGCTGCAGGTCCGCGACCTCACCGCAGCACAGACCGAACTGGTCCTCGCCGGGGTCAAGATCAACCGCGAGGCCCGGCAGGAACCGTGGGGACTGCACGAAATGTGGATCGCGGACCCCGACGGAGTACCGATCGTGCTGGTGCAGATTCCGGAGGATCACCCCCTTCGGCGCGACACCCGGCCGGTGAACGACCGGTGACGCGGGGCCAAACGCCGGGCCACCTCGAGGTGTCCGACCTCAGCTGTACTTTTCGAACTTCGATCCGCACAATCTGGGTGTGACCGCAGAGCTCGTAGTTCTTCTGGTGGTGGTCGTCACCGCCCTCGCTTTCGACTTCACCAACGGCTTCCACGACACCGGAAACGCAATGGCCACCTCGATCGCAACGGGAGCTCTGCGACCCAAGACCGCGGTCGTGCTCTCCGCGTCGCTGAATCTGGTCGGCGCATTCCTGTCGGTCGAGGTCGCCGCGACCGTGGCCAAAGGTGTCGTGAACCTGGGAACGGTGGGCGGTGAAGATCTCCTGCTCATCGTGTTCGCGGGACTTGTCGGCGGCATCATCTGGAACCTCGCGACCTGGCTGCTCGGTCTGCCGTCGAGCTCCTCGCACGCGCTGTTCGGTGGCTTGATCGGTGCGGCCATCGCGTCCATCGGCATGAGTGGTGTCGAGTGGGGCGGGGTCCTCGGCAAGGTCGTCATTCCGGCACTTCTCGCCCCTGTCGTCGCAGCGCTGGTCGCCACGGCAGGTACTAAACTCGTCTACCGCATCACCTCCACCGTGCCGGAGGGAACGAAGCAGCACGGGTTCCGCGTCGGCCAGATCGGTTCCGCCTCGCTGGTGTCGCTGGCGCACGGAACCAACGACGCCCAGAAGACGATGGGCGTGATCTTCCTCGCACTGGTCGCGCACGGCAGCATCACCGCCGACGACGAGATGCCGTTCTGGGTCAAGCTCAGCTGCGCCGTCGCCATTGCCCTCGGCACCTATCTCGGCGGTTGGCGGATCATCCGCACCCTCGGCAAGGGCCTCGTCGAAATCGCCGCCCCGCAAGGCATGGCCGCCGAATCCTCGTCGGCCGCGATCATCCTGACGTCGAGCCACCTCGGACTTCCGTTGTCCACCACACACGTCGCCACCGGTTCCATCCTCGGCACCGGGCTCGGCCGCAAGGGCGCCGAGGTTCGCTGGGGCATCGCCGGACGTATGGCGGTCGCGTGGCTCATCACTCTCCCCTCGGCCGCGTTCGTGGGCGCCGTGTGCTGGTTCCTCGCGCACATCATCGGCGGCCTCGCCGGCGTGCTGGTCGTGTTCGCGGCACTCATCCTCCTCGCCGGGTTCATGTACCTACGGTCCCGCAAGCAGCCGGTGCACTCCGGCAATGTCAACGCCGAGTGGGAGCCGGGCGCAGAGCATCCCGCGACCACGGCTGTACCATCCCCAGCCGGCTCGGAGATCTCCGAGTTGCCCAGACCCACCACCACCAACCACTGACGGGAGCTGCTCATGACCCTCTTGACCACCACCGTCAACTCGCTCTGGCAAGTGATCCTCGTCGGACTGCTGTTCGGTGCGGGACTCCCCGCCATCTTCGCTCTCGGACTGAAGTCGCTCAGCGCAGGAGCCGGAGGTGACACCCCGGCACCGCAGCCTTCCGTCGCAGGCCGGATTGGTGCCGTGGCCTGCTTCGCCGTCGTGCTGATCGCGATCATTACTGGGATACTGCTGTTGATGAGCGACTTCCTGGCCAGCACGTTCGGTATCCACATCTTCTGAGCGGCGACCGCGAGGTCCCCACTCCATCGACGAAAGAGGCCGAACGCGTGCCCAAATATTCACTTCGTTCCGTACTCGATTGGCTCCGCGCCGGATACCCCGAAGGGATTCCGGCGAAGGACCATTTCGCGTTGCTGGCCGTGTTGCGTCGTCGACTCACCGATGAGGAAATCGAGCAAGTGGTGGCGCTGTCGATCGAAACGGCCCACGAACACCCGAATCGCCATGTCGATTACGACAGCATCCGGCGCCTCATCAGCGAGATCACCCACGAAGAGCCGTCGGAGGAGGACATTGCGCGGGTCACCGCGAACCTCACCGCGGGAGGGTGGCCGGTCGCTGGTGACACTGCGGGCGGGTGGCCGGTCGCCGGCGACACCGACGAGGGTGCGGGTGATCCGAAAGAAACACGCGACGCGGGATAGCCGATGAGCCTTCCACCGTTCCTCACTTCCATCGTCGGGTGGCTGCGAGCCGGCTATCCCAATGGTGTGCCCGAGCAGGACTACATCCCGCTGTTCGCGTTGCTCACTCGCCGCCTGTCCGAGGACGAGGTGGATGCCGTCGCCGACGCTCTCGTCGAGGAAGGTGATCTCCCCATCGAGAAGACGGACATCCAGGTCCTGATCACCAAGGTCACCGACGAGTTGCCACTCGAATCGGATGTCGACCGGGTTCGCAGCAATCTCGCCGCGGGCGGATGGCCGTTGGCCGGGCCCGCCCAGTGAGCGAACTCCAGGTCCTTCCCGTCCCGTCGGGCGTCGGGGTTGTCGGCATTCTGCCGCTGCTGTCGGAGTTGCTCGACGGAACCGCCCCCGCTGCGCTGCCCGTCCCGGCCGCGGACGAGCGGGAGACCCGGCGACTGACCGACGCCTTGCGTCCTGGGGAGCCGATCGACGACGGTGTCGCACTCGTCGTGGCGACTTCGGGTACGACGGGCGTGCCCAAAGGTGCGATGCTCACGGCGGCTGCGCTGCGCGCGAGCGGTGAGGCGACACACGCGAGACTCGGCGGGCCTGGCTCCTGGCTCCTGGCGCTGCCCGCCCACCACATCGCGGGGATGCAGGTGCTCCTGCGCAGTGTGCTGGCGGGCACCGAACCGGTCGTGGTCGATGTGACGGAAGGTTTCGATCCCGCAGTGCTGCCCGCCGCGGTCGAGACCATGACCTCACGTCGCCGCTACACGTCACTGGTTCCGACGCAGTTCGTCAAGGCCCTCGACCACCCCGGCGCGGTGGCGGCACTGGCCTCCCTCGACGCCGTCCTGCTCGGCGGCGCAGCGACACCGGCCCCGGTGCTGCAACGCGCCCAGGAGGCTGGGATCACCGTCGTCCGCACCTACGGCATGAGCGAAACGTGCGGGGGATGCGTGTACGACGGGATCCCTCTCGACGGCGCTCGGGTCCGGATCGACGACGGCCGCGTCCTGCTCGGGGGACCCATGCTGGCGACCGGTTACCGCGGCATTCCCGACCACCCCGCGTTCGCCGAACCCGGCTGGTTCCGCACTGACGACTCCGGGTCGCTCACCGACGGAATCCTCAGCATCACCGGCCGACTGGACGAGGCCATCTCCACCGGCGGCCTCACCGTCGTACCGCAAGTAGTCGAGCGCGCACTCAACGAGCATCCGGCCGTGCGTGAATGCGCCGTCTTCGGCCTCCCCGACGAACGACTCGGCCGGCGTGTCACCGCCGCCGTCGTCGCCGAATCCGGAACCCTCCCCACGCTCGACGAACTGCGGCAGTTCGTCGAACGCACCCTCGACCCCACCGCTGCGCCCCGCGAACTGCACCTCGTCGACGCCCTCCCCCTCCGCGGTCCCGGCAAGGTCGACCGCCGCGCCCTGGAGTCCAGGTTCGGGTAGGGCGCACCTGTTTGCGCTGATTTTCGCCAGCCGCGGTCGCAATGGTCGCGCGCCTGGCCAATGTCTCCGCGGATGGAGTTGTCCACAGGCTGCGCTCTATCCCCAGGGTCGCGCTGAAGTCCTGGTGAGCACGCCAGCCCTGTCTGCCGCGTGCTGCACGATGTCCGCCATGACCGACGATCTTATCTTTCGACGCCGAGCCTTGGCTGACGGCATCACCGACGCCGAGGATCCGACGCGCGCGACGGTCCGGACAACTTGTGCGGATCGCCACGGACACGTACGTCTCGGACGCGCACTTCGCCGGACTCGACGCGTGTGCACTGCACCGAATACGCATCGCTGCGGCCCTGACGTCGGGTTCGAAGTGATCCGGTGGACGTGGAAGGACCTTTTCGACTTCGCTGTCGTCAAGGCGCGGTACGACAGGGCCTGCGCACGTGCGCGGCACCGACGGTGAAGGACACTTGCAGAGACATTGGCTACCTTCCGACGCAATTCGGAATTACCTGCGCATCCGACCACTGTCTCTGCAAGTGCAGGCGTCGCCTCCCGCCCGGGCTCCTACTTCTCCAGTTCGGGGGCGTCCGCCTGCAACTCCCCCACCTCGGTTTTGAGGATTCGCATGGATCGGCCGAGACCGCGCGCAGCGTCGGGCAATTTCTTCGACCCGAAGAGCACCACCAGAACCACCGCGACAATCGCCCAGTGTGACGGGCTCATCGCTCCCATTACTGCGGCTCCTCACCGTCGGGGTACACGGCGTCCACCTCGACCTCGACGAGCCATCCCGCTGCCGGCAAGCTCGCCACCTCGAGGGCGAATCGGCTGGGACGCGCGGAGTTCCGTTCCATCGGCGCGGCCGGTTCCGCGATGCCGAGGGGAACCAGTTCGGTGTCGCCGGTGTCGAGGTTGGTGTTCGCGAAGAACTGCCGGTAGGCGCGATTCCAGCCGGCGTAATCGGCGCGGTCCGTTCCAGGGGCGTTGTCGAGGAACACCCGCATGGTCACGACGTCCTCGAGCGTCAGCCCCTGCGCCTCGAGATTGTCGCGAATCCGCTTCAGGGCATTGATGCCCTGCGCTTCGGTGATCGTGACCCCGGCCGGGAGTGCGCCGCCCGTGAACACGTCGGTGTCGATGTACGACTCCGGGGTTCCCTCGGGCGCGGCTTTGTTGGACGCACCCGGTCCGATCCCGCTCGACTTGTAGACCGCGGTGCCACCGCCGATCGCCACCCCCTGCGCGATCATCGGATTCGCCGCGCCCGCTTCGAGAACGGATTTCGAGACGAAGGTGCTGCCGGGCGCCTCGGCTGCGGCCTCGTCGGAGGAGCACGATGTCGCCCCGGCGATCAGAGCGGATGCTGCGAGCGCGGCGGTCACGGCCTTGGTACGAAAAGACTTCACAGTTCAGAACTCCTTGTCAGAGAGGAAGGTCAGGCTTCTTGGGCCACGCGCTCGTGGATGTGGGTGACGACGTCGCGGGCGGACGTCAGAGCGCCGTGCTGCCAGGCGATCGCATTGGACAGGTGGTCGCCTGCGAAGTAGATCTTCTCGACCGGTTCGAGCAACTTCTCGTACTCGGGGGTGGCCGCCCCGCCGTGGGAGCCACCGCTTCCCGCCCAGTTGACCCACGCGCTCTCGGAGTACTTGGTGCGACGCCAGCTGCCGGAGAACGACGAGGAGATGTCGCGGGTGTACTTCTCACCGTGGATTTCGGAGCCCTCCGCGATCGCCTTGGCGAGCCGCTGCCGGTGGGTGAGCGACTCGAACGCCTCCTGCCTCTTGCCGCTGCTGTAGTAGGCGACGACCACGCCTCGATCGGAGTTGTAGTGGTCGTACGGGAACATGATCTGCGAGATGTCCTTGTCGGTGTTGGATGCGCCGCCGTAGATCCGGTCCTCCGTCTCCCACCACCGGCGCGAGTACTCGATGCCGAGCTTGCCGGACGACGACGGCTTGGCCGCCTTCAGCGCGGTGAGCACGTCGGCGGGCAGGTTGTTCTGCAGACGTCCGATCAGGTGTGGCGGGATCGTGCAGATCGCGTAGTCGGCGGTGATCGACTTCTTCGAGCCGCCGGCGGTGTATTCGACGGTGACGCCCTCGGACACGTTCTTCATCGACGTCACCTCGGCGCCGAAGACGATGTTGTCGGTGCCGATCCTGTCCTGAAAGGCGTAATAGATGCGGTCCATGCCGCCGACCGGGGTGAACATCATCATCGCCTGGTCGTAGCCGAAGTCGAAGCTGAAGTTTCGGCCGATGCCGCTGCGGATCACTTCCTGCATCGCGAACGGCTTCTTCGCGCTGCCGAAGTCCAACCCGGCGCCGGGCTCGGAATCGTAACCGCGACGCGAGGATCCGAGATATCGGCCGTCGTCGGACAGGTCACCGAAGTCACTGAGGAACTCCGACAACGCGTCTTTGTCCTCTTGGGTCAGCACCTGGTCCAACGCGCCCTGATCGGTTGCCTTCTTCAACAGTTCCGACATGTAGCCGAACGTGTCGGCCTTCGCGGCCCGGTACGTGACGGACTGGCCCGACAACGACGTGTCGCTCTGGTAGTTCACATACGTATTGGCGTTCTGGTTCCCGAAGCCCTGGATCTCGACGCCGAGTTCCCGGCAGTAGTCGAGGGTGATGTGGCTCTGCGGGATGCGGGTGGCGCCGACGTTGTAGAAGTGGCCCTCGGAGAAGGTGCACTTCTGCGTCTCACCGCCCAGGTCCGTTTCCTCGGTGCCGGCCCGCGCTGTCCAGACACGTCCACCGGGGCGGGTGCGCGCCTCGAGGACGGTCACCGTGTACCCCGCCTTCTGCAGTTCGTACGCAGAACACAGGCCGGCGGGACCGCCACCGAGTACGACCACCGAATGGCTGCCCTTCACCTTGCCGATGAGGTCACCGGCGGCGAGTGGCGTGAAGGTGCGGGCGGGCGCGGCGGTCGACGGCGCCAGCCCGAGCGTCGACATCGCGCCGTACGCAAGGCCTGCGCCTCCGGTGGCCCCCAGGCCCTTCATGAAAGATCTACGTGTGAATGCCAATTCGCGCTCCCATTCGTGCGCCCGGTGACCCGGGTATCTGTCGGGACTCATCCTGGGAGCACTACGAGTCGGGAACTTGTCGGCCGCGAAACAGTTCTGGGCATTCGAGCGAGAAGGGGCACACCGCTTTCTCACTCCCGGGGCGCAATTCGACCCTGAACCGAAACTTTCCGGCAACACGGGCGGACTAGTTTTCGGCGAATGTCAGCCCTTTCCGACGCAATCGTGCGCTCGTTCGCCACCGGCGAGCCCGAGCGTCAGGCTCTCTCTCCGTTGCGAGCCCTCGGGCGACGGCAACTGTCGGGGCTGGAGGTCCTCGCGCAGTCGGTGGCCACCACCGCCCCCGCGGTCTCGATGGTCGTCCTGCCCGTCACCATGTTCACCCATCAGATGCTTCTGAGCGGTGTGGTCACCCTCGTCGTCGCTACGGTCGTGATCACGCTGATTGCGGTGTGCGTCTCCCAGTTCACGCGGCGGATGGCAGCGGCAGGCGGCATCTACAGCTTCGTATTCCAGGGACTCGGTACCCGGGCCGCCCTCACCGCCGGCGTGGCCATGCTCACCAAGTACCTCGGTAGCGCCGTCATGACCCTGTACCACGGCGGTCAGGCCGTGATCACGACACTCGGTTTCCTCGGACTGGAGATGCGTGGTCCCGCCGACCGGGTACTGATTTATGCCGGCATCGCACTCGTCATTCTCGGATGTCTGGTGCGGGGCGTGCGGTTCGCGGCCCTCGCCATTCTCGCCATCGAAACATGTTCGCTGCTCTTCATCATCGGCCTGATGGTGGTGACGGGCGCGGGCGGGCAACACGCCGTGGTGCCGCCCCAAGACTCGTCGCACGGTCTCCTGACCATGGCGCTCGTTGCCGTGTTCGCTCTCGCCGGTTTCGAGAGCGCCACCTTCTTCGGACCCGAGGCCAAGCGCCCCCTCGCGACAGTGACCCGGACCGTCGTCCTCACCCCGATGATCTGCGGTGCCTTGTTCATCTTCGCCGGCTGGGCCGCGTGGTCCGGCCGCGCCGACACCCTCGTCAACGCCTACCTCCACGGCACGTCGACCGGTGTCGCCCCAGCGGTCGTCATCGCGCTGAATCTCGGGCTCGGGACGTCGTGGCTGGCCTCGGCGATGGCGTCGTCCAACGCCGCCTCACGCCTCGTGTATTCGATGGGCGTCGAATCAGTGGTTCCGCGGCTGTTCGCGCGCGTGCAGCGCGGCTACCGCACTCCGTATCCCGCTCTGGCCCTGATTGTCTGCACCGTATGCGTGGGCGCAGCGACCTTCGGAATAGTCGGCAGGTCGACCGCATTCGGTCACGTTCAACTGGCAGCACGCACGGCGGTGATCGCCGCCTATGTGCTGGTCGCGGTGGCGTCGGTTCGATTCCTCCTCCGAATTCAGGAGCACACCGCATTGACCTTGTGCGCCGGGGTCGCGGGCAGCGCAGCCGGTGGAACCGTCCTCACCTACCTATTGTTCACCACTGCCTCACACGGCCTCGTCATGGTGCCCGCGGTGATGCTCACGCTGCTGCTGTCCGGTTCTGCCTGGCAATTGTTCCTCCAGTGGCACCATCCCGCGGGTCTGATGTCGATCGGCGTGTTCGACAGCGCCGAAACGGAGGACGTACTGCCGGGTGCGGGCGTGTTCGTCACCGATGCGACGGGCAACCTGGCATTGACCGCGAGTGCGCGAACCCACGAGATGCGCTGATGGCGAGGAGGACCGGGGAGCTCGCGGGACACGAACCCCGCGCCGTGCAGAAAGCACTCGCACTACTCGAGGCTGTCGCCCAACTGGGCTCGGGAGCTACCGCCAAGGACGTCGCCGCCCATGCGGGTATCCCCCAGGCGACGGCCTATCGGCTTCTGAATCTGCTCACCGCAGACGGCTATCTGGTGCGAATCTCCGACCTCTCCGGATTCGCACTCGGTCGCCGCACCCGGCAACTCGCGGGCGCCGACACGCCGGACGCAGTCGATCAGCACGCGATCGTCGAGGGACTGCGGTCTCAGGTGCGGTTCGGTGTCTACCTCGCATCGTTCACGGGGGGCGCGGTCCGGCTCGTCGACAAAGACCCCGACCACGAACTCAGCGGTGAAGGCACCATCACGGCGCATCCGCATGCGTCCGCCATCGGGAAGATCCTCCTCGCGGCGCGCCCCGAACTCGTACAGCAGCAACTGCGCCGGGTCACGTCCCGCACGATCACCGACATCTCGATGCTGAACGCCGAGTTGGAGACCATTCGGCACACCGGTTCGGCCCGGGAAGTGGACGAGATTCGTATCGGCCGCAGTTCCGTCGCCGTCCCCGTGCGCGACTCCCGACACGGAGTGGTCGGCTGCCTCGCCGCGATCGGGAAGACCGGACGGCTGGCCGTCGGCGATCCGGAGTTGACCGACCTCCTGCACGCCTGCGCCCACCGCCTCGGCGCCGGTGTGTCGGCCTGAACAGATCGCAGCCGTTACCGGTTCGCCCCGCCCGGTAACACTCAGGTACTGGTCCACCGCATTCGGCGGTGGTGCGGAGTGCAAAGATCGACACATGGCAACGGCTGCTCAATGGATCGAAGGCGCTCGTCCGCGCACCCTCCCGAACGCGATCGCCCCGGTGCTGGCGGGCACAGGCGCAGCGGCGTCGCTCGGCGGCGCAGTGTGGTGGAAGGCGTTACTGGCGCTCGTCGTCTCTCTCGCGTTGATCGTCGGGGTCAATTTCGCCAACGACTACTCCGACGGCATTCGCGGCACCGACGACGAACGGGTCGGACCGCTGCGGCTCGTCGGTTCCAAGTTGGCGAAGCCGTCGGCGGTGAAAGCTGCTGCCATCGCCTGCTTCGCCGTCGCCGCTGCCGCCGGACTCGTACTCGCCGTCACCACCGCATGGTGGTTGGTTCTGATCGGCGCGCTGTGCATCGTAGGCGCCTGGTTCTACACAGGCGGCAAAAAACCTTACGGGTACAGCGGTTTCGGCGAGGTTGCCGTCTTCGTATTCTTCGGTCTCGTCGCCGTCCTCGGCACCCAATACGTGCAGGCGGAGAGGGTGGACTGGGCGGGAGTCGTGACGGCCGTTGCCGTCGGATCGTTCTCGAGCGCGGTGCTCGTGGCGAACAACCTCCGGGACATCCCCACGGACACCGAATCGGGCAAACGCACACTCGCTGTCCGTCTCGGCGATGCCCGCACCCGCATCCTGCACCTCGTCACCTTGACCGTCCCGTTCATCGCGACTCTCGTCCTCCTTGCGCGCACCCCCTGGGCGCTTCTCGGACTATTGGCCGTGCCCCTTGCGATCCGGGCGAACTCGCCGGTTCGTTCCGGTGCCACAGGCCTGGCCTTGATACCGGCGTTGCGGGATTCGGGCCTGGCCATGCTCATCTGGGGCGCAGCGACGGCCGTGGCGTTGTCGCTGGCCTGACCGAGCTCAGTCGCGGTCCGGAACGACGATGTTGACCAGGAAATTGACGACCGAGATGATCAGGCCGCCCCAGAGAGCCGTCCAGAAGCCGTCGACCGTCATGCCGTAGTCGGTCTGTGAACTCAGCCAAGCGGTGAGCATCAACATCAGCGCGTTGATCACCAGGGTGAAAAGTCCGAGCGTGAGAATCAGCAGTGGCAACGACAACAGCTTCACCAGCGGTTTGACGAAGATGTTGACCACCGTGAATACCAGCGCGATACCGAGCAGCACCACAATGTCCCACGCAGTGCCGTTGCCCGAACTCGAGATGTCTATGCCCGATACCCAGGCGGCCGCGAGCCAGATCGCGAACGCGTTGACGACGAGACGTACCAAGAAGGTCATCTGTGCATGCTGGCACATCACTGCGACACACGGGCACCGCCCCCATTCGCGGAGAGCCCGGTTCAGGCCGCCCGGTCGAGCGCGGCGTGCATCCGGCGCCGGAGTTCGTCCACAGTCACCGAAACCTCGAGTATCTCGCGGGCCGTGCCGTCCGCGGCTCGGAGCACGCCCAGCAGCACATGCTCGGGTCCGATGTGATTGTCCTTGCGGGCCAGAGCTTCCCGTAGGGACAGTTCGAGCGCTTTCTTGGCGTCCTTCGTGAACGGTATGTGGCCCGACTTGCGCCCGAACCAGCCACGCTGCCCCTTGGGCGGCTCGGGATCGAGGACGCCCTTCCCGAAGGTTCGTTCGAGACTGCGGCGGACGGCGTCGAGATCGATGCCGATCGATCCGAGTGCGTCCGCGTCCGCATCGCTGAGCGCTATACCCCGTTCTGCGACAGTGCGTCTCGCGGCCGCGAGAACGATGCCGGAATCGGCGAGGATGCCCTGGACGGGTTCGGTCGGCACGGACAGAAGTCCGAGAACGAGGTGTTCGGGACCGATCCGCGGCGATTTCAGAGCGCGAGCCTCCTTCTGGGCATCGATCACCACGGCACGGGCATCCGTCGAAAATCGTTCGAACATGGGGAGTTACCTCCCTTTCCGATTGTGCTTCTGATGGACCGCTTGCCTGCTCACCTCGAGCGAGTCGGCAATCGCCTGCCAGGACCAGCCCTGAGCGCGAGCGTTGTCGACCTGAATAGCTTCGAGCCGCTCCAGAAGACGTCGCAGGGCACGCACGGCCCGTAACCCCTCGGCGGGGTCCGGGCTTCCCGCTGCAGCTGCGAGTGTCGTTGCCTCCGTCATATATGTCAATCTAGGTTGACACCGACTCGGATGTCAACCTTCCTTGACGCTTGTCGACGGCTCAGTACGCGGCGACGGCCCCGTCGACCGCCTTCTGCAACTCGTACTGCGCGATGTGGGCGATGTCCATCGGCTTGCCGGGGAGAGCAGTGAGCGGTTGAGCGACATACACACTCGCACCCTTCACCAGCTCGGTATCGGCGCCGTGCGCGTCCGGGCCGTAGCTGATGCCGATCGAGAGCAGCGCGGGAGTGGCACCTCGATCGACAGCGCGCTTGGCGATGTGACCGATGCCGCTGTTGATGTGCTGGAGCCGGGTCGGGTCGCCCTCATTGCAGGTGCCCTCCGGGAAGATCGCGAGGTTGTCTCCGCGGCACAACCTTTCGGCCGCCACGTCCATCATGAGACGCCCCGCATCCGCCACGGCGCGCAAGCCGTAGTTCTTACTGCGGAACACCGGGATGCCGCCCATCATGTCGACCTTCTTGCGGAGATCGGAGTCGGTGAACAACTCGTCCTTGGCCAGTACGCGGGTCCTGCCGATCACTCGGCGCAGAGGCGTCTTCCATGCGGTCGCGGCAAGCGTGTACTGATCGCTGTGCGTCACATGATTGGCGGCCACGAGCAGTACCGCTCCGGACTTGACGAGCTCGGTCAGCTGCTCCTCGGCGCCGTCGGCATACCGGACCCGCGGCCGGTACTTCATGCTCAACATCGCGTACGCCAGCTTGGCCAGCACCCGGTTCTGCTGATGATCGCGGTAATAGTCGTACACCGCACGGTAGTTTTCGAGGGTTACCTCGGGCCTGTCCATACCTAGTCCCCGATCGCATCGTCCTGACCTCAGGCTACCAACCTACGGTTGCGTAGCCTACGGAGGCGTAGGTACTGGGATCGTGCTGCAAAGGTGTGTGAATTGACTCGTTTCGGGTAAAACAGACCTGTGATCCGCTCGGCCATCGTCACCGACCTGCCCACTCTCCAACAGATCGAAGTTGCCGCAGGAGCTCCGTTCCGCGACATCGGAATGGACGCGATCGCGGAGGATCCGCCGCCCTCACTCGACGAGTTGAGGGAGTTTCTGGATGCGGGGAGGATTTGGGTCGCCGCGGACGCAGACGGCGACCCGGTCGCATATGCCCTGGTTGCGCTCGTGGACGGCGCCGCGCACATCGAACAGGTCTCGGTCCATCCCAGCGCCGCCCGGCAGGGACTCGGCGCGCTCCTTCTCGACGAGATCTCGTCCTGGGCGGCGGACCGCGGCCTTCCGGCCCTCACACTGACCACCTTCGTCGACGTTCCCTGGAATGCGCCGTACTACGAGCGGCTGGGCTTTCGGCCCCTGCAGGATTGCGAACTCACCCCTGGGCTGTCGCAGATCCGCGCGGACGAGGCACGCAACGGACTGGCAGCGTGGCCGCGCGTCACCATGACGCGACCGGTGGCCACGCCCGCACGCCGGGCGCAGCCGACGAGTCAGCCGGCCTGACTCGGGCACTCCCGGCCGGACGCAGCCACTCTCAGGCGGTATGACCTGGCCAGACTCGGGTATGCGCGAACTCGTCCAGCAACGCAGTCGGCCCGGTGAGGTCGATGCCCTCCGCGCTGACCCACCGGTCGTCGTAATAGGTGTCCGCGTAGCGCTCACCGCCGTCGCAGAGGATGGTCACGACACTGCCGGAGCGGCCGGCCGCGATCATCTCCGCCACCACCGAGAACGCGCCCCACAGGTTCGTGCCGGTGGAACCGCCCACACGCCGGCCCAGTGCCGAACTGGCATGGCGCATGGTGGCGATGGAAGCGGCATCGGGTACGCGCATCATCCGGTCGATGACCTGTCCGACGAACGAAGGTTCCACGCGAGGCCTGCCGATGCCCTCGATACGGGACGGCAGCCCGGTCGCGTAGTCACAGGAATTGGTGTCGTACCCACCGAAGAACGCCGAGTTCTCGGGGTCGACCACGAGGAGTCGGGTGGCGTGCCTGCGGTACCGGATATAACGCCCCAGCGTCGCGCTGGTGCCGCCGGTACCGGCACTCATCACGATCCATTCCGGCACCGGGTGCTCCTCACGCGCCATCTGCTGGTAGATCGACTCGGCGATGTTGTTGTTGCCCCGCCAGTCGGTGGCCCGCTCGGCGTGGGTGAACTGATCCATGAAGTGGCCGTTCGTCTCCACCGCGAGCCTGCGGGCCTCGCTGTAGATCTCGGGCGGGCGGTCGATGAAGTGACAGCGCCCACCTTGCGCCTCGATCAGCGCGACCTTGGCGCCGCTCGTGCTGCGCGGCATCACCGCCACGAAGTCGAGGCCCAGCATCTTGGCGAAGTAGGCCTCACTGACCGCTGTCGAACCGGACGACGCCTCGATGACCGTGGTTCCCTCGGTGATCCACCCGTTGCAGATCGCGTACAGAAAAAGTGAACGGGCCAACCGGTGCTTCAGGCTTCCCGTGATATGCGTCGACTCGTCCTTCAGGTACAGCTGCACGCCCCACGCCGGGGGAAGCGGGTAACGGAGGAGGTGGGTGTCGGCGCTGCGCTGCGCATCGGCCTCGATCAGACGAACCGCGTTGTCCACCCAGTCTCGGGACCGGCTCCGATCGATGACGACGCAGTCGGCGTCCGTCACCGGTCCTCGCCGCGGAGTTTCGCGCGCAGGTCAGCCTGGTCTGCGCGGCGCTGCGCGTCGAACGCAGCGATCCCCTCGTTCACCCTGCGCCGAAGTGTCGCGAACAGCAGCAGAGACAGCGGAAGGGCGATCAGGACCCCGAAGATGGCGGCGACGAGCAGCGGGATCGTCACCCCGACCAGCGCCGCGACTCCGAGGATGATGCCCGCGATGACGACGACGAGGAGCAGTCGAGCGAAGGAGTAGAGCGCGACGTCGCGAGCCAGACGACCCTTGGTGACCCGTTCGGCCGGCTGCGGGGCCGCCGACCCTGCGGTCACGGGGGGCTCGGCCTGATCGGCTGGATTCGGGTTCTTCGGCTTCTCACTGGGCTCGCTCACGACCCCCAGATTACCCACCCACCGGGGCGCGCTCGAACGTCCGACTTATCCGATTTGTCTATTACCTCCCCTTTACCAACATTAGATCGTTCGAGTACCTGAGGGTTGTGATGCCACGATGACCGTATTCAGTCGCGATTGCGACCAGCTGCAGCACTGACAGAACGAAAACAGCGGAGGACCGTCGATGAGCGCACCCACCTACAACGGATCCGGTTTCAGCGGACCGAACGAAGCCCTCATGACCCCGGGCCAGGTGGCCGCCCTGTTCCACGTCGACCCCAAAACCGTCACCCGGTGGGCGCACGCGGGCAGGCTCGGCTCGCTCCGGACACCCGGTGGCCACCGCCGGTTCCGCGAGGCCGAAGTGATGCAACTGCTCCGCTCGCTCACCACGGAGGCTGCCCGACCCTGAACACACCTTGGCTGCCCGACCCTGAACACGGAGGCTGCGCGACCCTGAACATGTGGACGGGCTCGCCCCTGAGGGGGTAGGTGCCGTCGGCTTCTTACACGGCTACGCTCGAGGGATACCGGCTACCCGAGCGGTGTAAGGAGGTGCGCGGTGCTGTATTTGTTGGCGCTCATCGGGCTCGTGGTCGTGGCGTTTCTACTGTGGAAAGCGTTCGGCCCGAATACGAAGCCAGTTCTCGGCGACAGGGTTCTCGGACCCGACGACGATCCAGATTTTCTGTGGCGCATGAGTCGGGACGCCCGACGGAAGAAGTCGGACGAGCCCGACACGGGTTCGCCGGATACCACAGGGTGATTTCCCCCGCGGTTCGGTTACTGCGTCAGCGATGATCCTGGAGCGCGAACGTGGAGGCGGGAAAGTCGGACGCCACCGCTGCAGCGAGTTCGAGTAGGGCATTTCGCGTCTTGGGCCGCAGGCGATCGAGTTCGATCTCGGCGCCCTCTTCGAGGTGTGGATCGAACGGGATGAGCCGAACCAGCCGGCACCGCTGTTCGAAGTGTTCGACCACTTTCGGCAGATCAACTTTGCCGGAGCGCGGGCGGACGGCGTTGACGACGGCCACGGACCTCGCGACGAGTTCGCGGTAGCCGTGCGCATCGAGCCAGTCGAGCGTCGCCGAGGCGCTGCGGGCACCGTCGACCGACCCCGAGCTGACCACCACGAGTGCGTCGGCCTCTTCGAGAATCGTCTGCATCGCGGAATGCATCAGCCCGGTGCCGCAGTCGGTGAGGACGATGCTGTAGAACTTCTCGAGCATTGCGACCGTGCGCGCGTAGTCGTCCGCGCTGAACGCCTCCGACACCGCCGGGTCGCTGTCCGATGCGAGTACCTCGAGCCGATGCCGACTTTGTGACGTGTAACTGCGGACGTCACTGTACTTTTCGATACTGTGTTCGTCGCGGAGCAGGTTCCGCACGGTGGCGGGGGTTTCCAGGGGGATCTTCTGGCTGAGCGTGCCGCGGTCCGGGTTGGCGTCGACCGCGATCACTCGATCACCGCGCAACGATGCGAACGTCGATCCCAGTGTGGCCGTGGTGGTGGTCTTGCCGACTCCACCCTTGAGGCTCAGCAGAGCAATCTTGTAGCAGCCCTGCAACGGCTGGTTGACCTGCTTGGTGAGCTCGATGCGGCGCTGTTCCTTGGCGCTGTTCCCGAGGTTGATGTAGCGACCGGACACCTGGTACAGCATTCTGCGCCACCCCGTGGTGGGGGCAGGCTTGACCTGCTTGAGCAGAAGTGACGTGGACAGGTCTCGCGCGGATACCGCGTACTGCTGCTGCTCGGGACGCACGGTCTGCGGACGGCTCGCCGGATGCTGCTCGGGAGCCGACGTGTACGCGGCGGGCGCAGGTTGCTGCGTGTGCGACGGCAGTTGCTGCGCGGGGGCTGTGAACGTCGGAGCCGGGGCGGGCTGCGGAGATGCGGGAGCCAGTGTGGGCGGCGGTGCCTGAATCGGACCCGCGGCCGGGGCCTGCGTCTGAGGACGCGCCGGCGTCGCGGCGGGGGCCTGGTGCCCGGGCTGCGCGAAGGGGTTGGGACCCTGCGGCTGAACGTACGGCGCCTGCCGCGCGGCGTTGTGCGGTGTGGATCCCACGGTGGTGTCGGCGGGCGGGTTCGATGCCGGCCGCACCGGCTCCCACACGCCAGCGTTGTTTTCGGACATGGCCGAACATCCCCCCTAGATGAAGTCTCCGTAGTCCCCACCGCTTCACACCGCTGGGAGACGTCGCGGCGGAAGAATATCAGTCGGTGGTGACCGTCAGGTCAGGCCCGCGTACGAATGCAGTCCCGACACCACCATGTTGATGATGAACAGATTGAACAGCATCGCAACGAAGCCGGCGATGTTGATCCACGCGGCTTTGGTATCGCGCCATCCGGAGGTCGCTCGGGCGTGGAGATATGCCGCATAGATCACCCAGGCGATGAACGACATCGTCTCCTTGGGATCCCATCCCCAGAACCGCCCCCAGGCGGCTTCGGCCCAGATCGCCCCCAGGATGACACCGGCGCCGAACAGCGGGAACCCGATGATCGTGGTCTTGTACGCCAATCGGTCCAAGGTCTGCGCGTCGGGCAGGCGCTCCGCCACCCGTGCGAAGACGCCCGTTCCTTCCTCGCCACGCGGGTAGCGCATCCGCAGCAGGAACAAGAGGCTGGCGATGCCCGACACCAGGAAGACGCCCGAACCCACGCTGACGATGGTGACGTGGATGGGAAGCCAGTACGACCGCAGCGCCGGCACCACCGGTGCCGCATCCGCGTAGAGCACCGTGGCGGCGAGGAACATCAGGATGAGAATGGGGACGAGCAGGAAAACCCACATCGGCCGGTATGCGGGCTTCGACAGGAGCGCCAGCCCCACGACGAGCGCCGCCCCGCAGGCCATGGTGACGAACTCGTACATATTGCCGAGCGGGAAACGGTCGGTGGCAAATCCGCGGAGCACGATCGACGCGAAGATGAGAACAGTGCCGACCACGAGCACCGCAGACCCCATGCCGCCGAAGCGCTCGGCCATCGGCTTCTTCGGCTGCTCGACCACGCGTCCGGGAACCGCCGCGGAGCCGGCGGGCCTGGCACCCGCCGCCACGAGCTCCTTGTCCTGCACGGCGCGCGCCCTCGTCGACGCGTACTGCACGATCAGCAGCACGAGCGCGAGCGCGAGCACCGTGAACGCGGATCGGAAGGCCCAGTCGCTGTACTGCGCCAGTGTCTCGTTGGTCGTCATCGTCGCTTCTCCTGCGCGTCAGGCTTCGTGTCGTCCGTCAGCAGACGGGCGCAGAGCCGGTCGAACTCGTCACCCCAGCCGGCCTGATCGGTCCGGGCGAGTCCGCCAAGCTCTACTACAGTACGTCGTGGGTCAAGGTCGGCGGGGTCCGCGGGATAGATGCGGGCCCAGATGCGGCGGCGCTTGATCAGCAGCGACACCAGCAGTCCCGCCATCATCGTCAGAGCCGACACCAGCACCCACTGTTGCGCCGGATCGTGCGACACCTGCACATTGACGAAGTCCACGGCTCCGTCGAACCGCACCTGCGTGCCGTCGGCGAGCGTCGCGCTCTCCCCCGGCATGAGGTTGACCCGGTCCTGCTTCACCAGCCGACCCTGGTTGATCAGTTCGGTATTGAGGGAGAACAGCGACTGCGGGTTGCCGGTGTCGAGGCCGGTGTCGCCCTTGTAGATGTCGATGGCCACCGCCGGGTCCTTCATCGCCGGATGACTCGACGCGAGCAGGTTGCCGTGGAACAGCGCGGTGGGGGCGAACAAGCCCTCGATCGCGATCTGATTCTTGCGGCGTTCGTCCGTGTCGGGGTACATGCCACCAGGCGGATCGAATCGCATGGCCCCGCTGCTGAGGAAGGTCGTCGCATCGTCAGGTCGCCATTGCAGCGTTTCGGTCCGCGTCTCACCGCCAGGGAACGTGACGGTGAATGTCGGCGCGTATCCGTGTCCCTGCAGGTAGACACGGTCCCCCTCGACACGGAGAGGATGATTGACCTGCAACTGATCGTCGCGCCAGATACCGGTTTCGAGGTCGTCACCGGCCTGGTACGAAATGTTCGACGTGAACATCTCGGCCTGACCGTTGTCGAGGTAGTCGGCGGTGAAGTCCTTGACCTTGAGACACAGCGGGGTCATTCCCGTGCCGTCCTGCGTGTTTCCTGCCTTGAACGAATCGAACACGGCAGGGGACGTGGTGCAGAAGCCGGGACCGTTGTTGGCGACCACGATCACGTTGCCCTCGTACCCGAACAGTTTGCCGACGGCGATGGCCACCAGCAGACCGACGAGCGAGAGGTGGAAGACGAGGTTGCCGAGTTCGCGCGTGTAACCCTTCTCCGCAGAGAGGGTGATCTCACCGTCGCGGACCGGGCGTGCGCCGCCCGTGCGGGTCTCCACCCGCCACTTTTTCAGCGAAGTACGGATGCGGGCGGCGAGTTCCTCGGGCGTCTCCTCGACCCGGCGCTCGACGTGGTGGGGCAGACGCGCGAGGTTCCGGGGCGCTGCCACCGGACGCGTGCGCAGTGCTTTCGCGTGGTCGACGCAACGCGGAAGGATGCAGCCGACCAGCGAGATGAAGAGCAGGACGTAGACCGCGGTAAACCAGAAACTGCCGAATACATCGAAGAGTTCGAGCCGGTCCATCCAGGGACCGAGGGTCGGCCGATTCGCGATGTACTCGTCGACCTTGCCCGCATTGAGGCTGCGCTGCGGCAGCAAGGCCCCGGGTATCGCCGCGAGCGCCAGCAGGAACAGCAACACCAGCGCCGTCCGCATCGACGTGAGCCCACGCCAGGTGTTGCGGACCAGTGCGAAAGCCCGGCCCGGCAACGATTGGCGGGGTACCGGTGCGGCTTCCGGGGCCTCGGGGGTCTGGGTGTCGCTCATCGAGCAGCACCCGAGAAATCACCGGTTTCGTCCGGCCGGACGTCGCGGCGGCATGGCTGCCGATACATGTCGGTGCCTCTCGTTACGATCTGGAAATGGGGGAAGTAGTGCGCTACTCCTACCGGTTGCGCCCGGGCGCGACGGCGGAGCGTGCGCTTATCGCGGAGTGGCATCGGTGTCGGTTCCTGTGGAACGAGGCCGTCCACCAGCAGAGATCGGGGCGTAGGCCGACTTTCGGCGCGCTTTCGAGATTGCTCACCGAGGCACGCGCGCGCTGCGCGTGGCTGCGTGCTGGTTCGCAGGTGGCGCAGCAGCAAATGTTGCGCACGTACGGGCAGGCGCTGAGTTCCTCGTTTGGGGTGAGGGATCGTGGACGACCGAGGTACAAGGCACGAAACAGGAGCCTCCCGTCCCTCGAGTACACGACTCGCGGCTTCTCGATTCTCGAAGGTCAGCTGGTGCTGCCAAAAGGGGTAAGGATTCCTGTGGTGTGGTCCCGGGAGTTGCCGTCGAAGCCGACTTCTGTGCGCGTCTACCGAGATTCCTTGGGACATTGGTACGCGTCTTTTGTGGTCCGCCGCTCGGCTCCATCCGCCACGGATGCCAGGGGTGGCATCGGTATCGACTGGGGCGTGTCGACCACCGCGACGACGACGGACGAACGGTATGACTTGGTGTACCTCGGGCATCGGAAGCGCTGTTCCGCCGAACTCGCAAAGGCACAAAGAAGGATGGCAAGGCGTTGTCGAAAGAAGGGTATCGCTCCGTCGAACGGATATAAGGAAGCCCGGCGTGAGGCCGCCCGCCTGCAGAAGAAGGCGGCCCGACAGACCCAGCACGACTCCCGAATGTGGGCACGCGATGTCGTTGCAAGCCATCAACTCATAGCCGTGGAGGATTTCAGGCCGAAGTTCCTCGCTGGATCGACGATGGCCCGAAAGTCTGCAGATGCGACGATCGGCACGGTCAAACGGGAATTGATTTACCGTGCGAAGCGGGCAGGACGTCAGGTGGTCATCGTCGCGCCCGCCTACACCACAATGACGTGCTCCAGTTGCTGCGCGAGAGCCAAGCAGCAGCTGGGGCTCTCGGAACGCATCTTCCGGTGTCACACCTGCGGGAATACCGACCATAGGGACAGGAATGCTGCCAGGGTAGTCCTGGCTGTGGCAGAGCGGGGCCACACCAGCGTTGACGACGTAAGACACCTGCAGCCTCCTCCGGGTTGATTGTCGGTGCGGTCCGAGTTGAGGATCCCGTCGATTCGTCGATGGGAACCGTTAAATTGGCAAGGTCACTTCCGAGATGAAGGCGTCGCGAATCCAGCCGACGAATTGATCCCACGCGCCGGTGACGAGGGCGATGCCCACCGCCACGAGCATGATGCCGCCGAAGATTTGGATGGTTCGCGCGTTGCGGCGCAGCCAGCCCACACCCCGCAGCGCGCGGGAGGAGCCGAGGGCAAGGATGACGAAGGGCAGGCCCAGGCCGAGGCAGTAGGCGACGATCAGGGCGACGCCGCGGGCCGCGGTGGCGCCGTCGGTGCCGGCGGCAAGGGAGATGACGCCGGCCAGTGTCGGACCGAGGCACGGCGTCCACCCCAGCGCGAACACTGCACCCAGCAGCGGGGCTCCCGCCAGGCTGGAGATACGCCGCGGCTCGAGCCGGGTGTCACGCTGCAACGCCGGGATCAGGCCGATGAACACCAATCCCATGGCGATCGTCACGACACCTCCGACCCGCATCAGTACTTCGCGGTTGACGGAAAGGACCGAGATCGCGCCGAAGAACGACGCCGTGGCCAGGACGAACACGACCGTGAAACCGGCCACGAAGAGAGTTGCGGCCCCCGCGACGCGCAGGCGTCCGTCTGTCACCGTCTTCGTGCGCGTCGCGGCTTCTTCGGCGGTGACAGCCGGAGCGTCGGCTCCCACGACACCGGCCAGGTAGGACAGGTAACCGGGGACGAGGGGAACGACGCACGGCGAGGCGAACGAGACCAGACCAGCGAGAACGCAGGCTCCGAGCGCGAGGAACAGCGGTCCCGACGAGGCGGTGGACTGGAAGGCGTCGCCGACGCCGGCGGCGAGAAGGGTGGTACCGGTAGTCACGATTCCTGCGCCACCCGTTCGACTACCGGCTGCAGGTCGTCCGCCAGCAATTCCTTCAGGAACACCGCGGCGACACGGTGTTCACGATCGAGCACGACCGTGGTGGGAATGACGCTCGTCGGGTAGTTCGCTCCCAAAGCGATCATCGTCCGCATGGCGGGGTCGTAGATCGACGGATACGACACGTTGTTGTTGATCACGAAGTCCTGCGCCTTGTCTTGCTGATTGTCCCGGACGTTGATCCCGAGAAACGCGACACCTTGGTCTTTGGTCGCCTCGTAGACCTGCTCGAGGTCGTTCGCCTCGCCGCGGCACGGCCCGCACCACTGCCCCCAGACGTTGAGGACCACTACCTGGCCCTCGTAGTCGTCGAGGGAGGTGGTCTTGCCCTCCGTCATGAGGTCGGGTCCGGACACGGTGCCGATGGTGCCGCGACCGGCCGGCGGATCGTAGAAGATTTCCGTCTGACCGCCCGGGGACACGAAGTCGAACGTGCCTCCCTGGGCCACGGCGTCGTCGCCGGACGCACACGCCGACAGCGACACCGCGGCCATGCAGATCACCGCGAGAAGCCCGGCGAAGCGCCCCCGAATCATGCCCCGCTCACCCTCGGATCCGATGCGCCCGCGGGCTCCGAGTACACGATGTCGATGAGTGTGTCGCCCTCGTAGACGAGCGACGTCAGCGACGCCAGAGAGCACTGGCGGTGACGCGGGTCGTGCCACAACCGCTCCCCCTGCAGGAATCGGCGCAGCGTCCAGACGGGAAGTTGGTGGCTGACGACCACGGCCTCGTGACCGACGGCGGCCACGCGCGCGCTGTTGACGGCGGCAAGCATTCGGTGCGCGATCTGCAGGTACGGCTCACCCCAGGACGGAGTGAACGGATCTCGCAGCTTCCACCAGTGTCGGGGGCGTGCGAGCGCGCCGTCGCCCACCGAGACCTTGAGTCCCTCGAACTCGTTACCCGCCTCGATGAGGTTCTCGTCGGTTGCGATCTCGAGTCCGTGCTTCTCTGCGATCGGCGCCGCCGTTTCCTGCGCCCGTTGCAGCGGCGATGCGACGACGTGGGTGATGTCGTGGGTCGCCAGGACCGAAGCGACGGCGCGGGCCTGTGCCTCGCCCGTCACCGACAGGCGGAAACCGGGAAGCCTGCCGTAGAGAATTCCTCGCGGGTTGTGCACTTCGCCGTGCCGGAGCACGTGCACGATCGTGCGGGTCTGGGTGTGGTCGGGGTGAGCGGCATCGGTCACGGTGCGGTTCCTCGGGTCGGGGCGGGGAGTCGGGTGGCTGAATCGACGCGGCGCGTCAGGACTGGACAGACGGTCAGGGCTGGGTGGCCGCCGCGGCGGCCTTCGCTGCATGCGGCAGGGCGTCGGCGATGATGGAGAAGGCTTTGTCGTCCATGGCCGCCGAGACGAACCAGGCCTCGAACGCGCTGGGCGGTGGGTACACCCCGCGCGAGAGCAGTCCATGGAAGAAGGCCGGGAACCGCCACGTCTGCGCCGTTTTCGCCTCGGCGTAGTTGGTGACCGGATCTTCGGTGAAGAAGACGCTGAGCATCGTTCCGGCGGTCTGCACTCGATGGGGCACGCCTGCCGCGGTCAGCGATTCGGACAGCAGGTTCTGCAGGGTGACGCTGTTGCGCTCGAGGGCGTCGTAGACACTCGCATCGGCCGCGCGCAGGCTCGCGAGACCGGCGGCGACGGCGACGGGGTTTCCCGACAGCGTGCCCGCCTGGTAGACGGGACCGGCGGGCGCCAGGTGAGCCATGACGTCGGCGCGGCCACCGAAGGCGGCAGCGGGCAGGCCGCCGCTCATCACCTTGCCGAACGTGTAGAGGTCGCCTGCGACACCCTCGAGTCCGTACCAGCCGGCCGAGCTGACGCGGAATCCCGTCATCACCTCGTCCATGATCAGCAACGCGCCGTGCTCGCGCGTGAGTGTGCGCAGTCCCTCGTTGAATCCGGGCTGGGGTGCGATCGCACCCATGTTGCCTGCAGCGGCCTCGGTGATGACGCACGCGATCTGGCCCTCGTTGGCTGCGAACGCCTGCGCGACGGCCTCGAGATCGTTGTAGGGCACGACAATGGTGTCCTCCGCCTGGGCGCCGGTCACGCCGGGCGACGTCGGCAGGCCGAACGTGGCCAGGCCGGAACCGGCGTCGGCGAGCAACGCGTCGACGTGGCCGTGGTAGCAACCCGAGAACTTCACGATCTTGGTCCGGCCGGTGAATCCCCTCGCAAGTCGGACCGCGCTCATGGTGGCCTCGGTGCCGGAATTGACCAGCCGCACCTTGTCCACCGGCGCGACGCGGGCGACGATCTCCTCGGCCAGTTCGATCTCACCCTCGGTGGGTGCTCCGAAGGACAGGCCCGTGGCGGCCGCCTTCTGGACTGCCTCGACGACAGCGGGATGGGCGTGGCCGAGAATCATCGGACCCCAAGAACAGATGAGATCGACGTAGTCGTTGCCGTCGACGTCGGTGAGCGTGTAACCGGCAGCCTTCTCGATGAAGCGCGGGGTTCCGCCGACCGAACCGAAGGCCCGCACCGGCGAGTTGACGCCGCCGGGAATCACCACGTCGGCCCGGTCGAAGAGCTGAGCGGAACGGGATGCATGCACGTCGGGGCCACCGGAGGAAACAGTCACGGCCTCCAGTGTCCCAGTTCTGTCGAATTTGCCAACGACAGGGTGTAGTGGGTGGCCAGTATCACTTCGTGCGGTCACTCGGGGACGAGGGAGTCGAACATCGCCCGCATCTCCTCTGACAGCTTCATCAGCTCGACGTAGCCGCCGAGGCGGCCGCCTTCGAGGTAGGCGAATTCCATCCCGACTCCCTCGAACCGCCCCTGCTGGACGACGGGCAGCCCGCGGCGCGCCGCCTCCGCCAGCGTGGCCTCGAAGTCGTCGGGAACCCACGCCACGTGGTGCACTCCGGGACCGCTCCTCTCCAACTGCTCGACATAGAGGTTGCGGCCCGACACCGGTTCGATGAGTTCGAGCTGCTGCCCTCCGGCGTACCCGAGCGACACGTGGACGACGTAGTCGGCGGGCTCCCCGCGGTACGTGCAGTGATCGGGACCGGAATGCACATTCGGCAGTCGCAGCCATTTCGCGACTCCGAACTGGTCGGCGAAATGGCGCTCCGCCGTGGCGAGGTCCTCGACCACCCAGCAGACCTGAAATATCGGTCCGGTGACGAGACTCATGCCCCGGGCTCCATCAGGCCGCGCTTCGTGTCCATTCCTGGATGATGCCCTGTTCGCCGTTCGGGTACTCACAGATTGCCGCGCGCCGCCTGCTCCCGCTCGATGGACTCGAACAGCGCCCGGAAGTTTCCCGCTCCGAAACCGAGGGATCCGTGCCGCTCGATCAGTTCGAAGAACATGGTGGGCCGGTCGCCCAGCGGCCTTGTGAAGATCTGGAGCAGATAGCCGTCCTCGTCTCGGTCGACGAGGATTCCGCGTTTGTGCAATTCCTCCACCGGCACTCGGACCTTGCCGATCCGGGAGCGAAGCTCTGGATCGTCGTAGTACGCATCGGGGGTACTCAGAAATTCGACACCCTCCGCTCGCAGAGCGTCGACGGCCGCGAGGATGTCGCCGGTCGCCAGTGCGAGGTGCTGGCATCCCGGCCCACCGTAGAACTCGAGATACTCGTCGATCTGCGACTTCTTCTTGCCGACGGCGGGCTCGTTGAGCGGGAATTTCACGCGGTGGTTGCCGTTGGCGACCACTTTCGACATGAGCGCCGAGTACTCCGTGGCGATGTCGTCACCGACGAATTCGGCCATGTTCGTGAATCCCATGACCCGGTTGTAGAAGCGGACCCACTGGTCCATTCGGCCCATCTCGACGTTGCCGACCGCATGATCGAGCGCCTCGAACAACCGCCTCGGCCTTCCCGGCCTCGGTACGAAAGTGCTACTGCGCGAGACGTATCCCGGCAGGTACGGGCCGTCGTACCGGCTGCGGTCGACGATGGTGTGCCGAGTGTCGCCGTAGGTGGCGATCGCCGCCAGCCGGACGGTACCGAACCCGTCGGTGACGTCGTGCGGCTCTTCCAGGATCGTGGCGCCCTGCGAGCGCGCGTGGGCGATGCACCGGTCGACGTCCAGCACCTCCATCGCGAGATCGGTGACGCCGTCGCCGTGCGTCCGGTGATGATCAGCGAGAGGGCTTTTCGGGTCCACCGCACCGTGGAGCACGAATCGCGCCGATCCCGACTCGAGCACGAACGACTTGTGCGTGCGCTGACCGGTCTCGGGGCCGGCGTAGGCGACGAGCGTCATCCCCCAGGTCGACACGTAGTACTGCATGCTCTGCGTCGCATTGCCGCACACGAACACCACGGCGTCCAAGGCGACCACGGGAAAGGGATCCGCGGCGTCGTCGTGTTCGACGAGGCCGACCAGTTGCCGGAGCCCGGCGGTGTCGAGCCGGGCGGCCACTTCACGCGGAGTCAGTCGAATGTCGGCAGTAGTCATGCAAAGACTGTGATTCAGATCACTGCCATGCGCAACTGTGCGATTTTAGGATGGTCAATGTGTACACAATGCTGGACAGTATCCACATTTCATCGTACAAGGTGACCAGGGGATGACGATGGCTCTCGACCGGCTCGACGCCGCACTCCTCGATCTTCTCCATGACGAACCGAAGGTCGGGGTCCTCGAGGCCTCACGCCGACTCGGGGTGGCGCGTGGCACAGTCCAGGCGCGGCTCGACCGCCTCGAACGCTCCGGGGTGATTACCGGCTCGGCGCCGACCCTCGATCCCGAGGCCCTGGGTTTTCCGGTCATCGCATTCGCCACCCTCGAGATCGCCCAGGGCACCGGACACGCCGCCGTGGTCGAGCACCTGACCGCCATCCCCGAAGTGTTGGAAGCGCATACGATCACGGGCGCCGGTGACGTCCTGGTGCGGGTGGTGGCGCGCACGAATGCCGATCTGCAACGTGTCATCAATTCGATCGTCGACGGCCGCAACGTCTTACGCTCGTCCACCGTGATCGCCACGCAGACCCAGATCGCACTGCGCCATCAGCAACTCGTCCGGGCGGCGGCCAACGGTTCCGCCACGCGGTAGAACTCGGCCGCGTTCCCGTAGAACACCGCCTCGACGTGCTCACCCCCCACGGCGTCGGCGACGATCTCGAGGTCGGAGTCGGCGAACGGTCGCGGCGCCCGGGTGGACGGGAGGTCGGTCCCGAACATCACGGCGCGCGGGTTCACTGCCACCAGAGCCGTCAGCGCGGCGGCGACATCGAGATTTCCCCGGCCGAGGCCTGTCGCTTTGACCCGGATCCCCTTCTCGACAAGGGTCAGGAGGTGCGGCAGGCCCTCTGCGGACAGACCGAGATGATCGATGCTCGCGGCCGGAAGTGCCGCCACGAGATCACCGAGGTCGTCGAGATCGCGGGAATCGATGTACAGCTCGGCGTGCCATCCGGCGAGTTCGTGCACTCGCCGGGCGAGAGTGTCGAGGTGCGACAACGACTCGGACCCACCCCGGCGGACGTTGAACCGCAGGGCTCGTACTCCGCACGCGTCCAGATGCAAGACCTCCTCGTCCGTCACCGAGGCGGGCAGCTGCGTCACGCCGACGAAGTCGTCACCGAGCGCTCCCAGCGCGTCCAGCAAATATGTCTGATCGAATGCCTGGAACGATCCGGACACCACGGCGCCCCCGATGACACCGAGTCCGGCCACCCGTCTCGTGTAGTCGGACACGGTGAACTCCGGCGGCAGATAGCCGTCGTTCGGGACGAGTGGGAAGCGGGGATCCACGACGTGCAGATGTGCGTCGAAAACCTGTCGTCCGCCCGTGCCGTCGTTGCCGGTACTCACACCCGCAACTGTAGGGCTCCCGCTAGGGTCGACTCATGGCCACCACAGCTGACCACCTGAGAAGCACACTCGACGGGCGCTGGAGGGAAGTACGCGAGCGCGTGCGGGCGGAATTGTCCGCGACGCCGGATTTCGCTCCGCACTACACCCCCGATCTGGAAGAAGCGCGAGCCAAGACGCTCGAGCAGATGCGTCTGCTCGCGGGCAACGGCTACGCAGCCGACGGGTTCAAGAAGGACCACGGCGGAACCGGGGACGCAGGGGCCGCGGTGACGAGCATCGAGATGCTGGCGATGTCCGACCTGTCGCTGATGGTCAAGGCGGGCGTGCAGTGGGGACTTTTCGGCGGAGCCATCGAAAATCTGGGCACCGCTCGCCACCACGAGGCATACGTCAAGCCTCTGATCGACCTGGACCTGCTCGGTTGCTTCGCGATGACGGAGACCGGCCACGGCAGCGATGTCCAGGCACTCGAGACCACCGCCACCTACGACGCGGCCACCGGTGAATTCGTCGTCCACTCCCCCACCCCGTCGTCCCGCAAGGACTACATCGGCGGGGCCGCACAACACGCGACGATGGCGGCCGTCTTCGCGCAATTGGTGACGCAGGGTGAACGCCACGGCGTGCACTGTTTCCTCGTCCCGATTCGCGACGACAACGGCAACGACCTTCCGGGCGTTCACACCTCCGACTGCGGCTACAAAGGTGGGCTCCCCGGAGTTGACAACGGCCGCATCACCTTTGATCAGGTGCGCATTCCGCGAGTGAACCTGCTCAACAAGTACGCCGACGTCGCGGAGGACGGCACCTATTCCTCCCCGATCGACAACGCCAATCGCCGCTTCTTCACGATGGTGGGAACCCTCGTGCGGGGACGCGTCACCGTCGGTGGATCAGCCGGCGCCGCGGCCCGCGTCGCACTGTCGATCGCGACCCGATACGCGTTGCAGCGCCGCCAGTTCAGTGCGCCGCAGAGCGAAGACGAAGTGCTGCTCATGGACTACCTCGTGCACCAGCGAAGGCTCTTCCCGTTGATCGCACGGTCCTACGCGCTGCAGTTCGCGCAGAACGAGCTGGTATCGAAGATGCATGACATCCAGAGCATCGAGGATGCCGATCCGCAGGAGCAGCGCGAACTCGAAGGTCGGGCGGCCGGCCTCAAGGCAGCGAACACCTGGCACGCCACCCGCGCCATCCAGGAAGCCCGGGAAGCGTGCGGCGGCGCCGGATACATGGCGGAGAACCGGCTGACGGCTCTCAAGGCGGACACCGACGTGTTCACCACTTTCGAGGGCGACAACCACGTACTGACCCAGCTGGTTGCCAAGGAACTGCTCACGTCCTACGCCGACGAGGTCCGCGGGATGAGTCCCGTCGAGTGGATGCGTTTCGCCGCCACGACCGTGTCGGACGTCGTCAAGACCCGCACAGCGGCGCAGCAGATCATTCAGACCATCCTCGACACGCGTCAGGACAACGAAGAGGACGGCAGCCTCTTCAACCGCGGGACACAGCTCACCATGTTCGAGGACCGCGAGCAGTACCTGCTCTCGACCGCGGCTCGCCGGCTCCAGGGTGCGCAGAAGCGTGAGGAAAACCCGTTCGACGCGTTCAACTTCGTCCAGGATCACGTAATGCACGCCGCGCAGGCGCACATCGACCGGGTGGTGCTCGAAGCATTCATCGCCGGAATCGACGAGTGTCAGGACGAGGAAGCACGCAACCTTCTGAGCGACGTCTGCGACCTTTACGCGCTCAGCATCATCGAGGAAGACAAGGCGTGGTTCATGGAACACCGCCACCTGTCGGTCGAGCGGTCCAAAGCGGTGCAGCGGGGAATCAACGACCGTTGCCGCAAGCTGCGCCCCCACGCGGCGACGCTCGTCGAGGGACTGGGAGTGCCGGAGGCGCTACTCGGCTCCGCGATGATCGACGGGCCGGGAACCGACACGATCCGCAAGACTCAGATCTTCCGGTGATGTCGACGGCTCGGCGGGGTGACCCGCCGGGCCGGCAACCCGCCTGCGGACCGCGTCGATCACGAGCAGGCCCGCAACGGTGACGAGGGCGGCGGCGCCGGCGATCCACGAACCCGAGTACTCGGTTCCCTGGTAGGACGGCGCGCCCGGTGCGACCGGACCGAAATCGGAGGTAACTCGCGCCGAGGTCCAGCACCACACGGCCAGAATTGACAGGACGACGGCCGAGGCGATCTCCGCCGCCGACCCCATGGCGCGTCGATTCACTGTTCCGCCCCTCCGTCGGCCTTTGCGAGCAGCGACTCGAGCTGCGCCCGCAACCCCTCGTCGTCCTTCGCCCATGCCTGCACCAGTGCGCCGCCCCGCAGTCGAAGCCCGATACCCGATCGTCGCCGGGGCACCGCGGACAGCTCACCGAGCGTCCGGGCCGTCTCCCAGGGCTGGGGTGTGTACGACTCGGTGTCCGGCGGAGGCAGGATCTTCACGATCTCGCTGATCGGTAGTTCCTCGGTGCCCTGCCGCAGCACGGTAGGTGTGAGTTCCACGCTCGCGTGCCGGCGGGCGGCAACTACCTGCACGTAGAGGAACCCGCTGAGGAGGGCGGCGAACAACGGCAGGGCGAACCAGTGCACCACCGGGCCCGTTAGAAGTTCGATTACCAGCGCGACAGTGCAGAACACCGGGCCGAATGCCACCAACCGCCAGCGCGCGCCGGGCTCACTGAACAAAATCTCCTCAGCCACGGACCGCCCGGATTCTTGCGGTCGCACGGTGGTCCACGCCCGGCGGGATCACCTCAGGAAACGGCACCGGGAATGACGACGAGCAGCAGGGTCAGCAGTACGAAGGCCACGATAATGGCGAACATCAGTGCTTCCCTGCGTGACCCGTGTGCCCGATCTTCAGCGCGCATGTAGAAATGCCCTTCGGTAGAAGAAGTCTGCCGTGTGCTGTTGTGACGTACTTCACGGTACATCTTTATGTTTCACGATCAAACTCGAGCTACGACGCGGGCAGCTTCGAGAAGTAACCGTTCGAGTCTTTCCGGTGCATCAGCACGACGGCACCCACCGCCACCACAGCCTGCAGGATCTGCACACCTCCGACGGCGAGCGCGATACTACTACCGTCCGATCCGATTCCGAACAGCACCGGCACCGTCCAGACCACCATCGTGACGCTCACGACCGTCAGCAAGGTTCTCGCCCAGTTCCTGCCCTTCCGCATGAAATGGACGAAAAGGACGAACAGGCCCGTCAGGAGCAAAATGACGACTCCAGTGACGGCTATACCTACGTAGAAGAGCATCTCCACGTTCTCCCGCGTCATCGCGACCTCGCCGGATTTCACGCTGGGATTGGTCATCAGTTCGTCGACGAAGGTCGACTTCTCACGAACCACCAGGACCATCGCCGCCACCGCCTGGATCACACCGAGCACGGCCACCACCCACAGCAGTTGCGCCGCCGTGCCCACATCGACCGGCGCGGGGCGCTCGGGCTTCGGCTGCGGCACGGGCGGCGGATAGGCGCCGTACGGGTCCGGACCCTGCGGCGGTGCCTGTTGTGGCGGAATCTGGTGTTGCGGTGTCTGGTGTGGCGGGGTGTGCGGCCACTGCGAAGTCATGGCACCACCGTATCCGTCACCGGACGCCGCGCCGCATTCATCCCAGCCAGCCCGCCGCTTCGGTGGCCCAGTAGGTGAGAACGATGTCGGCGCCCGCCCGCCGGATGCTCGTCAGCGATTCGAGGATGGCGGCGTCCCGATCGATCCAGCCGTTCTGCGCAGCCGCCGTGATCATCGAGTACTCACCCGAAATCTGGTATGCCGCAACGGGAACCGGTGACCTGTCCGCCACGTCGCGGAGAATGTCCAGATACGACATCGCCGGCTTGACCATGACGAGGTCGGCGCCTTCCTCGATATCGAGATCCACTTCGCGCAGCGACTCCCGCCGATTGGCCGAGTCCTGCTGATAGGTTCTCCGGTCACCCTGCAGGGACGAGCCCACAGCCTCACGGAACGGCCCGTAGAAAGCGGAGGCGTATTTCGCGGAGTACGCCAGCTGACCGACTTCGGTGTGACCCGCGGCGTCCAGCGCCTTCCGGATGGCGGCAACCTGACCGTCCATCATCCCGCTCGGACCGAGCAGGTGGGCACCGGCATCGGCCTGCGAGACGGCCATGTCCACGTACCTGAGCAGCGTCCGGTCGTTGTCGACCGCGCCGTTGTCGTCCAGCACCCCACAGTGACCGTGCGCCGTGAACTCGTCCAGGCACGTGTCCGCCATGATGACGGTCGCGTCACCGAGTTCCTCTGCAAGGGAGCGCAACCCACGGTTCAAGATGCCTTCCGGATCGCTGGCGCCGGAACCCTCGGCGTCCTTGTCGTCGGGACGCGGCACACCGAACAACATCAGCCCACCGACACCCGCCTCCACAGCCTCGATGGCAGCCGACCTCAGCGATGCGAGCGTGTGCTGGAAGACACCGGGCATCGACGAAATCTCGCGCGGCTCGTCGATGCCGTCCGCCACGAACATCGGCAGAACCAGATGTCGTGGCTCGAGCGAAGTCTCGGCGACGAGTCTGCGCAACGCCGATGTGCGGCGCAATCGCCGCGGCCGGTGGGTCGGGAACACGGAAGGGCCCTCCTTCGTCGGGCCTGTGAGTGGTTGACGAGTGCCTGGACTCCTCAACCACTCACAGGCGCGTAGCGCCTATCGCCGGGCGCGGGACTTCTTGCGCGGCGGGGGCAGTGCACCCTCGGCGCGCAGTCGCGCGGCGTGCTCGGCAAGAGCCTCCACCAGCGGGCCGACCTGAGCGGTCTCCGGCTGTACGTCCACGCGAAGTCCGAACTCCACTGCGGTTTCCGCGGTCTTGGGACCGATGCAGGCCACGAGGGTCCGTGCATGCGGCTTTCCCGCGATACCGACGAGATTGCGGACCGTCGACGACGAGGTGAAGCAGACCGCGTCGAACCCACCGGTCTTGATCATCTCGCGGGTCTCGGCCGGCGGCGGCGCGGCCCGGACGGTGCGGTAGGCGGTGACATCGTCGATTTCCCAGCCGCGTTCACGCAAACCCTCGGCGAGTGTTTCGGTGGCAATGTCGGCGCGGGGCAACAGAACCCGGTTGACGGGGTCGAACACGTCGTCGTACGGAGCGAACTCGGCCAGCAGGCCCTCGCTCGACTGCTCACCGGACGGCACGAGTTCGGGGTTGATCCCGAATGACCGGACCTTGGCGGCCGTGGCCTCGCCGATGCAGGCGATCTTGACACCGGAGAACGCGCGGGCGTCGAGCCCGAACTCCTCGAACTTCTCCCACACCGCACGCACCGCGTTGGTGGAGGTGAACACCACCCACTGGTAGCGGCCGTCGACCAGGCCCTTGACGGAACGTTCCATCTGGGCGGGACTGCGGGGCGGCTCCACGGCGATGGTCGGCACCTCGATCGGGATGGCGCCGTGGGTGACCAGGCGGTCGCTCATCTCCCCGGCCTGATCCTTCGTGCGGGGCACGAGGACCTTCCAGCCGTACAGGGCACGCGATTCCCACCACGACATCTTGCTGCGCTGGGCCACGACCTTGCCGACCGTCACCACGAGGGAGCCGACCAGTTCGGAACCGGCCTCGTTGAGGGTGGCGAGGGTGGCCTCGACCGTGCGCTGCTGCCGGGTGGTGCCGCGAACGGTGATCGCGGCCGGGGTCTGCGGAGCAAGACCGTGTTCGACGAGCGCGCTCGCCGTCTCGGCCAGGTGCCCCGACGTGGCGTGCAGCACCAGCGGTCCGGGCGCCGCGGCCAGCGCCGCCCAGTCGACCTCACCGCGGACGTCGGCCTCGGTGTGTCCCGAGCCCAGCGCCATGCCGGCGTACGACGGCACAGCGGACGCGGCAGGGAGTCCGGGCAGGACCTCGAACTGCACCTGAGTGCGCGCCACTGCCGCGACCTCGGCGATCACCGAATCGGTAGTCAGCGGGTCACCGGACACGAGGCGGACGACGTCGTGGCCGTTGCGGGCCTCGTGCACGAGGGTCTTCGCGACCTCGGCCGGTTCACCGAGAGCCGGGCGGACCTCGGCGAGCGGCTCACCGGTTTCCGCGTCGACGCCCAGGTCGGTGCCGACCAGGACGGTGACGCCCTTGTCGACGTCGGGGTCGGTGAAGGCCAGCGTCGCTGCGGCAAGGACGTCCCGTGCGTGCACAGTGAGCAGGGCCGGATCGCCCGGTCCGGATCCCACGAACAGGATCCGTCCGGGGGTGTTCTTTCGGACTCGGCTCATCGGTAATTCTCCAGTGCGATCATGTGTCGAGATGGGTACAGGGGGCGGGCCGGCCGATCGGTCGGCCTTCGCACATCAAACATCGGCATCACCGGCCTCGGTGACGTTCATCAGCTCACGGGCCCCGAGTTCGAGGAGTTCCCGTGCGACCGAGCGGCCGAGTTCTTCGGCGTTGTCCGGGGAGCCCACTGCCCCCGTGCGTATGACGTCCGAACCGTCGATGGCTGCTGCGCAACCCCGGACGGAGAGTTCGTCGAAGCTGCGGCCGTCGTCGTCGAGTGATTCGACGACTTCCGCGATTGCTCCCACAGGTGCGGTGCATCCGGCCTCGAGTTCGGCGAGGAGGGCACGTTCCGCGGTGACGGCGGCGCGGCTGTTCGGGTCGTCGAGCTCGGCCAGGATCGACACGAGCGCGGTGTTGCCGGACAGGCATTCCACAGCCAACGCACCCTGGGCAGGTGCAGGCAGCATCTGGACGGGTTCGAGGGACTCGGTGATCAGGTCAAGTCGGCCGATACGCGCCAACCCCGCCCGCGCCAGGATGACGGCATCGAGCTCGCCCGACTCCACCTTGCCGAGCCGACGCTGCAGGTTGCCGCGCAGAGGGCGGATGTCGAGACCGAGGCCGAGTGCCCGCAGTTGCGAGGTGCGGCGCGGCGCCGACGTACCGACCTTCGACCCGACCGGAAGTTCACCGAGAACGAGTCCGTCGCGGGCGACCAGCGCATCACGCGGGTCCTCGCGCGGCGGAATCGCGGCAATGGTGAACCGTTCGTCCCGGGCGGTCGGCAGATCTTTGTACGAGTGAACAGCCACGTCGACGCGGCCGTCGACCAGCGCTTCCCGAAGTTCCGCGGTGAAGACACCGACCCCGATCTTCTCCACCGACTCCATGGACTGATCGCCCTTGGTCTTGATGATGACGAGTTCGGCTTCGTGTCCGGCGGAGATCAGTGCGTCACGCACGGTGCCGGCCTGGGTGGTGGCGAGTTCGCTTCCACGGGTACCGATCCGCAGGGTGCGGGTGCCGACGGCGCTCATGCCTGCGATTCCTTCCCTTGGTTGTCGCCCGCGACGAAACGGCGCAGACGGGGGTCCTGGCCCGCGATGAATCCGTCGGTGATGTCGATGGCACCGAGGTCGGTCGGCTTTGCCACCGCCTCGACGGATCCGGGGCTCAGCTCGAACAGTTCGCGTAGCGCGGCGGCGTACGAGTCGCCACCCGGCGCCGACGCGAGCTGTTTCACCCGCACTGTCGGAGCGTGCAGCAGCTTGTCGACCACTCGGCGGACGGTGCGTGCCACCTCGTCGCGCTCGGGGTCGTCGAGCCCGGGGAGCCGGGAATCGAGCCTCAGCAACTCGGCTTCGACGACGTCCGCGGCGCGCTGACGCAGGGCGGTGACGGTCGGCGTCACCTCTGCCAGCCGCTGGCCGGCGAGATACTGGGCGAGCTCACTCGCCACGATCGCCCGGGCGGCGTCGGCATCCGATGCGGCCGCCCCTGCGGCGGGGTCGCGCTGCAGCGACTCCATGTCAAGCACGGTGACCCCGGGCAGTCCCGAGACCGCGTGCTCGACGTCGCGGGGCAGACCGAGGTCGCAGATGACGAGTGGACGTTCGGGGTCGCGGTCGGGCTGAGCCAGCGCACGGTGCGTATCCGCGAGTGTGACGACGGCACCGACCGCGCCGGTACAGGTCACGAGCACATCCGCCTGCGCCATCGCCGTGGGCAGGTGACCGAGCTCGAACGCCTCCGCTTCGACACCGCCCGACCGGGCCGTGTCGGCCAGGTGCTCGGCCCGCTCCGCGGTGCGGTTGACGACGAGAATTCGGCCGATGCCCGCACGGGTGAGGTATGCGACCGAGAGCCCGCCCATCGAGCCGGCACCGACGACCACTGCGGTACGGCCGCTGAGCCCACCGGCGCCGATGACGCCGGCGGCGCGGTCGAGCGCCACCGAGACGACCGACGCGCCGGCCGAGTCGATTCCCGTCTCCGCGTGAACCCGCTTGCCCACGCGTAACGCCTGCTGGGCGAGCTCGTGCAACGTGCGTCCGGCGGCCTGCTGGGCGTCCGAGGACGCGTAGGCGGTCCGGATCTGACCGAGAATCTGCTGTTCGCCGATCACCATTGAATCGAGTCCGCTCGCCACCGCGAACAGGTGCTCCGCAGCCGCCTCGCTGTACCGCACATAGGCGTGACGGTGCAGGTCGGTGAGGTCGAGCCCGGAATGATCCGCCAGAAGTTCACCGACCTCGGTGAGCGCACCGTGGAACGCGTCGACGACGGCGTAGATCTCCACCCGGTTGCAGGTCGAGACGATCATCGCTTCCGAGATGTGCGTCGACGCCAGAAGCTTGTCCGTCAGCTTCGGTCGATCGGTGTCGGTGACAGCAACCCGCTCGAGAACCGGCACGGGAGCCGTCCGGTGCGAGACCCCGACAAGCAGAACACTCACGGCGCGATCACTGATCCGTTTCTTGGTGCGGTGGACGGGACAGCCGAATGTCCGATGCGCACGCGCGGAGCCGTGGGTACGACGTCCGCGGCCCGAGCGCCAGGAGCCGACTCGGTGTTGCGTGCGCTGTTGAACGAGAGGACCTGCATCTCGACCGCAAGGTCGACGCGGCGCATCTCGACGTGGTCCGGGACGTCGAGTGCGGTCGGCGAAAAGCTGAGGATGCACCGCAGCCCGGCGCCGACGAGGCGGTCGCACACGTCCTGCGCGGCCTCGTCCGGAGTCGAGATGACGCCGATGGTGGCTTCGAGTTCGGCGCAGGCCTGTTCGAGTTCGTCGACGTGGCGCACCACGAGGTCGCCTACCGGGGTGCCGACACGGTCCGGATCGCTGTCGAACAGACCCACCATCGAAAATCCGCGGCGTCCGAAACCGCCGTAACCGGCGAGGGCCTGGCCGAGGTTTCCGACACCGACGAGGACGACCTTGTGCCCGCGGTCCAGACCGAGTGCTCGTTCGATGCGTGCCCGCAGCCGCGTCACGTCGTAGCCGACCCCCCGCACCCCGTTGGGGCCGAGGAAAGACAGGTCCTTGCGGAGCTTGGCCGAACCCACACCGGAAGCGGCGGCGAGTTCCTCACTCGAGACGATGATCGTGCCGCGGTCCGCCAGCATTCCGAGGACCCGCAGGTACGTCGCCAGCCGCGTGACCGTAGCCTGGGGGATGTCCCGCGATTCGGGGAGCGGCGATCCGGGGGCTGGTGACTCGACGGCGGACGGACCGACTGCGCCCGTGACGCCATGGGCCACAGACCCATGCGTCTGGTGCGTTTCGGTCACGTCGTTGGCTCCTCGTCCGACCGGCATTCGCTGCCGTTCTCCACGATGCTCCGGGGAATTGTTCACACCACGGTAACTGCTTGTGAACCCATGCACAAAGTCGCTGCGACTACGCGACATGCACTCCTACCTGCACAGCATCCGGAGTTCGCAGTTTTAGGGTCGCCTTACTTGCGCAAATCCGATCGGAGGCGCTCTTCATCGACCTCCCAGTAACTGTGCTCACGTCCGTCGAGCAGGACGACCGGCAATCGATCACCGAATTCCGCCCGCAGTTCCGGGTCCGTGGAAGCCGCCTCGTCGACGTCTATGCACGTCAGTTCCAGCCCGAACTCCTCGCACAGAATCAGCAACTGCTCGCGCGCCGGCGTGCACGCCCCGCAGCCCGCCCGCGTGAGAAGCGTCACCACGTGTTCGCTGGTACTCATGTCGGATACTTTCCTTTCGCCACCTCTGCGGGACTCACTGTGCCGTTTCCGGGGCCGGTAACGCCACCCGGCTCGGAGATGAACGTCACACGATTCGGTGCACGCAGCCATCCGCCCGCCCAGGGTCGGAACCGAGGGATAGGCTGCGTCCAGAGGCTTCAGCGATAGGGGAGGTGCGAGTGCCTGCGCGATCACTACCGAACGGCTCGGGTTTCGGTTCAGGACTGGCGGGGATGATCCTTCCGGGCCGTCGGCAGTTCAGGAATCCGCTGGGCCCGAGCGAGGCCGAGGTACGTGCAAACGTTGCGGGCGAGGCCAGTGCCGACGCCGCGCTGGCCCTCCACGAAGCCGGCCCAGAGACCGAAGAGCCACAGGTCCCCCTGGATCTGACCGCCGCGGCCTTCTTCGACGTCGACAATACGATGGTCCAGGGTGCGTCGATCATCCACTTCGCCCGCGGACTAGCCGCCAGGAAGTACTTGAAGTCCGCCGACCTCCTGGACTTCGCGTGGAAGCAGATCAAGTTCCGCGTGACCGGCAAGGAGAGCAGCGTCGACGTCGCCTCCGGCCGGGAGAAGGCCCTCTCATTCGTGGCCGGTCGGTCCACCGCCGAACTCGCCCGGCTCGGCGAGGAGATCTACGACGAGGTAATCGCCGACAAGATCTGGGCCGGTACCCGGGCACTCGCGCAGATGCATCTCGACGCCGGACAACAGGTGTGGCTGGTGACGGCCACTCCCGTGGAACTGGCCCAGGTGATCGCGAAGCGGCTGGGCCTGACCGGGGCCCTCGGCACCGTCGCCGAAAGCGAGGACGGCGTGTTCACCGGACGTCTGGTCGGCGACATCCTGCACGGCCTCGGCAAGGCCCACGCGGTGCGTGCGCTGGCCGTCCGCGAGGGCCTCAACCTCAAACGCTGCACCGCCTACTCGGACAGCCACAACGACGTGCCCATGCTCTCGCTCGTCGGCACGGCCGTCGCCATCAACCCGGACACCGACCTGCGCGAGCTGGCCAAGAACCGGGGCTGGGAGATCCGGGACTTCCGCACCGGCCGCAAGGCCGCCAAGATCGGCGTTCCCACCGCATTGCTGCTCGGCGCGGCCGGCGGCGCGCTGGCGGCCGCGGTCGCCCGCCGCCGCGAGCACGCGGTCTGAACCCTTCACTGCGCCGCGTATCGACCCCGGCTACGACGTGTCGGTGTCAGCCCAGGAAGACGTTGCGCCTCTTCGCGAGGAGCCGATAGAGCGTCTGCTGGATGGTCTCGCGAACGTGGTCGGTGACCTCGAACAGCTCCATGGGGTCGTCGGCGGCCGACGCGTCGTAGGTATCGGTGACGATGGGCTTGCCGAACTCGATGTACCACTTGGACGGCAGCGGAACCAGCCCGAGCGGCCCGAAATGCGGAAAGAGTGGTGTCACCGGGAAATAGGGCATGCCAAGTAAGCGGGCGAGCGTTCCGAGGTCACCGATCTTCGGATAAATTTCCTCGGAACCGACGATCGAGCACGGGATGATCGGTGCCCCGGTCCGCATGGCGGCGGACACGAAACCACCGCGACCGAATCTCTGCAGCTTGTAGCGCTCACTGAACGGTTTGCCGATCCCTTTGAAGCCTTCGGGGAACACGGCCGCGACCTGACCGGTTTGCAGCAGGCGAACAGCGTCGGGGTTGCACGCCAGGGTGTGCCCGGCCTTACGGGCGAGGTCACCGACCACGGGCATCTCGAACGCAATATCGGCCGCCAACATGCGCAGCGGCCGATGAGCGGGGTGGTGGTCGTGCACGGCGACCGAGGTCATCAGGCCGTCCAGGGGAAGGACACCGGCATGATTGGCTACCACCAGGGCACCACCGGTCGACGGAATGTTCTCCAGACCACTGACCTCGACGCGGAACCACTTGTCGAACAGGGGCCGCAGTACCGGCAGCCACACATTCTCGGCGAAGTGCGGGTCGTAGCCGAAGTCGTCGACGTGATAGTCGCCCGACAGGCGGCGGCGCACGAACTCCGCGGTGTTGACGATCTGATCGGCAAGGACCCGTCGGACGGCGTCGACCGCCGACGATCCGGTGTCGGGCTGGGGCTCCGGCGGGCTGATCACGGCCGGTGGGGGCATTGCGGACGGATGTCGGCTCTCGCTCTGCTCGCGCCTCGAACGTCCCAGTGCAGCCCCGCGCGCGGTTGATGCACCGTGCAACGGAATGACCTTCGCCACTTCGTTCACCTCTCCCCTTTCGCCGTACCGGTCAGAGCGAGTAGTGCGTTCTCTGCTGCGTCGATCCATTCGTTCTTGATGATGGCGGTGACCCCCGCGGCGCGTGCGAAGTCGTCGAGCGCCTGCATCGTGGTCCACCGTGGCTCGAAGGATAGTTCGGTTCGCATGCGCGTGGTGTCCAGTCCGCAACCGAAGTGGAAGTACTCGAGCTGCTCGTTGGAATACGACCGCATGACCGGCCCCATCAGCGCACGGCCGACGTTGCGAAACAGACTGAACGGCATCGGCACCTCGACACGTCCGGCCCGGCGGATCGCCTGCGACAACATGACGACACCGTCGCCTGCCACATTGAACGTTCCGGCCGGACCCGACACGGTTGCGCGTTCCAGAGCCGCGAGGGCGTCCTCTTCGTGCAGTACCTGCAGGCGTGCGTCGCGACCCAGGATGGTCGGTACCAGCGGCGACGTCAGGTACCGCGCGACCGTCGCGTTGAGGCGGGGACCGACCAGCGGAGCGAGGCGCAGGATGGACACCGCGATGTCGGGACGCCGGCGTCCCATGCCGCGCAGGTAGCCCTCGATCTCGATGCAGTCCCGTGCGTAGGCGCCGCCGGGGCGGCGGCGCGCGCTCATCTCCTCGGTGAACTTCGCCGGGTCCTGGGCGGTGCTGCCGTAGACGACGGACGCCGAGCGCAGTACCACCTTCCGCACCGTGGGCGCCTTCTGGCAGACCGCGAACAATTGCATGGCGCCGATGACGTTCATGTCCTTCATCGCCGCCCGGCTGCCCGCTTTCGGCGGTCGGGCCAGAGTGGAGGCATGCACTACCGTGTCGACCCCGGCGTTGCGGATCACTTTGCCGATCAGCGGATTGCGGATGTCGGCGCGCACGAACTCGGCGCGGCCCATTCGCCGCAGCATGTCTTTGCTCGGCGACACCGCGTCTACCGCGATGACCCGCTCGATATCCGGGTTCTGTGCCAGCCTGGTGACGAGGTATCCCCCGAGGAACCGGCTCGCGCCGGTGACCAGCGCGACGCGCGGCGGCGCCGTACGCTCAGAGCTGCCATCGTCACTCACAACCACTAGAACCCCCGATCACGTAGCGAGTGAGGTCAACGATACGTGCAGCGGGCGGATAGCGCTTCGCACAACGACATTTGGTCGGTCGCCCAGAAGTCGACCCGTCCGAAACGACGAAATGCCCGCCACTCGAGGTGGCGGGCATCGCGTCGTGTCTCTTTACTTACCGAGTTTCCTGCGCTGCACTCGGGTGCGGCGAAGCAGCTTACGGTGCTTCTTCTTCGACATGCGCTTACGTCGCTTCTTGATCACTGAACCCATAGCGGGTGTCCCTCACGTTCTTCTCTAGCGTTCCTGCGCACGCCGGTCACGTACGCCTGCGCCTCTCTGGCGCCTGGGCCTCGTTTTAACTAGCTCAGCGCCTTACGACACCAGCTGGCTGGTACGACAGTCGCTAATCGTACCGGTGAGGTTCGCCCGGGAGAAACCGAGGTCACCCTCTTCGTGCCGATCGGTCAACCGGCATCGAAGTACGAGGTTTCGAGGTAGTCGTGCACAGCTTTCGCATGCACTCTGAACGAACGGCCCACCCGGACGGCAGGCAGTTCGCCGCTGTGCACCAACCGATACACAGTCATCTTGGACACTCTCATCAGCGTCGCTACCTCGGCGACTGTGAGAAATTGCGTTCCGGCCAGGGCCGGTTGTCCGTCTTGGGCTGAACCCTTCGACGGCTTTTTTCCAGACGTCATCAAACACTTACCTCCGGCACGTCTCGCGCCGCCGGCTTCCCCTCCGGCGGAACAGACACGCACGTGCTACTTCGAGCTTAGCGGGACGGATGGGGTTACTGCGACGGGTGTGGGCAATCGAATATCATTCGCTAGAAGTGCCGAGCTCGGCCGATCTCGATTTCGCCGCCTCCAGCGCGTCGTAGAACGCCGATCGGAGACCGTTCTTTTCCAGCTGACGGATCGCGGCAGCAGTGGTTCCACCGGGCGAGGTGACCGCCGCGCGGAGTTCCGTCGTGCTTTCCCCCGACTGGTCGAGCATGGCTGCGGCACCGACCATCGTCTGCACGACCAGCTCGGACGCCGTCGCGCGGGTCAGCCCGAGACCCACACCGGCGTCGATCATCGCCTCGGCGACGAGGAAGAAGTAGGCGGGCCCGGACCCGGAGACGGCAGTGACCGCGTCGATCTGCGACTCCGGCACCGTCACGACCTTGCCCACGGCAGACAACACCCCACGCACCAGGTCGAGGTGGTCCTTCTTCACATGGCGGCCGGGAGCGAGCACGCTGACGCCCTCCCCTACCAGCATCGGCGTGTTCGGCATGACCCGGACGACGGGGAACCCGGCAGGCAGGCGCTTCTCGTAGTACGAGGTGGGAATGCCCGCCGCCAGGGACACGAGAATCTGTTCACGCTCACCGTCGAGGTCGGCCTTCGACACCGCCGTAAGCGCGGACTCGACGTCACCGGGCTTGACGGCCACCACGATGACGTCGGCTCCCTCGGCGGCGTCCTGCGGACTGCTCACACACACGGAGTACTCGGCTGCCAGTTCGGCAGCCCGCGGTGGATGCTGCTCGGCCACCACGAGATCCTTCACCGCGTGTCCTGATTGCAGGAGGCCCGAGATGAGCGCCTCACCGATCCGGCCGCCTCCGATAACCGCAATTCTCGTCATGCCGGACAGCCTGCCACGACCCGTGGCGGCGTGTTTCTAGCGGGGGATCATGGCCAGCTGACGGCTTTGCACGACGATTGCACCGGTCGAGTCGAGGACCGTGTGGTCCTCTTCGAACCACGCACTGCCGAGCACCGTGCTGCTGGCCATCACGCGGAGCCACCCCGGTGCGGGCTGCCTGCGCAGATAGGTGGTGAGCTGCACAGTGGGTGCCCACCCGAACATTCCGCGGTTCATCGTCACGGGTGCACTGATGTCGCCCGTCATGATGGCGAACAGTGCGGCGGTGTCTGGGTCGTTCTCGTCGTCGGCACGCGGTCGGACCCACATGCGCACCTCCGGCTCGCCCTGGTTGCCGGCGAGGAAGTGGGCGGACGTGCCGTCGACGCGCATGTCGCATCCCTGAGCCACGTGCACGATTTGGCCCATCGGGTGGTCGGGCGTGAGTATTACTGCGTCGGCGGGCGGCTCCACTGGAAGCTGGGCCAACGCATGATCGACGCTGTAGTGAGGCTCACCCGCGTCGGGAACACCCAGCGTGACCGACGCATGGACGGCGACCCGGTCGCCCTGCCGGAGCTCGACGTCGACGAACGACACCTGCTTGCCCCGCTTGCGCACCGTGGTCGAGAGGGTGACCTCGCCGGGGTCGGGAGCGGCCAGGTAGTTGGCCCCCACTGCGAGTGGCTGAACCCGGGCGAGATCGCCTGCACCGCCGTCGTCGACCAGGCGGGCGCGTGCGGCCGCCGCGCACAGCGACATCATGGAGCCGCCATGCACCTTCGGGCCGATGGTCCAGATGGGGTCGATGTGCGCCTGGAACGTGCCGTCACCGCCGGGGGTGAGGGCGTTGAGGTCGCGGAAGGGTGCAGAGCTCACGAAGCGTCCTGTTCATCGGTTTTCTGAAAGAAATTCTGGGCAATGTCCTGATGGGCGAGTCGGCGCATCGCGGCGATCACCGGTTCGTAGATCGCAGTCCCGAGTACCGCACAGCGCACAGCGTCCTCTGCCGAGCCGGTGGGCATGAGCCCGATGTCCACCTCGGCGATACCGCGAATGTGCCGCCCGTAGGCGTCGAGGCGCTCCTCGGTCATCGGGATACCCGCATCTTCCAAGGCCTCGAGCGCGCGTTCGAGTTGCGCGACCGCCACGTACCTGGGGTCGTAGATTTGCCCGAGTTTCTCGAGCACGGCGCGCGCTCGCGGATAGTCACCGGGATCGGCCGGAATGTCGAGGTAGGGCGGAAGTTGACCGATCGCCTGGCCGAGCACCTCGAACAGCGAGCCGTCGGGGTGGTCGATGAGCTGGAGGACCTTCCGGATCCGAGGGATCGGGAGTCCGGCCCCGGCGAGTGCCTTCACCAGCCCGAGGCGCCGAACGTGTTCTTCGCCGTACCTGGCCTGAGTCGCACTCGTCGCCTCGCCCGGCATCAGCAGACCCTCGCGCAGGTAGTACTTCACGGTCGCCAGGGGAACGCCGGTACAGGCAACCAGTTCCGACACGCGCACGGTGCCTCCTACCGCGACTCGATCAGGGACTCCATCGTTGGATACTCCAGCTATCCAATGGTGGTGTCAGCTTACCGCAGCAGGAATGGCCTCATCGCCCGCGGTTCAGGTCAGGTGTCGTCGTGATCGCCGCCGGGGCGGCTACGTGCCGAACCGGACGTGGCACGGCCCGTCCCGAGGTGTTCCCTGGCGAAGGCCAGCGCCTGACCGAGCATCGACGCCCGCTCGCGCCGGGTCCGCGCGTTCTGAGTGTTGATCTCGATCACAGCCTGTCCCTCGAAGCCGGAGTCGACGAGGTGACGGCATACCTCTGCGCACGGCTGTCCGCCGTGCCCGGGAATGAGGTGTTCGTCCATCGAGGCTCCCCGGCCGTCGGCGAGGTGCAGATGCGCCAGCCCCGACCCCATCCGCTCCGCCAGCTTCATCGCGTCCATACCCGCAGTGGCGGTGTGCGAGAGATCGAGCGTGTAGTGGGCATGGCCGGAATCGGTGGGGTCGTAGGAAGGACTGAACGCCGACAACGCGGCACCTGGGCCGCCGCGACGACGAAGCCGCTCGGCCGAACGTTCCTTGCTTCCGAAGAAGCCGTCCGCCCGCATCGGGAACATGTTCTCCACTGCGACGATCACGTCGCTGCGCTCCTCCAGCGCGGCGACCTGGTCGCTGAACCCCTCCGCATACCGGCGTTGCCAGCGGAACGGTGGATGCACCACGACGCTCGTCGCGCCCAACGCCTCCGCGGTGCGCACCGAACGGTCGAGCTTCGCCACCGGGTCGGCGCCCCACACTCGCTGCGAGATCAGCAGACAGGGGGTGTGAATCGCCTGAACCGGCATCGCATACTTGCGAACCAGTGCGGCCACGGCACCGATGTCCTGGCTCACCGACTCCGCCCACACCATCAACTCGACGCCGTCGTACCCCAGTTCCGCCGCGTATCGGAAGGCCGCCTCAGCGTTTTCCGGATATACCGACGCCGTCGACAGCCCGACCAGAACCTTGCGCCCGCGCGGTGTCTGCCGCGCCTGTACGTACCCACTGTCCCCGACCATGAGCAACTCAGCCCGACGCAAGCATGAAGGCGAGCGGCCCCAGAGTGACGATCATTCCGACCACGACGGCGATCACGAAGCTGGTGATGTCGTCGGTGCGGCGCAGGATGCGCACCATAGCCACCAATCCGACGATGACGAGCAAGGCGAGGATCAACGCGACCCACGGGAATACGTCCCACAGCTTCTCGAAGCCCTTGAACAACAGAGCGCCGGCGATCACCGCGATCACACCCTGACCCGCCAGAACCGCCCACTCGCGGGCGGCACTACTCTCCTGCTCGGCGCCGTCGACGTCCTTCGCGGCCTTGGCAGCTCTGGCGGCTTCCGCTTTCGCCTCTTTACGCGAGCGACGGGGAGCGTCGGCCTGCTCGGTTTCCGCCTCCGGCGCCTCGTCGGTGGCGGCGGCGATCAACTCGGTGTCCTCACTGGCCTTCGCGGCATCCGCGTCGCGCGACTGCCGCATCAGGTCGCCGGCAAGCGTCGAGCCGGACAGCAGCCCGGGCTCCCGCTGTGTTCCCGACTGCTTGACCCCCGACTGCTCGGTCCCCTTGTCCTGGGGTGTGGTCTCGGGTTTCTTCGGTGTCTTGACGAGCATGCCGGCGGCGGCTGGCGCCGGCGTGCCGTTCGGGACGGCCTTGGTCTCCACCTCCGGTGCCGGCTTGGCGGTAGAAGCCTGATTCGCGGCGGGGCCAGGCTTGGCGGCGGGGGCAGGTTTAGCGGCGGGAGCCGGCTGCACGCGGGGTGCGGCGACGGTGGGTGCCGGTTCCGGCGTTTTCGTCACCGAAGCGGGTTCGGCGGCCGCCGGCGCGACAGGTGGGGCGGCCGGCTTCGGGCGCTCCTGCGTGACGGACCGACTCACCCAGGCGCCCTGATGATCACGTGATGTTCCCGTGGCGGAGGCGCCATTGCGACCGGCGGCGGGGCGACGGGCGGCAGGGCGACTGGCGATGGGCTCGTCATCGTCGTCATCGTCGAACGGCGCCTTGAATGCGGCAGTGCGCTCATCTGCCGTCACCGACCGCGGGGTGGCCCGCGTGGGCGTCGCCGCAGGTTTGGGCTCGGGCTTACGTTCGGGCTCGGGCTTACGTTCGGGCTCGGACGCAGATTCGGGCTCCGGCTCGGAATCGAGTGCCCGCGACTCGGATGAATCCCGGACGACCGGGATCTCACCGGTCAGCTCGGCAACGGAGATTCCGCCCTTGACGCCGCGACGACGTCTTCCCCCGCGGGACTCCACTTGCTGCCCATTGCGTTTGAGCAGTTCTGAAACAGAGATCTGCTGACTGTCCTCGGTCATCGAGCACCCACCATCAATTCACCGCCCATTTCCGTGTCGAGCTTTCGGAGGATCAGACCCTCCCGCAGAGCCCAGGGGCAGATTTCCAATTCTTCTACCCCGAGAGCTCTCATGCTGGCCTCCGCGACGAGTGCTCCGGCGACGATCTGCTGCGACCGGTCGGAGCTCACTCCCTCTAATTCTGCACGGTCCGACGCCGTCATCCGCGAAATGAAAGCTATGAGTTGCCTGAGACCGCTCGAGGTGAGCGTGCGCTTCACACGGGGACCGGCACCGGACGGCGCGGCGCCCGTGAGACGGGCCAGGGACCGGAAGGTTTTCGACGTGCCGACGGCACGATCCCATTCCCCTGCCGCCCGCAGCTCCTTCGACGGGACCGTGAGTTCGGCGTCGAGCCAGTCGCGCAGCACCGCGACCCTGCGCTTCCCCGGCGGATCGGCCTCGAGCCAATCACGAGTGAGGCGGCCCGCCCCGAGCTGTAACGACAGCGCGACGTCCGGGTCCTCGTCGCCCCCGCTCGTCAGTTCGAGGGATCCGCCACCGATGTCGATGTTGAGGATGCGCCCCGCGCTCCATCCGTACCAGCGGCGCACGGCGAGGAAAGTCAGCCGCGCTTCGTCGACGCCGGACAGCACTTCGAGTCTCACCCCGGTCTCGACATGTACGCGGCCGAGAACGGCATCCGAGTTTTTCGCGTCACGCACGGCCGAGGTAGCGAAAGCCATCAGCTCGCCGCAGCCCGAGGTCTTCGCGATCGCTGCGAAGTCGGCGACCGTCGCCACCAGGCGGTCTGCGCCCGCGGCTGTGATGTCACCGAGTTCGTCCGTGTTCTCCGCCAGCCGCAATGTCGACTTGGTGGAGCTCATCGGTGTGGGGTGGCCGCCCCTGTGGGCGTCCACTACGAGCAGATGGACGGTGTTGCTTCCGACGTCGAGTACCCCTAGTCGCACATTGACACGGTACTGGGTCTACCGTCGGGCTTTGTGACAGCAGGTAAAGCAGGGCGTTCCCACAAGATGACGCCCAGCCCCGAAGTTCCCCTCGATTTCGCTCGCGAGTGGGTCGAATTTCCCGATCCGGACAACGCCGAGCACATCATCGCTGCCGACATGACGTGGCTGCTCTCCCACTGGACCTGCGTGTTCGGCACGCCGGCGTGTCAGGGAATCCTCGAGGACCGGCCCGATGACGGTTGCTGTTCGCACGGGGCCTTCCTGTCCGACGATGAGGATCTCGAGAAGCTGAACGAGTCGGTGAAGCTGCTCACACCCGAGGATTGGCAGTTCATGGACAAGGGTCTCGGCAAGAAGGGCTACGTCGAAGAAGACGACCTCGAGGACGAGCCCGCACTGCGCACCCGCCGATACAAAGGCGCGTGCATCTTCCTCAACCGCCCCGGATTCGCGGGCGGCGTCGGGTGTGCCTTGCACTCGATGGCGTTGAAGCGAGGGATCGAGCCCCTCGAAGTGAAGCCGGACGTGTGCTGGCAGCTCCCGATCCGCCGCACCCAGGAATGGGTCGAACGCCCGGACGGCGAGCAGATACTCAAGACGACGATCACCGAGTACGACCGGCGCGGCTGGGGCGAGGGCGGCGAGGACCTCGCCTGGTACTGCTCCGGCTCACCCGACGCCCATGTCGGCGCCAAGGCGGTGTGGCAGTCGTATGCGCCCGAACTGGCGGAACTCCTCGGTAAGGCCGCTTACGCCGAATTGGCGAAGTTGTGTGCTCGCCGGGCAGGCCTGGGTCTCATCGCCGTCCATCCCGCCACCTCTATCGCGCAACGGAACCCGGCCCGGTAACGGATCGGACCCAGCGGTCGATTTCCCAGGCACGGCCCGCTTGCGGGCACAGCCACGGCACGGCCCGTTCGCGGGCACAGCCACGATGGGAGAGAACATGCTTGCTCGAATTCTGTCCGCTGCCCTGTTGACCGCCGCCGCCGCACTGACCCTCGCCCCGGTCGCCGCCGCGAACCCTGCCGACGATCCGTACGGCTGGAACACCTATCACGACAAGACCGCGAACTTCGTCGCACCGCTCGACCCCGGCGCATTCGGCGACAGGGGCGACAAGGCCATCGTGTTGAGCCCCTTCGGCACGTCCCGCGTCATCGAGTGCAAGGGCGACGGACATTATGTCGCCGTGTCGTGCCGTCAGTTCGACGACCAGGCGCGCGAGCACGCCATCACGCAGGTGATGTTCGCCCCGTTCCGGCCCGTCTACGTCTACAACCCGTTCTGAGGTCGGCTCAGGCCTCGAGCTTGTAGCCGAGGCCCCGCACGGTCACCAGGTGCTCAGGCTTGGCCGGGTCTGTTTCGATCTTCGAGCGGAGACGCTTGACGTGGACGTCCAGGGTTTTGGTGTCGCCGACGTAGTCGGCACCCCACACGCGGTCGATCAGCTGACCCCGCGTGAGCACCCGGCCCGAGTTCCGCAACAGGTATTCGAGCAGGTCGAATTCCTTGAGCGGCAGGGTGACCGCCTCGCCGTTGACCTGCACCACGTGACGTTCGACGTCCATGCGGACCGGGCCGGCCTCGAGGACCGCCGAGTCCTGCGCCACGTCGAGGTCGTTGTCGACGCCGCGGCGCAGGACCGCGCGGATCCGGGCGATCAGTTCCCGCGCGGAGTACGGCTTGGTCACGTAGTCGTCGGCGCCGAGTTCGAGTCCGACCACCTTGTCGATTTCGCTGTCGCGCGCCGTCACCATGATGACGGGAACACCGGATCGGCTGCGTAACTGCTTGCACACGTCCGTGCCACTCATACCCGGGAGCATGAGGTCGAGGAGGACGATGTCCGCGCCGGAACGATCGAACTCGGCCAGGGCCGAGGGTCCGTCGCCGACGACGGTCGTCTCGAACCCCTCCTTGCGTAACAGGAACGCCAACGGGTCGGCCAGGGATTCCTCGTCTTCCACGATCAGCACACTTGTCATCGCTTGGCCTCCATACCGATTTCTCTCTTTCCGACGTTTCCGCCGTCGGCGTCCCCGCCGTTCGGATCTACTGTCTCGATGTGTGCAGGTATTTGCAGGGTAAACGTCGAACCCGTTCCGGGCTTGCTCCACAATTCGATGGATCCGTTGTGGTTGGCGGCGACGTGCTTGACGATGGCGAGTCCGAGTCCCGTGCCGCCGGTCGCCCGTGCCCGGGCCTTGTCGACGCGGAAGAAGCGCTCGAACACCCGTTCCTGGTCGGCTTTGGCGATCCCTTCGCCGCGGTCGGTGACCGAGATCGCGACGTTGGCGCCCCGCATCGAGCGGCTCACCGACACCGGTGTCCGCTTCGGTGAGTAGGCAATGGCGTTCTGCACCAGGTTGGTAAGGGCGGTGACCAGCAGTGCGCGGTCACCGAGCACTTCGAAACCGCTGGGATGGTCGGTGGTGACGGAGATGCCGGCCGCCTCCGCAGAGATCTTGCACCGTTGCAGGGCCTCGTCCACAACCTCGTCGACCGACACTGCCTCGAGGTCGGGGAGCTTCTCGGCGCCCTGCAGCCGGGACAGCGCGATCAGTTCGGTGACCATTTTGCCGAGGCGGACCGATTCGTGGAGCACCCGCTCCCCGAAATGTCGCACCGACTCCGGGTCGTCCGCCGACTCCAGAAGTGCCTCGGCGAGCAGTCCCATGGCCCCGACCGGGGTTTTCAGTTCGTGGCTGACGTTGGCGACGAAGTCGCGGCGGGTCGCCTCCATCCGCACCTGTTCGGAATCGTCGTCGGCGAACAGGACCACGAATTTGTGGTCTTCCTTGCTGAGCAGCCGTGCGGTACCCCGCACAGCGATCCGGTCACGTCCCCGCTGGGGGGCCTTCGCGCTGAGATCGACTTCTACGGGCTCACCGGTCTCGAGGACGCGCAGAGCCGCCACCCAGGCGCGGTCGTCGACGAGCCGATTGCGGACCAGGCCGAGTTCCTCGGCGCGAGGGTTGAACAGGACCACGTCGTGGAACTGGTCCACCACGGCGATGCCGCTTTCCGACGCCAGAACAATGAGGTCGAGCACTTGCGACATGGTCAGCCCGGATTGCTCCGCCATCCGCTGCGAGTGCCGTGTCGACAGCATGGGAATCAGCACACCACCGATCAGGTAACCGACGAAGCCGCCCATGACGGCAAGCAGTACGCCTTGAACAACGCTCACGCCTGAATCGTACGTTCGCGGGAACCGCTGGTGATGCAGGGTTCAGCCATTTCCGTGCACGTCACACGTCGGAACCGCACTCTTCGCCCGTCGTTCACCCGTTGTTGGCCGAGTGCCCCGCGCACGGGGCACCCGGCCGGCCCACACGGACTACTTACCGCCCTGATTCGCCACCGCGGCAGCGCCCGCGGCCGCCGCTTCGGGATCGAGGTAGGTACCACCCGGGTTGAGGGGTGTCAGGTTCTCGTCCAGGTCGTAACGCAGCGGGATCCCTGTCGGAATGTTGAGCCCGGCGATGGCGTCGTCGGAGATGCCGTCGAGGTGCTTGACCAGGGCTCGGAGCGAGTTGCCGTGGGCGGTGACGAGGACGGTCTTGCCCGCCAGCAGGTCGGCGGAGATCGTGTCTTCCCAGTACGGGATGAGGCGCTTGACGACGTCGAGGAGGCACTCGGTGAGGGGTACCTCGTCGAGTCCCGCGTACCGGGCGTCGGCGTCCTGGCTGTATTCGCTACCCGCGTCGATCGGCGGCGGCGGGGTGTCGTAGCTGCGGCGCCACAGCATGAACTGCTCGTCGCCGTACTTGTCCTTCACCTGAGCCTTGTTACGCCCTTGAAGGGCGCCGTAGTGGCGTTCGTTGAGACGCCAGTCGCGCACCACCGGAATCCAGTGCCGATCGGCTGCGTCGAGCGCGATGTTGGCCGTGCTGATCGCCCGGCGCAGCAGCGACGTGTACGACACGTCGGGAAGCAGGTCGTGCTCGCGGAGCAGTTCGCCGGCGCGCTTGCCCTCGGCGATGCCCTTATCGGTCAGGTGAACGTCCACCCAGCCGGTGAACAAGTTGAGTGCATTCCATTCGCTCTCGCCGTGACGGAGCAGCACAAGGGTTCCGGTACTCATGCCGTTCATCCTGGCATGCGTCCCGGAACCCTTGCGTCCTGAACCCCTCTACCGCCCGCCCACAGGCCGGCCGGGAGTGCCTACTTCGCAGCCTCGGCGGCGCGTAGGTCCTTGCGGAGGATCTTGCCGGCGGCGGATTTCGGCACCAGGTCGATGAACTCGACCCTGCGTACCTTCTTGTGCGGGGAGACCTTCTCGGCGACGAACGCGATCACCGCGTCCTCGTCCAATTCGGCACCGGGCTGGCGGACCACGAACGCCTTGGGCACTTCCTCACCCTCCTCGTCGAGCACCCCGATCACGGCGGCGTCGGCGATCTGCGGATGCGTCAACAGCAACGCCTCCAACTCGGCGGGCGGCACCTGATAACCCTTGTACTTGATCAACTCCTTCATCCGGTCCACGATCGTCACCACCCCCTCCGAATCGACCGTCGCGATGTCCCCGGTATGCAGATACCCATCCGCATCCAGGGTTTCCGCGGTCGCCTCGTCGTTCCCGAGATACCCGGCCATGATGTTCGGGCCCTTGCACCACAATTCCCCCGCCGCGCTGACCCCCTCGGCCGGCTGCTCGATCTCCGCACCGGTCCCGGGATCGACCAGCTTGCATTCCATGTTCGCGATGGTCGGACCCACCGAGTCCAGCGCAATATCGTCCCGGTCGAACGGAATCGCATGCGAGACCGGGCTCATCTCCGACATCCCGTACCCCTGCCGCACACGGCACCCGAGCCGGTTCGCCACCGCCTTACCCAGTTCCTGATCCAGTGGGGCGGCCCCGGAGAAGATCGAATGCACACTCGACAGGTCGTACTGATCGATCAGCGGATGCTTGGCCAACGCCACCGCCACCGGCGGGGCGATGAACACATACGTGCACCTCTGCTCCGCGACGATCGTCAAGAACTCGACCAGGTCGAACTTCGGCATCGTCACCAGCGCGGCCCGCTTACGCAGGGCCGCGTTGAGCAGCACCGTCATCCCGTAAATGTGGAAGAACGGCAACACCGCGAGGAGCTTGTCCTCGGCACCGATCCCGATCGGCCGGTCGATCTGGCACACATTCGCCACCAGGTTGCGGTGGGTGAGCATCACGCCCTTCGGCCGGCCGGTGGTGCCCGACGAATACGGCAACACCGCCAACTGGGTCGCCGGGTCGAACGACACCTCCGGCGCCGGCGCCCCTTCGGCCAGCAGATCCTGCAGTGACGGGTGCCCGTCCGCGCCGTCCAACACGATCACGTGCGCGGCCGGGATCCCGACCTGTGCGGCCGCGGCCTTGGCCTGCGGCAGCAGCGGGGAGACGGTGAACAGGAACTTCGCCTTCGAGTCGGTGAGCTGCTTGGCGATGTCCTCGGCGGTGTACAACGCGTTGATCGTGGTCGCGACCCCACCGGCCCGCAGGATCCCGTGGAACACCGACGCGAACGCCGGCACATTCGGCGAATGCAACGCCGCCACCTCACCGACGGCCAGCCCGCGGGCGGCGAGCGCCCCCGCAACCGAGTTGATCTGGGCGATCAACCCCTGATAGGTGGTGACCGCACCGGAAGCGCCGTCGATCAGCGCCGGCCGATCCCCCTCGGCCGCATCGACCTGGCCGAAGAGGAAGTCGTAGACGCTGAGGTTCGGAATCTCGACGTCCGGAAACGGGCTCTTGAAGCTCACTGGGGCCTCTCCCTCGAAATGTTGCAGCAGCAGTTGTCGACACAAGTTTCTGTGAAAGTCAGAAACATGTACCTATCCTGTGATGACAGTCACAGGCTGCAGCAACTCTACCCGCGCGTAATTCGGTGCCGCGGGCAGTTGTCGGGACCTCATTCCTCCGTGTCGTCGATCAGATGCTCGAACGGTTTGAGGTTGGCGAGCGACTCCCCACGGGAGACCCGCCAGTCCCATTCCCGCTTGATCGAGCTGGCGAATCCCAGCTCCAGGAGGGTGTTGAAATCGCCGTCCGCTGCCTCGAGGACCTGCCCGAGCACGCGGTCCAGTTCGTCCTCGTTCACGGCATGGCCGGCAAGCTGCCCGACCAGATAGATGTCGCCGATCTTGTCCAGCGTGTACGCCACCGAGTACAGCCGCCGATTGCGGCGCAACAGAAACTTGTACACGCCCTCGAAGTTCTCGTCGGGTTTGCGGCACACGAACGCCTCCACCCGAACACCATGCGTGCCGACGGTCAGCAGGGTGGTGGTCTTCAACTTGCGCTCACCCGGCAACTCGACGATGAAATGCGTCGAGTCCTTCCTGGTGAACTCCATTTCACGCTCGGTAAGGGCAGACTCGATGACTTCGGCAAGATCGCTCATGCGCGCACTCCCCCGACCCGGCGCAGTTTCCACAATCCGCGTCCGCGGCGCGGGGAGAACTCGTTCGGCCCGATTCCGTAGTTGTAGTTGACTGTCGCTTTCCGGTAACTCTCGAGAAGCCCGTCCGCGGTGTGCTCCCACGAAAAATTCTCGGCATGTCGCGGTGCCTCGGCGGCCAGTGCAGCCAGCCGCCGGGGATCGGACACCAGCGAGTGCAACGCCGTCGCCCAGTCCCCGGTGCGGTGCCCGTCCACGAGCAGTCCGGTCTCGCCGTTGCGTACCGCGACACCGAGGCCGCCTACGTTCGCGGCGATCACCGGGGTGCCGCAGGCCTGCGCCTCGATGGCGACCAGACCGAATGATTCCGAATAACTGGGTACCGCAACGAGATCGGATGCGCGGTACACGTCGGCGAGTCTGTCGGGTGCCTGCGGGGGAAGGAAGGTGACGTGGGCAGCGATACCGAGAGAGGAGGCGAGTTCGATCAGTGCGTGGGGTCGGGCCAGCCCGGTACCGGACGGACCACCGACGACGAGGACCCGCAGGCTCGACTCGGGATCGCGGGCGATGAGTTCTGCGGCGGCACTCAGCAGCACATCGGGGGCCTTGAGTGGCTGGATGCGGCCGACGAAGGTCACCACGGTCTCGCTTGGGTCGATGCCGAGCGCGCGCCGTGCCGCACCCTTGTCGCCGGGCCGGTACCGCGTGAGGTCGGCGCCGGGGGCCACGACATCGATCCGGCTCGGGTCGGCGCCGTAATGCCGGACCAGTTGCTCGGATTCTTCGGCGGTATTGGCGACGAGACGGTCCGATTCGGCAACGACCTGCTGTTCGCCGATCTGGCGAGCGGCAGGCTCGGGGGTGTCGCCCTCGGCGAGCGACGCGTTCTTCACCGCGGCAAGCGTGTGCGCGGTGTGGACGAGCGGCACGCCCCACCGGTCGCGGGCGAGCCAGCCGACCTGACCGGACAGCCAGTAATGCGAGTGCACGACGTCGTAGTAGCCCGGTTCGTGGCGCGCCTCCTCGCGGAGAACACCCGCAACGAACGCGCAGAGCTGCGTGGGCAGATCCTGCTTGTCCAGTCCCTCGAACGGGCCGGCCACCACGTTGCGGACCAGCACGCCGGGTGCCGCCTCCTGCACCGCCTGATCAGCGGACGACGTGGCCCTGGTGAAAATCTCCACCTCGACCCCGCGCCGGGCCATCTGCATGGCGGTCTGCAGGACGTACACGTTCATTCCGCCCGCATCGCCGGTACCCGGCTGCGCCAACGGTGAGGTGTGGACCGAAAGCACGGCCACCCTGCGGGGGCGCGCACCCCGGCCGAGCCCGCCGAGGTCGTTGTACATGGGCGTCACGAACTCCATACTGCCCCCTCGCTCGGCGGGGCTTCTAATCGAGGTTGCCGACGAACTCGCCGATCTCTTTGACGAACCGGGCCGGATCCTCGACGAACGGTCCGTGGTCGCAGCCGTCCCAGAACGACGCCTGCGCGTTCGGCACGAGGTCGGCGGCGTGCCTGCCTGCCGCGACGTCCACGACGGAGTCCTCGGTGCCGTGGATCACCAGAACAGGGACGTCGAGCCGCCGCAGCAGGTCGTCGTGGCTCGCAGCGCGGTCGAAGAGGGCCGCACGTACCCGTGGCGGGGTGCTGAGGCTCGCGCCGAACAGCGCCTGCGACTGCGCACCCTTTCCTTCGGGCGGGCCGGTGAGGGCGGTCCCGAACGCGCCGAGCGCGCGAATGGCGACGCGCGGCTCTTCCGACATCGCGCCGGGAACCGCTTCCCGCATCGCTGGGCCGACTTTGCCGCCCTTCTCCCCCCGGCCGATGCTGGTGATCGCACCGACGAGCACCACCCCGTCGACCGCGGCGCTCCCGTGCGTGGCGAGATAATCGCAGATGACGAGCCCACCGTACGACCATCCGAGGAGGACGGCCCCGGACGTGACGTCTTCGGCGGCAAGGACCGCGCGCACGTCTCCGGCCCAGACCGCGGAGTCGTCGTAGCCGGTGGTGGGCACGCCCGAATACCCGTGCCCGCGTAGATCGGGAGCGATCACCCGGTACCGGGCCGCCAGTTCGTCCAGCACCTCGGTGCCCCAGCACTTCGAGGACTGCGCCCAGCCGTGCAGCAGGACGAGGGGGCGCGCGTCCTCGGCGCCGGTGACCGAGTAGACGAGCGGCGTTCCGTCGACGCCCAAGGTTTCACGAATAGCCATGCGGCCACCCTAGGGGGCCGCCGCCGCTGTCGGGCGCGTGCAAGTATTGCCCTCATGAGTGTCCTGGTGTGTTTCCACGCCCATCCCGACGACGAAGTGTTCACGACCGGCGGTGTGATGCGGCAGGCCGCGGACGCCGGTCATCGCGTGGTCGTCGTCACGGCCACGGACGGGGCGCTCGGCGAGGTTCCCGACGGGATCCTGAGCGAAGGCGAATCGCTCGCCGAACGGCGCAGGCGCGAGCTCGAGCACTCGACCACCCTCCTCGGCGCCGCGCGGGTCGTGATGCTCCACTACGCGGACTCGGGGATGGCCGGCACGCCGGAGAACGACAACCCGGCTGCGTTCTGCAACGCCGACGTCGAGGAGGCGGCCGCCCGGCTGGCCGCCGTACTCGTCGAGGAAGCCGCCGACGTCGTCACCATCTACGACCCCAACGGCGGGTACGGGCACCCCGACCACGTCCAGGTGCACCACGTGGGAGTCCGCGCCGCGGAGATGTCCGGTGTGCCGCACGTGTACGAGGCTGCCGTGAGCCGCGACCACATCCGGGGTCTGCTGGCCGCCAACCCCCAATGGTCCGAGGACGCGCAGCCGCCGGACCTCGACAGCTTCGGCCTACCAGAGTCGGAGATCACCACGGTCGTCGATGTCAGCGGGGTTCTCGAGGTCAAGCGGGCGGCGATGCATGCGCACGCCACCCAGATCGGCGATTTCGGGCCCTTCCTCGCCATGCCGGACGAGCAGCTCCGTGCGGTGTTCGGCCAGGAGTGGTTCCGCCGCCGCGGGGCGCCGGACGGTCTCGCGGAATCGTCGCTTCCGCTCTGAGGAACTCGAGGCCCGTGAACTGCCTGCGGGGACCGGACTACGCGCCTAGCATCCACGGGTATGGGACCCGCTGATCTCCTCACCAGCCTCAGACGGTCCTGCGACCGGCGCGCTGATCCGATGTCTTGGTTGCTGCGCGCCTACCGCGCCACGGGAGCCGACCTGCCGTTCGGCAACCTCCTCGCAACGCACGGCGTCGCAATGGAGGGTTACTTCTGGCGGTTCACCCAGCCGGCCACGGGCCAGGTGGTCATCGCGCTGGCCGGCATCAACCGCGCTACGGACGGTCAGTGGTCGACGCTCGGCCTGGCCGCCCATCCCAATCGGTTCCTGCGCACCGACGCCTACCCGGAGGGACACGCGGAGTCCGCTGGGCTGGGAGCGTTCGCAGGCAGGGCGTTCCGCGGCACCGCCGACCGCGTCCAGGTAGATCTCGGACCGGATGCGCGACTCGACGTCCGGGTGACCGATCGCGTCGGATGGCCGCATCGCCGCTTCGGCGGATCCAGCGTCTTCCAGAGCGTTCCGGCGCTCAACCAGTACTGGCATCCGTGGTTGCTCGGCGGCAGAGCCGAGGGCACCGCGGTGCTCGGCGACACCGAAATCGATCTCAGCGGCGCACAGGTGTACGCCGAGAAGAACTGGGGGAAGGGCGGTTTCCCCGACTCCTGGTGGTGGGGGCAGGCTCAGGGATTCGCCGATCGCCAGGCGTGCGTGGCGTTCGCGGGCGGCGAGATCTCCGCAGGCCCGCTGCGGACCGAGGTGACCGCCGTGGTCGCCGCCCTGCCCGACGGCACCGTGTTCCGCCTCGGCAACCCCGTCACCTCCCCGGTACGAGCACACGTGACCGAGGATCGCTGGTCGCTGCGGGGACGAAGCCGCACCTGGAGTGTCGAGATCGAGGGCACTTCCCCGCTCGGCTCCGCACACGTGCTGCCGGTACCGCTGCCCGAGGAACGTCGCAACATCGCGGGCGCCCTCGAACATCTCGCCGGGTCGATGAGTGTCACCGTCCGTCGCCGTGGTCGTCTCGTGTGGGCAGACGAATCTCCTCTGGCAGCGCTCGAACACGGGGGCATCGAGCGCGCCCGCGAGGAACTGCGGCGACGGGGAGCCGCACCGGACGCCACGTCGGCGCCACCCCTCAGCTGACCGCTGTCCGACCGCCCCGTTGCCGACGGAAAGTTCAGCAGCGCAGCCTAGTACGCACGCGGCTGACCGATCCATCCGCACCTACTGGAGAGACACACGCCGCATCGCACCGACCGGGTCCGAGTACAGAGCGCTCAATGACACCACCGTCGACGCATACTCCTGCACCCGGTTTCCGAAGCCCGTGATGCGAATGTCCTTGCGCTCCAACGACGACGATCGAGCGAACGCCTCGGCCACGTGCGGAATTCCGGCCGGATACTCGGTGAAGGCCTGACCACCGAGGATCACCCGATCCGGATTGAACAGGTCCCGCAGCATGGCCACCGCCTTGCCCAGCACCAGAGCGCGCTCGACCAGAAGATCGTGCGCAACAACCGATCCGGCCGCCGCCGCCTTGTACAGCGCACTCATCGACGGCAGCCGTGCCGACTCCGGCAGGATGCCCGCCGACACTGCGGCACCGAGAATTGCACGATCGCTGATCGTCGCTTCGAGGCATCCGCTCGAGCCGCAGGAGCACTGCGCCGAGGAACCGGTGGGGAGGTGCGCGATGGAACCCGGCCCACTCGACGGCGTGTGCACCCGGCCGTCGATGGTGATGGCAATTCCCGCGGTTTCGCGCGCGTAGAAGTACAGCCCCGTTTCACCCTGCGCCACGAAATCCTCACTGTCCGACCTCAGTAACAGTTCCGACGCGGCCATCGCTTCGACGTGGGCGGCGACGGACACCGGCAATCCGAGCCCGGCGGCGATGATGGCTCCGACCTGCGCCGATTTCCACCCCAACCGGGGATGATCGACCACACCTGTCTGCGCATCGACGCGTCCACCGAGAGCGACGCCCGCCCACAGCGGACTGCGCCGGTGCCAGCGGGACGCGAAAGCCCGTGCGCTGCGGGCGATACCGGTCAGAGCCTCGGCGGACGGACCGCGCGGCGTCGGAACTTCCACAGCCCCGAGCACCTTTCCGCGCAGATCGCTCGCGAGGATGCTGGTAACCACGGCGCCGATGTGGATTCCCACGGTGAGATACGGCTCGTGGTTCACCTCGAACGGGACGCGGGGACGACCGATCGCACCGGAGGGCGTGAGATCGCCGCGCTCGCGGAGCAACCCGAGATCGAGAAGCGTCGATACCTGACGATTGACGGTCGCAATACTGAGGCCGGTCGCCTTGGCGGCCACATCCCGCGACAGGGGGCCGCGAGCACGGGCCACGCGAAGGACACCGGCGGCGGGACCGTCGCTGATCCGCAGTTCGGGAGGAACGATGGTCAGGCGCGGACGAGACAAGGGACGCTGGAACCGGGGAGAGGCGCTCAGGTTCGAACTGGAAAGAGTGGGTGTAGACACGAAGTAGTCCTTGCGTACGGAGGCGGTGCGCACCTTCGTCCGAACACGGCGTCGTCCCTGCGGGGACGCGGACGGCTGATCAGGAGAAGACTGCGCGGGTCAGCTGGAGACGCTGAAACAGCGACAACACAGTTCCCGCGCCAACGGCAGCCGCGATCCCAGCGCGGAAGTCACATAGGTGACCCGCGGAGCGGTCGGCTGGCCTGAGGACATGCCAAGAAAAATAGCACCTTCGGTCGCTTCCACCAATCTCTGCCGATTCGACGGTCCCCGCGACTCTTGCGATCAGAGTGACGCCAAACCTTCCGGCGGTGGCGCGCCGATGGTTCGGTTGCAGGACTGCACATCGCTTCCGATACCCGAAAGGCCCATCATGTCTATCGATTTCGCGCCCGATCAGGTTGCCGACTCCCCTGCCGTTCCGGGCGCCGCCGGCGTCGTACAACTGGGCGAACACATCGGAGCCCGGATCGACGGTGTTCGGCTCGGCGGCGACCTCGACCCCGCCACGGTGTCGCTGATCCATCGGGCGCTGCTCACCCACAAAGTGATCTTCTTCCGCGGACAGCAGCACCTGACGGACGATTCCCAGTACGAGTTCGCACAGCTGCTCGGCTCCCCCACCACCGCGCACCCCACCGTCACCTCGCGGGGAACCACGGTGCTGCCCATCGACTCCGACTACGGCAAGGCCAACAGCTGGCACACGGACGTGACCTTCGTCGACCGCATCCCGAAGGCGTCGATTCTGCGTGCCGTGCAACTTCCGACCTACGGAGGCTCCACCACCTGGGCGTCCGGGGTCGCGGCTTACAACGCGCTTCCGGAGCCGCTCAAGATTCTCGCCGAGAACCTGTGGGCCACCCACACCAACGTCTACGACTACGCCGCGACGAGCGCGGAGCGGGCGCAGAACGAGAAGACGCAGGAGTACCGCGCCGAGTTCCAGTCCACCTACTTCGAGACGGTGCACCCGGTGGTGCGGGTGCACCCGGAGACCGGCGAACGCACCCTGCTGCTCGGCCATTTCGTGAAGAATCTCGTCGGCCTGAGTTCTGCACAATCACAGGCGCTGTTCCGGATTCTGCAGGATCACGCCATCTCCCTCGAGTACACGACCCGGTGGAACTGGCAGCCGGGCGATGTCGCCATCTGGGACAACCGCGCAACGCAGCACTACGCCGTCGCCGATTACGGGGATCAGTACCGCCGGCTCAATCGCATCACCCTGGCCGGGGACGTGCCCGTCGACATCCACGGCGAACGCAGCCGCAGCATCGCAGGCGACGCGAGCAGCTACTCGGTCATCGACGAGCCCGCGCCCGTTCGCGGGTAAGGCTCGAGCCCTACCATGGCCGCATGATCATCTCACCCGACACCCGCGTCGCCGTTGTCACCGGAGCGAGCTCCGGAATCGGCGAAGCCACCGCCCGCACACTGGCTGACCAGGGCTTTCATGTGGTCATCGGAGCGAGGCGGGTGGATCGACTGGAAAAGATCGCCGGGGACATCGGGGGTACGGCGCTCGAGCTCGACGTCACCGACGACGACTCGGTGGACGCCTTCACGGCAGTCCTGCCCCGGGTGGATGTGCTGGTGAACAACGCGGGTGGGGCCAAGGGGCTGGCGCCGGTCCTCGACGCCGACCTCGACGACTGGCGCTGGATGTGGGAGACGAACGTCCTGGGAACCCTGCGGGTGACCAGGGCGCTCCTGCCCAAACTCGTCGACTCGGGCAACGGACTGATCGTCACCATCACGTCGGTGGCGGCGCTCGAGGCCTACGACAACGGCGCGGGCTACACCTCGGCCAAACACGCACAGGCCGTGCTGCATCGGACGCTGCGTGGAGAGTTGCTGGGCAAGCCTGTTCGCCTCACCGAGGTTGCGCCGGGCGCCGTGGAGACGGAGTTCTCGCTGGTGCGGTTCGAGGGCGACAAGGAACGCGCCGACAAGGTGTACGAGGGGATCACTCCGCTGGTAGCCGCCGACGTCGCCGACATCATCGGTTTCGTGGCGTCGCGCCCCTCGCACGTCAACATCGACCAGATCGTCGTCAAGCCCCGAGATCAGGCTTCCTCGGGACGTTTCCACCGCACGACGTGACCTGAGACGTCGGTGACCGACAGGCCTCACTGCGGCTCGTCACCGGTCCCGTCCGTCGGCGCGGCGATCCTGATATTCGAGCAGTAGGACCACGGCCCACACCGCGGCAACGATCAACGCCACCGATCCCAACAGCATCCATCCCGCCACCGCAGCCCCCTACCCGTCGACCTGTCCCGAAAATCGGGACTCGTTCAGGTAGACGCAGCGGGGGTCGCTTCGGTTCCCCTACGCGAGCGCGGACATCGACTGCCAGGTCGGCCAATCGACGGCCCAGTCGTAGATGTCCCCGTCGGCCGCCGACAATTCGATGGAGGTGCCGGTGACCTCCACAGGATCGCCGTACATGGCCGTGCCGAAAAACTGTTGGGCGTCGCCCAGCGACAGATTGATGCAGCCGTTGGTGACGTTCGACGACCCCTGCACTCCGAGCGTCTCGGGATTCGCGTGGATGAATTCGCCGTTGTTCGAGATGCGCACCGCCCACCGCTCGCGGACGTTCTCGTAGAACGGCGGGTTGGACATGAGGAAGTCCTCGTGCTTCTCCGTCACCATGTGGATGCCGCTTCGCGTGACGTTGCGCGGTTCGTTGCCCTCGCCGTAGCTGACCGGGATGTCCATGATGGTCTGGCCGTCCCGCACCACCTGCATACGGTGGCTGGGCGCGTGGGCGATCACGATCTGACTGCGGCCGATGGTGAAGTCGAGCGACAGGTCCTCTGCTCCGTAGGCTCCGTCACCGAAGTCGAGCCCGTACAGCCTGGCGTCCAGATTCACGGTGGTGCCCGGTGCCCAGTAGTTCTGCGGTCGCCAGTGCGCACGCGACCCGTTGTCGTCCGGCAGCCAGGCCCACGACCCCGGAGTGGGCGGCGTCGTCGTCACCGTCATCGCCTTCTCCACCGCGGCCTTGTCTTCGACGGTGTCGTGAAACTGCACGATGATGGGCGCGGCGATACCGACCTCTTGACCGTCACCGATGTTCAGGTTGGCCGAGATCGTCTGCTCGGGTTGCACGGTGGTGAAGCTGCCGTCGACGGTGACCGTCTGGCCGTCGGTACCGACGGCAGTGCCCTGCCACGTGTAGGTGGATCCGTAGCCGAGAGCCTCACCGACAGTGAACGTGGTTCGGTCGGGCGACAGGACGCCCTGTACGGCACGGCCGTCCGCATTGACGAGAGCGATATCGGTGAAAGTGCCCTCGGCGGCGGTGGCCGAGACCGGCGATACCGGGTTCACGTCCTGCGAACCCGACTCCGGATTCTGGGTGACGTGAACCACCGGTTCGGGAGGGGCGACGGGCGTTCCGGACTGCGAGCCCACCGTGCAACCGGCGAGCAAGGCGACGAGAGAGATCAGCGCCGCCGCGACATTCGCGACCCGCTTCCGGCTTGTCCGAGAACCCAGTTCATGCACGACTGACACGTTACCTGCGCTACGGACCGACCTTTCAGATCGCGCAGCCCACCGTGACGGGTTCCGGTTCGAGGCGGACACCGAACGCCGACTGGACACCGTCCCGCACGTCCCGCGCAAGGGCCAGGAGATCCTCGGTCTTCGCCGCGCCGCGATTGGTGAGTGCCAGGGTGTGCTTGGTGGACAAGCGGGCTGCGGCGCCTTCGGCGGGATACCCCTTCGAGAACCCCGCCCGCTCGATCAGCCATCCGGCGGAGAGCTTGGTGCCCGTGGCGGCCGGATACTGCGGCACCGAGACGTCACCGAGTCGAGCTTCGACGGCAGCAAGAACGGCGGTCAGTTCGCTGTCGGGTACGACGGGATTGGTGAAGAAGGACCCCGCACTCCAGGTGTCGTAATCGTCGGGGTCGAGCACCATGCCCTTGCTTCTGCGCAGGTCGAGGACTGCGTCGCGGACCTCGACCGACGGTCGCCGGTCCCCTTCCTCCGCCTCCAGGGCAGAGAACAGTTCCCGGTAGCGCAACGGCTCGCTCGAGCCGTCCCGGTGCACCGTCAGTTCCACCGCGAGCACGAGGGCCGCGTCGGTGTGTTTCAGGACGCTCGTGCGGTACCCGAGTCCCAGCGCGTCGGGCTGCACCCATCGGACCTCGCCGGTGCGGCGGTCGAGGAGCCGCACGCGCCGCAACATGGTGCCGATCTCGACGCCGTACGCCCCGACGTTCTGCACCGGAGTGGCACCCGTCGAGCCGGGAATTCCGGACAGACATTCGAGCCCGCCGAGTTCGGCGGCGACCGTCTGCGCCACGACCTGATCCCACTCGGCACCGGCCTCGGCAGTGACGAATCCCTCGTCGAATTCCACGGTGGTGTTCGACACACGGACCACCACGCCGTCGAAACCGTCGTCACCGACCACCAGATTCGAGCCGCCCGCGAGGATCAGCGTCGGTATGCCACTCGCGTCGAGCAGGCGGACCACATCGACCAGCACCTCGGTGGTCGGGCACTCGGCCACGATGCGCGCCGGCCCGCCCACCCGCAGGGTGGTCATTTCCGAGAAGTCGAGATTCTCGGACACGAAGGCGCCGGAATCGACGAGTTGACTGACAATGCTCACATCCCACACATCCGCAAACGGTAGCCTGCGGACCGTGAGCCGCCGCATCGAGCATTCCTCGACCTACTCCTTCCCCGTCGAACAGGTCCACGCCGGCCTGACCACCGAGCAGTACTGGCGCGACCGGATCGCCGAGGTCGGCGGCCCGGGAGCCACGCTCGACGAGGTCACGACCGGGCCCGGGACCATCTCGGTGTCCATGTCGCAGTCGATTCCCGCCGAGCATCTGCCGAGCATCGTCGCGAAGGTCCGATCGGGGGACCTCGTGATCGCGCGCACCGAAACGTGGAACGCGCTCGACGGCGGTCGCGCGTCCGGCACCTTCACTGCTCGGGTCACCGGCGCACCCGCTGAGATCTCGGGATCGCAAACCCTCACCAGCGAGGGCTCCGGCACGAAAGTCCAGGTCACCGGCAAGGCCGAGGTCAAAATACCGTTGATCGGCGGCAAGATCGAAGGCGCCATCGGAGACGAGGTGCTGCGCCTGATCGACAAGGAGCAGGAGTTCACGCAGCGGTGGCTCGGCGCCTGACGCCCGCCGAGCGGCGTCTCGACGGTCCCCGACCTGGGGCGGGCGTCGATTGTGTTCGGTCACAGTCCGGTAACCTTGACGATCATGGCTCGCCGCATCGACTACTCAGCCCGTTACAAGTACACCCCGAAAGAGGTGTACGGCGCGTTCACCAACCGCGACTACTGGGACGCGCGCATCGAGGAGATGCGGAAGTACTCCGAGAATCACATCGAGCACTTCGAGGTCAGCGACGACGGAATCGACATCGTCCTTCACCACATCCTGCCGCGCTCCGAACTCCCGGAGATCGCGCAGACCGTGATGAAGAAGGACATGGTCATCACCCGTAAGGAGTCGTACACCCCGTTCGGTGACCCGACCACCGGAACGTACGAGGCATCGATCCCCGCCGGACCCGGCAGCCTGACGGGCACCATGAAACTGTTCGCCACCGACACCGGATGCACGTTCCGCACGTCGTCCGAGGCAAAGGTGTACCTGCCGTTCATCGGCGGGAAGCTCGAGCAGCTGATGCTCGTCAACCTCATCGACCTCTTCCGCGCCGAGGCCGAGATCACCGAGAACTGGTTGTCTCAGCAGTAGCTTCCACAGCACACAGCTCCCATGACTTCAGCGACGCTGAGGCGGCCCCGTGGTGCCCAGGCCGGCCTCACCCCCCGGGGTGTCATCACTCGGGGCACTACCGGCATCAACCGTCTGCGGCGCAGCGATCGCTGGCTCGTGAACGACGCGTTGGTGCGTCGCACGCTCGGGGACAGCGCCGACCCACTCGTCGTCGACCTGGGTTACGGCAATCGCCCGCACACCACCTTCGAACTCGCCGACCGACTCCTCTCGGTGCGGCGGGATCGACGGGTGGTGGGTCTCGAGATCGACCCCGAACGGGTGGTCGAGGGCGGCAACGGAGTGAGTTTCGCGCGGGGCGGTTTCGAATTGTCCGGCCTGCGTCCGGTCTTCGTCCGGGCATTCAATGTGCTGCGGCAGTATCCGGAGGAGTCGGTCGGGCCGGCTTGGGCGCTCATGCAGGCCGGCCTTGCGCCGGGCGGGCTGATTCTCGAGGGCACGTGTGACGAACTCGGCCGACGCTGCGCCTGGGTGTTGCTCGACGCCACCCGCCCCCTGTCGCTGACCCTGGCCTGGGATCCTTTCGACGTCGAGACTCCATCGGACATCGCCGAACGCCTGCCGAAGGCGCTGATCCACCGCAACGTTCCCGGCGAACCGATCCACGCGCTGCTCGCCGCCGTCGACCGAGCCTGGGCGATCGCCGCACCGCACGGCTCGTTCGGTCCCCGGGTGCGGTGGCGAGCGTCCCTGCAACTGCTGCGTGCGCAGGGTGTCCCGGTGCAACCGCAGCGCAGACGTATTCGCGACAACGTGCTCACCGTTCCGTGGGACCTGGTGGCGCCGGCGCAGTCGCCGAGGTAATCCCCCACTCCCCCACAGAGCCGCCCCGTCACGTTCCTCGGCGAAAGACGTTGCGCGTCGGGATTCTTCGGCGGGGCTTTCGTCAGGTGCAGGTGGCCAGCGCATGCTCGACGCGCTGAGCGACCTGCGCGGGCAGCGACCCACACTCGCCGTGCAGGGTGCGCACATCCAGGCGACCGATCGCGACCCCGTCGGAGACCACCTCGTCGAGCAGTTCCTGTGAGATGCCGCTGGCGGCGAGGTCGAGTGCGGTACACGTCGGTGTGGTGATCCGCAGTGGTCCCACCTGCTCGCAGTCCTCCGCGCGAAGCGAACGGCGGTGCAGCGCCAGTTGCTGCGTGGGCGAGGGTGGCGACAGCACGGTCGAGAGGTGGATGAACCGCGGGTACAGGTGCCCGAGACCGTGCAGTTCGGCCGCGCTCTGGTGCGAGACGGCCGCGGCGGCACCGAACCACGTGCACCACTTCGCGAACTCGTCGAGGTCGGAGTGGGGACTGCTGTTCAGTCGGAACAGATCTCGCTCGATCTTGTCCCAAGACCCTGCGCTGACGTGCGCACCGATCTCATCGGCCGTGAAACCGAGGCGCAGCACTTGCGCCGTGGTGAAATATCCGGCTTGCGCCGTAGCGAGACGTGTCAGTTCTTCGCCGACACCGTCACGCCCGGGGCCGCCGGGACGTGGAGCCAACCATCCGGACATTCCCTCACATTACGGTCTCTTGTGTCGTGAATCACACTTTCTCGCGAACTTCGCGTGCGCCCCGCGGCGGTATTCACAGAAATTGTTCAGAGTTGTCGGGAAGAATCCGTGCAATGGCAGCCCGAACGAACTCCGCATCCCGAAGTAACCGTGTGCTCGTCATCTCGCTGATCGTCATCGCCGCGCTCGTCGCCGTGCTGGTCGGCGGTGAACTCTATGTCCGCCACAGCGTGAAAAGCTGCATGGCAGATCAGTTCGAGAGCCAACTCGGGTCCAAGGTGGACGTGGGCCTGAGCTGGAAACCCGTGTTGCTGCAATCGCTGGACAAGAACGTCCCCTACATCACCATCGATAGTGACGACACGAAGTTCGGTCCCGCAGTGGGAATGCAGGTCAACGCCCAGATCAACGACATCCGCATCGAGGACACCCCCGAGAGCAGCGGCACCATCGGCAGCTCGGACGCCCACATTCACTGGTCGACCGAGGGAATCCTGGCGACGCTGCAGCAGCAGGCGTTCGGCTCCCTCGTCAGCGCCGTCAAGGCCGATGCGGACGCCGGGACCCTGACCTTCTCGGTCGGTCCTGCCGGACTCGCCGAGCTGACCGTCCGGCCCGAGGCCGGCGGCGGAACGGTTCAGGTGAAGACGGTGAACGCCGAGATCCTCGGGTTCGGTCTTCCCACCGACCTGGTCGACGGAATTGTGCAGACCCTCACCTCGAGCCTGCAGACCTACCCGCTCGGAATGCAGCCGACCTCGCTGGAGGTCACCGACGACGCCATCGAGATCACCCTCGAGGGCGGCGCGTACACGATGCCGGCAGCCGGTACCCAGCAGCAGCAGGAACAGCAGCAGAGCAGCTGCGGGCTCCTCGTCTGATCGAGCGGACGGGTCAGTCGGGCAGCCCGTCGAGCACGGCGCGGGTTCCCGACAGGCCGAGTCGCGTCGCTCCGGCGTCGATCATGTCGATCGCTGCCTGGGCGGTGCGGATGCCCCCGCTCGCCTTCACGCCGATCCGTCCCCCGACGGTCTGGGCCATCAGCCGTACGGCGGCGACCGACGCTCCGCCTGCAGGATGAAATCCGGTGGAGGTCTTGACGAAGTTGGCACCTGCGCGTTCGGCGGCGCGGCACGACTCCACGATGGCATGGTCGGTGAGGGCCGCTGTTTCGAGGATCACCTTCAGCACCGGGCCGTCGCCGATAGCCTCGCGCACGGTGAGCACGTCGGCGAGGACGGCGTTGAAGTCACCCGCCACCGCGGCGCCGATGTCGATCACCATGTCGATTTCCTGCGCCCCCTGATCGACCGCGAGCCGGGCTTCGGCACCCTTGACGAGTGAGTGGTGTTTTCCCGACGGGAACCCGACCACTGCCGCCGTGACCAGACCCGCGGCCCGGACGGGCAGCATCGACGGTGACACGCAGATCGCGAGAACGCCGAGCGAGCGAGCCTCGGTGATGAGCGCGTCGACGTCGGCCGTGGTCGCTTCGGGTTTGAGGAGTGTGTGGTCGACGAGGGCGGCCACTTGGGAACGGGTCAGTGCAACGTCCGGCATGCTCCGAGCTTCGCACAACGCCGCCGGCGACCCGCGTCCACGGCCTAGCATCGCGGTATGACCAATCCCGGAGCGATCTTCGACGAGGCCCGCCAGGAGTTCGATCGACTCACCACGGCAGTGTGGTCCCCGGCCGGGCAGTCCCTCGTCTTCCAGCTCGGACTGCACCCCGGCGATGCCGTACTCGACGTGTGTTGTGGTGCAGGAGCTTCGGCCATCCCCGCCGCTACCGCCGTAGGGCCCACCGGGCTGGTCCATGCCGTCGACCTCGCCGACGAACTGCTCGAACAGGGCCGGGTGAAAAGCGCGGAACGCGGCTTGAAGAACATCGAGTTCGTGTGTGCGGACGCCACCACCTGGGAGCCGCCGAGCACGGTGCCTTCGGCCGGTTACGACGCGCTCGCATGCTCGTACGGCGTCTTCTTCCTGCCACACATGGATGCGGCGTTCACCCGGCTCGCCGGTTTGGTCAGACCCGGTGGGAAGGTGGGGATCACCGTGTGGCGACGCGGAGCGCTGCGCGAATTCGCCGACGCGTTCCTGGCCGCAGTCGCCCGGCAGCAGGAACCCGCACCGGAGCAGAGCGCATCTCGGTTCGACGTTCTCGATCGCATCGACACCCCGGACGGTCTCCATCAGTGGCTGGCCGACCTCGGTGCGGAGTCCACGGAGGTCCGTGAGTTGTCCAATCTGATACCCGCGACACCGGAGTTCGCCTGGGATCTCGTGCTGGGTGGGGCACTGCGCGGAGCCCTCTCGCCCTTCGACGACAACACCGTCGAAGTGATTCGCCGGGACTTCCTGCAGCTCCTCACCGAGCGGGCGATCCATGACGTCGACGCCGGAACTCTGGTGGGTACCGCAGTCGTGACCGACCGGCGGGCCACCTGAAAGACTGTTGCCCATGAGCACTGCTTCTTCCGACGATCACCGGTACGTTCTGTCCCTCGGCTGCCCCGACCGCACCGGCATTGTCGCCAGGATCTCGACGTTTCTCGCCGAGGTGGGCGGGTGGATCGTGGAGGCCGCCTATCACGCCGACGCCGACACCGACTGGTTCTTCACCCGGCAGGCCGTGCGGGCGTCGTCGGTGAACATGTCGATCGACGAGCTGCGCGAACGATTCGCTGCCGTCGCGGCCGAGCTGGGCCCGGACACGGAATGGACGGTGTCCGACACGGGTGAACGCAAGCGTGTGGTGCTGCTCGTGAGCAAGGAAGCACACTGCCTGCACGACCTGTTGGGTCGGGCGGCGGGCGGGGAGCTGCCGGCAGACATTTGCGCGGTGATCGGCAACCACCGCAACCTCGAGAGCGTCACCCGACGCCACGGCATCGACTTCCACCATGTGCCCTTCCCCAAGGATCCGGCCGAACGTGGTCCGGCCTTCGAACAGGTCCGGGAACTCGTCGACGCGCACGATCCGCACGCTGTGGTCCTCGCCCGGTTCATGCAGGTGCTGCCCTCGGAACTGTGCGAGCACTGGGCGGGACGCGCCGTCAACATCCACCACAGCTTCTTGCCCTCGTTCGTCGGCGCCCGCCCGTATCACCAGGCCTTCGCACGAGGAGTGAAACTGATCGGCGCCACCTGCCACTACGTGACGGCAGAGCTGGACGCAGGCCCCATCATCGAACAGGACGTGATTCGCGTCGATCACGCCGACGAGGTCGCGGACATGGTGCGGCAGGGCCGCGACATCGAGAAGCTCGTGCTGTCCCGCGGCCTGCGCTGGCACCTCGAGGACCGCGTCCTTGTACACGGCCGGAAGACCGTGATCTTCAGTTGAAAACCGCTGCGGCTACAGGTTGCGCAGCCGGACGATCTCCTTGTCGAACTCGTCGATGTTCTCGACGGAACTCATGTGCCCGACACCGGGCAGCACGATGAGCCGGTCGAGATGTCCCGCTTCGTCCAGCACGCGAGCGAGCTTGCGCGCGTGGACCGGTGGTGTGAGCCGGTCCATGGACCCGACGAGCACGGTGGTCGGCACAGTGAGGTGGTCGAGAGCTTCGTGGATGTCGAGCCCGCTCAGCGCGGCACCCCAGCCCCCGCGGATGCGGGGCTTGCACTCCCGCACGATGTTCTCGCAGAAGCTGACCTCGGCGGGACTGGCGTTCGGCGACATCGACACGTACTGGATCGCCCGGGTCATCACCGGTGAAGACACCAGCGGCATCGGTGCGCTCAGCACCGCACGGCCGACCGGGACCGGCACTCGCGGGAAGCGATTCGGGAGGGGAATCACCGTGGTCTCGGCGATGAGCCGGTCACAGGCGGTGCTGGCGAGCAGGACCGCGGACGCATACTTCTGTACCTCGTCGGGATGACGGCCGGCCCAGGCCATGATGCTCATGCCGCCCATGCTGTGGCCGACCAGGACGGCCTTCTTGTCCTCGCGGACAGTCGCCCTCAGCACCTCCGACAGGTCGTCGGCGAGGACGTCGGGGCCGAGAGCGAGGGAGCCGACGGTGCTCCGACCGTGCCCACGCTGGTCGTAGGTGATCACGCGGTATTCGCCTGAGAGGGCGTTCACCTGCGGGTACCAGTACTCGGTCGAGCAGGTCCAGCCGTGGCTGAACACGATGGGGTCGCCGTCCACCGGACCATAGGCGCGCACATACAGGGTGGCGCCGTCGTCGGTGACGATCTCGCTGACGTCGGGTCGCAGGCTCGGGGTACGCAGCAGTTCGTTCGGTGCGACCTCGGTCGTCAGCGTCAAACCGCGAGTGGAACGCTTGTGCCGAATCGCCGCTGCTGCGACGAAGGCAGCGCCCACTCCGGCGACGCCGGCGAGTGCCCGTAGGGCGGTGCTGCGCGAACTGCTCGTCATTCTTACCCCTGTCATCTGGGTGACACCGCCGTGCGGCGACGTCCGTGAGTTGTCAACTTGCGCGGCCGTTGTCGGCCGTCCGCGCGGAACTCGGCGGATCTCCGAGTTGCTGTGCGGCTTTCTCGAGGGCGCGGGAAATCTGCTCTTCCATCGCCTGCGTGAAGAGTGTCTGGACGGCGTCGTGTGCGAGTGGCCGCATCTGCTCGACGAGCCGCACGATGTCCGAGATCTTCGCCTCGTCGAGCTCGAGTTGCTCGCCCTCGGGTGCGAGGTACCGGTCGGCGACGACCGCGACGAATCGAGCGGCGACGTCGGAAAGGTCTTTGCGCACGGCGGCGGTCTGTTCGAGCACGTCCTCGAGTGGGATACCCGCGTCGACGAGAACCTGGGCCGCCTCCACGAGTCGAGGATTGTTCACCGCGTAGTCGTCACCGGAGGGGACGAGCACGCCGAGCTCGGTTCCCCGCGCAATATTCTCGTCGGTGGTCTGCGCACCGAACATCCGCCGGAGTTCCGCCAGGGTGAGTCGCGCGGCGCGCTTGCGTTTCCTCCACCGGCTGCCGGGATCGTCGGTCTCGAGCACATCGGTGACGTGCAGTCCGTACTGGGCGGCCGTGAGCAGCTCGCTGATGGTGGCGAAGGTGTATCCGCGGTCGAGCATCCGGCCGATGAGGTGCAGCCGGGCCAGATGCGACTCGTTGTACCACCCGGTCCGCCCCTGTTTCCGCGGTGGCGGGAGGAGTCCGCGGTCCTGGTAGACGCGCACGTTGCGCACGCTCACCCGCGCCTCGCGTGCGAGGTCGTCGATCCGATATTCCTTCATCAGACGATGTGCGCCCGTTCGAGCAGAAGCCTCGACGGGCCACCGATGAGTCCCACCTCGTCGAGGAATTCGACGGTCTTGGCGCAGCCCTCGCGGATCTTGTCGTGATAGTGGCGATTCGCTTTGGCTGCCCTCTTCGCCGCGTCCACGTCGAGACCCGCCGCCGAGTAGACCTGCGGGTTCACCAGACTGGTGACGATGAAATAGGCGATGACGCCGAGCGCCAACCGCACCCGGGCCCTCGCGAACCAGGACGCCGATCGGATTCGCCGGATTGTTTCCTCGCGTGCGTACTTGATGTGCCGCGACTCCTCGAGGACGTGGATTTTGCTGACCGTGCGTGTCACCGGCTGAACTCGCTCGTCCCGCATGAAGTCGCGCTGCATCATGTCGAGGATCTCCTCGGCGAACAGCGTCCCGCCGTACGCCAGGGATCCGGTGGCGGTCGCCTTGAAGGCGCGAGCCGCCTGACGGATCCACCACTTGGGCCGGTACGACGGAATCCCGAAGCGCTGCGCCGACCTCGCGAACATCGTGGAGTGACGGCACTCGTCGGCAATCTCGGTGAGCGCGAACTGGACGTGCGGGGTGGCCGGGTCGTGGAAGTAGATGTCTCGGACGAGCATCTGCATGAGGATCAGCTCGAACCAGATTCCGGTACCGGCGATGCTCGCCGCCTCGTGCTTGGTGAGGGTGACGCGTTGTTCCTCCGTCATGGTGTCCCAGAGTTCAGTGCCATAGAGGCTGCACCACTCGGGTGTCATGCCGTACCGGTCCGCGGGAATCGGCGCATCCCAGTCGACCTCGATCAGCGGGTCGTAGGACTTGCGTGCCGCGGAGGCGAGTAGCCGCTCAGCCGTGTCCTGACGGTCACTGACGTGCATTCTCCGGGACGTCGCAGGGGCATCACTGAGGAAGTCCCGTGCACTCTCGACGGACATCACCACTCCTCGGTCGCCTTCTTCACCACAATAGCATTGTCACAATGCTCATTGTCATCGTCGGGGCGAGAATTGCCTGCGGAACGCATGATGTCGAAAATCCAGACCCGGCTCCGTCCCATCGTCGAATCGGCAAGACAGCCGATTCGGCGAGACAACACTGGAGGATGGATCCCATGGCACACGTACAACGTTTCGACCACGTCGGCATCACCGTCGCGGACCTCGACTCGGTCACGGCGTTCTTCGTCGGACTGGGTCTCGAGGTAGAGGGCACCGGATCCGTGGAGGGTGAGTTCGTGGAGACAGTCTGCGGCATCCCCGGCGCGCGCTGTGAGATTGCGATGCTGCGGCCGCCCGGCGACGGGTCCCGGCTGGAACTCGCGACCTTCGTCACGCCCGACCACGTGCCCGGATCGCCGAAGGCGATGGCCAACGAGCTCGGACTGCGCAACGTGTCCTTCGAGGTCGGCGACCTCCAGGCGGCTGTCGACGCGGTGGCTGCGGACGGGTACGGGCTCATCGGCGGCATCGGCGAGTACGAGAACAGCGTGCGGATGGCCTACGTGCGTGGACCCGAAGGGATCATCGTGTCCCTGTTCGAGCAGCTCGGCTGACGCGCCAGGCTTGACGCATTTGCGACCGCCGGACACTAGTGTGCAGATATGGACGCGCTGGAGCCTGACAACGGCGCGGTCGCCTTACGCGGCATCGCCGCGTCTCTACTGGCGAATGTGTCCAGCCTGGCTGACGACATGCTGAAGTATTTGGTCGAGCGAATTCCGGAGGTCGGCGGGGATGACGAGCTTCGCGGCCTGACCCTGGGGTCGTGCTCGTCGAATCTCGAAGCGGCACTGTCGATGGTTCGTCACGGGATCGACGTGGCGGCTGCGGAGGCGCCGGTGACGGCGCTCGAACACGCGCGCGCAATGGCATCACGAGGGCACAGCGTCGATGTGATGCTGCGGTTCTATCGGTTGGGTCATGAGTACTTCACCGAGAAGCTTTCCGACTCACTCACCGACTGGATCGAGGACCCTGCGGTCGCGCTGAGGACGTTCATCGACCTGGAGCGCTTCGGATTTCGATACATCGACCGCATCTCCAGTCTGGTGGCTGCCGAGTACGTCGCCGAGCTCGACCGACGCCAGAACCAGGCACGAGCCGAACGCGCCGATGTCGTGCGGGCACTGCTCGCCGGAGAACGAGTCGACATCGCGCGCGCCGAACGTGTGCTCAGCCACCGGCTCACCGGCCGGCAGATCGGTTTCGTGTGCTGGGTCGACGAACGCGGTGTCGACCTCGAGGGATTCGCCAGGCGGGTCGGTAGGTTCCTCGGGGCAGGTCACTCACTCGTGGTGGCGGACGGCCCACTTGCGGTGTGGGGATGGGCATCGATCACGGGGGACGCGCGGACTTCACCCAGCGGCATGGCGACGGAGTTTCCCGGCGAACGCGAGAACGTTCACATCGCGGTCGGCTCATCCCATCCGGGGGCAGCAGGCTTCCGGACCTCCCATCTCGAGGCTCTACGCACACGCCGAATCATCGAACTGTCCGGGCGTGCGGCGCCATCGATCACAGAGTTCAGCGATGTTGCCTTGGTAGACGCTATCTCGCGTGACCTGGATGCGGCGAGGGCCTTCGTTTCCGCTCAGCTCGGCGAGCTCGCACGGGACGACGCGAAAGAGCGCGGCGAGCGCGCCGCGCTCCTGGCTGTTCTCGACGCGCAAGGGAGCCTGGCGACCGCCGCGAGCACGTTGGGAATCCATCGGAACACGGTCCTGCAGAGGATGCGTCGTGCCGAGGAGCGCAGAGGCAGGCCGGTAACGAGCAACCTCGCCGAACTGCACGCGGCGCTGATCGTCTGCAATGTGCTGGCGGCCGCGGTGTTGCCCGAGCCGAAGCCTCACTGACCGGAGCCCGAGCGCGCCGGATGTGCTGACAGCACACCGGGAAGGGCTGGGATGGCCTTGTCGGCCGACACCGCCCGTATATAGGTTGTGAGCAATCTCATCCCGAAGCGCGCAGAGGAGTCCGATGTCGACCACGACTCGACACCCCCAACCCCCGGCAGCGGCCTCGCAGCACGCCCTGCCCGATCCCGGCGAGCAGGTTCCCACACTGTCCTGGCCGATCGTCGGCATCGGCATCTTCGCGCTCGCACTCTTCGGCGCATCGACCTGGGCTGCCCTCACCGACACGCTGCCTGCGATCGCTACCATCGCCGCGAGCTCGACAGCAATTTTCGTCCTGTTCACCGTGCTGCACGACGCCTCGCACTACTCGATCAGCTCACATCGCTGGGTCAACGTCGCCTTCGGTCGGGTGGCCATGTTCTTCGTCTCGCCGCTGATCTCCTTCCGATCTTTCGCGTTCATCCATATCGAGCACCACCGCCACACCAACGACGGTGAGTCCGATCCCGATCACTTCGTCAGCGCCTCACCCTGGTGGCAGCTGCCCCTCCGCTTCCCGGCAATGGACCTGCCCTACATCAGTTTCCTGGTGCGCAACCTGCGTCGCCGCCCACGCGCCGAAATTGCCGAGACGGCGGCCCTGATGACCCTGTCGGTGACGGTCATCGCCTCCGCCGCCTTCGCCGGACATCTGTGGACGCTCGCGCTGATCTATCTGATTCCCGAACGGGTCGCGATGTTCGTCCTCGCCTGGTGGTTCGACTGGCTACCCCACCACGACCTGAAAGACACCCAACGCGAGAACCGCTACCGCGCGACCCGTAACCGCGTCGGCTCGGAATGGATCCTCACTCCCCTGCTCTTGTCGCAGAACTATCACCTGGTTCACCACCTACACCCCTCCATCCCCTTCTACCGCTACGTCGCGGCCTGGCGACGCAACGAGGCCGCCTACCTCGAGCGCGACCCGGAAATCAGCACCGTCTTCGGGCAACACCTCGACGCCACCCAGTACCAGGAGTGGAAACGCCTCAACGGCACCCTCGCCGCCCTGCTCCCGGTCCGCATGCCGCGTTCCTCCGCGGCACGCCCCACCAGCACCTACCCGATCCCGGTCAGTAGCGTCGACCCCCTCACTCCCGACAGCGTCAAAGTCACCTTCGACGTTCCCGATCACCTCAGCGACCAGTTCGCCTTCCAGGCCGGCCAACACCTGACCGTGCACCACCGCATCGGCGGACAGCAGGTACGACGCAACTACTCGATCTGCACCTGCGCCACCTCGGGAGAACTGGCTATCGGCATCCGCCACATCCCCGGCGGGACGTTCTCGAGCTTCGCGGTCGACACCCTGCGAGCCGGCGACGTCCTGGAACTGATGACCCCCACGGGCAGCTTCGGCGCACCCCTCGATCCACTCGCCCGGCACCACCATGTCGCGGTAGCCGCCGGCAGCGGCATCACCCCCATCCTGTCGATTCTGCGCACCACCATGGAGATCGAGACCGAGAGCCGCTTCACCCTCTTCTACGGCAACCGCACCGCAGAGTCGACCATGTTCGCCGCCGAACTCGACGAACTCGAATCCCGGTACTCAGACCGGCTACGCATCTTCCACATCCGCTCCGCCGAGGCACACCACCCCGCAGCCCTGCGCGGCCGTATCGACCTGGCGACAATTCAACGCCTGATCGCCACCGACCTCACCACGATCGACCGGTGGTACCTGTGCGGCCCGAGCGAACTCACCACCACAATCCGCGATGACCTCGCAACCGAAAAAGTGCCGACCGACCGGATACACCTCGAACTGTTCCGCGGCACGAACCGACCCACACACCTCGACAACTTTCCCGCCTCCGAAGTGACCATCACCCTCTCCGGCGCACAGCACACCGTGGAACTCGCCCCCGGTGAGACCGTCCTCGAATCCGCGCTGAAAAACAACATCGACGCCCCCTACGCCTGCCTCGGCGGCGCATGCGGCACCTGCAAAGCCCGAGTCACCACAGGAAAAGTATCAATGGAGCAAAACTTCGCACTTCAGAAGAACGAAACCGAGGCCGGCTTCATCCTCACCTGCCAATCCCACCCCACCACCCCCACAGTCGCAGTCGACTACGACAGCTGAGCCAACACAGATTCGAGGGTGGAACGATGAGTAACGCATTACGTCGGAACAGGACCGAAGAGGACTTCGCTGGGCCGTTCGTGACGGGTGAGCATTTCCGACACGGTCTGCCGATGCGTCGACAGGCACAACAGGCTTTGGCCGACTTGGAACCGGCACAGATGCCGCTGCTGCTGGACGCTCTCGACGACGCTGCCACACCTGTCGTCGAACACCTCGAGCCATTCGCCTGGGTAGTGCCTGAGTTCGAAGAGTTCCGCGCCACCCGAACGATCGGCCCCACTCTTGCGTGGTGGTGCGAATTTCACGGTCAATCAGCTGAATCACTGCTGGTCAATACCGAGCGCTACTTCTGCTTCGGACCTGAAGGGTCCGCCATCGGCGCCATGGAAGAGCACACGATGCTGGCAATGTACGACGCATATCGGTGCACCAGCGCAGCTACCGCCGGCCGGAACGCGTACTACGCCTCCGAGGAAATGACAGCCCACATCCTCGCGGACAGGGAGACTTCTGCCGAAGTGAGCGTCACGCCCGAGAACCTGCCCTCACCTTCCGGAGTGGCGTACCTCGCCCGACCCGAAGGCGGGCTCGTCCTCCTGTGGAAAATCCAGCACGACACCCTTCTCTCCGTCCAACTCGTATCGGCATCCGAACTTGCAGAATTCCTCGGCAACGACGGTGAGCCACGTCCAGGTGGGGCATACCGATACATCAAACACGTCTACCTGCCGCTCCCCACCGCGGAAGCTGAACTCAGCCCACCCGGAAGCGACACTCCACCGAACCTGCACAACATCGACGGCCTCACCCCCGCCGGCATGGATACCGATGTCCCGCATGTCCCGCACGAAGCCCTCACGAACAACCGCGGATGGACATCCGCCGAGATACTCGAGGTGTTCGTCGCCTTCACTCACATGTGCCGGCAGAAGACCACCCAGACCGAATCCACCACTGTGTCCGCCGCGAACTCGGCGACCATCCCGCGACGCAAAAAGCCAACAGAGATCACGAACTTGGGTTCACCTTCGAGGAGGTGAACGACCCAGCGGAGCAATTCTCGGAACCGTCCGGGGTCGCTAGCATTGAAGAGTCCCCAGGAGGTTGCGGTGACATACAGTGCTGCGTCGGCTGAGACGTCCGTGCGGGTAGAGCGCTGCGACGTCTGCATCGTCGGTGCCGGCATCGCCGGAGTCAATGCCCTGTTCGTCGCCAGTCGATACTTGTCTCCCTCGCAGAAGATCGTCCTGGTCGACCGCCGCGATCGCCCCGGCGGCATGTGGGTCGACACCTATGCATATGTGCGACTGCACCAACCGCATGGCCTGTTCACCGCCGGCAACATCAAGTGGACGCTCGGCCAGGATCGCTCCTATCTGGCAACAAAGGAGGAGGTGCTTACCCACTTCGAACACTGCCTCGACGTTGTCAAGCAACGAGTGCACGTGGACGAGTACTTCGGCTGGACGCTCGAGTCGCATGACGAGTCAGGTGGGATCGTGCGCGTCATCTGCACATCGTCGGACGGCCAGGTCATGGTCGTCGAGGCGAAGCGCCTGATCAAAGCCGGCGGTTTTGGAGTCGTGCCCAACGACCCGCTCGAGATCTCCAGCGCGCGCGTCCTGTCGGTATCACCCGATTTCTGCGACATGCGAGGGGACGACATGCGGGCGAGCAACGCCCCCGTGTGGGTCGTGGGCGGCGGAAAAACCGCGATGGACACCGCTCACACGCTGGTCACGGAATACCCCGGTCGGGAAGTGAACCTAGTGGCAGGTTCGGGCACCTTCTTTTCGAACCGCGACCGGTTGTTCCCTACCGGCGGCCGACGATGGTGGGGCGGCACGCCCGTGACCCGCATCTTCACGGAACTGGGTCGGCGCTTCGACGGGACCAACGAGACCGATGTCGCGACCTGGTTCCGCACTACCTACGGCACCTGGTTGACCCCCACCGCAGGCAACTACCTGCTGGGCTTGCTGTCCGAATCGGAGAACAGGACGATTGCCGCCGGTCTGAACGAGGTGATCATGGATCACGTCGTGGATGCCGTCGACCGCAACGGCGACACCGACTTAATATTCCGCAGCGGCTCAGCGAAGACAATTCAACCGGGCAGCTGGATAGTGAACTGCACCGGATATATGCTGCGCAACGAGAACCCCTACGAGCCATACGTTTCCGACAGCGGTGCGGTCCTGTCGATTCAACCGCGTTCTGCCACATTACATCTGACGTCGTACGTGGGATACTTCCTGACCCACCTACTGTTCTTGGACAAGATCCAGGACCTCCCGCTGTATGAACTCGACGCGCCGGATCTACGGAAGAAGTCGAAGGCGGCATTTCCCTATACGCTCGGATCGCTCACCATGCACAACCTCAGTCTCATCGTCGACAGTGTGCCCAACAAGGTATTCCTCGATTGCGGACTCGATCTCGATCGCTGGTACCCGCGGCCACGCCGCATGATCGGAACAACGCGGTTCCTGCTCACCCACCGCCGCGGACGCGATCACCTCCGCCACACCCTGGACACTGTGCGTAAGCGATTCGATGTTCGCTGCGGCCCACTGAGGTAGTCGTAACCATCAGTTCCACATGCGAATTCACCGATCGAACCTCTGCAACCGACGTAGTGTCCGGCCGGGGCCGGCTGAAGTTCAGGCGCACACTGCCCGCCAGTGATGACGGAAACGAAGCGTCAGTCCGGCGTGCGCTCGGTGGACTCCGGCATGAGCAGTTGCTCGGACAGCACCTCCAGTGCCTGTCGTGCGTAGCCACGCCACATCGAGGCGATCAGCGGCATGACGAGTGTCCCAGGGCCCCTCGGGTGCAGGACCCATCGCCAGGTGATTCTGGTCCCGGTCCCGCATGGGACGAACTCCCAGGTTCCGTCGATGCTGTCAACCAGCGGCCGCAGTGGGCCGGTGATGTCGCTGAGCAGGTAACTGAACGAGTGTGGGGCATCGACATTTGTCAGCACCTCGCGCATCGTTCCGCCGTCCGTGGTGACCACTGTGCGCGACTGTCCGACCCGGCCCCAGATTCCGTCCTGTCCGCGAACCTGCTTGATGGGCGGCAGCAGGGCGTAGCGGCGGGAGAAGATCGCATCCAGTGGGATCGACAGGGTCCCGTCGAATGCTTGCGCGCATGTGATCGGGATAGCCCGCGACTGCTCGACCGTGGTGGGCGTGGCCATCACGCGAGCCTAACGCAGGCGAGCAGTTTGCCAAACTACCAGCGGGGTCCGCGTTGGACGTCGTCCACCCGCGGCCGGACATCCACGAGATAGACGCAGACTGCCACCACCGCGACGATGCCGAACAGCTGCACCGCGGGGAACAGCAGCAGCACGAGGAATGCCACGGCGAGAATGCTCAGCCAGATGGGTTTGCTCAGCTTGTCGACGGCCGTGAAGGCGTCTTTGCGCTGGCGAGCAGCGTGAAACAGGGCGAACGCCGCGCCGCCGAGGGCGACGATGCGAATCACCAACAAGATCACCGAGACGATGCCGTCAACTTGAATCACACGCTCATACTACGAGCTGAAGACGCAAACGGCCCCCGCACCGCAAAGTGCGGGGGCCGAGAGCGCGAAAAGGTCAGACCTTCTTGGCCGGAGCCGTCTTCTTGGCCGGAGCCGTCTTCTTGGTGGGCGCGGGCGGAGTTGCAGCAGCCTTGGCCGGAGCAGCCTTGGCCGGGGCCGGGGCTGGGGTCGCCTTCTTCGCCGGGGCAGCGTGCTTGGCCGGCGCTGCCTTGTCGGCGCGGGCCTGGACGTCGGCAGCCGTAGCGTTCACACGATCGGCAGCCTCCTTCGAGACCTCTTCGGCCTGGTCGCCCAGGTCGAGAACGCGAATCGCGGCCTCGTCGCCGGCGTCGGCAATCGCTTCGCCGACGCCCTCGGCGGTGTCGGAGATCCGGACGGACGCGCGGCCGGCGAGCTTCGCGGCCTGCTCGCCCACAGCGCGGGTCTGGCGTGCCACAGTGCCGAGAGCTTCCTCGGTCAGCTCGACGGCGTCACCGAAGGCCGATTCGGCGCGACCGAGACCCTCCTCGACGACCGGCTGCTTGCGGATGCGCTCGACTGCATCCTCGCCGCGCTCCGCGAGGGAGGTGTAGAGGTCGGACGCAACCTTCAGGTAAGCCTCGGCGACCTTGCGCAGTTCGTCGGCGGTGAACTTCTCGCGGAGCTCGGCGAGCTCCTCGGGCAGCTCGGACGGCAGGCCCGCGAGGCGCTCGCGGAGGTGCTCGACACCCTCGGTGACCTCTTCCTGCAGACCGGCGATGCGTTCGCGGGCGCCACCGACGCGCTCCTCGACATCATCCTGGGTGGTCTCGGCGCGCGACCGGACCTGGGCGACGACGTCGGCCACGGCCTGCACCACGACGTCACCGGCACCTACGGCTGCGTACAGCGAGGTCTTGACGCTGTCGATGGTTTTCTGGTCAGTCATCGGCTATCTCCTGTTCAACGTTGGGGGGGTCGGGTTCCGGCGTCTCGGGTCCGGACCGATGTGGTTCGTGGGTCCGAACCTCGGACATCCTGGATTCGGCGGATTCTGCCGAGTCGTTCTCACGACAGAAGGACTCGTAGATCTCGAGCAGCACTTGCTTCTGCCGCTCGGTGATGGCCGTATCCGCAAGCAGGGCGTCGCGAACAGGACCGTGGGGTCGTTGCTCGAGGTACCCCGCCTGGACGTACAGGACCTCCGAGGACACCCGGAGACCCTTCGCTATCTGCGCCAGCACTTCGGCCGAAGGCTTGCGCAACCCGCGCTCGATCTGACTCAGGTACGGATTACTGACGCCTGCGAGTTGCGCCAGTTGTCGCATCGAGACCTGCGCGGCTTCACGTTGTGCGCGAATGAAGCCACCGATGTCGTGTGCGGCGTTACTGACTACGCGAGCGGCCACATCTCCTGCACCGGCTGCCTCGCGGTCATCGCTGGCCATCAGTCCTCCCGAATTGCTGGGCAATTTCGAGTGTAAGAGACGGTGCTAGCAATTGCAAGCGCTCTGCTAGCAGTGAGCACGTAGCCCTCGCCACAGGGTGCCGGGCGGTCAGCGGAACATCAACCCGGCGGTCAGCCGAACATCAATGAGGAGACCGTGTAGATCAGTAACCCGGCGATCGAACCGACCACCGTGCCGTTGATCCTGATGAACTGGAGGTCCCGTCCCACCTGCAGTTCGATCTTCTTGCTCGCTTCCTCGGCATCCCAGCGTTCGACGGTGTCGGAGATGATCCCGGTGATCTCGTCGGTGTAGTTGTCGACGACGTATCGCGTGCCCGCCATGACCCACCCGTCGACCTTGAGTCTCAGCTCGTCGTCGTCGCGCAGTCGTTCGCCGATCTGGACGACGTTCTCGGCGACCTTGGTCCGCAGCGTGCTGCCCGGATCGTCGACGGACTCCATGATGAGGCGCTTGGCGACCTTCCAGGTGGCGGCGGCGAGCCCGGTCACCTCCTCGCGACCCATGATTTCGGCCTTGATTTTTTCGGCCTTCTCCATCGTGACGGGGTCGTTCTGCAGGTCGTCGGCGAAGTCGACGAGGAAGCGGTTGGCCGCCTGACGGACCTCGTGCTCGGGGTTCGAGCGCACCTTCCACGTGAATTCGACCAGCTCACGGTGGATCTTCTCGCCGAGCATCAGGTCGACGAACTTGGGCGACCAGGACGGCGAGTCGCGGGTGACGATCCGGTCGATCGTTTCCTGGCTTCCCAGGGCCCACTGGTGGGCGCGCTCGGCAAGCAGGTCCAGGATCGGCAGCTGACGGTTTTCGCGGATTAGTTCACCGAGTACCCGTCCGATCGGCGGCCCCCATTCCGGCTCGGCCAGCCTGCGCACGATGGTGCTGTCGATGATCTGCTGCACGTCCTCGTCGCGGAGCACCTCGACGAGTCCGCGCAGGACGGTCGCTGTCTCGGCGGCGACTCGCGCGGCATGTTTCGGCTGCGCCATCCAGGTGCCGAGCCGTAGCGGGATCTGGGCGGCCTGGACCTTGGCCGCCACCACTTCGGGAGCCAGGAAGTTCTGCCCCACGAAACTGCTCAGGCTGGCACCGAGCTGATCCTTCTTCCGTTTGATGATCGCCGTGTGCGGAATGGGCAGGCCGAGGGGATGGCGGAACAGTGCCGTGACGGCGAACCAGTCGGCGAGCGCGCCCACCATTCCGGCCTCCGACGCGGCTCGCACGTAGCCGACCCACTCCCCCGCACCGCGCGATTCCTGCCACCGGCACACGAGGTAGACCACGGTGGCGAACACGAGGAAACCCGTCGCCACGGTCTTCATCTTGCGGAGATCGCGCCGCTTCTCCCCGTCGTCGAAAGCAGAAAGACTCAATTGGTGCACAGTTGCCATTGTGCCGAAGGTCGATGACGCGGCGCTTCGCAAAGGAGTGACGAGCGAGCTGCACAGACGGCATTGTGCGAGCCGACAACACACGAGCACTAAGCTGGGAGAAGAATTGCGACACGAAACGGATGTGAACAAGCTCAGTGGCGAATGACGACCTGAAGGATGCCGAGCAGGTGACGGAGTCGATGACGAAGCTGGAAAAGGCGACCAAGCCTGACGGGCGCAAGCGCCGCTGGCGTGAGCACAAGATCGCGCGCCGGGAAGAGCTCGTCGACGGAACGATCGCCGCCATCCGCCTGCGTGGACGCGACATCGGCATGGATGAGATCGCCTCGGAAATCGGCGTCTCCAAGACCGTGCTGTACCGGTACTTCGCCGACAAGAGCGATCTCACCAATGCCACCATGGCCCGCTACGTGGAAACCACGCTGGCACCCCGGATCTACGAGGCCATCGGCGAAGATCTCGACGACTTCGAACTCACCCGCGCCACGATCACCGCCTACGTGGAGACGGTCGCATCCGATCCCGAAGTGTATCTGTACATCATGTCGAACGGTTCGGGGCCGGGCCGGGACACGGTGGCCGATTCCGAACGGATGATCGCGGAGGTCCTCTCGACGGTGCTCGGCGAGCGACTGCGTCAGATGGAGATGGATTCCGGAGGCTCGGTGCCGTGGGCGTACGGCATCGTCGGCGGTGTCCAGTTGGCTACCCACTGGTGGATCTCGAACCGATCGATGTCAGTGGAGGATCTGATCAACTACCTGACGATGATGACCTGGGGAGGCATCGCCGGCATCGCTGCCTTCAACGGTTCCCCTGCGCGATTCAACGCGGCACCGCACCCGCTGCTTCCCACGGCCGACGAGTAGACACCCACTCAATATTGTGTAACCAGAAGTAACAGGTAAACTCGGGGTCATGAACGACTCCGAGGAAGAAGAGGGTTACCGCGGGCCGGCCGAGGTCGCGGTGGGTGCACTACCCGCCGTGACGGTCCAGGTCCAGCTCGCAGGGAACTTCGAACCCATCAGCGGTCGCTACGTCTGGCACGGGCGGGTACGCACGCTGACGGACGCCCTGGGCGAGGACGCCGACCTCTCCCCCGGCACGGAGTTACGGATCACGGGACCGCAAGGTACCGCCACCGCCAGGATCACGGGTGTGGACCTGTGGGGTAGCCACCTCATCGACGGGGTCACCCCGCCACCCTTCAGCCGAGTGTGAAGCCGAGTTCGCCTGTCCGAAGCCCCCGACTGTGGCACTGTTCGTAGATGGCAGACAACGCAGCAGGGTTGTGGGAGACACCGGCCGCCGAAGCGCTGCGTTTCCGTCCCGGCATGCAGATCGCTGATCTCGACAGTCGGAGCACACCAGGATTCGTCAGCAGCAAGATCGACGGGAAGCGCGCCCTCCACGAACGGGGAACGGTCCTCTCCTCGTTGCAAGAGAAGCTCTACGCCAACGGCCGATCCGGCGACAACCGCTCGGTGCTGCTCGTCCTTCAGGGCATGGACACCGCGGGCAAGGGCGGAATGGTTCGTCACGTCATCGGGCACGTCGATCCACAGGGTGTCGATCACGTGGCATTCGGGGTGCCCACCGACGAGGAGAAGCGGCACCACTACCTGTGGCGGGTCACGAAGGCGCTGCCCCGGGGTGGGCAACTGGGCGTCTTCGACCGCTCCCATTACGAGGACGTCCTGGTGGTGCGCGTACACGGCTTCGTTCCCGAGACCGTGTGGCGCGGCCGCTACGACGAGATCAATCAGTTCGAGAAGGAACTCCTCGGCACCGGCACCACCCTGGTGAAGGTGGCCATGTTCGTCTCCCTCGACGAACAGAAGTCGCGGCTGCAGAAGAGACTGGAGCGCCCGGACAAGTACTGGAAGTACAACCCGGGCGATGTGACCGAGCGCAAGTTGTGGCCGGCGTATCAAGACGCCTACCAGGCGATGCTCGACAAGACGTCCACCGAGGACGCGCCCTGGTATGTGGTTCCGTGTGACCGGAAGTGGTATAGCAGAATTGCGGTCACCGAGCTACTGATCGACGCGTTCGAACGCCTCCGCCTCGAATGGCCGGAACCTGATTTCGACGTCGACACGGAGAAGCGCCGACTCGCGGAGTCGTAGGCGAACGCGGTCGCTTCAGAAAAGGTGCGGCGTGTCGTGATGCACCCGGTGATCGTGGCGCACTGTGCCGCCGTACAGCGCCATTGCTGCTGCGAGGGCGACGACGCACAACGAACCGGCGATCACCGCCCAGCCGCCCTCACCGGATCCGGCAGCGACGAGGAACCCGGCGATGCAGACCACCGCGAACAGGACGAGCGCGAAGCTTGTCCACGCGGCAAAGAGATTGAGTTTCATCAGTACTCACCTCACCTGGTGGAATCTGTTCCCGACGCTACGCCGCACCGCAATCGGCGACAAGATGTCTCGGTGGCATCAACGGGGGTTTCGCGCCGTCCGGCCGGGGTAATCGAGCCGAATGAACGTACCCGGTCTGTTACGCAAGACGGAGTCCGCCGACTTCCTCGACAACGTCAGCGCACTGTTGCAGCGCAGGATCGCCGGCACGCTCAGCGGCACCGGAGCCCGTGAAGTTCTGCGGGGTTCCTGGTTGGGCCACCCGCTGCATCCCGTGCTCGTCACCGTCCCGATCGGCGCCTGGTCCGGGTCCCTGGTCCTGGACACCGTGCTGCGCGACCACGTCGCCGCCAGACGGTTGATCGGATTCGGTCTCCTCTCGGCAGTACCCACCCTCACGACCGGCTGGGTGGATTGGGCCGAACGCGATGCGACGCAACGCCGCGTCGGCCTCATTCACGCGGGGGCGAATGCGCTGGGAATCGCCGCCTTCACCGCGTCGTTCCTGCGCCGCCGCCGCGGTACCGACGCGCAAGCTGTCGCGCTGAGCGTCGCCGGGTTCCTCGCGGTCGGTGTCGGTGGAACGCTGGGCGGACATCTGACCTACGCAATGGGCGCAGGAGTCGGCGACGTGGAGCGCAGTCCATCAGCGGACACGCTTCCCGCGTCGAGAGGATGAGGAAGAAACGAGGAACGTCATGATCGTGCTCGGGTTGATCTTGCTCCTGATCGGATGGCTGGCCAATCTCAACTGGCTCTGGGTTCTCGGCATCATTCTCCTGGTGATCGGCGCGGTGCTGTGGATCCTCGGTTCCACCGGACGCGCTGTCGGCGGCAGGCGCCACTGGTACTAGATCGCGACACCGACCGGTCCCGTGAACCCTGTCTTGTGACAGAGTGCGAGCCGGTCGGTTTACAAACCCACAGTTCGGGAATCCCCTGGCATGACCGCCACTCATCGCCAGCCGAGACCCGACTCCTGCGTCGGTCAGCCGATCAGAACCGCGCCTCTCGTGACCGCCCGGCGGTTACGAATATCGATGGTCTCCGGCAACGCGGGTCCGCTGACCGATTCGGACGGCGACGGAGGCGGTCAAAGCATCCATCTGGCGGAATTGTCCGCTGCCCTCACCCGCGAGGGCCACGACGTCACCGTGTACACGCGCCGCGCCGACGAGACCCTCCCGGACCGCTTCACCATGCCGGGCGGATACACGGTCGTGCAGGTGCCCCTCGGCCCGCCCCGGCCGATGCCGGAAGCCGAAATACTGCCCCTGATGGGTGGTTTCGGCAATTTCCTGAAGAACGAATGGGAGGCCGAAAGGCCCGACATCGTTCACGCCCACTATTGGATGTCGGGTATTGCGACGCAGCTCGCGGCGCGCCTCCTCGGCATCCCCACCGTGCAGACCTTCCACGCCCTCGGCGTCGTCGAGGAGCGGTTCCAGCGTCCGATGACGAGCCAGTCCAACCGAGTTCACCTCGAGCAGTTGATCGCCCGCGGAGCCACCCGGGTGGTGGCAACGTGTACCGACGAGGTTTTCGAACTCGCCCACCTCGGTCTGCCGCGGTCCCGAACATCGGTGGTTCCTTCCGGTGTCGACGTCGCGGAATTCACTCCGGACGGTCGCGCCGACGACAAGGGGATGCGTCATCGCATCGTGATGGTCGGCAGGCTGGCGCCGAGCAAGGGCTACGACACCGCCATCGCCGCGCTCACCCATCTTCCCGATACCGAACTGGTCATTGCGGGCGGACCGGCCGCCGAGCGGGTCGCCGACGATCCGGAGGCGATGCGACTGCTGGCTCTCGCGCGTGAGAGCAAGGTGAGCAACAGGGTACGGATCGTCGGCCACGTTCGGCACGACGTCGTGCCCTCCCTGCTGCGCTCCGCGGACGCTGTGGTGTGTACCCCGTGGTACGAGCCATTCGGCATGGTCCCCCTGGAGGCGATGGCCTGCGGCACACCGGTGGTGGCTTCCGCGGTCGGCGGCATGCGGGACACGGTGGTCGACGGAATCACCGGGCGGCTGATCTCACCCCGAAATCCGGTACGACTGGCCGAGGCACTACGGCAAATCTTCGACGATGATGCGCTGCGTGCGGGTTTCGGCATGGCTGGCTGCGACCGTGCCCGCGCACGGTATTCCTGGGATCGAGTCGCCACCGACACACTTCGTGCGTACGGACGTTGCGTTTCCGCTCCCCCGCGCACGAGTCGAACAGGTGCGCACTGATCTCCGCACCGGTTCTGGCCGAGGATCTGCCGTCAGGCGGTTCTTCCGTCAGGCGGTTCTTCCATGCCACGCCCCGAGCGCGCTGTCGACCGACGGGAAGCACGGGTAACTCGATTCCTGACCCGCAGCCCGTAACAACCGATAGAGCGGGCGCCCGCAGACCATTGCCCAATGGCGCCCGTCCCGAAGGTTCGATGCGTGGACGCTGTCGAGGACCGACAGTCCTGCCGTCCCGATGAAGTCGACCTTCGACATGTCGAGGATGAATTGCCCCTCAGGCGAGATCTGGGTGCAAACGTATTCGTGGAACACGGGCGCACTGAACAGATCGATGTCACCGCGCACTCCGAGAACCATCACTCCTGAACCTATTCGCTCGGAAGAGAATTTTGCACTCGCACAGCGTGTCGGAACGGTATCGACCGCTGCGAGGACTACTTTCGGTGTGTAGTCGACGCCGGTACCCGCGCCCGAACAGGCCAGTTCAGGTTCTGGGACCCCTGGAACAACAGACATGGCTCACCCCATCTCGAACTATTGCGAGGGGAAGCGGAGCACCTGCAGACAGACCCGACCTCGGACACCTCTCACCGTCTGCTACGGCAGCGCTTCCCGACATCGGCTGTGTGTTCAACCTCGGTTCGAGACTACTCCCGGCAGTGATGTGTCACAAGGAAATAACAGATCCCCCTGCCGACATCTGCGCAGGTGAGCTATTACAAAGCGTTACCTACGGGCGCGCGTCTCGCGACGGCGCGCACCACTTGCTCGGCGACCACACGCAGCTTCACGTTCTCCTGTTGCGAGCGCGCGACAAGGACGCCGAACGCGGCCCCGGCATCTACTCCCCGCAACGCCATGACGATGCCCTTGGCCTGATCGATGACAGCCCGCGAATCATTTGCTATCCGCAATTGTTCGATCAGGCTTCTCGCTTCCTCGCATCGTCGTACCTGACGCAGTGCGGCTGTCGCCGCGTCGACGTGCAACCCGAGCACCGACTGATCGAGGTCGTCGAAGGCGCGCGGGCGGCTGCCGTACAGGTTCAAGGCACCCAGCGTCTCGATATCCCCCGACCGGGAGTCTGCCCGTGTTGTCGCGTCGGTCAACGGCACCGATAGGGAGCTACCGCCAGTACCGAACACCGGGGCCTCGCGCAAGTGGAGAACCTCGTCCGAGGTTGCGGCCACGAATGCCGGGCCGGCTGCGCCCAGTAGCGTGATCCCGGCCATTTCCGCTCCGGGAAATGCCTGAACCGCCTGCCTGCACAAGTTGTTCAGGAGGGCAATGACACTGTCTTCGGTCTCGAGGAGCCGGAGTACCGCTTCGAGCGACACGGTGACGGGATCGACGTCCGTGGGGGCGTCGACGCTCGTCGCAGTCTGCCGTCGGAGATCCTTCCGCATCCCACCCGTCTCCTCTGACCACATGCCCCATCGAGAGCCTGAGGAACGCTCATCGCTTGGCGCCAACCCTACCTGCGCATACGTACCGCGCGGACTGGTTTGATCGGGGTTGTTCTGCGGTATCCCACCTGCGGTGTCCCTGGATCGCTACCCTGACTTGTCACCACCCGCGAGCCGGCACACTCCCGCCGTCAACCCGGTACGCCCGACCCGGAGGTCTCATGGCCATCGCCAAGACAATCGAACCCGACCAGGATCACACTCATCCCGTCGTCGAACTGCGCGTGCGAGCAACGCCCGATCAGCTGTCCGTACTACGCGCCCTGGCAGCCACCGTTGCCATTCACGAAGACTTCGACCTCGACTCCATCGCCGACATCAAACTGGCCATGGACGAGATCTGCACCCAATTGATCGTCCGCGCGACGCCCGATGCAGTCCTGGTGTGCCGGCTGCAGTACCTCGACGGCACACTGCGAGTGGCCGTGTCGAGCACCACCACAACCATTGATTCGCTCGGGCCGCGCTCGTTCGGCTGGCACGTACTCCATGCCCTGACCGATTCGGTCGATATGCGCCACGAGCTGGACCCGCCCTCGTCGGGATTCGTCACCACCATGGAATTCACCAGGGTGAAGAACGGCTCGATTCTGTGACGTCCGGTACTCGCGGTGGGGGGCAGACGGCACGCTGGCCGGACGAGTATCAGGATGTGGCAGCACTGTTCGAGCGGAAGGCCGCGCTCGACGACGACGATCCCGAAAGACGCATTCTCCGCGACGCGCTGGTGACGCGTTGTCTCCCCCTCGCAGAGCACATTGCCCGTCGTTTCGACGGGCGAGGCGAGGCGCACGACGACCTGGTACAGGTGGCGCGCCTCGGCCTCGTCAATTCGGTGGATCGGTTCGACGTGACCCGTGGTTCCGACTTCGTGTCCTTCGCGGTGCCCACGATCATGGGCGAGGTACGCCGGCATTTTCGAGATACCGGGTGGGCCGTGCGCGTACCGCGCCGCATGAAGGAACTGCATCTCGCGCTGAGCCTCGCGGTGGGCGAGTTGTCGCAGACCCTCGGCCACGCCCCCACGGTCAGCGAGCTGGCCGAACATCTCCACATCGACCAGGAGGACGTGGCACAGGGCCTCCTCGCAGGTAACGCCTACCAGACGGTGTCCGTGGACAACACGTCGTCCGAGCGGTCCGGCGAACTGTCCATGGTCGAGACGATCGGTGACTACGACGCCGCGATGGACGAAGTCGAGAATCACGAGACCCTGCGCCCGCTGCTCGAGTCGCTGCCCGAACGGGAGCGGACCGTCCTGATGCTCCGGTTCTTCGGCAACATGACGCAGACCCAGATCGCCGACCGCGTCGGCATCTCGCAGATGCACGTCTCGCGGCTGCTGGCGAAAACACTGGCGTCGCTGCGGGATCAGCTCGGCGAGGCGTGAGTCAGATCGTTGCCGCGTCGATCACGAACCGGTACCGCACATCGCTGGCGACGACGCGGTCGTAGGCGGTATCGATGTCGCTCGCCGGAATCACCTCGATCGCCGCGCCGATGCCGTGCTCCGCGCAGAAGTCCAACATCTCCTGAGTCTGGGCGACACCGCCCACCATCGAACCGGCGAGACTGCGCCGATTGGCGGCGAGACTGAACGCGCGTACCTCGATCGGCTTTTCGGGCAGGCCGAGTTCTACGAGGGTGCCGTTGATCGCGAGCATCGACAGGTACGCGTCGATGTCCAGGTTCACCGACACCGTGTTGACGATCAGGTCGAACCGGCTCCGCAACGATCTGAACGTCTCCGGATCGGAGGTGGCGTAGTAGTGATCGGCCCCGAACTTCAGCCCGTCCTCCTTCTTGCCGAGGGACTGGCTCAGAACCGTGACCTCCGCGCCCATCGCATGAGCGATCTTCACCCCGACGTGTCCCAGCCCGCCCATGCCGATGACGGCTACCTTCTTGCCCGGGCCCGCGCCCCAGTGCGCGAGTGGTGAGTACAACGTGATTCCGGCGCACAGCAGCGGCGCCGCGACGTCGAGTTCCAGCCCGTCCGGAATGGAGACGACGAAACGTTCCGTCACGACGATGTGCGTCGAATATCCGCCCTGCGTCCACTCGCCGTCGCGGCCGCGAGCGTTGTAGGTACCGGTGACGCGATTCGCGCAGTACTGCTCCTCACCGGCGCGGCAGGCGTCGCATTCACCGCAGGAGTCGACGAAGCACCCGACTCCGACGCGGTCACCCACGTGGTGGCGGGTCACCTCGGAACCGACGGCGGTCACCACACCGGCGATCTCGTGGCCGGGGACGACGGGATAGTGGGTTCCGCCCCACTCGTTGCGGGCGGTGTGGATGTCCGAGTGGCAGATGCCCGCGAACTTGATCTCGATGAGAATGTCGAGCGGTCCGAGTTCCCGACGTTCGATGGTGGTCTTTTCGAAGGCGCCCTCAGCGGACGTGACTGCATATGCGGCGGCGGTAACCATGCACACATGCCTACATGTTCGCGTCGCTCGGCGTCCAGGCGGGCCGTGTCCGAGGACAACGGCCCGCCCGGACGAATCGACTCAGTCCTCGAGTTCTTCTTTCTCGGCCCGGCGGCGGAGCCGCCGCGCTGCCGCCACCAGATTGCGTAGCGAGGGTTCCAACTGCCAGTAGTGACGGGTCTTGAGACCCCCGTCGGGGTTGGCCCACAGCCGCTCTAGGGAGACGGATTCGCTGGCCTCGGTGAGCAGTTCGTCCAGCTCGTCGATATCGGGGATCCGCGCCGACCTGCTCTCGTACACACCGGGGCCGACCCCGTGAGTCAGCGCCCGTTCCTTGAGAGCATCGAGCACCCAGGTAATGGACCGGGTGGCCACGATGGCAGTGACGTCCGCGTCGAGGCGCTCGATGGCATCGACGACCGACGCGCGGCTCGTGTAGGTGAGGTGGGTGTGGATCTGTGTCTCCGCTTTCGCGCCACCGGTGGCGAGGCGGAACGCATCGACAGCCCACTCGAGATACGCCTCACGACCGTCCTCGCGCAGAGGCAGCAGCTCACGGATGGCCGGCTCGTCCACCTGAATGATCGCTATACCCGCGGCCTCCAGATCGGCGATCTCGTCGCGGATCACCAACGCCAGCTGGTCCGCCGTTTCGTACAACGGCTGATCCTGGCGGACGAACGACCGCGCGATCATCGTCACCGGACCGGTGAGCATGCCTTTGACCGGCTTGTCCGTCAAGGACTGTGCGTACGAGATCCACTCGACCGTCATCGGCTTCGGCCGTGACACGTCCCCATAGAGGATCGGCGGACGCGTGCACCGCGAACCGTAGGCCTGCACCCAGCCGTTGTGGGTGTACGCGTAGCCCTCGAGCAGCTCCGCGAAATACTGGATCATGTCGTTGCGCTCGTGCTCGCCGTGCACCAGCACGTCCAGACCGATGTCTTCCTGCAACCGGATGGTGTTCTCGATTTCGGCCTGGATCCGCTTGTAGTACTCGTCCCACTCCAGGCGTCCCTCCCCCAGCTCGTAGCGAGCCTGACGGATCTCGGTCGTCTGAGGGAACGAGCCGAGCGTCGTCGCGGGAACCAGGGGCAGATTCAGCCGCTCCTGCTGCGCGACGCGCCTCTCCTCGTACGGGACCCGGACACGGTCGGACGGCGTGATGGCATTGACCCGCGCACGCACGGCGTGCTTGAGCTTGAAGTGCACCGAGGTGGGGCGCTTGCGCCACTTCTCCGACGGCCCCTCGGTGAGAGCCTTCGCGAGCGACACGACCTCGCCGACCTTCTGCTTGGCGAACGCCAGCCTGTCCGCCACGTCGCCCTGGATGTCGTACTCGGACAGCACGTCGTAGGGCACGTGCAGCAACGACGTGGACGTCGAGACCACGAGATCCGGCACGACGTCCTTGATCGTGTTCAGGTACGTCAGGGTGTTGTACCGGTCGACCCTCCACACGTTGCGGCCGTCGACCACACCGGCGTAGATGCGCTTGCGCCGAATGCCGGGGATCTTCGCCAGGTCATCGGCGCTCATCCGGTGGCTGACCAGGTCGAGACCGAGAGCCTCGACCTTGGTCGCGGCGAGGAGGGCGAGTGCTTCACCCAGGTGTCCGTACGGCCCGGTGACGAGGATGCGGGGACGCAGCGGTGCGTGCGACAGCTTCTCGTAGGCACGCGCGAGCGCGGCCAGCTCCTCGGGGGTGCGGTCTTCGGTGAACGACGGTTCGTCGAGCTGGACGCACGTGGCGCCGGCCTTCGCGAGCTGCTCGAACAACAGCTCGTACTCCGGCAGGATCTTGTCCAGCAGGTCGAGCGTCGAGAAGCCGTGCCGCCGGGACGCCGGCCCCACCTTCGACAGGAGCAACAGCGACACCGGACCGAGCACGACGGGACGCAGTTCGATTCCGCGCGCCTTCGCCCGTGCGAACTCGTCCATCAGCGTGTCCGAACGCAGGGAGAAGGTGGTGTTCTCGTCCAGCTCGGGCTGGCGGTAGTGGTAGTTGGTGCCGAAGAAGCGCACCAGCTCGAGTGGTGGGAAGTCGGGCCGGCCGCGACACATCGTGAAGTAGAAGTCCAGCGGATCCAGCTCGCTTTCGAGCGCGGCGAACCGCTCGGGCACCGCACCGAACAGCAGCGCGTTGTCGAGTACGTGGTCGTAGTACGAGAACGTGTTGCCCGGGACCTGGGTCAAACCGGTCGCGGCGAGCTCACTCCACGTCTCTTCCTGCAGGTCCCGCCCGACGGCGACGAGTTCTGCCTTCGTGCTGGTGCCATGCCAGTAGGACTCGAGGGCGCGCTTGAGTTCGCGGTGCGCTCCGATGCGGGGATACCCCAGGATGCTGGATCCGTATGTTGCGGTGCTGGACATGCGGTCGACCTTTCTGGGCTCAGTCCGGAGGCGGAAAGCGTCTCGGACTCGATGCACCTGTGCGCCTCTCACAACCGGGGTCGTGAAAGGCGCACAGGGTAGTCGCCTACCTACCTACTAGCTTGCTTTCTTGCTGGCCCGGCCGTTCTCGGCGTACTCGTAGAAGCCGGCGCCCGCCTTCTTGCCGACAAGTCCCGCCTCGACCATGCGCAGCAACAGCGGCGGTGCCGAGTACAGGGGCTCCTTGAACTCCTCGTACATGGAGTCGGCAATGGACTTGACCGTGTCCAGACCCACCAGGTCGGTCAGCGCGAGCGGACCCATCGGGTGTGCGAGGCCGAGCACCGTTGCCTTGTCGATGTCTTCCTTGGTGGCGAACCCCGACTCCACCATGCGAATGGCGGAGAGCAGATACGGCACCAGCAGGGCGTTGACGACGAAGCCGGAACGGTCCGCGGAGCGGACGACCTGCTTGCCCAGCACATCGCTCGCGAAGGCCTCGGCCCGCTCGGCCACCGCCTTGCTCGTCTTGAGCGTGGTCACGAGCTCGACGAGGGGAAGCACCGGAACGGGATTGAAGAAGTGCATCCCGATGACCCGTTCCGGGGACTTCGTGGCAATGCCCAGCTTCATGATCGGGATCGACGACGTGTTGGATGCCAGCACGGCATTCGGATCCGTCACGACCGAGTCGAGCTCGGCGAAGATGTCACTCTTCACCTTCTCGTCCTCGACGACGGCCTCCACGACGAGCTGGCGATCCGCGAAATCACCGAGATCGGAGGTGAACCGCAGCCGCCAGGCCGCCTGTTCACGTTCACGTTCGGTGATCTTGCCGCTGCTCACGCCGCGGTCGAGCGAACGCAGGATGCGTGAGCGCCCTGCAGCCGCAAGCTCACGGGTCTGCTCGAACACCAGAACATCGACGTGCGCGCGAGCGCACACCTCTGCGATTCCGGCGCCCATGATCCCGGCGCCGATAACGCCGACGCGCTGAATTTTGTCGCTGGTCACGTCGTCAGCTCCTTTTCGTCTAGTGGAGTCGTCGCCCCGGGAGTGGCCCTGGAACAGGCCCCTCCCGGGGGTCGGGATTGATCAGGTCACACCGTGATCGGTCGAATCCTTGTTGTGGACAAGGCTCAGTGGAACTGACCTTCTTCGGTGGAACCCTTCAGAGCAGCCGTCGACGTGTTGGGGTCGACCGTGGTGGCGATACTGTCGAAGTAGCCGGCACCCACCTCACGCTGGTGCTTGATGGCGGTGAAGCCACGCTCCTCGGCGGCCTTGAACTCGCGCTCCTGCAGGTCGACGAAGGCGGTCATGCCCTCGCGGGCGTAGCCGTGGGCCAGGTCGAACATGCCGTAGTTGAGCGAGTGGAAGCCGGCGAGGGTGATGAACTGGAACTTGAAGCCCATCGCGCCGAGCTCCTTCTGGAACTTCGCGATGGTCGAGTCGTCCAGGTGCGCCTTCCAGTTGAAGGAAGGCGAGCAGTTGTAGGCGAGGAGCTGGTCCGGGAACTCGCTGCGCACGGACTCGGCGAACCGCTTGGCGACCTCGAGGTCCGGCACGCCGGTCTCCATCCAGATGAGGTCGGCGTAGGGCGCGTAAGCCTTGGCGCGAGCGATGCAGGGCTCGATGCCGTTCTTGACACCGAAGAAGCCCTCGGCGGTGCGGGTGCCGTCCAGGAACGGCTGGTCGCGCTCGTCGACGTCCGACGTGATGAGGGTTGCGGCCTCGGCGTCGGTGCGTGCGATGACCACGGTGGGAACGTCCGCGACGTCGGCCGCGAGGCGAGCCGAGGTCAGGGTGCGGATGTGCTGCTGCGTGGGGATGAGCACCTTGCCACCGAGGTGGCCGCACTTCTTCTCCGACGCGAGCTGGTCCTCCCAGTGCGAACCGGCAACACCGGCCGCGATCATGGCCTTCTGCAGCTCGTAGACGTTGAGTGCACCACCGAAGCCGGCTTCACCGTCGGCGACGATCGGGGCGAGCCAGTTGTCGACGGACGTGTCGCCCTCGACCTTGGCGATCTCGTCGGCGCGCAGCAGGGCATTGTTGATGCGACGCACGACCTGCGGAACCGAGTTGGCCGGGTAGAGGCTCTGGTCCGGGTAGGTGTGTCCGGAAAGGTTCGCGTCACCGGCGACCTGCCAGCCGGAGAGGTAGATGGCCTTGAGGCCTGCACGAACCTGCTGAACTGCCTGGTTGCCGGTCAGCGCGCCCAGCGAGTTGATGTAGTCCTCGTTGTTCACGAGGTCCCAGAGGATCTCGGAACCACGGCGTGCGAGGGTCTGCTCTTCGACAACGGTGCCCTGGAGCTTGGTGACCTGCTCCGCCGTGTAGTTGCGGGTTACTCCCTTCCAGCGCGGGTTGGTGTCCCAATCCTGCTGAATCTCAGCTGCGGTCTTCGGGGTGCCGGTGGTCGACATCAAGACTCCATCTCTTCGATCTGCTGGTCCGGTACGGATGTACTGCTTCACATCCTTGCCAGGCCCTTCCTAGTTACTCATCGAGAATGACACACACAAAAAGTGCCGTCTACCTGTTGCTACTGCCAATCTTCGCTAGCTTTTCATCGAGCCTTGCAAACTTTGCGAAGAAGGAATGGGTCACGACCTACCCTGTCGGCGAGGAAAGATACCCGCCAGTAGTAAGAACGCGCAGGTCGCGAACACAATGCACGCAACCCCTCGTACACAGGTAATTGCGCCCCTGCGGCCCGCACCTCCCCGCCGCCGCGCACCCCTCGACGCGCCGGTTGTGATGGCAATCACCGATCGGGGCGGATACCGCGCTCGCGGCTGTCACCGCGCTCGCGTCGATGGCCGGCCCCGCGCGTCGAGGGGGGCGAATGTACCTTTCGGCGCGTCCACAGCGCTGGAAGGTACGTTCATCCCGGACCGCAGCACCCGCGAAGGCTGCGAAGCCCCTCTTGCGAACCCCGCGAACCGTTCGTAGGCTGGGGAAATGTCGAAGACCTTCGTCGGTACCCGGTTGCGTCAGCTCCGCACCGAACGAGGCATGAGCCAGGCAGCACTGGCCAAGACGCTGGAAATCTCCGCCAGTTACCTCAACCAGATCGAGCACGACGTCCGGCCGCTCACCGTGCCGGTCCTGCTGCGCATCAGCGAGGTGTTCGGCGTCGACACCACCTTCTTCGCCTCCCAGGACGACACTCGCCTGATCGCCGAGATGCGGGAGGTTGCCCTCGATCAGGAGATGGGAATCGACGCCGACGCTCAGGAGATCGCGGATATGGTGGCGTCGCATCCAGGCCTGGCTAAGGCCATGGTCAACATGCATCGCCGGTTTCGCAACACCACCGCGCAGCTGGCGGCCGCCACGGAGGACCGGTTCAGCGACGGCAGCGGCAGCGGTTCCATCACGATGCCGCACGAAGAGGTCCGGGACTACTTCTACCAGCGCCAGAACTACCTGCATGAGCTCGACACTGCTGCAGAAGAGCTCACCGCGCGCCTGCGTTTCCACCGCGGTGACGTGGGTGGTGAAATCGCCCGCAGACTGGAAACGGTGCACGACGTACAGATCGTTCGCCGCATCGACCTGGGCGAGAACGTGCTGCACCGGTACGACCCCGAGTCGCGGGTGCTGGAGATCTCGCCGCACCTTTCGGGCGGGCAGCAGGTGTTCAAGTTCGCCACCGAACTGGCCTACCTGGAGTACGGCGACCTCCTCGACAAGATGGTGGCGGAGGGCGGCTTCACCAGCGACGAGTCGGTGGCGCTGGCCCGGCTCGGACTCGCCAACTACTTCGCCGCCGCGACCGTGCTGCCCTATGGACAGTTCCACGACGTCGCCGAGGACTTCCGTTACGACATCGAGCGTCTGTCGGCGTTCTACTCGGTCAGCTACGAGACGGTCTGCCACCGCCTCTCCACCCTGCAGCGGCCGAAGCTGCGCGGGGTCCCGTTCATGTTTGTGCGCGTCGACCGCGCCGGGAACATGTCGAAGCGCCAATCCGCCACAGGCTTCCACTTCTCCACGAGCGGCGGCACCTGCCCACTGTGGAACGTCTACGAAACGTTCGCGTACCCGGGCAAGATCATGAACCAGATCGCGCAGATGCCCGATGGCCGCCGGTACCTCTGGGTGGCCCGCACCGTCGAGCGGCGCGCCGCCCGCTACGGGCAGCCGGCCAAGATCTTCGCGATCGGGCTCGGCTGCGAGATCAGACACGCGCACCGCCTGGTCTACGGCGACGGACTGGACCTCGACGAGTCGAATCCCGGGACGCCGATCGGAGCCGGCTGCCGGGTGTGCGAGCGGGTCAACTGCCCACAACGGGCGTTCCCGCCCCTGGGTAAGCAACTCGACATCAGCGAACACCGCAGTTCGGTGTCCCCCTACCTCATTCGGTGACGCATTGCACTTTCCGCCGCGCACCGCTGGGCCCTGTGAGCGCTTGTTCACACGTCTGTAATTCGCGACACGAACACGTCACCGACAGACATTCAGGCGCAACAACCGCGGCTTAATGTTCGCCCCACGAATACACCTCTGTATACGTGGGGCGGATACATCCGTTCCGGAATACGGGGTTCCCCACCTCCTCCGACGGAAAGGCCCGTACATGCGCACCTTCTCCAAGCGCGCCCTCGCTGCACCGACCGCGCTCGCCGCGATCGGGCTCGTGCTGACCGGTTGCGGCAGCAAGGCATCCGACACGGCCACGGAGTCCACCGCGGCATCCTGCGTGGACACCTCCGGGGACACGATCAAGGTCGGGTCGTTGAATTCGCTGTCCGGCACCATGGCCATCAGTGAGGTGACCGTCCGGGATTCGATCGCGCTCGCGGTCGACGAAATCAACAGCGCGGGCGGCGTGCTCGGCAAGAAGATTCAGATCGTGGCCGAGGACGGCGCTTCGGAACCCACCGTGTTCGCCGAGAAGGCCGAGAAGCTGATCAGCAGCGACTGTGTCGCAGCGGTTTTCGGCGGCTGGACCTCGTCGAGCCGCAAGGCGATGCTTCCGGTGTTCGAGGACAACAATTCCCTGCTCTACTACCCCGTCCAGTACGAGGGTCTCGAAGATTCGAAGAACATCTTCTACACGGGTGCCACCACCAACCAGCAGATCGTTCCTGCCCTCGACTACTTGAAGGAGAAGGGCGTCACGTCGCTGTACCTGGTGGGCAGCGACTACGTGTTCCCGCAGACCGCGAACCGCATCATCAAGGCCTACGCCGAGGCAAACGGCATCGAGATCAAGGGCGAGGACTACACGCCGCTCGGTTCCACCGACTTCTCCACAATCATCAACAAGGTTCGCTCCGCCGACGCAGATGCCGTGTTCAACACGCTCAACGGAGACTCGAACGTCGCGTTCTTCCGGGAGTACAAGAACGTGGGGCTGACCGCCCAGGACATGCCCGTCGTGTCGGTGTCGATCGCCGAGGAGGAAGTCGGCGGTATCGGGGTCCAGAACATCGAAGGCCAGCTCACGGCCTGGGACTACTACCAGACCATCGATTCGCCGGAGAACAAGACGTTCGTCGACGCGTACAAGGCGCGGTACGGCGCCGCCAAGCCGACGTCGGACCCGATGGAAGCCGCCTACACCTCCGTCTATCTGTGGAAGAACACCGTCGAGAAGGCGAATTCGTTTGCTACGGCCGACATTCAGGCCAACGCGGACGGAGTGGCGTTCGACGCCCCCGAGGGAAAGGTCACGATCGACGGTTCCAACCACCACATCAGCAAGACGGCCCGGATCGGTGAGATCCGGGGAGACGGCCTGATCTACACGGTGTGGGATTCCGGCACCCCGATCGAGCCGGACCCGTACCTGACGTCCTACCCCTGGGCCGAGTCGCTCGGTAGCTAGCACCACGTCCGACGAGTAGAGGGAGAGAGGACATGCATCCATGGATGTAGTGATCGGGCAGTTGTTCACCGGGCTGAGTATCGGATCCATCCTGTTGCTCGCAGCGCTGGGACTGTCATTGACGTTCGGTCAGATGGGCGTCATCAACATGGCCCACGGCGAGTTCATCATGGCGGGCTCGTACACCGCTTACGTGGTGCAGCAGGTGATCTCGAGCGCCACCGGATCCCTGTTCGTCTCTCTACTCGTCGGCTTCGTGGTGGGTGGTGCCATGGGCGTCCTCCTCGAGGTCACTCTGGTCAAACGCATGTACCACCGGCCGCTCGACACCCTGCTGGTGACGTTCGGTGTGGGCTTGATCCTGCAGCAGCTCGCGCGGGACATCTTCGGTGCGCCGGCAGTCAACGTCGTCGCACCGGGGTGGCTCTCGGGCGGTGTGGAGATTCTGGGAGCGGTGGTCCCCAAGACACGTCTGTTCATCCTCGTGCTCGCCGTCGCCTCGGTGGTGGCGCTGTCGCTGGCACTGAAGAGATCGTCGATGGGACGTCGTATTCGGGCGGTCGTGCAGAACCGCGATCTGGCCGAAACGAGTGGAATCTCCAGTCGCCGTACCGATGTGACGACGTTCTTCATCGGATCCGGTCTCGCCGGTGTCGCGGGTGTGGCGCTCACCCTGATCGGTTCGACCAGCCCGACCATCGGTCAGAGCTACCTCATCGACGCCTTCCTGGTGGTCGTGGTCGGCGGTCTGGGGCAGATGAAGGGTGCGGTGATCGCCGCGTTCGCGCTCGGCCTGCTGAACTCGTTCATCGAGTACTCGACCACGGCGTCGATCGCCAAGGTCATCGTGTTCGTGGTCATCGTGGTGTTCCTCCAGGTTCGGCCACAGGGCCTGTTCGCCGTCAAGACGAGGAGTCTCGTATGAGCATCCTGACGAGTGGCCGTTACCGTGCGTGGGCGGGCTTCGCGCTCGCCGCCCTTCTCCTGTTCGTTGTCGCCCCTGCCGTTCTCAGTGATTTCCGGTTGAGTCTGCTCGGGAAGTTCCTGTGCTTCGCGATCGTCGCGGTCGGTATCGGCCTCGCGTGGGGCCGCGGCGGGATGCTCACCCTCGGCCAGGGCGTGTTCTTCGGGCTCGGCGCCTACATGATGGCCATGCATCTGAAGATTTCCGACGCCGAACTCCGCGGCGACACCGTGCCGGACTTCATGCAGATTGCCGGTATCCGCGCCCTGCCCGGTTACTGGGTGCCGTTCACGTCGCCGGTCGTGACGGTGCTGGGCATTCTGCTGATCCCCGGACTCGTCGCGTTCGCGCTGGGTCTCGGGGTGTTCAAACGCCGGGTGAAGGGCGCGTATTTCGCGATCCTCAGTCAAGCACTCGCTGCCGCGTTCGCGATCCTGCTCGTCGGGCAACAGACCACCGGCGGCAGCAACGGCCTCAACCGGTTCCGCACCTTCTTCGGTTTCAACCTGAACGATCCCGCCAACAAGCAGATGCTGTTCTTCATCGCCGCCGGTGTTCTCCTCACCGTGGTGGCGATCGTGCGGCAACTGATGAACAGCCGCTACGGTGAACTGCTCGTCGCCGTCCGTGACCAGGAGGAGCGTGTCCGCTTCCTCGGGTACGACCCGGCGAACATCAAGCTCGTCGCCTACGTGACCGCCGCCTTCTTCGCCGGGATCGCGGGTGCGCTGTTCGTGCCGATCGTCGGCATCATCTCCCCCGCCGACGTCGGAATCGTTCCCTCGATCGCCTTCCTGATCGGGGTCGCCATCGGTGGCCGCGCCACCCTGCTCGGTCCGGTTCTGGGTGCGATCGGGGTCGCGTGGGCGCAGAGTGCCTTCTCCGAGTCCTTCCCCTCCGGATGGATTTACGCCCAGGGCCTGCTGTTCATCGTGGTGGTCGGATTCTTCCCGGCCGGTGTCGCCGGCCTGTTCGCACTGCTGAAACGCAGGCAGAAGGCGTCCCCAGACGAACCTTCCTCGCCCGGACCGGAGGACGACACGGAGTCGACGGAACGAATGGAGATGGCGCGATGACCACGTCCACCACGTCCAAGGAACCTGTGCTCGGCGGCAACGCCGGGATGTCCAGCGAGTACCTCGAGGTGCGCGATCTACGCGTCAGCTTCGACGGGTTCAAGGCTGTCGACGGCGTCGATCTCACTCTGTTGCAGGGTGATCTGCGGTTCCTCATCGGACCTAACGGTGCGGGCAAGACCACGCTCGTCGACGCCATCACCGGGCTCGTCCCTGCGACCGGATCGGTCACCAAGTCCGGTGTCGAGCTGATCGGTAAGAAGGTGCACCGCATCGCCCGGCTCGGGGTGGGACGCACGTTCCAGACTGCGAGTGTGTTCGAGGAGTTGACGGTTCTCCAGAACCTCGACATCGCGGCGGGTGCGGGCCGCTCGGCACTCACCCTGCTGCGCCGCCGCAAGACGGTGCTCCCCGCCATCGAGGAGGCTTTCGAGGTCACGGGTCTCGGCAGCCTCCGCGACACCCCGGCCGGGATTCTCGCGCACGGCCAGAAGCAGTGGCTCGAGATCGGCATGCTGCTGGTGCAGAATTGCTCGGTTCTCCTGCTCGACGAACCTGTTGCCGGGATGAGTTCCGAGGAGCGGGAAGAGACGGGAAACCTGTTGCGCCGCATCGGAGGTGAGCGGACCGTCGTCGTGGTCGAGCACGACATGGATTTCATGCGCGCGTTCGCCACGTCGGTGACCGTGCTGCACGCGGGGAAGGTGCTGAGCGAGGGCACCGTCGAACAGGTGCAGGCAGACCCGCGTGTGCAGGAGGTGTACCTCGGGACGGCCGCCGCCGGCGCCGCTCCCGAGTTGCAGCCCGAGGTTTCGAAGGAGGACAGCGATGCTCGAGCTTGACGACATCCGCGCCGGGTATGGCCGGACCGAAGTAATCCACGGGGTCTCGCTGACGGTGCCGTCGGACGGCGTGGCAGCGGTGATGGGTCACAACGGCGCGGGCAAGACGACGCTTCTGCGGGCTGCGGTCGGACTGATCAAGGTCGATTCCGGGCGGGTGCTGTTCGACGGCGAGGACGTCACGGCGCTGCGCCCGAGCGCCCGCGTGGCGCGCGGCCTCGCGTACGTCCCGCAGGGCCAGCAGTCGTTCGGGCAGCTGACCACCGCCGAAAACCTCCAAGCGGTTGCCGACGGCCGCAAGCGCGGAAAGGAACTCATCGGGGAGGCACTCGATCTCTTTCCCGCATTGCGTGGCCTTCTCGAACGACGTGCCGGCCTTCTCTCGGGTGGTCAGCGTCAGCAGCTGGCCATTGCCCGGGCGCTCATCACCGAGCCGAAGATGTTGATTCTCGACGAACCGACCGAGGGCATTCAGCCGTCCGTGGTCGCGGAGATCGAACGCACGATCATGGAGCTCACGCGTCGGGGCGGGCTCGGCGTCCTGCTCGTCGAGCAGCACATCGGCTTCGCGCTCGAATCGGCGGAGCGCTACTACGTGCTCGAGTCGGGGCAGGTCACGTCGTCGGGTGCCGGTGGCGCCGCACCCGAGTCCGACGTCCGTATCGCGGTGTCCGACGTCCGCGCGGCAATGGCCATCTGATGGCTCGCCGAGAATCAGCCGGTCCACTCAGCGACCAGGTGTACCTCGCGCTGCGGACCGACCTCATGAGCGGACGAATTCCGCCCGGACAGCGCCTCGGCGAGGAACGCCTCGCCGAGACGTACGGCGTGTCCCGGACGCCGGTACGGGAGGCTCTGGCTCGTCTGCTGGCGGACGGGCTCGTGCAACGCGATGTGGGTGGGCTCTTTCCGTACCGTCCGCGCATCGACGAACTCGCCGGGCTCTACGAACTCCGCATCACACTCGAACTGCAGGGCATCGCACGGGTCAGAGACGACGAGTCGAGGCAGCACGACCCCGACGTCCTGGGACCCGAACTCGACAAGTGGTACGCCCTGCGCAAGGACACTCCGGAGCCCGACGCCGGGTTCGTGGCACTCGACGAGCAGTTCCACATCGTTCTTCTGCGGGCCGCGGGCAACACAGCGTTGTCGGACGCCCTCGTCAACGTGAATGCGAAGGTACGACCGGTGCGGATGTTCGACTACCTCACCCCCGACCGCATGACTGCGACCATCGACGAGCACATCTCGGTGGCAGAACTGACGCTGGATCGCAAACTCGATGCCGCCTACGACACCCTGCTGGCGCACATTAGCGAGTCGCGAGAAGTGGTGATCGAACGTGCCGAACAGGCGCTTTCGCTGGCGCGGATGGCGTGGGCCGTCCGGGATTGAGACCGCGTTTCCCTCGCGTGGGCTCCCTTTTCTCGACCGAGAAGCCGAGCTAGTGCTAGCGTCTTGCTACCGCTCGGTAACACAGTCCCGACGGAAGGGAGTCGCATGAGCGCACGCATTCCACCAGGACGTCTGAAGGAGCTCGGACCGGTCAACTGGGTGTTGTGGCGGATCCTTTCGACCGTCGCCGGTGTCCCCGACGCGCATCTGTTCAGCACGGTCGGCCGCGCGAGGGGCCTGTTCCGGGCGTGGCTGCGCTACTCCAGCAAGTTGATGCCCGGTGGAAAGATCTCCCGGCACGAGACCGAACTGATCATTCTCCGCGTAGCTCATCTGCGGAAGTGCGGGTACGAGATGGATCACCACGTCCGTCTCGGACGCCGCGCCGGCGTCACCCCGGCCCTTCTCCAGCAGGTGCTCGACGGTCCGGACGCCGAGGGCTGGGATGTGCGCCGCCGCGCCATCCTCACGGCCGTCGACCAACTCGTCACCACCGACAATCTCGACGATGCCGCGTGGTCGGCGCTCAGCGCCCACTTCGACGACCGCCAGCTGATCGAGTTCTGTTTTCTGGTCACGCAATACGACGCGCTGGCCACGACCATCGGCACATTGCGGATCGAGCGGGACTACACGTAGACGCCAAGGTCCGGTTCACACCCCTTCGCTACGCCGGGCGGACGGGCTGCCGGAGAACCGTCCGGAGTTTCGCCGGTGCCGTCCGCCGGGGGTCGCTGAGGTAGATCTCGTGATGATCGCCGTTGAAGACCAGTCCGTGCTCGGGCATGAACTCGTCGTGTAGTCGGGCGAGGGTAGGCGCCTCGTCGTCGTAGGAGCCGAGGTGCAGGATCTGCACGCTTACGCCTTCGATGAACGTGAGCGGGCGCAGCAGATCGAGAGCGGGAAGCTCCTTTTTGGCGGCGACCGCCGACCGTGCATCCTCGATGTCGGCCGTGGTGATCCAGTCGGGTTGCACGATCATCATGGTCCAGTCCCAGCTGTCCTTGTCGCGGGTGATGAAGCTGCGTGGGTCGGCGGCACGCCACAGAGCGGACCGACGACGAAATCGCGACCGTGGGCGATTTTGCTGGCGAATTTGATCGTGTAAGCGGTGGCATACAGCGCCTCGACGGCCGCGGCGTACTCGGGTGAGGTGTTCGGGTCACCATGTCCGTCCACTGCGATATAGGTCAACTCCGGGACGTCGACCAGAGCGAACCCTCCGGTGCTCGGCGCGTAGAGCCGCTTCCGCTCCTTCTTGCAGTCGTACTTGTCCACGGTGACGCCTTTCCTGTTTCTGCATTTCTGCATTTCTGCAGTCGGTGTCTGCGTATGTCTGCCTTGTCTGCGCTGAAGTCTGCATCGATACTTCACCGATTGAGCGTGACGCACCGCGTCACAGTTGGAACGAGTGGACATCGCACAGATGGGAATCGACGAATGACGGACACCGCCCAGGAAACCAGCTCCGAAAGAGGACTGGCACGGGTCGCCCAGTCACTCGCCGCCTGGACCGAGAAGTGGTTTCCGGACGCCTACGTTTTCGCGCTGGCCGGTGTCGTCCTCGTGGCCGTCGCCGCTCTGGCCAACGGTTCCTCCCCTCACGCGGTCGTCGATGCTTTCGGTGACGGCTTCTGGGATCTCACTGCTTTCACCCTGCAGATGGCCATGGTGGTACTCACCGGATATGTCGTGGCCACCTCTCCACCGGTCGCCAGGCTGATCGACCGGCTGGCCACCGTGCCGCGCACCGCAAGCAGTGCAGTGAGTGTCGTTGCATTCCTGTCGATGTCGGTGTCCTTCCTGAACTGGGGACTCAGTCTCGTCTTCGGTGGTCTCCTGGCCCGTGCGATCGCCCGCCGGACCGATCTACGTGTGGACTATCGCGCGCTCGGCGCAGCGGCCTTCATGGGACTGGGCGCCGTGTGGGCGCTCGGCATGTCCTCTTCGGCCGCGCAACTGCAGGCCACTGCCACCTCGCTGCCTCCGGCACTGCTGAAGATCACCGGCGTCCTCGACTTCGGTGACACGATTTTCACGTGGCAGTCGCTGCTCATGTGCGCCATTATCACCGCGCTGACCGTGGCGATCGCGCATTTCTCCGCGCCGAGGGGTTCCGCCATCAAGACTGCCGAAGAACTGGATGTCGATATAGACGACCAGCCGGCCGAGGTGGCGCCGCGCTCGCGGCCGGGAGAGTGGCTCGAGTACAGCCGTATCCTGCCGGTCCTCGCCGCCCTGATGACGCTGGGATGGTTGGTCTCTCAGCTCGTCACGAAGCCGGTGCTCACCGTTGTCAGCAGTTTGAATGGATATCTGCTGGTATTCCTCATGCTGGGACTGGTGCTGCACGGGACACCCCGCAAGTTCCTGCAAGCTGTGAATCTCGCCGTGCCGGCCACGGCCGGTATTCTCGTCCAGTTTCCCCTCTATGCCGCGATGGCAGCGATTCTCACCGAGGCCGAAGGCAACGGGGGTCTCACCATCTCGGAACACCTTGCGGAGTTCTTCACGAACATCGGGGGCGGCGGGAGTTTCGCGGTCGTCATCGCCCTCTATACCGTGGTGCTGGGGGTCTTCGTCCCCTCCGGTGGCGGAAAATGGCTGGTCGAGGCCCCGTATGTCATGCAGGCGGCCACCGACGTCCAGATGAACCTGGGCTGGACGGTTCAGATCTACAACGTGGCCGAGGCACTGCCCAACCTCGTCAACCCGTTCTTCATGCTGCCGCTCCTGGCGGTGCTGAAGCTGCGCGCCCGCGACCTCGTGGGATTCACCTTCCTGCAGTTCATGTTCCACCTGCCGGTGGTTCTGCTCCTGGTGTGGCTACTCGGGATGACCTTCGACTACGTGCCGCCGGTAATACCCACGCCATGACGGCGCGCGAGAGATTCTACTAACCCACGCTTTACCGCGAGAAATCTCCGCGCAACACGACGTCCTTAGCGTATACAAGCATGTCCACAGGGATGAATACGCCGCCGGTCGAGTACTCGTTCGACACGCTCCTCGTAGCGAACCGGGGCGAGATCGCTTGTCGCATCATGCGCTCGGCGCACATTCTGGGACTCAAGACGGTGGCGGTGTATTCCGACGCCGATGCGGCGGCTGCGCACGTCGAGATGGCCGACATGGCGGTGCGACTCGGACCCGCCCCCGCAGCCGAGTCGTATCTACGCGCCGATGCCGTCGTCGAGGCTGCGCTGGCCACCGGCGCGGGCGCAATCCATCCCGGGTACGGGTTCCTCTCCGAGAACGACGCCTTCGCCACCGCAGCCGAGTCGGCGGGCATTGCCTTCGTGGGTCCCACACCGGAACAGCTCCGAATTTTCGGAAACAAGCACACCGCCCGGGAAAAGGCTCTAGCCGTGGGGGTTCCGCTCGTACCGGGCAGCGGCCTCCTCGACTCGGTGGATGCAGCGCTGTCCGCAGCCTCGGATATCGGATACCCGGTAATCATCAAGGCAGTCGGTGGTGGCGGCGGAATCGGTATGCAGGCCTGCTTCGACGCCGGCGACCTCGCGGAAGCGTACGACCGCGTCCAGCGGCTGGCCGAGGCGAACTTCTCGTCTTCGGGTGTGTTCCTCGAACGCTTCGTCGCCCGGGCGCGGCACATCGAAGTGCAGGTTTTCGGTGACGGCCTCGGACGTACCCTCAGCCTCGGCACACGCGACTGCTCGCTTCAGCGGCGCCATCAGAAAGTGGTGGAGGAGGCTCCCGCACCCGGACTGCCCGATGACGTCGTCGAGCGATTGCTGAGTTCGTCTCGCATGCTGGCGTCGTCCGTCGACTACCGATCCGCAGGGACGGTCGAGTTCGTCTACGACGTGGATCGCGGTGAGGCGTCGTTCCTCGAGATGAATACCCGCTTGCAGGTGGAACATCCGGTCACCGAGGAAGTCACCGGTATCGATCTGGTCGAGTGGATGCTGCGGCTCGCACGAGGAGATTCGTCGATGCTCGAGGGCCTCCCCGACACCGGACCGGACATCGTCGGTACCGCGGTGGAAGCCCGGATCTACGCCGAGGACCCTGGCCACGACTACCTCCCCAGCGCGGGGCGGCTCACCGGAGTCGAGTTTCCTGCCCACACGCGGGTGGAGACGTGGGTCGACACCGGCACGGAGGTGAGCCCGTACTACGACCCGATGCTCGCCAAGGTGATCACTCGCGGGCATCGGCGCACGGGTGCGTTCGCCGCGTTGGCCGAGGCCCTGTCCGACACGCACATCTACGGAATTCAGACGAACCTGCCGCAGCTGCGGCGAATCTGTTCTGCCGCAGAAGTTCTCGATGCCGTCCATACCACCGGCTTTCTCACCGACTTCCGTTCGACGGGCCGTCGTATCGACGTCCTCCGGGCAGGGACGATGACCACCGTGCAGGACTATCCAGGCCGCACCGGGCTGTGGAGCGTCGGCATTCCGCCGTCCGGACCGATGGACGACCTTTCGTTCCAGCTCGTGAACTCCGCCGTCGGCAACCCCGCCGGGGCGCCGGGCCTCGAATGCACCCTGCAGGGTCCGCGACTCGAGTTCTCCGATGCCACCCTGATCTGTGTCGGCGGCGCGGATGCACCGGTCACGATCGATGGCGACGCCGTCCCGTTGTGGGAGCCGGTCGAGGTGCCCGCCGGTTCCGTTCTCGACATCGGCAGTCCCACCGACACCGGTCTGCGCACGTACCTCGCCGTCCACGGCGGCATCGACGCACCGCTCTTTCACGGCAGCGCTTCCACTTTCCCGCTCGGTGGTTTCGGCGGCATCACCGGTAAGGCAGTTGCCACCGGGGACGTACTCGGACTCGTCGACGACACCAGCAACCTGGGCACTCCACACCCCGTTCCGAAGGAGTCGCGTCCCCACTGCACTCACCTGTGGCATCTGGCGGTCACCGAGGGTCCGCAGTCTGCGCCGTCGTACTTCACCGAATCCGATATGGCGCAGTTCTACGACACCACCTGGAAAGTGCAGGCGCACGCCAATCGCACCGGTCTCCGCCTCGACGGACCCAAACCCACCTGGTCGCGGACCGATGGCGGCGAGGCGGGACTCCACCCGTCGAACCTGCACGACAACCCGTACAGCGTGGGTGCCCTCAACGTCTCCGGTGACACGCCGATCCTCCTCGGTCCCGACGGCCCGAGTCTCGGTGGCTTCGCCTGCCCGCTCACCGTCGTCAGCGCCCACCGGTGGAAGCTGGGGCAGATCCGGCCGGGTGACCGGGTGCGCTTCGTGGCGGTGTCCGAATCCGATGCGCACGAACTTCGGCGATCCGATTCCTCTCGCGCTCTGGATGTTCCGCGAAATGTCCGGACTCCCGCCAAGGCCGACGGAGGCGTTCTGGGGCGAACCGGGCCCGTACTGGACCGCCCCGCGGTGGCATACCTTCGCGGCGGGGACGACAACATCCTCGTCGAATACGGTGAACAGCAACTCGACCTCGGACTCCGGATGCGGGTGCACGCGCTGTCGGAAGAGTTGATCCGACGCGGGGTGCGCGGCATCATCGACATCACCCCGGGGGTGCGGTCGCTGCACCTGCATTTCGACCCGGACGTCCTCCCCGGTGGCCGCCTACTCGACATCCTGCAGGACATCGAGGAACTGCTGCCCGCCACGCACGACCTGGTCGTCCCGAGCCGAACTGTCCGGTTACCGTTGTCCTTCGACGACCCCTCCATCGCGGAGGCGATCGACCGCTACCGCAGCGGCGTCCGGGACGAGGCTCCCTGGCTGCCCTCCAACACCGAATTCATCCGGCGCATGAATGGGTTGGGCAGTGTCGACGACGTGCGCGACACCGTGTTCGACGCCGAGTACCTGGTACTCGGGCTCGGTGACGTCTACCTCGGTGCGCCGCTGGCCGTGCCACTCGACCCCCGGCACCGCCTGGTCACCACCAAGTACAACCCGGCACGCACCTGGACGCCGTCCGACGCCGTCGGCATCGGCGGAAAGTACCTGTGCGTCTACGGCATGGAGTCGCCGGGCGGCTACCAGTTGATCGGCCGCACGGTACCCATCTGGTCCGGTTACCGGCAGCACCGCCCCTTCGACGAGGGCACACCCTGGATGTTCCGGTTCTTCGACCGCATCGTCTGGGAACCGGTGACCCCGGAGGAACTGCGGAAGTACCGCGAGCAGGCTGTGGCGGGGCGGTTCGATACGGAGATCTCCGAGGGCACCTTCGCACTCGCCGATCACCTGAAGTTCCTTACCGACAACGCCGAGTCGATCGCAGCGTTCAACAGCAGGCAGTCGGCGGCTTTCGACGCCGAGAAGTCTGCGTGGCGTGTGTCCGGTGAATACGACCGTGTCGAACCGCCACCTCTCCCCGAACAGCCGCCCGTCGACCTGCCGCCCGGTGCGGTCGTCGTCGAAGCTCCGCTGGTGGGCAGCGTGTGGCGAGTCGAGGTCGAGGTCGGGCAGCGGGTCCGGCTCGGCGACAACTCCGTGGTGCTCGAAGCCATGAAACTGGAGATGCCGGTTCCTGCAACCGCCTCCGGAAGGGTTCTGCAAGTGCTTGTTTCACCGGGATCGATCGTCGAGCCCGGCGCCCCCCTCTTCGTGATCGGAGCAGAGAACTGATGAGCGTGAGTGTCGATGCCAGCAAGCTGGGGCCCACCAAAATTACCCTCTCGCCCACCGAACGCGTCGACGACGCCTTCCGGCGGATCGCCGCGGTGGACCGCCCGGAAATCTGGATCACACTTCGGCCCGCCGAGGACGTCTATGCCGACGCGGCCGCCATCGAATCGAGAATCACTGCAGGCGAGGACCTCCCGCTGGCCGGGCAGATCCTGGCAGTCAAGGACAACATCGATGTCGCGGGAATGACCACCACCGCGGGGTGTCCCGAGTTCGCCTACGTGCCCGACCGCACCGCGACCGCCGTCCGCCGACTGGTCGATCAGGGTGCCATCGTCCTCGGGAAGACGAACCTCGACCAATTCGCCACCGGCCTGGTGGGCACGCGCAGTCCCTATGGGGCGGTGCGCTGCTCGTGGGACCCCGAGCGGGTGTCCGGTGGTTCGAGCTCCGGCTCGGCCGTCGCCGTGGCCCTCGGCATCGCCGACATCGGGATAGGCACGGACACCGCCGGATCAGGTCGGGTGCCTGCGGCCTTCAACGGTCTCGTCGGTATCAAGGCCACGCTGGGTGTGATCCCCGCGGACGGCGTCGTCCCCGCCTGTGTCGACTACGACTGCGTCACCGTGTTCGCCACCGAACTCGACACCGCCGCCGCCGCAGCCCGGATCATGGCCGGGCCGGCGTCGAGGGACCCGCGCAGCCGGGCTTGGCCGGCCGACGTCAGGTTGGCGGCACCCGCGCAGCCACGGGTCGCCATCCCGCGCGACGAGGACCTCACCGCGCTCGCCCCCGACTACCGGCGAGCATTCGACGACACGGTTCAGCTGCTGACGGACAAAGGCTTTCGCGTCGACACGGTAGACATCTCCCCACTGCTCGACGCTGCCCGGCTGCTCTACGACGGTGCGGTCGTCGCGGAACGGTACACCGCCGTCGGGCGGTTCCTCGACACGGCGCCCGCCGGGGCGGATCCGGTGGTGACCGCCATTGTCGGGTCCGCGAGGCGGCCGGCAGGGCACGAGTTGGCGGCCGACCTCGACACCCTCGTTCGCGTCAAGGCACAGACCCGGGATCTCCTCGCCGGATTCGACGGGCTGCTCCTGCCGACCACCACCGAGCACCCGACGATCGCCGCGGTCCAGGCCGACCCGATCGACATCAACCGGCGAATGGGTACATACACGAACTTCTGCAATTTGCTCGACATGTCGGCCGTCGCGGTACCCGGCTTGCCCACGGCGGCGGGTGAGCCGTTCGGGGTGATGTTCGTGGTGCCCGGGTTCGCCGATCAGGTGGCCGTCGACCTCGCTGCCCGACTCACCGGTGTTCCCGCGCCGGCGTTGGTCGAGGACGGTGTCGAGCTCGCCGTATTCGGCGCCCACCTGCGCGGGCAGCCTCTCCATTTCCAACTCGAGGACCTCAGTGCCCGTTTCGTGGACACCGTCACCACCACCGACGCATACCGGCTCACCGCACTTGCCACCACACCCCCCAAGCCCGGGCTGGTGCGCCGGGGCCCCGGCGCGGGCGCACCCATCGTCGGAGAGTTGTTCCGAGTCTCCCCCGCCGGATTGGGACGATTCCTGGCGACACTTCCGGCGCCGATGGCACTGACGAGTGTCGAACTTTCTGACGGCCGCGCCGTGGTCGGCTTCAGCTGCACCCACGACGCGGTCGACGGGGCCACGGACATCACCGAATTCGGTAGTTGGGTGGCCTACCTTGCCGCTTCGCGTCCCGTGAGTACTTCTTAACAGCGGGCGGTTAAGAAGTACTCACAGCGAGGACGGTGGCCACCGGGGTCGACGGGCGGCCGATCAGCTTCTGCAGATCGCCGCTCTGCGTGTCGAGGGCGCCGGTGGCTACTCCCGCATCGGAATCGGCGAGCATCTGCGCCACCGGTGCCGGCAAGCCGGCGCCTTCGAGCAGGGCGGCGTACTCGTCCTGCGGGAGGTCCTTGTACGACACCGGGCTACCGACCACCGCGGAGAAGGCCTCGGCCAGCTGTTCGTACGTCAGCCGCTCGTCGCCACCGAGCTCGTACACCGCTCCCGCCTGCCCGTCGGCGACCAGGACGGCGGCGGCCGCCTCGGCGTAGTCCTTGCGCGCGGCACCGGCGATGATGCCGTTTCCTGCGCTGCCGAACAAGGAACCCGCCTCCCGGGCCGTTGCCACAGCGCCCAGGTAGTTTTCCCAGTACCAGCCGTTCCGCAGCAAGGCGAAGTCGATCCCGGACCCGTCGAGCAGATCCTCGGTGGCGCGGTGCTCGGCAGCCAGTCCGAGCGGGCTCTTCTGCGCATCGAGGACGCTGGTGTAGGCAATGAACCCGACACCGGCTGCCTTCGCCGCGTCGATGACGTTGCCGTGCTGAATTACTCGTTGCCCGACGTCGGAACCCGACACGAGGAGCAGCTTGTCGACACCACCGAGCGCCTTGTCGAGCGCGGCGCGGTCGCTGTAGTCGGCTTGCCGGACGTCGACGCCCTTGTCGGTCAGGTCGGCGGCCTTGGCCGGTGTGCGAACGAGCGCCACGATCTCCCTGGCGGGGGTGCCCTTGTCGAGAAGAGCCTCGACAGCGAGGCGGCCGAGATGTCCTGTTGCACCGGTGACGGCGATGGTCATGGGAACTCCTAGCGTGAGGGTTGTTGTTTCAAGCGCGCATGTTCCATTATGCACTGACTATTTGTAAGTGCAAGCGCAGTGGTAAGCACTTCTCAGATGAGGGGTAGAGTGGTGAGCATGTCCGAGCTCGAACAGACACCGCGCGCCGGCGCAGACGCCACCCTGGAAGCCGACGTCTTCGCCCGCGGGTGCACCTCTCGCGAAACCCTGCAGACCGTCACCGGCCGATGGGGTGTGCTCGCGCTCGCGGCGTTGGCCGAGGGCAACTACCGCTTCAGCGCACTACGCCGACGTGTCGACGGAGTCAGTGAACGCATGCTGTCGCAGACCCTCCAGGCGCTCGAACGAGACGGACTCGTGGTCCGCGACGTACTCGAGGCGATACCCCCGAAGGTGGAATACAGCCTGACACCACTCGGTGCCGAGATCGCCGGGCGTCTCGTCGGCCTGATCGAACTGGTCGAGTCGCGAATGCCCGAAGTCTGGGCGGCGCAGCAGAAGTACGCCGAACGCCGGACCGACCAGAACTAGGCCCGCATACACGAAACGAGGCCCGCACAGTTTCTGTGCGGGCCTCGTTTCCTGTCGTGGATCAGAAGTTGATCATGTGTCCGGCGAGGCCGTGGATGGCCTCCTGCAGGGCTTCGCTCAGGGTGGGGTGGGTGTGCACGTTGCGGGCCAGCTCGTTGACGGTGAGATCCCACTTCTGCGCGAGGGTCAGCTCGGGCAGCAACTCGGAGACGTCGGGGCCGATGAGGTGGCCGCCGAGCAGCTCGCCGTACTTGGTGTCGGAGATGAGCTTGACGAAGCCGGTGGAGTCACCGAGGCCGTGCGCCTTGCCGTTGGCGGCGAACGGGAAGTTCGCCACCTTGATGTCGTAGCCCTCGTCCTTCGCCTGCTGCTCGGTGAGACCGAAGCTGGCCACCTGCGGCTGGCAGAACGTGGCGCGCGGCATCATCCGGTAGTCGTCGATCGGCAGCGTCTCGGCGCCGGCGATGGTCTCGGCCGCCACGACACCCTGCGCCTCGGCCACGTGGGCGAGCTGCAGCTTCATCGTCACGTCACCGATCGCGTAGATGTGCGGCACCGACGTCTGCATCGTGTCGGTGATCCCGATGGCACCGCGATCGGTGAGCTGGACACCGGTCTTCTCGAGGCCGAAGCCCTCCACGCGGGGGGCGAAGCCGACCGACTGCATCACCTTGTCGACCACGACGGTCTCGATCTCGCCGCTCTTGTTGTCCTTGATCGAGACGGTGACCTTGCTGCCGTCGTCGTCGATGCTCTGCACCGCCGCGCCGGTCTTGACCTTGACGCCGAGCTTTTTGTACTGCTTCTCGATTTCCTTGGAGATGTCCGCGTCTTCGTTGGGCAGCGCCCGGTCGAGGAACTCGACGATGGTGACGTCCACGCCGTAGTTCTTCAGGACGTACCCGAACTCCATGCCGATCGCCCCGGCCCCGACGATGAGGATCGATCCCGGCAGATCCCGGGTCATGATCTGCTCTTCGTAGGTGACGACGTTCTCGCTCAGCGAGGTACCCGGCAGCAACTTGGTGGTCGAACCGGTCGCGATGATGGCGTTGTCGAACGTCACCGTCTCGGTGCCACCCTTGGTCAGTGCGACCTCGATGGTGTTGGCGTCGGTGAAGGTGCCCTTGCCGTCGTACTCGGGAATCTTGTTCTTCTTCATCAAGAAGTGGATGCCCTTGACGCGCCCCTCCGCGACCTTGCGGCTGCGGTCGTAGGCGGCGCCGAAGTCGAAGGAGGCTTCACCGGTGATGCCGAACAGCTTGGCCTCTTTCGTGAAGAGATGCGCAAGCTCGGCGTTACGGAGAAGAGCCTTCGAGGGGATGCAGCCCACGTTCAGGCACACACCACCCCAATACTTCTGCTCGATGATGGCGGTACTCAATCCCAGCTGTGCCGCGCGGATAGCAGCGACGTACCCACCGGGACCGGCTCCGAGGACAACGACGTCATAGTGTGAGGTCACGGTTGTTCAGGGTAGTCCCGTCCGGATTCGGTGTCTCACCTCGGTCGTGTTACCCGCCAGTAGCCCAGACTGCCGCCGCGACACGGGCAAAATTTCCCCCGTATACGGCCTCGATGGACGTTTCGTCGAACCCCCGATTGCGCAGGACGCGATCGAGAGTCAGGACATCCTCCGGCGGTACCCACTGCAGCGGACCCCACGCCGTATACGCGTCCGAGAACGAGCCCGCATTGTTCGTGACCTCGGCGACGAAGTCTGCGGCGTCGAACGAGTAGTCCGAGCCGATGCCGACGTGCGCGGGACCCACCAGATCGACCGCCTCTTCGATGTGGTCGGCCATCGCCGACAACCGGCGAGCATGGTCGTCCGGCCCATTGACCCCCAGAAAGATGCCGACCCCGTTGATCCCGATCACGCCACCCGTGTCCGCGCAGGCGCGGGCCTGATCGTCGGTGATGTTGCGAGGGTGATTCCACAATCGCCGCAGGTTGGAGTGGCTGTAGATCATGGGGCGCTCGGTAACTGCGGCAAGGTCGAGTCCGGTACGTGTCGAACAGTGGGAGCCGTCCACGGTCATCCCCACCCGATTCATCTCCCGCACTAGGTCGCGGCCGTAGCCGGTCAGCTCGGTGTCGTCGGCGTCGAGGCAACCGCACCCGGCGGCATTCGCATAGTTATACGTGGGCAGCAACGATCGTGTGCCCAGTCGGTGGAAGTGGGCCACATTGGCGAGGTCGCCGTTGAGCGGGGCCGAATCTTCGAGGTCGAATGCGAGCGCGATACCACCGGCGCCGCGTACCGCGTCGACGTCATCCAGCCGCGTCACCAACTCGATGTCACCGCCGGCCTGGGCACGAAAGTTCTCGGCGATCGCCGTCGACGCCGCCTTGTCCTGCGGGGAGTAACCGATGTTCACCGACACGTAGCTGCCGGCCGGACGACGGTAACGGCGGAGCTCGTCGATAGTTGCCGACGGTGTCAGCGGCAGGCAGCAGTGCTGCTCCCACAACGGATAGGGCCCAGGTGTACTCACGCCGCCGAGGCTATCCGAGGTCTTCCTGCAACAATGGCCGTCATGACGGATCCCTATCTCTGGCTCGAAGATGTCACCGCTGACCGGTCTCTCGACTGGGTGCGGGAACGCAACGCGCGGACCGTCGGCGAGTACACCGAGAACTCGGAGTTCTCCACGCTCGAGGGCCGGATCCTGGACTTGCTGGATACCGACGCGCGCATTCCCTACGTCGCCCTGCGCGGTGACTATCTGTACAACTTCTGGCGCGACGGCGAGCACAAGCGCGGAATCTGGCGGCGCACATCCCTGGCGGAATACCGCTCCGAGGACCCGCAGTGGGACGTGTTGCTCGACGTCGACGAACTCGCCGAGCGCGAGGGTGAGAATTGGGTGTGGGCGGGGGCGAGCGTCCTGCGCCCAGCACAGACCCGCGCGTTGCTGTCGTTCTCGCGGGGCGGTGCCGACGCGTCCGTGGTTCGCGAATTCGACCTGGACACACGGCAATTCGTCACAGACAATCCTTTCGACGTCCCGGAAGCAAAGACCAGCATCAGCTGGATCGACGAGGACAGCGTCTACGTGGGCACCGACTTCGGTGACGGCTCGATGACCGATTCCGGCTATCCGAGGATCGCGAAGCGCTGGCATCGCGGTACCCCCTTGTCCGAGGCGGTCACCGTGTTCGAGGGCGAGAGCACCGACGTGTCGGTGGGCGCCTCCTACGACGACACTCCCGGATACGAGCGGCACTTCGTCGGCCGATCGATCGACTTCTACAACTCCGAACGGTACGAGTTATTGCCGGACGGTTCGCTGTTGCGCATCGACACGCCCGACGACGCCGGAACGTCCGTCTACCGCGACTGGCTGACCGTCCGCCCGCGCACCGACTGGGAAGTGGACGGCACCATCTATCCCGCGGGTTCGCTGCTCGTCACCGACTACGCCGACTATCTCGCCGGCTCGCGGGAATTGACGCCGCTGTTCACACCCGACGAGCACACATCCCTGGAACAGGGCACGTGGACTCGCAACCACCTGCTTCTGGTCACCCTCTCGGACGTGCAGACCAGATTGTCGGTACTCACGCCCACCGAAACCGGCTGGGACGAGAAACCGCTCGACGGCGTGCCCGAACTCACGGCCAGCGGTGTCATCAGCACGGATGCGCGCAGCGGGGACAATTTCTTCGTCAACAGCAGTGGATTCACCACTCCCGCAACTCTTTTCTACGGCACCGTCGGCGGACCGCTGGAACCTGTCAAGCAGGCGCCCTCCTTCTTCGACGCCGACGGTATCTCGGTGTCCCAGTACTTCGTCGCCTCGGACGACGGAACGGAGATCCCGTACTTCGTCGTACGCCGCGACGACGCCGACGGTCCCTGCCCCACACTCCTGTACGGATACGGCGGGTTCGAGAACTCGATGGTGCCGGGATACAGCGGGTCGGTCGGCTTCGCCTGGCTCGAACGCGGGGGTGCGTACGTCGTCGCCAACATTCGCGGTGGCGGTGAATACGGCCCGTCGTGGCACACCCAGGCCGTCCGCGAAGGCCGTCACAAAGTGTTCGAGGACTTCGCCGCAGTCGCGCGCGACCTGGTCGCGCGCGGCATCACCACCACGAAGCAACTCGCGGCTCAAGGTGGAAGCAACGGCGGTCTCCTGATGGGCGTCATGCTGACCCGCTACCCCGAACTCTTCGGGGCGATCGTGTGTCAGGTACCGCTCCTCGACATGAAGCGGTACCACCTGCTGCTGGCCGGGGCGTCGTGGATGGCCGAGTACGGCGACCCCGACGATCCCGAGGACTGGAAGTTCATCAGCGAGTACTCGCCGTACCAGAAAACCAGTGCCACCGCCGAGTACCCACCGATTCTGGTGACCACCTCCACGCGGGACGACCGGGTCCATCCGGGCCATGCCCGCAAGATGACCGCCCTCCTCGAGGAGCAGGGCCACGAAGTCTGGTACTACGAGAACATCGAAGGTGGACACGGCGGGGCCGCGGACAACGCCCAGGCCGCGTTCAAGTCGGCGCTGACGTTCATGTTCCTGTGGCGCACACTCACCCGCCCGTGAGTACTTCTTAACCACCGCTTGTTAATAAGTACTCACGGCTAGGTGTGGTCATGGATCCAGTCGACGACCCGATCGACCGTGTCGACTGGCTCCCGGATCCACCCGTTGTGACCCTGCGGTCGCGGGTTGTGCCAGATGGTGACGTCGGCATGTGGGAGTTTGGCGACGAGATTCTTCGCCGAAGGGCCCGGCGCGAGGTCGTCGCCCTCGATAGTCACCGACAGGACCGGCAGCTTCAATCTGCCGATCCGTTCCTCGTAGTCGATGTCGGCGCCGTCGGGTTCGATCTTCCCGGTGCGCGCGAATCGGGACCAGTCGGAGATCAGTACCTTCGACTGCCTGCCGAACCCGCCGATGTCGAGCCTGCCGCCCGGCCAGAAACCGGCGAGATTGGCCGTCATCGACATTGCGGCCGCGCCGACGAGCATTCGCGGCGAGTGCATTCCGGGAAATCCCCGGTGATATGGCGACCCCGACGCGACGAGCACGATTCCGCCGAGCCGGCCGCGAATCCGCGCCGCGTACATCACCCCCAGCTGACCACCCATACTGTGCCCCAACAGGAACGGCGTCGCAGCCGGGAAATGTTCGCGCACCACCTCGAAGATGGCGGGAAAGTCGACCGACACCAGCTCGTGGTAGCCGTACCTGCTGGCACTGCTCGGACGGGGGCGGCTGTCACCCTGTCCGCGTAGTTCGCCGATGGCAGCATTGAATCCGCGGGACATCAGCTCCTCGGCGAACGGCTCGTAGTAGCCGGCAGGAATTCCCAGGCCGGGAAACACCACGACCACGGGTGCCTCGTCCCGCCCGGCGAACAGGCGAACCGGAGTGGTCGTTCCGTCGGGCATCTGGATCGGTACTGTCTCCACTCCGCCAGACTAGACGGCTCGACCCCCGCGGATTCGCGATCCGCAGGGGTCGAGGCGAAGTCAGTGCGCGAGGACGGTGGTGTCCGGGCCGGTGGCTACAGGCCGATCGACGACGCCAGGAGCGGCCACGACTTGTGGAGGTCCTCCTGCCAGTACGGCCACGAGTGGGTGCCGACGGGACGGAAGTCGAAGGTGGCGGGAATCTGCAGCTCGTTCAGCTTGTCCGCCAGCGCGCGGGTGCACTGGTTGGTCGCCGCCTCGATGGCACCGCCGAGGATGATCTGGTTGGCGAACGTCTCGACGTTCCCGTTGATCCCCGGACCGTCGAGGCGATCGTTCGGACCCGGAATGCCGGAACCGTTGCTGACGTAGATGTCGAGGCCGCGCAGCTTTTCCGCATTGAGGTACGGATCGTTGGCCGTCCAGGCCGGGTCGTCCACGGGGCCCCACATGTTGCTGGTGTCGCCGCCGCCGCGGGATTCGACGACCATCCGGACATACGTGCGACCAGGGTCGGTGCTGGTCATCGCACAACCGCTGTAGGCGCCGACACTCTCGTACAGCTCGGGTGCCGACTGCGCGAGGCTCAGGACGGAACTGCCGGCCATGGAGATGCCGGCGATCGAGTTGACACCGTTGGTGCCCAGCTCGGCGTCGACGATGGGAGGGAGTTCCTGGGTGAGGAACGTCGTCCACTTGTTGTTGCCCAGTTCGGGATCTTCCTGCCGCCAGTCCGTGTAGTAACTGAAGGCGCCCTGCATCGGCGTGACGACGTTGACGTTCTTGTCGGCGAAGAAGTCGACCACGTCGGTCTTCGCCTGCCAGGTCGCGGAGTCTTCACCGCCGCCCGCGCCGTTGAGCAGGTACAGCGTGGGCCTCGGAGCGCTGGTGTCCGCGGGCGTGATCACCCGAAGCGGAATGTCGCGGTCCATCGACGCCGAGTAGACGTGCATCGTCAACTGCCGGTCGTCGATCTTCTCGGTGCGCAGGAGTCTCGAGCTGCCGTCGACGACGGTCGCGTCATCCACCGGGTCTGCGGACACGGCCTGCGCCCCCGCCCACGGAAGAGCCGCTGCGAGAGCGAGCGCGAGTGCCAGCCGAACCCCGTACCTACCCGCTGCCGTGCGGTTGCCCATTATTCTCCTTTGCTGCGAAGCCGCCTGCCCGACTCCGAAGAGACGAGAACTGGAGCCCACAGTGTGTCATGTGGGCTCCAGTTCTCAACTGGATGTTGGTGGAGACGCGCTGTCTACGCCTCGGATGACCCCGTCAGCAAGTCGAGAAGTCCGGTGAGTATATCGAGCAGGCCAAGGATTTGAGTGGACATATTTTTCTCTCCCGATCGACTGTGTTGGTTTTCGATCTGCGCCATGGGTCGGCGCTTCACTCTTTGTACCCGACCGAAGGCGAAGACCAAAGAAATTTCGCGGACATATCTCGAATAGTTACCTGGCGTTCGGAAGAAAGATCATCCGGTTATTCGCCAATTACCTGGCTGGCACGGCCCACGACCAGCGGATCTACCGTCCCCACCACTTCGAAGTCCTTGTTCCCGTAATCGAACAGCGACAGAACATACTTCATCGCATTGATGCGCGCTCTTTTCTTGTCATTGCTCTTGACTACCGTCCACGGAGCAATATCGGTGTCCGTGAAGCGAAACATATCTTCCTTGGCCGCGGTATAGGCGCCCCATTTATCCAGTGAGGCAATGTCCATCGAGGACAATTTCCACTGGCGAACCGGATCGACCTGACGGATGGCAAACCGGGTCCGCTGCTCGAGTGGCGAGACAGAAAACCACAGCTTGGTGAGGCTGACACCGTCGTCGACGAGCATGCGTTCGAAGAGCGGCGTCTGATGCAGGAACCTGTCGTATTCGTCTGCGCTGCAGAAGCCCATGACGCGTTCGACGCCGGCGCGGTTGTACCACGACCGGTCGAACAACACGATCTCACCGGCCGCAGGGAGATGCTGGACGTAACGCTGGAAGTACCACTGGGTCGACTCACGCACCGACGGCTTCTCGAGTGCCACGACACGCGCACCGCGCGGATTGAGGTGTTCCATGAACCGTTTGATGGTGCCACCCTTGCCGGCGGCGTCGCGTCCCTCGAACACGATGACGTGACGGCGTCCGCTTTCCTTCACCCAGTTCTGGAACTTCAGCAGTTCGATCTGGAGCAACCGCTTGGCAACTTCGTATTCGTCGCGGGGCATCCGCTCCTCGTACGGATAGCCCTCCCGCCAGGTATCGACGATCAGACCGTCGGTGAGCGTGACGAGCACGGGATCATCGTCGTCCTCGTCGTCGACCCTGAACGCGGAGGTGTCGCGGAGGTCGACGGCAGTAGCCAGATCCGCGTACGCGCTGAGGAAGCCGGGGCGTTCGTCGATGTCGGTCATGGGGCGGAATCTAGCGGCGTGAGGCGTCCTCGAAGTGACCCGGGCGTGAACGGGAAACGCGCTCTCAGCACGATGTCGGGGTGAAAGACCAGGGTGGAGATCGGGGTACATCCCGATGTGCACTACCAGCGGACTGAGCAGACTGGACGCATGACATTCGACAGCAATACTCCTCGCCAGTTCACCCGCTCCGACAACCAGAAAATGCTCGCCGGCGTCTGCGGCGGCATCGCCGAATACTTCGGTGCCGACGTCAACCTCGTCCGACTCCTGGCCGTCGTCGCCACACTCGTCACCGGCGGCACCGCGGCTCTCGTCTACCTGGCAGCGTGGATGCTGATGCCCGCCAAGTAGTAGCACGGGGCCGAAGGCCGAAGGCCCGGAACTCCCTTGCGGGAGTCCCGGGCCTTCGGGGTGTTCGGGTGGAACGGGGTGGTACGGACTCAGAAGTCCATGCCGCCCATGCCGCCGGTCGGGTCGCCCGCGGGCGCTCCGGCCTTCTCCGGCTTGTCGGCGACGACGGCCTCGGTGGTGAGGAACAGAGCCGCGATCGACGCTGCGTTCTGCAGCGCGGAGCGGGTGACCTTGACCGGGTCGTTGATGCCTGCTTCGAGCAGGTCGCCGTACTCGTTGTTCGCAGCGTTGAGGCCGTGACCTGCGGGCAGGTTGCGGACCTTCTCGGCGACGACGCCGGGCTCGAGGCCGGCGTTGAAGGCGATCTGCTTCAGCGGAGCTTCGAGGGCGACGCGAACGATGTTCGCACCGGTGGCCTCGTCACCTTCGAGCTTGAGGTCGTCGAGCGCGGGGGCCGACTGCAGCAGGGCCACGCCACCACCGGCAACGATGCCCTCTTCGACGGCAGCCTTGGCGTTACGCACGGCATCTTCGATGCGGTGCTTGCGCTCCTTGAGCTCGACCTCGGTGGCGGCACCGGCCTTGATGACTGCAACGCCACCGGCCAGCTTGGCCAGGCGCTCCTGCAGCTTCTCGCGGTCGTAGTCGCTGTCGCTGTTCTCGATCTCGGCGCGGATCTGGCTCACGCGACCGGCGATGGCGTCGGAATCGCCGGCACCCTCGACGATGGTGGTCTCGTCCTTGGTGATGACGACCTTGCGGGCCTGACCGAGGAGCTCGAGTCCGGCGGTCTCCAGGGAGAGGCCGACCTCTTCGCTGATGACCTCGCCACCGGTGAGGATGGCGATGTCGGCGAGCTGCGCCTTGCGGCGGTCACCGAATCCGGGGGCCTTGACGGCCACGGACTTGAAGGTGCCACGAATCTTGTTGACCACCAGGGTGGACAGGGCTTCGCCCTCGACGTCCTCCGCGATGATGACCAGCGGCTTGCCCGACTGGATGACCTTCTCCAGCAGCGGCAGCAGGTCCTTGACGGTGGAGATCTTGGAGCTCACGAGCAGGATGTACGCGTCCTCGAGGACGGCTTCCTGACGCTCTGCATCGGTGGCGAAGTACGCCGAGATGTAGCCCTTGTCGAAACGCATGCCCTCGGTGAGCTCGAGCTGCAGGCCGAAGGTGTTGGACTCCTCGACCGTGATGACGCCTTCCTTGCCGACCTTGTCCATGGCCTCGGCGATGAGCTCACCGATGGACGGGTCGCCGGCGGAGATACCAGCGGTAGCAGCGATCTGCTCCTTGGTGTCGATCTCCTTGGCGGTCTCGAGCAGACGCGCGGTGACGGCCTCGACGGCCTTCTCGATGCCGCGCTTGAGGCCGAGCGGGTTGGCGCCGGCAGCAACGTTGCGGAGGCCCTCACGCACGAGAGCCTGAGCGAGCACGGTTGCGGTGGTGGTTCCGTCGCCGGCGACGTCGTCCGTCTTCTTGGCGACCTCCTTGACCAGCTCGGCACCGATCTTCTCGTAGGGGTCCTCGAGCTCGATCTCCTTGGCGATGGAAACGCCGTCGTTGGTGATCGTGGGAGCTCCCCACTTCTTCTCGAGCACGACGTTGCGACCCTTGGGGCCCAACGTCACCTTGACTGCGTCGGCGAGGGCGTTGAGTCCTCGCTCGAGGCCGCGACGGGCCTCTTCGTCGAACGCGATGATCTTGGCCATTGCGAAGTGATCCTCCGGATTGGGGGGTGACACACAGGACGGCCGCTTGCCGGGTCGCCCCATTTACGCCTTGGGCCGGGGTCAGTGCCCGCGACGGACGACCAGGGGTGTCTAGGTTCCCGGTCTCACCATCCCGACCTGGCACTCACGTGTCGCGAGTGCCAAGTGCATTTCTAGCACTCGACCAGGGTGAGTGCAAGGTCGGGACGAGACCGCCGGGTCAGAGGATCAGCGCATGGCGCAGACCTGGCCCGTGTTGAGGTTGAACGCGAGCGACAGGGCACCGACGCAGTCGACGCCGTTCGCGTCGGAGGTCGCGCCCGACCCCCAACCGGCGATCGCCACGGTGGTGGTGCCGTCAGCCGCCCCGGACCGCGCGATGCCGCCGCCCAGCGACACGGCATACGCCTGACCCGAACCCGTCGACGCGCCCAGAGACGTTCCGAACCCGTTGGCATAGGTGGTGGTGGAGCCGTGCCCGTTGGCGACGCTCACCGCGGTCCCGCTCTCCATCGCCGTCGCCCGTGCGACACCGGCCTCGGTCGCCTTGGCACCACAGCTCGCCGTGTCCGACACCTGGATGTCGTTGACGGACGGCGGGGAGACACAGGTGACGGGGGCGGCACCGGCGACACCGGCACCGGCCACCGAGAGTCCCGCCGCGACACCCAGACCGACGACCATCGCCGCTCCCGCACGCGCCAGCCGGCGGCCGAACAAAGAGGAGATGCGGGTACTAGTGGCCGAGGCGGTGGAGGTGGCGGGCATGGAGACAGCGAGCATGGAAGCTCCTTCTGGGAACGTCTAATTGGAGGATTCGCCGCGAGACTACCCGCTCCGAGCCGGTTAGTCCCGGACCGTGTTTCAGGCGAGTCCGTCGAGCAGCTCAGGGAGCTGAGCGACCGAATCGATGACGTGGTCGGGGCGCTGCACAGCGAGGTCGAGAATCGACTGCCGGAACTTGCCGGTGCGCACCAACGCACCGGTCAGGCCTACCCGTTGTGCGGCGAGGACGTCCCCCGTCAGATCGTCACCGACCATGACGGCCGCTTCGGGGTCGGTTCCCATGAGCTCGGTTGCGGTGAGGAAGGCGGCCAGCGAGGGCTTGCCGACCGAGACGACGTTCGTTCCGGCAATTTCTTCCAGGCCCGGAAGGTAGGCGCCGGTGTCGATGCACAGTCCGTGGCGGGTTGCCCACGTCGTCCCCCGATGCATGGCCACCACGGGAACCTCGTCGAGCATCAACTCCACCACCCGGCTGAGCGCACGATGGGTGAACTCGGGGCCCGCGCCACCGAGCACGACGACCTGCGGATCGTCCTCGTCGAGTTCGATGCCGGCGAGGTCGGGCGTGATGTCACCATTGTTGAGCACCCAGGCCCGCGCACCCGGGTAGGTGGTGCGGAGGTACTCGGCGGTGAGGCGCGCGGCGGTGACGATCTCGCCGGGCTCGGTGTCGATACCCGCGTTCCGCAGCGCGCCCGCTATCTCGTCACACGTCCTCGACGTTGTATTCGTGAGATACGCACACGCGAGTCCCCGATCCCGCACCTCGCGCACGGCGTCGGCCGCGCCGTCGATGGGATGCCAAGAAGTAACCAGAACTCCGTCTATATCGAACAGGATTCCTTCGACCGCAGTCATGGGGTCGAGCCTATCCGGGCGACCGCTGAGCGTGACAGACCACAACGGGGCAGGGAGCATGGTGCACGACATTCTGGCTGACCGATCCGAGCAGGGCACCGAGCACCTTGCCCCGGCCGTGGCTGCCGACCACGAGCAATTGCGCGGCAGAGGCGTGCCGGATCAGGACATCGGCGGGTGCGCCCTCGGTGGTTGTCCCAGTCGCCTGCACGTCGGGGTAGTCCTCGGCCCAGGTGGCGAGGCAGTCGGAAACGACGGCCCGCTCCGCTTCTTCGTACGCCGCCCAGTCCACGTATTTCGACGCGTGTGCGAGCCCGTGCCGCCGCTCGCTGCTCCAGGCGTGCACGACCTCGAGTCCGACGCCGAACGCCGAGGCGAGGGCGAACGCTTGGCGGACGGCGAGTTCGCTGACGCCACTGCCGTCCACACCGACGACGATCGGGCGCAGGTCCGGTGACGGGGCTTCGCGGGCACCCCGGAACACGGCGACCGGGCACTGTGCGGAGTTGATCGTGCGCAGCACCGTCGAACCGAGCAGGTAATCCGTGATGGCACCCGCACCCTGCGCGCCGAGAACCACCATCCGGGCGGCGCGTGACAACTCGATCAGGTGGGCGGCTGCGGTCCCGGTCCGCAGGTCTGTCTCGACAGGAAATCCGGGGTGCTCGTCCAGCACGGCCGTGCGGGCGGTGTCCAGCATCGCGTTTCCGTCTTCACGAAGTTCCTGGATGAACTGCGCGTCGATCATCATTGCGGTGCCGTTGTAGAACGTCGCCCCGTCCGGGTAGGTATGCGCGAGCAGCAGCGGGGCACCGAGCCGGACTGCCGTCGCCGCGGCCCAGCGTGCCGCATCGAGAGCAGGCCGTGATCCGTCGACACCGACCACCACCGGTGGGCCCGCGTATTCGCTCATATCCCTCTCCTCTATGGTTCGAGAACTGCTGCACCGCTGAACTTTCCGTCGGCCAGATCGCGCAGCGCCCGATCTGCGTGGTCGAGCGGATAGGGATGGGTGTCGACCCTCAATCGATGGTCCGCCGCGAATCGGAGGAACGCGACTGAATCTGCCCGGGTGTTGGCGGTGACGCTGCGGACCTGCCGCTCCCGGAACAGATGCTTCTGGTAGTCGAGCCGCGGAATGTCTGTCAGATGGATGCCCGCGACGGCGAGCGTGCCACCGTCGGCGAGCGCCTCCAACGCCGTGGGCACCAAGTCTCCGGCGGGTGCGAACAGGATCGCCGAGTCGAGCGGTTCCGGTGGGGTGTCGCGCACCCCTTGCACCGACGCCGCGCCGAGTTCCTCGGCAAGTGCCCGTGCCTGCGCGCCTCGCGTCATGACGTGCACGCGGACACCGCGGGCGAGCGCAACCTGGGCGGTGAGGTGGGCGCTGCCCCCGAAGCCGTAGATGCCCAAGGCGCCGCCGTCCGGCACCTCGGCCCGTATCAGGGCCCGGTAACCGATGATCCCGGCGCACAGGAGTGGCGCGAGCTCGTCGTCCGGATACCCGTCCGGGAGTTGCAGCGCGTAGTCGGCGGGCACCGTCGTGAATTCCGCGTATCCACCGTCCGCGTCCCACCCCGTGTAGCGCGACTGCCGGCAGAGATTCTCGAGGCCGCGACCGCACGCCGGGCACCGACCACAGGTGTGGCGCAGCCAGGCGACACCGACGCGATCTCCGGCGGCACAGGCCGCGGAGACGGAGTCGCCCACTGCGACAACCTCGCCCACCACTTCGTGACCGGGAACGACCCGCGGTCGGTGCACGGGAAGATCACCCTCGGCGATATGTAGGTCGGTTCGGCACACCCCACAGGCCAGTACCTTGACCAGCAATTCACCCGGCTCGGGCTCGGGGAGCGCTTCGATGTCCCACTGCAGCGGAGTGCCCGCAATCGGTCCGGGGCTGACGGCGCGCCACGCACCCATCGTCCGGATTCCGCGTCGCGTCGCCGCCATACTCACAGGATGCCCGCGGCGCGGCGCCGACGCCACGACATCCGCAGTGTCGCGACCGCACGCCGCGCCGGGATGGTTACCTACTGCCGCATCCGACCCGGTCAGCCGGGGCTCTGCGTATGCCTGCCCCCCGCCGGCGGAGAAACGGGCGAGTCCGTGGGCGCCGGCGTGGGAGTGGGAGCCGGCGTGGGAGTGGTAGCCGTGGCTTCGACGGGCGGCGCACCGGTGGTGGGCGCGGTGGCCGTGCTGGTGTCGGTGTCGCGGTGGGTGGCCTTCTTCGCCAGCTCACCGACCTTGTGCTGCACGTGCGGGGCCTTCTCCTTCACCACCTCGGTCGCGCCGCTCACCTTCTCCTGCACAGTGGGGTTGTGCCAGACTTCGAGGGATTGATCCCTCATCTTCTCGTAGGTTTGCCTGCCGGACCGGGTGCCCAGGACGAAACCCACGGCCGCCCCCGCTGCAAAAATTAACGCTCTCTCCATGACCTCTCCTGACTGTTGTGCGACAAACGTGTACGAATCACCGTCGGAATGCCCTGCTACACAGCTATGCCCTCAGCGCCCGAGCCCAAACTTCCTCCACGACGGACGGCCTTCGGCGAGCCGGATGAAACACCTCCCGTCGGAAGCATTCGAGTCGGTCCCGGCCAACTAGGCTCCGAGCATGGACCTGCGCGGTGAAGACCTGTTCACGGTTGCGGGGTCTCTGGCCGAGCTGATCGGCGCCCCGATCACGATCGAGGACGAGAACTCGACGGTGCTCGCGTATTCGAGTGGTGAGCAGGCGGTGGACGAAGCGCGGATCGGGACCATCCTGGGCCGGCAGGTGCCGGGACGGTACCGGCAGTTGCTCACCGAGGCCGGTGTGTTCGAACGCCTACACCACGACACCGACGTCATCTATGTCGATCTACACGTTCCCGACATGCGACCGCGGGCGGCGATCGCGGTACGTGACGGCGGTCGCCCGGTGGGGTCCATCTGGGCGGCCGTCACCGCTTCTCCGACGCCGGAACAGGAAGCGATCCTCCGGTCCGCCGTACCGGTCGTGGCCGAACATATCGCCGCGCAACGCGAACGGGTCGATGTCACACGACGATTGCAGGTCGACCGGGTCCGTGCCCTCCTGACCGGCGGCGAGCCCGCCTTCCGGGCCGCCGACGACCTGCGGTGGAGCGGTCCGCTGACGGTTGCCGCGGCGGCCCCGGTCACGCTCGGGTCGTCGCTGCCGTCCGGACTCCTGGCCTCCCTCGGTCTCTACCTGGACACGCTGGCCGTCGAATCCGTCGCAGCCCAACTCGACGACACCATTTATGTGGTGATCGCCGCCGGGGAGAAGGAGGTTCGCCGTCTCGCCGAGAACTTCCTCGGACGTGCGCGCAGTGGACATGCCTTCGTCGTCGCGGTCGGGCGGGGGGTCGACACGGCAGGACAGGCGCATCTGTCGCGCGGTGACGCCGACCGGATACTCGCGGCGCTGCAACACGCCTCCCGTGGCGGTGTGGTCGGAACCATGCGCGACACGCTGGCGTCGGTCCTCGCGCTGCGCGTGGCCGACATCTTCGACGGGTTGGGCACGCTCACGCCGCTGGCCGCCCTCCTTGCGCACGACGAGCAGCACGGAACCGACCTCGTGGCCACGGCACGCGCGTTCCTGGACCATGGCGGCGACGTGGCCGACGCCGCCGCAGCCCTCCACGTCCACCCCAACACCCTGCGCAACCGGCTCCGGCGCTGCGTCGAATCGTGCGGCGTGGACCTCTCCGACGCGGACACCCGCCTCGTCCTGATGCTGCATTTGAAACTGCGCGGACTGCGCGAGCACTGAGCGGTGGACCCACCCTGGCCGATTGCACAACGTGGACGGTCCGGCACTGGCCGAACGGCTACTCCCCCCGCGTGATCGTCGATCGATGATGGACACATGAGCACAACTGCGCGCCCGGAGCATGTCGCGATCGTCGGAGCCGGCGTCGTCGGCCTGTCCACAGCCTGGTTCCTACAGGAGCGTGGGGTTCACGTCACCGTCGTCGACCGGGAAGGTGTTGCGGCCGATGCCTCCTGGGGAAATGCGGGGTGGCTCGCTCCTGCCCTCACCCTGCCGCTCCCGGAGCCCGCCGTCCTGAAGTACGGCCTCCGCGCGATGCTGAATCCCTCCTCCCCCGTGTATGTTCCGTTCACCACCGACCTCCGCCTCCTCCGTTTCCTCGTCGGTTTCGCCCGGCACTGCACTCCCGCAAGATGGGAGGAGGCGATGAAGGTCTACGCCGAAGTGAACCGGATTTCCCTGGGCGCCTACGACCAACTCGCCGAGGGCGGCGTCGCCGAACACACCCACCTCGCCGACCCCTTCCTCACTGCGTTCACCTCGGACGCGGACCGGGAAGTGCTCGTCGACGAGTTCCGCCACGTGGAGGCGATCGGCGGCGAGGTCGAGCACGACCGGCTCGATACCGGCGAGATTCACTCCCTCGAACCGAGTCTCGGGGAGGGCGTGCACTGCGGTCTCCGCCTGCGGAACCAGCGCTTCATCGATCCGCCGCGGTTTGTGCATTCTCTCGCCGACGCCGTCCGCGCGCGGGGTGGCGACATCGTCTCCGGATTCGACGTCACGGCGGTCCAGGACCGTGGCGCGTCCGACGTTCGGCTCGCCTCTGCCCGCGGAGATTCGGTGTCGGCCGATGCGGTCGTGATCGCGAACGGTGCCCGGCTGGGCACACTGGCACGCCCCTTCGGCGTCCGGGCACTGGTCCAGGCCGGCCGTGGCTACAGTTTCAGCGTCCAGCCACAGCAGATGCCCAAGAATCCCGTGTACTTCCCCACTCAGCGGGTGGCGTGCACCCCGTTGCACGACCGCTTCCGTGTCGCCGGAATGATGGAATTCCGGAGTCCCGACGCACCGCTCGATCCCCGACGGGTCCAGGCCATCATCGATGCCGCGACACCCCTGTTCACCGGTATCGACTGGAATGCCCGCCAGGAGGAATGGGTGGGTTCACGGCCGTGCACCACGGACGGGCTGCCCCTCGTCGGGGCCACCCGCTCGCCTCGCGTGCACGTTGCCGGCGGCCACGGAATGTGGGGTATCGCGCTCGGCCCCCTCACGGGCCGCCTGGTGGCCCAGTCGATGACGGGGGGCGAACCGTCCGCGGTGCTGCGTCATTTCGACCCTCTGCGCTGAGCCCGTCTTTCGTCTCAGGCCAATGCGCCGACCACCGCCTCGGCGCGGGCCAGGAGGGTGCCCGACGACGCGAGCGCCACCACTGCATCGATCTCGGGGGCCAGGTACCGGTCGGTTCCGGGTCCGGCGACGTGCTCCCGGATCGCGTCGCGTACGGCACCCGTTGCAGGCGAAGGCTCGAGCGGCGCACGGAGGTCGAGTCCCCGTGCGGCAGTCAGCGCCTCGACTGCGAGGACCCTGGTGAGCCCGTCGAGGGCGCGGCGAAGTTTGCGGGCCGCTGACCACCCCATCGACACGTGATCCTCCTGCATCGCCGACGACGGAATCGAGTCGACACTCGCAGGCGCGGCCAGGCGCTTGAGTTCGGACACGATCGCGGCTTGCGTGTACTGGGCGATCATGTGGCCGCTGTCGACGCCGGGGTCGTCGGCGAGGAACGGGGGCAGCCCGTGGTTGCGGGCGACGTCGAGAAATCGGTCGGTGCGGCGCTCGCTCATGCTCGCCACGTCCGCGACCACGATCGCCAGGAAATCCAGGACGTAGCCGAGCGGGGCTCCGTGGAAGTTGCCGTTCGACTCGACGCGGCCGTCCGCAGTCACCACGGGGTTGTCGACGGCGCTCGCGAGTTCGCGCGCCGCGACCTGCTGGGCGTGGGCGAGGGTGTCGCGCGCGGCGCCGGCGACCTGGGGGGCGCAGCGCAACGAGTAGGCGTCCTGGACCACCGTGCACCCGGGCCCCGCGTGGCTGCGCACGATGTCGGAGCCGGCCAGCAGCCGGGTCATGTTCTCGGCCGCCGCGGCCTGCCCGGGATGCGGCCGCAGCGACTGCAGGTCGGCGGCGAAGACCCTGTCCGTGCCGAGCAGGCCCTCGACGCTCATCGCTGCCGTGATGTCGGCCAGACGCAGCAGGTGACGCAGGTCTTCGCAGGCCAGCACCAGCATGCCCAGCATGCCGTCGGTGCCGTTGACGAGGGCAAGGCCCTCCTTCTCCTCCAGCGACACCGGTGCGATTCCGGCGGCCCGCAGCGCGTCGGCGGCGGGGGTAGGACAGCCCTCGGCGTTTCGCACGGTGCCCTCACCGATCACGGCGAGGGCAACATGTGCCAGCGGCGCCAGATCGCCCGAACAACCCAGGCTCCCGTACTCGTACACCACCGGAGTCAGACCCGCCGACAGCAGGTTCGCGTACACCTGCGCGACCTCCGGCCGAACGCCGGTGTGGCCCGTGGCGAGAGTCGAGAGCCGCAACAACATCAGCGCACGCACCACCTCGCGTTCCACCTCCGGCCCGTTGCCGGCGGCGTGGGAACGGATCAGGCTGCGCTGCAGCTGTGCGCGCTTGTCGACCGGAATATGACGGATCGCGAGGGCACCGAACCCCGTCGAGACGCCGTACACCGGTTTCGGATCCTCGGCGAGAGCCTCGATCCACCGACGACTTTTCGCCATGGTGGACAGAGCCTCTTCGGAGATCCGCACCGGGGCGCCGAGCCTGGCCACCCGAACCACTTCTTCGGCAGACACCGGGCCGACACCGACGACGACAGGCTCTTCGGTACCCACAGACCCAGTGTCCACCCCGGCGCGGGGTGTAGGTCGGGAATTGCGGGGTGCCAACGGCGATTACACGTCGCCGCGCAGAACTTCTTCGATTTCGCGTGGGGTCATGAGACGTTCGAGTTTTTCACTCGGCCACGAGGACGGCCGTCCTTGCAACCGGGCAGATTCGAGTAGAGGGAGAGGGCTGCGGTCCCGCCGCAGGATCGAATGAACATTCACGACGATCACTTCCGAACACCGACTCGACGACGTGCCAATGCGCTGGCACCGAACCATTGCAGTGATTTTTCTATCGCTCATCGTGCCTCGTGAGTTACACAGTTTCGGTGAGGCGCGCGGAGCGAAGCGACAAACCTGCCACGGTGAAACGACAAACACTTCCGAGCGGACGCGACGAGCCCTCGGGGTACAAAGAAGTGACCTGCCGCACATCCTCGTTCTCCGAACGCCTACGATGACGGCAAAGTAGTTGTAACTACCCGTACCACCTTCCCTGACTGGAGACAGCCGATGGCAAACACCCTCGAAGCAAGCATCGAAATCGACGCCACCCCGCAGGATGTGTGGGCGGTGGTGTCTGATCTGAAGCGGATGGGCGAGTGGAGCCCGCAGTGCCGCACGATGCGCGTCCTGGGCGGTGTGGTCGAAGAAGGGACGAAGACGATCAACATCAACCGCAAGGGCATGCTCGTGTGGCCGACCACCTCGAAGGTCGTCAAGTTCCAGCCGAACAAGTCGATCGCCTTCCGCGTCGTTGAGAACCGCACCATCTGGTCGTACGAACTCCAGTCCACCGCCGGCGGAACCAAGGTCATCGAACGCCGGGAGGCGCCGACCGGAACGACCAAGGTGTCGCAATTCCTGATCAAGACCGTGCTGGGCGGCAACGACGACTTCGAGGTCGAACTGATCGAGGGTATGAACACCACCCTGGCCCGCATCAAGGCAGCTGCCGAAGCGAAGTAACCCGCTTGACTCTCGACCTGGTCGACCCTTCACCGTGAACCGCATGGAGAATTCGGATGACGTGATGGCGCAGATCGGTCGAGGTCAAGAACTCGCGATAGCAGGCGACGCCGAGGGCGCCCGACATCTCTTCGCCGAGGTGTGGGGCGCCCTCGAGGCGTCCCCCGAGGGCACTCGCGATCCGCTTCACATCGTGACCCTCGCCCACTACATGGCCGACGTTCAGACCGACCCCGCCGAAGAACTGCGCTGGGATCTGCGTGCGCTCGAGGCCGCGGACGCGCTGACGGACGATCGCGCGCAACGGCACGACGCGTCACTGCAGGTGGCGGCGTTTTACCCTTCGCTGCACCTCAATGTCGCAGCGGCTCATCTCGCGCTCGGGCATGTCCCGGAAGCGCGCTTTCACCTCGATCGGGCCGCCGAGGAATCTCACCACCTCGCCGAAGACGGCTACGGCAACACGATCCGCGGTGCCATCGCGCGGTTGCATCACCGCATCGACGAGATCGCACCTGTCATACCCCTCGGGAACAGTGAACGCTGTGCTGAGCATCGGTGAGCTGTCGCGGGCGTCCGGCCTGTCGGTCAGTGCGCTGCGGTTCTTCGACAAGGCAGGCGTGTTGGCGCCGCACACTGTCGACCCACACACCGGCTACCGCCGGTACACCGACCAGCAGGTCGACGCGGCCGTTCTCCTCGCTGCGATGCGGCGTGTCGGGATGCCGGTGAAGGAAATGACGGCGGTGCTGTCCGGTACCGATCCGCACGCTCTGCTCGACCAGCACCTGTGCAGACTCGAGCAGGGCCTTGCCGATGCACGACGCGAGCTGACCCGGATACACCGTCTCGTGGACTGGCGCGCGGAGCGAAGAGGCACCGTCGTTGTCGATGCCGATGACCTCGCCGATGCTGTTGCATCGGTCCGGTTCGCCCTCGACCCGCAGTCCGAGTTTCCGGCGTTGCGCGGAATCCACCTCGAGACTGGTTCCCGGAACCGAAGCGACGATCTCGGCGACCGAACTGCGGGCAGTCCTTGCCGGGGCGGGCGAGCGGGTGGACCTCGGTGTCCTCGACTCCGGTTCCACGGTGGTCGGCGCGCAGCAACGTGGTTTTGCCGATCCCGGCCGAGACCGGCCGGTGCTCTTCCACGTACAGGTGAACGCGGGTTTTCTCCTCGATGCGGTCGCCGCCCTCCCCGGCGATCAGCTGACGTTCCGCTTCGGCGGCCCCATCGCACCGCTCGCCATCCGTCCGCGGTCCGTTTCCTCCTCCGCCTCGGTGAGTGCGTACTCTCTCCTGATGCCGTTACAGCCGGCCGCGCTCACGTAACCTGTGAGGGCGCCGCAACGGCAGGTAGCCGTCCCGCCCGACACAGTTAGAGGAGCCCGTGGCCCGTAAGCCCAGACCACCCGGAACCGCGCAGACCTCAGGGATCGGCCACTTCGTCGATCTCGCCCGGGGAGCCATCCCACCGCTTCATCCGGCCGGACTGCCCTTCGTTCTCGCACCGCTCGGTGTGGCCCTACTCGGCCGCAACCGCAAGTGGGTCCGGCGTGGTGCGCTGACCTCTGCCGCGGCCTGCGCCGCGTTCTTCCGGCATCCGCACCGTGTGCCCCCCAACCGGGTGGGCGTAGCGGTCGCGCCTGCCGACGGTGAAGTCGCACTCGTCGATACCGCCGTGCCGCCGGCCGAACTCGACATGGGTTCCGAGCCCCTGCCCCGGATCAGCATCTTCCTGTCCGTGCTCGACGTCCACGTCCAGCGCAGCCCCGTCGGCGGAGTCGTGCAGAAAGTCGTGCACCGGTCGGGCCAATTCCTGTCCGCCGACCTTGCCGATGCCAGCGAGGTGAACGAACGCAACAGCATGCTGCTGCACACCTCGGACGGCCATGACGTCGCAGTGGTGCAGATCGCCGGCCTACTGGCCCGGCGAATCGTGTGCGACGCCGCGGTCGGCGACACCCTCCCCATCGGTGACACCTACGGTCTGATCCGGTTCGGCTCCCGCGTCGACACCTACTTCCCTGCGGGCACCACCTTGCTGGTGGAGCGTGGCCAGCGGACGATCGGCGCCGAAACCGTCATCGCTCAACTGCCGTGATCGCCAGTACGAAGCAGCGGAGAGGGAGACCACGGCAAGCGGTGCGCTTGCTGCCGAGTGTCGTCACGATTCTCGCGTTGTGTGGTGGGCTGTCCGCGGTGAAGTTCGCGCTCGACGGCGATCTCGGGACCGCGCTGGCAATGATCGGTGCCGCCGCGGTGCTCGACTCCCTCGATGGGCGGATCGCCCGGCTCCTCGACGCCACCAGCAAAATGGGTGCGGAGCTCGATTCGCTGGCCGACTCCATCTCGTTCGGTGTCGCTCCGGCCCTCGTGCTGTACGTCACCCTGCTGGACGGGCAGAGTTTCGGTTGGATCATCGCGCTCATCTATGCAGTGAGCATCGTGCTGCGGCTCGCCCGCTTCAACACTCTGCTCGACGACGACGATATGCCCGGTTACGCCAGCGAGTACTTCGTCGGCGTCCCGGCACCCGCGGGAGCCTTGGTAGCGCTGACGCCCTTGGCGGCAGCAGCGCAGTGGGGCGACGGCTGGTGGTCGTCGTATCCGGTCGTCGTGGCGTGGACGGTGTTCTCCGCCGCCCTCATCGTCAGCCGCATTCCCACTCTGGCGCTCAAGACCGTGTCCGTTCCGCCTCGCATGGCAGCAGGTCTGCTGGTGCTGGTGGCGCTCGCAGCCGCAGCGTTGGTCACCTATCCGTTCATTCTGTTGATGGCCCTCGTCGCCGTATACCTGGCTCACATTCCGTTCGCCGTCCGCTCGCAGCGGTGGGTGGCGGCGAGGCCGGAGACCTGGGAGATCAAACCGGCCGAACGGCGAGCCATCCGGCGACAGCCCGACACCCGCGGACGGCGCTCCGCCGCGCGGCTCGGGTTGCGCCGTCCACGAGCCCGATAGTCCACTCGCGCACGTAGGCTCGACGCGTGACCTCACCGGAACTCGCGCTCACAGTCCGACTGAACACTTCGGCCGCGGACACGCGACGCGGCGTCGTACGGCTCCATCCGGAAGCGCTCGCCGCGCTCGGTCTCCGCGAGTGGGACGCGATCGCGTTGGTGGGGGCGCGCCGGACGGCAGCGGTGGCGGGCATCGCGCCGGCCGGAACGCCCACAGGCACCGCGCTGCTCGACGACGTGACGATGTCGAATGCCGGCCTCACCGAGAACGCCACCGTCGTCGTGACGCCGGTGACCGTGTACGGCGGAAGAGCGGTCACGGTCAGCGGCTCCAACCTGGCGGTCACCTCGATCTCCGATGTCACCCTGCGGCAGGCCCTCCTCGGGAAGGTCCTCAGCGTGGGTGACGCGGTGTCCCTGCTCCCCCGCGACCTCGGCCCCGGGACCAGCACAGCACCCGCCACGCAGGCACTGTCCCGGACCTTCGGCGTCGCATGGACGTCGGAACTGCTCACCGTCACCGGGGTGGACCCGGCAGGCGGCCCGGTGAGTGTGCAACCCAACACCGCGGTCGGGTGGGGTGCGGGAACGCGCACCGCGGTCTCGTCCGCACCGGCGCGCCTGTCGGCGACGGTGACCGAAACGGCGGCCGTCCCACCCCTGCCCGTCGAGGACCTCGTCGGGGCGCAGACCCAGGCCGCCAAACTGACCGAGTGGCTGGGACTCGCGCTCGACGAACCCGAACTGCTCCGCAAGCTCGGGGCGTCGCCTCACCTGGGTGTCCTCGTGACCGGGCCGGGTGGCGTCGGTAAAGCCACCTTGGCCCGCTCCGTGCTGGCGTCGCGGCGCGTCGTCGAACTCGACGGTCCCAGCGTCGGCGCTCTCGAAGCCGGTGCACGACTGCAACGGGTCACAGCAGCAGTCGACGCGATCAGCGGCGGCGGGGTGCTACTCATCACCGACATCGACACCCTGCTGCCCGCGACTCCGGAACCCGTCTCCGCCCTGATCCTCGACCAACTCCGCCGTGCCGTCGACACTGCCGGTGTCGCATTCGTGGCGACCACCGCGCATCCGGAATCGACCGACACCCGGCTGCGCGGCCAGGAACTGTGCGACCGCGAACTCGCCCTGACGTTGCCCGACGGCGCCACCCGAAGAGCCCTGCTCGAACTGCTGCTGCGGAAGGTGCCCACCGACGGGATCGCCCTCGATGCCATCGCGGCCAGGTCGCCGGGATTCGTGGTGGCCGATCTCGCAGCGCTGTGCCGGGAAGCAGCGTTGCGGGCCGCCTACCGCGCCACCAGGTCACCGGCCGACCCAGCTCTGACCCAGGAGGATCTGCTCGGGGCCCTCGACGTGATCCGCCCATTGTCGAGGTCGGGAAGCGAGGAGCTGGCCATCGGCAGCCTCACCCTCGACGACGTCGGTGACATGGTCGAAACCAAGCAGGCCCTCACCGAGGCGGTGCTGTGGCCGTTGCAGCATCCGGATTCGTTTGCACGCCTCGGTGTCGACCCTCCGCGCGGAGTCCTGCTGTACGGACCTCCGGGCTGCGGGAAGACCTATCTTGTTCGGGCCCTTGCCAGTACGGGACAGCTCAGCGTGCATGCCGTCAAGGGCGCCGAGCTGATGGACAAGTGGGTGGGCGCGTCCGAGAAGGCGGTGCGCGAGTTGTTCCAGCGGGCCCGCGACTCTGCGCCGTCCCTCATCTTCCTCGACGAGATCGATGCGCTGGCCCCGCGCCGCGGTCAGAGTTCCGACTCCGGTGTCTCCGACCGCGTGGTGGCCTCGCTGCTGACCGAACTCGACGGCGTCGAGCCTCTGCGCGATGTGGTGGTGCTCGGCGCCACGAACCGACCCGACCTGATCGACCCCGCGTTACTGCGGCCCGGACGCCTCGAACGACTGGTGTTCGTGCCGCCGCCCGACGCGGAGGCGCGCAAGGCGATCCTGCGGACCGCCGGTAGTTCGGTCCCGCTCGCCGACGACGTCGACCTCGACGACCTGGCCGACAACCTCGACGGCTACTCGGCCGCCGACTGCTCGGCGCTCCTCCGCGAAGCCGCGCTTGCCGCGATGCGCCGGAGCATCGACGCCGCCGACGTCACCGCCGCCGACGTGGCCGCAGCACGCGAGAAGGTGCGCCCCTCGCTCGACCCCGAGCAAGTGGCGCACCTCGAGGCGTATGCGCTGTCGCGCCCGTGAGTACTTCTTAACCGCCCGCGGTTAACAAGTACTCACAGGTCAGGACCAGCGGCCGAGCAACGTCGCGGCGTGCGACGCGAGGGCAGCTTGGAAGAACGGACCGAAGCTCACGCGTGCGACGCCGAGCGGTCCGAAGGATGCCGGGTCGTCCTGGTCGGGCAGGCCGATCGCGTTGACGGGCAGCGGCAGCTCCGATGTGAGACGTTTCTGGGTGGCGTCGTCGTGGCGGCCCACCGGGTACAGGACGTCGGCGCCGGCGTCGGCTGCGAGCTTCAGCCGGGAGATGGCACGGTCGACGCGATCGGCATCTTCTCCGACCTTCTTGACGAACAGGTCGGTCCGCGCATTGACGACGACGTGCACGCCTGCGGCGTCGGCGGCCTGGCGTAGTTTCCCCACGAAGTCGGCGTGCTCCTGCGGCTCACGCAGCCGGCCGCCTTCACTGTGGACGGTGTCCTCGATATTCAGCCCCACGGCGCCGGCGCCGATCAAGCCGTCGATGAGGCGAGCAGGTTCCTCCCCATAGCCGGATTCGATGTCGACCGAGATGGGCAGGTCGACGGCGGAGGTGATCTGGGCGATCCGATGCAGCAGCTCGTCGAAGGTGATTCCCTCGTTGTCGGGCTTGCCGATCGAGTCCGACACCGGATGGCTACCGACCGTGAGTGCTCGGAAACCCGCGGAGACAGCCAGATTCGCGGACCACGCATCCCATACCGTCGGCAGGATGACCGGGTTACCGGGCTGATGCAGCTGCAGCAGCGTTGTGGCCTTCTCGTGGATCGACGTCATGGGTGGGCTCCTCGCCTCGGAAAGTGTTGGACGGAGTCGTTCTCGGTACGCCTTCGTTGGCAACGCGAGGTGGGTGCCGTCCATTCCTCGCTGCTCGAGTACCGTGAGTGGATGGACTTCCGCGAACCCCTGTCGGCGGCGGCGGCCCTCGCCTCCGGCGCACTGGCCGGGTTCGTTCTCACCAATCCCCGCAATCGCGCGTGGGCAATCTATGCGTCGGATCGCGAGATCGACCGGTGGCTCAGCAGCCAGCCGACCGGTGTCGTGGTTGCCCTCGTCCTCGCCGTGATCGCTGTGGCCGGACTGCAGCGGTCGGGCTCACGCCGCGCCTCGTGGATCGTCGCCGCGGCGTGTGCACTCGTCCTGATCGCAACCCGCTCGGCGGTGGCCGGGGCAAGTGGTGTCGACACGCTGATCGCGTTGCACTTCGCGAAGACCGCAACCGCGGGGATTCTTCTCGGAGCCGCGGTCGCCGCAGTGTGGGGACGGTGGGGTCCGCAGCTGACGCTGACGCTCGGCGTGGCGGGAGCGTTCGTTCTCGCGAGCGTCGCGCGACTACCACGCGGTGACACCGAGTATCTCGAACCGGCAAGCCGGAGTACGTCCGCGATCGGGGAACCACCGATGTGGTTGCTGATCGGGACGCTGGTACTGGCGCTCGTTTGCACTGCCCTCGCCCAGAAGCAGTTCCGGGTGCAGCGTCCCGAACGTCGAACCCTTCAGACGGCACTGGCCGCGGCACTGGCTCTCGCTCTCCTCAACCGGCTACTCGGTGCGTGGATCGACGATCACGAATTCGGTGAACCGCTGACGGTGTGGCTGATCATCGGCTTCTGCCTCGTGGTGGTGCTGGTGTGCACCGAGGTGTCGGCACGCTTGCTGCCCCGTACCGACGGGCATTTCCTGTTGGCCGCCACGGCAGTCACCGCCGCGGCCATGCCCGTCCTCGACGACCTCCGGACCCCGCGCGTGACAACCCCCGCCTCCGCCGTCCTGATCGTCGGTGTCACAGCGTTGGCACTGGGCATCGCGGTCGCGGTCCGGGTTCCTCCGACGTTGCGACAACCGTACTGGGGGCTCGGGCTCGCCGCCCTCGTTCCTCTGAGCACCGCCATACAACCCGACTTCGGCAGTGACGGCGTCCTCCTTCTCGCCCGGCTCCTCGTCCTGTGCACCGGGATGGGTTTTGCGCTGGCCGCCGCGCTCCCCGCGTCGGCCCCGGTCGCCGTTCTGGGCCTGGCGTTGCCGTTCGCCTCGCTCGTCTTCGTGGCGGCAACCACCATCCCGGGCAGCCGGGTCGTGTACGCCGGCGCGTATGAACCGCTCAGCGCTGTGGCGGCGTTCACCCCCGACGGTCCCTCGCCCGCCTCGGCGGCATCGGACCATCTCGCCGGGATCGCGATGCTGGCCGTCGTGGCGTACTGCGCCTACTCGATACGGTCGCGTCGCCTACCGCTGGAAACGACCGCACCGCTCACCTAGTCGAGCAGACCCAGCGACTGCAGCCGGCGAAACACCAGCATCGAACCGGGCGCGACGTCGGGCATCGCCGCGTACTCGTCGACCGTGAAGTACCGCAGTTCCGCGATCTCGCTTGTGGGCCGCGGCTCAGCGCTCAGTTCTGCAAGAAAGCACGTCATGTGCAGGGCGGTGCCTTCGGGATGCCCGTACGCCGGCGCTTCGAAGACTCCCAGTTGCTCGAGGGTGCCGTCCACGATCGCGGCGTCGAGTTCTTCCCGAATTTCCCGGTGCAACGCCTCTTCGACGTTCTCGCCGGGATCAATCTTGCCGCCGGCCATGTAGAACGCCGACTTTCCGACCGATCTCGTCTGCAGAAGCCGCCTCTGGCGGATGTGAGCGAGGGCTGCGGTTCGGATCTCGGCGGGCACGCCTCACAAGATAGAACAGCCCGCCGCGGCCATGAAATGACGCAGTGTGACAGGCCCGCCGTTTCGTCCGGTTTGCCGGCACTCGAGGCGGAAACCTGGAACCAGTAAGATGTACGTCGTAGACCAACTCGCTAGCTTCGCGAACGGTCTACACCGACTCGGTTCGTTGCGTTCCGACACCCCGCCGCCCGCTGACCAACGACGGAGTGCCTTTTGCTCGCTGTTCTGCTCGCCCATGCTGTCGCCGCCGTTCTGGCTCCGCTGGTGGTGCGCATGTTCGGCCGCAACGCTTTCTATCCGCTCGCGCTCGTCCCGCTGGTATCACTCGGTTGGGTGATCGCGCACTGGGGAACGGTACAGACCGTCTCACTCGAGTGGATCCCCGGCCTGTCGATGAACATCGACTTCTGGTTCGATCCCCTGGCCGCCATCATGTCGCTGCTCGTCCTCGGGATCGGCGCCCTGATCTTGATGTACTGCGCGCGGTATTTCACCGACGACGAGCCTCGGCTGGGTATTTTCGCCGCGCAGATGGTGGCGTTCGCCGGCGCCATGTTCGGGCTTGTCGCCAGCGACAACATGTTGTTGCTGTACACCTTCTGGGAGCTGACGACGGTCCTGTCGTTCCTGCTGGTCGGCCATTATGCCGAGCGCGCCTCGAGTCGCCGGGCCGCGACGCAGGCGCTGCTCGTCACCACCGCGGGTGGACTGGCCATGCTCGTCGGGATCATCATCCTCGGCCAGGTCGGTGGCACGTACAACCTGTCGGAACTGATCGAGGTCGCACCTCGCGGCTGGCTCGCCGGTGTCGGCGTTGTGCTGGTCCTCATCGGTGCGCTGTCGAAATCCGCGATCGTCCCGTTGCATTTCTGGCTGCCCGGAGCGATGGCCGCCCCCACTCCGGTCAGCGGCTATCTGCACGCCGCCGCCATGGTGAAGGCCGGCATCTATCTCGTGGCCCGGCTGTCCCCCGGCTTCGCCGACGCCGCCCCGTGGCGATTCACCATCGTCACGCTGGGGCTGCTGACGATGGTGCTGGCGGGGTGGCGTGCGCTGCGGGCCTTCGACCTCAAACTCGTCCTCGCGTTCGGCACCGTCAGTCAGCTCGGCTTTCTCATGGTGCTCGTGGGTCTGGGTACGCGGGACGCCATGTTGGCGGGGCTGACCATGGTGGTCGCCCACGCGATGTTCAAGGCGGCGCTGTTCATGGTGGTCGGCATCATCGACCACTCCACCGGCACCCGGGACATCCGGAAATTGGGCCACCTGGGCGCCCGCGCACCGGCGCTGACGGTGTTTGCGGCCCTTGCCGCGGCCAGCATGGCCGGACTGCCGCCGTTCCTGGGTTTCGTCGGCAAGGAAGCAGCCTTCGACTCGTTGCTGAGCACCACGGCGCTCGCGGACCCCGCTCGCCTCGTGGCCGTGGCCGTGGTGGTGGTCGGATCGATCCTGACCTTCGCCTACAGCGTGCGGTTCATGTGGGGCGCATTCGGGCGCAAGCGGCTCGAGAATCCCACCGTTGCCGTGCAGAAGATGCACGCCCCCGGCCCGATGTTCCTGGCCGCGCCCGCGGTGCTCTCGATGCTCGGTCTGGCCGCGGGTGTGGCGTCACCCCAACTCGAGAAGTTGCTGGTTCCGTACTCGCAGACTCTGCCTGCCGAGGGCGCTTCCGACTACCACCTCGCGCTCTGGCACGGCGTCAACACCGCACTGCTGTTGACGGTGCTCGTGTTCGCCGTCGGCACCGCCCTGTTCGTGGCGCAGCGGTGGGTCATCCGGTTGCGGTTCGAACATCCACCGCTCGGCAACGCCGACCGCATCTACGACGCGACACTCCGCTTCATGGACGCCCTGTCGATGCGGCTGACCGGTGCCACTCAGCGCGGTTCGCTCCCCCGGACCCAGGCGATCATTCTCGCCACGCTCGTCGTGCTGCCGCTCGTTCTGCTGTTCACCGGCAGCCGCACCGACGCCGATCTCCGACTGTGGGACTCGCCGGTGCAGTTCGTGATCGGGCTGATGATGGTGGCCGCCGCGCTCGCGGCGACGGTGATGCGCAACCGGCTGGCCAGCGTCATCCTCGTCGGCCTCAGTGGATATGGCTGCGGTGTCCTGTTCGCGCTGCACGGCGCCCCGGACCTGGCGCTCACCCAGTTCCTCGTCGAAACGCTGACTCTGGTGATCTTCGTGCTGGTGTTCCGCAAGCTTCCCGCAGAGGTCGACGAGAGCAGGGCGATCGGTTTCAAGCTGCCCAGGGCACTGCTCGCCGTCGCGGTCGGCGCCACCATCACCACGATCGGTGCCTACGCGATCAACGCCCGCAACACGGTGCCCATTCATGGGTTGCTTCCCGACGCCGCGTACTACATCGGAAACGGCAAGAATGTCGTGAACGTCCTACTCGTCGACATCCGCGCCTGGGACACGCTCGGCGAAATCTCGGTTCTACTCGTCGCCGCGACGGGTGTCGCGAGTCTGGTGTTCCGCAATCGCCGCTTCGGTAGCGCGCCCCGCGTGTCGGACGCCCCTGCAGTCACCGTCGAACAGGCGTCCGCGCAGTCGGAGACGACCTGGCTGCTCGGTGGAGATCTCATCGATCCCCGACACCGTTCGCTGGTTCTCGAGGTGACCACCCGGCTGATCTTCCCGACGATCATGGTGCTGTCGGTCTACTTCTTCTTCTCCGGGCACAACACACCCGGTGGCGGATTCGCCGGCGGTCTCACCGCGGGGCTCGCCCTTGTGTTGCGCTATCTCGCGGGCGGCCGGTACGAGCTGGGAGAAACGGTCCCCATCGACGCCGGAAAAATTCTCGGTCTGGGCCTCACACTCGCCGCCGGAACGGCCCTGGTGTCGCTGTTCCTCGGCGCACCCGTGCTGTCGTCCGCAGTGTTCGAGGTGACGGTCCCGCTGCTGGGACACATCAAGCTGGTCACCGCACTGTTCTTCGATCTGGGTGTGTACCTCATCGTGGTCGGTCTCGTCCTCGACGTGCTCCGCAGTCTCGGCGCACGTCTCGATGCACAGATCGAGGTGAACCAGAAATGAGCGCAAACATCGGATTCCTCGTCATCATCGGCGTCCTGGTGTCGGCAGGCGTCTACCTGCTCATCGAGCGCAGCATCACGCGCATGCTCCTGGGACTGCTGCTGTTCGGGAACGGGATCAATCTTCTGATCCTCACGTCGGGTGGCTCGGACGGCAATCCACCGATCGTGGGCCGTGACTCCATCCACGAGTCGATGGCCGATCCCCTCGCGCAGGCCATGGTGCTCACCGCGATCGTCATCACCATGGGCATTGCGGCCTTCGTCCTGGCTCTCGCGTACCGGTCGTTCAAGATCACCACCGCCGACCTCGTCGAGAACGATCCCGAGGACACCCGGGTCCTGCTGCGGCGATCGCCCTCGGAAGCTCCCGACCGCGACCGCTCCGACGACCCCGTCACCGGCGAGCCCAGTTTCACCGGTGACGCCTTCGACCGGAACGGTAATCCCATCCCCTTGGAAGAACTACGGAACCTCGAAGACCTCGAGGGTTACGAAGAGCTGCACACCGGCGATTTCGATGACGACGAAGACGATAAGGCCACGATCGGAAAGAAGCCGTGACCCTGTCCCCGCACCTCGTCACCACACTCGCGCCGCTGCCGGTTCTCGTGCCCATGCTCGCCGCCGCCGCGACCCTGGTACTCGGCCGGCGTCCCCGGGCCCAGCGGGTGATCACCCTGACCGCACTGATCGCCGTGCTGGTCGTGTCCGCACTGCTCCTGTACCTCGCGGACCGCGACGGCACGACGGCAATTCAAGTGGGCGGCTGGGACTCCCCCATCGGCATCACCCTCGTCGTCGACCGTTTGTCCGCGATGATGCTCGTCGTCTCTTCGATCGTGCTGCTGGCCGTCATGGCATACGCGGTCGGTCAGGGCATCCGCGACGGAAGTGAAGACCAGCCCGTCTCGATCTTCCTGCCCACGTACCTAGCCCTCACCGCAGGAATATCCAACGCCTTCCTCGCCGGCGACCTGTTCAACCTGTATGTCGGTTTCGAGGTGTTGCTCGCGGCCAGCTTCGTCCTACTGACTTTGGGAGCGAGCGCCGAGCGGGTCCGCGCCGGCGTGTCCTACGTGATGGTGTCGATGGTGTCGTCGCTGATCTTCCTGGCCGGCATTTCCTTCGCCTACGCGGCCACCGGCACCCTCAACCTCGCCGACATGGCCACCCGGCTCGACGGCATCCCGTCGGGCACGCGCACCGCCATCTTCGGTGTCCTGCTCGTGGCGTTCGGGATCAAGGCCGCGGTCTTCCCTCTATCGACGTGGCTCCCCGACTCCTACCCGACGGCGCCGGCACCGGTCACAGCCGTCTTCGCGGGTCTGCTCACCAAGGTGGGCGTGTACGCGATCATCCGCGCGCACACGCTGCTGTTCCCGGAGGGCGAACTCGACAACGTTCTGATGGTGTGCGGCCTGCTGACGATGCTCGTCGGCATCTTCGGTGCGATCGCGCAGAGCGACATCAAACGCCTGCTGTCCTTCACCCTGGTCAGTCACATCGGCTACATGGTGTTCGGTATCGCGCTGTCCACGCAGTCGGGGCTTTCGGGTGCCATCTACTACGTGGCGCACCACATTCTCGTGCAGACCACGCTGTTCCTCGTCGTCGGTCTCATCGAACGACAGGCCGGGTCGTCGTCGCTGCGCCGGCTCGGCGGGCTCGCCGCCGCCAGCCCCGTCCTGGCCATCGTCTTCCTCGTCCCTGCGTTGAACCTCGGGGGCATCCCGCCGTTCTCCGGGTTCATCGGCAAAGTAGCCCTGCTGCAAGCGGGTTCCGCAGACGCCGGGGTGCTGGCCTGGGTCCTCGTCGGCGGCGGTACCCTCACCAGCCTGCTCACCCTGTACGTGGTGGCCCGCGTCTGGACCAAGGCGTTCTGGCGGGCCCGCGCCGACGCCCCGGAAGGTGACCTCGCCGACGTCAGCCCGTCGGCACTGATCGACGAGTCCGAGGCCGACATCCCGTTCGACGATCGCGCCGACGTGGGGCGCATACCCGCGATGATGTTGCTACCCACGGTCGCGCTCGTCGGGGTCGGCCTGGCCATGACGGTCTTCGCCGGGCAGATCATCTCGATCAGCGACCGTGCTGCCACCGACCTGCAGGACCGCTCGATCTACATCACCGCCGTCCTGGGCGATCGCAGCGGGGCCGAAGCGCAGGAGGCGCCGCGATGAAACGCGAGAGATTTCTCCAACTCAGCGCACTGGTCTGGTTGACGGCCGTATGGATTCTCCTGTGGGGAAACCTCAGCATCGCCAATGTGGTCGGAGGAGTCGCGGTCGGTGTGCTGATCATGGTCCTCATGCCCCTGCCGGGGGTGCCGGTCCAGGGGCGCGTGCACGTCCTGTCGCTCCTCCGGCTGGCATGGAAATTCGTGTACTACTCGCTCGAATCGAGCCTGCAGATCGCCTGGCTGGCGGTACGCCCCGGTCCACCACCGGTCACCGGCGTTCTGCGGTACCAACTCGGAATCAAATCGGATCTGGTCCTCACCCTGTTCATCGACGTCCTGAATCTCATCCCGGGAACCATGGTGCTCGAGATCGATCAGGTTCGACGAATCGTGTACGTCCATGTACTCGACATGGGTTCGGCGAAGGCGGTCGGCCAGTTCTACCGCACGGTCGCGCAACTGGAACGCTTGTTCATCGCCGCCTTCGAGCGCGACTCCGAATGGAAGCCGAGTGCCTGGCACTTCGGCGACGAGCAGTACGAGGACCCCACTCAGAAGGGCACCACATGACAGTCGTCTCCGTCATATCCGGGATCGTTCTGGTGATCGCCGGCGTGCTGACCACCTTTCGGCTCCTCGACGGGCCCAACTCACTGGACCGCCTCGTCGCCCTCGACACCCTGATCGCCCTCGCCATGTGTGGTCTCGCGGTGTGGGCCGCCTACACCGGCGACACCACGATCGTCCCTGCCATCGTCGCCCTGTCGCTGGTCGGCTTCATCGGTTCCGTGTCGGTGGCCCGCTTCCGAGTGAGTGACAAGTAATGACCAGTGTCCTGAACTACATCGGCGCTGGTCTCATGCTGGCGGGCTCACTCCTCGCGCTCACCGCGGCCATCGCCATCGTGCGTTTCCCCGACACTCTGCGGCGCATGCACGCCGCCACCAAACCGCAGGTGGTCGGACTGAACATGGTGCTGGTGGGCGCCGTGATCGAACTGCGGGGCAACGTCGACATCTGGATGTTGATCCTCGTCGGCGTCTTCACTCTCTTCACCGCTCCCGTCATCGCGCACAGCGTCGGCCGCGTCGCGTACCGGGAGCAACGCGATCAGGACGGGCTGATGATGATCAACGAGCTGGAGCCTCCAGAGCGGCCGTGACCGCAGGCCGGGAACCGACGGTGCCCCAGCGGTGCAGCGCGCTGTCCTCCCGGGCGAAGAAGGTCGCGTAGAACCCGAGAATCACAGCGGCGAGGACACCGATCACGATCGGTCCCGAGACCTCGGGGAAGCGGCCCATCGGCACGGCGAGATAGCGGTAACTGAGCAGCAGTACGACGAGTGCGATCGTCCCGCCGCCGACGAGCCGAATCCGGAACCAGCCCCACCCGCGTTCGGGGTCCCGCAAGGCCGACTCGATGGTCAGGCAGAGCACGGCTCCCGCCACCAGGTCGACTCCGTAGTGATAGCCGAAGCCGAGCGTCGCGGTGAGAGTGCATACCAGCCAGAACGTGCCGCCGAGCCGAAGCCACCAGGTGCCGCCGCGCGAGTGGATGAACAGCGCGAGCGCCCACGCGGTGTGCAGACTGGGCATGCAGTTGCGGGGTGTCACCTCATCGAACGCCATCGGCGCAGGGGTGAAGTCGGGCGTCGGAACAAGATTCGGCCAGTAATTGCCTGCTTGGAAGCCCTCCCCGTCGGTGCCGAATGCGAAGATCGGCCCCACCACGGGGAAGAGAAGGTAGAAGATGGGCCCGACGAGGCCGATCATCAGGAACGTGCGGACGAGATAGTGCGTGGGCCAGCCGTGTCGCAGCTGATAGATCGCCACCGCGATCGCGGCGACCGGTAGTTCGATGTAGACCCAGTGCAGAACCCCGTATCCGACCGAACCGAGAGCATCGACCAGCTGTCCCATGTGCCACGACGGATTTCCCAGGGCATGGTCGGCGAGCTGCGCGTATTCGTCGAGAACCATCGGGCCGGCCATGATCGTGATCTGCAACCACGCATCGCCGAACTTGGTCGCAAGAATGAGCAGGGCACCGAGGGCCACCCCCTTCAGCGCGCTGCGCCGCTGCTCGCCGGTCCACCGGACTGCGGCGTAGACACCGACCGCGGTGAGAACCCACGTCGCACCGTTTCCCACGGTGAGAGGGCCCCCCGCCGCGTACCGCACGGCGGCAACGGACACATCGATGCCGGCCGCGGCCGACAGGGCCACGATCCGCTGTCGTGAAGTGAGCCCGACCATCGCGAGCGCGAGCCCCGCCCAGGGGACGGACGCCGACTTCGGTGTCAGAACATAATCACGGACAAGGCTTTCGAGCGGCCCCTGGAATCCCTGCGCCGACGCGAGCAACTGCACCGTCACCAGCGCAGCCACGACCCCCAGCACGCCACCGGCAACGAGTGTGGGCGACCGGTCGACCGACCTCCCCGGCCGTGCAACGGCTACTTCGTCGATCGACACCCGCCAAGTGTAAACAACACATGAACGGCAGGTGGACAAGCGTCCGATCTGGTACCGCGGTGTCAGGTGCCCAGTTCCTTCACGAGAGCATCGACCACCGCCACCAGATCGCCCCCGGTGGCCTCCGCGACTTGGCGTTGGCGCTGATAGGAGGCCCCGCGGCGCGGAATATCGGCCACAGCCGCCAGCTCGTTCGCACACCCGAGACGCGCAGCGGTGGGTGCGAGCTTCTCGAGCAGATCGTTCAGGTCGTCGGTGACGAGCCTCTCGTTGCTGTCCGAATCGAGGATGATCTCGGCGTCGAGCCCGTACCTCGCCGCCCGCCACTTGTTTTCCTTGACATGCCAGGGCTGCAGGTTCGGCAGGTTCTCGCCGGCCTCGAAACGCCGGTCCAGATCGACGATCAGGCAATGCACGAGTGCCACGAGCGCCCCGAGTTCGGCCCGGGTCGAAATGCCGTCGAAAACCCGCACCTCGATGGTGCCCCAGCGCGGAGCCGGGCGGATGTCCCAGTGCATGCCGCCGATCTTGGTGATCACCCCGGTTTTCATCTGATCACTGATGAAGTCTTCGTACTGCGCCCAATTCGCGAACTGGTAGGGCAACCCGGCCGTGGGCAGCTGCTGAAACATCAGCGCACGGTTACTGGCGTACCCGGTGTTGACGCCCGCCCACATCGGTGACGACGCCGACAACGCCAGTAGATGCGGATACCGCTGCAGCAGAGCATTGAGAATCGGGAACACCTTCTGCGGTGACGACACACCGACGTGAACGTGCACACCCCAGATCAGCATCTGCCGCCCCCACCACTGCGTGCGTTCGATCAGCTCGTCGTAGTCGGGTGTGCGGGTGACCAACTGGGTGGACCACTGCGCGAACGGGTGGGTGCCGGCGCAGATCAAGTCGACACCCAGCGGGTTGGCAGCCCGCCGCAGCAGATCGAGCGACTCATCGAGATCGCTCATCGCCTCGCCGACGGTGGAGTGGATGCCGGTCACCAGTTCGACGGTGTTGCGCAGCAACTCCTTGGTGATGCGCGGATCCTCGGGGCCCGCCAGATTCGCCACCGCATCGAATACCTCGGCGGCCGTGTTGGAGAGATCCCGCGTGACCCTGTCGACCAGCGCGATCTCCCACTCGACACCCAGTGTCGGCCGCGGCGAACCGGGAAAGGGAACTACCACGATTCCGATCCAACCACAGGCCGCACAGCGCGGCAGTACACCGACATCCCGGCGTCAACCGGGATGTCGGACATCTCAGCTTTCGCCCAGGACACCGCAGGCCACACGTGAGCCTGCGTCCCCGGTGCTCAGGGTTTCCTGATCGGGAGCGGGTGCGTACCGGGTGGGGATGTTCGCGAAGTTGTCGGCGCCGGAGTGGATCATGACCGCGGTCCCGGCATCGCTGTTCTTCAACTCCTCCACCGTGAACGCGTCAGTGGTGGTAACCAATTCACCGGTACCGTCTTCGAGGATCTGCAGCGAGGTGAGGTCGCCGCTGGCCGGATGGCCGGAGTGCCCCTCGACCTGGAAGTGCCCACCCGCGGAGAGGAAGTTGCCGGGTGCACCACCGGTGGGGGCGACGGAGTTCGTCTCACATTTGCCTACCGAATGCACGTGGAAGCCGTGGAACCCGGGAGTCTGGTCCTTGACCGACACGGTGACCTCGACGTGCTCGCCGGACTGCGTGAAGGTAGCGGTCCCGACGTCGTTACCTTCGGCATTCTTGAACGTCGCAGTGAGGGTTTCGCTTCCGCTCGCGCTGTGCCCGCCGGCCGAACCGTGGCCTGCGTCGCCGGGAACGTCTGCGGCACTGGGATCGGCGGCTCCGGTCCACACGGGGGGCGTGGTGCCCGAGACGTCGGACGGCTCCTCGTTGTTACTGCAGGCGGTCAGCCCCAACGCAGCGATGGCCACCACGGGGGTGACAATGCGCCAGGACATCCGACGGGTAGTACTCGAGGCCATCAAAACCGCTCCTTTGAGGTGGCGAAGAAGTGCAACTGATCATAACCACGACGCCCCTGGACCGGCCTTCCGGTCCAGCCTGCCCCGGCGCTCGCGCTACCCGGCGGCGGTGACGATGACGATGACGCCTGCGGAAGAGTTCGCGATACCGGCGAATCGGGGTTTGGCCGTAGCCCCCAGTTCGGCGGCGATCTGCGTCGCCGCTTCCTTCTCGGCAGGCGAATTGCCGTAGTAGACGGTGGTTTCGGAGATCGTGCCGTCGCTGTAGTTTCCCGTTTCGGCCACCGTCCAGCCGGCCTCGGTGAGCTCGGTGGCCGTCTGTCCGGCGAGTCCGGTGACGTTGCTGTTGTTGAACACCCGCACGGGCACCGACGACGCGTCGGCGGACGCGGATGTACCCGAGGCGCCGGACGTGGTGCTCGCCGACGCGGACGTCGAGGTGGCACCCGACGCCGACGCCGACGCGGTCGCAGTCGTCGTGCGCGCCGCGGCCGAAGCCGGCGGGGCCGCGGAGGCGATCGTGACGGTGGCCGCAGTGTTCTCCGAGTCCGAATCGCCGAGTGAGGCGAACCCGAGACCTGCGAAGAGGATCGCGAGAGAAATCAGCACCATGGCGAGGGCACGTAACGGCGGGCCGGACGATTGCGGATTCTGATTGCTCACGGTGTCGACCTTAGCGACCGGGCTACTAGGTGACGTCGAACCCGAGGCGACGAGCGGCGCGAGCCTTCTGCCTGCTGGCGCGCAGACGCCGCAGCCGCTTTACGAGCATCGGATCTGCCGCGAGTGCCTCCTGGCGGTCGACCAGGGCGTTGAGCACCTGGTAGTACCGGGTGGCCGACATGTCGAAGAGCTCCTTGATTGCCTCTTCCTTGGCCCCGGCATACTTCCACCACTGGCGCTCGAAGGACAGAATGTCGTGTTCCCGACGGCTCAGTCCGTCGGTCCCGACCTCGTCGACCCCTGCGGAGTTGTCGTTGTCGGTGCGCTCGGACTGGTTCCGACTACGCGCTGTTGCGCCGTCCATGTCACTCCTCGACTACTAGCTCTCGCTCGAATTCAGCGAAACCACGTTCCCCCGGCTCCTCGATCGCGTGGGCCGACCGAGCAACGAATTACACAGCTGTACTTCAGCGACTATTCAACCATGAGGAAGGCCGCAGGCAGTGCCGGCGACGCGGGCGCGCCGCACTATCCTTGACAACCATGGCCATCCTCCCCATCCGGATCGTGGGCGACCCGGTACTGCACAAGCCGACCGAGCCGGTGTCCCAGTCACCCGCAGAGCTCGCCGAACTCATCGCGGACATGTACGACACGATGGACGCCGCCAACGGTGTCGGGCTCGCCGCCAACCAGGTCGGCGAGTCGCTGCGCGTGTTCGTCTACGACTGCCCCGACGTCGACGACAGCGGCAAAGCCTTCCGCCGTCGCGGCTGCGTCGTCAATCCGGTGCTCGAAACGTCCGAGGTTCCCGAGACCATGCCCGACCCGGACGACGACGTCGAAGGCTGCCTCTCCGTGCCGGGCGAGCAGTTCCCCACCGGCCGCGCCGACTGGGCCAGAGTCACCGGCACGGACGCCGACGGCAATCCCGTCGACATCGAGGGGCGCGGATTCTTCGCCCGGATGCTGCAGCACGAGGTGGGGCACCTCGACGGCTTTCTGTACGTCGACATGCTCATCGGCCGCAACGCGCGGGCCGCGAAGAAGACGATCAAACGCGCCGGCTGGGGCGTCCCGGGCCTGAGCTGGGTGCCGGGAACGGTCGAAGACCCCTTCGGGCATGACGACTGACATCCCTGTCGGTAGCCGGGTGGTGCTGCGTTACGCATTGCCTCCCGGCCGCAGCCACCCGATGACCGACGTCGTCGGGATTCTGGAGGGCGTCGCGCCGTTCGTCACCGTGCGTGCGGCGGACGGTACGGTCGTCGAGGTGGAACCGGACCGGGTGATCGCCCTCAAGGCCGTCCCCGCGCGGCCGGTCCGCACCAGCGAGATCCGGGCGCTCGAACTCGCTTCCGCCGACGGTTGGCCGGGAGTCGAACACGCCTGGATCGACGGGTGGCTGGCCCGGTACGGTCACGGATTCACCGGGCGCGCGAACTCGGCGGCCCCCCTCGGTGACCCGGGCACGGTCGGCGACCTGGCAGACAGCTCCCCCGGCAGCACGCTCGATCGGCTGCGCGACTGGTACGCCGAGCGCGAGCGTCCGTTGCGGCTTCTGCTTCCCGATCGGCTGGGCGCGGTTCCACCAGGATGGAATCTCAGCGACGAGGTCGTCGTAATGGGCGCCGATATCGCGAATCTCACTCTTCCCCGGGGCCCTCGCACGACCACGATCACCGATCGTCCCGATTCTGACTGGCTCGCGCTCTACCGGTACCGCGGGTCCGCGCTCCCCGACTTCGCGGTCGACGTGCTCGACGCCGTCCGCGGCGGCACGCTCGGCTTCGGCCGGATCGGCGCCGCCGACTCCACCCTCCTCGCAGTCGCACGCGGTTCGGTGACCTCGGCCCCGGACGGCCGCCTGTGGGTGGGACTCACCGCGGTCGAGGTGGCGCAGGCCCACCGCAGGCGCGGTATCGGCAGCCTGATCTGCGGCGAGATGATCGCGTGGGGTCGCGAGCAGGGAGCGACCCATGCCTGCCTGCAGGTGGCCGCGGAGAACGAGGGTGCTCAGGCGATGTATCGCGGCCTCGGCTTCGTTGCGCACCATCGCTACCGGTACGCGACGGAACCTGTCGGCGGCGGGCACTAGGCTGGCGGCGTGCGCATCGCTACCTGGAACGTGAATTCTGTTCGTGCCCGTACCGACCGGATCCTCGACTGGCTTCAGCGGACCGACACCGACGTGTTGGCCATGCAGGAGACCAAGTGCAAGGACGAGCAGTTTCCGTACGAGCGTTTCCGCGAGTTCGGTTACGAGGTGGCGCACGTCGGTATCAGTCAGTGGAACGGGGTGGCCATCGCGTCCCGCGTGGGGCTGACGGACGTTCGGATCGGTTTCGACGATCAGCCCGGGTTCCACAAGGATCCAGAGGTTGCCCCCGTCGAGGAAGCCCGCGCGATCGGTGCCACGTGCAACGGTGTCCGCGTGTGGAGCCTGTACGTTCCGAACGGACGCGAGCTGGCGGATCCGCACTACACCTACAAGCTCGAGTGGCTGTCGAAGCTGCGTGCGGATGCGGTCCGGTGGCTGGAGAAGAATCCCGAGGAGCAGATCGCCTTGGTCGGCGACTGGAACATCGCGCCCACCGACGACGACGTGTGGGATCCTGCCCTCTTCGAAGGCAAGACGCACACATCCGCACCCGAGCGGGAGGCCTTCCAGTCGTTTCTCGAGTCAGGTTTCACCGATGTTGTGCGGCCGCACACACCGGGTCCGGGCGTGTACACCTACTGGGACTACACGCAGCTGCGATTCCCGAAGAAACAGGGAATGCGGATCGACTTCATCCTCGGCTCGCCCGCTTTCGCCGGCCGGGTCGACAAGGCGGAGATCGACCGCAACGAACGTAAGGGAAAGGGCGCGAGCGATCACGCGCCGGTCATCGTCGACCTCGGAGACTGACGCAACTGCACGAACGCGGAGGCGTAGAGACATTCAGTCCTCGACGAGGATGTCGAGGGACTCCGGGTGCCGCGAGAGATAGCGCTGGACGTAGGTGCAGATCGGGCGTACTTTCCACCCGCGAGCGCGTGCCTCGTCGAAGGCTGCGCGGACTAGTGTTTCGGCCAATCCTCGTCCGCCGAATTCCTCTTTCACCACCGTGTGCATGAACGCCACCACCTCACCCGGTTTCGCCGTGAAGCCGGGAATGTCGTCCTCGTCGCGATAGCCGAGAATCCCGACGAGTTCGTCACCGAGCCACAAGTCGAAGCGTTCGTGAGCCGGATCGTCGAGTACGCGAACATCGGCGGCCGAGACATTGCCCGACGCCGAGGCACTGCCCGCCGGGGAAGACTTCGAAATGTGATCCATGCCACCATGGAACCAGTAAGTCGCAGACGGGGGGAGCACAAACGCCGTAACCGGGATCGATTCGTTGCCGGGTTTTTCGCGCAGCGGTCAGCGTTCGATCGGTACCACAAGATCGCGGTACTCCGGATGGGCCGACAGGAAGCGCTGGACGTAGGTACACACCGGTCGCACCTTCCAGCCGTATTCCCTGGCCAGGTCGAGGGAGCGCCCCACCATCATCGACGCGAGTCCGCGATGCCCGAAGTCCTCGACGATCACCGTGTGCATGAACGAGACGATCGGAGCCGGGACGCCGGGCGGGCGCCGACCGGCCGTCACCCCGACCCCGGCGCCGGCGCCGGTCGGCGGCCCCGAGAGGTCGTAGTATCCGAGGATTCCGACCAGGTCCCCACTCAGTCGCAGCTCGAAGCGGTTCTGACCGGCATTGTCGATCACGTCCACAACCTGCGAGTCCGTCAGCATTGCGACCTCCTGGTGTTTGCTCCGTGATCAAAACGTGATGTACGTCACCATTTATACCGACTCTCCGGGCCGCTGTCCAAGGTTCCCCGGAATGATTTCTCACAGACATGTCGGTTACAGTCTGTGCGACAACTACACATCCACGGGGGCTCGCACCAGCGGGCTGAGAGGACGGCTAGGGCCGTCGACCGTCGAACCTGTCCGGGTAATGCCGGCGTAGGGAGCATCTCGATGAGCAGAACTGTATCTACGGCCACGTCCGTCACGACGGGGCCTATCGCGGGCAGCACCAAGGAATACGTGCAGTGGAGCGACGACATTCGCGTACCGGTCCGGCGCGTCCACCTGACCAACGGTGAGCATCTCGACCTGTACGACACGTCCGGCCCGTACACCGATTCCAACGCCCAGATCGACGTTTCCGCCGGGCTGCCCCGCATCCGCGAGCAGTGGTCCGGGGATCGCGGGCAGACCCAACTGGACGCCGCCCGGGCGGGCGTCCTCACCCCGGAAATGCGTTACTGCGCTGCGCGCGAGGGTGTCTCACCGGACACCGTGCTCGCCGAGGTCGCTGCGGGACGGGCCGTGATCCCGGCCAACCGCAAGCATGCAGAACTCGAGCCGATGATCATCGGCAAGGCGTTTGCGGTGAAGATCAATGCGAACATCGGCAACAGCGCGGTCACGTCCTCGATCGCCGAAGAAGTGGAGAAGATGGTGTGGGCCACCCGTTGGGGCGCCGACACCATCATGGACCTCTCGACCGGCAAGAACATTCACGAGACACGCGAGTGGATCCTGCGTAACTCACCGGTCCCGGTGGGTACCGTGCCGATCTATCAGGCACTCGAGAAGGTGAACGGCGATCCGACCGCCCTCACCTGGGAGATCTACCGGGACACCGTGCTCGAACAATGCGAGCAGGGCGTCGACTACATGACGGTCCATGCCGGAGTGCTGCTCCGATACATTCCGCTGACCGCGCGTCGCGTCACCGGCATCGTCTCGCGCGGCGGCTCCATCATGGCGGCCTGGTGCCTGGCACATCACCGGGAGTCGTTCCTGTACACGCACTTCGAGGAGTTGTGCGAGATCCTGCACCGCTACGACGTCACGTTTTCGCTCGGCGACGGGCTCCGGCCGGGGTCGATCGCGGATGCCAACGACGAGGCGCAGTTCGCGGAGCTTCGCACCCTGGGTGAGCTCACGAAGATCGCGAAATCCCATGGCGTGCAGGTGATGATCGAAGGCCCCGGACACGTGCCGATGCACAAGATCGTCGAGAACGTACGCCTGGAGGAGGAACTGTGCGAAGAGGCGCCGTTCTATACCCTGGGCCCATTGGCCACCGATATCGCCCCAGCCTACGACCACATCACGTCTGCCATCGGTGCGGCGATGATCGCGCAGGCGGGCACCGCCATGCTCTGCTACGTGACGCCCAAGGAGCACCTCGGGCTGCCGAACCGCGACGACGTCAAAACCGGCGTGATCACGTACAAGATCGCCGCGCACGCCGCCGACCTCGCCAAGCAGCACCCTCGGGCGCAGGAACGAGACGATGCCTTGTCCAAGGCGCGCTTCGAATTCCGCTGGCACGACCAGTTCGCGTTGTCCCTCGACCCGGACACCGCCCGTGAGTTCCACGACGAGACCCTGCCTGCGGAGCCCGCGAAGACGGCCCACTTCTGCTCGATGTGTGGCCCGAAGTTCTGCTCGATGCGGATCTCCGCCGATGTCCGGGAGTACGCCGAGAAGAACGGCCTCGATTCGGTGGAGGCCATCGAGGCGGGCATGGCCGAGAAGTCGGACGAGTTCGTCGGCGCAGGTGGCCGCGTATATCTGCCCGTCGAATCCGTCACCTCAGAGAATCGGTAAGGTCCCCTCCGTGAAGCTGCTGCCCCTGGCCCCCGACGGCCAGACCCCCGTCCGAGTCCTCACCATCGCCGGCACCGATTCCGGCGGTGGCGCCGGAATTCAGGCCGACTCACGGACGATGGCTCTGTGCGGTGTCCACGCATGCGTCGCGGTGGCCGCCGTGACCGTGCAGAACTCCGTCGGTGTGAGCGGGTTCCACGAAATTCCACCCGAGACGGTGGCGGCGCAGGTGCGCTCCGTCGTCGGCGACATCGGCGTGGGAGCGGCGAAAACGGGCATGCTGGCGTCCACCGCCATCATCGAGGCGGTCGCGGGTGTCTGCACAGAAGTGGGGATCGGGCGCGAGCATCCGGTCCCGCTCGTCGTCGACCCGGTCTGCGCGTCGATGCACGGCGATCCGCTGCTCCACGCCGAAGCGCTCGATGCCGTACGGAATACGTTGATCCCGATCGCGACGGTGGTGACACCGAACCTCGACGAGGTCCGGCTCATCACGGGGATCGAGGTGGTGGACGACGCCACCGCGCGCCGCGCAGCCGAGGCTCTGCACGCGCTCGGGGCCCAGTGGTCGATCGTCAAGGGTGGGCACCTGCGTACGTCGGAGATCAGTACCGACCTGCTCTTCGACGGGGACACCTTCCGGGAGTTCAGCAGCCCCCGGATCGACACCGGCAACGACCACGGAGGCGGCGACACCCTCGCGGCGGCCATCGCCAGCGCCCTCGCCCACGGGTGGTCTGTGCCCGACGCCGTCGCGTTCGGCAAGGAATGGGTCACCAAGTGCCTCGAGTCGTCGTACGACCTGGGAGCCGGTCATGGCCCCGTCTCCCCGCTCTGGCGACTTCGTCACCCGTGAGTACTTATTAACCTGCGGCGGTTAAGAAGTACTCACGGGCGGCGGAGCCGCAGCCGCCAGATGCCGAGGTCGGACGGCACCCCGCTGGGGGCGGGGGCGAAGAAGGCGCGGCGCCACGGTTTGACGCTGATACCGAGTTCCTCCAGTGTTCCCGGCTGGAGCGCTGAGAGGGTGGCGGACGACGCCATGACGTTGCCGTCCCCGCCGAGTTCCATCATGCGGGCCGCGATGGTGACGTCGACGCCGAGCCAATCGCTGCCGATCTGCCGGGGAACCCCCGTGTGGATTCCGACCCGCATCCGCGGACGGTAGCCGTCGACCTCGACATCCCGGAGCGCGTCCTGCGCGGCGAAGACGGCGTCGACGGCGCGATCGGGGCTGGGGAAGACGGCCATCACGCCGTCGCCCATCCGCTTCACGACGTGCCCGCCGCGGTCGACCATGGGTGTCTCGATTGCTTTGGCGACGTCTCGTAGCAGCGCGAGGGTGGCGGTATCGCCGGCGGGGAGGGACCAGCTCGAGAAGCCGACGAGGTCGGTGAACACGATGGTCACTTCCCGGGTTCCCCGGCCGCGGCCGGTGCGCTCGAGCAGCGCCTGCCACACCTGCAGGGCGCCGAGGCTCATCTCCCGGGACGCTCCCGGCTCATGGTCGAGGAAGCGGTCGGCCACGCGTGCCACGGCGCGTGCGGTGCCGGGGCCTGCAGTGGACAGCGGGTCGCCGAATGCCGGATCTCCCGGCAACGCGCGGCGGACCCTGCGCAGTCCATCGATCAGCTGGGGCCGACGGTTCAGTGCCCCCACCCAGCCCAGAACCTTGTCCTGTCTACTCTGCTCGGACGCAGCGTCGAGTTCGGCAGCGCTGTCGTCGGCCGGGTCTTCGCTCACGAGCGCAAGGGTAACCCAGCGTCACAGGCAGAAGCCCGTGACGAATCGGACATCACTGCGCTGCCCGAGCCTTCTCGCGATCGGCACCGGTGGGGACACCGTTGGGACCGGCCAGTGACTCCGCGTAGACCCCGACGGCGTAGGCCACCGCGGACGCGTTCTTCGCAAGAGCTGCCCGGTCGATGTTCGCGAGGGTGTCGGTCGGGCTGTGGTAATGCTTGTCGAACACGGCGTCGGGTGTGCCACCCCATTTCTGGGCCTCCTCGGCGGTCTTCTTGTCGTCGGCACCACTGAACACCCCGCCCGACGGAATCTTCTGCTCGATGAACGGACCGTAGTCGGAGCGGCCGTCGAAATCGGTGCCGTTCGCGGCAATGCCGTTCTTACCGAGGTACTCGACGAAGGTGCGCTCGATTCCCGCCGAACCTTCGGGGCCGGGCCCTTCGCCGACGTTGTCGGAGTTGTCGCCGTCGTAGGTCAGGTAGCCGGCGTTCTCCGAGCCGAGCATGTCGAAGTTCAGGTAGAGCGCAATGTCGTTGCGTTCATCCTCGCTCAGGCCCGTGACGTAGGCCTCGGAGCCGAGAAGACCCAGTTCCTCGGCGCCCCAGAAGGCGAACCGCACCGCGTTGTCGGCGTCCGGGGAACCGCCGAGCTGGACCGCCGTTTCGAGGATCGCGGCCACGCCTGTGCCGTTGTCGTTGATGCCGGGACCCTCGGGAACGCTGTCGAGATGAGCGCCGACCATGACGACATCGTCGGTGGAGCCCGTCGTGGTCTGGGCGATGACGTTACGGGACGTGCTGGTCTCGGTGCTGGTGTCGAGCGTCAGCGTGACGTCTCCGTCGCCCTGCCGGAGCGCGTCGCCGTCGGCCCTGCTCACCCCACCGGTGGGAATTTTGCCAACCGACGGATCGCCGAGAGTGCCGCCGCTCATCGGCCCGTCCTCGTTGTTGACCACGATCACGGCCGAAGCGCCGCGCTCGGCCGCTATCTGCTGTTTGGCCGAGAACGGGCAGATACCCCGGTCGACCAGCACGATCGCTCCGTTGACGTCGAGACCGTCGTAATCCGTTGCCTCACACCCCGGGGTCTCGTCCTGGCGAGCCGGCACCAATCGCGCCGTCAGTCCCTCGGGTCCGGTGGACGGGCTGTAGGACAGAGCTCGCACCTCGACGTCACGATCTCGCGACATCAGTTTTTCGGCGGCGACATCGAAATTGTGGAACTCGAATTCCGGGGTCTGGACGTCGAAGCCGTTGTCTGTCAGAACTTGTGCCACGTAGTCGACGCTGGCTTCGTATCCGGGGGTGCCTGCGGCCCGGTTGCCGTCGTTGTCGTCGGCGATGGTTTGCAGTTCCTCGAGATGCGCCACAACAGCGTTCTCGGTGACCGATCCGGCGAGTGCGCTCGCGTCGACCGGTGGCGACTCCGGTTCGCTCGTGGACGAGCATCCGGCCAGCACCAGCGCACCGGTCACTCCGACGGTGAAAAGTCCCCGTAGTCGCATGTCGGGAGCCTAACGCAGAACCACCTGTGGGCCGGTGCGAATGGATGTCGCACCGGCCCACAGGCTCCCCGCCCTGCCTACGATCCCAGCCAGGTCTCCCGACGTTCACCTGGCGGAGGGGCAGGGCGAAAGTACTCTATCGGTTTCACGCGTCGCGCTTGTTCACCACCACCAGGCTGGCCCCGAAGATCACCAGGACGAACACCGCGAAGTACACGAGACTGCCCCACGGTCCCCAGTGGAAGTCCACGCCCTGCGGTGCCCCGAGGAAGTGATTGGCATTGAGGAACGGCAGGAACGGCATGATTTTCTCACCGAATGATCCGAACAGGTTGAACAGGCTTTCGATCAGTAGCGGCCAGAGCAGCAGCAGCGCGATCGCTCCCGCCGACTGGCGCAGCAACGCACCGATCCCGACGGCGAGCACGACACAGAGGAACGCGTAGATCGGCACTCCGTAGATCGACCGCCACGCATCCCCACCGGAGAGTGTGAGGGCAGCACCTGCCTCGTTGCCCGCGGTCGCCTTCGCGATGGCGTACGCCCCGAAGGTGAGGACGAACGTCAGCACGGCACCGAACGCGCCGATCAGGCCGGCCTTGGCGACGAGGACGGAAGCGCGGTTCGGAATTGCCTGGAACGTGGTGCGAATGACCCCGAAGCGGTATTCACTGGTCACGGCCAGGGTCGCGAGGATCATCAGGACCAGGACACCGAATCCGGAGACGCCGCCGACGGCATCGGCCATCTGCGGCAGGAAGGGTTCGAAATCGGGTTCCTTCCCGTCCGCCAACTGGTCGTTGAAAGAGTTGATGCTGGCCTTCGCGCTCAACCCGATGACCGCGGCCAGGCCGAGACCCAGCACGACGATGATGACGGTGCACCACCACGGCGACCGGGTGGAGGTGATCTTGATGCGTTCCGCATTGAGAACAGCCATTACAGTGCACCCTTCATCACGTCGTCGACGCTTTCTGCGTGGTACTGCACGTCGTCTCCTGTCAGTTTCATGAAGGCGTCCTCGAGCGAACCGCGCTGAGAGGCCAACTCGTGGAGGGTGATTCCCTGCGATCCGGCGATCGCGCCGATCACGTCGGTGGACGAATCGACCACGACGAGCGCCTGCTGCCCGTCGGATCCGTCCTCGCGGACCGTGAGCCCATTCGACGTCAGCGCGCTCCGCAGCGCATCCAGTTGCGGACTGCGCACCCGCACCGTCGATTCCGAGGACTTGCTCACGAATTCCGACACCGTCGTGTCTGCGATCAGGCGCCCACGGCCGATGACCACCAGATGCTCTGCGGTGAGTGCCATCTCGGAGAGCAGGTGGCTCGACACCAGCACGGTGCGTCCCTCGGCCGCGAGGCGCTGCATGAATTTGCGGATCCACACGATGCCCTCGGGGTCGAGACCGTTCACCGGCTCGTCGAACAGCAGCACCTTCGGGTCACCGAGAAGGGTGGCGGCCAGGCCGAGTCGCTGGGACATGCCGAGCGAGAACCCACCGGCCTTCTTGCCTGCCACCTCCGTGAGGCCCACGAGGTGCAGCACCTCGTCCACCCGGCTCTTCGGCAGCGAGTTCGAGGCCGCCATCCACTGCAGGTGGGCGCGGGCGGAGCGGTTGGGATGCACCCACTTGGCGTCCAGGAGTGCGCCCACGGTCCGGAGCGGCTGCACCAGCTCACGGTACGGTTTGCCGTCGATCAGCGCCGTGCCCGCGGTGGGACGGTCCAGCCCGAGGATCATCCGCATCGTCGTCGATTTGCCTGCACCGTTCGGCCCGAGGAAGCCGGTGACCATACCCGGCTGGACGGTGAACGTCAGGTTGTCCACCGCCTTCGTCGCACCGAAGGTCTTTGTCAGTCCCCTCACTTCAATCATGGTGACGAGGATGCCCGAACCTGCGGCCGGCGCGCATCGGCCGCAGGTCTACACCTGACTCGTCCCCTGGTACCGGTCGGACCCTGAGCGAGACCCCGACGCGACCCCGAGAACTACGACGACGCCTGCGCCCAGAATCGTTTGGGTATCCGGCCCGCGTGACGTGCCTCGTATCCCGCCACGACAGCGCCACGCATCGCCGACGCCATCAGCGCCGGGTCCTTGGCCCGGGTGACGGCGGTGGCGAGGAGGACGGCGTCACAGCCCAACTCCATCGCCAGGGTGGCGTCGCTCGCGGTTCCGATGCCGGCGTCGAGGATCACCGGCACCCCAGCCCCGTCGACGATCATTTCGATGTTGTGCGGGTTGGCGATGCCCAATCCGGTTCCGATCGGTGACCCCAAGGGCATCACGGCAACACACCCGATGTCCTCGAGCCGGCGGGCCAGCACCGGGTCATCCGTGGTGTACGGCAGGACGACGAAGCCGTCGTCGACCAATTGCTCTGCCGCACTGACGAGCTCGATCGCGTCGGGCATCAGGGTGCGTTCGTCGGCGATCACCTCGAGCTTCACCCAGTCGGTTTCCAGCGCCTCTCGGGCGAGCTGCGCGGTGAGCACCGCCTCGGCCGCGCCCCGGCAACCCGCGGTGTTCGGGAGCGGCGCGATGTCGAGCCGCCGCAGCAGGTCGAGCACGCCGGTGCCGCCGGCCGCGTCGACCCGGCGCATCGCGACGGTCGTCAACTCGGTGCCGGATGCCACCAGCGCCTCTTCCAGCACGGTGAGGTTGGCGGCGCCGCCGGTGCCCATGATCAACCGCGAGTCGAAGGTGCGGCCGGCGATCGTCAGGCCCTTCTGCGCCACCGGTGTCACGTCAGCCACCCTGCACCGCCGTGAGGATTTCGATGTCCCAGCCGCGGTCCACGACTTCGTCCCAGCGGGCCTTCGGGAACACGGCACCATTGACCGCTACCGCAATGCCTTTCGTGGGCAGGTTCAGCGTCTCCAGCAGGTGGGCGACGGTGGGCGCTACCGCGAACTCGTGGTCCTCGCCGTTGACGGTGATGCCGACGGGCACCACCACTTGCTGCTCACTCATCTCTACCTCGCTACTTTCTCGAAACGTCCGGGGTCGGCAGCCTTCGCCTCGGCGAGAGCCGATCCCTCCAACAGTGCCACCGTCGCGTCGGCGGTGACGGGGGTGAGCAGGACGCCGTTGCGACCGTGTCCCGTCGCCACCACGACCCGATCCGACACTCGCCCGATCAGGGGCAGATTGTCGGGAGTCATCGGCCGCAGACCGGCCGAGGCCTCGCGCAGTTCGTACTCGCCGATCGCAGGCATCAGGGCTTCGGCGTCGGCGATGAGGTCGCGCACCCCGGCGACGGTGACCTGGGTGTCGTGGCCGGATTCGTGCTGGGTGGCGCCCACGACGATTCCGTCGGCCCGCGGCACGATGTACGCGGGCCGGCCGTGCACACTGCCGCGAATGGTCCGCCCCGGCGCCGGCGTCACCCCGGGACGGGCTCGCAGTCGCAGGATCTCCCCCTTCACCGGGCGAACCGGAAGCCCCGGCCACAGCGACGGAGACGCCACGCCTGCGGTGAGGACGATCTGGTCGGTGTCGAGCAGGCCGAGGTCGGACACACTCTCCTCGATCAACTCCACTCCGGTGTCGACTGCGCACGTTCGCAGTGCCGCCAGCAGCAACCGGTTGTCGACGGCGAGTTCCGCGACCGCGAGCAGTCCGAGCCGAACCCCACGCCCGAGCATCGGCTCGAGTTCGCGTACCTCGCTTCGGCTCAGGATCTGCAGATCGCGTCCCTGCGCACCGACCCATTCGGCGATGGTGCGCAGATCTTCGGCATCGGCGGCGTCGAGCGCGACGGTGAGTGAACTGGCCGACGTGAACAGCTCGACACCGGCGGCGGCCTCGAGCTCCTTGCCGAAGTCGGGCCACCGGTCCAGTGACGCACTGCCCAGCTCGAGGACACTCTCCTCGCCGGGCCAGCCCTCGGACAGCGGTGCCAGCATTCCCCCCGCCACCCACGAAGCACCCGAGCCGATCGCCGGGTCGTACAGGCGGACCGACCATCCGGCGTGGGCGGCGCGCCACGCAATCGAAAGCCCGATCACACCGCCGCCGACAACGGACACCGACCGTGGTCTCAGAACCGTTGACATCGAACACCACCTCACTTCCTGCGCCGGCATGATCCGGGTCAGGTATGACGGTCGGGCTCGGCGTGAGCCCCTCTCAGCCCCACGATCCCGGGACTCCCGTGTTGCACTTTCACCGTAGAGGCTACCGTCATGCCGTGACCACCTCGCATCACACCAGCCATGCAGAACGTCGGCGTCGCCTCGGAGCTGCGCGTTTGTACCTGTGTACCGACGCTCGACGCGAGAAAGGTGACCTGGCACAGTTCGCGGAAGCCGCGCTGTCCGGTGGTGTCGACATCATCCAGCTCCGCGACAAGGGCTCGGCCGGCGAGCGCGAGCTGGGTCCGATGGACGCACGCGACGAACTTGCGGCACTGTCCGTGCTCGCCGCCGTCGCACGGAGGCACGGCGCCCTGCTCGCCGTCAACGACCGCGCGGACATGGCGCTCGCAGCCGGAGCCGATGTCCTTCACCTCGGCCAGGGCGACCTTCCGGTGCCGTACGCCCGGAACGTCGTAGGGCCGGATGTCCTGATCGGCCGGTCCACCCACAGCCGGGCGCAGGCCAGTCTCGCGGCGATCGAGGACGACGTCGACTACTTCTGCACCGGGCCCGTGTGGGCCACCCCCACCAAGCCGGGACGCACGGCGGCGGGTATTGAACTGGTGCGGTCCACCGCCGATGCACAGCCCACCCGACCCTGGTTTGCGATCGGTGGCATCGACGAGTCGCGGGTACCGGAAATTCTGGCTGCGGGAGCCACCCGCATCGTCGTGGTGCGGGCGATCACGGAGGCCCGGGACCCTCAGGCGGCGGCGCGCTCACTTGCCGGAATGCTCCGCGTCAACAGCTGAGTCAGGGCTGATCCAGCCAGCCCAGGACGGTCGACGGCTCCAGGGTGAGGACGGTGCCCGCGAGTTGGTCGACGAGTTCGGGGTCCGCGGTCACCACGGCGGTCACCGTTCCGACGGTGGTGCCATGGCCTGCCGGCTCTGCGGTGCCACCGATCACCTCGAGCGAGTCGAGCACCTCGACGCGCGGGAGCCAGCCGTAGGTTCCGTCGGGCATGTGGATCGTGCGGGGCAACGCCTTCGACAAGTGTGTCAGCGAGGCGTGCTCCCCCAGAACGTCGTGCCCGGCGAGGACCAGCCGAACCTCCGTGGTGCGCAGCATCTGCCAGCCCGCCTGGAACCCCGGATGGAGCGGCAGCCCTGCGACGTCGGATTCACGAACCCAGCGCAGCTCCGTGCTCTCACCGTTGGCAACGGTGGGGAGCGGGCGCTCGGCGTCGGCGATCACTGTGGTGTAGCTCCAGCCGCTGGCGGCTTCCATCGTCACGACCTCGGTGCGCACCCGGATGGCCGCGCTCTCGATGCCGGTCTCCTCTCTGGCTTCCCGGACCGCAGCATGGGTCGTCGTCTCGTGGCTGTCCCGGGCGCCGCCGGGCAACGCCCACGTCCCACCTTGATGGCTCCAGACCGCACGATGTTGGAGCAGCACCGCCGGCGTCTCGTCCGCGAGCGGAGCACGCAACAACAATCCGGCCGCACCGTGCTTGCCCCAATGACGACTGCCGTCCGGACCGGTTGCCCAGCCGTCCCCGTCACCACGCATCGACTACCCCTGTCCGACCTGATGGGTCACCTGCAGTTCCCTCACACTAACGGTTTCTCCCGGCCTCGCCAGCTCACGGCCCCGTTCGGTCTCCGTTCGGCCGGGGCACGATCCCGCACTCCGTCCGGTTGACCGCCTCCCGGCGCGGCAGCTTATATGCTCCCCACACAGTGCGGCCGGTTTCAGAAGGGGTGCGACGTGGTTCTGCGTGAGGCACCGTCGATCGAACCCCACGGTAGCCGAGCTTTGTCGGCCCTCGCGGACGACGAGGTCGATCCGGCGGTGGCTCGCCGCAGGGAGTTGCGCGCCTTCCTCCACTCGACCCCGGCCAGACTGACCGGTCTCGGCATTCTGCTCATGCTCCTGTGCGTGGCCGCCGGCCTGGTGGCCACCTCCACGGTGAACGGCAGGGCGGCCACGCTCGACGCCGTCCTCGTGGATGCCGAACCGTTGTCGTACTCGGCGCAGAATCTGTATATCGCGTTGTCGGTGGCCGACGCCGCAGCCACGACGGCGTTCATCTCGGGGGGCCTCGAGCCGGGCGACCTTCGGGACAGGTACGCGCAGGCGATCGGCACGGCGTCGGCGGATCTCGTTCACGCCTCCGGCGGGCTGGCAGCGAGCGAAGAGGACAGCCGCCGGCTCCTCGCCTCCATCTCCACCGACCTCACGGTGTACACCGGGCTCGTGGAGACCGCGCGGGCGAACAACCGGGTGGGCAACCCCGTCGGGGCGGCCTACCTCGGCGAGGCCTCGACGCTGATGCAGACGAGCCTGCTTCCGATGGCGCAGCAGTTGCACGCCGGGCACGAGACCCGCGTCGCGTCGACGCAGAGTAACTACTCACGGCCTCCGTGGTTCGCTCTCGCGCTCCTGCTGACGGCCGCGGTGGGACTTGTCCTCACCCAGGTAGTGCTGGCCCGGCTCACCAGGCGCACGTTCAATCTCGGTTTGATCCTGGCATCGTCGGCGACCGCCATTCTGCTGGCATGGATGCTGATAGCAGGGCTGATCTCGGCTCTCGACACCCATCGCGCACTCACCGAGGGTGCCCGGCCGCTGCACGAATTGACCACCGGTCGCATCCTCGCCCAGCAGGCGCGCACCGAGGAGACACTCAGGTTGGTGCGACGCGATTCGAACGGCGACTACGACGCGGTGTTCGACGACAAGTCCGCTCAACTCGGTGCGGTGCTGTCGAACTATCCGCGCGAGGACGACAACCCGGTCGGTGACGCCGAGGTGACCCGGGCCGAGGAAGCATGGAACCGCTGGTCGACGGCGCACGAACGGATGAACACCGTTCTCGCCGAAGGCGATTTCCTCACCGGCGCGGCCATCGCCATCGGTCCCGGTGACGAGAATTCGGCCGCCCAGTTCACCGCTCTCGACGAAGCGCTCACCGAAGGCATCGACTCTGCCCGCGATCATCTGCGCTCCCATGTGGCGTCCGCATCCGGGGTGCTGACGGCGTTGGGCCCGGGGGCCTTCGCCCTGACGCTGATCGCCGTGATCGGAATTATCATCGGACTGTGGCCGCGGTTGAGGGAGTATCAGTGAGGCGGCACCGGATCGCACCCGTGGTGCTAGCGCTGGCGATGCTCCTCTGCGGTTGCACCCAGTCGACGTCGGGGCACGTCGGTTCGCCGAGCATCTCGTACACCGAACCGCCGTTACCGGCCGGCGTCGCCCCGGCACCGACGGACCGTTCGACACCGGCTCCCGCGCCGGGCGGCGACTGCGGCGATCCCACAGCCAGTCTGCGCCCCGTTTCCGACGCAGGCACACCACCGAGTCCGACCGTTGACGCCATCCGCGCGCGGGGCCGGCTGATCGTCGGGTTGGACACCGGCAGTAACCTCATGAGTTTCCGCGACCCGGCCACCGGCATGATCGAGGGCTTCGATGTCGACATCGCCCGTGAGATTGCACGGGATCTGTTCGGTGACCCGGAGCGCCTGGAGTACCGAATTCTCACGTCCGCCGATCGTGAACGGGCGCTGCAGGAGTCGCTGGTCGATGTCGTCGCCAAGACGATGACGATCACCTGCGACCGGCGAGAGAGGGTGGCGTTCTCGAGCCAGTACTTCGAGGCGCGACAACGGGTCCTCGTCGTCAAGGGCTCGCCCATCCGCGGTCCGGCGGAGCTGGCCGGACAACGGGTATGTGTGGTGCGCGGCACCACCTCCTTGGAGCGGCTGCAGCAGGTGGCGCCGACGGCCGAGATCCTCACCGTGCCGATGTGGTCCGACTGCCTGGTGGTGTTGCAGCAACGGCAGGTCGATGCGGTGACGTCCGACGACACGATTCTGGCCGGACTGGCATCTCAGGACCCGTACCTCGAGATCGTCGGGGACAGCATGGGCGCCGAACCGTACGGGATCGGCATCACCAAATCGAACGAGGACCTCGTGCGGTTCGTCAACGCAACCCTCGAGCGGATCCGCCGCGACGGAACCTGGACCGACTCCTACAACCGCTGGTTGTCGATGCTGGGACCGTCGCCCGTCCCTCCGGCCGCCGTGTACCAGGACTGAGGCCGATGTCCCAGGAGAATTCGGGGTCGCCGGATCCCGACGTCGCCACTCAGGCTGCGTCCCGCGAACCGGAACAGGCCACGCAGGCTGCACCCCGCGAACCGGAACAGGCCACGCAGGCTTCGCGTCCATCGGGAGCCTCGACGACAGGTCGCTCGACGCGGTCACCGCGCAGTCGCTCCGGCGGCCGCCTGCGCCTGGGTGGTGGGCTCGTCGAAGTGCCGGTGGTGAAGACGGTCGACCCGGCTTCGGCCGTCATGTCGGACCCGACGGTTCCCGAGAACAAGCGGTTCTGCTGGAAGTGCGGCAATCCGGTCGGCCGGAAGTGCGCCACTGCGGAAGAGTGCGAGTTCGGCACATGTCCCTCGTGCGCCGCCACCTTCGACTTCCGGCCGCTTCTGCGGCCTGGCGAGCTGGTGAGCGGCCAGTACGAGGTGCAGGGATGCATCGCGCACGGCGGTCTCGGGTGGATTTATCTCGCAATCGACCGCAACGTGAGCGATCGATGGGTGGTTCTCAAGGGTCTGTTGCATTTCGGTGATGCCGAGGCGCAGGCGGTCGCCGTGGCCGAACGCCAGTTTCTCGCCGAGGTGGCGCACCCGAGCATCGTGAAGATCTACAACTTCGTCGAGCAACCCCGATCCGACGGGACTCCGATGGGGTACATCGTCATGGAGTACGTAGGCGGGCACTCACTGAGGGACGTTCTCTCGACGCACCACCGCCCTGAGCGGATGCCCATCGAGCAAGCCATCGCCTATGTGCTGGAGATACTTCCGGCACTCGACTATTTGCACTCCACGGGCCTGGTCTACAACGACCTCAAGCCCGACAACGTGATGGTGACCGAGGATTCGCTCAAGCTGATCGACCTCGGCGCGGTCGCGGGCATCGAGGACTACGGCTATCTCTACGGCACACCGGGTTTCCAGGCACCGGAGATCGTGAAGACGGGCCCGACCGTCGCCTCCGACATCTACACGGTGGGCCGCACGCTGGCGGTGCTGACGCTCGACATGCCCTCCGACAAGGGCCGGTACCTCGACGGGATACCGACGCCGGACAACGCGCCGCTGCTGGCCGAATACGAGTTCTTCCATCGACTCCTGCTGCGTGCCACCGATCCCGACCCCGCGAAGCGTTTCCGCTCGGCGCACGAGATGGCCGGTCAGCTCACCGGCGTGCTCCGTGAGGTACTCGCGCAGCAGACCGGCGAGGAGCACCCCGGACTCTCCACGGTGTTCAGCAGGCAGCGAACAACTTTCGGCACCAACGAGGCCGTCGAACAGACCGACGTCTACGTCGACGGTGTGCAACGAGACCAGAAACTCGATGCGCGCTCGGTGGCGCAGGCCCTGGCGGTGCCGCTGATCGATCCCACCGACCCCAACGCTCCCCTGCTGGCCGCCGCCGTTCACAGCGAACCGCAGCAGACGCTCGACTCCCTGCGACATGCCCGGGACAACGGCATCGAACGCCTCGCCGGAAATCCCGATGTGTCGTTTTCCCGCGAACTCACGCTCGCCGAGATCAAGGCCCACCTCGATCTCGGCGACGCGGCCACGGCACTCACCCTGCTCGGGGAAGTGGAGGGAGACGTCGGCGACAACTGGCGGATCGACTGGTATGCAGGAATCGCCGCACTGCTCTCCGGCGACTACGAGGCGGCCTTCTCCCACTTCGAAGGCGTGCTGCAAGCGATGCCCGGTGAGACGGCACCCAAGCTCGCCCTGGCCGCGACCGCCGAGTTGATCCTGCAGCACTGGGATACCTCGGACCCGGCCCCGTGGCGGTCGTTCGCGGAGAAGTACTACCGGTCGGTGTGGCGCACCGACCACAACGCTGTGAGTGCGGCATTCGGGCTGGCACGGCAACTCACCGAGCGCGGAGATCTTTCCGGTGCCCTCGCGGCGCTCGACGAGGTTCCCCCCACCTCCCGGCACTTCACCGTGGCCCGGATGACCGGTGTGCTGGTGCTGCTGTCCGGGCGGCCGATCGACAAGATCGAGGAGTCCGAGCTGCGCGAGGCGGCGCTTCGTGTCGCCGCGCTGCCGCACGAAGAGAGCCGGGCACTCCAGATGCGCACCCTCGTGCTGGGTACCGCACTCGACTGGATACGCAGCGGCCACACGTCGACCACCGAACAAAGACCTTTCCTCGATGTGCCGTTCACCGAACACGGGTTACGCACGGGCACCGAGGCGGCGCTGCGCGCACTGGCCCGCAAAGCCCCCGAACGCACCCACCGCTATGCACTGGTCGACCGGGCCAACACCATTCGCCCGAAAAGCCTGTTCTAGCAGTCGGTCACCGGCTCAGCTACCCACCAAGTCGACTGCCGCCCGGGCAATCGCCAACTCCTCGTTGGTGGGGACGACAAGAATTTTGACCTCGGAGTCGTCCGAGGAGATGCGCCGGGGCGACCGGGATTCCGAGCTGTTGCGCGTGTCGTCGACAATGATGCCGAGACGTTCGAGCCCCGCCAGGCTGTCGCGCCGGACATCGACGTTGTTCTCGCCCACTCCCCCGGTGAACGTGATGACATCGGCACCGCCCAGCTCCACGAGGTAGGCGCCGATGTACTTCCGGAGCCGGTGCACATACACGTCATAGGCGAGCGCGGCGTCCGCGTTTCCCTCACCGACGAGGGTCCGGAGCGAGCGGAAGTCGTTGACGCCGGACAGCCCTCGCAGACCCGACTGCCGGTTGAGCAGGTCGTCGATCCGGTCGACCGTCAGTCCCTGCCGATACAGATGAAGGAGGACTCCCGGGTCGATGTCACCACTGCGCGTACCCATGACGAGGCCCTCGAGTGGCGTGAATCCCATGCTGGTGTCGACGGCTCGGCCGCCGTGTATGGCGGACGCCGAGGCGCCGTTGCCCAGATGCAGAACTATCTGGTCGAGCTCGGAGGTATCCCTGCCGAGGAACTGGGCGGCACAGGACGACACGTACTGGTGCGACGTCCCGTGGAAGCCGTACCGCCGAATGTCGTACTGCTGCGCGATGCTCCGATCGATGGCATAGGTGGACGCCGCCGCGGGCAGGGTGTGGAAGAACGCAGTGTCGAATACTCCGACGTGCGGGACGTCGGGAAGCACTTCCCGGGCCACCTCGATGCCGATCACGTTCGCCGGATTGTGCAGCGGCGCCAGGCTCGACAGATCGGAGATGGCCCGCACTACGTCGTCGTCGATGATCGTGGGCTCGTAGAACACCTTGCCACCATGAACGAGGCGGTGCCCCACGGCGACGATCCCCGCCTCACCGAGCGGCCGGCCGACCTCGGCGACCACCTCGAGGACCGTCTTCAAACCCGCGCGATGGTCGGCGATGACACCGTGTCGTTCCTCCACGCCGGTGCGGTGCCGATACACGATGTGCCCGTCCGGTTCGCCGATCCGCTCGATGAGCCCGGAGGCGATCGACTCGCCGGTGTCCGGCTGGATGAGCTGGAACTTGATCGACGAAGAACCGGAGTTGAGTACCAGTACCGATCCTGCGGTGTCGTCGCTCACGTGTCTGCCCCCCGAGGTTCGAGCGCCGCGGCCTGTATGGCCGTGATGGCCACCGTATTGACGATATCCTCGACCAGCGCGCCCCGGGAAAGGTCGTTGACCGGCTTGTTCAGACCCTGCAACACCGGGCCGACGGCGATGGCACCAGCACTGCGCTGCACCGCCTTGTAGGTGTTGTTGCCGGTGTTGAGATCGGGGAAGATGAACACCGTTGCCTTACCCGCAACCTGCGAGTCGGGCATCTTCTTGTCGGCCACACTCTGCTCGATGGCGGCGTCATACTGAATCGGTCCTTCCACCAACAGATCCGGTCGTCGCTCGCGGACGACGGCGGTGGCGGAGCGCACCTTGTCGACATCTGCGCCGGTCCCCGAATCGCCGGTGGAGTACGACAGCATCGCGATGCGCGGGGCGATGCCGAACTGCGCGGCCGTCTCAGCGGACGAGATCGCGATGTCGGCCAGTTGCTCGGCGGTGGGATCGGGCACGACCGCGCAGTCGCCGTAGGCGAGGACGCGGTCGGACAGACACATCAGGAACACGCTCGACACCGTGTTCACACCCGGCCGAGTCTTGATGATCTCGAACGACGGCCGAATCGTGTGCGCGGTGGTGTGCGCGGCGCCGGACACCATTCCGTCCGCTATTCCCCTGTGCACCATCATGGTTCCGAAGTACGAGATGTCGCCCATCACCTCCCGTGCACGCTCGAGGGTCATACCCTTGTGCGCGCGCAGCCGGGCGTACTCCTCGGCGAACGAAGTGGTGTACTCCGAGGTTCGCGGATCGAGAACCTGCGCCTCGGACAGGTCCACACCGAGTTCGGCGGCACGCCTGCGCACCTGCCCCTCGTCTCCGAGGAGTGTCAGCTCCGCCACCTGGCGTTGGAGCAATCGGCCCGCGGCCCGGAGGATACGGTCGTCGTCACCCTCCGGAAGGACGATGTGCCTGCGACCGCGCCGGGCCCGGTCGATCAGCTGGTACTCGAACATCTGCGGTGTGACCACCGAGGGAATCGGAAGTTTCAGCCGTTCGACGAGAACAGCGGGATCGACGTGCTGCTCCATGACGCTCAACGCGGTGTCGACCTTGCGTTGCGAGCCGACGGCCACCCGGCCCCGCGTCTGAGCGGCAACACTTGCCGTGTCGAACGTACCCAGCGAGGTGGTGAGGATCGGAAGACGCGGTTTCAAACCTGCCATCAGGTCGGCGATCGCGGGATGCGGGAGCAGACCACCGTTCATGATGATTCCGGCGAGCGACGGAAACCCTTCCGCGTCGTGGGCGTTCACCATCGCCAGCAGTACGTCGGAACGGTCGGCGGGCGCGATCACCACCACCCCGTCACTCAGACGCTCGAGGATGTGCTCGGCCGTCATGCCGCCGACCATCACCCGCAACGCTTCACGATGCAGAAGCTCTGGATCACCACTGAACAACGTGCCGTCGACGGCGTCGAGCAGTTCTGCCATGGTCGGCGCCGTCAACAGCGGAATCTCCGGCAAGCTCCACGCAGGCACGCCGGTGGCGGACAGCGCGGACGTGACGGCGCCGAGTTCGTCCGGGTCGCACCGATTGGCGATCACCGCGATCAGATGAGCGTGATGTGCCTTCAACTCACCGATGCACAGCGCAGCGAGCTGGGCCACCTCGTCAGGACTGCGGCGCGCTCCCCGCAATGCGAGGAGCACCGGCGCACCCAGGTTGACGGCGATCCTCGCGTTGTACCCGAGCTCACTTGGGCTGGCCACGTCGGTGTAGTCGCTACCGATGACCACGACGGCATCACACTGCTCGGCCATCGTGTGATACCGCGCGACGATCTCACCGAGCGCGCCGTCGGGGTCGGCGTGGACGTGCTCATAGGTGACACCCAGGGACTGCTCGTAACCGACGTCGGCGGTCGTGTGCTCGAGCAGCAACTCCAGGATGTAGTCGGTCTCCTCCGTCGATCGCGCTATCGGCCGGAAAACACCCACCCGTGCCGCCGAGGCACACAGCATCTGCAAGACACCCAAGGCGATGGTGGACTTACCGGTGTCCCCCTCCGGCGAGGCGATATAGATGCTCGACGGGGCCGAAGGGCCCGGCGGACTCACTGGTGCGGAGGTTCCAGGTGCAGCCATGGCCACAGCGTATCCGGCGGTCCGCGCCGGCGCCGTCGCCGTCGGCACCTCCGGCCACCACGATTGACAGGGGTCCTGCGAAGCGGTCAGATGACATATGGCCGAATCACCCTTCCCCGACGTGCGGTGGGGCAGCGAAAACAGCTTCCTCCGTGAGCCTGCCGCGGCCTTCGCCGCTACCCGGCCGGGGTCGTGGGTGATTCGGAAGCTCGCCGGAGTGGACCGGCGTCTACTCCAGAAGAGCGGTGGACGTTTCACTGTTCTCGGCCCGATCGCCGCGCCGGTGGTGCTTCTCACCACGACGGGCCGCAAGTCCGGGAAGCCGAGGACCAGTCCACTGCTGCACCACCGCGAGGGTGACCGAATCTACGTGGTGGGCAGCAACTTCGGACAAGAGAAACACCCCGCCTGGTCCGCGAACCTCATCGCGGAGCCGCACGCGACGGTGACCATCGGGGGAAAGGCGATCCCGGTGACCGCCACTCTCCTCACCGAACCGGAACGAACCCGCATCTATCGCGAATTCGATGCGATGGTCCGGGTCTACGGCGTCTACGAGACCCGCACCGATCGCAACATGCGGGTGTTCGCACTGACTGCCACCTGACCAACGTCATTGCGTCATCAGCGCGACCCGCTCACCAGCGCTACCCGGGATATCTGTTCCCGACCGTACCATCTACGTGGGGACAATCACAGCGCCGCAAGTTGCCAGACGTTTGCTCGTGGTGTGTGGTGGAACCAGGAGATGGGGCGGACAGCCGCCGGGAAAGGGGGAAACATGCTTGCAGCCAGACAATTACGCCCGTATGTGGTGGCGCCTGTGCCGCTGAAGCCGAACCCGCCCGACCCTGATCAGTGCCCCCCGCGTCGACTCGAGGACAGGTAGACATATGAACCAGAAGTCCCGACCAGGCCACGAGCCTGCAGATACGGACCCCGAATCAGGAGCCTTGTCCGCCGACGATCTGGCCGCGGCCATCGAGGGGTTGACCGGCATCCGCACCATCGCGCGGTCTCCAGATGCCAGGCCGACCCCCCGCACCGTTCGCCGCGAACCGCCTCGATAGGGCCCCGATCAGCACACTCCATCAGTGGACCAGAACTGGCCCCGCATCGGCGTCCTGCTGCGGAATCTCGTTGCGATACAGTGTCATCGACACCAACGCGCCTACAGCGAAAAATGCTGCGGCCACCCAGAACGCGGAGTGATAGCTGGCCAGCGCCGCACCCTCGGCGAGCTGCTGCGCCACGACGGCCGGATCCCCGGACACGGCGTGCTCGGCGCTGGAGTTGTCTGCTGCCGAGGAGATGAGTCCCCAGACAACCGTGCTCTCCGCAGCGACGTGCGGGCAAACCTCGAACGCATCCTGCAGTCGCCCCGCGCGAGGTGTTCACATCCCGGGGTCTCGATGGCCAGGCTCGCCGAGGTCGCGGAGGATGCCGGTGTCGGAGTCGGGACCGTCTACCGCCGATTTGCGAGCAAGGATCAACTAATCGAGCACCTGTTCGCTGCGCGCCTCCAGGACGTCGTCGAGATCTCGACCGCAGCCGAAGCGATGCCGGATCCGCGGAAAGGTCTCGTCTACTTCTTCACCGAGAGCACCCGCACAAGGCGTTACGGGTAGCCGTGAAGTACTTACATCTCCGACATCGGCCATGTCAGTGGCAGGTAGTAAGAGATTCAAGTAGACGCTGTCGCCGACTTCGCCAGCGCAGAATCACCCGAGTTATGGATGCGCGTCCTCGGCTTCGCGCTCGATGGTCTCCGCGCAAACGGGACGGCCACAGCACCTTGGGCGGACCGGCGCTCAGCGAAGACCAACTGCACCGGACGATGAACCGCCTCGACGGCGTCGACTGACGACGGTCACTGTCCGCTCGACGCGGTGTCGACGTCGAGTTCGCCGTCGTGGGCGAACACGAGACGTCCGTCGTCGAGAGCGACCGCCCACCGGTGCACCGGAGCCCAGTCGCGGCCGAGCGACTGCCCCGACGTGGTCAGTTCCGCGAAATCCTCGATCACCACACCCTGCGCCGTCGTTTCCGTCTCGCGCCGAACACGGACACGGGCTCCGACGACGATGTCGGGTTTCACAGGGTTCTGCTCGGGCATTGCTCATCCAACTTTCTTCGAAGGAGGGCCGCAGGCGGCCTGGTTGTTCCCACACCCGCTGGGGTGAGCGGGTGTGGGAACAGCCGACGACCCCGAGTCGGGGGAGGGACCGCCGGCCGATCCCGAACCCTGCGCGTTGCGGTTCGGGAGCTTGTTGCCGACTGCAGGCACACCCACTACAGACCATCAGCAAACATTCAGCAAGCTAACTCCGGACGTGTGTGGGAATCATCACCCACCGGTTCGAAGGGCGACGTATCCGTCAGGGAGTCCAGCATTTGTACACGAGACGCCTTGACGTAAAGCAATCTAAGGTCCATATTACATGTTACGTCTCGTCACACTGATATGGAGGACGCTCATGACCCGTTCTACGCTCGAGCTTCGCAACCCGAGGATCACCGACCGCCAGGACACGGGTACACGGCTCCTCGAATCCTCCGCGAGGATGTCGTACGACCCCATGGTCGAGGTCGACTGGGATGCACCGGTCCCTGACGACCTCTACGGCCTGACGCCGGAATGGTCCACGCTGTACGGAACCCCCCTGTGGAACGAAATGACGTTCGAGCAGCAGATCACGCTGACCAAGCACGAAGTGTCCTCGATCATGGGCACCGGCATCTGGTTCGAGATGATCCTGCAGCAGATGGTCATCCGGGACATGTATGCCAAGGATGCCTCGCAGGCGCACTTCCAGTTCGCGCTCACCGAGGTCGCCGACGAATGCCGGCACTCCGTGATGTTCGCTCGTACCGCCGAGAAGTTCGGCTGCCCGTCGTACGTGCCGCGCCGTGCCGTCGTCAACCTGGGTCGCGGATTCAAAGCTCTCGCGTCGGGAGAGGTCGCCTACGCCGGCATTCTGGTCGCCGAAGAAATCCTCGACGTCATGCAGCGCGACTGGATGAAGGACACCCGTGTTCAGCCGATCGTTCGGGTGACCAGCAAGATTCACGTGGTCGAGGAAGCCCGGCACATGCGTTTCGCTCGTGAGGAGACACTGCGCCGTGCGGCGGGTACCAGCAAGGCTCGCCGGGCGGCCAGCCGCGGCGCCATCGCGATTGCGGCGAACCTCATCGTGTCGAGCATGATCAATCCCGCGGTCTACGCCGCCGCCGGACTCGACACCGAGCGAGCGCTACGCGAGGCGAAGAACAACTCGTTCCGCGCCGCGAAAGTACGCGAAAGCTCGCAGCCACTGATGCGCTTCCTCGCCGACGCGGACCTGCTGGGCGGGCCGTCCAAGCGCCTGTACAAGCGGGTGCACATGCTCTGAGGCGCTCCGCGCCTGTGAGTGGTTAAGGAGTCTCTGCACTCGTTAACCACTCACAGGCGGCGAAGCCGCCTAGCCGCGGAGCCGGGGTGCGAGGTCGCGCTCGAAGAGCTCCAGGAACCGCTTCTGGTCGTGTCCGGGCGCGTGGAACACCAGATGATTCAACCCGGCGTCGAGGTACGGCTTGATCTGCGCCACCGCCTCATCCGGATCCGACGCCACGATCCACCGCTTCGCGACCTGCTCGATCGGCAACGCATCCGCCGCCCTCTCCATCTCGATCGGATCATCGATCGAATGCTTCTGCTCCGCCGTCAACGACAACGGCGCCCAGAACCGGGTGTTCTCCAACGCCAACTCCGGATCGGTGTCATACGAAATCTTGATCTCGATCATCTTGTCGATCTCCGCGACATCGCGCTCCGCCTTCGCCGCCCCCTCCGCCACCGCCGGCAGCAACTTCTCCGTATACAACTCCATACCCTTACCCGACGTACAAATGAACCCGTCCCCACTGCGCCCGGCATACCGGGCCACCACCGGACCACCCGCCGCGATATACACCGGGATCCCGTCCTCGGGCACGTCGTAAATCGACGCCCCCTTCGTGGAGAAAAACTCGCCCTCGAAATCGACCCGATCCCCGAGCCACAGCTCCCGCATCAACCGCACCGACTCCCGCAAGCGCGCGAACCGCTCCTTGAACTCGGGCCACTGCCCCGCAAAACCCGTCGCGATCTCGTTGAGCGCCTCACCGGTACCCACCCCGAGCATCACCCGACCCGGATACAGACACCCCATCGTCGCGAACGCCTGCGCCACCACCGCCGGGTTGTACCGAAACGTCGGCGTCATCACCGACGTCCCCAACTGCAACCGCTCCGTCCGCTCCCCCACCGCCGTCATCCACGCAATCGAGAACGGAGCATGCCCACCCTCGTGCCGCCACGGCTGGAAATGATCCGACACCGTCGCCGAATCCATCCCGTGCGCCTCCGCCAGCACACCCAGCTCCACCAACTCCCGCGGACCGAACTGCTCCGCCGACGCCTTGTATCCCAGCTTGAGCTCGTGGGCCACCGTGTACTCCTTAGTCGTCACGTCCGGTTCGCGTTATGCAAACCTCTTCTGCAGGTTAGAGAACGGCGACGACGCTGGCGAGCCCCGCTCCCAGCGCCACCACCGTCAGAGTTACGGCAAACAGCCTCAACTCGTGGGGCGGGGGCATCGGCGCGCCGTCGCGCAGGGCCTTCTCGACCTGAGACCACCGTCGCAGTCCGACGAGGGCCGCTGCCGCGGCGAGACCGATCAGAATCAGGCCGAGGGTCGTCCGCACCCATCCGGTGCTGAATTCGGGGACCAGGTGGATCATCGCGAGACCACCCGCGAGCAAGGCCAGCGAACTCCGCATCCATGCCAGAAACGTCCGCTCACTGGCGAGTGTGAATCGCTCGTCGGGCCGGTCGTTGTCCGTCATCGATCCATCTATACACCGGTTCCGTGGAACCGCGACAAGCAGGTAGCCCGGCGTCTTAGATTGGACGAGCAGGCCAGGCAGGGGGCAATATGCGACCGTTCGACGATCTGCGACGCTCGGCCCCTCTGCGTGGACTGTTGGTGACGGTCCTGCTGTTGTCGGCGTGGCTGGCGCTCGGACCGCCGCCCGCCTCGGCGGAGCCGCGGATCACCCGGGTCGACGTCTACTCGGAGGCGATGGGCCGCTGGGTTTCCAACGACGTCATCTCCCCCGCTTCCGGTGCGCCCGCGCCCACCTTCTACCTGCTCACCGGGATCGGCGGCGGGTCGGACGGCATCTCGTGGTTCAACAACACGCGGGTCCGGGACTTCTTCGCCGACAAGCATGTGAACGTCGTGATGCCGATCGGCGGCCAGTACAGCATGTACACCGACTGGGCCGCGGACGATCCGGTGCTCGGGCGTAACAAGTGGCAGACGTACCTCACCCAAGAGCTTCCCGCCGCAATCGACAGCCGGTTTTCGACAACAGGCTCGAAAGCCATCGGCGGAGTCTCGATGGCGGGCAGCGCGGTGCTCGACCTGGCGGCGCAGGTACCGGGGTTCTACCGTGCGGTGGGCTCGTACAGCGGGTGCGCACAGACCAGTGGCGTGCTCGGGCAGGCGATGGTGCGGTCGATGGTCGAACTGCGGGGCGGCGGTAACGCCGCCAACATGTGGGGTTCGCCCGGGGATCCCGCGTGGGCGCGGCACGATCCGATGCTGAGCGCCGAGCGCCTGCGCGGCACAACGTTGTTCGTGTCGACCGGCAACGGGATGCCGGGGCCCGTCGACAACCACGACCCACTACTGGCTGTGCCGCAGACGATCGGCGGCAGTGTCGTCGAGATGGTCACCCATGTGTGCGCCGGGGCCTTCGAATCACGGCTTCGACAGCTCGGAATCCCGGCCACGTTCGCCTACCTACCGCAGGGCACCCACTCCTGGGGCCTGTTCGAAACCGAGCTACGCGACTCCTGGCCCGTCATCGGCAGCGCTATCGGGGCATGAGCGGCGACCATCACCGCGTACGCCCCAGTTCGCGTTCCAGGATCGGCCCGATCACCGCGAAAGCCTCCGGTGTGGTCATCCGCACGTGATCGCACTCCACCTCGTTCGCGGTGATCACGCCGGTCACTACGGGCTGCCACACGCTCGGCGAGGGTCGTTCACCCTCGTCGTCGGTGCTCTGCGCGGCGGTGAAGAACAGCAAGTCGCCGTCGAACACGCGGGGCCGATGTTCGGCCGAGATCCGCTTCGAGTTCTCGAGGCCCGCGCTGATGCGGCCCAGGAGGGTCGACGCGAACGCCGGGTCGCGGCCGAACGATCGGCCGAGCATCTCGACCAACTGCTCTCGGTACGACTTGTCGTCGTCACCGCTGCCCTCGAAGTCGACGCCCAGTCCGTGCAGCCATTGCTCGGCGTCGACCTCGAGGTCACCGAAGTCGCCCTCCTCTGCGAGGTAGCTGTCCATCATCGCCAGCGTGCCGACGTCCGCCCCGGACTCCCGCAATTCGACGGCGATCGCGTGTGCGATCACGCCACCGAGTGACCATCCCAGCAGGTGGTACGGGCCTCGGGGCTGCACCGCCCGCATCTCGACGACGTAGCGGTGTGCCAGTTCTTCCATCGACTCGAACGTCGCGCCTCCACTCACGATGGGCAGCTGCAGCCCGTACACCGGCCTGTCCGGCGCGAGGTGCTGGATCAGTCCGGCGTATCCGAGGGCGAGTCCGCCCGCGGGGTGCACGCAGAACACCGCGGGACGTGTTCCCCTGGACCGGAGCGGGACCACGACACTCAACACGTCGTCGGTCACCGCGGCGCCGGGTGTGGACGGGTCGACGATGCGGCGCGCCAGCCCTTCGGGAGTGGGGTTGCGGAAGATCCACTGCAGTGCGACGTCCGTGCCGAGCCGGTCCCGCAGCGCGGACGCCACCCTGGTCGCGACCAGGGAGTTCCCACCCAGTGCGAAGAAGTCGTCGTCGACTCCGACGCGTTCTACCCCGAGTACGTCGGCGAACACCTCCGCGACCGCGTGCTCGAGCGGAGTGGCGGGTGCCTTGAACGGCCTGGGCGAAACCATCGGCGCGGGAAGTGCCCGCCGGTCCAGTTTGCCTGTGCGCCCGACCGGCAGCTCGTCGAGCACCACCAACTGAGCGGGCACCATGTACGGTGCGAGATGAGAGGCGGCGTAGCGCAGCACTTCCGCCGGATCGATGCTCGCATTACCCTCCGGGACAACGTAACCCACCAGTCGATCGATCGCACCGGCGTGTGTGGTCACCGCCGCCCGACCCACCCCGTCGCAGCGGGCCAGGACCGACTCGATCTCGCCGAGCTCCACCCGCTGTCCTCGAATCTTCACCTGGAAGTCGTTGCGGCCTATGTATTCCAGTCGGCCCATCTCGGTCCAACGCACGAGGTCACCGGTGCGGTACATGCGGGAGCCCGGACCTCCGAAGGGGTGCGCCACGAACGACGCTGCTGTCATACCTGGGCGCCGATGGTATCCGCGGGCCAGTCCCGGTCCCGCCGCATACAATTCGCCCACCACACCCACCGGGACCGGCTGCAACCACGGATCGAGGACTACTACCTCGACGCCGCGGCCGGGACCCCCGACGGTGACCGGCTCGTCCGGCGACAGCGCCTCGCTGGCGGTGGTCTGAATCGTCGCCTCAGTGGGACCGTATCCGTTGAAGACAAACCGGCCCGGTGTCCAGCGGTTCGCAAGCTCGGGGGCGAACCGTTCACCTGCCACCGCCAGAACTCGCACGGACGGGAGCTCTTGGGGGCTCACCGTTTCCAGGATGGTGGGGGTGAAGAACGCGTGTGTGACCTGTTCGGCCTCGAGGAGTTCGGCCAGCTCACGGCCACCGAGCACGGTCGGGGGCACGATGACCAGCGTCGCCCCGACCGTGAACGCCATCAGCAGCTCGAAGACGGACGCGTCGAAACTCGGGGACGCCAGGTGTGACACCCGTGCCCCGTGCGTCGCTGCGAAGCGTTCTCGCTCCTCGACTACCAGGTTTGCCAGACCGCTGTGCGAGACGACGACACCCTTCGGTGTGCCGGTCGAGCCGGAGGTGTAGAGCAGGAAGGCGGCGTGCTCGGTATGCAGCGGTCGCACGCGGTCGTCGTCGGTGACCCGGTCCCCGGGGTACGCGCTGTCGACCTCCGGGTCGTCGACCAGCAGCCACTGCACCGCGCCGGGCAGATGCTCGCGGTGCGCCGATACGGTCAGTCCGAGGATTGCACCGGAATCCTCGAGCATCGCCGTGATGCGGGCGGCCGGGAGCGCGGGATCGATCGGCACGTACGCCGCACCCGACTTCGCGACCGCCCACACCGACAGCACCGATTCGATCGACCGCGGCACCCCGACGGCGACGAAGGAGTCGGGACCGGCGCCCCGGTCGACGAGCGCTCTGGCCAACCGGTTGGACCGTTCGTCGAGCAACCGGTACGAAACGTCGATGCCATTGCTCGACAGTGCGATTGCCTCCGGATCCACGGCGGCGCCGGCGACGAGCACGTCCGACAGCGTCCGTTCCGGAACCGCGGGCGCACCCCGGACCGGCGCGAGTTCGTCCCGTTCGAAGGCGTCCAGTATGTCGAGGTTCCCCAGCCGCACCGAGGGGTCGTCCACCACGGCGTCGAGCATGCGAACGAAACGGTCGGCCAGCTCGGCCACGGTGTCGGCATCGAAAAGGTCGGTGGCGTAACTGAATGCGGCCCTGATACCCGACGGTGACCCCTCGTCGTCGTACTCTTCGGACACGGTGAGCTGCAAGTCGAATCGTGCGATCGTCGCACCGAGGTCGATCCCGGTCACCTCGACGCCCGGCAGCGACAGGTCGGATTGCTTCACATTCTGGAATTCGAGTAGTACCTGGAACAGCGGTGAATGCGCCGTCGAGCGAGGTGGGTCGAGCGCTTCGACGACCTTCTCGAACGGCACCTCGGCGTGGGCGTATGCCCCGAGGTCGACGACGCGCACCTGCTCGAGCAGTTCGGCGAATGTGCTCGCGGACCGGATGACGGTGCGTAGCACCACGGTATTGACGAACATTCCGACCATGTCGTCGAGTGCGGCCTCACCCCGTCCGGCGACGGGGGTTCCGATGGCGATGTCCTCGGAACCGGACATCCGGGCCAGGAAAGTGACCAGGGCGGCATGCGCGACCATGAACAGCGTCGACTGGTGCGCCGACGCCAGCGCCGTCAGCCGACGATGCAGATCGGCGTCGATTTCGAATCCCACTCGGCTCCCACCCGGTGACCGTTGCATCGGACGCGGACGGTCCGCCGGTAGATCCAGTGCGGCAGGAAGACCGGCCAGCGCGTTCCGCCAGTAGTCCAGCTGCGCCGAAACCAGCGACTGCGGATCCTGGTCCGAACCGAGGAGTTGCCGCTGCCAGAGCGCGAAGTCGGCGTACTGCACAGCCAGGGGTTCCCATTCCGGGGCGCCCCCGTGGGTGCGGGCCGTGTAGGCCACCAGCACGTCCCGGGCGAGCGGGACCATCGATGCTCCGTCCGCGACGATGTGGTGCACCACCACCAGGAGCACTCGCTCGGCATCGGAGGTCTCGAACAACGCGGCTCGTACCGGCACCTGCTTCGTGACCTCGAAGCCTTCCGACACCGACGCCGAGAGCCGCTCGCGCAACTCCATTTCGCTGGTCACCCTCACCTCTGGCAGGTCCGGTGCCGCGTCCGGGAGGATCACCTGCACCGGCGCACCGTCGCGCATCGGAAAGCGGGTCCGGAGCGATTCGTGCCGCGCCACCACATCGGCCACCGCAGCGCGCAACGCGTCGGCATCGAGTGCGCCGGTGAGCCGGAACGCCATCGCGATGTTGTAGGCGGGCGAGGAGGTGTCGAACTGGTTGAGGAACCACATGCGAGTCTGCGCCAGCGACAACGGGATTCGTTCCGGGCGCGGCCCGGCGTGCAACACCGGCCGGTCGATACGCACGGTGGCTTTCGCGGCACGGGCCGCAAACGCTGTGACGGTCGGCGCCTCGAAGAGGGCGTGCAGTCCGACATCGACGTCGAGTGCCGCGTCGACCCGGGCAACCACGCGGGTGGCGGACAGTGAGTCGCCGCCCAAGCGGAAGAAGTCGTCGTCGGCGCCGACCTGTTCGATTCCGAGGACGTCGCCGAACACACCGGCCACGACGGCTTCGAGGGGGGTGGCGGGAGCCCGGAAACGACGCGTCCCGGCGCCGGGTTCGGGTAGTGCTGTGCGGTCGAGCTTCCCACTCACCGTCACCGGCAACTCCCCCACAACCACCACCACCGACGGCACCACCCACCCCGGCACCACCCCCGCCACCCACTCCACCACTACATCCGGATCCACCCGCACCCCCACCTCCGGCACCACATACCCCACCAACCGACCCCCCTCCCGCACCACCGCCGCCGCCCGAGCCACCCCCGGACACCGCACCAACACCGCCTCCACCTCCCCCAACTCCACCCGCTGACCCCGCACCTTCACCTGCCCATCACCCCGCCCACAAACTCCAACACCCCCACCTCAACCCACCGCACCACATCCCCGTCCGATACACCCGCGACCCCACACCCGAAAACGGATTCGCCACAAACGACACCGCCGTCAAACCCGCCCGACCCCGATACCCCGCGCCACACCCGACCCCGCCACATACAACTCACCCACCACCCCACCGGCACCGGACGCAACCACCCGTCCAACACCACCACCTCCACCCCCACCCCGGACCACCCACCGACACCACACCCCCGCCACCAACGGCCCACCCACCGTCGCCTGCACCGTCACCTCCGTCGGCCCATACGCATTGAAAAACTCCCGACCCGGCGCCCACCGCGCCACCAACTCCGGCGCACACACCTCCCCCGCCACCACCAACACCCGCACCGACCCCAACCCCACACCCGACCCCAACGTCGCCAACACCGACGGCGTCACAAAACAATGCGACACCCCCTCCCGTCCAACAACTCCACCAACCCACACCCCGAACACCCCCGGCGGCGCCACCACCAACCGCGCCCCCACCGAAAACGCCATCAACCACTCGTACACCACCGCATCAAAACTCGGCGACGACACCTGCGACACCCGCGAACCCGACGACACCCCGAACCGAACCCGCTCCTCCACAGCCAAATTCGCCAAACCCTCATGCGTCACCACCACCCCCTTCGGCCGCCCCGTCGACCCCGACGTATACATCACATACGCCGCACACCCCGCCCTCAACGGCCGCACCCGATCCCCATCCGACACCACACCCCCGACACCCCCTCCACCACACCCACATCATCGAGCCACAACCACTCCACCCCCTCCGGCACCACACACCCCGACACCGACAACCCCACCACCACACCCGAATCCACCAACATCTCCCGCACCCGCACCAACGGCAACACCGGATCCACCGGCAAAAACGCCCCACCCGCCTTCGCCACCGCCCACACCCCACCACCAACTCCACCGAACGCCCACCACCACCGCCACCACCGACTCCGGCCCACACCCCGACCGATCAACACCCGCGCCCACCGCGACGACAACTCATCCAACTCCCCATACGACACCTCCACCCCACCACACGACACCGCCACCGCCCCCGATCCACCCCACCCACCAGCCAAAATCTCCGGCAACACCCGAACACCCACACCCCGCCCACCCCGCACCGGAACCAACACCCCACGCTCCTCCGGTCCCAACACCTCCACCCCCGCCAACAACCCATCCGGCGACGTGGCCATCACCTCGAATATCCGGGTGACCCGTGCCGCGATCGTCTCGACCGTGGCCGCCTCGATCAGGTCCGGTAGGTAGTGAAAGGTCATACGCAGCTGCGTGTCCATCGAGAAGGCCACGCTGAGTGGGTAATGCGTGGCATCGACACCGCTGACGTCCACCACCCGGATTCCGGCCAGGTCGGTGTCCTCGGTCAGCCCACCTCGATCGATCGGGTACGACTCGAAGACGGTTGCCGTGTCGAATCCGAGCTGTGGGCCGGCCGCGCGCGCAATGTCGGCGAGACCCAGGTGGTGGTGGTCGAACAACGCCGCCTGCTCCGACTGCGTTCGTTCGAGCAACTCGCCCACCGTTTCCCGCGGATCGAGCGTGATACGGACGGGGACGGTGTTGACGAGCAATCCGATCATTGACTCTGCGCCGGCGAGTTGCGGTGATCGCCCGGACACCGTGCCGCCGAACGTGACATCGGACGAGGACGTCGCCCCGTTCAACAGGAGTGCCCACGCCACCTGGGTCACCGTATTCACAGTGACGTTGCGCTCGCGTGCCAGAGTCGCGAGTTCCGCGGTAAGGCTTTCGGAGAGCGAAAACTGTACCTGGGTGGGTGGGACCGACGACTGTTTACCCCACGCATCCGGCAGCAGCAGCGTCGGCCCCTCGATACCGGCGAGCGCGTTCGCCCACACCCCCCGCGACTCCTCCGGATCTCGGTGGTGCAGCCAGATCAGAAAGTCGCGGTAGGGCCGGGGACTCGGCAGCATCCCCACCCCATCTGCTACATACAGAGCGAGGAGATCCCGGATCGCGAGTGGCATCGACCACCCGTCGAGGAGGGTGTGGTGGTTGGTCCACACCAGACGGAATTCGTCGTGTCCGATGGACAGCAGAAGGAATCGCATCAGCGGTGCGTGGGAGGTGTCGAATGCCGCAGAGCGATCGGCGGCCAGAATCCGCTCTAGTTCGGCGCCGCGCGCCTCCTCGGGAATACCCGTCAGGTCAACCTGGCGGAACGGCACGCCTACGGTCGCCGGCACCACCTGGACGAACGTGCCGTCGGCGGACGGCACGAACGCCACCCGCAGGTTCGCATGCCGATCCAGCAGTGCCTGAGCCGCGCGGCGCATCCGCGCCGGATCGACGACGCCCTTCAAATGCAGCGACACCTGGACCGTGTAGGCGTCGATCGCGGGTTTCGCCATGAGGGCGTGAAACAGCAACCCGGCCTGCAGAGGTGCGAGTGGCCACACATCGGTGAGCGGCCCGAAGCGCTCCTCCCACGCGTCGAGGTCGCTCTGAGTCACGGTGACGAGCGGAACATCGGAAGGGGTGAGCCCCCCGGCCTCAGAGTCGTGAGAGTGAGTTGTCAATGCGGACAACGCCTCCCGTAGCCGAATCGCGAACCGCTCGGCATCGTCGCGGGCCACCAGGGTGTCCGGGTAGCCCACGCTCACCCGGAGTTTTCCGCCGACCACGATGGAGTTGACCTCGAGCGCGGCCGAAGCAGGCATGTCGGGATCCGGAACGTACTGCAGGTCGCCGAATCCGTCGGCGGGTGCCCATGCCACCGCGCTGCCGGCGGGTGCGTCGGGGACCTGGCCGAGATAGTTGTAACTGATGTGCCCCGGTTCGGTCTTCGGCAGCGTGTCGGCAGTGTCGGGGTTCAGGTAGCGGAGGAGGCCGTAGCCGATGCCCATGTCGGGTACAGCGCGCAGCTGCTCCTTCACCACCTTGATCGCCCGGCCCATCGCGGGGCCGCCGGCGAGCGCGTCGTCGAGGTCGACGCCGGCGAGGTCGAGGCGGACGGGAAAGATTGTGGTGAACCAGCCGACGGTGCGGGACAGGTCGGCGCCCGGCACCACATACTGCTCGCGTCCGTGCCCCTCCATGCGGATCAGCGTGGACGACACCGAGATTCCCCGATCGCGTCGCCATCTGGACGATGCCACTGCCAGGGCGGTGACGAGCACGTCGTGGGCACCCCCGTGGTAAAGCCTCGGGAGGGTTGTCAGCAGTACGGAGGTGTCTTCGGTCGACATCTCGACGCCGACGTCACGAATTGCCGTCGCCACGTCCACCGCGGGATCCAGAGGGCGGTCGGTGATCGGGGGGTCCGGCCCGTCCACGACGCTCCGCCACCACGCCAGCTCGGCGACCCGCTCGCCGCGCTGTGCATCCTCCGCCAGTGCATGCGCCCACCGGCGCATGGACGTTCCCGGCGCCGGCAGCTCCGCCGCGTGTCCGGCGGAGATCTGAGACCAGGCGGTCGCGAAGTCGGGCAACAGAATCCGCCACGACACTCCGTCGACGGCAAGGTGGTGAGCCACGACGATCAATCGGCCCGAGGTTGCGGGGACGCTCGACGTTCCCGGATCGAGCCACACGAACTGGACGACGACACCATCGGAGGGACGCAGTCTCTCGACGGCCGCCTGGTGCTCGGCCGCGACGAGTGTCGCCGGCGGGTCGACCGCGATGGTGGGGTCGAACCTGACGCGACGGATCAGTGACGCGGCATCCACGTCGGTATCCGGGCGGGTCTCCATCTGCCACTGTCCGCTCGCATCCCGGCAGAGCCGGGACCGCAGCATGTCGTGCCGTGCGATCACAGCGGCGACGACAGCGACAAGTCCTTGTTCGTCGATCCCGGCGGGGAGCGTGAGCAGCAGGCTCTGACTGAACCGCTCGAAGTGGCCGCCGCGCTCCAGCAGGTACCGCACCACAGGTGTGGGCGGGAAGGTGCCGATACCGCCGCCGGCGAGTTCGGTGAGAGGGCCGGGCGTCGTGCGGTCCGGGATGTCCGATTGTGCTGCCAGCGCAGCCACCGTTCGGTGCTCGAACACCTGTTGCGGGGTGAACACCAGTCCTCGGGCCTTGGCCCGCGACACCAGCCGGATCGACAGGATGCTGTCGCCGCCCAACGCGAAGAACGAGTCGTCGTACCCCACCCGTTCGATTCCGAGTACTTCCGCGAAGACCGATGCCAACGTCTCTTCGGCTGCGGTGCGCGCGGGCCGCTGGGGTCGGTGCACAAGTTCCGGTTCGGGTAGTGCTGTGCGGTCGAGCTTCCCACTCACCGTCACCGGCAACTCCCCCACAACCACCACCACCGACGGCACCACCCACCCCGGCACCACCCCCGCCACCCACTCCACCACCACATCCGGATCCACCCGCACCCCCACCTCCGGCACCACATACCCCACCAACCGACCCCCCTCCCGCACCACCGCCGCCGCCCGAGCCACCCCCGGACACCGCACCAACACCGCCTCCACCTCCCCAACTCCACCCGCTGACCCCGCACCTTCACCTGCCCATCACCCGCCCACAAACTCCAACACCCCACCTCAACCCACCGCACCACATCCCCGTCCGATACACCCGCGACCCCACACCCGAAAACGGATTCGCCACAAACGACACCGCCGTCAAACCCGCCCGACCCGATACCCCGCGCCACACCCGACCCCGCACATACAACTCACCCCCACCCCCACCGGCACCGGACGCAACCACCCGTCCAACACCACCACCTCCACCCCACCCCCGGACCACCCACCGACACCACACCCCCGCCACCAACGGCCCACCCACCGTCGCCTGCACCGTCACCTCCGTCGGCCCATACGCATTGAAAAACTCCCGACCCGGCGCCCACCGCGCCACCAACTCCGGCGCACACACCTCCCCGCCACCACCAACACCCGCACCGACCCCAACCCACACCCGACCCCAACGTCGCCAACACCGACGGCGTCACAAAACAATGCGACACCCCCTCCCCGTCCAACAACTCCACCAACCCACACCCCGAACACCCCGGCGGCGCCACCACCAACCGCGCCCCACCGAAAACGCCATCAACCACTCGTACACCACCGCATCAAAACTCGGCGACGACACCTGCGACACCCGCGAACCCGACGACACCCCGAACCGAACCCGCTCCTCCACAGCCAAATTCGCCAAACCCTCATGCGTCACCACCACCCCCTTCGGCCGCCCCGTCGACCCCGACGTATACATCACATACGCCGCACACCCCGCCCTCAACGGCCGCACCCGATCCCATCCGACACCACACCCCCGACACCCCTCCACCACACCCACATCATCGAGCCACAACCACTCCACCCCTCCGGCACCACACACCCGACACCGACAACCCACCACCACACCCGAATCCACCAACATCTCCCGCACCCGCACCAACGGCAACACCGGATCCACCGGCAAAAACGCCCACCCGCCTTCGCCACCGCCCACACCCCACCACCAACTCCACCGAACGCCCCACCACCACCGCCACCACCGACTCCGGCCCCACACCCCGACCGATCAACACCCGCGCCCACCGCGACGACAACTCATCCAACTCCCCATACGACACCTCCACCCCACCACACGACACCGCCACCGCCCCCGATCCACCCCCACCCCACCAGCCAAAATCTCCGGCAACACCCGAACACCCACACCCCGCCCACCCCGCACCGGAACCAACACCCCACGCTCCTCCGGTCCCAACACCTCCACCCCCGCCAACAACCCATCCGGCGATTCCAGTGCGGCCGTAAGCATTCGGACGAAGTGCTGCAGATCGGCCGGACCGTGTGCTTCGACGGACCACGTCCCGTCCCGGTCGTCCACGGCGAAAGATGCACGCTCGCCCATTGCGCCCCAACGTTTCACCACTGTGACGGCGGAGTTCCCGATCCGCTCGACGCCGAGCGGTTCCCGCACTTCACCCGCCAGCGGGCACCACTCCTGCCCGAATACCGCAGCATCGGTTGTGGAGAGGAAGCGCCGTCGACGGGATCTCCGCAGTTGCAGGCCCACCTGCCGCGTCACCGCGTCGAACGTGAAATGAGGGGCGAGGGCGACCCTGACCGGGATGGTCGTCCCGTGTTCCCGGTACCCGAGCAGTACGTCGTCGACGCCCGTAAGGCTCTGCCGGTACAGGGCGAGAGCCGCGAGTAGGACGGCTGCCGTACCGCCGCCGCTGCGGCGTGCGAGTCGCGCCGCTACACCGCCGACCGATACATTTTCGTAGCGTGAATCCTTCTGTTCGGGAACCTGATCGAACAGTTCTTCCGCATTCGGGACCCCGGCGAGGAGTTCCTCCCAGTAGCGGCGGTCGTCGAGCCACGCGGCGCTCTCCCGGTAGCGGGCATCGGAGGTGAGCAGTGCCGACGGGGACGTGAACGGCCAGTTCGCTCTCCGAGGCGGCGCGGTGCGGGCGGCCTCGTAGGTTTCGGCGGTGGCCCGGACGATCGCCGCCATGCCCGGTTCGTCGTTGACCAGGCGGTGGTAGCGCTGGAACCAGCCGAACCGTCCGTGCGGCAACCGGAAAAGGATGTGGACGTACAGCGGGCCGGTGGTGACGTCCATGGTTCGGTCCAGTTCGCGGCCGATCCACGCCGCGACGAGGGTGTCGGCGTCGGCCGAGGTGCTCGCGTCGATCACCTCCGGTCCGGACACGTGCCCGGTCCCGGTGCTCTGGCGTAGTTCTTGCCCGTTGCCGCCGAAGGCGACACGTAGACAACCACATTCGGTCAGCGTCTGCCGCAGTGCGGTAGAAAATGCGTCCTCGACGAGTGGGCCGTCGAGTTCGAGATACAACGCGAAAGTGGGGTTGTCGTGTCCGGTCTCGAGCAGGGCGAGTTGGTCGTACGTCAGGGGCAATTCCACACTGCCGGTGAGCTCTTCATCGGTAGGCGGTCGTTCATCGGTAGTCATGGAAGCCCCGCCCGGTCTTACGCCCCAGGTGGCCGGCGTCGACCAATGCGGTGAGCGACTCGGGCGGGCGGTAATGGTCGTCGCCTGTCAGCGCGCGGAGGGTGGTCATCGTGTCGTGGACGTTGTCGAGGCCGATCAGGTCCGCGGTGCGCAGCGGCCCCATGGGATGGCCGAGGCAGCCCTCGAACAGTGCGTCGACGGTTTCCGGGTCGGCGATACCGGCGTCGACGGAGGCGGCCGCCTCCGCGATGCACAGCATGAGCACGCGATTCAACACGAAGCCGGGTCCGTCACCCACGATGATGCCGGTTTTGTTCAGGGAGGTGAGGAACTCCTGCGCGCGGTCCAGGGTGCGCTGGGACGTTCGCGGTCCGGCCACTACCTCTACGGTGTCCTTGAGCGGCGCCGGGTTCATGAAGTGCAGCCCGACAACCTGTTCCGGCCTCGAGGTGCACGCGGCGATGAGATGGACCGGAATCCCAGAGGTGCACGATGCGAGGACGGCATCGGCGGCGCAGCAGCGGTCCAGTTCCGCGAAGATCTTCTCTTTGAGGTCGATCCGTTCGGGAACACACTCGACGACGACGGTGGCGTCGTGCAGCTCGGACATCTGATCGGTCCATCGCACACGCGCCGCCACCTCGGCGGGTTTCGGGCCCGCGCTGCGCCCGAGGAGTATCGCGAGCCGCAGCGAGTCGCTCATGCGCTTGCGCGCGACTTCGACGGCCTGCGGATCCGACTCGACGACGATCACGTCGTGGCCCGAGTGCGCACAGCACTCGGCGACTCCGGCCCCCATGGTGCCGGCGCCCACCACACCGATGCTCATCGCGCCGCCTCCGAGGAGAAATCGGTGTCGTCTTGATGCACGTACTCCATCGCCACCTCCTGAGCCGGCAGGTCGGGATGCGTCACCAGCGCCCGGATGAGCTGACGGAGGTCGGCGAGCATCGCGGTTGCCGTGCTTCGGTCGAACAGTTCCACCGCGTAGTCGAGTTCGAGGGTGAGATTCGGGCCCTGCCCTCGGGACCACGCCAGCGCCAGTTCGGCGGACGATACCTCGGCACGGTCGTCGCTCGGGGCGCGTTCTCCGTCGCACCGAACCGCGAAGTGAACTGCTGCGAAATCCCGCACGCTGCTGTCGGAGGACAGTTCCCGGCGGACCGTCGACACCAGTTCGGAGAACGAGGGTTCACCCGACAGGTCGACACCGACGAGCCGCGGCGAACCCCCGGGGACCGTGGCGGTGCCGACGACCACCTCGTCCTGAGCGGTGTACCACGCGAGGAGGGCGATCCACGCGGCGAGCATCTCGGCGAAACCCGGCGCGTCGTCGAGCATCGCGGTCACCCGAGCGACCGAGTACCGAAGCGGTTCCGCGCCGTTCGATGTCGGCCGCGGCCGGTCGGCCGGTACCACCGGAGGTGCGATCGGCAGTTCGCGCGACGCGATCTCGTCGGACGAGTCGGCAAGGAACGCTGAGATCGGCTGCACCGCCGCAGAATCGACGATGTCTGCCAGGATGGCAACGTACTCCCCGCACAGCGCGGCGGCGGTCTGCTCGGTGAAGAGTTCCGTGCTGAACTCGAGCCCCGCGGCCATGTCGTCTTCGCCGCCGCGCTCCGTGGTGACGAGGGTGAGGTCGAACTTCGCTGTACCGGAGGGCACCCCGCCGAAGGCGATGGCCGAGGGATCCTCCTGGTCGAACAGCGTCTCGGTGAGCCCCTGTTGCGACTGCAACGCGGGCAGTTCCTGGTGCACATGGCAGACGTCGAAGAGCGGGGTACGGCTCGTGTCTCGGTCACCGGTGAGTGCAGTCACGACCCGGTCGAACGGAATCTCCTGATGTTCGAGGGCCCCCAGCACGACGTCGCGCACCCGGCCGAACAGTTCCGTGAGGCTCGGTTCGCCGGACAGGTCGGCGCGCAACGCCACAGTGCTGTTGAAGTACCCGATCATGCCGGCGAGTTCCGGCCGGTTGCGCCCCGTCGTCGGGGTCCCGACGACGATGTCCCGCTGGCGACTACGGCTTGCCATGAGTAGGAAGAACGCGGAGAGGAGTACCACGAACAGTGACACCGACTCACGCCGGGCCACGGCGCGTAGGCGTGCTGTCTGTTCGGCCGAAATGGTGAAGGTGTGGAATGCGCCGGTGAAGTTCTTCCGTTCCGGTCGAGGAAAGTCGGTGGGAAGCCGTAGCAGCGGGACATCGGCGAGTACCTGTCGCCAGTAGTCGAGTTCCGGCTCGAGTGCGGCGCTCTCAATGAGTTCCCGCTGCCACAGCGCGTAGTCCCAGTACTGGATGGGCAGTGGCGGGAGATCCGCAGGGCGTCCGGTCCGGCGTGCGGCGTACAGGGCGGGGAGTTCGCGTTCGAATATTCGCGGCGAACCACCGTCGTTGACGGAATGGTGGGTGGTCACCTGCAGGACGTGTTCGTCCGGGCCGATCCGGACGAGGAGAGCACGCACCAGCGGGTCGTTGGCCAAGTCGAACGGTGCAACCGCCGCTTCGTGCACGAGTGCCCGCGCCGCAGCCACAGGGTCCGGCTCGTTCGACACGTCGGCGGTCCGGAAGAAGTCGCCCAGCGATGGGCGAATGCGCAGTTGCGGCTCGCCGTCGACGTTGACGTAGTTGGACAGCAGTACCTGGTGCCGTGCGGCGAGGTCGTCCCACATTCCGCGGACCGCCGATTCATCGATCGGTCCGTGCAGGTCGCTGACCATCGGCAGGTTGTAGATCGTCGTGGTGGCGTCGAGTTGGTGGTGGAACCACATGCGCACCTGGCCGAACGACATCACATGCCGTCCGCGTGGTGTGATCGGAGGGAGCCCACCGGCTGCGGACGTGCCCGCCGCGAGCAGCTCCGCGAAATCTGCGACCTTCGGCCGCTCGTAGAGGTCGATCAACTTGGGTCGGACCCCGTACTGCTCGGCCACCTTGTCGACGAGCTGCATCGCGATCAGCGAGTTGCCGCCGAGTTCGAAGTAGTCGTCGTCAGCGGCAACCGCCGTCTCGCTGTGCAGCAGACCACGCAGTGTCGTCTGCAGCCAGTCGAGGCTGTCCGCCGGGACGACGCGCGCCGGTTCCGGCTTCGGTTCCGGCGCGACGACTTCGGGGGTTCGACCCCACTCCGGCCGGCCGGGCAGGTCGTACCAGCACCGGGATCCCAGCATGGGGTGCCCGGGCAACCGCACCCGCCGAGCGGTCTCGTCAGCCGCACCGACGGCAACCCAGTCGAGGTCGACTCCGCGCTCGTACAATCCCGCGAGCAGATGGGTGACGGCCCCGGGCGTGTCCGGTACGCGCAGGATCTCTGCATCCGCTCGGTCACCGAGCGCGTCCGCGAGCAACCGTCCGAGCCGCCCGTCCGGGCTCGGCTCGACGAACACGACGGGTCCGTCGGCGAGCATTCCTTTCGCGACGGCGACGAACCGTCCCGTGTCGATCGCAGGGTCGGCGGCGGCTGCCGCGATCTCGGCGGCGGTGACCTCCGACAACGTGCCGAGCAGATACCTCGCCGCATAGCGCGACACACCACCGCTGAGGACGGCGTCCACGGATATCCCAGCGTTCCGCAATTCCCGGTGAACGGCGATCTGGCCGGCGAGAAGGTCCGCCTCGTCACCCGTGGCCGGCAGTGCCGGCGGTAGGGAACGGCCACGGAGTGCGGCGGGCATCGGGTCCGGTGACAGCAGCAGTGCCACGGACGGTGCCCGCCGGGTTGGAGCACTCTCGTTCCGACCCTCGGGGTCGGCGGCCCGCGCCGCGAGTGCCTTTGCCAGTTCGTCGACAGTGCGCGCCTGCACCGCCACCCGATACTCGTGATGCGGCCTCCCCTGGTTGAGGGTGAAGACGATGTCGGCGAGGTAATACCCGCGCACCGCCGACGCCAGATCGTCACACAGAGCGGCGAGCGCCGCTGCGCTTTTCGCCGACACACCCACGAGCCGAATGGTGTCCTCGGCGTGCGGCGCGGTGTGCTGCAGGGGTGGCTGCTCCACCACGCAGTGCGCGTTGATACCGCCCAGACTGAACGAGCTGACTCCGGCCCGTCGAGGACTGCCCTCCTCGCTCCAGGTCCTGGCCTCGGTGACCACCTCGATCCCGCTGCCGGCGAAATCTACTCCGCCGGTGGGCCTGTCGAAATGCAGCGACGGGTACAGCTCACCGTGCTCGACGGCAAGGATCGCCTTCACCAGGCCCGACACTCCCGCGGCGTGGTCGAGATGGCCGATGTTGGTCTTCACCGAACCGATCGGCAGAACACCCGACCTGCCCTCGAATGCGGTGGCGATTCCTTCCAGTTCCACGGCATCGCCCAGCGGTGTTCCCGAACCGTGCGCTTCGAGATACCCGGCATCGCTCGGTGCGAGCCCCGCGTTGCGCCAGGCCCGCTCGATCACGGCCACCTGCGCCCGAGCGCTCGGTGAACTGATGGTCGCGGACGAATGGCCGCTCGACACCGTTGCGGTGCCGCGTATCACCGCGTGCACTGGCACACGGTCGGCACGCGCGCGCCCCATCGTGGTGAGGAGCAGCGCCGCACCACCCTCGCCGACGGCAGTACCGTCCGCGCTCGCATCGAATGCCCGGCATCGTCCGCCGGGCGACATCAGCTCGGCCGAGCCCTCGGCCAGATCGGCGCGAATACCGTTCACCCGCAGACTGACACCACCCGCGAGCACGAATTCGGCGTCTCCCGAGCGCAGCTCCCGGCAGGCGTGGTGCACCGCGATCAGCGAACCGTTGCAGCCCGAGTCGACGGCGTAACAGGGCCCGGTGAGCCCGAGTTGGTACGCAATGCGGGCGGGCACCGCGAACGGAACGTTGCCCAGGGTGCTCAGGACGCCCGGTTCCGCCCACATCGCCGGGTACGTGGACGTCGCGGCGCTGAAGATCACCGCTGTCGCACTGTCCCGGAAGTCGGTCGCCGAGTAGCCGGCCTCCTCGATCGCTCGATACGCCAGGACCAGCGCCAGACGTTGCTGCGGGTCGATCAGCGACGCCTCCCGCTTCGACAGCGTGAAGAACGAGTAGTCGAACGTGGCGATGTCCTCGACGAACCCCATCGGCTGGTAGTCCGAGGGCGGACCCAGTCCGGTGGCCTCGGCCCGCGACCGGGACAGCGGGCGCACCGAATCCCGGCCGGCCGCGAGGTTCGCGCGGAACTCTGCCAGGTCGTCGGCCTCGGGGTAGCGCGCGGCGATGCCCACCACGACGACGGCGTCGTCGCCCGGTTGTCGCTGGGTCACTGTTGCCTCCCGGAGTTGGTCAGAAGTTCGGTCAGAATTCGTGGGTAGCGGGCGCGCGGACCTGCGTTGCCTCGGCAGAGTGCGAGATCACCTCGGCCTGCGCGGCGACCGTGACGACGTCGAAAAGCCGGCCCACCCGGAGAGCGCCCGGCCACCGGTCCTCGAACCGCCGCGCAAGTTCCACGACACGGACAGAGTTGCCGCCGACGTCGAAGAACCCGTCCTCGCGCGAGAAGTCGTCATGCCCTAGCACGGCCGCCCACTCCTCGGCGACGGCGCGTTGCACCTCGGTCCACCGTTGTCGTGACGTGCGGTCGGGTGCCTGCGCCTCCGGAATCAGTGCACGCAGTGCATCCTCGTCGACCTTGCCGTCGGGGGTGCGCGGCACCGCACCGAGCGCGAAGAACTGCGCGGGCACGAGTCGGGATTCGAGTCGCTGGGCACCGAATGCGCGCAGATCCTCGGGCATCGGCAGGACGGCCGCAGTTGCCGCCGGAACCCAGAACAGCGTGATACCCGCCGCCGTCGTCAGCGCGACCGCCTCGCGGATTGCGGGGTGAGTCATCATGGTGTCCGGAATCGAGTGAAGCGGGGAGCCGTCGACGCCGACGAGGCATCCCGACCGTGTCCACCGAGCGAGCCGGCCGGTGCAGACCATGCGGGATCCGGGGGCACCGAACGGATTGGCGACGACAGTGGTGGCCGCCGCCCGCGGTGACAGGTCGTCCGCCGCGGACTCGGCCACGTATACCGCTCCCGTCGCCCCCTCGGGCACCAGATTCAGCCGGGAATCGAGAACGAAAGTGCCTGCGGCCAAGCTGTGTTCGCGGAGCTGCCGCCGGTCGGCGGGAGCGAGGAGATCGATCTCGTCGACGGCGATATTCGGCTCCGCGACTGCGGCCGAGAGGATTCTGGTGAATCGGTCGGCGAGGGTGTGGATGGTCTGCTCGTCGAAGAGGTCGGTGGCGTAGGTGAAGGCAGCGGTCATCCCGGTCGGCGACCCGGACTCGTCGTGGCGCTCACGAAGGGTCAGTTGCAGGTCGAACAGGGACACCGTGACTTCGGGTTCGAGCACCTCGACATCGAGGTGTGGGAGCGCAAGCGCGGGGTACTCGGTGTTCCGGAATTCGAGCAGCACCTGGAACAGCGGCGAATGCGACTGCGAGCGCGGCGGATTCAATGCCTCCACCACTCTCTCGAACGGCACATCGGCGTGGGTGTATGCAGCGAGGTCGGTGTCGCGGACCCGCCCCAGGAGATCGGCGAACGTTCCCGAGACCTCGGTCCGGAGGACGAGGGTGTTGACGAACATCCCGACGACGTCGTCGAGGTCCGCCTCTCCGCGTCCGGCGACGGGCGATCCGATCACGATGTCGCGGGTGCCCCCCGACCTGGACAGAAGTAGCGCGAACGCCGCGTGCACCACCATGAAAACGGTGCAGTGCCGCGACCGTGCAAGCGCTACGACATCCCTGTGCATGTCCTCGTCGATGGTGAACGTCCACCGGTCGCCGGCACCGGATCGATGCGGCGGCCGTTCCCGATCCGCAGGTAGCTCGGTTACCACCGGCGCATCGGCGAGGACGGCTCGCCAGTAGACCAGTTGCCGGGACATCAGGGAGTCGGCGTCGTCCTCCGAACCCAGCAGTTGCCGCTGCCACACGGTGTAGTCGGCGTACTGGACCGGCAGCGGGTCCCACCCCGGCGCGCGGCCCGCGGCTCGGGCGGTGTACGCCGTGAGAACATCCCGCGCCAACGGGACCATCGAGAATCCGTCCGCAGCAATGTGGTGCACCACGACGACGAGCAGGTGGTCGCGCTCGCTGTACTCGAACAGTCGCGCTCGCATCGGGACTTCGGCGGCCACGTCGAACCCTGTCGACACCAACTCCGACAGGGGTGCCTCTCCCGTGGTCACCACCGTGAGCCCCGCGACGTCGTGCGCGTCGGTGATCACCTGGATGGGCCCCGCGACCCCGTGGGGATACCGCGTGCGCAGCGTCTCGTGCCGGACCACCACATCCGAGAGTGCGGCGGCGAGCGCGTCCACGTCGAGTGTTCCCGAGAGCCGCACCATCATCGCGATGTTGTAGGCGGGCGAGGAGGTGTCGATTTGGTTGAGTAGCCACATCCGGTGTTGCGCCCACGACAGCGGGAGCGGGTCCGGCCGTTGCACCGCCGTCAATCTGGGCCGGTCGTCAGCGCCTCTGCCCTCGATCCGCGCAGCCAGGGCCCGCACTGTGGGGGCCTCGAACACGTCGCGCACCCCGATGCTTGCGCCCAGTGCGGCGTTGATCCGCGCGACGACCTGTGTGGCTGTCAGGGAGTTGCCACCCGACGCGAAGAAGTCGTCGTCGGCGCCCACGGCACCGCTTCGAAGCACTTCCGCGAAGATGCCGGCAACCATCGACTCGAACGGCGTGGTGGGCGCCCGGAATACACGCGGTGCGAGCTCGGGATCCGGGAGTGCCCGCCTGTCGACCTTTCCGTTGGGGCCGAGCGGCATTCGATCCAGGACGGTCACCGTGGCCGGCACCATGAATGGCGCAAGGACGGATCCGGCGAAGAGCAGGACTTCTGCGCTGTCGAGATCCGCATGCTCGTTCGCCGTGACGTAGCCGGCGAGCACAGCCTGGCCGGCCGGGGTGCGGCGAACCGTGACCACCGCCTGCGCGACCCCGGGGCAGCGGGTGAGCACCGCCTCGACTTCTCCCGGCTCCACCCGCTGTCCACGCAACTTCACCTGAAAGTCGTTGCGGCCCAAGTACTCGAGTAGTCCCTCGGGTGTCCACCGCATGAGGTCGCCGGTGCGGTACATTCGCGAGCCCGCGCGGTCGAACGGGTTGGCCACGAACGACGCGGCGGTCGAACCGGGCTTCCGGTGATAACCGCGGGCCAACCCGTCCCCCAGCATGTACAGCTCACCGACCACTCCGACGGGAACCGGGCGCAGCCACCCGTCGAGGAGGAGTTCGCGGATACCGCGGATCGGGCGCCCGATCCGCACGGGGTCGCCGGGCGCCATCGGGGCCCCGATGTTGGACACCACCGTCGTCTCCGTGGGCCCGTAGGCGACGAGCAGGGTGCGCCCGGATGCCCAGCGGTCGAGCAACTCCGGTGGACAGCGTTCCCCGCCGACGACAAGGGTGCGGAGGAGGTGGAGGCCGCGCGGATCGACCGTGGCGAGCACGGCGGGGGTCACGAAGGCATGCGTGATGCGCTCGGAGGCGAGCAGATCCGTCAGCGCGTCGCCGCCGTACACGTGGGGTGCCGCGATCACCAGTCGGGCGCCCGCACCGAAGGCCATGAGGTACTCCAACATCGACGCATCGAATCCGGGCGCCGCAAGATTGAGAACCCGGGAGGCGGCGGTCGTGGCATACCGGATGTGCTGCTCGACGGTGAGATTCTGCAGCCCCGTGTGGGTGATCACCACACCTTTCGGCGTTCCGGTCGACCCGGACGTGTACATCAGATAGGCGGGATGTTCCGGTCGCAGCGCGGCGACCCGGTCGCCGTCCGTGATGGGATGGGACCGCCACCGCCGCGACGGACCCGGGTAGTCGAGGTGTAGCCACTCCACACCGTCGGGCATCCGGTCGCGCTGTTCGGCGACCGTCAAACCGACGACCGCGCCGGAATCGGCGAGGATGTCGGCGATCCTCGCCTGCGGCAGACTCGGATCGACCGGTACGAAGGATGCCCCCGACTTCGCCACCGCCCACACCGACACCACCAACTCCACCGACCGGACGAGGCCGATCGCCACCTGGTCTTCCGGGCCGATTCCGCGATCGATCAGCACCCAGGCCAGCCGGTTCGACCAGTCGTCGAGTTCGCGATACGACATCACCGCGTTGCCGTAGGACAACGCGATGGCATGCGGATCGCGTTGCGCCGCGGCAGAGAGAATGTCCGGCAGCAACCGGGGCGCTTCGGCAGGGTGTCCGCCGACCGGAACCAGTGCCCCCCGCTCGTCGGGCGTGAGCACATCGATGCGCGCCAGTGGAACGTCGGGCGATGCCACGATCGTGTCGAGCAGACGCACGAACCGTTCGGCGAACGCGTGTACGGTCCCAGCGTCGAAGATATCCGTGGCGTAGGTGAAGCCACCACTCATTCCCGCCGGGGAGCGGTCCTCGGCGAACTGTTCGATCAACGTCAGTTGCAGGTCGAAGGTCGACACGGACACGCCGAGATCGACCTCTTCCACCGTGAGACCCGGCAGGGCCGGCGTCGGCCGTTCGACGTCCTGGAACTCGAACAACACTTGGAACAACGGCGCGTGTGACGTGGTACGCGGGAGGTCGAGCGCCTCCACCACCCGCTCGAAGGGCGCGTCGGCGTGCGCGAACGCCTCCAGATCACGGTCCCGGACGGTGTGGAGCAGGTCCGCGAAGGAGGCGGAGCCGGGAACCGGGGTCCGCAGCGCGAGAGTGTTGACGAACATCCCGACCAGGTCGTCGAGGACTGTTTCGCTGCGACCGGCGACCGGCGACCCGATCACCACGTCACTCGTGCCGGTCAGGTTCCCGAGTAGTACTGCGAACACCGCGTGCGACACCATGAACACTGTCACCTCGTGTTCTCGCGCGAGGTCCCGCAGCCGCTCGTGCAGGCGTGCGTCGACGGTGAACGACACGCCCGCCCCGGCGAGTGACCGCACTTCCGGACGAGGACGATCGAGCGGTAGATCCGCCACGATCGGCGCATCGGCGAGCGTGGAACGCCAGTATGCGAGTTGCCGGGACATCATGGAGTCGGGGTCGTCCTCCGATCCGAGCAGCGCCCGCTGCCACCTGCTGTAGTCGCCGTAATGCACGGGCAGCGGTTCCCACCGCGGCGCGTGGCCGGCCACCCGAGCCGCGTAGGCGGCTGTCACATCCCGGGCGAGTGGGCCCAGGGACAGCGCGTCCGCCGCGATGTGGTGCATTACGAGAGCGAAGACGTGCTCGCTCGGCCCGACTTCGAACAGTTCCGCCCGCAAGGGCACCTGCGTCGTGAGATCGAAGCCTGTCGCCAAGGCCGACGAGATTCGTTGGCGCAGTTCGCTTTCTCCTGTCACCGCCACCGCGCGGAGGCCCGGCATGGCGTCCCTCACCGGGAGTACCGACTGCACGGGGGTGTCTCCGGCCAGCGGGACACGGTCCGCAGAATCTCGTGACGGTCCACCACATCGGTCAATGCGGCCTCCAGCGCGGCGGCGTCGAGAGGCCCGCGCAATCGGAAGGCCGCTGCAATGTTGTAGGCGGGCGACGTCGTGTCGAACTGGTCGAGAAACCACATCCGCGTTTGCGCGAGGGACACCGGCACCGGTGAGGAGCGATCCGTCGGGACCAGCGGTGGCCGCGTCGTCGTCGCAGCCCTACCCACGCGAGTCGCCAGCAACCGGATCGTCGGGGCCTCGAAGAGGTCGCGCACGCCCACACCCGCGCCGAGTTCGGTCTGGATTCGGGCCGCGGCCCTGGCGGCGACCAGCGAGTTGCCGCCCAGTCCGAAGAAGTCGTCGTCGATACCGACGGACGGCACGTTCAGCAACTCCGCGAAGACAGCCGCCAGCACCTCCTCGACGGCAGAGCCGGGTGCGACGAAGTCGGCACGGGCCTGCACTACCGGAGACGGGAGCGCCGCCCGGTCGATCTTGCCGTTGACGGTGAGCGGCAGCTGGTTGAGAACGGTCACCGACCCGGGAACCATGTACGAGGGAAGAGCGGATTCCGCTGCCTCGAGGACGGCCCCCGGGTCGATGAGCGCCCCCGGTTCGGGTACCACGTAGGCGGCAAGGGCCGGGCCGGTCACCTCGTTCCGGTGCAGCGTCACCACCGCCCGCGCCACCCCGTCGCAGCGGCCCAGCACCGATTCCACCTCGCCGAGCTCCACGCGGAATCCGCGGATCTCGACCTGCTGGTCATCGCGCCCCAGGTACTCGAGATGTCCGTCCCGGCGCCACCGCACCACGTCACCGGTCCGGTACATGCGCGACCCGGACATGTCCGCGACGAAACGGGATGCCGTGAGCCCGGCGCGGCCCAGATAGCCGCGCGCCACTTGCGGTCCCGAAACGTACAGTTCACCGGCCACGCCCACCGGCACAGGATGGAGTCGCGGGTCGAGCACCGATACGCGGAAACCCGGAATGGCCCGCCCGATCACACTCGTCCATGCGGCGGCTGCGAACTCCGGGTCGAGGGGAAGGTGACTGACGTGCACCGTCGTCTCCGTGATGCCGTACATGTTGACGAGTACGGGCGCGTTGTCGTCGTGCCGCGAGTACCAGCGTGCGAGCTGCCCGAGGTCGAGCGCCTCACCGCCGAGCACGACGTATCGCAGCGGGAGTGGTTCGGCGCCTTCATTCGTGGCTTCCGCCTCGATCAGCTGGGCGAACGCCGTGGGCGTCTGGCTCAGCACCGTCACCCGTTCGCGGCGCAGCACTTCGAGGAACTGTGCCGGCGAACGGGTGGTGTCGAAGTCGGCGACCACGAGCGTCGCCCCGTGGAGCAGAGCGCCCCACAGCTCCCAGACGGAGAAGTCGAACGCCGGTGAGTGGAACATCGTCCAGACGTCGGTGCCGTCGAACCGGAACAGCTGCTCGGCGCTCGCGAAGAGGGCCACCACGTTGCCATGCGACACTGCCACGCCCTTCGGCCTGCCCGTCGATCCCGACGTGTAGACCACGTACGCCAGCGAATCCGGGTTGATCGGCGCCCGCTCGGCGTCCGTCACCGGCAGCGCTGAAACGGTATCGAGCTCGGCTTCCCCCGAATCGAGCAGGACGACAGGGATATTCGACGGTGCCAGTGCCGCTGCGGTGTCCTGCGTGGCGAGAAGACACACCGGTCGGGCGTCGTCGAGCACGAGCGCCGACCGCTCACCGGGGTGATCGACGTCGATCGGGAGATACGCCGCACCGGCCTTGACGACGGCGACCAGCGCGACCACCAGCGCGGCCGACCGCGGTGCCGCGACCGCGACCAGGGATTGCGGACCCACCCCCGTCGACAGAAGCTGCCGGGCAAGGCGATTGGACCGGGCGTCCAACCGGCCGTACGAGAGCCGTTCGCCGCCCGCCACGACCGCGGTGGCATCAGGTGTGCCCGCCGCCCGCACTGCGAACAGCTCGGTCAACGTCCGACGTGGGGGCGACGTGGGGAGCGTCGACCACTCGAGGAGAAGCGTGTACTCGGCCGGCGCGAGCAGATCGATGTCGCCGACCGGGACGGACGGGTCATCGAGGGCGGCATCCGCGAGTCGGAGCAGCCGATGACCGAAGCCCGAGACTGTATCGGCGTCGAACAGGTCTGCGGCATAGGTGAATCGGACCTGATCATGACGCTCGTCCACGGTCACCAGCAGGTCGAGATCGCCGAGGTCCCAGCCTCGGTCTCGGTAGTCGAGCAGCACTTGGAACAGTGGCGCATGTGATCGGGACCGCGGCGGGTCGAGCGCGTCCACGATCTGCTCCCATGACACGCCGCGGTGAGCGGCCGCCTCTCGTGCCGAGTCCCGCACCCTCTCGACCAACTCGGTGAACGGTTCGCTGCCGCGCACCCGGGTCCGCGACACCTGCACCTCCGTGCCCACCGCGGTTCCGACGACCACGTCCGCGGTACGCGCTACCCGCGACAGCAGCAGAGCGAGTGCAGCGTGGACCACCGTGAACACGTCGGTGCGGTACTCGGCCGCGAACGTCGTCAGCCCATGCCGCAGAGCTGCGCCGATCGCCACCTCCACGGCGGCGCTGCGCCCGGACGGCCGGGGTGGCCGGGGCCGGTCGGCAGGCAGCTCGATCAGCGGCGGCGCGTCCGCCAGCGTCCGTGTCCAGAAATCCAATCTGGCGGTGTCGTGGTGGACGGTGCTGATCGCGGCGTCCGCGTCCGCCCGGAGGAACTCGTCGAGCAGTTCCACGAACCGGCAGTGGTGGGCACCGACCTCCTCGGCGTCGTACCGGTTCGGATTCGCCAGGAAGTGGACAAAGGTCTTCACCGGCGCACCGCTCTGGTACACGTCGATGAGCAGATCTTCCACCGGCCCGGACGTGACGATGTGGTACTCGCCCACGAGGGTGCCGAGCCTCAGCTCTTGATGGAAGAGCATCACGTTGACCATCGGCCCGGACAGCGTGTCGGCGGCGCCCGCCCCTGCGTCGCGGCGAATGTCCCCGAGCCCGAAACGCTGGTGTCGCAGGGCACCCAGGAGGTCGAGCCGGACTCGTTCGACCAACTCGCCCACCGTGTCTTCGGGCCGGATTTCCACCGGCAGCGGCACGATACCGGCCACCATGCCGCCCGAACGTCGCAGAACCGCCGTCGTTCGCGCCGACACCGGGATAGTGACCAGCACGTTCCGGCGTCCCGTCATGCGTGCGAGGTAGCAGGCGAACCCGGCGATGACTGTCGCCGTGCCGTGCTGCCCGGCCTCGCGCAGCGCACGCTCGGCCGCCTCGGGCAGCGGTCCCGCGATGTCGGTGCTGTCGGCCACCGCGGGTGCGGCCCTGCGAGCCAGGCTCGGTGCAGGACCGAGTCCGGCGATCCGCTCGGCCCAGAACTGGCGGTCCGCGGCGAAGCGGCTCGACGATCGGTACTGCTCGTCCACGTCGAGGAGGTACCGGGGATCGACAGCCCCATTCGGTGGCGGCTCCCGGTCCGCAATCGCGGCACTGTATCGGGCCGCGATCCGGTTGAGCATCGTCATTGCGCCGTAGCCGTCCAGCGCCACGTGATGAATCTTGCTGTACCACAGGTAGTGCTCGTCATCGACCCGCAGAATCGAGGATTCGACGAGGCGGTCGTGGGTCAGGTCGATCGGCGTGGCGCAGTCCGCCCGCATCCACCGGCGAGCCGCGTCTTCCGGGTCGACCTCTCCGCGGAAGTCGACCAGCCCGATGGATCGGTCCGTCGAAGGGTCGACCAGCTGGAACGGGCGGCCCTCGATTTCGATCAGACGCAAGAACGGCGACCCGAACTCGTCGGCGGCGGCCACCGTGGCAGACCTGAGGAGATCGACGTCCAGGTTTCCGTGCAACTCCACATACTGCGCGATACACAACGGCACGTCCGGTGCGAGCTGCTGCGCCAACCAGGCCTCGTACTGCGCGGCGGACAGTGGAAACGGTGAGGCTGGTGAAGCGGGGAAACGGGCGGGAGTGTCGGCGACACAGGCGGGTTCGCCGACCGACCCCCTCGCTGCTCGTCGCTCCATCGCAATCGCATCCCAGCCAAGGCCCCCATCGCCTTCGCATCCGGGAGCAATCAACCACGGTGACGGACTACCTGCCCTCACCCTGACCACGCAACGAAATCCCCGAGAAGATCGAGACTGCCTCCAATCCAGCACACTGTCAACCGCCGCCACCGCCGTTCATCTCGGACTTTTCCAGCAATGTCCGCAGCGCCGCTTCGTCGACCTTGCTGCTCGCCGCTAGGGGAAGGGCGCCGAGCGCCATGAAATGGGCGGGCACCGCCTGCGCGACCAGACGCTCGGCGCAATGCGCGATCAGGTCGCGGGTGGTGGGCAGGAGGGTCGCCGCCTGGGCGGGAACCCAGAACGCGGTGAGGGCGGTGTCGCCGTACTCGTCCACGGTCGCGAGCACCACCGCCTGACGGATCGCCGGGTGACTCTCGAGCACCGACTCCACCGCGTGCCGCTCCACCCTCGCTCCCCGCACCTTCACCTGACCGTCGACCCGTCCGCAGAACTCGATGTCGCCGCGGACATCGACGCGTGCGAGGTCACCCGCGTGGTACATCCGGGCACCGGGATCGGTGGCGAACGGGTCGGCCACGAAGCGGGCTGCGGTGCCCGCGGGGCGATGGGCGTATCCCGCCGCGATCTGGGGACCACCGAGGTAAAGATCCCCCACCGTTCCCGGCGGCACGGGAACCAGCTTCGCGTCGAGGATGTGCGCCGTCGTCGCACCCAGCGGCCTGCCGATCGGGGCGATCGACGCGGGCAGTTCACGCACCCGGTGCGCAACGCAGCTGACGGTGGTCTCGGTGGGCCCGTACTCGTTGCCCAGCGGCACGCCCGGCAGCACGGCGCGGTGCCGTTCGACGAGCGTCGCGGGAAGCGCCTCGCCGGCCAGGGTCACCCACTGCAGGTGCGAGCGGAGCGGAGCGAGGTGCGGCAGCAGCAGGCGGTAGAACGACGGTGTCGCGGCCAGATGGGTTGCCCGCCACTTCCCTGCGAGCGCTGCGACGGCCTCGGCATTGCGCATACCGCCCGCATCGGGGAGCACGCTGGTGCCGCCGGTGCAGAGCGCCCAGATCGTCTTCAGGAGGGCGCCGTCCCACGTCAGACGAAACGCGGAGAAGGTGACTAGATCGGACTCCTCGTAGTCGTAGTTCCGCCCCGCGACCATGCTCGCCAGATTGGCGCGGGTGACCACGACGGCTTTGGGAACTCCGGTCGTTCCCGAGGTGGTGATCACATAGGCGGGAGCGCCTGCGGGGACGCGTTCGGGAAGGCCGATCGCACGTGACCGCGGCGGTGATTCCCGGTGCCGGTCGATCAATGCAGGCACGCCGGCACCGGCTTCACCGGCGAGGGCACCGACACCCTCCGTGGAGGTGGCCGGATCCGAGGAATCGAACACGATGGCCCCGCAGTCGACGTCCGACAGCAGGGCGCGTAGTTGCATCGCCGGGTGGCCAGGTTCTATGACGCACCAGGCGGCGCCCGCCCGCAGGGCGGCGATCATCGCCACCATCGTGTCGGTGCTCTGCTTCCGATAGATCAGAACCACCAGGCCCGGCCGCACGCCGGTCGACACCAGCTCGGCGGCGAGTTCCGCACTCGCCGAATCGAGCTCGGCATAGGTCAGGGCTCGATCCCCCACCGCTATCGCGATCCGCCCGGGAACCCGTGAGCATTGCTCGAGAATCCCCGCGATCACCTCGTCACCCGGACACCAGGCGCTCATGGCACCGCGCTCACGATGCGGACGTGATCGGTGTTCGGTCCACCGTGAGCAATGCCATTGTGCCGCAGCAGTAACCGATCGTGGTCCGTCGCGGCGACCTCGAACCCACCGAAACGCAGGGTCACGAGCATCACGCGGTTGACCTCGGTGGCCACGAATTCCGCACAGGGCTGCTGTCCCCGCGCCCGCGCCCGGTCGACGACATGCTGGATCAGGGCCGCGCCCACTCCGCGGGACATCACTCGGCACGACATCAACAGCAACTGGAGCACCGAGTCGTCTCCACGGAACTCCGACACGGCGAGTCCTATGGTTCCGTATCCACCGAAACGGTCCTCCAGGGCAGCCACGAGCACCTCGTGGCGATCCGAACGGCACAGTCTGCGGAGTTCGTCGATGCCGAAGGTGCGACCGGTGGTGTTGAGTTGATGTGAACGCACGGTGAGTTCGTGTGCCCGCGCCAGGTCCTCGTCCTCTGCCCTGCGCACGGTCATCACCAAGCCCAGCGAGGCGAGGAACTCGGCGCTCGATCCCGCGAACACCTCCTCACTGCTCTGCCGGATCCGCTCGGCGCGGTACAGCGCGCGGCGCCCCGCTGCCTCGGCCGTGATCGACTCCGGAGTCAGCTCGGGCAGATCGGGGAAGGAAGCGATACTCTCGGCCGGATAACACCGCACCGACGGCAACGCCCCGGCGACCTCGGCGCGCTCGACCGGATCGTTGTCGACGAAGGCCACCGTGTCGAGACCGATGTGCAGCGTCTCCGCTATCCGCCGCACTGCACCGGATTTGGGCCCCCATCCGACGTCGACGGCGCAGAACAGTTCCTCGAGGCCATGGGCGCGCAGATGAGCGACAGCGGGTTCGAACTCTCCGCGGCTCGCGATGGCGTGCAGAATGCCGCGGCGGTCGAGCACGTCGAGCGTGCGCAGCACTTCGACCTTCGGCACCGGGACATCCTGCTCGAGCACCACCCCGTCCCAGATGGTGTCGTCGAGGTCCCAGACCACGCACTTGACGGTCTGCTCCATCGCAATTACTTCCCGTTGCCGGTCGGATCCGGCAGTCGCCGCAGGAGTGCGCTACTCCACGCCGCGACAGGACTGCTGTTCATGAGTACGGCATAGTCCCCCGGCCGCTGCGACGCAGCCGCGGCTTCCAGGTTGAGCGCGACGTCGACGGATCCGAGGTGGCCGAACCGGGCCAGGTTCGCGCGGCACACCGGGTCGATGGGCACATCGAGGGCTTCCTGCCAGAACGCGAACGCACCGGCCGAAAGGTTCTGCATCAGGAAGGTCCCCACCCTGTCGTGTTCCACACCGTTGCGTCCGAGAAGCGCAGCATTGATGTCGGTGAAGCGTTTCCGGCTCTCGACGGCCAGCCGGAACGAGTACGTCGGCTCGTCCGTGCATTCCTCGGTCCAGTCGACCTCGCGCACGTCCCGGTAGTCGATTCGGAACAGGTCGGAGTACTTTCCGTCGCTGCGGACGATCTGGTCGACGAGTTCGTATCGCCCGGTCCCCGACGTCGTCAGCAGCACCGCGGCCGCACCGTCCCCGAGCAGTGTCATCGGTGAGCGGTAGCGGGCTCGCGTGGGCGTCTTCGCCGCAGCGACGACCAGAACATTGTGGCAGTGGGGGTCTCCCCGAAGTAGCGCGGACGCCAGTGCGAATCCCGCGGAGATGGAAACGCAGCCCAGGTCACCGACGCCGGTAGTGAAGGCCTGAGTCGCGCCGAGCCGGTGTTGCAGCCGGGTGGCCTCGGAGGCGAGCAGATACTGCGGGACCCTCCCTTGCACGAGCAGGAGGGCATCGAGCTGGGTCGGGTCGATGTCCGCTGCGCGCAGCAACGCGGTGGCGGCGGCGTGAGCCATGTCCGACTCGTACTGACCGATGCCGATCCGAACGGTGTCGATGCCGAGGGACAGGGCGTGCTCGCGCTGCGCCACAGGAAGCTGATCGAGTTCCGGCAGACCCGCCACGGTGACCTCGTCGTCCGGGAACCACAGCGCGATCGAGTGCAGGGCGACGGGGGCAATCATCGAACACCGCCGGCCAGCACGTACTCACCGATCTGCAATTCGGCGACCTCGGTGGCGCCCTCGATGATCTGCATGACCTTCGCGTCCCGGAAGAATCGGCCGACCCTGCTGTCTCCGGCGCATCCGGTGGCGCCGAGGATCTGGACTCCCTGCTGGCTCAGCGTCACGGCTGCGCGCGCAGCGGCGTACTTGGCGGCAACGGTGGTGAAGAGGGCGGTGTGCTCGCGTGCGTCGCGTTCCTGCGCGGCGCGTTCACAGAGGGCGCGCGCACCGGCGACCTCGACCCAACCGCGGCCGATCATCGACCGCACCGCGTCCTGCTCGGACAACACGGCAGTGCCCTGCACCCGGGTCGCGGCATGAGCCACCGCATCGGCGAGGCACGCCCGGGCCATCCCCGCGCACCCCCACGCGATGGTGTACCGGCCGTGGTCGAGGGCTGTGCCGGTGACGTGGGACAGACCGAATCCCGGCGGCGCTATGACGTGGGTCGCGGGTATGGACACGTTGTCGAGTTCGATGTGCGCCACCCGTGTACCGCGCATGCCGAGCTGCCCGTGTACCGGTTCCACGGTGACCCCCGGCGAACTCGTTTCGACGAGTGCGGTCGTGAGGCCGCCGGACGTCTGTCCGAGGACCAGGAGTACGTCCGCGACCTGGCCGTAGGTGACCCACAGCTTCCTGCCCGACACCCGGTAATCGGAACCGGCGGGGTCGAAGGTGGTGGCCACGCAGGAGAGTTCGGTTCCGGCGCCGGCCTCGGTCGCCGCGAACCCGGCGAGGAGCTCACCGGTGGTCAGCACCGGCAGCCACTGCTCCCGTTGTTCGGCGCTTCCCCATCGGTCGAGCGCGGCATTCACCATTCCCTGCACCGTGAGGAGCGACCGCAGCGACGTGCAGACAGCTCCGAGTCGTTCTGCCACCGAGCCCAGTTCGGCTGCGCTCAGGCCGAGGCCTTTGCAGGCGGGGGCCCGGTCCAGACCCAGGACACCGGCCCGGGCGGCAGCGTCGATCACCTCGGTGGGAAGCCCCGACTCGTCCCATGCGACCGCATCCGTCTCCGCTGCCGCGACGAGAGTGTCGATCCCGATCACGGCGACGCCCCGTCCGTGGCCCGAACCTGCTCGCCCCGCTTCCTTCGGATGAACTCGGCGACACGGGCAGCGGTGCGGAAGTTGTCGAGGTCGAGGTCCTCCACCTCGACCACGACGTCGTGGGAGCCCTCGATGTAGGTGACGATCTCCAGGGCCCGCAGAGAACTCACCAGGCCCAGCGTGAAGTAGTCGTCGTCGGGTCCGAGATCCGTCGACGTGATCGAACTGAGGTACTGCCGTAGCTGCTCGACCAACCCGTCAGAAGGCTCGGGCACAGAGGCGTGTGCTGTGTCCATGAGCGGGGGATGCCCACTTGGACCAGCGTTCAACCATCGCGGTGTCAGGCAGAGAGTAGTCGGGGTAAGTCCCATTCCCGGCCCGCCGCGTCGTCGTCCGTCCGCGCGGGCTCATCCACGACCACGACCGCGCGGCCGCATAGGTGCGCACACGGCTGGCCTCGGCGATGCAAAGCACGTAGATTCCCCTGCCACACAGGAAAACCCGAAAACCCACGCAATCGGATCAGGCTGCGTGCAAATGCTGACACCGGCCGCGCCATGAGGTTGGATGGGGTGGGCACCTCTCCACGGCGCGCGTCTCCGGAACCCGGGCGCAGGGTGCCAGGCGTCCCTTGTAACGTCGCCCCGGTGACTCCACTCGAAGCCATTGCGATCCTCGTTGCCGGCATCGGCGCAGGTGCGATCAACGCGGTCGTCGGCAGCGGCACGCTCATCACCTTCCCGACCCTGGTGGCGTTCGGGTTTCCACCCGTGACCGCCACGATGTCGAATGCGGTGGGATTGGTCGCCGGCGGCGTCTCCGGCACCTGGGGTTACCGGCGAGAGCTGGCCGGGCAGGGGTCCCGGCTGCGCTGGCAGATCCCGGCGTCACTGTGCGGTGCGATTCTCGGCGCATGGTTGTTGCTGCACCTGCCCGAATCGGTGTTCGAGTTGATCGTCCCTGTGTTGTTGGTCCTCGCGCTCGTGCTGGTGGTGTTGCAGCCGCGGATCCAGGCGTGGGCGAAGGAGCGCGGTAGTCACGAAGCCGGCCTCAGCCGGCCGCGTCTGCTGTTGCTGACGGCCGGCACGTTCGCGGTCGGGGTGTACGGCGGGTACTTCACCGCAGCGCAGGGCATCCTTCTGATGGGTGTGATGGGGGCGATCCTCCCCGAGAGCCTGCAGCGGATGAACGGCGCGAAGAACCTGCTCTCCCTGCTCGTCAACATCGTCGCCGCGCTCGCGTACACGCTCGTCGCCTTCGACCGGATCAGCTGGGCCGCCGCGGGCCTCATCGCGGTCGGTTCGCTCCTCGGCGGAGTGCTCGGGGCCCGCTATGGCCGTCGCCTGTCCCCCGCCGCACTCCGGGTGACCATCGTGGTGGTCGGCCTGATCGGGCTGGGCCGGCTCCTGGCGTAGTCGCGCATGCCGCCTGGTGCTGCCTCATACTGGGTCGGTGAGCACAACAGATGTAGAGAACCCCGGCTGGACGTACCTGATGGACATGGACGGAGTTCTCGTCCACGAAGAACACCTGGTCCCGGGGGCAGACCTCTTCCTGGCCGAGCTCCGCGAAGCCGAAATCCCGTTCATCGTGCTCACCAACAACTCCATCAGGACACCCCGCGACCTCCGCGCCCGGCTTCTCCGCACGGGACTCGACATTCCCGAGGAATCCATCTGGACGTCTGCTTTGGCGACCGCCACGTTCCTGGCGAGCCAGCGGCCGAACGGCAGCGCCTATGTGGTGGGCGAGTCCGGTCTCACCACCGCACTGCACGACATCGGTTACGTCCTCACCGAGAACGATCCCGACTACGTGGTGCTCGGTGAGACCCGCACGTACTCCTTCGAGGCGATCACCACCGCAATCCGCTTGGTGGAGAGAGGTGCTCGCTTCATCGCCACCAACCCCGATCCCACCGGACCGTCCCGGGAGGGATCGTTACCTGCCACCGGATCCGTTGCCGCATTGATCAGCAAGGCCACCGGCCGCGACCCCTACTACGTGGGCAAGCCGAACGCCCTGATGATGCGCTCCGCGCTCCGTGCCATCGGGGCGCACTCCGCGAACACCCTGATGATCGGCGATCGCATGGACACCGACATCGTGTGCGGGCTCGAAGCCGGGCTGCAGACCATTCTGGTGCTGACCGGTATCTCGACGCGCGATTCGGTCGAGCTCTTCCCGTACCGCCCCACGGCAGTCCTCAAGTCCGTGGCCGATCTCGTCGGGCGCACCTCGGATCCGTTCGATCGGGCCGAAACCTCGGTCTGACTTCGGGCCGGGTGCGAGGTGTAGTCAGCTCAGCGCGTGCTCGAGATCGGACAGTAGGTCCTCGGTGTCTTCGAGTCCGACGGAGAGCCGGACGACGCCGTCCGTAATTCCCACTGCCGCACGCCCTTCGGGTCCCATTGCCCGGTGGGTCGTGGTGGCGGGGTGGGTGATGAGCGACTTGGAGTCACCGAGATTGTTCGAAATGTTGACCAGCCGCAGCGCGTCGAGCACTTCGAACGCACGCTTCTTGGCCTCGTTCTCGGCGGCAGCGAGCGCGAAGGTGACCACCGTGCCGCCGCCGCTCATCTGGCGCTTGGCGAGCTCGTGCTGGGGATGGGACTCGAGGTACGGGTACTTGACCCATTCGACCGCGGCATTCGATTCGAGGAACCGCGCGATCTGCAAAGCGGAACCGACCGAGTGCCGCACGCGGATCGGCATCGTCTCCAGGCCCTTGAGTAGCGTCCAGGCGTTGAACGGACTGAGTGCCGGACCTGTGTGACGCATCAAGTTCTGGACCGGACCGTCGATGTACTCCTGTGATCCGAGGATCGCACCGCCGAGCACGCGCCCCTGACCGTCGATGTGCTTGGTCCCGGAGTAGACGACGACGTCAGCTCCCAGATCGAGGCTGCGTTGCAGCAGCGGTGTAGCAAACACGTTGTCCAGCACGACCTTGGCACCTGCTGCATGCGCCAGCTCCACCACGCGCGGCACGTCCACGAGCGTTTGCATCGGATTGGAAGGCGTCTCGAAGAACACTGCCGTGGTCGGCGTCGAGAGGGCCTCCTCCCACTGGTCGAGGTCTTCGCCGTCGACGAACACCGTCTCGACACCCCAGCGCGGCAGGATCTCGTTGCACACCACGAAGCAGGACCCGAACAGGCTGCGCGCCGCCACCAGGCGGTCGCCGGCCTTCAGCAGGGCGCCCAGGGCGGTGAACACCGCAGACATCCCGCTCGCGGTGGCGAAGCACGCTTCCGCACCCTCGATGAGACGGAGCCGCTCCTCGAACATCTTCACGGTCGGGTTGCCGTAACGCGAGTAGACAAAGTGGTCGATATCGCCGGTGAACGACGCCTCGGCCGCTCCCGCGCTCTCGAACACGAAGCCCGAATTCAGGAAGATCGCTTCGGACGTTTCCTCGAAGCCTGATCGGAGGGTTCCGCCGCGCACACTGATCGTGCCCTGACCGATGCCGTCCGGCAGCGCCTTCTGAAACGCGCCGCCCTGGGGAATTGCACTCACCACTGCCTCCACGGCAGGCCCAGCGCCCGCCAGCCGACCGCCCCACGATGACCGTCGGCGTCCAAGGCGCCTTCGAAACCGTCGAGCACGTTGTACGACGGGCCGATGCCCGCCGCTGTCGCGGCCTCCGCCGCACCGATGGAACGCTGACCGGATCGACACAGGAAGATGACGGGTGCGTCCTCGCCCCCGGTGATCCCGGCTTCCTTCAACTGATCCACAAAATTGTCGTTGCGCGCACCGTGGGGATAGCTCACCCACTCGATCAGCACCGGCTGCTTGCCCAGTGAGGACGTATCGGGAACACCGACGTATTTCCATTCGGCATCTGTTCGTACGTCGACCAGCACAGCGTCGGGATTGTCGCGAAGCAGCTCCCAGGCATGCTCCGGCGTTATGTCGCCTGCGTAACTCACCATGTCAGCTTTTCACAACCCTCTTTTCGATGCCCTGCCGGGCAAGCGGCCCTCTTCTGGGCACGCATCAATTGCACACGACCCACTTGTCGCCGGAGCGGGTCAGCTGCCAGGTATCCGTCGCCTCACCACGACCGTCCTCGGCCGTGATCCGCACCTCCGCCCGGGCGCGGTCGCCGTTCACCTCGGAGGAGTCGACACCCTGCAGGGTGATCTCCCCTTCGCGCCCTGCGAGCGGTGACCGGTCGTCCGACCAGGTAGAACACACCAACGACTTCTGCAGGTCGGCGTCGTCATGATTGCGGGCCTGGATGTAATCGGCCACCGAGCGGTTGATGCGGTCAGCCTCGGTGACGTTCTCGTCGGCGGGCGAGAGAATACTGCCGACGACGATCGCGACCAGGATGATTACGACGAGGGCGACGGCGGCGATGAACGGTGTGGCAGTGGTACGCCGGGGATCCTCCGGGTCGTCCCCCGCGGCGTTGTGCGGCGATTCGCTCGGATCGGACATGACTTCCCTTCGTTTCGGCGTGGTCAGCAGTGTATAGAGCAGCTGGTACAAATCTGGTTTGTGACCCCCCAAGCGGGAGACGACTACCCACGACATTCGCAAGCCCAGACAATGGGAGCCGCCCAGCTCTCTCGGCGCCACCGAGTGCGGGCCCCGCCGGGCAGGGGCGTGACGCCACACCTCGGCCACCCGATTAGGCTGGGCTTAACTTAAGCTGAAAATCCGTTGTCCGCCCATCAGAAGGTAGTTCGCTCCAGATGACTGATCAGACACGTCCGTTGCGCGTAGCGATCGTCGGTGCCGGCCCCGCCGGTATCTACGCTGCCGATGCACTCATGAAATCTGATGCCGCCTCGGACGGCGGGATCAGCATCGACCTGTTCGAGCGGATGCCGGCACCGTTCGGTCTGATCCGCTACGGCGTCGCCCCCGACCACCCGCGCATCAAGGGCATCATCACCGCCCTGCACAAGGTGCTCGACAAGCCGTCGGTGCGCCTGCTCGGCAACATCGACTACGGCACCGACATCACCCTCGAAGACCTGCACAACTTCTACGACGCGGTGATCTTCTCCACCGGCGCCAACGCCGACCGCGACCTGAACATCCCGGGCATCGACCTCGACGGCAGCTACGGCGCCGCCGACTTCGTCTCCTGGTACGACGGTCACCCCGATGTGCCGCGCACCTGGCCGCTCGACGCGGAGAAGGTCGCCGTCCTCGGCGTCGGCAACGTCGCCCTCGACATCGCCCGTGTCCTCGCGAAGACCGGCGACGAGCTGCTCCCGACCGAAATCCCCGCCAACGTCTATGAGGGGCTCAAGGCCAACAAGGCCGTCGAGGTCCACGTCTTCGGCCGCCGCGGACCGGCGCAGGCCAAGTTCACGCCCCTCGAGCTGCGCGAACTCGATCACTCCCCGACCATCGAGGTCATCGTCGACCCCGAGGACATCGACTACGACGAGGGCTCGGAGCAGGCGCGCCGCAACTCCAAGCAGGTCGACATGGTGGCCAACACCCTGCAGGACTGGGCCATCCGCGACGTCGGTAACCGGCCGCACCGGCTGTACCTGCACTTCTTCGAATCACCCACCGAGGTCCTCGGCGAGGACGGCAAGGTCGTCGGTCTGCGCACCGAGCGCACCCAGCTCGACGGCACCGGCAACGTCAAGGGCACCGGCAAGTTCAACGACTGGGACGTCCAAGCCGTGTACCGCGCGGTGGGCTACCTGTCGCAGAACATCGCGAAGCTGCCGTTCGACGAGCAGGCCGGCACCGTCCCCAACGAGGCCGGACGCGTCATCGCCGACGACTCGGCCGAGGGTGCCGCCCGGTTCATGCCGGCCACCTATGTCACCGGCTGGATCAAGCGCGGCCCCGTCGGCCTGATCGGGCACACCAAGGGTGACGCCAACGAGACCGTGGCAAACCTGCTCGAGGACCGGCCCACCTTCGCCGAACCGGCCAACCCGTCCGAGGACGCGATCATCGAGTACCTCGAGGGCAAGCAGATTCCGTACACCACCTGGCAGGGCTGGTACCGCCTCGACGCGCACGAGCGCAGCCTCGGTGAGCCCGAGGGCCGCGAGCGCATCAAGGTCGTCGAACGCGAAGACATGCTCAAGGCCAGCGAGCCCGACAAGGCCTGATCGTCAAGCATCAGCGAAGGGAGCCTCCCACGGGAGGCTCCCTTCGCACTCCCTCCACGCGTGGTAGACCGGCGACAAGGCAAGATTGAACCGTGTTTGATGCCCACGTGCATATCATCGATCCCCGGTTCCCGGTGTTCGAGAATCACGGCTACCTGCCTGACCCCTTCACCATTGCCGATTACCGTGCACGGACCGAAGGTTTCGGCGTGGACGGTGGCGCCGTGGTCACTGCGTCGTACCAGGGCACCGACCAGAGCTATCTGATTGCCGCGCTGGAAGAACTCGGCCCCAGCTGGGTCGGCGTCACACACCTCGAGCCCGACGCCACCGATGATGACATTCTGCGACTCGACTCTGCCGGCGTGCGGGCAGTCCGGTTCAACCTCCGCCGCAGCGCGACCGATCTGAAGCTCCTCACCAAGCAGGCACTGCGCGCGTACGAACTCGCCGGCTGGCACGCCGAGTTCTACGTTGACGCCACCCTCCTGTTGTCGCTCGAGCCGGTGTTCGCCAAGCTGCCCGCCGTCAGTATCGATCACCTCGGCATGTCGACCCGCGGGCTGCCCTACCTACTGGATCTCGTCGACCGCGGCGCACGCGTGAAAGCAACCGGGTTCGGTAGAACCACCATCGACGACGTGTGTGAAGTCCTCCGCAAAATTCACGCCGTCAACCCCCGGGCACTGATGTTCGGCACCGACCTCCCCGGCAGCCGTTCACGAAGAGTGTTCCAGGACAGCGACATCGACATAGTCGCGGAGGCGGTGGGAGACGATTTCGATGCCGTCATGGGCGACAACGCACGCGAGTGGTACCGCTGCAGCTCCGAACAGGGCCCCTGCTAGAACACGGACCCTGCTAGCAGCCTTCCATCTGCATGCTGTTCATCGACATCATCTCGCTGACCGGCGGTGTCTGCGGTTGTGAGGCCAGCCAGTCGTTGTATCCGCCCATCTGCTCGCATGCGGTCTGATCGTTGTCCCTGCGCTCCTGCCGCCGCTCCCGATTGCGTTCGTCCATGTCGTCGTCGTTCCGGTCGACGGCGATGCCACCCGTGGTCGATCCGCCGGCCTGCCGTTCGAGCCCCCGAACCCCGTCACTGCGCATGATCCAACCGAGGGTGTAGTCGGCACCGTCGCGGTTGGTGGTGGCGCGGTAGAGGCCTTCATCGGCCGCCGCGGGTGCGGCCTCGAACGCCTTGTCGGTCATGCCCGCACCGGTGACCGTCCCCGACACCTTTCCGTCGCTCATCGTGCCGGTGAGCGACGACCCGTCCGGCGCGGTCAATGCCAACCGGTCACCGTCCATCGTTCCGGACATCCACATCCACATGTCGTCGCCGTCGCACAGGAATGCGACAGCGTCGCTACCCGACGTGACGACAGCAACATAGGCGTCCGAATCGTCCACCGCGCCGAGGAAGGTTCTCTCGAGCTGGGGTTCTTCTACGAACGGGGAGGGGATCTGCTCCATCAGGGCGGCCGCTGCCGCGGTGGTGCTCGCGGTGGTGGTCGCCGAGGCGGCGGCGCTGGTGTCGCTCGCCGCCGAAGAGCCTGACGAGTCGTCCCCACAGCCGCTCATGGCCAGGACGATGACCGTGAGGGGACCGAGTATCCAGGTCGTCTTGGTATGCACGGGCGTTCCTCCGCTAGATGGGAGATCTCGTTCCGCATTCCATACTTGCAGGTGACGACTGCGTCTGGATACCCCTAAGTCGCGACCACTGCCGCCAGCCAGACACCGGAGGCGATCAGGGCGCCGAGCAGTTCGATCAGCATCGACAGCCCGACCGCCTTGCACGCGTGCCAGGTCGACGCCCACGCGCGGTTGTGCGCCCGCAGCCGGTAGAGCTCGGCCACATACGTTCCCGCGATGAAGCCGAGGAACAGGCCCACCACCGGGATGACGAAGAACCCGACGATCCCCGTCAGTCCACCGGCGACGAGCGACATGTTGGGCACGCCGGCACTGCGCATCCGTCTACCGGGCCAGGTGTACTTCACGACGCCGCTCACCACGAGAAACAGCGTGGCAGCGGCGAACACGGCCCACCCGGTAGCGGTGCCGGACATGATGGCCCACACCAGGATTGCGGCGAAGATCAGTATCGTTCCGGGAAGTACCGGAATGACGATACCGATCAACCCGATCACGATAACGAGGCCGACGAGCGCCTCTGCTCCCGTGCTCATTCGACCGGACGAACGCGGGACGCGGCCTCGCGCGCCCTGCTGCGCGCCGTCTCGACGTCGGGTCCCGTGGACACGGCCACTCCCATGCGCCGACGGACGTAGCTTTCGGGTTTCCCGAACAGCCGTAGGTCGGTTTCCGGTACGGCCAACGCCTCGGCGACACCCTCGAAACCGATGCCGACTGCGTCCCTGCCGCCGTAGATCACCGCGGACGCGCCGGGCGCGGTGAGCGTGGTGTCGACGGGAAGCCCGAGTACTGCGCGGGCGTGGAGCTCGAACTCCGAGAAGCGTTGGGTGCGTAGAGTTACCAAGCCGGTGTCGTGCGGACGGGGACTGACCTCCGAGAAATAGACGTCGTCACCCTTGACGAACAGTTCGACCCCGAACACTCCCCTGCCGCCCAGCGCCGTGGTCACCGTTCCCGCTATCTCCCGCGCACGGGCGAGCGCTACCGGGCTCATCGCCTGCGGCTGCCACGACTCCACGTAATCACCGGCGTCCTGCAGATGACCGATGGGCTCGCAGTAGGCGGTGTGCACCTCACCGTCCACGCCGACGGCCCGAACGGTGAGTTGGGTAATCTCGTAGTCGAAGTCGACGAACCCCTCGACGATGACGCGTCCGTGATTGATCCGGCCGCCGGAAAGTGCATATTCCCAGGCTTTGTCAACGTCCGCGAGATCGCGGACGGTCGACTGCCCCTTCCCTGACGAGGACATCACCGGCTTGATCACACACGGCACACCGATGCGTTCGACAGCGGAACGCACTGCGTCCAGCGAGTCGGCGAATTCGTACGGCGACGTCGGGAGTCCCAGTTCCTCGGCTGCGAGACGGCGTATCCCCTCCCGGTTCATGGTGAGCGCGGTGGCGCGCGCCGTCGGGATCACCACGGCGGCACCGGACTCCTCTACGGTGGCCAGCGCGTCGGTGGCAATGGCCTCGATCTCGGGAACAACGAAGTGCGGCTTTTCGGCGTCGACGAGACGCAACAGCGCATCCGGATCGCTCATGTCGACGGTGTGCGCGCGGTGCGCGACCTGATGCCCGGGCGCATTGTCGTACCGGTCGACCGCGATCACCTCGACACCGAGTCTCTGCAGGGCGATGATGACTTCTTTGCCCAGCTCACCCGACCCGAGCAGCATCACGCGTATCGCGCCCGCCGTCAGAGGTGTACCGAACCGCTCGGGTGCCTGTTTCCGCATGGCGACAACTATATGCGTGCGTGGAGCTACTTCAGCAGCCTGGACATCCGCCGATCCGCGAGCACCTTGCCGCCGGTCTGACAGGTGGCACAGTACTGAAAAGACTTCTCCGCGAACGACACTTCCCGGACCGTGTCGCCGCACACCGGGCAGGGCAGACCTGTGCGCGCGTGCACCCGCATACCGGATCTCTTCTCCCCCTTGAGCCGCGCGGCATCCTGACCGAGTGACCGTTCGACGGCATCGGTCAGCACCGTGCGCATCGTGTCGTACAGAATGTGGACGGAATCCTCCGGCAGTGTCTTCGCCGTCGCGAACGGTGAGATCTTCGCCGTGTGGAGTATTTCGTCCGAGTACGCATTGCCCACGCCGGCCAGCAGAGACTGATCGACCAGGGCGTTCTTTATCCGCGCTGAGGAGGTCTCGAGCAGCGCGGCGAACTCCGGTTCGGTAACCTCCAGGGCGTCGGGGCCGAGTCGCGCGATCCCCTCCACTTCCTGCGGGTCGTGCACCACCCACACCGCGAGCCGCTTCTTCGTTCCCGCCTCGGTGAGGTCGAACGCCGGTGTCGCCCCCTCCGGAGTGAAGAAGTGGAGCCGCAACGCGAGCGGACCCTTCCCCGGCTTCGGCGGGGCGGCCGACGGGTTGTCGGTCCAGCGCAACCATCCTCCGCGGGAGAGATGCGTGACCAACCACACCCCGTCGCCGTCGAGGGCCAGGTGCTTACCGAAACGCGCAGCACCCGTCACATCCCGGCCCTGCAACGCCGTGATCGGCGGGTCGAACGTCTTCAGAACACTCAGCGCGGCCACGTCCACCCGTCCGACGACCGCTCCCACGGCGTGTTTCCGCAGGAACTCGGCTAACGCCTCCACCTCCGGCAGCTCGGGCATGGCACCAGGCTAGCTGACCTACCGCCGCAGCAGGTACGTGTCCATGATCCAGCCCTTGCGCTCGCGAAGTTCGGTCCGCACCCGCTGGATCTCGCTTTCGACGTCGCGGAGGCGACCGGAGATGAGGACCTCGTCGGGGGTGCCCAGGTAGGCGCCCCACCAGATCTGCACGTCCTCGCCGGGCACTTGGGTGAACGTCGTGTTCGCGTCGAGCATCACCACCGCGTTGTCGACGCCCTCGGGGAGTCCCTCGGCAAGCCGGCGACCGGTGGTGATGTGAATGGGTTCACCGATCCGGTTGAGCACCATCCGGTGTCCCGCCGCCAGCGACTGCACACTGGTCACGCCAGGGATCACCGAGTAGTCGAACGACACATTTCCGCGGGCGAGTACTCGCTCGACGATCCGCAACGTGCTGTCGTAGAGCGACGGGTCACCCCACACGAGGATCGCCCCGACTCCCGGTTCGGCCGCAAACTTCTCCTCGAACACTGCCGCGCGACGCTCATGCCAGTCGTCTACAACGCCCTCGTAGTCGTCGGGCGTGCGGTTCCGCGGCGGGTCGGCGATGTCGACCACCCGATACGGACCAGTGACGTGTTCCTCGAGAATGGTGGTGCGGAGGTCGACGAGGTCCTGCTTCTCGTCTCCCTTGCCGATGACGAAGAAGGCATCAGCCTTGTTCATCGCCTTGATCGCCTGGATGGTCACCTGGTCGGGGTCGCCGGCGCCGATGCCGATCACGAGAAGTTCACGCATGGGCGAAGGCTATCGCTCGTGAGTGGTCGAGGAGTCCAGGGACCCGCAGACCACTCACGGGCGGCGGAGCCGCCTAAACTGAACGCCGTGACTGTGCCGACCCCGTACGAAGACCTCCTCCGACTCGTGCTGGACACCGGCACGCCGAAGGCCGACCGCACCGGAACCGGCACGAGAAGTGTCTTCGGTCATCAGATGCGGTGGAATCTGGCGGACGGGTTTCCGCTGGTCACGACCAAAAAGGTGCATCTCAAGTCGATCGTCTACGAGCTGCTGTGGTTCCTGCGCGGCGACTCGAACGTGAAATGGCTTCAGGACAACGGCGTGACCATCTGGGACGAGTGGGCCGACGCGGACGGTGAACTCGGCCCGGTCTACGGCGTGCAGTGGCGCAGCTGGCCCACCCCCTCGGGTGAGAACATCGATCAGATCACCCAGACCATCGAGACGCTGAAGTCCAATCCGGATTCGCGGCGCATCATCGTGTCGGCGTGGAACGTCGGCGACATCCCGCAGATGGCGTTGGCGCCGTGCCATGCGTTCTTCCAGTTCTACGTGGCGGACGGCCGGTTGTCGTGCCAGCTGTATCAGCGCAGCGCCGACATGTTCCTGGGTGTTCCGTTCAACATCGCCAGCTACGCGCTGCTCACCCATATGGTGGCGCAGCAAGCCGGACTCCAACCGGGTGACTTCATCTGGACGGGCGGCGACTGCCACATCTACGACAATCACGTGGACCAGGTCACGGAGCAGCTGAGCCGGGAAGCGTTTCCGTATCCGACGTTGAAGCTGAACAAGCGGGATTCGATCTTCGACTACACCTTCGAGGACGTGGAGATCGTCGACTACCGCCATCACCCGGCCATCAAGGCTCCGGTGGCCGTCTAGTGCGCGCACGGCAGGTCAGCCTGGTCTGGGCGCAGGCGAACGGTGGCGTCATCGGCCGCGACAACACCATTCCGTGGCATGTGCCCGAGGACATGGCGTACTTCAAGAAGGTCACGCAGGGACACCCCGTGGTGATGGGCCGCAAGACCTGGGACTCGTTGCCGGCAAAGTTCCGGCCACTACCGGGGCGGCGCAACATCGTGGTCACCAGGCAGCCGGGCTGGATGGCGGGGGGCGCGGAGACCGCGTCCGGGCTCGCATCGGCGCTGGCACTGGCGAACGAGGACGTCTGCATCATGGGTGGCGGCGAGATCTACAGGGCAGCAATGCCTTTCGCCACACGGTTGTTCGTCACCGAAGTCGACGTCACGGTCGACGGCGATGCCTGGGCGCCGCCGATCGACGACTCCTGGTACGCCGAGGACACCGGTGAGTGGCTCGAATCGGCGAAGAACGGCACCCGGTATCGGTGGATTACCTACACCCGGGCATTACCTGCGAGGTAATTGAGACCATTCGGTTTCGGCGCGAGTCTGAGTGACGTACCCGTTCACTCGTCTCACGTGAGGATCGCCGACATGATCGCCGCACTCGAAGCCCGAACCGCCCTCTCCCCGCTGCGCCTAGTATTGCGCCTCGACGCCGTCGTCACGGGCGCCAACGGGCTTGCCTATCTCGTTGCCGCCGGCCTACTCGACGGCCTTCTCGGTCCGACGACGGGTTTTCTGCGGGTCATCGGGGTGTTCCTCCTCGCCTTCGCCGTGGGCGTGTGGTCGGTGAGTGCGCCCGACCGCCCGCGAACCGCGGCCGTCGAGGCCGTCATCGTCGCGAATGCCGCGTGGGTGGTCGCCAGCCTGGCACTCGTACTCGCGGGATGGCAGCATCTCACCACTGCCGGAGCTGCCTGGGCTGTATTGCAGGCCGCTGTGGTCGGGGCCTTCGCGGCGCTGCAGGGGTGGACACTCGCCCGTCGCTGACACAGCACCACGACCGCACCGTTACCCCATTCACCGGGTGACGGTGCGCGCGTTGGGTCATACTCGACTCATGGACAAGAAGTCACTGACCGCCCTTGCCCGTCAGCAACTGAAGTTGGCAGGCGGGACGTCCAGCGGTCGCAGTTCGCAGACCGTGTACGGCGGCCACCGGCGCAGTCTCCGTCAGACCGTCGTCGCGCTCACCGCAGGTCAGAAGATGGCGGAGCACGAGAGCCCGGGTGAAGGCACTCTGTTCATTCTCAGCGGCAAGCTGAACCTGGTGTCGGGCGAGGATTCGTGGAAAGGCTCCTCGGGCGATTTCCTGGTTCTCCCGAGTGACCGGCACAGCGTCGAAGCGCTGGAGGACGTGGCTTTCCTGCTCACCGTCGCCATGTGACATGACCGACACGCAACCGGTGATCGAGGTGTCCGTGGCTGCGGCGCCGTCCGTGGTGTGGCCCGCGCTGCGGGATCCGGAACTGATCCGGCGCTGGCACGGATGGGATTATGACGGCCTCGACGCGGAGATCCAGGAAATCTATTTCCGCGACGTGACCGAGAACCCTGCCGAGTACAGCCTGGCCTTGGCCGGGGGTGACCTCTTCACACTCCACGAACACGAGGGCACTACCCTCGTGCGGATCACCCGGCCGTCCCGCGACAGCAGCCCGGACGCGGCCGAGTGGTATGACGACGTCACCGAGGGCTGGACCACGTTTCTGCAGTTCCTGAAATTCGGCATCGAGCGGCACGGATTGGCGGAGCGGCGCACGCTGTTTCTCGAAGGCCCGGTCGCGCAGGGAGATTCGGCGCAGCATCTGCTGGGCCTCGACAAGATCACCGGGTCGAGGCCGGGCGCTCACTTCAGCGCCGTCTCTGCGACGGGCGACCTGCTGTCCGGCGTGGTGTGCTTCGTCGGCGAGCACCAGACCGCGGTCAGCGTCGACGATCTCGGCCCCGGACTGCTGCAGTTCGGCGAGCAGCCGGTCAACTCTGCGCGCCCGCACGGTGGTGCTCAGATACTGCTGGCCGTGTACGGCCTGGACGAGGAAGAGTTCCGCGAGCTCGAGCAGCGCTGGACGGAGTGGTGGCGGGTCCGGCCGCCGGCCGGACCCGCCACCTAGTTGCTCGACTGTCAGGCGAGCACCGACCCCAGACTGGGCCACCAGATTGTGCTCTTGACGATGTTCGGACCGACCTGATGATTCAGCGACCCGTACACGGCCGCCACGACCAGGCCGCCCCCGAGACCCGCGACCGGCGGGGTGGAGATGACGGTGGGAACGGCTACGTTGTTCTGGTCCAGCTTGACGACGCCACTGGCACCGGTGGCGAAGCTGTAATACACGACTTCGAGCTGGGCACCGGCCTGGTCGGCAGCGATGGTCCCAGGTCCCCCGAAGAACCCGAAGCGGAACTGGTTGCTCATGTTGGTTGCCACTCCGGCGCCGTACAGCTGGCCGAGGACGGGTCCGCCCTGACCGGTGTCGGAGTACGCGGGAACCTGGAAGATCTGGCCCGGCAGGGCGATGTCCATCGCGGCCGCATCGGTCGGTGAGAGTGCCAGCCGTTCGATGGCGGCCTCGGCGTCCGGATTACCTGCTGCAGCGGTCCGCAGCTTGGCGATCGCCGTGGTGGGGTCGACAGCCGGAACTGAATCTGTGGGCTGCGCCGAAGCCGCCCCGGTAAACATCATCGTCGCTGCCACTGCAGCGGTCAGGCCTGCCGCGATCCGTCGTCCGAAGTACCGTCGATTCATTCTTCTTCTCCTCGTCCTTCATGGATAAGCGTTACTTCGAATGAGTAAACACTCTCGCGCCTCTATCGACACCCCAGTTCCCGGCGTTACCTCCCTCTCGCACCTATGCTGCTGACATGGGACGGGACGACCAGCACGGGATGAGGATGAGACTGCCTCGCGGAGGCCTCAGCGAGGTCGTACCCACCCGTCAGAGTTTGCAGCGTCTGTTCGAGGCGGTGCTCGTGGTGGGGTCAGGTCTCGAACTCGATTCGACCCTGCAGCGCATCGTCGATTCGGCCACCTCGCTGCTCGACGCCCGCTACGGCGCATTGGGTGTGCGTGCCCCCGATGGCGGTCTGGCCGAGTTCGTGTTTCGGGGCATCACCCCGGACGAGCGCGCCGGGATGGGTCATTTCCCGGAAGGTCGCGGGCTGCTCGGCCTACTGATCAACGACCCGCGCCCGGTCCGTCTGCCGAACCTCTCCCGCCATCCCGCATCTGTAGGCCTTCCGCCCGGCCACCCACCGATGAGTAGCTTCCTCGGCGCGCCCATCATGATGCGCGGGACCGTGTTCGGCAGCATTTACCTCACCGAGAAACGCAGCGGTCCCGAGTTCACGGAAGAGGACGAGGTGATCCTGCTCGCTCTCGCCACGTCGGCCGGGGTGGCCGTGGACAACGCCCGGTTGTTCGAGGAGTCGCGAACGCGCGAGCGATGGCTGACGGCGGTCGCCTCCATCACGTCGCGCTTGATGGTCGGTGGCTCACTCGACGAGACCCTACGCACCCTCGCCGGGCAGGTACGCGAATTGTCGAGCGGCGAGGAGGTATTCATCGTCGTCACGCAGGGCGACGGCGCCGTGGTGGGAGCGGATACCGCCGCACGTCCCCTTCCCGACGCCTATCGGATCGCTGCGCAAGCCGAGCCGCTGGCCGAGGTCCAGCATTCCCGGACTCCCGCTCTGCTGACGGGATTGGCCGGTCTGGCACCGTTCTCGCCGGATGCCGGTCGCGCCGCCGTTCTTCCGTTGTCGACGGCATCTGGGGTCGGCGGCGTCCTGGTGGTCACCGCCCGCGGGAACATACCCTGGGACCCCGACGAGGTTTCTCGCCTCGAGTCGGTGGCCGACCTCGCCGCTGTGGCAGTCGAGTTCGCGGACCAGCAACGCAAACAGCGACTGTTGTCGGTACTCGCCGATCGCGACCGGATAGCCCGAGACCTGCACGACAACGTGATTCAGCGTCTCTTCGCCACGGGCATGAGCCTGCAGAGCACCGACGCCGACGAAAATATGCCGGATGCGGTGCGTTCCATCGTGGCCACCGCAGTCGAGCAACTCGATCGGACAGTGCGCGAAATCCGAACCACCATCTTCGATCTTCAGGCCACCGATGCCGCGTCCGCGACGAGCCTGCGCAGACGTCTCCTCGACGTTGTCAGTGATCTCACGGCGCAGTCACCGATCGCTCCCAACGTTCAATTCGCCGGCGCCATCGACACACTCGTACCGAACCGGATCCACCAGCACGCCGAGGCAGTCCTGCGTGAAGCCCTGAGTAATGCACTACGGCATGCACGCGCGACCACGATCGACATCTGCATCGCGGCCGAAGACGAACTCACCATCACGGTAGAGGACGACGGGATCGGCATCACGCCAGGAGACCGTAGCGGCCTGGCCAATCTCGATCACCGGGCAGAGTTGTGCGGCGGCACCTGCACCGTCGAGACGGGCCCCTCGGGGACACTCGTCACATGGCGAGTACCCATCTCCTAGGTCCGGCGCCGCAGCTCGGTCGCCAATACCGCTGCCTGAGTGCGCCTTTGCATTCCCAGCTTGGCCAACAGCCGCGAGACGTAGTTCTTGATCGTCTTCTCGGCGAGGAACAGTCGCTCGGCGATCTCCCGGTTGGTGAGCCCCTCCCCGATCAGCTCGAACACCGCCCGTTCCTGTTCCGACAGTTGCGCGAGCGGATCCTCCCTCCGCTCGGACCGTATGCGCTGCATCAGCGCCGACGTGGCACGGCTGTCGAGTAGCGAACCCCCCTGTCCCACCGTACGGACCGCGGATACCAGGTCGGTGCCGAGAATCTGCTTGAGGACGAAACCGGACGCACCCGCCATGATCGCGTCGAACAACGCCTCGTCGTCCGAATACGATGTGAGCATGAGGCAGCGGAGCGCAGGCAGGGCGGCTCGAAGGTCCCGGCACAGCTCCACCCCATTGCCGTCCGGCAGCCGGACGTCCAGGACGGCGACATCCGCACCACTTGCGGGCAACCGGGCCAACGCCTCCGCTACCGAACCCGCCTCCCCGACCACTTCCAGATCCGGCACGCTGCCGAAGAGGTCGAGAAGGCCCCGGCGAACGATCTCGTGGTCGTCGACGAGAAACACTCGCGTGGTCATGCTTGCTACTGTTCCCGCACGATCATCACCGGACAGTCGGCGGTATGCATCAGGGCATTACTGGTGGAACCGAGCAGCATGCCCGTGAAGCCGCCGCGCCCACGGCTGCCGACCACGACGAGCTGCGCCTTCTCGGCGAATTCACTGAGGACACGCACCGGACGATCCCGCGCGACGACGCGTTCGACCGTGACGTCGGGATACCGCTCCTGGAAGCCGGCGAGCCGCTCGGAAAGTACTACCTCTTCCCCGGTTTGGATACCCCCCCACAAGGGGTCGTCCGGGCTTGCACCGAGCGAAGGCTGAACGCTGACGTCACTCCACACGTTGACCGCGACCAACGTCGACGACGTCGCCGACGCCTGCGCGAAGGCGACGTCCACTGCCGCCTTGCTACTTTCCGAACCGTCGACGCCGACCACGATCGGACCTTCGGTGGGCGGCCGCCCGTCGAGTGTGCGGCCACGCACCACCACCAGCGGGCACTGCGCGTGGGCCGCCACCGAGGATGTGGTGGAACCGACGAGCAACCCGGTGAACTCACCGTGCCCGCGCGAGCCGAGAACCACCATGTGCGCGTCGGCAGACAGGGCGATCAGCGTCTGACTCACCTTGCCCTCGTGCTGCTCGGTGGTGATGTCGAGGCTGCCGTCCACTGTCTGCTTGGCCAGTACGCGGGCACTGCCGAGGCGGGCCTTGGCCGTGTCGGCCAGCTCTTCCTTGAAGCTCTCGGCCAGATAGGGCTCGGTGTAGTAGAAGGCGGGGATATGCACCACCGTCACGATGTGCAATGGCAGGGACAGCGCAGCTGCAGTCCTGGCCGCCCACACGACGGCAGCGGACGCCGACTCGGATCCGTCGACACCCACGATGATCGGCTTATGTCCGGTCATGATCGCCTTCCCCTCCTTCACACCTGCTTCCAGGCACGGCAATTCGGTGGTTCGGTTACCCGCAGATCTTGCGCAGCTTCTCGACCAACTCGACGCGGCCGGCTCGGTCGGCGGCCAGCGGCGACACGGTGAGGGTGGTGACGCCGGACTCGGCGAACGCCGCGACGCGCTCCGCCACGTAACTCTCCGGTCCGATCAGCGAGACGGCCCGGACGAGTTCGTCGGGCACCGCCGCGGTGGCCTCGTCCTTCTTGCCTGCAAGATAGAGATCCTGGATCGTCTCGGCTTCTTTCTCGTAGCCGTACCGGACCGCGAGGTCGTTATAGAAGTTCTTGCCCTTGGCACCCATGCCGCCGATGTACAGCGCGAGACTCGGGCGAACCCAGTCGAGCATGTGCTCCACGTCTTCACCGATAGCGAGCGCCGGCGACGCATAAACCTGCAGCTCACCGAGGCTGGGGTCGCGCTTTGCCTTGCCCTTGGCCAGTGGCTCGCCCCACACACTTGCCGCCTTCTCCGGGTAGTAGAAGATCGGCTCCCAGCCCTCCGCGATCTCGGCCGTCAGCTCGACGTTCTTGGGGCCGAGCGAGGCGATGATGATCGGAATGCGCTCACGCACAGGGTGGTTGATGATCTTGAGTGGCTTCCCGAGGCCTGTGCCCTTATCCGCAGGAAGCGGCACCTGGTAGTACTTGCCCTGGAACTGAACCTTCTCACGACGCCACACCTGACGACAGATCTCGACGACCTCGCGAGTGCGGCCGAGCGGCGCGTCGTACTTGACGCCGTGGAAGCCCTCGATCACCTGTGGGCCCGACGCGCCTAGACCCATCACGAAGCGTCCGTTGGACACGAAGTCGAGACCGGCGGCCGTCATGGCGGTCAGGCTCGGCGTACGGGTGTAGATCTGGAAAATTCCCGAGGCCAGTTCGAGCGTGGACGTCTTGGCGGCCAAATAGCCGAGCTGGCTCACCGCGTCGAACGAGTAGGCCTCGGGCACGAACGCGATGTCGAGGCCCGCCCTCTCCAGGTCTGCGACCTCTTCCACCGTTTCGGCGAATCCGCCGCTGTAGTTCAAGCCCATACCGATGCGCACGTCGCTCCCCAATCCTGGCGTTCTTCTCTAACTCAGCACACTACTGCCGCCGATGGCGTCAGGGGCGTTCAGGCCTCACGACGACGACGGGACAATGGGCGCCGCACACCAGACTGTTACTGGTCGAGCCGAGCAGCATCCCGGTGAACCCGCCCCGGCCGCGGCTGCCGACCACCACGAGCTGCGCCTTCTTCGACCATCCCAGCAGACGGGCACGCGGGTTGTCGACGTAGACCTTTCGGGAAACCTGCACGTCAGGATACTTTTCCTGCCAGCCGGCGAGTCGCTCGGCGAGCACTGCCCGCTCGTCCTCCTCGAGGCCGGCGGGCACCAGCGCGGCGTTGCGGGGGTCGTCGAAGGTCATCGGGCCGAGGTCGCTCCAGACGTGGACGGCCACCAGCGCCGCGTTCCGCAACGAGGCCTCGTGAAAGCCCACGGCGATGGCGCGTTCGCTGGTGCGACTCCCGTCGACCCCGACCACGACCGGGCCGCCGGAGTGCGCGTCACCGCGTACCACCACGACCGGGCAATGCGCGTGACTGGTGACGTTGATCGCGGTATTGCCGAGCAGGGCCGTCGCCGCCGCTCCCGACCCCGATGCTCCGACCACCACCATCCGCGCGGTCTCGGATAGGTCGACGAGCCACTGAGCGCTGCTGCCGATGGACAGCTCGGTGCAGACATCGATGATGGGGTTGACCACGTACGCCTGTTCCTGGGCTTCGGCGAGGATCGTTTTCCCGCTCGCCTCGACCCACTCGTACACACCGCCCGAGTCCATGTAGGGCCCACCGAAACCGTACGGGGCGAAATCGAGCGCGTGGATGATTTTCAGATTCAGTCCGCGTTCGGTGGCCAGTTCAGCCGCCATTCGCACCGCAGCCTTGGAACTGTCCGACCCGTCGACCCCGACGACGACGCTGTTGCGGTCCCGTGCGCTCATGCCTCCACACTATCCCCGGTCGCCAATTCGGGTCTGCCGCCCTTCATCTTTCAGCAACGGGCCGGCATCACCACGCACCAGAGACTCCAGCCCTTTCGCGGGTCGGGCGCTCTGCGGATAGTCCCGTGTGTATATTCCAAAGGGGTTGTTGGACAAATGCATTGGTCGAGTACATCACGACTGCGCGACCCGCCACCGACGGACGGTTGATCGACACCGCTGTCACCGACATCACATCTCTGTTCGACGGCGGGGTGGTGCACCTTTTCCGAGTTCAGCTTTCGGTGATGAGCAGGTCGGCGAGGTTGTCCAGACTCGCACGCACCGTGCGGGAGTACGCCTTGTTGACGATGGGGTCCGCCAACTTGCCGAAGATGCCTCCGAGATCACTTTCGCTGTCGACGCGATAGGTGAACAGGGTGCCGCCGTCGACCTCTTCGAGTCTCGTTGACGCTGTGAACCCGATCTGGCCCTCCACCGACTTGGATACACCGGCCTTCGCCGGCTGATATTCGACGAACTCGCTGACCCGCTCGAATCGCTTACCCAGGATCCGCGTTGCTCCGCGCCACCGGGTGCCTACCCCGGGGTCCCCATCGGTGAGCTGCTCGCATTCGACGATCGACGCTTCCCACGAGGGCCAGTTCTCCGCGACGGTCAGATAATTCCAGACTTCCGAGGGAGGGCGGGCGATGACGACGGACTGCTCGGTAACCGGCATGGCAATCATTCCTTGTACGGATGGCAGATGAATGGACCCGATGAAATAAGACCGGTCCGTTTTTATCGTCCTCCCGAGCCGCGCGTCCGGGGTTCACACTCGCCACGTGTGGACAGGGCTCCCGTCACGCATGTTCTCGACGTACTGACGCATCATGGCGGCGAGCGCGTCCCGCCGGTTCATCCCGGCGTCCTCGTGACGAACTACCTGCGCGCGCTGCCACGCCGCCCCTGTCTGCCGGGTGAGGCATCGGCCCTCGATGACGCTGAGGTAGCGGTCCCGCGCTTTCTGCGACAGGCCGAAGGCCGTCAGTCCCTGGTCGGCGATCGGCAATAACCTCCGCAGAACCAACTCGTCCGCTCCCAGCGTGCCGACACCCGGCCAGTACATCTCGGCATCCATGCCGTGCTGGGCCCCGGCGCGTAGGTTTTCCTCCGCCGCGTTGAACGACATCCGCGTCCATACGGGTTGATCGGCTTCGACCAGTCCTCGTAATGCGCCGTAGTAGAAGGCCGCGTTGGCCATGATGTCGAGCACGGTGGGGCCGGCGGGCAACACCCGGTTCTCGATCCGCAGGTGCGGTTTGCCGTCGGCACAGTCGTAGACGGGACGATTCCAGCGATAGATGGTGCCGTTGTGCATTTGCAGTTCACTCAGGTCGGGAATGCGGCCGGCGTCCAGTTCGGCCGCGGGGTCGACATCAGTCACCTCCGGCAGAAGCGCCGGAAAGTACCGGGAGTTCTCCTCGAACAGGTCGAAGACCGACGAGATCCACCGTTCCCCGAACCACACCCGTGGCCGGACGCCCTGATTCTCGAGCTCGAGGGGTCGGGTATCGGTGGCCTGCTCGAAGATCGGTATGCGCGATTCGTGCCACAGCGCCTTCCCCGCGAGAAACGGCGAGTTGGCTGCCAGCGCGACCTGTGCACCCGCGAGGCACTGCGCAGCATTCCAGTGTGCAGCGAACTCTTCGGGTGCCACTCGCAGATGCAGTTGCAGTGACGTGCATGCTGCCTCGGGGACCACGGAATTGCTGTCGGCACGTAGTTGCTCCTGCGGACGGCCTTCGAGAGCGACGCCCTCGAGGTCGAGTTCGATGTCCTCCCCGCGTGCCGCGAAGATCTGCTCGTTGAGCAGTTCGTACCGAGGGTTGGCCGAGATCCACTCGCGATCCAGGTGCTCGAGCTCGAGGGTCGGCAGCATCCCGATCATGACCAGTTGTGCGTCGTGGCGGTGGATCCGGGCATCGACGACGGACAGTGATGCCCGCAGCGTGCGCTCGAGGTCGAACGTCCCGTCACCGACAAGCGGCCCCGGTTTGACGTTCATCTCCACGTTGAACTGACCCAGCTCGGTCTGGAACACCGCGTCGTCGCCGATCGACTCGAGCACGGCATTGTTGGACATGGCCGGCATCATGTCTGCGTGCACGAGATTGAACTCGATCTCCATGCCCAGCATCGGTCGTGGGGGGTCGATGTCGTCCCGGAAAGCGCCTTCCTTCAGCATGCGTTCGAGCGCGTCGGCGCACATCAGTACCTTCTGGCGGAACAAACGTCGATCTGCTCGGCTGAATGTCCGAGAGGTGACCTCGCGGCCCATGCCACTCCTCTGCTCTGCGACTTCGGTTCCGCGAGCATATCCGTTCGGTCGGCACGAGACCGGGGTGGCGGGATAACCTCGAACCAGACGCTGGTGAGCGGAAGGATCCAAGATGACACCTCACACCGACTCGAGGAATAAACCAGAGTTCAGCGTGGGAACGCGGGTGAAGACCCGCCATTCGGTCGATCCCGAGCTTCCCGAGAAGGAGTGGCCACTCGAGACGGGCGTCATCGTCGACGAGTTCGGCGGCGTCCAGGACATCACCGACGAGTCCTACGGCCGCAACTGGGCCGTGTCGCGCCGATGGGCGATAGCCCTCGACGGTGGGCCCCTCGTCTTCCGTAACGACCCGGATCTCGAGCCGGAATGAGACTCAGGCGTTGGCGCCGGCGTCGCCCCACGTGACAGCCACGCCGTTTTTCTTCAACCAGTGGGCGGGATCGACCTTGTTTCCGGCGGCGTCATGGACCTCGAAATGCAGGTGCGGGCCGGTGGACTGACCACGGTTGCCCACGTGAGCGATCTGCTGTCCGGCGGAGACACGCTGCCCGACGGCGACGGTGTAGTCGTTGACGTGCCCGTACACCGTCACGGTGCCGTCGTCATGAAGCAACCGCACCCACAGGCCGAAACCGGACGCAGCGCCGGCGTCGATGACCTGACCATCGGCGGCCGCAAGGACGGGCGTACCGATGGGAGCGGCGATGTCGATGCCGCCGTGGTGCGCCCCCCAGCGCGAGCCGAAGTTGGAGGTCAGGGTGCCCGAGACCGGCTGTACCGCGTGCGGCTTGACGGGGTTGACCGAGCTCAGCCACTGCTGTGCCTGTGCCCCCAGGTCGGGTCCGCCGAAGTTCTGGACGGCGGCCCCCAAATCTGTGGGCAATTCGAAGCCGGCAGGGAGGACGCCCGCCGGAATCTCGAAGGGAAGGCCGGGAGCGGTGTGCGGGGCTGCCGGCTCGACAGCGTGCGAGTCGGCCGGGGCAGCGGCCGCGCTGCCCGCTCCGAGCTGGGCTGCACCGACGACGAGGGCGCCGGTGGCCGCCGCAACCGTGGCTGCCTTCATGCCCACTCCCGCTCCGGTCTGCGCAGTGCGATGGCGCCCGCGCGCCGCGTCCGGATCGATCTCGAATCGGAGCGAATTGCCGTTCGAGCGGTGGTGGGAACCCACAGTTGATACCTCGTCAGTCGTCGGATTGCAGCACGCCCCGTGTGGGGTGGGCTCCTCTGTCTGGCGACGAATGTAACAAAACGATATAGGTCAGCGCCACCGTGACCGAATCTTTATGCTTTGCGCCGCCCGAGTTCGGCGCGGAATTCGGCATAGCGTGCCTTGTGTGGGGCGCGCGTCCGCACCACCGCCCAGGCGATACCCAGCACGACGAACCAGATGGGCGTGACGAGCAGCGCCTCGAGCGTGTCCTCTTCCTGCGTCAGAGCCCAGAGCAGGAACACAAAGAAGGCCAGCACCACCCAGCACATCACCACACCGCCGGGCATCTTGAAGGCCGACGCCTCGTGCAATTCCGGCCGACGTTTCCGGTAGACCAGGTAACTGGCCAGAATCATCGTCCACACGAACATGAAGAGCACGGACGAGATCGTCGTCACCGTCGTGAAGGCTTCGATCACGGAATCGCCGGAGAAGAGAAGCGCGATGGCCGACAGCAGGAACGTGCACGAGAACATCAAGGCGTTGGCCGGCACCCGGCGCGAGCTGAGCGTGCCCAATCGGGCGGGTGCGTCACCCTCGCGGGCGAGACCGTAAACCATCCGTGACGTCGAGTAGATACCCGAATTGGCCGACGACGCGGCAGAGGTCAACACCACGAACTGAATCACTCCCGCCGCGATCGCGAGACCGGCGAGCGAGAACATCGCCGTGAAGGGACTCTCACCGGGAACCACCCCACGCCACGGCGTGACCGAGATGATCACTGTCAGCGACACCACGTAGAACAGCAGAATTCGGATGGGGATGGAGTTGATCGCCTTCGGAAGGTTCTTCTCCGGATCTTTCGCTTCGGCCGCGGTGGTGCCGACCAGTTCTATGCCCACGAACGCGAACACTGCGATCTGGAATCCGGCGACGAAACCCATTGCGCCAGTGGGGAACATGCCACCGTCGTTCCACAGATTGTCGAAGCCGGCCTGAGCACCGTTCGGAGCCGTGAAGTGGGCGAACACCATGACGAGACCCACCACAATCAGACTGACGATCGCGATGATCTTGACCAGAGCGAACCAGAACTCGGTCTCGCCGAACGCCCGCACGGTGGGGAGGTTCAGCAGAAGCAACGCTGCAATGGCGACGACCGCTGGAATCCACAATTGCAGGTCCGGCCACCAGTACTGCACGTAGCCCGAGATAGCGATGATGTCGGCGATTCCGGTGACGATCCAGCAGAACCAGTACGTCCAGCCGGTGAAGAATCCGGCCCACGGGCCGAGAAGGTCTGCCGCGAAGTCGGAGAAGGACTTGTACTGCAGATTCGAGAGCAGAAGTTCACCCATCGCCCGCATGACGAAGAACAGCATGAAGCCGACGATCATGTACACGAAGATCACCGACGGCCCTGCCAGCGAGATCGTCTTGCCGGAGCCCATGAAGAGGCCCGTGCCGATGGCTCCACCGATCGCAATCAGCTGGATATGACGGTTGGCCAGCTGCCGCGACAGATGCGGTGCTTCCGCTGATCCGGTGGACGGAGTTTCGCCCGATTCCGATCCGATCGCGCCCGTCGAGGAAGTTCGGTCAGCCATGGAAACCCGCAACCCTTTCGTCGTACGTGCCGCGCCCTCGGGGTCTGGCGCCCGAGAAGCGCACCCCACAAAAGCGTGGGTCACGTTACGCGCGATTTCCCCGAGGCCCGCGTTCGAGGGCAGTGTCTTCCGACGCAGGGGTTGACAGGCCACACCCAGCTAAGGCTAACCTTCCTAAATCTTACCGAGGCAGGAGCTGAGTTCATGATCGACGACCTCATCGAGATCGCGTACGCACAGGGCGCCGTGCGGACCGCCGCCCGTGCGAGCAACGGTGTGGACGAGTACGAACTCGCCCGCATCGACTGCGACCGCTCCACCGTGACCGTCGCCGTGCGCGCGGACGGCAAGTTCGCGAAGGCCACGACCATGGACGGGTACCTCACGCTCGGTCAGGTCATGCGGGTCTGCGGCCTCGACTACCGGAACGCCACCTCCTGCGCTCGGCACGCCGTCTCCTGACTGCCAGGCATGGCTTCACCAGGACATCTGTTGCCGACTCTGCACTCCGGATCGCGAGCTCACCACAATTCCCGCTACACTCACCACGGCGTACGCCACGGGTGTACACGCGCCCTCGTAGCTCAGGGGATAGAGCAACCCTCTCCTAAAGGGTAGGTCGCAGGTTCGAATCCTGCCGAGGGCACTGTCAGCCCAGTCTCAGCTCGCAATGGACGCGTGATGCCGTCTCGGTTGTGACTCGATCTGTCGCGACTCCTCGGTTGTGCCGCAGTGCGGCGTCGACCAGCGAGCGGAGGTCCTCCCCGCCCTGCTCGGAGCTGGTGCCGACCAGAATGCAGGACGTCACTTCGTGCAGCAGCGGGCGGGGAATGGTGAACATTCCGGCAACTGCAGCACGCAGGATGATCTCGACAGCGATGCGTCCTTCACCCATGTCCAGGAATTCATCGACCCGACTTCGGGCACCGGCGTCGAGGAAGGGCTCGGCGATCTGCGACAAGTCGTGGGCAACGTCGATCGCATTTCTCATCCGCTGAGTGTAGTGCGACGGCCGTCACCGGGGACCGAAGCGCGAAATCCGACCCCCAACGAGCGGTGAGTGAAACTAGTTGTGACGCACAGTTACTCACATCTCAGAGTGCCGCGCATGCGATGCCGATGACCGCCAACCCGAGCACCGCGTCGAGGACACCGCAGAACTCCGCGAGGGAGCGGTCGACCACCGTATTCGCTCGGTAGTGGTGAAGGTCCCACGCCGCATGAGCGAGCAAACCGGAGCCGACGACGACGGCCCCCACCGTGGGCGCGACCACGACGGCCGTGGCCGCCACTGCACCGTAGGCGGCCATCGCCAGGACCGCAGGCTGCACCCGAAACGTGTGCCCCACGACCGCTCGGCCCACCGCGTAGCCGATTCCGATGACGCCGAACCCCAACAGCACCCATGTGACGTCGACGCCGACGTCCGTGGCGCGCTCCGCCAGTTTTCCCGCGGTGATCACTACGACCGTCCCGAAGAACAGCGGCCACGCGGAGCTTCTGCGCCCCAGCAGTGCGGCACCGAGATACACGAGAGCGGCGGCGGCGAGGACTGGCTCGAGATCGGTGCCACCATCGAACATGACGAACATCGCGAATACGACGGCAGCCAGGGTCGGCCAGCGTTGCAGGACCGAATGGGCCGGGTGGTGAGCGTGCCGTGTGACTGTGGTGCTCATATCGACTTCCCCTCGTGTCAGCGACCGGGTCCTCAAGTCGAACATGCGTGTTCAACTTACTGGCAGCGTAACCTGTACACAACTGTTCGACAAGAGGAAGAGGAGCCACGAGCACCAGCGAGGTACCCAGGAAGTCCGGCCGACGCCGCGCGGACGCGGAACGCAACATCGAAGCGATCCTCGACGCAGCTCACGCATGCCTGAGCTCCGACCCGGACGCCAGCATCGGCGACATCGCGAAAGCCGCCGGAGTCGGGCGGGTCACGCTCTACGGACACTTCCCGACTCGCGCGGAGCTCGTCGACGCAGTCGTCACGCGCGCACTCACCGCCGCCGAACACGCCCTTGCTGTCATCGACCTCTCCGGTGATCCACGGGAGGCCATACACCGGCTCGTCGCCGGTTCCTGGTCACTCACTGCCGATGCCGGTGCACTGGTGGCCGCCGCCGAACGCAGCCTGCCCGCCGCCCAGATACGTGCCGCCCACGACGGGATGCTGGTTCCCGTCGGGAACTTCCTCGAGCGCGGGCGGAGCGAAGGCGTGTTCCGAACCGACCTGCCCACGTCGTGGTTGGCCGCCGTTCTCCACAGTGTCGTGCACTGCGCCGCAACCGAAGTCGATGCCGGACGGCTCGATCCGGGCGACGCCGCGTCCTACATCACCAAGACAGTGCTGGCGTCCTTCGCCCCAAGCTGACAGGACCTGTCGGAGGGTGGAGGTAGTATCGACGTACATTCAACCGGGGGGTGAGTGATGTTGATACAGAACGAGTTAGATGCGACGCCACCAGGCATCGTGGCGCTCGACGCCTTACGAGGGCAGAAGGCCGAACTCGCGCAGGCGCAGTACGCACAGGTTTACGCCATCACCGACTACTACTACCTGTGCTCGAACGAAGACGAGCGACGTGGGATCAATCCCGCGCATTCCGGCATGCACGCCGCAGTCGAACTGTCCGCTGCACTGGGGATGAATGAAGGAACGGTCACCGCGTCGATCGAGTTGGGACTGGAATTACGACACCGTCTCCACCGAACGCGCGAGGCTTTCGCGACCGGCCGGATCGACCTCGCCCAGGCCCGCGTCATCTCCGCCATGCTGACCGGAGTGAGCGATGCCGCCCTCGACATTCTCGAATCCGCAGTGCTGGAGGGCGGTAACGTGCCACCCACCACGCTCCGAGTCCGCTGCCGCCGGCTGATCGCCAAGCACGATCCCGGCAGTCTCCGTCGCCGGGCGAAGCTTGCCGCCGCCGACCGCGATGTCCGGGTGCGGCCCGCCGAGAACGGCATGTCCTTCGTCGACGGACATCTCCCCGCGGCCGACGCCCACGCCATTGGGATGCGGCTACGGGAGATGGCCATTCACGACGTCTGCACCGGCGACCCCCGAACCCTCGCCCAACGCCGTGCCGACGCCCTGACCGCACTCGCAGACGGCAGCGGCAGACTCCTCTGCCGCTGCCTGGACGTCGGCTGCCACACCCGCACCAGGCCCGCTCCTACCCGTCGGGCACCGCTGATCCAGGTGGTAATCAACGCCGAAACACTGCTCGGGTTGGACGAAACCCCGGCCCACCTCGACGGGTACGGTCCCATCGACGCCGACACCGCCCGCCTTCTCGCCGCAGACGGAGTCTTCCAACGCGTCCACGCCCTCACCGAGAACGACGTATCCGGCGACGGCAGCCACATCCTCGGCATCAGTGCCATCGTGAAACACCCTGGCGTACCGAAGGATCTGATCCGTAACGACACCTGCGCCACCACCTACACACCCGGCACCGCGCAGTCCCGCCGCATCCGTACCCGCGACGGACAGTGCCGCTTCCCGAACTGCCAGGTGCCCGCCCGACACTGCGACCTCGACCATACGACTCCGTTCGACCACGACGATCCCAAAAATGGTGATCTCACCGTCGACTCGAATCTCGCCTGCCTTTGCCGACGACACCACCGCCTCAAAACTCGAGGATTGTGGACCGTGAAACAGAGCAGCGCCGGACATCTCGAATGGACGACACCACACGGCGAAACCATGTACACCGAACCCGAAGGTGCCGCAGTCCATCTCGCCCGTACCGCTCACACATCGCGGCACGACCGGACGCTGGCGTTGATGACCCGACGCTCCCACGCCGAGCATGACCTCGACTACCTCATAGAACTTCACCGAACACGACGATCCGCACCAATTGTCCCCGGCATCACCCAGATTCCGGTGTCAGATCCGGCACGCGACGATCCGCCGTTCTAGCGATCTACGACGCGACCCGATCACAGCGCCCGACAGGGTGAGCGGCCAACAGATCGCGGGCCCTGTTCCGCGCCGCGTTGTACTCGTACCACTCGGCTCCTTCATCAACCTCGTGTTGGAGCCGATACAGGGCACACGAGCGTTCCGGCTCCGGCAGTCGATCCAGAGCGGGAACCGCATCGACCGACAACGACCTCAGGTAGCTCACATCGATGCGTCCGGTCTCCTCGAAGCGTTCCACGTTCTTCTGCGCGATATAGGCGTCCGGATCGACCACAGCGAGGAGGAGCACCCCACACACTGCCGAGCCCAGAACTGCACACGGCAGCCACCGCCCCGACAACCGCAGCCCCGCAATGAGCAACAGTACGAACACCAATCCCAGCCATACTTCGGTCACCAGAACGAGCAGGCGCAGCTGCGTGTACCCGTAGTGACTCTCGTACAGCGACATCCGGGCGACCGCCGATGCGACGATGACGAGCGTCAGAACACAGAGCAGGCCGAGCAGCACTCGCACCAGCGTGCGGTCGATCGCCTCCCTCCGCGCCGCCTTGCGGAGAGCAACAGCGATCACCAGCAGCGTCAGCCCCGTCACGGCCAGCAACTGCCAGAAGCCCTGCCGGGCGTACTCGGCGTACGTGAGATCGTCCGTCGTCAACACGTGCCGGTCCCCACCGAACAGCACTCTCAGCTGCACGGCGACGAAACCGAGGAACAGCAAGTTCAGCAGCGCGAGCGGAAAGGCCCACTCCCAGCGGGCAACGGGTCGACCAGGACCGGGGGCGAGTGCGTCCACCCGAGGGGTGCGTCTCAGCAGATAGGCAGCACCCAGCGTCCCACCGCACACGAGCATGCCGAGCACCAGCCTGCCGACCGAATTGGACACCTCCACCGAGGGTGTCGCCTGTTCGAGGAGCTCGGCGAACTTCGCATCGGCACTGGCGAACAGCGATCCGAAGACCAGCAGGAGGACCGCGCTGACGGCGGCCACGCCGAAAACACGAAGCAGCGAGACTCTTTCGGCGGAACTCCAGCGGGAGGCTCCGCGTCGTGTCCAGCGGATCACCCGCAGTGGGGTGAACCACAGCGCGAACGAACCGGCGGCCAGACCCGTCCAGGTTCTGCCTCCGACCACGGCGAAGGACCCGACCACCCAGCTGAGGGCTACACACACGGTGGCCAGCCAGCCGGCGCCCCGAACACTGAGCACAGCGAGCAGGGCGAGTGCAGTGACTACTGCAACTGCCTGCGCAGCTGTGGGTCTCACCGTGCGCGTCGCGAAGACCGCCAGTGCGATCGCGGTACCAGTCAGCAGGTAACCCATCCCGACCACCGTGATGTGGAGAGTGAGAGCAGCGACCACGCCGGCTCCGACGGCGGCGAGGACGATCGCGCGGGGAGCGATCGACGTGCGGTCGCGCCGCCACACTCCCCCCGGCCACGATCGTGTCCGCCGTGTCCGAACTGGTTGGGCAGGTGCGATTGTCATGTGTCCTCCCTGGTTGCATCACCCGGATTCGGGCAGGCGTCATCGCGGGACCGGTGGGTCCCGTGTCTGGTGTGTTCGTGTCAACCGGCGGGCAGGGTCACCCGGATGCAGCAGCCGCGCACCGTGTCGACGACCTCGATGCTGCCGTCGTGCAATTCGACCGCCCAGCGTGCGATCGCGAGTCCGAGCCCGGTTCCCCCATCCGTCGAACCCCCGCGTGTGAAACGCTCGAATACCCGCGAGCGCTCGCCGGGGCTGATGCCGGGGCCGTCGTCCTCCACCTCGATGATCACACCACCCTTTTCCGGAGCGGGGCGGCCGCGCACTACGACCTGGGTGCGGGCGGAGCCGTGCCGAAGAGCGTTGTCGACGAGGTTCGTCACCGCCTGGTGGAGTCGCGCGACGTCGGCATCGACGCAGAGGCCGGACGGCTGCACGTTCACTTGTACCCGCCGTGGTCCTGCCGGTCCCACCGCCTGACGAACCACATCCTCGAGGAAGTCCCGGACCGGGAACCGCTCGCGGTCGAGTTGCACCGCACCCTCTTCCAGGCGCGACAGGTCGAGAAGTTCGGCGACCAACCGGCCCAGCCGCTCGGTCTGATCGAGTGCCACCTGCATCCGGGCCGGATCGGGTTCTTCTACACCGTCGACCACGTTCTCGAGCAGTGCCGACAGTGCGGAAATCGGTGTGCGGAGCTCGTGCGAGACGTTGCCGATCAGTTCGCGGCGATAGCGGTCGGCTGCCTCGAGATCCTCGGCCATGGAGTTGAATGCGCGGGCCAGTTCACCGATTTCGTCTCTCGACGTCGACCGCACCCGGCGGGAGTAGTCGCCCGTCGCCATCGCGCGGGCCGCAGCCGTCATCTCTCGCAGGGGCGAGGTCATCCCGTGCGCGAGGATCTGGGTCACTGCTAACGACACCAGCATCGCCAGGGCGAGCGCGTATCGGAAGGGCCAGCGCGCCGTCACCCAGAACATGAGGGAGGCGAGGAACAGTGCCGCGACCACGAGTAACCCGGTCTTGACCTTGAACGACCTGAAGGGATCGAGCGGTCGGGGCAACCTGTCGACGATCCGTCCGCCACCGACCCGGTCACCGGCGCTCACTTCTGCACGTCCAGCGCGTAGCCGACGCCATGGACCGTGCGGATGAGGTCGCCGCCGAGTTTGCGGCGCAGGGCCTTGACGTGGCTGTCGACGGTCCTGCTGCCGGCCACGTCACCCCATCCCCAGACCTCCGCGAGCAGCGACTCCCGGGAGATGGCTGCCCGTGGGCGAGATGCGAAATGCGCGAGAAGGTCGAACTCCGTTCTCGTGAGGTGTATTTCATCGTCACCGCGCCGGACCCGTCGCTCGACGAGATCCACCTCGAGATCACCCACCGACATCCCCGCCTGTCCGCTGGAGGCGGCCTCGGTTGCCCGTTCGGCGCGGCGCACGAGCGCGTGCACCCTGGCCACGAGCACCCGCATGCTGAATGGCTTGCTCAGGTAGTCGTCCGCACCCACCCCGAGCCCGATGAGCATGTCTGTTTCGTCCGCTCGGGCGGTGAGCATCAACACCGGTACCGGCCGTGCGGCCTGCACCCTCCTGCAGACCTCGAGCCCGTCGAATCCGGGCAGCATCACATCCAGGACGAGCAGGTCTGGTTCGGAGGCCTCGCATTCCGCAACGGCACCCGGACCGTCGGACGCCGTGACGACATCGAAGCCCTCGGCCCGCAACCTGGCGGCGACCGACTCGCAGATCGTCGCCTCGTCGTCGACGACGAGCACTCTTCGCTGGCTCATGCCCCGACTGTATTGCCCGCGCGTGCGGATCCCCGTCAGAGCCTGTGAAGATTCTGTGCAGGTTTGCCCGCGCACGGGGTGGTGGATCGTCACCCTGGGGTCGCTGTCGCGGCGTTCGTCTTCAGCGCACGCTTGAGTCATCAGCCCGGCACACCCCCTACCCCACCGGAGGCCTACACCGTGACCACCACCGCAACCCGCATCGCACTCGGCACCACCGCCGCCATTGCCTTCTCGTTCGTGGGGACGGCAGTCGTCCTCCTCGCCGGCGGGCACATCGACGGCGCACCCTCACCGACGTCCGACAGGAGCAACTCGCAGCAGCGAGTTCTTCCCGGTATCGCTGCTGTGCCCGGTGCCGTCGCGGTGGATCCGGGTACTGCGGCGGCCGATATCGAGGTCGCGGCTCCCGGACCGGAGGTCGTCCCACCGATCGTCTTCGCGCCCGCACCCCAGGTCGCAGCACCCCAGGTCGTTGCGCCGCCGGTCGGGGTACCCCAGGTCGCAGCGCCCCCAGTCGTGATTCCCCCGATCGCACAGCCGCCCGTCGCCAAACCGCCGGTCGTCGAACCGCCGGTCGTCGAACCGCCAGTCGTCGAACCGCCAGTCGTCGAACCGCCGGTCGTGGTGGATCCGGTCAAGCCGCCGAAGCGCCCGTTCCCCTTCCCCGGGAAGATCGACGACGAAGTCCTCTCGCCCGCGACCGATCCCTTCCCGGCCGGTGGCGGACCGAAGCCCCGGCCGCCGAGCGTTCCGCAGGCCCCCGGTGGAGTGGGCGGGTCCGTGGGAGGAACGACTGTCGGCGAGTAAGTGGATCGGAGCGCTACGATTCGTCCACCACATCCGCCGGCCGCTTGTCTTCCCGCAACCCACGCCAGCTCGGGTGTCGTAGTCGTCCGGCGCCGGTCCATTCCATGAATCGCACCTCCCCCACCAGAGTGGGTTCCACCCACACCGCACCTTTACGGTCGGCGGTCGGGAGGTCGTCGACGAAGGGGCTGGTTTCGGTCTCGAGCGGGCCGAGGGTGGATGCGAGTTCCTCCAGGTCGCGCTGGGTGAATCCGGTACCTACCCGGCCCACGTAGCGCAGTCCGCCGTCCTGGGGGATTCCGAGAAGAATAGAACCGATCCCCCGGGAACGGCCGCCCTGCCCGCGCCGCCAACCTCCTATCACCGCTTCCTGAGTCCGCCAGTTCTTCACCTTGATCCAGCTCGACCCACGCTTTCCCGGCAAGTACACGGACTCACGACGTTTGGCCACCACACCTTCCCAACCGCGGCGGCCACTCTCCTCCAGCGCCTCCTCCGCCGTACCGTGTAGCTGCGGCGGCACCACGAGGTCGTCGACCTTCGCGGCGAGGGCTTCGAGCACCCGACGGCGGTCGGTGTACTTCTTCCGCAGCAACGACACACCGTCCAGGTACAGCACGTCGAACGCCAGGAAGTGGGGGTCGTTTCCTTGTTGGAGCAGGCCGAAACTGGTGATTCCGTGCCGATCGAAGGCGACCACCTCACCGTCGAGGACGACGTCGTGGTCGGCGAGAGCGTCTGCAAGCCAGCCCAATCCAAGATAGTCGCGGGTCTTGTCGTTACCTGCCCGGCTGCGCAGACGCAGTTCTCCCCCACCGATCTCGGCGATCACTCTGATGCCGTCCCATTTTCCTTCGAAAGCCCACTCGTCGGGATCGAGCCCGTCGAGGGTGCCCGGCGTCGCCAGCATCGGTGAAAGATCCCGTGGCAGTTCGGCGGATGTCGATTCCCCGGTCGACTGGTCTTTCATCAGATGCATCAACCACTGGTCACCTTTGGTGCGGATCAGCGCGAAACGACCCTCCACCTGCTCGCCGTGCAACTGCACGATCACTTCGTCGTCGCGCCACTTCTCGACGTCGTACGTGCCGGTGTCCCAGATCGTCATGGTTCCGCCGCCGTACTCCCCCTTGGGGATGGTGCCCGAGAAGGTCAGGTATTCGAGCGGGTGGTCCTCGGTGTGGACGGCCAACCGGTTCTCACCGGTGGAGGTGGGCACATTCTTCGGCACCGCCCACGACACCAGCACTCCTTCGCGCTCCAGCCGGAGGTCGTAGTGCAGGCGCCGGGCATGATGTTCCTGAATGACGAAACTGTTGCCCGCACCGGGTTTGACCTTGTCCGGCATCGGTTCCGGGGTTCGGCTCGGGTCGCGTTTGCGGCGATAGTCAGCCAGCGTCGCGTCGTTCTCCCACGGCGGGTCGAGATCGGCCAGCAGGTCACCGTCGGTCTCCCACCGCTCGAGCACTTCCGTGAAGCTCAACTGCCGTAACTCCGGATCGTCGAGTTCGTCCCAGCTGCGCGGCGCCGCGACCAACGGCTGCGGTCGTCCCCGCAACGAGTACGGCGCGATGGTCGTCTTCGACGGATTGTTCTGACTCCAGTCGACGAACACCTTCCCGGCGCGAACCGCTTTGGCCATCGTGGCGGTGACCAGGTCGGGCATCAGCTTCTCCAGGCCCGTCGCCACCTGCTTCGCGACGGTCGACGCCCCCGACCCCTCCAACTTCCGGTCGAGGGGCACATAGAGGTGAATGCCCTTGCTGCCGCTCGTCACCGGGAAGGCGGTCCAGCCGAGCTCGGCTACGAGGTCCCGGACGGCGCGGGCAACCTCGGCGCATTCCGGCAGACCCACGCCCGGTCCCGGGTCGAGGTCGAAGACGATCCGGGTGGCCGGTCCGCGCCGCGACCCGTCGAATCGCCACTGCGGCACGTGGATTTCGAGCGCGGCCTGCTGACCCGCCCAGGCGAGCGCCGCCACAGAGTTGAGAATCGGATAGTGCACGGAACGGTCGGAGTGTTCCAGGGCCCGTCGTTCCAGCCAGGCAGGGGCCGAAGCGGCCAGGTTCTTCTCGAAGAACGGGTCGCTCTCCACGCCGTTCGGCCAACGTTTACGGGTGGCGGCCCGATCGAGGATGTGGGGAATCATCGCGGGCGCGATGTGCGTGTAGTACTCGATCACCTCACGCTTGGTGGTGCCCGACTCGGGGTAGAGGACCTTGTCCAGGTTGGTCAGCGACAGCCGATGTCCGTCGACCGTCACCTGCCGGGTTCCCGTGCTCGCCATCGACACCCTTCCGCCGTCAATACATACATATTGTGCGCTGCGGAAGGATTTTCCTCGCTCCGATTCCGGGTCCGGCAGGTGTGTCGATCAGCCGTACAGCTCCACGAACGTCTGCAGCGACTTCTCGATGTCGCCCTTCAATGCCTTCGCGACACCGGAGCCGATGGGCCCGAACAGCGGCGCGCCGCCCAGCTCGATGGTGAACACGACCTCGGAGCCGCCACCCTTCGCCTTCACTTCCAGCGTGAGGCCGAGCTTCACGCCACCCTTGCCGTCACCCTTCAGTACAAGTCGCCGCGGAGCGTCGTACTCCTTGATGGTCCACTTCACCCGGTTCCGCAGCCCCTTGACAGTGACGACGGAGCTGAGAACCGTACCAGTGGTGAGCGTTTCGGGAAGCTCGCTGCGCCAGCCGTCGTGCACCACGAACCACTTGTCGAACTCCTGCAGATTCGATGCCTTGTCCCAGGTGTCCTGGGGAGTCAGCGGGACGTCCGTCTCGACCGTAAGTTTCGCCATCGCTGCAGCCTAGCCGCCTGTGAGTACTTATTAACCGCGGGCGGTTAATAAGTACTCACAGGGGGATCAGTGCGAGACCGCCTTCTCCACTCCGACACCGGTGAGTGAACGGACCTCCATCTCCGCCTGCTTGGCGTGATCCTCCGCCTTGCTGCGACCGATGTAGGTGCCGACGGCGCCCAGCAGGAACGCGAGCGGGATGGACACGATGCCGGGGTTGGCCAGCGGGAAGAAGTCGAAGTCGGCGGACGGGAACATCGACGACTTCTTGCCGGACACCGCCGGGGAGAAGATGATCAACACGAGGCAGCTGACGAGGCCGCCGTAGATGCTGAACAGCGCACCGGTGGTGTTGAACTTCTTCCAGAACAGGGAGTACAGCAGCGTCGGCAGGTTGGCCGAAGCGGCGACGGCGAATGCGAGCGCCACCAGGAACGCGATGTTCTGCCCCATCGCGAGTATGCCCAGGATGATCGACACGACGCCGATCACGACGACGGTGATGCGCGATACCCGTACCTGCGACTCCTCGGAGGCGTTACCGCGCTTGATGACACTGGCGTAGATGTCGTGGGCGAACGATGCCGAGGCTGTGATCGCCAGGCCCGCGACCACTGCGAGGATGGTCGCGAACGCGACCGCGGAGATGATTGCGAGGAAGATGGTGCCGCCCAGTTCGAATGCGAGCAGCGGCGCGGCCGCGTTCTCACCGCCGGGTGCGGCGAGGATGGCGTCCGGTCCGACCATTTTGGCGGCGCCGTAACCAAGGACCAGCGTGAACAGGTAGAACGCGCCGATCAGTCCGATTGCCCAGGTGACCGAGCGGCGAGCTTCCTTGGCGGTGGGGACCGTGTAGAACCGCATCAAGACGTGCGGAAGGCCGGCGGTTCCCAGAACCAGCGCGATACCGAGCGAGATGAAGTCGAGCTTGCTCATCGAGCTGATGCCGTACTTGGCACCGGGACTGAGCATGTCACGGCCCGCGATTGCCTCGTTCGTGGAACCGGCGGCCGTGGCCTGCGCGTCGGCGAGCAGCTGCGAGAAGTTGCCGCGCACCGCGAACAGGACGAGGAAGAACATGACACCGGCACCGAGGACGAGCAGCACCGCCTTGACCATCTGCACGTAGGTGGTGCCCTTCATGCCACCGACGAGCACGTAGACGATCATCAGCGCACCGACCACGGCGACAACGATGGCCTGGCCTACCTTGCCGTCGATGTTGAGCAGTAGCGCGACGAGTCCGCCGGCGCCCGCCATCTGCGCGAGCAGGTAGAACAGCGACACGACGAGCGTGGAGAGCGCCGCGGCCATGCGCACCGGGCGCTGTTTCAGCCGGAAGCTCAGCACATCCGCCATCGTGAACCGGCCGGTGTTGCGGAGGAGTTCGGCAACCAGGAGCAGAGCCACCAGCCAGGCGACGAGGAAGCCCACCGAGTACAGGAATCCGTCGTACCCGTACACCGCGATGGCTCCGGCGATACCGAGGAACGACGCCGCTGACAGGTAGTCGCCGGCGATGGCGAAACCGTTCTGCGGCCCGGAGAACTGACCGCCACCGGTGTAGAAGTCCGAGGCCTTCTTGGTGGTGCGGCTCGCACGGATCACGATGGTCATCGTGATCACGACGAAGGCCGCGAAGATCGCGATGTTGAGGAGCGGGTTGCCGACGTCGGTACCGGCCGCGAGGGTGGTGATCACTTGACGGGTCCTTCCAGCTCTTCACGGATGGCGGCGGATCGGGGATCGAGTTCCCGGTTGGCGAACCGCACGTACAGGGCGGTGATCGCGAAGGTGGTCACGAACTGCCCGAGACCGAGGATGATGCCGAGGTTGATGTTGCCGAGCACCTTGGTAGCCATGAAGTCGGACGCGTAGGTGGCCAGGAGCACATACGCCGCATACCAGGCGAGGAAGAACGCCGTCATGGGGAAGACGAACCTACGGAGGCGGCGCCGCAACTCCTGGAACTCGGGACTCGCCTGCATATCGAGGAAAGCTTGCGCATCAGGGGTGCGCCGCTTTTGCGACGCTCCCTCGCTGATATCGGCTGTGGTCACTGCTGGCTCCTTGGTCGCACGCATGAAGTGAACTGAAGATTGACGGTACTGAGAGGTGAGTCACAACAACACAGTGTGGCGGCAGTCACACGCCGAACTGTCGGAGTGTGCGCCGAACGGTTACCCGACCGCGACGAGCGGCCTCACCCTCGTGCGTGCCCGAGGGGCGCAGAGACTCGTCAACCACTCACGGGGAGCGGAGCTCCCTCTCGCGGTCGGAGCCGACACCGAGGCGCTCGGGGGCGTGCATGCGGGTGAAGATCCGGCTGAGGTCGGCGGGGATCTGACGCTTCGTCATCTTGCTCACCAGCACCATCGTGGCGAAGGCCAGCGGCACACTGACCGCAGCAGGGTAGGCGACCATCGCGGCGGGCCAGCCGGCGGCGATGTCGTCGGGGACGCCGCCCACCACGACGACAGCTGCGGCAGTACCGGCGACGAGTCCCCCGGCCGTCATCCCGGCGCCCGCCCCGGCCGCAGTGAGTCCGCGCCACCAGATGCCGAGGACCAGCAAGGGGCACAGCGTCGACGCTGCGACCGCGAAGACCAGGCCGACAGTTCGGGACAGGTCGAGCGACGTCACCGCCAACGACAGCGCCAGTGGCACCACCCCGGCGAGGGTCGCGGCAATCCGGAAGTCGCGGACCCGTCCGCGCAGCACATCGGTGCTGAGGACCCCCGCGATGCTCACGAGCAGTCCGGACGACGTGGACAGGAAGGCGGCGATCGCACCGGCGGCGACGAGCGCGGCCAGCAGCTGACCCCCCCAACCGGAGAACACCGAGCCGGGCAGCAGGAGCACCGCGGCGTCGGAGGTGCCGGTGATCAGCAGTTGTGGCACGTACAACCGCGCGAACACGCCGAGCAGCGTCGGGAACAGGTAGAACACCCCGAGCAGTCCGACGACGGCGAGGGACGTCAACCGCGCCGCCCGTCCGTCGGGATTGGTGTAGAACCGGACCAGGACGTGCGGAAGCCCGAGCGTGCCGAGGAATGTGGCAATGATCAGCGAATACACCTGATATGTCGGGTGCCCGCCCCCGAAACCCCATCCGGGCGTGATCCAGTCGGAGTTGTCGGCCGGTGCGCCCGCGACGACGGGTACGGGCGACCCCGCTTCGAGGATCATCGACGTGCCCTCGCCGAGATGGTGTTCACCGGGTGCGAGCGTGACATCTTCCGAGTTCTCCACTCCGTCGATCGTTCCCGACCCCCCGACCGTGACGGGAGCCGAAACCTGCACGACGACGTCGGTGGTGATGTCGACGGTGGTCTGCTCGTCGACGGTGGGCGGTGCGAGTGCACCCAACTCGTGGGAGTCGGCCAAGAAGTACACCGACAACACCAGCCCCGGTATCGCGACCGCGGTCAGTTTGAGCCAGTACTGGAACGCCTGCACGAAGGTGACGGACCGCATGCCGCCGCCCACCACGTTGGCGATGACGATGACCCCGACCACCGCCGCTCCGACCCAGCTCGGGACGCCGAGGAGGATGTTCAGGGTGAGGCCGGCCCCCTGGAACTGCGGGACGAGGTACAGCGCGCAGACGACGGCGACGACGATCATGGCGAGGGTACGAACCCGAGCCGAGCCGAGCCGGAACTCGGCGAAGTCGGGCACCGTGTAGGCCCCCGACCTCCTCAGCGGCGCCGCGACGAACAGCAGCAGGCCCAGGTATCCGGCCGTGAACCCGATCGGGTACCACAGGGCGTCGGCACCGTACTTGGCGATGAGCCCGGCGACTCCGAGAAAGGATGCGGCCGAGAGGTATTCACCGGAGATCGCGGCGGCGTTCCAGCGCGGGCCGACGCTACGCGAGGCGACCAGGAAGTCGGAGGTGGTGCGGGCCAACCGCACGCCGTAGATGCCGATGGCCACGGTGGCGACGGCCGCCGCCGCCAGACCGGCCAACGTGAGCCAGGGAATCGGCTGGTCGGTGGTCACGGCGTGCTCAGTCGTCCACGAGTTCGGTGAATTCCTGCTCGTTGCGCTCGGCCTGCCGAATGTAGACCCACCCGGTCGTCAGGAGCACCGGATACACCAGGGCGCCGAGCACCACCCACGGCAGGCGAATTCCCAGCACGGTGGCCTCCGACACCGCAGGGAACGACAGCAGGACAACCGGTACCGCGCACAGGAGACCCGCGGCGAAGACGGCGAGCCGGACAGCGAGCCACAGCTGGGCGCGGACGAGCCCGCGGATCATGGCGTCCCCGACCTCGGTCTGTTCCTGGACCTCGACACGGGTACGCACGATGCGGGCCCCACGCCGCTGCGCCAGCACCACTCGAACCCGTTCGGGCGAGCTCATCGCGCGGTCCATGACTGTTTCGGTGCCCGGACCAGGCGATCCTTGAGAATTCGCGTGTGCCGTCGACTGACCGGCAATTCGACGGGCGGCAGATCACCGTGCGGGCGTAGACAGACGACGAGGCCGTTGCCGACGGTGCGAATTCCCGTGACCAGCGGCAGGGACACCAGGTAGGAACGGTGCACGCGGAGGAAACCGGCATCGGCCCAGCGTGCCTCCAGCGCGGAGATCGGGATGCGCACGAGATGTGAACGGTCGGCGGTGTGCAGTCGCGCGTAGTCACCGTCGGCTTCCACCCACTCCACCGACGAACGGTGTACCAGAGTGGTGACGCCGCCGAGCTCGACCGGGATCACCTCGTCGGACACCGCCCCCGGTGCGGCGGGTTCCTGTCGCCGCCGCCGACCTTCGACGATCCGCCGCACGGACTCGGCGAGACGTTCCTCGCGCAACGGTTTGAGCAAATAGTCGACGGCACCGAGGTCGAACGCGTCCACAGCCCGGTCGTCGTGTGCGGTGACGAACACGACCGGTGGGGGCGACGCGAAGTTCGACAGGATGCCGGCCAGTTCGAGGCCGTCGAGTCCCGGCATGTTGATGTCGAGGAACACGGCGTCGATGTTCCCGTCCCGGAGGATGCGCAACGCCGTCGTGGCCTCCCCTGCAGTGCGGATTTCCCCGACGGCATCCTGCGCGCGCAGCAGGAACGCCAACTCGTCGAGGGCGGGTTTCTCGTCGTCGACGGCCAGCACGGTGAGCGGCGCATCGCTTCCGGACGCTCGGGGGGCCATGTCGTCAGTGTCATTCACAACGGAATCGATTTTCGCACGGACCCCGCCGGGTCACGGGCGGATCCCCTGCCGGAACTTGGGAACGCGCATGCTCACCTTGGTGCCCGCCCCGGGCGCGGTCTCCACGACCAGCCCGTAGTCGTTGCCGAAGGCGGCGCGCAGCCGGTCGTCGACGTTGGCGAGCCCGACGTGCGCCGCCTCCTTCATGCCGGACGACTCGGCGACCGCGTCGAGCGACCCCGACCGCAGCAGTTCCGGGTCCATCCCGATTCCGTCGTCCTCCACGCTGATCACGCAGTCCGTACCCTCGTCGGCTGCGACAATGGTGACGGTGCCGCCCTCGGGTTTGCCGGAGATGCCGTGCCGCACCGCGTTCTCCACCAGCGGTTGCAGCGCGAGAAACGGCAGCACCACATTGAGCACCTCGGGGGCCACTTGCAGGGTGACGGCCAGGGTGTCACCGAATCGGGCGCGTTCGAGGGTGAGGTAACGGTCGATGTTGCGGAGTTCGTCCGCCAGCAGGGTGTACTCCCCCGCCGACCGGAACGAATACCGGGTGAAATCGGCGAACTCGAGGATCAGTTCCCTGGCCCGGTCGGGATCGGTGCGCACGAACGACGCCACCGTGTTCAACGCGTTGTAGATGAAGTGCGGGCTGATCTGTGCGCGCAGCGCCCGCACCTCGGCGCGGTCGAGTCGCGCGCGAGACGCATCCAGGTCGGCCAGTTCGATCTGACTGCACGCGTATCGGGCCACCTCCGTGACGGCGCCCAGCATGCCGGGCCCCGGGTCCTCCGTGGTGACCACCCCGAGCACTCCCACCACGCCGGTGGCCTCGATGAGCAGGGGCTGGGCGATCAGCGCCCGCACCCCGTGGTCACCGGCGCTGCGAACCAGTCCGCCGTAGGCAACGAGCACCCGGCGCTCACCGTCGACCGCCCGGCTCGCCGCGTCGTGGAGTTGTTCCGCCAACGCCTCATGGGGGCCGTTCCAGGCGAGGAGGTGTCCGGCGGCATCGAAGATCGCGAGGGCCTGGGCGCCCGTAAGCAGGCGCAGATGCGGCGCCGCCTCCTGGGCCGAAGTCTCGTCGAGTCCCCGCCGCAACGATCCGGCCGCCAGCGACGCCGTGTGCAGGGTGGTGTGGACCGCTCGTTCGGTGGGTGTGGTCAGCTCCTGCCTCGCCCGCAACCACTGCAGCAGCCCGCGACGGCTCATTCTCCGGCGTCCAGTCGAGCGATCAGCGTTTTCGGGGCCACGGTGCGGTAGGCCTCCTCCACGATGTCGGCGAGGTCGCGCCAATCCTGCGGCACGTCGAGGTACACGCCTACCCACCCGCGCCCGCCGACGTACGGCGGTACGAAGAAGCGTTCCTCGTCGCGCCGAACCCAGTCCTGCTGCGCGCCTGCGGGAGCGGCGGCCCAGAAGGACAAGCGGTCGTCGTGGTGATGGTCTGCGAGAGTTGCGAATTGGGGTGCCCGGCGGACGAACCACGCGGGTTCGCCGTGACTGACGCGTTCGGTCGCCTCGGGCAACGCCAGGCACAACGCCCGCAGTCGGTCGATCACCGATTCGCTCACCGTGCGCCGCCGTCACAGGTGTTCGGCGCCTGCTCACCGGCGAAGCGGTCGGCAATCCATTGCACGGCACCGGGCACGGCCCGTCCGTCGGCGTGACCCTCCCCGGGTCGGGATTCGAACTCGATGACGTCGCCCTGCGCACACGCCTTGTCTACGGCTTCCGAAGTCCACTGCGGCAGAATGAGATTGTCTCGCTCACCGACCACGACGAGCATCGGGCCTTCGGCACGCTCCCGTGGCAGCGCGATCTCCTCGAGCCAGCCATTCATCCGTTCGGCGGCGGCCTCCGTACGCGGTCCGGTGTCCTCCGGAGTGAGCTGGGTTGCCACAGTCCACTTCTCGGAGAGTCTCGCCGTGACGCACGACAGTGTGATCTCCTGATTGTCGGCGAGCGCGCCGCGCATGTAGTCCGCCGGATCGAGGTCCGGATGGAGCACCGAAAGTCCCTCGAGCAGATACGGCAGGATCATCTTCTGAGGCAACGACAACGGGGCTGCGGTTCCCTCCGCCATGATGCCCGACAGATCAGCTGCGGGCGACAGGTTGGCCGAACCCACGAATTCGAGCCCGTCCCCGTAGTCGTCCGCGTGTTCGGCCGCCGCCCACGACGCCTGACCGCCCTGGGAAACCCCGAGGGCCGCCCAGCGCGTCGATGCCTCGGGCACCACATTGCGGGCCGCGCGGACGGCGTCGATGAGGTTGTATGCCGCGGTGACGGGTTCGAGGTAGGGGTGCGGGCCGTCGGTACCGAGGCCCTGGTAATCACTGACGGTCACCACATACCCCCTCTGCAGGAGCGGCACGACGAGTCCGGTGGTGCCCGACAGCGTCGGTGAGGCCGACGGCGCGCAGTCGTCGGTGACTCCGGTGGTGCCGTGCCCCACCGTGACCACCGGCCAACCGCCCTCGGGAGCGGGTCCTGCCGGTGTGAACACGGTGCCCACCACTTCGGTACCGGCCCCGTCGACCCCCGACGTCGACCGATAGACGACGCGGGTTGCCGTAGCGCCGAGATTCGTGATCGCCGGGTCGATGTCGGCCACGGGGGTCTGCGCGGTCAGCGCGCCGCGGTCGTCCCCGGTGGGGGCCGGCGGCAACGCGGGGGTGGAGGTCGCTGCGGGAGCGGAGGGCGGCGGGACGGTCGCCCCGTCTGCGCCGCACGCTGCGAGCACCACGACCGCGGTGAGGGCGAAGATCACGGGCCATCCCGCACGCCGCCTCGACAGACCTGTCATCGCGCACCCCATTCTCGACGCCGTCGGACCCGCTCTTCTGCTGCAGCCTCTTCCACGTCGAGGCTTTCCAATACGGTACGCATCACCTCGTCGTCGAGACTGCCCGCATCACGGGCATCGATCAACGCCTGCCGCTGCGCACGCAGCGCTGCCCGGCGGATGTCGTCGAACACCACGCCGGCCCGAACCTTTTCGCCGGGCTCTTCCGCTTCTTCGGCCCGCAGTCGCGCCCGCATCGACCGGCGTACCCGCGACAGAATGTCGGTCACCTCTGCGGAGTCGATTCCCGAGGGCGGATGCTCGGCGCAGTCGTCGAGAAACCGTTCGCCCGCCTCGCGTGAAATGGTGCGCGCGTGCTTCACCTGTTCCTCTTCCCGTTGACGTTCGAGGGGATCTGCCAGATCTAGCATTCGAATCAGCAACGGCATGGTGGCGCCCTGGATGAGCAGTGTTCCCACCGCGACGACGAAGGCGATGGCCTGGATGACTTCCCGGCCCGGGAAAGGCGCTCCGCTCGCAACCGTCATCGGAATCCCCGACGCTGCCGCGATCGTGACGACTCCGCGCATGCCGGCCCACGACACGACAAGGCTTTCGCGCCAGCCGAGTTCCACCGTGTCGCCCGGTGTACGCACCACCAGACCGATGTGGCGGCGAAACCGGTGCAGCAGTATCCACGCCGGCCGCACCGCCATCACCACGACGAGGACCGCGAACCCGTAGAAGAAGATGTGGTGCACCGGCAATCCGTTGTCGCGGACGTCGACGATGACGAACTTGAGTTGCAACCCCATGTAGGCGAACACGAACATCTCGAGCACGAGATCGACGCTCTCCCAGAGGGACCGCTCCTGGATACGGGTGGAGACCGAGGCGTCGGTTGCCTTGTGGCCCATCAAGAAGCCGGCCGTGACCACCGCAAGAACGCCGGAGGCGTGCAACTGCCCGGCGGCGAGGTACGCCGCGAAGGGAAGCATCAGCCCCAGGACCGTTTCCAGTGGCGAGTCGTACATGCGGCGTCGCACCCACTCGACGATCTTGGCGAGAACCAGCCCGACGAGCACTCCACCGATCACCTCGTAGGCGAAGAACAACACCGGGTGAACCGGTACATCCGTTCCGACCACGGCCGAGACGGCCACGGCGAACAGTGTCAGAGCGGTGGCATCGTTCACCAAGCCCTCACCGGTGAGAATGGCGATCACCCGATTCGGCAGCCCCAGCCGGCGGCCGACGGCGACAGCGCTGACCGCGTCCGTCGGCGCCACCACCGCCCCGAGTACCAGTGCGGCGCCCAACGTCAGCTCGGGCGACAACCACGAGGCGAAGAACGCGACGGCAAATGCCGTGGCCAGCACGGTGAAGATGCCGAGCCGCAGAATCGGCCCGAGGTGGCGACGGAAGGTGGCCACCGAGAATTTGAGGGCCGCCGAGTACAACAGCGGCGGCAGCACTACTCCGAGGATGGCCTCGGGGTCGAGTTCGAGGCGCGGAAGGCCGGGAATGAAGGAGGCGATCGCGCCGATCGTGACCAGAACGAGGGGCGGCTGCAGATCGCGGCGCTTGGCGAGACTCGTCACCGCGATGGCCGCGATGATGACGAGAAGTACGAGGACGCCGTTCACAGTTCGATTGTGCCGTGCCCGCCCCGAGATCGCGGCTCATCACCGCGGACGCGTCCGGGCCCCGGTTCGAGAACCGGGGCCCGGACAGTTCTGGCGGGAAGGGCGGTCACTCCTTCGGAGGAACTGCCTTCTTCGCCGCGTCGGCAGCCTTGTCGATCTTGTCGCTGTACTTGCGACCGGTCTTGCTGTTCGCGATGTCGGCAGCCTTGTCGATGGCGCCGTGAACCTTGTCCGCGTTCTGCGAGGCCGCAGCCTTCCCCTTGCCCAGCAGGCCCTTCAGTGTGTCGGCAAAACTCATCGTTCTTCCTCCTCTGTGCTTGCGCACATAGCGTCTGCGCGAGATCGAACACTCGCAGCGCACCCAGTCTCACAGCATCGAGCCGGGGACGCCAACGGTCCCGTTATCAGGGCGCGAGCCACCGCCCTCAGCGGCGGCCCGGCAGATCCGCCGGTGGCGCGAAGAGTCGTCGATGCTCTCCGTGGAGGCGGCCGGTCACCCACCACGCCAACTCCACGAGAACCACCCCGACGAGACCGCAGGTGAGCGCCGACGTGGTGGCAGCCACGTTGGTCGGGTCGAGCTCGAAGAACGTCCGCGTGAACGGGAGGGCGAACAGGACGAGGTACGCCGCGACGGACCCGAAGATCAGGACCAGCTTCCACCACACGTACGGGCGCGCGACGACGGCGAGCACCCACAGCGCGATCATGATGAGTGTGATCAGTGCCGACGTACCCGCCTGCACTTTCTGTGTCTGGGTCTGCTCGGGCCCGGCGTAGACCAGGAGGTACGAAATGAACGTGGTGACACCGATGATGACGCCCGACGGCACCGCCAGCCGCATCACCCGTGGGACGAAGCCGGAGCGCGCACGTTCGTTGTTGGGAGCCAGCGAGAGGATGAATGCGGGGATACCGATGGTGAACCAAGCCGCGATGGTCACATGCCTCGGCAGGAAGGGGTATGGGACCGGTTCGAAATCGAAAATCTGCGACAGCGCACCCGTCAGGCCGATCAGGAACGCCAGCAACACCGAGTAGACGGTCTTGGTGAGGAAGAGGTTGGAGACGCGTTCGATGTTGCCGATCACCCGGCGACCCTCACCGACCACGTACGGCAAGGTGGCGAACTTGTTGTCCAGCAACACGATCTGCGCCACCGCCCGCGTCGCGGGGCTTCCCGATCCCATCGACACGCCGATGTCGGCGTCCTTGAGCGCGAGAACATCGTTGACACCGTCACCCGTCATCGCCACCGTGTGGCCGCGAGATTGCAAAGCTGCCACCATTTCCCGCTTCTGATCCGGCCGCACCCGGCCGAACGTGGTGGATTCCTCGAGAGCATCGGCGAGGGCCTCGGATTCCGACGGCAGCGTGCGGGCGTCCACGGGCCGGTTCCCACCCGGAAGGCCGAGCGATCCGGCCACCGCACCGACCGACACGGCGTTGTCCCCGGAAATCACCTTCACAGTGACGTTCTGACCCGCGAAGTACTCGAGGGTGCCGCGCGCATCGGGTCGCACCCGCTGCTCGAGGATCACGAGGGCGCGAGGCGTGACAACTCCCGGTGCCGCCGGATGGTCGACCGGAACGTCTCCGCTGCCGAGTAGCAGCACCCGGAGTCCCGACGCACCCGCACGCTCCGCCTCCCGTGCCATGGCACTGCCCGGGTCCAGGAGAACGTCCGGTGCGCCGAGCACCCAGTTCCCGTGGGAACCGTACGACTGTCCGCTCCATTTCTTCGCCGAGGAGAACGGCGCCTCCGCCGTGGCGTCGCCCCAGCCGGGAACGTCCGGAAACGCCTCCTTGATCGCCTGGACACTGGCGTTGGGGCGTGGATCGTCGGCGGCCAGGGCGGCGAGTGCGGCCCCGGCCGGCCCGGCATCTTCGGCCAGGGCGCAACGCAATTCGGACAGGCGCATCCCGTTCTCGGTGAGCGTGCCCGTCTTGTCGGCGCACACCACGTCGACCCGGGCGAGCCCTTCGATGGCGGGCAACTCCTGCACCAGACACTGACGCCGGCCGAGCCGGACCACGCCGACGGCGAACGCGATCGACGTCATCAGCACGAGCCCCTCGGGCACCATCGGCACCAGCGCGGCCACCATGCCGTTCAACGCCGGTCGCAACGACTGTCCGCTCGAGAACAGTTGGTTGTAGATGATGAGCAGCCCCGCCGGAATCATCAGGTACGTGATGAACTTCAGAATCGTGTCGATGCCGCTGCGTAACTCCGAATGTACGAGTGTGAACTTGCTGGCCTCCTCCGCCAGTTTCGCGGCATAGGCGTCACTGCCGACCTTCGTCGCCCGGTAGCAGCCGCTGCCGGCGGCAACGAAACTCCCCGACAGAACCGGATCACCCACCGCCTTGTGCACCGGGTCGGCCTCGCCGGTGAGCAGCGATTCGTCGATGTCGAGCGCGCTCGCCTCCACCACGACACCGTCGACGACGATCTGGTCGCCCGACCCCAGCTCGATGAGGTCGTCGAGCACCACTTCCCTAGGCGCCATCGCGACGGCCGATCCGTTACGGCGCACCACCGGTTTGGTCTGGCTGACGATGGCAAGTTCGTCCAGAGTCCGCTTGGCGCGGATCTCCTGAATGATGCCGATGCCACTGTTCGCGATGATGAGCAGGCCGAACATCCCGTCGATGATCGAACCCGTCGCCAGAACTATGGCGAACAGTATGCCGAGGATCGCGTTGATCCGGGTGAAGACGTTGGCGCGCACGATGTCGCGGATCGACCGGCTGGCGCGGTCCGGCACGTCGTTGGTTTTGCCTGCGGCCACCCGCTCGGCGACCTGGTCGGCGGTCAAGCCGTGCGCAGCGAGGACGGCAACGCCGTCCGTACCGGTCTCGTCGTACGCCATGGTCCACAGGCTACGCAACGGGGCGACGACAGGCGGTCATCCCGCCTCGAGAACCATCCCGGCCCGCTCCGGCAGCGTGAACGCCGCACCGGCGGCCACGAGGAATGCTGCCGCGAACACGGCGAACACCAGTGCGTTTCCCCCGCCGATCAGCAGCCAGGGAACCATCAACGGCGCAAGGATCGACGCTATCCGGCCGAAGGCCGCCGCCGCACCCGTCCCTGCCGCTCGCACCGACGTTGGATACAGCTCCGGACCGATCGCATACAGCGCACCCCACGCGCCGAGGTTGAAGAACGACAACATCATTCCGGCGGCCACGATGGTGGCGGGCGTATCCGCGAGCCCGAACAGCCCTGCTGCCACCGCAGAGCCGAGGAGGAACGTCGCGAGTGTGCTGCGGCGGCCCCACACCTCGATCAGCCAGGCGGCGACCGCATAGCCGGGCAGTTGGGCGAGCGTGATGAACAGCGTGTACTGAAACGACTTCACAAGGTCGAATCCCTGGTTGACGAGCAGGCTCGGCAGCCAGATGAAGGCGCCGTAGTAGGAGAGGTTGATACAGAACCACACCGTCCACAGCGCGGCCGTCCGGGACTGCAGCCGCGGCGACCAGATCGACTCTGCCGGTGGCTGCGGGGTGGCGCTGTCGGGACAGGCGGCGTTGTCGGCGTTGCCACCATCGACCGCGGCCGTCATGCCCGCCGATTCCTCGAACGAGCGGACCGCGGCTTCCGCTTCCTCGTATCGGCCCTGTCGTTCGAGGAACCGCACCGACTCGGGCAGTCCGATCCGGACCACCACCGCGTACAGGGTGGGGACGAGTCCCACGGCCAGGGCCCATCGCCATCCGTTGTCACCGAGTGGGATGACGAAGTATCCGATGAGCGCGGCCAGAATCCAGCCGAGTGCCCAGAACGCCTCGAGCGCCACCACGGCGCGCCCCCGTACCTTGCGCGGCGCGTACTCGCTGACCAGCGTCGACGCCACCGGAAGTTCCGCGCCCAGACCGAGGCCGACGACGAATCGCAGGACAAGCAGCAGAGCTACCGAACCGACGAGCGCGGTAGCGCCGGTCGCGAGGCCGTAGACGAGCAGCGTGACCGCGAATACCTGACGTCGTCCGATCCGGTCGGCGAGTAGCCCGCCGAGGGCGGCACCCACGGCCATGCCCACGAAGCCGATCGACCCGATCCACGACAGCTCCGTCGAACTCAGTTTCCACTGCACGGCCAGCGCCGCCATCACGAAGGAGATGAGCCCCACGTCCATCGCGTCGAGCGCCCACCCCACGCCGGAGCCGAGCAGCAGCTTTCCGTGCTTCCGGGTGAAGGGAAGTTCGTCCAGCCGCTGGGTTCGTGTGTTCATGGACCGGAAGTTAGCACCCGGCACTGCGTTCCACAGATCAGCCGAGGGCGGTCCACCACGGCGTCTGCGCCGTCGGCTTCGTCACGTCGACGCGCTGGCCCGGCATCGGCACGGCCACCGTCGTGCCGCTGTCTTCCGCGGCCTCGACGAGCCGGACGATCGGTTCGGACCATGCATGGAAGGCGAGATTGAAGGTTGCCCAGTGCACGGGAACCAGGAGTCCGTGGGTGGCGTCCCCCTGTTGGAGGTCGGTGTGTGTCTGCACCGCCTCTTCCGGGTTCATGTGAATATCGGCCCACCGGGGGTCGTAGGCACCGACCGGCAGCAGAGTGAGATCGAACGGCCCGTAGCGGCGGCCGAGATCCGCGAACCTCGGGGTGTATCCGCTGTCACCACCGAAGAACACGGTGCGTTCGGGGCCGGCGAGAACCCACGACGCCCACTGCGTGGTGTTGCGGACGAACCCGCGACCGGAGAAGTGCCGCGCCTCCGTGCAGGTCAGCGTGAGCGCACCGACGGTGGTCGACTCGTCCCAGTCGAGTTCCACGATCCGCTCCTCCGGCACCCGCCACCGGCGCAGGTGCGCGCCGAGCCCGACCGGGACGACGAACGGCGCCTTCTGGCTGGAGACGAGTTGCCGCACCGTCGCCATGTCGAGGTGGTCGTAGTGATCGTGGGAGATGACGATGGCGTCGACGGCAGGCAGGTCCGAGAGTGGCACCGGTGTGGGATGCATGCGGGACGGACCGAGGAACGTCGACGGAGACACCCGGCGACTCCACACCGGATCGGCCAGGACCCGGTACCCCTCGACCTCGACGAGCACACTCGAATGGCCGTACCAGGTGACCGCGACGTCGGCTGCCTCGACCGGTGCGAGGGGCGTGGCCAGGGGAATCGGCCTGCGCGGTCGTCCCGCGGTACCCCGGGTGACGAGCGCCTTCAGGATTCCGGTTTCCGATCCCGGCAACATCGTGCTGCCGGGGTCGGAGTTGTGGAACTGCTGGTTGCGGTATCTCGGCGACGCCGCGGCGTAGGGACGCACCTGCGCGCGGGACGCACCGATCTGCGCGGGCAGTCCCCACGCAGCCCTCGTCAGCCACCCGAGTGTGGCAGTTGCCAGGACTGTGGTCACAGCGCGTTTCGCGTTCATCCCGACAACTGTAACCACGAGTGCGCCGTACGTGGCGCGGCCGGCTAGCGGCCCCGGAACACCGGGGGCCGCTTCTCCGCGCGTGCCACCCGCGCTTCGTGGGCGTCGTAACTCTTCCACGCGGCATGGAGTGCGGCGAGCTGCTCGGGCGGCGGCGGGCTCTGGGTTCCGTCGTCGTTGAGAACCATCTTCAGGTGCTGCAACGACAGCGGGGCGAGCCGGGCGATGGAGTGCGCCCAGCGCTGTGCGACTGCGAGGTCGCCACGCTTGTTGGCGAGACCGTGGGCGAGGGCCTCGTCGGCACCGACCTCCTCGGCTCCGAGAAGGATGGTGCGGGCCGGTCCGCCGCCGATCAGCGACGCCAGCCGGTGCACGGTCCACCTGTCGACGGAGATACCGAGCTTGGCAGCGGGGATGGCGAAACGCGCCTCGGGGGCGACCACCCGCAGGTCCGCGGCGAGGGCCAGTTGGCTTCCTGCGCCGATGGCGGGACCGTTGATCGCGGCGATCACCGGGACGGGAACCGAGTCGATGGTGTGCAGCATCTCGAGCAGGGTGTCGGTGAACCCGTCCGCGTACACGTCGCCCGACAGATCGGCTCCCGCGCAGAAGGCGGTACCCTGTCCGGTGAGCACGATCACTCGTCCGCCGTCGGTGACGGACGTCTCCATCTCCTCGCGCAGGCGCTCGCAGAGTTCGGTGTTCAGGGCGTTCCGGCGGTCGGGGCGTTGTAATTCGAGGGTGATGACGTCGCCGTCACGACTCGTCCCGATCATGTCCACTCGCTTTCTCCGTGTTTGCTGTCCGTTGCGTTGCTGACGTGCCCACCCGACTGGACCGCTGCCAGCCAACCACACGCCGGAACGGCCGGAACACGGGAGCCGGTCGGATAGTTGTCTAGGGGGAGGTAAGGACGAACATGAGTCGGAATGTGAACGTGGTGGTGATCGGGGCCGGTCAGGCGGGGTTGTCCGCCGCCTACTTCCTGCGCAGGTTGGGGGTGGAGCCGGAGACGGAGTTCGTGGTTCTCGACCATGCGGCCGGGCCCGGGGGCGCCTGGCAGTTCCGCTGGCCGTCACTGACCCTGAGCACTGTCAACGGGGTGCACGATCTTCCCGGCCTGTCCTTCGCCGATGCGGTCGGCGTCGACGTCGATGACGTGGCGGCGGCCCGGGTGCAGGCGTCGACCGCCGTCCCTCAGTATTTCGCGACGTACGAGAAACAGTTCGAACTTCCCGTGCACCGGCCCGTCCACACGCGCGTGGTGTGTGCCCGCGAGCAGCGGCTGCGGATCGAGACCGACGCGGGCACCTTCACCGCTCGCGGACTGATCAATGCCACCGGCACCTGGGAGCGCCCGTTCATCCCCCGATATCCGGGCGCGGAGTTGTTCACCGGACAGCAGCTGCACACCAAGGATTATTCGTCGGCGGATCAGTTCGCGGGACGCCACGTGCTGGTGGTCGGCGGTGGTATCTCGGCGGTGCAACTGCTCGACGAGATCTCCCGGGTCACCACCACCACGTGGGTTACCCGGCGTCCGCCCGAGTTCCGGGACGAGCCTTTCACCCCCGAGATCGGGCGGGCCGCGGTCGCTCTCGTCGAGGATCGGGTCCGGCGCGGGCTCCCGCCGGGTTCGGTGGTGTCGGTGACCGGCCTCCCTGTCACTCCCGCTATTCGCGCCGCCCGCGAGCGCGGGGTGCTGGACCGGTTGCCCATGTTCAGCGAGATCACGGCGACCGGTGTCCGTTGGGCTGACGGGCGTGAGCAGAACGTCGATGTGATTCTGTGGTGCACGGGCTTTCGCAGTTCGCTCGACCACCTGGCGCCGCTGCGACTCCGCGGCCCGGGCGGCGGCATCGAGATGACCGGGCGGCTGGCCACCCAGGTAGCTGCCGATCCGCGGATCCATCTGGTCGGTTACGGGCCGTCGTCGTCGACCATCGGCGCCAACCGTGCGGGGCAAGCCGCCGCACGCGAACTCACCCGGTACCTCGCGTCGACTGCCTGAACAGTGCCGCCACAAACACGGCCTGCTCCGGCGCGGACTGGTACATGCTGCCGAAGTGGCCGCCCGAGTACATGCGGTAGTCGAGCGGGGTTCCCGCTCGGCGCATGTCGGCGGCAAGTTTGTCCGTCAGGGGGAACGGCACCGACGGGTCCGTGACACCTTGAACGATCAGTAGCGGGCGGTCGTAGCCGGTGACGGGTACTTCCAGATACTCGCGCAGCGCCGACTGCAGGTCTGGCGCGTCCAGTCCGCGCGACAGCATCTGCGCCACCGAGACGTTGCGCGTCAGCCTCGCGAACTCGCGGAACGGCAACTCCGGCGCCGCATCGACCAATCGCCTGCCCACCTCGGTGAGGTAACTGTCGAGGTCGAGTTCCGGATACGCGTCGCGGAACCCGGCGATCAGATAGGACATGTACACCGTCAGGCCTGCGAGCCCCTGCGGCGGAAACCAGGGACCACTCCACGGCGCCACCAGCTCGATGTTCGAGGGCACACCGCCCGCGACGGCGCCGCGGTAGTCGAGCTCCGGCGCGTAGGCGGTGGCATTGTGGGCGGCGAACACGGAAGCCTGCCCACCCTGTGACAGTCCGACCGTGACCCAGGACGAGCTCAGGGTGTCGTCGACCTCCCTCGAAGCCCGGACCGAATCGACGACACTGCGTCCGGCGACCTTGCCGTCGAGGTAGGGCGGCACCCCCGGAGTGCCCAGCCCCACGTAGTCCGTCGCCGCGACGGCGTAGCCCCTCTGCAGCCAGCTGCTGACATAGTCTCGCGACTCCGTGTCGACGCCGGTCACCGACGGAGCGTCGTAATCGGAGTTCCCCACCGTGCCGTGCGCCCAGGCGATCACCGGCCAGCCCCCGTCGGGCGGTGGGCCCGCCGGCACGAACAGCATTCCGGTACAGGGCGTGACGCCGTGCCGGTCGGTGGTGCGGTAGGTCATCCGGTACGCAGCGCCAGCACCCGGAAGTCGGAGCTCCGCCGGGAGTTCGGAGGATGCGATGACCGTTCCGGGACGCTCGTCGGAGCGCACGGGTACCGCACCGACAGTGGGTGCCCAGAGCACGCTGACCAGTGCGAGTAACGCCACGATGCGCCACGAACGCCGCACCTCTCCACGGTAGTCCGCGCAGGGATGGCAGTAGTGTGAATCGTCCGCCTTCGGGGGTAGGGCGGTCCCACCGGACGGGGAGAGCGGAAACATGAGCGACGAGAGCCCGATACTCGCACCGGGCGACACGTGCTGGCAGGTCACGCACGCCGATCGGCTGGCGTGCATCGTCGACGCCGCCGACTACTTCCGCCACGCGAAATCTGCAATGCTCCAGGCCCGGCACCGCATCATCCTGATCGGCTGGGACTTCGACACGCGGATCAAATTCGAGCCGGATGAGAAGACGCTCGAGGGCCCGAATCGGCTGGGACGATTCCTCGTCTGGCTGACCCGGAAGCGTCCCGATCTGGAGATTTATCTGCTGAAGTGGAACATCGGGGCCTTTGCGGCGATCGGGCGCGGTATGACCCCGGTGTTCATGGTGAACTGTGTGACGGATCGCCGGTTGCATTTCGAGATCGACGGAGCTCACCCGGTCGGGTCCGCTCATCACCAGAAGATTGTCGTGATCGACGACACGCTCGCGTTCTGCGGCGGTATCGACATGACCGTCGACCGCTGGGACACCTCCGATCACCGGGACGACAACCACTACCGCACGCAGCCGAACGGCAACCGCTACGGACCGTGGCACGACGCGACCACCGCGGTGGACGGTGACGCCGCCAAAGCTGTCAGCGAACAGGCCCGCGCCCGATGGAAGACCGCCACCGGTAAGGAACTTCCGGCGCTCGACGACACCGCGCACACGACACCCTGGCCGGACGGGCTGGAGCCGACGATGCATTCCGTCGACGTCGGCATCGCCCGTACTCTGCCCGAACTCGCCGATCGGGGGGAGGTTCGCGAAATCGAGGCTCTCTACCTGGCGGCGATCGCGGGCGCGGCACGGTCGCTGTACATCGAAAGTCAGTACCTGGCGTCCCGCACCATCGCGGAGGCGATCGCCACGCGACTGCGTGAACCGGACGGCCCGGAGATCATGCTGGTGCTGCCCCGCAACGCCGACGGGTGGCTCGAGCGCCTGGCCATGGACGGGGCCCGCCGACGACTGCTGCACCTGTTGTGGGACGCCGACGCCGGCGGCAAGCTCGGGGTGTACTACCCGGTCACCGCAGGCGGAAACCCCATTTACGTGCACGCCAAGATTCTGGTGATGGACGACCGCCTTCTGCGGGTCGGCTCGTCGAACCTCAACAACCGGTCGATGGGTTTCGACTCGGAGTGCGACCTGGCGGTCGAGGTGAGGGCAGACACAGCGAACGGCGACCGACTCCGCGACACCATCGTCGGAATACGGCGTCAGCTGTTGTGCGAGCACCTCGACGTCGCGTCGGACACCTTCGACGACCTTCTCACCGAGAAGGGTTCTTTGTTGGCCACCGTCGAGGCACTGCGCGGCGACGGCCGGACGCTGATGCCGTTCGAACCGGACACCGTCGAGGGTGAGGACAGCCCGCTGGCCGAGAGCGAATTGATGGACCCGGAACGGACACCGCCGAGCATCTGGGAGAGGACCAACTGGACCCGGTTCCGGCGCAGACTGGTCCGACGCAGGAAAGCGGCCGGATCGCTACAGTCGTGAGCTACAGGCTGCGCCCCGCAACCGAGTGACGCGTCTCCTGATGTCGTTGCTGAGTACCGGGATCGAGTTCCCGGTTTCCGAACATATGATGAACGGACAGGGCACAGCCGAGGAGGCCGTGATGACGGACAGCCCGCGATCGATCGCCCAACGCGACACGCCGCTTCCCGCCGGTCTGAACGAGGAGCGTTTCGCGGGGTACGGGGTGATGGGCCTGCCGTTCGCCAGCGGGCACTACCTCGCGTTCCGGCACTTCCCGGCGAGCTCGGTCGGGGAAGGTTACGACTCGGTGTGGCATCGCGACCCGGCCGGGAACTGGGTGATCTACAGCAGCGTCCCACCCAGCTCGAGTTGCGCGCGCTACTTCGGCTCGGAACTCGAAGACGCACGGGTGGAGAACATTTCAGTCCAGTGGACCGGTCCGCGCGCTTTCACCGTGGAGATACGGCACAAGATCGTGTGGGAACTCGAACTCGGTCGCTCGGTTGCCACCGCGGCGATGACCGGGATCGGCCGCCTCATGCCTGCGGCCTGGTGGCGGAGCGACAAGGTGCTGTCCGCGATGTCGAAGGTGGCGGGACCAGTGCTGCGCGCCGGAAAGGTCGGCCTTACCGGGACGGTGTCGAACGGCCAATGGTTCCGCGCCAATCCACGGATGCTGTGGACCGTCGACGACAGCCGGGCCATGGTCGACGGCGTCGACATCGGTCCGCCTGGACCGCTCGATCATCAAGCGAGACTGGGAGACTTCTGGTTGCCACAGCGCGGCATGTTCGTGGTCGGCGAGTCGTTCTTCGAGCCGTACGATCCCGAGCGCCATCGGCAGAACACAATGGGTTCATGACAGATCTTCCGGACTGGGCGCGCACGCTCGATCTCACTCCTCATCCGGAGGGCGGGTGGTATCGCGAGACGTGGCGCAGCGACATCACCGTCCCCGCCGAAAGTCTGCCCGCCGACTATCCGGGACCGCGGTCGGCGGGCACCGCGATCCTGTTCCTCCTCCTGCCCGGTCAGCAGTCGGCGTGGCACACGGTGCGCAGTGCCGAGATCTGGTTCCACCACCGGGGCAGCCCACTGCGCCTCGACCTCGGTGGTGACGGCGGCGAACCCGATGCTCCGCAACCGCACATCCTCGGACCCGACGTCGCGGCGGGCCAGCAGCCACAGCTACTGGTCCCGCCCCGACACTGGCAGCGCGCCACTCCGGCGGGCGACGAACCGACTCTCGTCAGCTGCGTCGTCGCGCCGGGTTTCGACTTCGAGGATTTTCGGCTGGTCTAGCCGGCGAACGTGTCCGGGTCGCCGCCGAGACGGCCGTCCGGGCGGCTGAGGGAGCCGATCGTGTTGATCTCGTCGGGGGTCAATTCGAAGTCGAAAACGTCGATGTTGGCGGCGATGCGCTCAGGGGTCACCGACTTCGGGATCACTACGTTCCCGATCTGAATATGCCAGCGGAGAATCACCTGCGCTGTCGACTTACCGTGTGCCGCCGCGATTGTGGTGATCGACTCGTCCTCGAGGATCGTTCCCTGTCCGAGAGGGCTCCACGCTTCGGTCGCGATTCCCTTCCCGGTGTGGAAAGCCCGCAACTCGGCTTGGTTGAATCGAGGGTGAAGTTCCACCTGGTTGAGAACCGGCACCTCACCGGTTTCGGCGATCAGGCGCTCGAGGGTGGCCGGGGTGAAGTTGGAGACGCCGATCGAACGGGCGCGCCCTTCGGCCTTGATCTTCTGGAAAGCCTTGAAGGTCTCGACGTATCGATCCGCCGACGGCACCGGCCAGTGGATGAGGTAGAGGTCCACATAGTCGAGGCCCAGCCGGCCGAGGCTCGCGTCGAAAGCGCGGAGCGTGGAGTCGTAGCCCTGATCGTCGTTCCACAGCTTGGTGGTGACGAACAGTTCGTCCCGAGCAATGCCCGAGTCGGCCAGCGCACGGCCCACCCCGGCCTCATTCTCGTAGATGCGCGCCGTGTCGATGCTGCGGTATCCCGCCTTCAGCGCCTCGGTGACCGCGCCGTAGCTCTCGTCGTCGGGCACCTGCCAGACACCGAAGCCCAGCGCAGGAATGCTGTTCCCGTCGCTCAGCGTGACCGTAGGTACAGGTACAGGACTCTGTGCAGTGTTGAAACCCATAGGTGAATCCAACCGGACACCCGACGAGGATGTTCCTCAGTCTCAGGATGTGGACGTTGCGTGTCGTCCGGTGGCGAGCGGGTAATCGGTCGCAAGTGGTGTGTTCAGGTGGGGACGCACCCATCGGAAGGGGCGAGCATGGGCCTCGGGTACGAACTGGCCTATCGGTTCAAGATCACGCCCTGGGTAAAAGCGGGCCGAATCTTCGGCGATCAGATCGAAGGACTGCTCGATCCGTGCGACACCCCACCGGGCAAAGTCCTCGACGTCGGCTGCGGGACGGGCGACCATGCCATCGAAATGGCCAGACGAGGCTGGGACGTGACCGGAATCGACACCGTCCAGCTGGCGCTGGACAAGGCACGCTCCAAAGCACGGAAGGCGGGCGTCGACGCGCGATTTCTCCGTGCGGACGCCACCGATCTCGAGCACACCGTCGGCCGCGGCTACCACCTCGTCCTCGACGTCGGGTGCTACCACGGCATGAGCGACGCCGACCGCATCGCGTACGCAGAAAACGTCACCACCGTCACCGAGCCGGGAGCCACTCTCCTGATGTTCGCGTTCGGCCCGGGTCACCGGGGACCCCTCCCCCGCGGTGCCTCCCGTTCCAACGTCGAGCGCACCTTCGAGGCGTGGAAGCTGACTTCCGACGTGGACGCCGACACCACGGGCATGCCCGGGCCCCTGAAGAAGGCCGACCCCCGCTGGTTCCGCCTCGTCAAGCGCTGACCCCTGTGCGCACTTGTCCACCGCCCGCGGTGCACAAGTGCGCACAGGGGATAATGCCCAGGTGACTGCAACACTGCGCATCAGCGGACTGTCGGCTTCGCGGGGTGAGCGGACACTGTTCTCCGACCTCGACCTGACCGTCGCCCCCGGCGACGTCACCGGCCTGGTCGGCGCCAACGGCGCAGGCAAATCCACCCTCCTCACCGCTCTTGCCGGCGTCGGATCTGCCGACGTCGAGGGCAGCATCATCCTCAGCCCACCCGACGCCGCGGTCGGCTACCTCGCTCAGGAGCCCGAGCGTGTGCCGGGTGAGACCGTTCTCGATTTCCTGGGACGGCGCACCGGCGTCACCGTGGCCGAGGACGCGATGAACGCCGCAGCCGAAACCCTGGGTGAGTCGGAGGAGGATCTCTACTCCCCCGCTCTCGAACGGTGGCTGGCGCTGGGCGGAGCCGATCTCGCCGAACGTGCCGAGAAGGTGATCGCCGAGCTGGGGCTCGGGGTGCCGCTGACCGCCCCGATGACGGCCCTGTCGGGTGGGCAGGCCGCGAGGGCAGGGCTGGCGTCCCTGCTGCTGTCCCGCTACGACGTCCTTCTCCTGGACGAGCCGACCAACGACCTCGATCTCCTCGGGCTCGAACAGCTCGAGCGTTTCGTCGCGGACAGCAGGGCAGCGATGGTGGTGGTCAGCCACGATCGCGAGTTCCTTGCACGCACGGTGACCGGCATCGTCGAGCTCGACCTGGTTCAGCAGCAGATCGCCGTGTACGACGGCGGCTACGAGTCGTATCTCGCGGAGCGCGAGATCGCCAGACGGCATGCCCGCGAGGCCTACGAAGAGTACGCGGGCACCCGTTCGGAGCTGGAAGACCGCGCGCAGATGCAGCGCAATTGGATGGAGCACGGCGTCCGCAACGCGCGGCGGAAAGCGAAGGACAACGACAAGATCGGAAAGGGCCTGCGTACCGAGTCGACCGAGAAGCAGGCCGCGAAGGCCCGACAGACCCAGCGCCGAATCGAGCGACTCGACGTGGTCGAGGAACCTCGCAAGGAGTGGGAACTGCGCATGGAGATCGCCGCTGCCCCGCGCAGCGGGTCCGTGGTCGCGACGGCGAACGGTGCAACGATCACCCAGGGCGTCGGCGACTTCGAGTTCGGGCCCGTGACCACCCAGGTCGACTGGGGCGACCGCATCCTCATCACCGGCGCCAACGGTTCCGGCAAGACGACCCTATTGAAGGTACTGCTGGGCAAACTCGTTCCGGATGCGGGTAGCGCCTCGCTCGGCTCGGGTGTGGCGATCGGCGAGATCGACCAGGCGCGCGGCCTGTTCGAGGGCGCGGAGAAGGTGTCCGACGCCTTCGCCGCCCAGGTGCCGGACTGGGCGGACGCCGACGTGCGAACACTGCTCGCGAAATTCGGATTGAAGGGCCACCACGTATTGCGTCCCGCATCGTCGCTGTCCCCCGGCGAGCGCACCCGGGCGGCGCTCGCGTTGTTGCAGGCCCGCGGAGTCAATCTCCTGGTGCTCGACGAGCCGACCAACCACCTCGACCTTCCGGCGATCGAGCAACTCGAGCAGGCGATGGAGAACTTCGACGGCACCCTGCTGCTCGTCACCCACGACCGCCGGATGCTGGAGACGACCCGCAGCACCCGCCGGTGGCGGATGGATGCGGGCCGGCTGTTCGAGGAGTAGGTCAGTCGCCTTCGGCCATGGGCGGCAGGGCTTTGACGAACGGCGGGTCGTAGTCGACCTTGCCGAGTTTCGCCGCACCTCCCGGCGACCCCAGGTCGTCGAAGAAGTCGGCGTTCGCCTTCGTGTATTCCACCCACTGATCGGGGACATCGTCCTCGTAGAAGATGGCTTCGACGGGGCACACGGGCTCACAGGCTCCGCAGTCGACGCATTCGTCGGGGTGGATGTAGAGCATCCGACCACCCTCGTAGATGCAGTCGACCGGGCACTCTTCGATGCATGCCTTGTCCAGAACGTCGACACAGGGCTCGGCGATGGTATACGTCACGTCACTAATCCTGGCCTTTCCTGCCGTCCGGCGCGAATCGCCTCCACTCTGCCACTCAATTGCCCGTGGTCAACCGAAGTCGACTTCGGCGCGCGGATCGTTGCCCCCAATTGACAAATCGTTGGGTTTTCACAACACTTCTTTGCGTGAGTCCAGTTCGCCGGGGGGAGTCTCTTCCCATCTACAACCGCATCGGGGTGCTTCGCGCCGAGCGAGGGATGAGCCGGGCACAGCTGGCGGGCCTCATCGACGTCAATCCGCAAACCGTCGGCGCGCTGGAACGGGGCGACCACTACCCCAGCCTGGACCTCGCCTTCCGCATCGCGTGGGTGTTCGAGCTACCCGTGGAGGCGATCTTCTCCCGGACCGAATTCGGTCCACTGTCCACCGAGCTCTACCGCAACACCCGTCCGGCGCGCGAAACAGGAAGCGAGAGGAGTTCCGATGCCTGACACGACTCTGCCTGACACGACTCTGCTGGAGCGGTACCAGGGTTTCCGCACCCGAAGATTTCTGCAGAACGAAGCCCGTTATCGGACGTGGCTGCCGGGGTGGCGGACACAGCGCCGCCGGCGGCTACTCGTCGTGCTCCTTGCGCTCACATTCGTGTTCATGGTCGCCGTGGGGGTCGTGTGCCACTTCGACATGGTGGTGGGACCACTGCTGTGGCTTCCCGCCTGCCTCTTCTTCTTCCCACTGTGGACGACGTTGCAGATAGTCTCCGGACGGCGGGGTGACGCACCCCGTGATGCACTCGACGAGTGGGAGATCCAGCAGCGGAACAGCGCCCGGTCGATCGGACTCACGGTGACGCAACTGCTGACGCTCGTTCCCGGGTTGTATTTGATCTTCGTCGGCGCGCAGGACGGCGATCACAGCAACGTGCCGTACGCCGCCGGCCTCCTCGTGGTCACCGCGCTGATGGTCGGCGGATGCACCCCGGCCATGATTCTGGGCTGGACACAACCCGATCCGGAACCGGAAGACCTGACGCCATGACAACTTCTCGCCCTCCGAAATGGGAAGGACCCATGTCTCACACCCTCACGATCGACGGCATCTCCAAACGGTACGGCGACGTCGTCGCACTCGACGACCTCTCGTTCGACGTGCGGCCCGGCGAGATCTTCGGGTTCGTCGGCAGCAACGGCGCCGGAAAGACCACCACGATGCGTATCGCCCTCGGCGTTCTGTCCGCCGACTCGGGTGAGGTGCGGCTCGGGAACAAGCCCGTGGACCTCGAGGTGCGACGGACCATCGGCTACATGCCCGAGGAGCGCGGGCTGTACCCGAAGATGAAAGTGGGCGCGCAACTCGCGTATCTCGCGGAGCTGCACGGTCTCACCCGCGCGGCTGCCCGCGAGTCGGTAGGCCGGTGGACCGAACGCCTCGGCATCTCGGACCGCACCGGTGACACCGTGGATGCACTCTCGCTGGGTAATCAGCAACGGGTCCAGCTCGCGGCAGCGCTGGTCCACGATCCGGCGGTCCTGGTGCTCGACGAACCGTTCTCCGGGCTCGATCCCGTCGCCGTGGACGTCATGAGCGAGGTGTTGTTGGAGAAGGCGAGAACCGGTGTGCCGGTAATCTTCTCGAGCCATCAGCTCGAACTGGTTCAGCGCCTGTGCCACCGGGTGGGCATCATCGCGTCCGGGAAAATGCGTGCGGTCGGGACCGTCGAGGAGTTACGCGGCACCGGCAACGTCCAACTCGACGTCTCTGCACCGGAAGCTCCCGTCGGGTGGGCACATCACCTCGACGGTGTGACCACGATCAGCCACGTCGACGGCCGGACGCTGCTGTCGCTCGAACCACATGTGGACGATCAGCTGATACTCCACACCGCGTTGAAAACCGGCCCGGTGCACGAATTCTCGTTACACCGGCCGTCCCTCACCGAAATGTTCCGAGAGGTCGTGACGGCATGAGCGCCCCACTGAGTCCTGTCCGTGCCATCGGCTTGGTAGCCCGCCGCGAGTTCCTGACACAGGTCGGCAAGAAGAGTTTCGTCATCAGCAACGTGATCATTCTCCTCGCGATCGTCGGCGGTATCGTCGCCTACTCGCTGTTTTCGGGCGGCGGCGACGACCGGGCGAAGATCGGCGTCGTCGGCGACCAGGCGCTCGCACCGGTTCTCGTCGCGGCCGGGGACGCCGTGGGCACCCCGGTGGAGGTGACGGCGATCGACAGCGAACAGGCCGGCCGCGAACGCGTCGAGAACGGTGATCTGGACGTGGTCCTCATCCCGGGCGCCGACGGCTCTGCCACCGCGGTCACCGAATCGGAGATCGGCTCCGGCCTACGTGCCGTGATCGACGGCGCCGTGATGCAACGAGCACAGACCGAAGCACTGACGGCGCAAGGTGTCGATCCCGCACGACTCGCAGAGGAAGCCGGCAAGGCCGTGGTGACGGTCGACGCCCTGGATCCGCCCGACCCGGAGAAGGGTCAGCGGGTGGCATTGTCGGTTGCCGTGGTGGTGCTGCTCTACATGCAAATCATGATGTTCGGGATGTACGTCGCGATGGGCGTCGTCGAGGAGAAGTCGAGCCGCGTCGTGGAACTGCTGCTGTCGACGCTGCGGCCACTGCAGTTGTTGTGGGGCAAGGTCATCGGTATCGGCGCCGTCGGTCTGCTGCAACTGGCCGCGTACGGGGTGGCCGGCGTGGGCGCAGGCCTCGCCACCGGCACCCTCACCGTGACCGGTACCGCACTCGGGGTCCTGGTGGGCACACTCGGCTGGTTCGTCCTCGGTTTCGCGTTCTTCGCCGTGCTCTACGCCGCCGCAGGCTCGATGGTGTCTCGGCAGGAGGACGTCAACGCCACGGCGTCACCGCTGATGGTCTTGATCGTCATCATGTTCTTCAGCGCGTTCTCCTCGGTGAGCGACCCCGACGGCACGGTGAGCAACGTACTCAGCTGGATCCCGCCCTTCTCCGCGATCCTGATGCCGTTGCGGATCGCGGCCGGCGTGGCATCACCCACGCAGGTCGTGGGAACCGTGGCACTGATGCTCGCCGTGACGGCAGCGCTGAGTGTGCTGGCCGCCAAGATCTACCAGCGCTCGATCCTGCGTATCGGCAAGGTCGTGTCGTGGAAGGAGGCACTGGGCCGTTAGCCCAGCCCTGCACTCCGCTGCCGGCCTCGGCTTCGACGAACACCGGACCGGTGTCAGTGTCAGATTGCGCCCGTCGTGTGCGGGCCCCCTGTCCCGGTCAGGCGTTCGAGCTCAGGTTCGGATGGACGGCGCCGAGGTCCGGGTCCGCCGTCGACCCGGCACCCCGAAAGCCGTGCCGGCGAATTGTCAGCAGTGGACCTGCGCTGTGGGACAGGATGGAGAAAGCGCACCGCTGTGTGAGCAGGGGCCGGCCGCGACGCACCAGACCGCCACGGGAGATGACACTGCGGAGTTGATGGACTTGTTCACCGCACAACGAGAGTTCGCGGCCTACGGCCCGTCGTACTGGGTCGTGATCGCGGTATTCGCCACGGTCGCCGTCCTGCTGGTCTGGCTCGGACGCCGGCAGAGCGAAGCGCAGGCGCGACGCCTCGGCCGCGCTCTGGCGGTGCTGACCGCCGTGATCTACGGTGCGGCGCTGATCTATTCGCTGTTCCCGCCCAGCATCGGCGGGTCGGTGCCGCTGCGCCTGACCGATCTCGCGACGGTGGCGGCGGCCTACGCGCTGTGGTCGCAGGCACATTGGGCGTTCGCGCTCACCTACTACTGGGGTCTGGTGCTGAGCACACAGGCGTTGATCTCACCGGTGCTGGCCAGCCCGGACTTTCCCCATCACGAGTTCCTCGCGTTCTGGGGAATCCACCTGCTCGTCGTCTGGGCGGCGATCTACCTCACCTGGGGCCGGCAGATGCGGCCGCGGTGGCGCAGCTACCGGATCGCAGTCCTGGTCACGGCGCTGTGGGCGGCGGCCACCGTCACCTTCAACACCATCGCCGGCACCAACTACGGGTTCCTCAACCGAAAACCCACCACCGCGACCCTGCTGGACGTGCTGGGCCCGTGGCCGCTGTATCTGCTGACCGCGACCACACTGATCCTCATCGTATGGGCGATGATGACGTGGCCGTGGGAGCGGACCCGTCACCACCCCGAAGGCGGACAACGGGTCTGAATCCCGGCACCGGATCCACACTACGACCAGCGCCCACCTCGGTTCAGTGTGCCGGTGATGTGAAATTCAGGTCGACAGGCAAACCGCCGGTTTCCTCCGGCCCGGCACGCACGATCTCAGCCGGTCGGTAGCACGCGGCGAATCCTCCGACCGACCCACCAACACAATCCATGACGGGCAACCTCAGGGGTCGAGAAATTCCCTGTCGCACGCCTTGGTCAGGACCTGTACCGAGTGGCCCGGGTCCGCTCTCAACGGCCGCACCCACATCCTCGATGTAGTGGGCCATGGCGAAGCTGTGCGCGCTGTCTGTTGGTGCGGGCCCGGAGCCGCATTGTTACCGATCGGATCCTGAAGCCGGGTCGAGGAACTGGTCGAGCACGCGGAAGAACAATTCCGGTTCGTCGAGTTGAGGGAAGTGGCCTGCGCGGGGAAAAATCTCGACGCGACTGTGGGGGACGACGCGGCGCAGGTTCTCGGCGTGTGAGGCGGGAATCATTCTGTCTCTGCCACCCCACACCAGCAGCGACGGAAGCGATTCGAACTTCGAGAAGTGTTGCTTGGCGCTGACGGTCTGTCCACGCAGTCCCACGACGGCACGGGTGGAGGCGAGGAACGCGGCTCGCGAGGAGCGGTCGGACACGGTCTCGAGGGATCGCCAGGTTTCCGCGGCGCTGCGGCTGGGCTGCACGGGCAGCCCGAGCCGGCCCAGTTGTTTGAGGATGTTCTCGGTAGTGCGCCGAAGCCGGTCGGAGGCCAGAACGGGCAGGACCAGTTCGCTGCCAGGCAGGGTGGCGGCCTTGAGGAACAGGCTCACCTCGGGCCCGAGGCCGCCGCTGCTCACCAGGCACAGACGGTCGACTCGCTCAGGAAAGAGGTACGACAGCTGCATGACGATGCCGCCGCCGAGGGAATGCCCCACGAACGCGGCGGAGGAAATCCCGAGATTGTCCATCAGGTCGCGGAGGGTGGCGGCATGGGCACTCAAGGAGTAGTCACCGGAGGGTTTGTCGGACTGCCCGTGCCCGAAGAGGTCGGGTGCCACCACTCGATGCTTTTTTGCCAGTCTTCTGAGCTGCGGCGCCCAGGACTGGTGCGAGCCGAGCAGCCCGTGCACAAGCACCACCGGCGGTCCCTCGCCGACGTCGACGAACTTGAGGACGTCATTGTGCAGGACCAGGGATTCGAGCTTGCGTGGCGACACTGTGCCCTTCCGTCTCGTGGTTCAACCAGCAGAGCGCCCTGACCGCCGACCGCTCGGGGTCGGACTCGGGCACCTGGAATATGGGCCGGCTCCACTGCCGGCTTCGGCTGTGAAGTGGAGAAACGATGTCGGGGCGCCCGCGTCTGTCCGCGGACGCCTGCCTGATCTTGCCACGTGCGGCCGGAGCCGGCGCGGCGTAAGTCCGCCGCGTCGGTAGATGCTGCAGTTTGGCAGGTTGGAGAGTGCCGGCACGACGGTTCGTCCGTTGGATTCAGCTCACCGCAGGGGCTGGGCTGTCGGGATGGGGCAGTGTGGCGGTGAGTCCCGTGATCAGGATGTCGAGGCCGCGTTCGAGTTCGGCGGCGCCGTCGTACGACGCCAGCACGGGTGCGAGACCGCGCAGCAGCGGGAATTCGCCGATCGGTAACCGGTGCAGTCCCAGGCGCAGCAGATCGTCGTGCTCGTCGGGGCGTTCGACGATTTCCTGGAGTTCGTTGAGGACGTGACCGTGGAGGAAGCCGAACAATGCCCGGTAGATGTGCAGGGCATCAGTCCCGGTGAAGCCGGCCCGGGTGAGCAAGCTCAGGATCTTCTCGAGCGGGCGCAGAGTTCCCAGGGGTCGCAGCCCCAGGGGCGTCGACAGGGGCCGGGTGACCAGCAGCGGGACCACGTGGGGATGATCGAGCGCCAACCGGCGGAAGCCCCGGGCGACCTCCCGGAGTTGGGTTGCCCAATCGCCGTCGTCGGTGTCGACTTCGAGTTGGTCGAGGACGCTCTCGGCGACGGCGTCGAGGAGCGCGGCCTTGTTCGGAGCGTGACGATAGAGGGTCATCGGGTCGCGGCCCAGGGCCTTGCCGAGGCGTCGCATGGACAGTGCGTCGATTCCGTCGCCGTCGATGATCGCGAGTGCTGCCGTCAGGATTCGCTCTCGGGTGATCGGGCCGCCGTCCGGAACGGAACCGTTACCGGAGCGGATCGGGCGATCAGCGGGGACCTTGACCATCACAAACACTTCCTTCAATGCGTCCACTGTAGGCCTTTACCGTAGGTCTCGACAGTAGACCTACAGTGTTGACACACCGTGTAATGCGGCGTTGACTGGGTACTACAACGTAGGCCCGGGAGGCCGCCATGATCATCATCTTCGGACTCGTCATTCTGCTCGCCGCCGTGATCATCGGGCTCGCGGGCGTGTTGACCAACAGCGGCGACGGGCACGCCCTCACCGATGATTTCGCCGTATTCGGTTATCACGTCACCGGCTCCACCGGCACGCTGTTTCTGTACGGCATCGTCGTCGGCGCGGTCGGCCTGCTCGGGCTGAGCCTGCTACTGGCCGGTGCCCGGCGGACTTCCCGTCGCGGCCGCCTTGCCCGCCACGACCTGAAGGATTCTCGCCAGCAGACAGCGGACGCGTACCAGGACCGGGATCGCCTCGCCGGGCAGCGCGACATGGTCGCCGCGGACCCGAACACCGTCGACAGGACCGCGCACGGGACAACTCCCCGTGACCAGCGAGACGGGCGACGTGACTGGCGGCACCCGTTCGGCCACCGAACAACCAGGGCCGCCACCACCCACGACGTCGCGCGCTGAGGAAACCCGCGCTGAGGAAATCCACCGACATCGGGCCCGCAGCCACGCCGTCCGATCACCAAAGAGAGAAGTACCGCCATGAGCATCGGGAAGAGGCTTCGACACAAGGCCGAAACCGCGGAGGGCGCCACCAAGAAGACGGTCGGCAAGGCCCTTGGAAACGAACGTATGGAAGCGGAGGGGAGTGTAGGCCAGGCCAAGGGCAACACCAAGCAAACCGGAGACAAGCTCAAGCAGGCAGGGCAGAAGATCAAGCACACCTTCAAACACTGACCCGCTCACACCGTTCGATACCCAATCCCACTCTCTGTCCCGAAATCAGGTCGCTCTCATGATCATTCTCGGAATCATCCTCGCCATCCTCGGCGTGGTCATCAGCCTGCCCATCCTGTTGTACGTGGGGGTCGCGCTCATCGTCATTGGAGTGGTCCTGGTGATCATGGGGTCGATGGGCCACGCGGTGGCAGGGCGCCGCCACTACTACTGACCCGGCCCTGAGGCCGCACCGGACGGGGCAGCACCCAGGTTCCGGAGGGGGCTCGTCCGGAACCTGGAGCACACCATGGCCATCTCCGATATCAAGGAATACGCACACCTCACCGACGCGGACGTCGAGGCACTCAGCGACGAACTCACCAGCATTCGCCGGGAGGTCACCGAGTCCCTCGGGGAGGCCGACGCCGCCTACATCCGCCGCACCATCGGCCTCCAGCGGCTACTCGATGCCGCTGCACGACTGGTGATCTACGACAGCAGGAAACCGGCGGGCTGGGCCCTCGGGACGACAGCGCTCGCGGTGGCCAAAAGCGTGGAAAACATGGAGATCGGCCACAACGTCTCCCATGGCCAATGGGACTGGATGAACGACCCTGAAATCCATTCCAGCAACTGGGAATGGGACATGGCCGGCCTGTCATCGCAGTGGCGGTATTCCCACAACTACCGCCACCACGTGTTCAGCAATGTCGTCGGGATGGACGAGGACCTCGGCTACGGTGTTCTCCGGGTTACCCGCGACCAGCCGTGGAAGCCTGAACATCTACTGCAACCACTGCGAAACCTGCTGTTGGCGGCGATGTTCGAATGGGGGATCGCCCTCCACGACCTGTACTCCGAGCAGGTTCGGGCCCGCACTGCCACCGAGAAGTCCGCCCACACCCGAGCACTGATCGGGAAGATCGCCCGCCAGACGGGCAAGGACTACCTGCTCTTTCCCGCCCTCAGCGGACGCCGCTGGCGGCGAACGCTGACGGCGAACCTGACCGCGAACCTGCTGCGGAACGTATGGGCGTACGTGGTGATCTTCTGCGGGCACTTCCCGGACGGCGCCGAGAAGTTCACCCTCACCGAACTCGAGAACGAGACACAGCCGGAGTGGTATCTGCGGCAGATGCTCGGCGCAGCCAACTTCCGGGCCGGCCCCGTGATGGCGTTCCTCAGCGGCAACCTGTGCTACCAGATTGAGCACCACCTGTTCCCCGACCTCCCCAGCAACCGCTACGCGGACATCGCCACCAAGGTGCACGCACTGTGCGAGAAATACGACCTGCCCTACACCACCGGCTCCCTCGCCCGGCAGTACCTGCTGACGCTGCGCACCATCCACAAACTCGCACTCCCCGACCGGTTTCTGCGCGCGACCGCCGACGATGCCCCAGAAACGGCCTCGGAGATGAAATTCCGCACACCGTTGCCTCAGTCTGGCGGGACGGCCCCAGGTCGTCGAGTAGGACTCCGGACGGCGCTGACGGCTCGAGCCAACCCTCGCACCCGCCGGCGAAGGACTTCACCACCGATAAGGGGCGATCACCATGCCTGACACCAACCGTTCCCAGGCGTCCTCCGCCAATTCTTCGTCGGCGTCGCAGGACAACTCGTCCTCCACCGCAGGACGGGTGGCGCAGAACAGCTTCTTCGAACACTTTGCCCGCGCAGGGTTCGTGGTGAGCGGGATCGTGCACCTGATCATCGGCTACATCGCCATCCGGCTCGCCCTCGGCGGCGCAGCCGGCACCGCTGACCAATCCGGTGCCATGACGGAACTGGCCGCCAAACCGGGCGGCATCGCCGCACTATGGGTGGGCGTGGTCGCGTTCGCCATCATGGGACTGTGGCGACTCGCCGAAGCGGCACTCGGCAGTTCATCCCGACCTGGCGCCGACAGCAAGAAATCGGAAATCGTCGACCGGCTCAAGGCCTTCGCCCTGGCGGTCGTCTACTTCGCTTTCGCCTTCTCCGCATTCGGATTCGCCCGCGGCAGCGGAAAGTCCAGCAGCGGCCAGAGTGCGGGCATCACCGCCCGCCTGATGCAGACCACCGCCGGCACGATCGCCCTCATCGCCGCGGCGCTGGTCATCATCGCGGTCGGCGGATACCACGTCTACAAGGGGATCAGTCGCAAATTCCTCGACGACCTCGAAGGAACCACCAGCCCACTCGTGCGGCGACTGGGCATGGTCGGCTACATCGCGAAAGGTCTGGCCATCGCCGCCATCGGGTTGCTGGTGATCCTCGCCGTCAATCAATCCGAGCCCGACAAGGCCTCAGGACTCGACGGCGCCTTCAAAACCGTCGGCGCCCAACCCTACGGAGTAGCCCTCCTCATCGCCGCCGGTGCCGGCATCATCGCCTACGGCCTCTACAGCTTCGCCATGGCCCGCTACGCCAAGATGTAGTCGGCGGGTCGTAGCCGTACGCCAGCGGCTCCGTCCGAGCAACGAAGTTCGTGGCGTGAGCGGCGGGATGTTTGTAGTCCCAGCGCGGGGGAAAGTGGAGGAAATGAGTGACGAACTGAACCCAGCTCGTCCCGACGACGATCAGACGGTGTCCCTGCTCACCCGCACTCGTACCCTGTGCGGGCAATGCTCGAACGACGTCGGTGTCGACGGCGCGGCCATCGCGGTATTCGCCTCCGACACCAGCCGGGACCTGGTGTACGCCACCGACATCACCGCCAAACGGATCGACGAACTCGAATTCACCCTAGGTGAGGGCCGCGGCCGGCTACGTCGCTGCCCTCGGCTCGATCGTGGTCGAGGCACTCGATCCCTCGCGCCACCCGACAGTGATCGACCCCGCCCTGTCTCCGCGCGGCACAGTGCACGTGGCCGCCGGAATGGCGGCCGTCCAGCTTCGGGTCTCCGCTCTTTCCTGAACCGACCTGGCCTGGACACGACCGGTACTCCGGAATATCGGGCACGCCTGAGAACGTGATACCCCAGCGGGCGCGTCCGGCACTGCCCGGGAGGAACCGATCCACGTTGAGGGTAGGTGCGATCAATCATGGACTCGATCCCGAGGGCGAACCGAGTCCTCGAGGTCCACGACGCGAGAACGTGGCGCAGCAAGCGCAGGACGAGCACAGTGACAGCGAAGGCAGCGACAAGACCGGGCTGTGGGGGCTCCTGGGCCTCGCGGGCCTGCTGGGTCTCGCCGGACTCGAGCGTCGAAACGACCCGACCGTGCGAACCAACGTCGGCACCGACCCCACACGCCGCCCCTGAAATTGGGACTGTGACGGATGCCCCGGCCTCACGGCCGGGGCATCGCGTCAGCCAAGTGAATACCCCGCGAGAAGGGTTGTGACACTCGCGTCACAAGTACCGCTTCCGATTAGTTGATGCCGACGACTTCTTGGGCGAGGGCGGCGAGGCGGGTCTGCGCGGCCGATATCACTCCGTGGCGGTTCTTATTCGCTTCTTCGTGGGCGATGATGGTGCGAAGGTCGGCGGGTGCGGTGATTTCTTTCACCGCGGCAACCGCGCCGGAGACATTGAGTTCGGTGTAGTCGGAGATCGGGAGTTCCTCGTCATCGAGAGAACCGTTGGCGGTTCGGGCGTTGCGGATGGCATCGGCGACGCCGGATGCGCCCTCTCGGCGGGTCACCGCTTCGGCCGATTCGAGTGCCGCGTCGCGGCTGGCGACCAGCGTCTTCGTGGCCACGTCACCGGCGTAGGCGCCGCGGCGCACGAGCGCACCGATCCGGTCCGGGGTGGCCTGGACGGTGTCGATGGCGCGGTCGAGTCCGCGCGCCGACCACGTTGCCGGGACAGTGATCAACCGGATCGCGGTCCCGGTCGCGGCCTGCATCGGGGTGCGCCGCAAAGCCGCGGGGCCGCCGAGTGCGTCCTCGGCCAGCACCGTCGTCAACCATTCGACCGTGGCGGTGTGGGCGGCGATCAGGCGTCCGGCCAGGGCAACGATGCCGGTGCGGCGCGACGTGGTCGCCAATGCCCGCAGGTAACGAGCCCGGTCGAGCAGTTGATGTTCGAGGACCAGATCGCCGAGCAGGGCCTCGTCGAACGGCTGGGCTTGTTCGGCCATGGCCTTGACCATCGCAACCGCGCGGCCGAGCAGCGGGCCTACGACGTCGGGAAGTCCACCGAGGTCACGGATCGCTTCCTCGATCGCGGCCGCGCGGTCACGGGCGTTGTCGGCGTTCTGTGACAGTTCCCGGCGGACGGCTTCTGTTCGCGCTTGCCCGATCCGGGTCTCGGCGACCTGAATTTCGGTGTGCGTCAGTTCCAAGACCACGCGCAGCTGGGTGATCAGTGTAGCGGTGTTGTCGGTCATACGTTGCTCCTGAAGTCGGATGGTCGGTGTGCGCGGGCAGGACGGTGGGCGGTGTCCTCGGTACCGGCCCGGCGCCGGGCGAAACGCGAGATTCCGAGGAGTCCGCGTGATGCGGTGGTCGGCTTGCCGGCGCGGCGTTCGAGGTGGCTACCGAGCCTGGACAGTACGGCCGCCACGACGGGGAGAGCGAGAACGAGCATCTTCCATCGGCGTAGCAGACGGCTGACGAGAATCCACATGAATCGACCTTTCTTATCGGTCAGTCAAGTTGCGGCACAGCGTAACCCGGGAACTCATCACGGTGAGTAGCGCGATGGTCGCAACAGAGAGCGAGGTCGCCGCGGGTTCGAGGAACAACCGGACGCTTGCAGTTCGACCAGGGACGGGTGCACCGTGCGGTCGGCGAGCGGGGTATCGAGATGCGGTGATGCTTCACCGTCAAAGATCAAGGGAGAAAACACTTCCGACAATACTTCGAACCAATTGGCTTGGGGGAACGATCTTCCTGAGACCGGGAAGCGGTGTCACGGGAACGATCGACAACACCCGGAGCGCGGGGCCCGGCGAGACGAGCCGCCGGAACCCCCGCTACGAAGATAGCGAATCAGACGCCGGAATGCCGATCGGTGTCCGTGTAGTGCTCGCGGCTGCCGGACTTGGCAATGCCCCGGCTGACGATGTAGGCGATCGTCAGAATGACGACGTAGAACCATGCGCGGTCCGCCCGGAAATAGTCTTCGTGGGCGTCGGTGGTTTGCACCAGATACGAGGCGAGCAGGACGCCGATGACAGCGGCGATGTAGACGAAAAACTCGGTGGTCTTGTACGCGGCCTTCGTCTCGGTGCTGCGGCGCGCTTCGAGGTGAGTCCGCGGGCCGGCCGCTACGGCACTGGTGTGGGCGACGGGATTAGTGGAGGTCATGAATGACTCCTTCAATGGGGTGCCCGGCATTGCAGTGCAGATCCGGGTCACCGCGAACGTCTCCTCGACTGAGGTGGACGTGGTGGTGAGCGCGACCCTCTGCTGGAGCGAACCCATACCCCACAAGTATACGCACAAGTAACTACAGTGCAAGCGTACGGTGTAAGGAAGGGCTGGATAAGACGTGATCCGTCGGGGACGCGTTCTTCTGCTCGTCTCAGATCAAGGAGGCAGCGATGGTTGCGCGCACGGACCCGGCCGAGTCCGGGTCGACCACTCCCCGGGGCCGTTCCCGGGTTCGGACCCGTCTGACCCGGCTGAGCACCGAGCAGGTGCTGGCCGCCGCCCTCGAGATCGTCGACCACGAGGGCGTCGATGCCCTCTCGATGCGTCGATTGGCGCAGGCTCTCGACCGGGACGCGATGAGCCTGTACCGCTACGCACAGAACAAGGCGGCTCTCCTCGACGGTGTCGTCGAGCTGGTGCTCCGCGAGCTCGTCCTCGATCCCGGCGCGCAGGACTGGACACAGGAACTGCGACTATTTGCCCACCGCTACCGAGACCTCGCACTCGAGCACCCCCATGTCGTTCCGCTGCTGGTGACGCGCCCCCTCGCGACACCTCTAGGATTACGGCCCCCGGGCACACTGCGCCCACTCGAGGACTTCCTCGAACTCCTCGTCCGGGCCGGCTTCTCCCCGCCGAATGCGTTGCACTCCTACCGACTCTTCTTCGGATTCCTGCAAGGGCACATTCTCGACGAACTCCAGGAACTGGTCGAGGATCCCGAAGAGTCGGAGGATGTCCTCCGCCTCGGACTGCATCGCCTGCCGCGCAGCAAGTTCCCCCCGGTTACGGTCCCTCGCTTCCGATCTCGCCGACTACGACGGTGCACACCGTCTCGACACAGGACTCGACATCATCATCGACGGCCTCGAATCCCACTTCCGCGACACGGCCGCCGCCACCGGTGAATGATCGCAACGACGCAGGGCTTCGGCGCTCGCCCGTTGGCTCCTGCGCCGGTCGGTGACCGCATGCCGCGCGGTCTTCGTACGAGATGAACACTGCGACCTCACCATGCGGGCGGGAGAACTTCGCCGATGCCTTCGGCTCGTCACGTCGGGGTGCCGGTCAACCCCGTTCCCCCGGCTGGGTATCGGGATGCTGGTGTGCAGTCAGGAGTAGGTGGTCGAACCGGGCGCGAAATGACTCGGGGAAAGCCGTCTCGGTGAGAGCGGCGACAAAGCGTTCGGCAAGGGTGCGGAGTTTGGTGTTGGTCTGCTGTGAGCGCCAGGTAAGAATGCCGAACGCGCGTTCGGAAGAGATGCCGTACACGAGCATGAGTGCACCCTTGGCCTGCTCGATCACCGCCCGCGATTTCCCGAATTCGGCGACTGCCTCGGTGAGCGCCTCGTTGAATTCGCGGGGGTCGGTCTCCAACGATTCGGTGACGTCGATGTAATACCCATACGTGCCGATGACCTTGTCGTTCTCGTCGAGCAGGCGATCGCCGACCACGATAACGTGGTGGATTCGGCGGTCGGTGTCGATGATGCGGTGCTTGCTGCTGAACGGCTCACCGGCGTGGATCATCTTGTCGAAGAGCGCAGCGATCTGCGCTTTGTCGTCTGGATGTTTGTGGGAAAGCAGGAGTTCGGTGGTGGGAGTGATCTCGCCCGGCTGGTAGCCGTGCATCCGGGCGACGGGGTCGGACCATTCCCAGCGTTCGCCGTCGAGGTAAAACCGGAAACTCCCGCCCTGTGGGGGTGCATTCGAGACAAGGAGCTCGTCACTGTCCACAGCTACCCCACTGCCCTCCGCGTTCAAACCACCCTCACCTCGGAATGCCACCGCCACAGTATGCCGAACACAGCGGCGTGCGCGGAAATTACGTCCACCGTTGCACGAAGTGCAGGTTTTCTTCCTCGCTCGGCGGACTGGGCACGAAGCGCGGCGCGTGGGTTCGTGATGACCCCCGCAACCGATCCTCTTGAAGAATGGAACCTCAGGGGTCCTGGCATCGGGCACGGACCGTGAACGCGACCGGAGTCTCGCGTCGGAGGTTCGTGGCGTGAGCGGCGGGATGTTTGCAGTCGCCCAGTTTGGGCAAGTGGGGGAAATGAGCGCCGAACAAAACCCAACTCGTCCCGACGACGATCACACGGTGTCCGTGCTCACCCGGACTCGTACCCTGTGCGGGCAATGCTCGGACGTCGTCGGTGTCGACGGCGCGGCCGTCGCGGTGTTCGCCAGCGACACCAGTCGGGACCTGGTGTACGCAACCGACATCACCGCCGAACGGATCGACGAACTCGAATTCACCCTTGGCGAGGGCCCCGGCCTCGCCGCGTATCGCTCATCGGTGCGCGAACTACACCCTGATCTCACGGACCCCGCCACAACGACACGGTGGCCGATGTTCGCCCCCGAGATACTCGACCTCGGCGTTCGCGCCGTCTTCGCCTTCCCTCTCCGTATGTTCAACGGCGCCCGCATCGGTGTCCTCGAGCTCTACCACACCCAGCCCGGCCGGCTCGATGCCCAGCACTATCGGGCCGCGGCCAACTACGCCGCTGCCCTCGGCCCGATCGTGGTCGAGGAACTCGATCCCTCGCGCCACCCGACGGTGATCGACCCCACCCTGTCTCCGCGCGGCAAGGTGCACGTGGCCGCCGGAATGGCGGCCGTCCAGCTTCGGGTCTCTCCTACCGATGCCCTCGCCCGGCTACGAGCGATGGCGTTCGCGCAACACCGCAGGATCACGGTGATCGCCCAGGACATCATCACCGCCCGACTCAGGTTCCGCCCCGAGGAGCCCGGCGGCAACTGATCTGCGCCGACGGCAGTGCAGTTCCATGCACCCTTGTCGGGACTGATCGGAACAACCCCTTTATGTGGACGCATCCAGCGTTGTCCCGAGTGACTCGAGATTAAGAAGTGACATAGGTTCGCGGAACCTACAAACGAACGACTCGCGGACCCTTCTCCCCGGTACCGCACCGTGTCACTCATGGTTTGTGAGTACCGGGCTGCGATGACTACAGTTCTGCAGCTATCGCCCGAAATTGCGAACCTTGCCGGCATCCGATGGTGTTGGCGGAGTACCTGATTGACGCCTCGACACGTACACCGAGGCCGGCAACCGCGCCTGCGCGCCGGCCACGCTCTCGCGCTGGGTTGCGGGGATTGAGCATAACCACCGTCGCGGCGGGCTACCCCGCACCCCGGTGGCAGCGAGGTCGTCGCGACCACGCCGTCCGGATCCGCCGCGACGATCGGGCTCAGCGTTGGGCGGCAGCCAGCGTGGTGTTCAAAGTCTTGCTCGGACGCATCACGGCGACGGTCTTCTCGCTGTCCGGCTTGTAGTAGCCGCCGATGTCAACCGGCGCGCCCTGCACCTCGATCAGCTCCCGCACGATCGTGTCCTCGTCCCTGGCCAGCGCCTCGGCAAGCGGGGCGAACTGCTCCGCGAGTTCCTGGTCCTCGGTCTGCGCGGCAAGTTCCTGCGCCCAGTACATCGCAAGGTAGAACTGACTGCCCCGGTTGTCGAGCTCGCCGGTCTTGCGCGACGGGCTCTTGTTCGTCTCCAGCAGCTTGCCGGTCGCTGCATCGAGCGTCTTTGCCAGTATCTTGGCGCGTTCGTTGCCGGCCTTGATGCCGAGGTCCTCCAGGCTGACGGCCAACGCCAGGAACTCACCGAGCGAATCCCAGCGCAGGTGGTTCTCCTCCACCAACTGCTTGACGTGCTTGGGCGCAGACCCGCCTGCGCCCGTCTCGTACAGGCCACCGCCCGCCATCAGCGGCACGATCGACAGCATCTTGGCGCTCGTGCCGAGTTCGAGGATCGGGAACAGATCGGTGAGATAGTCGCGCAAGATGTTGCCGGTCGCGGCGATGGTGTCCATCCCGCGGATCAGTCGCTCCAGCGTGTACCGCATCGAGCGCACCTGCGACATGATGTGAATGTCGAGGCCCTCGGTGTCATGATCCTGCAAGTACAACTCGACCTTCTTGATCAGCTCGTTCTCGTGAGGACGGTACGGGTCGAGCCAGAACAGGACCGGCATGCCGGAGTTGCGTGCCCGGGTGACCGCTAGCTTGACCCAGTCGCGGATCGGCGCGTCCTTGACGGTGCACATGCGCCAGATGTCGCCCGCCTCGACGTGCTGGGTGAGCAGCACCTCACCGGTGTCGACATCGACGAAGTTGGCGTCGCCCTCCTCCGGAATCTCGAAAGTCTTGTCGTGCGAGCCGTACTCCTCCGCCTTCTGCGCCATGAGCCCGACATTGGGGACGGTACCCATGGTCGTCGGGTCGAACGCGCCGTTGGTCTTACAGAAGTTGATGATTTCCTGGTAGATGCGCGCGAAAGTGGACTCCGGCATCACCGCTTTGACGTCCTTGGGTCTTCCGTCGGCGCCGTACATCTTCCCGCCCGAGCGGATCATCGCGGGCATCGAGGCGTCCACGATGACGTCGCTGGGTGAATGGAAGTTCGAGATGCCGCGGGCGGAATCGACCATGGCCAACTCGGGACGGTGCTCATGGCAGTTGTGTAGGTCCTGATTGATTTCGTCGCGCTGCGTGCTGGGCAGCGTCTCGATCTTGTCGTACAGGTCGCCGAGACCATTGTTGACGTTCACGCCCAGCTCGTCGAACAGCTTCTGGTGCTTCGCGAAGGCGTCCTTGTAGAACGTCTTCACCGCGTGACCGAAGACGATGGGGTGCGAGACCTTCATCATCGTCGCCTTGACGTGGAGGGAGAACATCACGCCCGTCTTGCGCGCATCCTCCATCTGTTCCTCGTAGAAGTCGAGCAACGCCGTCTTGCTCATGAACATGCTGTCCATGATGTCGCCCTCGCCCAGGTCCACCTCGGGCTTGAGGACGATCGTCTCGCCGCCTTTGGTCACCAGCTCCATCCGGACCTTGCGCGGCCGGTCCAGCGTCATCGACTTTTCGCCGTGGTAGAAGTCGCCGTGCCGCATGTGCGCGACGTGGCTGCGCGAGGCCATCGACCACTCACCCATGCTGTGCGGGTGCTTGCGGACGTACTCCTTCACCGCCTTGGGTGCGCGGCGATCGGAGTTGCCCTCACGCAGGACCGGGTTGACCGCGCTGCCGAGGATCCTGCCGTAGCGCTGCCGGATCTCACGTTCCTCGTCGGTCTTCGGGGGGTCCGGGAAGTCCGGAATCTGGTAGCCCTTGCCCTGGAGCTCCTTGATGGCGGCCAGGAGCTGCGGCACAGACGCGCTGATGTTGGGCAGCTTGATGATGTTGGTCTCGGGCAGTTGTGTCAGACGACCCAGCTCGGCGAGGTTGTCCGGGACACGCTGCTCTTCGGTCAGACAGTCGGGGAACTCGGCCAGGATGCGGGCGGGCAGCGAGATATCGCTGGACTCGACCTCGATGCCCGCGGCGCCGGCGAAGGTGCGCACGATTGGCAAGAAGGCGTAGGTCGCGAGCAACGGCGCCTCGTCGGTCAGCGTGTAGAGGATGGTCGACTGTTTGTCGGCGCTCATGGTTGATCTCCCGCGTTAGTTCGGTCCGCTTACGAAGAGCTATGCGTGCGGCTACGGTATCGCGTCGGGTAACAGGCTACGTGCGACACCACCACGACCATATACAAGCGCCGGTACTCGAACTCCACTTGTCCACGGCTGGTTTCGTCGACCGCTCGAACACTCCAGTGGGCAGTCGCGTCGAGCAACTGGGCAAGTCTCCGAGGGCCCGCCGAATCTCTACCTTGAACGTCGGGCGCTCGACGACCGCCCCGCGCTGGGCCGCGAGTGGGTGAAGGCGCGAATCCCCTGATTGCGGCCGTGCGTGCCGTGTACCGTTCGATATGTCGATCGGCGCTGCTCACGTGCGGTCGTGGAACGGGGAACGTCATGGTCGTCCGTCGCAGAAGGCCGGTCGTCCTGGTCGCTGTCACGATGGTCATGTCGCTCACTCTGATGTTCGCCGGCTGCGCATCCGACACGACCACCGCGGGTGGTGGCAATTCCGGGCCGGACGGCACACCCGTCGCGTACCAGGAGCCGGTGAAGCTGACGAGCGACGGCGGGGTCCTCGAAGTGCGGCTCTCGGCCCATCAGGGCACCGTCGACCTCGACACCGCCTCGGCGCCGGTATCGAATTTTCTGCTCTTCGGGTACGAGGTTCTCCGAGGCACGGCCTCCGACGGTTCGACGGAGGCCGACGGCGTCTACCCGGCCCCGACGCTGCGGGTCGATCCGGGTGAGCGTCTGATCATCCATTACGACAACGACCTGCAGAACCTGACGATCGAGGATTTCTACGATCCCGCCTTCACACCCGCAGGTGGGGACGTACCGATCTACCCGCCGCCTCTGACGTCGTCACCGCTCAATCTCCACACCCACGGACTGCATGTCAGTCCGGACGGCAACGCCGACAACGTCCTACTCGACATCCCGGCGGGCAAAGGCAACGTCTACGACTACGCGGTGCCGAAGGACATGCCGAACGGCCTGTACTGGTATCACAGCCACCGCCACACGGTCACGGCGCAGCAGACGTATCTCGGACTCGCGGGACTCCTCGAGATCGGGCGTCCCGACGGCAACCTGCCGCTGGTGACCGAGCACGACATCCCGATCCGGGACATGGCGTTGCAGTACAACTTCGTGTTCGACCGCAAGGGCGGCGGGCATCAGCTGAACGACCCGAACTGGCCGCAGTACGTGAGCACGCTGACGCCCCCCGAAGGCGACCAGCTCGCCGACGGCACGTACTCGCCGAGCCTGGCCCCGGTGAACTTCTCGGAAACGTCGGAGGGCGCCCAGTACTTCACCAACTGGTACAGCGGACCGCTGTCGCCCGCCAACCACCGGGGACAGAACCAGTTCGTGCCCGGCAACCTGCAGAGTTTCAGCAGCGACACGACAAACATCCCCGCGGATCCGTCCCTGCCGGACAATCAGCGCGATGTGCAGTACACGGTGAACGGCCAGTTCCAGCCGGAACTGAAGCTGAAGCCGGGACAGACCGAAATCTGGGTGCTCGCGAACATCAGCGACTTCGCCTACATGCCGCTGCGCCTCACCGAGACGGCGACGGGCAACCACCCGAAATTCGCGGTAGTCGGCCAGGACGGAAATCCCTTCCCCCAGGTCGAGAGGCCCGTCGGCGGTGACGGGACCCGGCTCGTCATCCCGCCGGCGTCGCGGTACGCGATTGCGGTAACGATGCCGCAGACCGGCGACCTGGTGCTGGACATGCCGCCCTTGGACAACGCGCAGCCGGTCAGCAATCCCGGTGTGCTGTACACGAACGACGGCACCGAGAACCCGCCCGCTGTTCTGGGCACCGTCACCGTCGACCCGTCGGTCATCAGCTACGCCGACGGCTTCTTCACCTTTCCCACGCAGAAACTCGTCCACGCTACCCCGGACGACGGGCAGGGACGGACCACACCGTTCGAACCCGGGCAGAAACTCGACGCCTACACGTCTTTCGTCGACACGTCGGCGATGACGCCCGACGTCAAACGCACCCTCACCGTCTCGGGCGGTTTCGGCAACGAGAAAGCCAGCAACAGCGACCCCAAGGCATTCACCTACGAGTTCGACGACAACACCTTCCCCAATATTCCCTTGATCCAGCCGCGGCTGAACTCCGTCGAGGAGTGGCTGATCACCAATCTCAACAATGACGAACACCCGATGCACATCCACGTCAACGACTTTCAGGTTACCGAGATCGTGGACCCGGTCGCCGGCACGAGGACAGGGGTGCAGATGTGGGGTGAGGACAACGTCAACGTGCCGGCGCCGGTGACCGACGCGAACGAGAACCCGCTCGTACCGGCCTCGGTGACGCTGCGCACGAAGTTCACCGAGTACATCGGCACCTTCGTCATCCACTGCCATCGACTCAACCACGAGGACAACGGGCTGATGGCCACCGTCAACGTGATCCCCGAGGTGTCGACGTACGCGGTCGCGGTACCTGGATCACCGGGAGGGGCGGCGACCGTGCAGGTCTACGACGGCAACGGTGACAGGCTCGTCTCGACCGCCACGCCCTTTCCCTCGTTCGAGGGAACGCCGACCGTCGCCATGGCCGACGTCGACGGCGACATGGTGCTCGACCTCGTGGCCGGCACGGGTGCGGGGGTGGCACCCGAGGTGGTGGCCTACGACGGAGCAGACGGGTTCCTCTCCGAGCTCACCCGTTTCGCGCCCTTCGACGCGGAATTCCGCGGTGGTGTCACTGTCGCAGGCGCGGACATCGACGGCAACGCCCTGGCCGACAACATCATCGTCGGCTCCGGTCCCGGAATCGAGTCGGAAGTGAAGATTTTCGGTCTTCCCGGCAAGAAGGGCACGGCCCCCGGGTTGTTCGGGAGCTTCACGCCGTACCCAGGTTCGACGTCGGGTGTCACGGTTGCCACCGGCATGGTCGACGCCGTCTCGGGCCGGGACAGCATCGTTACCGCGCCCGGTCCGGGTGAAGCACCCCGCGTGAAGACATTTCGCTACGACCTGTACACCCAGACCGCTGCGGCCGAGGCGAGCGGTTCGACGGACGAGCATGCCGGCCACGCTGCCGGGCCCGTGACCACCACGGACTTCCTGGCCTTCGACGAGAGCTATACCGGTGGCGTCTCCCTGTCGACCGGGTGGGTCGCGGGCGCCGAGGGCGGCGCTCAGAGCATCGTCGCCGGCCAGCTCGGCGGCGACGGCACGGTTCGCGTCTGGTCGAGCGGTTCACGACTCGACGGCGAACCGGCGATGTATCTCGAGAGCCCCAACCATCATTCAGGGCCCGTCACCTTCACGCAGATCGCCGCCTTCGTGCCGTTCCCGGGCAGTGGCGTGCAGGTGGCCACGACGAGCACCACCACGGGCGCAGATCTACTCGTCAGTGGTGCCGGACCGGGCGGCGCCGAGATCCGCAAGTTCGAACTCGGCAGGGCCGACCCGCAGGCCGGCACCCTGGTGCCGTCCCCGCTGGGCGTTCTCCCCCCGCTGCCTGCACCGAGCGGACCGGTGCCGCTCGGTGGGCGGTAGATCGTCCGTCAGTTGTCGGGTACCACCACGCCGGTGGCGGCATCGACGTTCACGTCGTAGTCCCAGCCCCTGCCGTCGCGAATATGCACGTGCCACACCGTTTTACCGTCCCGCTGCTGTTCCTCCGAGGAGACCACCGTGCCCCCGGGCACCGTCGCCAGGGCAGTCTGCTCGGCCTGCTGCTGGGTAACCGCCTGCGACGCGGCCGGCACGGAGGGGGTGGTCGCAGCCTCGTCGTCGTCCCGGTCCTGGTCCTCGGATACGACTGTGCCGTTGGCAGCGTCGACGTTCACGTCGTAGTCCCAGCCCCTGCCGTCGCGAATATGCACGTGCCAGACGGTCTTACCGTCCCGCTTCACCTCTTCGGACGAGACGACCGTGCCTCCGGGCACCGTCGCCAGAGCGATCTGTTCGGCCTGTTGCTTGCCCACCGCCGTCGAGGCCGCCGTCCCACTGGGCGAGGTGCCGGCGCCAGTCGTGGTTGTCGAATCCGTCGTGGTTGCCGAATCCGTCGTGTTGACGGCTGCCGTGGCACTGGTCTGCGAACCGGAGTCGTCGGCGCTGTCCGAGCCACAACCTCCCAGGAGCAGTGCCGATGCCATGGCAAGGGCGGTCAGGCTCGTACCTCGCACGGTTTTCGCGGTCATCATCGATCCTTCCGTTGACGGTGTCGGGGGCGCTGCTGTCAGGGCAGCGTCCAGAACTGGGTGGTCACCAGAAAGAAGACGAGCACCCAGAACACATTGGCGGCTGCGACGAGCGCGATCCCTCTGACGTTGGACTTCACCTTCGACGCACCCGCTGGGGGCCGCAGCCACCGCCCCAGGAGCGGGTTCACGTAGTGGGGCATCGTCAGGAAACTCATGGTGAAGCTGGACAGCAGATTGCCGACGAGCATTCCGAGCCACAGCGGCATCCGCAACGGCGACAGCGCAAGTGTGAGCAGCACGACGGTGGGATACAGGCCGACCCAGACAGCGATGGAGGTTTTGGTCTCCGACGGCGGCGGGGCCTCCTTGCCGTTCTCGTCGAACGCGAACCAACTGCCGAAGGAGTTGTCGACGGTGCGTAACTCGAAGTCGGAGAACTCTTCACCCTCCGCCAGCAGCTCCTGCCGCTTCTTCGAGGTGAGCCAGGTGTCGAGGTGCGCCGCGGTGTCGTAGCGGTACAGCGCGGTCCACTCGTCCTGCACGCCCTCGACGGGACGGAAGAGTTCACTGCCCCGGAACCCCTCGAACCTGCTCTCTTCCAGGCGCAGTCGCTCCTGCCAGTCGAGGAAGGCGGTGACGTTGCCGGACGCGACGCGATGTGACACGACGACGGTGACGAGCGGGTCGTGGGGTCGGGTGTCCCCGCCGAGGACCTGCTGGGTGGCGGGACCGTCGACGTACCGCTGCCCCACGTCGAGGTGCTCCTGCCGGGTGGCGCTGTTGATCCAGGCCTGCACGTGAGCGATGGAATCGAAGCGGTAGACCACCACCCAGTCGGGCTGCACGTCGGTCGGTGCGGTGATCTCCGCGCCCATGAACCCGGCGTAATCCGAGGCGGCGGCATTCATGTCCTCTTGCCACGTCTCGAAGGCCTGCTCGCAACCGGCGCGGACCTTCTGGCCGATGATCACCGTCGCGGCGCCGCTGTCGATCCGTTCCGCGCGCATCGCCGCCGCCCTACGCCTGCGCCGTCACAACGCTCGTCGACTCCCCGAGCCGTCGGTAGATGCGCTCGGGTGTCAGCGGCAACTCCCGGTAGCGCACACCGGTCGCGTCGTGCAGGGCATTGGCCAACGCCGGCGCCACCGGGTTGATACAGCACTCCGCCATGCCTTTGGACCGCATCGGGCCGACAGAATCCGACGAGTCGACCAGCAACACCTCCGTGCGCGGGACGTCGGCGTACGTGGGGATACAATAGTTCCGCAGGCTCGGGTTGATCATCGTGCCGGTGTGGTCGACGTGGTAGTTCTCGGTCAGCGCGAACCCGATGCCCTGGGCCACGCCGCCCTCGATCTGGCCGCGCACCTGAGCCGGGTTGATGACAACGCCGGCGTCGGTGGCATGAACGCTGTAGAGGATGCGGACCTCGCCCGTGATCCGGTGAACGGCGATACGGAAGCCGTGGGTATTCGACACCACGCTGCGCGGCGAGCCGTACGCCTTGCGCGCCGCGGTGAACCGGATACCGCGTCGGTGTGCCGCATCGAGGAGTTCGCCGAGCGAGACGCGGACGCCACCACAGACAACGCCGTCGTCGTCCATCGAGCAGTCGGACAAATCGGACCGGGTGTGTGCGGCAGCGAAGGCCAGGATGCGGTCGCGGAGGGCGTCGGATGCCCGCAGCACGGCGTTGCCGGCGACGAACAGGCCCGCGCTCGCGAACGCTCCTGTGTCGAAACCGGTCCGGTCGGTGTCGGACTGCACGAGCCGCACCCGCGCGGGTGTGGTGCCGAGCTGGTTGGCGGCGATCTGCACATGCGCGGTGGACGTTCCCTCCCCGAATTCGACCGTGCCGACTGCTAATTCGTAGACACAGTCGTCACCGAGTGTCAGCCACGCCTCCGAGATGTGCTCCGTGGGCGGGGCGGTCTCGTGCACAGAACTGGCGGTACCCGTGCCGATCAGCCAGTGGCCACCGAGCGCCTTCCCGTCCGCACTGCGCGAGAGGGCAGCGTCGACGAGGTCGATGCACTGGCCGAGGCCGTCCTCGTTGAAGGCGACGTCGTCCGGCCGGTCGTCGATTGCCACGAGGGAATCCCCGGGGCGCACGATGTTGCGTCTGCGCAGTTCCAGCGGATCGATGTCGAGGGCGACCGCGAGTTCGTGCATCGCGGACTCCACCGCGAACGCCGGCTGAGTCATGCCGTACCCGCGCAGCGCACCACTCGGCACCGTGTTCGTGTAGACGGAGTACGCGTCGAACTTCTTGTTGCGGCACCGGTACATCGAGATGGCGGCTCCGGCCGCGAACAGGGTCTCGCCCCCGTGATTGCCGTAGGCGCCCGTGTTCGACACGTTGCGCACCCCGAACGCGGTGAGCGTGCCGTCGGCCCGCGCTCCCAAGGTGATCGTCAACGTCATCGGGTGCCGCGGCGATGCCGTCGTGAACTCCTCCTCCCGGGTGTACTCGAAGCAGACCGGACGCCCGGTGTCGAGGGCGGCGAGCGCCACCAGATCCTCGGTGATCACCTCCTGCTTGCCACCGAAACCGCCACCGACACGCTTGCAGAACACACGCAGCTGATCGGGACGCAGGTCGAAGAGATGGGCCAGCTTGACCTTGGCGATGGAAGGCGACTGCGAGCTGGTGCGCACGTGCAGCCTGCCGTCCTCCATCCACGCGATCGACCCGTGCGTCTCGAGATGCGCGTGCTGTACGCGCGGGGAGAAGTAGGTGCCCTCGTGGATCACGTCGGCCTCGGCCAGCCCCGCCTCGAGGTCACCGATGTTCCCGTGGAGTTCGAGGAGGATGTTGTGGTCGGGGTCCCGTACGAAGGGGTCGTCCGAGCCGTGCAGCCGAGGCGCCCCGTCCGCCATCGCTTCCTCCGGGTCGAACACCGCAGGCAGCATGTCGTATTCGACCACCACCTTCCGGCATCCCTCCTCGGCGGCGGCGACGGTGTCGGCGAGTACCGCGACCACCCGCTGCCCGGCGAACCGCACGGTGTCGTCGAGGATGTAGGTGTCGTCGGGGTCGACGAGGTGATCGGTGTGGATTGCCGTGGTGAACCTCTTGCGGGGCACGTCCTGCCACGTGTACACCCGCAGCACCCCGGGAACGGCGAGCGCCGCGGTCTTGTCGATGGAGACGATGCGCGCATGGGCGTGCGGGGAGTGCAGCACCTTCAGCTGCAGCATGCCCTCGATCTCGGTGTCCATGGTGAACTCGGCGCGGCCCGTGACCACTTCGGTGGCTGCGGGCGCTCCCACACTGGTGCCGACGGCCTTGCCCGGCAGCGCTTCCTCGATCTCGGTGACACCGTTGATCGCGTCTTCGATCGCCCGGTACCCGGTGCAACGGCACAAGTTACCCTTCAGCGCGCGAGGCAGATCCGCCTTCTGCGCGTCCGTGAACGTCGCCGAAGTCATGATCATGCCGGCAGTGCAGAAACCGCACTGAAAGCCCGGCGCATCGCGGAAGCAGCGCTGCACCGGGTGCAGATTTTCGGGTGAGCCCAGCCCCTCGATGGTCGTCACCTCGTGGCCGTCGGCCCGGAAAGCAGGGGTGATGCAGCTGTGCACAGGGACGCCGTCGAGCCACACCGTGCACGCGCCGCAATCGCCCGCGTCGCATCCCTTCTTCACACCGTGATGGCCCAGTGCGCGCACGAAGGTGCGCAGGCACTGGCCCGGCTCGGGTTGTTCGTCGAACGTCTTGCCGTTCACGGTGTACGTCATGACAGTTCTCCCGGTGCCAGTTCACTGCGAATCTCTTCGGCGAAGTGTTTCGCCAGGTGACGGCGGTGGTCGGGAGTGCCGTTCGGATCGTCGAACCACACGTCGGCGGGTAGGTCGTCGATGCTGTGGCGCAACGCGTCGGCATCGGGCATGGAGTCGAACGACAGGCGCACCGGACGGGTGGTGCCCGCAGTCAGGGTGAGCAGAAAGTCGTCGGTTCCGGGCGACTGCGTGGCGATCAGGAAGATCGTGGAACGACCCAACTGCGTAAGCGTGAAACGACGGTGGGTGTGACGCTTACGCAAGGCACTCACCGGAATGTCGATGCGCCGCAGGATGTCACCCGGCGCGAGGATGTTGCGGTGATCTCCCGTCACGAAGTCGACGGCATCGACGGTGCGTTCGGATCCGTCGGCATTCCAGAGCGTGTACGTCGCCTCCAGCGCGACGGTCAGCGTGATCATCGGGCCGGCAGGCAGTGACATGCAGATGTTGCCGCCGACTGTCGCCGAATTCCATACCTTGAACGACGCCAGAAACGCCTCGCAACTCGTGGCCAGCAACGGGCCGGCGAGCCAGTCGCCCGGCGGCTCCAGCGCATACAGCTCCCGGATCGTGCACGTGGCACCGATCTCCAGGCCGGCGTCACCGGCCACCAGCGCATCCCAGCCGAGGGTGGTGATGTCGACGAGGCGGCGGACGTCGGGCTGCGGGACGGAGAACAACCACGTGCCCCCGGCCAGCCAGGCGTCGCCGTCACACCACGCCTCCCCCGGCCTGTCGGATGGTCGTCGAACGACGTCCGTGACAGTGTGGAGATCCATGGGACTGCTCCCCTCGGGGGAAGGTGTCGTTCTCATGCCCAACCTGCATCGACGTCTTCGACTCTAGACACCGGCGACGGTGTGTCGGCGCCGTTTGCGCTGTTCCCGCCGAATGGACTGCCGTCACCCGCCGTAGCAGGCATCGCTCCCTGCGGACGTACCGCTACTCTCAGGGCCATGGCCGCCAAGATCTCCGCCCACGACGTCCTCGAATTGGTGTTGGATCAGGGCAGTTACGTCTCCTGGGACACCACCCCGGTGGACGTGCGGCCCGACGACAAGTACGGAACGGACCTGATGAAGGCCGCCGAGAAGTCGGGCGTCGACGAATCGGTGCTCACCGGAGTCGGCACGGTTCGTGGTCGCCGGGTAGCTGTGATCGCCTGCGAGTTCGCGTTCCTCGCGGGTTCGATCGGGGTGGCGGCGGCCGAACGCATCGTCAGCGCCATCGAGCGGGCAACCCGCGAGGGGCTGCCCCTGCTCGCCTCCCCCACGTCCGGGGGCACGCGGATGCAGGAGGGCACCGTCGCCTTCGTGCAGATGGTCAAGATCGCCGCGGCCGTGGCGACCCACAAGGCGGCGCACCTGCCGTATCTGGTGTATTTGCGCAATCCCACCACCGGCGGAGTTTTCGCGTCCTGGGGTTCACTCGGGCACATCACCGTGGCCGAACCCGGTGCGCTGGTCGGGTTCCTCGGTCCCCGCGTCTACGCGGCGCTCTACGGCGAGAAGTTCCCCGACGGCGTGCAGACGTCGGAAAACCTGTACCGCAACGGTGTCATCGACGGCGTGGTCCCTGCCAGTCGGCTACGGCTCCTAGTGCATCGCGCCCTGCGCGTGCTGATCGACCCTCCTGCCACACCGACGGTCACCGCCGAGATCCCGGACGTCGAAATTCCCGACGTCCCTGCCTGGCAATCGGTGATGCTCTCGCGGCGCGCCGACCGTCCCGGTATCCGTCACCTCCTCCGGCACGCGGCCACGGAGCAGGTCCCGCTCAGCGGAACGGGGCAGGGGGAAACCGAGGGCACCGTGTTGTTGTCGCTGGCGCGGTTCCGCGGTGCCCCCTGTGTTCTCCTGGGCCAGGACCGCGCCGGACAGTCGGCGCTCAATACCATGGGACCGGCCGCCCTGCGCGAGGCCCGTCGGGGCATGCGTCTCGCGGAGGAGTTGCAGATACCACTGGTCCTCGTCATCGACACCCTCGGCGCGGCGCTGTCGAAGGAGGCGGAGGAACGCGGACTGGCCCCGGAAATCGCACGCTGCATCTCCGATCTGGTGACGCTGAAGACTCCGACCGTGTCGGTTCTGCTGGGACAAGGCACCGGCGGCGGGGCGCTGGCCTTCCTTCCCGCGGACCGCGTCCTCGCCGCACAGAACGGCTGGCTGGCGCCGCTGCCGCCGGAAGGTGCCAGTGCCATCGTCCACCGCGACACCACGCACGCCCCGGAGATGGCGGCCGCACAGGGCATCCGTTCCCTCGACCTGCTGCGCGACGGCGTCATCGACGCGATCATTCCCGAGCGACCCGACGCCGCCGACGAACCCGTCGACTTCTCGAAGCGAGTCGGCGAGGCCATTTCCCGCGAACTGCGCACGCTCATCGCTGCGCCCGACGCCGAGCGATTCGCCGCGCGGCTGGCCCGCTACCGGAACCTCGGCCTGCCGAACGGCTAGGTTTCGTCGCCGGCGAACATCGGGTCTTCCGTTTCAGCCGCCGAGAGGAATGTTTCCCCGTTACCGTGAGAGGGAATCAGGATCCAACGGTAGTCGGGCAGTGCAGTCGAGCACGAGGAGCGGCCATGAGCGCGATCGGACACCGTCGGGCGCACCCGATCATCGGACGCTGTCGGGCGCTCCTGATTGTCGCTGTCGTCGCCTCGTCGAGCCTGTTCGGTCAGGTGGCCGTAGCGTCGGCCGACGAGTGGCGAACTCTTCCCACCGACACGCCGGCCTCGGCGGACGGATCGGTTCTCGACCGCATCGAGGAGATCGACGGCCGTCAATTGAACATGTACGTCTACTCGGCGGCGATGGAGAAAGTGATTCTTCTCGAGGTGATTCGTCCGGCAGACGCCAGCGTGCCTCGCCCTACCTTGTACCTACTCAACGGTGCCGGTGGCGGGCAGGACTCGGCAACCTGGAAGGCCAAGACTGACGTGGTCAGCTTCTTCGCCGACAAGAACGTCAATGTGGTCACCCCTGTCGGCGGCGCGTTCAGTTACTACACCGACTGGCAGAAGCCCGATCCCACTCTCGGCCTCAACAAATGGACCACCTTCCTCACCGAGGAACTTCCCCCGATCGTCGACGCCACACTGGGAACGACCGGCGAGAATGCCATTGCGGGACTGTCGATGTCGGGCACTTCGGTGCTGAGTCTCGCCCAGTCCGCCCCCTCGCTGTATCGGGCGGTCGGCTCCTACAGCGGGTGCGCCGAGACGAGCACCCAGCCCGGCCGAGATTACGTCACCTTCGTGGTCAGCGCCCGCGGCGGAGACGTCGAGAACATGTGGGGACCCCCGGGCGATCCGGACTGGGTGGCCAACGACCCCGTCGTCAACGCCGAAAAATTGCGGGGCATCGACCTCTACATCAGCAACGGTACCGGCCTGCCCGGCCACCACGACACGCTGAACGGTCCGGACGTCAACGGGGACGTAGGCGTCCTGGCCAACCAGGTGATCGTAGGCGGAATCATCGAAGCGGGGACGAACCAGTGCACCTACCGGCTGGCCGACCGGCTGAACTCACTGGGAATCCCCGCCACGTTCGACTTCCATCCCACCGGCACCCACTCGTGGGGCTACTGGCAGGACGACCTGCACAACTCCTGGCCGATGATCGCGTCGTCGCTCGGCATCTAGCGCCGGATCCGGCGGAACTCCCGTTTCGCCTCTCGCCCCGTCGGGTATCCGGCGCGGACCGAGAGGAAGGACGAGCACATGGAACGCGCGAGCGCCAAACACGGACCTCGGCAGGACGACGAAATGAAGCACGAGACAGAAGGAATGATCCGCGGCAACAAACCCACGCGCGCGGAAGAATGGCGCGATCCCGAACCTCCAGCCGACGACGACCCCGATGTCGTGGGTTGGCGCGGTATGGACTGACCCCGCGCCGCGCCGTCCACCGACGTCCACCCGCCATCGCATAGGGTGTTTCAGGTCACAAGGTGAACGGCGAGAGGACGAACATCGATGAGCTCCCCGACAGCGAGCGCCGGACGTACGTACGCAGACGTCTACCGCGAGAGCGTCGAACGTCCCGAGGAGTTCTGGCTGGCGGCCGCAACGGCAGTCGAGTGGGTCGAGCAACCGACGCGCGCCCTCGACGATTCGTCCGCCCCGATGTATCGCTGGTTCCCGGACGCACGGCTGAACACCTGCTTCAACGCTCTCGACCGGCACGTGCGGGACGGGCGAGGTGATCAGGACGCCCTGATCTACGACTCGGCAATGGCACCCGAGGCTTCCCGCACATACACGTACGCACAGCTGCTCGACGAAGTGTCCCGGTTCGCCGGCGTCCTCGCCGCACAGGGCGTGGTGGCCGGCGACCGGGTGATCGTCTACATGCCGATGATTCCCGAGGCCGCCGTCGCAATGCTCGCCTGCGCCCGCATCGGCGCCGTCCACTCGGTGGTGTTCGGGGGTTTCGCGGCGAAGGAGCTGGCGACACGGATCGACGACGCCGGACCGGTTGTGCTGGTCACGGCATCGGGCGGGCTCGAGCCGGGGCGCACCGTCGAGTACCTGCCGATGGTGGCGAAGGCGCTCGAATTGTCGAGCACTCCACCGCATACGGTGATCGTCAAGAATCGCGAGCAGGTACCGGGATCGGCCGCCGACTACCGCAACGACGGAGCCTCCTGGTTCGACTGGGACGCCCTCGCCGCCGATGCCTCGCCCGTTCAGCCGGTTCCCGTCGCTGCCACGGATCCGCTGTACATCCTCTATACGTCCGGAACCACGGGTAAGCCGAAGGGCGTGGTCCGGGACAACGGCGGGCATGCGGTGGCCCTGACCTGGTCGATGACCAACGTCTACGACATCGGCCCGGGTGATGTGTGGTGGACCGCCTCCGACGTGGGCTGGGTGGTCGGTCATTCGTACATCGTCTACGGCCCGTTGCTGGCCGGTGCCACTTCAGTGCTGTACGAGGGCAAACCGGTGGGCACTCCCGACGCCGGGGCGTTCTGGCGGGTGATCTCCGACCACGGGGTAGCCGCACTGTTCACCGCCCCGACCGCGATCCGGGCAGTCCGCAAGGCCGACCCCGAAGCGAAAGAGATTGCCAAATACGATATCTCGTCGTTGAAGACGCTGTTCGCCGCCGGCGAGCGCCTCGACCCCGACACCTATGCGTGGGCCACCCGGGTTCTCGGCCTCCCGGTGGTCGACCACTGGTGGCAGACGGAAACGGGCTGGGCCATCTGCGCCAATCTGCGCGGGCTCGAACCCATGCCCGTCAAAGCCGGCTCCCCCACCGTGCCCGTGCCTGGTTATCGCGTCGAGGTGGTCGACGGTGAGGGTCACGTCGTTCCGGCAGGCACCGAAGGCAATATCGTGATCGGGCTTCCCCTCCCGCCCGGAACCTTGACCGGACTGTGGCGCGACCCGGACCGGTTCGTGAAGTCCTACCTCGCCACCTTCGACGGCTACTACCTCACCGGCGACTCCGGGTACATCGACGAGGACGGGTACGTGTTCGTCCTCGGCCGCAGCGACGACGTCATCAACGTGGCCGGCCATCGGCTCTCGACCGGCAGCATGGAAGCCGTGGTCGCGGGACATCCGGCCGTGGCCGAGTGCGCGGTGGTCGGGATCCGCGACGAGCTGAAGGGACAGCGGCCCAGCGGCTACGTGGTCCTCAAGGCCGGTGTCGACATCGACCCGGAAACGTTGCGCGCCGAATTGGTTGCGATGGTGCGCGAGCAGATCGGCGCGGTCGCAACGTTCCGGGACGTCACCGTCGTGGGAGCCCTGCCGAAGACGCGCTCGGGCAAGATACTGCGTAAGACGATGCGTCAGATCGCCGACCACGAGCCGTATACCGTGCCCTCCACCATCGAGGATGTCGCCGTGCTCGAGGCGCTCGAGAAGCAGCTCCGGGACTGACGTCTCCAGGTAAGGCGCGCGTCAGGCGTGAACGACCGTATCGAGGGCGGAATCGACCAGCGCCCCGATGCGGTCCTCCGCGAGCGGATCCTGATCGAACAGAATGCGATAGACGATCGGCGCGACGACGTGGTCGATCACGCCCTCGACGGCACCCGGCGCCCCTGAAAACTGTGCGTCCCGTTCCAGGATGGTGTTGATCTGACTCCGGCAGAACGCCGCGCACTTGTACTGATTGGTGCCGTTGTCGGGGCGGCCCATGTCACCACTCATCACGATGTCGCGCAGCGCGGCCCGGCACACCGGCGAGGACATCTCCTCCAGATACTCCTGAGCCCACGCCACGAGGTCACCGCGCACACTGCCGGTCTCCCGCGGGGGCGTCTCGGGCCGCAGTCTCTCGATCGCCACGTCGGCGAATACCTCGGTGATGTCGCCCCAGCGCCGGTAGATGGTGGACGGGGTGACGCCGGCGTCAGCCGCGATCATCGGGACGGTGATGTCCGCTCGCTCGCGCTCGGCGAGCAGCTTGCGCGTGGACGCATGCACCGCTTGCTGGATGCGGGCGCTGCGTCCACCGGGGCGTGGACCTGTGACCGGGCTCATGAATCCATACTAACGCGAAATCTTTGCATTAAGAATGACGGCGGCGTACGTTCATAAATGCAAACGCTTTGCTTTAAAGCTGGGAGTACCGCATGACGACCCTTGCCGCACCCGTTGCTCCACCGAAGTCGCGACCCACACTCGGCCGCGGCGCAGCGTTCACGCTCGTCGCCGTGGTGATCGCCACCCTGCTCGGAGCGTCTGCGGCACCGACACCCCTCTACGAGCTCTACCAGAGCCACTGGGGCTTCTCGTCCCTGCAATCCACCCTGGTCTTCGGGATCTATGCCGTAAGTCTGCTCTTGGCCCTGCTCACCGTCGGTTCTCTCTCGGACTACATCGGCCGACGCCCCGTCCTCGTCACCGCGCTGGCCTTCGAGGCGGTCGCGATGGCCATGTTCGCCTCAGCCGAGAGCCTCGGGCTTCTCCTGGCAGCCCGGGTCGTGCAGGGTTTTGCGACCGGCGCCGCGATCAGCGCGCTCGGATCGACCCTCATCGACCTCGAGCGCAGACCCGGCCGCGGTTCCACCGTCAACAGCATCGCGCCCACGGTGGGTCTCGCGGTCGGCGCCATCGGATCGAGTCTGATCAGCGAGCACCTTCCGCGTCCGACCAGCACCGTGTTCCTCGTCTTCCTCGCGCTCTTCGTCCTCGAGCTCCTGGGTATCTGGGCAGCACCGGAAACGGCCGTGCGGCAGCAGGGCGCGCTGGCCTCGATACGCCCGAGGCTCGCGGTACCGTCCCCCGCTCTCGGCATGCTCATGCTCACCGGGCCGTGCCTGATCGCCGTATGGGCACTCGGCGGTTTCTACCTGTCGCTCGGCCCCTCACTCGCCCGCAGCGCCTTGGACGTCCACACCTCGTTGATCGGCGCCATCATGGTGGCGACCCTGACGGGAACCGGGGCGATCGCCGTCTTCGTACTACGCAACGTGGCGGCGCGGCGAGTGCTGCTCGTCGGCACCTCTGCCCTGATCGCCGGTGTGGCCGTCACACTCGTCGGCGCCGAAACATCCTCGGCAGCAATAGTCCTGGCAGGAACAGCCATCGCGGGAGTCGGCTTCGGCGCCGGCTTCCAGGGCACAATCCATACCGTGATGCCTCTGGCCGCGCCCCACGAGCGGGCGGGTCTGCTCTCGACCATCTACGTGATCGCCTACCTGGCCAACAGTGTCCCGGCGCTCCTCGCCGGCTACCTGGTCGGCGAGGTCGGATTGGTCGACACCACCCGCCTCTACGGCGGACTCGTCATCCTGCTCGCCGGGGCCGCCTTCCTCGGCCTCCTTGTGCGCCCAGCGCCTGTGAGTACTTCTTAACCGCCCGCTGTTAACAAGTACTCACGGGGCCTTGATTTCGCCGTAGCGGGCGAGGGACTCCTGCCGCTCGAGGCCGTGGTCGACGATGGGCTCCGGGTACCCCTCGGGCCGAAGGGCTTTCAGCGAATGGACGGCGCGGCCCGGGATGCCGCGAAGCTCCGGCACCCACTTGCGCACGTAGGAGCCGTCGGGATCGAACTTCTCGCCCTGGGTGATCGGGTTGAACACCCGGAAGTACGGGGAGGGATCGGTGCCTGTTCCCGCCGTCCACTGCCAGCCGTGCTGATTGTTGGCCAGATCGCCGTCGACCAGGCGGTCCATGAAGTAGCGCGCTCCACGCCACCACGGCAGGTGCAGGTCTTTCACCAGGAACGACGCGACGATCATGCGCACCCGGTTGTGCATCCACGCCTCGGCTCGGAGCTGACGCATTCCCGCATCGACGATCGGGAACCCGGTTCTTCCCTCGCACCACGCGGCGAACGCCTCGTCGGCGTCGGGGCCGGAATCGAGTCGGATCGCGTCGAACTTGCGGTCGTAATTGCCGCGCGCACTGTCTGGGCGTTGAAAAAGGATGTCGGCGTAGAAGTCTCGCCAAGCCAACTGACGCCGGTACGCTTCGACCCCCTTACCGGGGCGGCGTGAAAGATCGCGGAGCATGGTGCGGGGATGGATGTTGCCGTACTTCAGGTACACCGACATCCGGCTCGTCGCGTCGAGGTCGGGACGGTTGCGGGCATCGTCGTAGGAGTCGAGTTCGTCCTCCAGGAACTCTGCCCACCTTCGCAAAGCCTCCGACTCCCCCGCGGCCACGCCCTCGGACTCCGGCTGGGGAATTGCTGCCCGTCGGACGGGGACGTCGTCCGGTTCGATCCAGTCGACCGTCGCGGCACCGGTGTCGATCGGCGCACGCCACCCGTGGTCGAGCCATTGCCTGAAGTACGGAGTGAACACGCGATACGGTTCGCCGTCGGCCTTGCTGACCCTCCCCGGTGCCACGGCATAGGGCGATCCGGTGGCCACCAGTTCGGTGCGCTCGGCAACCGCTGCATCACGCTCGCGGCCGTAGGGACCGAAGTCGGCGCTCACGTGAACCTCACCCGCCGACACCGCCTCGGCAACCGCTGGGACCACGTCGGCAGGAGCGCCGTGCACTACCAGCAGCCGCCCCCCGAGTTGGTCGTCGAGCGCAGTCAGGCTGCGGTAGAGAAAATCCCGGCGCGGGCCGCCCGCGGGGTGGAGCAGCTTCTCGTCGAGCACGAACAGGCCGAGCGCGCGAGCCCCCGCCTCGGCGACGGTGTGCAAGGTCGGAAGATCGCCGAGCCTGAGGTCGCGCCGGAACCAGACCAGTGCCGTGTCCATGCCTGCCACGGTACTGAAACGCAACGCCGTCAGGCGTCCATGCGGGCCGCCGACACGATCGACAGGTACGGCGCATCGATGTCGTACTTCTCGAACGCCGCGAGAGCCGCCCGCGCGAACGTGCGCTGCACCGCCCACTGCCGTCCCGGCTTGGTGCGGGCGGTGATGCGGAGCGTCACCGATTCGGCGGTCACGGCATTGACACCCAGCATCTCGGGCGTTTCCAGCACGTCCGCCTCGATCGCGTCACTTCGCGACGCCTCCAGGATGGCGTCGAGGGCCACCTCACATGCCCGCTGAACGTTGGCCGCATGCGCGATCGGCAGATCCACCACCGCCACCGCGTATCCCTGACTCATGTTGCCGACCCGGACGATTTCACCGTTGCGGCAGTACCACAGGGTGCCGTTGACGTCGCGGATCGTGGTGACCCGCAAGCCCACCGTCTCCACGGTTCCCACGGCCTCACCGAGATCGACCACGTCGCCCACGCCGTACTGATCCTCGAGCAGCATGAACATGCCCGACAGAAAGTCGCGGACGAGGTTCTGCGCACCGAATCCCAGTGCGAGACCGATCACACCGGCGGACGCGATGAACGGGGCGACATTCACCCCCAGAATGCCCAGGATCTGCAACACGCCCCAGATGAGAACGACGATCGACACCGCGGATTTGAGTACCGACCCGATCGTCGTGGCACGCTGCGCTCGGCGTTCGTTCGCCATCACTTCCTTGATGCCTCTCGGCGCTCGCTCACGCAGAGGGCGAAGCATCGCCGGTTTGTCGGTGGCAGTCCGCTGCCGGGTCATCCGGTCGATGAGCCGGTGCAGGGTGAACCGCAGGGCCAGCGCGAGAACGACGTAGATCGCGATCTCGGCCGGGCGGTGAATCAGCCAGTCACGGTTGGTTTCGGTCAGTTCGAATGCCAGTAGCGAAGAAAACATCGCACCCGAGTGTACGGACGGACACGACCGGACCACCGCCATCCACCTCCTCCTCACGGCACAATGCAGGAGTGACCGCCACCGACTCAGCCAGTGTTCTCGTCGTCGACGACGACGAGGACGTGCGGACTTCGCTCGAACGTGGTCTGCGCCTGTCCGGATTCACCGTTCTCACCGCAGTCGACGGAGCCGACGCCCTCCGAGTGGTCAGCGAGCGACGCCCCGACGCGATGGTCCTCGACATGAACATGCCCGTCATCGACGGAACCGGTGTCGTGACCGCGCTCCGCGCAATGAACAACGACATCCCGATCTGTGTACTCAGTGCCCGCGACACCGTCGACGACCGCATCTCCGGGCTGGAGTCGGGAGCGGACGACTACCTGGTCAAACCGTTCGTCCTGGCGGAGTTGATCGCCCGGATCCGGGCAATGCTCCGGCGGCGCGGTGCGACCACGCCCCCCGCAGCCGATACCCCCGCGGCTCCGCCGATCCGCGTCGGTGCCCTCGAGATCTTCGTCTCGGCGCGCCGAGTCTTCCTCGCGGGCCACGAAATAACCCTGACCAAGCGGGAGTTCGAACTGCTCGAGGTCCTCGCCCGCAACGTCGGCATCGTCCTGAGCCGCGAACGACTACTGGAACTGGTGTGGGGATACGACTTCGTGGCCGACACCAATGTCGTGGACGTCTTCGTCGGGTATCTGCGGCGCAAGTTCGAAACCGAGGGCCAACCGCGCATCCTGCACACCGTGCGTGGCGTCGGGTTCGTGTTGCGGGAACCGTCGTGAAGCGCTCGTTCTCGCTCCGGACCCGTGTCGCGGCGGCCACGGCGCTCGGGGCGACCATAATCGTCGTGGCGTTGGGCATCCTGGTGGCGCTCGCGATCAACAGGAACAACTTGTCCCAACTCGACCGACGGCTCGAAACGGCGTCCGACGTGCTGGTTCCCAACGCGGCGACAGCAGGACTGTTCCTCGGCGCGCTGGGCGACAAGGGCGCCTTCGCGATCACCATCCGGTCCGCGGGCGGCGACACCGTTCTGGTGAGCACCCCCACCCGGCTGCCACCGCTCGAACCGGGGTGGGAGTCCGTCGACGTCAACGGCACGAAGTATCGGGCGTTCACGGCGACGACACCCTTCCTGGGGACCCGGATCTCACTCGCCGTCCCGTACTCGGAGGCCCAGGACGTCACCACCGAACAGCAACGCCAGGTGGCCCTCGTCGGTGTCCTGGCCGTGGCCGCAGCCAGTGGCCTCGGCTGGTTGTTCGGTGGCCGGGCGGTTCGTCCCCTGGTCGACCTCACCGGCCGCATCGTTCGCCGCGACCCCGAGTTGACGCCCGCGTCCTCAGGGGTGCGCGAGGCAGACGAACTGGCCTCCGCGGCGGAGTCGATGTTGCGCGATGTCGCCGAGGCACAGGACGCCACCACCGCCGCCCTGGCCACCGCGCGTGACTTCGCCGCCGTATCCGCCCACGAACTGCGCACGCCGCTCACCGCGATGCGCACCGACCTCGAGGTGCTCACCACGCATCAGCTGACGGCCGCGCAGCAGCACGAAATTTTTCGCGATCTGATTCGCGCCCAGGGCCGGGTGGAATCGACCCTGTCGGACCTGGAGCGGCTGGCCCGCGGAGAATTGTCCACCGACCAGGACTTCGTGGACTGCGACCTCGTCGACATCTGCGATCTGGCGGCCGACGATGCGATGCGACACCATCCCGGACTGCAGGTCACCGTCGACGCAGTTCCGCTGACCGTCCGCGGGATGCCCGGCGGACTGCGGCTGACACTGGACAATGCGATCACCAACGCCGTCCGGCACGGGGGTGCGACTGCGGTCCGGATCACACTGAGAGCCGTGGACGACGCCACCGTCATCACGGTCGACGACAACGGTTCCGGCGTACCGGACGCGGAGCGGACTCAGGTGTTCGAGCGGTTCCACCGCGGCACCAATGCCACCAGCAGCGGATCGGGACTCGGCCTCGCGCTCGTTGCTCAACAGGCAGCGCTGCACGGCGGGCGGGCGCACTTCGAGGACAGCCCGCTCGGTGGTGCCCGGTTGGTCGTGGAGCTGCACTCGGCCGACGCACATCCGATGCCGCACCTTCCGGCGCAGAATGCGACAAGTCCCGCCTCACCGAGGTGAAGCGGGACTTGTGCCGTTAAGCGGAAAACTATTCCTTGGCGTCCAGCAGATCGATCACGAACACCAGGGTCTTGCCGGACAGCTGGTGTCCGGCGCCGGCCGGGCCGTAGGCCAGCTCCGGCGGGATGGTGAGCTGACGACGTCCGCCGACCTTCATGCCGGGGATGCCGTCCTGCCAGCCTTTGATGAGACCGCGCAGCGGGAACTGGATGGACTCCCCGCGACTCCACGAAGAGTCGAACTCCTCGCCGGACTCGAACTCGACGCCGACATAGTGCACGTCGACGGTGCCCCCCGGAACGGCCTCGGCGCCTTCGCCGACCACCAGATCCTTGATGACCAGGTCGGTCGGGGCGGGTCCCTCCTGGAACTCGATCTCGGGCTTAGTCATGTGTCCTCCTCGGTGAGGGCTGTCTGTTCGGCACAGGTCGCAGATCAGCGGCTTGTGACGTCCTTGTAGTCGCGCTCGGTGTAGCCGGTGTAGATCTGGCGCGGACGGCCGATCTTCGTAGCGGGATCCTCGTGCATCTCCCGCCAGTGTGCAATCCACCCGGGCAACCGGCCCATGGCGAACAAGACGGTGAACATGCGCGTGGGGAAGCCCATGGCGCGGTAGATGAGGCCGGTGTAGAAGTCGACGTTGGGGTACAGCTTGCGCTCGACGAAGTAGTCGTCGGTGAGCGCCGCCTCTTCCAGTGCCATCGCGATGTCGAGCAGTTCGTCGTCGCCACCGAGTTTGTCGAGAATGGTGTGCGCGGTCTGCTTCACGATGGCCGCACGCGGATCGTAATTGCGGTAGACGCGGTGCCCGAAGCCCATGAGCTTCACGCCGTCTTCCTTGTTCTTGACCTTGCGGACGAAATCGCCTGCGTTGCTGCCGCTGGCCTTGATCTCGTCGAGCATCTCGAGGACCGCCTGGTTTGCGCCGCCGTGCAGCGGGCCCCAGAGTGCGTTGATGCCGCCGGAGATGGAGGTGAAGAGGTTCGCGTCCGACGATCCGACGAGGCGCACCGTCGACGTCGAGCAGTTTTGCTCGTGGTCGGCGTGCAGGATCAGCAGCATGTCGAGTGCCTTGGCGATCTCCGGGTCGATCTCGTACGGCTCCGCGGGGAATCCGAACGTCATCCGAAGGAAGTTCTCGACAAGGTTCAGCGAGTTGTCCGGGTACAGGAACGGCTGTCCGACGGACTTCTTGTACGCATATGCCGCGATGGTGGGCAGCTTCGCCAGAAGGCGGATGGTCGACAGTTCGACCTGCTCGGGATCGGCCGGATCCAGGGAGTCCTGGTAGTAGGCCGAGAGCGCGTTCACAGCACTGGAGAGAACAGGCATCGGGTGCGCGTTGCGGGGGAACCCGTCGAAGAACCTCTTGAGGTCTTCGTGCAGCAACGTGTGCCGGCGAATCCGGTCGGTGAACGACTCGAGCTGCGTTGCGGTCGGCAGCTCACCGTAGATCAGCAGGTAGCTGACCTCGATGAACGTGGACTTTCCGGCCAGCTGCTCGATCGGGTAACCGCGGTAGCGGAGAATCCCGTGCTCACCGTCGATGTAGGTGATCGCGGAGCTGGTGGAGGCGGTATTGACGAAACCCGGGTCCAGGGTGGTGTACCCGGTGCTGGCCAGCAGCTTGCCCAGTTCGATACCGTCATTGCCCTCGGTTGCCCTGGCAATGGACATCGTGTGCTCACCACCAGGGTAGGTAAGCGTGGGCTTTGTGTCATTGTCAGGCACGAAGCATCCCTCTCAAGCTCAAACCAATGAGTAACAACTTCATTCAGGTAGAAACTAGTCCCACTCCAGCCCGCATGCTGCAGGAGGGTCCACGGAAAGGCCGCAACCCGCCCCCGCCGCCGAATGCGGCGAGACGATGGTGGCGACGAGCGGAGTACCGCCGCGAGGATGAGACATTTCGTGCGGTGCGAGCTGCCGAGATGAACGGCCGGTGGCCGCCGGAGGAAGAAGAGGCTGCGTTACCTGCATCGATGGCGTCGACAATGAGCAAACGCACAATCATGCCGGGAAAGCGGTGAGGAGACCTGCCGTAGTAATACGGCCCTCGACCGGACCCGGACACGGCAACAGAAGAACCCCCGCGGAACTTATCGAGCGATGCGCTGCCGGTGTTACACCGTCTCACTCTGTGGACGCTTGTCGTCGCGGACCGGACCGTCAGGAACCCACTGCGGTCATGCCCCACCGGCCGGACCAACGCTGCCCGGGGGCGAGCACCAATTGGTCGATGCCGGAGTTGAACGAATCCGGTGGACAGGTCATCGGTTCGAGAGCCAGCGCCCGTCCGCGGCCCGGATAGGGCTTGCCGTCCGCCGGATCGGCGATGAAGGCCTGCAGCCAACCGAACTCGCGGCTAGCCCACAGCATGGTTCCGGTGCCGTCCGGGGCACGCAGTTCGTGCCGGGACCTACCGTCCGGGTCGACGTCCAGCGCGCTGAACGGCGTGTCGAGCGACACCCCGGCGAGGGGCCGGGGACTGGTGAAGTCGTAGTCGCTGCCCGCAACAGCCTGCGAACCACCGTTCGGCAACCGGCGGTCGTCGAGCGGCAACCGGGTGCCTGCGGACAGGCGGAGCGTGCAGTCGTCGAGCGGAACGTCACCGACGCGGACGTACGAGTGCATTCCCAAGCCGAACGGCGCCGGAATCGCCCCGGTATTGGTGGCGGTGTGTGTGACCGTCAGGCCCGAAGCCTCGAGAGCATATTCGACGGTCACCCGCAGCGGATACGGCCAGCCCTTGTGAAGTCCCACATCGATCGACATCTCCACACGGTTCTCGGCGCGGCTGACGACACGCCAGTCCCGGCGACGGACGAAGCCGTGACTGGCGTTGCCGAACTCCGTGTCCGTAATCTCGAGTTGATGTTCGATACCGTCGAAGACGAAATGACCGTCACGGATCCGGTTGGGCCACGGGGCGAGGATCAACCCCGCAGACAACGGCGGTCTGGACCCGAGTTCCCAGGTTTCGGTCAGCGCCCGCGGACCGTCCGGGCCGTGCCATTCGAGGCGTCGCAGCCCAGCCCCCGTGACTGCGATCTCGGCCCGGTAGCCGCCTCCTCGGATCTCCACTCCGCCCGCTGTGGACCTCTTCGATTCCGACGACTGCGGTTCACCCATGCACCACAGTGTGCCCGAAATCTGTGACAGGGCACAGGAACCTAACGAGCGACCTTGTATCGCACCAGCGCCGGGAATGCCACTGCGGCGATTACCACACCGACGACGACGAGGACGCCACCACCGGCCGCGGCGACGCTCGTTCCGACTGCAGCGGCGGCAGCGCCGTGCAGGACGTCACCGATGCGGGGTCCGCCGGCGACGACGACGATGAACACACCCTGCAACCGTCCGCGCATCTCGTCGGTGGCCACCTGCTGGAGCATCGTGCTGCGGAACGCCGCGGACACCATGTCGACGGCACCACCGAACGCGAGGAAGGCGAGAGCCGCCCACAACAGGACCGGACTCGAGCCCGGGGACGCAACCCCCACCACGAGACCGAAGCCCAGCATCGCCAGCCCCCACAGCGCGATGCACACGATCACGGCGAGTCCCTGTCGGCGCACCCGCGGCAACCAGCCGGAGAACACACCACCGGCGACCGCCCCCACGGACATCGCCGCGAACAGCAGACCGAGGGCGACACCGCCGGTTGCAGGGTCACCGAAGGTGTCGTGGGCGATCTGCGGGAACAGCGCCCTGGGCATCCCGAAGACCATGGCAATGATGTCGACCACGAACGACGCGAGCAGCACCTTCTGGGTGGCCAGGTAGGCGAAGCCGTCGAACACTTCCCGGAATCCCGCGCGCCGCGACTCCCCCACCGGCGGGATGGCGGGCAGCCGGAGTACCGCCCACAGGGTGGCTAGCAGTGCGATCGAATCGACGAGATACAGCGTCGACAGGCCGACGGCAGGAATCATGACCCCGGCGAGCAGGGGTCCGGCGATCGCGCCGAACTGCATCACCGTCATGTTCAGCGAGTTGGCCGCCGCCAGCTGCCCCATCGGTATCAGCCGCGGGATGATCGCGCTGCGGGTGGGCTGATTAACCGCGAAGAACGCCTGTTGCAGAGCCAGGAGTCCGAGTACCAGCCACACGTTGTTCAGGCCGAGCGCCGCCTGTACCCAGAAGAGGACCGAGGTCACCCCGAGTCCCACCGTGGTGATCGTCAGCAGGGTGCGCCGATCCATGACGTCGGCGAGGGCCCGCCCCACAAGCCGAAGACGATCAGCGGTACCAGGGCGAACGCTCCGGTCAGGCCCACGTACGCGGAGCTGCGCGTGATCTCGTAGACCTGCTGGGGAACCGCGACCACGCTGAGCTGTCCCCCGATGACGGTGACAATTCCGGCAGTCCACAGGCGCCGGTAGTCCTTGTTCTCGAGTGGCGTCGTATCTGCGAGGAACCTTCGGGGCCGACGATCCCGGGTCACCTGTCCGGTCATGGCTGCAGCCGTTCGACGGTCCACCGGTCCCCGTGCCTCGAAGTCCGGATTCGGTTGTGCATCCGGTTGGCCCGGCCCTGCCAGAATTCGACCACCTCGGGGCGGATGAGGATCCCACCCCAGTTCGGCCGCACCGGGATGTCGACGTCGACGCCGAAGCGTTCGGCGACGTGCAAGAGCGCTGCATCGAGTTCGGCCCGCGAGCGGATCGGCCGCGACTGCTCCGACGCCCACGCACCGAGCCGCGACCCCCGCGGCCTGCTGTGCCAGTACTCGTCGGTGACCTCGGCGCTGACCCGTTCGGCGGGACCGCGAACGGTGATCTGCTTGGCGATCGGCACCCAGGTGAAGGTCACCGACGCGTACGGAACGGCGGCGAGCTGCCTCCCCTTGTCCGACTCGTAGTTGGTGAAGAACAGCACTCCGGCCGGGCTCAGGCCCTTGCAGAGAACGGTGCGCGTGCAGGGATGGCCGTGTTCGTCGACGGTGCCCAGCGTCATCGCATTGGGCTCGGGAATTCCCGCCTCCACGGCGTCCTCGAGCCAGCGACGCATCAACGGCAGCCAGCCGTCTTTCAGCTGCTCGGCGTCCAGATCGGACTCTTCGGACGGTCCGGCGATGCCCTGATGTCCGTAACCGACGCGCATCGTCGCGAGGTCGGGGTTCGCCGGACCCGGCTGTTCTGCATCTGATGACACAGCGGAGAACGCTACTCCCGGGTATGCACTGACTGCCCTTCCGGTGACACCGGCTAAAGTTTTGGGGACCGAACCCGCCTTTGCTGAACCGTCGCCTCCACCGCGCGACACCAGGAGGGTGGGAGGCCGATTGCGCGGACGAACGAGTGCCTGCCCATCCCGCACGCACGATCAGCGCAGTTGTCGAAACGCCGAGGCAGTGCCGCTCTGACCGGGGGCACTCGAACGAGGAGAGTCCACGAGCTATGTCAGCGAGCGCGGCAATACCGGAGGATTTCGTCAGCGGACTGGAGGGCGTGGTCGCCTTCACCAGCGACATCGCTGAACCCGACAAGGACGGCGGCGCCCTGCGCTACCGCGGCGTCGACATCGAAGACCTCGTCGGCAAGCACGTCACCTTCGGCAACGTGTGGGCCCTGCTCGTCGACGGCCGCTTCGGCCCCGGCCTGCCCCCGGCCGAACCCTTCCCCCTGCCCGTGCACACCGGCGACGTCCGCGTCGACGTCCAGGCCGGCCTCGCGATGCTCGCCCCCATCTGGGGATACCAGCCCCTCCTCGACATCGACGACGACACCGCCCGCGAACAACTCGCCCGCGCCTCCGTGATGGCCCTGTCCTACGTCGCCCAGTCCGCCCGCGGCATCTACCAGCCCGCCGTCCCGCAGAAACGGATCGACGAAGCCAAGACCGTCACCGAACGGTTCATGGTCCGCTGGAAGGGCGAACCCGACCCCGCCCACGTCGAAGCGATCGACGCCTACTGGGTCTCCGCCGCCGAACACGGCATGAACGCCTCCACCTTCACCGCCCGCGTCATCGCCTCCACCGGCGCCGACGTCGCCGCCTCCCTCTCCGGGGCAATCGGCGCCATGTCCGGCCCCCTGCACGGCGGCGCCCCCGCCCGCGTCCTGCCGATGATCGAGGACACCGAGAAGTCCGGCGACGCCCGCGCCCTGGTCAAGGGCATCCTCGACCGCAAAGACAAGCTGATGGGCTTCGGTCACCGCGTCTACCGCGCCGAAGACCCCCGCGCCCGCGTGCTGCGCGCCACCGCGAAACGCCTGAACGCCCCTCGCTACGAAGCGGCCGCCGCTCTCGAGCAGGCCGCCCTCGCCGAACTCCGCGAGCGCCGCCCCGACCGGGCCATCGAAACCAACGTCGAATTCTGGGCCGCGGTCATCCTCGACTTCGCCGAGGTTCCCGCACACATGATGCCCGCGATGTTCACCTGCGGCCGCACCGCCGGCTGGTGCGCCCACATCCTCGAGCAGAAACGTCTCGGCAAGCTCGTCCGCCCCGCCGCCATCTACACCGGCCCCGCACCCCGCACCCCCGAGTCCGTCGAGGGCTGGGACCAGATCGCCCACACCAGCTGAACACCCTCACCGGAAACATCAGTAAGGAACAGAAAGTAGCGATGACCTCCACACCGATCATCCCCGCAGACCTCCTGCCCGCCGACGGACGTTTCGGCTGCGGACCCTCCAAGGTTCGCCCCGAACAACTTCAGTCGCTGGTGGAGGTGGGCTCCTCGGTGTTCGGCACCAGCCACCGACAGAAGCCCGTCAAGGACGTCGTCGCCAGCGTGCGCTCCGGGCTCGCCGACCTGTTCTCCCTGCCCGAGGGATACGAGGTGGTTCTCGGCAACGGCGGCACCACCGCGTTCTGGGATGCCGCGGCGTTCGGCCTCATCCGGGAGAAGTCGCTGCACCTGACGAACGGCGAGTTCAGCTCCAAGTTCGCGTCGGTCGCGAAGAACAACCCGTTCATCGGTGATCCGATCGTCGTGTCGGCCGAGCCGGGCAGCGCCCCCGAGCCGGTGTCCGACCCGTCCGTCGACCTCATCGGCTGGGCACACAACGAAACGTCCACCGGTGTCGCGATCCCCGTGTCCCGTCCCGCCGGATCGGAGAACGCCCTCATCGCCATCGACGCCACCTCCGGTGCCGGCGGACTGCCGGTCGATGTCTCCGATGCCGACGTCTACTACTTCGCGCCGCAGAAGAACTTCGCGGCCGACGGTGGTTTGTGGATCGCGCTGATGAGCCCGAAGGCCCTCGAACGGGTGGCGGAGATCAAGGACTCGGGTCGCTGGACCCCCGACTTCCTCTCGCTGCCCATCGCCGTGGACAACAGCTCGAAGGATCAGACGTACAACACACCGGCCGTGGCGACACTCCTGCTGCTGGCCAACCAGATCGAGTGGCTGAACAAGCAGGGCGGTCTCGACTGGGCCACCTCGCGCACCGCGGATTCGTCCTCGCGTCTGTACCAGTGGGCCGAGGCGACCGAGTACACCACCCCGTTCGTCAGCGATCCCGCGCACCGCTCGCAGGTGGTCGGCACCATCGACTTCGACGACAAGATCGACGCCGCCCAGGTGGCGAAGATCCTGCGCGCCAACGGTGTGGTCGACACCGAGCCCTACCGCAAGCTCGGCCGTAACCAGCTCCGCGTCGGCATGTTCCCGGCCGTCGACCCCGAGGACGTCACGCAGCTCACCAAGTGCGTCGACTGGGTCGTCTCTCAGCTCGGCTAGTGAACTGAATCGACGTAGCCCCCGGCATGTGCTGCCGGGGGCTGACGTCGTTTTCAGTCGGTGGCGTTCAGTCGGTGCGGTTCAGTCGGTGGCGAGGAAACGGTGGAACGGAGCCAGAGCCTCGTCCCCGAGGTGAGGGCCGCTGACCTCGATCGCGACGTCGGCAGAGTCCACTATGTCGGAGCAGCGCAGGCCGAAACGCGGCCCGTCCGGGAGGATTCGGCCGAAGTCGTCGGACGACGCGGCGAAGACGACCCGTCTGATCCCTGCCAATATCATCGCGGCGCTGCACATCGGGCAAGGCTCACCGCTGGCGTACATGGTGGCGCCGACGAGCTGCTCTGTCCGTCCCTCGGCGCAGGCCGTGGTGATCGCGTCGAGTTCGGCGTGCTCGGTGACGTCGCCGGACGTGGCGACGGAATTGGCGCCCTCGCTGATGACGTGTCCATCGGAGCCGACGGCCACCGCACCGAAGGGTCTGTTGCCCGCGTCTCCGGTCTCGTCGGCCAGTTCGATTGTGCGCCGCAGATGGGCGAGGTCGGTGTCGTCGACATCGGTATGGCTCATCGTCGGGGATCCACTTCTGTTCCGACTTCCCGGTTCCCGGGCTCTGCCGATCAGTATGCGCGCCACGACCACGTCCAGGGAGCCGATCCCGACGGATGGTGGACGGTGTCCGGGATGAATCGCGACTCCGAAACGTCGAAGCGTAACGCGGACATGATCCTCTGTGCCGCCACCACGGCCGCGCGTGTCCTCCCGCATCGGCTGTCACGAATGAATTACAGTTGGCGCGGTACATCGTCGCGAGCCGGCGCGATAAGGAGGTCAACGTGCGAGAGCTTCGAGTGATCGGTCTCGAGCCAGATGGTTCGCACGTCGTGTGCGCTGATGCTGCTACCGGCGAAAAATTCCGGCTTCCCGCCGATGACAAGCTCCGCGCAGCATCCCGCGGGGACATCGCTCGACTCGGCCAGATTGAGATCGAAATGGACAGTCAGCTCAGACCCCGTGAGATCCAGGCCCGCATTCGCGCCGGCGCTTCCGTAGAGCAGGTGGCTGACGAGGCCGGCATTCCGCTGTCGAAGGTGGAACGCTTCGCCTACCCGGTTCTACTCGAACGCTCCCGTGCCGCCGAGATGGCGCAGGGTGGACATCCGGTCCGCGACAACGGCCCTGCCGTTCCGACGCTGGCCGAGATCGTCACCCAGGCTTTCCGGGCGCGCGGACACAACATCGACGACGCCACGTGGGACGCCTGGCGTGACGAGGACAACCACTGGGTCGCCCAGCTGCAGTGGCAGGCGGGCCGCACCACCAACGCCGCGCACTGGCGGTACCAGCCGGATGCCCACGGCGGCACCATCGTCGCGCTCGACGACACCGCGTTCGACCTGATAGATCCCGACTTCGGCCGTCCTCTGCGCGGATTGGCTCCCGTGGCGTCCGACGAGCCCGAGCAACTCGAATTCGTCGACTACCCGGCGGAATCCCCATCGCCTGCGGCGGAGCCGGAGCGCATCGTCGAAGCCGAAACCGACGTGCCCGAGCCGGTCGACGAAGACACCGAGCCCGAGCCCTCCGCACCGAAGGTCGCTCCGCACCAGACCTCCAACAGGGACAAGCGCGGGAAGCCGTCGCTTCCGTCGTGGGACGACGTTTTGCTCGGCGTTCGCAGCAGCGGACGCTGATTACCGGCGCGGTGAACGGGCCGGGAACACGGTCGTGGTCGTACTCTTTCAGGTAAGCACCGAAAGAGAGGGATGACCGTGGGGGCGAAGGTATCAACGATCTGGTACGTCGACACCCCCGATCCGGTCACCGTCCTACGTGGACACCCACAATCCGATCCTGATGCCGCCCAGGCACTCGCCAGCCGGCTCTATCCCGATCTGGTGGCCACGCCGACCGGTTCGGCGTCGCTGTCCGAGGCGTCCGCCGTCGACCAGGACGGCACCGTGTATATCGGTTGCTACCCCGGTGTCACCGTAGTGTGCAGTGCCGATCTCGCGATTCCCCGCCCGTCGACACTGCCCGAAAGCCGGTTGCCGGTCTCGGAATTCGAGCGAATCTATTATGTGGCGTCCAAGCCCGACCTCGCGTGGGGTTCGTTCGCGACGTGGGAGAACGGCAAAATGGCCCGATCCTTCAGTGCGACACCAGTGCACATCCATGAAGACCTCGGCCTGCCCCTGGTGTGGGAAAGACCTTACTGGGCGGGCGAGTTCCCGCTGCGCTATCCGGCGGGGGTTCTTCCCGATCCACAGTCGCTGCCGTTCCACCCACAACAGTTCGCCGAAGGCGCCAACCGGAACTGGCTGGGATTCCGCTACACCGGACCCCGCGAGGACTCCGAGCTCGACCCGAAGTCCCTCCCGGTAGTCGCCTTCACCGTGCATCGCCCGGGCGAAGGGCCCGCCGCGGACGTGGAGGAGCCGGAAACGCCGAAACCTGAACCGGTATCAGCACCGGCACTGGAACCGGTGCCGGTTGCCGTCGAACCACCCTCCGCCACCCGCAGGCCCGGACGCCTGCGCAGGTATTTCGGTTTCTGAACGGTCAGCCGGCGCCCGCGATAGCCGCGATCCATCCCACGAGAACTCCCACGCCCATTCCGTATACCACCCAGCGCCACACCGGTGTCCGGCGGAACCGCCACGCAGTCGGCGCGACACCCGCCACCACCACCAGCTCCAGGAAGACCGCGAGCACCGCGTTGATGCGGGCCAATTGGGTGCCGAAGGCGATGACCGCGGTCGCCACGACGACCGCCGTGAATCCGGTGACGAGTAGCCCGGTGAACCACGGGACCCCGGCGCCGGACACCGGTCGTGGTGCAGGCGGCACCGTCACCGACCCGTCCGGACGCGTTCGTAGAACGCCATCGCGGCGGCGGTGGCCACATTCAGCGAATCCGTCCCCGGGGCCATCGGGATGCGGGCACGGACGTCCGTGGCGCGCATGGCATGTTCGGTGAGGCCTGGGCCTTCCGCGCCGAGCAGGACGGCGACCTTCTCCCCCGTCATGGCCTCGGCCAAGGTGATCGCTTCGGGGTTCGGCGTCAGCGAGATCAATTGGAACCCGCGCTCGCGCAACACGTCGAGGTCGCGGGGCCAGGCCGACACGTGTGCGAACGGAACGCGCAGAACGTGGCCCATGGACACTCGCACCGCCCGGCGGTAGAGCGGGTCCGCACAACCCTTGCCGAAGACGACGGCGTCCACTCCCAGCCCGGCAGCGTTGCGGAACATGGAACCGAGGTTCTCGTGATCGTTCACTCCCTCGAGGACAGCGACCGTTCGCGCGCTGTCGAGCACCTCCGGCAAGTCGAGCGGCACCGGCCGACGTGCCGCGGCCAGTACGCCGCGATTGAGGTGGAATCCCACGACCTCGGCCATGACATCCGCCGTCGTTCGGTAGAACGGGACGTCCACCCGGGCCAGGTCGTCCGCGAGTTCCCCGAGCCGGCGATCGACGCCCAGCAGCGCGATCGGGTCGAAACGAGAGGCGAGCAGGCGCTGAGCCACCAGCACGCCTTCCGCAATCACCAGGCCCTTACCTTCGGGAAGATCCGGGCGGCGATCCGAGGAGTTGAGATCGCGGAAGTTGTCCAGCCGCGAATCGGCCGGATCTGCTATGTCGATGACGGAAACCACCGGTCCATCGTGCCGTATGTGCGGAGTCACCCCGTTGACTCCCCACCACCGAACGCGAAAGCTCGAAGGGATGAAGCAACTGCACGGGCGCACGGCTCTTGTGACGGGTGCCTCCGGCGGCCTCGGCCGCGTCATCGCACGGGCGCTGGCGCGTGAAGGCGTCACCGTCGCGGTGTCCGGCCGACGCGAGGATCGACTCGCGGAAGTCGTCGGTGAACTGCGTGCTCTCGGTGTGCGCGCCGAGGCCGTGCCCGGGGACCTGAACCGACTGGAACAGCTCGATTCGCTCATCGAACGCACCGAGGCGGCAGTCGGTCCCCTCGACCTACTCGTGAACAACGCCGGTGTGGAGAACGTCTCGGCCTTCACCCGACTCGACCCCGGCGAGCTCACCGCAATGGTCGACGTCAATCTCACCGCACCACTGCTTCTCACACGCCGAGTGGTTCCCGGGATGCTCGACCGCGGTTGGGGACACGTGGTGTTCATCTCGTCGCTGGCAGCGAAGATCGGTCCGGCATACTGCGCGCCGTACGCCACGACGAAGGCGGGCCTGATCGGTCTCACCCAGTCGCTGCGGGCGGAGTACGCGGGCTCGCCCGTCGGCTTTTCCGTCGTGTGCCCCGGATTCATCGCCGGCGACGGCATGTACCAGCGCATGACGGAACGCGGCATCAGGGCCGGCCGGATCACGGGCGAGACCACCACCGACAAGGTCGCCGCCGCCGTGATCCGGGCAATCCGGCGTGACCGGCCCGAGATCGTCGAGAGCGGAGCCCCGATCCGCCCGCTGCTCGCTCTGGGGCAGATCGCGCCGGGACTGGTCGAACGGGTGGCCGCGCGGTTCGGCGCCACCGCGATGTTCCGGCGGTTGAGCGAGGACCGCGGCAGGGTGGAGCCGGACGCTTGACGGCAGCAAGCTCCTCCGAGTCGCGTGTCCGGGGGCGGGCACTCACCTAGGCTCGCGTGGGTGAGGGATTCCACACCGACGGTCGGTTCGCCTGCGGAACTGGCGCGGGCGCTCGACGCCACGGGCTACCTCGCCGACGACGGCGTCGCGATGGCCGCGTTCCTCGCCATACGTATGGGACGGCCGCTGTTCTGCGAGGGTGAACCCGGCACCGGCAAGACGTCGCTCGCGACCGCGTTGTCGGAGGCGTTCGACCTGCCGCTGATCCGCCTGCAGTGTCATGAGGGCATTGACGCCGCGCAGGCGCTCTACGACTGGGACTTCCCGCGGCAGCTGCTGCACCTGCGGACGCTCGAGGCGGCGAGCACCGGCCTGCTCGAGGCCGACACCGTCGAACGCTCGCTGTACACCGAGCGGTTCCTTCTGGCCCGACCCTTGCTGCGGGCGCTCACCGAAGCCCCCTGCGTGCTGCTCGTCGACGAGATCGACCGCGCCGACGACGAATTCGAGGCGTTCCTGCTGCAGGTATTGGACGAGAACGCGGTCACCATCCCAGAACTCGGCGAGGTGCGGGCGGCGACACCGCCGCTGGTGGTGCTCACCTCCAACCGCACCCGCGAAGTGCACGACGCACTCAAACGCCGCTGCCTGTACCACTGGCTCGAGCACCCCGACCTGGCCCGGGAGGTCGCGATCCTGCGACGCCGCATCCCCGGCATCGGCCCCGACCTCGCCGCGCAGGTCGCCCACGCCGTCCACTCCCTGCGGGAGATGGAACTGCTCAAGCCGCCGGGGGTGGCCGAGGCGCTGGACTGGGCACGCGCACTGCGCGAACTCGACCGGGACGTGCTGGACGCGGAGACAGCCGCCGCGACGCTCGGTGCCGTCCTCAAGTACCGCGAGGACCTCGAACGGGTCGCCCGTGCCGGACTGGACCGGCTCCTGGCCGGGTGAGAAGCATGCCCGCAGCACAGGGCGCCGGCGATCCTCTGGTGGGGTTGGCCGGGTTCGCCCACGCCCTCGCAGCCGCGGGACTGCCGGTCGCGTCGGACGCCGTCGCCGCCTTCACCCGGGCACTCCGCGAGGTGGAAGTGGGCAATCCCGAACAGGTGTACTGGGCAGGTCGCGCGACACTGTGCCGCGGTCCCGACGACATCCCCCGGTACGACTCGGCGTTCGCAGCCTGGTTCGGCGGTACCGTCCCGGCGCGCACGCCGCGGTCCGGGGAACTGCCTCGCCGGGCCCGAACCGCCGCCATGACCACGACGAACGGCGGCGACATCGGTGGCGACGCGCCGCAACTGCGGGTCGCCGCGGACGACACCGAGGTATTGCGCCACCGCAACATCGCCGACCTCACCGCGGCCGAACGCGCGCACCTCGCCGAGTTGATCGCCGCCCTGCGTCCGCGGCCCCCAGCCCGCCCGGCCATCCGGATGCGCCCGGCCCGCCGGGGGACGGTGGACCCGCGGCGCACCGTACGGGGCATGCTCGCGGCGGGCGGCGAACCGGTGCGGCCGAGCCTCCACCGCAAGGCCACCCGGCCACGCCGGATGGTGCTGCTCATCGACGTGTCCGGATCGATGAGCCCGTACGCCGACGCACTTCTGCGTTTTGCGCACGTCGTCGCCCGCGGCAACCCGGGCGGCACCGAGGTGTTCTCTCTGGGCACCCGCCTGACGCGGCTCTCCCGGGCGCTGCGGGTCCGCGACCCGGAAGTGGCGCTCGCCGCGGCAGGCCGGGCCGTGCCCGACTGGGCGGGCGGCACCCGTCTCGGTGAGACGCTGCGCGCGTTCCTGGACCGCTGGGGCAGGCGGGGCGTTGCCCGCGGCGCCGTCGTAGTGATTTTCTCCGACGGCTGGGAGCGCGGTGACCCCACGCTGCTCGCAGAGCAGATGGCACAGTTGCGCCGACTCGCCCGAACCGTGCTGTGGGTGAATCCGCACGCAGGCGCGGACGGTTACGAGCCGGTGCAGTCGGGGATCGCGGCCGCCCTGCCGTTCGTCGATCGTCTGCTCGCCGGCCACAGTCTCGCGACACTGCAGGAACTGCTCGAGGTCGCACGTCGAACGTGACCGATCCTGAACCGGTTCCACGATTTCGGGTGTTGTTCGCGCTCCGTCGGCGCAAAGTAGGACGTATCACCTGACGCTCCCGGCTTTGGAGGCGCAATGCGCATCACTGTCACCGTCGACGGAACGGCATACACGGACGAGGTGGAACCGCGACTGCTCCTCGTCCACTATCTTCGGGACCGGCTCGGCAAGGTCGGCACCGTCATCGGCTGCGACACCGGAAACTGCGGGGCGTGCACCGTTCACCTGAACGGTCACAGCGTCAAGTCCTGCTCGGTGCTCGCCGTGCAGGCCGACGGCGGCGACGTCCTCACCGTCGAGGGCCTGTCCCGGAACGGGACGTTGCACCCCGTGCAGCAGGCGTTCCGCGACAACCACGCCCTGCAGTGCGGCTACTGCACCCCCGGCATGATCATGCAGACCCTCGACCTGCTCGCCGAGGAACCCGACCCGGACGAGCGGACGGTGCGGCTGGGGTTGGAAGGCAATCTGTGCCGCTGTACCGGGTACCAGAACATCGTCAGCGCGGTGCAGGATGCGGCGCAGCGGTTGCGCGGCGGCAGCACCACCGAAACACCGACGACGGCGGATGCACCGACGACCGACACCGCGCAGGGAGGTGTGCGATGACCGCCACCGCCGAACCGGAAATCGGAAAGGCCCGCAAGCGCAAGGAAGACGAGCATCTGGTCACCGGACGCACCCGCTGGACCGACAACCTCGTGCTGCCGGGTATGCAGCACCTGGCGATTCTGCGCAGCCCGTTCGCGCACGCCCGCATCACCGGTGTCGACGCCACCGCCGCCCACGAGATGCCCGGTGTCGTCGCGGTCCTGACCGGCGCCGACCTCGCCGCCGAGCAGGGCAGCCTGCCGTGCGCATGGCCGATCACACCGGACATGAAGTCACCGCCCGCCCCGTCCCTCGCGGTCGACAGGGTGAACTTCGCCGGCGAGGCCGTCGCGGTTGTGGTGGCACGCAGCGCGTACGAGGCTCACGACGCACTCGAGGCGATCGACGTCGAGTACGACGAACTGCCGGTCGTGCTCGATCTCGCGGCCGCGGCCGCCGACGGCGCCGAACTCGTGCACCCGGATCTCGGGACGAACGTCAGCGCCACCTGGACCTTCGACTCTGCGGAGGCAGGCACGGGCGGCGACGTCGAGCAGACCATCCGCGACGCCGAGGTCCTCGTCGAGCGCACGTTCAAGCAGCAGCGGCTGATCCCGGCGTTCATGGAGCCCCGCTCGGTGGTGGTCGACCCGACCGGCGCTCAGATCACCATGTGGTCGGCCACACAGATCCCCCACATCCTGCGGCTGATGCTGGCGATGACGCTCGACATACCGGAACACAAACTGCGCGTCGTCGCCCCGGATGTCGGCGGCGGTTTCGGCGGCAAACTTCAGGTGACGCCGGAGGAAGTCATCGCTCTGCTCGTCGCGCGGCGACTCGGCAAGCCCGTCAAGTACACCGAGTCGCGTAGCGAATCGATGGTCGCGGCGCATCACGGGCGCGACCAGATCCAGAAATTGACACTGGCCGCCCGCCGCGACGGCACCGTCACCGGGATGAAGGTCGAACTTCTCGCCGACATGGGCGCGTACCTGCGCCTGGTCACCTCGGGGGTGCCGATCCTGGGCGCGTTCATGTTCAACGGCATCTACAAGTTCCCGGCGTATCACTTCACGTGCACCAACGTGTTCACCAACAAGGTGCCCACCGACGCCTATCGCGGCGCGGGGCGGCCGGAGGCGACGTTCGCGATCGAGCGGATGATGGACGAGCTCGCGACCGAGTTGTCGATGGATCCGCTGGAACTGCGGGCGAAGAACTGGATCACCCACGAGGAGTTCCCGTTCGACACCGTCGCGGGCCTGACCTACGACTCCGGCAACTACGAGGCCGCCACCGAGCGCGCGCGGGAGTTGTTCGACTACGACGGTCTCCGACGCGAACAGGCGGAGCGACGCGAGCGAAAGGACCCGGTGCAACTCGGCATCGGGGTGTCCACGTTCACCGAGATGTGCGGTCTGGCGCCGTCGCGCACCCTCGGCGCGCTGGCCTACGGGGCCGGCGGGTGGGAACACGCGGCGATCCGAATGCTGCCCACCGGCAAGGTCGAGGTGGTCACCGGTTCGTCAGCGCACGGCCAGGGACACGAGACCGCGTGGAGCCAGGTGGTCGCGGATCAGCTCGGGGTTCCGTTCGAGGACGTCGAGGTGTTACACGGCGACACCCAGACGTCGCCGCGTGGCATGGACACGTACGGTTCACGGTCGCTGGCCGTCGGGGCGATCGCGGTGGTGAAGGCCGCCGAGAAGGTGATCGCGAAGGCCCGGCCCATCGCCGCGCACCTGATGGAGTGTGCCGAGGACGATCTCGAGTTCACCGAGGGACGATTCCGGGTGAAGGGCACCGAGAAGGCGGTCGGCATCGCCGACGTCGCGCTCGCCGTGTTCGCCGCGCACGATCTGCCCGACGGGGTGGAGCCGAACCTGGACTCCGAGGCCACCTACGATCCGGAGAACTTCTCGTTCCCGCACGGCACGCATCTGTGCGCGGTGGAGGTGGACACCGAGACCGGGAAGGTCGGCATTCGGTCCTACGTGTGCGTCGACGACATCGGGCACGTGGTCAACCCGCTGATCGTCGAGGGTCAGGTGCACGGCGGGCTTGTCCAAGGCATCGCGCAGGCCCTGTACGAGGAGGCGGTGTACGACGAGTCCGGCACTCTGCTGTCGGGTTCCTTCGCCGAGTACCACGTACCGTCCGCGGCGGATCTGCCGAAGTTCACCACGGGCCGCACCGAGACCCCCGCCACCGGTAATCCACTCGGCGTCAAGGGGGTCGGTGAGGCGGGAACGATCGCATCCACACCGGCCGTCGTCAATGCCGTCCTCGACGCCGTCCGACAGTTCGGGGTGCGTGACATCGCGATGCCCTGTACACCGATGCGGGTCTGGAACGCCATCCGGTCCGCTCAGGGAGGTGCCCGATGATTCCGTCGACCTTCGACTACGTAGCCCCGACCACTGTCGAAGAGGCGGTGGCCGCACTCGCCGAGGCCGGGGACGACGCCAAGATACTCGCGGGCGGCCAGAGCCTGCTACCGGTGCTGCGGCTGCGCCTGTCCTCGCCGAGCACTCTCGTCGATCTCGGCCGGATCGGCGAGTTGCGCGGTGTGCGCGAAGACGGCGACAGCATCGTGATCGGCGCGATGACCACGTATTACGACATGATCCGCGACCCGCTCGTCCAGGAGCATGCGCTGCTGCTCGTCGAAGCGACCCGCACGGTCGCCGATCCGCAGATCCGGCACCGCGGCACGCTGGGTGGCGCTCTGGCGCATGCCGATCCGGCGGGTGACCTGTGCGCACCGGCACTGGCACTCGACGCCACCCTCACCGCGGTCGGGACCGCGGGCAGGCGGAGCATTCCGGTCGCCGACTTCTTCGAGGGCTACTACACGACGGCACTGCACCCGGACGAAATACTTGCGGATGTGCGGATCCCGAAGCACACCGGCTGGGAGGCGCGGTACGAGAAGTTCAACACCGTCGCGGAGGCGTGGTCGATCGTGGCGGTGGCCGCGACGATTCAGGTCGACGGCGGCACGATCCGGCAGGCCCGGGTGGCGCTGACCAACATGGGGGCCGTGCCGGTGCGCGCTCGCGGCGTCGAGGACGCGCTCGTCGGCAAGGCCGCCGATCCGGAGTTGATCCGGGCGGCCGCCGAGCACGCGGCCGAGGGCACCGACCCGGTCACCGACGGTAACGCCGACGCCGACTACCGCAGCCACCTCGCGAGAGTGCTGACCCGGCGGGCCGTGGCGACGGCGGTCGGCGTCTGAACGGTCGCGGCAGCCGTCAAGGCCGCGAGTCGCGGCCGGCTTCCACCGCCTGCTCGGTGGCGTCGCACACCACGACCGGGTGCGGGTCGACGACGTTGTGCAGCTCGAACACCGGAAGGTAGCGGCCCGCATCCGGTCTGCGTACTTTCAGTCGCACCTTCGCGTGCCGCATCAGGTACAGGGCAGCGCCGAGGCCGCTGACCAATGAGATGGCACCGCCGATCACGAGGGGTGCACGCGGGTCGAGGACGTCGGCGAGCCAGCCGAGGACCGGACTGCCCAGCGGAGTGCCACCGAGGAAGCAGAGCATATAGATACCCATCACCCGGCCCCGCATCTCCGACGGCACCGACATCTGGAGAATGTTCATTGCCGCCGTGGTGAACGTGAGGGTGAGCGCGCCGGTGGGCACCAGCATGACGGCCACGAGGAGGTAGGTGGGCATGAGCCCGACGAGAATCTCGAACGCGCCGAACGCTGCCGCGGCACCGAGGAACGTACGCAACCGCGGCGGTGTCCGGCGCTTCGCGGCGATCGTGGCGCCCGCGAGCGTGCCGACGGCCAGGGTGGTGGACAGCAGCCCGTAGGCGTCCGCGCCTTGCCCGAAGGTGTTGCGGGCGAGCACAGCCAGGCTGAGGGCAAAGTTCAGCCCGAACGTCGACACCAGGAACACCGCGATCATGAGCACGCGTAGATCGGCGCGGCCCCACACATAACGAAAGCCCGCCCGCACCTGCCCTTTACCGCGTTCCGCGGGCGGGGCGGTGAACAGTTCCCGCGTATTCATCATCGCCAGCGCGACCAACACCCCGGTGAACGTGGCGGCATTGAGGAGGAACACCCAGCCCGTGCCGATGAGAGTGATGAGCACCCCGGACACCGCCGGGCCGATGATGCGTGCGGTGTTGAAGGTCATCGAGTTCAGCGCGATGGCATTGGGAAGAAAATCCCTGCCGACCATTTCGATGGTGAACGATTGACGGACCGGTGCGTCGATCGCGGAGGCGCAACCCAGCACGAAGGCGATGAGGTACACGTGCCACAGCACGACCACCCCACCCACGTCGAGCAGGCCGAGCACCAGGCCGCACAACGCCATCGCCACCTGAGTGGTGATCAGTATTCGCCGCTTGTCGTAGCGGTCGGCGAGCACGCCACCCCACACGGACAGGAACAGGGTCGGCCCGAACTGCAGTGCCATCACGATGCCCACCGCGAGGGCGTTGCCGTCCGACAGGGTCAGGACGAGCCAGTCCTGCGCCACCCGTTGCATCCACGTCCCGACGAGGGACACGATCTGCCCCGAGGCCCACAGCCGGTAGTTGCGGGTATGCAGGGCGGCGAACATTCCGGTCTTCTGCCGGGCGGGTGAGGCGGCGTCAGGTTCGGGTGGCACCGTTCCATCTTGCTCCCGGCGGCCGAAGCGCCTGCGCTTCGGTGCGGCTACTCGGAGTCGGCGACGATGGCCGTGATGATGCCGACCGCGTCGCGGAGCGTTTTCAACTGGTCCTCGTCGAGTCCGGACAGCCGCTCGTTCATCCAGGCTTCACGGGCGTGCGTCTCGTCGGCGATCAGCGCGTGACCGGCATCGGAGAGGGTGACAATGATCTGGCGGCCGTCGGTGGGATGCGCTGCGCGCTCGACCAGTCCCAGATCGACGAGCGAGGCGATGACCCGGGTCATCGACGGCGGCTGCACCTTCTCACGGGCGGCGAGATTGCCCGGCGTCATGGCTCCGTCACGGGCAAGGGTTGCCAGCGCAGACAGCTGGGTGAGCGACACCTGGGCGTCGACGCGACGCCCACGCAGATGACGCGTCAGGCGCACGACGGCCAAAGAAAGGTCGCTGGCGAGTGCGCGCGTATCCGTGGTCACGGGAATGACAATACGGGACCGATGGGCCGTCGTTTACGTTACTGCGTCGGTGATCGGGTCCACTGCGAAGTACGCCACGAACAGCAGTGCCACCACCCACATCAACGGGTGAATCTTCTTGACACCGCCACTCGCAGCGTTCAGGACCACCCAGGATATGAAGCCGACACCGATGCCGTTGGCGATCGAGTAGGTGAACGGCATCACGACGATGGTGAGGAACGCGGGCAACGCGATCGAGAACTTCGAGAAGTCGATGTCGCGAACCTGGCCGATCATCATGGCGCCCACCACGACCAGGGCTGGCGCGGCCGCCTCGATCGGCACCACCGAGTACAGCGGGGTGAGGAACATCGCGGCCAGGAAGAGCAGTCCCGTCACGACATTCGCCAGGCCGGTGCGCGCGCCCTCGGCGATACCGGATGCGGACTCCACGAAGACCGTGTTGGACGAAGCGGATGCGCCACCTCCGACGATGGCGCCGGTTCCCTCCACGACGAGCGCCCGCCCGATGTTGGGTAGGTTGCCCTCCTGGTCGGTGAGACCGGCTTCCTTGCCGAGTCCGGTCATGGTGCCCATGGCGTCGAAGAAGTTGGCGAGCACGAGTGTGAACACGAGGAGGCTCGCGGCCAGCACGCCGATGCGGACGAAGGCGCCGAAGAGGCTGACGTCGCCGACGAGGCTCAGGTCCGGGAGTTCCGCGACGACATCGGGAGCCGCGGGCACACTGAGGTTCCAACCGTTCGGGTTCACTCCGAGCGACGGACCCACTCCGGCGACCGCCTCGATGATCGCCGCCAGCACGGTGGTGACGACGATGCCGATCAGCAATCCACCGCGCACCCTACGGACTACCAGTACGCCCATCAGCAGGACACCGAATACGAAGGTCACTGTGGGCCAGGAAGAGATAGATCCGTTGATGCCGAGGCCCACGGGGACCGTCGTTCCGGCGGCATCGGGAATGCGTCGCACGAATCCGGCGTCCACGAGGCCGATGAACGCGATGAACATTCCGATGCCGGCGGCGATCGCGGACTTCAGTTCGGGCGGAATGGCGTTGAACACCGCGGTCCGGAAACCGGTGAGCGCCAAGACGACGATGATGATTCCGTCGATCACCACCAGGCCCATCGCCTCCGGCCAGGTGACCTGCGGCGCGATGGTAACGGCGAGGAGACTGTTGATACCGAGGCCCGCCGCGATCGCGAAGGGATAGTTGGCCACGATGCCGAAGACGATGCTCATCAGACCCGCCACGAGGGCGGTGACCGCGGCAACTTGGTTGACGGGGAGGATGTTGCCGAGGACGTCCGTCTTGGCGACGGCGTCGTCCGCGGAGAAACTGCCGAGAATCAATGGGTTGAGGACCACGATGTACGCCATCGCGACGAAGCTGACCACACCGCCGCGGATTTCCGTGCCCACTGTCGAACCACGTTCGGTGATTTTGAAGTAGTTGTCGAGCAGTTTCGGAGCTGCACCCATGTTCTCAATCCCCATCGCCAGAAGTCGCGCGTCGCTACTGGAGATTAGGGCACGGCGACGAGGGTAGCGTTCTTCCGGTGAACGAGACCGCAGACCGACAACCCCTCACGCGGCGCCTCGCCGACCCGCGACCTGCACTGATCCTGGGCACGCTTGCGTGGGTTGTGGCGATGGTCGTGGTGATCGTCACGGGCGACCGGTGGGCGGATGCGTTGCCGACGTGTATCGCGGGCGTCGTCGTCGGGTTCCTCGGCTACGGATTGTTCGCGCTGCAGCGGCGGGCGGCGAGGCGCGGCAGTCGGGGGGCACAGCAGGGTCTGCTCTAGTGGCGCAGCAGGGTCTGCTCTAGGGGCGGGTGCTGGTGCCGGCGGGTGAGCGGGTCAGCAAAATCCAGAAGGCCGCCCACAGTGCCCCGAAGACCCAGCCGGCGAGGACGTCGGTGATCCAGTGCGCCGCGAGGTAGACCCGCGACAGCCCGACCATCAGCGTGTAGAGCCCGAGCAGGGTCAGCGCTGCCGCGCGGACACGAGGAAGCACGACGAGGCGAACGACCACGGTGCCGACGACACAAGCCAGGGTGGCGGTCATCATGGCGTGGCCGGACGGGAACGAGTAGGTCGAGATGTCGACCAGCCGTTCGGGGAGCGGTGGTCGGTCGCGCCGGAACAGTTGTTTCAAGCCGCTCATCACCGCCCAGCCGGACAGCATCGCGCCGCCGACGAGCAGGGCGTCCCGTCGGCGGTCCTGCCGGAGCAGTGTGACGGTGAGTACGACCGAGATGATCCACGCGGCGACGGTTCCCCCGCTGTTCGTGATCGCCGTGACGACGTCGACCAGCCACAGAGGCCGGTCCTCGATCGCCCCCTTCAGGACACTGCTGTCAACGGGCATCTGGCACACCCCAGGTGGCTGCCGCCCAGGACGCGGAGACGTGTGTGGTGCCGTCTTCGTCCACCCACCACGGAACGGTCACTTCGACATCGAGGGCACCGGTGAGCGATACGGTGAGCTGCGGATGAACCACGACCTTGCCGTGGGGCAGGGGTCGGCCGATGCTGACGTGGGCGAGCACTGCCGTCGGTTCGAGCTCCCACGACACCGGGCGGCCGGTGCTGGTCACGACGCTCCGCACCGCCGCGGAGGCTGTGGCGACATCGAGCAGGTCGGCCAGTGCCTCACCGGTGTCGAGGGCCCCGGCGACCAGGCGGTCGTGCGGGACTGCGGCGGACAACCACGGCTTGTCGAGCACCAGCGCCGCGCCGGCGTCGATCACAGCGCCGGTGACGGCGCGCACATGGTCCGGCAGGTGTAGTTCGTCGAGGTCGAGGACCCCCGCAGCAGCGGCCGCGCCCAGCAGGGTGTGCGTGCGCACGATCACCGCCGGGGATGGCTGCCGCCTGGAGTCGGCGAGACGATCGAGGAGTAGCTGCGCCAGTTCGGGAGAATCGACGGCGGGTGAGGCGAGCGCCGCGGCGAACACGACCGACTCCGGATGATCGACGGCGTCCAGTAGCCCGGTGAACGTGTCATCGCCCGGTTCGCGGAGCAATCCCAGGGCCTGGCCGTCCAGTTCGGCGTTGTGCCGTAGCCACCACGCCGTGTAGCCGCGGCGGTCCGCGAGCAGTGGGCGGGTCGACGGATCCGTCGCGAGCATGGTCAGAGCCGTCGCCCAGCGGTCCTCGTCCACGAGGTCGAGGTCACGTACGGCGTCGATCGTCTCGGGATCGTCGTCGAGTGTGTCCCACCAGCGGTTCTCGTCGTCGAGGTCGTGATCGGGCCCGGTGGGCAGTTCTGCGCGCAGCACGGTGAAGCCCCAGCCCACACCGACGGCACGCAATGCTGTCTCGCCCACCCGCTCGGCGAAAGCCGGGTCCACCGACGCGAACGGCGAGTCGTCCACCAGAACCGCCGCGAGAGGTGCACCGGGTAGGAGCAATTCGTCGGCGCCGCGCAATTCGCCGTCGATGTCGGGCAGAAGGAGTTCGCCCACCCACGACGGCAGGGCGCCGGGCTCGGCGTGTGTGGCAAGCGCGAGCACCACGGTGGACAATTCCGCCGCCGCCGCCACGTCGTCGTGATCGAGGTCCTCGATCTCGGCCCGCAGTGCCGGATCGGACAGCAGGTCGACGGCGGTCGCGGTCTTGGCGCCGAGCCTCGACAGCAGCGGGTGCGCCGCCTCGGGGTGGACCAGCCGCGTCCAGTCCACACCGAGAACGTCTCCGATGTCGTGTCCCAGCAATACTGTTCGCGGTCCGGTCACCGTGCGGCCGTCCGACAGCGGCACGGGAATGGACGCCAGTTCCTCGGCCGCGAGTGCGTCGACGGCCAGAGGTTCGAGCGCCGCGTACAGGCGAGCCCACCACGTCGGCTCCCGGTCGATCCCGCTGAGCAGTTCGGCGATGCGGGCGAGTCCGATCCTGTGGGTGTCGACGGCGGCCAGAGCGGGGGCCCAGCGCGGTCCGGACAGTTCCGGCACCACCAGGCCGTCCACGATGTCGGCGAGGAGTTCGGCGAGTTCGTCACTGAGTCCGGGAACGACCGATGCCCGGTTGGGCGCCCTGTCCTTCCCGCCGACTGTGGGAAGCCACGGTTTCTCCCGCAGTTCGGTGAGCAGCCGTTCCCGCAGAGCCGAATCGACCTCGCTGCGAGCGAAACCCGGCAAGGGGACCAGCGCCGGTCGTTGTTTCGGGGGCAATGCCGCCACGAAGTCGGCGTAACCGACCGTCACCTCGGCAAGCGATGCGCCGGGCAGCACGCGGCGGCGATCGGGTTGCATCGCAACGTCCGCTATCAACATTGCCGGGATCGACAGTTCCTCGTCCGAGCGAGTGGGGGCACGCAGAACGTCGTCGGCAGAGGGGCGCACGACGCCGTCGACGACGCGGACCAGCCACCGGGCCCGCCCGGATTCGAATTGCCACCAGTGGTCGTCGCCGATGGCAATGTCGGTCAGCCCGGATGCCAGTGAGTGCTCTCGTCTTCGAAACTCCCTGCCCCCCACGGTGATCGAGGCCAGGGAGGGAAGCTCGAGCAGCAGGTCCGGCGCCTCACGGGCCATGTGGGCCAGCAACGCGGTCGCGTCGACGGTGTCGCGCAGGGTCAAGACGACCTCGGACGTCGCCCCCGCGGCGGGACGGTGGTCGGTGGGCCACGCGAGGCGCAGCGCCGGAACATCGGCACCCGGATCGGCGCCGTCGAACTCCGCGAGCGCAGATCGCGTGCGCCGCGAGGAGAAGGCGACCGAACCGGACGTCGATCGCAACTCCACCTCGTCGCTCACCGACAACACCGCGGTGAACCCGACCCCGTAACGGCCGACCGTGCCCGCCGACTTGTTCGACGCACGGAGGGCGACGAGAGCCTGCACCCCGGACTCGTCCAGCGGCGCACCCGTATTGGCGACGCTCAGCACGCACCCGTCGAGACGCACCCAGAGCTCACCGGGCACGCCCGCGCGCGCGGCCGCGTCGGCGGCGTTCTGCGCCAGCTCGGTCAGCAACCGGTCGCGGTAGCCGGCGTGGACGAGATCGGACTCCGCGGCGGCGTCTTCCCTCAACCGGGTGGGTGAGGTGCGCCACGCGTGCAGCGTCGAGTCCCGAAGGGCACCCGTGCCGAAAGGATCGGCTAGCTGGTCGATGCGGAATCCTCCACGTCGGAGTTGCCGGCCGCGGTCGCCTCGGCCGTCACTGTCTCCGTGTCGGGGTCGGCGTTCCCGGCCTCGGTTCCGGTCGGACCCTCGACCATCTCGACGGCGCCGTCGTCGTAGGCGTCGAACTGCGGCGAACCGGCACCCGACGGCAGCGAGGTGTCCGAATGGGCCCCGCATCCGTATTCGGCGTCGACGACGTGCCCGTCCGCCGCCAACTCGTTGCCGCACACGCCGAACGCTCGATGCAGCGACCCGGCGAGCGGCAGATAGAACCCGCACAGGGAGCACGTGGACGGGGCCGCCCTGGCCATCTCCGAATCCGGACCGTACTCGCCGTCGTGCCAGCGTTGCGCGGCGTCGAGACGGCCCTCGAGGCTCATCACCTGTTTGCGGCCGAGCCCGATTTCGAGGGCGACGTCGTCGACCTCGGGGTCGCCGTTGGCGACGTAGCCGGGAACGAGCCGGGGGTCGCCGGCCGGGGGTGCCAGCAGGTCACCGGCCGACAGATCACCCGGCCGAATGCGCTGATCCCAGGGAATCCAGTCGGGGGCGACGAGGGCATCGGGTCCGGGGAGGAGGGCGATTTCGCTGACGGTGGCGTGATCCGCCGCGGGATCAGCGGCCACCACCACCGCCCACTGCCAGCCCCGGTAGCCCGGAAGGTCGGCGACGAAACGGTGAGTCGCGGCGCACTCGTCCTCGGTGGTGACACCCAGGTACTCGCCGATTCCCCCGTCCTGCAGTTCGGCCAGCGCGGTTCGGGCGAGCTCGACGGCGTCGGTCAGTACGGGGCGCGACACTGCGCGCTCGTCGGAAGAAGCAACACTCACACCACCAGTTTGCCGCACCACCGCAAGTGGATGCCCACCTGGGCTGTCATGCTGGTCCGATGACCGGCGGAAGGCACCTCGTCCCCGCACTCGCGGCGCCCCTCCTCGGGGTCGCGATGATGGTGACCTCCTGCTCCGCGCAGGCCCCCACAGCGGCCGACGCCCCCGACGCCGAGCTGCGTGTGGAGATACTGCGCACCCTCGATCACGACCCGAATGCCTTCACTCAGGGGCTCGAGATCGCCGGCGACGATCTCTTCGAGGGGACAGGTCGAAGCGGCGAGTCGTGGGTTCGTGCGACGAACCTGGGCAGCGGGACCGTCCGCGCTCGGGCCGAGCTCCCTCCCCCTCTGTTCGGTGAGGGCATCACCGTCGTCGACGACACGGTGTGGCAGCTGACCTGGCGTGACGGTGTGGCCATCGCTCGGGACCGGGAGACCCTGAGCGAGCAGCGTCGGGTCGCACTGGACGCCGAGGGCTGGGGCATCTGCGCGCTTGCCGGCAGTCTCGTGACCAGTGACGGCTCGTCGACCCTCACCTTCCGCGACTCCCGAACGTTCGAAGCGCAGCGCACCGTCCAGGCGCGCCGGGACGGGGTTGCCGTCGCTCACCTCAACGAACTCGAGTGCGCGGACGACGGCACCGTCTACGCCAATGTGTGGACCACCGACACCCTCGTCCGTATCGACCCCGCCGACGGCGGCGTGATCGCGGCGATAGACGCGAGCGCACTACGCGACGCGTTGCCGCCCGGGCCGCGGGACGTCGACGTCCTCAACGGCGTCGCCCAGATTCCCGGAACCGACCGTTTCCTCCTCACCGGAAAATACTGGCCGCGAATGTTCGAGGTCCGATTCGTTCCCTGACAGGCCGGTCCCACCAGCTTGCCCGGGGTTGCTGTGGTCGGATGTCCGCCGACTAGGACAGAATTGGGGAGTGACCGGACCGCGCGAACCCTTCGACTCCGACAGCAGTCGGGCGCCCCACGGCAATTCCGGGCCAACCGCTCATCCCGGCTACGACAATTATCCTCCGGCTGCCCGCTCCGGAGGACGACGTACGCCGTTGCCGCCCCTGCATCCAGTGGGCGGTGGGCAGCGATCCCGGTCGGAGGAGGACCGGGCGAATGCACCCAAGGCGCCGCCGATGCCGCGCAAGCTCACGGTCACCCGGGTAGCCGCCATGCGCAGTCGCGAGCTGACCAACAGGACGATCGCCACTTTCCACCGGGCAGCGAAGGCAGATGGTGCGGACAAATCGGGACTCACCGCGCTCACCTATGCGGTGATGACCAACAACGCGACCGATGCGGCCATCGCCGTCGCGCTCGCGAACACCTTGTTCTTTTCCGCGGCGACGGGCGAGGACAAGACCAAGGTCGCGCTGTACCTTCTGATCACCATCGCCCCGTTCGCGGTCATCGCCCCACTGATCGGCCCGATGCTCGACCGTCTTCAGCACGGTCGGCGCATCGCCCTCGCGTCGTCGTTCGGACTGCGTACCGCGCTCGCGATCATCCTGGTCTTCAACTTCGACAGCTGGGTGCTCTATCCCGCCGCACTCGGGATGATGGTGCTCAGTAAGTCGTTCTCGGTCCTCAAGAGCGCTGTCACACCACGAGTACTACCGCCGGAGATCGACCTCGTCCGGGTCAACTCCCGGCTCACCGTCTTCGGTCTCCTCGGCGGAACCATCGGCGCGGGCGCTCTCGCCGGCGCTCTCGCGCTGGTCACCGGATCGTCCATGGCGACGTTGTGGCTGGCAGCGGTGATCACCGTCCTCGGCGCCTACCTGAGCATGCGTATCCCGTCGTGGGTGGAGGTAACCGAAGGCGAGGTCCCGGCCACCCTCACCTATCACGGTGACGACCGACACACCGAGGTCATCGACCGCACCCGCGTGATGCCGGAGGCGGACGCCGGGCCCAAGTCGGGTAAGCGCAGGCAGCCGCTGGGACGGGCGGTCATCACCGGGCTGTGGGGCAACAGCACGATCCGCGTGCTCACCGGGTTCCTCACCCTGTACATCGCGTTCGTGGCGAAGTCCCGGACCGACCACGAACCACTGATCCAGGCCGCGATGCTGGGCTTGGTCGGGGCAGCTGCCGGCATCGGGAACTTCACCGGCAACGCCGCCGGCGCCCGCCTCAAACTCGGCCGTCCCGCTCTGATCGTCCTGCGCTGCACGGGCGCCGTCTGGGTGGTGGCGGTGATCGCTGCCGTCACCGACAACCTGTTGACCGCAGCCGTTGCCACCCTCGTCGGGTCGGCGGCGAGCGCTCTGGCCAAGGTGTCGCTGGACGCATCCTTGCAACACGATCTGCCGGAAGAATCGATCGCCTCGGGATTCGGTCGTTCCGAGACGGTGCTGCAGCTCAGCTGGGTGGTGGGCGGTGCGCTGGGCGTCCTGCTCCCCACCGAGTACTGGATCGGATTCACCGTGGTGTCGGCGGTTATGACCGTCGGGCTGGTGCAGACGGTCCTCACCTACCGGGGCAGCACGCTGCTGCCAGGGCTCGGCGGAAAGCGGCCCGACCTCGCCGAACAGGAAGTAACTCAGCCAATCTCGACCCACAGGGCCGACCGATCGACGGGAAATGTGACGTAAGTGAGTATGCAGGCGCGAACCAAGAAGACCCTGGCACTGATCACCGTGGGACTGGTGGTGACGGCCGTGGCCTTCGTCGGGGTTCTATACGCGCTCATTCGGGACTCCGATCCCCGCCTGCCCGAGATCACCGCCTTCGCGCACGGCCACGCGGAGCAGGTGGCGCCACTGGCGTTCTGCAATCTGTACCTCGAGAACTGCGAGACGGGCCGGCTTGCCGAACTGGACGTCCCCCCCGGATCCGCGCTGCAGTTGTCGCTGCCGCAGGAGATCGTCGACGCACCGTGGCGCATGGTCGTCGTCTATCAGGACCCGTCGGGGCAGGTCGTCGTGCAGGAGAGGGCGCACCGCGCGGGTGAGACCCGTGCAGTGACCGTGCCGTCGACGGAAGAATTACAGCTGGCCGGAGTCGAGATCCAGCTGCCCTCCGCCGTCATCGACGAGCAGGGGCTGACGCAGGCGCGGGCCGCCTGGTCGATCAAGACGGCCTGATTCGACAGCAAGCGAAAAAGGAACCCCGCACCGTGTCGTGGTGCGGGGTTCCTTTTTCGGAAAAGCGTTCTGTCAGCTGTCGAGTTCCCGGGCGACGGCGCGGACAACCTCGGAGATGCGCTGAGCCGTCTTGCGGTCGGGGTATTTGCCCCGGCGCAGGTCGGGCTGCACCTTCGCCTCGAGAAGCGTAATCATGTCCTCGACCATGCCGTGCAATTCGTCGGGGGTGTGCTTCTTTGCGGAAGGTTCCTTGCGTGCGGCGTTCTGGCGCAGCGACGGCGCCGGGTCGAGCACTTTCAAGCTCAACGCCTGCGGACCGCGCCGCCCGGCGGCCATGCCGAACTCGACGCGCTGACCGGCCTTGAGGCCCTCGACGCCTTCGGGCAGAGCGGACGAACGAACATAGACGTCCTCCCCCTCTTCCTGCGACAGAAAGCCGAAGCCCTTTTCGACGTCGTACCACTTCACCTTGCCGGTCGGCACCGCGTTCACCCGCTCATCACTTGAAGTGCAATTGGTATGCAAAACAACGCGCCCCACCTTTGGTGCGGGACGCGCAGTATCCACAGTCTACCTTGCACACACTGCCTCCGGCATTCGGGTTTCCAGGCATTATCGTTGCTGGTGTGCCCTCAGAATCGACTCCCCCGAGCACGCCCGGGACCCCCCGCACCCACGATGGTCTGCTGCGGGTGGCGCTTGCCTTGTTCGCGGTCGGATTCCTCGCGATCGTGGCGATCTTTCTCACCCCGGTGGTCTCGGACAGCGATCCCGGCCTCGTCCTGTATCTCATCGCGCTCGCGTGCCCGATCGGGTTCCTCCTCGGGATCGTGGCGGCGCTGAGACAGGGCCGACGAACACGCTGATCGTGCACACGCTCGGCGACGACATCCAGACCCTCACTACGACGGGACGATCATGAGACTTCTGCTCAACATCATCTGGCTGATCTTCGGTGGGCTCTGGCTCGCCCTGGGCTACTTCGTCGCCGGAATTCTTTGCTGCATTCTGATCATCACCATTCCTTTCGGGATCGCCTCCTTCCGCGTCGGCGTCTACGCGCTGTGGCCGTTCGGGAAGACGGTCGTCGACAAACCGACGGCCGGGGTGGCGTCGCTGATCGGCAACGTCATCTGGTTCATCATCGCCGGTCTGTGGCTGGCGATCGCCCACGTCGTCACCGCGGTTGCCATGGCGATCACCATCATCGGTATCCCCCTCGCCGTGGCGAACATCAAGATGGTTCCGATCTCGCTCATGCCTCTCGGCAAGGACATAGTCGACGCTCCAACACTGATGTGACGTTACTCACATAACGGCTCGGTAACGGAAGAGCAACGGGTCGGCGATAGGCATGTCTCGCCGCTACTAGCTGGGAAGAGTCCGCGAGGCCCCGAATAGTGGGCTGCATCAGGCACGGACACGCGGCGTTATCAAATGGTGACACTGAGGCCTCGGACCGTTACCGTCGTCAGCGGTCGAGCAAACATCGGCCACATCCGGCCCGCCGCGCCAAGCCTCGTCCCGCGGGTACCGGAGTCCCGACGAAGCATTCCAGGGACGAGGACGGGGGACCCAAAGTCCTCCAGGGAACTCCAGTTCCCAGGCGGACACCGGTCCGAATGTGCCACGCACAGTCGGACCTTGGGGTGAAGCCAGACCCTCTCCAAGCCAGGAGGGGTGAGGCCGGGCGACCTCTCAGCCCGAACCCGACAGCTGACCTCGCAGGCGCGTGTGGAGAGGATCTCGACCCACTATGAGCGGACGTCATCGCAAGCCCACCACCACCGGCCGTACCGTCGCCAAGGTCGCCGTCACCGGCGCCATCATGGGCGTCGCCGGAGCAGCCTTCTCGGGCACCGCGAACGCAGCCCCTGATTCCGACTGGGACCGCCTCGCGCAGTGTGAGTCCGGCGGAAACTGGGGCATCAACACCGGAAACGGCTACCAGGGCGGCCTGCAGTTCTCGCCCAGCACGTGGAACGCACACGGCGGCAGCCAGTACGCCGCCACCGCAAACCAGGCTTCACGCGAAGAGCAGATCGTTGTTGCCGAGCGTGTTCTCGACTCGCAGGGATGGGGCGCATGGCCGTCCTGCTCCTCGAGCCTCGGCCTGAGCAGCGCCCCCACCCAGCGCAACGCGCCGGCCACCGTGCCCGACGTCCCGGAGGCCCCGGCGCTCCCCGACCTCACGAGCGGCGTTCCGAGCACCAATGCGGCCCCGCAGGCTGCGGACGCCATCGACTCGGCCATCGAGGCCGTCAAGGCTCAGGGTATCCAGATCGATCCCCAGATCCTGCAGCTCATCGACGCCAACCGGGCCCTGCTTCCGCAGTAAGTCCTTCGGCACAGCGAAGAGGGGCCCTGCACCATTGCGGTGCAGGGCCCCTCTTCTGCCGTTGTACTAGCGGTTGATCACCGTGTGCGGATGCGCGTACGGCAACGACTCCGCCGGCAGCGGGAACTCGGTGTCCTCGCCGAACGGGGACAGACCGCCCGCCCGGCTCGACGACAGTTCGGTCACGGCGTGATCTCCATCGGCGGTTTCGGGCCACCCTGGATCCACATACTGCTTCTTAGAATTGTTAGCCACGGGGACATTTTGACAGGAGCGGTCGGCGACGTACAGCCCAGGTCTCTAATCTGATAGTCGATGACCGACACCGACGACACCGTCACGACCCCCGGCGCCGCTACGAGCAGCGCCGGCGGCGCAAGTCTCGCCGACTGGCTGGCAGCGCGCAGCGACGCCCACCTGATCGCGCTGCTTCGTGCGCGCCCCGACTTGGCGGTCCCCCCGCCTGCCACGATCGTCGTTCTCGCCGGACGTGCCGAACAGCGGGCGTCGGTGGCCCGTGCCGCCGACAATCTCACCTCGCTCGAGTTCGGCATCCTCGAATTACTCGCCCTCGACAAGGCGGACGAGATGCCTGTCTCCCGCGCCGCACTTCTGGGCGCAGTGGGGACGAGGGTGACCAAGAAGACGGTCGACGCCACCCTCGACACCCTGCGGTCGCTGGCACTGGTGTGGGGCGACGCCGACAATCTCCGCATCGTTCCCGCCGTCGTCGCGACCATCCCGTGGCGTGTCGGACGTATCGCCGAGCCCACGGAGACGCTCGACGAGGCCGGCATCACCGCTGCTCTGGCACAGCTGGTGACGGTTGAACGCGACATCCTCGAGACGCTCGCCCGCTCCACGTCAGTCGGTCGGACGCGGGACGCGGCCCCGGGAACGCCTGCCGATCGGCCCGTGCAGCGCCTTCTCGCCGCCGGACTCTTGCGCTGGGTCGACGAAGAGACGGTGGAACTGCCGTTCCAGGTGCGTCAGGTTCTGCGCGGTGAAGCCGCTTTCGACCCCACCTCCCTGACGCCGCCCGCCGTGACCGGCCGTAAGTACAAACCAGCCGACATCAATGCCGCAGCGGCGGGTGAGGCCCTCGAGCTGGTCCGCCACTGCGAGGACGTCGTCAAGGTTCTCGGAGAGGCGCCCGCGCCCGCCCTGCGGGCCGGCGGTCTGGGTGTCCGGGAGCTACGGCGCATCGCGAAGGTGTCCGGGATCGACGAGAACCGGCTGAGTCTGCTGGTCGAGCTTCTCTCGGCGGCCGGGTTGATCGCGAGCGGCGCGCCTGATCCGGCTCCGCCCTCGGACAGTGGGGACAGCTACTGGGCGCCGACGGCCGCCGTCGACAACTGGCTGAACGCGCCGATCGCCCGGCGATGGCACGCATTGGCCGCCGGATGGCTCGAGCTGCCGCGCATGGCGTGGTTCATCGGTATGCGCGATTCCAACGACAAACCGGTTGCCGCCTTGTCGGAGGAGGTGCGGGCGCCGTCCGCACCCCGCGACCGGCGGACGATCCTCGGGCTTCTCGCCGAACTCGGGAGCGGTCAGTCCGCAGCGCCCGCGGAATTGAGCCGACTGCTCGCGTGGCGTCGCCCGAGGTGGGGTGCCCGACTGCGCGTGCATGCGGTGGAGCGGACCCTCGACGAGGCCGCGACTCTCGGTCTGGTCGCGCGCGGTGCCCTCAGCTCTGCCGGTCGTGCGCTCATTCACGGCGGTGACGCCGAGGCGGAGATGCATGCCTCACTCCCCGAGCCCGTCGACCACGTTCTCGTGCAGGCCGACCTCACCGTCGTCGCTCCGGGACCGCTCACGCCCGACCTGCTCGAGCAGATCGCCCTGGTCGCGGACATCGAGTCGGCCGGTGCGGCGTCCATGTACCGGATCAGCGAAGACAGCGTGCGTAGGGCACTCGACGCCGGAATGACTGCCGCCGAGCTGCACAGCCTCTTCACGACCCGGTCGCGCACCCCCGTGCCGCAGTCGTTGTCGTACCTGATCGACGACGTTGCCCGGCGGCACGGACGGCTGCGGGCCGGAGTCGCCTCGTCCTTCGTCCGCTGTGAAGATCCCGCCCTGCTCGCCGAGGTGCTGGCGTCGCCCGTGGCCACTACATTGGCGCTCCGCGCGCTGGCGCCGACGGTGGCGGTGTCGCAGGCCCCGCTGCGGGAGGTACTGAACGAACTGCGCGCCGCCGGGTTCGCGCCCGCGGGTGAGGATTCCTCGGGAGCGCTGGTCGACCTCCGTCCGCGGGGCGCGCGGGTGCTGACCCGTCGCAAGGCCCCCGGGACTCGAGCACCGGCCGTCGCCACCGAAGCGCAGCTCGACGCAGTGGTCCGCACCCTGCGTGCGGGTGATCTGGCCGCCTCGGCCCAAGGCCGCGGCAGCATCCGCGCCGACGGGTCGCGAGCCAGCAGTGCCGCCACCGTCGCACTGCTCAGCACTGCCGCCCGCGAGAAGAGCAGCGTGTCCATCGGCTACGTCGACGCGCAGGGCGTCGCGACGCACCGCATCGTCGACCCCGTGAGCGTCGGCGGTGGTCAACTCGACGCTTTCGACCCGGCGAGCGGCAGTGTCCGTCGCTTCACCCTGCACCGAATCACCTCCGTCGCACGAGTCGACTGAACGGCGCCTCGGATAACGATTGTGCGCAAACACCTGGACTCAGGGTTTCCGGGCAATAACGTGTTACGAGTATGTACCTGGCCGGGGACGACAACCAGGAGGCTGGAACATGAGTGTTACCGGAACGCGGCGGCGGACTATGCTGCGCGCAGTCGTACGTCTGATGGTCGCCGTGGTCATTCTGCCGTTGGCATTCGTACTGGCCGGAGGCGGAACTGCTGCGGCGAATCCGTATGACCGGCTGCGTGAACACTGGGTTGCCGCCCCGGGAGGTGTCGGGCAGATCAAGGTACGGATATGGCTGGCGAACAACGGCAGCAACAAGGCCCTGTACCTGCTCGACGGCCTCCGCGCACCCAACGACGTCAGCGGCTGGGAGCACGAGACCAACGCCGCGTGGCTGTCGGATCACGGAATCAACGTGGTCGAGCCCGTCGGCGGGATGTCCAGCTTCTACTCGGACTGGTACGCCCCGAGCAATACCAACGGACAGCCCTACACCTACAAGTGGGAGTCGTTCCTGACCCAGAACCTGCCCGACTTCCTCGCGAACGTGTACGGCATCAGTCGGACGAGTAACGCCGTGGCCGGCCTGTCGATGGGCGGCAACGCAGCCCTCATCCTCGCCGCATATCACCGCGACCAGTTCACGTTCGCCGGTTCGATGTCCGGATACCTCAACCTGTCGGCACCGGGCATGCGCGAAGCCATTCGGGTGTCGATGCTCGACTCCGGCGGTTACAACTCCGACTCCATGTGGGGGCCGCCGTGGGATCCGGCCTGGCTCCGCAACGACCCCTTCGTCGTCGCCCCCCCTGCTCCGCGGGCTGCCGATGTGGATCTCCGCGGGGAGCGGGCTGCCGGGTGCGTACGACCGGCCGGACTCCGCTATCGGCGCGTTCAACACCAGCACCGCGATGGGCCTCGAAGCGATCGCCCTTGCCCAGAACCGCGCCTTCCAGGTACGGCTCGACACTCTGGGAATTGGCGCGCACTACGACTTCCCCGCGTCCGGAACCCACACCTGGGGCTACTGGCAAGATCAGCTCTGGGCCATGCTCCCGATGATGAAGGCCTCGATCGGCGCCTGACCCCCTGTGAGTACTTGTTAACCGCCCGCGGTTAACAAGTACTCACAGGGCTGAAAGCGCCATTCGCGAACCGGCATTCAGGGTGGTTGAAATTTGTGCCATGGCGTGGATCACAGTCTCTGGACTTCCATGCCCGTGCTCGCCAAAATCTCTCATGCGCCGCTCGTCATCACGTAGCAGGTTGTCCGTGTAGCGCCCCTGCCAGCTGATATAGATCGTTGGCAGGGGCTGCGCTTGGCTGCGCCGCACGACTCGCGCAGTGTCGGCCCACCCATCAATCGCGGTGAGCCGACAGCAGCCACGCAGGCAGCATGGCCCGCCCCTTGTCGTCGCGCTCCCAGTTCGCGGCCTCCTCCGGTCCGAGCAGTGCGTGGATGAATGCGGGGCGAACGTCGTCGATGTTCCAGTACTCCGCGACGGCCTCGCGCAACTCTTCCTCGGTCACCGGATTCGGTCCTTGCCCCTCGGGGGAAGGCACCCCTCGCGAACACCAGGATGTAGTACTGCGCACCGGGTGCCGCCGCTCGGGCGACGGCGTGCAGGTAGTCGCGGCGACGGTCCACGGGCAGCGAATGGAACAGGGTGCTGTCGACGATCGTGGCAAACCGTCCGTCGAAGCCTGTGAAAGAACTGATGTCCGCCACCTGAAAGGTGGCCGTCGTCAGTCCACGGTCCGCCGCGGCTGCCCGAGCCACGCCAACGGCCGTCGGCGACAGGTCCAGACCGACCACCGTGTACCCCTGCGCCGCCAAGTGGAGGGAAGTCTCGGCATGTCCGCAGCCCGCGTCCAATACGTCGCTGCGGAATTTGCCCTCGGCGATCAGTCCGGCGATCTCGGGTTGCGGCTCACCGATGTTCCACGGCACCGGTCCCGAAAAATTCTCCGCATCGCCTCGATAGATGTCATCCCACGGCGCAACCTGGTCGTCGGTCATGACGTCGACGGTACGCCCGCGCTTTCCCCGCCACAGCGCATCGGCACGGCCCTGTTGCGACGGGAACAGCACTCCCGACTGCGAAGTCGCTAACCTGTCAAGTTGACCTCGATGCAGTAGGTGCGTTGCGGTTCCGAGAAGGCGATGGGAAATGCGGCGTCGAACTGGTTGCACAGGGATTCGTCGTCCTGGCCGTCGACCCGTTCGACCACTGTGACGGTGTCGGGTTGGGAACAGACACCCGGAACGATTCTGCCGTCGTCCTCGAGGAGGTAGCACGAATCCTTCACCATGTTCGGGATGAGGCACAGCGTGCTCTCGACGGTGTCGTTCTCCCCCACCAGCGTGTAGGAGAAGTAGTCGTCACCGCACTGGACGTCACCGTCCTGCTTGGTGGCCACCTCGTACGTGGCGTCGTCGTCGGAGCAGTCCCGCTTTTCGTGCTCGGTCTCGGCGGCCGTGGTCGATGCGGATTCGAAGAAGACGCAATCTCCGACGTCGAGGCTGTTCTGATCGGCACTACGCACGGCGAACAGGCCGACTGCGGCGACAGCAGCGAGGAGCACCACTGCGACCACAGCGAGGGTGATGAACAGGCCCTTGCGCGTCTTCTTCGGAGGCGGATACTGACCGCCGGGCGGGTACTGCCCGTACTGTCCCGGCGGCGGACCGTACTGACCCTGCTGTCCCGGCGGCGGACCGTACTGACCCTGCTGTCCCGGCGGCGGACCGTACTGACCCTGCTGCCCGGGCGGCGGACCGTACTGGCCCTGCTGGTAAGGCTGCTGCGGGTACTGGCCCTGCTGGTAGGGCTGATTCTGCTGGTACGGCTGCTGCGGGTTGTTCGGCGGCTGGCCGGGGGTGTTCGGATCGGGACGTGGGGGGTCGGGGGGCTGGGTCATCTCAGGCCTCGTCTCTGGGGGAACCACCGGCTCACCTCTCAATTTAGGCGGCTACCGCCCGGAATGTGCTGGTATCGAGCCAGGTGAGAGGTGGCGACGTGGCGCGCCGACGCCCATACCAGGACAATGGACAGGCTGGCCAGAATCCGGCGTGACAAGGAGGCTTCCGTGACCGACGGACCGTTGATCGTCCAATCCGACAAGACGTTGCTGTTGGAGGTCGATCACGAACGCGCGAACGACGCCCGGCAGGCGATCGCGCCGTTCGCCGAACTCGAGCGTGCGCCGGAACACGTCCACACCTACCGCATCACTCCGCTGGCCCTGTGGAATGCGCGAGCGGCCGGCCACGACGCAGAACAGGTGGTCGACGCCCTCGTCAACTTCTCCCGCTATGCCGTGCCGCAGCCTCTGCTGGTCGACATCGTCGACACCATGGCCAGGTACGGCCGACTGCAGCTGGTGAAGAATCCCGCGCACGGGTTGACCCTCGTCAGTCTGGACCGCGCCGTGCTCACCGAGGTGACCCGGCACAAGAAGATTGCCCCGATGCTCGGCGCCCGTGTCGACGACGACACCGTGGTAGTTCACCCGAGTGAGCGCGGACGACTCAAGCAGCTCCTCCTCAAGGTGGGCTGGCCGGCCGAAGACCTTGCCGGATATGTCGACGGTGAAGCCCACCAGATCGACCTCGACTACGACGGCACGTCGCCCGGATCGGCGGACGGCCATTGGCATTTGCGCGACTATCAGGAAATGGCAGCCGATTCCTTCTGGGCGGGTGGTTCCGGGGTCGTCGTCCTTCCCTGTGGCGCAGGCAAGACCATGGTCGGTGCCGCGGCCATGGCCAAGGCGAAAGCCACCACGTTGATCCTCGTCACGAACACCGTCGCGGGACGCCAGTGGAAGCGAGAGCTCATCGCCCGCACCTCTCTCACGGAGGAGGAAATCGGCGAATATTCCGGTGAGCGCAAGGAGATTCGGCCCGTCACGATTGCCACGTATCAGGTGATCACGCGCCGGACCAAGGGTGAGTACAAGCACCTCGAACTGTTCGACTCCCGCGACTGGGGCCTCGTGATCTACGACGAGGTCCACCTACTTCCGGCCCCGGTGTTCCGGATGACCGCCGACCTGCAGTCCCGTCGCCGCCTCGGCCTCACCGCCACGTTGGTGCGTGAGGACGGTCGCGAGGGCGACGTCTTCTCGCTGATCGGCCCCAAGCGGTACGACGCACCGTGGAAGGACATCGAGGCCCAGGGCTGGATCGCTCCCGCCGACTGCGTCGAGGTGCGGGTCACGTTGACCGATGCCGAGCGCATGGCCTACGCAGTCGCCGAACCCGACGAGCGGTACAAGCTGTGTTCCACAGCACACACGAAAATCGCAGTGGTCAAATCGATCCTCGAGCGGCATACCGATGCACCCACGCTCATCATCGGCGCCTACCTCGACCAACTCGACGAGCTGGGCGAGGCGTTGAACGCACCGGTCATCAAGGGCTCCACCAAGAACAAGGAACGCGAGGAACTCTTCGACAGCTTCCGGGCAGGGGACATCCAGACGTTGGTGGTGAGCAAGGTTGCCAACTTCTCGATCGACCTTCCGGAAGCGTCCGTCGCGGTACAGGTTTCGGGCACGTTCGGGTCGCGGCAGGAGGAAGCCCAGCGGCTCGGACGGCTGCTGCGCCCCAAGCAGGACGGCGGCCAAGCGCACTTCTACTCCGTCGTCGCCCGCGACACCCTCGACGCCGAGTACGCCGCACACCGGCAGCGCTTCCTGGCGGAGCAGGGCTATGCGTACCGGATCACCGACGCCGACGACCTCCTCGGGCCCGCCATCGGGTGACTCCGCCGCCGCGGAGCCTGGGACTCTAAGCTGGTGCCGTGCGACATTTCGAGTTCACCGTCGATCGGGCCTACGCGAAGTCTGTGAATCAGACGTTCGCCGATATGCGACGCCTCCAGGTGTCCGCGGTCATCGTTGCCCTGCTGTTCGCGGCTGCGGCTGTGGGGCTGATCCTGCTCGGACATCCGTGGTCGATCATCCTCGGCGTCGTGGTGGCGCTCGTCGCTCTCACGTCGGTGTGGGTGGCGTTCTGGGTGCCGAAGAAGGTGGGCAGCATCGAAGACATGTATGCGAAGAGCCCACTGGTTCCGGCCGTCATCTCGGAGGTGCACCCGCGTGCTCTCACGCTGCTGTCACTGATCGACGCAGCGAAGCCTGCGGCAGGGCGGCCGTCGTACGTGCTGGTCACCCGGAACGTTCCGATCCGTGCACATCAGAAGCAGAACGTCGGCGACAGGGTGCCGTCCGTCGCGCTCTTGAGCGACCGCAACACGCACAGCGCCGCCGACACCTGGGAGATGGTCAGTCCGATGCCCATCGCCTGGGGGACGCGGGACTCCTCGGTGCGCGCCCGCGCAGCCGAAGCCATCGATCAGGCGGAGTGGGAATTTCTGGAGAGCAAGATCCCCGAGTCGGAGCACGTGCGCACGAGTCCCGATCAGCGAGTGGCCGTGTCCGAGCACGAGCTTCCCGAGAGCCTGCGCTGAACTAGTCGGGCCAGCCGTCTGCCGGCGTGCGCGGGTCGTCCGCGAGCAGCGCTGCCATCCACGAATCCCGCCGGACTCCACGTTGGAGCAGCCCACGGCGCTGCACTCCCTCGAACCGGAATCCCAGTTTGCGGGCCACCGCCGCGGAGTCGTGGTTGCCGACGAAGGCACGCCACTCGATGCGTTCGAGACCCATCCCACCCGGCCGAAACGCAAAGTCGCACACTACCTCCACCGCGGCTGCCATGAGACCTCGAGAGCGGGCACCGGCGGCGAGCCAGTATCCGATTTCGGCCGACGAGCTGTCGCGCGCGAGTAGTCCGATCATCCCCACCGCCGGTCCGTCGGCGCGCTCGCGAATTGCCCAGACCGGGCTGCGATCCGCCCATCCGGAGGGGACGGTCCGCCGCACGAAGTGCTCGGCGTCCGATCGCGCATAGGGCGAGGGCATGGTGGTCCACTCGGCGATCGCGGAGTCGCTACAGGCGGCACAGATCGCGTCGCTGTCGCTGACGACCGGCGGGCTCAGCCACACGGTGCCGGTGTTCAGAGTGACGACGAACATGCCGCCACTGTAGGCCTGCGAGCCGTCGATCAACGCAGCGCCGGGAGCACTTCCTTCTCGAACAGCTCGATACCGGACGTGTCGTACGCGGCTTCGGGAAAGTAGAAGATGCCGTAGGTCATGCCCTGCGCCTTCAGAGCGGACAGCTTCTCGATGATCTGATCCGGGGTACCCACGCCCGGCATTCCGCGGAAGGCGCCGAGAGTTCCCTCCGCCGCCTCGGCGCCGACATAGGGGGTGACGCGCTCGACCAGCGTGGCCAGTCGTTGCTCGACCTCGGCCTCGGTGGTTCCGATTGCGACGTTGTAGTTGGCCGACCGGACGATGGCATCGAAGTCGGTTCCGACGTCCTCGCAGTGCCTGCGGAGGATCTCGGACTTGTGGGCGAATCCTTCGGGAGTGCCGTCGAAGTTGGTGTACTGCGCGTACTTCGCCGCGATCTTCAGGGTCACCTTTTCGCCGCCACCGGCAATCCACAGGGGAATGCCGCCCTCTTGGAGGGGAAGTGGCCGCACGATCGCCCCGTCCACCTGGTAGTGCGTGCCTGCGAGGGTGGCGCTGCCGTTGATCCAGGCCTGGCGCAGAATCTGAACGCCTTCCTCGAGGCGACCGAGACGTTCACCGGGCGAGGGGAATCCGTATCCGTAGGCCCTCCACTCGTGCTCGTACCAGCCGCCTCCGATGCCCATCTCCACTCGCCCGCCGGAGATGAGATCGGTGGTGGCGGCCACCTTGGCCAGATACGCGGGATTGCGGTAGCTGACCGCGGTGCACATCTGGCCGAGCCGCACCCGTGAGGTGACGGCAGCGAGGGCGGACATCAGGGTCCACGCCTCGTGGGTTGCCTCCTCGGTGGGCGCCGGAACGGTGTGGAAGTGGTCGTACACCCAGAGCGAATCCCAGGAGCCGCGGTCGGCACGCAACGAGAAGTCGCGCATCACCGCCCACTGCTCGGAAGGATCGATACCGACGAGATCGAGGCGCCAGCCTTGAGGAACGAACAATCCGAAGCGCATGAGAAGAATGTACCCACAGTCCGGGTAGTCCTGCAGGGTGCGGCGCCACCCGCGGCCCGATCGTCTGAACAGGCGCTACCGTCACAGCATGGCCCGCTTTCCTTCGACCGAACAGTGGTACCGATGGAGCGCGAAACACAGCCGCGGAATCGACGTGTGCGTTGCCGGCGTCGTCACCGTCCTCAGTCTCCTGACCGCGGCGGAGGCGAGCGTGGCCGCGGTGGTCGTCTCCCTGGGGATGACGGTGCCGCTGGCGTGGCGTCGTTCGCACACGGTGGTGTCGGGTTTCGTCATCGCCGCGTTCTCCGTGCTGCATCTTGTCGTGATCGCACACACCCTCTTGCTGTCCGTAGTCGCGGTCCCCATCGCGCTCTACGCTTTCGCCGCCTACGGTCCGCGTTGGAGCAGTTTCACTGCGCTCGGTCTCGCCATGGTCGGGGCTGTGGGCGCGACGGTGAAGTACTTCTCCGACAGCAAGTCGTCCGAGATACTCGTGTACAACTCCCTCGCCTTCATCGTCTTCGTCCTCGCGGTGTGGGCGTTCGGTGACCTGCGCCGGGTTCGGATGAAGGAACTCGAGGGGCTGGCGGAGCGAGCTCGGCTCCTCGAACTCGAACGGGAACAGGAAGCCGAGATCGCCACCATCACCGAGCGCACGCGGATTGCCCGGGAGATGCACGATATCGTCGCCCACTCGCTGACCGTGGTCATCGCTCAGGCCGACGGTGGGCGGTACGGGGCCGCCCAGGATCCCGCAGCGGCTGTCGCTGCGCTGGAGACGATCGCCGCCACAGGCAGGCAAGCGCTGACGGATATGCGGGCCCTGCTGTCTGTGTTGCGGGAGGACCGACCCCGGGACTTCGCCATGATCCCCGGTGCGTCGGATATCGAGTCGCTCGTCGCAGACCTTCGCAGAAGTGGGGTGGACGTGCACCTGCAGATCGAAGGTAACCCGCGGGAACTGCCACCGGGAACGAGTCTGACCGCGTACCGGATCGTGCAGGAGTCGCTGACCAACGTGCTCAAGCACGCCGGACCGGGGGCGCACGCCGACGTCGAAATGAGCTGGACCGAGCACGAACTGGTTGTCACTGTCGTGGACGACGGCCGGGGCGTTTCGGCGGCACTCATCGAACCCTCCGCAGGAGGGCAGGGCTTGATCGGGATGACGGAGCGCGCACGACTTCACGGCGGCCGGGTGACGGCTGGTCCCAAACCTGGTGGCGGCTTTCGGGTCCGCGCCGTCCTCCCTCACGGAAACACCTAGGGTGAGTGCATGGACGAACACGGCGGCCGCATCGATGTTGCGCTGATCGACGACCAGCAACTGGTCCGCGCGGGATTCCGGTTGGTCATCGATTCGCAGCCGGACCTGTCGGTGGTAGTCGAGGCGTCGGACGGGCGTCAGGCGCTCACCGAACTCGCGGCACGTCGCGTCGATGTCGTCCTGATGGATGTGCAGATGCCGCGCATGGACGGCATCGAAACCACCCGCCAGCTGCTGGCCGCAGAAGATGCGCCGAAAGTGGTGGTACTCACCACGTTCGACAACGACGAATATGTCTTGTCCGCAATCCGGGCGGGGGCGAGCGGCTTTCTCCTCAAAGACGTTCCACCGGAACAGTTGCTCGACGGTATCCGGACGGTGCACCGGGGTGACGCCGTGATCGAGGCACGGGCCACTCGCCGCCTACTACAGCACGTGGGGCCGTTACTCGAGGATTCGATGGACCGCGCACAGCTTCCGGAGGAACTCACACGCCGTGAGGTGGAGGTTCTCGAGGCCATGGCGTATGGGCTGTCCAATACGGAAATTGCGGCGCAGCTCCACATATCGGAGACCACCGTGAAGACGCATGTGGGACGCGTTCTGTCGAAAACGCACTCACGAGACAGGGTGCAAGCGGTGGTGTTCGCATTCCAGGTCGGCTTGGTGCGCCGCTCGGACCTTCTCGGTACCGAGGACTGACGCTGGGGGCCCACGTCGTCCTACCGGAGGATGACGGCCGCGGCCGGAAGATGGCTCCGCGCTCCGACGCGCACACCGCTTCACCTGCAATAACGTCGATTCCGTGATGACAAGGACCAACACGGAGGTGGGGACGACGATGCAGGCTGCGGTCCGCGCGAGCGGGGTAACGAAGGTATACGGCACGGGTGAGACAGCGGTGCGGGCGCTGGGCGGGGTGGACGTCGACTTCGAGCGAGGCGCATTCACCGCCATCATGGGTCCGTCGGGTTCCGGCAAGTCGACGCTGATGCACTGCCTGGCCGGACTGGACACGGTGTCGGCCGGCCGCGTGTTTCTCGGCGACACCGAGGTGACCGGGTTGGGGGATGGGGAGCTGACCGAACTGCGGCGTGAGCGGATCGGATTCGTGTTCCAGGCATTCAATCTCCTGCCGGTTCTGAGCGCGCGAGCCAACATGATGTTGCCGATGCGCCTGGCGGGCAGCACCCCGTCGCCGCAGTGGATGGCGGAAGTGGTCGCCAAGCTCGGGCTCACGCACCGGCTCGATCATCTCCCCCACGAGTTGTCGGGCGGGCAACAGCAGCGGGTGGCTGTGGCGCGCGCTCTGCTTCCGCAGCCCGACGTCGTCTTCGCCGACGAGCCGACCGGAAACCTCGATTCACACTCCGGCACAGAGGTTCTCGGGCTCCTGCGAACGTGCGTGCGGGAGACGTCGCAGACGGTGGTGATGGTGACGCACGACCCGGTTGCCGCGTCGTATGCGGACCGGGTGGTTCTCATCGCAGACGGTCTGATCGCCGGTGACATTCTCCGGCCGACCGTAGATTCCGTGATCGCGTCGATGCGTGCACTCGGCGCGAACGACCTCGCGGCGGTGCGACGATGAGGGAGCTGGCTTTGGCGCAGGCCCGGGCGCACGCGGGCCGGTATGTGGCCTCGATTCTCGCGGTGGTCATCGCCGTCGGGTACATCGTGGCGACGCTGACCTTGAACTCCACCGTCGGCACCGGAATCGACAACTCGCTCGCCGTGCAGTATCAGGGCACCGACGCGGTCGCTTCCGGGCCGGGCGCCAGGGCGGCCGACCTCGCCCGGATCCCCGGCGTCGCCGCGACAACCGATGACGTGAGCGCCTCTGTCCGTGTCGATTCCGCGATCGACGGAAAGTCCTACGGTGACGCCGTGTCGATCGCGGACGACAGTGTGTTGCGGTGGCAGCAGGTCTCCGACGGAGAACTGCCCAGGGGACTCGGCGAGGCGCTGGTGAGTAAGGACGCCGGAATCCCTGTCGGCTCGGAGATCACGGTGACCGCACTCGACGCGAGCGACGGTGTGACCACCAGTGTGCGCGTCGTCGGGCTGGTCGACCTCTCCGGAACAGCGCAGCGAATGCGCGGCACCACGGTCTTCGCGACACCTGCCCAGCTGATTCAGTGGGCCGGTGAGGCCGCCACCCACGAGGTACGCATCGCCGGTGACGGGTCCCTGTCACAGCGGGAGCTGGCCACCCGTATCCGCGAGGCCCTGCCCGCCGACTCGACCGTGACTACCGGAGCCGCAGCTACGAAAGACGCTGCAGGACAGTATCTCGGCCAGGCCGAGGTACTGAGTACCATCCTCCTGTCCTTCGGCGCCATCGCGGTCGTTGTCGCGGCGCTCGTGATCGCCAATACCTTCGCAGTGCTGCTCGCGGCGCGGACCCAGGAGCTTGCGCTCCTGCGCTGTGTCGGTGCAACCGCATCACAGGTGCGCCGCAGTATCCGGACGGAGGCGGCCGCAGTAGGGATCATCGCGTCCGTTCTCGGCGCCGGCGTCGGGATCGCGTTGGCCTGGGTGGTCGGACGGGTAGCCACGGCGGCGGATGCACCGATCCCGCTGTCGATGTTGCATGTCGATCCTCTGTCGGTCGCGCTCGGTGTAGCAGTGGGGATCGTGATGACCATGGTGGCAGCGTCTGCCCCCGGACGGGCGGCGACCAGACTGTCGCCACTCGCAGCGCTGCAACCGATGGACGCAAAGCCGGAGAGTGCGCGAATGTCACTCGGCCGCAGGGTTCTCGGCCTCGTGATGCTGGCCGCCGGAATTGCGATGACCGTGGTAGGCGTACTCGTACAGCAAGTTCCGGCAGCCACTGTGGGCGGATTACTCTCGTTCCTCGGCATCGCGGCACTGAGCACTACGATGGTGCCGGCGCTGATCAGCCGGACGGGCATCGTTCTGGCACGGCTGGCAGGTCCGGTCGGCGAGCTCGCCGCGGGCAACGCAGGCCGGAATCCGCGCCGGACCGCCGCCACAGTCACCGCTCTGTTGATCGGTGTGGCGCTGACCAGCACCTTGGTGGTGGGGATCGCGACAGTGAAATCGTCGGCCCCCGCCGCGATGGACGAGCAGTTTCCGGTGGACGTGATGGTCAGCAGCGCAGGGAACCGAGGACTTCCACCGGCGTTGGGCCCGCGGATCACGGCAACAACGGGTGTGTCGGGGGTTTCGGCGCTCGAGCGTGCCGACCTGGTCATCGATGGCCGTGGCGAACTGGAGGCCTTCGGGGTGTCGGGCAGTGCCGCGCAGTCCGTGCTGCGTACCCCGATCACCCTTCCCTCACCGGGACGGCTGGTGCTTTCTCCCGCCGGACTGCGGGACAACGGTCTGAGCCCTGGAGACACGGCGACGGTCCGAGGTGATCGCGGCGACGTCACAGTCACGGTGGTAGAGGGCCGGGACGGTCAGCCGGCTCTCCTCGATCACACCGATATGGCGGTGTCGGCATCGTCCCCGGTGATCGACGCGTACTGGATTCGTCTGTCGGAGGGCAACTCCGACGATCAGTCGCTGGCGGCGACCGACCAGGTGACGGAACTTGCCCGTGAGCTGGCGCCCGGAAGCGAAGTCCAAGGCATGATCGCGATGCGCGGGGCTATCGATTCGGTGTTCGACACCATGCTCATGGTGGTCGCGGGCCTGCTGTCGGTAGCTGTGCTGATCGCTCTCATCGGCGTCGGTAACACGATGGCACTGTCCGTCCTCGAACGGCGTCGTGAATCGGGACTGCTTCGAGCACTCGGCCTGACGAGAAAGGGAGTACGCGCAATGTTGATCTGGGAAGCTCTCCTGGTGGCCGGTGTGGCGTCCGGAATGGGCGTCGTGTTCGGTCTGGTCTTCGGAACCGCCGGAACTGCATCGGTTTTCGGTTACGACGATGTGGTGCTCAGCGGAATCCCGTGGGTGCAGCTCTTCGCCATCGTGTTGATCGGCGGGGTCTGCGGGATGATTGCGGCACTGCTTCCCGCCAGGCGTGCCGGGGCGATCTCGCCGGTATCGGCCATGGCCGGTTAACTCCCCGGAGCCGCCTCACCGAGCCCGGCCGAGTCCTAGGTCCCTTGTTTCTCGAGGGCGACGGAGCCCGGATCGCGGCTCGGTCGAGGCGGCCACGGCGAGTACACGGGAATGAAGCGAAACAGCAGGCTCGCACCGACCAGCGCAGCCCCGCCGATCGCACCGACGGCGAACCCGAGCGGGACCACCGCGGCCAGCGCACCCACCCCCAACGGCCCGGCGAACATACCGGTGTCGTGGGTCAGTCGCCAGGCGGCGAGGAATTCGGCGCGGATCGCGGGTGGGGCGATGTCGGCCCCGAGCGTCATGATGACGCCGTTGCCGAGTCCGTTGCCGATCCCCATGAGGACGGCGACCGCACCGATCGACACCAGATCGTGTGAGAACGGCAACGCCAGGTACGACACCCCGATCACCAGCAGGGAGGGTACGGCGATGAATCTCCGGCCGTACCGGTCCATGAAGTGGCCGGCCGGATACGAACACAGCAGGTCGACGGCCGCTCCGGCACCGAACACCAGGCTCACCTGGGCGGCGTCGAGTCCCAGGTGGGCGGCCCACAGCGGCAGCACCGCTTCCCGAGACGCTCGCCCCGCACCCATCAGCAGCGAGCCGGCGCCAAGGGTGGACAACAGCTTTCGGTGCCCCCGCAGAATCGAGGGCAGCGTGGCATGCGACTTCAACGGGCCATCCGTGCGACTCGGTGGATCGGGGACGCGGGACATCAGCCACCCCGACAACACGACACCGACAAGTTGGACGACGAACCCGCCGCGCGTGCCGACGACGAGGATCACGGCGGCACCGAGAAGCGGGCCGACGAAGAAGCCGAGCCGCCACATCGCCGCAAACGACGACATGGCACGTGCCCTCAGCCCGAGCGGCACGGCCTCGGCCAGATAGCTCTGCCGGGCCAGGCCCCATACTGCGTTGGCGAGCCCGGTCAGCAGGGCGCCGAGACCCAGAACTCCCGGCGTCGGCGCAAACAAGCAGATCAGGACGCCGAGGGCGACGGCCGAGCTGCCCCCGATGATCGACCGCCGCTCGCCGAACCTGGCTACGATCCGCCCGGCCGGCAGATCACCGAGCACGGCGCCGAGCCCGACGACCGCCACGATCAGCCCCGCCACCGCCACCGACGCACCTAGATCGCGTGCAGTGAGGGCCATGACCGGCGCCGCGGCGCCCTGGCCGATCCCGAAGATTGCGGCCGGGACGAAGACCGTGGTGACAAAGGGTTTGAGGCCGGTCGGACCGCTCATGCGCTCGCTTCGCCGATGGCACCGCCCAGCGCGTCACCGGGTGCGAACCGGTTGCCGACCTCGCCCAGTCCATAGTGACCGCGCAACGTCGTCGAGGTGTACTCGGTGCGAAACAGTCCGCGGTCCTGGAGAATGGGAACCACCTGATCGACGAAGTCGTCGAGACCTCCCGGCAAGTACGGCGGCATGATGTTGAAGCCGTCCGCCGCACCCTGTTCGAACCAGATCTGCAACTCGTCCGCCACCTGCTCGGGGGTTCCGGCGAATGTGCGGTGTCCACGCCCGCCGCCGAGGAGTCCGATCAGTTGCCGCACGGTGAGCGAGCCGTCTTCGGCAAGATCCTTGACCAGCTGGTACCGGCTCTTGTTCCCCTGAATCTCGTTGAGCGGTGGCAAGGGTGGGAGCGGGGCGTCGAGGGAATGCTCGGTGAGGTCGACGCCGAGCATCGTGGACAGCTGACGCAGCGAGTACGCGGGTGAAATCAGGTCGGTGAAGGACCGTTCGAGCGCCTCCGCCTCCTCCTGGGTGTCTGCGATGAACGGGACGATACCCGGCAGCACCTTCAGATCGCCGGCATTGCGGCCGTACTTCACCACCCCCGCCTTCAGGTCCCGGTAGAACTCCTGCCCTTGCGCGAGGGTGCGTTGCGCAGTGAAGACCGCCTCTGCGTGCCGGGCGGCGAACTCTTTACCGCTCTCCGAAGAACCGGCCTGTACCAGCAGTGGTCGCCCCTGCGCCGATCGTGGGGAGTTCAGCGGCCCCTTGACCTGGAAGCGGGGTCCATCGTGGTCGATCGTGTGGACCTTTGCCGGGTCGGCGAACAGGCCGGTGTCCGGGTCGAGCACCACGGCGTCGTCTTCCCAGCTGTCCCACAGCGCAAGTGCCACGTCGACGAATTCCGCTGCGCGTTCGTATCTTCCGCTGTGCGCCGGGATCCCGTCGACGCCGAAGTTCGCCGCCTCGTCCGCGCCCGCCGAGGTCACGATGTTCCACCCCGCCCGGCCACCGCTGATGTGGTCGAGAGAGGTGAACTTCCGCGCCAAGCTGTAGGGGTCGCCGTAACTCGTCGACGCCGTGGCGATCAGTCCCACGTGTTCGGTGGCGACGGCGATGGCCGACAGCAGCGTGACGGGTTCGAAGATCGCCTGCGTGTTGTGCTCGAGCCGCGGACCGATTGCCAGGGTGTCGGCGAAGAACACGGAGTCGAGTTTGCCGCGTTCCGCGATCCGCCCGAGTTCCTGGAAGTGCTTCACGTCCAGAACCCGGTGGGCCTCCGTGCGTGGATGCCGCCACGCCGCCTCGTGGTGACCCACGCCCATGAGAAAGGCATTGAGATGGAAGTGCTGGGAACCTTGTGACATCGAGTTTCTTTTCTACGAGATGAGCAGCAGGCCGATCAGACCCGCCAGCGCGACAACCTGCGTTCGATCAACACGAGAATCGCGTTGAGGGACAGCCCGAGAACAGAGATCGCGACGATGCCCGCGTACATGTTGGGGATCTGGAAGTTGAACTGGGAGGCGGTGATCAGATAGCCGAGCCCGGCCTTGGCGCCCACCATTTCAGCCGCGATCAGCACGAGAATGGAGGATGCCGCCGCCATGCGGATACCGGTGAAGATGGTGGGAACAGCGGCGGGCAGCACCACCTTCTGGAACAGGCGCACCGGCGACAATCCCAGCGACGAAGCCGATTTGATCAACAGCGGATCGACGGTGCGCACACCGGAAATCGTGTTGAGGAGAATGGGGAAGGTGCAGGCGTAGATCACCAGCGCGATCTTCGACTCCTCACCGATGCCGAGGATCAGGATGAAGACGGGTAGCAGGGCCAGCGCGGCCGTGTTGCGGAAGAGTTCGAGAATGGGGTTCAGGAAGTCCGACACCGGCCGGTACCAGGCGATCGCGATACCCAGCGGGATCGCGATCGCGACTGCCACGAAGAAGCCGATCAGAGCCCGCGAGAGACTCGCCGACACGTGCTGCCACAGTTCACCGCTGGCGGCCAGGTCGAGAAAGGCTTCGACCACCGTACTGAACGGTGGCAGAAACACCTCGTCCACCAACCCGATTCGGGGCGCCAACTCCCACAGCGCGAGAAACGCGACGATCGCGATGGAAGGCTTGAGGATTCGCCAGGCGACCGGTCCCACGACCGCGCCGGCGCGCTTCGCGGCGTTGGGTGCCGCCGGCCGGACCTCCGGTGCGGGCGACGTTGCGCGGGTCTGCAGTGGATCGGCGACGACAGGTGCCTCGTCGAGATCTGTCGGTGTGGCAAGTGCGCTAGACATGAGCCTCCTCCTTCTCGATTACCTGTGCTCGCTCCACTTCACCGTGCAACAGCGTCCAGATCTTGTGCCGGTACTGCCGGAACTGCTCGTTGGATCGGACGTCCTCACCGCTGCGGTCGATGTCGATGTCGACGAACGTCTTCACCCGTCCGGGTCGCGAGGTCAACACCGCAACCCGCTGCCCGAGGTAGATGGCCTCGTCGATGCCGTGGGTGATGAACAGGATGGTTTTTCCCGTTGCCTTCCAGATGCGCAGCAGTTCGTCCTGGAGTGATTCGCGGGTCTGCGCGTCGAGGGCGGCGAACGGCTCGTCCATCAGTAGCACTTCGGGATCGAAGGCCAGGCTGCGGGCAATTGCGACACGCTGCTTCATCCCACCGGACAGTTCGTGCGGATACCGGTCACCGAAGCCGTGCAAGCCCACCAACTCGAGGTAGTGCTCGGCGAGGCTTCGGCGCTCCTTCTTGGGCAGCCCCTTGGCTTCCAACCCGAACTCGATGTTGTGCCGCGCGGTGCGCCATGGGAGAAGCGCGTACTGCTGGAAGACGATGCCTCTGTCGAGTCCCGGCCCCGTCACCGGCTTTCCGTCGAGGAGAATGCGGCCCGAGGTCGGTGTGCTCAAACCTCCGAGAAGGTCCAGCAGCGTCGACTTTCCGCAACCGCTGGGTCCGACGAGGACGAGGAACTCACCGGCGGCGAGGTCGATGGCGATGTCTGCGATCGCGGTGAACTTGTCCTTCGTCCCACGCACGTCGAATTGTTTGGTGACGTGTTCGAGGCGGAGTTTGGGGGGTGTGACCTGACCTCGGTCCGAAGCGGTCGTGCTCATGTCTGTCCTTCCGATACTTCTCCGTCAGTTCTGCTCGGTACTGTCATTTCGTGGCCAGGGCCTGCCCGTCCGGACCGCTGTCCGCCGGATACGTGCCGTTGGCGTAGGGGTTGTACTCGTTCGTGTACACATCGGCCGGCGTGAGCTTGCCGTCCTCGAGTTCTCCATTACGCACGAGCCAGTCGATCCAGGTCTGGATTTCCTTGTCGGTGATCACTCCACCGGGGCCGGCGACACCGGGCGACCTCCAGTAGTCGACGAGGTCGGTGTTCTCGTTGCGTCCGCGCTCGGTGATGATCTCCTTGTACTTCGCGATCACCTGATCGCGGGGCGTGGTCTGCGTCCAGCGGATCGCCCGGGCCGTGCCCTGCACGAAGTCGGCCACTGCCTCCTGGTTCTTTGCGATGAAGTCGTTGCGGAACAGCAGCGAGCCGTACGTGAACGAACCGAAGATCGACTCGTCGGTGAACAGCGCGCGGATGCCGCCCTTCTCCACGGCCTTGTCGCGGAACACGCTCCCGAGTGTGCCGACATCGATCTGTCCCTGTCGCAGTGCCTGTTCGGTGTTCACCGGGGGTACGACAGTGAGCTCCACCTGCTTGATCTCGTCCGGAGTGAGCCCTTCTCGCGCCAGCCATTCACGGACCAGAAATTCGTGGTGCGCGCCGAGGGTATTCATCCCGACTTTCTTGCCGATGAGATCTCGGGCGGTGCGAATCGGGCTGTCCTCGAGCACGTAGTATCCGTTGAACGTCTCTTTGTCGGAGCCGTAGTAACCGACGACCGAGGTGACGGGTGAATCCGCGGCGGCCAGCTTCAGTACCGCCCCGTTGAACGCCCCACCGAAATCGGTCTGTCCCGTTGCGGCGTTCTGGATGCTCTGGGGCCCACTGGTGCTGTCGCCGATCCAGTTCAGCTCGACCTTCTGGTAGTAACCCAGGTCGGCCGCCAATTCCGAGAAGGAGACCTGGCCGGTGGTTCCCTCGTAGCGCAGGACGGTCTTACCGTCGGCGGTCGTGACGGTCTTGTCGCTCGAGCAGGCGACGGTGAGGCCGGCGAAGGTGAGCAGGGCGGCCGCGGCGGCCAGAGTCCGCGCCAGACGTGGATGAAGCATCGGGATCTTCCTCAGGGTGATGCCCGCACACGGAAAGGGTGGCGGGTCGGGTGATGCGCACCGTTCGACCGGAGACCGGGACGGTCCCGCTGGATCGAGTAGTGCCTGCGAAGAGAAGGGGTGCAGAAAAGCCAGGTCAGCTGCGACAGCTACAACACTGGAACATGGCGGAACTCCCTGACGTCGTGTGGTTGTCCCACAGTACGTCCGGTGCCCCCACCAGGGTCAACGGTTACGCGCACCACGGATTTTATGTCTGGATCGGACGTACGATGTCGGCATGCCGTCAGCGACGCTGGTAGACGAATTCGAGGGCCATCGTCGGCATCTGTTGTCGGTGGCTTATCGGCTGACCGGCAGTGTCAGCGACGCCGAGGATGCCGTGCAGGAGTCGTGGCTGCGACTCGACGAAGAGAATGCCACCGGCATACGGGACCTCCGGAGCTGGCTGACCACCGTGGTCGGCAGAATCTGCCTCGATCGGCTGCGATCGGCCGCCGTGCGGCGGGAACAGTATGTCGGGCAGTGGCTTCCAGAACCCATAGTCACCGGGCTGGGACCGTCTGCGGAGCCGGATCCGCTCGAAGCGGTCGTACAGGAGGAAGACAACCGGCTGGCGGCGTTGATCGTGCTCGACACGCTCACTCCGCAGCAACGCGTCGCCTTCGTGCTCCACGACGGGTTCGGGGTGCCATTCGATGAGGTGGCAGACCTGCTGGGGATCGCGGTCCCGGCGGCGCGGCAGCTCGCGTCCCGCGCCCGTAAGGCCGCGGCAGCAACCACTCCCGCGGTCCCGGACGAGGAGCATTCCCGCGCGGTGCAGCGACTTCTCGGAGCCCTCGCCTCCGGCGACATCGATGCGGTGGTGTCGGCACTGCACCCCGACGCCCTCGTCATCGGCGACGCCAACGGCACAACCAGTACCGCCGTCAACGTCATCCGGGGAGCGGACAAGTTCGCTCGCTTCTATCTCGGCCTCATCCGAAAGTACGGCGCCGCCGCCTTCACCACCATGCAGCCGGTCATGGTCAACGGTCAGCTCGGCTTCTTCAGCGCCGGGATCGCCGGCGGCGGGACCCACCGCAGCTCGCCTCCGCGAGTGGGTGGGTTCACCGTCCGGGACGGACTCGTCTACGCCGCCTACGACATCGCGAATCCGGAGAAGCTCCTCGGGATCAGGCTTCCCGACCACCCTTCGTGACCTGGGCGTCGTTCGAGGCCCACGGCACCCGACACGAATCGGTGCTGAAACCCTGTTCGGTGATGCCCAGTGCCGAATACATCCGGGCCCGCATGTTTTCGATTCCGATCTGATACGACAGTTCGACGACACCGTCCCTGCCGAAACGGCGTTCGAGGTCGGCCACCTGTTCGTCCGTGACCGTCGTGGGCGTCGCAGTCATCGCGTCGGCATAGGCGATGGCCGCACGTTCGTCCTCGCTGTACGCCGGGGAGTCGGCGTAGTTGCCGATGTCTTCGAGCCTCGCCGTGTCCAGCCCGTCGAGGCGTTGCAGCATCGTCCCGAAGTCCACGCACCATGAGCAGCCGATCGTCCAGGCGACGCGGTACACGGCCAGCTCCCGAACACTGGCCGGAAGCACGGTCGACGCCTTCTGCACCGCCAGCTCGTGCCGGGCCGAGGCGACGAAGAGTTTGCGGTGGTGGGCGAGCACGGTGAACGGCTCCGGGACCTCGTCGAACTTGTGGGCAGCGAATTTGTACGCGACCTTGACCAACGGGCTCGCGTCAGCCGGGGCCACTGCGGGAATGCGGGGCATTGTGTCCTCCATCGTCACCGGGCGCCCTTCGCGCGCCGTCTACAGAGAAGACGAGACAGCCCTGCAGAACGTGACACGGCCGTGTGCGAGGTTCGGTGGCACACCGACTACGCTGCAGTAATGCCCGAAACGCCGCGCAATCGCCTGTCGGCTACGCCGCGTAATCGAACCGTCTCGCGACTGCAGCCGTTCGCGTCGACCATCTTCGCCGAGATGACCGCCCTCGCGGTGGAACACGGCGCCATCAACCTCGGCCAGGGTTTCCCCGATACCGACGGGCCGTCGTCGATGCTCGACACCGCGCGAGCGGCCATCGCCGACGGCCTCAACCAGTACCCACCCGGGCCCGGAATGCCCGTGTTGCGGCGTGCGGTGGCCGCCGACCGGCTGGCTCGCTATGGCCTCGACCACGACCCGGACTCGGAGGTGCTGATCACCGTTGGCGCGACGGAAGCGATCAGCGCGGCAATTCTCGGTCTCGTGGAGCCCGGCGAGGAGGTGGTGTTGATCGAGCCGTACTACGACTCCTATGCGGCCTCCGTCGCACTGGCGGGCGCGGTGCGCCGCACCGTGCCCCTCGTCCCCGCGGGCGAAAGCTTTGCCGTCGACCTCGACGGACTCCGCGATACAGTCACGAGCAAGACCCGGATGCTGGTGCTCAACACACCGCACAATCCCACCGGCACGGTGTTCACCCGCGAGGAACTCGAGGCTATCGCTCGCCTGGCCTGCGAGCACGACCTGCTGGTCCTCAGTGACGAGGTCTACGAACACCTGGTCTTCGACGGCCGGACCCATACCGCCGTCGCCACCCTCCCCGGGATGTACGAACGCACGGTCAGCGTGTCGAGTGCCGCCAAGACGTTCAACGTCACCGGTTGGAAGATCGGCTGGGCATGCGGACCCGCCGAACTCATCGACGCCGTGCGCACCGCGAAGCAGTACATGTCGTTCGTGGGCGGCGGCCCGTTCCAGCCGGCGGTGGCTCACGCGCTGACGCACGAACAACAGTGGGTGACACAACTACGCGACAGCTTGCAAACGAAGCGGGACGTTCTTTACGACGCTCTCGTGGCGGCCGGCCTCGAAGTCCGTTCCGGCGGGGGCACGTACTACCTCTGCGCCGACATCACGGGGATCGGCGAGCACGACGGTATCGAGTTCTGTCGCGATCTTCCGGCGCGGATCGGTGTCGCCGGTGTTCCGGTCAGCGTGTTCACCGACCACCCCGAGCAGTGGAAGCCTTTGGTTCGCTTCGCCTTCTGCAAACAGGACCACGTGCTCGCCGAGGCCGCACGGCGATTGCGGGCTCTCGGAAAGCCTGGCTCGTGACTGCTCGCACCATCCCCGCCGACTTCGTCCGGCGATCGCTGGAACTGTCGGCTCGCAGTGGCGTCGACCTCTCCCCCGCATTATCCGTCGCAGGGATCAAGACGACATCGCTGCAGGACCCATTGGCCAGGCTCACACCGACCCAGGTCACCGCGTTCACGCAAGCGGTCTGGCAGATCACGGGCGACGAACTGTTCGGTCTCGGACCGGCTCCGGTGCCGCGCGGCACCTTTCGGCTGGTGTGTCTGGCGTTGATCCACACCGCCGACCTCTCTGCCGCGCTCGAGCGGATGGCAGACATTCTCCGGGCGCTGCCCTCACTTCCCGCTCTCCACATCGTCCCCGGCAACCACGGCGGAACGCGCATGACGCTCGATATCCGTCCCGGCGCGAAGGTCCAGTCGGCCGAGGACGCACAGTTGTCGCTCGAGGCGGAGCGTGTCACCACCGACTTCCTCCTCATTCTCCTGCACCGGTTCGCAGCGTGGCTGGTGGGTAAGCGCGTCCGGTTGCTCGCCGTCGACATGCCGTACCCCGCACCGCTTCCACGCCTCGCCGAAAACTACGACCACATCTTCGGTGTCCCCGTCACGTTCGACTGCGCCATTCCCGCAATCGAATTCGACAATGCAGTGCTGCGGCTGCCGATCATCCAGACCGAGGACACGCTCGAGGAGTACCTCCGCGAATCGCCGACGTTGCTGATGTCCGAGCGCGACTACGACAGCACGGCGTCATCCCAGGTGCGGCGGGTGCTGGAATTGGGCATGAAGGGCCGCACGTCCACCGCCGAGGAGATCGCGGAGATGCTGTCGATCAGCGTGCCCCACCTACGGCGACTACTGCGGCAGGAGGGCACCTCGCTCAACCAGCTCCGCGAGGAGATTCTGCGCGACGCCGCAGTCGCGGGTCTGCGACGCGGTGAGACGGTCGACGATTTATCCGCACGCCTGGGATTCTCCGAGCCCAGCGCATTCCGCCGCGCCTTCAAGCGGTGGACCGGCACCACTCCCAGCGCGTACCGCTGACCTCGGCTACTGCATTTTCGGCCCACTGCGTTTTCGGCCCATTGCGTCCCCGGCCTGCTCGGTCAGGCGAGGCAGAACTCGTTGCCCTCCGGATCGGCCATGGTGATCCACTCGTTCGGACCCTGCCGTCCCCGGTGGAGCACCTTCGCGCCGGATTCCTCGAGTTCCCTGGCGAGGTCTTCTCGCCCGTCTCCCACCCGCAGGTCGAGATGCAGGCGGTTCTTCACCGTCTTCGACTCGGGAACGAGTTGGAACAGCACCCGTGGCCGCTCCGAATGTGCCGGATCCCGAATGGCGGCACCCTCCCGCCAGACGAGAACACCTTCGAAGATCATGGTGTCGGATTCTTTCGCGTGACCGGCCTGCACCAGTCCGCGGATGAATTCCTCATTGCTCGGCTCCACCTCCCAACCGAGCGTCTGCGCCCACCACTTCGCGAGGCTGTGAGGGTTCTCCGAATCGACGGTGACCTGAAATTCGTATCCCATGTTCCGACGGTATAGCGAGGTACCGACAGGTTGAAGCGAGTACGACGCCGCGGGAGTTGTACGACGGACGTCAGACCACCGTGGGGCGACCCCGATCGAACGCAAGATGTACCGCGAGCCCACCCAGCACACTGCCCATCATGAGTTTCTGAGCGCGGATCCACCGTGGCCGTCCCTGAAGGAAGCCGGCGACAGACGCTGCAAGGCAGACGATTGCGGCATTGACGACCACAGCGACGACAATCTGGACACTTCCCAGCAGCAGACTTTGCGACCACACCGGTCCGGAGTCGGAGTCGACGAACTGCGGAATCAACGCCAGGTACATCACCGCGATTTTGGGATTGAGCAAGTTCGTAGTGAGTCCCATCGTGAACAGACGGGCCGGCGAATCGCGCGGCAGAGTCTGCCTCGGGGCGAACGGTGTACCCGAGCCCGGCCGGAGCGCCTGCCACGCCAGCCAGCCGAGGTAACACGCACCTGCCAGTTTCAATGCCGTGTATGCCTGCGGAACCGCAGAGAATACCGCCGAAATCCCGAGCGTCGTCGCTGCCAGATACACCAAGAATCCGATCGCGACTCCGCCCAGCGATATCAAACCTGCTCCTCGGCCCTGAGTGATGCTGCGCGAGACCAAGTACAGCATGTTGGGTCCCGGCGTCAGTACCAATCCGAGCGCGATCGCCGCCACCCCGAGTATTGCCGTCGAATCGATCATGGTCGTGACGATCCCACCAACGTCACTCGCCGTCACCGTCCAGTCCGGCCTCGGTGGACCGGTGCCGCGCTCTTGTACACAGACGCACCGCTTCTTCGCAGCCGCACTTCTTTTAGGGCCCGAAAAGTAGTGCAGCTACAGAAATCGGGTGCGTCTGAGCGGTGATCACTACGCCCGAGAATGAGGGGAACATACGTTCGAATCTCGAGGTAGTATGACCGCATGACTTCCGCGGATGCGCGGTACGCGCTCCAGGCTTCGCTGTTCGACGACGCGTCGGGAGGTGTCGAACTGGGCGAACTCGGATCGACGGTCACTCGCCGGACCCTCACTGCCGGCGCGTGGGTCGACGTGCGCCCCGGCTGGATGACGGGCTCCGACGAGCTGTTCACCGAGCTCGTCGACACCGTTCCGTGGCGGGCAGAGCGCAGACAGATGTACGACCGCGTGGTCGACGTTCCGCGTCTCGTCCGCTTCTACGGGGAGAACGAGCCGCTTCCCGATCCGCTCCTGGTCGCGGCGCGCGAGGCGTTGAGCACGCATTACCTGCCTGAACTGGGAGAAAAGTTCGTGACCTCGGGCCTCTGCTTCTACAGGGGCGGCTCCGACAGCGTGGCCTGGCACGGCGACGACACCGGCCGTAGCCGCACCGAGGACACGTTGGTGGCCATCCTCTCCCTCGGCACCGCGCGACCGCTGTTGCTGCGGCCGCGCGGTGGAGGGCAGTCGATCCGGTACTCGCTCGGGCACGGCGACCTACTGGTGATGGGTGGATCTTGCCAACGCACCTGGGAGCATTGCGTACCGAAGAGCAGCCGCCCGGTGGGGCCACGCATCAGCGTCCAGTTCCGCACGCGAGGAGTCCGATGATCGCTCACCCCCGCCGGGCCGCGACCGCCTGCGCCAACCGGTCGAGCTGCGCGGCGGTGGTGTCCCAGTCGATGCAGGCGTCGGTGATGGACAGCCCGTAGGTGAGGTCCTCGGCGCGGCCCAGGGTGAGGTCCTGACGGCCGGCCTCGATGAAGCTCTCGATCATGACGCCGACGACGCCGCGCTCGCCCGCCTCGAGCCGCGCCGCGATGTCGCCGACCACCTCCACCTGCTTTTCGTGATTCTTGCTGCTGTTGCCGTGGCTCGCATCGATCACGACCCGCTCGGACAGTCCCGACTTCCGCAGCCGGGCGAGTGTGTCGGACACCGTCTCCGAGTCGTAGTTGGGTCCGTCGGTTCCGCCGCGCAAGATCACATGGCAGTCGGGGTTGCCCATCGTCCGGATCAGAGCGGCCTGACCGCCCAGATCCGTCCCGGGGAACACATGACTCGCCGCCGCGGCCCTCGTTCCGTCGACCGCCACCTGCACGTCACCCTCCGTGGAGTTCTTGATACCTACCGGCATCGACAGCGCGCTGCAGAGCTGTCGATGCACCTGGCTGGCGGCGGTGCGCGCACCGATTGCGCCGTAGGTGACCAGGTCGGCAATGTACTGGGGCATGATCGGGTCGAGGAATTCGCAACCGACGGGAAGCCCGAGCGAGGACACGTCGAGCAGCAGTTTCCGCCCCATCCTCAGACCGGTGTCGATGTCGAAGGTGCCGTCCAGATGCGGGTCGTTGAGCAGGCCCTTCCATCCCAGGGTCGTGCGCGGCTTCTCGAAGTAGACACGCATGACGATGTGCAGATCGTCCCGGAGTTCCTCCGCCTTCGCGGCGAGTCGGCGCGCGTAGTCCATCGCAGCCGCCGGATCGTGCACCGAGCACGGGCCGACCACGACGAGAAGACGGTCGTCGTCGCCGTTCAGCACGTTGACCGTGTCGGCGCGGCCGCTACGCACAGTCGCAGCCGCGACATCGTCGGGCGCGAATTCACGGCGCACGACAGAGGGGGCCACCAGGGGGCTGATGCTCACTGTGCGCTGGTCGTCGAGGCGATCAGCGTGGGACGCGGTGTCGAGAGTGACAGTCATGGGGTGGGGTTCCTGTTCTCAGGCCGACCCTCGAAGACTGTGAAGAATCCCGCGAGCCGGTCTGTAATCCGGCTCTGGGGTGGAAGTGATCAGCGCGTGGTTACGCCGACCGACCCACCCGGGGCCGGCCTGCTAAACCAGAAATACACGCGCTGCATGGCGCCCACAGTAGCGGCCGACCCCGATCGGCGCCACACCCACCCCTAGGCGCCTCCGGCCTCGTTGCTTATATCGTGAGTCTGTGTTCATAATATGGGTGACCTTGTGACTGTAGTCACTATCCGCCTCCTCGTTAGGACGCGTCAATGTCAGACCTCGCAATCCTGATCAACACTGCGATCGCCGTGTCGGCCGTGGTGCTGATGATCGTGCGTTTCAAGTTCAACCCGGTGGTGTCGCTGGTCGTGGGATCCGCCTATCTCGGCCTTACTTCCGGGCTCGGAACGGCGAAGACGGTGGAGACGATCGCCACCGGTTTCGGCGACATCATGGCCGAAGTGGGCTTGCTGATTTCCTTCGGCGTCCTGATGGGCGCCATGCTGCGGGAAATGGGTGCGATCCAACGTCTGGTGGGAACGCTGCTGCGGGTATTCGGCCCCAAACGGATGCCCTACGCGCTGTCGCTGACCATCGCGACGTTGCTTCAGTCAATTTTCCTCGACGTACTGCTGGTCATATCCGCACCGCTCGCACGTAACCTCGCCCCGAAGATCGGCCGGATGGGCACCGCGCGGATGGCCACTGCGCTGGCGATCGGGCTCGAGTGCGGCATCGTGCTCATGGTCCCGGGTGTGGGCGCGCTGGCGCTCGCCGGACTTCTCGGTGTGCCGCTCGGCAAGATGCTGATCTTCGGGTTGATCCTGGTGATCCCGACAGTGGCGATCTCGGTGGCGATCATGTCGTTCCTGTTCACCCACGGTTGGTGGAACCCGGAGAAGGACGAGGAGCACTTCCATCAGACAGTGGTGGACGACGAGGACGAGGACGCGACTCCCGATGGCGGCGTAGGTGCCTCGAGCCCGCGGCCCGTGCCCGGTCGCAGCGTCGCCCAGGCCGAGCGCACCAGCACCAGCCTGCGCCCGACCACGGACAATGATGTCGTGACCCGGCACGAGGGCCGGCTCATCGTCCTGCTCGCTCCGCTGCTCGTGTCACTTCTTCTCATCGCTACCGGCGCCATTCTGGATATCGCCGACGTCAGCAATCCGGTTATCGACTTCGTGTCCGAACCGCTCATCGCTTTGTTGATCGGTCTGATCGGCACCAGTTTCATCGGACGGCTCACCATCGGCCAGCATCGCGTGCAGAAGGCAATCGCCAGCGGTTTCAGCGAAAGCGGCCAGATCCTGATTCTCACCGGAGTCGGTGGCTCGCTTGCCGCCACTATCGCGGCCGTCGGACTTGGGGACATCCTCGGTCAGTACTTCGCCGCCAACCACGCCGCCCCGCTGCTCATGGTGTGGGTGATGGCCGCCGCCCTGCATATTGCGGTCGGCTCGGTGACGATCTCCGCGATTACCGCCGCCGGCGTCCTCGCCCCCGTCGCACCGATCATCGGCCTCGATCCCGTCCTGATCGCGCTGGCGGCCGGTGCCGGTTCACTGTTCGCCGTGCACGTCACCAGCAACACCTTCTGGCTCCTGCAATCCCTCATGGGACAGACCACACGTGGCACGCTGAAGACGTGCTCCGTAGGAGTATCGGTGGCGTCGGTGGTCGCCATCCTGCTCATTCTTCCGATGAGCCTGTTCTTCTGACCGCCCCTCGCACCCCTGAAGGAACATCATGTCTGAAAACACGATCCGCCCCCTCGACGGCGTACGGGTACTCGAGCTGGGTAACTACATCGCCGCCCCGACCGCGGGACGCATGCTCGCCGACTTCGGGGCCGAGGTGATCAAGGTTGAGCGTCCGAAAACTGGTGACGAACTGCGCAACTGGCGCCTCTACTCCGGCGACACGTCGATGCTGTACCGCACGATCAACCGCAACAAGAAGTCGATCGTGCTGGACCTGCGGAGCGAGGAAGGTAGGCAGCTCGTCCTCGACCTCGCCGCCAAGTGCGACATCCTGCTCGAGAACTTCCGGCCCGGCACCCTCGAGAAGTGGGGCATCGGACCGGATGCGTTGAACGCGGCCAACCCGGACCTGGTGATCACCCGCATCTCGGCGTTCGGGCAGACCGGGCCGATGTCACAGCGGCCGGGGTTCGCCGCGGTCGCGGAGGCCGCGGGCGGATTCCGTGAACTCGTCGGCGACCCGGACCGGCCACCGGTACGGGTCGGGGTGTCGATTGGCGACTCGATCGCCGGCCTTTACGCGGCGTTCGGGGCGGTGATGGCCCTGTTCCAGCGGGAGACTGCGAAAGTCGCCGGAACGCAGGGCCCGTCCCTGCCGCATCGGATCATCGACGTCGCGCTCAACGAATCGATCCTGTCGATGATGGAGTCGCTGATCCCCGACTACCTCGCGTACGGCGTCAAACGTGAACGTGTCGGCGGACGGATGGAAGGCATCGCCCCGTCGAACGCGTACCTCTGCAACGACGGCAACAGCATCATCATCGCGGGCAACGGCGACGCCATCTTCCAGCGCTACATGGACACGATCGGCCGACCCGACCTCGGCGCCGACCCGGGTCTGCAGACCAACGCGGGCCGCTGGGAGCGACGCGACGAACTCGACGCAGCGATCGGCGAATGGACCGCGCAGTATTCCCGCGAGGAGGCGCTGAAGATCCTCGACACCGCCGGGGTGCCGTCGGGTCCGATCAACACCGCCGCCGACATCTGCAGCGACGAGCAGTATGCCGCCCGCAACATGATTCAGCAGTTCACCGTCGACACCGGTGAGGCCGAGCCGAAGCAGGTCGGTTTCCCCGGCATCGTCCCGGTGATCGGCGGCACGTCGCTGCCCATCCGCACCGTCGGACCGGACCTCGGCGAGCACACCCGGGAGGTCCTGGAAACATTGCTCGGCAAGACCCCCGAACAGATCGACTCCATCGTCAACGACACAGTAGGTGGCCTCTCATGACGCAGTCCTTCGAATCACGCACCCTGCTCCGCGACGTCACCCTGCGCGACGGGTTGCAGTTGACGGGCAAGATGCTGCCCACCGCCCGGAAGCTCGAGATCGCCCGCCGGCTCCTCGAACTCGGCGTGCCCGCGCTCGAGATCGGGTCGATGGCCCGTCCCGACCTCGTCCCGCCGATGGCGAATACCGTCGAGGTGATCTCGGAACTGACTCCGGAGGAACTGGACCACTGCTGGGTGTGGGTGGCGACGCCCCGGCACGTGGAGAAGGCCGCCGCGGCCGGTGCACGCCATTTCCAGTACTGCTTCTCCGCCTCCGATTCCCACAACCAGGCGAACATCGGACGTTCGACCGACGACAGCCTCGCCGCGATGCCGGCGGCGATCGAACTCGCCCAGCAGGTCGGCGGCAGCATCCAACTGTGCATTGCGACGTCGTTCACCTGCCCGTTCGAGGGCCGGGTGCCCGAGCAGCGGGTGATCGACATCGCCAACGACCCGCGCGCCCACGGCGCCGTCGACGTCGTCGTCTGCGACACCCTCGGCCAGGCCGTCCCCGCCGAGGTGTACTCGCTCGTCTCCCGGGTCCGGCTGGAAACCCCGCAGCGCGGAATCGTCTTCCACGGCCACGACACCTGGGGTCTGGGGGTCGCGAACAGCCTTGCCGCGGTCGCGGCCGGCGCGATGACCGTCGACGGCGCCCTCGGCGGACTCGGCGGCTGCCCGTTCGCGCCCGGTGCCAGCGGCAACACCGCCAGCGAGGACCTGCTGTTCGCCACCCGCCCAAACTGGCTGAATCCCACCGTTTTCGGTTCGCTGGTGGAACTGTCCGAGAAGACGCTCGCGGAACTCGGTGAGGCCAATCGATCCAAGGCCGTCCAGGGCGCACGCTCCAACGCCACCGCATTCGAGTGGGTCGTCGGCGGCGGCCGATGAGCGGCGCCCGCTTCTACGTCACCACCCCGATTCCCGAACCCGGTCTCACGCTGCTGCGCGCCGCGGGCAGCGTCCACGTCCCCGACGCGTTACCCGGCGCCGCGCAACTACGGGACGCGTGCGTGTCCGGGGACTACGACGTGGTGGTGTCCCAGCTGCGCGACTCCTTCGACGCCGACCTCCTGGCCGCCGCGAAGATCCGCGGTATCTCCAACTACGCGGTCGGGTTCAACAACGTCGACATCGGGGCGGCCACCGCGAACTCGATCCTCGTCGGCAACACACCCGGTGTGCTCACCGACGCCACCGCCGACGTCGCGATGCTGCTGATTATGGCCACCGCCCGCCGCGCCGTGGAGGCCGACACGTTCGTCCGCGCCGGAAAGTTCACCGGATGGGAGCCGAACCTGCTTCTCGGTCAAGATGTTTCGGGGCGCACGCTCGGTCTCGCCGGGTTCGGGCGGATCGCGCGGGCGACCGCGAAAAGGGCACTGGCCTTCGGGATGCAGGTGCAGTTCTGCCCCCGGCCTCCCGGCGACCGGCCGGTGACGGACGAGGAACTCGGGGAGTTCGCCGGACTCGTCACCCACACCGACTGGGACACCCTCATCGCCACCAGCGACTACCTGTCGCTGCACGTGCCCCTCACCGCGCAAACCCGCCACCTGGTCGATACGGGCGTGCTGACGGCGATGAAACCCTCCGCGATCCTGATCAACACGGCCCGCGGTCCCGTCGTCGACGAAGCCGCCCTCGTCGCCGCCCTGAAATCCGGGGAGATCGCCGGCGCCGGGCTCGACGTGTACGAGGACGAACCCACGCTCGCCCCGGGACTCGCGGAACAGTCGAACACGGTGCTGCTCCCCCACCTCGGCAGTGCCACGGTGTCGGTGCGCGCCGAGATGGCGAGGCTGTGCGCGGAGAACGCTGTGGCCATGGCGCAGAACCGGATTCCCCCACATCCGGTCAACCCGGAAGCGTGGAACCCATGACGGTTTTGATTGCCCCCGACAGTTTCAAGGGCACCTATACCGCAGGCGAGGTCGCCGACGCCGTCGCCGGCGGGGTCGAGTCATTCGGCGGTACCGCGATCCGGCTGCCGGTCGCCGACGGCGGCGAGGGCACCCTCGACGTTCTCGCGGTCCCCCTCGGACTGCGCCCGGTCGTCGCCCGCGCCCGCAACCCCTGGGGTAGTCCGTGCCGGCCGACGTACGGACTGTCCGAAAACGGGACGGCGGTCATCGAGATCGCCGCAGCCTCCGGGATCACCACACCGCACGACGGTCCCCGCGACCCGATCACCGCCACCACCTACGGCACCGGGATGCTCGTCGCCGACGCAGCCCGGCGCGGTGCCCGGCACATCGTCATCGCGGCCGGCGGTTCCGCCACCACGGACGGGGGCACCGGCGCCATCGCCGCCATCGAGGCAGGCGGCGGGTTCCGGGGCGCTTCCGTCACCGTGCTGACCGACGTCACCACCCGGTACATCGACGCCGCCAGGGTGTTCGGACCGCAGAAGGGTGCCGACGCGGAAGCTGTGCAACTGCTCACGCGGCGACTCGAGGCGAAGGCGCGGGCTCTGCCCCGCGACCCGTCCGAAGTCGACGGCACCGGCGCGGCAGGCGGGTTCTCCGGCGGCATGTGGGCACGGTACGGCGCCGAACTCCGCTCCGGCGCCGAGTACGTCCTCGATGTGACCGGTTTCGACGCCCTCGCCGCGGACGCGTCGGCGATCGTGGTGGGCGAGGGCAGGCTCGACGGACAGACGAAAGCGGGCAAGATCATCTCCGCGATCCTCGCCCGCGCGGGCACCACCCCGGTGTACGCCGTCGTCGGCTCCGTGGGCGACGATCTCGGCGATTACGGGTCCAGGTTCGCCGGCGTTTTCGTCGCCACGGACACCGTGGCCATGCACGAAGCCGGCCGCACGATCGCGGCGCAACTCATGACGGGTAGCGACCACCCAGCGTCCGGGTGACCTTCTCGGCGCTGCCGACGAGCAGATCCACCCACTTCTCGCACTGCTCGCGCGGCATGCGGAGTGTTGGCCCGCTGATCGCGAGGGCACCGATCACGTCGGCGGACGAATCGAACACGGGCGCAGCCAATCCCGACGCGCTGTCTTCCCGCTCCCCGGCGGTGATGGCGTACCCGTCGGCCCGGGCCTGGTGGATCAGTTCACGCAGCACCGCGGTGTCGGTGACGGTGCCCTCGGTCATCGGCTCGATGGGGCCGGCGAGGACCTGTTCGGTGAGTTCCGGGTTCCAGGCGAGCAACACCCGGCCCGCCGAGCCCGCGGGCAAGGGGACGATCTTTCCGACGTACATGTTCCGGCGCAGCGCGTGCTCGGTCTCCGCGATGGCCACGCACACGCGGTAACCCTGCTCGACCCGGAAGAAGCTGGCGGTCTCGCCGGTGGCGTCGCGGATCTCCTTCAGCACCGGCGTGACGACAGCCAGCACGTCGAGTCCCTTGGTGGCCGTCGCAGCCCAGAACGCCATCTTCACGCCGATCCGGATCTGATCGCCGGACCGGTCGAGAAATTCCTGCGCCACCAGGTTGCTGACCAGCCGTTGGACCGTCGACGTCGGCAGACCCGTCGCCTGCTGGATCTCGCCCAGCGTCATCGACGGACGCGACAGGCTGAACGCATCGAGAATCTCCGTGATCTTGCTCAAGACCAGCAACGGTTGGTGCTTGGAGGTCAATTCGCCGTCTTCCGCTCGCATACCTCAACGATAGTCGCCACCGCCCACCGTGGACATTGATGCTCGCGCCGAGCGCCGGGATGTGGTAGTTGTTGAGGATGCTGAATCGCGACTCGACGAAAGGCGCATGAGCGCCCACCGAGATCCGCTCCCCACCCTTCGATCGGCACCCCTCCGATGTCGTGACCCCTCCGCCCTGCGTGTCCGTCGACGCTCGAAATCGTTGGCGCACACTCGCGTCGGCGGGGGGAACATCCAATCGAACAGGGTGGGGAGGTAGAGATGAAACTTGCAGCGGCACTGGCCGAACGCGGCGATCTGACGCGTCGGGTGGAGCACCTGAAATCGCGCATCCTCACGAATGCGCGACATCAAGAGGGCGAGTCGCCGGCGGAGGACGCGGCGGCGCTACTCGCCGAACTCGAGGAGGTCCTGGACCGCCTGGAGGTCCTCGTCCGAAGAATCAATCGAACCAATACGTCTGCGCCCCTGGGTGATGCGAGCATTACGGACGCCCTGGCTCGCCGGGACATGCTGCGCATCCGGCACCGGGTGGTGTCCGCCGCCGCGGATGCCGCCTCCGGTCGTGAGCAGGACCGGTACGGCCGACAATTACGCTCGGAACTTGTCTTCGTCGCGGCGTTGCCGGTCCGGGATCTGCGGCGTACTGCCGACGATCTGGCACGGCAGATCCGGGAAGTCGATCTTCGAGTGCAGCAATCGAACTGGGAGGTCGACCTGCTCGACTGAATTCTGCTGGGCAGTAGGTAACCGTTTCGGAGGCGGGCACACACCGCGGTCGGCGGCAATCCGGCCACATCTCCTGCGTGGTAGGCAGCGCACCCCGGGCATATACCCGGATCACAGTGCAGCCCAGCACATCGCACAGGTGACTGTGCACGACGCACAGCTCATCACCAGGTGCCGATCCGAGACGGCTAGGGCGGGTTAGGGGCTCCCAGCACACACGTGAGTGGCACAGTAGGCCGAAGCATACTGTGCCACTCACACGGGCTCAGCCGACGACCAGATCCAGCTCGTCGTCGTTGACACCGACCGTCACGCTGCCACCCTCGACGAGAATGTCGTCGAGCAGCAGGTCCGCGATCCGGTCGTCGACCGCACGCTGGATCGACCGGCGCAGGGGGCGTGCCCCGAACTCGGGCTGGTGTCCGTGTTCGGCAATCCAGTCCACCGCGGCGTCGCTGAACGAGATCTCGATGCCCTTGGCCTCGAGCCGCTTCCGGCTGTCGTCCAACAGTAGGTCGGTGATCCGGTGCAGCTGTTCGGTGTCCAGCTTGCGGAAGATCACGATCTCGTCGATCCGGTTGAGGAATTCCGGCCGCATCGACTCGCGCAGCCGGCCCATCACCCGGTCTCGCAGCGGCTTCTCCGACGCCTCGGCGTCACCGGTGGCGAAGCCCAGTCCGCCCGACTTGCTGGAGATGATGTCGGACCCCAGGTTGCTGGTCATGATCAGAACGGTGTTCTTGAAATCCACCGTCCGGCCCTGACCGTCGGTCAACCGTCCGTCGTCGAGCACCTGCAGCAGCGTGTTGAACACGTCGGGGTGCGCCTTCTCGATCTCGTCGAGCAGGATCACCGAGTACGGGTTGCGCCGGACCTGCTCGGTGAGCTGTCCCGCCTCGCCGTAGCCGACGTATCCGGGAGGGGCACCCACCAGGCGACTGACCGTGTGCCGTTCACCGAACTCGCTCATGTCGAGTCGCAGCATCTTGTTCTCGTCACCGAACAGGGTGGCGGCCAGAGCCTTCGCCAGTTCGGTCTTGCCGACACCGGTCGGGCCGAGGAACAGGAAGCTGCCCACGGGGCGGTCGGGATCGTTCATACCGGTCCGGCTGCGACGCACCGCCCGGGCGATGGCCCGCACGGCATCGTCTTGCCCGATGACCCGCCGGTGCAGTTCGTCTTCGAGCCGGCGGAGGCGTTCCTTCTCCTCCTGGGTCATCTGGCTCGCGGGAATTCCCGTCGACCGCGACACGACCTCGGCGATCTGCTCGGCGGTCACGTCCGGTGTGATGTCCGACGCGTCGGCCTTGCCACCGATGCGGGCCTGCAGCTTCGTGATCTGGTCACGCAGTCCCGACGCCTTCTCGTACTGCTCGTCGGCGACGGCCTGATTCTTGGCCTGTTCCAACTCCTCCACCTGCTTCCGCAGAGCCTCCACGTCGACGCTCGGCATGCGCAGCCGCAGCCGGGCCCCGGCCTGGTCGATCAGGTCGATCGCCTTGTCGGGCAGGAAGCGGTCACCGATGTACCGGGCAGAGAGCTCGACGGCGGCGGTGATGGCGCCGTCGGTGTAGCGCACGCCGTGGTGCTCTTCGTACCGGTCGCGGAGACCCGACAGAATGGCCACTGCGTCCTCGATGCTCGGCTCCGCCACCGTGACCGGCTGGAATCGGCGTTCGAGAGCCGGATCCTTCTCGATGTGCTTGCGGTACTCGTCGAGGGTGGTGGCACCGACGATGTGCAGTTCACCGCGGGCGAGCTTCGGCTTGAGGATGTTTCCGGCATCCATCGCACCCTCGGCTCCGCCACCGGCGCCGGCAATGGTGTGGACCTCGTCGATGAAGACGATCAACTCGTCCTTGTGGGCGGCGATCTCGTCGATCACCTTGGTGAGGCGTTCCTCGAAGTCGCCGCGGTATCGCGTTCCCGACACCATGCTCGACAGGTCGAGTTGCACGATGCGCTTACCGGTCAGACGGTCGGGTACGTCGCCGTCGACGATCCGCTGAGCCAGGCCCTCGACGATCGCCGTCTTGCCGACGCCCGCCTCACCGACGAGGACGGGGTTGTTCTTGGTCCGCCGCGACAGGATCTCGATGGTCTGTTCGATCTCGTCGGCCCGGCCGATCACCGGGTCGACGCCGCCGCTGCGGGCACGTTCGGTGAGATCGAAACCGTACTTGTCGAGGGTGGGAGTGTCGGAGTCCGGCGCCTGCTCGGCCGACCCGCCTTGGATGGCGGTCTGTAGACGCTCCGGGGTGACGCCTTCCGAGGCGAGCAGGCGGCCTGCGGCATGGTCCTGATCTGCGGCGAGCGCGAGGAACAGGTGCTCGGGATCGATGTACGTCGACCCGAGAGCGCGGGCGAGCTGATGCGCCTCGAGCAGCGCGGTCTTGAGCGCACCGCTCAGCGAGGGCACGGCGAATCCGGACGAGTTCCGGCCCTGCGGAAGACGCAGTTCCACGGCGTCCGACACGGCTGACACGTCGGCACCCGCTCGCTGCATCAGTGTCTTGGCCGGGTCTTGTTCGGCCATGACGCGCAGAACGTGCAGTGCATCGAGGTCGGAGTCACCGCGACCGGCGGCGAACCGCGCGGCCGCTGCCATGAGTTCCTGGGTGGAGCGGCTCATGAGACGGCTGATGTCGATGCGACCAGGGCCCTCCGGCCCGAAGAATGCTGGCATTCCGAAGCCTCCTAAGAAGTTGAGCGTTACTCACTCAACTAACGTGCCAGTGCTCCGATCAATTCCCGCAGCCGGGGGCGTTTCATTGTGATGGCCGTCATATGCAGGGAAAGCCGCCCGGCGAGCGGAACTTCCTACAACACCGGACAGCGACCCTCTCTTCCCGGCGGGGTCAGCGGAAAGTCGACTTCAGGTGTTCGGCGAGACCCTCGATCGAGACGGGCGCCATCCTGAAGCCCAGATAGCCGTCCGGACGGACGACGTACGCCGCACAACCCTCGGCGCTATAGGCCGCGGCGAATTCGCCGGCGTCGTCCCGCACGAGCGGAAGAATCGTTTCACCGACCTCGGCACCCGGAGTTGCAATCAGATAGGTGTCGAGCAGGCCGTGGGCCGCGGTTCCGGCCGACGCCGCTGCAGCCTCCAGCACGGCCAGACCCCGCGCGTCGACCGAGTCGTCGGCGTACAGCAGTAATGTGTGCCGGTCGCGTCCCAGTAACCCGAACAGCCGGATCGGGAATGCGACGGCGGCGCGGGTCAACCCACGCGCGTCGGGCGCTCGCTGACCGGGCCGCAGCGTGGTCGCGTCCTCGGTCCGGGTCACGATAGGGCTGTCGCCGTAGTCGATGAGCAGCTGCGCTTCGCGGCGCATGACCAGTTCGGGGTCCGAAGCACCCGCGCCGATCCCTTCCCGGGCGCTGCGGATGGTGCGACCCACGACCTCCTCGCCGATCGGCCGCCGCTCGAGGTCGTAGCTGTCCATCAAGTCGGGGGCCGCGACTCCGGACACGGCGAGCGCAAGCTTCCATGCCAGGTTGTGGGCGTCTTGGATCCCCGTGTTCATGCCCTGCGCCCCGGTGGGCGGGTGGATATGGGCGGCGTCGCCGGCAACGAACACGCGTCCACGTCCGTAGGAGTCGACGATGCGGTGGCTGATGCGGAACACGGAGGACCACCGAAGGTTCGATGCCCGGGCCGGTTCGGGAGCCAGCCTGTCGAGTACGGCCTGAATGTGCCCGAGTTGCGGCGTGGGCCCCGACTCGAATCCGTGCCGAATGTTGTCGCCGGCCGAGGCGCCGGTGTTCGACAGTTCCGCGGGCACCAGCATCGACATCCGGTACCGACGACGACCGGGCAAGGGAATGCACACGAGGACATCGTCGGGTCCGTCCTCCGTGCGGCGGACCGAACGAATGTTGTAGCCGCGCGGCAACGACCAGTCCACTTCGACGTCACCGAGCATGTACTGCTCGGCGAAGGCGCCGCCCTCGAACGTGAGACCGAGACCTTTGCGCACCACACTGTGCGCGCCGTCGCATCCGGCGAGGTACTGCGATCGGATGGTCCCTCCGCCGTCCCCGCTCACTGTGGCGACCACTCCGCCTTCGTCCTGTTCGAACGAGACGAGGCCGATTCCGCGCTCGACCCTGGTGCCCAGGGAGGCCAGGTGTTCGGTGAGTATGCGTTCGGTCTCGTACTGAGGCAGCCCGATGAACCCGAACGGCACATCCGCGGGCAAGGCCAACTCCATTCGCCCGACCTCGACGCCGTCGACGTAGAGGATCTGCCCACGGAATGGAACCCCCGCGTCGAGTACTCGCCCGAGCACGCCCATACCTTCGAACACTTCGAGGGTCCGGGGTTGGATGCCCACCGCCTTGGCGTACTGCGGCGGCTCGTGGAGCGGATCGATGATGCGGCAGGAGATGCCGCGCCTGCGCAGTTCGATCGCCGCAGTCAGTCCTACCGGACCCGCTCCGACCACCAATACCTCGGGATCCACCACGAAGACACCGCCTCACCAGGAGGGATCGAGTTTCGATCAGTATGCCTGGCCGCCGCGGAAATCGGAGGCAGACGAGCTCCCGATTTTTGAACATGCGGCCGTGTGGGTAACCGTCGGACATGACGCACAAGGACACCGAGCAGCACGAGAACACACCCGGCCCGGCGACAACGAGTACGGAGAGTGGCAAGTCGGGTGCCCACAAAGACGTGGTGTCCGATCCCGCGGAGGACGACAAGGGTTCGGGTGCGGACTGGAGCGGCGAAGGTGGCGCGACCCCGGAGGGGCCCGCCACCGACACGGACGACTGAGACTGACGACTACCAGGGAATCTGACCGGCGAGAACACCGACCACCAGCATGGTCAGCGACACCAGCGCGGCGCGCCACAGCACCTTCTTGTGGTGGTCGGCCAGCGACACCCCCGCGAGGGTGACGAGCAGCAGGATGGCCGGGACCAACGGGCTCTGCATGTGGAAGGTTTGTCCGGTGATCGAAGCGCGGGCCATCTCGACGGGCTCGATGCCGTAGGTGGACGCGGTTTCGGCGAGCACCGGCATCACACCGAAGTAGAAGGCGTCATTGCTCATGAAGAACGTGAAGGGCAGGCTCAGGACACCCGTGATGACGGCGAGGTGCGGTCCGAGCGATGCCGGGATGATTTCGAGCAACCACTGCGCCATTGCCTCGACCATGCCCGTGCCCTGGAAGACTCCCGTGAGCACGGCTGCGGCGAACACCATCGCCACCACCGAGACGATGCTCGACGAGTGCCGGGTGATGGCTTCCTGCTGCTCCTTGACGCGGGGGAAGTTCGCCATCAAGGCGATCGATGCCGCCACCATGAAGAGCACCGGGATGGGCAGGACGTCCATCACGAGCACGGCCAGCAGACCCACGCTCAGAGCAGCGTTGAACCACAACAGCTTCGGTCGCAGCGTCGGCCGCTCGGGGTCCAGTCCGTCGACGAAGCCGTCGAGCCCGTCGTCCGACCCGGAATCTCCGGAACCGCCGGTTGCGTTGCCGCTGCCACCGTCTGCGCCGCCGGAACCCACCCGAGTTCGCGAGGATCCCGCGCCGACGAGCAGACGCTCGGATGTGAGAACCAGGGTGCCGATGCGTCGTCGTTCGGAGTAGCCGAGCTGCACGGCGAAGAGCAGCACGATGACCAGTCCGGCAACGAGCGAAGGAATCATCGGCACGAAGACGTCGGACGGGGAGATCCCGAGTGCCGCAGCAGCTCGGACGGTCGGCCCACCCCACGGGATGATGTTCATCGCACCGTTCGATAGACCGGCGACGACGGTGAGAACGACGGGGCTCACCTTCAGTTTCAGGTAGAGCGGGAGCAGTGCCGAGGTGACGATGATGAAGGTCGTCGACCCGTCACCGTCCAGCGACACCACCATGGCCAGGACTGCCGTGCCGACGACGAGCCGCATGGGATCGTTGCGGACGAGCTTGAGAATCACCTTCACCAGTGGGTCGAAGAGCCCGACGTCGATCATGATCCCGAAGAAGATGATCGCGAAGAACAGCAGTGCCGCAGTGGGCGCCAGCGCTTTGATCCCGTCGGTGATCATGTCGCCGATACCCAAACCGGCCCCGGCCGCGATACCGAACGCGACCGGGACGGCAATCAGCCCGACCACTGGGGTGGCCCGTTTGGACATGATCAAGAACATGAACACGGCCACCATCAGAAAGCCGAGTGCTACCAGCATTGCCACTCCTCGTCCGCACCTCGAAAGTCGCAATGTGATCGCGACAACAGCAAGTGTTGATCGAGCGGGCGCTCACAGTCACTGTTACGGACGTAGAGAAGGTTGTGTTCATTGTGGTGGCGAAGACAGATGTTCCCTCAACGTCGCCGTCTCGTACTCGGTCCGGAACAGTCCGCGCTTCTGCAGTACGGGAACGACCTCGTCGACGAAGTCGGTGAGGGCGTCCGGATAGATCGGCGGCATCAGATTGAAGCCGTCGGCGCCACCTCCGTGGAACCACCGTTCGATGTCGTCGGCGATCGACTCCGGCGTGCCGATCATCGTGCAGTGCCCACCACCGGCGGCCAGTGTTCCCAGCAGCGCGCGGACCGTGGGCCGATCCTTCTCGATGATGCGCAGGATGGTGTCGTAGCGGCCCTGCGGTCCGGTGAACTCGGAGAGCGGTGGCAGGTCGGGGACGGGCGCGTCCAGTTCCCACTCACTGCAGTCTTGGTGCGTGAACAGGGACAGTTGCGCGATCGACTGTTCGACCGGCAGCAGGGCGTCGAGTTCGGCCTTCTTCCTGTGTGCCTCCTCGGTGGTCGATCCGACGTAGGTGACGAGACCGGGCATCACGGTCACGGCGTCGGCATCGCGGCCCGCACCACGGATGCGCCGCTTGACGTCTCGGTAGTAATTCTGAGCGGATTCGAGGTCGTACGCCACGGCATAGATTCCCTCGGCGCAGCGGGCCGCCAGGTCGCGGCCCTGCTCGGAGGCACCGGCCTGGAAGAGGACGGGACGCCCCTGCGGCGACCTCGGCACGTTCAGCGGGCCGTCCACCAGAAAATGCTTGCCGCGGTGATGAATCGGGGCGACCTTCGCCGGGTCGGCGAACACCCCGCCCCGGTCGAGTTCCAACGCGTCCGCGTCCCATGAATCCCAGAGCGCGAGTGCCACGTCGACGAACTCGGCGGCGCGCGAGTACCGCTCGTCGTGCGGCGGCATTTCCTCGAGTCCGTGGTTACGGGCCTCCGCGTCGAACATGGAGGTCACGACGTTCCACCCGGCCCGGCCACCACTGATGTGGTCGAGCGACGCAAGCATCCGGGCGGCGTGGAAGGGCGTGTAGAAGGTGCTGGACACGGTGGTGACCAGCCCGATTCGCTCCGTCGCCCGGGCCATCGCCGACAACGCCGTCAGCGGTTCGAGAAACCACAGTCCGCCGGCGGCGGGGTCTCGCACCGAGTGTCCGTCGGCGAAGAAGACGGCGTCGAAGCAGCCACGTTCTGCGGTCTGCGCCAACTCTTCGTAGTAGGCGATGTCGGTGAGCCGTTCCACCTGCGACGCCGGGTGCCGCCAGGCGGCGCCGTGGTGTCCGCAGGCGAAAAGAAATGCGTTGAGGTGCAGTTGTTTACGTGCTGCCATCAGTCTTTGACCAATCCCCCGTCGACGACGAGATTCTGGCCGGTCACCGAACGCGACCACGGAGAGGCGAAGAACAGCACCGCGTCGGCGAATTCTTCCGGAGTGGTGACGCGTTGCAGGGGCGTACTCGCCGCAATGAGGTCGAACACCTCGTCCGGAGTGGCGGCGCTGGCGTCCGTGGTGCGCAGCAGCCCGCCCGACACCATGTTCACCGTGATGCCGTCGGGACCGAGATCGGCGGCGAGCGTGCGGGTCAGTGACAGTGCTGCAGCCTTGGCCGCCGTGTAATCGTGGTAGGGAACCACGGGGTTCTGGAACAAGTTGGTTCCGATGGTGACGATGCGACCGAAGCCGATGGAGCGCATGCCCGGTAGCGCGGCTTGCGTAGTGTTCAGAGTCGCCTTGACACTTCCTTGCAGCTGCGCGTCGAAGGCGTCCCACGAGATGGTGTCGGCCTTGTCGCGGGCGTCGCCGTTGAAGGAGAAATCGGCGAGCGCGTTGTTGATCACGGTGGTGATCGGTGAGCCGAAGTGGTCTGCCGCCGCGCCGAACAGGGCGTCCACTTGTTCGCGGTTCGTGACATCGGCCTGTAGCGCGATGGCCTGCCCGTCGCCCACCTCCGCTGCGAGCTCCTCGGCCGCGTCTCGGCTACGACGGTAGTTCACCACCACCCGTGCGCCCTGCTCGGCGAACGAGCGCACGATGGCGGAACCGAGGCCGCGTCCACCCCCGGTCACGAGAACGATCTGCTTGTCGATCTGCATTGCGCACCTTTCGTCCGGCCGCGAGGAACGCCGGACGACCGCACGCATCAGCGGTCGGCGCGACATCCCTTCGCTAGCACTACCTAGTTCAGGTTCGACGGGTGTGTTCTCAGCCGCCCAGCTTTCGCCGGGCAGCACCCCGTGTCACTGGCGACAGTCTAAGCGCAGTCGCCAAGAGAAAAAGCCGCACCCATCTTTGTTGCGCACAATTAAGTTGTGTGCAATCATTCTGGGGTGACCGACCCTCTCACCCTCGACCGCCAGTTGTGCTTTGCCCTTTACTCGGCATCGCGGGCCATGACGGCCACCTACCGGTCGCTGCTCGAGAAGTTGGGCGTGACGTACCCGCAGTACCTGGTTCTGCTGGTGCTGTGGGAACGGGACGGCCGCGGCGTGCGCGACATCTGCGACGCCCTGAATCTCGATACCGGCACCCTCTCGCCGCTACTCAAGAGACTCGAATCTCTCGGGTTGGTCGAGCGTCGTCGCGACTCGGCCGACGAGCGGCGGGTCGGTATCCACCTCACCGAGGCCGGGAACCAGCTGCGGCATTCCGCCGTGGGCATTCCGGCCGCACTGGCCGGCTCGACGGGTATGGACGTCGACGAGCTCGTCGCCCTCCGCGACACCTTGAGTCGTCTCACCGAATCGCTACACCAGTACACCGCAACCGATCCCCTGAAAAGGAAGTAATCCCGTGCAGATTCTCTACACCGCCGAAGCCCTCGCCACCGGAGAGGGCCGCAACGGCCGCGCCCGCACCTCGGACGGCCGACTCGATCTCGACCTTGCCATCCCCGTCGAGATGGGCGGTTCGGGCAACGGCACCAACCCGGAGCAGTTGTTCGCCGCCGGCTACGCCGCGTGCTTCCACTCGGCACTGCAGATGGTGGCCCGCCAGGCCAAGGCAGATGTCACCGACTCGGCGGTCGGTGCGCGCGTCGGAATCGGCTCGGCGAATGGCGGCGGTTTCGGTCTCGCCGTGACCCTCGAAGTGTCCCTGCCCCACCTCTCGCGGGACGAGGCTCTCGAATTGACCGAGAAGGCGCACCAGGTCTGCCCGTATTCCAACGCAACTCGGGGAAATGTCGAGGTCACCCTCGACGTCACCGAGGACTGAACCTACCGGCGGGCGTCGGTCACGCGAAGGTGTATTCGACGCCCGTCAGGTTCTCGGACAGCGACCACAAGGCACCCGCGGTCTTCTCGTCCCGCGACTTCTCATTGGAACCGACCACCTTCGGGTGGCCACGCTGCTCGAACAGCCCGTCCGGCCCGAGATAACTACCGCCCGCCACATCGGGAACGGCGGCCGCGTACAGCATGGGCAGAGCACCCATCTCCGCTGACTGCGCGAAGATTCGGTTACCGACGGCCATCAGCTTGTCCTGTACCGACTCGGTGTGGGCCTGCAGATTGGTCGATGCGTAACCGGGATGCGCGGCCACAGCCTTGACCGATGACCCCGCCGCGGCGAGTCTGCGCTGTAGCTCGTAGGTGAACAGAAGATTCGCGAGTTTCGACTGTCCGTACGCGCTCCACCGGTTGTACTTGCGGTTTTCCCAGTTGAGATCGTCGAGGTCGATGGATCCCATCTTGTGTGCGGTGCTCGACATCGTGACAATTCGGTCGGTGATCTTGGCGAGTAGCAGTCCGGTGAGCGCGAAATGGCCTAGATGGTTTGTGCCGATCTGCATTTCGAAGCCGTCGACAGTCTTACGCCGGGGAACCGCCATCACTCCGGCGTTGTTCACCAGCACGTCGACCGAACCGATGCCCGCGGCGAAGTCCCGCACCGAAGCCAGATCGGCGAGGTCGAGTCGGCGGACCTCGGCGTTGTCACCGATGGTGCGCGCGACCGCGTCGCCTTTCGTGGTGTCGCGGCAGGCGAGGACGACGTGGGCGCCCGCCTTGGCGAGTGCGCGCGCAGCCACCTCCCCCAATCCACTGTTGGCACCCGTGACGACGAACGTCCGGCCCTGCTGATCCGCGATGTCCGCTGCTGTCCACTTGGTCATGAGAGCAACCCTACGGAAGTCGGGACGCGGCCAACACCCGTCACCACGCCGTTGCTCCGACCAGCGGGAGGTTGACGAAACTCGGCCTGTCCGGCGACAACCGGACATGCTGCTGCTTCAACTGGCTGTCCGCGAGCATCGGTCCGAGCGGCAGATAACGCGGAAAGCTGCTCGCGTACACGTCGACACGCAACCGGTGTCCGGGCGCCAGGACAGCGTCCGTGGGCACGAAGTTGATGTCCACGGGTGTGACCTCCCCGGGAACGAGGGGCTGGCGCGCCGCCACCGTCAGGTAGTGATGCGGTTCGGTGTAGTCGCCGTTGGGAGACTTCGTGCTCTGCGCATCGTCCACCGCACGCATCGACGCAGTGAGCGCCCCATTGGTCAAGGTCGTCGACGTACCGTCGGGCGCGACGTCGTTGAGTGTGACCGCCCAGAAGCCGTCGGTGGCGTCGAGCACCGTCTCGAGATGCAGGTTGACGGGTCCCGACAACTCGGTGGGCCGGGTGACGGGAGCGCTGGTGAATGTGAGGCCTTCAGCCTCGTTGAAACGGGAGTCCTTGGTGCATGCCGATCCGAAGATCACGGCCGCCCCGGCCGTGCCCTGGGCACCGTCACGCGAACACAGTGCCCGCAGGCCCGGCGCCACCGTGAGATTCGCGGAATCGGCGGGCTGCGCCGGGACGAGGCTGCCGTCGTGCGCAGCGTGCCCCGCCGTGCCGCTCGGCGCGTTCGACAGATACATCCGCTGGTAGTCGACGCCGGCCCGGGGGAACGAATCGGTAGTGGTCCATCCGTTGCCCTGCTGATACAGCGTGACCGGGCCGTAGGCGTCGATTCCGTTGTCAACACCCTTCAACCATTTGTCGTACCAAGCGCGTTCGAGAACGTCGAGGCGTGGCGGGGCGCCCGGCTCCCCGAACCCACCACCGAAGTTGATGTGGTAGGCGTCGCTCATGATCAGCTGCTTCTCGCCCGGCGGCAGGGGGATGTCGTTGTAGACCCGGGGCTCGCTGTTGGCGAAGATGTCGTGCCACGCGCCGTAGAGCATCGTCGGCACCTCGATGTTGTCCACCCGGGCTTTGCGCTCCTCGTAGAACTCCCCATCCTGCGCTACCCGCAGCGTGCCGGGATCCAGGTCGTTCACGGTGGGCGCTGTCATGGCCTCGAGGAGAGCCGGGAACAGCGTCAGGGGATCACGAAGCCGATCCTGAAGCCAGGTCTGGTCGAAGCGGCCCTGCGCGAGCGCTTGCACGTCCGGAACGAACTTGAGACCGTTCACCAGCGAGAGCCAGAGAGGCATGAAACCCACACCCAGTCCGGCGCCGGTCCCGACGATGTCGCGGAGCAGATCGTTTCCGGGTTCGGTGGGGAAGATCGCCTTCAGGGCAGGCGGCTGATGACCCGCGGCCTGTAGGGAGTTGATGCCCGAGTAGGACACGCCGCCCATCCCGACTCGGCCGTCAGACCAGCTCTGCTTGCTGATCCAATCGATCACCTCGACGGAATCGCGCTGCTCGACCGGGCCGAGTGCCTGCCATTCGCCTTGCGAGAAGCCGGTGCCCCGCGCATCCACGACCACCTGCGTGTATCCGTTCTGCACGAGGTCGCGGTTGACACCGAAAACGCGCATGCCGCCGCCTGACAGAACCTTCGCGGCCTCGGTGATGCCGTCGAACGGCGTCCCGGCGAGGTTGTAGGAATTCACCAGGTCGACAACGGTGTCTTCGAGCCCCGGGACCGCGAGCACGGAGTCGACGACGTTGCCGATCAACTTGGTATACGGCGTGACATTGAGAACCGAGGGCATCTTGGTGTCGACCGGAATGCCTGCCGCGTCGGCGGGCCGATAGACGTTCGCCTTCAGCACGGTCCCGTCGCTCATCGTGATGGGCACGTCCCAGTCGATGGCGACGACCGGGTAGGCCGGCGGTGCATCGACGGCAGCCAGCCACTGTGCGGCTGCGGGTCCTCCGGTCGGGTCAGCGGACGCCGTGGGCGCTACAGCGAGTCCTATGGACATTGCTACCGAGACTGCCAATACACCTGGTCGAAACGCCCAGCGACGCACGATCACCTAAGAACCCCCGTGAACTTCCCGATGACGCGCCTCAGCGGCCAGGGTGGCCCGCGTCACAAACTTACCGGATAGTAGCCATGGGTTCGCGCCAGGTCAACGCCGAGTTACAGACAAGCTGCACTACCGTCGACGGTGTGCCCGACGCCCCGCTTCCCATTCGTGACGGCCTCAACCCGACGCGGCTGAGGACGCCCGACGACGGACCGTGGCCCACCGTCCTCGAGTACCTCGTCGGCCGCTTTCCTCACGACGAAACACGGCTCCGCGAGAAGGTGGCCGCGCGGGAGGTGGTCGACGAGCGGGGGCACCCCGTCACCGAGTCGACGGTGTTCGTCCCGCGCAGAGATGTCTATCTTTACCGGGATCCTCCGGTGGAATCGCGGGTGCCGTTCGAGATCGAGATCCTTCATCGCGACGAGAATCTGCTCGTCGCCGACAAGCCCCATTTCCTGGCCAGCACACCGCGAGGCGCGTACATCGTCGAGTCCGCACTCGTACGGTTGCGCAGGAGTCTCGGACTTCCCGACCTGACGCCCGTGCACCGGCTGGATCGTCTCACTGCAGGAGTTCTGATTTTCACCGTGCGACGCGAGGTCCGGCGGGACTACCAGTCGCTGTTCGATCGACGGGAAGTGCGCAAGGAGTACGAGGCGCTTGCCCGCCACGACCCCGAGTTGACCCTTCCCGCAACGGTCCGCAGCCGCATCGTCAAGCAACGCGGCGTCTTGAAGGCTTTCGAGACGGAGGGGCCCGCGAACAGCGAGAGTCGCATCGAACTGCTCGAAATCCGCGATAGTGCCGCGCGCTATCGACTGCTCCCGCACACCGGCAAGACGCACCAGCTGCGGTTGCACATGAGTGCACTCGGCATCCCAATTTTCGGTGACAATTTCTACCCTGACTTCTATGATGTTGCCGGGGACGACTATTCGACTCCACTGCGCCTACTCGCACGCTCGGTGGAATTCACCGATCCCTTGTCGGGTGCACACCGCCGGTTCGTCAGTGAGCGGACCCTGATGTGGCCGGCGTCTACCCCGCCGGCGCAATGACACTCAGCGCAGGGACGTCGAACTACTCCTGCGAGGCCGCCACCCTCTGCTCCAGAACCTGACCGGATCCGTTCTGCTCGGCGAGGCGGCGGGCACTGTCCAGAGCCTCCTGGGCAGCCGCCTTCACCGCGGCCGCTTTCTCGGAGGGAGTGAGATCCTCGGGCGACGACGGAGCCACTTCGGGCACAGGGGACGTCGGAGCCACTTCGGGCACCTCGCTCACTTCCGGCACCTCGCCCACATCCGGCGTTTCCGGCAGCTCGTTGGTTTCCGGCACCTCGACGGGGTCTGTCAGGTACTGGCCGCAGTCCGGCCACGCGCCGACCCCCTGGCTCTGGAGCACCTTTTCGGCGATACGGATTTGTTCCGCTCGACTCGCTTCGGACGGGTCTCCCTTTCCGCCATGGGATTTCCAGGTCTCGGGCAGAAATTGCAGGCCCCCGTAGTAGCCGTTTCCGGTATCGATCGTCCAGTCGCCGCCGCTTTCGCATTCGGCGACGGCGTCCCAGTTGTGCGGTGCGGCAGACGCAACACCGGCGCTCAGGCCCAGTGGAACCGTCACGGCTGCGCCGATCGTGGCAATCCAGCCCAGGGTGCGCCTCTCGATGTGGCACGTGGTCATGCTGAGTCCTTCCTCTCCGCGCTCGCGGACATGGGTCGGCTTCTCCCCTTTGTGACCTCCTCCCGATACCTCTGAGGCAGAAGTAAAGTACAGGTGTACGACTATTGTGTTGTGACAGGTGAATCTTCGGAATTCCGAAGTTTCGACGCCGATCCGTCGCCGTGTCGTGACGAGTCCGTTACTTGCCGGAGGTGGGTCCGCAAAGTACACACATAAGGCACTGTGGAGACCGGACGAGTACAGCCCGACGAAGGGAACCAGACGTGAGCACCTCTTCAAGCCATTCCGTCGTCGTCGGCCTCGACGGATCCGACGCGTCCACGGCCGCCGCCACGTGGGGCGCCGCAGTAGCAGCGAAATGGCGCGCCACACTGTCACTCGTCCACGCGCTGCCGCAGGACGGCCCGCTGTACAGCCCGGCGTCGATCATGCTGGAATCACAGTTTCTCAGCCAATTGAGAGAAGACGGCGAGGCCATCGTCGACACCGCGAAGAACCTACTGGGGCAGCACTATGAGGATCTCACCATCGAGACGACGATCAGTCCCGGGCCGGCGGGCACGGCGCTGCTGGAAGCCGCCGACTGGGCGCGGCTGATCGTGCTGGGTTCGACCGGAGCAGGCGCGTTCCGCTCAGTTCTCCTCGGGTCGACCGCGCTGCACGTGGCCAATCGTGCGGAGTGCCCGGTCGTCGTTCTGCGCGGCGACGTGACGGCGCCGGACGGGCGTCCCGTCGTGGTCGGAGTCGATGGGAGCGAACTCAGCCGCGAAGCGGTGTCGCATGCATTCGAGTTCGCCTCCTTTTTCGGCGCGCCCCTGGTTGCGGTCCACACCTGGCAGGGCTCCCCGACATTCGGAGCGGGCGGCACCGGCATGCTCGTCGACTGGGACGCAGTGAAACAGGAAGAAGCCGCCGTCCTGTCGGAGGGCTTGGCCGGAGAGTCGGAGCGGTACCCGGACGTCTCCGTGACGAAGGTGGCTCAGCAGGGCGCCGCCGCGGACGTCATTCTGCAGCACGCCGCCGACGCCCAGTTGATCGTCGTGGGCAGCCATGGCCGTGGCCCACTGCTGGGCGCGCTGATGGGATCGACGAGCCAGAACCTGCTCCACCACGCCACCACTCCGGTCATGATCTGTCGAAGCTGAGACTCGTCCGGCGCTACGTGATGCCGGTCCCCACCCACTGACCGATGCCATAGGTCACCCCCATGGCGAGTGCGCCGCCGAGCGCCACCCGCAGGACGGCGCGGGTCCGCCGAGCACCGCCGAGAGTCGCACTCACCGACCCGGTCAGGGCCAGCGCAAACAGTACGGCCAGAAAAGTCACCGGGACGCGCAGGTGCACCGGCGTGAGAAGAATCGCCAGTAAGGGAATGGCGGCACCGAGAGTGAAGGACAGCGCCGAAGACCCGGCGGCCTGCCACGGATTGGTCAGTTCGTCCGGATCGAGACCCAACTCGACGTCGACGTGCGCGGCAAACGCATCGTGTTCGGTGAGTTCGCGGGCCACCGTGCGGGCAGTGTCTTCCTGCAACCCCTTTCGCTGATAGATTTCCACGAGCTCTTCGAATTCGGCAGTCGGGGTTTCGGAAAGTTCCTGTTGTTCCTTCGACAGCAACGCCCGTTCCGTGTCGCGCTGCGTGCTCACCGACACATACTCGCCGAGAGCCATGGACACCGCGCCGGCCGCCAGACCGGCGAACCCTGCAGTGAAGATCGCCGACCGCTCGGTGGTGGCCGCCGCGACACCGACCACAAGACCGGCGGTGGACACGATGCCGTCGTTCGCTCCCAGAACCCCGGCACGCAACCAGTTGAGGCGACCGGCCAGTGTGGGGCCGTGCGGTTCCACGGCGGCATGCGAGGACTCAGCGCGTTCTGCGGACATGGATTCAGGCTAGGTCCGCAGAGAGTTGCCCGATAGCGAGGCAAGGCTGCGCTGTCGCTCAGTTCGCTGCGCGGTCGCTCGGTTCGCTGCGCGGTCGCTCGGTTCGCAGCGCGACCAAGCAGTTGCTAGGTTGGTGTGGCTCGTACCCGATCATTGGAGTCCCTATGGCGGCACCCGGCAACAGCGCTCCCCCGCGGCGACGGTCCGCTCTGGTCACCGGCGGCACGGGTGGCATCGGTTCCGCCGTGGCGCGGCGGCTCGCGGACCTCGGGCACCACGTGGCCATCACCTACCGATCCCACGCCGATGTCGCGGCCGACCTGGTGACCGAACTCGAGCAGACCGGTGTCACCTGTGCCGCCTTCTCCACGGATCTCGTCGACGAACTTCGCGTCGCCGAGGTTGTTCGGCAGACGGTTGAGCACTTCGGCGGGCTCGACGTCCTGATTCACGCAGCGGGACCGCACATTCCGATGGTCCACCTGTCGCAGATCACGCCGAAGGATTACGCCGTCCATCTCGAACAAGAGGCTGTCGCGTTCTTCACCGTCGTCCGCGCCGCCCTCCCTGCCCTACGGGAATCCGCAGGTTCCGTGGTCGCGGTCACGACCGCTGCCACCAGCCGCTACCCCGTCCGCGACGGCCTCTCGGCAGGCACCAAAGGTGCTGTCGAGCAACTGGTCAAGGGGTTCGCGGCCGAGGAGGGCCGCTTCGGGGTCCGTTTCAACTCGGTCGGCCCGGGCATGCTCACCGACGGAATGGCGCAGCGCCTGATCCAGTCAGCCGATCTCGACCAACGCGCCCTCGACGTGGCCATGAGCCGCATCCCGCTTCGCCGTTTCGGCACGGCCACGGACATCGCCGAGGCCGTGTGTTTCCTGGCGAGTGACCGTGCGGGGTTCATCACCGGACAGAAACTCGACGTCGACGGTGGATACACGGCGTAAGGAGCCGCTATGTGTAATGGAGGCAGAGGACCGACGCCGAGGACACCCGGACGACGCCGCGCAGGCGGTGCAGCGTGTAACCGGTACCCCTCCATACGCGTCGAACACGCGACAACCGCCACCACCACCCGGGCCGATCGGCTTCCCTCCGCGTTGTCAGCCGATAACAGTCGCCAGGATGACGGAGCCAGTTCCCATTGACCCGGAACCTTCCAGTGAGAGGTCGCACGGCCACCGTGGGCTGAGCATGACCACCTCGCCGCTGTTGGGGGCGAGAGCTATTCGGTACTTCATCGAAATTGAGTGTTCGTCCGTGCGGCCGGTGTACCTTGCCAGATTTGGATCCACCAAAGATTCCAGCGTTGACAGTCCCAGCTCAAACATTGTCCCGATATTCCCCGCGAGTATGTCGGTTCGAGTTTGTGGGCCTCGAGCGACTCAGCGATAGAACCGGAATACCGGTTCGGCCACACACACTGGCTTGTCCACTGCGCTGCAGTGCACTGTTGCTCGGAGGACGATCTGGATGCCGCCGGCGATGTCTTCGACGGTAATCAGCTCCGCGCTCAGTCGGACCTTGGACCCGACCGGAACCGGAGCAGGGAATCGGACCTTGTTCAGACCGTAATTCACCGCCATCGACGCTTGCCGAACCTCGAAGACCTGCGAGAACATGGCACTGAGTAACGACAGCGTGAGGTAACCGTGGGCGATGGGCCCGCCATAGGCGCTTTCGCTATTGGCGCGCTCGACATCCACGTGGATCCATTGGTGGTCGTCGGTGGCGTCGGCGAAGGTATTCACCCGGTCTTGGGTGATGTCGAACCAGTCGCTACTTGCGAGTTGCTGTCCGAGCAGTCCGTGGAGGGCGTCGACGTCGTCGATTGTGGTGGGCATGGTTACCTTCTCGCGGAGAGTGAGGAGATCAGCGGGTGGTGTGCATGTCGAAAGCGCGCCGTTCGGTCAGGTGATGGTCATGCCGCCGTCGACCGCAAGAGTCTGTCCGGTGACGTACCCGGCTGCGTCGGAGGCGAGCCAGACAAGGGTGGCGGCGAGTTCGGCAGCATCGCCGGTGCGCCCGAGCACCATCCGAGGCGCGAGGCTGTCGAGGTAGCCGTCGTGATATTGGTCGGTCATCTCGGAGGCGAAGAAGCCCGGGGCGAGCGCGTTGACGCGAATTCCCTTGCGGGTGCCCCACTGTTGGGCGAGATCTCGGGTCAGACCGATGATTGCGGCTTTGCTGGCGCTGTAGGCGGCCTGGGGCAGACCGGCGGTGGTGAGCCCGAGGACGCTGGAAATGTTGACGATGGAACTGCCGGGTTGCATGACCGTCCCACACGCCTGGGCGGTCCAGTAGGAGCCGCCCAGGTTGATGTCGATCACCGAGCAGAACTGGTCCGGGGTTTCGCGGGTGGCGGGGTGGGCGGTAGCGACGCCGGCGTTGTTGACGAGAACGTCGACGCGGCCGAACTCGGTCATTGCCGCGTCGACCAGAGCCGCGCACTGATCCGGATCAGCGATGTCGGTAGCCACCGGCAGTGCCCGCTGGCCGGTGGCACGGACAAGTGCGGCTGTGTCGTCTAGTTTGTCGACACGGCGCGCCGCGAGGACGATGTCCGCGCCGGCCTCGGCGAGGGCCTGAGCGAAGGCCACACCGAGGCCGGACGAGGCGCCGGTGACGATGGCGACGCGGCCGTCGAGGCGGAACTTCTCGAGCACACTCATGTGATGCCTCCTGGGTCAGAACCAGCTGTTTTTCATGTCGAGAGTGGTCCGGTCTCCGCTGGCCAACAGATTGAGCTGGGGGCCGACCTTGGGTAGCTCGTGGGTGTAGAAGTAGCGGGCTGCCATGCGCTTTCCGTCGTAGAAGTCACCACTCTTACCCTCGGTGGCGATGAGCTGTTCGAGCCACATCCACGCGATGACCGTGTGCCCGAAGGCTTCCAGATAGACCGACGAGTTCGCCAGCGCAGCCGCCGCATCACCGGCCGCCCACAAGGCGGCGGTGATGTCGACGACCCGGTTCCAGACGGTGTCGAGGGCGTCGGCGTAACCGGTGGCATCGCCACCGAGAGACCGCGCCCGCGCGACGGTGGCGGCGATCTTCGATCCGAGTAACCGCAGCCCGGCACCGTCTTGCATGATCACCTTGCGGCCCAGCAGATCCAGCCCCTGGATCCCGTGCGTGCCCTCGTGGATCGGATTCAATCGGTTGTCGCGGTAGTACTGTTCGACGTCGTAGTCGCGGGTGTAGCCGTAACCGCCGTGCACCTGGATCGCGAGGCTGTTCGCCTCGAGGCACCACTGCGATGGCCAGCTCTTCGCGATCGGGGTCAGCACGTCGAGGAGCAACGTCGCCTGGTCTCCGGTGGCCGCATCGTCGGCCGTGTCGTGTTCGTCCACCAACCGCGAGCAGTAGAGGCCGAGCGCGAGCGCGCCCTCGACGTAGGACTTTTGGGCCAGCAGCATGCGGCGGACATCGGCGTGTTCGATGATCGGCACCGGCGGCGAGGAGGGGTCCTTGGCTCCGAGAGAGCGGCCCTGGGTCCGCACCGTCGCGTATTCGAGCGACTTGCAGTATCCCACGTAGCCGAGGGCGATCGCGAGGAACCCGACACCGATCCGGGCTTCGTTCATCATGTGGAACATGTAGGACAGGCCGCGGTGTTCCTCGCCGACCAGGAAACCGACCGCACCCGATTTCCCACCGGGGGTGTGGGTGCCGTCGCCGAAAGCGAGCAGGGTGTTGGTGGTGCCGCGGTTGCCCATCTTGTGGTTGAGGCCCACCAAAGTGACGTCGTTGCGTTCGCCGGCGGCACCGTCGGCGCCGGGAAGGTATTTCGGGACGATGAACAGCGAGATGCCCTTGACACCGGGGCCGCCACCCGGTGTCTTCGCCAGCACCAGGTGCACAATGTTCTCGGTGAGTTCGTGGTCGCCTCCGGAGATCCACATCTTGGTTCCGGTGACCCGGTAGCTGCCGTCTTCCTGCAGTACCGCGCGGGTGGTGATGTCCGCCAGCGAGGATCCGGCCTGCGGCTCGGACAGGCACATGGTGCCGAACCAGCGGCCCTCGAGCATCGGACGGACGTAGTCGTCGATCTGCTGCTCGGTGCCGTACTCGGCGAGCAAATTCGCGTTGGCGATCGTCAGGAACGGATAGGACGAGGTGCTGGCGTTAGCCGCCTGAAACCAGGCCATCGCCGCCCGCGCCACCGTGGTAGGCAGCTGCATCCCGCCGACCCTCTCGTCGAATGCCCCGGCGATCAAACCGGCCGCCGCGTAAGCGTCGAGCGCCGTCTTGACCTCCGAAATCATCTCGACGGTGCCGTCCGGGCGCATGGTCGGCTCGTGCGCGTCGGCCTTCTTGTTGTGGGTGGCGAAATGCTTGTGTGCAAGGTCCGCACTGAGGTCGAGCACCGCGTCGAAGGTGTCCTTCGAATGTTCGGCGAAGCGTTTACGCGAGGTCAGTGCGACCACGTCGAGCCACTCGTACAGCAGGAAATCGAGATCGCGGCGAGAAAGTACATCAGTCATGAGAATCAGTTCCGTTCAAGGTGGGCTCGCTCAGATGGAGATGCCGCCGTCGACCGGAAGGACGACGCCGGTGACGTAGCCGGCTTCCTCCGACGCGAGGAAGCAGATGGCGTCGGCCATCTCGGCGGGATCAGCGAACCGCGAGATCGGACCGGTGACCTCGGCGATCTTCTCCTTCGGAATGGAGGCGGTCATCCGGGTCGCAGCATTCGGGGAGATCGCATTTACTGTGACCCCGAAAGCAGCGAGCTCTTTCGCGGCGGTCTTGGTGAACCCGATGATCCCGGCCTTGGCGGTGGCGTAGTTGGCCTGCCCGCGGTTACCGTGCAGCCCGGTGTAGGAGGTGATGTTGACGACCCGCCCGAATTCCTGGCTCCGGAAATGCGGAACACAGGCGCGGGTGAACCGAAACGTGCCGCCCGCGTGGACATCGAGGACCTGGTCCCAGTCCTCGTCGGTCAGCTTCCACAGCACCTTGTCGCGCAGGATCCCGGCATTGTTGATCAGAATGTCCACCCGCCCGGTCTCGGCGATCACGGTAGAGACAACGTTCTCGACGTCACCGGTGTCGCTGACGTCGGCGGGGATGCCGATGGCTCCGATTTCGCGCGCGGCCTTGTCGAGTTCGTCCTTGTCGAAGTCCACCATGAACACTGTCGCCTTTGCCTCGGCGAAGTGGCGGGCCAGGGCCTGCCCGATGCCGCGGGCGGCGCCGGTGACGATGACCGATTTGCCGGTGAAGTCGTACGTGATGTTGCCCATCGTGTTTCCTGTCTTTCTACTCAGCTGAGGCGTTCGAGGACCATGGCCATGCCCATACCGCCGCCGACGCACATGGTTTCGACGCCGAACTGCTTGTCCTGGGTGGTCAGGTTGTTGAGCAGAGTCGCGGTGATCCGGGCACCGGTCATGCCGAACGGGTGACCGAGAGCGATCGCACCGCCGGAGACGTTCAGCTTGTCCTCGTCGATGCCGAGTTCCCGCGCCGACCCGAGGACCTGCACCGCGAACGCCTCGTTGATCTCGAACAGGTCGATATCGGAGATACCCATCCCGGCGATGGCCAGGGCCCGCTTGGTGGCCTCGATCGGACCCAACCCCATGATTTCCGGCGACAAACCGGACACCCCGGTCGACACGATCCGGGCGAGCGGGGTCAACCCCAGCTCCTTGGCCTTGGTGTCGGACATGATCACCAGGGCGGCGGCGCCGTCGTTGAGCGGGCACGCGTTACCGGCGGTCACGGTGCCGTCCGGCCGGAACACCGGCTTGAGCTGCGACACGGCCTCGTAGGTGGTGCCGGCGCGGGGGCCGTCGTCCTTCGACACGACGGTGCCGTCGGGCAACGTGACCGGGGTGATCTCCCGCTCGAAGAAGCCGCTGTTGATGGCCTCCTCGGCGCGGTTCTGCGAGCGCACCGCCCACCGGTCCTGCTCCTCGCGGGTGATGCCGGTGATCTGGGCGACGTTCTCGGCGGTCTGGCCCATCGCGATGTAGGTGTCCGGGACGAGCCCTTCCTCGCGGGGGTCGACCCACTGCTGGCCGCCCTGGGCGAGCTTCTCGGTGCGGGCCTGGGCGTCGGCGTAGAGCGGGTTCTGGGTGTCGGGCAGCGAGTCGGAGCTGCCCTTGATGAACCGGGACACCGTCTCCACACCGGCGGAGATGAACACATCACCCTCACCGGCCTTGATCGCGTGCAATGCCATGCGGGTGGTCTGCAGCGACGAGGAACAGTAGCGGGTGATGGTGGTGCCGGGAATGAAGTCGTAGCCCAACTGGACGGCGACGTTGCGGCCCATGTTGAAGCCCTGCTCGCCGCCGGGCAGCCCGCACCCCAGAATCAGGTCGTTGATGTCGGTGGGATCGAGGGCGGGCACCTTCTCCAGGGCCGCCTGCACCATCTGCGCGGCCAGGTCGTCCGGGCGCATGCCCTTGAGCGACCCCTTCATGGCACGACCGATCGGAGAACGGGCGATGGAAACGATGACAGCCTCGGGCATGCGGAACTCCTGGGTGCGGGTCGTCTGGCGACGGTGATGGGAAAGCTATGCAGCCAAAAATATGCAACCGCATATTTACTATGCGTCTGCATATACTGAGGTGTCGCAGGAGACCTGTCAACCCCTGCCAACCGAGAGGCAACAGTGTGACGGACGCACCACTAACCGGAGCGATCAGCGAACTGGGGACCTCGAAAGCCGCTGCGCGGATACGCGCCGCGGCCATCGAGGTGTTCGCCGCCAAGGGGTACGGCGCCGCCACTACCCGGGAGATCGCCGCCAGCCTCGACATGAGCCCAGGAGCCGTATACCCGCACTACAAAACCAAGGAATCCCTTCTCTACGCCATCAGCCTCGAGGGCCACCATTCGGTACTGGCGGCCATCACCGCCGCTGATAGTCCCGACGTCGCGGCGCCCGACCGGCTGACGTCGACCGTGACGGCCTACGTGATCTGGCACGCCGACAACCGCGCGAGCGCCCGGGTCGCGCAGTACGAACTACGTTCGCTCTCGCCTGTGCACTTTGCAATCATTGCGGACATCCGCCGGTCCACCACGAAGGTGTTCAAGCGGATCATCGAAGCCGGCGCAACGGCAGGCGACTTTCACCCATTCGACATCGAGGCCGCCGCGCTGGCAATCACGTCCCTCGGTGTCGATGTCAGCAGGTGGTTCCCCTCCCGCGCCTACTCCGACCCACGCATTATCGCGGCTCGCTACGTCGAACTTGCCCTTCGAATGGTCGGGTGTGCCGACCGGCAACCCCTCGACGAGCCTTCTTGACACGTGCTGCTGGACTGCAGGATTCGAGAACGGCTGTCACCGAAGCTGGCGAGACCTGCGCCGGAGAGCAGCCCGGCGGTGGCGTCCGCCTGGATCTCGCGGTGCTCGCCGTAGTCGGTGTCGTCGACCGGTCCAGCCGCAATGTCGAACCCGCCGGTGATAACCGAAATGAAGGAGCGGTTCATCCCCCTTGCACATGATGTAGGACAGGTAGGCAACGGAGGAGCCGACCAGTGCGCCGCCGATGATCAGCAGGTTGTTGTTGCCTCGAGTTGCCCGCCGACACCGAACCCGTCGAGCTTGGCCGGGTGGCCGGAAGTCGCTGGGCGATCGAGGAGTGTTTTCAAACCACCAAGAACGAGACCGGACTCGACCGACCACTACCAGGTGCGCGGGTGCCCGGCCTGGTACCGGCACATCACCCTGTCGATGGCCGCGGCCGCCTTCCTGACCATCCTGCGCCGCGGCGCTCAAAGAGGGGAGTTCCAGCCGGTACCCGAGATCTAATACCTCTGACAATCAACGAGATACGGCGATTGTTTGGGGCCGCGTCTCCTGTCCGGTCGAACACGCCCTCGTACATGTCTGGCACTGGTCGAGCTGGCGCCGCGCCAGCCAGGCCAGAGCGCGCGCCAGCCACTCCAGGTCTCCGCCGGCGCGTTTTCGACGTGGAATTCCCATTCGTATCCGCGGCCTCGATGTCGTTCGGGGGAATTAATCGATTGACGAATGGAGTCTGTCCGTGTTGAACAGTGGACCGACTCCATTCGGCGGTCTCCCGCTCAACCTCGACGGCTAGCATCCGAGTGTTGCCTCAAACCTGTTGAGGTGAAGCGGAAATATGTTCTGCTACAGGTGAAACCGCGCGTGTCCGAGAACGCCGCTGACCAACTGTGTGGTCTTGGTAATCATCACTCGCCAGCCCAGAACCCGAGTCAGATTTCGGCTCGGGAGGCGATGTCGCACGCCTTTTCCACGAGCGCGTCGATACGCTCCACCGTCGGCGTTCCTGCTGCTGCTTTGTTCTGCGGTTCATCTCGCGCCCGGCGCATGACACCCTCGGCGATGACCGCGACCTTCCACAGACCCAGAACATGCCAGAATCCGAGCGCCTCCGGGTCGCGCCCCGTCTCGTCGAAATACACCTGGGCGATCTCGGCTCGGTCGGGAAAGCCGTCGAGGGTCGAAGCCGGGAATTCACCACCGAACGTCTCGCCGGGCTCCGGCCAGTAGGCGAGCAGACTGCCGAGATCGGCGAGTGGATCGCCCAGGGTGCACAATTCCCAGTCAAGTGCCGCGGTGACTTCGCCGGTGTCAGTGGACGTGATGACGTTGCGGAGATGAAAATCCCCGTGCACCAATGTCAGCTCGTGTTGTTCGGGCACCGACTCGACGAGCCGACGCGTCAGATCGTCGAGGGCGGGCAACTCGCGGGTCTTCGACTGCTCCCACTGCCCCGCCCACCGTTTGAGTTGACGCTGCGCATACGGCTTGTGGCTGGCCAGATCGATCAGCCCGGTCTGCTCGAGGTCGACCGCATGAATCTTTGCGAGCGTGCGGGGTAGGGACAGGCCGATCGCCCGCCGTCGCTCGGGTGTCAGCGCCTGCGCCACCGACATCCGGTCGACCACCTGCCCCTCGACGAACTCCATCAGCAGCAGCGGCACGTCGGTGACCGCCGGGTCTTCGGTGAAGCCGAACACCCGCGGGGTCGGCACCGCGGTGTCCTGCAGTGCGGAGAGTATTCGGGCCTCACGGGCCACGTCGTGTGCCGACGCGAGAAGGTGCCCCAGCGGTGGGCGCCGCAGCACCCACCGCCCACCGACGCTGTCGCGAACAAGGTAGGTGAGGTTCGACTGACCGAGACCGATCCGGTCGAAAGTCAGTGTGCCCGTGTAATCGACGCCGATGGTGTGCAACCATCGGGCCACGGCGACGGTGTCGATTCCGACGATACCCACGCTAGACACCGAGCTGGACCCCCTGCCGGAAGGGAAGAACGTCACCGAGCACCTGCCCGCCGTCGATGACCAGAGTTTCGCCGGTGATCCAGCTGGCGGCGTCGGAGACGAGGAACGCGACCGCCGAGGCGACGTCTTCGGGTTCACCGATGCGTCCGAGGGCTGTGGACGCGGACACCGTCTGCTCGTGTTCCTTCCACAACGCTTCGGCGAGCTTGGTCCGCACCACACCGGGAGCGACGGCATTGACCCGCACCTTCGGTGAAAGTTCCAGTGCCAGTTGTTTCGTGAGGTGAATGAGCGCCGCCTTCGACGCGTTGTACACGCCGATGTTCGCCTCGAACGCCATCCCGCCGACGGAGGCGGTGTTGACGACGGCGCCGCCGTGCTCACCCATCCATGCCTTCGTGGCCAGCCCCGTCCACAGCACGGGCGCCCACAGATTCACGTCGAAGGTTTTCGCGAAGCGGGCATGGTCCTGATCGATCACCGGCCCGAACGCGGGGTTGGTGCCCGCGTTGTTGACCAGGATGTCCACGCTGCCGAATCGCTCGAGCGTCAGATCGATACACCGCCGGGCCGCGTCCTCGTCGACGGCATGGGCAGCGACGCCGATCGCGGTTCCTCCGACCTGTGCTGCGGCGGCGTCCGCCGAGTCCTGGGACCGGGAGGTGAGCACCACGTTGCCGCCGGCGGCCGCGATGGCCTCAGCCACCGCGAGGCCGATTCCGCGGGACGCGCCGGTGACGATGGCGGTGCGCCCGGTGAGGTCGAGTCCGGTCATCTCAGCTCACCGCAACCTTGTGGCCGTTGGTCGAGGGCGCGGGCGCGCCATCCCGGTACCGGCGCAGTTCCTGCTTGGCGATGGACCGCTTGTGCACCTCGTCGGGACCGTCCGCCAGGCGCAGCGTGCGCAAGTGCGCCCAGGCCATGGCAAGCGGGAAGTCGTCGGTCACCCCGGCGCCGCCGTGCACCTGGATAGCCCGATCTACGATCTTCAGCGCAATATTCGGGGCCGCCACCTTGATCGCCGCGATTTCAATGCGCGCCTCCTTGTTCCCGACGGTGTCCATCAGGTAGGCCGCCTTCAGCGTGAGCAACCGAATCATCTCGATCTCGATCCGGGCCTCGGCGATCCAGTCCTGGATATTGGCGTTCTCGCTGACCGGTTTCCCGAACGTCACCCGCGACGACGCCCGCCGGCACATCAGCTCGAGCGCCCGCTCGGCCATCCCGATCGCCCGCATGCAGTGGTGAATGCGTCCCGGGCCCAACCGGGCCTGAGAGATCGCGAAACCCTCGCCCTCACCTTTCAGCACATCCTTGGCCGGAACCCGCACGTCGGCAAAGTCGATTTCCGCGTGCCCCTCGCGGTCCTGATATCCGAACACCGGCAGACCCCGCATCACCGTGACACCGGGCGCATCGATCGGAACCACCATCATCGACTGCTGACGATGCGGCGCCGCCGACGGATCGGTCTTCCCCATCACGATCATTACCTTGCAGTTGCGATGCAACGCATTGGACGCGAACCACTTCCGACCGTTGAGCACATACTCGTCGCCGTCGCGGACCATCGACAGCTCGACATTGGTAGCATCGGAACTCGCCACCGCCGGCTCCGTCATCGCGAACGCGGACGCCATCGTCCCGTCGAGAAGCGGCTTCAGATACTTCTCCTTGTGCTCCTCGGTACCGAAGAGCTCGAGCACCTCCATGTTCCCGGTGTCCGGGGCGTTGCAGTTGCACGCCTCCGAGGCGATGTGGCTGCGGCCCATGATCTCCGCCAACGGCGCGTACTCGAGATTCGTCAACCCGGGTCCGGAGTCGGGGTGTGGGTGGAAGAGGTTCCACAACCCGCGGCTACGGGCTTCAACCTTCAGCTCTTCGAGGATCGGTGGCTGGAAGTGCGGATCACCCGATTCGCGCATCTGCTCTTCGTACACCGCCTCCGCGGGATACACGTGGGAGTCCATGAACTCCAGCAGATCGGCCTGGTACTTCTTCGCGCGGTCAGAGATGTCGAACAGGGACACGGGAACTCCTCGTAGGTAGGGAGGGAAAGGTGGGTGTGCGCTTGTCGAGGTGGCTCTGCACGCCCTCGACGAGGTCTTCACCTCGGAAGGCGTCGAACATCAGACCTTCCGCGCGGGACACGGAGTCGGCGTAGGTGCCGTCCGCATCGGTCTGTAGTTGTTGTTTGATCACGGCCATCGAGGTCGGTGAGCACTGCGTGGCCAGCTGCTGGGCGTACGCCACCGCCGCGGCGAGCACGTTTCCGTCGACGATCAGGTGATCGATCAGTCCGATACGCAACGCTTCCTCTGCGTCGACCATCCGACTCGACAGCAGCAGATCCGCGGCGCGGCTTCGTCCGACCAACCGTGGCAGCATCCACGAGATGCCGTATTCGGCGATCAGCCCACGCTGAGCGAAGGCGGTGGTGAAACGCGCAGCCGGTGAAGCGAACCGGACATCGCAATAGAGCGCCTCGACCATGCCGAGCCCTGCCGCGACGCCGTTGACCGCACCGATGAGCGGCTTGCGGAGCTGCAGCGGCACGTCACGCGGCCGACGATCCAGCAGCTCGGTGACATCACCCACCGCCTGCAGGTCCGTCAGGTCGGCACCGGCACAGAACCCGCGGCCGGCACCCGTCACGACGACAGCACGCACGTGCGGGTCGTCTTCGGCGGCGTCGAGCAGGTCGAAATAGCGGTCCTCGAGTTCGTTCGTCCAGGCGTTGAGTTTCGACGGCCGGTTGAACGTCAGAACCAGCACAGGTCCGCGGCGCTCGGCGAGCACGAAATCCTGTTGCGCACCCGTCATGCGTGTTCCAGCAGCGAGCTCTGGTAGCGGCGCATCCCGCGCAGCCAGCGGTCGTAGTCGGAACTCTTCTGCCGGTACATGGTGAGGACGCTCTCGTGGGGCAAAATCAGGAACTTTTCGCGGTCGACGGCGTCCAGCACAATGTCGGCGACCTCCGCCGGCTGCAGCACGTCCCCCGCAGAGATCACGGCCCGGGTGGCCGCAACGCCGAGCGGATCCCCCGAGCCCTCACCCGAGCGCATCAACTTCGTCTCCACGCCCATCGGGCACAGGCAGCTCACCCGGACTCCTCGGTCTCCGTACGTCACCGACAGCCATTCGGCGAACGCGACAGCCGCATGCTTGGTGACCGAGTAGGTGGCGGAGCCGATCTGGGTAAGCAAGCCCGCCGCAGACGCCGTCGTAACGAAGTAGCCCTCACCGCGCTCGACCCATCCGGGCACCAACTGCTGGGCGGCGCGGATGTGGGCGCGGACGTTGACGTCGAAGGCTCGATCCCAGCTGGCGTCGTCGGCGTCGAGGCCCGGCGCTCCCCCGATGCCGGCGTTGGCGAAGTAGAGGTCGACCGGACCCAATTCGGTCTCTGCCCGCTCGATGACGCGCCGAATCTGCTCGGAATCTGCTATATCCGCACCTTCCGCGAGAGCCGATCCGGAGTGCCGTTCATTGATGCGGTCCGCAACCGCGGTGGCTGCTTTCGGGTCGAGATCGGCCACGAGTACCCGCGCACCCTGTTCGGCGAGACGTTCGGCGATCGCTCCGCCGATCCCGTTTCCACCGCCGGTCACGATGGCGACCTTCCGTGCAACCTTCACGAGGCTCCCTCTCCTTCGCCGTGCATTGTGACTCGCGTCGCTTTTTGTATAGTCGAATCTGGCGTCAAGTTCAAGTGCAATGCTCACAATTTTGACGCAATAGTTGTCGTTCTCTACCGCAGCGGTGAATGGCTACGACGGAAGGGACGGCGGTCTCGTACAGTCAGCCATCACCGCCAAGGCTCCTGTGCATTCGAAGTCGCGCTGCGAGCGCGGACGCTGCGAGGCTGTCTACATCGCCGGTCGCCCGGGCCGAGCAGGTCGTTCCGGGATTTGGTACGCGAGTTCGTCAACTGTCATCTGGTGCCCAACGAGGAGAAGTTCATCGAGCAGCGCTACATCGACGCGAGATCTGGCTCGAGGCCGACGCCAACGGCCACCTAGGCTTGGAGGTTCCAGAACAGTACGGCGGCAGCGCCGCTCATGACTACCGGTTCAATGCCCGAGCTTCGCGCGTCTGCAGCGGTGCCTGCAGGGCGTCGCCGACGTGCACATCCGTCAGCGACAGTCGTTGTCGGGAGTAGTCCGACCTTCAGCCGCCCAGTCGCCGGAACACGAGGCGGACAGCAAGAGTGAGGTGCGACATGACCTCGTCCACCGAGATGCGGCCGGCCACCCACGACACCAGGCTCGACATCCAGACGTCACCGATCACGCGTATCGCGTTCAACTGGTCGTCCGAGATCTTCTCGACACCGATGGTTTTGGCGAACATCTCCGTCATCAGCGCGCCGAAGGCATCGAGTTCAGCCGATGCCGACGCGTCGGCGAACATGAACGCCCGAACCAGCGCCTCGTACCGCGGTCGGTCCTTCTCCAGCACTTCCGTGTTCTTGCGGAGAACGAACAGAATCCGTTCGGACGGCGTGTCGCCGGGAATCACGACGTCCTCGAAGCGGGCGCGCATTCCCTCGAACACCATGAGGAGTCCCATGACGAGCATGTGATTCTTCGAGGGAAAATACCGATATACCGTGCCGAGGGCGACCCCGGCCCGATCTGCGATCGCCCGCATCTGCACGGCGTCGTAGCCACCCTCGGACGCGAGTTCCATGGCCGCCGCGACGATGCGCTGATAACGCTCCCGTTGCGGTGCCTTCGCTGCCCGTGAGGGGAGTTGTCCGTGACGCAGCAACGACAACAGCCCGTCGCGGCCCGCGGTCAACGGCTCTTCAGCAGTGCTCATGGGGTCAGCCTAGCGAGTCGCCAGGGCCTCCCCGGTGGCGGTTGCCCGGCAACCCGGACAGCACGGAACACTTCCTCGCCGCGGCGTACAGAGCCACCGGTCCTACCGAAGATCGTCGAAAGTAGCGTCGTCGTGCGGCGCCGGAATGAAAAAACTCCGCTGTCGATGATCCGACAACGGAGTGTGCTTGGTGGCCAGGGCCGGGATCGAACCGGCGACCTTCCGCTTTTCAGGCGGACGCTCGTACCAACTGAGCTACCTGGCCGGACGGCACCCGAACCGAATGCCTATCGCATTGCGTATCCGATACCGGGTATCGGATACGCATCTGCGACCCTGACGGGACTCGAACCCGCGACCTCCGCCGTGACAGGGCGGCGCGCTAACCAACTGCGCCACAGGGCCTTGCTTGTCCTGCTGCGCTTCACAAGTGAAGCGATACTGCATGTCACTTTTACTGCTGTCCTACTTTTACTGCTGCCGAACCATACCGCATGCTCGACACCGGTCAAACGTACCCCCTACGGGATTCGAACCCGCGCTACCGCCTTGAAAGGGCGGCGTCCTAGGCCGCTAGACGAAGGGGGCCCGTCGGATTTCTCCGAACCAGTACCTCAACGGCGTTCCGTTGGGAGCTTGGATAGCTTAGGACACAGATCGAGAAAATCCCAAATCGCCAGGTCAAACTATAATTCGGGCAGTTCTGACCGACATTCGGGCCATCCCTGCCTGGCAAACTTCTCGTGCCATTGCTCGGATGCCATCGCAGCAAGGACCACCTCGAGCGATTCCTCGAAGAGGTCGGCCAGGTCGCCCCTCAGTTCCGTCAGATCCGCCATGTACCTCTGACCGGCCAACGAGGCCGCCAGCACCCGGGTGAACTTCTCCGTGTCGACACCCTCCCGCAGCAGCCCTTCTTTCTGCGCGCGCAGGGCGAACTGGCGAGCGGTGGCGCCCCACACCTGCGAACCACCGGATTGCACGTCCGCGTAGAACTCGGGCTCGATGATGAGCCGGAATTCGGCCTGCACGATCACATTGGTGCGGAACAGCTCGGCCAGATCGACGACGAGGCAGTGCAGCGCCTCGAAGGGGTCCAGGTCGTTGCGACGCGTCCAGCGTTCCGTCAGGGCGGTGAACTGCTCGACCCCAGCCTGCAGAACAGCTCGGGCGAGTTCTTCCTTGGATTGGAAGTGGAAGTACATCGCCCCCTTGGTGGCGTTCGAGCCCTCGAGAATCGTGTTCACCGACGCAGCGGCGTAACCGCGCTTGGCGAATTCGATCGCGGCCGACTCCACCAGTGCAGCGCGAGTACGTCGCGCACGCTCCTGTTGACGTGCCATGGCGGTAGATCCCTCTCCGGCTGTTCCGGGCTCCGACGTCCAGGACGCGAAGTCTCACATAACAGTATGCCCGTTTCGAAAAAACCGACACAACAGTCTGTCCGCCATGAAAAGTACCGCCTGAGCCGACCCCAGGATTTTTATGGGGCAGTAAACAGACCTCTGCCAAAAACACACCGAGTGGTATAATTTGGGTCGGCTCGGGTGCGCTGCAGGGGGTGCGCACCCGAGCCCACCCGTCGGTTCGAGACAGGTGACGGCGTGTCGGGGGGTCCAGTTCTCACCCCGGCCGTCCGCGCACTAGACTCTGGCTCCGCGCCCCTATAGCTCAGTTGGTAGAGCTACGGACTTTTAATCCGCAGGTCGTAGGTTCGAGCCCTACTGGGGGCACCACCACTCCCCTTACTCGGCGCCTTCGCCGGGTAAGGGGTCAGCGGCCCGTTCAGGGCTCGGAGCCCGGCACCGCGATCAGTCGCCGCACGGCCTCGACAGCTGTCTGTCTTCGTTCGCAAGCGCCGCGCTGGCCCGATCTTCCGCCGTGAAACGCGAGACGTGTCGTCGCGAGCGTGCGCGCGATGTCGGTGATCACCAGCAGCAACTCAGCGGGGTTCCACGACGGGTCGATGAACCCCGCCTCCTGGCCGCGACGAATCTCGGCGATCTTGGGCCGCAATGCGCGGATCCGCATGTCGTTCTCGTCGTCCAGCTCGCCCATCTCCAGATCGGCCCATTCCTGCAGTCTCGCGTTCTCGGGATGAGCCAGATAGTTGTCGAACAGTCGGCCGACGTACCCGGGCAGGTCGTCTCCGCGCAGCGCGGTCTCTCCGGTCGTTTCGACAATCCACTGGTGCGAGACCGCGTCGAAGAGCGCTTCCTTGCTGTCGAAGTAGGCGTACAACCGATCCTTGCTCGCCCGGGCTGCCGCCGCGATGCGATTGATCCGGGCCCCGGCCACTCCGTAGCGAGCGAACTCCTCCTTCGCCGCAGCGAGAATCCGTTCCCTCGTGGCTTCACCGGCTGAACGCATACGGATCATCCTAAGTTGACCGTTGCCGAACCGTTTGGTTCGGCGTAGGGTTCCGTTTCGGCGAACCAGATGGTTCGCGAACATCATTCCGAGCGCAGCATCCAGCGCTCTCTCCGGAGGACTGTCCATGGACATCGATGAGGCACGCAGCACCTTCAGCACACTCCGCCGGCTCGAGAGCGGCGTATCCCCCGACAACCTCGACGCAGTGTGGGCAGCGCTCGACCCGGTCCGCGCCGAAGAGATCCTCGGGCAGTGGAAAGGTGACGACTTCGCCACCGGACATCGCCTCCACGAGAAACTCGCCGCGAGCCGTTGGCACGGAAAGACGTTCAATTCGCTCGACGACGCGAAACCCCTGATCTGCCGCGACGCGGACGGAAACCTCTTCTCCGACATCGCGAGCGGAAACGGGGAGGCAAGCCTGTGGAACATCGAGTTCCGGGGTGAGGTGACCGCGACCATGGTCTACGACGGCGCGCCCATCTTCGATCACTTCAAACGGGTCGACGACACCACCTTGATGGGCATCATGAACGGCAAGTCCGCACTCGTCCTCGATGGTGGCAGGCATTACTACTTCGTTCTCGAAAGAGACTGACCCGGTGACGAATCGACGAATCGCCCCCTCGACACCGAGGACGCTCCCATGCAGATGAAGGCCGCACTTTCCCGTGACCCTCGGTCGTCTTTCTCGCTCGAAACGGTCGAGCTCGATCGTGCGCGTCCCGACGAGGTGGTCGTGCGCATCGTTGCCACCGGGCTGTGCCACACCGACCTCATCGCCAAGTCGACGCTTCCCGCCGCGATGGGGCCGGCCGTCTTCGGGCACGAAGGCGCCGGAGTCGTCGAGGAGGTGGGCGCACTGGTGAAGGACATTTCACCGGGTGACCACGTGGTGCTCAGCTATCGGCACTGCGGCGCCTGCCGGCAGTGCCGCGGCGGGCATCCCGCCTATTGCGAACGCGCCCAACAGCTCAACAGTTCGGGACGCCGACCGGACGGATCGACGACGATCACCCAGAACGGTGGAGACGTGCGGGCCACCTTCTTCGGCCAGTCCAGCTTCGCCGAGTACGTGGTGGCGACGGCGGACAACGTGGTCGTGGTGGACAAGTCCGTGGATCTCACCCTTGCGGCGCCCTTCGGATGCGGTTTCCAGACGGGAGCGGGTGCAGTTCTGAATGTGCTTGCTCCGAATGACGATTCGACCGTGGTGGTCTTCGGCGCCGGAAGCGTCGGATCCGCAGCCCTTCTCGCTGCCCGCGCGAGCGGGGGTTGCGACGCTGTGCGCGGTAGACACCGTTCCTGCACGACGCGCCCTCGCGGAGGATTTCGGTGCCGTGGCCCTCGATCCGGCCACCCAGGACGTCGTCGCCGAGATTCGGGCACTGACCGGCGGCGGCGCCACCCATACGCTCGATACGACGGGAATTCCGGCGGTGATCGGCCAGGCCGTCTCGTCACTGCGGGAAAGGGGCACGGCCGTCGTGGTGGCACTAGGCGCACCCGACGTCACAGTGAACATCCAGGACGTGATGCGCAAGGGCAAAACTCTGCGAGGGTGCATCGAAGGTGACTCGTCGGTGCAGACCTTCATTCCGCGGCTCCTCGCCCTGCACGCGGAAGGGAAGTTCCCGGTCGACCGGCTCGTCACCCGATACCCGTTCACAGACATCAATCGCGCCGTGGCCGATCAGACCTCCGGCAGCGTCGTCAAACCGGTACTGGTGTGGTGATCGGCAACCCTCAGCGTGCGGACGGCGCCTCACCGGGTCCCGTCGCCGGGCCCTTCGAATCGGCATCACGGAGCTCGGCGAGATCCTCGCCGCGCTTGCGATAGGTGTAGGTGAGCCCGATGACGCCGAGGAAGGCGACGACGCCGATGATCGCGCCCGCCAGAGACGCCCCCCGGAACCCGGGCGCGTCCACATCCATGATGCGTTCGCCCGCATGCGCCGCACTGTTCCCGCCGAGCACCACGCTGAGTGTCAGGAGATTGGGCAGCGCGACGATCACGGCGACAATCAGCATGATTACCTGCATCGGTCTGAATCGGCGCCGGCGGAACAATCGCCAGGCTCCGCGGAACAGCAGGAGTGGAATGAGAGTGCACAGGAGGCCGAACAACAAGCCCCAGAGAATTCCGGCACCGAAGCTGCCGTCGGCCAGCCCACCGACGTTCTGCGCCCACGCCCGCGGAAGGTAGGCCGCCAGAATGAAATAGGCGATGACCAGGACTACCAGGACCGCAGCGACAGCAATAGCCTTCTTCGCCCAGGCGGGCAAGCCCGGCTTCGCTGGTGTGGTCGAACCGTTGATGTCGGCCGTCATCGTTCGTCCCCCTGCGTCGGCACAGTTGCCATGACCCGATTGTTGGCCGTGCCGGGGTCCAGCGCAACCACGTGCACTGCCGTCGTGAAGAAGCCTGTTATTCGTGGAGAAGCTCCACGGCGTGTCGGGATTCACATCACGGTACGACACACCGAAGAAATCGGACACGAAACGGTCAGCGACTGCAAGGCCCAGGACTCGGGCACGTAACGACGACCTCGGCAAACGCCGCAATCTGTGACCGCCCACAGTGCCCGGCCAGCCGACGTGATGATCTTTCCCGCATAACCGCGCAGGTCACTGCCCATCGGCGTCTCCCAGTACACTGTGTGTAACGGTCGGCCGTGTCGCGGCGACAGACCCCGGAGATTCGATTACGGATCGGTAACTTCCACGGTCTCCGGCGCACCGAAGGCGTTTACCGACGTACTTACGGTGCCGTAGGCTGAACGACAGTCACAGTGAGCTATATGGAGGCTAAACACATGGCGAGGGATCTGACCCAACTCGAGCTGCTGCAGGAGCTGCTGCCGGTCGCAGAAGAGAACGTCAACCGCCACATCTCCATGGCCAAGGAATGGCATCCACACGACTACGTTCCGTGGGACGAAGGCCGCAACTTCGCTGCGATGGGCGGAATCGACTGGGATCCGGAGCAGTCACAGCTCGACGAGGTCGCCAAGGCCGCCATGATCACCAACCTGCTCACCGAGGACAACCTTCCCTCGTATCACCGTGAGATCGCCGAAAACTTCTCCCAGGACGGCGCGTGGGGCACGTGGGTCGGCCGCTGGACCGCCGAGGAGAACCGTCACGGCATCGTGATGCGTGACTACCTTGTCGTGACCCGCGCCGTCGACCCCGTCCAGCTCGAGCGCTTCCGCATGGAGCACATGACGAACGGCTTCGCCTCCCCCGCCGACGTCGATGCCGGCTTCCTCCACTCGGTGGCATATGTCACCTTCCAGGAGCTGGCCACCCGGGTGAGCCACCGCAACACCGGTAAAGCCTGCAAAGACCCCGTCGCCGACAAGATGCTGCAGCGCATCGCGGCCGACGAGAACCTGCACATGATCTTCTACCGCAACATGTGCGGTGCAGCCCTCGATCTCGCGCCCGACCAGGCACTCGAGGCCATCAACATGATCGTCCAGAACTTCCAGATGCCGGGCGCGGGAATGCCGAACTTCCGCCGCAACGGCGTGCTCATGGCCAAGCACGGCATCTACGATCTCCGGCAGCACCTCGAAGAGGTCGTCATGCCGGTCCTGCGCAAGTGGAACATCTTCGAGCGGTCCGACTTCACGGCCCGTGGCGAAGAAATCCGCGAGTCGCTCGGCGCCTTCCTCGAGAACCTCGAGGGCCAGGCCACCAAGTTCGAGGAGCAGCGCGACCGCATGCTTGCTCGCGAGGCCAAGAAGCGTGAGCAGAAGGCTTCGTAGCCGAAACAGCTATCCTGTGCCCGGTACCGGATTCGGTGCCGGGCACGCTTTTTGTCAGTACTTTCCCAGAGGTCGTCAATGTCTACCCTTCGTATCGGTTCGCTCGAGCTGCGCAGCCCGGTGGTGCTCGCTCCCATGGCAGGCATCACCAATGTCGCATTTCGCACGCTGTGCCGGGAACTCGAGACGGAGCGGGCGGGGAGCACGTCCGGCCTCTACGTCTGCGAGATGGTGACCGCCCGGGCACTCGTCGAACGGCAACCCGCAACTCTCCACATGACCACGTTCGGGCCGACGGAGACGCCGAGGTCGCTGCAGCTGTACACGGTCGATCCCGACACGACATACGCGGCGGCCAAGATGATCGTGGACGAGAACATGGCCGACCACATCGACATGAACTTCGGCTGCCCGGTACCCAAGGTGACACGCAAAGGTGGCGGCGCGGCCTTGCCGTACAAGCGCAACCTGTTCGGCCGGATCGTCGCCGCCGCCGTCAAGGCCACCGAGGGCACCGACATCCCGGTGACGGTGAAATTCCGTGTCGGCATCGACGCAGAACACCACACGCATCTCGACGCCGGCCGCATCGCCGCGGCCGAGGGCGCCGCCGCTGTCGCCTTGCACGCGCGCACCGCGTCCCAGCGGTACTCGGGTACGGCCGACTGGAACGAGATCGCGCGGCTCAAGGAACACGTCACGGACGTTCCGGTGCTCGGAAACGGTGACATCTTCGACGCCGGGGACGCGGCCCGCATGATGGACCAGACCGGGTGCGACGGCGTCGTCGTCGGCCGCGGATGCCTCGGCAGGCCGTGGCTGTTCGCCGAGCTGAGCGCCGCATTGAACGGACTACCACTGCCGACGCCGCCCACCCTCGGTGAGGTCGCGACCATCATCCGGAGGCACGCCGAACTCCTCGCCGCTCACCACGGCGAAGACAAAGGCCTCCGGGAACTGCGCAAACACGTCTCCTGGTATCTGCGCGGATTCCCGGCCGGCTCCGATCTGCGCGTGGCCATGGCCCTCGTCAGCACCCTCACCGAACTCGACGGGCTCCTCGCCCAGCTCGATCCGTCGATCCCCTTCCCCAAGGACGCCGAGGGACCCCGGGGACGCCAGGGCTCGCCGGGAACCGTGGCCCTCCCCGAGGGCTGGCTCGACGATCCCGAGGACTGCCTGGTTCCGGCTGGAGCGGACATGATGCACTCGGGCGGTTAGGAGCAGGGGGCGAGTCGCATCGCTTCCCGAGTGGAGCGCCGACGTTCGATAAGTACTATGACTGGAATCCGTCGGCCCCGACGGAGGTCCGGGTCGGCGGAAAGGGCAGGTTGTATCGGTGGGTGATGATCACAGTTCGGACGCCCCGGCGCCCGAATCGCGCGCCCCCTGGGAACGCCCTCTCGCCGATCAACGCTATCGGGAAGCGCAGTCGGGACGACAACGTCGGCTGCCTCCACGCCAGCCATCTCCGGAACAGCGGCCTCCCGAACGTCCGGCTCCGTCGGACCGTCGTCCCCCGATCGAGCGCACGGACGCCATCCGCCAGGACAGCGGGCGCATCGGCCGGCGCGCGGCCGGCGGACCCACCGAAGGCCTCTCCGTTGCAGACCTCGTCAAGAAGGTCGCCGGAGACGAACCACAGCGACCGGATGATCCGGACAAGACCGAGACGATCGCCCCCGTCGACGAGCGACATCCCCCACCCGGTGCCGTCGCCCCACCGGAGCCGACGTTCACACCTCCGCCCTCACAACTCGCCACCGACGACGCAGAGACCGGCTGGTATGCGGACGCCGAAACCACCGCGACTCCTCAGGTCGTCGGTAATCCGGGATTGACTCGTCTGGCGTTGAGCAAGAGCCGTCGACGCCGCCGCCTGCGGGCGGTGGGACGAGCGTTCGTCGCGTTGGTGGCGGTGATCGCGCTCGCCGGAACAGGAATCGTGTGGGGCTACCTGCGTTCCACCGAAGGCAAGTTCGACCAGATCGCCGCCCTCGACACCGAGTCGACGGATATCGTCGACGCAGGTGGGCAGACCGGTGACGAGACCTATCTCATCGTCGGCACCGACACGCGAGCCGGTGCCAGCGGCACGATCGGCGCCGGAACGGTCGAGGACGCCGAGGGTTCGCGCGCCGACACCGTGATGCTCGTCAACATTCCTGCTGATCGCAGCCGCGTCGTGGCGGTCTCCTTTCCCCGCGACCTCGACGTCGAGCGCCCGGTCTGCCAGGGCTGGGACAACGCCACCGGGACGTACACCGAGGAAACGTTCCCCTCCGCCGAGGGCGACAAGCTGAATGCCACCTACGCCCTGGGCGGGCCGAAGTGTCTGGTGAAGGTGATCCAGAAGATGTCGGGCCTGAAGATCGGCCACTTCGTCGGCATGGACTTCGCCGGTTTCGAGTCGATGGTCAACGAGATCGGTGGCGTCAAGATCTGCACCACACAGCCGCTCGAGGATTTCGTCCTCGGCACCGTGCTTCCCGAGGCCGGCACCCAGGTGCTCGACGGAAAGACAGCGCTGAACTTCGTACGTGCCCGCCACGTGGAGGCGGAGGGCAACGGTGACTACGGCCGCATCAATCGTCAGCAGCGGTTCCTGTCTGCGCTTCTCCGAGGAGCTCTGTCCAGTCAGGTACTCCTCAACCCCGGCAAGCTCAACGGGTTCATCAACGCCTTCACCCGAGACACGTTCGTGGAGAACATCGACACCAAGTCCCTGGTCACACTCGGCCGTTCGCTGCAGAACGTCGACGCCGGCGCGGTCACCTTCCTGACGGTCCCAACCGCAGGAACGACCGACTGGGGAAACGAGATTCCCCGCACCGATGACATCAAGGCCATCTTCCGCGCCATCATCGACGACGCTCCGCTTCCCGGGGAGAAGCGGGCCGAACCAATCGAGGCTGCAGCCTCCGCCCCCACTCCGACGCCGAGCGCACCACTCTCCGTTTTCGCGGTAGACCCGACCAGCGTGTCGGTGCAGGTTTCGAACGCTTCCGGCGAATCGGGGCTGGCCGCGACCACCGCGGACGCGCTGGCCGCACAGGGTTTTCAGATCTACAACGTCGGCAACTACACCGCCACCAGTGCCGAGACGGTCGTCCGGTTCTCCCCCGGGCACGAAGCCGAGGCCGCCACCCTCGCGTCGGCCTTCCCCGGCGCGATCCTCGAGTCGACCTCCGGGTTGGGCACGGTGACCGAGGTTGCCGTCGGGTCGAACTTCTCCGGGACCGTGCAGGCACCGAGCGCGATCGACACCCCGCTGGACATGTCCGGGGTGCGTGTCGGCCAGCCGGAGGACGTCGAGATCCCCGCCGATCTTGCGGTGGTCAATGCCGGCGACGCGTCCTGTGATTGAGCGCTGATCAGGCACGTCGTTCACCCCGCGTTCACCCTGCGATCGTGACTTGGACTCCCGTGCACCGTAGGCTGTGACCTCATGCGCGTGGCTTACAACGAACAAATGACCGAGCTTGCCGACCTGCTCGGTGAGATGGCGGGGCTTGCGGGGGCCGCCATGGAGCGGGCCACCCAGTCACTGCTCCAGGCCGACCTCTCCCTTGCCGAGCAGGTGATCGGAGAGCACGACAAGATCACCGATCTCAGCACCATCTGCGAGGAGCGTGCGTTCGCCCTCCTCGCCCTTCAGGCACCCGTTGCCGGCGACCTCCGCTCCGTCGTCAGCGGAATCCAGATCGTCGCCGATATCGACCGCATGGGAGCCCTCGCACTCCATGTCGCCAAGATCGCGCGCCGCCGACATCCCAATCACGTTCTGCCCGAAGAGGTCAACGGATACTTCGCCGAGATGGGGCGCATTGCCGTCTCCATCGGTGCAGCCGCCCGTGAGGTTCTCGAGACCCGGGACCCCGAGCGGGCCGCACGCCTCCGCGAGGAGGACGAGGCGATGGACGACCTGCACCGCCACCTGTTCACCGTCCTGATGGATCGTGAATGGAAGCACGGCGTAGCCGCGGCCGTCGATGTCACGCTGCTGGGCCGTTTCTACGAGCGTTTCGCCGACCATGCCGTCGAGGTGGGCCGCCGCGTCATCTTCCTGGTCACCGGCAAGCTGCCCGACGAGACCGGCCCTGTGGCCGATGCCGACAACCTGACCACCTACCCCGATCTGTAAGAGCCTTTCCAACACGAACGCCCCGACCGAATTACGGTCGGGGCGTTCGTCGTCGAGCTCTATCCGAAGCGGCCGGAGATGTAATCCTCGGTGGCCTTCTGCGTCGGGTTCGAGAAGATCTTCTCGGTGTCGTCGATCTCCACGAGACGGCCCGGCTTGCCGGTCGCCTCGAGGTTGAAGAACGCCGTCTGGTCACTCACCCGCGCTGCCTGCTGCATGTTGTGGGTGACGATGACGATGGTGAAGTCCTTCTTCAACTCGGTGATGAGGTCTTCGATCGCGAGCGTCGAGATGGGGTCGAGAGCGGAGCAGGGCTCGTCCATCAACAGCACGTCGGGCGATACCGCGATGGCACGGGCAATGCACAGACGCTGTTGCTGGCCACCGGAGAGGCCGCCGCCGGGCTTGTCGAGACGGTCCTTCACCTCGTTCCACAGGTTTGCGCCGCGCAGTGAGCGCTCCGCCACCTCGTCGAGCCGCTTCTTGTTGCGCTCGCCCTGCAGTTTGAGACCGGCCACCACGTTGTCCTTGATGGACATCGTCGGGAACGGGTTGGGACGCTGGAACACCATGCCGATGGTCTTGCGGACACCGACCGGGTCGGTGCCGGAACCGTAGATGTCCTCACCGTCGAGGAGGATCGAACCCTCAACGCGCGCACCGGGAGTCACCTCGTGCATACGGTTGAGGGTGCGCAGGACGGTCGACTTGCCGCAGCCGGACGGTCCGATGAAGGCAGTCACGTTCCGCGGGGGAACCGACAGCCCGACATCGGCGACGGCATGAAACTTGCCGTAGTAGATGTTGACGTCCTTGAGATCCAGACGCTTGGCCATTACCGGCTCCCTACTGATGTATGTGTATGTGTCACTTGCTACGAACCTGTGAGAAGTGGCCGATGACCTTGGCCAGAACGTTGAGGATGGCGATGAGCAGGATCAGCGTCAGCGCCGCGCCCCAGATGCGGTTTGTGCCCGCATCGGTGGGGTTGTTCATCTCGGACACCATGACCCCGGGCAGCGTCCCCATCTCACCACCGAACAGATCGAAGTTGATGAACGGTGCGTAGCCGACGAGGATCAGCAGCGGAGCCGTTTCTCCCATCACGCGGGCGAGGGCCAGCATGACACCCGTGATGATGCCGGGAAGCGCAGTGGGAAGCACGATCCTGGCGATCGTCTTCCACTTGGGAACACCGAGTGCGTAGGACGCTTCCCGCAGGTCCTGGGGGACGATGCGGAGCATTTCCTCGGTACTGCGGATGACGACGGGAACCATCAGCAACACCAGCGCGAGCGACACCGCGAATCCCGACTTCGGGAAGCCGAAGGTCGCGATCCACAGTGCATAGATGAACAGGGCCGCCACGATCGACGGGACACCGCTCAGGATGTCGACCATGAAGGTGGTGAGCTTGGCCAGCCGCGACTGCCGGTCGGCGTACTCGACGAGGTAGATCGCCACGAAAAGGCCGAGCGGGATGGACAGCAGCGCGCAGACGAGTCCTTGCAGGATCGTGCCGATCAGCGCGTGGTAAACGCCACCGCCGGCCGCCGAGGACGTCAGGCCACTGAGCGAGTGGGTGAACCAGGTAGCCGAGGTCAGGGCGGGAATTCCCTTGGCGATCGCGGTGAACAGCACCCACACCAGCGGAATCAACGCTATGAGCACCGCCAGCGTGACGAGCACGGTAGCGGTGACGTCCGTGATACGGCGCCGGGTACCGACACCCCGGAATGTGGGCGCCTTGACCGGCTTGTCGAGGGTCGCGGTCATGGGATCAGTCCTTCTTTCCTGCGATCACGGCGCGGGCAGCGGCGTTCACGACGAAGGTGAGCACGAAGAGCACGAGACCGGCGGCGATGTAGGCGCCGGCCTGGATGTCGTTGTTGAACTCCGCGTAGCCGAGAGCGATCTTGGAGGCGATGGTGGCGCCGCCGTCGAACAGCGACCAGGAGAACGACTGCGAGGTGGTCCGCAAGATCAGATACAGCGCCATGGTCTCACCGAGAGCGCGGCCGAGGCCGAGCATGGAACCACTGATGTAACCGGACTTGCCGAACGGGATGACCGTGGTTCGGACGACCTCCCACCGGGTGGCACCGAGCGCGAGCGCCGCCTCGATGTGCGCGGTGGGCGTCTGGACGAACACTTCCCGGGTGACCGCGGTGATCACCGGCAGGATCATCACACCGAGAACGATGCCCGCGGTGAAGATGGTGCCGCCGCCGAGGATGGATCCGCTGCCGGTCGCGAACAGCGGAAACCAGCCGAGATTTTCGTTCAGCCAGATGGCGAACGGCTTGATTGCCGGGGCGAAGACGAGGAGACCCCACAACCCGTACACGATCGACGGCACTGCGGCGAGCAGGTCGATGACGTATGCCAGCGGGCGCTTGAGCCAACTCGGTGAGTACGCAGTGAGGAAGATCGCGATTCCGAGAGCAACAGGCATTGCGAGCACCAGCGCGAACACCGACACCAGCAGGGTCACCTGGAAGAGGTCGAGCACACCGAACGCCATCGCATTGATGTCGACGGTGACCCACTCACGGCTGGTGAGGAAGTTCACTTCGTTCCGGCTCAGAGCAGGAACCGCGCGCCACACGAGGAAGATGCCGATCGCCGCGATGAGAACGGAGACAAAGATCGCCGAACTGGTCGCGAGCGAGCGGAAGACCCGGTCTCCGGGCCTGGTGACCGCCTTGCCGGGGGTCCCTCCCGCCGAAGTCGGGGTCGGGGTCTCGGCCTGGGTAGAACTCAACTCGGCCTCCGGGGTGCCGTTCGGACCGCCCACCCCGGCCCCGCCTGAAGCGGAGCCGGAGGTGCGAGGTGCTGATTCGGTGGGCGCTTCACTCATCTGCGCTCGCATTCTTTCTCGTCAGGATATAGAGACATGAGCGGTCCGAACGAACTGCGTGCTATCAGCCGATGGCGGCGATCGACGCGTTCAGCTTCTCCTTGAACGTGTCGGGCAGCGGCACGTAGCCCTGCTCGGCCAGGTCGGCCTGACCCTCGTTCGCGGCACTGGTCAGGAACGACTTGATCGCAGCCGAGGTGTCGGCGTCGTATCCCTTGGAGCACACGATCTCGTAGGTGGCGAGCACCAACGGGTATGCGCCGGACTCCTGGGTACCGAAGATCGAAGCGAGGTCGAGGGTCAGGTCGCCCGTGCCCTCACCCTTGAACTGCGCACCCTCGATCGCCTTCGCCGCGGACTCGTCGGACAGCGTGATGGGGCCGGAGCCGTTGTCGATCTGCGCGGCCGACAGCTTGTTCTGGTCGGCGAAGGACTTCTCGACGTAGGTGATCGAGCCGGGGGCGGAGGCCACTGCCTGCGCGACACCGGCCGAACCCTTGGCGCCCTCACCGATACCACCGGTGAAGTCGGAGCCGGCGCCGGTGGTCCAGGCGCCGTTCGAGGCGGCGGTGAGGTACTGCTGGAAGTTGTCGGTGGTGCCCGAAGAATCCGAGCGGATGATCGCGGTGATGTCCTGATCCGGCAGGGTGGCGCCCTCGTTGAGCGCGGCGATGGCCGGATCGTTCCACTTCTTGATGGTGCCGTTGAAGATCTTGGCCGTCACCTCGCCGTTCAGCACGAGGTCCTCGACACCGTCCAGGTTGTAGGCGACGGCGACGGGCCCGAAGACGAGCGGAAGGTTCCAGGCCTCGCCGCCGACACAGCGGGCCTTCGCCTGCTCGGCCTGCTCCGCCTTGATTGCCGAGTCGGAACCTGCGAAGTCGATCTGGCCGGCGATGAACTGCGTACGGCCGTCACCGGATCCGCTGGGGTTGTACGCGAGGTTGACGGTCTTGCCCTTTTCCTGGCAGACGGAGATGTAGGTGGACACGAACTGGTCCATCGCGTTCTTCTGCGCCGAGGAACCAGCGGCAGAGAGGTTGGCCTTGCCCTCGCACGTGGCGTTGGAAGCCGACACGTCGACTCCGCTCGTTGCGGCGTTGTTGTCGCTGCCACACGCGGCCAAGGTCATGGCACCCAGGGCCACTGCACCGAGCAGGGCACCATTGCGCTTGAAATTCACCTAGTCCTCCGGAAATATCGTCTCGCCCACGATCGGGCGGCGACATGAGGCGCGGATCGCTGGTTGAATCCTGCACCAGGCAACACGGCGCTGCCCATGGAGAAACCTAGGGGTAGTGAATGTCCAGTAGGACCATGATCGGTGAACGGAAAGTGAACAGACCACGCATTCGTCCAGATTTCCCGGACGTACGGCCGACCGGAACGTAGTGGAGACCGTCAGCGGCGCGCGTAGGCCACGTCGACGTGGAACGGCGCGAAGCCCAGCCGCTCATAGGTATGGAGGGCGGCAGCGTTGTCGCCTTCCACATAGAGCAGTACTGCCCCGATTCCCCGGTCGCGCAGATAATGCAGTCCGGCGAGCGTGAGGAATCGGCCGAGTCCACGCCCCTGCGCCGACGGGTCGATCGCCACGACGTAGACCTCACCGATCGCCGGATCCTCGCCCTGTGCGGGATGCACCTTCGTCCAGTGGAATCCGAGCAAGGTGCGCTCGTCCGACGCCTCGAAGGCCATGAACAGCCCCGCGGGATCGAACCAGTCCTCGGCGCGACGCTCCGCGATCTCGCGCGCGGTCCACGAACCCTGCTCGGGATGCCAGGCGAATGCGGCGGCGTTGACCCGCAGCACCTCGGAGTCGTCCTCGACTCCACGGTAGGCGCGCAGCGTAATACCCTGCGGCGCAACGAGTTCCGGCAGATCAGTGCCCGCGAGCGGACGCCTCAACTGCAGCAATTCACGTGCACCGGCCAGTTCGAGACGCCGCGCTACCGCCTGCGCGGCCGGCAGATTGCCGTGCGCCCAGACCCGCGAGTCAGGGCCACCCTCGTCCAGCGCCTCGGCGACCAGGCGGCCACCGATTCCGCGGCCACGGGCCTGCGGGTCGACCGCGAGTTCCGCCATTGCAGGGTGCTCGCCGTGACCCGGCTGCAACTGCGCGTACCCGACCACGCGATGTTCGTCGGTCCATACGAGATGTCGCGCCTCGCCGACGCCGGCCAACGCGTGGATTCCCTGCTCCGACACCGCGGCGGTCCCATCCGCCTCCGCTGCCCGCTCCAACAGCGCGGACACTTCGACGGCCTGCGTCGCGTCGAGTCGATCCTGCCAAGACTGCACCGAAGCACTCATCAGATCGCCGGCCCCTCGGCCGACTCGAAGTCGATGTCGTCGGCATCCATGTCGTCGACGGGCACGACCGGTGTACCCGACTTGGTCCTGGCGGGTCGAACAGCCTTGTAGCCCACGTTGCGGACTGTACCGATCAAGGATTCGTACTCGCTGCCCAGCTTCGCCCGGAGGCGCCGCACGTGGACATCGACGGTGCGGGTGCCGCCGAAGAAGTCGTAGCCCCACACTTCCTGCAGCAACTGCGCGCGGGTGAAAACGCGTCCCGCGTGCTGCGCCAGGTACTTGAGGAGCTCGAATTCCTTGTAGGTGAGGTCGAGGGGACGGCCACGAAGCCGGGCCGTGTAGGTGCCCTCGTCGATGACGAGTTCGCCCAGCGTGATCTTGCCCGAGGCCTCCGGGCTGGCAACTCCACCGCTGCGCCCGACGAGCAGACGCAAACGTGCGTCGACCTCGGCAGGTCCGGTGCCGGGCAGAAGGATGTCGTCCAATCCCCAGTCGGAATTGACGGCCACCAGGCCACCCTCGGTCAGCACGGCGACCACCGGTACGGCAGAACCGGTACTTCCCAGCAGCCTGCACAGGCCACGGGCGGCCGCAAGATCAGTCCGCGCGTCCACCAGGGCGATATCAGCAGAGCTCGCTTCCAGAAGCGAAGACACCTCCGTCGGAGCAGGCCGCACCGAATGCGCCAACAGGGAGAGGGCCGGTAGGACCGCCTCCGGGTTGGGGTCGGAGGTAAGAAGCAGTAGCTCCACACAGCCTCCCATCTCGTCACCGTCGTACCCGACCGGCCGACTGGTGAGACAGCCGGTGCAGGTAGATCGACCCTGAAGGTATCGACACTTTTGTCGGTGACAGAGTAGCGCGCCACCAGACCTGTTCGTTGCACCGAACCCCCGAGGCCCGGCGCCGATGGTTGCACCGGCGCCCACGGTCACCGTGTCGGTCACAATGGGGCCGTGCGGAAACTCATCATGGGAATCGTCTTCCTCGTCGCCCTCGGTCTCGTCGTCGACTTCGGGGCGGCGGCCTACGCGGAGTACCGGGTGTCGAGGGAACTGCGGGCGGGCGCCTCGCTCACGGCGGATCCGGAGGTCACGGTTCACGGGTTCCCGTTCCTCACCCAGGCCTGGGAGGGCGAGTACGACAACATCGAAATCCGGGCACAGGGGGTACAGAGTGATGTGGTGGGCGAGGTGACGATCGAGTCCACCCTCCAGGGCGTCTCGGCCCCGCTGTCCGATCTGGTGGACGGCTCGGTCCAGGCGCTTCCCGTCGATCACCTGACAGGCCGGATGCTGATCGACGCCACCGACCTGGGCAGATTCCTCGGCATACCTGACCTGCAGGTGTCGGCACCGCCGGCGAGCAAATCGGACGGCACCGGCGGATCGGGTGGCTCGGGCATGCCCACGGCGGGGGGCGTCGTCCTCACGGGCACGGTTCCGGTCGGGCCGATCGAGACGACGGTCAGCGTGCAGGCCGACCTCGTTCTCGAGGGCGGCCAGGTGAAGATCGTGGCCAGCGACTTCTACTTCGGTCCGGAGGGTCACGCCGACTTCAGCATCCCCGATCCCCTGGCTCCCGCCATCCTCGGACTCTTCACCCGGACGATCGACCCCAGGGAACTGCCCTTCGGGGTCCAGCCCACGGAGGTCTACGCCGAGGGTTCACAGATAGTCATCGAAGGTGTGGGCAACGACGTGACGATCGACCTCGACGAACTGCAGAACAGATGACCGAGATCACATTGCTGATCGTCACACTGCTCGTCGCCATTGCGTTCGGGCTTTGGTGGCAACGCAGGCAAGGCAGGGTTCGTACCCCGAGCGGGTCGACTGACTCTTTCGTGACCGATGAACGGCGACGGCTCCTCGGGGCCGCCGGCGTGGGTTCCGAAGCGGCAGCGTCTCACCATTCGGCGACCGTGCTGCATTTCTCCGCAGACTGGTGCGGCCCGTGCGCCGCCGTGCGCAGGGTGGTGGGACAGGTCGTCCAGGACCTCTCCGACGAGCCGCACCCACCGGCCGAAGTGGAACTCGACATCGACGAATACCCCGCTCTCGCCAGGGAACTGGGCGTTCTGTCCCTGCCGACGACGTTCATTCTGGACAGCGACCTGCGCGAACGCTTTCGGGTGTCCGGTGTGCCTTCCGCAGCCGACCTCCGCGCCGCCTTGGAGCCGCTCTCCCGGCCCCCCGCTTCAAATTCCTGAAGAACCGGGTAAACTCACCGACGTGCAATCCAGCCACGAGCTCATGCTCACCCGACGCCGCACGGTTGACCTGTGCCGCCTCGGGGCTTGTTGCTGTACCTGCTGCTGATCACCAGGGCTGTCACTTTCTGCTGACACCGCGGACTCCGCTCACGTGATCGAAACCCGATGACGACGATGTTCGTCGCCCGTCGGAGCCAGCCAAGCATTCAGCACTCACCGCAGGAGCACTTCTCATGTCCACAACCCTCGAAGTCGAGCAGGTCGACGTCCGTGGCCCCCGGTTCGCCGCCTGGGTCACCACCGCCGTCCTGGTCGCCGTGTTCGTTCTCTCTGCGTTCTCGTTGCTCGCCGCGGGCGTCCTGCTCGCCCTGCAGGCCGTCGTCTTCGCAGTCGGTGCGGCCACCGGGCCGCGCCGCAGCCCTTACGGCCGCATCTTCGGCGCACTCGTTGCTCCCCGGCTCGCCCCGGTGACCGAGAAGGAACCCGTCGCACCGCTTCGATTCGCCCAGTTCGTCGGTTTCGTCTTCGCAGCAGTCGGAACCATCGGCTTCCTGGCCGGTTCCGGCATCGTCGGCGCCGTGGCCACCGGTTTCGCCCTGTTCGCGGCGTTCCTCAACGCGGCGTTCGGCTTCTGTCTGGGCTGCCAGATCTATCCGCTGGTCGCACGGGTGCGCGCCATCGCCTGACCGCCACACACCACTGCACCATCCACCCGAACCGAGTAAGTACACATCGAAAGGAACACCATGGCTCGCTCCGATGTCCTAGTCTCCGCCGACTGGGCTGAGCAGAACCTCAACGCCCCCAAGACCGTTTTCGTCGAGGTGGATGAGGACACCAGCGCATACGACGGCGGCCACATCGAGGGTGCCATCCGCCTCGACTGGCGGAAGGACCTGCAGGACGGCGTCCGTCGCGACTTCCTGAACCAGCAGCAGTTCTCCGACCTCCTGTCCGCCAAGGGCGTCGCCAACGACGACACCGTCGTCCTGTACGGCGGCAACAACAACTGGTTCGCCGCCTACGCGTACTGGTACTTCAAGCTGTACGGCCACCAGGACGTCAAGCTGATCGACGGCGGACGCAAGAAGTGGGAACTCGACGGACGCCCCCTGTCCAAGGAGACCGTCACCCGCCCGGCCACCCAGTACAAGGCCGAGGCCCCCGACCTGTCGATCCGCGCGTTCCGTGACGAGGTCATCGACTCGATCGGCAACAAGAACCTGATCGACGTCCGTTCCCCCGACGAGTTCTCCGGCAAGATCCTCGCCCCGGCGCACCTTCCCCAGGAGCAGGCGCAGCAGCGCGGACACGTCCCCGGCGCCCTGAACATCCCGTGGAGCACCACCGCCAACGAGGACGGCACCTTCAAGTCGGACGACGACCTCGAGAAGCTGTACTCGGAGAAGGGCTACGACGAGTCCAAGCCCACCATCGCGTACTGCCGCATCGGTGAGCGCTCCAGCCACACCTGGTTCGTGCTCAAGGAAATCCTCGGCAAGTCCGATGTCAAGAACTACGACGGCAGCTGGGTCGAATACGGCTCACTCGTCGGCGCCCCGATCGAGTTGGAGGTTCACTGATCATGTGTGGAGCACCCGTACAGACCCAGACCCTGCCCGCAGGCGTGGACGTGGAGAAGGAAACGGTCATCACCGGCCGGGTCCTCGCCACTGACGGCCAGCCGATCGGTGGAGCGTTCGTGCGCCTCCTCGACGGCAGCGGCGAGTTCACCGCCGAGGTCGTTGCCTCTGGCACCGGCGACTTCCGCTTCTTCGCCGCTCCCGGCGACTGGACCGTGCGTGCACTGTCCAGCTCCGGCAACGGCACCGCCACGGTGAGCCCGAGCGGCGCAGGCGTTCACAACGTCGACGTCACCGTCGGCGACTAGTTTCACCGCACCACGAAGGCCCCGCTCCGTATACGGAGCGGGGCCTTTCTCGGCTGCGAGGGTCTAGCTGCCCGGGGTTGCAGCGTCCGGCTGCGCCGCTGTATCGCTGCCTTTTTCGGCGTGGGCCAAGTCGGTGATCCAATCGACCAGTTTCTCGCTCTCCCAGTACCAGGGGTCGTTCGGATTGTTGTTCCAATAGAGCAAGTGCTGGATGAACGCCAGGAAAATGTACGGCTTGACCACCAGGTCGAAGATGTCCTTGTTGTCCTCGAGGAATCCGGCGCCTTCGTCGGCCAGCTTGGCCTGCACCACGTCTGCGCCAGGCCCCGTCGCCCAGTTCAGCGCCTCGACAACCTGCTCGTCGGTCAACTGAATGTCGCGGTCTGGCCCATCGGGGTCATAGCTGAGGTCGGCCACCTTCCGCAGCACATCGAGAAATGATTCCTCCGAACCGAACCAGTCCTCATGGGTGATGATGTGCACGATGGAGCGCGCAGCCATGCCCGACACCGCGGTCGCGAAGTCGGAGAACGTCTGGCCCGGGTTCAGCACCGTGAAGTGCATCTGACCGAGCACTCCCAACGCGAGCTCGAGAACCGCGATGTCCTGAGGCGCGTCGCACGCGATGTCGTACGGCCTGCAGGCGTAGGTGATCTTCCCGTCCAGCGCGCCGTAGTCGGCGGGCTCGGACGCCATGAAACCGCCACCCGCCGGGCCGGTATCACCGAGCGACGGAGTTCCCGCGGGCCGGTACGGGTCGCCGATCAAGGCCACGCCGGCGATGTCGTCCGCAGTCACCAGCGCGGTGGAGTCGCGGTGACCGAGTTCGCGGGCCACCCTTTCCACCACCTCGGCGCCGACGCTGTACCCGACGAGAACGTAGTCGGTGGCATCACCACACTTCTTCTTGTTCTCGTCGAGGATCCGATTGGTCGAGGCAACACCCGCCGCCATCGAATCCTGGTACGTGGGAACGGGTTCGAGGAGTCCAACACCGTAGGTGGAGGGATAGGGGACGTACATCCATCCCACCTTCCCCGGCTCACCGGCGTTGCGCGCCCCCGTCGGAACCGTCACGTTGCCCACCCAATTCGACCAGAGCTGTCGCTCCTCGTCCGCGAGCGGGTTGCGGTCCTCCGTCGAATCGGTGGCGCCCGACACCGCGACGATCAGGACGTCCGGGCACTGGGTGGCGTAGTTGTTCGGATCCACCCGGTTCGTGTCGGCACTCCCCGAGCCGACACTTCCGGTGTCCGGCGCCGCCACCGCGACCACAGGCATCGCCGACGCGAGAAGAGTTGCTGTGGCGATGATCACACCTTTCATCAGTAGTTCAGGGCATGGGCGCAGCATGAAACCTCCATGGATATCGCGGAACGACCTGGCCGGATAGAGAAAGGAGAATCCCGGCCCCGAAGGCCGGCGACGCGAGAACCGTACTAGCCGTCCGGGAACGCCGCTCCCGTTTCGACCGTTCGAATGCGTCGGTTTAAGATGGCAGCGTGGTTATCTTCTTCGAGGTACTTCTTGTCCTTGCCGCCGTGTTGATCACGTGGTTCTCGCTGTACACGATCTACCGCCTGGTCACCGACGAGTCGTGAGTTCTTCCCCGGACTCAGGCGCAGATCCGTCTCCCGACCGGCCGGCTTCCGACGAGCAGGCCGGCGATTCCGCGACCGTTCGTCGCGGAAGCGGAGACGCAGCCGTCGCGGCCGCCATCGAGCGATCCAAGTCGACGGCGTCACGCAACATTCCCCTGCTTCCGGACCTTCCGCTGCCCGAGGACACCGCGAACCTGCGGCTCGGGCCGGACCTCAACAACGAACTCCTGGCGGTACTGCCCCTCGTGGGTGTGTGGCGCGGTGAAGGCGAAGGCCACGACCCCGAAACCGGTGACTACCGATTCGGGCAGCAAATCATCGTCTCTCACAACGGCGGCAACTACCTGAGCTGGGAGTCCCAGTCCTGGGTTCTCGACAGCGAAGGTGAATACGTCCGTCCCGATCTCCGCGAATCCGGTTTCTGGCGCATCAGCGGCGACGGCATACCCGGCAGCACCAACGAAGAAGTCGTCGAGCTGCTCCTCACCCACAGCTCCGGCATCGTCGAATTGTTCTACGGTCGCGCCCTCACGCAGTCGTCGTGGGAACTCGCCACCGATGTCGTCATCCGCAGCACTTCCGGTGCCCTCGTCGGCGGCGCCAAGCGTCTGTACGGCATCGTCGAAGGCGGCGACCTGGCGTACGTCGAGGAACGCATCATCGCCGACGGAGAACTTCTTCCCCGCCTTTCGGCGCGTCTTACCCGCTACATCGGCTGACCCCACCCGTGAGTACTTGTTAACACTCCGCGGTTGATAAGTGCGCACAGTGCGGGCACGGGTTGGGGCGCTCCAGCCACCGCGTCCGAGCACCGTTCGAACCTCCGCGGCGACGACGCACGGGCGCCGAGTCACTTCTTCCCAGCCGTACACCAGCGTCGGTTTTCCTGCGATTTCCGCTGCGTTGCCGCGGCGCCGGTCGCGCAGAGCAACCACGCGTGACGAGTGGTACCGCAATCCATCGAGTCTCACGATCAGCGGAATCCCGGTGTCCGAGTAGTCCACGTCTTCGTACAGGGTGCGGTCGTCGACGAGAATGGGTGACTGTCGACGCGCTGCCGGTAGCCCGTGCGCCTTCTCCACGTCTGCGGCGTAACGGTGCTCGAGGAGCGATTGAACACCGCCATCCGACACCGACACGAGTGCTGCGGTCAAAGCACGACGATATCTGCGCGGTGGCCGCTCCTCGATCCGTCGGAGCAGATCGTGCACCGGAACACCGCCAGTCGTCGCTGCTGCCACCACTACCCGGGCTCCAGTTGCCGCCGATGGTTCGGAAACGGCGAGGTCCAGGATGGTGTCCGCTCGCGATGTCCGCGGTGGCACTGTCGGCACGGTGATGTGGGTGTGTGCTCGGGAGCGATGCACGACGACACCGGGATGGAGTAGATCGCCCTCTCTCGGGACGAGCCGTTCGGACCGGCTACCGGCCTGCCGGTACGTAGGCGCCTGCGACTCCGCCGACAGTCCGTAGGGCACGGTCACGTGGACGGGCGCAGTGGCGTCGACGGATTCGAGCGCCCACTCCTCGGCCGCCGTGCGATGGCTGAGGACAGCCCTCGGACCACCGAACAACAGGGCCGCCCACAGAGTCATGGAGCGGTCGAGTGGTCCGTTGGTCACCGCATACACGCCGTGGAGCACGGCCGGCCACTGCCCCGACTCGACGCGATGCTGGATCTGGCGGGTCGAAAGACCCAAGTAGTGCAATTGCTTGGTGGTGATGATCCCGTGCTGGTAGTCGAGAACGCGCTGGAATTCGGGTGTGTAGTCGGATGTCGCGGTGGTCATGGTCCGAACGGTGCGCAGCGTCACCGACAGACCTATGGGCGAAAGCCGACGATCGGAATTGGCCTGTGGATGGATGTGAGGTTGTGGATAACCGCCTGTGAGTACTTATTAACAATGGATTGTTAATAAGTACTCACAGGTGCGGAGCGCAGAACGGCCCCCGAGCCTTCCGGTGCGGGTGCACCGGTCCCGATCTGGACCAGACCGGGGGCTCGGGGGCCGGGTAGCTGCCTGGGATTCGCTCGCCGCTCGCGCGGTCAGTGAATTCCGTCAGCGGTAGCGGCTAGCTGGCAGCCACCTCACGTGTCCGTTTGTCATTCAACTTCAGACCACCTCCTTCCTCGTGTACTCAAGAAAGTACGCCGCCCTCACATCGTCGGCAACGTATTTTCGCTCTCCGCGTTCTCGACGCGAATCACCACGTCAGCGCTGGTATCCTCCGGCAGCTGATGAGTGACCACGACGACGGAGCGCTCCCCCGACACCAGCTTTGCGTCCCGCGCGAGGAGATCCCGCAGCAGCTGCGCTCCGCTGTCCGTGTCGAGATGTTCGGTGGGTTCGTCGAGCAACAGCACGTCGGCGGGTGAGAGGAGGGCGCGGGCGAGCAGCAGCCTGCGACGCTGCCCGCCCGACACCGCCCGGGCGCCGCCGGAGAGCGTGGTGGCCAGGCCCTGCGGCAACTGCGAAACCCACTCCCTCAGCCCCACGGACTCCAGGACGTCGAGCGCCTCATGCTCCTGTAGATCGCCGCGTGCGACGCGCAAATTCTCGAGGACGGATGTGTCGAAAAGGTGCGCGTCTTCGGCGAAGAATCCGATCCGGCGTCGCAGGGAGTCGGGCCGGATGTCGGCCGGTGCGGCGCCGTTGACGTCGATCGCCCCCGACACCGGAGGTAGCAGTCCGGCCAGTGTCATCAGCGCCGTGGTCTTGCCGGAGCCGCTGCCGCCCACGATCGCGACCCGGGCGCTGGGCGGAAGGTCCAGGTCGATCGGCGCTGTTGTCCTACCACCGGGCCATCCGCATCGGAGACCGGTCGTTCGCAGGTGCACGGGACCGTCCAGTTCCCGGTCTCCGGGATGTGGGTCCGGGGTGGCGGCATCGAACAGCGCGAGGATACGACGTGACGCGATCCTGGCCCGGGTCAGCGCGACAGCGGCCGCGGGAAGGGTGCTGGTCGCCTCGAACGCCGACAGCGGCATGAGGACGAGGATGCCCAGGGCCATCGGGCTCATCGTCCCCGACGAGTACAGGTTCATGCCGATCAGCAGTGCACCGATCACGCTGGCCCCGACCGCGAGCGGGGTCGCGGCGTCGGCGAAGGCGCCGGGCACGGCGGCGCGGTCGGTCGCTGCGACGGCGGCCCGCTCGGCAGCGATCGCACCGTCGACGGTGCGGTCGAGTCGACCGGCCACTGTCAGTTCAGCGACGTGATCGAGCGCCGTGACGGCCTCTTCGCTGAAGCGTGCCCGCGCTGCTGCGCTGTCTTTTTCGGACATCAGCGCGGCGCGGGCGGACAGCACCGGCGCCGCAATCCCGGACACGGCGAGCGAGACCGCCAGGATCAGCGCCGCGGCGGGCGAGATGACAGCGAGGATGCCCACGGCGGCCACCGAGAGGACGACCGCGACTGCGATCGGCACCAGCGCACGCACGACGACATCGCCGAGAGTGTCCACGTCGGCCCCGGTGCGAGCGAGGAGGTCGCCGCGGCGCAATCCTGCCGCAGCTGCGGGATTGCCGGCGGCCAGCCGCTGGTACAGCCGACTCCGGGCGGACGTCGTTCCCCTGAGGGCGGTGTCGTGGGTGGCCAGCCGCTCGAGGTACCGGAACACGCCGCGGGAGATTCCGAGGGCACGGACCGCCACCACAGCGACGCTCAGATCGAGGACGGGCGGCATCTGCCAGGCTCTGGTGATCAGCCACGCCGAGAGCGCGGCGAGTGCCAACGCGCTTCCCAGGGTGGCTACGCCGGCGGCGACGGCCCGCAGCACTCTCTTCGGCTCGAGTTCGAGGAGCGGGAGAGCTCGCAGGAGCGGGTCATTCGACATCGGCACGCACCTCGATCACAGAATCGGCGGCTGCCAGCACACTGGCCCGGTGCGCGATGACGACGACGGTCTTTCCCGCCGCCGCGAGTCTGCGCAGCGAGTAAAGCACGGTTTCTTCCGACCTGTCGTCGAGGTGCGCTGTCGGTTCGTCGAGGATCAGGACCGGACGGCGGGTGGCGAGCACACGGGTCAGCGCGAGCCGCTGACGCTGGCCCAGCGACAAGCCGGCTCCGCCTGCCCCGACGCGGGTGGACCACCCGTCCGGAAGCTCGGCGAGAACCGCATCGAAACCGGTTGCCGCGCAGGCTGCCCCAATATCCTCGACGTCGCCGATCAGCCGAAGGTTCTCCTCGAGGGTGCCGGGTACCAGGACGGGACGCTGCGGCAACCAGGCCACCTGCGCCCACCACGCGGTCCGGTCGAGTTGCGGGACAGGCGTTCCGGCCACCCGCACCTCACCTGCGTCCGGGTCCGTGAGAGCCAGAAGTACCTGCACGGCCGTCGACTTGCCGGAGCCGTTCGGTCCGGTCAGCGCGGTGACCCGAGCAGGCTCGAGCACTCCCGACAAGGCATGCGGCGCCATCCCGCGGCGCGACTGCACACTGACGCCGTCGAACTCGATGCTCGCCCCTCGTGCGTCGATACGGCCGATGCCGCCGCCGTTGCCGGGCAGTTCGGTATCGATCACCGCGAATGCCCGTTCTGCGGCGGCGATTCCGTCTTCCGCGGCATGAAAGCGTGTTCCGACCATCCTCAGTGGGAGATACACCTCGGGCGCGAGGATGAGCGCCACAATTCCTGCCTCCAGGCTCATCTCGCCGTATACCAGACGCAGACCGATACTGACGGCGACCAACGCGACGCACAGTGTCGCAAGCAGTTCGAGCACCATGGACGAGAGGAACGCCACCCGCAGGGCGGACATCGCGGTGCGGCGATGTGCGTCACCGAGTTCGCGCACGCGTGCGGCGGGTCCGTGCTCACGCCCCAGCGCGCGGAGCGTCGGCAGACCGGCGAGTAGGTCGAGCAGCTGCGACGACAGCGCCGTCATCGCGGTCAGCGTCTTAGCAGCCTTGCCTCGGGTCAGTAACCCGATGAGGATCATGAAGATCGGGATCAACGGCAACGTGACGAAGATGATCGCCGCGGACGTCAGGTCCTGAAAGACGATGACCGCCAGAGTCGCCGGGGTGAGCGTGGCGGCCAGAACCAGGGCGGGGAGATACCCCGTGAGGTAGGGCAGCAGACCGTCGATCCCGCGCGTCAGTACCGTTGCGATCTCGTCCCGACGCACGTCGAGGTCGCGGGGCCGAATCCGGGCGGCGACACCGAGTACTTCACCCTTCAGTTCTGCCACCACCCGACTGGCTGCGCGATGGGCGAACCTCGATTGCAACCAGGTGCCGAGGACCCGAACTCCCATCGCCAACAGAAGAACCGACAGTTCGGTGATCCATCGGCGAACGTCGGTGACGTCGTCGACGATGATTCCCGCGAGTATCCGCCCGAGGGCCAGGGCCGAGATGACGACCATCGCGACGTTGACGACCGACAGGCCGACGGTCAGGACGAGATAGCCGCGAGCCGCGGCGGAGTAGCGCCACAGCCGGGGGTCGATCGGCGGCCGTGAACCGGCCTTCCCGGTGGGACGCTCACCGGGGAGACGAAGTTCGCTTCCTGTGTCGACGCTCATCTGCGCCCGAGTGGGAGACCGATCGACGGCGGGATCTGCTTGGTCGAAATACGTTGCCGGAACACCCAGTACGTCCAGCCTTGGTAGAGGAGGACCACCGGAGTGAGGAAGGCAGCCGCCCAGGTCATCACTGTCAGCGTGTACGGACTCGAGGACGCGTTGTCGACAGTCAGGCTGTACGCAGCGTCGAGGGTGGACGGCATGACGTCGGGGAACAGCGAACCGAACAGCAGCACCACGCTCGCGATGACGGCGATCGACGTCAGTGCGAATGCCCAGCCCTCACGTCCGGCCCGGGTGAGCGCGACCACCCCGGCGAGAGCAGCGGCTGCCGCGGCCACCAGGATCCAGGTCCACGCCTTGCCGTGCGCCAACTGCGTCCACAGAACGAACGCCCCGGCTACCGGAACTGTGGGCAGTGCCAGCTTCGCTGCCAGTTCGACAGCGTCGACGCGGACCTCGTCGGCGGTCTTCAGCGCCAGGAAGACGGCACCGTGCAATGCGAACAGGAGCGCCGTGGTCAGACCACCGAGCAGCGCGTAGGGATTGAGCAGATCGAGAAGACTGGAGGTGACCACCTTCTCGGCATTGATGTCCACTCCCCGCACGATGTTCGCGAAGGCCACACCCCACAACACCGCGGGGACCCACGACCCGAAGACGATGCCCCAGTCGCAACGCCGGCGCCAGGTGTCGTCGTCGATCTTGCCGCGGTACTCGATGGCACAGATCCGCACGATGAGGGCCACCAGAATGAGCAGGAGCGGCAGGTAGAAACCGGAGAACAATGTGGCGTACCACTCGGGGAACGCTGCGAACAAGGCACCGCCCGCCGTGATGAGCCACACCTCGTTGCCGTCCCACACAGGACCGATGGTGTTGAGGACGACTCGCCGGCGAGTGTCGCCGTCGGCATCCTTGCGCCTGCCGAGCACCGGCATCAGCATCCCGACGCCGAAGTCGAACCCCTCCAGCACGAAGTAGCCGGTGAAGAGCACCGCGATCAGGATGAACCACACTTCTACGAGTCCCATGACCTCTCCTAGTAGGCGAACGAGAGTTGCTTCGGCGTGCCCGGCTCTTCGGGTTCCTCGTCGTCGTCACCCGGCGGATGGGCATCGTGCTCGAGTGGCCCCTCGACGGCGTAACGACGAATCAGCATGAACCACACCACACCCAGTGCGCCGTACAGGAGCGTGAAGGTGATCAGCGAGAACCACACCGTCCACACCGAGTGATGCGACACGCCCTGGTCGACCGTCAGCCGGATCATGTCCACCCCGGTGGGATTGGGCGCGACCACCCAGGGTTGGCGGCCCATCTCGGTGAAGATCCAGCCGGCGCTGTTGGCGAGGAAGGGTGTCGGGATCGCGGCGATGCTGAGCCACGAGAACCACTTCTGGTCGGGGACACGGTTGCCGCGGGTGAGCCACAACCCGGCCACCGCAAGCAGAGCGGACCCGGCGGCCAGACCGATCATCGCGCGGAACGACCAGTAGGTGACGAATAGGTTGGGGCGATAGTTGCCCGGACCGAACTGTTCCTCGTACTGGGCCTGCAAATCCTCGACGCCCTGCAACGTCACCCCGGTGAACTCGCCCTCGGCGAGATAGGACAGGACGAACGGCACCTCGAGCACATGCTTCACACCGTCGCAGTTGTTGTGGGTGCCGACCGTGAGAATGGAAAAGTCGGGGTCGGTTGCGGTGTGACACAACGATTCTGCCGACGCCATCTTCATGGGTTGCTGCTCGAACATCAGCTTGCCCTGCACGTCGCCGGTGTAGACGAGTCCGACACCGGCGGCAATCACCACCAGGAGCGACAGGCGCGCGGCCGGACGGAACATGGTCCGTGCGTCACCTTCGAGCTTCGCCGCCTCGGGTGCGGTGGCCGTCCGCGCCCGTCGCATGTTGCGCACCATCCACCATCCGGAGATACCCGCGACGAACGTTCCGGCGGTCAGGAACGCCCCTGCCACCGCATGCGGGAAAGCTGCCATCGCCGTGTTGTTGGTGAGCAGCGCCCAGATGCTGGTGAGTTCTGCGCGACCGGTGTCGGGGTTGTACGTGGCGCCGACCGGATGCTGCATGAATGAGTTGGCCGCGATGATGAAGTACGCGGACGCATTCACCCCGACCGCGACCAGCCAGATGGTCGCCAGGTGGACGAGCTTCGGCAGCCGGCCCCAGCCGAAGATCCACAGCCCCAGGAAGGTCGACTCGAGGAAGAATGCGACGAGCCCCTCGAGCGCCAACGGGGCGCCGAACACGTCTCCCACGAAGCGCGAGTACTCGCTCCAGTTCATGCCGAACTGGAATTCCTGCACAATGCCGGTCGCGACCCCGAGCGCGAAGTTGATCAGAAAGAGCTTGCCGAAGAATTTGGTGAGCCGATACCAGTGGGCCTTGCCGGTGACCACCCACATCGTCTGCATTGCAGCGATCAGAGGCGCGAGCCCGATCGTCAGCGGGACGAGAATGAAGTGATAAACGGTGGTGATGCCGAACTGCCACCGAGAGACATCCAGGGTATCCATGGCTACTCCGAAACTGGGCCCTAGGACAGGCTTCGGGGTCGAGGCGTGGGCATCCGCTCGATCCCTGTGCGCGTGATCCTGTCGAGGCAGTCCTTTTTGCGAGACGCTTCCCTCGCACGACTTCCCCGACGGGACCTAGCTACTACCGAATGTAGTAGGCCTGTCAAGCCTCGGCAGACTCCGAGCCCGCGGTCTCGACCGCAAGGTCCACCAGCTTCACGATCTCGTCAGCGAGAGGGGGCTCCGGAAGCACCAGTCCGTCGATCTTGCGCACCCGAGCCGCCATGGTGACGCTGGAGATCAGCCAAACACCTTCTGCAGTAATGAGATCCGCAGGACGCAGTGCAGCATACTCACAGCGGAAGCCTCTTTTGGACGCCACGTCGTACAGCGCCTGCTGCGTAGTCCCCGGCAGGATGCCGTGCTCCGGCGGCGGGGTGAGGAGCGTTTTCTCCCGGGCGATGACGACCGTGGAACGTGGCCCTTCCAACACATTGCCTTCACTACTGACGAAGATCACATCGTCGGCGCCCAACGTCGCCGCGTAGCGCAGAGCCGCCATGTTGGTCGCATATGACAAGGTCTTGGCCCCGAGCAGCTGCCACGGCGCACTCGCCGACAGGTCCACGGAGTACCCACGCGCCAGTGTGAGAACCGACACGCCGTCGCGACGAGCGTCGAGAATGCGATCGGACACCGCACCGATCGTGACGAACGCCGTCGGGTCACCCCCAGATTCCCTCCCTCGGCTGAGCACCAGACGCATCGCACCCTCGCGTTCTGAGCCCCACTGTTCCACGGCAAGTTCGATCGCGAGGCGCCACTCGTCGAGATCCAGCATCGGCAGGGCGAGTGCCCGGGCGGACGTCACGAGCCGGGACAGATGCGGTTCCACCTTGAGCGCCCGGCCGCCGCGCACGAGCAGTGTCTCGAAGACACCGTCGCCGCGCACCACCGCCAGATCGTCCGCGTACAGGAGCGGGGCGTTCGCATCGCGTACCTCGTGGTCCAGCGTCACCAGCACTGCATCAGACATGGAGCCAGCCTATCTACCCTGCCTGCCGCCCCACCCCCTCCGTGGTCCCTAGACTGGGTTCGTGGTCGACAAACTGCCCGTTTCACCCAGTCCACTTCTCACGGCCCCGGGCGCTGTCCGCGCGCCCGACGACTCGCCGGACGCCGGGGTCGCATGGCACCACGGCGACCCCCTCGGGGAACAGCGCAGCGCCGAGCGTTCCGCCGTGGTCATCGATCGGTCTCACCGTTTCGTCCTCGCTGTCGCGGGTGCCGAACGACTGACCTGGCTGCACACCATCTCCAGCCAGCACATCGCCGCCCTCGCCGACGGCGAGGGTGCGGAGAACCTCAGCCTCGACGTCAACGGCCGCGTCGAACACCACTTCGTGCAGACCGACCTCGCCGGCGTCACCTGGATCGACACCGAGACCGGTCGCGGACCCGACCTCCTGTCGTTCCTCACCAAGATGGTGTTCTGGGCCAAGGCTGAGCCCCGCGACGGGAACGAGCTGGCGGTCCTGAGCGTGATCGGACCGGACGCTCCCGCCGCACTCGAGGGAGCCGGAGCCGCCGCACCCACCGAGCCTTACGCCGCCGCCGCGCTGGCGGGCGGCGGATTCGTTCGCCGCATGCCATGGCCTACCGACTCCTCGTTCGACCTGCTGGTGCCACGCGAGCAGCTGACCGACTGGTGGGCCCGGCTCACCACGGCGGGAGCCGCACCAGCCGGAACGTGGGCCTTCGAGGCGCTCCGGGTCGCGGCCCTGCGGCCCCGCCTCGGACTCGACACCGACGAACGCACCATCCCGCACGAGGTCCGGTGGATCGGCGGTCCTGCCGAGCACGGGGCCGTCCACCTGGAGAAGGGCTGCTACCGCGGGCAGGAGACGGTGGCCCGTGTTCACAATCTCGGCAAGCCGCCCCGGCACCTCGTGCTGCTGCACCTCGACGGGAGCGCCGAAGGTCGCCCGGAAACCGGTGATCCTGTCACCGCAGGCGGCCGCACAGTGGGCCGTGTGGGCACGGTGATCGACCATCACGAATTCGGTCCCATCGCCCTCGCCCTGATCAAACGCTCCATTCCCATCGACACCGAGTTGGTCACGGGACCGTGCGCCGCCTCCATCGATCCCGACTCCGTTCCCACCGAGGAGACCGTGCAGGCCGGCCGGGCCGCCGTCGAGCGGCTGCGCGGACGGTGAGCGCAGGCGCCGGGGCGGCCGGCGAGGTGCTGGCCATCTGTGTCCTGCACACCGAGCGGGACAGTGGTATCCGACGCGTGGAACGCACGGCTATCGACAAGCGTCCCGTGGACGGTCCGATACGGGTGACGGCAACCGGGCTGGCAGGCGACTACGTCTGCGACACCAAGTACCACGGCGGCCCGTTCAAAGCCGTGTACGCGTATCAGGAAGACGAGGCGCGGCGGTGGGAGGCGGACCTCGGCCGCGAGTTACCACCGGGCTGGTTCGGCGAAAATCTGCGGGTACGCGGCGTCCCGACGAGCGACGCGGTGATCGGGGAGCGTTTGCGGATCGGCACCACCGAGCTGGAAGTCGACAGCCCCCGGACGCCCTGCCGCACCTTTGCGGTGTGGGCAGGCGAGGAGCACTGGGTCAAGCGCTTCACTCAGCGCGGGGACACGGGGGCCTACCTGCGGGTGGTGACGGAAGGGTCGATCAGTGCCGGTGACACCGTGCACCGCCACCATGTACCCGCGCACGGTGTCACCGTGCGTGATCTCTTCACCGGCCGCGACGCCGAGCGCTGCGCCGCTCTCCTCGCGCAGCAGGAGGATCTCTCGCCGGCCGCCGCCCAGATGGCCCGGCGCATCGTCGAGCGAGCGGGCATCGCCGAGCCGGAGGACAGGGTGACGACGTGAGCATCGAACTCGTCGAGGTGGTTCGATCGGGTTTCCGCGAGTGCGTTCATCGAGGATCCGCGGTGATCCTGGGTCCGGACGGCGACACTGCCGTCGCGGTCGGTGAGGTGCACACGCCGATCTACCCGCGCTCGTCCAACAAACCCTGGCAAACGGTGACCCTCCTCAGGAACGGCTTCGCGCCGACGAGTGCGGAGGAACTCGCGATTGCGACCGCCTCGCACGAAGGGGAATCGGACCACGTCGAGCTGGTCGAGGAACTACTTCTCCGCCACGGACTCGACGAGGATCAGCTCCGCTGTCCCGCGGACCTCCCGTCCAACGAACTCGCCCGCGCCGAACTGCTGGCGGCCGGAGAGCTCCCCCGGCCGGTCTACATGAACTGCTCGGGCAAGCATGCCGCGATGCTCGCCACCTGCCTGGCCAACGACTGGCCGCTGGACAGCTACCTCGAGCCGACGCACCCGTTGCAACTCGCGGTGGTCGAGACCCTCGGGTCGATCAGCGGTGACGTCGACGCGGAGTTAGGTATCGACGGTTGCGGCCTCCCGATCGTCCCGCTGTCGTTGACGCATCTGGCGCGGGCATTCGCGCGACTCGTCACGGCCGAGCCCGATTCACCGGAGCGCGCCGTCGCCGATGCCATTCGGGAGCACCCCTATCTGATCTCGGGCACCGGAAAGGACGACGCCCGGCTGATGCCGGTGGTGCCCGGCCTGGTGTCGAAGGCCGGCGCCGAGGGCGTCTACGCCGGAGCACTGCCGGACGGTTCGGCGTTCGCGCTCAAGATCGAGGACGGCCACGAGCGGGCCCGCCTGCCGCTGGCGGCAGCCCTGCTGCACAGGATGGGCGCGGAGTGGACGGAGGACCTCGCTGCCCTCGCCTCGCAGCCCGTGCTCGGTGGCGGCGTCCGGGTGGGAACGGTCCGCGCGATTCCCGGAGTGTTCTGAGCCGAATAATTTCGGCATTCTGGCTGCTCGCGCACTGGGTGAGACACAACAGACACCACGACAGGCGGTGGATGGAAGCGCGAGCGACTTTTCCACGCTAGAGTGTGGGCAGGAACTTACACACTCAAACGGGGCCGCCAAATTCCCCAGGCCGCCCCGCGAAAGCGCGAGGGGGTCAGCCATGGGCCGCGGCCGGGCTAAGGCAAAGCAGACCAAGGTTGCACGCGAGTTGAAGTACAGCGTACCGACCACGGATTTTGACAGCCTGCAACGAGAGCTCTCAGGTGGGTCGTCCAACTCGCATCGGGACGAGGTCTTTGCTGACCAGCGTGCCGACAGGGAGGGGTACTCCTTGGAGGACGATGACGACTGGCGGCGCTGATAGTAGCGACAACGAAATGAGGGGGAGCCGAGTCCGGCTCCCCCTCATTTCCACATCTTCAGCCGGACAGGGCCGCTAGCTCGCCCCGTCCGGCTTTGTCAGATCGTCGTCAGAATCGCGGGTGGTCCCCGGCGAGCTGAGCCCGCAGCTCCGAGGCGTCGTGCGACTTCTTGATGCTGCCCAACGTCCAGCAGTCGATGTGCCGTGCCGTCAGGACGGCCAGCGCACGATCGACGTCTTCGGGAGCCACGATGGCAACCATGCCGACACCCATGTTGAACGTCTGTTCCATCTCACTGCGCTCGACGCGACCGCGCTGCGCGATCATCGCGAAGATGGGAGCGGGGCTCCAGGTTCCGCGATCGAGTTCGGCGACGAGCCCCTTGGGCATGACCCGGGCCAGGTTGTTGGCAAGTCCCCCGCCGGTGACGTGACAGAACGTGCGCACGTCGGTCTCGGCGGCGAGGGCCAGGCAGTCCTTTGCGTAGATCTTCGTGGGCTCGAGCATTTCTTCGCCCAGCGTGCGGCCGAACTCGTCGACGTGGGCCGTCAAGCTCATGTGGTCGATCTCGAGCAGCACCTTGCGAGCGAGCGAGTAACCATTGGAATGCAGACCGGAGGAGCCCATGGCGATCACGACGTCGCCGGGCCGGACCCGGTCGGGACCGAGGACCTGGTCGGCCTCGACTACGCCGATGCCGGTCGCCGACAGGTCGTAGTCACCGTCGGCCATCACGCCGGGGTGCTCTGCCGTCTCGCCGCCCAGCAGCGCGCAGCCGGCCTGGATGCAGCCCTCGGCGATGCCGCTGACCAGCTCGGCGACCCGCTCGGGGACGACCCGTCCGACAGCGATGTAGTCCTGGAGGAACAGCGGCTCGGCGCCGCACACCACGAGATCGTCGACGACCATCGCGACCAGGTCGAGTCCGACCGTGTCGTGCTTGTCGAGCGCCTGGGCGACGGCGAGCTTGGTGCCGACACCGTCCGTGGAGGCCGCGAGCAGCGGCTCCTTGTAATCACCCTTGAGCGCGAACAGACCCGCGAATCCACCCAGACCCCCGAGAACCTCGGGACGGCTGGCCTTCTTGGCCAGGGGCGCGAAGAGTTCCACCGCCCGATCGCCTGCGGCGATGTCGACTCCCGCGGCGGCGTAGGACGCTCCAGGGCGACTTGTCGGATCCTCGGTCATGTGGTTGTTACTCCAGCCTTCTGTTGCTCGTCAATGTGGTGTCGGTCGGGCAATCGAGTGCTGTGATTGCGCCCTTACGGTACCGGAGCACATTCGACGGCCGACCCGATGTACTGGCCTAGGGTCGGCTGAGCGCGTGCGCGTTGTCGTTGTCCCGGGTGGCGGGACCGCCTGCCGCGCTCTCGAGCATTCCTTCGAGGACGTTCTTGCCGATCGACGTTTCCGTCGGAAGTGCGATGGGATAGGTGCCGGTGAAGCACGCCGTGCACAGCCGCGTGGCGGGCTGCTCGGTGGCCGCGATCATCCCGTCGGTGGAGATATAGCCGAGGGTGTCGGCGCCGATGGATCGGCGGACGCCTTCAAGCATCTCGTCGAAGCTTCCGGGCTCGGCTCCGCCACCGGCGCCGTTGGCGATCAGCTCGGCGGGCGAGGCGAAGTCGATGCCGTAGAAGCAGGGCCATTTGACCGGCGGTGAGGCGATCCGGACGTGGATTTCGAGAGCACCCGCCTCCCGCAGCATACGGATGAGTGCACGCTGCGTGTTGCCGCGGACGATGGAGTCGTCCACCACGACGAGACGTTTACCTCGGATGACTTCCTTGAGCGGATTGAGTTTGAGCCGGATACCGAGCTGACGAATGGTCTGGGACGGCTGGATGAATGTACGGCCCACGTAGGCGTTCTTCATCAACCCCTGGCCGTACGGAATTCCCGACCCCTGCGCGTACCCGACCGCGGCGGGGGTGCCCGACTCCGGAACCGGAATCACGAGGTCGCCGTCGGCCGGATGCTCGGTGGCGAGTCGACGGCCGATCTCGACGCGGGTGGAGTGCACCGAACGGCCGGCGATCACGCTGTCCGGGCGCGCCAGGTACACGTACTCGAACACGCAGCCCTTGGGCTCGGGGTTCGCGAAGCGGGAGGAGCGGACTCCGTCGGCATCGATGGCGAGGAGTTCACCGGGCTCGATGTCGCGGACGAAGGATGCACCGACGATGTCGAGGGCGGCGGTCTCGCTGGCGACCACCCAGCCGCGGTCCAGGCGGCCGAGACAGAGTGGGCGGATGCCGTGCGGGTCTCGGGCCGCGTAGAGAGTGTGCTCGTCCATGAAGGTGAGACAGAACGCGCCGCGCAGCGTCGGCAGCAGCTTCATGGCCGCCTGCTCGATGGTGCTGTCCGTGGCGGCATGCGCGAGGAGCGCACCGACGACATCCGAATCGGAGGTGGCGCCGCCAGGGCGCTTGTCGTTGACCAGCCCGGCTTCCCGCGCCCGTCCGGCCAACTCCGCCGTGTTCACCAGGTTGCCGTTGTGTCCGAGAGCGATGCCGCTGCCCGCGGCGGTGGTCCGGAAGATCGGCTGGGCGTTCTCCCACGTGGTCGATCCCGTGGTCGAGTACCGGCAGTGCCCTACGGCGACGTGCCCGGGCATGGCGGCCAACGTCTGCTCGTCGAACACCTGACTGACCAGACCGAGGTCTTTGAACACCAGCACCTGGGAGCCGTCCGCGACGGCAATGCCTGCCGCTTCCTGTCCACGGTGCTGCAGAGCATAGAGCCCGTAGTACGTGAGTTTCGCCACATCCTCTCCCGGCGCCCAGACGCCGAAGACGCCGCATTCTTCGCGGGGTTCGTTCTCGTCCTCGTCGGACGGGTTCGAAGAGAGGAGATTAGGACTGTTGACCGACAGATCGGCTCTGGTCACCGGGGTGCTCCCTGGGGATGGGCGTGTGAGGGGCACCCACAGTCTACGTGCCGTCGGCGGTCGGCTCGGCCACGGTGCCCTATGCGTGTGTGCAGATCCGGGACGGACGGGCCGACATCGGTTAGTTTCGATACCGATCGGAAGCTCGGATCGACAGAGTGGGGTCTTCCGTTGACTGTCCGCACCACGGCTCCGACCGCGGCCACACGCCTCCTCGACGCCTTCGAGGGCGTCATCGGAATACCACTTCCGGTGCGCGTCCGATGCTGGGACGGCTCCGAGGCGGGGGCCGATGCGGACCTCACCGTCGTGTTCCGGAACCGCCGGGCGATCCGCCGAGTGCTGTGGTCGCCGAACGAGCTGGGGTTCGTGCGGGCCTACGTGTCCGGCGACCTCGAGATCGACGGCGACATCTTCCGGTTGCTGACCCTCCCCCAACTCGTCGACCGGCTGGGTAAATTGAGCCTCCGCAGCCCGGATCGGCGCATCGTCCTGCGGTCACTGGCCACGTTCCTCCGTCTCGCCGGTCCCGGCCTGCCACCGCGGCCGCCGTCCGTGGAGGTGTCGCGACGCCGCGGCGCCAAGCACACCAAGGCGCGCGACGCATCATCCGTCTCCCACCACTACGACGTGGGCAACGATTTCTACCGGCTCTTCTTGGGCCCGACGATGGTGTATTCGTGCGGATACTGGGACCGGCAACCGAAGAGTTCCGGCGACAGCGGAACGCTCGACGACGCGCAGATCGACAAACTGGATCTGATCTGCCGCAAGCTCGGACTCGGACCGGGCATGCGACTGCTGGACATCGGTTGCGGCTGGGGGTCGATGGCGCTCCATGCCGCCGAGAAGTACGACGTGTCCGTCGTCGGGATCACGCTGAGCCGTGAGCAGTGCCAATGGGCGCGGGCGCGGGTGGAGGAGGCGGGACTGACCGACCGGATCGAGATTCGGGTGCAGGACTATCGCGACGTCGCCGACGGGCCCTACGACGCCATCTCCAGCATCGGTATGTCGGAACACGTGGGCGCGTCGGCCCTGCCCGGATACGCCGCGAAGCTGTTCGGCCTCCTGAAGCCGGAAGGACGCCTCCTCAACCATGCCATCGCGTCGGTCGTCGCACGCGAGGGCGGCAACGGCAACGGCCTGATCGACAACTACATCTTCCCCGACGGGGAGGTGCTGCCGTTGAGCAGAACGGTGGACGCATTCGAACGCGCCGGACTCGAAGTCCGCGACACCGAGGCGCTGCGCGAGCACTACGCGCTCACTCTGCGCGCCTGGGTCGACCGGTTACGCGACTCCTGGGACGACGCGGTTCGTCTCGTCGGCGGTGAACGCGCCCGTACCTGGCTGCTCTATCTCGCCGCCAGCGCGCTGGGCTTCGAGGAGAAGGACCGGCTGACGATTCATCAGGTGCTCGCCGTTCGTCCGTCCGACGACGGGTCGAGCGGGCTGCCGCGCACCCGTTCGTTGTGGCTGGGCTGACTACACCCGCAGCAGCGGCAACCAGTGGGCGATCTCCCCGGCGCGGGCCCCCGACACGGTGACCCCGCCGCCCTGAGTCGCCTCATCGAAGTCGATCAGGCCCGTCACGAGGAGCAACCACGTCCGCGGGTCGGTTTCCACCACGTTGGGTGGTGTGCCCCTCGTGTGGCGCGGGCCCTCGATGCACTGCACCGCCACGAACGGGGGAACCCTCACCTCGACACTCGATCCGGGGGCCACCTGCTCGAGAGTTCGGGCGCTGAGCCGGACCGCCGCAGCGAGGACGGTCCGGGACGGCTTCTCGACGGTGTCCCCGCGTAACCACGGGCCGATTTCCAGGACGGCCGCCCTCATCTCGGCTGGGTTCACGGCTCGACGCGGCATGCCTTCAATCTACTGGTCCGGGTTCCGCGGCCCGGGCGGCCACCGCGCCGGCGACGTTGACCGAAAGGTGCAGCAGTGCGGGCGCTACGACGCTGCCGCTCCGGCGCCTCAGCTCTTCGAACAACACCCCCGATGCGGCGGTGACGATCACCGTGCCGAGGACACTCTCGTGCGCGAGTCGGGCGGCCCGAACGTGCCAGAGTCCGAACGTCACCGCATGCAACGCACGCGCGGTCCGCGGTGACCACACCCGTTGCAGGACGGCGCTCAGGACGCTGCGGAACAGCAGTTCCTCGGCGACCACCGTGCCCACGGGTATCCGAAAACCGACCCAGCCGTAGAAGTCCGCGGAATACGCTGCGCGCGGTATCCCACTTCGCCACGGCTGCGCCACTACGGCCGTGGCACCTGCGACCACCGGGATCAGAGCGGCCGCCGCGCCGTATCGCAGTCCCGCAGGCACTGTGGAAGGGGACACCCCTAGTTCGTTCCGGCTGTACCCGGCGGCGCGCGCCACTCCCACCGCTGTCAGCGCCGTTGCGGCGCCGGCGACCGCGCGCCCGTACGGCCCCCACCCGCACCGCGGAAGTATCCCGTTGTTCCACACCACGACCGCCGTTGCCACCAACACGGACGACGATCTGCTCACTTCTCGGGACCCTCGCTACCGGCAAGCATGTCGAGGGCCGTCCGGACCCGCATGGTGTCGAGCGGTGTCCATCCCTCGGGCTGAGCAACGGTGACCCACCCGTCGAGCACCAGCGTCCCGTAATTGTGACCGTGCCCGTCCGGAACTCCGGCCGCGTTGGTGAGATCGGCCGACACCTGCCAGAACGTCACGAAGGGAAACCATTTCATCGACGGTGAGCGGTCGTCGCCCGGCGGTTCCTTCAACCAGTCCGGTCTGGTGAACGCGAGGTCCGGCGACCACCACACCACCGGATCGGATGCGTGTTGCACGTAGAGGATCCGGGGAGAGAGCCACTCCCCGGTGTTGTCGACCATGTCGGCGGCGTCGTCGGCGAATCGCACCACCAGACCCGCGGAGTACTCCGGATCCACCTCAGAGGTGCCGGGGTCACGACGCTCGATCAACTGCCCCCACAAGCGGTTTGCATTGGGCGGGCCGACCCAGAGCACACCGTCGACGGTCTGCCGGATGTCGGTCAGCGTGTCGAAGGCACCCTCCCCCGCCTGAGTCCCGAGACTCTCGCCGTAGACCAGCAATTTGGGACGGGTTGCCTCGGGCTCCTGGAGCCAACGTTCGTGCACCCGGCCGATGAGTTGCCTTCCCGCCTCGGCGGCCTTGTCTCGGTCGGCGAGGAAGGACACCCAACTCGGCAGGAAGGAATACTGACTGGCCACCAACGCGGTGTTTCCGTTGTGAACGAGCTCGATAGCCTGCGCTGCAGTGGGATTCACCCATCCCGTTCCCGTGGTCGGAATGATCACCAGCACCTCGCGCTGGAATGCCCCGGTCCGCTCGAGTTCGTCGATGACGATGTCCATGCGGGCCTCCGCGTCCTCGGCCGTCTCGAGGCCGGCATAGACACGGATCGGGTTTACGGCCGGTGTGCCGTTCGCTGCAGTGAGTCCGGCTGCGTCCAGCCCCCGGGAGACGAAGTTGCGGCCCTCGTACCCGAGCGTGTCCCACGGCGCGAACGACGCCGGGCTGCCCGACTTTTCGGGGTCGACCGGCTGGACGACACCGTCCCGGGTGGACGAATTCTGCAGGCTGAACCCGAGATTGGCGACGGCATAGATGCCGCGTACCAGAACCCCGTCGACGAGGAGCAGGAACAACACCGTGACGATGAGGATGCCCGCTGTCGTGGCGGTGGGAATTGCGAGGTGCCAGCGCCGGATCAAACGGCCCGCTATCCATCGCACCAACTCGCGCAGCAGCCGCCACCCCGAGACGATGGCCCCACCGACCAGCAAGCTGAGCCCACCGGTACGGATGTATCCCGTGGTCGAGGTGCCCTCGGCGCCCATGAGGCCGGCGATCTCCCGCTGCCACGCCGCCGAGTACCCGAGCATCACCAGGCTCACCACCACGGAGGTGACCGTGACGAATACCGTGATCGTGGTGGACCGTGACTCCGGCAGCGGCCACCACGCCTTGCGTCGCAAAAAGTACCGGCGCACGGCCCAACCGAGCGCCGTACCGAACGCGTAGCCGATCGCGGCGTTGATCCCCCCGATCAGACCCTGGAACAGCCAGTCGCGAGGCAGCAACGACGGCGTGAGCGACCAGCAGAAGAACAGCGTCGCACAGGCGATGCCGGTGACGTCGAGACGCAGTAGACGCCACAATCTTTCGAGCCGGGAGTCGCGAAGACGGATCGATCCACCGAGCCGCGGGCGTTCCCGCGGCTCGGTGTCAATCCTGTCCAGCGCCCCCGATTCGACCACGCATCACCCGAACAACGCCGGCAGGGTCGCTTCTGACGTCGCCCGCAGTTCGGCAAGGGTGATCGAGAATTGTCCCTGGATCTCCACGGAGTCGGAGCCTTCGTCCACCACACCGATGCGCACCCACGGGAGGTTACGTGCCGTGCACATTCCGGTAAAGCGAGTTTCTTCCGTACGCGGGACGGCGACGAGCACGCGGCCCGACGACTCGGAGAACAAGGTGACGAACGGATCGGCGTCGTCGGGAAGCAGGATGCGGCAACCGGTTTCACCGGCGAGCGCGGCCTCGACGACAGCCTGCGCGAGGCCACCCTCCGACAGATCGTGTGCGGCAGACACCAGCCCGTCACGCGACGACGCCAGAAGGATGTCGGCGAGAAGCTGCTCGCGGTCGAGATCGACCCGCGGGGGAACGCCGCCGAGATGTCCGTGCTCGACCTGCGACCAGATCGAACCGTCGAATTCGTCGCGCGTCTCGCCGAGCAGGATCAGCGTTTCACCGGGTTCGAGACCGAGGCCCGTGGGGATGCGCCGGTGCACGTCGTCGATGACGCCGAGCACCGCGACCACCGGGGTGGGCAGGATCGGCGTGGAACCGGTCTGGTTGTAGAAGCTCACGTTGCCACCGGTGACGGGAATGCCCAGCTTGGCGCAGCCATCGGCCAGACCGCGCACGGCCTGCTGGAACTGCCACATCACGCCCGGGTCTTCCGGGGATCCGAAATTGAGGCAGTTGCTGACGGCCTTCGGGGTGGCTCCGGTGACGGCAACGTTGCGGAACGCCTCGGCGAGTGCCAGCTGCGCTCCGGTGTACGGGTCGAGTGCGGTGTAGCGACCGGACGCATCGGTGGCCAGGGCGATGCCGCGGCCCGTCTCCTCGTCGATCCGGATGACACCGGAATCGGCATTTTCGGCCAGTACCGTGTTGCCGCGGACGTAACGGTCGTACTGCTCGGTGATCCACTTCCGGCTGCACAGCGCCGGCGACGCGATCATCTTCAGCAGCGTCGCCTTCAGCTCGTCGGCGGACTCGGGCCGCTTCAGCCCCGCCGTGGTGTTCGCGACCAGCGCATCCTGGCTCGCGGGCCGCTGCACGGGACGCTCGTAGACAGGGCCCTCGTGGGCGACGGTGCGCGGCGGCACGTCGACGACGGTTTCGCCGTGCCAGGAAATGGTGAGATGGTCACCGTCGGTGACCTCGCCGATCACCGTGGCGAGAACGTCCCACTTCTTGCACACGGCCATGAACGCATCCACGTTCTCGGGAGTCACGACGGCACACATACGTTCCTGCGACTCGCTGGACAGCACCTCCGCCGCCGTCATGCCCGTCGCGCGCATCGGGACCTGCTCGAGGTCGATGTGCATGCCGCCGTCGCCCGCCGCGGCCAACTCGGACGTGGCGCAGGACAGTCCGGCACCACCGAGGTCCTGGATACCGACCACGAGCTTGGCGGCATACAGCTCGAGACAGCACTCGATGAGCACCTTCTCGGTGAACGGATCACCCACCTGCACCGCCGGGAGCTTCTTTCTGCTCTTCGATGCTCCGCCGTCGGCTTCGTCCCCGCTCTCGTCGCCGTCGAACGTCTCCGACGCAAGCACGGACACGCCGCCGATGCCGTCGAGTCCGGTGCGGGCACCGAACAGAATGATCTTGTTACCGGCACCCGAGGCGAAGGCGAGATGCAGATCCTCGACGCGCATGGCACCAGCACACAGGGCGTTGACCAGAGGATTTCCGGCGTACGACTCGTCGAACACGGTTTCGCCGCCCACGTTGGGCAGCCCGAGCGAGTTGCCGTAGCCACCGACACCGCGCACCACACCGTCGACCACGCGCCGCGTGTCGGGGGCATCCGCCGCACCGAAACGCAGCTGGTCCATGACGGCAATGGGCCGCGCGCCCATGGCCATGATGTCGCGGACGATGCCGCCGACACCGGTGGCCGCACCCTGGTAGGGCTCGACGTAGGACGGATGGTTGTGGCTTTCGACCTTGAAGGTGACGGCCCAGCCGTCACCGATATCGACCACGCCGGCGTTCTCCCCGATACCGGCGAGCATCGAGGAACGCATCTCGTCGGTGGTGGTCTCACCGAAGTACTTCAGGTGCACCTTGGAAGACTTGTACGAGCAGTGCTCACTCCACATCACCGAGTACATCGCCAGCTCGGCCTCGGTGGGGCGCCGGCCCAGGATCTCCTTGATACGGGCGTACTCGTCGTCCTTGAGGCCGAGCTCCTTGTAAGGCTGCGCGACTTCGGGGTTCGCGGCGGCGGCGGTGACGGTATCGACCGGGTGTGCTGACACTGGAGGTGTGGTCCCTTCCCTACGGGAGTCAAGAGCGGCAAGCCGGAGTCAGGGCCGGCCGGTGAGCCGGGTGGCGACGAGCCGTACGTCAGTCTATCCGGCACCTTCTTCCGCCATCGACCTGGCGCTCACCGGCCTGCCCGGCATCAGGTTGTCGGTGTGAGGAACGCCGCAAGGGCGTCGGAGTATGCCCGCACGTCGCGGGCACCCATCAGCTCCCGGGACGAGTGCATTCCCAACTGAGCGGCACCGACGTCGACGGTGCTCAGACCGGTTCGTGAGGCGGTGATCGGGCCGATGGTCGACCCGCACGGCAGATCGGCGCGGTGCACATACCTCTGCAACGGCACGCCGGCCTGATCGCACGCCAGCGCGAACGCTCCTGCGCCCGCCGCGTCGGTGGCGTAGCGCAGATTCTGATTGACCTTGAGGACCGGCCCGGCGTTGACGGCGATCTGGTGTGCGGGTTCGTGGCGGTCCGGATAGTTGGGGTGGGTGGCGTGCGCCATATCGCCCGACGCACACACCGAGCCGGCCATGGCCTGCAGGAATTCTTCGCGCCCGCCACCCCGGCCGAGCACGATGCGCTCGAGAACGGTGTTGAGGAGGTCCGAGAACGCGCCGCGATCCGACATACTCCCGACCTCCTCGTGATCGAAGAGCGCGAGCACGGGCACGTGATCACCTGCCGGGTACTCGGCGGCGGCGAGCAGCGCCTGGGTTCCGGCGTAGCAGGTGCCCTGGTTGTCGAGCCGCGGCGCGCTGACGAGATCCTCATCCGTCCCGACCACCGCACTGGGCGCGAGGTCGTGGGTCATCAGTTCCCAGCCGAGCACCGAATCGGCAGGCACCTCGGCCCGGTCCGCGACGAAGTCGATGAAGGATCGACGCTCCGAACCGACACCCCAGACCGCGTTGAGGTGTCGTTGCGGGTCGAGATGCACTCCCTTGCGATCCTCCGACAGGTGAATCGCGAGCTGCGGGACCCGCAGGATCGGTTGGTCGATGCGGACGAGTTTCTGTTCCACCACGTTGCCGACCCGCACGCTCAGGCGTCCCGAGATACCCAGGTCGCGGTCGAGCCACGAATTGAGCCACGCACCCCCGTACGGCTCGAGACCCACCATCTGCCACCCGGCCGACCACAGATCGGGATGCTGCTTGACGCGCAGGTTCGGGCTGTCGGTGTGCCCGCCGACGATGCGGAACGGCGCCGTCCGCCCGACCCTCTCGGTGCTCCAGGCGATGAGCGATCCGCCGCGAACCAGGAAGTAGCGGCCAGGTTCGCCGGGCCATGAGTCCGTCTCGTGCAGCTCGGTGAATCCGTTGCCGGACAGCAACATCGACACCGTCGCGCACACATGGAAAGGCGACGGTGACGCATCGACGAAGGTGCACAGGCCCTGGGCGTCGGCCCACGTAGTGGAATGCATGGAGCCAATCATGCAGGACGCGGTGTTAGCTGTGGGGACCCGAGACGCAGAACTGATTGCCGTCTGGATCGGCGAGGGTGACCCAGCGGAACCCGCCCATCTCACGTTGCGCCACCTCCGTCGCGCCCCCGGCGGTCAGTCTGCCCACCTCGCCGTCGAGATTCTCGGACGTCAGGTCGAGGTGAATGCGATTCTTCCCCGGCGTGGGGTCGTCCACCTTCTGGAAGGCGAGCTTGTACGGCGAGTTCGGAAGCGTGACGACATAGAACCATCCGTCGTTCTCCTGCTCGACGGTGCCCGCAGTCTGCTCCGCCCACCAGGTGGCCAGGGGTCCGGGATCTGTGCTGTCGAAGGTGATCATGCCGAGTTCGAGTGCCATGGGCGCACCCTATCCCCGCTCACCGACACGTTTTCAGCTCCTGCGCAAGCCGCTGTGTCACTCCGTTGCCGGTGTGATGTGCAGGATCCCGAGGATCGACAACAGATCCTTGCAATCGTGGGCATCGCGCGATCGCGACGCGACCGCCCGCTGCGCCTTCCGGATCGTGTCGGCATCGACTTCGTGCTCCACCTCGAAGACGGAAGCTTTACGTTCGGCCACGTCGATTTCCTTCCCCGATGTCACCGTGTGGTGTATTGCGTGCGGTGTCGGTCTTCAATGAACGGTGTCATGCTCGCGGATCGCAGCGGGCCACGAACCCGCGAGCGTGCAGCGAGCTGCGACCGACACCACGTCAGCCGCGTCCTGTCGCCGGGAGAACGCCTCCCGCTGCCGCGTAGCGCCGTTGCCCTGAGACAGGATCTTCTTCATCATCTTCTCCACCCTGCTGCGTTCACCGAACTCGTCGAGTTCCGTCTGCACGTGACGGATCAGCGAGGACAGCTGGCGCGCAGGTGAGGTCAACCGCGAAGAGGTGATGTCGAGCAATTGCCCGCTGACGCCTTCGCGCGCGGCACGCAGATATGCGGCCCGCAGCACTTCGGGAGCCACCGGAAGCGCTAGCCGTCCGGCATGTACCGAACGCTCCGCTGCTGCGACCAGGGCACGAATCAGCGTGGCCACGACCACCGTTTCGTCGACAGTGCCGGGCACGTCACTGACCCGGACCTCGACGGTGGGAAGGTGCGCGGAGGGGCGGACGTCCCAGTACACCATCGCCTCGTCGAGAATGCCCCCGGATTCGATCATCACGCCGACCACCGAGTCGTAGTGATCGGCCGATGTGAAGTACGGGGGTGCCCACGAGCACGCCCATCTGCCTCCGAGCACCGCCCGCCAGCTCGCGAATCCGGTGTCGCGGCCTCGATGGATCGGAGAGTTCGCGGTCAGCGCGAGGAGAGTCGGCAGCCAGAGCCGCAGATAATTGCACACCTGCACCGCGGTCTCGCGGTCACTGATCGCCACGTGCACGTGGCAACCGCACACCTCGTGCTCGGACACGAGAGACCCGTACCGCTCGGCCATCCGCTGGTAACGGGGTACATCGGTGACCGTCGAGAACTCGCCGCACACCGGCGGCACCCCCGTGGACAACAGGGCCGCCCCATGCTGGGTCGCTGCCGCCGCCGCAACCGAGCGAGCCCCCGCGATCTGGTCGTACAACTGGCGCATTCCCCGGCAGACCGGGGTGTTGGTCTCCACCTGGCTCGTCTTGAGCTCCAGATCGAGCGTGCCGCCCAGGCTTCGGGCACTGTCGACGACCTCCCGATTGCACGCGAGCATTCGGTTCGTCGACGCGTCGACGAGGAAGAATTCTTCCTCCACTCCGACCGACGGACCGCGGCTGGAGCCGGGTACGTCCGATCGTGCGCTGTCGAGTGGTCGCAAGCTCATCGTCGCACCCCCACGACGAACCGCGGAACGTCTATCAGCACGGCGCACCCCACTTTCTCCGCGGTGAGGCGTGGGGCAGCACTCGCACCCAACGCCTCTCTTTCGGCGTCGGCGCACTTCCTGACCGACCGGTGACAGAATCCGAATACCCCGGCGCCGGTTTTCGAATCACTGCCGCAATTGCAGGTTCGCCAACTTTTTCACGAGCTTTGCGCCCAGGGATGCATACCGCGCCCCGAGCGGGGCGCTCTGACCGGTCCACACCGGACACGCGTCACCACGGACCGTCGCCGGCGACCGTCGCTCTCACCATCCCGACAGCCGCCGAGGCGGCACCCGTTCAGGCATCACCGCAGCCCCCGTCAAGGAATGCACGTGTTGACGCAAGCCAGAGTCAGGAGTGCCCTTGCGCTGTGACCGCCTCGCATTCGACGTAGCTGTAGTCGGCCCGCGCCAGGTCCTCGAGAGGAACCGCCTTACCTGAGCCGTCTGCCAGGGGAATCTTCCAGTTCGGGTACTGGGCATCGCCCGTGCCTGGTTGATTCTGGATGCGGTGCTCGCCGACGAGGTCGACGAGTGCAACTCCCAGCAACATGGAGGGACTCCGGCCGATCAACGCGTACAACGCCTTCACGGTGTCCTCGATCGACGCGCCGTCCTCCGACAGCCCGCGGTCCCGGGCCATCTGCAGAACGGATTCTCGCTGACGCGTGTCGTGCTGCTTCTCGGATTCGAGGTCCCGCTCGAGAAGGCCCAGCCGCGAACGCAATTCGATGTGCTCGCCCGCGAGATACCCGGCTGTCGGTGGAAGATCATGCGTCGTCACGGAAGTCAGACACAGGGAACGGTATTTCTCGGGCGGAATGGGGCCGTCGTCGTCGCGTTCGAACCACAGAATCGAGGTCCCCAACACGCCGCGTTCGGCGAGATACTTTTGCACCATCGGCTCGAAGACACCCAGGTCTTCGCCGATGACGACGGCCCCCGCGCGTTCCGCCTCGAGAACCAGAATCCCGATGAGGGCTTCGTGGTCGTAGGTGACGTAGGTCCCTTCCGCCGGTGACGCTGCACCCTCCGGTATCCACCACAGTCGGAACAGGCCGAGGATATGGTCGACGCGCAGCCCACCTGCATGCTTGAGCACGGTGCGCAGCATGTCGCGATAGGGGGCATAGCCCAATTCGGCGAGCCGACCGGGCCGCCAGGGCGGCTGATCCCAGGACTGGCCCTGCTGGTTGAAGTCGTCAGGTGGAGCGCCGACCGTAATACCTTCCGCGAGAGCGGATCGGAGCGACCAGGCGTCCGCTCCGCCATGCTGGACACCGACCGCCAGGTCGTGCACGACACCGATGTCCATGCCTGCCGCGCGGGCAGCGTGCTGAGCCTCGGCGAGTTGTTCGTCGCAGATCCACTGCAACCAAGAATGGAATTCGATCCGGTCGGAGAGCTTGTCGCGTTGCGCTCGCACCCATTCGGTGTCGGGCGAGGCAGCCTTCGTCTGCCATCGCGGGTCCCGCGGAGACAATTTCTCGGCGAGGGCGCACCAGGTTGCGAAGTCGCGGAGCCCGTCTCCTTCGGTGCGGCGGAATTCGTCGAACGCCTGCTGCCGACTCGCGCTGCGCTCGACTCGGAACACCCGCTCGAGTGTCCGAAGCTTGGCGCGGTAGGACCTGTCCCTGTCGATCCGATCGGCCTTGCCGTTGGCCCGCTCGAAACGGGCCGCCGCCTCACGCATACGGGCGTAGTGCGGACGGGGCAGGTACGCGGCCTCCCGGATGTTCTCGACGCGGATGTACAGCGGATTGACGAACCTACGCGTGGTCGGCAGGTAGGGAGACGCCTCGACCGGGGGCTGCGGTTGCGCCGCATGCAGCGGATTTACCAGAACGTAGTCGGCGCCGTGCACGGAACCGAAGATTGTGGCCAGTTCCCCCAGGTCCCCGAAGTCGCCGAGACCCCACGAGCGCCGGGAACGCACCGAGTACAGCTGGGCAAGGACTCCCCACCGTTGCCGGTCGCTGAGAGAATCCGATGTCGACAGCCGGGCCGGCGTGACGACGAGCGTGCACGACTCGGACGTAGCGTCGGACGGCTCCGTCCCGTCGCTCCATGTCGACGCGCGGATCTCGTGCCACCCCGAGGGCACGTCGGCGGGGACGGCGAAAGTCGCGCGACCGATCAGGGCGCCATCGACCTCTCGCGGATCGACCCACACGTCGAGCTGCCGCGCCGCGACCTCGTCGCCGGATTCAGTGACGATCGTGACGGTGACGGGGTCGCCGTGCGGCACGTGGACGACGAAGCGTGCCTCGGTGCCCTGCACTCCGACGACGACCGGTGGCAGTACACGCCGCCAAGGCGCCAGTTCGCACTCTGCGAGCGCATCCTCGACCTCGACGTCGGTGTCGGCCGGGACATCCATCGCCGCGAGGACGGTGCGCAGTGTCTCGTCCCCGACCCCGTGACGTTGCTCGTCCCATCCCTCGTACGACGTCGCCACGCCGTGCCGGGCCGCTAGATTCCGCAACTGCTGGCTGTAGCTCACCTTGTCGATCGTGCCAGGTCGACGGTGCGCTCGCGCGCCGTAAACACGGAACTGATTGATTCGGGCGCGTCCCGGGTAATTGGACCCCAATCGACACTGCCGTTCGACTCGACATTGCCGAGAGTGCCCGGTGACAGACTTCGGACTCACCTCGTACTCTCACCGACCAAGGAGCCCAGATGCTGCTACGTCTTCCTGGAGTCTATCGCCCACAGGACGATACGGAGATGCTGGCTGACGTGATCGCATCCGAGGAGCTAGGGCCTTCCTCACGCGTTCTCGACCTCTGTGCAGGCACCGGCGCCCTGAGCGTCCGGGCAGCTGAGGCCGGTGCCGGATCGGTCACCGCGGTGGACGTGTCGCTCCGCGCAGTGCTCAGCATCCGGCTCAACGCGCTGACGAGGAGACTCCCGATTCGGGTTCTCCGCGGCGACCTCACCGAGTCGATCCGGTCCGAGCGATTCGACCTCATCGTGTCCAACCCGCCGTACGTTCCCGCACACGACGACGCCCTTCCCGCGCGAGGTGTTGCCCGGGCGTGGGACGCGGGCAAGAACGGTCGCGCCCTGCTCGACAGGATCTGCGCTCAATCACCGGACGTGCTGGCGCCCGGTGGGGTACTCCTCCTCACCCAATCCGCGCTCAGTGGGATCGAGAAGACCCAGACGATGCTCGAAGAGCAGAATTTGAGGGTCGAGTTAGCAGCCACGGCAGAAATTCCCTTCGGGCCGGTTCTCGAGGGACGGCGGAAGATGCTCGAGGAGCGCGGCCTCATCGAGCCCGGGCAGTCCCGCGAGCAGATCGTCGTGTTTCGAGCCGCGAAATAGTAGGCGACAACGGTATGCCCTTTGCTGAGTGACAACACATTTCCACTCGTTACTCGGCAGTTTCATTGCCGAAACATGCGCGGCACGCTATCCTAAGCAAAGGTTGAGCACGCAGCCGACGCAGGGATTCGCCGCCGCGCGGAAACTCGAGACTCAACCCCATTCGGCTTTCGCGATTTTCGCGCCTTCCTTCCCGAGGCAAGGTAGGACCACACTATGGGTGTCGCGGTGGACGATGTTGCCCTCACACAACCTCGACGACGCCTGCAGCGAATCGGCCGGAATGTCCGGTCGGATCCTCACACCTCTGTTCGCTGCTCGATGTACTTGTCTCCGTCCGGATTCGACCGGACATTCAGTGGGAATACTGCTATCACACGATGATTCGGCATCGAGTCGAGGCAATCCCTCGATCGGCGCTCGATTGCAACCACTTTCGAAGAGAGAACCGATGTCCCACAACGTAGTCGATCTACGATCACAGCCCCTACGACAGCAGCGCACCGAGCGTGACGTACTGGCCACGGCGGAGCACATCTTGATCGAGTGCCGCGGATACAGTGGCGACGCAGCGTTCGACGAACTGATGGATGTGGCGCGCAGGCACCACGTCGATGTTCGCCGCGCCGCCGAACGTCTCATCGATCTCGCGGCGAAGGATTCTCGTGCAGTAGTAGAGGCCAGTCGACTCCACGGCGCCGAGACGGCCGCCCTGGACGAGACCTGGGCACCCATGCTCGCCAACCGGCACGCAAGTTGAGAGAGCCGATACCGACAATGACCGGACCGAAGACGCACACCGCGCCCGCAACGGCGACCCCGGCGAAACGCAGGTCGTCGATGAGTACCGAAGAGATCAAATCACGGATCGAAGCGATGTTCGCGCAGGACGAAGCCCCGAGAACCGCAACTGACAGAGAACCGCAACTGACAGAGGGCCGCAACTGACAACGGAGGGGCGTGTGACGTCGAGAGTGAAGCATCCTGTGCGGCGGTTGTTGTTCATCGGCAACCCCACCCAGTTCATCGAGGTGATTCATTGGGCCGCGATGCGGGTGTGGGCGACCGGCCACGGGCTGGAAACCACCAGGACATTCGCCGGCGGGCCGGTGGTGTGTGCGGTCGCCACCGAAGACGTTCTCGATGGGCTCTGTCTTCCTTCAGAGGCCACCATGTTGCAGCGAGTCCGCAGAGAAGGCATTCCGTGCATCAGCGTGCACGACGCTCCCGAACGCATCAACGATGAGATCGGTGCACTGACGCCGATAACGGCCCTGCACACCGAAGCCGACGCCGAGTCGCTCATCGAGAGCGACAAGGCATCGGCGTAGGGCGAAACGTCCAGGTCAGGCGGAAATGACGCTGTCGAGGACGGAATAGAACATGCCGAGCCCATCGTCGCTGGGACCGGTGAGAGCTTCGGTGGCGTGCTCCGGGTGTGGCATCAGGCCGACGACGCGTCCGTTGGCTGAGGAGATGCCGGCGATTGCGCCCTGAGACCCGTTGGGGTTGTCGCCCGCGAACCGGAAGACGACCCGGCCTTCACCCTCGAGCTCGTCCAGTACATTCTTGGGAGCCTGGTAACGGCCCTCGCCCGACTTCAGCGGAATGAGAATCTCGGCACCCGACTCGTAACGCGAGGTCCACGCCGTCGATGTGGATTCCACCCTGAGCCACTCGTCACGGCAGATGAAATGCAGGCCTTCGTTGCGGGTGAGTGCGCCCGGCAGCAGACCGGCCTCGCACAGCACCTGGAAACCGTTGCAGATACCGAGGACGGGCATGCCCCCCTGAGCTGCCTGAACGACCTTGCCCATGACGGGGGCGAAGCGCGCGATCGCGCCTGCTCGCAAATAGTCACCGTACGAGAACCCACCCGGGACGATGACCGCGTCGACGCCCTTGAGGTCGGCGTCTCCGTGCCAGAGGTTCACGGCCTCGCCACCGGCGAGTTTCACCGCACGGACGGCGTCGACGTCGTCGAGGGTGCCGGGGAAAGTGATGACTCCGACGCGTGCGCTCATGCTTCGACGCGCCTCACGGTCCAGTCCTCGATCACCGTGTTGGCCAGCAGGGCCTCGGCGATCTTCTCGAGCTGCGCGTCGTCGACGCTGCCGTCGACCTCGAGCTCGAAACGCTTCCCCTGGCGGACATCCGAGATTCCAGCGAACCCGAGCCGCGGCAGGGCCCCGGCAATGGCCTGCCCCTGGGGGTCGAGAATCTCGGCCTTGGGCATGACTTCGACGACGACACGGGCCACGTGCTGCTCCTCGTTAGTAGTGCGCGAGCCCAGAGTGGAACACCGGGCACTAGGGAGTTTACCGGGCCACCGGTGTGCAGCCCGCATCGGACGGAGGGCGCGCATACTCGAATCCATGCGACTGACTCACTTCGGCCACAGCTGCGTCCTCGTCGAGTTGAACGGTTCCACCATCCTGTTCGATCCGGGCAACTTCTCGCACGGATTCGAGGGCCTCACCGGGCTCGACGCGATCCTGGTCACGCATCAGCACCCCGACCATGTCGACCAGCAGCGATTGCCGGCTCTCGTCGAGGCGAACGCCGACGCAGCCCTGTACTCGGATCCACAAACCGCGGCGCAGCTCGGCGGTAGATGGACGGGGGTGCATGCCGGCGACGAGTTCGACATCGGCAACGTCCATGTCACCGGCACCGGCGGTACGCACGCCGTGATCCACCCCGACATCCCGATGATCGACAACACCGCTTACCTACTCGGCGACTCCAGCGATCCGGCACAGCTCTTGCATCCGGGCGACTCGCTGTTCGTCCCGGAACAGAAAGTCGACGTGCTGGCTCTGCCCGCCGCGGCGCCGTGGTTGAAGATATCCGAGGCGATCGACTACCTGCGCGCCGTCGCGCCCCGGGTCGCCGTACCCATTCATCAGGCGATCATCGCCGACCAGGCCACCGGCATCTTCTACGGTCGTTACACCGACATGGCACCGGCGGGAACCGAATTCCGCACCCTTCCCAGCGAATCGAGCGTCGAGGTGGCCTGACGCCCCTGTGAGTACTTCTCAACCGCCCGCTGTTAAGAAGTACTCACGGGTCAGGCGGCGCCCACCCGGGGATGTCGCGGCTGCCACCGGTAGACCGTCGGCTCCGCGCCGTACTGAAGGGCCAGGTCGACGGCGTCGAGAATCGCCTGCCGCGGGCCGGGGGTACCCAGCTGCTTGGCCGTGACCGCGAGGCGGACCACTCCCCCGCGCTTCGCCGCGCGCCCCGAGCCGTGGACGAGCGCCCGACACCACCACGGCTCCGCCCGGAACCCCTCGCCGATGCCCAGTACGCGCGACCGTACGGACGACCCCCGTTCGAGGTCGTGAATAGCGGTCATGTTCGCGAGGAGGCGGAACCCCGCGGAAGGCAGGGCCGCGACGGCACCCTGCGACGCCAGCCAGCGCGGCGGGGCGAACACCCGGGTGCGCAGGCCGGTCTGCTCCATCACGCGGTCGGCGGCGATCAACCGCAGTCGGGCTTCGTGTTCGGGAAGTGCCGCGAACTCTGCGCGACGACGTTTTGTGGCGGCTTGGTCGTAGCCGTGCAGGACAACGGCGTCGCCCCGGGAAAGGCGCAGACGCAGCCAGTCCTGGGTCGCCGAGTCGTTGACCAGGCGGTATTTGTCTTTCAGGCGCGGAGCGACCAGCAGCGACAGCGGCACACCCCGCGCGTCCATCTCCTCGGCGAACGCGGCGGCGAAGTCGCGCGTTTCCTGTCGAAGTCCTGACACCGACACGAGCAACTGTCCGGTCATGACTTCCAGGGTGACAGCCCAAGGTGAACGCCAGGCAAAGGTCGTGCGCCTTTCTGGTCGCCTGGGCCACCAGAAAGGCGCACGAGCCCGAAGGGCCTACTTCGGCAGGACAGCCTCGATCGCGGCCACGACCTCGGGGGCGTCGGGTTCGGTGCGCGGACGGAACCGGTTCACGACGGTGCCGTCGGGTGCGACGAGGAACTTCTCGAAGTTCCATTGCACGTCCCCCGCCTCCCCGTCGGCGTCGGCAGCCTTGGTCAGCTCCTCGTACAGCGGATGACGATTGTCGCCGTTCACCTCGATCTTCTCGAGCAGGGGGAAGGTGACGCCGTAGGTGGTGGAGCAGAACGTCTCGATTTCCTCGGCAGTCCCTGGCTCCTGTCCCATGAACTGGTTGCACGGAATCCCGATGACGGTGAGACCGCGGTCGGCGTAATCGGTCGCCAGCTTTTCGAGGGTCTTGTACTGGGGGGTGAGCCCACACTTGGAGGCCACGTTCACCACGAGAACTGCGCGCCCGTCGTATTCGCCGAGCGAGGTGGGCACGCCGCCCAGGGTTTTGATGGCAATATTCTGCACAGGAGTCGTCATGACACCCAACGTAGCGACAACAAGCGCTGTGCGCCCAAGCGGAGATCCGCCCGGGCGCACAGCGCTTCTTTGTTCGTTCGTGGTGTCAGTGGGTGAGCAGCACGCGGGAGTCGTCTTCGCGGGCAGGGGTTGCCTTCTCCTGCTCGACGACCTGACCGTGACCGTCGTCGACCATGGTCTCCTCGTCGAAGGGCAGCTTCCCGTCGAGGACCTTGCGGACGCGGTCGTTGTCGACGGTGTCCGTCCACGAGCCGACGAGCAGCGTCGCGACGGCATTGCCGGAGAAGTTGGTGACTGCGCGCGCCTCGGACATGAACCGGTCGATGCCGACGATCAGCCCGACCCCGTCGAGCAATTCGGGGCGGTGGCTCTGCAGCCCACCGGCGAGGGTAGCGAGACCTGCACCGCTCACCCCGGCGGCGCCCTTGGACGCGATGATCATGAACAGCAGCAGCGACAGCTGCTCGGGAAGCGACAGCGGCTGGCCCATCGCGTCTGCGATGAAGATCGATGCCATGGTCAGGTAGATCGCGGTGCCGTCGAGGTTGAACGAGTATCCGGTCGGGACCACGACGCCGACGGTGGTGCGCTCGACGCCGATGTGCTCCATCTTCGCGATGAGGCGGGGCAGGGCCGACTCGGACGAGGACGTGGCGAAGATCAGCAGGTACTCGCGGGCCAGGTAGCGGACGAGCTTGAAGATGGACACTCCGGCGACGACGCGCAGGATCGATCCGAGAACTCCGAAGACGAAGATCAGGCAGGTCAGGTAGAAGCCCAGCATCAGGGTCGCGAGCTGAACGACTGCGCCGAGTCCGGTCTGTCCGACGACGTTGGCGATGGCGCCGAAGGCACCGATCGGGGCCAGCCACAGGATCATCGACAGGATCTTGAACACGAGCTTCTGCACGTAGCCGACCCCGCGCAGGATCGGCTCACCCTGCTTACCCAGCGCCTGCAGACCGAAGCCGACGAGCAGGGCCACGAAGAGGGTCTGCAGGACGTTCCCCTCGGTGAGCGCGGACAGCAGTGACGTGGGAATGATCGACCCGATGAACTCGACGGTGCCGCCTGCGCCGTGCGCCTTCTCGGCCAGCTGGGCGCCGGTTCCGGCGGTGTCTGGGCTGACGTTCAGGCCGCTACCCGGGTCGAGGAGGTTGCCCACCACCAAGCCGATGCCGAGGGCGACGGTCGACATGCCGATGAAGTAGGTGAGAGCGAGCCCGCCGACCTTGCCGACCTTGGCCGCTGCTTTCACCGACCCGATTCCCAGCACGATGGTGCAGAAGATCACCGGGCTGATCATCATCTTGATCAGGTCGACAAACATCGTGCCCAGGACACCGAGCGATTTGCCTGCCCCCGGCGCGAGCCATCCGACGAGTACGCCCGCGACCACGGCGACGATGACCCCCATGTACAACCAGTGGGTACGGTCGCGTTTCTTCGTTTTCCCTGTCGCAGTACTCATGGGGTGGTCCTCCAGTTCGAATGGCAAGCTGATCGATAAGCCGGGTAGTGACCGCGATCACGTCTTGTGGAGAATCTTGTAAGCGATCGCTCGGTTGGAGAAGTTTGTGTTCATTACGTTCAGGAGAGTGCTGTGCGACGACCACTGCCGAGACGGCCCATGAGCGTGGCGCGTCAACTGTTCCTCCTGCAGTTGGCGGTCTTGACGCTGGTGATCGCTGCGGGAACTTTGCTTGCCGTCCTCGATCAGCGACGCGACAGCGACGACAGCACCCGGCGTGCGGTGACGGCAGTGGCCACGGCGCTGGCCCTGTCCGACGGAACCGTTGCAGCGCTGCGCACTCCCGACCCCAGCGCGATTCTCCAACCGCAGACCGAACGGATCCGCACGGCCACCGGAACCGACTTCATCGTGGTGATGGCCCCGGACCGCACGCGCTTCACGCACACCAGCCCGGAGCTCATCGGTGGCACGTTCTCCGGAAACATCGAGCGTGCGCTCGCCGGGGAAACGTTCACCGAGACCTACGCCGGTTCGCTCGGTCCGTCCATCAGGGCGGTGGCCCCCATCTACGACGGCGGCCGCATCGTCGGTCTCGTCTCGGTGGGTGTCACCCGCGAGAAGATCGGCGACCAGGTGGCGAAGAGCCTGCCCACTATCTTCGCCGTCGCCGCAATCGGACTCGTGGTGTCCGCGGCCGGCTCGTTCCTGCTGAGCCGGCGGCTGCGCCGTCAGACACTCGGAATGGCGCCCGATGAACTGCGGCGTATGTACGAGCACCACGCCGCCGTTCTCCATTCGATCGGCGAGGGTCTGGTGGTTCTCGGTCGAACCGACGGCGACGACGCGACCGCCGAGGTAGTGAACGACGAGGCCCGCCGACTACTCGATCTACCCGACGGCCCGGTGCCCGTTTCCGCCCTGCCACCGTCGCTGCGTACGGCCACCGCCCCCGCCCCGTCGGACACCGGCGAGCCGCGCGACGAGATACATCTGACCACCGACCGCGTTCTCCTCGTCAGCCGTGAACCCGTCGAATGGGAGGGACAGCGCATCGGCACGGTACTGACCCTGCGTGACCGCACCGAAATGCAAAGCGTGATGGGTGAACTCGACTCGGTACGTGGGTTCGCCGAGTCCTTGCGTTCACAGGCCCACGAGTCGGCCAACCGGCTACACACCATCATCACGATGGTGGAACTGGGCCGCTACGACGACGCGATCGCGTTCGCCACGGATGATCTGCGTCTGTCCCAGGAGCTGATCGACCGGCTGATGACGGCGGTACACGAACCGGCACTGGCAGCGCTGCTGCTCGGCAAGGTGGGCGTTGCGGCGGAACGGGGCGTCGACTTGATCGTCACCGAGGACACCGCACTGGGTCCCGTCACGCCGCTCACCGCGCGGGAACTGGTCACGCTGGTGGGTAACCTCGTGGACAATGCCATCGACGCCGCGCGCGGTTCTGCGGAGCAGACGACCGACGGACCCTGGGTGGAAGTCACTGTATGCGAGGAGGATTCGTCGATGGTCGTGCGCGTTGCGGATAGTGGTCCGGGTATTCCCGCGGAGGTGTTCGACAAGGCCGTAACCCGTGGCTATTCGACGAAATCCGGCCAGCGCGGGCTGGGACTCGCCCTCGTCGTGCAGGTCGTGACACGCCACGGGGGAACGATCCGCACCGAACCGTCACTGGGCTCGATGATCGTCGTCGAGATACCGATCGCCGGAGCGCCTTCGTGATTCGAGTGATGATCGTCGAGGACGAGCCGCTGATCGCCGAGGCTCATCGTGCGTATGTCGAGCGGGTGCCCGGGTTCTCCGTGCATACCGTCGTCCATGACGGCAGCAGTGCGATGCGCGCCGTGGCGGAAGCCGGCAGCACCGGGGATCCGATCGACCTCGTCCTGCTGGACTTCGGTTTGCCGGATTCGAGTGGTCTCGATGTTGCGGCCGCGCTGAGCGGGATCCGGCCCAGCCCCGACGTCATCGCTGTCACCTCGGCCCGCGACCTCGAGTTGGTGCGTACCGCGGTGGCCCGCGGGATCGCGTTGTATCTGCTGAAGCCGTTCACCTTCGCCGCGTTCCGCGACAAACTCGAACGGTACCGCGAGTTCCGGGACGCACTTCCTGCTGGCAGTAACGCGTTGAGCCAGCAGGACATCGACCGGGCAATGTCTGCCCTGCGCACCTCGGATGAACGCGCGAGTTCGCCGAAAGGTGTGGCTCCGCAGACCCTCGACCACGTCTCCGCGTGCATCCGGGACGCAGCAGGACCCCTGACTGCCGCCGAGGTGGCCGCCGCGATCGGTGTGTCCCGTGTGACCGCATGGCGGTACCTCGAACGACTGGCCGACGACGGCGTCCTCGCCCGGCACACGGAGTACGGCCGGGCGGGACGACCGCAAATTCGGTACGCGTTGCGCTGAGGAAACCGTATGTCCGTCAGCCACCCCGCTTGCTGCGGAGAGCGCCGACGCCGTTCCGGTTGATCATCGACGCCGCGGTCTTCCACCACGGCCGATCGAGGTCGGGGTCCATGCCGGCACCGAGCCGCTCCAGCTGGTCGGTGTGCCATTGCAGATCCAGGGCGCCGTCCAGGGCCCGGAGGTTCGCGATCCGGGACAGTCCGCCACGCAGACCGAAAGAGACCGGGATGGCGTCGACTCGGTCGCCGCCCGCCACGAGAAGCGCCGATCCCGCGTCGGGGGTGGTCACCGTCGGACGGCCGAGGCCGATCACGTCGCACACTCCGGAATCGACGGCCCGGGCCATGGCGGAGCGTGACCGGAATCCGCCGGTGACCGCAAGCGGTACGTCACCCGCCGCCTCGCGCACCGACGCGGCGTAGTCGAGGAAATAGGCCTCCCGCTGCCTCGTACTGGTGGATACGCTCGCGTTCCGGCCCATCATGGCCGGGGATTCGTAGCTACCGCCACTGATTTCGACCAGGTCGATGCTCTCCACGGACAGTTGCTCGACCACCGAGCGTGACTCCGTTTCGGTGAATCCACCGCGCTGGAAATCTGCCGAGTTCAGTTTGATGCCGACAGCGAAGCTCGGTGCCACGACGGAGCGGATACGGCGGACTATTTCGAGAACGAACCGCATTCTCCGTTCGGAGTCGCCGCCCCAGCGGTCTGTGCGCTGATTGGAGAGGGGTGAGAGGAACTGCGAAACCAGGTATCCATGCGCACCGTGAATCTCGACACCGTTGAATCCCGCCGTTTCCGCTATGCCCGCTGCCGCGGCGAAACGATCGATGATGTTCTCGATCTCCGATTCGGTCAGTGCACGTGGTGTGGTCATTCCCGGGATGTTCGACGCCACCGCCGACGGAGCGACGGGGCGAGTGCGAGTGACGAGTGGATTCGCCTGCCGTCCGGGATGATTCAGCTGCATCCAGATGGGTGCGCCGCCGTCCTGGGTTGCCTTGGCCCATCGTTGGAGCCCGTCGAGGTCTCGGTCGTCATCGAGGACCACATTGCCCGGTTCGCCCAGGTGGCTGCGATCGACCATGACGTTTCCGGTGACCACCAGTCCGTAGCCGCCACTGCCCCAGCGGGTGTACAGGCGTTCGAGGCGCGGGTCGGGACCGTGGTCCTTGTTCGCGAGTCCCTCACTGAGTGCCGCCTTCATCAACCGGTTGGGCAAGCGCTGACCGCAAGGAAGCTCCAGTGCGTCGATCAGGTCGGCGCTCATGTTCTTTCCCGTGGGGACGTTGTTCATACGAGGTTCCTTCTGTTCGAGGCCCGACTACTTCGCGGACGGTTCTTTCCAGGCCAGCAGAACGGATTCGGCGGCCGGTTTCCACGGCAGGAAGACGGCCACCGCAACAGCGACGAGCAGCGAGACCGATACGGTGACGTAGGAGGCCAGTTGGAAGCCCTCCAGCGACGCCGCCTTCATGGCGTAGACGAGGTCGGCCTTCTGCTGCGCGAACGCGGGAACGGTGGGTCGCTTCACGATTTCGAGCACACTGATCACCGTTTCGCGCGCAAAGCTCTTCTCGTAGGGCGTCATCAGGAAGTCGGGGATGGCATCGATGCGCGGTCCGACCTTGGTCGTATACACCGAAGCGACGATCGACCCCAGTACTGCGACGCCGAGGGTGCCGCCCGCCTCACGGGTGGTGTCGTTGACAGCGGAACCGGCTCCGGCCTCCTCGAGCGGCACCGAGGACATGATCGACTCGGTGGCCGGCCCCTGCACGATGGCCAGTCCCAGCCCCATCAACACCATCGAGACGACCACCGCTCCTAGGTAGGGGGTTTCGACCTTCACCTGCCCGGCGATGAACATTCCGACACTCATGACGACGAGACCGAACACGATGACTGCGGTGGTGCCGATCCGTTGCGCGATCAGCGTGGCCAGCGGCGCGCCGACGGCGATCGCCGCGGCGAACGGCAACGAGTGGATCCCGAACTGCAGCGGCGTCAGTTCCATCACGCCCTGGAAGTACTGGGTGATCATGAAGAGGAATCCGAACATGCTGAAGTAGGCAACCGCGATCGCCAGCGCCGGTAACGAGAAACGCCGGATGCGGAAGAGCTGCATGTTGAGGACCGGGGAGTCGGTGCGCAGTTCCCACCACACGAACGCCGCGAAGAACACGACCGACATCGCGTAGCCGGACAGGCTGATCGCCGAAACCCATCCTTGGTGCGGCGCTTCGATGATGGTCCACACCAACGTGGTCACACTGAGCAGCGAGAAGGCGATGCCGAGCAGGTCGAGCCTGCCGACGTGTGTGGTCTTCGACTCGGGAATCAGGAGCCGAGCGAGAACCAGCACGACCAATGCCACCGGCACGTTGATCCAGAACACCGAATGCCACGAGAAGTGCTCGAGGAGCCAGCCACCTGCGGTCGGGCCGATCGCGATCGCGATTCCCGCCATTGCCGTCCAGGCGGCGATGGCAACCGCCCGTTCCTTCACATCGGTGAAGATGTTGATGATCAGCGCGAGTGTCGCCGGGAACACCGCGGCGGCGAACACACCCATGGCGGCCCGGGCGGCGATCACCTGCCCCAGATCGGTCGCGAGTGCGCCGCCCACGGACATGACGGCGACACCGGCCAGCCCGATCATCATGACCCGCCGCCGCCCGTATCTGTCGCCGAGGTGGCCGAACGCGAGCAGCAAGCCCGCGAAGGTCAGGGTGTAGGCGTCCACCACCCACTGCAGGCCGCTGATGTCGGTATGCAACTCGACGCCGAGTGAGGGCAGCGCGACGTTGACGATGGTGTTGTCGAGAACGACGAGCAGTTCGGCCAGGCAGATGACGAGGAGCGCGAGGTAGCGCGCTCGACGACTCATGCCGCTGTCGGTAGTTCGAGGCGCGGCTGGATGAACCGCTGTGGTGTGTGGCACTGGAATCGACTCCTCGTCGCTGTTATGCGGGACTGCATATCTTCTGCGGCGAGAGTATGCGTTACGCCTAGTTACAGTCAATGGGCGGTTGCCGTGTTTCCGCACGAAGTCCGGCAGGGAGTTCGAGAACGACTTCCGGGAGCAGGTCGACGAGCTATGCTGGTCCACATAATGAGTAAGCGACCGACAGCACGCGACCGAATGCTGCTGAGCGCCGTCACCCTCTTCCGCGAGCGGGGCGTGGACGCGACGTCGCTGGCCGACGTCGTCGCGCACGCAGACGCGCCCCGCGGGTCCATCTACCACCACTTTCCCGGCGGGAAGAGTCAGCTGGCCGAGGAGGCCACGCACCGGGCCGGTGGCCTGATGGGCTCCCTCATCAGCGAGAGCCTCTCGAACAAGGGCCCCGTCGAGACACTCGTCCTGATCATCGATCTGTTCCGCCGGGAACTCGTGGAGACGGATTTCTCGTCCGGGTGCCCGGTCGCCGCCGGCGCATTGTCGAGTGGCGAATGCCCCACTGCCAAGGATGCGGCGGGTGAAGCCTTCAGTTCCTGGGAGGCCACCATCGCTGCCTCACTCTGGCAGCACGGCGTACGGATGTCCCGTGCCCAATCCGTCGCCACCATGTCGATCTCCGCGATCGAAGGCGCACTCGTGCTGTCGAGAGCGCAACGCAGCACGCAGGCGCTCGATCGGGTGGCCGCCGAACTCGTGGCGATGGCCGAGGACGTGCTCGCCGACGCGACCTCGACCGGCCGGCGAGCCGACGCACCGGACCGTTAACGCCAGTCGCGGATCAGCCGGCTGAAGAACTCGATCCCGTTCCGTAACCCGGCAATCGACAGGCGTTCGTCCGTGGAATGAATGAGCGCCCGGCTCCGGGCGTCGAGCTCGAAGGGATAGAAGCGATAGACGTACTCACTGATCCGGGCCATGTGTCGGGCGTCGGTGGCGCCGACCAGGAGAAACGGTGACACGATCGCCCCGGGAAAGGTATCGGCTACCACCTGCCGGAGTCGGGCGAACACCTCGTCGTCCGTCCGCGACACCGGTGACGGTTCAGTGGAGCCGAGGATGTCGAGTTGTATGTCGTTGTCGCGGATCGTCTTCCGTATCCGTTCCACGGTGCCGTTCACGGTGTCGCCCGGCAGTATGCGGATATCGAGCACTGCACGCGCCGTCTCCGCCATCACGTTGTTGGCGGCACTGCCTTCCAGGACGGTAGCGACTGCCGTGGTGCGGCACATGGCGTTCATCAGGGCACCGGCGCTCGGCAGCACCCTCGCCAGCAGTGGTCCGAAGGTGTCGGTCCGGGAGAGCACCGTGCCCAGCGGACCTTTCGCATGGACGCCTACGTTGGTGAGCAGGTCGACGGTGGGTTCGGTGAGCCGGGCCGGGAACTTGTGGTGGTCGACGCGGGTGATGGCGCGGGCAAGCCGGGCGGTAGCGGTCTTCCTCCCCGGCATCGACGCGTGACCACCAGGGTCCTTCGCCGTCAACTGCAGGTCGAGGATCCCTTTTTCGGCAGTTCCGAGGACCGCGAGCGTCGCGTCGACTCCGGGAAACGCGTCGCCGGCAACTCCACCGCCCTCGTCGATGACCACGCCCGGCACGATCCCCCGCTCCCGGAACGTGTGCACCACCTGTGGAATGCCGTCTCCTCCGACCTCCTCGTTGTGGCCGAAAACCAGATAGACGTCACGGGCCGGGACGACACCACTGCGCAGCAGCCCTTCGACTGCCTCGAGAATGCTGACCAGCACGCCCTTGTCGTCGATGGCACCGCGCCCCCAGACGGCGTCGTCCGCCACTACCCCGCCGAACGGTGGATGAGTCCATCCCTCGTCGTGTGCGGGCACGACGTCCTGGTGCGCCATCAGCACGATCGGCTTGTCGGGCACCCCGACATCCCAGTGGTACACGAGCGAATGCGAGGCAATGATCTCCTTGTCGAGATTCTCCCGCACCAGCGGGTACAACTCGTCGACAAGACTCCGGAAACGCGCGAAGAACGTCCAGTCCGTGTTCGCGTCGCCCCGGGTGGACACCGTGGGGACACGGAGCATCGCCGCGAAATGCTCGACCGCTCGCGCCGTGTCGATCGCCATCTCTGTCACGAGCGTCACCTCCTCGTCGCGTCGGAACCAGGATGACGATCAGCTTAAACCTGTCGCTCGAATGGCAGGCCCGAGTTCGCCCATGGTTCCGGAACGAGGACGCTCATGTCGGGCGGACCTGGTGTCAGGCCCTCCCGACTATGTGGAGCACCCAGGCGAACTCGAACGCCACTTCCTTCCACTTCTCGTAGCGCCCGCTCACGCCTCCGTGGCCCGCGCTCATCTCGGTTTTGAGAAGCAGCGGCGAGTCGCCCGTCTTGGTGGCCCGAAGCTTGGCCACCCATTTCGCCGGCTCGACGTAGAGGACCCTCGTGTCGTTGATGCTGGTGATCGCGAGGATGGCCGGATAATCCTTGGCCTCCACGTTCTCGTACGGGCTGTACGAACGCATGTACTCGTACACCTCGGGGTTCTCGAGCGGATTACCCCACTCGTCCCACTCGATCACCGTCAGCGGAAGCGACGGATCGAGGATGGAGGTGAGCGGGTCCACGAAGGGAACGTTGGCGAGGATGCCTGCGAAGAGTTCCGGAGCCAGGTTGGCCACTGCGCCCATCAGGAGACCGCCGGCACTGCCGCCGTCCGCGACGAGTTGGTTCGGAGTGGTGCGGCCGGTGTCCACGAGGTGACGTGCACAGTCGACGAAATCGGTGAAGGTGTTCTTCTTCGTCAGTGTCTTGCCGTTCTCGTACCAATGCCGGCCCATCTCGCCGCCGCCACGCACGTGTGCGACGACGAACACGACTCCCCGATCGAGGAGCGAGAGCCGTGCGACGGAGAACGCGGGATCCATGCTGGCCTCGTACGAGCCGTAGCCGTACAGGAGTGTCGGCGCCGGTTCGTCCGGGGCACCGTCGGCACGCCTCACAATCGACAGCGGAATCCGGGTACCGTCGGCGGCGATGGCCCAATCACGTTGCTGCACATAGTTGCGCGCGTCGAAGTCCCCGAGCACGGGTTGCGACTTCCGTAGCGCCAGTTCGCCCGTCGACAACACGTAGTCGTACACCTGCCCGGGCGTGATGAACGAGGTGAACGCCATCCGCAGAGTCGGCTGCTGCCATTCCGGATTGGCGCCGAGGCCCACGCTGAACAGTTCCTCGTCGAAGGCGATCTCCGTGAACTCGCCGTACCCCTCCGGGCCGAGCGGCCAGATCGCCAAGCGAGTCAACGCTTCCCGCCGGTAGCTGAGCACCAGATGGTCGGCGAAGGCGTCGACCTCCTCGAGTCGTACATCCGACCGATGCGAGATCAGCGTGGTCAAGGACGTCGGATCCGACACCGGCGCCTCGGCAAGCACGAAATTCTCGGCCTTCTCACCGTCGACGACGTCGTTGTGCATGATCAGGAAACGATCTTCGCCCGCGACCACTGCATGTTCGACGCCGTATTCGACGCCTTCGCGCCGCGGAAGAATTACCCGGAACTCACCTTCAGGATTTGCCGATTCCAGGACCCGGGCTTCGCTGGTGATCTTGGAACCCACCCAGATCATCAGGTACTTCTCACTGCGGGTGGATCCGACGGAAACCCAGAACCGCTCGTCGGGCTCCCGGAAGACGGCGACGTCCTCCTCGCGGGCGGTGCCGAGCCGGTGACGCCACACGGTGTCGGGGCGCCAGGACTCGTCGACCGTGAGGTAGAAGACATGCCGGTGGTCGATCGCCCAGGTAACTCCCGGTGCGGTGCCGGTGATCTCGTCGGGCAGCAATTCGCCGGTGACGAGGTTCTTGAACCGGAGCGTGTAGCGCTCGTCGCCGACCACGTCCACCGAGTACGCGAGCAGCGTGCCGTCGTGACTGAGGGAGAAGGCTCCGACGGAGAAGAAGTCGTGACCCTCGGCCTCCGCGTTGCCGTCGAGCAGGATCTGCTCACCGGGGAGTTCGACCCCCGGGGTCAGCTCCGGCGGCGTCCAGTCGTCGGGACCCGCGATCGGTGTCCGGCACTGCACGCCGTACTGCTTACCCTCGATGGTCCGGGCGTAGTACCAGTACTCCCCCATCCGGGTGGGCACCGACATGTCGGTTTCCTGTGTCCGGGATTTGATCTCCGAAAAGATCTGGTCGCGCAAGGGAGCCAGATGGGCGGTCTCCTGCTCGGTGTACGCATTCTCGGCTTCGAGGTAGGCGATCACCTCCGCGTCTTCCTTGTCGCGCAACCATTCGTACTCGTCGACGAAAGTGTGTCCGTGATGGACCCGCTCGGTGGGAACCTTCTTGGCAACGGGCGGGGTCAGAATCTTGTTCTCGGTGGTCATCGCTCAGCCCACCCACTCCGCGAACGACAATCCCGAAATGCGCTCGTACGCGTCGATGTAGCGTTGCCGCGTTGCCGCGACGATCTCCGCGGGAAGCGGCGGCGGCGGCGTGTCGGACGCGCGGTCCCAGCCCGACTCGGGGCTGGTGAGCCAGTTACGGACGAACTGCTTGTCGAAGCTCGGCTGCACCTTCCCGGCCTCGTACCCGTCGGCCGGCCAGTAGCGGGACGAGTCGGGTGTGAGGACCTCGTCGGCGAGCACGAGGTTGCCCTTCTTGTCGAGGCCGAACTCGAGCTTGGTGTCGGCGAGAATGATCCCACGGTCGGCGGCGAAGTTGGCTGCTCTGCCGTAGATGTCCAGGGTGTCGTCCCGCAGTTTGATCGCCAGGTCTTGACCGACCTTGTCGACCACGACGTCGAAGGTGATGTTCTCGTCGTGCTCCCCCAGCTCCGCCTTGCTGGCCGGGGTGAAGATCGGATCAGGGAGCCGGCTGGCCTCCACCAACCCCTCGGGCAGGGGCACCCCGCACACCGAACCGGTCTCGTTGTAGTCGATCAGGCCGGAACCGGTGAGGTAACCGCGGGCGACACATTCGATCGGAACCATCTCGAGCTTGCGCACCACGAGTGCGCGGCCGAGGACCTCCTCGGGGATGCGACTGTCGTCGGGCTCACCCGCCAGATGGTTGCTGCCACCGAGCACGCCGAAGAAGAAGACACTCATCGCGGTGAGTACCCGGCCCTTGTCCGGAATCGTGGTACCGAGAACGTGGTCGTAGGCGGAGATGCGATCGCTCGCGACCAACAGCAGGTGCTCGTCGTCGATCGTGTAGAGGTCGCGGACCTTGCCACCGGCCAGATGGGCGTAGGAATCGAGTGAGGGGCGCACGGTGAGCCAGCCTATCGGTCCTGCCGGACAGACCGGGCGCTGACCTTGCGGCGCTCACAGCGTTCCGGGGTCGATCGTTGCGCTCTACCGTGAGGTCGGGCCCCTGAGCCGACCGCGCGGAACACCCTCCTGAGCCATGTCGTTACCGTGGGTTACGACACGATGTGATCCCAGGTACGAATCAGGTGAGCAATGACAACCGACACAGCGCCCGTCGATGTGGGGTTCCGGTCGGAGCGCGGTCCGGTACTCGTAGCGCTGATGCTCACGACATCCCTGGTTGCCCTCGACGCCACCATCATCTCCACCGCGGTCTTCACCATCGTCGGCGATCTCGGTGGATTCACCCAGTTCCCCTGGCTCTTCTCCATCTATCTACTCACCCAGGCCGTGTCCGTGCCGATCTACGGCAAACTCGCCGACATCTTCGGCCGGAAACCGGTCATGCTTCTGGGGATCGGCCTCTTCGCGCTCGGGTCGGTCCTGTGCGGGCTTGCCTGGAGCATGCCGGCACTCATCGCCTTCCGCGCCGTGCAGGGTCTTGGGGCAGGCGCGGTCCAGCCGATGAGCATGACCATCGCCGGCGACATCTACACGCTCGCCGAACGTGCGAAAGCGCAGGGTTACCTCGCGAGCGTGTGGGGAATGTCGGCGGTGGTCGGACCGACGCTGGGCGGCGTGTTCTCCGAGTATCTGTCGTGGCGCTGGATCTTCTTCGTCAACATTCCGCTCTGCCTCCTGGCCGCGGTGATGCTGATCCGCAACTTCGACGAGAAGCGGGCGCGGACCCGCCGGTCCATCGACTACACGGGGGCCGGACTGCTCGCCGTGGGCGCAACGCTCCTCATTCTGGGCCTGCTCGAAGGCGGCCAGGCCTGGGCGTGGAGTTCGCCGGTCAGTCTGGGCATCTTCGCCGCCGGCGGCGTGTTCCTGTTCGTCTTCGTCCTGGTGGAACGGCGAGCCGCGGAACCCATCCTCCCGCTGTGGGTGTTGACGCGACGAGTCCTCGCCGCGAGTAGCGTCGTCTCGCTTCTGGTCGGCGCCATCGTCCTGGGCCTCACCACGTATGTGCCGACCTTTGCCCAGGGTGTGCTCGGGACGGGCGCGTTGGTGGCCGGGTTCGCACTGGCCACCCTGACCATCGGCTGGCCGATCGCCGCGTCGCTGTCCGGGCGTGTGTACCTGCGCTTCGGATTCCGGGTCACGGCCACGGCGGGCAGTTTGCTGGTCGTCGCGGGCACCGCCCTCACGACCATCCTGTCCATCGAGTCGGCGGTGTGGCAGGTGGCGCTCTGCTGCTTCGTCATCGGCGGCGGGATGGGCCTCGTCGCCAGCCCCACCCTCATCGCCGCGCAGGCCAGCGTCGACTGGTCGGAGCGCGGTGTCGTCACGTCCACCAACATGTTCGCCCGGTCTATCGGCAGCGCCGTCGGGGTCGCCCTCTTCGGAGCCCTCGTCAACGCCCGCCTCGGCGGCACCGAGGACCCCGCCCGCGCCGATCTCGCCGAAGCCCTGCACCTGGTCTTCGTAGCCGCCCTCGGCGCCGCCGTGATTCTCGTGCTCGCTGCCGTGGCGATGCCGAAGAAATCCGCCGCTGCGCCTGCGCCGAGTACCGCGCCGCCGGCCGGCGAATGACGGTCGCGTCGGGCCCCCGTTGCGAAAGCCTGCCCTCCCCGCCGCGTGCGGGTGACGTCGACCAGCATCGAAATCGGCACCGAACCAAAGGTTAGGCTAACCATATAGTCTGACGTGAGTTCGCCGGTTATCGAGAGGGGATCACACATGGAATCGACGGCAGTCGCCGAATCCGCCGACATCGGAGCGGATTCACCGTCGAGCACACCGTTCATCCTTTCCCGCCCCCACGGCACGGTCGTTGCCGTGGGAACCCGCGCGCAGTACGACTCCACCCTCGCAGCAGCCGAGGCGCTGCGCGACGGCCGTGCCACCGCCATAGTCGGCGCGCTCCCCTTCGACCCCGAACACCCGTCCGCACTCGTCACGCCGCAGTCGCTGAAACACGAATCCGGGAGCTGGAACGGCGAATACCGCGAGCTCCCGCGCATCCGGATCGGACCAGCGGCCCCCACGGAGGCCGAGCACGTCGCCCGGGTGGAAGCCGCGCTACGCGAATTGCATTCGCCGGACAACACTCTGGAGAAGGTGGTCCTCGCCCGGTCACTCACACTGCACGCGGACGAACGTCTGCACCCCCATGCATTGCTCGCCCGACTGGTCGCACACGACCAGGGCGGCAACGGTTTCAGCGTCGCTCTGGGCGCGGCTGGAGACGCCTGGTCGGGAAAGCACCTCGTCGGTTCGAGTCCCGAGGTGCTGATCCGGCGCCGAGGAGACGCGGTGAGCTGCCACCCCCTGGCCGGTTCTGCGCCGCGCCGCAGCGACCCCGAGTCGGATCGTCGGACAGGTGAAGGTCTCGCCGCGTCCGAGAAGAATCTGCGTGAACACGCGCTGGTCGTCGACGCGCTCCGGGCGAGCCTCGCACCGCTGTGCACTGAACTCGACATCCCCGACAGTCCGTCCCTCACCCGCACCCCCCACCTCTGGCACCTCGGCACACCCGTCTCCGGTCGGTTGCGAGACCGCTCGGTCACAGCCCTCGACCTCGCCGTAGCGGTGCACCCGACACCCGCCGTCTGTGGCACTCCCACCGACGCCGCACGCCGGCTGATCGCCGAACTCGAGGGCGACCGCGGCTTCTACGCCGGAGCGGTGGGCTGGACCGACTCCGACGGGGACGGCGAATGGATGGTCGGCATCCGGTGCGCCGAGATCGACGCCCGCGGCACCACGATCGTCGCGCACGCGGGCGGTGGCATCGTCGCCGCATCCGACCCTCACGACGAACTCGCCGAGACGACAACGAAATTGGGGACGATCCTGGCCGGTTTGGGAGTGGAGCCGTGAGCGACGGAGTCACCCTCGTCGTCGGCGCGGCACACGGTATCGGGCAGGCCACCGCCGTCACTCTGTCCCGGCGAGGTCATCGCCTGGCGCTGCTCGACCGCGACGGCGACGGGTTGCGCAGCGCTGCCGCCCTCCTGGACCGGTCGCCGCTCGACACCGAGGTCGTCGACATCCGCAACTCCGACGCCGTCACAGAATCCGTACGACACATCGAGGACCGGCACGGCCCCGTCACCGCACTCGCGCACGTCGCCGGAATACTCGAAACCGGTTCGATACTCGACGCCGATCCCGCGAGCTGGCAACGCGTCTTCGACGTCAATGTCACCGGACTGGTCAACGTGCTGAGGGCCGTCGGAATCGAAATGCGCCAGCGCAGAAAGGGTTCGATTGTCGTGGTGGGCTCCAATGCTGCCGGCGTGCCGCGCACAGGAATGGGCGCGTACGGCGCATCCAAGGCCGCAGTCGCGATGATCGTCCGGGTCCTCGGACTCGAGTTGGCCGAGTACGGGATCCGCGCCAACATCGTGGCACCGGGTTCGACCGACACCGCCATGCAGCGGTCGCTGTGGTCCGACCCCGCCGACGACGAGGGGGCCCGCGCCGCGATCGACGGCGATCTCGCATCGTTCAAGGTCGGCATCCCCCTGGGCCGGATCGCGGACGCCGCTGACATCGCCGATTCCGTCGAATTCCTGCTCTCCGATCGCGCGCGGCACATCACCATGCAGGCCCTGTACGTCGACGGCGGCGCCACCCTCCGGGCGTGAGACCGAACAGCAAGTTGCGAAAGGACTTTCGATGACCACGAGCCTGCGCGCGCCCCTCTCCGACACCACCGGATATCCCGCCTCCTTCGCCGAACGGTATCGGCAGGCCGGTTACTGGACGGACGAGACGTTCCAGCAGTTTCTCGGCGCACGCGCAGCGGAGTTCGAGGATGCCGTTGCGGTGGTGGGGCCGGACGCCACCGGAGGAGAAACGAGCCTCACCTACCGCCAACTCACCGACCGCGCCGGTCGATTGGCGGCCGGACTTCTCGAGTCGGGCATCCACCCCGGTGATCGGGTCGTCGTGCAGTTACCGAACATCGTCGAGTACGTGGAAGTGGTCTTCGCGCTCTTTCGCCTCGGCGCGTTGCCCGTGTTCGCCTTGCCCGCGCACCGCGAGCACGAGGTCTCCTACTTCTGCAGTTTCACCGACGCGGCCGCATACATCGTCACCGACCGGCACGCCGGTTTCGATTACCGCGCACTGGCCCGCCAGGTGGTGTCGTCTTCGGAAAAGCCGCCGACGGTGATCGTCGCCGGAGACGCGCAGGAATTCGTTGCGCTCGACGATCTGCGGGGCTCGGCCCCGATCACCGTCGAGGCGCCGGTCGACGCGGAGTCGGTGGCCTTCCTGCAACTGTCGGGTGGCACCACCGGGGTGTCGAAACTGATTCCTCGCACGCACGCCGACTACCTGTACTCGGTGCGCGAATCGGCTCGCATCTGTGGCGTCGACGAGCACACCCGCATGCTCGTTGTTCTGCCTGCTGCACATAACTTTCCGATGAGCTCGCCCGGCATCCTCGGTGTCCTGCACGCAGGCGGTCGCGTCGTGCTGGCACCGGATCCCAGTCCCGACACTGCCTTCGCCCTCATCGAGCGTGAAGGCATCACCATGGCGTCGCTCGTTCCACCGCTGGCACTGGCGTGGTTGGCCGCCGCCGCCCGCACCGAACGTGACCTGTCGAGTCTCGAGGTGTTACAGGTCGGCGGCGCAAAATTCAGTGCCGAGGCGGCCAAGCGGGTGCGGCCCGAACTGGGATGCACAGTGCAGCAGGTGTTCGGCATGGCGGAGGGCCTCGTCAACTACACGAGACTCGACGACCCGGAGAGCATCCTAGTCTCCACGCAGGGCAGGCCGATCAGCCCCGACGACGAGGTGCTCGTCGTCGACGACCACGACGTACCCGTTGCCGCCGGCGCCTCCGGTCACCTACTCACCCGCGGCCCGTACACCATTCGTGGTTATTACCGGGCACCCGAACACAATTCGACGGCGTTCACCGAGGACGGTTTCTACCGCACCGGTGACATCGTTCGCCTCACCGACGACGGATACCTCGTCGTCGAGGGCCGGGCCAAGGACCAAATCAACCGCGGTGGCGAGAAAGTAGCCGCAGAGGAGGTAGAGAACCATCTTCTGGCACATCCCCGCGTCGCCGACGTCGCAGTGGTGTCGATGCCCGATCCCTACCTCGGCGAACGCACCTGCGCCTTCGTCGTCGTCCTCGGCGAACAACCGACGCAAGGAGAACTCAAGAAATTCGTGCGCGGCCGCGGCCTCGCCGAGTACAAGGTCCCCGACAAGGTGATGTTCGTCGAACACTTCCCGGTCACAGGCGTTGGCAAGATCAGCAAGTCCGAACTGCGCCGAGCCCTGGAGAAGACGCTCGCGACACCGTAGTCTGCGCTGTCGTAGTGCCTCGCTTCGCGATGGCAGGTGCTGTCGAAATACTTCGGGGTCCAGCGCACACTACTGTCGGAAGCATGTGTCTGGTCCTGTTCGCGTGGCATACCCACCCCGACCTTCCCTTGGTCGTGGCAGCCAACCGCGACGAGTTCTACGCCCGCCCCACCGAGCCGCTGCACCGCTGGGACGAGGGTTTCGTCGCCGGCCGGGACCTCCTCGCGGGCGGCACCTGGATGGGAATCAGTGACGGATTACGGTTCGCGGCCGTGACCAACGTCCGCGATGGGTCCCCTGCGGCCGGGGCGTTGTCCCGCGGGCGGCTGCCCGTCGATTTCCTCCTCTCCGAGGACTCGGCGGCCTTTCATGCCGACAGCGTCGCCGCAACCGGCAGTGCCTACGGCAGCTTCAACCTGCTCGTCGCCGACCGGGAGGAACTGTGGTGGTCCACCAACCGGCCGCACGGCCGCCGGCAGCGTGTCGAACCCGGCATCCACGGGTTGTCCAACGCCGAACTCGACACCCCATGGCCGAAGGTCACCGAGGGCACCCGCGCGTTCGGCGCCGCCCTCGCCGCCGACGACGGTAAGCCGGACGCCGACCTCGAGGCGTATTTCGCCGTCCTCGCCCAGAGCGAGCCGGCACCGTGGGAGTCGCTGCCCGACACCGGGGTCGGGCCGGACCTCGAACGGGCACTGTCGTCGCGTTTCATCCACTACGGCGAGTACGGCACCCGGGCGTCGACCGTCCTCCGTGTCCGCTCGGACGGCACTTACGACATCACCGAACGCCGCTTCGATCCGAACGGGGTCGCCGGCGAAGTCCGGTTCGACTCGGCGCAGGTCAGGTAAGCGACGATCGGATGACGCCGGCAGTTTGCTCCAGCGCCATCCGGCTGGGCGACGTCGGCATTCCGCGCAACCCGAATCCGTCACCGTTCGTGCGGGGAACGACGTGGAGGTGAACATGGAACACCTCCTGACCGGCGGCGATTCCGTCGGCCAGGAAGAGGTTTACGCCATGGGCGCGTAACGACCCGTGCCGCAACGTGGTCGCGATCCGCTGTCCCGCGGTGAACACTGCGGCACCATCGGCGGGGTCGAGGTCGGACAGTCCGGTCGCGTGCCGCTTGGGAACCACCAGCAGGTGTCCGGGGGTCCACGGCCGGATGTCCATGAACGCCATCACCTCGTCGTTGTCGTACACGACGCTGGCTTCGGCGCGACCGGCGACAATTTCGCAGAAAGTGCAGTTCATGGGGTAGGCACCTCCGGTGCTTGTGAGTGGTTGACGAGTCCCTGCACTCGTTAACCACTCACGGGCGGCGAAGCCGCCTACAGGATCGGGGACGGCTGGTAGGCAGCCGCCTCGGGGTTGGCGTCGACGAGCTTCTGTACCTCGGTCACCACTGCGGCCACCTGAGCTTCGGCCGCGCCGATGAACGCCTTCTTGTCGGCGAGCGCCTCGTCGAGGGCTGCCCGGTCGAGGGGCAGCCGGTCGTCGGCGGCGAGCCGGTCGAGGAGGTCGGGTTCCTTGCCCTGCTCGCGCATGGCCAGTGCGACGGCGACGGCGTGTTCCTTGATGACCTCGTGCGCGGTTTCGCGGCCCACACCGGCCCGCACGAGCGCCATGAGGACCTTGGTGGTGGCGAGGAACGGCAGGTACCGGGTGAGTTCCTTCTCGATCACGGCCGGGTAGGCGCCGAATTCGGCGAGCACGGTGAGGAACGTTTCGATCAGTCCGTCGATGGCGAAGAATGCGTCCGGCAGGGCGACCCGGCGCACCACGGAGCAGAACACGTCGCCTTCGTTCCATTGGGCGCCTGCGAGTTCTGCGGCCATCGACGCGTAGCCGCGGAGGACGACCTGCAGTCCGTTGACACGTTCGCAGGAGCGGGTGTTCATCTTGTGCGGCATCGCGGAGGACCCGACCTGGCCGGGTTGGAAGCCCTCGGTGACCAGTTCGTGCCCGGCCATCAGGCGGATGGTGTGGGCGAAGGAGGACGGCCCGGCGGCGACCTGGACCAGCGTGGACAGCACGTCGTGGTCGAGCGAGCGCGGGTAGACCTGCCCGACACTGGTGAAGACGTGAGCAAAACCGAGGTGCTGGGCCACCTTCCGCTCGAGGGTGTCGAGTTTGGCGGCGTCGCCGTCGAGAAGGTCGAGCATGTCCTGCGCGGTGCCCATCGGACCCTTGATTCCGCGCAGCGGGTAACGGTCGATCAGTTCCCGTAGCCGGGTGAGGGCGACGAGCAGTTCGTCGGCGGCGGAGGCGAAGCGCTTGCCCAGGGTGGTGGCCTGCGCCGCCACGTTGTGCGAACGGCCGGCCATGACGAGGCCGCTGTACTCGGCGGCACGCTCGGACAGCCGTGCGGCCACCGCGACACCGTGTGCGTACACGTGCTCGAGAGACCGCAGGATCTGCAGCTGTTCGACGTTCTCGGTGAGGTCGCGGCTGGTGAGACCCTTGTGTACCTGCTCGTGACCGGCGAGTGCGTTGAACTCCTCGATGCGGGCCTTCACGTCGTGCCGGGTGACCCGTTCGCGGGCGGCGATGGAGTCGAGGTCCACCTGATCGATGACCCGCTCGTAGTCGGCGAGCGCCTCGGCCGGCACGTCGATCCCGAGTTCCGCCTGGGCACGCAGCACCGCGAGCCACAGCTGGCGTTCGAGCACGATCTTGTGCTCGGGCGACCACAACTCGACGAGTTCAGGGCTGGCGTAACGGTTGGCGAGGACGTTCGGGATGCGGGTCACGAGACTTCAGTTTACGGCGGCGCTAGAGGTGAACGTGGTCCGGCCGGTCCAGCGCCGGCGCGACGAGGTCGACGACGTCGAGCAGCATGGCCCGGGCGAGCCCACGAAGGTCGGGGTCGTGCTCGCCGAGGGCAGTCACCACGGCGCCGTCCACGGTGGCGACCAGGCGACGCAGTTGTCCTTGCCGCACGTCACGGTCGGAACGACGCAGGGCCTCGGTGAGGATGTCGTCGAGCTGTGCTCGCAACCGCAGCTGAACCTCGCGTAGTTCGGGTCGCCGCGCGCACGCGGTGAGCCGCTCGTACCGGCAGATCAAGCGTTCGCGACTGTCGTCGGTGATCAGTGCCGGCCCGACGAGTAGTTCCACGAGAAGGTCGACGGTGGACTCGCGACCGCGACGACGGTGGGTGACGTCCTCTACCCGCGCCCGCATGACGGTGAGGTCGCGTTCACCGTTGCACTCGACGGCCTTCGCGATCAGCTCTTCGAGCGACGCGAAATAGTAGGTGGTCGATGCCAGCGGAAGGTTCGCGCGCGCGGCCACCGACCGGTGCCGCACCGCTTCGAAGCCGCCCTCCAGAAGCAGGTCGGCGGCAGCGTCGACAAGCGCCTGTCGGCGCCGTTCGCCCTTGGGAGTTGCCGCTGTCGACACCAATTCATCCTGCCAGCCGGGGGTGCCGCACCAGAGCGGATTGGGCTACAGACCGCGAAGTTTGCGCCGGGCGAAGTCACCAGGCTCGGCACGAACGGCGACCGAGGTGATGCCGTGCGAGGACGAGCCAGATGATCGGAAGGAAGACGAGAGGCGGCACGCGGACAACGAAGACCCACAGGACCGCGGCGAGCACCGCGATCACGAACAGCAGCGTGCGCAGGGCCGCGGCCTCGCGTCCCGGATCCCGGCGGCTCGGCTCCGGCTCGTACTCGACTTCGGTCCCGAAGCGCTGTTCGCCCGGAAGATCCGCGAACAGAGGTGCGAGGTCGGCTGCGGTCTTGGCGAGGTACGCCTGACGGACCCGGGAATCGAACTCGTCGGTGTCGAGGCGGCCGGCCGCAAAGTGTGCGGCGAGTGCCGTTGCGGCCTGCTCCCGCTCCAAGGTTCCTATGCGGAGTCCACCAGGAGTGGAAGGGTCTGGGTTGCTGATTTCGCTCATGGTTTCGCCTTTTGCCCGCGTGCGCCGCAACACTGTAATCCTGGTCATAGTGTAGGCCGACTTCGGTCGATCGCTAGAGCCAGCGCCGCAAGCGGATCAGTGCTTCCCGCACTTCCGCCGTGGACCCGGCGAACGAGAGACGGATGGTCCTGTTCCCGTGGACGGTGTCGAAGTCGATGCCGGGTGCCAGTGCCAGACCCGTGTCCTGCAGCAGTCGCGAGCACCACTGCGTCGACGTGTCACCATGGGCCCCACCGAGAAGGTGACCGATGTCGGCGTACACGTAGAACGCACCGTCCGCGGGCGCCAGCTCGGTGATACCCAGTTCCGGTAGCCCCGTGAGGAGCAGTTCGCGGTTCACGGCGTAACGCTGGACGTGCGAATCGAGTTCGGCCCGCGACTCCGGTGTGAACGCCGCGATCGCCGCGTACTGCGAAATCGCCGGTGGGCACACTGTCATGTTCGACGCCAGGCGCTGCAGGGCACCCCTCAGCCCGGCGGGTACCAGCATCCACCCCAGCCGCCAGCCCGTCATCGAGAAGTACTTGGACACCGACCCGACGACGACGGATTCCCGCGACGTCTCCCAGGCGCTCGTCATCGTCTGCCCGCCGTATCCGATGCCGTGGTAGATCTCGTCGGATATCAGGAGGGTGCCGTGGTCGTCGCACCACCGAGCGAGACCCGCCAATTCTTCGGGATCGATCACGGTTCCGGTGGGGTTGGCGGGACTCGCGACGATCAGACCGGCCGGGGGTTCGGGGAGCGCCTCGAGCATCGCGACCGTCGGCTGGAACCGGGTGTCGGCACCGCAATCGAGTTCGACGACGTGGCAACCGAGGGCGGCGAGGGTATTGCGGTACGCCGGGTAACCCGGGCGAGCGACGACCACGGTGTCGCCCGCATCGAAAGCGGCGAGGAACAGCAACGTGAAGGCTCCGGAGGACCCCGTGGTCACCACCACGTCCTCGGCGTCGACAGCGATACCGGATTTGGTGGAGTGGTACTCGGCGATCGCATCGCGGAGTCCCAAGATTCCGAACGTCTCGGTGTAGCCGAGCAGGTGTCCGTCGAGGACCTGCCGGGTGGCGCTCAGCACGGGCTTCGGCGCCGGGGTCGAAGGCTGACCTGCTGCGAGAGTCAGCACGTCCCCGTGGGTCCGTTCGCGCTCGGCGGCGGCCTTCCACACGTCCATCACGTGGAAGGTCTGAATGTCGGATCGCTGAGATTCGGAGCGCACACCTCGACGCTAGCGTGACACCGTCAACGCCCGGCCAACGCGTCCCGTTGGGACTCGACCGTCTCGCGGACGGCAGCCACGACTGCAGCCACCTCGGGTCTGCGGAGCGATTCGGGACGCGCGACGAGCCAGTACGCGAGCGTCGCCTCCACCTGTCCGGGCAGTACGCGAACGAGGTCGTCGTGCCGGTCGGCCATGAAGCACGGCAACAGCCCGATCCCCGCGGCGGCGCGGGTGGCCTCCACATGGACGAACACGTTCGTCGAGGTCACCGACTCCCGCATCGACACAGTGAGCCGGCGCGCCAGGTCCAGTTCATCGACCTGCAGCATCGAGTCGATGAAGTACACCAGGGAATGGTCGGTGAGGTCCGCGACGGTCCGAGGAGTGCCCTTCCGCGCGAGATACGACCGCGACGCATACAGACCGAGGGTGTAATCGGCCAGCCAGACGGCCTCGGCGCGGTGCACCTGCGGTTTGCCCACGACCACCTCGATGTCGAGACCCGAACGGTGCTGGGAGGCCCGGCGCGTGACGGCGACGATCTCTACGGACACCTCGGGGTGCCGGCGGCGAATCAACGCGCCCGCGGGTGCTGCGATGTACGCACTGAACCCGTCGGTCGCCGACACTCGCACCACGCCTTTGAGGCCGTCACCGCCGCCTGGCTCGGCGACGAGCCCGTGCACAGCAGCTTCTACCCGCTCGGCCGCGGTCAGGGCCTGCTGTCCCAGTTCGGTGAGTTCCCATCCGCCGGCGGCCTTCACGAGTACGCGACCGCCGAGGGTTTTCTCGAGGTTTGTGATGCGCCGGGAGATGGTGGTGTGATTTACACCGAGGTCGTCGGCCGCGGTGTTGAAGCGGCCGGTGCGTCCCACCGCCAACAGCACGAGCAGGTCATCTGCGCTGGGCATGGACGTTTCGGAAGTCATGTCTGCATATTTGCACACGGGGGTTGCATCATGCGCCATTGTGTGCGCACAAATATGCATCAATACTCGGCAGGCAACACTCGATGTGTCCCCAGTCACAGGGCAGCAAGGAGCGGCAGATGAGCGTCGACGAGACACTACGCACGGAAGAGACCCCACCGTCGGGGCTGAAGAAGGTGGTCGGCGCGTCGATGGCCGGCACCGTGGTCGAGTGGTACGAGTTCTTCCTCTACGGCACGGCGGCAACCCTGGTCTTCAGCAAAGTGTTCTTCGCGGCCGGAGACAACGAACTCGACGCCATCATCGCGGCCTTCGTCACCTACGCGGTCGGTTTCGTCGCCCGACCGCTCGGCGGCATCGTCTTCGGCCACTTCGGTGACAAGTTCGGCCGCAAACAGCTGCTGCAGTTCAGCCTCGTCCTCGTGGGCACCGCCACCTTCCTCATGGGCTGCCTGCCCACCTTCGCTCAAATCGGTTACTGGGCGCCGGCGTTACTCGTCACGCTTCGCTTCATCCAGGGCTTCGCGGTCGGTGGCGAATGGGGCGGCGCGGTGCTGCTCGTCGCCGAGCACAGCCCCAGCCGATCGCGTGGGTTCTGGGCTTCCTGGCCGCAGGCCGGCGTTCCGGCCGGCAACCTCGTGGCCACCGTCGTACTGCTCATCCTGACGACGACCCTCCCGGACGCCGCCTTCCTGAGCTGGGGCTGGCGTGTGGCCTTCTGGCTCTCCGCCGTGATCGTCCTGGTCGGCTACTACATTCGCACCAAGGTGACCGATGCGCCGATCTTCCTCCAGGCCCAGAAGGATGCCGAGAAGATCAAGGAGACGTCGTTCAACGTCTTCGAGGTGGTCAAACGCTACCCGCGCGGCGTGTTCACCGCGATGGGACTGCGGTTCGGCGAGAACGTCATGTACTACCTCGTCGTCACCTTTTCGATCACCTACCTCAAGGTGGTGGTCCACACCGACACCGCGCAGATCCTGTGGTGGATGCTGATCGCGCATGCGGTGCACTTCGCGGTCATCCCGCTGGTGGGACGGTTGTCCGACAGCATCGGCCGCCGCCCTGTTTACATGATCGGTGCCCTGACCGCGGGAACCTGGGGTTTCTTCGCCTTCCCGATGATGAACAGCGGCCACAACGCCGTCATTCTCGGAGCCATCGTCATCGGCCTGGTGTTCCACGCCTTCATGTACGCCGGCCAGCCCGCGATCATGGCGGAGATGTTCCCCACCCGGATGCGCTACTCGGGTGTCTCCCTCGGCTACCAAGTGACGTCGATCGTGGCCGGCTCTCTGGCCCCCATCATCGCGGCGACCCTGTTGAACAGGTACCACTCCTCGGTCCCCATCGCGATCTATCTCGCGATCGCCTCGCTCATCACCGTCGTCGCCGTGATCGTCGCCAAGGAGACCAAGGGCATCTCCCTCGAATCGATCGACGCGGCCGACGCCCGTACCCTGGCCGCGGAAAAGGCCGGAGCGCCGGCATGACCGCCCGCGACCTCTCCGGCCGCGCCGCACTCGTCACCGGTGGTGCGAGCGGAATCGGTGCAGCATGCGCGCGACACCTGGCCGCACGTGGAGCACAGGTCACCGTCGCAGACCTCGACGATGTCGCGGCCAAGACGCTCGCCGAGGAGATCGACGGAAGCGCCTGGCACGTGGACCTTCTCGACACCGATCAGCTCGCCGATCTGCGCCTGAAGACAGACATCCTCGTCAACAACGCCGGTATCCAGACCGTCAGCCCCATCGAGGAATTCCGCGTCGACGATTTCCGCCGGATCCAAACACTGATGGTGGAGGCACCGTTCCTGCTCATCCGTGCCGCTCTCCCCCACATGTACGCGCAGGGATTCGGTCGGATAGTGAACGTGTCCTCCGTGCACGGACTTCGGGCTTCGGCATTCAAGGTGGCGTACGTGACGGCCAAACACGCGCTCGAGGGCATGTCCAAGGTGACCGCCCTCGAGGGTGGCCCGCACGGCGTGACCAGCAACTGCGTCAACCCCGGTTACGTGTCGACGCCGTTGGTGCAGAAGCAGATCGCCGATCAGGCACAGCTGCACGGCGTCAGTGAGGCCGACGTAGTCGAGAAGGTGATGCTCACCGAGAGCGCGATCAAACGGCTGGTGGAACCGGCCGAGGTCGCATCCCTCGTCGGATGGCTGGCCTCAGCGGACGCCGGTATGGTCACCGGCGCGTCGTACACCATCGACGGCGGGTGGACTGCGCGATAGCCAATCGGCCCGAAAGACGTGCACCCCTGGAATACTCCGGGGTGCACGTCTTTCAGTACTCGAACGGGAACAGAACTACGGGATGGCGATACGCCCCTCGACTGCGGCTAGCCCGATGTCCTTGCGGAAGTGGCTGCCGGGCAGCTTGATTGCGGCGATCTTGGCGTAGGCGTCCTCGCGTGCTTCGCTGAGGTTCGCGCCGACCCCGACGACACTCAGTACACGCCCGCCTGCCGACACCACCTGTCCGTCGACGAGCTTCGTGCCGGCATGGAGCACGCCCTCCCCGTCGGCGCCGCTGATCACGTCACCCGTGCGGGGCGTCGCCGGATAATGTTCGGCCGCCACCACCACGGTGACCGCCGAACCGTCCTGCCATTCGAGCGGCGGGACCTGATCAAGCGTGCCGGTGGCCGCCGCGTTCAGCAGCTCACCCAGCGGACTCTTCAGCAGGGCGAGTACCGCCTGGGTCTCGGGGTCGCCGAAGCGGCAGTTGAACTCGACCACGGCGGGGCCATCCTTGCCGATCGCCAGACCGGCGTACAGCAAACCGCTGAAAGAGCTGCCCCGGGCGACGAGCTCCGCCGCGACCGGCTTGACGACGTCGTCGACGATCTGCGTGACCATCTGCTCGGGCAGCCACGGCAGCGGGGTGTACGCACCCATGCCGCCGGTGTTGGGTCCGGTGTCGCCGTCGCCGACGCGCTTGTGGTCCTGGGCCGGGAGGAGCGGCACCACGGTGTCGCCGTCGACGACGCAGAACAGCGACACCTCGGGGCCGTCGAGGAACGATTCGAGGAGGACCGGGTGCCCGTTCTCGAGCAATTCGGCGGCGTGATCGCGGGCGGCGTCCCGGTCGGTGGTGACCACGACGCCCTTGCCTGCCGCGAGGCCGTCATCCTTGACGACCCAGTTGGGTCCGAAGCGGTCGAGTGCTTCGTCCAGCTTGGCGGGAGAATCGACGATCTCACTGTGCGCGGTCTTCACACCGGCGGCGGCCATCACGTCCTTGGCGAACGCCTTGGAACCCTCGATGCGCGCGGCGTCGGCCGACGGGCCGAAGCAGGCGATTCCCGCAGCGCGGACGGCGTCCGCAACACCCAGAACCAGCGGGACCTCGGGGCCCACCACGACCAGGTCGGCTTCGACCTTCTTCGCGAGATCGGCGACGGCCTCCCCGGAGGCGATGTCGACGGAATGCTGCTCGGCGATCTTGGCGATCCCAGCGTTCCCGGGAGCGCACATCAGGGCAGTGACACCCGGATCGCGAGCGAGGGCGAGGAGGAGGGCATGTTCACGGGCTCCGGAGCCGATAACGAGTACGCGCACGGTGTCAGCGTACGGGCCGCGTAATGCCACCGGTGAGGGTGGCCGGGAACACCCCCTGTGAGTACTTCTTAACACCGGGCGGTTAACAAGTACTCACGGCTGTCAGTCCGTGAGGTCGTACAGCGCCACTCCGTCGACCGTGACGGCGGTGAAGTTCTCCTGCACCCAGGTGGTGATCTCCGACGCCGTGCCGCCACCACCCATTCCCCCTCCGCGACCGCCGGAAATGAAGTAGTGGATCTCACCGTTGGTCACATACTGCTGAAACTGCTCGAGCGTGGGTGACGGGTCGCTCCCGTTGAAACCGCCGATCGGCATCACCGGATCCTCCGTGGCCAGCTGGTACCCCGCCGCGCTGTTGGAGCCGATTGCCGCGGCCACCCAGGTGTAGTCGTCGGCGTTCACTTCGAGGAGCCCTACCAGTTCGGCGCTCGGGGTACTGCCGGAGAGTAGGCCGCCGGCGGCCCCAGCCCCACCTGCGGCTCCAGGAGGCGCTGGGGGTGGTGCCGTGCCGGCTCCCGTGCGTCCAGGTCCGTCCGTTCCGGCCGGCCGGACCATTCCGCCCGGACCTCCACGGCCTCCGACGACGGTGGGTCCGGCCGAGACGATCGAGCCGGTGTGCGGGGTGGCGATCGTGTCGATCGCATAGGCGGCCGGTCCGGCGAGCCCCGCGAACAGAGCCGCCAGGACGGTTGCGACTGCGATGCGACCCCGGGTCGGCGCCGGGATCAGAAGTGCGAGGGCGGACACGACACCCACCGCGACCACCGCCCATTTCACCCACGGCACGAACGACGCGGTGCGGCCGAGCAGGATCCAGGACGTGGCAACGGTGGCCAGCACTGTCGCGGCGAGCACCGCCCTCACCCACAGCGCGTCCCGTCGACGCCACATCGTCACCGATCCGATCGCTACCAGGGCGGCCACGGCCGGTGCGAGCGCGACCGTGTAGTAGGCATGGAAGATGCCGGCCATGAAGCTGAAGGTCAGTCCGGTGACGAGTAGCCAGAGACCCCAGACGAGGAACGACGCGCGCTGGGTGTCGACACGAGGCGCCCAGCTGCGCACTACGAGTCCGGCGACCAGCAGAATCAGCGCTGCCGGGATCAGCCAGGCGATCTGGCCGCCCTGAGCGGACTCGAACATCCGGGTGATGCCCGTGCTGCCCCACATTCCGCCGCCAGGCATACCGCCGTCCATCGCGGCTTCCGCGGCGCCACCCATGGTGGTGGCCGCCACGCCGCGGCCGGGAATGACACTGCCCGTCTCTTCGCCGTTCAATCGGCCGAGTCCGTTGTATCCCAGCGTCAGTTCGAGGATCGAGTTGTTCTGCGAGCCACCGATCCACGGGCGCGACGACGCCGGCCACAATTCGACGGTGAGCAGCCACAGGCCCGCGGACACGATCATCGCGCCGAGTGCGGCGAAGCACTGGGCCAGGCGCGTGCCGAACTTCGGGGGTCCCGCGATCAGATAGGTCAGGGCGAGCGGCGGAACGACGAGCATCACCTGAAGCTGCTTGGTGAGGAAGCCGAATCCGACGAATACACCGGTCAGCACCATCCAGCGGGTGCGTCCGTCCTCTACTGCCCGCAGCATCGCCCAGACGGAGGCGATCATCAGGAGCACGAGCAGGGCGTCGGGGTTGTTGAAGCGGAACATGAGCGCGGCAATGGGCGTCAGCGCGAACACGAGGCCGGCGAGCAGACCGGCCGGGGCACCGAACCACCGCTTCACCGTGGCGTGCAACAGGGCCACCGAACCGACGCCCAGAAGCGCTTGCGGCACCAGCATGGCCCAGGAACTCAAACCGAAGGCCCGGACCGACAATTCCATGACCCACAACGACATCGGAGGCTTGTCGACGGTGATGGAATTGGCGGCGTCCGAGGAGCCGAAGAAGAAGGCCTTCCACGATTCCGACCCGGCCTGGACCGCGGCAGCGTAGAAGGAGTTGGCCCATCCGGAGGCGCCGAGCCCCCACGTGTACGCGACCGCGGTTCCCACCAGAAGGGCGCCGAGCGCCCACAGTTCCCAGCGTTTACGTACCGGTGGTCCGGCCGTCTCGACCTTCGGTGCGTCGAGAGTCGTGGTCATGCAGAAGCTCCTTCGGTTCGAGCGTTCCGGAACACCCAGCGAAGGGCTATGAAACGGCTGACGGTGGCGACGAGGTTGGCGAGCACGAGCACAGCCAGTTCGACGTGCTTGGACGCGTCCGGGGCCGCCGAGTGCAGAACGAACAGTGAACCGCTGGTGAGGAACAATCCGAAGGCGAACACGAACAGGCCCTGCAGCTGGTGTCGGGCGACGCCGTCGGAGCCGCGCACACCGAAAGTGAAGGCGCGGTTCGCGGCCGTGTTGAGGACGGCGGTGACGAGAAGCGAGACGGCGTTGGCCCACTGTGCACCCATCAGTGGATGCAGAATCAGGTACAGCAGCGCATAGGCCAGGGTGGATGCCACTCCTACCACCGCGAATCTGACCAGCTGCCCGACCATTCCGCGCGGCACCCCCGGAACGAGCGGCTCACGACCGAAGCTGGCGCGAAGGCCGCCCAGCGGCAACGAGCCCGTGGACAGGGCGCGGCCCACCCGCCAGACCCCCTTCATGTCGGCGATCGCGGTCGCGACGATGTCGACCCGGCTGTCCGGGTCGTCGACCCAGTCGACCGGGACTTCGTGGATGCGGAGGCCGGCACGCTCGGCGAGGACCAGCAGTTCGGTGTCGAAGAACCAGCCGGTGTCCTCGACCAGGGGAAGTAGACGCTGGGCTACGTCGGCCCGCATTGCTTTGAAGCCGCACTGTGCGTCCGAGAAGCGTGCGTGCAGTGCGCCGCGGAGGATCAGGTTGTAACTGCGGGAGATGAACTCGCGTTTCGGCCCTCGCACCACCCGGGACGAGCGGACGAGTCGCGAGCCGATCGCGACGTCGGAATGCCCGGACAGCAGAGGGGCGATCAGCGGCATGAGGGCGTTGAGGTCAGTCGACAGGTCTACGTCCATGTAGGCCACGACCTCGGCGTCCGATGCACCCCACACCTCCCGCAGCGCGCGGCCCCGCCCCTTCAGGTCGAGGTGGACGACGCGCACGTCGCGGACTTCGGTGGCGAGCCGTTCCGCTACGGCGAGGGTGGCGTCGACGCTGGCGTTGTCGGCAATCGTGATGCGGGCGGAGAAGGGAACATTGTCGTCGAGGTGCCGTCGCAGCCGCCGTACGCAGTGGTCGAGGCCGGCCTCCTCGTTGTACACCGGCACGACAACGTCCAGCACGGGCGCGGTCGGCGAGGTCTCTGTTCGTAACGGTGCACCCGATCCGCGGGAGAGGGAGTTCGTCGTCATGCGTCCCAGATTCGGCCCGAACTCTCCGGCCTCCCTGGACACCGCCTGGCAGTTTCCTGTGCGCTTCGCGCCTGCGAGTACTTGTTAACCGGGGATGGTTAATAAGTACTCACGGGCGGCGAAGCCGCATAATGGCGGCCATGGGATCTGTATTCAGCGCCATCATCAACGGAGATCTACCCGGAAGGTTCGTGTGGGAGGACGAGGATGTCGTCGCGTTCCTCACCATCGCACCCATCACACAAGGCCACACCCTCATCGTGCCGCGGAAAGAGGTGGACCACTGGCAGGAGGTCGACGGTGAGCTGTGGGCCAAGGTGATGGATGTGGCCCGCATCGTCGGGCAGGCTGTGCGCCCGGCGTTCGACGCGCCCCGTGCCGGACTGTTGATCGCCGGACTCGAGGTCCCACACCTGCATGTGCACGTCTTCCCGGCATACGACCTCGGTGATTTCAACATCAGCAATGCAAATCCGGATCCGTCTCAGGAGTCGCAGGACGACGCTATGACGAAGCTCCGCGGCGCCCTCCGCGATCTCGGATACGCAGACAACGTTCCCGACTGAGACATGTGATCTAGAGCGCCCGGGGCAGTTCCACCCGGAAGGTGGCGCCCTCGCCCGGCCGGCTGTCGACGGTCACGGTGCCCTGGTGCGCGGCCACGAGCGCCGCCACGATCGACAGGCCGAGTCCGCTTCCCCCACTCTCTCGGGTGCGGGACGCGTCGGCTCGGTAGAACCGTTCGAATACCCGCGCCGCATCGTCTTCGCTGAGACCCGGGCCGGTGTCGGTTACCTCCAGCACGACCCGGTTCTCCGTGGTCTGCAGTCGAACCGTCACGTCCGCGGTCGCGGGAGTGTGCTTGACGGCGTTGGTAAGTAGGTTGCCGAGCACCTGCCGCAGCCGCGCCTCGTCACCGAGGACTTCGGGGGTTCCCGGTCCGGAACCCACTTCCAGGGCGAAGGAGCGTTCGGGCGCCACCGCGCGGGCAGCGTGCACGGCGTCGGACACCACGGACAGCAGGTCGACCGGCCGATTCTCGAGGGGCCGCTGGGCGTCGAGCCGAGCGAGCATGAGTAGGTCCTCCACGAGTAGACCCATCCGGGAGGCCTCTCCCTCGATACGGCTCATCAACGTCTCGGTGTCGGTCATCGCGCCCTGCCGATACAGTTCGGCGAAACCGCGAATTGTGGTCAGCGGGGTACGCAATTCGTGGCTGGCGTCGGCGACGAATTGCCTCATCTTCTCCTCGGAGCGGCGGGCCGACTCCTCGGACGCTTCTGTTGCGGCGAAGGCATGCTGAATCTGGGCGAGCATCCCATTCAGGGCAACCGACAACCGTCCGATCTCGGTGCGGTCGTCGCGCGCGGGGACACGCCGATGGAGGTCGCCGGCGGCGATCGCGGCGGCGGTCTCCTCGACTTCGCCGAGCGGACGCAGGCTGCGGCGGACGACGAAGTACGCGACGACGCCCAACGCAATGAGCACCACCGCGCCGATGCCGAGTTGCAGGACCACCAATTGGTTCACCGTGTCGTCGTTCTCGGTGAGTGTCACCGCCACCGTCGTCTGGGTGCCGCTCGCCGCGGTGGTGGTGAGCACACGCCAGCGGACATCGGATCCGTCGGTGGAGCCGACCGTCATGGGACCCGAAGAGGGATCGGCAGGAATTGCGGGCGCGCTGGTCTCGTCGTTGATCTGGAAGAGCACCGTTCCGTCCGGGGACACGGCGCGGACATAGAACGGGCTGGGCGGTCGTCCCGGGTTCGGCTCGTCCGGGGGCGGGAGCGGACGCATTTCCCGCGGCTTGGCCCACCCTTGCGCGGCCTCGCGGAGTTGGTGGTCGATTCGGCTCGTCAAAGAATTCTCGAGCGCCGACGTCACCGCGACTCCCGACGCCAGGAGACCGAGTGCCGCGAGCAGCAGCACCGCACTTACCAAGCTGACCCGCAACGGCATCGACCGCACCCACCGCCGACCCGCGTGCCCGGCCGGCGCGACAGAATTCTCTAGTGCGGGTGGGGCGGTCATCGCCGCGGTTCGCGCATCACGTACCCGACGCCCCGAAGGGTGTGAATCAGCGGCTTCTCCCCGGTGTCCACCTTGCGACGCAGGTAGGAGACGTACGACTCCACCACCCCGACCTCACCGCCGAAGTCGTAATTCCACACGTGGTCGAGGATGCGCGGCTTGCTGAGAACCGTGCCTGCGTTCACCATGAAGTACCGCAGCAGGGTGAACTCGGTGGGCGACAGCGATACCAGTTCGCCCGCTTTCCATACCTCACGTGTGTCGTCGTCGAGTTCGATGTCGGCAAACGTGATGCGCGCCGACTGTTCCTCGACCGACACCTTGCCGGATCGACGGAGGATCACACGCAGCCGTGTCACTACTTCTTCGAGACTGAACGGCTTGGTGACGTAGTCGTCGGCGCCGAGTGTGAGGCCGCTGATCTTGTCCTCGACCGCGTCCTTTGCGGTAAGGAAGAGAACCGGCGCGTGCACGCCATCCGCGCGTAGCCGCTGGAGCATCCCGAACCCGTCCATCCCCGGCATCATGACGTCGAGAATTACGGCGTCGGGCCGAAAGGTGCGCGCCGTATCGAGACCTGCCGCGCCGCTCGACGCGATCGCGACCTCGAAACCCTGAAAACGCAGGCTGACGGACAGCAGTTCGAGGATGTTCGGTTCGTCGTCGACGACGAGAACTCGGGCTTCGACGGGCTTCTCATTCACGGAACCCATCATCACGCGGAACGCTGGATCATCGCTGTCGGTTCCCTGGGAAGTTCCTGTGAGCGTCCCAGGGAACCGAGCGGGCGGGCGGTGCGCCCGTCGTCAGCAGACGACGAAGCCCCCTTGTCAGTTGACGACGATGTTGAGGTTGAGGACTACGCCACCGAACGTCAGAATCGTGTTGGCCAGACCGAGCGTGACACCGCTGTTGAGTGCGCCGAGTAATCCGAGCATCATGTTCTCCATCATCTCCCCCTGTGCCAGGGCGGACTTCCGTGTCGAGCCGATTACGCGCGTTGCTTGCACGTTGTCGAGAACAATAGGTGAACCGTCGCAAATCTGTGGCGACACTCGCATTGGATTTTCCCGAAATTTCTCACCGAGACTTTTTCGGCGAAAAGAGCCGAGATTCGAGAGCGATGAGCAAGGATGGGAAAGTTGTGCCTTCCGCAGGCTGGGGCGCCCCGGGTACACTGCGGCCCCGCCGCAGGAGACGCGGCGGGGCCGTCGATCGCAGATGTGGTGAAAGTAGGTGTCCTGCTGTCGGTCCGACAGCTGTCGACGTCGACCGGTTTCTCAGCCGACCACGTTCAGGTTGAGAACCACTCCCCCGAACGTCCCGATAGTGTTGGCAATCCCGAGTGTGAACGCGCTGTTGATTGCGGCAAGCAGTCCGAGCATCATGATATGCCTCGTCATCGTCGGTGGAGTGCGCACGGAATTCACGCATTGTGCTCGACAATAAACAAGCAGGCCGCGATCCGCTGAGTTATTCGGCGCATTCGCCGGCGTGAACCCGAACCGATAACAATGCGTTTCCCCGCCGTGTCACAAAAAGGAAATCCGCCGAGACGAGGGAGACTTATCCGGCGTTTTCCTGCACGCGCCGACCACTGCGTTCAGCCCGCGGCACGGGCTTTCGGTACCGTGAAGGTCGTCGATACGACACCCGGACGAGCGCACCGTACCCGGCCAGCGACAAGACGGTGCTCGGGAGAGTGTCATGGCGTGGATCGTGCTGGTGCTGTCGGGCGTGCTGGAGGCCGTTTGGGCCACCGCTCTCGGTCGGTCCGAGGGGTTCAGCAAAATCAGCCCCAGTGTCGTATTCGTCATTGCGCTGGTCCTCAGCATGGCGGGGCTGGCCTTCGCGATGCGTACTCTGCCGACCGGGACGGCATACGCAGTGTGGGTGGGAATCGGCGCTTCCCTTACCGTCGGTTTCGCGATGGCGACCGGCGCCGAAAACACATCGCTCGTCAAGATCCTGCTGGTCGCCGCCATCGTGGCATGCGTCGTGGGACTCAAAGTCCTGCACTGAGTGCCCGAGCCGCGAAATGCTTGTGTGTCGCGGGTTACAGTAATCGTATGAACGTGGTCTCGTTGCTGGCCCTCCCGGTGCGCGCCGGACTTGCGGCGGCCGATGTCGGACTCGGAATCGCCGAGGCCACCTTGGCGACGGTGCGCACAGCGGTAGCAGGCACCGGAGTGGTCACCGGCATGGGCGCTTCCGGCAGCCCGCTGCAGATGATCAGTCAGCTGTCCTCACTGGCGGCGAACGACAGGCCACTCGGACAAGCACTCCAGCCCGGAGGACCCCTCGATCGACTGCTTGCGCCGGGTGGCCCGGTCGACCGGCTGACCTCCGAAGGTGGCACCCTCGAACGGCTCCTCGAACCCGGCGGACCGCTCGACCGGGTGCTCGCGAAGGACGGCCCACTCGACCGCGTTCTCGCCGAGGACGGCACGCTCGAGCGTCTACTCGCCAAGGATGGACTGCTCGACCGCCTCACCGCCGAGCAAGGCCCCCTCGAACGACTCACAGCCGCCGACGGCGCCGTCGAGCGACTCACCGCGCAGGGCGGCATCGTGGACCGCGCCCTGGCCGAGAACGGGATCCTCGACACGCTGCTGTCGGAGGGTGGCGCTTTCGAACGGCTGATCGCCGAGGGCGGACCGCTCGACCAGATCGTCGCGCTCTCGGAAACCTTGACCGCACTGGCGCCGAATCTCGAGCGGATGAGCGCGAGCATCGATCTGCTACAGGACACAGTCGCGGTTTTGAGCGCAGCCGTCGGCCCCCTCGGGGAACTCGCCGGCCGCCTTCCTGGACGCTGGCTCAAGGGCAAGGGCGATCGACCGGGCATCGATTACACGCTGGGTCCTGCCTGACGCGTTCGTGAAAACATCTCGCCCTGCCATCTGACAGGTGCCCGCAGCCGGGCTGCTCTGCGCGTCGAACGTCAACGCCCGCAGCTGCCGGAGCCTCAACGCTCCGAACCCCCTTCTGAATTCGTTGCATCAACCCTCTTGCGCAAACGGTATTCAGCGTTACTATCTAGTGGTAGTCATTAACACTGAGTAGCCGGAAGGAGGGTCCGATGGGCAAGCAGATGACCGAGATGCTCAAGGGCACGCTCGAGGGCATCGTCCTGGCGATCCTGGCCGCGCGGCCGGCGTACGGCTACGAGATCACGGCGCGACTTCGCGAGCAGGGTTTCTCCGAGATCGCCGAGGGCACCATCTACGCCCTGCTGGTCAGGATCGAGCAGCGAGGTCTCGTCGACGTGGAGAAGGTCCCGTCCGAGAAGGGTCCGCCGCGCAAGGTGTACTCGCTCAACCCACACGGTGGCGGGTACCTCCAAGAATTCTGGAAGACGTGGACCTTCCTCGCAGAGCGGATCGACCAGCTCCACCAGCACATCGAGCACCCACGAAGCGAAGGAGAGTAATCATGGCCGCACGATGGATCGAGCAGATCACAGGTTTGTTCGAGGACAAGAAGCGCTGGCGCCGGTACAAAGCTCGCAAGGAACAGCTTCCCACGAGCTACCGAACCGGGATCGACGGGATCGAACGCTACTTCATGTACGCCGGATCGATCGTCAAGGGCGATGTGCTCATCCAGATGCTCGAGGACCTCGCCGACCTGATCGAGCGCGCCGCCGCCGACGGCACCCCGATCCGCGGCATCGTCGGGGACGACCCAGTCGAATTCGCAGACACTTTCATCCAGAACTACTCGGACGGCCGATGGATCAACAAGGAGCGCAAGCGCCTGACGGACGCCCTCGACAAGGCCGCCGACGAGGGCGTGAACGCGCCGGAAACGGAGAACCGGCCATGACCGCCGATCAGGCGCTCGAACCGGCGATCCGAGTGCGGGGCATCGTGAAATCGTTCAAGGACTTGCAGGTGTTGCGGGGAGTCGACTTCGACGTGACCGCGGGGAGCATCTTCGCGCTTCTCGGCTCGAACGGTGCGGGCAAGACCACGCTGGTGCGAATCCTGTCAACGCTGTTGAAGGCCGACGCGGGCACCGCCACGATCCACGGCTTCGACGTCGCTGCGAAGCCCGGCGAGGTACGCGAGTCGATCAGTCTGACAGGCCAATTCGCCGCGATCGATGAAGTGCTCACCGGCCGGGAGAACCTCGTGCTGGTCGCCAAGCTGCGCCACCTGAAGAATCCGGGTGCGATCGCCGACGACATGCTCGCCCGCTTCTCGCTCACCGAAGCGGGGAACCGCAAGGCGACGACGTACTCCGGTGGCATGCGACGCCGGCTCGACATCGCAATGAGCCTGATCGGGAACCCGCCGATCATCTTCCTCGACGAACCCACCACTGGGCTGGACCCGCAGGCCCGGATCGAGGTGTGGCAGACGGTCAAGGAACTCGCCAGGACCGGCACGACCGTACTGCTGACCACCCAGCACCTCGACGAGGCCGAGCAGCTCGCCGACCGCATCGCAATTCTCCACCAGGGCATCATCATTCAGAACGGCACCCTCGCCGAGCTCGAGCAGCTCCTTCCGCCCGCCAAGGTCGAGTACATCGAGAAGCAGCCCTCCCTCGAGGACGTCTTCCTCGCCCTCGTCGGTGACACCACCGTCCCAGCAGGAAAGGAAGCCCGATGACCACCCATGTCCTCGGCGACACCGGCGTCCTCACCGGCCGCTCGCTGCAGCACATCCTCCGCAGCCCCGACACGATCGTCGCTACCGCGGTCACCCCGATCGCGCTGATGCTGCTGTTCACCTACGTCTTCGGCGGCGCGATCAACACCGGATCCGACCAGTCGTACGGCACCTACATGCTCCCCGGCATCTTGCTCATCACGATCGCGTCCGGCGTCGCGTACACCGCGTACCGACTGTTCCTCGACATGCAGGGCGGCATATTCGAACGCTTTCAATCCATGCCGATCGCGAGGTCGAGTGTGCTGTGGGCGCATGTGCTCACGTCCGTGGCCGCGAACCTGGTCTCGGTCACGATCGTCACCGGTGTCGCGCTGATCATGGGGTTCCGCACCGGAGCATCCGTGGCCGCCTGGCTCGCGGTCGCGGGCATCCTGATTTTGTTCACCCTCGCGCTGACCTGGATCGCCGTGATTGCCGGACTCTCGGCGAAGACGATCGACGGCGCGAGCGCGTTCAGCTACCCGCTGATCTTCCTGCCGTTCATCAGCTCGGCCTTCGTGCCTACCGACTCGATGCCCGGACCGGTCGCATGGTTCGCCGAGAACCAGCCCGTGACTTACGTCGTGAACACCATCCGAGCACTGTTCGCCCAGCAACCCGTCGGCACTGACATCTGGATCGCTCTCGGGTGGCTGGTCGGCATCCTCGTTGTCGCCTACGCCTTCGCGACCGCCATCTACCGGCGCAAGATCAGCTGAGCACGAGGTCTTCCGCGGAAGACGCGCCCGCTCCCCGATCGTGGCGAACCGGACGACACGGCGTGGTCGGCAGCTCTGGTATGTATTTCGCATGACCCGAACCATCGTTGCGCTGCTGATCCCTGCCGTCCTGTTCCTGGGAGCGTGCAGTTCCGAATCGACCGACACCGACACCGACACCGAGGTGAGCGCAACCACCGAGGCGGCGGAGGCAGCGGCCGCCGACCTTCCCGCCGTCGCTGACCTGTGCGCGGGCCTGCTCCAGTACGCGAACAGTGCCGAAGCCCGAGCGCAGCAGATCGGCGAACCGTTCGACCGCACGAAGGCTCTGAGCGACCTCTTCGACCAGTCGGCCCTCACCCCGGAATGGAAAGACGCCCCGCAAGAACGTAAGGATCAGATGGTCAGGGCGTACGACGCTGCCAAAACCGGCACCTGCTGACCTCACCGACAATTCCGCCGGCCCCCTGTGGGGACCGGCGGAATTCTTCTACGAATCGTCAGCGGATGCCGGCGACTTCCTGCGCGATGGACGCGAGATGGGTTTGGGCGGCGGAGACGATGCCGTGCCGATTCTTGTGCGCTTCCTCGTAGGCGACGACCGTGCGCACATCGGCGGGATCGGTGAGTTCCCTGACCGCAGCGACGGCCTGCGACACGTTCAGGTCGTCGTAGTCGTCGATCGGAAGCTCGCCCGGATCCACGACACCACCCGCGGCGCGAGCCGAATGGATGGCGTCGGCGACACCGCTCGCGCCTTCCCGGCGGGTCACACTCTCCGCAGTTTCGAGGGCGGCATCCCGCGAGGCGGCCAACGTCTTGACTGCGACATCGCCGGCGTGAGCGCCGCGGCTGAGCAACGCACTGAGCAGGGGCGGTGTGGTGCGGGCCGTGTCCAATGCTCGATCGATTCCGCGCGCCGACCAGGTGACCGGGACGTTGAGCAGCCGAATCGTGCTTCCGGCAGCGGCCTGGAACGGCGTGCGCCGCAGCGCTGCCGGGCCGCCGAGCGCATCCTCGGCCAGAACGGTCGAAAGCCAGTCCACGGTTGCGGAATGCGCTGTGATCAATCGGTCCGCTAGACCGATGACTGCCGGCTCCTTCGCGACGGTGGCGAGCGCCTTGATGTAACGCGCGCGGTCGAGGAGTTGATGTTCGAGGGCCAGGTCGCCCAGCAGTGCCTCGTCGAACGGCTGCGCTTGCTCGGCCATCGCCTTGAGCACGGCAGCAAGCCGACCGAGGAAGGGCCCGATAACCTCGGGAACACCGCCGAGGTCGCGAATTGCGCGTTCGATTACCTCGGCGCGCTGACGTCCGTTTTCGGCGTTCTCCGTGAGTTCGCGGCGAACAGCCTCGGTGCGTGCCTGGGCGATGCGGGTCTCTGCTACCTGGATTTCGGTGTTGGTGAGGTCGAGAACGGCACGCAACTGAGTGATCAGCGTTGCGGTGGTGGTGCTGGTCATATATTTCTCCTTCGATAGCTGATGTGGCGGACGAATATCGGTCAGATCACGCTCGAGATGAGAAATGCGGCCAGAATCACTCCAATCAGTACAGAGGTGGCAGTAGCGGCGGCAAGTACCACCGAACCAGTCACAGTCGCCGCGGGTACGGCTGCAATGAGGCCTGCGGTCAACGCGGTTCCCACGGAGAAGCGCCGGTCGGGCGTTCCGTTAGCAGTCTTTGCGTGCCGGGGAGTATGAGGGCGGAAAACGTCATGTGCGGCGAGAGTCATGGTTCAGGTCCCGTCTTGCGTCGAGTCTGGGCCAGAGGTCTTCGGGCTGACGCACCGGAACTGGCGTTTCCGGTGCGACGCCGGCCGCGGCCTTCTGCAAGGCCAGCGTGTCGCTGTTTCACCGCCGACGCAGTGTTGCTCAGCAATTTATCTGCTCCGGCGGGTATAGATTTTATCGTATCGGTTAACGACAGAAGTTCAACCCCGCGACGCAAACCCAGCGCGACGCCCGGCTGGAGTCGACTCCGAAAACACTGAGTGACCAGGCAGAATAGACAACCCCAGACATCTCAGAATTCGAGATGTTTTTGTGATCTGCAGTGTCATGCATAACGAAAGGGCCGCTGCACGCTCGGAAGAACGCGCCCGCAGAACCGGCCAGTGACGATACTGGTTGTCGATTCGATCGATCGCGTACCGCCTTGTCAGGCGGTTGCCTCTTCACGTTCGACCTTCAGGCGGTCGCCTCCATGTTCGGCCGAGTGCAGACGACCCAGAAGTTCAGCGTTCTCCGCTTCGAGGTCGAGAATCCGCTGTATGCCCGGCAGGTTGATGCCAGCTTCGATAAGTTCGGCGATGCGTCCGAGGCGAACCAGATCTTCCTCGCTGTAACGACGGGTTCCGCCGCTGGTCCGCGCAGGCGTCAGCAATCCGCGCCGTTCGTACAGCCGCAGTGTTTGCGGCCCGATTCCGGTCAACTCCGATGTGACCGCTATTCCATACACCCCACGACGCGACCGGGGCATGACATCGAACACCACGAGTGGCTCCCTTCTTCTTAAGGAACCACACGATGTTAACAGACGAATGAAATGAATCTGCGACCGAGAGCATAGATTTCTGCGCTCCTACGCGTTGCCACCTGTCAATCGTTCGTCGAAGCGACGTCGATGACAGGAAGTTTGACGCGGGGCCGGCCTGCAATTCTTCCTGCGGCCTTCTCCGCGGCGTCGATCTCCCGCCAACGCTCCTTGTCGATCACCTGCGGCCCTCGCCGCTTCACCAACTCTGCCAACGCGGCGCGATCCGCTTTCGGCGCGGGAAGGATGCCGGCCTCGAAATCTTCGAGCAGCATCGCGACGGTCTCCTCGGCATCTCCTCGATTGGTGCCGATGATGCCCCGCGGTCCGCGCTTGATCCACCCCGCGGTGTAGACACCGACCGTTCCGGTCACGCGGCCACGGTCGTGGGGAATGACTCCGCGCTGCTCGTCGAACGGCACGTCGGCGACAGGCTCGCCGCGGTAGCCGACCGACCTCAGAACAAGGGACGTGTCCACACTCGTGGTGGACTCCGTGCCCACCGCATTGAGGTCGCCATCGAGAATGTTGTGGACGAGTTCGACCGATTCCACACGGTCGCCGCCGCGAATATGGCGCGGTGACACAAGGTACCGGAAAACGATTTGTTTGTTACCGGTCGTGCGGGCGCTGTGTGCGTACTCGCGAGCCAGGTCCAGTGCGAGCTTGCGCGATGGCTCGATATCTGGATCGTCATATATCGCCTGGCTGACCGGGTCGAGCGTCAACTCGGCGTCGTCGATGACGACATCGACCCCGGGCAGGTAACCCAGAGCCAAAAACTCCGGCATCGAGTACGCCGCTTGCATGGGCCCACGGCGCCCGAGTACGACGACCTCTCGAATGTTACTGCTACGCAAAGCTTGCAGCGCATGGTCGGCAATATCAGTCTTGGCCAGCTCGTCCGGATCGAGGGTGAGGATGCGCGCGACGTCGAGGGCGACGTTGCCATTACCGACGATTACCGCGCGCTCCCCCGACAGATCGAATGTCCGGTCGGCATAATCGGGGTGACCGTTGTACCAGGCTACGAACTCCGTCGCGGAGTGGCTGCCGGGCAGATCCTCCCCGGGTATGTCGAGACGCCGGTCTCCGGATGCACCGACCGCATACACCACGGCGTGATGGTGCTCGCGCAGATCGGCGAGGGAAACGTGCTTGCCCACGTCGACATTGAGAAAGAACTGCAGGGAGGCGGACCTGAACTCCGATGCGAACATGTCCGCGACGCCTTTGGTTTTGGGATGATCGGGTGCGACACCCCCGCGTACCAGACCCCAAGGTGTGGGCAACCGGTCGAACATATCGATCTCGACCCCACCGCGCCGCAACAGTGCTTCAGCCGTGTAACACGCCGAAGGCCCGGTGCCGATGATCGCAACGCGCAGTGTGACACCCTCTTTCGACGGACGCTTCTTCTTGCCCGGCGAGGGGGTGGTGTCCGTATCGAGTGGGTGCCGCTCGAAGTAGCCCCGATTGACGTCGGTGTACCGGGTCATCGTGGCGGCAAGGTCGAACTCGGAGAAGATCGCATCCACCGGGCACGCACTGACGCATTCACCGCAGTCGATACAGGTGTCGGGGTCGATGTACAGCATTTCGGTAGTGCTGTATTGCGGATCTCCCGGACGCGGGCGGATGCAGTCGACGGGGCACACCGGAATGCAGCTCGCGTCGCTGCAGCAAGGTTGCGTGATCACGAACGTCATGGGTTCACCTGCTACGGCTCATCACTCGGTCTGCCGCCTGCCAGTGTTCGTCGGCAACCCAGAGCCGCGCGAACGCCGTGACCGCCTCGGCTGCGGAGGCGCCCGCCATGACACGCTTGATTTCGCCGGCCGAGCTGTTGGCCAGCGACAGGGCCAGCGAACGCCAACCATCCTCGAAGGACGCCCTGGGCAGGACCAGGTCCACCAATCCGAGACGTTCGGCTTCTGCCGCGTCGAGTACGGCACCCGAGCCGGCCAGCATGAGGGCCTTGCCCGGGCCGACGAGCGCGGCGAGCCGCTCGGCGCCACCCCATGCGGGCATGATCGCCAGTGCGACTTGGTTGAAACCGATTCTGATGTCGTCGGCGGCTACCCGGATGTCGGCGGCCACGGCCACCTCTGCCCCACCGCCGAGAGCGTGGCCGTTCAGCGCGGCGACGACCGGCGCCGGGAAGTTCGCGATCTGGTCGCAGACCGTCCGCATCCGGCGCGCCATGTCCGCCGCCTGCTCCTCGGTTCTCAGCTTGCTCAGCTCTTTGAGATCTCCGCCCGACACAAACGCCCTGTCACCGGCTCCCCTGATCACCAGTGCCTTGGCCCCGGCCGCCGCGTCGAGCGCCTTCTCCAACTGATCCATGGTCTCCGGCGCGATGGCGTTGCGAGCATGTGGTCGATCGATGGTGATGACCGCCAACTCCTGTTCCAGCTCGAGGTCGACCATGCGCTGTTCTCCATTTCGATATTGGCGTTCTTGTCCAGCGAGAATACCATATTCACAACTGGCAGGGGCCGTCGGCCCCCTGAGCCTTCAGCTCACCCAAAGCTCCTCGGGCAGTGGTGAACCCAGCGTGTACATCTCGACTCCCCGTAAGTTGTTTCCGTAGACGACCGCGGGGACCGCGCGGATATACCAGACCCCAGGGATCACCTCTTTGATGCGTTTCTGCGCGGTGTCGTACGCCTCGATACGCTCGGCTTCCGACTCGGAGACCCGCCCCTTGTCGAGCGCTGCATCGAGCTCGGGATCATTTATTCCGACCCAGTTGCCGGGCGACTTGGAGTGAAAAGCTGTCCACAGTGGAAAGTCGGGATCCTGGATGATCGAGGAGGAGATCGTCATGTCGAAGTCCCGACTCGCCGCCGCTGCTGTCGCACGCGAGATATCACGCACGTCGACCTGCACGTCGACGTTCTCGTATCCGCTCAACTGCGCCTGAACTGCCTCGGCCAACATCTTCGATTCACTCGTGGGATAGGCCATGAAAGTGAACGAGACCGGCCTGCCCTCTGCCGCCAGTTCGTTGAACAGTCTTTGAGCTTCCTCCGGATCCGAGTCCTGGAGCTGTACGTCGGCGTGGAAAGGTGAATCCTCGGTGAACAAGGTCTGGGGAACCTCCCCTTCGCCGTTATAGACGGTGGTGTTCAGACTGCCGGTGTCCAACGCCAACTGAACAGCACGACGTGCCCGCACATCGTCGAACGGTGCCCGGCGATGGTTCATGGCGATGATCTGCCCGCCACCGGTGGGGACGATCTCGTAGTGCAGCCCCTGTGCGTCCGCCTTCGCAATACTGGCCATGGTCGATTCTGACGCCAGGTCGGCACCGCCGGTGGCCACTGCATTCAGGCGCTGGTTCGCATCGTGGACGGTAGTGATCGTGATCCGATCCAGGTACGGCTTCGGCGCGTCCCAGTAGTCGGGGTTCTTCTCGAGCTCGATCGCACCTTGTCGAGTCCAGCTGACCAACTTGAACGGGCCCGCACCCGCAGGCTTCTCGTTGAACGAGTCCGACCCTCGCTGCAGTGCGGTCGGCGAGGCGATCCAGTTCATCGCCCCGGCCACCAGCGACTCCGCAAACTGCGGATTCGGCGCGGCCAAGGTGACTTTCAGCTTGACTGGATCGACCACCTCGGAGTTCGCCACCTGCACCGCCTGACGGATCGAGGTCGACCCCAACTGCGGGTCTTTCAGCCTGTCCCAGTTGAATTTGACCGCCGCCGCATCCAGGGGTGTGCCGTCGGTGAAGGTCAGCCCCGGCCGCAGCGTCAGATCGAATGTCGCACCTCCATCCGATGTCGAGAAGTCGGAGGCCATCTTGAACTCGGTGTCGAAGGTTTTGATGTCATTGATCATCAAGGTCCCGTACAAGGCGTTGCCGAGCGATGCCATGTGCGCCCACGTGTTCGACAGGCTTGCGGGATCGAGAGAACGGGGCTCGGCGAGCTGCAGGATGCGCGCAGTTCCACCGGCGACCGGATCACCCTCATTGTCGGGTGCGCCGCCGCTCGTGGTGACGCCTCCGCTTCCACAGGCGGTGAGCAGTACCATCGCTGCCGTGGCAAGGGCCGCGGCTAGGAGCTTTGGGGTACGTGTACGGCGGATCATGTGGACCTCTCCGTGGATGTGAATGGTGGCGGTTAGTGCTCCCGCTCAACGTCGTAGCCGATGCCCGAACATTACGAGCCCGAGTTGATAAAAGGTTCTGGGAGCGAACAGGTTCCGCTGATGCCTACCTGCTGTGATCTACACCATATGCAGAATCGGATATTGAGGACAAGAGCGAATATGTCAGCAAAAGCTTTGAAACATTCATTCTTGCAACGGGCTACGGTTTTGCCACTCCGCCGAGCGCCCTGAGAACGAACTCCCACAGTCGGTCTTGAACATCCTCGGCGTCACCGGGTGCGTAAGCCCAGTAGTGGTAGACCGACCGCACCAGCTCGGAGACGAACCAGGCGTCCCCCGCTGTGTTGGCGGTTTTCAACTGCCCTCGTTCGACGGCCGCCCTGATCTCCGTGTGCAAGAGGTCGACGAACGGCTGCTCGGCTTTGGCGAGTTCTTCCGGAAACACGCGGTGCAACCGCCAGTGGGTGGTGACGATGAACTGGGCGAGTGCGTCGCGGCGAGGCTCCTGCCCCAGCCCGCCCAGAATGGATGTGATGTAGAAATGAAGCCGCTGCAGCGGATCATCGAGATTGGAAGCTGCCGCTGTCCACCGTAAGCAGGCGGTCTCCATCGCGTCGCCCAGCACGGCGAGCAACAACTCGTCTTTGCTCCCGAAGTATCGGTAGAAAGTCTGCAGCGCGACGCCGGCTTCCTTGGTGAGTTCCTGGGTTGTGAACGCGTCGCCCTTGATCTCGATGAGCCGTTGTGCCGCATCGAGAATCGAACGCACCTGATCCGCGATGCGGCTGCGGGAGCGCCGTACCGCCGGTGACCGTTCCGCGGCTCGTTCCTCAGCCCAAGACATGGTGCTCGAGTCTAGTTGGTGTCATGTCGGTGAGAGCACGACGACTGGAATCTGCCTCTCCGTCCGCGACTGGTAGACGTCGTAGTTGGGCCAGAGCTCAGTCAAGATCTTCCACAGTCGCGTCCTCTCCTCCGGCCCGGCGGTATGCCCACGTACCGCGAGCTTCTCGGCTTTGACCTGCACCTCTGCCTCTGGATTGGCACGCAGATTCCGGTACCACTGAGGGTGGGCGGGTGCCCCTCCTTTGGACGCCACCACGAGGTAGTCGTCGCCGTCGCGGGCGAAGATCAGCGCCGACGAGTGCGAACGGCCGGAGCGTCGTCCCGTCACGGTGAGCAAGAGCGTCGGTACGCCGTTCCAGAGATAGCCCACTTCTCCCCCGGTTTCCCGATACACCCGGATGTGGTCGTCGCCCCTCAGGGAGAGGTCGGGTGCTGTGTAGTTCGTCTCGGACATCCCTAACTCATTTCACATCGAACAGCACGGGTATGGCGGTGGCTCCGCGTTCGTACATCCCGACGAAGCTGGGTGGCTCGGCGTCCGGGTCGAGCCTGAGGCCGGGCAGCCGGTCGAGCAGCGCGTTGATCCCGGCGGTCATCTCACCGCGGGCCACATGCATGCCCAGACAAATGTGCGAGCCCTGCCCGAACGCCAACGTGGATTTCAGGGGACGCATGATGTCGAATTCGTCGGGACTGTCCCACCGCGCGGGATCACGATTTGCCGCAGCCACACAGAGATGCATGACGGCGCCCTTCGGGATGCGCTGACCGTGAAACTCGATGTCCTCGGTGACCCATCGGGAGAACATCGGATCGGTCGGCATCCATCGCAACGTCTCTTCGATAGCCGGCCGCAGCAGCTTTCGATCCTCGCGTACCGCGTTCAACACGTCCGGGCGTTGCAGCAGCGCGGTGATCGTCGTCCCCATCTGCTTCCAGGTGGTGCCGGAGCCCGCCGCCAAGAGCAGTAGCGAGAAAGTGTAGATCTCCTCGTCTGTCAGACGCTGCGCGACACCCGCCTCGTCGGTGAGTTCCGCCTGGACCAGGATACTGATCAGGTCGTCCCTCGGCTCCGCACGGCGGGCCGCGACGACCGGCGTGAGGATGTCGATGATCTTCTGGTGATCTCGCGTCAATGCGGCTCGAATGTCGAGTGCTTGCTCCATCGGGATGCCGAAACTGCCCGTGATGGTCAACACCGGAATGGCCGCACAGAAATCGACATTCAATTCCGCGTGCCCGTCCCCAGCGAATCCGTCGACGAGCAGGTGGACCGTCTCCTCGATCCAATTCTTCATCCACCACTCGGCGTTCGAAGGCAGGAACGAGGGCTGGACCAGTCCGCGGTAGCGTCGGTGCTGAACACCCCCCATCGACAACATGCTCTGATGCCCCAGCGAGCCCGCCTCCGGATCCGCGTCCACCGCTTCCGGCGAGGAGGCGAACACCGCTGGATCGCGAAACGCCTCCATACAGGCGTCGTAGCTGAACGCCGAGAAATGCGGCCGGTCCGGGAACGGAAGACCCTGGAAGTACAGAGTCTCCGGCCGGCCGGTGAGCTCGTGGACGGTCCCCGGATGAACCGGACCTTCCTCACGAAGCCGATGCCACGTGGGGTACGGGTCACCGTCGTAGTGGCCACCCGTGAGCTCGTTGTAGGACCCGCGTAGATCGAACAACTCACGCATACGAACACGATCGAGCGATTCGGTGGTCATCGCGCCACATACCCCCCGTCGATCGGCAGCGACACCCCGGTGACGTTCCGGGCGTGATCGGAAGCCAGATACAAAATCGCTTCCGCACAGTCCTCGGCCGTGATGAAACGCCCGAGCGGATGCTGCGCGGCCATCCGGTCAGTGAGGTCGGGATGGGCGTCGAGCGACGCGTCCATCCCCCCTGCCGACATGAAACCCGTCAGCGGCATCGCGGCCGGGCACACCGCGTTGACGCGGATCTGGTGCGGAGCGCCCTCGACGGCCAGGGCTCGAGTCAATTGCAGCACACCACCCTTGGTCGCCCCGTACACCGAACCACCCCAGGCGACGAGACCGGCGACCGAGCCGGTATTGACGATGGTTCCTCCGCCACCCTGCTTCTTGAACTGCAGCACTGCATGCTTGCAGCCGAGAAACACACCACCGAGGTTGACCGCGACAAGCCGATTGAAGTCGTCGAGCGTGTGGTCCTCGAGCAGCGCACCCAGACGGGGCGTCGGAATGCCGACGTTGTTGACAACGATGTCGAGTCGGCCGAACTGCTCGACAGCCGCATCGACCATTCCTACGACCTCGTCCTCACGGGAGACATCGCTCCCGACGGCGACGGCGACGCCGCCGTCGGACTCGATGATGCGCACTGTCTCCTTCGCATGTTGCAGATCGATGTCGGCGCAGACCACGCGGCTGCCCTCGCGGGCGAAGAGGACGGCAGTCGCACGCCCCACACCAGATCCGGCACCTGTCACGATGGCAGTTCTGCCCTCGAGCAGTTCGGTCATCACACACTCCCTTCGGTGGCTCTGCTGGCGGACTGGTACACGAGGTCATGCATTGGCGGTCACCGGGACTTCGGCCGGGGTGAAGCGGTACAGCCGCTCCGCGTTTCCTCGCAGGATCTTGTACTGCAGTTCGGGGGCAAGGTGCCCGATCCTGCTCTTCACCACAGATATGCAATTCGGCCACGTCGAATCCGAATGGGGATAGTCGGTTTCGCACATGATGTTGTCTTCGCCGATCTCGCCCAGGCTCGCGATCCCGTGCACATCGTCGATGAAGCACCCGAAGATGTGCTTGCGGAACACCTCGCGGACGTCGAGTGCATCGAGGTCGAGGTCGGAACCGGCATGCCCGGAGAACTTGGCGCCCCGCTGCACCCAGTAGCGCTGCTTGTCGAGCACTTGCTCGGCACGCTCGAGGAAATAGGGCATCCAGCCGATCTCGCCTTCCGACAATGCGATCTTCAGGTTGGGATAGCGTTGGAACATGCTGCTGAACAGCCAGGTCAGCATCGCGCCCGAGGTTCGCGTTGCCCCCCAGGCCAGATTGGCCATGAACGGTGCATCGGCGGAGATCCGGGGAACGGTGGACGAGGAGCCGACGTGCATGGAGACGACCATCTCGAGGTCATTGGCGGCGGCCATCACCGGATCCCAGAAGCGATCCTTGTCGTGGATGGTGGGCAGTCCGAGCGGTTCCGGGTTCTCGGAGAAACAGAACGCGGTGGCGCCCTTCGCGGCGCAACGTTCCATCTCCTTGGCGGCGAGCGCCGGATCCCACATGGGAATGAGGATCAACGGGATGAATCGGCCCGGCGCGGCGCCCGCCCATTCTTCGAGGTGCCAGTCGTTGTAGGCCTGGAGGCAGGAGAAGCCGAACTCCCGGTCGCTCGCCTCCATGAAGAGCTGCCCGCAGAACCGGGTGACCGTCGGAAATGACAGGGATGCGAGGATTCCGGCTCGATTCATGTCCTCGACTCGGGCCAGGGGGTCGTAGCAACCCGGTCGCATCTCGTCGTAGTTGAGCGGCTCGGGGCTGAATTCCTCCTTGGACTTGCCAGCCACGGCGCTGAGGCCGCTACTCGGCATCCGCTTGCCGTCGTAGACCCAGACGTCCATCCCGCTGTCGTCCTTGATCATGTGGGGAGCACGATCCCGATCCTTGCTCGGCACCCGGTCTACCCAGAGGTTGGGTGGTTCGAGAATGTGGTCGTCCACGGAGACGAGCCAATCAAGGTTGTAGTCCGATGTCGTATTCGTTGTCTTCGTCATTTCAGTTCTCCAATCGACATGTGTTTGACTTCCTGAAACTCTCTGATTCCGTCCGGACCTCGCTCGCGTCCGAGACCGCTCTGTTTGTATCCACCGCTCGGTGCGTACGCACTGAAGACGGTGGTGTTCACGTTCACTGCACCCGTACGGAGCCGTCGGGCGACGGCTACCGCCGCCGCGGTGTCGCCGCCATACACCTGCCCGGACAGCCCATAGTCGCTGTCGTTCGCGATATTGACCGCCTCGTCTAGGTCGCGGTAACCGATCACGCCGATGACGGGGCCGAAAATCTCCTCTCGCGCCGCGGAATTGGTGTTGTCGGGAAGGTCCAGCACGGTGGGCTCGAAGTAATATCCGCGGTCGAAGCCCGCGGCACGGCGACCACCGAACAGGACCTTTGCGCCCTCTTCCTCGGCCAGTCGTACGAACTGTTCGCACTTGTCTCGTTGTGCCGCGCTGATGACCGGCCCCATCATGGCGGATGGATTGGTCGGCAAACCCACCTTGATCGAGTCGTATGCGGCGGACACTGCTTCGAGGACTTCGTCCTTCTTCTCCTGCGGCACCAGCATTCTGGTAGCGGCGACACAGGCCTGTCCGGCGGTACGCGCGACCACGGCGAGCGCACCCGTTCCCACGCGATGGACGGCGTCCGGGAGGTAGATTTGAGCCGACTTACCGCCCAACTCGAGCGAAAGCCGCTTCACCGTCGGTGCGGCCTGCTCGATGATCTTGCGGCCGGCCGCTGTCGAACCGGTGAAGGACACCATATCGATCGCCGGGTGGGTGGTCAGCAGCTGTGCACCGGCGGTACCCGACTCGGCGACGACACTCAGCACGCCGGCAGGCAAACCCGCTGCATCGGCAGCCGAACCGAAGATCAGCGACGAGATCGGCGTCAGCGGGCTGGGACGCAAAATCACCGAATTACCGGCCATCAGTGCAGGAATCAGCTTCTGCAGCCCCATGATCACAGCGGCGTTGTACGGGGTGATCGCAGTGACCACGCCGACCGGTTCGTGCCGCCTGATGCTCAGCGCAACGCGGCCGCGGACGAGGTCGTCGACCGGGACCGGGTTGGACTCCTCGTGTGTCATCGCGAGGTAGAGGTCGATGGTGTGACGTGCGATCGCCACCCCGGCGCGGCATTGTGTTTCCTCCGCGAAACGGGTCGGCTGGCCTGCTTCGGCGACCACAGTGTCGACGAGCGTATTCCGGTTCGACTCGAGGTGGTCCACGAAGGCGTGGAGCGCTTCCGCGCGTGCGCGCGGTGTTCGGTCTGCCCAGTCTCCGTCGTCGAAGCTGCGGCGCGCTGCCACAATGGCACGCTCGATTTCGCGGATCGGCGTGCCGGTCACCTCCGCCACGTGGGTCTCGTCGGCCGGATTCTCGACGGCAATCACATCGTCGCCGGTGATCCAGCTTCCCGCCACGTAGGTGCGGCGTTCAGAAAGGATGCTCACATTTACTCCTATATCCCTGGTGAAAGTAGAACATAGTTCTCGCGTAAGGAATAGTGCTGTTCTCAAAATTGGGTAGCTGAGTACATGACTGCGCCGCCGTAGTGCGGAGACGAGTGGCACGCCAGCGCGGTGACGACTTTTTCCCGTTGTCGTTCGCCTGCCCGACCCGCCAGCTGGAGATAGCATTCGAGCATCTGGGGGATCCCGTGCATTCGACCGTTGCCCAGCGCACCGCCCCCGGACAGCGCCGGGATCGCCCCGGGGCGGTCGCTGTCGATCCCGCCGTCCACCACGAACCGGTGCGCATCGCCCGGCGCGCACAATCCGAGCGCCTCCAGCCAGAACCACACGAACGGCGAGAAGCCGTCGTACACCTGAGGGAGGTCGACCTCGCTCAGGTCGATTCCGGAGCTCGCTCGTAGCCGGCGCACCAGATCCTTTCCGCCGTCGAGGATGTCGTCCAAAGGCCAGTGCAGCGGAAGTCGCCTACGGGACGGTGTGCTGCTTGCGTAACCGGAAACGTAGACGGGGGCATGCGGTAGATCCCGCGCCCGTTCCGCAGTGGTGAGGAGGAACGCCCCGACGCCGTCGACGGGAAGGTCACAGTCGTAGCGGCAGACCGGGTCGAAAAGCTTCGGCGCCGCCAGATACTCGCTGCAATCGAGTGGCTTGCCGTGCCAGTGCGACCACGGGATGCGGGCGCCGTTCTTGCGGGCCTCGGCCACCACGGCGGCCATCGATTCCGGATGCGCGCCGTACCGCTGCAGGTACTCGTTGTACGGCAGGGCGATCATGGCCAGAGGCCCGAAGAATCCCTGCGGAGCCGTCCATTGTTGAAGTCCGTGAACTTCCTGCATCGGGTTGGCGTGGTAGCTGCCCGACGGATTGTGCAACGCACGGTGGAGGAGGACGTAGTCGGCTGCTCCGGCGGCCACAGCGTTGACCGCCATCGCCACCGACCCGGTGAGCTGGCCGATACCATCGAAACCTGCTACGTACCGCGGGTTGCCGCCCAAACGTTGTGCGAGCCAGGCGGAAGACACGACATCGACACCGTCCTCCGTGGCTCGCCCGCTCGAGCTCGGCAAGAGGCTGGAACTGACGTAACCGTCGATCTGATCGACGTCAAGCCCCGCGTCGTCGATCGCGGCGCGTGCCGTATCGAGCGCCAGCGCACCGAGCGTTCGAGGACTGCGGCGCCGAATATCGCTGTGCGCGTATCCGACGAGGGCAACCTTGTTGCGCGCGGCGAACCCGCCGCTCATGGGGCGAGCCCGAACGCCGGAATCGAGACACCGGGTGCCACGTCCTCGAACGAGGCGACGACGGGTAGCCCGATCCGAAGGTCGAGTTCGACGTCGTCGAGCAGCCGGCCGATCATCCGGAGCTCGGCCTGTTCGACGAGTTCGACGTCGACCAGCACAAACGGCAGCATGTCGTCGAAGCCTGGAAGAAAGGATTGCCGGGCTGTCGTCCAGGACCGCACGGTACCCCGCCCACTCGCCGGGACGAACTCGAATTCCGGGTTCGTGGAACCGCAGTGCGGGCACACACTGTCCGGAGGAAGCGCAAAGCTGCCGCAACGGCGACACCGCGCCAGAACGAGCACGTGCTCGGCCGCTGCGGCCCAGTAGGCCTCGGACGCAGCGTCCGGCACCGGCACCGGTCGTCGAGCGTTCACGGGATGACGCCCGCTTCTCCAAGGCCGGTGATCTGCTCCCAGTCGTATCCGAGTTCGAGCATCATCATCTCGGTGTGTTCACCGTGCTCAGGGGCGGGGAGCAGCTCCGGCGGACGCTGGCCGAGCTGAACGGGCACCGTGGGCAGTCTGTAGGTGTTCCCGTCACCGAGCACGACCTCGCCCACGTAACCGTTCGCGCGTACTTGGGGATCGTCGATGAGGTCATGGACGGATTGGACGGGAGCCCACGGCGCGTCGAGGTCGGCGAGGATGGCCTTCCACTCCTCGAGCGTGCGTTCGGCGAACACCTCGTCGAGGACCGCGACGCAGTCGGCACTGTTGGCGCGCCGAGCCGCCATGTCCGCGAAACGCGGATCATCGATCAGATCTTCCCGGCCGACAAGCCGGGCGAAATCCGGCCAGTAGCGGTCACCCTGAAGAAGCATGAGCTGAACGTGGCGGTGGTCCTTCGTCCGATATGACCCGGTCAGCGGATTGACCTGTGGACCTCGATCACTCACCTGCGTCACTTCTCCGCCGTTGAGAGCAGCCAGGACGTCCGAGGACAGCATCCACATCGCGGTGGCGAGGAGTGAGACGTCCACCACGGTGCCGACACCCGTCTTGTGTCGTTCGAGCAGTGCGGTGGCGACGCCGAAGGCCAAGGCCATGGCCGCGTTTCGGTCGCCCATCGCACCGCGCTGGCTGATGGGGTAGTTCCGCTCGCTCGGCGTCAGGGTGTGTCCGACTCCCCCACGCGCCCAGAAGGCCGAGCTGTCGTAGCCCGGCTTCTCGGCGTCCGGTCCACGCATACCGAAGCCGTGACCGCGTGCGTAGATCAACGTGGGATACCGTTCCCGCAGCGTGTCGGCGTCGAGCCCGAGCCGCGCGAGAGCCCCGGGTCGCAGGCTGGTGAGGAACACGTCCGCCGTGTCGAGCAGTTCGTGCAGGATGCGGGCCCCGTCGGGGTGACGCACGTCCACCGCGACCGATCGCTTTCCCCGATTCGCCAGTGTCACCGAGAGATTCGGGCCGGCCGCACCTGCTCCGATACCTTGAGTCGTCAGCGCACGGTAGGGGTCTCCGTCCAACGGCTCCACCCGGATGACGTCCGCTCCCCATTCCGCCAGAAGCGCGCCGGCCACGGGCACGAATACCCATTGGGCCAGTTCGATCACGCGTACTCCGTCGAAGGCCCGTGCCTGGTGTGATCCGTCATCGACCATCGGGGGCGCTCCCTTCATGTGTTGACGTCGTACTCGCACCCACAGCCGGCGACGTGAGCCATGCGCGGACCTGATGCTTCTGCACCTTCCCCGATGCGGTACGGGGATAGTCCTCGACGATGTGCAGTTCCGCGGGCCACTTCTGCCTGGCAGTGCCTGCCGCCTCGAAGTGCTTCCATACCTGGTCCAGGGTGGGCAGGTCCCGTCCTGGCCTGAGTCGGACCACGGCAGCGGCATGCTCGCCGAACCGTGCATCCGGCGCGGCGACGACGACTGCCTCCGCGATCATGGGCATCTCCAGCAGGACATCCTCTACCTCGGCGGCGCCGATGTTCTCGCCTCCGCGAATGATGATGTCGGACTTACGGTCCGTGATCGTGAGGTACCCCTCTTCGTCGATGACTCCGACGTCGCCGGTGCGGTACCAGCCGTCGTCGTCGAAGGCATCGGCCGTCAACGCGCCATCGGTGTACCCGAGGCAGAGATCGGGGCCGCGACTGAGAATCTCACCGTCGTCGCTCAGCCGGATCTCGACCCCGAGTCGCGGGCATCCGTCGGTGAGGAGCCGCTTGTCTTCGGCAGCGTCGTTTCGGGAGCCGGTGATGGAGGGATGCTCCGTACTCCCGTACGAACGTGTCACGATGATGCCCAGATCGGACAGGCGCCGGGTGACCGCGGACGGAACCGCGGATCCGCCGAGCCCGATGTACCCGAGATGCCGTAGGTGATTGTCCGTGAAGTCGGGATGATCGAGGAGACTGGTCACGAAGTACGGTGGCCCACCACCGATCACCACTCCGTGCGACTCGATCAGCGCGAGTACCCGACTGGGATTCCACTCGTCGCACATGTCCACGGGAGTGCCTTCGAGGAGTGGCACGAGGAACGCGCCCAGCATTCCGATGAAATGCCCGACCGGGAGTGCGGTGAGCTGCCGCCCACGATCCGACTCGTAATTCGCGAGCAGTTGCCTCGTTTCGAATGCGAGCGTCTGGTGCGTGTGGATGACACCCTTCGGCTCGCGAGTGGTCCCCGAGGTGTAGGCAATCACGGCCGGATTCCGCGGGTCCACATCGAGCAGACCGGTCATCGGTTCCGGGGCTAGAAGATCGTCGAAATCGACACCGACCACCCCGACGATCTCGACGTGCTCACTGATGACGGGATCATAGGTCATCCGGCCGAAGCGTTCGGCCGTGATGAACACCCGCGGTTGCGCGCCGGCCAGGATGAACGACAGTTCCTTGGGACCGTAGAAATGCACGATCGGCACGACGACGGCGCCGAGAATGGACGAGGCCCAGAAGGTCGCCGCAGCTTCCATCCAATTGGGCAACTGGAACGCGATGACGTCACCCGGACCGACTCCGCGTGCGCGCAACCCTCCTGCAAGTCTTCGGGCTACCAGCTCGACATCGGAAAAAGTCCCGGAGTAGGGATGGGTCACCGAGTGGACTCGGAACTCCAGGTCGGGATGCTCGCACAATCCCTTACTCAGAATTGCGCCGAGCGATTCCTGTGTCCACCAGCCCTTCTCCTCGTAGTGACGACGCAGTGCGTCCGGCACCGTCCGCAATGTTCGAACGTGGATACTTGTAGTCAATGGTCTCACAACACCTTCCAGATCTGAGAGTGACGGAGGCCGACATCACTCCGACGGATAACTCGCCGTCCGCAGAGCGTCCGCCGAATCGGCGAGGCGCTGTATCGCATCCATTAACTGCTGGAGCGCGTACGCCGGGTTGAATTCGAGGTGCGTGGTCGGTTCCGTGTATTTGAGAATGTGGCCCGCCGGGAAGAAGTAGACCTCACCGACGGTCACGACCTCATCCTCCCAACCGGTATTCGGGTAGCAGGCAGTGATCGCCCCGGCGAGGACGTAACCATAGTGGGGGCACATGCAGACTCCCCCCGGAAGTCCACCGGCACGGTACATTTCGGTGCAGTCACGCGGTCCGGCCGTGGTGGTGTAGCCAACCTCGAGGTCCCCCCACTGCACCGAGCGGAAGTGGTTCAAGGCGGCCGGCCAACGGCCGCCCCCGCCGTTGGGGAGATCGGTGGGATTTGCGTGGGGCATAGCGCGCTCCATTCCGATTCGATCGATACTCGCTCAGTCACACGGCATCGAACATCATTGAGCTACAGGGCGTCGTGGTCGGCGACCGCGGTCCCAAGGCGGTGCAACAAGATTTCGATCAAATGTGGTGCAACCTTGGCGGTGATACCCCAGAGAAAGAAGCCGCGCACAATGCCCCGGCTCAGCGCCCGCCACGCCGCGTCCCGCGACGGTAGCGCGATACCGTGCGACGCCAGGCAGTCGAGATAGTGCCAGAGGAGGTCCTTCTCGCTTCGTCGACGATCGTCGACGGTGAGCGCGGTGGCAATATGCGTGCCCACGTCGAGATACCACATGCCGCGTTGCACGAGCTGCCAGTCGACGAGACTCGGCGCGCCCATCGGATCCAGGAAGAGGTTTCCGACGTGAGCGTCGCCGTGAATGACACACCAATCCGAGGACGCGTGCTCGGATTGCAGGGTGCCGACCAGCGCGCTGTATGCCTCGGTGAGCCGGCGAGCGTCGCGAACTTCTGCGGGGACGCGTAGACCGTTGGGCCCGTTCAAATTCTCGTCGATTCGCGCCGTGATCGTGTCGGCTCCCCAGGCCCGGAGCGCACCGTCCAGTTTAGGTTTCAGCCAGGTGGTTTCTGCCCATTGCGCCCTGCCCCAGGTTGTGGCGTGGAGCCTGGCGAACTGGCTGAGACTCTCCGCAGCCTGGTCCGGCGTGAAATGACTGTCCGCATCGAGAAAGACCCCACCCTCGGCGACGACGTCCTCGGTGATCACCACGCCGTGATGGGTGGCGGGGTCGAAGTCCGCGTAGACCCCCCGAAGCGTCCGCACGCCACTGCCGGCAGCGAGATCGCGGTAGAAGCACGCCTCGCGTTCCCCCACCGACCGCGCTTCGCGCCCCTGGTCGTTGAAATATCCTTTGACGCACAGGCTGGACGACAGACCATCCGGCGTGTCCCGCTCACACACGATCGTGAAGCGCGCGTTGGTGGACACGCGGTCCACGACTGGGCCCGGGATCACCTCCCGCACCTCGATTCCCGCGTACCGGGGTTCGAGTGCCGCCGTCAGCCATTGCGGAGACAGTGCCTCTTCCAGAGTGTCCGGGACAGCGATGGTCATGACAGATCCCATCGTCGAGGGCCCTCCGCAGGCATGGAAACCTCGCCGAGATTCGGATCCACACCTTCATATGCAGTGCATACGGTAGAACGTCGTTTCACCATGGGGAGAATGTAATACTGTTCACACAAGAACTCCATAGTTAATTTTCGATTTCGAGGAAGAACCTCTGCGTTACCAACAAGGTCGATGTATCGCCTTCCTGGTCCAGCCGCGGGAAGTGGCAGTATTGGAGGCGGCTCTACCGACGATTTCGGGCTTCGTTCCGGAGGGACGCCATGGCTGACCTGGACCCGCTGGCAACTCAGCGCGCCGTGACTTCTTCACTCACGGCGGAGCTGGAGGCGGCGGGGTTCGAGGACGCCGTCGAGATCGGTCGCGGTGGTTTCGGCGTCGTCTATCGCTGTCGGCAGCCCGCGTTGGATCGGTCAGTGGCTGTCAAGGTCCTCACCGCCGACCTGGACGACGAGAACCGGGAACGGTTTCTCCGCGAACAGCGTGCAATGGGACGGCTGACGGGGCACCCCAACATCGTCAACGTGCTGGGGGTCGGTACGACCAGCAGCGGTCGCCCCTACCTCGTCATGCCCTATTACGCGCAGGACTCCCTGGACGCGATGATCCGCAGGCAGGGACCACTCTCGTTGGAGCAGGTTTTGAGGCTCGGAGTGAAGGTGGCCGCCTCGCTGGAGACTGCGCATCGAATCGGCATCGTGCACCGCGACGTCAAACCCACGAATATCCTCCTCACCGACTACGGTGAGCCGGCTTTGACCGACTTCGGCATCGCGCACATCACCGGGGGTTTCGAAACTGCTACCGGCGTCGTCACCGGTTCCCCTGCGTTCACCGCTCCCGAGGTACTCGCCGGCCGGTCTCCGAGCCCCGCGGCGGACATCTACAGCCTCGGCGCTACATTGTTCTGCGCCGCCACCGGCCACGCTGCCGTCGAGAGACGCCGTGGTGAGCAGGTGGTTGCCCAGTTCATCCGACTCAGGAGCGAACCCATCCCGAACTTGCGAGAGCAGGGACTCCCCGGCGATGTCAGCGCTGCGATCGAACAAGCGATGTCGGCGGTTTCACATCGCCCGTCCGCCGCGGGGCTCGGCGAACAGCTGCAGGAGGCCCAGTCCCGTCATGGATTCCAGGTCGACGACATGGCGTTACAATCGCGAACCGGAGAGCGGCCGGGACTGTATGCGAGCTCGCGCAGTGCACGACCTTCCGCAATGAATCGTGAGGATGACCGCTTGGGAAATCTTCCTGCGGAGTTGACCAGTTTCGTCGGCCGCCGGCGCGAACTCGTAGAGACGAAAACCTTGTTGTCACAGTCGCGACTGGTCACTCTCACCGGGATCGGGGGCGCGGGGAAGACTCGCCTGGCCCTTCGAGTGGCAGCGCAGGCACGGCGTGAATTCCCCGATGGGGTGTGGCTGGTCGAACTCGGCGAATTGCGTGACGGATCACTGCTGATCGATGTGGTGTCGGGGGCGCTGGGTTTGCGGGATCAGTCGGCGCGGCGGGTACAAGACGTGCTTGTGGACTTTCTGGGTTCGAAGCAGTTGCTGATGGTGTTGGACAACTGCGAGCAGGTCGTGGACGCGGTTGCAAAGATGGCGGAGACTCTCCTGCGCACCTGTCCCAAGCTGCAGATCCTCGCTACGAGTCGCGAGGCTCTTGCTGTCGGCGGGGAATCAGTGCTACGGGTGCCTCCGCTCCCCGTCCCGGATACCGATCGGTCCACTTCCCGGGAAGGTTTGTCGAACTCCGAGGCAGTGACATTGTTCGTCGAGCGAGCGAGAACCGCCGTTCCGGGGTTCACACTCACCGAGGAGAATCAGGCGGCGGTGGCTGGAATCTGTCGACGACTCGACGGCTTGCCCCTGCCCATCGAGTTGGCGGCGGCGAGGTTGCGGATGATGTCAGCCGAGCAGATTCTCCAGCGGCTTTCCGATCGCTACGCTCTTCTGACCGGCGGTGCCAGGAGTGCATCGACGCGACAACAGACTTTGCGGCTCTGCGTCGACTGGAGTTACGACCTGTGCACTCCTCTCGAGAAGGTTGGATGGGCTCGACTCTCCGTGTTCGCCGGCAGCTTCGAATTGGATGCTGCAGAGGCCATCTGCGGGTACGACCTCACCTCGCCCAGCCTGCTCGATGTCGTGACCTCGTTGCTCGACAAATCGATCCTGATCCGGGAAGGATCAGCCGATGGGGTGCGATTCCGACTACTCGAGACGCTTCGCAGTTATGGCCGGGAGAAGGCCCAAGCGAGCGGACACTACGACGATCTGAGGACACGTCACCGGAATTGGTATCAGCAGTTGGTAATTGATGCTGCGGACGACTGGATCAGTCCTCGCCAACTCGAGTGGATCGATCGACTCGAACGAGAGAAGTCCAATCTGCGAGAAGCGATGCAGTTCTGCGCGTCCGCGGACCCCGCAACAGGTCTGCGGATCGCGGACGCTCTCCTAGATTTCTGGAACACGCGATCCATGTTCAGGGAAGGGCGGTACTGGCTCGATCGCCTTCTCGAAGGCGCCGACAAGCAGCCCACTCCGGAACGGGTCAAGGCGTTGTACGCCAACAGCTTGTTGGCGGAAACGCAGGGCGATGTCATGAGGGCGAACGAACTGGTCGAAGAAGCACGCCGGCTCGGCAACCAGGGTACGGACCCGAGGATGAGTTCCTATGTCACGTTCGCGGACGGCCTGAATGCCATGTTCAATGGTGATATTGCCCGGGCCTGCTCACTCCTGGAAGTCTCGGTAACGGACTTCGCCGAACAAAAAGACCTCACTGTTCAGATCAAGGCCATGACGCTACTGGGTCTTGCATACGAATCGCGAGGTGATATCGAGAAGGCGATCTCGTGCTTCGAGGGAGTCCTGGCGATCACCCGGTCACGCGGGGAATCGGTTCACCAGGCGTACGCCCTCTGGTCCCTCGGTGTCGCGTTGTGGCGGCAGGGCGATCTCCACCGGTCAGCGATGCAGTTGCAGCAGGCCCTACGCTTGGCTCAGCTAGCGAACAACCAGGTCAGTGCGGGCGCTTGCCTGGAAACGCTCGCCTGGATCGCAAGTGGGGAGGAGGACTTCCACCGTGCTGCAGTGCTTATGGGCGCGACAGAGACGCTCAGTCGGGCAGTGGGAGGTTCCTCGGTCTACCTACCCAAACTCCTCGAGTACCACAATGACTGCGAACAGAACACGCGACGGGCGCTCGGTACGAAGGCATTCGACGCCGCGCGAGAGGAGGGTAATGCGCTGCTTTTCGACGACGCGATCGACTACGCCCTGGGAACTGTCCGATCCGGACGAGCCGACCCGTCTCGAACGACGTCCGGTCTGACCAAGCGTGAACAACAGGTCGCCGAACTAGTGACGCGAGGATTGACCAACAAAGAGATTGCGGCGGAGCTCGTCATCTCCCCGCGGACGGCTCGAGGCCACGTAGAGCACATCCTCGCCAAACTCGGATTCACCTCGAGGGCGCAGATCGCAGCCTGGACCGTCGACCGGTCACGCTCGAGCTGGCGGGGATGAAGCCGTTGTTGCACTCGCTGGTGTCGATTCCGATCAGTCCAACGAGACCGCAAAGCGACCGAGTCGGCTTCGCCTTCTGATCGGACACCAAGCTCCAGCTCGAGGTCGACCGAGCGCTGTTCTCGATTCCGATATTGGCATTCTTGTCTAGCGAGAATATCATGTTCACAGCTGGCAGACGCCGGCCGGAGCGAGTCCCGACGCCGCGGTGCCGACCTCGGCGCGGCTCCGTCCACGGGTATTGGAGCTCTCACATGCGGCACGTCCCCCCCGAACTGATCACGCGCTACGAAGAGGAAGGATGGTGGACGCGCGACACGATCGGAGACCTGCTCACGCGCGGTCTCGACGCGGCCCCGGACGTCGAGTTCCGGATTCACTCGACCGTTCGTCCGTGGTCGGGAACCTTCGGTGACGTCGAGCGTGTTGCCCGTCGGCTGGCGGGCGGATTGCGTTCTCGGGGAGTCGGTCCCGGAGACGTGGTCGCCTTCCAGTTGCCCAACTGGATGGAAGCGGCCGCCGTGTTCTGGGCGTCAGCCTTTCTGGGCGCCACCGTGGTCCCGATCGTCCACTTCTACGGGCGCAAGGAACTCGGATACATCCTCAGCGAGACCAAGCCGCACGTCTTCGTGACCGCCGAACGATTCGGGCGGACCGAGTACCACGCCGATCTGTGCTCGGACGTGCCCGTCGTGGGTGTCGTGGGCCGCGACTTCGACGACCTGCTCGATGAGCACCCGATGCCGGGTACCGTCGAAGCCGATCCGGCGGGTCCGGCGCTGATTGCCTTCACCTCCGGCACCACGAGGGCCCCCAAAGGTGTCATTCACAGTCATCAGACACTGGGTCACGAGACGCGACAGCTCGCGGGCCTCTACCCGCCGGACCGGGGCAAACAGCTCACTGCCGCTCCCGTCGGCCACTTCATCGGCATGGTGAATGCCTTCCTGATCCCCGTTCTGGACGGCACGGCGATAAATCTCACCGACACGTGGGATCCGGCTCAGGCGCTGGCGCTGATGGAGAGCGACGGGCTCACCGTCGGCGGCGGGGCCACCTACTTCGCCACCAGCCTCCTCGACCATCCTGATTTTTCGCCCCGGCATTTGCCGCACATGAAGTACGCGGGCCTCGGCGGGTCTTCGGTCCCCTCGGCGGTGACCACTCGGCTGGCAGAGCTGGGCATTACCGTGTTCCGCTCGTACGGCAGCACCGAACATCCGTCGATCACGGGCTCGCGGTACACCGCACCCGAGGACAAACGGCTGTTCACGGACGGGGACGCCCTGCCCGGAGTGGAGGTCCGGTTGGCGGCCGACGGTGAGATCCTCAGTCGTGGCCCCGATCTCTGCGTCGGCTATACCGATCTCACCTTGACCGAGGCAGCGTTCGATTCGGACGGCTGGTACCACACCGGGGACATCGGCACGATAGACGAAGACGGTTACCTGACGATCACCGATCGCAAGGCGGACATCATCATTCGCGGCGGCGAGAACATCAGCGCCCTCGAAGTCGAGGAAGTTCTACTCGCCATGCCCGAGGTCGCGGAGGCGGCAGTAGTTTCGGCGCCCGACGCCCGCCTCGGGGAGCGGGCGGCCGCCGTACTGCGCCTGCGGCCCGGACACGCCATGCCCTCGATGGACGCCGTCCGCGCTCACTTCGAGCGGGCTGAGATCGCGCGGCAGAAGTGGCCGGAGGAACTGCACCGAGTCGACGACTTTCCACGGACCGCCAGCGGCAAGATCCAGAAGTTTCTGGTGCGTCAGGACATTGCGGCACTCGGCAGAAGAGAATAGTATTCTCGTAAATCGATAAGGAGGATCTCATGCCAGTGAACGACTTGCCGTATCCGCTGTTCGACGCGGACAACCACCTGTACGAGACCGAGGAGGCCCTCACCAAGTTCCTTCCCGAGAAGTACAAGGATGCGATCAAGTATGTGCAGGTCGACGGCCGCACCAAGATCGCTATTCGCGGCCAGATCAGCGATTACATCCCCAATCCCACCTTCGACGTGGTCGCTCGGCCCGGCTCGATGGAGGACTATTTCAAGAACGGCAACCCCGAGGGCAAGAGCCGGCGCGAGATCTTCGGCAAATCGATGAAGTCGATCCCGGCCTTTCGTGAGCCGGCCGCTCGCCTCGAGCTGCTCGACGAGCTGGGCGTGCAGCGGACACTGATGTTCCCGACCCTGGCCAGCCTCGTCGAGGAGCGCATGCGTGACGATCCGGACCTGATCCATGTTGTCGTCCACGCGCTCAACGAGTGGCTCTACGAGACATGGAATTTCAACTACCAGGACCGCATCTTCACCACACCCGTGATCACGCTGCCGAACGTCGACAAGGCGATCGAGGAGCTGGAGTGGGTGGTCGAGCGAGGCGCCAGGGCGATTCTCATCCGCCCCGCACCGGTCCCCGGCTACAAGGGTTCCCGCTCGTTCGCCCTCCCTGAATTCGACCCCTTCTGGAAGCGTGTCGTCGAACTCGACATCCTGGTGGCGATGCATTCCTCAGACAGCGGCTACGCCCGGCACGACGCAGAGTGGGAGGGCAGTGACGGCGAAATGCTGCCGTTCCAGACGAACACGTTCCGGATGGTCAACGAATGGCGGCCCGTGCAAGACACGGTGGCCTCGTGGGTCTGCCACGGCGCGCTGTTCCGCTTCCCCGATATCAAGCTCGCTGTCATCGAGAACGGCTCGAGTTGGCTGAAGCCCCTGCTCGACGTCCTGGCCGACACGTACAAGAAGGCCCCCGAGGGCTTCGGTATGCAAGATCCGGTGGAGGCGATCAAGCGCAGCATCCATGTCAGCCCCTTCTATGAGGAGGGCGTGACCGACCTGATCGAACTGATCGGTGTCGACCAGGTGTTGTTCGGGTCCGACTACCCGCACCCGGAAGGTCTGGCACAACCGCGGCACTTCGCCGACATGCTCGGACACCTGGAAGAGAAGGACCAGGCCAAGATCATGGGTGGCAACCTCGCGAGGTTGATGAATCTATGACGTGGGAGACCATCCCCCAGATGGTCCTGAGCGCGGGCGACCGCTTCGGCACTGCCGAAGCGGTCGTCGACGGGCCGCTTCGGATCACCTTCGCCGAACTCGCCGGCCGAGTTCGGCGAGCCGCAGGGGCATTCGCGTCGGCCGGCATCGACAAGGGTGACCGGGTGGCCCTCTGGGCACCGAACTCGGCCGAATGGATCGTCGCCGCGTTCGGTCTGCTGACCGCCGGCGGCGTGCTCGTTCCGGTGAACACCCGGTACAAGCAGGACGAGGCCGAAGACATCATCCGGCGCAGCGGCGCGAAACTTCTGCTGGTCGAGCAGGGTTTCCTCGGTGTCCAGTACTCGGGACCCGATGGTGTGCCCGTGATCGATCTCAAATCGGGCTTTCTCTCGGACGGCCAGCCCTTCGAGTGTGCGGTCAGCGGCGAAGACATCGCCGACATCATGTACACGTCCGGTACGACGGGCCGCCCGAAGGGCGTCATGATGAACCACCGCCAGACGCTCCGCCTCTTCTCGGAGTGGTGCGATCTGGCGGATCTGCGGGAAGGTGACCGCTATCTGATCGTCAATCCGTTCTTCCACATGTTCGGTTACAAGGCAGGTGTGATCGCCTCCCTTATTCGGGGCGCCACCATCCTGCCCGTGCCCGTGCTCGACGTCGATCGGGTACTCGAACTGGTGGAGAAGGAGAAGGTGACCACGCTGCCCGGTCCGCCGACTCTCTATCAGTCGCTTCTGGCAGCGCAGGGGAACTGGGATCTTTCGTCCTTGCGTGCAGCGGTGACCGGTTCAGCGGACATCCCGGTCGAACTCATCCGGCGAATTCACGACGAACTGCCGTTCGAGACCATCATGACCGGGTACGGCCTCAGCGAGGGTGGGACGGCAACCGCCTCGCGGCCCGGCGACACCTTCGAAGAAATTGCGACGACCGTCGGCACACCCTGCGAGGGAGTCGAATTGCGGATCGCAGCCGACAACGAAGTTCTGATCCGGGGTTACACCGTCATGCAGGGTTACCTCGATGATCCGGCCGCGACCGCGGAAGCCATCGATGCCGACGGTTGGTTGCACACCGGGGATCTGGGGACCCTCGACGACCGGGGCCGGTTGCGCATCATCGGCCGCAAGAAGGACATGTACATCGTCGGCGGTTTCAATGCCTACCCCGCCGAGATAGAGGGATTCCTGCTCGAGCATCCCGCAGTCGACCAAGTAGCGGTGATCGGCGTTCCCGACGAGCGGCTCGGCCAGGTAGGGAAGGCGTTCGTGGTCGCGAAGAACCCTGTCACCGCGGAGGAGCTGATCGCCTGGAGCCGTGAGCGAATGGCGGGGTTCAAGGTGCCGCGGACCGTGAGATTCGTCGACTCTCTCCCGTTGAACGCCACCGGCAAGGTCATGAAGGAGCACTTGAAAGATCTGGTGGGGTAACACCCTCCCGAACCACGCCGGCCGCGCGAAGACTGGGCCCGGCGTAGACGCACAGAACTCACCCTTCGACGTAGGAGGTTCGTAATGGACACCGACAGCGCGATGATCGATTTCGCCGTCAAGTGGCGACATTGGGACGGCGGACCCGACGAGGACATCTTCGTCGAGTTCGGTATTCCCGCATACCAGTTCTTCTTCCGACTGCGCCGGCTCCTGTCTACTCACCGATGGCATCAGCTGACGCCCCACCTCATCACGCAACTGACTGATATCTGTGAGCGCAGATTGCATGTGCCCCAGACCCGAGCGGGATGATGTGGGCGACGCACGAAAGGGTCATACATGAGAGACTTCACCAACTTCGACATGCTCCGCGCGGCCGCCGGAACCGAGATCGGCACCAGTGACTGGATCACCGTCGACCAGGAACGTATCGACCGCTTCGCGGCCGCCACCGATGATGATCAATGGATCCACGTCGACACCGAGCGCGCCGCGAGCGGTCCTTACGGCTGCACCATCGCACACGGATTTCTGACACTCTCTCTGCTTGCTCCGATCATCCAGCAGGTCATGACGGTCAGTGGCGCCCGTATGGCGCTCAATTACGGGCTCGGCAAGACACGGTTCATCACTCCAGTGCCCGTCGGTAGCCGAGTTCGCGGTACCGTCGTGCTCACCTCCGTAACCGACATCCCCGGCGGTGTGCAGGTCGCACGAACCGTCACGATCACCACCGAGGGTGCGCAGCGCCCAGCCTGCGTCGCGGACAGTCTTGCGCGATACCTGGTGTGATGCACCAGAAGGGGTCGGCCCATTCCACGTCGATCTCGGTCAGCAGGTGCTCGACGTGCCCCTGAGCGGTGCGTGGCGAAATCACAAGGCTGGCAGCGATGGCCCTATGGTAAGCCCCTCCGCGACGAGTGCGGCGAGTGCGGCGACCTGACGTTCTCGCTTCGTCAATGTGAGTGATCTTGCGGTCGAAGGCTGCGCCTTATCGTTATCCACAGCTTGTGCGCGGAGCGCGTACGCGAATGAAGCTACCCATCGACCGCGCCAACTCCTCGGCCGCGCCCATCAGTACTGCGGCTCTCTTCACGTCCGATCCAGTTTCCGCGGCCCAGGCAGAAACCTCGAGACACGATGCGGTAGTAAAAGATTCGCTCCTCTTTCGGGTCAGTTGTAAAGACTGCTCGAGTAGCTCTGCCGCGCGACTGGGATTTCCCTGCCGCCCAGATGGCAACGGCCATAGCCCTCAGAGCGTACGACCGATACAGCACTTCGCCGCGGGTTTCGGTGACCGCGAGTATCTGCTGACACCATTCGATCTCTCGCTGCCGAGGTGTCCATACGTCCTCCCCCAGTAACTGCAGCGTAGCGAGGCAGGCCCCGCAGCGACGGTTCCTGATCCAGCTTCGGCGCAGCCAGCGGCGGTACCCGCAATGCGGCATTGCCACCGATCCCGAGAGGCTCGCGGCTTGTCGCGAAAATCCGTAGATGCGGACAGTCTTCAACAGCGTCTCCGCCGACTCCGCACTCGTGTCCAGCACTTGCTCACAATTATCGAGAATTAGCAGCAGCTCCCGCGTCGCAGGAACTCGACCAACCCATCACCCAACAACTCCACCAGCCACACCCCGTCGCGGTACGCACGTTGGCGCTCTCTCGCCCACGCGCCGCGCCAAACGGGCCTTGCCAACACCGCCTACCCCGGTCAAGGGTTGCGAGATGTGACACCGAGAGGATGTGCTTCACGTCGCCGGTTTCAGTACGGCGACTGACGAAACTGGATAGTTCGCGCGGAAGATTTCGCCTCGTACCCCGCGTAGCGTTCGCGGACGACGAGTAGTGCACTAGGTCAGCTTCCTCCACGGAGTCGAGACCGGAGCTGACGGTGTCCTCTCCGGCAGTATGGCCGGCGTGGCGGGCAGCGCCATTTCGTCAATCGCGCAGCCGTTCTTGCGCTTCCCGAAATCTGCAAGCGCCGGCTCACCGTCCCGACCGGACGCTGTAGACCGTGCCCGACAGCGTCCCCTGAGATGTTGCACGGCAGGTGCCGGAGGCAGGTCACCTCATGCGAAAGCTACTTCGTCGGTGCTTGCGGGTAACGGATAATGGCAGGCGACGAACTGGCCGGGGCGCACTTCCCGTACCTCGGGCTCCTCGGTGGAGCACTTTTGTTGAGCTTGTGGACAACGGGTACGGAACCGGCAACCCGTCGGCGGCGCAAGCGGGGAGGGCACATCACCTTCCAACGCCGGACCGGCGAACCCCTTCTCAGGGTCGGTCAGTGGCACGGAGTCGAGGAGAGCGCGGGTGTAGGGATGGGCGGGATCGTCGTAGATTTCGATCGAGTCACCGAACTCGCACACCTTACCGAGGTACATGACCATCACATTGTCGCTGACGGTCCGCACGACACCGAGGTCATGGGCGATGAAGACGACCGTCAGATCGAACTCGGCCTTCAGTTCCTCGATCAGGTTGAGAATCTGGGCTTGGACCGACACGTCGAGCGCGGAGACCGGTTCATCACAAATCAGGAGTCGGGGGCCGAGGGCCAACGCCCGGGCGATGGCAACCCGCTGTGCCTGTCCACCCGACAGCTGACGGGGCAGCATGTCGGCGAACCGATTTCCGGCCAGGCCGACCTGTTCGAGGACGGCAGCGGAGGTGGTGGCACGCTCGGACGATGGTGCACCGGCCACTGCCAATCCCTCGACCACGATGTCCTTGACGGATCGGCGCGGATTGAGCGAGCCAACCGGATCCTGGAAAATCATCTGCATGTCGCGTCGCAGCGCGCGCATGCGTTTCTCGTCCACTTCTTCGATCCAATCGTCACCGAAGCGGATGCGTCCCGCAGTGAGGCGGTCGAGCCGCAGCACGGCCCGCCCCGTAGTGGACTTGCCGCATCCGGACTCTCCGACGATGCCGAGGGTTTCTCCGGGCAGCACGTCGAAACTGATCTTCGACACTGCCTGCACGGTGCCCGCACCTGTCGGGTACTCCACGACGAGATCCTGCACACTGAGCAGTGCCTGCTCGCCGCGGAGGTGAGCGCTACCGCTACCAGCCATGATTTCCACCTCCGGAAGGTACGGATGCCGCGGAGGCAACCGGGTGCACACAGAACACGTGATGGTCCACACCCACGGACTGCCGCTCCGGACCGGAGCTTCGACATTCCTCATCGGCATGTTCGCAGCGGGGTGCGAATCGGCAACCCTCCGGGGGTTGGGTGGGATCTGGAAGTGAACCCGCGATCAGTCGCAGCGGCGCATGCCGTTCGTGGTCGATGGTGGGGGTCGCGCCCAGCAACGCTTCCGTGTAGCGATGCCTCGGGTCCTCGAATATCTCGCGGGTAGAGCCGATCTCGGCGAGCCGACCTGCATACATTACCGAGACGCGGTCGGTGCGGCCCGCAACCACGGCGAGATCGTGGCTGATGAGCATCATCGCCATGCCACGTTCGCGCTGAATCCGGCGGAGCAGATCGAGGATCTGCCGCTGGATCGTGACATCCAGCGCCGTGGTCGGCTCGTCGGCGATCAGAAGGTCCGGTTCGCACGCCAAGGCGATGGCGATCATCACCCGCTGACGCATGCCACCGGACATTTCGTGCGGGTAGTTGCGGAGCCGTCGTTCCGGGTCGGGCACCCCGACCTCCCGCAAGAGATCGAGGGCCCGTCCGTGTGCCTCGGATCGGGTGATGCCCAGGTGCCGGCGCATCCCTTCGGTGAGTTGCCGTTCCACTCGCACTACCGGGTTCAGGGATCGGCCGGGGTCTTGGAAGACCATGGCAATCTGCTTACCCCAAATGTCGAGACTCTCCTTCTTGCTCAGAGCCAGCAGATCTCGGCCCTGGAAGGTCACCTCACCCGAGCGGGCCGAGCGCGGAGGCATCAGGCCCATCACGGCCCGGGCCAAGACGGACTTACCGGAGCCGGACTCACCGACGATCCCCAGTGCCTGTCCCGCGTCCACCGTGAACGACACGTCGTCCACTGCCCGCACGGTCCCACGAGGCGTGCCGATATAGGCACGCAAATTCTTCACTTCGAGCAACGACTGAGTATTCATGACGAGTCCGGCTCCATCCCTTCGGTTGTCAGCTGTTTCCCTCTGCTGCCGACTACTTTGTGGTCCACAGCTCTTCGGGTAGCGGCGAACCCAGGGTGTACAGGTCGATACCGTTCAGAGATTTACTCGCGGTGACAGAAGGCACCGCCCGGACGTACCAGAGGCCTGGATTCAGTTCGACCAATCGCCTCTGCACCGTCTCGTATGCCACCTTGCGCTCCTCCACCGATTCGGCGTTGCGACCGGCGTCCAGCGCTGCGCTGAGTTCGGGGTCATTGATGCCGACGAAATTGCCCGGAGAAGCACCGTGGAAAGCGGTCCATAATCCGAAGTCGGGATCCTGGACCACAGCAGACGAAATGATCATGTCGAAATCCCGCGCGCCGGCCCGGGCCGTCGCGACCGCGAAGTCCACTACCTCGACCTTGGCTTCGACGTTGTCGAAGGCACTCAGCTGAGCCTGCAAACCTTCGGCGAGCGTCTTGCTCTCCGTGGTCGGGTAGGAGAGGAAGGTGAACGAGACCGGCTTGCCCTCGGCTGCCAGTGCATCGAACAATTTCTGCGCCTCCTCACTGTTCGGCGTAGGCAGCGGGATATCGGCGTAGTACGGCGAGGATTCCTCGAACAGCGTCTTGGGAACGACGCCCTCGCCGTTGTAGACGATCGTGTTGATCGCATCCAAGTCCACTGCCAGCCCGATCGCCCGGCGCGCCCGCTCGTCATCGAATGGCGCACGGCGGAAATTCATCGCTACGAACTGACCACCACCTGTCGGTACGACCTCCGTGGGATAACCAGCGGCTTCTACCTTGTTCAGGCTCGCCCAGTTCGTCTCCGACGACAGATCCGCACCACCGGTCATGATGGTGTTGACCCGCTGATTACTGTCACTCACCGTCTTGATCGTCAGACCTTCGAGATAGGGCTTGGGTGCATCCCAGTAACCGGGGTTCTTCTGCAGTTCGATCTTGTCCTGCCGGACCCATTCCACCAGGGTGAACGGTCCCGCGCCCACAGGGTTCGCATCGAAAGCCGCTTGCCCCTTTTGCAGAGCCGACGGTGATGCGATCCAATTCAATGCACCGGCGACCAAGGACTGGCCGAAATGCGGATTCGGCGCGACCATGGTTACCTTCAGCGTGGTGGGGTCGATGACCTCCGACGACGCGATTTGGACTGCCTGACGGATGGTCGTCGATCCCAGGGCGGGGTCGCGCAACCGGTCCCAGTTGAACTTGACCGCAGCCGAGTCGAGCGGGGTCCCGTCGGTGAACTTCAGTCCGGGCTGCAGCGTGAGCGTGAACGTGGCTCCGCCGTCAGTGGTGGAGAATCCGGTCGCCATCTTGTATTCGAGATCGAAGTTCTCGAGATTGTTGATCATCAACGTTCCGTAGAGAGCGTTGCCGAGCACGGGCTGGTGGGCCCAGGTATTGGACAGGCTGGCGGGGTCGAGGTTCCGCGGCTCGCCGGTTTGCAGGACGCGAGCCACACCACCGGCGACGGGTTCACCACCCTCGGACTGGCCGCCGGCGGCAGAACCCGTGCCACCGCAGGCGCTGAAGAGCAGTGCTCCGGCGCATGCCGCGACCATCGCGGTCAGAATACGTCTGGATCGAAACATCATGGACCTCTCGGGAAGGTGGAAGCTGGTAATGCAGATATGGTGTGGCGAAGGACCTCGCCGGTTCAGTCGTGCATGGTCCGGTCGAACTTGGTGCGGAGATGATCGCCGACCTGGTTTAGGGCAAAAACGGTGAAAAAGATGACCAATGCGGGGACGAACACAAGGTGTGGTGACGTGGCGATCGCGTCCTTGCCGTCGTTGATCATTCCTCCCCAGCTCGGTTGCGGCGGAGGAATTCCCAGACCGAGAAAACTCAACGATCCCTCCGCCACGATCAACGCCGCCATCACGATCGGCAGATACGCCGCCAACGGAGCCAACAGGTTCGGCAGGATTTCCCGAAAAAGTATCCGAAAATTACCCGCGCCGATATTGCGGGCCGCCCTGATGAATTCCCGCGACGACCACGACATCGTGTTGGCCCGCGACAACCGAATGAAAGCAGGGATCACCAACAACGTGAGCCCCAGCAATATCGTCGGCACGCTGGGTTCGAGGATCGACGCCAATGCCAGCAGGAGGATCAAGGGCGGGAACGCCAGCATCGCATCGGCCACCAGCGACACGCCGGCATCGAGACGCTTACCGAAGTAGCCAGCGAACAGTCCGATCAATGACCCGATCACAAACCCCACCAATCCGGCTACCGTACCCACCACGAGCGAGACGCGGGCTCCGTAGATGATGCGTGACAACATCGACCGACCCAACGTGTCCGTGCCCAGCAACAGTTCGAGTGAGCCGAATTGCGGTCCCAGTCGCGGTGCCGCCACCGGAGTGGCGAACGGAGCCAACGGCAGTACGCCGGCCAGCAGCGCCGCCGCTATCAACACCACCAGCCACAGCACCGACAGATACACCAGCAACGACCGGCGCTTGCGAACTACCGGAACCGCCGGCAACTCCACCGCCGGACCTGGATCCGTACGTACTGTCTGATTTACCGCCACATCGGTCATGCTCCGGCCACCTTTCGCACCCGCGGGTCGATCACTGAGTAGCTCAGATCGACGACCGTGTTTATCCCCACGTAGACCACCGCGATGAACACGACGATGCCCTGCACCATGATCACGTCACGGGAGGTGATCGACGATGCCACCAGCTGCCCCAAACCCGGTAGTCCGAACAATGTCTCGACGATGACCGTCCCTCCGATCAACCGCCCCAGATTGATCCCCGCCACGGTGATCAGTGAGAACGAGGAGGGCCGCAGCGCATGCCGGAACATCACGTATCCGCGAGGCATTCCCTTCGCCCGCGCCGAGGCGATGAAGTCTTCCCGCAACGTCCCGATCAGGTCGGTACGCAGCAACCGGTGAAACGATGCGATCTCCGTCAACGCGATGGCGATCGCGGGTAACATCGCGCTCTGCAGATTCGGCCCCAGCCCGTCACTGATCTGCGACCACCCCATCACCGGGAACCACTGGAACTGAATCGCGAAGAAGTAGATCAGCACCGGGCCCGCGATAAATGCGGGCACCGACAAGAACACCGCTGACACTGCGTTCGTGCCCCGATCGAGCGCACTGCCCGGCCGCGACGCCGACAGAACACCCATGATGAGGGCCACCGTCAACGCGATGGTCAAGCCCATCGCCGCGAGCTGCAACGTTACCGGCAACCGCTCCACGATCGCCTCTCGCACCGACTGCCCGGTCAACGGTGATGCTCCCAAGTCACCCCGCACCGCGTCGGAAAGCCAGGACACATACTGTGACCACAGCGGGACATCCAGACCGAGCTCGGCATTCATCGCCGCCACCGCCTCGGGTGTCGCATTCTCGCCCAGAATCACCTCCGCCACCGACCCCGGCGCCAAACCGAGGAGCGCCACCACGGCAAATGTCACCAGTAGCACCACCGACACGCTGCGGCCGATCCGCTTCGTAACCGTGAGAACCATGGAACTCACCTTTCGGACAGGGAAGGGAGGGCGTTCTCGTCCAGCGTTACCGCGCTGAGCTTTTCGAGATAGCGCACTACTTCCGTTTGGTCGGCTGCCGGATCGAGATCCTCGACCGCTTCTCCCCACACACGCCCCAGAGCGTCACCGAGGACCGTGGAGGCATCGAGCTGCCGCGCCAGATCGAGGGCAATTCCGATGTCCTTGCGCATCAACCGGGCGCTGAACCCCGACGCGAAGTTTCGGGAGAGGACGAAGTTTTCGTACTTGGTCTCCGTTGCCTGATTTCGACCGCTGCCGGCGTTGATCACGGACAGCAGTGTCGCGGGATCGATGCCGAACTTCCGTCCCACGAGAAGTGCCTCTCCGGCGGCCACCAAACCGTTGGCGGCGAGGAGGTTGTTGAGCGCCTTCGCAGCGTGCCCCGATCCGACCGGCCCGACACGGATGATCTGTCGACCCGTCGATTCGAGCAACGGCAGTACGGTGTCGATCGCCGACTGGTCGCCTCCGACCATCACAGCGAGATCCGCGTTTCTCGCGCGCACTACCCCACCGCTGACCGGGGCGTCCACGACATCAATTCCTCGGACTGCCGCGGCCTTCTCGATCGCCTGGGTGCGGGCGGGAACGCTCGATCCCATGTCGACGAGGATGCTCCCCGGCTTCAGGCAGGAAAGCAGGCCCCCGTCAGCGAGTACGACCTGGTCGACGATGTCGCTGTTGGGCAGGACGAGGACGACTATGTCGCAGTCCGCCAGCTCGGCGGTGGTCGCTGTACTAGTAGCGGTGGGATTGTCGTCGATGAATCGTCGACGGACCTCCCGGTCGGCATCGTGCACGACGATCGGCTGTCCGGCGCTGACGAAATTGCGTGCGATCGGACTGCCCATGGCCCCGAGCCCGACGAAGCCCACCTTGCTGTGTGGCAGCGGAATCTTCGGAGCGTCCACCTCGTCTTCGGCGTTCAAGGGGTCTTCGGCGTTCAGGGGACCGAGATGGGCGTCCAACGCTTCCTGGACGACGCGCATCGCTGCGACTCCCGCCGGTACACCGGCATACGCGGTTCCGTGAATCACGGCTTCCGTGATCTCCTCGCGTGTCAACCCGTTACGGATGCCGGCGCGCACATGAACGGCGAGCTCTCGCGGCTGGTTGAGCGCGACCAGCATTCCGAGAGTGATCAGACTTCGGCTGCGACGGTCGAGACCGGAACGGGTCCACACAGAGCCCCACACGGTTTCGCTGACATATTCCTGCAATGGTGCTCCGTCGGAACCCGCATTCCGGGTGATCGCAGCGTTGACGTAGTCATCTCCGAGCACCTCCCTGCGAACGGCGAGGCCCGCGTCGAAGAGGGTGCGGTGGGCGTCCTCTATCGAGCTGGTATCTGACAGCGTTTCTGTCATCGGTTGGTTCCTCCGGGACCCTCGAGAATGGTGACGGCCGATACCGCCGTCGGACCGCCGACGTTGTGTGCCAATCCGATCCGTGCTCCGTCGACCTGGTTGACCGAGCTGCCACGCAGCTGTTCGAACAACTCCACACACTGTGCGACACCGGTTGCGCCCGGCGGATGTCCCTTGGCGATCAGCCCGCCACTGGGGTTCACCGGTAGTGATCCGCCGACGCTGGTGACGCCCGCCTCGAGGAGTTTGAAACCTTCGAACCGGTCCGCGAATCCGAGGTCCTCGTAGCTGATGAGTTCGATGCCCGTGAAGAAGTCGTGCACCTCCGCGACGTCGACGTCTGATGGAGACAGTCCCGCCATCGCGAAAGCCTGCTTCGCGGCCCGTACCGTCGACGGAAACGAAGTCATGTCCCGCTTGTGTTGCGCCATCACGGAATCGAGGCCGGAGCCGACGCCGCGAACCCATACCGGGCGATCGGTGAACCGGTCGACCACGTCTTCGGATACGAGAACGAGTGCCGCAGCTCCATCGCTTTGCGGGGCGCAATCATAGAGCCCGAAGGGCGTCACCACCGTCGGCGCGTTCAAAGCCTCCTCCACGGTGATCTCGAAGCGCTGCCGTGCCTTGGGGTTATTGATGGCATGGTGGTGGTTCTTCACCGCCACCATCGCCATGTGCTCACGGGTGGCGGGTGACTCGTGCAGATACCGGCGAACGTGGAGCGCGAATCCTGCCGGTGCGACGAGGCCCAGTGGGTAGTCCCAGGCCATGTCGCGCGTCATCGCCTCCCACTCCCAGAGCATGTCCTTCGACGCGGTTTCGCGGAGCTTGTCTGCGCCCATGACGAGTGCCACGTCGAACGCTCCCGAGCCTATCCCGAACAAGGCGTTCCGGATGGCGTCATGACCTGTGGCACAGGAATTCTCGACCCGTGTCACCGGAATGTCGGAGATGTCGAGCGTGTCGGCGAGAATTCCGGACGGAAATCCGTCCGTGGTGCCCATCGAGCCGAACCACGCGGCCTGCAGATCGGACTTGTCCAGCCCTTTGTCGATGCTGCCGGCGCATTCCGCGAACGCCATCGGCAAGAGATCCTTGATTCCCAGAGTGAAGTGTTCGGCGAACGGTGTCATACCGGCGCCGACGATCGCAACGTTTCTCATGCTGCCGCCTCCAGGGCGCGATCGGATGTGGGATCGGGTTCGAATGCATAGCCGTAGTCCGGAACCCCGGACCGCACGGCAACCCGGCGCAGCACCATGCGACCGCGATCGCCGATGTCGACGGTGCCGGGCTCGATACCGGTTACCTTCGCCAACGCGCGAACGCCCACGTCGTCGAGTTCGACGATCACCAGCGAGTACGGGGTCCGGAGGCCGGGTACCGGTACGTGCACGGTCACCTCGGTATAGACGGTTCCAGTGCGGGGCAGGGGCACGAAGGAGTAGTCGGTCCTGAGCGTTCCATCACGGTCGACGCGGTATCGGGGCGGAAAGTCCAACTCGTCGCTGTCGGAGTATTTTCCGGCTTCCCAGCGGACTTTCGCCTCAAATGCCCTCTCGTAGGCGGCGAGGGAAATCGGGATGTCCGCACTGGGGATGTACGCACACTCCGGCTTGGCACGCGCTCGCGGTTCCCTGCGGTTGATGTGCGCCGCACCGTCGGCGACCGTGATGCCGGAGAGGCTGGCCTGCTCAACCCCCACGAGCGGGCCGGTAGACCCCGACTCCACCATCGCGGCGAGTGCGAACAGTCCGGAACTCGCTCCGGTTGTCGGTAATGGCAGTGGAGGGCCCGCGCACAGAGCCGCAGCCTGCTTCTCCTCTACACCTGCCACCGCGACCGGAGTGTCCACCCACGCCGCTGCCAGTGAAGCCAGGAAGCCGCGCTCCTTCAGTAGGCGCGGGTCACCGTAGTCGTGTACCAGACCGTTCGCGGTGCGGGTGCGGACCGGCAGGCTGCGGGCGATACGCGCAGCGGTGCGAACCTGCAGTCCACGCTCCGCGGTCAGCGCCGCTGCCGCTCCTGCTGCATCGATGTCAACACCGATGACCAGCGTGCGCGGACGGGCCGAGCCCAGGGCATCGAGCGTCGCCGGTGCACCACCGAGCCGCTCCGTCACCTCGAGCTCAGGGTCGAGCCCCAGGCCGGCGAGCAGCACAGCAGCGTTGCTGCTTTCCATCAACGGCAGGTCGCGGCTGACGAGCACGACACACTCGACCGAGCCGCCGCTGTCGAGGGCGGCTCGACCAGCTTCGACAGCGAGGGTGATCGCATCCTCGTCGTCACCCGGCACACGGCGCCCGGGTGTTCCCCAGCACGGCAGGTACGTACCTATCGAAGTGATGTATGACATGTGAACTCCCAGCAATCTAGGTAACAGCGCCCGCCGTTTTGAGCGCGATGATGCGATCCCAGTCCAAGCCGAGCTCGGCCAGGATCTCGTCGGTGTGGGCCGCGAACTCGGGACCCGGGCCAAGCTCGGGGGCAGCGACGTCGAACTGCACCGGGTTGGCAGCAAGTTCGAGTTCGCCCGCCTCGACCAGGTATTCGTTGGCGCGGACCTGCGCGTCGACGGACACCTGGAGTGAATCCTGCACCGGCCCCCACGGACCGGACAGCGTGGCGAAGCGCTCCGTCCACTCCGCGAGGGTGCGGGTGGCGAGCACCTCCCCGAGAATCGCCACGGCCTTGTCGGTGTTGGCGGCGATCTGGGCGGCGTCGGCGAAGCGCGGATCATCCGCGAGTTCGGGGCGGTCGATGTGGCGACACACATCTGCCCAGTACTTCGCAGGCTGCAGCATGACGAATGCCAGGTAACGTCCGTCGCCGGTGGCGTATATCCCCGACAGCGGATTGGTCGGCGCGCCGTGGGCGCCAGGGACGGGTGCCACCATGGCCTTGCCGAGATGAGCTGACAACGCAATGCCGTGTCCCATAGCCCACACGCCACTGCTCAGCAGCGAGACGTCGACGATCGACGGTGTGCCCGTGCGCTCGCGGGCCAGGAGCGCCGCTGCGACACCCCCGGCAAGATTCGTCCCCGAAATGGTGTCGCCGAAGGCAGGTCCCGGCGGACTGATCATGCCTTCCACTCCTGGAGGTGTGAGCGTTGCGGCGATGCCTCCCCTCGCCCAGAAAGCGGTCATGTCGTAACCGCCTTTGTCTGCCTCGACACCACGTGGACCGAGGGCACTGCCTCGCGCATAGATGATGTTCGGGTTCACTGCGCGGACGTCGTCCACGTCGATCCCGAATTTGGTGCGGGCCTGGGGAAGGAAACTGGTCAGGAAGACGTCCGACCGACGGACCAGGTCGTCGAGGACCGCCTTGCCCTCCGGTCGGCCCATGTCCAGTCCGATACTTCGCTTGCCGCGATTGGCATGCTCGACATTGGGATTGGGATCACCCTCGACCCGGAGGGGCCCGATCTGGCGGAGCCCCCTCTGCGGGTCCCCGGTGACGGCGTGCTCGACCTTGATGACCTCCGCGCCCCAATCGGCGAGCACGGCACCCGCTGAGGGCACGAAGCCGTACATCGCGACCTCGAGCACGCGGATACCCGCAAGCGGCTTCACGGCTTCACCACGACCGCGAAGGCCTTGGTTTCGAGGAACTCCTCGAGTCCTTCTCGGCCGCATTCACGTCCGATACCCGACTGCTTGTAACCACCGAACGGGACGTCCGGACCGAAGTAATTCCCGCCGTTGATACCCATCGTTCCGGTACGGATGCGCCGGGCTATCGCGATTGCACGTTCGTCGCTCGCGCTCATCACAGCGCCGGACAGACCATAGATCGAGTCGTTGGCGATCCGCACAGCGTCGTCGTCGTCATCGAACGGGATGATCGCGAGCACCGGTCCGAACACTTCATCTTGTGCGATCTCGCTCTTGGGGTCCACGCCCGCCAAGACCGTGGGCTCATAGAAGAAACCTGGATCGACCTTCGTGCCACCCGCCAGCAACTCGGCACCGTCAGCGATCGCGCGCTGCACCATCGCGTCGACCTTTTCGCGCTGACGACCACTCACGAGAGGGCCCATGTAATTCTGTGGGTCAGTCGGATCGCCGAACGGGATGCGGCGGATGATCGCCGCCACCATCTTCGCGATCTCGTCGTGGTGCGCTCGCGGCACGAGTAGCCGCGTGGTCAGCGCGCACCCCTGACCGGCGTGCGAACAGACGGTCCCGGCCGCGAATTTCGCAGCCATCGCGAAATCGGCGTCTTCCAGCACGATCATCGCGGATTTCCCGCCGAGCTCCGTGAACACTTTCTTCATCGTGTCTGCCGCCGCCGCCATGATGCGGCGTCCGGTCGGGGTCGACCCGGTGAAGGTGACCACGTCGACGTCGGGGTGCGTCGTCATCAGCTCACCGGGGGCAATCTCGGAGGAACTGATGACGTTCACGACGCCCGCTGGAATGTCGGTGTGTTGCGCGATTATCTCGCCGAGAGCCAGCGTGACGAGCGGCGTGTCGGGCGCAGCCTTGAGCACCACTGTGCATCCCGCGGCAAGCGCGGGAATGATCTTGGCCAACGCGAGCTGCGTCGGGTAGTTGTACGCAACGATCGCGGAGACGACGCCGGCCGCTTCCTTCTCCACCCACCGCTTGTGGCGCTGTCCGGAAATGTCGATTTCGCCGAGGTCTTCGCTCAGCGGGTACTCGCGCAGGAGGTCTGCGTAGTAGCGCACGATTCGGATAGGTGCCTCCAGCTGGTTGGCGCGTGTGAGCTGGACGGTGGCACCCACATCAGCGATCGTCAGTTCGCGGAGCTCCTCGAGATTGTCGAGCAGCGCCTGGTGGAACTGGTCGAGACACTTGATCCTGAACGCCACGTCGGTAGACCAGCTGGTCGTGTCGAAGGCCCTCCGCGCTGCAGCGATACTCGCTTCGGCTTCCGCGACCCCGGCATCAGGCGCATATCCGACGATGTCACCCGTCGCTGGATTGATCGATGCGAACGTCCGCTCGGTCGCAACAAGCTGCCCGTCGATCAGCAGGCGCTTGTCGACGTCCAGCACGGTCGCAGCCTCCCGGCCTCCGTGACCACCGTTCGCGGCCGACACCGTGTCCTGAGATGACATTCCGTTCTCCTCGCTCAAAGTGAAAATACAATTCTCGCATTTGAGAATTATGCATTGGCTCTGCAGAGAATGTAACAACATGTGAGCCGCGGGGATACCCCCAATTGAGATCGGCGCCACACCTCACCTGGTTGCTGATCGACTGTTGCCACACCGTGTTCTCCGAGAGTATGGTTCTCAAAAACGGAAGGGAGATTCTTGTGATCCAGACTACAGCACTCGGTCCATCGCTCGGAGTGGAAGTCACCGGCGTCGAGAGCCTGGAGGATGAGGCGGTCATCGCCCGGTGCCTGGAGGCTCTGAAGTGGCGGGGCGTGCTGCTCATTCGCGGCCTGCATCTCGACGACGATGCTCAGCTGGCGTTCAGCCGAAGGCTCGGAACGGTGCGCATGACGGCACCAGGCGAGGAGCTCTTCACGGTCTCCCTCGACCCGGCCAAGGCTCCGTCCGCCGAGTACCTTAAAGGGACCTTCTACTGGCACATCGACGACACCACCAATGATGTGCCGGCGAAGGCAACCATGCTCACCGCCCGGCACGTCGCCATGGTCGGTGGCGGAACCGAGTTCGCCAGTACCTACGCGGCCTACGAGAACCTGCCCGAGCACGAGCGCAAACGCTACGAGGGCCTGCGGGTAGTACACAGCTTCGAGGCGGCCCAGCGGCTGGTCCATCCAGACCCTTCCGACGAGATGCTGGCGCACTGGCGTCGACTTCCCACACACGAGACTTCACTCGTCTGGACGCGCCGCGACGGTAGAAAGTCACTCGTCATCGGTGCCACCGCTGACCACATCGTCGGAATGCAGCCCGAGGAAAGCCGGGCACTGCTGGACGAATTGCTTGGTTGGGCGACCCAGGAACGCTACTCGTACACCCACGAATGGAAGGTCGGCGACGTGGTGGTGTGGGACAACACCGGGATGCTGCACCGAGCGCTCCCCTATGACCCTTCCTCGGAACGCCTGATGCGGCGCACCACGATCTCGGGCGACGAGGCCTGGTCGTGAGAACAGCTGTCGTCACCGGAGGTAGCTCCGGCATTGGACGCGCCATCGCCGAACGCCTGCGCAAGGACGGCTACCAAGTCGCCGTACTCGATCTTGCACCGACCGACTCCGCGTTCGAGTACAAGGTCGACGTGACCGACCCTGCCCAGATCGATAGCGCTCTCACCGAGGTTCGAAAAGAGTTGGGCCCGATCACCGTCCTGGTCAACGGGGCAGGACTGGAGCTGTACAAGCGGTTCGGCAACATCGCATTCGACAACTGGCAGCGAGTGATCGACGTCAATCTGAACGGCGTCTTCCACTGCGTCCAGGCGGTGCTTCCGGACATGGTCGATGCGGGCTGGGGTCGCATCGTCAACATCTCGTCGTCCAGTGCGCACTCAGGCCAGCCGTTCATGTCGGCGTACGTATCCGCAAAGTCGGCGGTCAACGGACTCACCAAATCGCTGGCTCTGGAATACGGGCCCAGCGGCATCACGGTCAACGCGGTGCCTCCCGGCTTCATCGACACACCCATGCTGCGCCGGTCCGAGGAGAAGGGCCTCCTCGGCGGCTCGATCGACCAGCACATCAGCAAGACACCGGTCCGGCGCGTCGGCCAACCGGAGGACATCGCCGCCGCTTGCTCCTTCCTCATCTCCGAGGAAGCCGGATACATCACCGGCCAGATCCTCGGCGTCAACGGCGGTCGCAATACCTGAGGCGCATCGCGCACCGCATCGGACGCAAGCACTGACGCCGGCCAATCAACGAAGGGATTCTCAGTGGGACGAGTAGAAAGCAAGGTCGCGTTCGTTACCGGCGCGGCGCGAGGCCAGGGTCGCAGCCATGCCGTGCGACTGGCCGAAGAGGGAGCCGACATCATCGCTGTCGACCTGTGTAGCGACATCGCGGCGATCGGCTATCCGATGGCGACCCCGGAGGATCTCGAAGAGACCGCACGCTTGGTAGAAAAGCACGGTCGACGAATCGTCGCTATACAGGCTGACGTTCGGCAAATCGACCAGTTGCGGGCCGCGGTGGAGCGTGGCATCGCCGAACTCGGCTCTCTCGACATCGTGGTCGCGCAAGCCGGTGTCGCGGGTATGAAGGGCGAACCACAGATCGATGCCTGGTGCGCTGTGGTCGACACCAACCTCATTGGGACGATGAATGCCATTCAGGCTGCGTTGCCCCACCTGGGAGATGGTGCCTCGATCATCGCAACCGGATCGACCGCCGCACTCATGGACGTGAGCAAGGTGGACGTTCCCGGCAAGGACCTCGGTGGCGTCGCCTATGTCTTCTCCAAACGTGCACTTTCCCAATACATCCACGAACTTGCGACACATCTCGCCCCGCGCGGCATTCGTGCCAACGTCGTGCACCCGACGAACTGCAATACCGACATGCTGCAGAGCGAGCCGATGTATCGATCGTTCCGGCCAGATCTGGAACACCCGACGCGGGCGGACGCCGAGCCCGCTTTCGGGGTTCAACAGGCCATGCCGATCCCCTACGTCGAGCCCGAGGACATCAGCAACACCGTCCTGTTCCTCGCCTCCGACGAAGCCCGATACGTCACCGGCATGCAGATGCGTGTCGACGGCGGCGGCTACCTCAAGTGGTACGACTACCACACCTGACCTGCGGCCGGACCGCGGCTCGACGGGATCGAAACAGTATGTGCTCGAGATGGATTCACCTGCGATCAGGAGGAATAACGTGAAGGTGAAGGTCGACCCAGAACGCTGCCAAGGGCACACCCTGTGCGCAATGGCAGCTCCAGACGTATTCGAACTGAGCGACATCGACGGCCACGCGTCGGCCGTCAGCGAATCGGTGTCCGCCGAACACGAAGAGAAGGTGCGCGAAGCCGCCCACTCCTGCCCAGAGCAGGCTATCTCCCTTTTCTGACACGGCTGCCGGTCGGAACTCGCCAATTCACCTCGAACCGCAAGAGAGGACGACGCGATGAGCGTTGATGACGTCGTAGACGACGACAGTCGGAAGAAGAACACCTACGACTTCGACCGGCACGCACCGGAGTACCGCGACAATTTCCTACCGATCACGGAGGAAATGCACGCGAAGTGTCCGATGGCCTGGTCCGATACTCACGGCGGCCACTGGGTCGCCGCGGGCGGCCGCGAGGTGTTCACCTTCGCCCGGTCCGCCGACGTGTCGAACGATCACGACCTGAAGGGCATCCGTCGTGGATACAAGGGCATAGCTATCCCCACAATGGAACGCGCGAGCGGCGTCCGAGGCGGCATCCTCGAAATGGACGAGCCCGAGCATCGTGAATTTCGTTCGCTTCTCAACCCGTACCTGTCGCCCGCTGCAGTCAACAGGTGGATCCCGTTCATCGACGAGGTGGTGCGCGCGTCCATCGACGAGAAAATCGAAACGGGCAGGATCGACTTCGTAGACGAGCTCGCGAACATCGTCCCCGCCGTCCTCACACTGGCGATGCTCGGAATCCCCATCAAGAAATGGACGATCTACAACGAGCCGGTCCACGCCGCGGTCTACACACCACCGGACTCCCCCGACATCCCGCGAATCGGGGAACTGCACCGCGCCATGGGATTGGACCTCCTCACCAATCTCATGGAGATCCGTGAGAATCCCCGTCCAGGACTGGTGGACGCGCTGGCACGCGCCACAGTCGACGGCGAGACACCGGACGATATGGAACTGCTCGGCATTCTCAGTCTCCTCATCGGCGGTGGGTTCGACACGACGACGGCACTCACGGCGCACTCGCTCGAGTGGCTGTCTCAGCATCCCGAGGAGCGCGACACTCTCAGCCGCGAACGCGACACCCTGTTGAACTCCGCGACCGAGGAATTCCTGCGCTACTTCGCCCCTGCACCGGGCGACGGGCGCACGATCTCCGCCGACTGCGAGTACGACGGAATCCAGTTGAAGGAGGGCGACCGCCTCTGGCTGTCCTGGGCGATGGCCAACCGCGACTCGTCGCTGTTTCCGGAGCCGAACCAGATCGATCTCGAGCGCAAGGGAAACCGCCACTTCAGTTTTGGTCTGGGAATTCACCGTTGCATCGGATCCAACGTCGCACGAACCGTGTTCAAGCGGATGCTCGTCGCCGTGCTCGACCGGATGCCCGACTACCGCTGCGACCCGGAAGGCACCGTGCACTACGACTCCATCGGTGTCATTCAGGGTATGCGTCATCTTCCGGCGACGTTCACTCCCGGCCCCCGCTTGGGCGCCGGCCTGGATGACACGCTCGAGAAGCTCCAACTGATCTGTGACGAGCAGGGACTCGCCGAACCGATCACGGCACGAGGTAAGGATGCGCAAGCACGTGGCTGATTCCACGGTGGTCGATCCGGTGGTAGGGGGGAAGGCGGCCGAAGAGTCCGGCCGTCCCCTCCCCCAGATCACGCCGCAGAACCGCTTCTTCTGGACGTCCGGCGCGGATGGCCGCCTGCGGCTGCAGGAGTGTGAGTCGTGCTCGGCTCTCATCCATCCGCCGCAACCGATCTGCCGGTACTGCCGAAGCCATCAGTTGGGTGTCCGGGTGGTGTCCGGTTCCGCGACTCTCATCGGATTCACGGTCAACCACCGCTTCAGCCTGCCCGGGTTGCCGGCACCCTACGTGGTGGCCCAGGTCGCGATCGACGAGGATCAGCGGGTTCGCTTGACGACCAACGTGGTCGAGTGCGACCCTGCACAGCTCGCACTCGGTATGCGGATGGAGGTCGTCTTCACGCAGGACGGCGATGTGTGGCTCCCGCTGTTCCGGCCTGCGGCCGAACAGCCTGCGTCTCTTCCCCTGCCTACGGACGACGTCGATCCGGGCCAGATCAGGAAGTCCGTGCGCCCCATGGTGACGCGCGAAAAGTTCGAGGACAAGGTAGCTCTCACCGGCATCGGGATGTCGGAAATCGGTCGACGGCTGATGGTGTCGCCGATGGCGCTGACACTGCAGGCCTGCGAGCGTGCCGTGGCCGATGCCGGCCTCACGATGGACGATATCGACGGCCTCGCAAGCTATCCCGGCGCCGGCCAGGTCGGCGGTTTCGGCGAGGGCGGCGTGACCGGAGTCGAGGCAGCCCTCGGACTCCGGCCGACGTGGCACAACGGGGGCATCGAAACCTTCGGTCCCGGCGGATCCGTGATCGCCGCGATGCTCGCGGTCGCCAGCGGCCTGGCACGTCATGTGCTGTGTTACCGGACCCTCTGGGAAGCGACCTACAGCGAGCAGATGCGTCGCGGCGAGATCTCCCCACCGGCCACCGGCCGCACTCCCAGCTGGATGGTGCCGTTCGGGGCCACCTCGGCAGCACATACGCTGGCCCAGAACGCGCAGCGGCACTTCCACCGATATGGAACTACCCGGGAAACACTCGGATGGATCGCACTGAACCAGCGGGCCAACGCCGCACTCAATCCCACGGCTGTATACCGCGATCCGATGACGATGGACGACTACCTGTCTGCCCGGACGATCACCACACCGTTCGGTCTCTACGACTGCGACGTTCCCTGCGACGGCTCGATTGCCGTCATCGTCTCGGCGGTGGACGCCGCCCACGATCTCGCGAAGCCGCCCGTGCTCGTCGAGGCCGTCGGCACCCAGATCGTCGAGCGGATCGAATGGGATCAGAGCACGCTGACGCACGAACCTCAGGTTCTCGGCCCCGCCGCCCACCTGTGGTCGCGGACTTCGATGAGCCCCAGTGATGTCGACGTGGCCGAGCTCTACGACGGGTTCACGTTCAACTGCCTGTCCTGGATAGAGGCCCTGGGCTTCTGCGGCATCGGTGAAGCGAAAGATTTCCTCGACGGCGGCACGAACATTGCCCGGGACGGCGTGCTCCCCCTCAACACGCACGGCGGTCAGCTCTCACACGGCCGTACCCACGGCATGGGACTGATCCACGAAGCCGTCACCCAATTGCGCGGCGATGCCGGGGCACGCCAGGTTCCCGGCGCCCGCGTCGCCGTCGCCGCCACCGGAGGCCTCTCCCCCGGCGGCGCCCTGCTCCTCAGGACGGATGCATGACCACCACGGATCCCGATCTGTCGCTACCCGCCGACTTCGACGGCCCTGAAACCACCACGCCGTGCGCGCGCGTGGCCGACATCGACGGAATCCCGATGTCGGCGTTGTTGTCCGAGGCCCCGAATCCGCGCGCGGTGATCGTCGCGCTGCACGGTGGAGCAACGAACTCGGCCTACTACGACTGCCCGGGCCATCCCGAACTGTCGCTGTTGCGATTCGCGTCCGCGCTCGGGTACACCGTGCTCGCGCTCGATCGGCCGGGCTACGGCACTTCTGCACCGTTCGCGGTCGAGATCGCCCCCCACCAACGACGCGTCGACCTCACCTATGCGGCCATCGACCACCACCTCGGGTCGCGTCCGCGCGGCGCCGGCGTCTTCGTGTGGGCGCATTCGGCCGGTTCGGAGCTCGCAGTCCGCATGGCCGCCGACGAACGAGGCACCGACTTACTGGGTATCGAGCTTGCCGGCACCGGTCGCGAACACCAGCCCGTGGCGGCCGAAATCCTGGGCACGCCTCACCAGCCGGCACCGCCGGAGGCAGTGCGCGAGTTGCTGTGGCAACCGAGTCACCTGTACCCCACCGAACTGATCGGGGGCGCACCTATCGCCTCATCGACTCCCCGTTACGAGTCAGGTGTCCTGGCGACCTGGGCGCGAATCGACTTTCCGGCGCTCGCGGCACGGATACGAGTTCCCGTCCACTTCACCGCCGCCGAGTTCGAGAAGGTGTGGCGAATCGACTCCGCTGCACTGCAAGACATCGCAGCCATGTTCACTGCTGCGCCCAGCGTCACCGTCAACGAACAGGCCGGCAGCGGGCACAACCTCAGCCTCGGCCATGGAGCCCCGGACTACTACGCGAAGGTGTTGTCCTTCGTCGAGGACTGCACACACAGCACAACGGGAAAGGACGACTGATGCACGCCGTCGATGTTGCACTGCTACTTGTCAGACTGGTTATCGGAGCGACCATGATCGCGCACGGGCTGAACCATTGGCGCGGCGGTGGCCGTATCGAAGGGACTGCCCGCTGGTTCAGCGGACTGGGTCTGCGGCAGGGCAAGCTGCAGGCGTGGCTGAGCGTAGTCACCGAAATCGGTGCGGGCTTACTTCTCGTCATAGGCCTCCTCACGCCGCTCGCCTGCGCGGCGGTCATCTCGGTGATGCTCGTGGCGGGACTCCTCGCCCACCGGCCCAACGGGTTCTTCGTCTTCAAGGAAGGCTATGAATACGTCCTGGTGCTATCGATAACCGCACTGGCGTTGGCAATGCTCGGCCCGGGAGAGTTCTCGCTCGACGCTGTCACAGGCATCGACATCGCCGGCTGGGCCGGTGGGGGCACCGCACTGGGTCTGGGCGTCGCCGCAACGGCAGGACTGCTTGCACTGTTCTGGCGACCGCAACCGCGAGAGGTCGTGGCCGCATGATGCCCAATCTCGAATCGGAGGAACACTGATGCGCGTCGGATTCATCGGACTCGGCAGCCAGGGCGCACCCATGGCACGCCGGATCATTCACGCGGGCTACGACGTCACACTGTGGGCGCGCCGTCCCGACGCTTTCGTGCCCTTTGCCGACACCGCCGCGACGTTCGCCGACTCCCCGGCCGACCTCGGCGCGGCCAGCGATCTCGTGTGTATCTGCGTGGTCAGCGACGACGACGTTCAGGAGGTGGTCGCCGGTGAGGACGGTGTACTCGAAGGAATGAAGGACGGCGGCGTGATCGCCATCCACAGCACGGTGCACCCGGACACGTGTCACGACCTGGCTGCCAAGGCGCGGGAGCGCGGGGTCTCCGTCGTCGATGCTCCGGTGAGCGGCGGCGGATCGGCGGCTACCGAAGGGCGTCTGCTGGTGATGGTGGGAGGAGCGGTCGACGACTACGACCGCTGCCGGCCGGTGTTCTCGATGTATGCGAACCCTGTCGTCCACCTAGGTCCGCTGGGCGCCGGACAGGTCACGAAACTGCTCAATAATCTGCTCTTCACCGCCAACCTCGCCACGGCGGCCAGCACCCTGAGCCTCGGGCAGTCACTGGGTGTCGACCCCGCCAGACTCGGTGAAGTCATCACCCACGGAACCGCTGACAGCTTTGCACTCAGCCGAATCGTCTCTGCCGGAGGAACTCTCGATCGCATCGCGGCGCACGCCGGCGAGCTGCTCCAGAAGGATGTCGGGCTGGTGGCCGGGCTCGCGGCCGCGGCGGAGGTCCCGACGGGCATCGCGATGGCCGCCGCAGACACCACGCTCACCCTGATGGACCACCTGCGATGAGTCGCGTCGGATTCATCGGTGCCGGGCGCATGGGACTCCCCATGGTGCGGGGGCTCGCCGAAGCCGGTCACGAAGTGCGCGCGCTGGGCCGCTCATCCGAAAGCCGGGCCGCTATCTACGCGTCGGGGGCGGAGGCATTCTCCGATCTTTCCGAGGTCGGCGAGGGAGCCGATCTCGTGACGGTATGCGTATTCAGCGACGACCAGGTTCGGCACGTGTGCCTCGACAGCCCGTTGCTGGCAGCCATGCCGAGCGGCGCCGTCCTGGCGGTGCACACCACGGTGAGTCCCCGCACGGTCGAGGCCGTCGCGGAACGTGCAGCGGCACATGGCATCGACGTGGTCGACGCCGCGGTCAGCGGCGGGCCACCCGACATCGCAGCCGGGTGCTTGACCCTCTTCCTCGGCGGACCCGAGGGCGCTGTGGCACGAATTCGCCCGATACTGCAAAGCTACGGCGATCCCATTCTCCACGTCGGCCCCAGCGGCAACGGGCAACGCGTGAAGCTGGTGAACAATGCACTGTTCGCGGCGCAGATCGGACTCCTCGCCGAAGCCGCCGACCTCGGCAGGCAGCTCGGAATAGACGAGTCCGTGCTGCTCGAGGCCCTTCCCCACGGAAGCTCCGCCAGTCGGGTCATGGGCAGTGTCGCGGCGCGAGGCTCGGTGAGGTCCTTCCGAAGCGCGGTCGGTGAGTTCCTCGACAAGGATGTGGCAGTAGTCCGTAAAACCGTCGCCGAACTCGGCGGTGACCTGGGCATCCTCGACAGTGTCATCAGCGGTGGGCATCCGGTGCGGTACCCCCGATGAGCACTTCCGTACCGTCGGCGCGGCAGGAGGCGTTGTCGATGAACGACGCCGACCCCCCCATTTCGCATATCCGATTGCCGCGGATCTCCCCCACGGACCGCGGAATGACGTCACCAAGGAGGTCCTCGTGGAGGGTCTGACAAATAAGGTAGTCCTCGTCGCCGGTGCGGCCACCGGCCTGGGCGCCGCCTCTGCGCACCGGTTGGCACAGTACGGAGCACGGGTTGTGGTCGGCGACCTGAACTTTCCCGGAGCCGAGAAGACCGCTGCAGCCATCAGCGAGGCCGGTGGTCAGGCGGTCGCCGCACAGTTCGACATCTCCGACGACGAGTCCGTCAAGGAACTGGTCGTGTTCTCCGTGCGGACCTACGGACACCTGGACGCAGTCCACATCAACGCCGGGGACATGGCGGCGGTGTCCAAGGACACGAATATCGTCGATATCGACCTCGAGATATGGGACCGCACCATCGCCGTCAATCTCCGCGGCCACATGCTCGTCACCCGCCACAGCATTCCGGAGCTTCTCGCCCGAGGTGGTGGGACCATCGTGTACACCTCGTCCATTGCGTCCTTCACGGGTGATCCCGAACGCCCGGCCTACTCCGCGACCAAGGCGGGTATCAATGCCCTGGCGCGGCACGTTGCCTCTCGCTGGGGCCGGGAGGGCATCCGCGCCAATGCCATTACTCCCGGATTGATCCTCACTCCTGAGATCGAGCAGGGTGCCTCTCCGGAGTTGCTGCAATCTTTGATCGCCCGATCCCGCAGCCCGCGCGCGGGCAGGCCGAGCGACATCTCGGGAATGGTCGCCTATCTGATGTCCGACGACGGGGCGTGGATCAACGGCCAGGTCGTCAACGTCGATGGCGGCACTGTCCTGCGCTGAACGGTGTCGCTCGGTTCCCACGCCCGACCGGCCCACCGACCGCAAAACGGCCGATTCGAACGCGGGATCTAGATTCTCACAAATGAAAGTACTATTCTCATTAGTGACTGGCGCCACTGCCGGATATTTCTGCGCAGTGCAGGAGAGGATTTCCAATGAACATTGACGACATGGTGATGGTCAGCATCGACGACCACGTAGTCGAACCAGCCGACATCTTCGAAAAGCACTTCCCGAAGAGTCTCATGGACCAGGCTCCCAAGCTGACAGCCCACCCGCGCAACCCCAACGTGCAGGCCTGGATGTTCCAGGACGTCGTGGTCGGCAGCTCGGGGCTGAACGCCGTGGTCTCCTGGCCCAAGAGCGAGTGGGGATTGGATCCGACGGGCTACGCCGAGATGCGCCCCGGTGTCTACGACATGGGCATGCGGGTTCGGGACATGGATGCCAACGGCACCCTGGCCGCAACACTTTTCGCCACCTTCCCGGGATTCGCCGGCACCCATCTGGCCAGCCTGCCGGACAAGAAGCTATCTCTCGCTGCCTGCCAGGCGTTCAACGACTGGGTCGTCGGCGAGGTCCCCAGCACCTACCCGGGCCGCTTCATCCCGCTCGGCATCATCCCGTTCTTCGACATGGACGCGTCGGTCAAGGAGATCCACCGGCTCGCGGCGATGGGCTGCCGATCCATCAGCATTCCCGAAACCCCCTACGGTGTCGGGTTTCCCGACTTCAAATCAGGTCATTGGGACCCGGTTTTCAAAGCGTGCGTGGAGCACAACATTGTCCTCAGCCTGCACATCGGCGGCGGCTTCGGCCTCGTCAAGCGGCCCGAGGGTTTCAACATCGACGACATGATGGTCTTGACGCCGCTCATCTCGACGATCGCGGCGAACGACATGATGCTGAGCGGGGCTTTCCAGAAGTTCCCCGACCTCAAGGTCGCCATGAGCGAGGGCGGTGTGGGCTGGGTGGCGCCGTGGCTCGACCGGCTGGAGCGGCATATCGAGAACCAGTCGTGGACGGGCATGAGCTTCCTCCCCAAGGGAATGGGCCCTACGGACGTGTGGCGAAAGAACTTTCTGGCGTGCTACATCACCGAGCCGAGCGGTCTGAACAACCGTGAGCGGCTGGGCATCGACACCATCGCGTGGGAGTGCGACTTCCCGCACTCCGATTCCACCTGGCCGAATTCGCCGGAGATGCTGATGGAGGAGCTCGCCGCCTCCCGCTGCACCGACGAGGAGATCGATAAAATCACCTGGAAGAATGTTGCCAGGTTCTTCGATTGGGATCCGTTCGAGCACACTCCTCGCGAGCAGGCCACCGTGGGAGCCCTGCGTGCCCGCGCCACCGACGTCGACGTGAGTGAGACGTCCAAGGAGGAGTACCGCCGACGCTACGAACTCGCGAACTCGTAGGTCAGGAAACTTTTACACGCATGATGCCCGCCGACCGGAGTCGGCGGGCATCATGCGTAGAGGGTCGATCCGCTTCACGTCAGAGTTTGACAACAACCGTCTTGGTGGCGGTAAAGGCATCGAGGGCCTCGCACCCTTTCTCACGCCCGTATCCGGACTTCTTGAAGCCGCCGAAGGGAAGTTCCACACCACCACCGGCGCCGTAGGTGTTGACGTACACCTGACCTGCCTCGATGTCCGCGGCCATCCGGTGCGCCCGAGAAAGGTCGGCGGTCCACACCGAGCCGAGCAGCGCATACTCGGTGCCGTTCGCCAGTGCGACCGCCTCCTCTTCTCCGGCGAAAGAGTTGACCACGAGAACGGGCCCGAAGATTTCCTCCTGAGCGATCGGTGAGACCGGATCCACGTTGTCGATGAGGGTGGGCGCGAAGTAGGCGCCGCCGGCGAGCGATTCGTCCTCAGGGACGGTGCCCCCGCACACTATTTCACCCTTGGTGAGATCGTCGACCATGGATTTGACCCGGCCCTGCTGCTTGGCCGACACCAGCGGACCGAGTTCTTTGTCGTCGACACCGGCTCCGATGGTCACGCGGGAGAAGTGTTCGGCGACCCGATCGACCATTTCGGCATGGACGGACTCGTGAACGAGCAGACGCGAACCTGCGGAGCAGGTTTGCCCCGCGTTCTGCAAGATTGCCTTCGCCACCGCCGTGGATGCTGCGTCCAGATCGGCGTCCGGGAAGACGATCTGCGCGGACTTACCCCCGAGCTCGAGTACCACGGGAACGACACGGTCGGCGGCCGCACGCGCGATCACCGCGCCGATCCGGGTCGACCCGACGAACCCGATGTGGTCGACCCCGGTATGCGTGGACAGTGCCGCACCGGTTTCGGCGCCGATCCCGGTGACGACGTTGAACACACCGGGCGGTAAGCCTGCCTCGATAGCCAGCTGCGCGAACGCCACCGCGGTGCGGGGTGTTTCGTCCGCCGGTTTGGCCACCGAGCAGTTGCCGGTCGCAATGGCGGGTGCCACCGCGCGCGCGAGGAGCTGCATCGGGTAGTTCCAGGCCACGATGTGGGCGGTGACCCCGAACGGCTCACGCCGGGTGTACACGTGCAGGTCGGCCGAGAGCGGAATCGACTGACCGTAGTAGGTGTCGATCGCGTGCCCATAGAAGCTGAAGTAGCGTGCCGACACGTCGACGTCGTTGCGCGCCTGGCTGAGAGGTTTGCCCGAATCCTCGCTCTCCATCCGTGCAAGGTGTTCCTTGTCGCGCAGGATCAGGTTCGCGATGCGGGTGAGGATGTCTGCACGATCCTCGGGCTTGGTGCGCCGCCACGACCTGTTCGCCGCACGGGCCGCGGACACCGCGGAATCGACCTGCTGCGCTGTGGCACGTGCGACGGTGCCCAGGGAACGGCCCGTGGACGGGTCGATGTTCTCGTACCATTCGGGGGAATCGACAGATTCTCCATTGATGAACGACCGTGTAATCGCCATGATCGTGGTTCCTTCCCAATCAGGTTGCAGTGTCGGCATCCGACGAGAACATCGCCCGACGCTCGTGCAGGAAGTCGTGCGGATAGCCGAGCCGCACACGTGTGGCCGCGTCGAGCCGCTCCACGTGTGAGTCGTCCAGATGGATACTCAGTGCGCCGAGATTGTCGTGGATCTGGGTCACGGTACGTGCGCCGATCGACGGCATCAGCCCCTGGCGCAGCACCCAGGCCAGCGCTACGCGCGCGGACGTGGTTCCGAGTTCTTCAGCGATTTCGACGGCAGCGTTCACACCCCGTTGGTGAGACGGGGACAGTCGCTCGATACCACCGGGAAGCTTCCCGGCCAGTATCCCGCGTGCGAGCGGACTCCACGCGTAGACAGCCAGGCCGAGTGCTCTTGCCATGGGCAGGAGCTCTCGGTCCGGAGTACGTGCGACGAGAGAGTATTCGACCTGCATGCCGCAAAACGCGGACCAGCCCCTCAACTCGGCAATGGCGGCCGATCGGGAGACGACCCAGGCGGGCGTGTTTGTCACGCCGATCGCGAGGACTTTGCCGGATCGCACCAGGTCGTCGAGTGCACGCAATGTCTCTTCGACAGGAGTGCACTGGTCCCACGCATGTACCCACAACAAGTCGACATAGTCGGTGCCCAGCCGTCGCAGGCTCGTCTCGACGCTGCGACGCAGGCTCTTGCGGTGGCTGCCGCCCGAGTTCGGATCATCCTTGTGGGTCGGCAGTGTGAATTTGGTACTCAGGACGACAGAATCGCGCTCGCCCGCTACCAGTCGCCCGACAATCGATTCGCTCGCGCCTTCGGTGTAGTTGTTGGCCGTGTCGACCACGTTGCCGCCCGCGTCGCGGAAGGCACTGTAGATTTCCCGCGACGTCTCCTCATCCGCGCCGAACCCCCACTCCGTCCCGAATGTCATTGCACCCAGGCAGAGCTCGCTGACACGCAGGCCGGACGAGCCCAGCACACGCATCCCCATTCCCCTCCTGCGATCCGAGTCAGGCATCGTCGTCCACCACCCAGTTGACGAATCGATGGAGGGGATACATACCGTCGTGAGGGCTGCCCATGCTGCCGGTGAGTGCGCTGCCCAGTTTCACGACACGCTGCACGCCCGCCGTAGCGAGATGATCGCGAACCTCGGCCTTCCGGTGTGTCGGGTAGATGCCTACCGTCTGCGTCGCCACCGTCGCGAAGGCGGCGGCGTCGCCCATCGACGCGACCGGCACGACGTTGACAGTCTTGTTCGTCGGGTGGAAGTCGACCGGCTCGGGCGAGCGCACAACCAGGCCGCTACCGTCGTAACCTCCCCAGACCCGATAGTCGGGTTCGAGGAAGCGCATTCCCTCCACCTCCTCACGAATGTCGCTGGGAGTCTTCGGCCCGGTTGCCTCCGCGAAGTCCCGGTCGACACCGAGTCGTGCGGTGAGCGCGGCACAGAACCGGTCGACCTGCCCGATGTCACCCTCGACCGCGATGTGCCGAGCGGCGACGCACGCGTCCTGGTTGAAGATCGTGGCGTCGGCCGCGGCGAGTTCGGCCACCTGCTGCAGGGTCTCCTCCGATGCGAACGCCTCCCTGCCGACGATGGACATCGACACCTTGGGGTCGAACGAGATCAACTGGAACCCCGGCCCGGCGTACTTCGCGGCGTTCGCGATCGCGGAGCCGCCACCCCAGGCCACCAGCTTGTCGAAGTACTGGGAGCGGTACAGCACGTTCTCGACCTGCGCGTCGCCCCCGCGCCAGTAGACAGCCGACATCGACCGGAGAATCGGATGATCGGGCTCGATGTCCGACATGGTTCGAAGTACGGCAACCGTGGTGAAGGGATCAGCAGAAGGCATCTTGAAGACGTTCACCGCCTTGACAAGTGCTGCGTCGGCGATCGAGGTCATGGCTGCGCTCGGTGAGTTTCCTGCGAGCATGTGGACGAGCCGGGGTGGGAAGGCCCGAATCCGGCTCACCCTTCCGTTCGGATCGGTGCGCTCGACCCATCCGTCGAGTAGATTCCGGTCACCGAACGTGCGGTCGAGCCGGTACTCGAGCGCCTCCCTGGTCAGGAACTGCCCGGGCCTGGCGAACGTATTCTCGATGATTCGCCGCGGCAGCGCGCTGACCTGCAGGGTCATCTCTAGCGACTCCTGCAGATATTCGTTCGTTTCGAGCGTGAGATGTTTGGCGGTCTCGACGAGAAAGTCGATGATCTCCGAGAGTGGAACCTCGAATGCCGGGCCCTGCTGGGTGCGCGGAACGAACAGTTCGTCGAGCTTCAGGCGCGGCGTGGCAAAGGGCACGCCGAAGTCGCGGGAGAGATATTCGGTGTCGTCACCCCAGATCAGCTTGCCGCGCACGAAATGGGGTACACGGATCTTGGACGTACTCGGGGTGAGAGTGGTTGTCGTCGTCATGGTTTCGTCCTCAGTCCTCGATGAATCCACGGACGTAAGCATCCGTGGTGCCGGCACAGGTGATCTTGTCGTCGTCGACCAGATCCGAGTACCGAGTGATGTCGGGGGCGATCGAGGGCCCCGATCGGCCGCAGGCGCACGCGTCGAGGTCGACGCTGATCTTGTCGCCGGTGATCGTCCCGCCCCAGCGCCCGTCGACGGTCGTGTCGAAGAATGCGGCACGACCCTCGACCTGTCCGTCCGATTCCGGTGCCGGCGCCTCGCCGTTCTTGTCGAGTACGAAGAGTACGAGTCCGGACGGCACGTGGTAGCGCTCGGCGGAACATCGGGGAAGACGCAGATTGAGCTCCTGCATGGAGTAGTAGTGGAAGAACCTGCTCGGTGAGATATTCAGCATCCGGTAGATCTGCGCTTGATAGTCGGCAGGCAAGGAGTGGCCCTTCAATCCGCCGCCCACCGTCAGCGCATTCTCGCCGGTGATGTCTCCGTCTTTCGCTCCGAGCTCGCGCAGTATCTCCGTGAGCCGAAACAGGCTTGCGAACTGGGAGCTGAAGAAGATTCGCTCCGAACGATGTTCGAGTATCTGCTCTGCCCAGTAGTGCAGGCGCCGCTCGTTCTCCGCCTGCCGCTTCGCGGCCTCTGCCTCGTGCGCCGCGAGCTCGTCCGGTGTGGCGGTCCCGTCGGCCATCGCCTTGCGCACCGCGGACAGGCGCGCCATGTAGGCGTGGTGCCCGGCGGCGGGGGGCGCGGCCGGAAAGAGTGGGATGCCGTCCGGTCGGCCGTAGGAGCCGAGGAGCAGGTCGCGCATGGCATTGTGTCCGCTGAGCCCGGTCTCCGGACCGACAGGAATGAAATGCCACGTGCGTTCCGGCGGCAGACCGAGATCGGTCAGGCCGTCGAGCATGTTCTGCAGCGACACTTCCCGGTCACGCGGAGACTTGTTCAAAAAGGAACTTTTCCCGCTGGTGCCGCTCGAACTCGACACCAGATGTCCAGCAGCTTCCAACCTGTCGATCAGGCCGTCGACGTCCGCGACGCCGGACAGGTCGACGTCGGTGACCCGGTGGGTCGAGAGGGAATCGAGCCAGCGAGTGAGCTGCCTCCAATTGCCCTTCGCGATCAGCGATTCGGGGTAGCTCTTGTAGGCGGTATGCGGGAAGAGCAGGGGAATCATGTCCTCGCGGTACGCGATTCTCTCGATTCCCTCCGCATCGGCCCGCTGCGCGAGAAAGGGCACCTGCCGGCGCCGCTCCTGAAAAAGCGCATCCAGTGTCTCGATGACATTCCGCTGTTTCGTCGTTCCTGACATGGTGCCTCCGGCGTCGTCGCAAATAACTTTACCCTCGGTCAAGTTTCCTTAACTTTACCCACGGTATAGTTATTTTGTCCACAGCAGTCCCGGACTCGGCTGGCAGACTTACCGGCATGACGTCGCCGAAGTCCCGCTCTCGTACAGACGACTCCACGCCTCACCGCGGCGGCCGTCCCACCCGGGAGCAAGCCACGCGGATTGATCGAAGCGTCCGCGAAAGCGCGCTCGAGCTCTTCCTCCAGTACGGCTACGAGGGCACGTCGATGAATGCGATCGCCGAGGCGGCCGGCACCACCAAACCGTCCCTATACGCTCGCTTCCCCACCAAGGAGGCAGTCTTCCGCTCGGTACTCGAATGGGCGATCCAACGCACCGACTGGCCGGTTCCCGAACCACCCGCGCCGAGCCTCGACGACTTGGAGGAGGCCTTGACCGCGATCGCGTCCGCCGCGCTGAGTCGGGCGCTCGAACCCTCGATGATCAGGCTCGAACAGATCGCTATTGCCCATGCTTCGCACTACCCGGAGCTCGCCCGCCGGACTTTCGGGACCGGGTTCTGGCCGCGCAAGCAGCTCGTGGTCGACCTACTCAACCGCCACGCGGCAGACGGCTCGATCGTGGCCGAAGACCCCGACCTGCTCGCGGAACACTTCCTCGGGATGGCCTCGGTCGCGCCGGCGCGCCTCGCGTCCTTCGGCATCGTGCACGACGCTGAGGAGCGGGCACGCCACACCCGTTCGGCGGTGCAGCTCTTTCTTCGCAGCCTGCGGCCCGTCGACGACGAACGGACGTGAACCGGCGAGCCACGGCCGGCCGGCGCATTACCGCCCGGCTGCTCCGGCTCTCAGGCAGAACACGGTGATGCGATCGATGTCGGTCGCGGTCGGCTGAACCCGCCGCCAGAGGTAGTCCGACAACGTGCCGATCATCGCGTGCGCTGCAAGGGAGGCATCGAATTCGGGCGCCTCGATTCCCAACTGCCTGAACGGTTCGTGCAGCAATCCGGCCAGCGGATCGCTGGCCGACCGCAGACCCGACGCCGCGTCCTCGCCAAGACTGCCGGCATTCCACAGGACGGCGCGCGTGGTTTCCGCGACCTCACCGGTGGCCTGGGAGATCACACCCTCGACCCAGCGACGAACCTTTGCCTCAGGCGTGGACTCCTTGTTCATCTGATGCGCAACGTAATTCCGCAGTCGCTCCGTTCCGTCCTCGAAGAGCGCTGCCACCAGCGCATCCTTCGACCGAAAATGACGATAGAACGCCTCGTTCGACAGGCCGGCCGCAGCGACAATGTCCGCGACCCGCGGGCGGGAGGTCGTTCCACACGCCCGCATCACCTCGAGCGCGGCGTCGAGCAACCCACGGATTTCCATGGCATAGATCGCGCCGCGTTTGGCCAACGCGCGCTGGGCAATACGGCTCGCAAGATCCTCCATCGCGTCAGTGCGCTTCGGCTGGGCCGCGCGAAGGCCGCTCGGGGCGGGACCAACACCGCTGAAGCCCTGGCTGTGCCACACGACTCACCAGTTCGATCCGAAGGCCCGTCGTCGTGCTGCGATGGAAAGTGAAGAACGGCTGCCCGTCGGAACCCACCCGGGTCGCCTCGGTCACGACCGGCACAGCCACCGCGATCGGACCACCTATTTCGTCGCCCCACTCGTACCCGAACAGGGCGCGGAGCTCCATCCGGGTCGCTTCCGGTTTGTCGGTGACGATGCCGAGATGAAAGAGATCCTCAGCCTTCATCGGCCGGCCTCGCCCAACTCTCCGCGGCTTCAAGAAGCAAACTCCGAAAAATAAGAATTGCATTTGTGTTCACGAGAACGATATTCTCATGTCGACGAAGGAGGCGCAATGGCATGGGATTTCGAGACGGACGCTGAGTACCAAGCGAAACTGGACTGGGCGGATACGTTCGTACGCGACGAGGTCGAGCCACTCGATCACATCTGGGAGCACCAACAGTTCGTTCCCCTCGACGGGGCGCGACGCAAGGCTATCGACCCATTGAAAGACCAGGTTCGGAAACAAGGCCTCTGGGCCACCCACCTCGGACCCGAACTCGGCGGCCAGGGATACGGAGCGCTCGAGTTGGCGCTCCTGAACGAGATACTCGGCCGATCTTCGTGGGCACCGATCGTGTTCGGGTGCCAAGCGCCGGACACCGGCAACGCCGAGATCATCGCCCATTACGGCACCGAAGCACAAAAGGAGCGCTATCTGCAGCCGCTGCTCAACGGCGAGTTGTTCTCCACCTATTCGATGACCGAGCCCCAGGCAGGCGCCGACCCAGCCCAGTTCACCACGCGAGCGGTCAAAGATGGGGACCACTGGATCATCGACGGCTGGAAGTACTTCTCCTCCAACGCCAGAACCGCATCCTTCCTGATCGTCATGGCCGTCACGAACCCCGACGTCAGCGTCTACAAAGGCATGTCGATGTTTCTGGTCCCGGCGGATACGCCCGGAATCGACATCGTTCGCAACGTCGGCCTGTATGGGGAAGCCATGAACGACGGTACCCACGCCCTCATTCACTACGACGGTGTCCGGGTTCCCGAAGAGGCAATGCTCGGTGGAGAAGGTCAGGCTTTCGCCGTCGCTCAGACCCGCCTCGGCGGCGGCAGGATCCACCACGCCATGCGGACGATCGGTCTCGCGCAGAAGGCCCTCGACATGATGTGCGAGCGCGCCCTCAGCCGCGAAACCTCAGGTAGCCGCCTCGCGGACAAGCAATTCGTCCAGGGCTATATCGCCGACTCCTACGCCCAGTTGGCCCAGTTCCGGCTCTTCGTGCTGCACACGGCCTGGAAAATCGACAAGTACAACGACTACAAGAAGGTTCGAAAAGACATCGCCACCGCCAAGGTCATCATGCCGACAGTTCTACACGACATTGCTTGGCGCGCAATGCAAGTGCACGGAGCACTGGGCGTGACCAACGAGCTGCCGCTGTTCCAGATGATTCACGGCGCCGCCGTCATGGGCCTCGCGGACGGCCCCACCGAGGTGCACAAGACCACAGTCGCCAAGCAGGTACTTCGCGATTACAAGCCCAACGACGACCTCTGGCCCTCGGAATGGATCCCGAAGAAGCAAGAAGCCGCCAAGGCAAAGTTCGCCGAGTACCTCGAACTGGAAGTAGGAAATTTGTGATCGACTTTCAACGCCTGTCGGACTGGATGGACGGTCAGGGGCTCGGCAAACGGGCCCCGCTCGAACACCGATACCTTTCCGGCGGAACACAGAACGACATCTACGAACTGACCCGCGAAGACCTCCGCTGCGTGATCCGAATACCACCGCCCGAAGCTCCGGCGAATCGCGACAAGGGAATTCTGCGGGAGTGGCAGATCATCCAGGCACTCGAGGGCACCGACGTGCCACACACCGAGGCCATCGCCGTGTGCGAAGACGCATCGGTCCTCGGCCGGCCGTTCTACCTGATGGGATTCGTCGACGGTTGGTCACCGATGGAGAACAGGAACTGGACCACCCCCTTCGACACCGACCTCGTGGCCCGCGCCGGACTCGGCTACCAATTGGCCGAAGGCATCGCCCTCCTGTCCGCGGTCGATTGGAAGTCCAGGGGTCTCCAAGACCTGGGCCGCCCCGAGGGCTTCCACGAACGCCAGGTCGACCGCTGGACCGGCCTTTTCGCGAAGATCAAGGGCCGCGAACTCGACGGTTTCGATGTAGCTACCGACTGGCTGCGCAACCACAAGCCGCTCGATTTCGTCCCCGGCATCATGCACGGCGACTATCAGTTCGCGAACGTCATGTTCCAGGACGGTGCACCGGCGAAACTGGCCGCGATCGTCGACTGGGAAATGGGCACGGTCGGAGACCCCAAGCTCGACCTGGCTTGGATGCTCGAGGGCTGGCCTGCGGACACCAGCACCCCGGAAGCTGCCACCTGCAGCTACGTCAATCTGCAGGGGATGCCGTCAATGGATCAGCTGGCAGGACACTATTCCGACGTCTCGGGACGCCAGGTCGACGATCTCGACTATTACCGGATCCTTGCCAAATGGAAGTTGGCGATCATCCTCGAACAGGGATACCAGCGTGCGGGCGACAACGAGAAGCTCCTCGCCTTCGGGCCTATCGTCGTCCAGTCCATGATTGCGGCCGCCGAGCTCGCCGAAACGACGGAGTACAAGTTATGACCGACATCGCAGAACTCGTACAGGAACGCCACGGCGCCATTTTGGTACTTCGCCTCAACCGGCCGGAGGCACGGAACGCACTCACCGGCACGCTGATGCGTGACCTCGGCACCATCGTCGTGGAGGCCGAAGCGGATCCGGACATTCGCGCCATCGTCCTCACCGGCGCGGGCGACCGCGCATTCTGTTCAGGGATGGATCTGCGCTCCTTCGCGGAAGAAGGCGAGGGTGGCTTCAGCTCCGAGGGTTACGCACGATTGGCTTCGGGGCAACTGACCCTCCCGGTTATCGGTGCGGCAAACGGCACCGCCATCGGCGGCGGACTCGAGCTGCTGCTCGGGGCCGATGTCATCGTCGCTTCGTCGACCGCTAAATTTGGCTTCCCGGAGGTCAAACGGGGTTTGTTCCCCGGTGGCGGCGGAACGACCATCGGGACGAGACTCCCGTTGCACGCCGCGCTGGAGATGACGCTCACGGGCGACTTCATCACCGCAGACCGTGGCTACCAGCTCGGTTTGATCAATGCTGTGGTCGAAGCTGATGCTGTGTTGGACACCGCCCTGGGATTCGCCGAGCGAATCGCCGCTAATGCACCCCTCGGACTCGCTGCCTGCAAGGAACTCGTCCGCCTCTCGGTCTCCGATGCGGACAGGGCCGCGGAACGACTCACCGACTGGCAGTCCATCGTATTCACCAGCGCAGACGCCAAAGAGGGCGCCGCGGCGTTCATCGAGAAGCGCGCACCGATCTGGCAGGGACGGTGATCTGACAGTGCGTGCCGCAGTCTGTTCCTCGTACGGGCCCCCCGAGGCTGTCACAGTTGAAACGCTTCCCTCACCTCTCTTGGAACCGGGTCAGGTGCGGATCAAGATCGGAGCCGCAGCCGTCAACTTCTCAGATGTGCTACTGATTGCCGGCAAGTACCAAGTCAGTGTCCCACCACCGTTCACACCCGGGAGTGAGTTCGCAGGCGTCGTCGAGGAAGTGGCCGAAGGAGTCAGCGCAGTCTCAGTGGGCGACCGGGTCACCGGAACCGGGTTTGTCGGTGCCTTCGCCGAGGAGATCGTCGTGGCCTCCGACAAACTCACCCTCAAGCGGATCCCGGACGGCATCGATGCACGCGTCGCCGCTGCCTTCGGCGTCGCACACCGCACGGCCTATCACACACTTCGCTCGGTGGCCCGCGTGCGGCCCGGGGACGAGCTGATCGTTCTCGGAGCGGGCGGCGGAGTCGGCATCGCCGCTGTTCAACTCGGTATCGCACTCGGTGCGTCCGTCACCGCGGTCGCGTCGAGCACCGACAAGCTCGTAGTCGCCGCTTCATATGGAGCCGGCCACCTCATCGATCACCGATCCGGGGATCTGCGCTCCCGGCTGAAAGAGGCACTTCCCCAGGGCGCAGACGTCGTGGTGGACCCGGTGGGAGGCGACCTCTCCGAGCCTGCACTCCGCGCGCTACGCCCGGGCGGCCGCTTCGTTACGGTCGGCTACGCCTCCGGCGTCATCCCGTCCATCCCGCTCAATCTGGTGCTGGTCAAAGGCATTCACATTTCCGGATTCCAGTTCAAGGACATCCCAGCCGACGAATTTCATCGTAACGAACAGGAACTGACCGACCTGCTACTCGAGAATCGTGCAGTCCCCCACATCGGCGCGTCGTATCCGCTCGAGGACACGGCCGACGCTCTCCGGCTCGTCGCCGACGGCAACGCCATCGGCAAGGTACTCATCGACTGCGAATCGTAGTGCGGTGTTACTCCTCCGACGCAGCCGGAGGAGTAACACTTATGACCACGAACCCCGACGGTCAAGCTATGTCGGATATCGACCACGACGGCCAGTTGAGTAGCTCGTTGTGGCGGAAGGTCTCCGTGGCACCGATCGAATCGACCGAAACGGCAGCCGCCGCGAGGGCATGGGCCTTGAAAGCTCTGGCAGCCATACTCAGCCGGTGGCTGCCGGAGCCGAATCTCCCATCGAGATCGTCTGGGAACGTATCGCCGAGCAGCATCACCTCGGTTTCGCCCTTGTCCAAGTTGTCGAGCACACCCCGCCGCACGCGGGAGTCGGTTTGGTACAGATCTGCCGACACTGCGATCACCTGTGGGCAGGGACCGTGAGGACCCGCGAGCGCCGATTCCAGGTCGAGTGTGATCGCTCCGAGGATCTGGAGTGGCCGTGCATCAAGGTGGTCCGCGACGATGACCGAAACGTCCCACCCCGCCATCGTCTGGTCGAACAGCCAGCCTCCAGCGAGCCGCACCACGTCGACCACGTTCGGTGCGACGACGGCAACCCGATACCTCAGGCTTCGCTGTCGGGCGCGAGCTGTCGAGTCAGCGATCGTGCATACCCCCTGAATACGTCGGTCACGGGGATCGAAGGGTCGAGTAGCCATGAGGTCTCCATTCCTCTGAGAAACGCCATAATCTCTACGGCCTTGAGTGCCGGGTCTACGTCGGTTCGGTATCGGCCGGCGCGTTGACCACGCCGGATGCCTTCTGCCACGGCCTCGACAGAGGCCCTGGCTCTGCCGAGGAGGCGGTCGTGCAGCGGCGCGTTGGAATCGAGGTTTTCGATCTGGAGGGCGGCGAACATGCCGAGCAGCTCGGGTGAGCGCTGGAATCGCTCAGCGACCCGCTCGATCTGCTCGATGAGATCACCCGAGCGGTCTGCGTGAGCGTCGTCGTCGGCATCGCGGGCGTCGAGCACCGCGTGCAACAGCTGCTCCTTCGACTCGAAGTGATGCAGCAGTCCAGCAGGGCTGACCCCGACCTCCTTCGCGATCTGAGCCAACGTCGTGTTGCGCCAGCCGTTTCGCGCCAACAGCCGCTGAGCGGCCGTGACGATCAATTGCCGTCGATCCTCACCCTTCGCCAGAAGCGTGTCATACGGCCGTGGTTCCGACACCGGACTCCTTCGTTGGACCAACCTACTGAACACACAGTAGGTCAGTTCGTCCGGTGTGACAAGGATCTCTTTTGTTGTTACGCGCGGCTACAGTCACATCCGGTCGTCACAGTCCTAGAGACTTGGCGATGATTACCTTCATCACCTCGCTCGTCCCCGCGTAGATTCGGGCGACGCGCGCATCCGTGTAGAGGCGGGCTATCGGGTATTCGGTCATGAAGCCGTAGCCGCCGAACAGTTGCAGGCACCGATCGACGACACGCGCTTGCATCTCGGTGCAGAACAACTTGACCCTCGCAGCGTCGGCACCCGACAACTCGGCGTCCACGAGATCGAGCACCGCCCGGTCGATCATCGACTGTGCTGCCTCGACCTCGGCGGACATGGCTGCCAGCTCGAACTTGGTGTTCTGGAACGACGCGACGGGCGTGCCGAACGCCTTACGTTCCTTGACGTACTCGATCGTCGTCATCACTGCCGCCCGCGCCTGGGCGACCGACCCGACCGCGACTGTCATTCGCTCCTGCGGCAGATTCCGGCCGAGGTAACCGAAGGCGGCACCCTCCTCGCCCAGCCGGTTGGCCACCGGAACGCGGACGTCATCGAACGACAGCTCGACGGTGTCCTGCACCTTGCAGCCCATCTTGTCGAGAATTCGACCCCGCGTGAACCCGGGCATGCCGTCCTCCACGACCAGCAGGGTCAGTCCCGCGCGCCGATTGTCCGGATCGGTCGACGTCCGAGCGACGACGATCACGAGGTCCGCGAGCAATCCCCCCGTGATGAACGTCTTGGCACCGTTGACGACATACTCGTCGCCGTCCCGCACTGCGGTGGTGCGAACCCCCGCGAGGTCGGAGCCCGTACCGGGTTCGGTCATCGCGATGGCCGTCAGCAGCGTGCCTGCCGCCAGACCGGGAAACCAGCGGCTCTTCTGCGCGTCGTCGGCATAGGCGAGAAAGTACGGAAGGATGACGTCGAGTTGGGTGCGGACCGTACTCAACGTGACCAGTGCGCGGGCCGCCTCCTCCTGCAGGATGACGTTGTAGCGATAGTCGGGCAGCCCCGCTCCCCCGAACTCCTCGGGGATGGCGGTACCAAGCAATCCCAGGGATCCGAGCTGCTCGAAGACCGCACGTGGCATCCGCCCTGCCTTCTCCCAGATCGGATAGTCGGGGACCACTCGCTTCTCGATGAAGTCGCGGGCCAGTTTTCGGAAAGCTTCGTGGTCTGCGGTGAAAACGTCTCTGCGCATGTCGATTCCTTCCTTACGCCGACAGCTCGACCAGGGTGGCATTGGCGGTGCCGCCGCCCTCACACATCGTCTGGAGGCCGTAGCGGATCCCGTTGTAGCGCATGTGATGGATCATGCGGGTCATCAGAATGGCGCCCGATCCGCCGAGCGGGTGCCCCAGCGCGATCGCGCCACCCCACGGGTTGACCAGAGCGGGATCGGCACCGGTCTCCGCGAGCCAGGCCAGCGGCACCGAGGCGAAGGCTTCGTTCACCTCGAAAACGCCGACCTCCGGGAGGTCGATGCCCGCCTTGTTCAGCACCTTCTCGGTCGCCGGAATCGGTCCGGTCAGCATGAGGACCGGATCTGCCCCTGTGACGGCACCGGCGCAGTACCGCACGATCGGCGTCAACCCCAGTTCGCGCGCCCTGTCCGGTGTCGTGACGAGCAGAGCGGCTGCCCCGTCGGCGATCTGCGAGGAGTTGCCTGCGTGGATCACACCGTCGTCCTGGAACACCGGCTTCAGTGCAGCGAGCTTGTCGACGTTGGTGCCCCGTCGCACGCACTCGTCGACGGCGATCACGCCCGACTCAGTGGATACGGGAACGATCTGGTTGTCGAAGGCACCGTTGTCCAGAGCGGTTGCCGCGCGGTCGTGTGAAAGACTGGCGAACTCGTCGAGCCGGCTCCGGGACAGACCCCACTTCTGGGCGATCATTTCCGCGCCGACACCCTGGTTGAACTGGAAATTGTCGTACCGGGCAAGCGCTTTGGGCCCGTATGGCGCGCCGGAAGCTTTCGCCGCTCCGAGCGGCACCCTGCTCATGACCTCGACACCGCCTGCTACGACGACGTCCTGCTGCCCCGACATCACCGCGTGCACCGCGAAATCGAGCGCCTGCTGGCTCGACCCGCACGCTCGGTTGATCGTCGTTCCGGGAACGGTTTCGGGCCACCCCGCGGCGAGTACGGCGTAGCGGCCGATGTTGCTCGACTGATCTCCGACCTGGGAGACGCACCCCCAGATCACATCGTCGACGATGCCGGGATCGAGCCGGGTGCGTTCGGCGAGCGTTGTGAGAACCATTGCCGACAGGTCTGCCGGGTGCACGCCGGACAGTCCGCCGTTCCGCTTCCCCACCGGGGTACGGACCGCCTCGACGATTACTACCTCACGCATTGACTTCTCCTACTGTCGGTCTGTCCATGGTTCGAAGGTCGGTGGCGTCGCGCGCACGGTCGACCGCCCAGCGACCCGTGAAATGTGGTTCGCGTTTCTCTGCGAAAGCGGCGTATGCCTCCGGAGCGTCGGCGGTGGCGAAATTGACCATCTGCGCGCGGCCCTCGTTCGCCAGCGCATCGCGCATCGTTCGGTCGGCTCCCTCGTTGAGCAGCGCCTTGCTCTGCGCGAGTGCAACCGGCGGGCCTGCCACCAGTCGCTCGGCGAGGTGGGTGACGAAACCATCGATGTCCTCGGCCGGCACGACCCAGGTCACGAGATTGAGGGCGTAGGCTTCTGCTGCGTCGATCATCTCGGCCAGCAGGGCAAGTCGCTTCGCCTGCTGTAGTCCCACCAGTTTCGGCAGCAGCCAGGAGCCGCCCAGATCCAACGACAGGCCGCGCCGCGTAAAGATTTGGGAAAACCTCGATTCCGGCGTGGCAACCACGAAATCGCATCCCAGTGCGAGGTTCCACCCCGCGCCGACAGCCACGCCGGTCACCTTGGCAATCGTCGGTTTCGGCAGCTCGTGCAACAGCAACGCTACGTCGGTCAGGCGCCGCATCTTGTCTGCCGGGTGGTCGTCGCTCGGGGAAGAGATGTCAGCGCCCGAGCTGAATGCCCCACCGGCCCCGGTGACAACCACCGCACGTACCGCACGATCGGTTCCGGCTGCGACGAGCGCATCCCGCAATACGGCCCACAATTCCGCGTTGATGGCGTTCTTGCGTTGCGGCCGGTTGAGCGTCAGAGTTCGCACGCCGTCGCGGTCCCGGCACAACAGTATGGAACTGTCAGTCACAGTGTTTCCCCTTCACAGGCACATCAGCGGTAGACCGGCCCCACGGCGCCCTGCTCCCGCAGCCGGGCGAGGTCGGCTTCAGCGATCCCGAACTCGGTCAGTACGGAGTCGGTGTGCTCCCCGAGACCCGGCACCGCCGCCATCGGAGGGTCGTAACCGGCGATGATGGGCGGCGGCAGCAGTGACGGGATCGGACCTGCGGGTGTCTCGATCTGCCGCCAACGGTCGCGCGTAGTGAGCTGCGGATGCCCCAGAACCTCACTCGGGAGGTTGTACCGAGAGTTGCCGATACCCGCGGCGTCGGCAGTCTTCTGCACGTGGGCGAGGTCGTGGAGCGCACACCATGCACCGATGGCCTCGTCGAGCTCGGCACGGTGCGTGACCCGGCCGGAGTTCGTCCCGAATCGGTCGTCGTCGGCAAGGTCGCTGCGCTGCAGTATGTCCCGCGCCAACCGCTGCCATTCCCCGTCGTTCGTGGTGCCGAGTACCACGGTTTGTTCATCGGCGGTCCGGTAGGCGCCGTACGGCGCGACCGCAGGCGACGACATTCCGAGCGGCTGCTGATCTACCCCGGAGTGCCGTGTGTAGGTGAGGGGGTAGCCCATCAGTTCCGTCATGGTGTCGAACATGCTGACCGTGACCGCGCCGAAGCGAGCACCCAGTTCAGGACGACGCCCCTTCGCGCACAGCAGAGCGAGGATCGACAACGCGGCGTACAGTCCAGAACTGACATCGGCTACCGGGGGGCCCGGTTTGGCCGGCTCACCCGGAAATCCGGTCACCGCACATGCGCCCGACTCCGCCTGCACGAGAAGGTCGTACGCCCGCTTGTGCGACAGCGGCCCGCCCGACCCATAGCCGTCGATCTCGACCGCGACGAGTTCCGGGTAACGCGTTGCCAGATCTGCGGGCGCGATACCGAGGCGGGAAGTGGCCCCCGGCGCGAGGTTGGACACCAGTACGTCGGCATTTCCGAGTAACCGGTGCAGCATCTCGATCCCGTCATCGGTTTTCAGGTCGAGTGTCACGGATTCCTTACCGCGATTGGCCCAGACGAAATGGGCCGCAAGACCGCCGACGACGTCGTCGTAGTGGCGGGCGAAGTCACCACCTCGCGGATTCTCCACCTTGATCACGCGGGCACCGAAGTCCGCGAGCGTCTTGGTGCACATCGGGGCGGATACGGCCTGCTCGATCGTGACGACCGTGATGCCTTCGAGTGGGCCACCCCACGCCGCAGGTTCGGCCATCACATCACCATGCCGCCGTCCACCGGCAGCACCTGCCCGGTGACGAAGGAGGCGGCATCGGAGGCGAGGAAGACGAAGGCACCGGCGATCTCTTCGGGTTCAGCCCAGCGTCGCAGTGGGATGCGGTTCAGCATCTGGGCGGCGAACTTCTCGTCCGTACGTATGGTTTCCGTCATCGGGGTGGCAGCAAGTGGTGCCAGCGCGTTGACGAGGATGTTCTTGCGGGCCAGTTCACGCGCCAGCGACTTTGTCATGCCGATGATGCCGGCTTTGGCGGCGGAGTAGTTCACCTGACCGAGCGTGCCGGTGATGCCGGCCGAAGAGGTCACGTTGATGATCCGTCCGGTCCCATCGGTGGCAAGGAACGGCAGTGCTGCCTGGGCGCAGTGGAAGGCTCCGAGCAGATGGATGTCGAGCATCCGCTGGAAGGACTCCTCCTGCAGATCGGCGAACATGGCCGGTGCAGTCACTCCTGCGTTGTTCACGAGTACGTGGAGAACGCCCTCGGTGAAACCGGCCGCCCTGGCCACCGCTGCGTCGGCGGAGTCCTTGTCGCGAACGTCCAAGGCGATGCTGTCGGCCTTACCCCCGCGCGCCGAAATCTTCTCGGCCACAGCCGCGGCGGCGGTGGCATCGACATCCGTGACGAGCACGGCAGCGCCCGCGGCAGCGAGTGCCTGCGCAACTGCCGAACCGATACCCCCGGCGGCACCGGTTACCAGCGCAGACCGTCCGGTCAGATCGAACAACCCAATATTGTCGGCCATCAGTAGCTCCTCGGCAATCCCAAAGTGTGTGATCCTAGATAGTTCAAAATCATTTCCTGACTGATCGGTGCAATTCGCATCAGCCGGGCCTCGCGGAAATAGCGGGCGACATGATATTCCTCCGAATACCCCATTCCCCCATGGGTTTGCAGCGCTCGGTCCGCAGCCGCGAACCCGGCCTCCGCGCAGAGATACTTGGCGGTGTTCGCCTCACGCCCGCACGGCTGACCGTTGTCGTAGAGCCAGGTGGCCTTTCGAAGAACCAGTTCGGCCGCATCCAGATGCGCCAAAGCATCGGCGAGTGGAAACTGGATGCCCTGGTTCATTCCGATCGGCCTGCCGAACACTTCGCGTTCCTTGCCGTACTTCACTGCCTTCTCGAGCGCTACCCGGCCGATCCCCAGCGCTTCGGAGGCGATGAGCATCCGCTCGGGGTTCAGCCCGTCGAGCAGATACTTGAAGCCCATGCCTTCCTCACCGACGCGGTCCTCGACGGGAATACGGAGATCGTCGATGAACAACTCGTTGGAGGTGACCGCATTTCGCCCCATCTTTGCGATCGGACGGATGTCCACCCGGCTGCGATCGAGATCGGTGAGAAACAGCGTCATGCCATCGGTCTTCTTGGATACGTCGTCGTAGCGTTGGGTGCGGGTCAGCAGGAGAATTTTCTCCGACTCCATCGCCTTCGAGATCCACACCTTGCGGCCGTTGACGACGTAGTGGTCGCCTTGCCGCCGCGCGAAGGTCGAGATGCGCGAGGTATCCAGCCCCGCGCCCGGCTCGGTAACCCCGAAACAGACGTGGAGGTCGCCGGAAGCGATGCGCGGTAACGTCCGCTGCTTGAGTTCTTCGGATCCGTGCACCACAACTGGGTGCATTCCGAAGATCGACAGATGAATGGAGCTCGCGGCGTTCATACCACCGCCTGATCGGGCGACTTCCTCGAGCAGCAAGGTTGCCTCGGTGATGCCGAGCCCGTGCCCGCCGTACTCCTGCGGCATCGTCATTCCCAGCCATCCACCGTCCGCGATGGCGTCGTAGAACTCCGTGGGGAATTCGTGTGCGCGGTCCTTTTCCATCCAGTACTGGTCGTCGAACCGTTTCACCAACTCGCCGACCGATTTCCGGATCAGTTCCTGATCCTCGGTCAGCTCGAAACTCATGCCACCGGGCACAGCCATCACTCTGCTCTCTCTCATTTCAGCCGGCCGCCGACGGGACCGTCGGACACGTCTCTGCGTGCCCTGACCGTTTCCGCTCAGTCGGAGGCGGGAAGGGCTTTTGCGGCCTTGATGGTCATGGGGACGCCGTCACAGCTCAGCTCTCCCACGCCGGGGGACGTGCAGAGCACCTCGAGGGTTTCGCTCGCATCGACATAGCGTTTGCCGAGGAGTGTGCGGGGATCGGTCATTCCGGCTGTGGAAGGCCGACCGCCGGTAGCGGGGACCATCGGTGTGCCACCGCAGGCGATGAGCGGTGCACCCTCGGCCGGGGCGCGCACGACGATCACTCGAGTGGAGCAGACGGCACTGGCGAGCTGCTCACCGGGACGCAGCGGTGCTGATGTGGTCACGATGAATCTCCCTTTCGACGAAGCGGTCAGCGGGCAGGTCGAGGACATGGGGACCGCAGATGTGAAGCGGAAGCATCACCGGGCGTCTCCGCTTTCCGACGGGGACACCCCACGATGGTCGCTCTCTTACTAGTTGGAAACTATCCTCTCCATTACAGAGAATCAAGCTATACAGAATCGGATGCACCCGAGGAGGAGGCTGCCGGCCGGGCGGTCACGTCAGCCGGGATCGCACTGCCCGCCCCTCGGCGAGGGGTGCCGTTGACCGCGGTGGACGACACTTTTTACCGCAGAGATTGACTATCGGAGCAACCCATGGAAACCTAGTGCTCATATTTGAGAATGTTATTCTCATCGAGAGGAGGTTACGAATGCCCTTACTGCCCCCGCTGCCCGCAGACCGCTGGGACGACAAAGCACGATTCGCCTTCGCCGGGATGCTTCCCAGGGAACGGCAGAATCCGGAAGGGGCGGGCACAGCGTTGGCGACACTCGCTCGCCACCCTGACCTGACAAAGGCATTTCTCGGCTTCAGCGTTCACCTGCTGTACCGGTCGACCCTGCCCGCACGCCTGCGCGAGCTGGCAATCCTGCGGGTCGCGTATCGCCGCGACTGCACGTACGAGCTGACACACCACACGGAACTCGGCAGAGAAGTAGGACTGTCCGCGGACGAGATCGCCTCCGCGCAGCGCGGCGAAGCCGCCGACGACTTCGAGCAGAAGTTGCTCGCGGCCGTGGACGAACTCGACGAGACGTCCCGCCTGTCGGATCGGACCTGGGCCGCTCTCGGTGAACGTCTCGATGAACGGCAGCAAATGGACCTGGTCTTCACGATCGGCGGCTACACCATGATGGCCATGGCTTTCAACACATTCGGCATAGAGCTCGAACAGGAAAGGTAGACCCGTGCCCCACTTCACGAAACCAGCTGCGGGAAGCTGGACAGAGAGTTTCCCCCAACTGGGTACCGAGCCGGTCGATTACACCGACTCCACTGATCCCCAGTTCTACGAAGACGAGCGGGTCGCAATCTTCAAGCGCACCTGGCTGCTGGTCGGGCGCGTCGAACAGGTGCCGAAGACCGGTGGTTACTTCACCAGAGAACTGAAGGCTGCCGACACCTCACTGATCATCGTCAAGGGGGCCGACGGCACGATTCGCGCCTTCCACAACGTCTGCCGCCACCGCGGTAACAAGCTGGTGTGGAACGACTTCCCGCAGGAAGAAACGTCCGGCACCTGCCGTCAGTTCACCTGCAAGTACCACGCGTGGCGCTACAGCCTCGAAGGCGAGCTCACGTTCGTTCAGCAGGAGGGCGAGTTCTTCGACCTGGACAAGAGCAACTACGGCCTCAAGGACGTGCGCTGCGAGGTCTGGGAAGGCTTCATCTTCGTCAACCTCGATCCCGAAGCAGTATCACTGGAGGAATACCTCGGCGACTACGGCCAGAGCCTCAAGGGTTACCCCTTCCACGAGATGACCGAGGTCTACAGCTACCGCTCCGACATCGCGAGTAACTGGAAGCTGTTCATCGACGCGTTCGCCGAGTTCTACCACGCGCCTGTGCTCCACCAGAAGCAGGCAACCAAGGACGAGGCCGACAAGCTCATCGGCTACGGCTTCGAGGCACTGCACTACGAGCTGCAGACTCCCCACTCGATGATCTCCTCCTGGGGTGGCATGTCGCCGCCGAAGGATCTCAACATGGTCAAGCCGATCGAGCGAGTCCTGCGCAGTGGTCTCTTCGGTCCGTGGGATCGTCCGGACATCGAGGGGCTCGATCCGTTGCCGCGCGGCATCAACCCCGCCGGCGCAAAGCCCTGGGGCATCGACGAATTCGAAATCTTCCCCAACTTCTCGCTCCTGTTCTGGGCACCGGGCTGGTACCTCACGTACCAGTACTGGCCGACAGAGGTCGGTCGCCACACCTTCGAGGCGAACCTCTACTTCGTTCCCCCGAAGAACACGCGCGAACGCCTCGCGCAGGAGCTGGCTGCGGTGACTTTCAAGGAGTACGCACTCCAGGATGCCAACACCCTCGAGGCAACCCAGTCGATGCTTGCCACCGGCACCGTCACCGACTTCCCGCTCTGCGATCAGGAAGTTCTTCTCCGCCACCTTCACAAGACCGTCAAAGATTACGTCAAGGAGTACCGTGATGGCTCTGCCAACTGAGTTCGTCGACCTCGAGCCGTACGCCGGCTGGGCCCTGCAGACCGAACCCGAGCGTTATGCAAAACGCCTCGCCTCCACCATGCCCGAGATGCAGGAGTTCTACGACGCCGCGTTCGGCCGCCTCGAAGACGCGATCACGTATTGCGACAAGTTCGACTTCGACGACCTGCCCGACGACGCCCGCTCCCTCGTGCACCTGATGCAGTCGCTCGTCATGGTGTCGTTCCCGATCGAGGTGTGGAAGCAGGCCCGGGTGCCCGACAGCGGCGCGGCGTGGGTCGATCTCATCAAGGAACCGGTGGTCTGACATCATGCTGACACTGAAGGCGGCCGGGCTACTCGACATCGATTCCGGCGAGATCATCCGACCCGGCATCCTCCACATCGAGGACGATCGCATTGTCGGTGTCGGCTCTGACGCCGGCAATGCCGGCGACCACGCGGAAGGGGAGGTACTGGATCTCGGCGACCTGATCCTCCTTCCCGGCTTCATGGACATGGAGGTCAACCTCCTGATGGGTGGGCGGGGAGAGAAGCCCGTGTACTCCACCGTGCAGGACGATCCTCCGCTGCGCATGCTGCGTGCGGTGGGCAATGCCCGCCGCACGCTGCACGCCGGTTTCACCACCGTCCGCAATTTGGGACTCTTCGTCAAGACGGGCGGTTACCTACTCGACGTCGCGCTCGGCAAGGCGATCGACGCCGGCTGGGTGGACGGTCCCCGGATCGTGCCGGCCGGACACGCGATCACCCCCACCGGTGGACATCTCGACCCCACGATGTTCGCGGCGTTCGCCCCCGGTGTTCTGGACCTCACCATCGAGGAAGGGATCGCCAACGGGGTCGACGAGGTACGCAAGGCCGTCCGCTATCAGATCAAACACGGCGCACAGCTGATCAAGGTGTGCGTCTCGGGCGGGGTCATGTCACATACCGGACTTCCAGGTGCGCAGCACTATTCGGATGAGGAACTACGGGCCATCGTGGACGAGGCTCATCGGCGCGGGTTGCGCGTCGCGTCGCACACACACGGCGCGGATGCGGTACGCGCGGCGGTGGAAGCAGGCATCGATTGCATCGAGCACGGCTTCCTCATCGACGACGATGCCATCGACCTCATGGTCGAGCGCGGTACCTACCTGGTGCCCACCACCCGGCTCGCGGATGCCATGGACGTCTCGCATGCCCCTGCCGATCTGCAAGCCAAGGCAGCCGAGATGTTCCCCCGCGCACGCACTTCGGTTCTTGCGGCATATAAGGCAGGCGTGAAGATCGCCGTCGGCACCGATGCACCCGCGATTCCCCACGGCAAGAACGCCGACGAACTCGTCGCCCTCGTGGAGCGAGGTATGCCACCCTTGTCGGTGCTGCAGGCAGCGACCACCACCGCCGCCGATCTGATCGACGTGACCGACCGGGGACGGCTCGCGGAGGGCCTGCTGGCCGACATCATCGGTGTTCCCGGTGACCCGGTGGACGACATCACCGTGACCCAGAATGTGCGGTTCGTCATGAAAGGCGGCAAGGTCTATGTCAACAAATGACGACCTGATGGAAATTCAGCAGTTGCTCGCCCGCTATGCGGTGAACATGACCAAGGGCGACGTCGAGGGGGTGATCGGTGTCTTCACTGCTGACGGCACCTACAGCGCCTTCGGTGACGCATTTCCCCTCGACCAGTTCCCCGAACTGGTTGCTGCCGCACCCAAGGGTCTGTTCATGACCGGTACGCCCCTCATCGAGTTGTCCGGCGACACGGCAACCGGGACACAGCCACTGTGCTTCGTCGACGAGGCGACGCACGACATGCGAATCGGGTACTACAACGACACCTATGCCCGGACCACCGACGGCTGGCGGCTTCGGACACGGGCCATGACGTTCATTCGCCGTAGCGGAGCGCATGATTCGGGGCGCCCGCACGCCTTCGAACGTCCTGGCGCATGAACGTCACAGAATTTCGGGCAGGTCTGCGCGGCTGGCTCGAAGACAACGACCTGTCCGCCGGGCCCGATCATTCGCTCGACGGACAGGTCGCGCAGTTGGCCCGGGTGCGTGGCGCCCTCTACGACGCCGGTTGGATGCGCTACGGCTGGCCCACCGAGGTCGGCGGTGTAGGCGGGCCCGCGGTGCTTCGCGCCGTCCTCGGCGAGGAAGTGGCGACCCGCGACCTGGCCGAGCCCGGAATCTATTCGATGATCGAAGTACTCGCTCCGACCATGATCTCGTACGCCCGCCCGGAGTTGGCGGCCGAGATGGTGCCGCTACTCCTCAGCGGCCGCGAGCAGTGGTGCCAGGGCTTTTCCGAACCCGGTTCGGGAAGCGACCTCGCTTCGCTGACCACCCGCGCGGATCCCCGCGGTGACGACACATGGGTGATCAACGGGCAAAAGGTCTGGACGAGCCTCGCCCAGTACTCCACCCGCTGTGTCCTACTCACCCGCACCGCGCCGGGCCATGGCGGTATCACCGCCTTCTTCGTCGACATGAACACACCAGGCATCACCGTCAGGCCGTTGCGCACGATGCACGGCGTCGACGAGTTCGCAGAGGTGTACTTCGACGATGTGGTCGTTCCCGAGGATCGCATGCTCGGCCGCCCGGGCGACGGATGGCGGGTGGCCATGGACCTACTCCCTCACGAACGGTCCACCTGCTTCTGGCACCGAATCGCCTATCTGTTCACCCGTCTCGATCGATTGCTGACGGAATCGAATACCGCGACGTCGGACGACGGCGATCTCGGTGCGGCATACCTTGCGCTCCACACCGCTCGGTGTCGCTCCCACGCCACCCAGCAGCGACTGGCAAACGGTGCCCAGCTCGGCCCGGAGACCTCCATCGACAAGGTATTGCTGGCCACCGCCGAACAGCGACTGTTCGACACCGCCCGAGACCTGCTCCCCGGGGTGCTCGAACTCGGCGAGAACGAGTGGCGCACGGAATTCCTGTATTCCCGCGCCGCAACCATTTACGGCGGCACCGCGGAAATACAACGCAACATCATCGCGCGCCGGCTACTCGACCTGGGGGCGGAATGACCGTGTACGACGTGGAGCTCACCCTCCTCGAGGACACACTTCGCAAAACGATGACCACCCGATCGGGCGCAGATCTCGATACCGCCCTCACCGAACTCGGGTGGCACGACATGCTCACCGAAATGCCAGACCTCGCAGTGCCGATCGTGTTCCGGCTCCTCGGGGAGACCGGCGCACACGGACCCTTCCTCAATGACGTGGTGCTGGACGAGGCGGGACTCCCCGTCGGTGGCGCCGTCCCCCTGCCGTACACCGGAGGCTCCTGGGTTCTGTGGGACCGCACCGACAAGGCGCCCGCACCGCAGTACAGCACACTGGACAGTGAACTACCGCTGGCGATCGTCGACCCCGGAAGTCCGGTCCCGCTCGCTGCGGGCCGCCGAGCGCTCGGTTGGTGGTTGACCGGTACCAGCCGAGCCATGCTGTCCCTGGCTCGAACACACGCGCTGGGTCGTACACAGTTCGGCAGGCCGGTCGCCGCATTCCAGGCCGTACGGCATCGGCTCGCGGAGACCCTCGTCGCCATCGAGGGCGCCGAGGCAACCCTGGCCGCCGCCACCGACGACCTCGGTTCCCTGCTCGCCAAGGCCGCGGCCGGCCAGGCGGCGCTCATAACAGCTCGTCACTGCCAGCAGGTGCTCGGTGGGATAGGTTTCACCGCCGAACACGATCTACACCGGCACATCCGGCGCGCGCTGGTGCTCGACGGCCTCCTCGGCAGTGCGCGAGAACTCACCCGCGAAGCCGGCGCGATGATCCGGGCCGAAGGATCGGCGCCGCGCCTCGTCCAGCTCTGACACCGGCTGTGACCGAGCGGCCTCGTCAAGGGCCGCTCGGCCCGGGATGATTCGAGAACCAGAGACTCTCTTCCCGGAGTCGGGCGCTCTTCCAGCCGTCCGGGGTGCGCACCACTTCATGGTGATAGTTGCCCCCGCAGTAGGTCATGCCGCTTACGCCGGGTAGTTGCATGGGATTGAAGAACATTGCCCGCACCTTCGCGGTGGCGCCATCGAGATCGACCTCGATGTTCGTGACGAAGTGCTGCGTCATCGGAACCTGGGTCAGCGCATTCCGGAGGAGGGCGACCACCTCGTCGCGCGGCCCGGGTGGATAACCGACCGAGCTGTAGTCGAGGTGAGCGTCCTCCGTGAACACTGAAGTCAGCAGCGCCCAGTCTTTCGTGTCGACCGCTCGCGCGTACCGATACATCAGCTCCGCGATCTCGGCCTTGTCCTCTACCACTTGCATATTCATGTGGTTCCTCACCTCTCGACAAGCACAATCGACCCCGCACGTAGCTCACCACACGAGCACTCCGCCGCCTGCAGAATGTGATTCTCGAATGCCAGAACGTCCTTTCCAAAGGGCACTCGACTCGGGCATAATTCACGGATGACCACTAGTGCTTCCCTACATGACCTGACCGGCAAGGTTGCCGTCGTCACCGGCGGATCCCGCGGCATCGGAAGAGCCATCGTGCAGGCTCTCGCCGAGGCGGGGGCCGACGTCGTCATCGCCTCACGCAAGCTCGATGCATGCGAGCTCGCGGCCAAGGAGGTAGAGACGTCCACCGGCAGTCGAGCGTTTCCCGTAGCCTGTCACGTCGGACGCTGGGACGAGTGCGACCAGTTGATCGAACAGACCCTGGAACATTTCGGAAGGCTCGACGTACTGGTGAACAACGCCGGAATGTCACCGCTGTACGAGAACCTCGACGACATCACCGAAGAGCTGTATGACAAGACGTTCGCTGTCAACCTCAAGGGACCGTTTCGGCTCGCCGTTCGAGCCGCCACCCACATGGCCGAAAACGACGGTGGCTCCATCATCAATGTCGGTACCGCGGGGTCCCTGGTGGCGAGCGCGCGTCAGTTGCCCTATGCCTGTGCCAAAGCAGGGGTCAATGCACTCACGGTCGGCCTGGCCGATGCGTTTGCGCCGAAGGTCCGGGTGAACGCGATCCTGCCGGGCCCCTTCCTGACGGACGTCTCGAAGTCGTGGGCGCCGGCTGAAGGTGAGGAAGCGTCGTTCGTGCCGCTGCGTCGCATGGGGAAGCCGGAGGAACTCGGACCACTCGCACTCCATCTCGCGAGTGACGCATCGAGTTTCACTACCGGCGCTATCATCCGAGTCGACGGCGGCGTGACCAAAAAGGTCTGACGACTTACCGCCCGATGGTGGGCCCCGCTTACGGGACCCACCATCGGAGTCGAAACTTCTACTGGATCCTCTTACTGGATTTTCGCCTTCATCTCGTCCAGCTTCATCAGAATCGGGTAGCCACTGACACTCAAGGCGTTGCCGTGTCCGGACTGATGGATGTCGAACACCGACTGGATTGCAGCGTAGAAGCCTTGCACGTCCAGCGTCTGGTTGACCGCACGCTTGGCCTGGCGCAGCCCGAACGAGGGCATCGTCGCGATATGTTCGGCAAGGGCCCGAGTCTCCGCGTCGAGCTGATCGCGCGGCACTACCTTGTTCACCATGCCGACCTGCTCGGCTTCCGCGGCAGTCACCGGACGACCGGTGAAGAGAATTTCCTTCGCCTTGCGGGCGCCGAGTTCCCAAGTATGCCCATGATATTCGACTCCACCGATGCCCATCATCACCACCGGGTCGGAGAAGGAGGCATCCTCGGCAGCGACGATCAGGTCGCACGGCCAGCACAACAACAGTCCGCCCGCGATGCAGCGCCCCTGGACGGCCGCGATCGACGGCTTCGGAACATTGCGCCAACGCAGCGAGTACTCGAGATAGCGACGGGTCTCCGCCCCGTAAATCCATTCCAGGGTGATCTCCGCGGGAGCCGGCCACCGATCGTTGAGGTCGTGACCGGCGGAGAAGTGTTTCCCCTCGGCACGCAAGACGATCACCGCCACATCAGGGTCCTCTGCCGCCTTGGTCCAGGCTGCGTCGAGTTCGTCGAGGAGCGCGCCGTTCTGGGCATTGGCGGCCTCGGGGCGATTGAGTGTGATGGCCGCGATCTTGTCGGCGACCTCGTAGTCGATATACATGTCGGACTCCTCAGCTTCGGGGTAGGCCGAGCACGCGCTCGGCGACGATCGTGCGCTGAATTTCGGACGTGCCGCCGGCAATGGTGCCGGCGAAGCTCCGCGCATAGCGTTCGAACCAACTCGACGCGAAATGGTCGTTGTTCCAGGGCGTGTACGGTGCCGTCAGCGCGGGGTGGACCAGACCGTCGAACCCGGCGCCGTCCAGCGCGTGCTCCGAAGCGGTCTGCACTGCCTCGGATCCGAGGATCTTCAGAACCGACAGGGCCGCTACGTCCTGCTCACCCCGGTCCGCACGGGCCAGCGCCGCAGAACCCAGCAGCCGCAGTGCCTGATTGTCCATGGCGAGCGTGGCATAGTGATCACGGTCGAGAACTGTGACAGGCCGGAAATCCTCGACGAGATCCTGTAGTCGGTCGGCGAAACCCAGCCACAACAGGGTGCGTTCGTGGCCTAGGGCACCGTTCGCAACGCCCCAGCCCTGATTCAGCCCACCGACGAGGTTCTCTGCGGGCACCCTGACGTCCGTGAAAAACACTTCGTTGAAGTCGAAGTCGTCCTCGGCACACACGGAGGCGAAGGGACGGCGCGTGACCCCCGGGGTGTCGGTGGGAATCAGAAGCACGCTGATTCCCTTGTGCTTCGGAGCGTCGGGATCGGTGCGGACGAAGGTGAGCAACACGTCGGCCTCGTTGGCACCGGACGTCCACACCTTCTGGCCGTTCACCACGAAGGAGTCACCGTCGCGCACCGCGCGTGTACGCAACGACGCGAGGTCGGAGCCCGCACCGGGTTCACTCATGCCGAGCGCAGCAGTGATCTCGGCGCGCAGAATCGGTGCAGCCCAACGTTCCTTCTGTTCCGGCGTACCGAACGACAACAACGAGGCGGCGATGATGCCGAGGCCCTGGGGATTGAAGCTGTGATAGATCCGGCGCCGGGAAAGTTCCTCGAGATGCACGTACTGCTGCAGGATACTGGCATTCCGGCCGCCGAACTCGGGTGGGTTTCCGGGGAGCAGCCAGCCGTTGTCGAACTGCTTCCGCTGCCAGCGGCGGGCCCACTCCGGAACATCCGCACTGGAGCGCGGTCGTTCCCCCGCCTCGGCCTCGTCGGGCAGATGTTCGGCGAGGAAGGCCAGGAACTCGCCCCGGAATTCTTCGACGTCGGCATCAAAGGTGAGTTGCACGGTACTCCTCGGCGATGAGCGCCCGATGTTCGGCCGCGCCGCCGAGCAGGAGCTCGCCGGCTTTGGCGCGCTTGAGCGCGAACTGAAGGTCGTTTTCCCAGGTAAATCCCATGGCCCCGAACAGCTGCAGGCCGTTGCGGAAGACCAGCGACTGGCACTCCCCTGCCGCGGCCTTGGCCATTGCCGCAGCCACACGGCGGCGGGGATCGTCGGCGGCGATCGTGAGGGCGGCATAGTAGGCGAGTGCGCGGGCACGTTCGACGGCCACGTGCATGTCCGCCGCTTTGTGCTTGACCGCCTGGAAGGAGCCGATCGGAGCACCGAATTGATTGCGGCCCTTCACATGAACGAGCACCGAGTCGAGAATGCGTTGACAGGCCCCGACCATCGTCAGCGCCATGCCGGTCAGGGCCAGCTGACGAGCGCGCTCCGGATCGGCGGCACTGCGGTCGCTTTCGCTCACGCGAACCCCACTGAAGGTCACCTCGGCAAGGTGCAGCACGGGATCGAATATCAGACTGCGCGTTGCGGTCACCCGTTCCGCGGGAACCACGAAGACGCCGGCGCCCGTCACCACAGCCAGCAGATCTGCGCGATCTCCGTCCATGACCCGGTGGGCGGTGCCGTTCAAGAGCCAGCCACGACCGTCGCGGTGGGCGCTCACACCGTCGAATACCGCCGCGCCGGACTGCGCAGGATCGGCACTCCCCACGGCCAGAGGAGCGAACTGGGTCATCGTCGCAAGGTAGGGCGTGGGATCGGTAGCTCGGCCCAGCTCCTCCAGGACGATCGCCAATTCCACGGCGACGTCGGCTTCCGCCAGCTCGGTCCAGCCAAGGTCGACGTACACCTTCCACAGAGGACCGGGGTCGCCGCCGTCGTCGACGATCGTGCGGATCAGGGTGGGCGGGCACTCCTTGGCCATGACCTCTCGGACGGTTTTCTGCCACAACCGCTGATCTGAGTCGAACTCGAAAAGCATCCCGGCTTGCCTCCTTGCCAGAGCTGCGAATGGTCTAGCGAGAATAACATTCTCGCTAGACGAAAGTAAGAGTTCCACTTTTGCCCGTAGCTCGCAGGCTGGCGACCCAACGCCATACTCCTCTCCGGTACAGTGGATACATGTTTGCTACATACAGAGGGGGGGTCCGGCGGTGACCGAAATCAGCGAAGAGCCGGCCTGGAAGCAGCGCGCGGTCGAACGCTCCATCAAGACCGCCAAGCTTCGCGCCGAGCAGCGAGTGCAGAAATTCCTCGATGCCGCGCAGGCGATCATCACCGAAAAGGGCAGCACCGACTTCACGGTGCAGGAGCTCGTCGACCGGTCCAAGCAGTCGCTGCGTAGCTTCTACCTGCAGTTCGACGGTAAACATGAACTCCTCCTCGCCCTGTTCGAGGAAGCATTGACCCGGTCTGCCGATCAGATCCGCGCCGCGGCAGCCAACGAGACCGACCCACTCGACCAGCTCCGCGTCGCCGTCGAGTTGCTGTTCGAGTCGTGCCGCCCCGACCCGGTGGCGCATCGTCCGCTGTTTACCGACTTTGCCCCGCAGTTGCTGATTTCCCATCCCGCCGAGGTGAAGGTCGCGCACTCGGCGCTGCTCTCGCTGTTTACCGAGCTGATGGAGCAGGCCGAAGCCGCAGGTGAATTGCGCGCCGAGATCAACCCGCGCCGAATGGCTGCCATGACGATGCAGACCGTCATGTTCATCGCTCAGTCCAGCGGCGGCAACGACGACGCAACTGTCCGTCCCATTTCCGCCGACGAGGTCTGGGCTTTCTGCTCGCGGGGTTTCGCACACTCCTGACGAGAACGGTATTCTCAACGAGGGAAACATCGATTACAGTCGGTGTGTGCCCGAGCTATGGAACGACCTTCTCGCCTGCCTCGATCTGCGCCCCTACCCACCCGACACCGACCCCACGGTCGCGGTGTTCGAGGGAAGCAACCAGAAACTGGACTACCACCGACTGTTCGGTGGACAGATCCTGGGCCAGTTCCTGGAGGCGGCTCGTCTCACCTGTCCGAGCAAGAGCGTCAAATCGATGCATGCGCTGTTTGCACGGGAGGGCCGCGCCGACGAGCCGGTCCGGTACGAGGTCACGACTCAACACGAAGGCCGATCGTTCGCAACCGTGGCGGTCGTCGCCCGGCAGTCGGAACGGGTGGTTGCGACTGCCGCGATCTCCCTGCATTGCGGTGAGGACGGACCCGAACATCAAAGCACTCCCGCGGTTCCGGCCGTCCTTCCGGAAGAATTCCGGGTACACCTCGACCTTCTCCCGTGGGAGACCCGCGCCGCCGCCGACCTGAACGCAACGGCGGCCGCAACCCCCGATTTCGAATTCTGGATGCGCACACCGGAAGTCGCTGGCGAGTTGGCCCAGGCGCTCACTGCGTACGCCACCGACCTGAACCTTATCGGCACGGCGCTGCGCCCACTTCACGGGCTCAGTCAACTCGGTAACGGCACGGAATTCACCTCTGCCGTCACCTCGCACAGCCTCTGGTTCCATCGGCCGTTCCGCACCGACAGGTGGCTCCTCCTTCGCCAGCACAGTCCACTGCTGGCGCACGGCCGCTGCTTCGGCCGTGGCGATGCTCTCACCGAGGACGGGAGCCTCGTCGCGTCCTATGCGCAAGAAGCCCTCCTCCGCATCCACCCGTGACGCCCGTTCCGTGGTGGCACGTCGACCGATCAAAGGTGTGACATGAGTGTAAATCCCTTGTCCGAGAACGCTGTCGAATCGACTCTTGCCACCCGGCCGTATCGGGTCGTGCAATGGGCGACAGGAAACATCGGCACCCGTGCACTCCGGGCGGTGATCGAACACTCGACGCTGACCTTGGCCGGTGTGTACGTCCACGCAGACGACAAGATCGGCCGCGATGCAGGCGAACTGTGCGGGCTGCCCGCTACCGGCATCACCGCCACCCGGAGCATCGAGGAGGTCGTGGACTCCGGAGCGGATTGTGTGCTGTACATGCCGCGTGCGTGCGACTTCGACGAAGTGTGCTGGTTGCTGGCGTCGGGGATCAATATCGTGACAACCCGCGGTGAGTTCCACTATCCGGCGGGCATGGACCCCGAGGTACGCGCACGGGTCGAGGCCGCGTGCGCGCTCGGCAACACCTCGATCCACAGCACCGGCAGCAGTCCCGGGTTCATTACCGAAGCCGTTCCGCTCGTGTTGACCTCGATCCAACGACAGCTCGACAACCTGACGATCGACGAGTATGCCGATCTGTCACAGAGGGATTCACCAGACCTTCTGTTCGAGATCATGGGATTCGGACGCGCTCCCGGCGCTTTCAGCGAAGCCCGGTTGTCGCATGCTCGTACGAGTTTCGGGCCCTCGCTCCAACTCGTCGCCGACGCCCTCGGGCAGCCGCTCGATTCCGTGGAGGCGAGTGGCGAGGTTGCCACCGCCCGCCACAGAACCCACATCGCCGCCGGGGTCCTGGAGGCGGGTACTGTGGCGGCCCAGCGAATTACCGCCGCCGGGATGCGGAACGGCCGGGCACTGTTGCGCTTCCGCGCTACCTGGTACTGCACAGCCGACGTCGACCCGGCCTGGGACGTCCGCCCCACCGGGTGGCATGTCACTGTCGATGGGGACGCACCCCTCGACGTCGACATCACAATGCCGGTGCCGCTCGAACGGATGGGTGCGGTGGCGCCCGGTTACACGGCACACCGCGCTGTGAACGCGGTGCCCTTCGTGTGCGCTGCCGCCTCGGGAATCCGCTCGACCACCGACCTTCCCCAGGTCATTGCCTCACTCGGTTGATCCGCCCGCATCACAGAAGGCCGGGTCTTCCGTCTCGTACCGGAAGGCCCGCATGTCGTGGGCAGCCTCGGACGCGGGAGCGAGCAACAGATCAGCCGCCGTGTAGGGGTCGTGGCGGCCGGCCGCGACCGAGGCGGCAAGATGCGCCAGTCCGGGATGAGTCCGCAGGCGAGTGTGCGCAAGGGAGAGGACTTGTGCCCGCGCCCGTGCTGTCCGGCGCGCGAGTGTGTCGGCGCGACGGTGGGCCTCGATCACCTCCACCAAGGTGGACACTCCCTCGGCTCGTGCGGCGACGAGGGTGAGGATCGGCACGTGGAACTCGGCTCGGAGGTCTCGTACGGTCTGGTCGGCGCCATCGCGATCGGCCTTGTTGACGACGAGGATGTCTGCGACCTCCAACAAACCTGCCTTCGCGGCTTGAATAGCGTCACCCGCACCGGGGTTGAGTATCACGATCGTAGGGTCAGCGATGGCCGCGATCTCGATCTCGGACTGCCCCACCCCCACCGTTTCGAGCAGGACGAGGTCATACGACAGCGCCCCGAGCAAGCGGATGGCCGCGGGCACCGCCGCGGCCAGGCCGCCCAGGTGGCCGCGCGTTGCGACCGACCGTATGAGCACGCCCGGGTCGTTGATGTGCGCGGCCATCCGGATTCGGTCGCCGAGAAGCGCACCGCCGCTGTACGGCGAGGACGGGTCGACCGCCAGTACCGCCACCCGCAGGCCCCGCTGCCGATACTCTGCGACGAGGGCTCCGATGGTCGTCGACTTGCCGGCACCGGGCGGCCCCGTCACACCGACCACCCGGGCGGGCGCCGCGGCCGGCGAGTCGACCACCGAGGCCAGCGAGTCGAGCACTTCGGAGCGACGGCTACTCTCTACCAGGCTGAGCAACCGTCCCGCCGCACGCACGGAGCCTGCACGCGCTGCCGCGACGAGGTCCGAAACACTGGATGACACAGGGGAATCACTGACGGGTCGGCTCACAGTCACGGCGCTGGAACCTCGATCACCGTCGCCGACCCCATTCCCCCGCCCGCACACATTGCCGCCACACCGATACCGCCACCGCGACGGCGCAGTTCGTGCACCAGCGTCACCAGCATCCGGGCACCGGTCGCTGCAACAGGATGTCCGAGCGAACAACCACTTCCGCTCACATTGACCTTGTCCGGGTCGATCTCGAGCAGCTTGATGGTGGCAACGCACATCGCGGCGAAAGCTTCGTTGATTTCGAACAGGCCGACATCGGCAAGAGAGATACCCGCTCGGGTAAGGGCTTTCGGGATTGCCCTGACCGGCGCCAGACCGGTGAGTGCGGGGTCGATCCCGACGGACGCCCACGACCGAACGGTGGCAAGCGCAGGTAATCCGAGACGGTCACTCGCGATCGTCAGGACGGCAGCGCCGTCGTTGCCACCGCACGCGTTTCCCGCTGTGATGCTGAACCCCTCGATCTCCGGATGCAGCGGCTTCAGTGACGCCAGTTTCTCCAAGCTCGTCTCGCGCCGCGGATGCTCGTCGACCGAGAAGAGTCCGTGGGGCGTGTCGATGGGAACGATCTCTTCCTTGAACCTGCCCTCATCGATGGCCTGCACGGCGTTGCGATGTGAGCGAAATGCCCACTCGTCCATCTCTTGCCGGGTCACGCCCGCCTCGACGGCCGCGTTCCATCCGACCGTGATCGACATATCCATCGTGGGGGCATTGGCCTGTTCGGGATGGGTGGGCGGGAACCACGGCACCCACTCGCCGTCCACCTTGAACAGTGATTTCGGCGAGGTGGACGCCGAATTGACTCCGCCGGCTATGACCAGCTCGTCCATACCCGCCCGGATGCTCGCGGCCGCGCTCTGCACCGCGGCCTGGCCGGCGGCGCAGTGCCGGTTGTGCGCCAGCCCGGGAACCTCGGTCAGTCCTGCGGTGAGTGCGGCGTGCCTGGCAACCACCCCGCCGCCGTACAGGCCTTCACCGAGGATCACATCGTCGATCAGGCCCGGGTCGAGATCTTCTGCTGCTGCGGCGACGACGTGGTGAGCAAGGTCGTGAGCGGTGGTGTCGCGCAACGTTCCCTTCACGGCAGTGCCGATGGGAGTGCGCAGCGCGGAGACGATGACGGCTTCAGGCATGGGAGTTCTCCAGTTCGGCCACAAGGGTGCGGCGCAGTAGTTTTCCGGTCTCAGTTTTCGGGAGTTCATCTCGGAACACGACGGTGTCCGGGGTTTTCGAGGAACGCAGCCTGTCTTTGACCCACTGCCTGATTTCGGCCGGGTCTGCGTCTCCGACGAGAACAGCGACTATTCGCTGTCCCCATTCGGTGTCGGGTATTCCGATCACTGCTGCCTCGGAAATCGCGGGGTGGCGGAGCAGCACGTCTTCAATCTCTGCCGGTGCGATGTTCTCGCCGCCGCGGATGATCGTGTCGTCAGCCCTGCCCTCGACGAACAGGTAGCCGTCCGCATCGAGGTGACCGAGGTCCCGGGTCGCGAACCAGCCGTCCGCGTCGAGCACACTGCGTCCGCCGTATTCGCCGGAGATCTGCTCGCCCCGCACGAAGACCAGGCCGGTCTCGCCTGCCGCGACCGGCTCACCGGTTTCCGTGCGGACCTCGATCTCGATCCCGGGCAGCGGCCGCCCGACCGACCCGAGCCGGTCCCGCACAGCCGGATCGCTCGACGCGAACGCCGCCCGGTGATCTTCGGGGGACAGAACGGCCACCGACGACGCCGTTTCGGTGAGACCGTAGGCGTTGACGAAACCCGTATCCGGAAATGCGCGCAGCGCGTGCTCCAGAACGGGCCTCGGAGTACGGGATCCGCCGTAGGCAAGGCTCTGCAGCGTAGGCGATTCCGCGTCGGCGTCGCCCAGTTCGGCGACGACGCGGGCCAGCATCGTGGGCACGAGCATTGCGTGGGTGATGCCCTCGCGCCGGACGGTGTCAAGCCACACGGTCGGGTCGAACCCGGCCAGATAGACCACGCGACGGCCGGTGTAGAGGTTCGAGAGCAGGTTCGTCAGGCCGGCGATGTGATAGGGCGGAACTGCCACCAACGCGGCATCGGTGTCCGCGGCGGATGCGAACTCCATCGTGTTCAGGACGTAGGCCAGCAGGTGCCGATGCCGCAGCACAGCAGGCTTGGGATCGGACGTGGTTCCGCTCGTGTAGATGATCACGGCGACGCTGTCACCGTCCCACTGCGGGGAGGGCACCTCCGCGGGCTCGTCCTGCACAACGTCGACATCGACGAGGGCGTCGAGATGTTCGGGGCGGAGGATCACGGCGCCGGCATGGCGATCCTGCAATGCAGTCAACTGCTGATCACCGAGCCGGTAGTTGAGCGGCACGAACGGGACGCCGGCCAGGGCGGCCCCGAACAGGGCGACCGGATAGCCGAGATGATTGGCACCGAGATAGAGCACGGCCGGGTGATCCCGGAACCGGTGGGCGGCGCGGTGGGCGAGGTCGAGGAGCTGCGCGGCGGTCAACGAGCGCTCGTCGACGGTCACAACCGCCTTGTCGCTGTCGGTCGCGGCCATCTCTAGAATCATGTTGATGTTCATGAGAACATGATTCTCTCAGTACAAGAGGCTTACTTGCAAGAAGGGAAATTGCGATGCAGATCATGGGTTGTTCCGCGATAGTCGTCGGAGGCACGGGCGGGTTGGGCCAAGCCACCGTTCGCCGTCTCCATGAGGCGGGAGCCAAGGTGGTCGTCGCCGACGTCGCCGACGACAAGGGCAAGGAACTGGAGGAGGAGCTGGGAGTCCGCTACGTGCGTACCGACGCCTCGGACGAGGAATCCGTCGGGGCTGCGATCGCCGAGGCGGAGTCGCTGGGGCCGCTGCGCATCTCGGTGGACACACACGGCGGCCCAGCCGGGGGCGGGCGGCTCGTCGGTAAGGATGGAAGCCCCATGGATCTTGCTGCGTTCCGGACGACCATCGAGTCCTACCTGATCTCGTCCTTCAACGTCATGCGATTGGCCGCGGCCGCAATCGCCAAACAGGAGCCGATCGACGACAGCGGCCGAGGCGTGATCATCAATACTGCGTCCATCGCGGCCTACGAAGGCCAGATCGGACAACTCCCCTACTCCGCAGCGAAGGGCGGCATCGTCGGCATGACCCTCGTGGCCGCCCGGGACCTCTCCCCCCTCGGTATCCGGGTCGTGACAATTGCACCGGGCACCATCCTGACTCCGGCCTATGGCAAGGCCGGAGATCAGCTCGAGGCCTACTGGGGACCCCAGGTTCCCCATCCCAAGCGCATGGGCCGGCCATCCGAGTACGCGACTCTCGCCGCATCGATCGTCGAGAACGACTATCTCAACGGCGAGGTCATCCGGCTCGACGGTGGCCTGCGATTCCCGCCGAAATAAGTGCGAATGCGGCGGAGGTCTCGGGACCGTCGGTCCCGAGACCTCCGCCGCACTCATTCCGGCCGCACGTCGGTCACCAGCGTGCTGGTGCCGGTGTGTCGATGCGCAGCGGGCGCTGGTAGGACAGGTCGTCCTTGGCTCGCGTGCCTCTCAGGAACGCCTTCTCGGTGAAGAAGCGCGATTGCAACATCGACGCGTCAGCTTTCGCGCTCCATTCGACGGTCGAGCGCCGCACCGCGATCCGCCACCCACCGTCGCGTCGTTCGAGTCGGTCGAGATAGCGGCCGTTGAGTAGTTGCACCGTGACCCCGTCGTTGAGGAGTAATCCCACCAACACGTAGCTCTCGCAGTGGGCGGTATCGCCGTCGATTTCGCACGTGTGGGTGGTGATGTTGTGTGTATGCGCCAGCGAGGTGGCCGCGTGTGCGGCATTCGCCCAGTTCGCGTAGTCCGGTCCTCTGTTGGTGCTGGTGCCGTGCTCGTCGATTCCGTCGTCGTGGTAAGTGCCACACAGGAGATCGGAATCGTGGCGATCGCAGCCACGAGAATGCCTGGCAACGCAGTCGAGGATTTCGCCGCGGTCCATCAAGTACCGCACGTCACGCTGGAGCCTTGCGACATCGTCGGTGGTCATCTGCCTCTCCTTCAAAGATGGTCCTGTGAGCGTGGATGGTGGCCGATGCATGCCGGCTGCATGCGCTCAAGCGACGGCTTCCTCGCCGATCAGGGTGGTCCGGTGAAGCAACCGGGGTGAGGTGGGCGCATAGGGGACGGCGCGGTGCAGCATTCCGGTGTTGTCCCATAAGACCAGGTCGCCGCGACGCCAATGATGTCGCAGAGAAAATCGAGGTTGCGTCGACCAGTCGAGCAGACGGTCGAGAAGTGCCCGCCCCTGCTCCTCGGGCCAGCCGACCACATGCGCGGCGGTCGCGCCGAGCAGAAGCGACTTCCGTCCGTTGCGACGCGTCCAGATCAGGGGGTGCTCGCGCGTCGGCACCCGCGCCCATGCTGCCCGTTGCTTGTCCGACGGATCAGGGTTGGCCAGGAGTTGCGCCGCTGCGAAGCTGTGCACCACGCGCAGATCGGCGAGGGACGCCTTCTCATCCTCGGTAAGGGCTTCGTAACTGGCGTAGGTGTTGGCGAACTCGGTGTCACCGCCCTCTTCTGACACCTCGAGCGCGGTGAGGAGCGTCGACTTCTGCGGGACCGCGTCAGTGGCGCCGTCGATGTGCCAGTGGAAGGTGCCCTTGTTGTAGGAAGCCAGGACAGTCGTGGCTGGATCCAGACTGATGGCCGAGATTTCCGGGTGCTTCTCCTGACCACCTACCGGCGCCACGACGACGTCGCCGAGCATGCGACTCAGGGCTACCAGGTCGGCATCCGCGATGTGGGCGTCACGAAAAACCACCACACCGTGCATGTCGAGCAGGGCTCGGCACCGAGCGGCGGCCTGCGCGTCGGCGAGTCGGCTGCCCTCGATTCCCGTGATTTCGACACCGATGGTGTCGGTGATCGGGGTGACATTGGCAAACATCAGTTCCTCCTTGGAAATATGATTCTCATAGCAAGCTATCAATATTCTTATTTCGACACTACAGTTCTCTCATACGGAGATCTGTACTTGATCGACAAGGCATAAGGCACGGCTATGTCCGTGCGGCAAGGAGATTCACATGCGTATCGGATTGACCGGCGGCGCATCGTCGACCGACAAGATCGTGCACCAAGCGGTACAAGCCGAGGCGGATGGCTTCACCTCACTCTGGTACGCCAGCACCGTCGCCGGTGATCCACTGGCGGCGGTGACGGTTGCCGGTCGCGCCACGACATCGATCGAACTCGGAACCGCTGTCCTGCAGACCTATCCGTGCCACCCCTTGCTGCAGGCGAATCGGGTCGCCGCCGTTGCCGAAGCAATGGGCCGTCGCGGATTCACTCTGGGTCTGGGCCCTTCACACGAGTCCCTGGTGCATGAGGTGTACGGACTCTCCTACGACCGGCCCGGTCAGAACACCGAGGAATACGTACGGATAGTCGCCGCACTGCTCCACGGTGAAGAGGTCGACATCCGCGGTCAGGAGTGGACCACACGGAGCGCCGGCCGCATGGTGCCCCTGGCCCACGAGGTGCCTGTCCTTCTTTCAGCGATGTCCCCGCGCATGCTCCGGGTGGCAGGGCAGTACGCCGACGGCACCATCCTGTGGATGGCTTCCGCGAAGGTGATCGAATCCCGCGTCGCGCCCGCGATCCATGCCGCCGCGACACGCGTGGGCCGTGCCACTCCCCGGATAGTCGCCGGGCTCCCCGTTGCGGTTCACGACGACGCCGATGAAGCCCGCGAAGCCGTTGCCGCAACCGCCACCATGTACGCGGGAATGCCGAATTACCAACGCATTCTGGAGGTCGGCGGTGCATCGAGCCCGGCCGACGTTGCCATCGTCGGCGACGAGACGTCGGTGCGCACCCAGCTGCAAGGTCTCCTCGACGCGGGTGCCACCGACATCTGGGCTGCGGTCTTCCCCGTCGGCGCCGACGCGAAAGCGTCGGTCGGTCGCACCAAGGACCTTCTTCGAGAACTGGCGACCACCGACGGGTAATCCCCGGGTTACGCCTCACACGACAGAGGCCTGGTTTCCACCTCCTCTCGAGTCAGGTCGGAAGATCCGCCGGGATCCAGTTCGGGTTGCGCTTCTCCATGAATGCCCGCATACCCTCGCGGGGCTCCGGTGAACTTTCGAGTGCGCCGAACATCGTTTGATAGTCGATGAATCCGTAACGCTCGTTCAACATTCGCTTCACCTGGGCGCGGGCCTCAGGGGACGTCTGCAGCACCTCGCGGGCAGCCTCCAGCGCGGCGGCCCGCAGATTCTCGTGGGGTACCACGCGGGAGATCACCCCCAGGCGCTGCGCCTCGGCGGCATCGAAGCGGCGCGCGGACAACATGAGGTCCCGCGCTGCGGCTATGCCGATGTGCGCGGGAAGAGCCGCTGCAAAGGTCGCATCGGGGATACCGCGGAGGAGCTCGGGCACCCGGAATGTCGCCCGATCGCTGGCTACTGCGATATCGGACATCATCGCGACCAGCAGACCGCCCGCCTGACAGATGCCGTTGACGGCCGCGATCACCGGTGCCCGACTGTCCCGGATCGTGAGGAACGGGACCACGTCGTTGCCCGCCAGTCCCTCGGGGAGCGAGTCGCCCGGCTCTGATCGGCCACCGAGATCACCGCCCGGCGCGAACACGTCGTCGACACCGGTGATGATGAGCGCAGCAAGGTCGGGATCGGAATTCACCAGCCGGACAGCCCGCTTCAGACCGAAATACATCGCGGGCGTGAACGCGTTCCGCGCCGCCGGCCGATCGATGACGCACCAGCCGATCGAACCCTCACGCTCGAACCGCAGACCACTCGTCCCCAAGGCGTCGCCCATACCTTCTCAGCTCTTTCCCGCTGTGAGCCTGGCGATGTTGGTCTGGAAGTCGTCGGATTGGAACGTCAGCTCCTCGGCGGTCATCGCATAGTCCAGCGTGGCGAGTACGGCCCGCTCGATATGCATGTTCAGCAACCGCTTCGTGCTCTCGACAGCCTGCCGGGGCTGTTCCGCAATGCGTTTGGCACAAGCGAGGGCCTCGCTCAGCGGATCGGCAACCATGTGGTTGGCCAATCCGAGCGCGCATGCTTTCGCCGCGGGTATGCGTGCGCCGGTGAGGGCGTACTCCTTGGCTTGCAGCAGACTGATCTGCAGCGGCCAGGTGAGCGGTCCACCGTCGGCCGCGACCAACCCGACCTGTACATGAGGATCAGCGAGGTAGGCCGTCTCGGCCATGTAGACGATGTCACTGAGCGCAACCAAGCTGCAGCCCAGTCCCACAGCCGGTCCGTTGACCGCCGCGATCACCGGAATACGGCAGCGTGCCATCCCGAGGACGAGTTCGCGGCCGTGAGCGATGGTCCGGGCGCGCAGTTCGCGGTCTGCCGCGAGCTCGGCGAGGTAGGTGAAGTCGCCACCCGCAGAGAAGGCTTTGCCGCTTCCGGTGAGTACCGCGGCGCGGGCATCCCGATCTTCGCTCAGCTGAGGCCACAACCGCGCCAGTCCGGTGTGCAAGCCGTCGTTGACGGCATTGAGCGCGTCGGGCCGGTTCAGCGTGATGATGCGCAGGGCACCGTCCGCGCGGACGTCGATCTCCTCGGGCATGTCGTACATGTCAGACTCCCAATCCAAGAATTCGCGAGGCGATGATGTTCTTCTGAATCTGCGACGTTCCACCCATGACGCTCTGTGCGCGGCTGTACAGGTAGGCGCCCAGCATGTCGGTGTCGCGAGTGCCGGCCTCGGACACCGCTGCGTGCCCGACCGATTGTTCGACCCAGGTCATGAGCAACTTGTCGAGCGACCCCTCAGAACCGTGCGACACACCGTCGAGCTGTTCGGACAGCCTGCGACGGACGTGCAGGCGCAGCATCTCCGTCTGCACCGCAGCCCAGGCCAATTCCGCAGAGGGGGTCCCTTCCGACCGGGCGACGAGATCGCGTACGAGCTTGTCGTACCTCGCGGCGAAACCGAGCGTGGAGGGCTCTCGTTCGTGCCCGACCACCGTCATCGCCAGCGCCCACCCTTCCCCCGGCGCACCGACCATGTTCTCCGCAGGCACCGTTGCCCCGTCGAAGAGAACCTGACCGAACTCTTTGGTGACGCCACTCATCATCTGCAGCGGTCGCTGCTCGATTCCCGGTTGCTTCATCGGGACGATGAACGCCGACAAGCCGCGGTGACGGGGCTTGTCAGGTTCCGTACGGGCAAGCAGGAGACACCAGTCGGCCACATCCGAATAGCTCGTCCAGATTTTGTGTCCGTGAATGACGTAGTTGTCGCCGTCGCGGGTGGCAGTGGTGGTGAGTGCTGCGAGATCCGATCCGGCGCCCGGCTCACTGAATCCCTGACACCAGCGCTCGGTCCCGTCGATCATTCCGGGCAGGAAAGTGCGGCGGAGTTTCTCGCTGCCATGCCTGCCGAGTCCGATCACCAGGTACCCGAGGCTCGGCCGGGCGGGTGCGCCCGCGATGGCCAATTCTTCGTCCAGGATGACGTCGTAGACGGGCGGTAGCTCCTGACCACCATATTCTGCGGGCCATGACAACCCGAAGAATCCGGCGCCGTAGAGCGCTCGGTGCCATTCGGGCTGCCGTTCCCAGTACTCGTCACCCGAAGTCGGGAACGTCTTGGCCGTGTCCGCCAGCCAGGACCGCAGTCGGTCCCGGAACGCGGCTTCTTCCGGCGAGTCACGAAAGTCCACGGTGCATCTCCTCCAGGCGTACGGGGAACAGTTCGGTCGACGTCAGTGCCCGCCGAAGGTAGACGTGCGCAAGGCATTCCCAGGTGTTACCGATGCCGCCGTGTACCTGAATCGCCGTCTCGCACACGGTTCGGGCAGCGCGCGCGCAGTAGATCTTCGCGACTCGCGCAGCCTGCTGCGCCTCGCCGGGAGGCAGCTGGTCGAGCGCCCAGGCTGCATGGCGGAGCACGCTCACCGAACCCTCGATCAGCGCCTGGCTCTCCGCGAGCAGATGCGCCACGGCTTGATAGGAACCGATCGTGTTGCCGTACTGTTCGCGCATCTTCGCGTAATCGACGGCGAGCGCCTGGGCTCCGCGTGACGTCCCGACCAGATCGGCGGAGGTGACGAGGACGGCGAGAGCATGCCAGCGCTCGACGTGCTCGGTAGACAGTTCGCCGAGGGGTTCGAACGGCTCGAGTATGTCCGCGAATCCTCTGGTCAGGTCCGCTCCCGGCACGACGGCTCCCACTTGACCGGCCGAGATCCGGTTTCCGCTCAGAACGAGAGCGCGCTCCAGTCCTCGCGCGTCGGTCGCTTCCCCGTCGAGGGCCACCGCCCAAGTCTGCTGATCATCGGAGACGTGCCGGTGTAGATCATCGGCGAGGACGGGTCCGAGGAAGGGAATATCGACCAGGCCCCGACCGAATTCCTCGGCGACGATGGCGACTTCCACACCCGACGCCCCGTCGGATCGCAGCGATCGCCACCCTGTTGTGGCCACCGCCTTCTCCAACCGTGCGAGCCGAGTGTCGTCGGCCAGGTCCTGGACCGATCCCGGTCCCAGGTCGTCGGCCAATTTGGCTGCGGCATCGCGCAATTGTTGCTGTTCACTTGTCAGACGTACGTCCATAGCGCTCCTTGAGTTCTCGGCGCAACACCTTGCCGGAAGGCAGGCGAGGGATGTCGGATACGAAGACCACCCGGCTGGGCCTCTTGTAGGACGCCAACCGGTCTCCCACGAGGGTGATGAGTTCTTCGGCTTCGGTCGTGCCGGTCCGTGCGACCGCGGCGATCACTGCTTCCCCGCTGACCGGGTCGGGGACCCCGAACACCGCACAGTCCACCACGCCGGGGTGCCCGTGCAGCACCGCCTCGATCTCGGCGGGCGCAACCTGAAACCCCTTGACCTTGATCATCTCTTTCGACCGGTCGGTGAGCAGAAGCCAGCCGTCCTCGTCGAGGTAACCGACGTCCCCGGTCCGGTACCACCCGTCCACGAACGCCTCGGCATTCGTCTCCTCGGGCAGGTAACCTGCCATCAGCGAATTCGCTCGAGCCTGAATCTCGCCGGGTTCTCCCACGCCCAGCGGCTCACCGGTCTCGAGCGACACCACCCGGATGCTGACGCCCGCAACGGGGCGTCCGACACTGTCCAGACGGGCCCCTTCGATCGGGTTGCAGGCGATCACCGGCAACTCGCTGGCGCCGTACGCGGGTACCCACCCGACCCCGGCGCGCCGGGTGACGGTCTCGGCGACGCTCGGCGTGACCGGAGTGGCGCCCCACATGATGTAGCGCAGCGACGACAGGTCGAACGATTCGAGGTCCGGATGCTGGGCGATGGCCAGCGCAATCGGCGCGACGGCCATCTCCACCGTGATCCGATCGGTCTCGATGTGCCTCAGCATCCGGTCCACGTCGAACCGGCGGTGCAGCCGCACCCATGCGCCGACCTCGAGTGCGGTCATGATGTTGAGGACGCCCAGGATGTGTGAGGGCGGAGTAAGCACCTGCATCCTGTCCGTCGACGACAGTTGCAGCGCGTCACACCACTGCCCCACGGCGGCACCGAAAGACGCGTGCGTGTGCCGCACGGCTTTCGGCATCCCGGTGGTGCCCGAACTGAACACGAGCACGGCCTCGGCAGCCGGATCGGGTGGCGGAAAGGAGCATTGCGCGGGGTCGACCGGATCGTCGAGGCTCAGCATCGGCAGAAGTTCGGCCAGTACCGGACTGTCCCCGACCGCGAGCGTCGGATTCGTGAGCGCCAGCGCGTGCGCGACTTCGTCATGCTTGTACGCCGGGCTGATCAGCACGACGGCGGCGCCGAGCCGCCAGATCGCTCGAACGGCCACGACGAATTCCGGCCGGTTCGACGACATCAGAGCGACACGGTCACCTGCCTTCACGCCGCGACCGGCCATCTCGGCAGCCAACCCGTCGGCCAGAGCGTCGAGTTCACTGAGGCTGTATTCGCGCGCCTCGAACACGAGCACGGTCGGCTCGGTCGCTTCTTCTTCCTCGTCGGGGGCCCGGTATCCGATGCCTGCCCCGTCTCTCGTGTGGGAATTCACCATTGAGAAGTCCTATCTCGTCAGAGAGAATGATATTCTCTCACAGTTAGAATCTCAATATCAGGAGGCGACGGGCATGTCGAGACCACCCTTGTTCCAGCGCGCGACCGTGACGCGAATCGTCAAGGAGAGCTCGGACGCACGCACGTTCGTGCTCGCACCGCACGACGGTCCGTTCTCCTATCGGGCCGGGCAGTTCTGCACATTCCGGGTCGACGTGGACGGAACCGAACTGTTCCGCTCCTACTCCATGTCGAGCGCACCGGAGACCGATGGCGAGCTGATGACGACGGTCAAACGGGTCCCCGGCGGCAAGGTGTCGAACTGGCTGCACGACAACGTCGCCGAGGGTGACGCGGTCGAACTGACACGGCCCGCGGGAACCTTCTGCCTGCGTCCGACCTCGGCGCCGTTGCTCGGGTTCAGCGGTGGCAGCGGGATCACCCCGATCCTGTCACTGGCGAAGAGCGCGCTGGCGACCACGGACCGGCATGTCCGGCTGCTGTGCGCCGACCGAGACCACGCATCGGTGATGTTCGACGCCGTACTGAACGAACTCACCGAGCGCTATCCCGACCGGTTCTCGTTCGTACGGCACCTCGACGACCGGGGCGGATTTCTCGACGCGGCAGCCGTGCGCCACTTCGTCGGCGCCGAAGGAGAGGCCGACTCCTACCTGTGCGGGCCCGAGCCCTTCATGGCTCTGGTGGAGTCGGCATTGCCAGGGCCGGGCAGGATCTTCAGTGAGCGGTTCGGTGCAGTGGCCCCGACGGTGCCATCGGCCGACGCACCCGATTCCGAGGTCGAGGGAACCGTCTCGATCGTTCTGGGACGGAAAAAGGTGTCGGTGCCCAGAAAAGCGAACGAGACCCTCCTGGAAAGTGCCCGGCGCGCCGGGCTCACACCACCGTTCTCCTGCGAATCGGGCAACTGCGCCACCTGCATCGCCACCGTGACCGAGGGCAGCGCGACCATGCGGGTGAACGACGCGCTGAGCGACGACGAGGTGGCCGAAGGCTACGTCCTCACCTGCCAAGCAGTGCCCGACACCGGGTCGATCAAGGTCCGCTACGAGTGAACCGGCAGGCCGCCGTGCTCGCCGAGGCGCGGCGGCGGCCCGTAATTCGGGTCGAAGCCGGCCACGCGGATGGGACTTCCGACCAACCGGAAGTCACCGGCAGTGGCGATCATCTCCGGTGTGGCTGCGAGTGCGTCGGGCAATGAACGCACCGCTGCCGCAGGCACTCCCAACGGTCGCAGCCGAAACTCCCAGCCCGTCGCGGAGTCGGCCGCCAGAGCCGCGGTCACAACCGCGAGGACCTCGTCACGACGTTCCGCGCGCTCGGCCATCGTCGGAAATCCTTCGATCCCCGCCTCCGCAGCGAACTTCCGCCAAAAACCGTCATGTGTGATGAACAGGGCGAGATGGCCCTCCGCAGTCGGAAACAACTGCGCCGGCACGTAGTACGGATGGGCACCGAACGGCATACGCCGCGGCTCGGTGCCTTCGTTGAGATACGCCGACGCGCGGTAGTTGAGTTGCGACAGCATGACGTCGCGCAACGACACCTCCACTTGACCGCCGCGTCCGGAGATGATCTGGGCCAGCAATCCGAGTGCGGCTGCAAGTCCGGTCGAGTTGTCGGCCGCGGAGTACCCGGGCAGCGTCGGCGGCCCCGCCGGGTCACCGGTGAGTGCGGCGACACCCGTGACGGCCTGAATCACGTAGTCGAAAGCTGGGTCGTCTCCCTCGTCGAGACCGTAACCGGTGAGCGCGACACAGACTATTTTGTCGTTCCATCGACGCAGAGCGTCGTAGGTCAGGCCGTACCGGTGAATGGCGGACGGCTTCAGGTTGACCAGCAGGGCATGGGATTCGGCCGCAAGTTCTCCGAGACGGGCCTGTCCCTCGGTGGTCGTCAGGTCTACGCAGATACTGCGCTTACCCCGGTTCAGGCTGGCGAAGTAGGCGTCGCTCACCTGCCGCGAGAGGTCACCGCTCGGCGGTTCAATCTTGGTGACCTCTGCGCCGAGGTCGGCGAGCATCATGGTGGCGTACGGACCCGCGAGGATATGGCCGACCTCGAGGATCCGGATGCCCTCGAGTGGCCCCGCAGTCACCGCAGCTCCTTGACGAGTTCCGCGACGACGTCCCGGGTACGACGCTTCGAAGCGATCAGCTCGTCCCGGTTGTCGCCGATCGGCAGCAGCCTCATCGACAGGTCGGTGACCCCCGCGTCGGCGTATCGGCGGAAGCCCGCAAGGATGGCGTCCTCGTCTCCGGCGACGCACAGATCACCGATGTCCTCGGCGTCGCCGTATCCCAGCAGCCGCTGATAGTTGGGTGAGATCTCCGCTTCCCCGAGGATCCGGTTGGCGCGCTCACGCGCGGTGTCGACTTCCGAAGGCCGGCAAAGACAGACCGGGACACCCGCGATGATGCGTGGAGCCGGACGCCCCACATTGTCGGCAGCCTTGGTAATTCGCGGGACGACATGGTCGGCGACCGCCCGCTCGTCGGCCATCCAGAGGATGGTCCCGTCGGTTCGCTCGCCTGCGATCGTCAGCATCACCGGGCCCAGGGCGGCCACCAGGACCGGCATCGGGGCCACCGGTCCGATCTCGAGCGGGTTGTGCACGGTGAAGGTGTTGTTCTCGATCTCGACCGGGCCGGGTGCGAGCAGTGCGGCGTCCAGTACGTCCAGGTAATCGCGGGTGAACGCGGCCGGCTTCTCATAGGGGAGACCGAGCATGTCCTGAACGATCCAGTGGTGTGAGGGGCCGACTCCCAGCGCCAAACGTCCTCCGGTGGCGGCATGCGCCGAGAGCGCCTGTCGCGCCAGTGCGACGGGGTGTTGCGCCTGCAGGGGTACCACCGCGGTGCCGATTTCGATGCGGGACGTCCTCGTTCCCATCAACGCCACGGCGATCAGCGCGTCGAAGTCCGTGGGGACCTGCGGAACCCAGACGGAGTCCAACCCTGCGCTCTCCGCCCACTCCACGTCGTCCAGCATTCGGGCGACCTTCCGCGCGGAGTCCCCTCGCTCGGGCCCGATCATCACTCCGATACGCACTGTTCCTCCAGGTCCGAAAATTGTTCTCGCACGCGTGACCGGGTGGTCGACGCGGTGTAATCGCCTTTCGCCTTGTATGACGAAAGGTCAAGAGGGAGTGGGAGTGCCGGTGAGTGCGCGCACTCCGGTGACCAGATCCTCCAGGGGGGTGCTGGTGGGGAAGACGGCTGCCGCTCCCGCGGACAGCAGGCGCGGAACGTCCTCCTGGGGAATCGTGCCGCCGACCACCACAGCGATGTCACCGGCGTCCGCAGCGCGCAGCGCATCGACCGTTCGCGTGGTCAGCGCCACATGGGCGCCGGAGAGAATGCTCAGACCGACGACGGCAACATCCTCCTGGAGGGCAATCGACACGATGTCCTCGACCCGCTTGCGGATACCGGTGTAGATCACCTCGAAACCGGCGTCGCGGAGTGCGCGGGCGACGATCTTGGCGCCTCGATCGTGACCGTCCAGTCCGGGCTTCGCTACGAGTATGCGGGCGCTCATCAGAACACCACCGGCTGCTGAAATTCGCCCCAGACTGCTTTGAGCGCGGATACCATCTCGCCGACGGTGCAGTAGGCGTTGGCGCAATCGATCAACGGATGCATGAGGTTTTCGGTTCCTTCCGCGGCGCGGGACAGAGCGGTGAGGCAGGCATTGACCGCCTCGGGATCACGTTCGGATTTCACTTTCGCCAGCCGTTTGAGCTGCAGCTCGCGCCCTTCGGCATTCAGCTCGTACGTGGAGATCTCGGGCGGCGGCTCCGGCGAGACGAACCGGTTGACCCCGACCACCGGGCGTTCCCCCGATTCGACGTCCTTGTGCAGCTTGTACGCCTCGTCGGCGATGAGGCCTTGCAGGTACCCGTCCTCGATGGCGCGAACCATGCCGCCGTGCTGATCGAGATCGTCCATGATCTCGATCAGGCGGGCCTCGGTGGCGTCGGTCAGCGCTTCGACGAAGTAGGAGCCGCCGAGCGGATCCGCGACACGCGTCACTCCGGTCTCGTAGGCCAGAACCTGCTGGGTGCGAAGCGCCAGGGTCGCCGACTCCTCACTGGGCAGGGCGAACGGCTCGTCCCACGCCGCGGTGAACATCGACTGCACTCCCCCGAGAACCGAAGCCATCGACTCGTACGCCACTCGCACCAGATTGTTCTGTGCCTGGGGTGCGTAGAGGGACGCGCCGCCGGCAACACAACCGAACCGGAACATCGACGCCTTGTCCGTCACCGCACCGTAGCGCTCCCGCACGATCGTGGCCCATCGACGACGGCCTGCCCGGTACTTGGCGATCTCTTCGAAGAAGTCCCCGTGCGTATAGAAGAAGAACGAGATCTGAGGAGCGAACTCGTCGATCGTCATTCGCCCACGTTCGACCACCGTGTCGCAGTAGGTGACTCCGTCTGCGAGCGTGAAGGCCATTTCCTGCACCGCGGTAGCTCCGGCGTCGCGAAAGTGCGCGCCGGCGACCGAAATAGCGTTGAACCTCGGCACCTCGGCCGCGCAGAATTCGATGGTGTCGGCAATTAGCCGTAGCGACGGCTCCGGCGGCCAGATCCACGTGCCCCGGGAGGCGTACTCCTTGAGGATGTCATTCTGGATCGTCCCGGTGAGCTTTGCCCGCGGCACGCCTGCCCGCTCGGCCGCGGCCACATAGAACGCCAGCAGTATCGCCGCCGTCCCGTTGATAGTGAAGCTGGTGCTGATCTTGTCCAGCGGGATGTCGGCGAAGAGGACTTCGGCGTCGGCGAGGGTGTCGACCGCGACCCCGACCCGGCCGACTTCCTCGGTGACCTCGGGGTCGTCGGAGTCGTAGCCGCATTGGGTGGGCAGGTCCAGTGCCACCGACAATCCGGTGCCGCCCTGTTCGAGCAGGTACCGATAGCGCTGGTTGGACTCTTCCGCGGTGCCGAATCCGGAGTACTGGCGGAACGTCCACAACCGGCCCCGGTAGCCGGAGGCGAAGTTGCCGCGGGTGAAGGGAAAGGCGCCCGGGGCGGGCGGCTCTGCGCGCCTGTCGGTCGGCCCGTAGACCGGCTCCAGCGGGATGCCCGAAGAGGTTTCAGCGAAGTCGTTCACGATGGATACAGTACTTGCAGAAAATGAGAATGCCAATATCATCGTCGAGAACGCAATGATCGACAGTGTCGGAACAGGGAGAACGATGTCCAGCCAGCAGAACGCACTCAGTGACCGGACCATGATCGTTTCCGGCGGTAGCCGCGGGATCGGACTGGCGATCGCGATCGCCGCGGCCAAGCAGGGGGCAAATGTGGTTGTGCTGGCCAAGACGGCGGAGCCGCACCCGCGCCTTCAAGGGACGGTCCACACCGCCGTCGCGGATATCGAGGCCGTCGGCGGCAAAGCAGTCGCCGTGGTCGGTGACGTCCGCCGCGAGGAGGATGTGCAGCGCGCCGCCGACACCGCGGTGGAGCGGTTCGGTGGCATCGACATCTGCGTGAACAACGCCAGTGCCATCGCGCTCGAGGGAACCGAGGAACTGACAGCCAAGAAGTACGACCTCATGCAGGACATCAATTGCCGCGGGACGTTCCTGCTCACCCGCGCCTGCCTTCCCTATCTTCGGAGCTCCCCCAACCCGCATGTGCTCACCATCTCGCCTCCGGTGAACCTGAACCCGCGTTGGCTCGGCGCCCACCCGTCGTACACGTTGTCGAAGTACGGGATGAGCTTGCTGTCGCTCGGCTGGGCGGCCGAGTATGCCGACGCCGGGATCGCAGCGAACTGCCTGTGGCCGCAGACCTACATCGCCACCTCCGCGGTCGCGAACATGGAAGACGGCACATCCTTGCTCTCCTCGTCGCGCAGTCCGGAGATCATGGCCGACGCAGCAGTCGAGATTGTGTCCCGGCCGGCGAAGGAGACCAGCGGACACTGCTACATCGATGCGGACGTGCTCGCGGAGTCGGGCGTCTCGGACCTGTCCCGCTACGGCGGCGGAGACGCTCCCCAGCTCGATCTCTTCCTCGACTGACGGGACAGGACCCTACGAGGAAGCTTCCCCGCGCTCGACGGGTCGGCAAACGACCGACCGGCTGCGACAGGCCGGGAAACCAGTGCCGTAATCTTTGGTGCGAACCGACACGAACCTTTGCCTGGAAGCAGAGGTTCGTGAAGGTGTCGTGACCGGGAGTGTCACGGCCTCTGCGCCAGAGACGAGAGAACGGTGCCCCGCACTCAGGAACACGCCGAACGTTACCGCGACGCACTCACCGCGCTCGCTGCGGCAACTCAGCGCCCGGCAAACGTCGTCAACACCGGCGCAGGCTACGCAATTCGCGTCGATTTCGAGTACAACCGTTACCTGCTGGCATCGAACGGCACCGACGGATTGGTCGACCAGACCGACGCCGCCGCTCTGTGGAAGGTGAGCCTCCACCAGGGCACGGCCGACGGCACCGCCGACGAAGTGCTGGCGATCGCGGAGCATTCGTGGCTGGTCGACGCTTTCGACATCGCGTTCGCGGACATTCGTGCCAGCGGCAAGTGGCAAGCTGCGGATGCCTCGTTCGACGAATTCAACCCGACGAACGACGATCAGACCGCAAGCTGACGTGACGAGAAGTCACCCGCGGGCAGCTGCTGCGCGGGTGACGCGTGTTCACACCCCCGCGTGGGGCGACTTCTGAGATTCGACTGCCTGTTCCAATTCGGCGTTTCGCGCCGCCAACAGCGCGTTCTGCGCTTCCAGCTCGAGAATCTGGCGGATACCGATCAGATTGACTCCGTCGGCGACGAGTTCGGTGATCTTGTCGAGGCGCGCGATGTCGTCTTCGCTGTACCTCCGCGTGCCGCCACCGGTACGAGTCGGCGTGATCAATCCGCGCCGTTCGTACAACCGCAGAGTCTGGGGCCCGATGCCCGTCAGCTCCGACGTCACCGAGATCCCGTAGACACCTCGCTTCGAACGAGGTGGCATCTGAGAGGACGTCACCGGATCTCCCTTCTTCTCAGGGAATACCAATCCTATCAAGGATCGACAGACACAATGTGACGCGGGGGGTACAAATTCGGTCGAGGTGGACCCCTCGGCGGAGGAGCCCATCGACAATCTTCGTCACGATCGCGATGCCACACAACTTGACGACGCGCACTCCCGCCACAACCGCTAGGTCGGATCCCACTTTTCGGGCGACCCACGCCTGCGCTGGACGCACGTTCCGCACCGCCCAATCCCGCCGATAAACCGCAGGTAAACGCGCAATTCAACCGTGCCACCCTCCCTCCGACAAGGCCTCTCCGGCAGATACCGCGGCGCTCGACGAACAAAATTCTTGATCGGCTCGCTTGAACTTCTAGTTCCGGGGCTGTACAACAAAATCTATCTTCACCAACGCAGATAAGTTCTCGGTCAGACATCGAGCGGACATCGCACGACAGACTGCCGGGCGCGAGGAAAGGAGAAAACGATGGCCAGCCGACATGCGAACGCGACCCCCGACGACGGAGAGGTCCTGGTCCTTCGAGCGGGCAGCGGAGGAGCAATCGTCAGTGGCCTCCTCGCGACGCTCGCCCTCAGCACCCTCGCCGTCCTCGATTCGCTTCCGACCTGACCCGACTCGAAGCAACTCGCATCGCCGTCGAAAGAGAGACCAGGGTGATAGCGCGACCGTCCGTGATCGTCTCCGTCGCCGTCCAGTGCGTAATCGGAGTGTCGGTCATTGCCGGGTTCACGGCCGTTGCGACCGGTTCGATTCCCCTTGCTGCGTTGGTCAGCACAGCCCTCCTCGGGGTCGTCGGCCTCTTCGCTGCTACCCACCAATCCGCTCGAGAATGAGAACAATGCAGACCACACGACAGGACGCCATGATCATGCCCACTGCTTCATCGGTTTCCGCCCCCACTCGATTCGCCACCGGGCGGAGCGCGAGCGCGATGAGCACGGAGGAGATCAAGGCACGCATCGAGGCCATGTTTGCGGCCCGGGACGTCGACAACGCCCCGGCACTCGTGGATTAGGGCCGCACCGCCGCTTCACCACAACGAAGACTTTTGCCGACACCATCAGCGCTCCCGCTGATACCGGCCGGTCAGAGAAGGGCTGAGTACATGACCATGTCCATCCCGCTCGCCGAAGCACCCCGCGAGCTCCGCCGCACCACCCCGATCTCCTCTACGACGTGCCGGCAGCTGCCCCGGACACAGCTCTCCGTCGATGTCCCGCCGAATCCTCGCCCGGCGCGTACACCGGACAGCACCCACCGCGCTCGCGATCAGTACCGTGACGTACCCGCACAATGCGAAGCCATCGCTCAGCTCGACGCCTCTGATCCACGCCGGGAAGTGCTGCGCGAGAGGCTGATCGAACGATGCCTCCCGCTGGCCGAACACATCGCCCGCCGATTCCACGAACGTGGAGAACCGCTGGACGACCTGATCCAGGTGGCGCGTCTCGGTCTCGTCAAGGCCGTCGACCGATTCGACGCAAGCTACGGAGCGAACTTCGTGTCCTTCGCGGTCCCGACCATCACCGGCGAGGTGCGCCGCCACTTCCGGGATACCGGGTGGGCCATGCGCGTGCCGCGCAGTATGCAGGAGCTTCACCTCGCCCTCACGGGAGCCACCAAACAACTGACCACCACGCTCGGTCGGGCGCCTACCGCAAGCGAACTGGCGAAGGCGCTCGACATCGACAAGAGCGAGGTTTTGGAGGGACTGCGCGTAGCCAACGCCTACAGCACCCTCTCGGTCGACTACCCGCTCACCGACGACGAAAGGCCGCTGTCGGAGACGCTCGGTGATATCGATCCGGCGTTGTCCCGCGTTGAAAATCACGTGACCGTCCAACCGCTGCTGGACGCGCTGCCCGACCTCGAGCGCACCGTGCTCGTGCTGCGCTTCTTCGGGAACATGACGCAGTCACAGATCGCCGCGCGGGTGGGCGTATCGCAGATGCAGATCTCGCGACTGCTGGCCAAGACACTGAAGGATCTGCGAACCAAGCTCGAATGACGCATGTGTCGTCAACATGAAAGGAGTGCCGATGGTCAGTTTTCTCGACAAGGTCAGGGGACGAGCCCGAGCACATGGTCGGCGTGAGGACCTCACCGACACCGCAAGCCGCCCCGACCGTGGATCGACGGCGGACTCCGGGGAAAGCGCCGACCCCGCCGCCCTGCTGAGGGACACGTTCATTCCATAGGGGCCCCGATCCTCGTGCCACACTCGGCACGAGGATCGGTATTTGAGCCTCCTGTCAGGATTGAACTGACGACCGCTCGCTTACAAGGCGAGTGCTCTACCACTGAGCTAAGGAGGCGGACACGCGCGCCCATCATATCCATAAGGAGAACGCCGTCGTCCTCCGGCCATATTGGATAGCGTTGATGCCATGAGTACCTCGGAGATCGCCACTGTCCTTGCTTGGCACGACGCCCTCAACTCCGGCGACATCGACACGTTGCTATCGCTGTCGAGTGACGACATCGAGATGGGTGGACCGAAGGGTGCGACCCAGGGCCTGACGCCGCTGCGGGAATGGGCGTCGACCGCGAACATCACGCTGATCCCGAAGCGAATGTATTACTACGACGGCGTCATCGTCGTCGAACAGCAGGCCACGTGGGCGACCGCACCCGAGGAGACGAGTATTGTGGCGTCCGCGTTCCGAGTAGTCCACGATCAGGTCATCTCCACTTTCCGCCACGAGACACTCGATGCAGCGTTGAAAGCAACCGATTTGACCGAGAAGGATCGTGTCTCAGACACGTAGTATGGCGAAGCTCACAGAGGGTATGGCAAAGCTCACAGACACGCTCCAGCGTTTGACCGGCGACCGCCGGGCCACCGTCGACACGGTGACGGCGGCGCCGACACCACTCCAGCCGATCGACCTCACCGACGACGCGGTGGTTGCCGAGGTTCTCGACCTCGCCGTCCGGGTCGGTGAAGTTCTGCTCGCCTCGGGGACGGGCGCAATGGACACCGCCGAACAGGTGCAGTTCATCGCGGCGACCTACGGCCTCGCGCAGTGCGACGTGGACGTCACCTACAACTCGATCGTCCTCTCCGCCTACCGCGGGCCCACCCTTCCTCCCGCGAGCACGATGCGGATCGTGCACTACCGCTCCATGGACTTCACCCGCCTCGCCGCGGTCGATCGCCTCACTCGGCGTATTCGCCGCGAGGCCGTCACTCCGAGCGAGGCCCACGAGGCACTGACCGCTGTCACCACGGCGCCGCACCCCTACAACCGGTGGATCGCGACGTTGGCGTGGTCGTCGATGGCCGCATCCATCTCCGTGTTGATGGGTGGTGGGGTGCTGGTGGCATCGGTCGCCTTCCTCACGACGATGGTGATCTACCGGGTCAACCGCGTCCTCAACCGGGTGGGGCTGCCGTTCTTCTTCCAGCAGGTGGCGGGCGGTCTCGTGGCCGCTACCCCGGCCGCCACGCTCTATACGTTCCAGGATCAGCTGGGTGTCGAAGTTCGACCGTCGCAGATCATTGCGGCCGGCGTGGTGGTGCTGTTGTCCGGATTGTCACTGGTCGGCTCCGTGCAGGACGCCATCACGGGCGCACCCATCACCGCGGCGGCCCGATTCTTCGAAGTGGTCATGATGACCGGCGGCATCATCGCCGGTGTGGCCATCTCGCTGCGGGTCACCGGGTTGTTCGGGTCCACACTTCCGCCGGTCAACGTGGAGATCAACGAGCTCACCCAGCTGCCCGTGCTGGTCATGTCGGGCGCGTTCGCATCGATGTTCTACGCGCTTGCCTGCTACGCCGAGCAGCGTGCGCTGACGGCGGCCTGGATGGGCGGTGCGGCCGGGTCGCTGGTCTACATGGTGGCGCACCAGTTCGGAGTGGGGCCCATCATCGGCTCCGCACTCGCGGCGACTGTGGTCGGTTTTGCGGGTGGTCTGATGGCTCGACGAGCCCTCACACCGCCTCTGGTGGTCGCCGTGGCGGGCATCACCCCACTGCTACCAGGCCTCTCGCTGTATCGAGGGCTGTATGCGCTGCTCAACAACGAGGTAGTGATCGGACTGAGCTCACTGCTCGCCGCCTTCGGTATCGGCTGCGCACTTGCGGCGGGCGTCACACTCGGCGAATGGCTGGCCAGGACCCTCCGGAGGCCGCGCATCCTGCGGTACACAGAGAACATCCGCCGCCCCGTCATCAAGACGAGGCGGCGGAAGCCTGTGGAAACGCCCGGGGCGGCCTGAGAGACACGGAACCGTTCGATCCGTCCCTACCGGGGCGGATCGAACGGCCGTGGCCTCGGCGAGCTGTCACCGCAGTGCAGCTCCGAGCAGGTCAGCTCTTGTCGACGCTGTGGCGACCACCCGACTTCTCGTCGGCCTCCATGGCCTCACGCAGGCTTTTCGGCCGCATGTCCGTCCAGTTCTTCTCCACGTACTCGAGGCATGCTGCGCGGCTCTCTTCGCCGAAAACCACACGCCAGCCCGCCGGCACCTCAGAGAACGTCGGCCACAGAGAGTGCTGCTCTTCGTCGTTCACCAGCACGTAGAAGCGGCCTTCTTCGTCATCGAATGGATTGGTGCTCATCTCGCCTCGCTTGTCGCATACGTGTCCTGTGCGTTCACACTAGCAAGCGTGCCGATCCGGCCACGCCGTGTTACGACAGATGTCAAGATCTCTCCCGCCCGCACGGCAACGTTCGACAGGAGCGACGACGTGATTCCGTGCGTTTTCTCCGTGCCGCCCTGAAGGTAGATTCCCGCTGTGACGTCCGGCGAAACCGCCAGCCGGTAATCGCGCCCCACCTCACGCGGCGGATGCACAGCCGGTGCGAGTTCGCCGAGGAGCGGTTCGAGAGGCGCCGGAGTGAACCCGGTGGCAAGAATCAACGCATCACAGGCAAGTGTGTCCGTGAGGCCGTCGACGGCGCTGCGTACCGCCACATCGATACCGTCCGAACTTTCCTCGACGGAAACGATCTCGGAGGCGCGGCGCATGAAGAGGCGGCGGCGACCACGAACCCGCTCCTGGTACTCCTTGGCATAGAGCTCGTTGATGAGTTCGATGTCCACCACCGAATAGTTGGTGCTGCGATGGACATCGAGCAGCCGCAGCCGCTCGACCTCGGGTGCGCCGTGCAAATCGTCCACGGCCTCCGGATCGAAGATGCGGTTGGCGTAAGGACTGTCGTCCGCCGGGCTGTAGCCGTACCGCGAGAAGACGCTGTGGACTTCGGCTTCAGGGTAGTTGGCGTGCAGGTACTGCACGATTTCGGCAGCACTCTGGCCGGCCCCCAGAACGGCGAATCGCTGGTGGGCGAGGGTGGGCAACTCACCGATGCGGAACAGGAACTGATGATTGTGGAAGCACCGCACGGAGGGCGTGGCCCACTCCGGAATGCGCTCGCGCAGACCCGCACCCATCACTACGTTGCGGGCGATCACCGCGGTGCCGTCCGACGCCCGGACCTCGAAACGGTCGATCATTCCCTCGCTGTTGCGAATTCCTCGCACCGATTCCACCGCCGTGCCGTACCGGACGTCCGCGCCGACACGTCCCGCGGCCCACTGCAGGTAGTCGTGAAACTCGTGCCGGGTGGGAAAGAACGTCTGGTGGTTGACGAAATCGACGAGACGGCCGCGCTCGAAGAGGTAGTTGAAGAAGGTGTACGCGCTACGCGGGTTGCGGAATGTGACGAGGTCCTTGGGGAAAGCGATCTGCATCGTCGCCCCGTCGAGCAGCATTCCGGGATGCCACCCGAAACGATCCTGCTTCTCCAGGAACTGCGCGCTGATCTGCTCTCCCGGCGCGCAGTTCGCGTTGTGTTCTTCGATGGCAATCGCCAGTGCGAGATTCGCAGGTCCGAACCCGACACCCACGACATCTCGCACTGGGAGATCCGTATCGACCTTTTCCGGCGATTCGTTCATAGCACGCTGTCCCGTCCTCGACGCCGCGTCGCACCCGACCCAGCTGCCGTCTGCCCTAGAAGGTAGTGAAGCCTATCCTTATTTCGAGCACAGTACCAATAAGAAAGCCCCTCTGGGACAGCCATCTCGGCCCCGACTCTGCGATCCGGATCACGTGAAGTCATGCCACCTCGCCGCTCCAGTTCGCCACGAGCGCCGTCAACTCCGCGGCCCACCTCGCCACGGTGTCGCACTCCAGCACCGCCGAGGAGAAGGAGAAGTAGGCGTGCACCGCCCCTTCTCCGACGGGTTCGTAGAAGCTCAGAGTCAGGTCTGCATCCGGCACTCCGACCGGCACCGGCATCAACCCGTCCAACGCACCGAGATGCGACAGGCGTGCCTGCTCGTGATGCACCAGCATGATCTGCGGACGCATCACCCACGCGTCGCCTTCGTCGAGGGCGTCCACGACCTCGGCGAAGGCGATGTCCTGATTGTCCAGGGCATCGAGGTTGTTCGCACGGACACGCCGCAACAGCTCCGTGAGATCCGGTTCTCCACTCGTGTCCGTCCGTAGCACAACGATGTTGAAGAAGCAGCCGATCAGGTGGTCCAGCGCCTCCTCCGGTCGCCCCGCGACCAGAGAACCCATAGGGATGTCCGTACCGGCACCGTGCCGCGTCAGGATGGTCGCCAGCGCTGCCTGCAACACCATGAAGAGACTGGTTCCGGTACGGCTCGCCAGCACGTCGATCGCGGCGTGCAGATCCGCGTCGATCTCCACGGGCACGATCTCCGCCCGCGGCGGAGTATGCGAAACCGGGCGAGGCAGCTCCAACTGCGCCGGTAGTCCGGCCAGCCGCTCCCGCCAGTACGCGAGCTGTCGGGCGTGCCGACTGCCCGGGTCCGCCGGGTGGCCCAGAAGCGACTGCGACCACACGACGTAGTCGGGGTAACTCACCGGCAGCGGTTCCCACTCCGGGGCACTGCCGTCCGAACGCGAGGCGTACGCCCCCAGCAGATCCCCGAGCAACGGCACCACCGACCACTCGTCCACCGCGATGTAGTGCATCGCGAGGAGCAGGGCCTGGGTTCCGTCCGCACCGCCGACGAGATGGGCACGGAGCGGCGACTCCTCGGTGAGGTCCATCGGCTTCTGAGCCAGGGCGAAGACCGTGCGGTGCACGTCACCGTCGCCGACGTCGACCACGTCGAGCATCGGCGGAACCGCTTCCTGCGCAATCACGGTGCCGTCGATCTCGACATACACGGTGCGCAACGGTTCGTGACGGGACGCGACATCGCCCAACGCCTGCGCCAGGATGTCCGGGTCGACCGTCCCGCGGAGTTGCAGGGACAGTGCATGACTGGCCGTCGCGTCGCTTCCGGCCGCGCGGAACTGATTCCAGAACCGGCGTTGCGGACCGGACAACGGCACCACGTCCGGGCGTGGGTACGCCGGTGCGAGCACCGGCCTCCCGCTGCCGCCGGCAGCGATCACGATTGCCGAGAGTTCGGCCACCGTGGACCTGTCGAAGATGTCGCGGATGCCGATGTCGACGCCGAATCGCTGACGGATCCTGCCCACCAACCGCATCGACGCCATCGAGTTTCCACCGAGGTCGAAGAAGTTGTCGTAGATCCCCACCGACGGCAGGTGCAGTATCTCCGCGAACGCGCCGGCGATCTCCTTCTGCTCCGGCGTCCGGGGGGTACCGTCCCCCGTCAACGCGGACCAGTCCGGCAGAGGAAGCGCCTTGCGGTCGAGCTTTCCGTTCGGCGTCAACGGCAGATCGCCGTCGAGCACCACGACGAGGGTGGGCACCATGTAGTCGGGTAGTCGTGTGGCCGCATGCTCGCGCACGGCCCGTGGGTCCACGGCGTCGGACAGGGGATCCTCCGACGGGGTCACGTAGCCGACGAGCCGGACGATGTCGCCCTCCCTGTCTGCCAGCACAGCAGCCTGCTTGACACCCGGATGACTCCCGAGCGCTGCGATGATCTCGCCGAGTTCGATGCGGAATCCACGAATCTTCACCTGATCGTCGACACGCCCGAGGAACTCGATGTTGCCGTCTGCCCGCCAACGCGCCCGGTCACCCGTCCGGTACATCCGCGAACCCGCGGCACCGAAAGGCGAAACCACGAAGCGTGCCGCGGTCAGGTCGGGCCGGCCCAGATACCCACGTGCGAGCCCACGCCCGGCGATGTACAACTCCCCCGCCACCCCGGGCGGGACCGGCTGCAGGCGGTCGTCGAGCACGTACGCCTGCTCATTGGGGTCGGGGATGCCGATCGGCACGGCCGAGGTCCAGCCCGGTTCGGCCTGCCACAGAGTGTTGTTGACCGTGGCCTCGGTGAGCCCGTACGCGGCGAGAAGATTGAGCCTTTCCGCCCATCGGCCGATCAGCTCGGGCGGCACCGTCTCCGTTCCCACCAGCACCGTGCATCCCTCGGGGACGACGCACCCTGCGGGAAGCGCCGCCAGCAGGGACGGCGGGATGATCGCGTGCGTCACCGCGTGCTCGGCCATGAAGTCGGTGAGTTCAGGTCCTGCCACCCTGGCGTCGTCCGGGACGATGACCAGACGCGAACCCGTGCACAGGGCCATCGACAGCTCGAAGACCGCCACGTCGAAGCCGATCGACGCGAACTGCATGACCACCGAACCGGGAACCAGTCGCATCCGCTCCTGCGCCGTGGCCACCAGGCTGGGAATGCCGTCGTGAGTGAGGATCGCGCCCTTCGGTTTTCCGGTGGAACCCGACGTGTAGATGACGTACGCGGCGTGGTCCACACCTCGCGGCGGACACGGCAGATCTTCGCCGTGCGCGGTGTCGAGTTCGGCGAGAATCGATGCGTCGTCGAGGAGGACGCGGCTCAGTCCGTCGACCTCTGCGATGCGCGGGCTCTCCGAGATGGTCGTCACGAGTACCTGCGCGCCGGAGTCGGCGAGCATGTAGGAGATGCGGTCGGACGGATGGTTCAGGTCCAGCGGCAGGTAGGCGGCACCCAGCTTCAGTGCGGCGAGCACCACGGCCACCATGTTCACCGACCGCGGAACAGCCAGCCCGACAACGCTCTCGACCGACACCCCGCGACGATGCAGCAGTGCCGCAATGCGGTCGGCGCGTGCACTCAATTCCGCATAGGACGCCTGACCGTGCTCGTCGACCACAGCGACAGCGTGCGGAGCGGCATCCACGTGGCGTGCGAACGCCTCGTAGAACGTTTCCTCCGCCACGGGCAGCGCGGTGTCGTTGAACCCACGCACCACCATTTCTCGTTCGTCGTCGAGGAATACGTCGAGGTCACCGACCGGAACGTCCGACTGCACTGCGACCGTATCGAACACGGAGATCAGTCGACGTGCGATCTTCGCCGCGGTGTCGCGGTCGAACAGGTCGCTGCCGTACTCGAGACGCAGTTCCACCCGGTCCTCGTCGAGGTACTCGGTGAAGTTGAACACCAGGTCGAACTTGGCGGTGCGCTCCTCGAACTGCACCGGAGTCACCGAAAGAGCTGGTGCGAGAGCAGCATCCGCTGTCCGGCTGTGGTAGCCGACCATCACCTGGAACAGCGGGTTCCGGGCCAGGGTGCGGCCGGGATTGACCTTCTCCACCACCGCCTCGAACGGCACGTCCGAGTGCGCGAACGCGGCCAGGTCGATGCCGCGGACCCGACTCAGCAACTCGTCGAACGTCGGATTGCCGGACACGTCCGTCCGCAACACGACGGTGTTGACGAAGAACCCGATCAAGTCGTCGAGACCCTGCTCGCTTCTTCCCGCGACGGGTGCCCCGATCGGCAGGTCGTCCCCCGCACCGAGCCGATGCAGCAACGCCGCGGATGCCGCGTGCATCACCATGAACATGGTCGTGCCGGTGGTGCGCGCCAAGGCACGGAGCGAGCGCGTGGTGGCGGCGTTCAGCACCGTTTCGATTGCACCACCCGAAAAGCTCGGTCGCGCCGGGCGAGTGCGGTCGGCGGGGAGCACCAGTTCTTCGGGTGCCCCGTCGAGAGTCTTCGCCCAGTAGTCGAGTTGACGGCTCACCAGGCTCGACGGGTCCTGTGGATCACCGAGCATCTCCCGTTGCCACAGGGTGTAATCGGCGTACTGCACGTCGAGCGGTTCCCATGCCGGTGCCGAATTCTGCGCTCGGGAGGCATAGGCCGTCATCAGGTCCCGGAGGAACGGCCGGTCGGACCATTCGTCGGTGGCAATGTGGTGCAACACGATCGCCAGCACCTGCTCGTCACCGATCCGGATCAGGGCCGCTCGGATCGGGATCTCCGTCGCCAGATCGAACGGGCGCCCGACCGTGTCGCCGACCAGTCGGAAGAGATCGGCATCCGTGCCGTCCACCACGTTGACGTCGGGTCGCACGTCGTCGAGGATCACCTGCACCGGTTCGCCGTCGTGCTGCCCGAACACGGTGCGGAGCGATTCGTGCCTCGCCACCACGTCGGCCAGTGCCTGCGCCAGCAACCCGGGATCGAGCCCGTCCCGCAGTCGCAGCACGATCGGGAAGTTGTAGGCCGCCGAATCCGGGTCCATCTGCTGCAGAAGCCACAAACGTTGTTGCGCAGCCGAAAGCGGGAGATTCCGGGGGCGCGGCCTCACGGTCAGCACGGGACGCGTCGACCCCGTGTTGCCCCGGATGCGGTCGGCCAGTTCGGCGACGGTGGGCGCCTCGAACAGGTCGCGCATGCCGAGGTCCGTGTCGAGGGCGGCCCGGGCCCGGCTGATCAGGCGAGTGGCCAGCAGCGAGTGCCCGCCGAGGTCGAAGAAATTGTCGTCGACACCCGGAGCAGGAACGCCGAGGATGTCACCGAACAGGTTAGACAGCACCCGCTCGGTGGTGTCCCGCGGTTCGGTGCGTGCACCGGCGTGGACGCCGAGCACCTCCTCCGCAGACGGGAGCGCCTTGACGTCGAGCTTGCCGTTGACGGTCATCGGCAACGACTCGACCTCGATGACCGCGGCCGGAATCATGTAGTCCGGAAGGGTTGCGCGCAGCCCCCGTGAGTGCTTGTTAACATCCCGCGGTTGATAAGTACTCACGGGGACGGTGTAGCCCACGAGCCGCTTGAAACCACCCGGGCCGGTGTCGACGACCACGGCAGCCTGGCGCACGTCGTCCAACGCCTCGAGCGCCGACGCGATTTCGCCGAGTTCCACCCGGTGGCCGCGGATCTTCACCTGATCGTCCGTGCGGCCGAGGAAGTCGAGATTCCCGTCCTCACGGCGGCGGACCAGATCGCCCGTCCGATACATACGTACGGATGTGCCTAACGGATCGGCGACGAACCGCTCCGCCGTCAACGCGAACCGGTCGAGGTAGCCGCGTGCCAGCCCGACACCGGAGATGTACAGCTCACCGGGAACACCGTCCGGGACCGGACGCAGCCAGGCGTCCAGTACATACGCCGAGGTGTTCCAGATGGGAGTTCCGACCGTCGGAGTGACGCTGTCGCCGGTGCCCGCCCCGAGGGTGTTGATCGTGTACTCGGTGGGGCCGTACAGGTTGTACCCGCACGTTCCCTCGGTGTCCCGCAGACGGTTCCATACCGAATCCGACACGGCCTCGCCGCCGAGCAGCACCAGAGGGGGCCGATGGCGTCCGTCACCGTCGTCGAGCAATCCCTCCTCGATCAGGTGTTGCGCGTACGTGGGCGTGACGTTGACGACGTCGATCCGGTGGGTGTCGCAGTAGGACACCAGGGCTTCGGCGTCGCGGCGGAGGTTCTCGTCGCAGATGTGGACCTCGTGGCCTTCGACGAGCCACAGCAGTTCCTCCCACGACATGTCGAACGCGAACGACACGGTGTGGGCGATGCGCAGACGCCGGCCTCCCGCGGCGCTCACCACCGGTTCGAAGATTGCCTCACGGTGGTTGAACTGCATATTGGTCAGACCGCGGTACGGGGTGACCACACCCTTCGGCTTGCCTGTCGACCCCGACGTGTAGATGACGTACGCCGGATGGTCCAGCCGTCCCGGCGTCCCCGGCACGAAGCTTCCGAGTTCGTCATCGGACAGCGGCTCCGAAGACACGGTGTCGAGAAGTGCGGTGTCGACAGGGAGGACGTCGACGTGGGCCGCGGCCAGCGTGCCCGCGACCTCGGCGGTGGTCACCAAGGTGACCGGGTGTGCATCGTCGAGCATGCCCACCAGGCGTTCGGCGGGGTGGTCCAGTTCGAGTGGCAGGTAGGCGGATCCGGTGCGCAGCACGGCGAACAACGCCACGACCATTTCCACCGACCGCGGAAGTGCCAGCGCGACAATCTTCTCGGGGCCGGCGCCGTGATCGAGCAGGAGCCGCGACATGCGGTTGATGTCGGCGTCGAGTTCCGCATACGTCACCGTGCGGTCCCCGAAGACGAGAGCCGAGTGGTCCGGGCGCTGCCGAGCGGCGTCCGCGAACAGGTCGGCGATGGTCGCGTCGGGCAACGCTCTGCTCGCCGGCGGGGTGACCGCGGCCGCACCGGGAATACTGCCCACCATCCCGGACATGTCGGTGGACCACTGTGCGAGCAGGTCCACGAAGCGGGCCAGCATGGATTCCACCCGCGACTGCGACACGCGATGGGGATGGAATTCGAACTTCACCTTCACGCTGGCGCCCGGCGTCACGACGACGGTCAGCGGGTAGTGGGTGTGGTCGATGCTGTCGCCGCCGCTGATGTCGTGGGCGGCGTTGAGCGCCGACACCTGCTTCTCGTCCACGAAGTTCTGCAACACATACAGCACGTCGAAGAGCTGCCGGTGGTCCGAGACGCGCTGAATCGAGGCGAGACCCAGATAGTCGTACGGGGTCAGCGCCAGCCGCTCGGACTGCGCCCGGCGCAGCAGCTCGGCGACGGTCTCGCCGGGACGCAACGTCAAGCGGACCGGGACGGTGTTGAGGAACATGCCGGCGACGGCGTCGAGGCCCGGCACCTCGGGGGGCCGGCCGGCCACCGTGGTGCCGAACACCAGGTCCGCTCTTCCCGTTTCGACCCCGAGTACGACGGCCAGAGCGGCATTGAGCACGGCGTTGAAGGTGACACCGGCACCACGGGCGGCGGCACGAAGGCGTTCACTGAGGTCCGCATCGAGCACGGCGTCCCGGCGTTGGGGCGGCCGTGGGTCGTCCACCGCCGCCGCGGCCACCAGGGTGGGTTCCTCGAGTCCGCGGAGGGCTTCCGTCCATGACGCCTGCGCTGCGTCCGGGTCCTGTGCGGCCAGCCAGGTCAGGTAGTCCTCGAAGGTGCCCTCCGGGGAACCGAAGCTCGAGTCGTCGCCCGCCGAATCGTAGAGGGCGAGAAGTTGACTCACCACCAGGCCGTTGGACCACCCGTCCCACAGCAGGAACTGCCGGTTGACCACCAATCGGTCGTGGTCGTCGGTGAGATGGAGAACCATCACGCGCCACAGCGGCGGGGCCGTCAGATCGAACGGCGTCAGACGGTCGCGGGCGGCCAATTCCTCGGCGTAGTCGGCCCGTTCGGTGTCACCCAGATCCCGAAGATCGTATTCGGTGATCGGCACGTCGAGCCCGGCGCTGACGAATTGCACCGGAGCCGAGAGCCCGTCACTGACGAATCCCGCCCGGAGCGTGGGGTTGCGTCGTTGCAGGGTGCGCAGCGCAGCGGCAAGGCGGTCGGGGTCCAGTCGGTGCGCGAAATCGAGCGAGAACTGCGCCGTGTAGATGTCCGAACCCGCCGCGAACCCTGCCTGGAAGTACAACCCTTCTTGAAGTGGTGACAACGGGAGCACCGTCGCCACGCCCGCAGGGCAGCTCGCCGTGATGCGGTCGATCTCATCCTGGGTCAGGCGAACCAGCGGCAGATCCGACGGGGTCAGCAGCGCCGGCCCGCGATGTTCCGATACCGACTCCGCCAACTCGCCGAGAGCCGACGCCCAGCCCTCGCTGAGCGCGATCGCGTCGTCCTCCCTCAGGTCGTCTCCCGACCAGGCGAAGACGGCGTGCAGCTGCGAACCCTGTTCGCCGTCTTCGCAGAGCGCGTTGATCACCAATCGGTAGGGCGCGCCGAAATCGGCATCGGGGTCCGTGAGGAGGGAGTCGGATTCAGCCGCCGGGGTCCACGGCCCGGACACCGCGTGTGGCATCCGGCCTAGGTAGTTGAACAACACCTGGGACTCGGACCGCGACCCGAGGAGTCGAGCGGTCCGCGCGTTGAGGTACCGCAACATGCCGTATCCGATGCCGCCGTCGGGCGCCGCACGCAGCTGTTCCTTGACGGCCTTCAGGGTGTCGAGTGGGCCGCCGGCGCTAGGCAACCGCACCGGCGCGACGTTGGTCAGCCAGCCGACCGTGCGCGAGAGGTCGAGTCCCGGAACCAGTTCCTCGCGGCCGTGCCGTTCGAGGTCCACCACGAGGTCCTGGTTACGTTCGCTCGCTGCGCGCCACCGATCGACAGCCAGCCGCAGTGCAGCGACCAGCACGTCCGTGACGTCAGCGCCGACCGCTGCGGGAACGGTGGTCAGCAGCGCGTTCGTCAGCGCGGAGTCCAGGCGCACGGTGCGACGAGCGCCACTGCCCACCACCGCGGTACCGGACACACCGGGGACGAGGTCGGCGCCCGGTTCGGTGACCTCGAGCCAGTGGTCGAGTTCGGCGAGACGTGTCGGCTCGTGCGCCTGTTCCGTGACGATGCGCGAGAACGTCCGCAGCGACGTGGGCACCGGATCGAGTGCCGCGGCCTGTCCGCTGTCGGCGGCCACCCAGGCCATGGCGAGGTCTTCGACAAGGATTCGCCAGGACACCCCGTCGACGACCAGGTGATGGGCGACGAGCAGAAGCCTGCCGAGCTCGTCCGGTCCCGCGTCGAACCAGACGGCCGACACCATGGTCCCGCTGTCGGGGTCGAGCCGGTCGGTGGCGGCGTCGGATTCCGCGGCCACCAGCCGACGCAGTGCCTTGTCGTCGAGTCCGGTCGCGTCGACCCGGCGGATCGACGCCTCCGCCGTCTCCGCGATCTCGAGTGACCAGACTCCGGGCGCATGCCGGGTCAGGTGCTGGCGAAGCCCGTCGTGATGGGCGATCACCGAGCGCAGCGCGGAAGTGACCACGTCGCTGCTGGTGCCGGCCGGTGTGTGTAGGAGAACGGCCTGGTTGAAGCGGTCTTTCTCACCGCTCCACTCGGACAGCCGGTGGACGACGGGAAGCGGCAACAGCGCCCCCGTCCCCGACTCGACGGGCACTGCGGCCTCGGCCACGGCGGCCGGCGTGTCACCTGCGAGCCTCGCGAGGGCAGCCGGTGTCCGCTGCTCGAAGATCTGGCGTGGGGTGATCGTCAACCCTTCCCGCCGTGCGAGATTGACGAGCCGGATGGCCAGGATGCTGTCTCCACCGAGCATGAAGAAGTCGTCGTCCACCCCGACCACGTCGAGCCCGAGGACCTCGGCGAAACGGGCGGCGAGCATTTCTGCGGTGCCGTTGCCGCCGGCGTGTGCCGACTCGGCCGGAGCCGGGGGGGTGGGCGCCGGAAGAGAGGTGCGATCCAGTTTGCCGCTCGGGGTGAGCGGAAACGCGTCGAGGATGACGAAGAGGACAGGAACCATGTACTCGGGCAGAGCGGAACTCAGCCGGGCACGAACGTCGTCGAGGTCGATGTCGCCCACGAGGTAGCCCACCAACTGCTGCCTGCCCGGCCGGTCCGAACGGACGACGGCGGCCGCCTGCCGCACTCCGGGACAGGCCGACAGGTGTGCCTCGATTTCGCCGAGCTCGATTCGGAAGCCCCGCAGCTTCACCTGATCGTCCACTCGGCCGACATACTCGACGGCTCCGTCAACATTGATCCGTGCGATATCGCCGGTGCGGTACATGCGAGTACCGGAGGGTGAGAACGGGTCGGCGACGAACCGCTCCGCACTCAGCGCTGCCCTGCCGAGGTATCCGTCGGCCACCTGTGGTCCCGACAGATACAGCTCTCCCGAGGCACCCGGCGGCACCGGATGCAAGTACCGATCCAGGACGTACAAGCCGGTGTTCGACGTCGGGAAGCCGATCGGCACCGACGACGCTGCAGCGTCGATGTTCTGCACCGACGCCGCGTAGCTCACCTCCACGGAGGCCTCGGTCGGCCCGTACAGATTGTCGACTTCCACGCCCGGCAGCACCTCGGCCACCCGCCGTGCCGACGCCAGGGGCAACGCCTCGCCGCTGCAGGCGATGATCCGCAGCCCGGTGCAACCGGCCGCGGCAGGCTCGGCGAGGAACGCCTCGAGCATCGATGGGACGAAATGTGCCCTGGTTACGGACTTTTCGACGATAACATTCGCGAGGTAGCCCGGATCCTTGTGCCCGTCCGGCCGCGCGAGTACGACGGTAGCGCCCGCGAGGAGAGGGCCGAAGAGCTCGGGCACCGAGACGTCGAAGCTGGCCGGAGTCTTCTGAAGCACCCTGTCCGACGGGGTGATCGGCCGGAACGACTGCATCCACAGCAGTCGGTTGACGATACCGGCGTGCGGCACGACGACGCCCTTGGGCCGACCGGTCGAACCGGACGTGTAGATCACGTACGCGGGATGGCCCGGCGAGCCCGACTCGGGCAGCGGCGCCGACGAGTAGTCGTCCGCTTCGCTGACGCGAATCTGGGGAACGCCGGCGACGGTGACGAGAGCGGCGGACCCGCTGTCGGTGATTACGCACACCGGGTGCGCGTCCTCGAGCATGTACGCCAATCGCTCTGCGGGGTAGCCGCTGTCGAGCGGCACATAGGCTCCGCCCGCCTTGCCGATCGCCAGCAGCGACACCATCAGGTCGAGTGAACGTGGCAACGCCACGGCCACCCTGGACCCCGGGTAGACGCCACGCTCGATCAGCAGCCGCGCGAGACGGTTGGCCCGGGAATGCAACTCGGCATAGGTAAGTTGTTCGTCCTCGAACACGACAGCCACCGCGTCGGGTGTTCGGGCTGCCTGCTCCGCGAGAAGAGCGGTGAGTGTCGTGTCGGGGAACGCCGGACGCGCATCGGGCACGGCCGAGTGGACCGGTCGACGTGAAGCCAGAGCCACACTCGACACGGCTTGGTCGGCGTCGCGAGTGACCTCGCGAAGATAAGCCACCATCGATTCGGCGAAACGGTCCGCCGTCGCCGAATCGATGCGCGTGGCATCGTATTTCAGCTCGAGCGTCACCGTGTCACCGGGCACGACGATCAGCGTCATCGGGTACGGCGGGTGCTCGTCGAAACGCACGTTCGTCAGGTGTACGGAGCCGGACGGGTCGGTGGCAGCGCCGTCACCCAGCGGGTAGTTTTCGAAGACGACGAGTGTCTCGAACATGGTGTGCAAGCCGGCATCGCGGCGCAGTTCGGCCAGTCCGACATGTTGGTGGTCGAGCAACGCCGATTGCTCGTCCTGCCATCGCGTGAGCGCCTCGGCCACCGTCTCGGTGGGCCGATACCGTAGTCGCGCCGGCACGGTGTTGATGAACAACCCCACCATGGATTCGATTCCGTGCAGGTCGCCGCCGCGCCCGGACACCGTGGATCCGAACACCACGTCGTCCGTGCCGGTGAGCCGGCCAACGACAAGTCCCCAGGTGCCGTGCACGAGCGTGCTCAGGGTCAGTCCGCGGGCCCGGCCGACGGCCACGAGAGCGTCGGTGTCCGCGACGGGCAGCGCCACCTGCACGCTGCGAATGCCGGACTCGCTCGGAGACGCGCTGCGGGGCAACTCCACCGGCTCCGGTAGGTCCCTGAGCGCCTCTCGCCACACCTCGAGGGACGCATTCCGGTCCCGCGCGGCCAGCCATTCGAGGTAGCTGCGGTATGGGGTGGGTGCCGGCAACACCGGCGGTGTACCCGACGTGCTGTAGAGGGCCAGCATCTCCCGCAGCATCACCGGCACCGACCACCCGTCGGCGATCACGTGGTGGATCGACTGCAGCAGAACGTACTTCTCCGCCTCCAGTCGGGCGAGGGTGTAGCGCAGCAGCGGCGGCCGGTCGAAGACAAAGCCGCGAGTGCGATCCGCGGCCAGCACCTCCTCGATCCGCTGGAACGGGTCCGCGACTTCGGCGAGGTCCAGCACGTCCATCGGTACCCGGACACCGTCGCGGATCACCTGCACGATCCGGCCGTCCGACACGGACGAGATTCCGGTGCGCAGAGCAGCGTGCCGATCGACCACGGTCTGCAAGGCCCGGTGCAGTGCGCCGGGGTCGACGGGGCCGCTCAGCTCGATGACCTGTTGCACCACGTAGGGGTCCGAACCCGTGTCCTCGAACGCCGACTGGAAGTAGATTCCCTCCTGCAACGGCGTCAGCGGGAGCACATCGGACGGCCCCGACAACGCGTCGACGTCCTGCTGCGTCAATCCGACCAGCGGGAAGTCCGACGGTGTGCCCCCGCCCAGGCGTTCGATTCCGGCTACGGCCGACAACGCCGTGGTCCACTCCTCGGCGAGCGCCTCGACGTCGTCCCGCCCGAGAATGCCGGGCGCCCAGGTGAAGGAGGTGCTCAGCACCGGCCGGTCCCCGCCGTCTTCGGCAATCACGTTCAAAGTCAGGACGTGCCCGAGCGGCATGCGTGGGTCGTCGGCGCCGCCCATCGCGTGAGGCAACCAGTCGACGTCTCCCCCGGCCGCGACTCGGCCGAGGTAGTTGAAGAGCACCTGAGGGGTCGGCGCGTGCTCGAGTTCCGGCACCGAGTCACCGAGGTAACGCAGTGCCCCGTATCCGAAACCGGCTCCCGGGATGCTGCGCAGCTGCTCCTTGACGGCCTTCAGCGCCGACGCCAGCGCCTCGTCGCCGTCCGCCACATCGGCGTCGATCGCCACGGGATACACCGTGGTGAACCAGCCGACGGTCCGAGACAGATCGACCGCCGGTGCACCGGGCGCGCGCACCAGGTCTTCTTCGCGTCCGTGCCCTTCGAGATCGAGCAGGATCGGACCCGGCGCGGCCTCCGCGCGACGAGCGGCCCGCCACCTCGCGGCAGCCACGGCGAACGCGGTGAGCAACACGTCGTTGACGGATCCGGAGAACGCTGCGGGAACGGCCGACAGCAGTGGGCGGGTGAACTCGGGAGCCAGCGTGACCGTGAGAGTTTCGGCCTGACCGGCCAGATCGACCGCGGGGTCGAGTGCACGGGATCCGAGCATCGGTTCGGGAGTCGACGTCAGTGCCTTCCAGAACGGCAGTTCGGCATCGAAAGATCCTGTGTGCACGCGTTCTCCGAGCAGCGCAGACCACCTGCGTAACGACGTGCCGACGGGCTCGAGGGCGGGCTCGGCACCGGAGATGAGAGCAGTGCCCGCCTGTGCCAGGTCTTCGAGAATGATGCGCCAGGAGACGCCGTCCACTACCAGGTGGTGGCCGATCAGAAGCAGCCTGCCCGAACCGGAGTCCGCCCGGAAGAGGACGGCTTGCAGCATCGCGCCGCTATCAGGATCGAGCCGGTCGAGCGCTGCCGCGGTTTCGCCGTCGAGCCGCTCGGAAAGGAGCTTGTCCATGCTGCCCTCGACCTCGACGACGCGCAGCACGTCGGACGCCGAGGACGGATCCCAGTGCGGCACCGACAGTGTCCACCGCTTCCCACGAACCAACCGTGCTCGCAGGGCATCGTGCCGCTCGAGGACGGCGGAGAGCGCTTCGCGCGCACGCTGTTCGTCGAATTCGGGCGGGGGTTTGCACCAGCACCGACTGGTGGAACCGGGTGATCTGGTCTCCCGCCTCACTGATGCGGGTGAGGATCGGAGTGCCGGCCACAGCGCCGAACGCGATGTCGTCCGTGTCGACCGCCGCCACCTCGCGCCCGGCCTCGGCCCGGGCGAGCGCTTCGGCGGTGCGGAGTTGGAACACCTCGCGCGGACTGATCGACAACCCTTCCCTGCGGGCGTGGTTCACCAACGAGATGGCGACGATACTGTCGCCGCCGAGGGCGAAGAAGTCATCGGTGACCCCGACCGACTCCACTCCGAGGACTCCGGCCATCAACGCGCACAACGATTCCTCGACGGCGGTACGCGGGGCGACCTTGTTCCCCCGCCGCGCCGAAATCGGGTTCCGGCAGGGCCCGCCGATCCAGTTTGCCGTTGGCCGTCAGCGGAAACCGGTCGAGAATCACGAAAGCCGACGGCACCATGTACTCGGGCAGCCTCGACGACGCCCACGTCCGCAGTTCGGAATCGTCCAGGGCCGAACCGGAGTCGGGCACGAGGTAGGCGGCGAGATACTTGGCGCCGGTCGGCGTCTCCCGCACCACCACGGCGCTGTGCCGCACGGCGGGATGCGCGGCGAGTCCCGCCTCCACATCCTCGAGTTCGAGGCGCATCCCCCGGATCTTCACCTGATTATCGGCGCGGCCGAGAAAGTCGAGCGAACCGTCGGGGGTCCACCGGGCCAGGTCACCGGTGCGGTAGAGGCGTGAACCGTCGGCGGCGAAGGGATTGGCAACGAAGCGAGCCGCCGTCAACGCCGACGCACCGACATACCCGCGTCCGAGCAGGAATCCGCCCGCGTAGAGCTCACCACTCGCACCGAGCGGTACCGGGTTCAGGTGGCCGTCCAGGACATAGAGTTGGGTGCCGGGGTTGGGGCGGCCGATCGACGTCGCGATCCGTGCGGCGTCTTCCCGGTACACGACGTGCGACACACCGATGGTCGCTTCTGCCGGACCGTAACCGTGATACAGCGTCGTCGACAACTGAGCGCGGAAACGTTCGAACAGTTCCGGTGTGAGAACCTCACCGCCACACCACACATGCTTCAGTACCGACAACCGATCCGTGCCCCGCGACAGGTCGATGAGTACGTCGAGCATCGAGGAGACGAGGTAGACGAACGTCACCGACTCCCGCGCGATGAGGTCGAGCAGGTACTGGGGGTCGCGCTCCCCGCCGTGCTCGGCCACCACCAGCCGCCCACCCGACACCAGGGGCAGCAGAATTTCGTTGACCGAGATGTCGAAAGACAAGGGGGCCTTGAACAACGACGCGTCCCCGGTTCCGAAATGCAGAATTTCGTCACGCTGCCACAGCAAGCGGGCGCACACCGCGTCGTGGCGAATCATCGCACCCTTGGGCCGGCCCGTCGATCCCGAGGTGAAGATGACGTACGCCAGTCGGGCACCTTGCACGGTGAGAGCGGGCAGGTCGGTGGAGTAGTCCGCGTACGCCCAGTCCGCCAGGTCGACCGGGACGGCGCTGCCACCGGCGTCCGCCACCCCGCCGGGTCCGGTGAGGACGAGGCCCGCCCCCGCGTCCTCGAGTACGGCAACGCGACGCTCCTGCGGCCACGACGGGTCGAGGGGAACGAAGGCGCCGCCCGCGCACACCACGGCCAGGAGCCCGACCACCATCTCGGCCGAGCGCGGCAAACCTACGGCCACAACGTCTTCGGATCCCACGCCGCGAAGCCGCAGGTGCTGGGCGAGCTGAGAGACCCGTTCACCGAGCTCGCGGTAGGTGAGGCGGATCTCGCCGGCGACCAGAGCCTCCGCATCTGGGCTGCGTCGCATCTGTTCCTGGAACAGTTCGGGGATCGTCGCCGACTCCTGTGCGCGCCCAGAGTCGTTGAATTCCGTCAGCAGTTGGTGACGTTCGGCCTCGGTCAACGGGTCGAGAGTGGCGATGGTCGCGGAAGGGTCGGCGACGAACTGGCCGACGAAGCGTTCGAGCCGGCGACGGTGTTCCTCGAGTTCGGCATCCAGACCGTAGGGCGCCCGTAGATCGATCTCGATGGCTTCCGAATCCTGTCCTCCGCGAATGGAGAAGTCGAGGTCCGATACCGGTCCAGTGGCCGAACTCCGCACCCACGCCGGGAACCCGCCGAACGTGAGCGAATGCTCGAACATCATCGAATTGATACCTGGTCCGAAAATCTGCCGGTCCGGGTCGAGCGATCGCAGGTCACGGGCCAGATCTTCACCGCGGTAACGGCCGTGCCGCAGCACGGAGACGAGTGTCGTGTCGATCCGCCGGGCCAGCGCGCCCACCGTCATGCCGGAATCGACCTGAATCCGCAACGGCAGGATGGTGGAGGCCATCCCTGGCACCCGGCGCATGTCGCGCCCGACCCGCGCCGCCATCGGCAGCGACAACGTGAGGTCGCGCCTGCCGGTGATCCGGTGGATGTACGCCACCACGATCGCGAGAGGCAGTCGCGTGCGGCGTATTCCGGCGTCGGCGGCAAAGGCGTAGAGGGCGTCGGCGTCCTCCCCGTCGATCTCGACTACTGCCGAAATCGGTGCTTCCGACCGGTCGTCGACAAGAGGGAGCAACCGCGGGGGTTCCGGTGCGTCGATCAACTGCTGCAGCCAGAATTCGCGATCAGCGACGAAGCGCGCGGACCCGCGGTACTCGCGATCGGCGGCAAGCAGCGAGTCGAGGGGCCAGGGGCCGGCGGCGGTCTCGAGGTCGGGGTCGTCGTAGCGCTCGACGACGTCCGCTACCAGCCGTGTGATGCCATAGCCGTCGATGATGCTGTGGTGATAGCGCTGGTACCAGATCAACGATTCGTCCCCGGTGCGCAGCAGGGCGTGGTGGAACAAGGGCTCCTCGCTCCCTACAGCGACCACGGTCTGCATATCACGGTCCATCCAGGCACGCGCACTGGACTCCGGATCCTCGTCGGCGCGCAGGTCGACGACGCTCAGAGACCAATCGTCGGGGGATGTGGGCACCTGCAGGAGTTCGTCGTCGTCTCCCCGCTCGAAACGCACGTGCAGCGCCTCGGCACGTTCGACCGTCTTCCGGACAGCGGCGATCGTGCGGTTCAGATCGATCGGACCAGCGACCTCGACGACCAGCGACAGGTTGTACACCGGGCTGGCCGGGTGCAGCTCCTGCCCCACCCAGACCTCGGACTGCGCCGCAGTGAGGGGCAGCGCGGTCGGCGTAGAAGCAGACGTGTGCGCGCTCTCCGCAGAGAGGAACTGAGCCTGGGCAGCCGCCGAGTGGTCCGGTGACATGGTGATCCGATCGTCCGTCGAGAGTGCTCGTCGCACGACCAGCACCCGAAGGAGTTTAGGTTAGGCTACCCACCAGCAACAACCGATTCCCAGTTTCTTCACAGGTGCCAAATATCACTGTAACGCCGGCGGCTCAACCCCTACGTCGACCGGAACGCTCAGTCCGCGAGGAACTCCAGCAGAACTTTGTTGATCACCTCGGGCTGCTCGAGGTAGCCGTAGTGCCCGACATCCGGGATCTCGTAGTAGCGAGCCGACGGGATGGACTCGGCGACTTCACGAGAGAGATAGGGCGGGATCATCCGATCGTCGGCAAACCCGACCGACAGACACGGTGTGGTAATCGCCCGGTACGCCTGCCTTCGGTCGAACGTGCGGTCCATCTCCATCTGAGCGCGCACACCGGCGGACGTCCTGCCGCCACTGAACTCGAAGAGGTCGAGCCAATCCCTGGCGGTGTGCGGGTCGACGAGCGATGCCGGAGACAGATTCATCACCGCGGTGACCGCCGCCCGGTACTTGGCCGGAAGCTCGACGCCGCTGTCGTGCAGCGCGCGCTCGCCCTCGGTGAGCGTCTGCTGGAAGTAGTCCATGCGGGCATGACCGGCGAGGAAGGCGGCCTTGTAGACGAGGTCCGGGCGCGACAACGCGAGTTCCTGAGCGACCCGGGCACCCATCGAGGTGCCGACGACTCGTGCTGGCCCGCCGCCGAGGTGTTCGATCAGTGCGGCGGTGTCCGCCACGAGGTCATCCATCGTGATGCCCTCCACGCTCTCGGCGGAAGGAGCAATGCCGCGGTTGTCGAAGGTGCAGACTCGATAGCCGGCGTCGACGAGCGCGGGGGTCTGGTGGAGATCCCACACACGCCCCGGACTGCCGGTGCCCATGATGAGTACCACGAGATCGCCGGACCCTTTGACCTGGTAGTTCAAAGATATTCCGTTGATCGTGGCGATCGTCATGTCTGCCTTCCTTCCAAGGGCGGTCTCACCAAATTGGGTTGGATAGCCTAAGCTCGCATTGCTGCCGCTTCTGTGCGGCGCTGATCGTCAAGCTCGTCCAGGAGGACCGCGTTGAGAGTCGCCACACTCGGATATCAAACCTGGGGTCACCGTACCCTGAAGGCCCTGCTCGAGTCGGACCACGAGGTCGTCCTTGCGATCACGCATCCCAAGAGCGAGCACGTCTACGAACAGATGTGGGCAGACTCCGTCGCAGATCTGGCCACCGAGCACGGAGTCCCCGTTCATATCGCAAACAAGCCCGACGAAGACTTCAAGGCGGCCCTGAAACAAGCGGACCCCGACATCATCGTCGCCAACAACTGGCGCACGTGGCTGCCGCGGGACGTGTTCGACTCGCCCCGCTACGGCACCCTCAACATCCACGACTCCCTCCTGCCCAAGTACACGGGATTCTCACCGCTCATCTGGGCGCTCATCAACGGTGAAGACGAGGTCGGGCTCACCGCGCACCTCATGGACGAGGAACTCGACGCAGGTGACATCGTCCTGCAGCGGGCCACCCCGGTCGGACCCACGGACACCGTCACCGACCTGTTCCACCGCACCGTCGACATGATCGGACCGATCACCCTCGACGCCCTCGACCTCATCGCGTCCGGCCGCACCGACTGGACACCGCAGGACCGCTCGCAGGCCACCTTCTTCCACAAGCGGGCGCCCGAGGACAGTCGCATCGAGTGGACCTGGCCGGCCGACGCCATCGAGCGGCTGGTTCGCGCGCAGTCCGACCCGTATCCCAACGCCTTCACCCATTACAAGGGACAGCGCATCAGAATCCTCGAGGCCGCAGTGTCCGAGGGCAACTACGGCGGAACCCCCGGGCGTGTCTTCATCCACGAAGGCGACGGCATGGTCATCGTCGCCGGACCCGACGCCCGCACCGGCAAGAACAAGGGACTCAAGATCCAGCGTGTCCGCCTCGACGACGGCACCGAACTGGCCGGCACCGAGTTCTTCCCCCACGGCGGCGGCTACCTAGGCTGACCGTCCCACCCGGCACTTTCGAGGGGGCGAATGTACCTTTCAGCGCCTCGGGAGCGCCGAAAGGTACATTCGCCGTCGCGTTCCAGGGGTCAGCGCCCCTCCCACGCCGACCAGAGCTGCGCGTAGCGGCCGCCGGCGTCGACGAGTGCAGAGTGCGGTCCTTCCTCCACGATCCGGCCGTGTTCGAGCACGACGACGCGGTCGGCAGTGGCGGCCTGGCTGAGCCGGTGCGCCACGATGAGCGTGGTCCGACCGCGGGTCGCGGCCTCGGCGGATGCCTCGAGGTCCCGTGCCCCGGCGCTGCCGGCCTCGGCAGTTGCCTCGTCGAGGACGGCGACCGCGGGATCAGCGAGGACGAGGCGGGCCAGCGCCAACTGCTGTGCCTGCGCCGCAGTCAGTTCGTGCCCACCCTCGCCGACGACGGTGCGGACACCATCGGTGAGCGCGTTCACCCAGTCGGCCGCACCCACCGTCTTCAGTGCCATCGCCGCGTCCTCCTCGGAGGCGCCGGGGGACGCCAGGCGCAGATCCTCGATGAGAGGCCCCGCGAATACGTGTACCTCCTGGCTGACGATTGCCACCCGACGGCGGAGTTCGCGCGGCGACAACTCCGACAGCGCGGTGCCCCCGATGCGCACCGAACCCGACGTCGGGACGATCGACCCGGCGGCAATCGCTGCGACAGTGGTCTTCCCGGCCCCTGTCGACCCCACCAGTGCGACTCGTTCGCCGTGCTCGACGCGCAGGGTGATGCCGTGCACCACCTCGTGCTCGCCGTCGTAGGTGTGCCGGACTTCGACCAGGTCGAGGGTCGATTCGGCAGCAGCCGGGACCCCTGCGATGCCACCCGCCTCGTCTCGCAGAGCCACCACCCCGACGAGCCGCGCGAGGCTTGCGCCCGCCGACTGCACCTCGTCGAAGGTGTACATGAGCATGCCGATCGGATTGAACAATCGGTGGAAGAGCAGAGCGGCGGTGGTGGTCTGCCCGACCGTCACGAGGTCGCGTTGCACGAGCGCGAAACCCACGGCGAGGATGGTGGCCAGACCGACGAATTCGGCTCTGTTGCCGCGACCGGCGAAGCGGGTGAAGAGTGCGAACACGCCGACGGACAGATTCCGGGTTTTCCGTGAGGCGTCGTCGATCTGCCCGAGGTGAAGGTCTTCGAGACCGTAGGCCCGCACCGTGCGGGCACCCTGCATGCTGCTGATCAGCGCTTGCGAGCGCTCGCCCATCGCCACGCGTTCGCTCGCGTAGACGGGGGCCGACCGCGGGAGATACCAGAGCATCGCGAGCGCATACATCGGCAAGGCCACCATGCCCGCGAGCCCGAGACGCCAATCGATGCCCAGCATCGTGACGATGCTCAGCAGCACCAGAAGTATCGCCGTCACGAGGTTGGGCACCACATCGCTCACGGCCTTGCCGATCACCGCCACGTCGTCGCCCACCCGGGACAGCAAGTCGCCCTTGCCGACGCGTTCGATCGTCTGCACCGGAAGCCGTAGCGCCCGGTCGACGGTTCGCTCCCGCAGGTCCGCGAGGATGCCCTCGCCGAGACTCCGGATGAGGAACGACGCACAGCCGGCGCAGACTCCGCCGATCACAGCGGCCGAGGCGATCACCGCGACCACCCACCCGATCGTCGACGGTGGGGCGCCGTCCTGCACTCGGTCGACGAGCACACCGAACACGTAGACGGGCACCAGTGCCATCCCGGCGGCAGAGGCCGCCACGAGCAGGGTGAGCAGGCTTCGTCCGCGCCGCCGGCCCAGCTCGGTTCTCAGCCATACCCAGGTGTCGCGTGCGGACGCGATGGGGAGCAGTTCACTCATCGCAGCACCGCCCGCCGGTAGTGCGCATCGTCGGCGGCCAACTGTGCGTGTGTGCCCTCGGCGACGACCGTTCCCTCGTCGAGGACCACGACGCGTTCGGTCACCGACAACAACGCAGGACTGCTCGTGAGGAGGATGGTCGTCTGGCCGCTGCCCGCGGAATCGCGGTGCCGCGAGTCGGCGATACCTCCGGCGATCATGTGTTCGGTCACCGCGTCCACCGCCGTTGTCGGGTCGTGCAGCACCAGTACCGGAGACCTCCTCATCAGCGCCCGGGCGAGCGCAACGCGCTGGCGTTGCCCGCCGGACAACGACGCCCCGCGATCGGTCACCTCGTGGTCGAGACCGTCCGGATGTGCATCGATGACATCGACCGCTGCGGACGCCCGCAGCGCCGCCTGGACCTCGGCTTCCGGCGCATCCGGCCGGCCTGCGGTCACGTTCGACACCACCGTTCCGGAGAACAGGTCACCGTTGTGGGGTTCGACGAGCACAGTCCGCCGCGCGTGCCCCCGGTCGGCATCCGAGAGTCGAACACCGCCGACGGTCACCTCGCCCTCGTAACGCTCGGGCGGGACCTGCCCCGACAGCAGCGCGGCCAACGCCTCGGCGTCCTGCGGCCGGTAGGCGACGACGCCGAGTAACTCACCGGACCCGACCCGAAGGTCCAGCGCTGTGAGAGACCGGTAGCTCACGCCCGACAACGACAGCTCGCTGCCGGCCGGGATGAGTCCGGAACCCGCAGACAACAGCGGTTCGGCGTCCAGGACCAACGCCACCCGATCTGCCGACGCCCGGGTGAGTGCGAGAGATCCCGGCAGACCGGCCAGGACGCCGAGCGGTTCGATGAAGAACTGTGAGAGGCCGACCACGGTGATCAGTTCCCCGATCGTGATCCGCCCTTCCAGAGCGAACCACCCCGCGAAACCCGCGATCCCGACGGCGAGCAGTGCGCTGACGGTCATCGACACCCCGGTGAACACCGCCGAGCTTCGCGCGGTGTGGAGGGTGGCGTCGAGGGCGTCCCGGCTCGCGCTGCGGTAACGCTGCGACGCGGCGTCCTCGGCGCCGATCCCGCGGAGGGGACGAAGCCCGCTCACCAGGTCGGTTGCCATGCCGGAGGCCCGCGCGACCGCGGCTTGCTGGTCGGTGGCTCGTCGGGTGATGAGCGGGGCCGCACGTCGCAGGAGACCCAGGATGACGGGCGTTCCGACGAGAACCGCGAGCCCGAGCGGGACGTCGATGAGCAGCAGGGCGACCGCCGAGCCGACGGCTGCCGTGAGGGCCGAGGCCGCACGCGGCACGATGTCCGCGATGAAGGCGGACCGATCTGCGTCGGTCGAGGACACCGAGAGCAACTCCCCCGCGCGCAGGTCGGTGCGCACGCCGCGGGGGTCGAGTATTCGGTGCGCCACCTCCATCCTCAGCCGGTGTCCCTCGTTCTGCATCACCAGCACGAGGAATCGGGCACCGAACCGCCACGCTGTGGTGAGGACGACAAACAGCAGGGCAAGAGCACACAGCCAGACGACCAGCGCCGACGTATCGCCCGTCGCGACCGCGCGGTCGACGATGACGCCGATTGCGATCGGCACGAGCGTTTCGGCCACCTGATGCAGGCAGACCAGCACTGTGCCGATACCCAGGCGCACACGATTGCGCACCAGAGCTCGACGCAGAATTGCGGCGCCACCAGTCTTCACGCAGACAACTCCCACCCAGACGGTTCCCGACAAGTAAGTAGACCCTAACTAGTGGAACACTATCGGAAGGGCAACTAGCGTCGACGTGCCCGGTTCTCATAGAGTCGCCGATACGAACTACTGCGTTGACGCAGCAGCAAGCCCCGAGAGGACAAGAATGGCCGCGAACACGACCGCCGAGACCGACATCGCGGACGAGGATCTCGAACCCTTGGCCGACGAGACCGCCCGCCAGGCGCAGCGCGTTGTCGCTGCATACGCCGAGGACGCCGACGAGTGCAGGATGCTGCTCTCGATGCTCGGAATCGGGCCCACCGCCAAGCTCGACTGATAATTTCATCCACTTCGACCGCGAAGGAAGCCCGTGGCACTCAGCTCGGAATCGTCAGTTTCGTCATCGAGTTCGACATCTGACCCTGTCTCCGGGCAAGCCACCTTCGTCGTCGTGGCGAATCGACTCCCTGTCGATCTCGAGCGGCTGCCGGACGGCACCACCAAGTGGAAGCGGAGCCCCGGCGGACTCGTCACCGCGCTCGAGCCGATCCTTCGCCGTAACAAGGGTGCATGGGTCGGCTGGGCGGGTGTCGCAGACGCCGATCTGGAGCCGGTCGTCGAGGACGGGCTCGAGCTCTACCCCGTCCCGCTGAGCGGCGCCGAAATCCGCGACTATTACGAGGGCTTCTCCAACGCCACCCTGTGGCCGCTCTACCACGATGTCATCGTGAAGCCGGAGTACAACCGCGACTGGTGGAACGCCTACGTCGAGGTGAACCGGCGGTTCGCGGAGGCAACGTCCAAGGCGGCCGCGCACGGTGCCACCGTCTGGATCCAGGATTACCAACTTCAGCTCGTGCCGAAGATGCTGCGCATGCTCCGCCCCGACCTCACGATCGGCTTCTTCCTGCACATCCCGTTCCCGCCGGTCGAACTGTTCATGCAGATGCCGTGGCGGACCGAGATCGTCGAGGGACTTCTCGGTGCGGATCTCATCGGCTTCCACCTCCCGGGTGGTGCGCAGAACTTCTTGTTCCTCGCTCGACGCCTCGCCGGCCAGCCGACGTCGCGCGGCACTGTCGGTGTCCGCTCCAAGCTCGGTGTCGTGCAGGTCGGTTTCCGGACGGTCCGCGTGGGGGCGTTCCCCATCTCCATCGACTCCGGCGAGCTGGACGAACGATCACGTTCCAAGTCGATCCGCGACCGTGCGAGACAGATCCGTAAGGAACTGGGAAACCCGCAACACATCATGCTGGGCGTCGATCGACTCGACTACACCAAGGGCATCGACGTCCGTCTTGCTGCGCTGCACGAACTCCTCGACGAACACCGGGTCGACCCGGCGAACACCGTGCTGGTGCAGTTGGCCACGCCCAGCCGCGAGCGGGTCGACAGCTACGTCCAGATGCGCGACGACATCGAGCGAAAGGTGTCGCGCATCAACGGCGAGTACAGCGAGGTCGGCCGGCCGGTGGTGCACTACATCCATCGCCCGATCCCGCGCGAAGAACTGATCGCCTTCTTCGTGGCCGCCGATGTGATGCTCGTGACGCCACTGCGCGACGGCATGAACCTCGTCGCCAAGGAGTATGTGGCGTGCCGCAGCGATCTGGGCGGCGCCCTCCTGCTCAGCGAGTTCACCGGGGCGGCGGCCGAACTCCGGCAGGCCTTCCTCTGTAATCCGCACGACCTCGACGGTGTCAAAGACGCGATGGAACAGGCGTTGAACCAGCCGCACGAAAGCGGTCGCCGGCACATGCGTGCGCTGCGTCGGCAGGTGCTCGCGCACGACGTCGACCGCTGGGCGAAGGCATTCCTCGACGCACTGTCGCACAGCGGTGCGGCCGGGCCGGCGTTGATCGCGCCTGCCGAGGCCGATGAGGCCGAGTACGCCGACGAGGCCGACGACATCACCGAGGCCGACTACACGACCGAGGACAACTGACTGCGGCGTCCCAGCTGACCGGACGTCACCAGGAACGCGACGAGGTCGCGGATCGTCTCGTCCGCGGGACGAGGGGCGTACCCCAGTTCGGACGCTGCCTTCGCACCGTCGATCACGGGTGCCGCGAGCAGCGCCGCCATCGCCGAGCGGGACAGCACATCGGAACCGAACCTGGCTCCGATGGGTTCTGCGAGGGGCAGCACTCGTTCGATCACACTGAGGGGGAACGAGTACATCGGTCCACGCCGACCTGCCGCTCGGGCGGCCTTCCGCACGGCGTCGTGCATGCCCAGCATGTGCCCCGAGATCAGATAGTTCTCCCCCGTCCGCCCCTTCTCCCCGGCGGCGATCAACCCGGCGGCCACGTCGCGAACGTCGACGAAGTCGAACGCTCCGTGCACCGCGGCAGGCACCCGGCCACGAGCAGCGTTGCGTAGCAGGCTGTTTACGCGGGAGAGACCATAGTCCACGGGGCCGTACACCCCGGTGGGATTGCAGATCACCGCGTCGAGCCCGGTCTCGATCACCGCACGCAGTTCGATCTCACCGGCCCATTTCGATCTGTCGTACACCGGGATCGACGCGTCCACGGATCGCGGCGACTGCTCGTCGAGTACGCCGCCGCAGTTGCTCTGATCGAACGAGTGCACGGAACTGCAATGCACCATCCGCCGCACACCCACGGCGAGCGCAGCCTCGGCCACAGTGCGGACGCCCTTGGTGTTGACGGTCCACGCCAGGTCGTCCTTCTGCGCGAGGGTGATCATGGCGACGAGGTGATAGACCACCTCGACACCGTCCAGGGCCCTCTTCATCGATTCCACGTCGAGCACGTCGCCGTTCACCCACGTGACTCCCTCGGGAGCGTGCTCGGAACGGATGCGGTCGATGGCGGTCACCTCGTGCCCGGATCGGACCAGGAGATCGAGCAGATTGGTGCCCACGAATCCCGCGGCCCCGGTTACAGCAACTTTCATCGACGACTCCCCGTTCGGTTGTGGCCCTGCGACACAACGTGATGCGTCGGCAGTCGGCCCGGAAGCCCCGACAGTACTAGAACATGTTTCACTTTGTGAAGGTCCGCGCGACTCGTGTGCGGATCACCGCTATACAGTCGACACCGCTACACAGGGGTGAGCTGATCGACGAGCCAGCGGTCGTCGACCTTCTGCAGCGAGACCCGCACCCGACTACCCGACGTGCGAGCATCCGGTGCTTCGGCACTGGTAGTGGTTTGGTTCAGGTAGAGCAGGACCACCGCCTCGGTGGGAGTGGTCGACACCGGTGCGGCGGCTTGCACGGTCACCTGAACCGTCAGTTGCTTCTCCTTGGCCCCCGGGGCGATGGTTTCCTCCACCAGGGCGGTGTAGTCGTCGCGGAACGAGCCGGTGATTCCGTCTGCCGCAGCAGCTAATTGGCTGTCGACATTGGCGAAGTCGTACGCCAACATCGCAACGGCCTGCCTGCTCGCCGCGTCGACCGCCTCGGAGCGGGCCTGTTCGGCCAATTGGTCCTGGCGATGGCCGTACCAGAGGAATCCCACAGCGACAGCGAGGGCGACGATCACAAGCGCCGTCACGACCTTCAACGCTGTCGCCTTGGTGACGACCGGGAGCTTTCGCCGTTGTTCTGCGGACGTGTCGACGTCGTTGTCGGTCATGGGACGAACTCCACCTTCGATGCGGTCAACTTCCCGTTGTCGTCACTGACGGTCACCCGCATCCGGAAGTCACGCGGCGACGGCTCCGGCTGTTCGGTGCTGGTGACCATGGTGCGCGCCGCGACGAGCACGTCGGCCGAAATGTCTGTCTCGCTCTGAATTCCCGCTTCGAGGACTTCTCCCTCGGTGGTGACGTTGGCGTCGCGGACCACACCGACGAACGGGTCTTCCCTGCCCTTGAATTCGGCCAGGAAGGCCCCTGACGCACCCGCAAGAATTCGGTCGACATCTTCTTTCGCGGTCTCCGGATGAATCGTTGTCAGGTTCAGTACGGTCTGTCGCGCCGTGTCGATGAAGGCCTGGCGCCGGTCGTCTCGTTCGCGCGCCGACCGTTGGTCGAGCAACAGGACGACGGCGGCCACGACCAAGGCGAGAACGACGACCGCGACCGCACCGTAGCCGATCAGCGACTTCCACGAACGACGCGTTCTCTTTTCGTCTTCGGGCGGTGGCGACGCCCCGCCCGACTTGACGCCGCCTTCGGCGGCCGCCTTCTTCGTCGAGATCGTCTCTGCAACCGGTTCACGCTCGGGCTGGGGCGCTGTAGCAGGGTGCGCCTCGCTGGACTTCGCCAACACGACCGGTTGCGGCGTTCCGCTCTCACCGACCGGTGGACCCGCGTGACGTACCGCTCGCCGCCTGCTGCGCTCCTTCCGTGCCGGGGAGGCCTCCCCCACCGCGTCAGCGGCACGCTCCTGTGTCGATGAACTCAAATCTGCTGACCTGTCATCATCGTCTGCCACGTCGAGTCCTTTCTCGGCGATCCTGACGCCAGATCCGGTTGGGTGTACGTCTTACCATCCGAACCGACAAAGCTACCCGTTCCCGGGTCGTACGGGACGGCCGCGACCGGCCCACTCGGTGATCCTTCGTAGGAACTGGGGATAACAGGAACGGCCGTATACGAGGGTACATCCGGCGGCATGATCGGCCCGTATGGCGGGTTGTTACCCGCGGCCTCCCACCCGTCCCGGCACGCCTGCACGGTCGGCGCCCGGCGGCCGGGGTATTCCATGCAGGGCAGGTTGCGTGCACCACGGACGACCGACGGATCATCCTGCGCCGCTTTGCAATACAGATCGTTCGGCGTCGCGATGGGTTCGGTCTGATCGCCAGTGCGCCGCTGATCCGGCGGCAGAAACCCTGTGGTGCACGCCGGCGGATCGTGGAGTTCCAGGGCGAAGTCGACGATCGCGCCGTCCTCGACCGGTCCGCCTTTGGCGGCGGTGACGAGCGCGGCGGTCAACGGTGGGTAGATGACGAGAACTTGCTCGATGCTCTTGTTGTAGATGACGCCGACCTGCCCGACGCTCACCAGGTTGCTCAGCAGGATCGGCAGGGTGGGCTGCAACTCCTGGAAAAGCTGGGTGGCTTCGACGGCCGTCCCGGGACCCTTCTCGAGCACTCCCCTGATATCGGAGTCGCTGGCCCGGAGCTGATCGGTGAAGGTGACGAGGTCCTGGGTCCAGGACCGGATGGCGTCACTGCTGACGGTCTGCGTATCGAGCAGAGGGCCGATCTGATCGATCAGGTCTATCGTCGCGTCGCTGTTGGCATCCGCCTCTTCGACGAACAGACGGGCCGAGTCGATGAGCCGCTGCAGGTCGGGGCCGGAACCGTTGAACGCGGTGAACGCCTCGTCGATCACGGTACGTAACCGAGTATCGGAGATGCTGGCCAACAGCACGTCGGCTTGATCGAGCATCTCGCCGACATCCTGCGGTACGGCGGACCGATCCAGTGGAATGACGTCACCAGCCGCGAGATCCGGGCCCTCCGACGACCGCGGAATCAGGTCGACGTACTGCTCGCCGATGGCCGACACACTCTTTACCACTGCGTCGACGTCGGCTGGAATCTTGTAGCTGCTGTCGAGCGACAGCTGGGCCTCGACCCCGTCGTCGGTGAGCGCGACACGATCGACGACACCGACGTTGGTTCCCCGATAGGCAACGTTGGCGTGGGAGTACAGCCCTCCGGTGGACGGCAGTTGCACCACGATGTCGTAGCGCCCGATGCCGAACATGACCGGCACCTTCACATACTGGATCGACATCACCGCGAGGCCGATCACTGTGAGGATCGAGAAGATGATCAGCTGGATACGTACGAATTTCCTCATGGTGCCGGGGCCCCTCCCAGTTGCGGCGGAAGGCCGGGAATCTGCGGGAGACCGGGAATCTGCGGCAGTCCGGGGAGAGCGGGTGCCTGCGGGGGCTTCGGTGCCGGCGGCGGGGCGGGCAGCAGCGGAATCTGCAGCGGGTCGCCGGACTGTCCGGCGACACCGGCGAGCGAACCGACAGCTCCCTCCACTCCACCGAGTGATCCACCCAGGGCCGTACCGGTCAGGAAGTTGCTGTCGACCCTCGCCGCACTCAGGTCGACGGTCATCATCAGGTTCGCGTAGTCGCCTCGAATGGCCTTGTCCATCGTCCTCATCGGGAACGGGTAGGTGAGCATCAGGGTCAGGACGTCGGTGAGTGCGCTGCCCGAATTGGCGAGTTCCGCGAGCACCGGTGTGAGGTTACGCAAGTTTTGTTCCAGCTCTTCCCCGCTGCTGTCGACGAGACGGGTCGCGGTGTCGCTGAGTTTGCCGAGTTCCACCAGCGCCATCGTCAGATTCTGACGCTGCGCCACAAGCACTTCCAAGCCAGGTGGGATGTCGTCGAGCGCTGCCTCGAGCGTGGGCTTCTGCTGGTTGACGGTGATGGAGAGTCGATCGAGCCCCTCCATGGCACCGATGATGTCGCCGCGCTGTCGGTCCAGGCTCGTGACCAACCGGTCGAGTCGTGGAAGCAGGTCACGGACCTCGGCCTCTCGCCCGCCGAGTGCAGCGTTCAATTCTTCGGTGATGTCCCGGATCTGGGCGATACCTCCGCCGTTCAGAACCACAGACAAGGACGACAGCGTCTGCTCCGTCGTCGGGTATGCCCCGGCACGCTCGATCGGGATCACGTCCCCTTCCGCCAACCGGCCCTGGGGCTCCGCGTCGGTGGGCGGCGCCAACTCGAGATGCTGCGAGCCGAGGAGACTGGTCTGGCCGATCTTGGCGGTCGCATTGGCGGGCAGTTCGACGTCGTTGTTCAACGAGACGGTGACCTGCGCGTGCCAGTCCTTCACGTCGATTCCCGTGACGGTGCCCACGGTGACGTCATTGACGCGGACCGGTGAATTCTGCGAGAGAGTGGTGACATTGGGCATCTCGATCTCGACGGTGTACGCGTCACCGCCGGTGCCTTCCGTTCCCGGAAGGGGAAGCGAATTGAGACCCTCCCACTCACAGCCGGTCATGGTCAGCGACAAGGCGAGCACCCCGGCCGCGATCCCGCCACCCCGCACGCGTCTGCTCCCGAACCCGGTCATCGTCCACCTCCCGGCTGCAGCAGGTCGTTCAAGTCCCTCGGCACCGCGACCGTCGGTATTCCGGCCAGCGCACCCGTCGCCGGAGGTGCGGACCGCGGGGGTACCGATCCGGCCAGGCTCGGCGGACTGTACTGAAGCTGATCCGGGAACGCGTTCACGCCTGTCGTGGGATTGCTGAGAATGGGCAGGTAGTTCATCGTGAGCGAGTTCAGCACCGGCGACAGGTATTGCGTGCACAGATCGGCGCTGCGCTGGGAATCGTTGGCTTGCAAACTTTGGATCGCCCCACACATGAAGTTGACGGGGTTGCCGAAGTTCGCGAATGCCACGGCTCCGACCAAGGACCCCTGCGCCGGCTTGTAGATGTTGCTGAAGTTGGCCAGTGCCGTGGGGGCGACGTGCAGCGTCTGTTCCAGCTGCGGTCGCTTGTCGGCGAGCACCTGGGTAGCATCGGCCAGGCGACCGACCTGCTCGGTGAGCGCGGCCCTGTTCTCGACGACGAACCGGTTGACGTCGCCCAGTGCGAGATCCAGGTCGATCAGGGCGGTGCCGAGTTCGTCCGAATTGGTGGCGAGCAAGTTCGACACCGAGGCGAGCCGTCCCTCGAACTGCACGATCTGCTCGTTGCTCGACGACAGGGCTGCTACGAATGTTTGCAGGTTCCGGATGGTGGAGAACAGATCGGTCCGTCCGTCGGACAGCGTCCGCATGGTCTCCGACAGTTCACGCAGAGTGTTGCGCAGGGATTCACCGTTGCCGTCGAGGTTGTCCGCTGCGGTGTCGATGAAGGTTCCCAGCGATCCCTGCGGGTCGGCGCCCTGCGGTCCGAGCGCTTCGGACAGTTTGTTCAGCTCCGACTTGATCTCGTCCCACTCCACCGGCACCGCGGTGCGCTCCACCGGAATATCTGCACCGTCCTGCATGGTCGGGCCCCCGGCATAGACGGGCGTCAACTGGACGAACCGACCGGACACCAGGCTCGGCGCAACGATGATCGCCTTGGCGTCGGCGGGGATATCCACACTCTTGTCGACGCTCATGGTGACCTTGGCGAAGTCGGGTCCCGGCTCGATCTCGCCGACGCTGCCCACCTTGACGCCCAACACCCGCACGTCGTCCCCGGAATAGAGGCCGGTCGTGGTCGGAAAGTACGCGGTGATGGTGTTCTCGAACAGTCGCGGCAGAAAGACGACCAGGCCGCCGACGATCAGGGCCACCACGACGCCGGCGATCGCACCGCGAATCCACCACTTCTTCCGCGCACCGGTTTCTTCTGTGTGTGTCATCGCGGCCTCAGCTCGAGGGACGGCCCGGTTTGCAGGTATGCCTGCAGGTCGTTCGGCAGATGCTCCGGCCACAGGATCGCGTCGTTCAGCCCCTGCAGCAGGTTGCCGATACCGATGTTGTAGACGTACGCCATGAAGAAGGGCCCGCTCCCCACAGATTCACCCAGCTGCGTCGCGTACGGTGCGAGGCCGTCGAGCGCCTGCGAAATGTTGTCCTTGTTGCGTTGGAGGATGTCGACCACAGAGTTCAGTTTGTCGAGCGTCGGCTTCATCTGCTCCTGGTTGTCCTGCACCAGGCCCGTCAGTTGTCTCGACACCGCCGAGATGTTCACGATCAATTGGCTGATCGCGGCCCGGCGACGGTCGAGTTCACCCAGCAGTTCGTTGCCGTCGACGATCAGCGAGTTGATCTGGCCGCTGCGCTCGGCGAGTATGCCCGTCACGTTCTCGGCGCGAGAGAGCAACTGCTTCAGCGTTTCGTCGCGTGAATTGATGCTTTCCGACAACCGGGTCAGCCCGTCGAGCGCGGTGCGCAGCTCCGGAGGGGTGTTCTCGAGCGCACCCGACATCGCGTTCAGCGCGTCGTTGACCTGATCGGTATCGAGCTCGGACACCGTCGTGGTGAGGTCGCCGAGTGCATCGTTGAGCGAGTAGGGCGAATTGGTGCGGTCCAGCGGGATTGTCGATCCCACCGGCAGCGTCTCCGTTCCTCGCGGAGTGACCGCAAGCGACTTGCGGCCGAGAATGGTATTTGTCTTGATATCCGCCTCGGTCACATCACCGAGTGCTATGCCGTCCTCGACAGTGAAGGTGACGAGCACATGCTGCCCGTCCAGCTCGACGTCGGAGACCTTGCCCACGTCGACCCCCGCCAGGGTGACCGTGTCACCTGCCATCAGGCCACCGGCGTCCTCGAACATGGCATTGTAATGTGTTCCGCCCGACAGGAACTGGAGCTGGTCGTACTGGAGGGTGGCGATCACGATCATGGCGGAGACTGCCACTCCGATCAGCCCGACCTGGACGGGATTGCGTTCTTGTCTCATGGTTACGGTGCACACCTCCCCGCTGTCTGTCCGCCTGGCATGTTGAGAAGCAGATCCGATCCCTCCGGTCCGGTGAACTTGAACTTGACCGTGCACACGTACATCTGGAAGAAGCTGCCGTACGTGCCGATTCGGATGAGTCGGCGATAGGCGTCCGGCAGGTTCTGGAGCACCCAATCGAGAGTCTCTTCGCCCATCTGCAGCTGCGTCGCAGTGCGATTCGCCTCCGCAACGGTGCTCTGCAGCGGCGGGCGGACGCCTTCGAGCAACTCCGCAAGGTCGCCGGTGCCGCCGGCGATCCTCGGGATGGCGTCACCGATCGGATCGCGGTCCTGCGCGAGGCCGCTCACCAATTGCTGCAGTTGATCGAGAGTGGACCTGAACTGATCACCGCGGTTGTTGATGGTTCCGAGAACCTCGTTGAGGTTGGTGATGACCTCACCGATCAACTGGTCGCGGTCCGCGAGTGTGTTGGTGAACGAACTGGTACTGCCCAGCAGTGACACGAGTGTGCCGCCCTGCCCCTGGAAGACCTGCACCAACGCCGCCGAGAGATCATTGACCTGCTGCGGATTCAACGCACGCAGGAGCGGCTTGAACCCACCGAGCAAGAGGTCCAGGTCGAGTGCGGGCGATGTCTGATCCACCGGGATGGACCCGCCCTCCGGAAGCGGCTCCACCGACCCCGCACCCTCGAGGAGTTCCATGTAGCGGTCACCGACGAGGTTCTCGTATCGGACGGTAGCCTTCGTTCCCTCGAACAACGAGTACTTCGACTCCACGTCGAACTCCACGTCGGCAAGGTTGTCGTCGTCGATCTTCACGTCCTTGACCGCGCCGACCGGCACACCCGCAATGCGTACCTTGTCACCCGGTTTGAGGCCGGACACATCGACGAAGGTCGCCGAGTAGTCCTTGGACGTGCTGAAACGGTACTGGCTGAACACCACTGCGAGACCAACGAAGATCAGGGTCATCACGGTCGCGAAGATCGCGAGCTTGACGGTTGTGCTTCTCACGGTCACTGCCCACCCGGCTCCGGGTAGACACCGGCGAACAAAATCTGGAAGACCTTCGGCATGTGTACCTGTACTTCGGTCGACGGCACGAACGGCACAGTACCCGTGTCAGCGACGAGGAACTTGGCGTGCACGTTCGGATCAGGATTCGGGAGGCCGGCGCAGTTCGGTCCTCCGGACGCATTCACCTTCGGCAGATCCTCCGGGTAACTGTAGGGCTCCTGGCCATACATGAAGCTCGCACTCAACGCGATTCCCGGCTGATTGCCGCCGATGAGTTGTTCGGCAAGGGGAATGACGTTGTTGAGGCCGACGAGGAAGCAGGAGATCTCCGGCGAGTATTCCGCGAGTAGGTCCGTGGTGGGGAGCAGGAGGTCGAGGGTGTCCGTCAGGCCCTGCTCGTTGTCGGTCAGCACCGTATTCGCCGTATCGGCCAATCCCGTGGCGTTCAACAGCACTGCGTCGAGATTGTCCTGTTCCTCGACCACCGTGCGGCTGGTAGCGGTCACGTTGTCGAGCGTTTGCAGCAGTTCCGGGGCGGTGTCGGCGTAGACGTTCGTGACCACGGCCGCCTTCGCCAGATCCTCCTGCAACTGAGGGAGACTGGGGTTCACCTTGGCGAGGTAGCGGTCGCTCTGTTCGAGCAGTGCACCGAGTTCGTCGCCGCGACCGCGCAGCGCGGAGGCGATAGCCCCCAGCGTCGCGTTGAGCTTCTCGGGTTCGATTTGATCGAGCACATCCGTCAGATGCTGGAAGACCGAGTTGAACTCTACGGTGACGTTGTCGGAGGCGATGACGGCGCCCGGTTCGAGATGCGTGGTGGCGGGATCTTCCGGCATGACGAAGTTGACATATTTGGCGCCGAATACGGTAGTCGACTTGATCTCCACCGCGGCGTTGGAAGGGATCAGCGACATCATGTCGGGGTACATGTCGAGCTTCAGTTCGGCACCGCCGGTGACATGCTCGACGGAGCCGACGCGACCGACCTCGACGCCGAGCAGCTTCACCTTCGCGTCCGGTTCCATGACCAGGCCCGCCCGGTCGGAGGTGACCGTGACCGGTGTCGATTCCGTGAAAGCGCCGTTAAACATGGCAAGCGAGAAGGCGATGATCGCCAGCAGACCCGCGACGAGGACGAGAGCCGCGAGCTTCTTCTTTCCGCCCGAATCAGTCATCTACCGGCACTCCTATCCCGAAAGGTTGAAGTTGCCGGAACCGCCGTATATGGCGAGGGAGATGAGGAGGGTAACCGTGACGACCGCAATCAGTGACGACCGCACCGCGTTCCCCACGGCAACGCCGACTCCGACGGGACCACCCGACGCGGTGAAGCCGTAGTAGGTGTGGATGAGCATGATGGCGATCGCCATGACGATGGCCTGCGCGAACGACCACAGAATGTCCGTCGGTATCAGGAAGGTCGAGAAGTAGTGGTCGTACACGCCGGCGGACTGGTCGTAGAGAACCACGGTGGCGAATCGGCTGGCGATGAAGGATGCGATCACTGCGAGGGCATAGAGCGGAACGATCGCGATCATTCCGGCCATCACCCGAGTGCTGACCAGGTACGGGATCGAGGGGATCGCCATCGTCTCGAGGGCATCGATCTCCTCGGACACGCGCATGGCACCGAGCTGGGCGGTCGAGCCTGCCCCGATCGTGGCCGCGAGTCCGATACCCGCGATGACCGGGGCCGCGATGCGTACGTTGATGAACGCGGCGAAGAAGCCGGTGAGCGCCTCGACACCGATGTTGCCGAGCGAGCTGTAACCCTGCACGGCGATGGTGCCTCCGGTGAAGAGCGTCAGAAATCCGACGATCACCACGGTTCCACCGATCACCGCCAGCGCACCCGTGCCCATGCTGATCTCGGCGATGAGCCGCAGAGTTTCCTTCGGGTACCGCCTCACCGCACGAGGGGCCCAGGCGATGGCGCGCGCAAAGAACAGCGCCTGCTCGCCGAGCCGGTCTATCGAACGGGACGTCGACGCGAATTGCCGGCGTGTGCGGGGAAACCGCCCGGCCGCTGCGAGAGCCATCTACTCCACCACCATGTCGATCACCCTGCCGTCAGCTTGATGCCGACGGCGGTGACGAGAACGTTGACCACGAACAGCGCCATGAACGAGAACACGACGGTCTGATTGACGGCGTCACCGACACTCTTGGCGCCACCTTTCACGTTGAGGCCGAGATAGGACGCGACAAGACCCGCGATCATGCCGAACAGACCGGCTTTGACCTCCGAGATCACGAGCTCACCGAACCCAGTGAGAAGGGTGATGCCGTTGACGAAGGCCCCCGGATTCACATCCTGGATGTACACCGAGAAGACGAACCCACCGAGAATCCCGATAGTGCAGACCAGGCCGTTCAGCAGCAGGGCCACGACGGTCGAGGCGAGCACCCGGGGTACGACCAGCCGATGAATCGGGTTGATACCGAGCACCCGCATCGCGTCGATCTCTTCGCGGATCGTGCGGGCCGAGAGGTCTGCGCAGATCGCGGTGGCGCCCGCCCCGGCCACGATGAGCACTGTCACGATGGGACCGACCTGGGTCACGGTGCCCAGCGCCGCACCCGCGCCACTGAGATCCGCGGCACCTATCTCCCGGAGGAGGATGTTGATGGTGAAGCTCACCAGAACGGTGAACGGGATGGCTACCAGCACCGTGGGAACCATCGATACCCGGGCAACGAACCACGCCTGGTCCACGAACTCGCGACGCTGGAAGGGCCTCGAGAACACCGCCCTGAGCGTCTCGGCCGACATCGTGAAAAACCCGCCGACAGCGCGCAATGGCACCTCGAGGAGGTCTACCATTCGTCCTCCTCGTCCCTGATCGCACCCAGCACCGACTGTTGATTGAGCCCAGCCCCCCAACGGCCTGTGACTCAGGTCATATTAACTAGAACGTGTTCACCTGTCAAAAAGAGTCATTCATCAGCAAGAATCGTCCCACATCGAGCACTCTGAGGAGGGCGTTTCGTCCAAAAGAAGAGCCGCGATGCGTCCACGTCGAACGTCGACCGAGTACGTCTAAAGCGTTAGCACACAGTAGGTTTGGCCACGACATGTCGTCTCCCTATCGAACCCGGACCGGACCGCCTGCACGCCGCTGCGTGGACGTCACTGCCCCTCTCCGTGCAGGCGTCGACGACCGGAACCGGCGGCAAAACTAGAACAGGATCTAGTGCGTGTAGGCACATCGCTGCCTACCCGCGTCGCACCGTCTCGATCCCAGCCGGTCGCTGTGAATTTTCACCCAGTATCGCCCATCACGCGGGTATCACCTGGGAAAACGGGCGGTAACGCCGGATGTGTCGTCGACTGCGCCGCGACGGCTCGTTCAGCCCAGCTCACGCAGGGCAGCCGACGCCGAGAAGGTCGCGGCCGGATCGCGTTCACCGAAGTAGCTGCCGAGGCTCTCGGCCAGCCTCGCCGGCGTCCATTGAGAGTCTGTCGCGTCGAACCGGCGCTCGACGACCGGAGCCGCCATCAACGCGACCATCGGGCCATAGACCACGAAGAGCTGCCCGTTGACGGTGTCGGCCGCGGGCGAGGCGAGGTAGGTGACCAACGCCGCCACATGCTCCGGCGACAGTGGGTCGATCCCCTCGGCCGGCGCCTCACCGAAGACGTTTTCCGTCATCGACGTGCGCGCACGGGGACAGATCGCGTTGGCCCGTACTCCGTAGCGAGACAGCCCGCGAGCGGCGGAGAGGGTCAGAGCCGTGATGCCCGCCTTGGCCGCACCGTAGTTGGCCTGCCCCTCGGGCCCTAGCAGGCCTGCCTCCGAGGACGTGTTGATGATGCGGCCGTACACGGGCGCACCCGCCTCCTTGGATTTTCCGCGCCAATAGGAGGCGGCGGAGCGGCAGAGCAGAAAGTGCCCGCGCAGATGCACCTTCAGTACCAGATCCCAGTCCTCGTCCGACATGTTGAACAGCATGCGGTCCCGCGTGATCCCGGCATTGTTGACGAGGATGTCGAGGCTGCCGAATTGGCCCTGCGCCGCTTCCATGATCGCGTCGGCAGTGGACCGTTCACCGATGTCGCCGGCGACGAATTCGGCCTTGGCGCCCAGACCTCGGATCTCTTCGAGTGTTTCCTCGACGGCGTCGGAGGCCACCAGGTCGTTGACTACGACGGACGCACCCGCTCGTGCCAGACCGATCGCCTCGGACTTTCCCAGTCCGGATCCGGCGCCGGTGACGACGCCTACCTTGCCGTCCAAGTTCACATCGCGGTCAGCAACATCAGTCATGAAGCGGCACTCCTGGTCGTCTGCAATCGCCGCCGGGTTCCACACCCGGCGCCACGGTGGACGTCGTCACTGTAGAACGTGTTCTTGTTCTGGGCAACGACGGTCAAGGGTGTTCGGTGAGCGCCGCCCTCGGACACTGCGCGATGGCAGTCCGCACGTCTTCCTCCCGGTCAGCGGGTGGGTGAGCGGTCGAAATGTGCAGATTATCGTCGTCGTCGAGGTCGAAGATGTCGGGGGCAATCCCTACGCACACACCGTTGGCCTCACACCGGTCGAAATCGACTCTGACCTCCATGGCAACCCTCACTTCTCCTCGTCACGTCGCTCGTCGGCCCGGGCGCCGCCGGGCTGCGGCGCACACCGTTCCTGCGATAACACTAGAACCTGTTCCAGTCCTGTGCAATGATTCGTTCCACGACTGCGAGCAGGCCCACCGAGCGCGCTCCCCAGCCGGTCGGGCCCGACTCCCCGCCATCGCACCGTAGAGACTGGAACGTGTGCCAGTTAAGACGAGTTCCGGGCCTTCGGACTGGAGAGGTATTTCGATGCACATCACCTACACGCCACAACAGCAGGCGCTGCGCGAAGAACTGCGCGCCTACTTCGCGCAGTTGATGACGCCGGACCGGCGGGAGGCTCTCGCCGCCACCACCGGCGAGTACGGCGAGGGCAACGTCTACCGCGACGTCGTCGCGCAGATGGGCAAGGACGGCTGGTTGACGCTCGGGTGGCCGAAGGAATACGGCGGCCAGGAGCGTTCGGCGATGGAGCAGCTGATCTTCACCGACGAGGCCGCCATCGCCGGTGCCCCCGTGCCATTCCTCACGATCAACTCCGTAGCCCCCACGATCATGCACTTCGGTACACCCGAGCAGAAGTCGTTCTTCTTGCCGAAGATATCCGCGGGCGAACTGCACTTCTCCATCGGATACTCCGAGCCCGAGGCAGGGACGGACCTTGCAAGCCTGCGCACCACCGCCGTCAAGGACGGCGACGACTATGTGATCAACGGCCAGAAGATGTGGACGAGCCTGATCGCATACGCCGACTACGTGTGGTTGGCCTGCCGGACCGACCCCGAGGCGAAGAAGCACAAGGGCATCAGCATGCTGATCGTGCCCACCACGGCCGAAGGATTCTCGTACACACCCGTCCACACGATGGCCGGTCCCGACACCAGCGCCACCTACTACCAGGACGTGCGCGTACCGTCCTCCGCACTCGTGGGTCCCGAACACGGTGGTTGGGCGTTGATCACCAACCAGCTCAACCATGAGCGTGTCGCGCTCACCTCGGCCGGACCGATCCTCACCGCACAGCGGGAAGTGCGGGAGTGGGCGCAGAACACCAAGTTGCCGGACGGCCGCCGCGTCATCGACCAGGAATGGGTTCAGATCAATCTGGCCCGGGTCCATGCCAAGGCCGAGTACCTCAAGTTGATGAACTGGGAGATCGCCTCGTCGACCGGGGCAGACGAAGCGACGGGAGATGATTCAGCACACGCCCCGGGCCCGGAGGCGGCGTCGGCCAACAAGGTCTACGGAACCGAGTTCGCCACCGAGGCCTACCGACTGCTCATGGAAGTCCTCGGCCCGTCGGCCACGCTTCGGCAGAACTCCCCCGGCGTCCTGCTGCGCGGGCGCATCGAACGGATGCACCGTTCTTCCCTCATCCTCACTTTCGGTGGCGGAACCAACGAGGTGCAGCGCGACATCATCGGTATGACGGCCCTCGGCCTGCCCCCTGCGAAGCGTTAGGACACGACCATGGATTTCACCCTCACCGAGGCGCAACAGGATCTGGCCGGTCTCACCCGGAGCATCGTCACGGATCTCGTCACGAACGACCGCCTGCGGGAGCTCGACGTGGCCGAAGACCGCCTCGATCGCGAACTGTGGTCGACACTCGGCTCGTCCGGCGTCCTGGGCGCCGCACTACCGGAGTCGGTGGGCGGCGACGGCTTCGGCGTTCTCGAGCAGTGCAGCATCCTCGTCGAATTGGGCAGGGCCGTCGCACCGGTCCCCTACCTCTCGTCCATCGTCATGGCGGCGGATGCGCTCGCGCGATACGGCAACGAACAACAGCGTGCGGAGTGGGCCGCGCCCGCAGCGACCGGTGCGAAAATTCTCACCGGCGCCCTCGACGAGGAACTCAACGACGACCCGGGCGCTCCGGTCACCCACGCCGACCCCGGGCCCAGCGGCTGGACCCTCGACGGCACGAAGATCGTCGTCGACGCGGCGCCGTCGGCAGAGTTGTTCCTGGTGCCGGCGACGACCCCGGACGGCGTGGCAGTGTTCCTCGTCCGCCCCGACGACGAAGGGGTGACCGTCACCAGGCAGCAGACCGTCGATTTCGCCTCCACCGGCGAGGTGGCGCTGCACGGAGTCGTCCTCGGTGCCGATCGACTCCTGGGCACCGTCGAGCAGGGCAGCGAGATCGTCGATCGGCTCGTCGAACGAGGATCTCTCGGCGCCTGCGCGTACCAGTACGGCGTGCTCGATCAGGCTCTGACACTGACCGCCGCCTATGCCCGCGAACGCGTGCAGTTCGGCAGGCCCATCGGCAGCTTCCAGGCCGTGGCTCAGCGACTCGCCGACGCGTACATCGACGTCAAGGGCGTCCGGCTCACTCTGTGACAGGCAGCATGGCGGCTCAGCGAAGGACTGCCCGGCGAGGGCGACATCCAGACCGCCAAGTTCTGGGCGTCCGACGCCGGTCACCGGGTGGCCCACACGGCGGTTCACATTCACGGCGGTGTCGGGCTCGACCAGGATCATCCCGTGCACCGGTACTTCCTCGCGGCAAAGGCCCTCGAGTTCCGGCTCGGCTCCGCCACCCGGCAGCTCCGGACCCTCGGCGCCGAACTGGCCACCGTCCCCGCATGACGGCCACACTCGCACGCACAGTGGCAGACCTGCTGCGCGGTGTCACCCACAGCCACTCCGAGGGGCTGTACTTCGAGGACCGTTTCCTGTCCTGGTCAGACCACCTGCGGGCGAGCCTGCAGCGCGCCGCGGTTCTCGATGATCTTCTCGATCCCGAACGCCCGCGGCATTTCGGTGTGCTGATGGACAACGTGCCCGAGTTCTCACTCCTCGCGGGTGCGGCGGCGCTTTCCGGCGCAGTCCTCGTCGGCCTCAACACCACCCGGCGCGGCGACGCCCTGGCCCGCGATGCGGCGCTCGCCGACTGCCAGGTCATCTTCACCGAGAACAGTCGTTCGGATCTGCTCGACGGACTGCTACTCGGGGTCCCGGTGATCAACGTGGACTCCGTGGAGTGGGCCGACATGCTGTCTGTACAGCGGCCATCTTTCGAGCAGGTAACGCCCGAGCCCGACGATCTCTTCATGCTCATCTTCACGTCCGGGACGAGCGGCGACCCCAAAGCCGTGCGCTGTACGCACGCGAAGATCACCGGGCCCGGCCTGATGCTCGCCGAGCGGTTCTCGCTGTACCCGGACGACGTCGTGTACCTGTCGATGCCGATGTTCCACTCCAACGCCATGATGGCCGCCTGGTCTGTGGCGCTCGCGGCCCGTAGCTCGATCGTGTTGCGCCGCAGGTTCTCCGCGTCCCACTTCCTCGCCGATGTCCGGCGGTACGGGGTCACCTACGCAAACTATGTGGGAAAGCCGCTGTCGTACGTGCTGGCAACTCCCGAGGAGCCCGACGACGCCGACAACACGCTGCGGGTGATGTACGGCAACGAGGGATCCGCTCCCGCGGTTGCCGCATTCTCCCGGCGTTTCGGCACGCAGGTCGTCGACGGATTCGGTTCCACCGAAGGCGGAGTGGCCATCTCCGCTACGCCCGGCTCACCGCCGGGCGCACTCGGGCGGCTCCCCGCCGGAATCGCGATCCTCGACCCGGAGTCGGGTCTGCCCTGTCCCCCTGCCGAATTCGATGCATCCGGTCGCCTGGTCAACGCCGAGGCCGCTACCGGGGAACTCGTCAACGTCAACGGTCCCGGTGCCTTCGCCGGCTACTACGACAATCCGGAGGCCGACGCGGAGAGAATCCGGGACGGAAAGTACTGGAGTGGCGACCTGGCCTACCGCGATGCCGACGGATTCGTGTACTTCGCCGGCCGCAGCACTGGATGGTTGCGCGTGGACGGCGAAAACCTCGGCTCCGCGCCCATCGAACGAATCCTGCTGCGCTACGACGGGTTCGCGGAGGTGTCGGTGTATGCGGTACCCGACGCCGAGGTCGGCGACCGGGTGATGGCCGCAGTCGTGCCGACCCGCGAATTCGACCCCGTCGACTTCGCGGAATTCCTCGACGCCCAGACCGATCTCGGTCCGAAACAGCGCCCGACCTTGGTGCGGGTGTGCACCGAGTTTCCCCGCACGGCCACGTTCAAGGTACTCACGCGCACACTCAGCGCGCAGCGATGGAACTGCGCGGATCCTGTGTGGGTCCGCGAAGGTACCGGCTACTCCCGCCTGTGAATGCCTGTGAATGATGGGTGGCGAAGTACGCTCCCGCCTACTTCGCCACCCCAGACCGCTACTTGTACGAAACGAGCCGGGACACCGCCGCCTCGAAGCCGGACACGAGCTCGTCCATCACCTCGGACACGGGCCGGATTTCGTTCATCCGGCCGACGATCTGCCCTACCGGCATCGCGACGACGTCCGGATTCTCCGAAGCGGCAATCCGCTGATGAGCGTCGCTGACCAGCAGATTCTGCAACGGCATCGGCAGCGGCGCAGGCGCTTCCGGCTTCGACCACGCATCGGTCCACTTGGTCTTCAGTAGGCGCGCGGGCTTACCCGAGTAGATGCGGGACCGCACCGTGTCGGCCGAGGTCGCACCGAGCAAGGCCCGTTGGATGGCGGATGGTCCGTCTGCCGACGCACTGCCGAGCTTGTACTCCGACGTCGTGAGCCAGTACGACCCCATCCAGACACCGGATGCCCCGAGCGACAGGGCGGCCGCCACCTGACGGCCGCTTCCGATGCCGCCGGCGGCCAGCACTGCAGCGGAATCGCCTACCGCGTCGACGATCTCCGGAACCAGCACCATCGACGCGATCTCACCGGTGTGCCCACCAGCTTCATAGCCCTGCGCGATGACGATGTCGACGCCGTTCGCAACGTGCCTGCGCGCATGCTCGACCGCCCCGGCGAGCGCCGCCACGGGAACACCCTTCGCGTGGGCCTGATCGATGACATCCTTGGGCGGCGAGCCCAGGGCGTTGGCGATCAGGGCGATACGGTGATTGAGCGCGACATCGACATGCGAGCGGGCCACCGAGTGAAGCCAGCCGAGCACCCCCGTCGCATGCTCGGTGCCCGTTTCCAACGGCGGCACACCCAGCTCGTCCAGGGTGCGGTTGACGAAGGCACGATGTTCCGCCGGAATCAGCGACTCCAGGTCCACCGACGTGCCCTCCGTCGGGATCTTGGCCGGCATCACGATGTCGACGCCGTACGGTTTCCCGTCGGTGTTCTCGTCCATCCACGTCAGGACGGCCTCGAGTTCCTCCGGATCGTTGAACCGGACACAACCGAGCACGCCCAGGCCGCCGGCTCGCGAAATAGCCGCGGCCACATGTTCGGACGGCGTGAACCCGAAGATGGGGTACTCGATGCCGAACTTCTCACTCAAAGCTGTGTGCATTACGCGCCTTTGCTCGTCACGGTGTCGCTCTGGGCCGAACCGTTGCCGTTGTGGTCGTCGGCGGGTCGGGATTCTGTTTGTTCCTTGGCCCAGCGGTAGTCGGGCTTACCTGCAGGCGAACGTTTGATCTCGTCCACGAACCACAGGCTGCGCGGCACCTTGTATCCGGCGATTTCCTTACGCGCGGCTGATGCGATCTCGTGTAGGGCAGGACGCGCCCCGCCGCGCGTCTGGACGACGGCAGCGACGCGCTGGCCGAATCGCTCGTCGGGCACACCGACCACCAGGGCGTCGAACACGTCGGGGTGCGACTTCAGCGCGCCTTCCACCTCTTCGGGGAAGATCTTCTCGCCGCCGCTGTTGATACAGACCGAACCACGTCCGAGCATTGTGACGGTGCCGTCCGCCTCCACCTGTGCGAAGTCGCCGGGGATCGAGTAGCGGACACCGTGATACTCCCGGAACGTCGCCTTGGTCTTCTCTTCGTCCTTGTAGTAACCGATCGGGATATGCCCTTTGCGCGCGAGGATGCCGACCTTGCCCGAGCCGGGCTCCACCGGGTTCCCGTCGTCGTCGATGACCGAGGTGGAGGCGTCGATCTTCACCGTCGGTCCGCCGCCGTGCGATTTACCCTTCTCCACCACACTCAATCCGCCGAACCCGGTTTCGGACGAGCCGATGGAATCGGTGATCATCCGATTGGGCAGCAGTTCCAGGAACTTTTCCTTGATACTGGGCGAGAACAGCGCCGCCGAACTGGCCATCAGAAACAGCGACGACAGGTCGTACGGCTCACCGGTGGCCGGGTTGCCCTCGATCAGGGCGTCGAGCATGGGTCGCGCCATCGCATCGCCCGTGATGAAGACGAGATTGACCTTGTGCTGGTCGACGATGCGCCAGACGTCGTGTCCGTCGAACTCCGGGTGCATCACGCATTTGCCGCCACCGAACAAGCTTTGGAAAGTGGCCCACTGGCTGCCGCCGTGAATCATCGGCGGGATGGGGAAGCGGGTCATGCCGGCGGTCTCGGCACCCTGCTTGGCAAGGTCCCACTCGTCCTCGACGTACTCACCGGTCATGAAGTTGATACCGCCACCGAGCACTCGCCAGACGTCCTCCTGACGCCACATGACGCCCTTCGGCTTACCGGTGGTGCCGCCGGTGTAGAGCATGTAGATGTCGTCGTTGCTGCGCTCCTCGAAGTCGCGCTCAGGGGAACCCTGCGCCAACGCGGTCTCGTACTCGACGCCGCCGTACGACGAGTAGTCGAGATCGGTTCCGTCCTCGATGACGACGACGGTCTTCACCAGAGGCGTGCGGGGCAGCACAGCGGCAACCTTGTCGACGTACCGACGCTCGTGCACGAGCGCGACCATGTCCGAATTTTCGAAGATGTACTGCAACTCGTTCTCGACGTACCGATAGTTGACGTTGACCATCACGGCCCGGATCTTGAACACCGCCACCATGGCCTCGATGGCCTCGAGGGTGTTGCGGCTGTAGATGCCCACCTTGTCACCCGGCCGGACACCCTGTTCGCGCAGGTAATGGCCTAGTCGATTGGCCCTTTCCTCCATCTGCGCGTACGTCACCTCCCTGTCGTCGGACACCAACGCGACGCGGTCCGGAACGAGGTCGATTGCGTGCTCTACGAGGTCTGCGATATTAAGGGCCACGTCAACAAAGTAGAACGTGTTACCGTTTCTGGCAAGACCCAATTTGAGAGCCAGCTCACACACCCTTCGGGAGACTTCAGTGTCCTCTACCACCACCGAGAAAACCGACGTTTCAGCACAGTCGCCGCACTGCCTCGTCGAGAAGCGCGGGCACGTCCTGATCGTCACGATGAACCGCCCCGAGGCGAAGAACGCGCTGTCCGGCGAAATGATGGCGATCATGCGCGACGCATGGGATCAGGTCGACGCCGACCCGGACATCCGCGTCGCCATCCTCACCGGTGCCGGCGGAGCCTTCTGCGCGGGAGCAGACCTCAAGGCCATGACAGTGCAGCACCCTGGCGACTCCTTCTCGGGCGGGGGTGAGGGAAACCAGCCGGCGTGGGACCTGTCGAGAATCGAGGCTCTCCTCAAGGGCCGTCGCCTCACCAAACCCCTCATCGCAGCGGTCGAGGGACCGGCCATCGCAGGCGGAACCGAGATCCTTCAGGGCACCGACATCCGCGTCGCGGGCGAGAGCGCCAAATTCGGTGTGTCCGAGGCGAAATGGGGGCTCTTCCCGCTCGGCGGTTCGGCGGTGCGCCTCGTCCGGCAGATCCCGTACACCATCGCTGCGGACATTCTCCTGACCGGACGCCACATCACCGCCGCCGAAGCCAAGGAGATCGGCCTCATCGGACACGTCGTTCCCGACGGTCATGCCCTCGACAAGGCCCTCGAACTCGCCGACCTCATCTCCGCCAACGGACCCCTCGCCGTCCAGGCCATCCTGAAGACCATCCGCGACACCGAAGGCATGCACGAGGAAGACGCCTTCCAGATCGACGCCGCACTCGGCACCGCCGTGTTCACCAGCGGCGACGCGAAGGAGGGCCCCCGCGCCTTCGCCGAAAAGCGCGCGCCGAACTTCGAGGGCCGCTGACTCTGCCCCACCGCCCCCTCTCCCATCCCAGCCGGGCGAATGTACCTTTCGGCGCATCTGAGGCGCCGAAAGGTACATTCGCCCAGGGTGTGAGGCTTATCCACAACCCCCAGTTATCCACAGGCCTTACCAAAACGCCTGGTGAACAACCCTGCTGCCGACAACGGGTGCGTCATCATCGAGTCCATGCGACGGGGACAATGGGGGCATCGGCTCGAAGACTTGTACGGAATCAGCCGGTCAGGGATCATCCGCACCGCCGAACTGAGGCATTGGGGAGTGTCGAACTCGGCAATCGACGCTCGATGCCGTCCGGGCGGGCCGTGGCAACGGATCCTTCCCGGCGTCGTGATGCTCGGCAACGGCCACCCGACCGCACGTCAGCGTGCTGTGGCCGCGATCGTGCTCAGCGGCGACAACGCGGTCCTCAGCGGGCGCGCAGCGTTACACGAATACGGGCACGGAACGTCGTACTCCGGCGACGCCCACGTCCTGATCGCCACGCACCGGCGTGTCCAGTCCACGGGCTTCGTCCTCGTCGAACGCACGACGCGGATGCCGGCGCCGGTGATGCGCAACGGGCTTCCCTGCGCCCCGCTTCCGCGCGCGTTGCTCGACGCGGCGCGACGGTGCCGCACTCTGGACAGCACTCGATCCCTCATCGCCGAGGTGATCCAGCGAGGCGGGGCGAGAGTCCCGGAGCTCATCGCGGAGTTGGACGCGGGCAGTGGCCGCGGCGCAGCACTCCCCCGTGCCGTGCTGCGCGAGGTGAGCGCCGACGTCCACTCGGTGTCCGAAGCAGAAGCCCGTCGCTTGTGGACGCGGAGCGGACTACCCCGAATGGTGTTCAACCGCAGGATCGTCGACGCCGACGGGCAGTTCATCGCCATGCCGGACGGTTGGATCGACGAGGTCGCGTTCGCCTGGGACATCGACTCGCTCGACTGGCATCTCGCGCCCAAGGCCTACAAATCGACCGTCGAGCGCCGAACCCGGATGCAGAACCACGGCATCATCGTGCTTCCGACGCTCCCTAGTGCCGTCCGCGACCACCCCGACCGCGTGATCGACGACCTCCGCAGCCACTACCAGTTGGCGTCGTCCCGCCCCCGACCGGAGGTCCGGATGCAAACAGCGGCCGGATGAATGTACCTTTCGACGCACCTGAGGCGCCGAAAGGTACATTCGCCCGGCGGAAGGGGGGGACGGGGGGCAGGGGTAGGGGCGGGGAGGTCAGCCCAGGACCGCGGAGGCGAGCTGCCGCACGTGCGGGGCGTCGCGGCACGAGACGAGGAGTGTGGTGACTCCGGCGTCGGCCCAGCGTTTGACGTCGGCCCGGACTTCGTCGACGTTGCCGATGATCATGGTCTCGGTGACCATGTCGTCGGGGACGACGGCGGCGGCGTCGTCCTTGCGGCCCGCACGGAAGAGCCGGCCGATTTCTTCGACCTGTTCGCCGTAGCCCATGCGCGTGTACACCTGGGCGTGGAAGTTCAGTTCGGGTGCGCCCATGCCGCCGACGTAGAGCGCTGTCATCGGTTTGAGCCCGTCGATGGCTGCGGCACGGTCGTCGGTGATGATCACCTGACAGGTGGCCGCCACCTCGAAGTCTTCCCGGGTACGACGGGCACCCTGCCGCGCGAAACCCTCGTCGAGCCATGCGTTGTACATGGGGGCGAGGCGAGGCGAGTAGTAGATCGCGAGCCAGCCGTCGGCGATTTCGGCGGTGAGCGCCACGTTCTTCGGACCCTCGGCGCCGAGCCAGATCGGGATGTCTGCCCGGAGGGGGTGGGTGATCGGTTTGAGGGGCTTTCCCAGGCCGGTGCTGCCCGGCCCGGTGTACGGCAGTGGGTAGTGCGGCCCGGCATTGGTGACGGGCTCTCGGCGGTCGAGCACCTGGCGCACGATCGACACGTATTCACGGGTGCGCGCCAGGGGTTTCTCGAAGGGCTGGCCGTACCACCCCTCGACCACCTGCGGGCCCGACACCCCGAGCCCGAGGATCGCCCGACCACCGCTGAGGTGGTCGAGGGTGAGCGCGTGCATCGCGCAGCTCGTCGGGGTACGCGCCGAGATCTGCACGACCGAGGTGCCGAGGCGGACACGTTCGGTGCTCGACCCCCACCACGCGAGGGGGGTGAAGGCGTCGGACCCCCATGATTCGGCGGCGAAGACGGCGTCGAATCCTTCGGCTTCGGCGGCGGCGATCAGCTCCGGGACATTCGCAGGCGGCTGCGCGCCCCAGTATCCGAGTTGCAACCCGAGCTTCATCGTGTGCCTCCGCATCGACCGTCGTCAGAAGTGACCCTTGCCACAAACACTAGAACCTGTTCTACTCGAAGTTGTGACCATGGGAAAGAGCGCGGTGGCCGAAAAGTTCTCGAACACTCCATTGAGCGCCCCGCTGAAACTTCAATTCGACTACACCCGGTCGGTGGGCCCGACCATCGGAGCCTTCGTGACTGCGCTGCGCGACCGCAAGGTCATCGGCGCGCGCGGATCGGACGGACGCGTCTACGTTCCGCCGCCCGAATTCGACCCCGACACGGCGGAACCGCTCACCGACTTCGTCGGCGTATCCGACGCCGGAACCGTGGTGAGTTGGACATGGATGCCGGATCCTATTGCCGGACAGCCGCTCACCCAGCCGTTCGCGTGGGCGTTGATCAAGTTGGACGGCGCCGACACCGCCTTGGTGCACGCGGTGGACGTGCCTTCCGTCGCCGCGATGAGCACGGGAATGCGTGTGCGGGCGCGGTGGGCGGAGCAGCGCGTCGGACGCATTCAGGACATCGTGTGCTTCGAACCGGGTGAGTCGGCCGGCGACGCCGGGACGCCCGAGAACTCGGAGCCGGTCACGATGGTGACGACGCCGGTCGACCTCGACTACATGCATTCGGCGTCGGCCGAGGAGAGCTACTACCTTCGAGGGTTGAAGGAAGGCAAGCTCATCGGCGGCCGCACCGGCGCGGACGGCAAGGTGTACATCCCGCCCCGCAGCGCCAATCCCACCGACGGCATCCCGACGAAGGAGCAGGTGGAGCTGCCGGACCGGGGCATCGTCACCACCTTCTGCATCGTCAACGTCCCGTTCCTCGGTCAGCGCATCAAGCCGCCGTACGTCGCGGCGTATGTGCTGCTCGACGGCGCCGACATCGCATTCCTGCACCTCATTCTCGAGTGCGACGCCGCCGACGTCCGGATGGGCATGCGCGTGGAAGCCAAGTGGAAACCACGCGAGGAGTGGGGTTACACCCTCGAGAACATCGAATACTTCAGGCCGACGGGTGAGCCCGACGCCGAGTACGACACCTTCAAACACCACCTGTAAGGGCGCGGCACAATGACAGATATCGCAGTCGTCGGGTTCGCGCACGCACCGCACGTGCGTCAGACCACCGGCACCACCAACGGCGTCGAAATGCTGGTCCCCTGCTTTCAGCAGCTGTACGACCAACTCGGGATCACGAAGTCGGACATCGGCTTCTGGTGTTCCGGCTCGTCCGACTATCTGGCGGGTCGGGCGTTCTCGTTCATCTCCGCGGTCGACTCGATCGGTGCGGTTCCGCCGATCAACGAATCTCACGTCGAGATGGATGCAGCATGGGCCTTCTACGAAGCCTGGGTCAAGATCATGACCGGGGAGGTCGACACCGCCCTCGTCTACGGCTTCGGCAAGTCGTCGGCGGGCAATCTCCGCAAGGTCCTGTCGATGCAACTCGACCCCTATCTGGTGACGCCTCTCGCCCTCGACTCGGTGTCGATCGCGGGCTTACAGGCCCGTCTCGGGCTCGATGCCGGAAAGTGGACGACCGAGGAGATGGCAGCCGTGGCGGCCCGCAGCCGAGCGGCAGCCGAGAGCAACCCGAACACCCAACTGTCCGGCCACGTCGACATCGAGACGTTGCTGGCCTCACCGTTCGTCGCCGATCCGCTGCGCGCCCACGACTGCGCACCGATCACCGACGGGGCTGCCGCGGTGGTACTGGCAGCCGGCGACCGTGCCCGTGAGCTGTGTGAACGTCCGGCGTGGATCACCGGGATCGAACACCGGATCGACTCCCCGAACTTCGGTGCCCGCGACCTGACGGTGTCGCCCTCCACGACGTCGGCGGCCCGGGCCGCCACCGGAGGCGACGTCGGCGCAATAGACGTGGCCGAACTGCACGGTCCCTTCACCCACCAGGAGCTGATCCTGCGCGAGGCCATCGGACTGCCCGATTCGACGACGATCAATCCCTCGGGAGGTCCGCTCAGCGGGAACCCGATGTTCGCGGCGGGCCTGGAGCGCATAGGTTACGCAGCCAGGGCCATCATGGACGGCAACGCCGGGCGCACGCTGGCACACGCCACGAGTGGCGCTGTGCTGCAACAGAATCTGGTCGCAGTCTTGGAGGGACGCAACTGATGGCGAATCAACTAGCCGCTGTACTCGGCACCGGCCAGACTCACTATGTGGCGAAGCGGCACGACGTCTCGATGGCCGGCCTGGTCCGCGAGGCCATCGACCGCGCCATGGAAGACGCGCGCGTTGGTTGGGATGACATCGACGCCGTCGTGATCGGCAAGGCACCCGACCTGTTCGAGGGTTCGATGATGCCTGAACTCGCGATGTCGGATGCGTTGGGTGCCAACGGTAAACCGCTTCTCCGTGTGCACACCGCGGGGTCGGTCGGCGGATCCACGGCTGTCGTGGCGTCGAGCCTCGTGAAGGCGGGTGTACACAAGCGAGTGCTGACGGTGGCCTGGGAAAAGCAGTCCGAATCGAATGCCATGTGGGCGCTGTCGACCCCCATCCCGTTCAACATGCCAGTGGGTGCCGGCGCGGGAGGCTATTTCGCTCCGCACGTCCGGTCCTACATTCGGCGGTCGGGAGCGCCCGAGCACATCGGCGCGATGGTGGCGGTGAAGGACCGCCTCAACGGCAGCCTCAACCCGTACGCCCATCTGCAGCAACCCGATATCACCCTGGAGTCCGTGCAGGCTTCCCAGATGTTGTGGGATCCGATCCGATACGACGAGACCTGCCCGTCTTCGGACGGCGCCTGCGCCATGGTGATCGGCAACGAGGAAGCGGCGGAGCGGGTGACGGCAGAGGGTCGCGAGGTCGCCTGGATTCACGCCACGGCCATGCGTACCGAACCCACCACGTTCTCCGGGCGGGATCAGGTGAACCCGCAGGCGGGCAGGGATGCTGCCGCCGCCCTGTGGGAGGCCGCCGGAATCAAGGATCCTCTCGACGAGATCGACGTCGCCGAAATCTATGTCCCCTTCTCGTGGTTCGAACCGATGTGGCTCGAGAACCTCGGCTTCGTGTCCGAAGGTGAGGGGTGGAAGCTGACCGAAGCGGGCGAGACGGCCATCGGTGGACGCCTTCCGCTCAATGCGTCCGGTGGTGTCCTCTCGTCCAATCCGATCGGCGCCTCGGGAATGATCCGGTTCGCAGAGTCGGCCATGCAGGTGATGCACCGTGCCGGTGATCACCAGGTGAAAGACGCACGCAAGGCTATGGGCCACGCCTACGGTGGCGGCTCTCAATACTTCTCGATGTGGGTGGTCGGATCCGACCGGCCGGACAACCAATAGCGGGGTCGCCATCATGAAATTCACCGTCGGCATTGCCATGAATCCCCTCGACCAACTACCTGCCCTCGCGAAAACCGCCGAGGAGTGCGGCTTCTCGTCCATCGCGCTTCCCGACTCGCTGTTCTTCATGGAGAAGCAGAGCACCGACTACCCGTACACCCCGGACGGTTCGCGGATGTGGAACGAGGAAACGCCCTGGGTGGATCCACTGATCGCCGCCGCGGCGATGGGCGCTGTCACCTCCAAGATCGAGTTCTACACCCAGGTACTCAAACTCGGATCGCGCAATCCGGTACTCCTCGCCCGCCAAGTGGGATCGGTGGCGAATCTGACCGGAAATCGGTTCGGCTTCGGGGTCGGCATCGGCTGGGCTCCGGAGGAATTCGAATGGTGCGGGGTTCCGTATGCAAAACGGGGCGCCCGGGTCGACGAGATGATCGAGGTCATCAAACTGATTCTCGGTGGCGGAATGGTCGAGTACCACGGCACCTTCTACGACTTCGACCGCCTGCAGATGAGCCCGGCCCCCACGAAACCGGTGCCGTTCTACGTCGGCGGGCACACCGACGTGGCACTTCGCCGGGCCGCCAGGGTGGGCGACGGCTGGACGTCGGCAATGATCAAATTCGACGATCTCGTCCAGGTGATCGCACGCCTCCGTGAACTCCGCGAGGAGTACGGGCGGGCCGAGCTGCCGTACGAAATACAGACCGTCTGCATCGACCGCTTCGGCAAGGAGGGATACGCGGAACTGGCCGAGGCGGGAGTGACCGACACCATCGTCGTCCCGTGGATCTTCGACGGCATCGGGTTCGACGGACCCCTCGAAGCCAAGCAGGACTCCATGCGTAAGTTCGCCGACCAGTACATCGACTAGGGGTGCACATGACCACCACCACCGACCATCCGGCACGCCTTGCGGGGCAGGCGTCACGAGAGGCCGCCAGCGGGAGACGCAAGGACGAGTGGCTCGCCTTGTTCGCCGACGACGCCTGTGTGGAAGACCCTGTCGGTCCCTCGCATTTCGACCCCGAAGGCAAGGGTCATCGCGGACTCGAGGCGATCTCACGGTTCTACGACATGACGATCGCGACCACCGAGTCGCTCGAATTCCTCATCACCGACTCGCTGGTGTGCGGCAACGAGAATGTGACCATCGGGACGATACGGTCAGTCGTCGGCGGAGCACAGATCGACGCCGAGGGCGTGATCATCTACCGGGTGAACGAGGAAGGCAAGATCGCATCTCTCCGCGCCTTCTGGGAGGTTGAGCGGGCGATGAAGACTGTGCGTACACTCTGACGCCGCGAACTTCCCGCGCGTAAGGCCCCGGTTTACCAGCGGACCGGGGCCTTCGTCGTGCGTCGATTCGAATTTGGAAACAGCAGGACATAGAACAGCGGCGTCGGAGAGGATGAGGGTGCCCTCCGACGCCGCTGAATTTTTGGGGGTCAGTGCTTGACCGGGCAGCCGCCAGACGTCGTCTTGTAGTCCACTGGGAACTCCTTGATTCCGTTGAGCCAACCCGAGCGCAGTCGCCGCGGATCTCCAAGCCTACTGATGTCGGGCAAGTGGTCTGCGATGGCATTGAAGATCAGGTCGATTTCGAGCCGAGCGAGGTTCGCGCCCAGGCAGAAGTGTGCGCCCGTTCCGCCGAAACCGACGTGCGGATTGTTCTCCCGCAGGATGTCGAACTTCTCGGGATTGTCAAAGGCGTCCTCGTCGAAATTCGCTGAGCCGTAAAGCATCACGACTCGCTGCCCCTTCTTGATCTGCACGCCGCCCAGCTCGGTGTCTTCGAGTGCGGTGCGCTGGAAGGAGTTGACCGGGGTGGCCCAGCGAACGATCTCGTCGGCTGCCGTCTTCGGGCGTTCCTTCTTGTAGAGCTCCCACTGATCGGGATGGTCGAGGAAAGCGATCATGCCGTGCGTGATGGCGTTGCGCGTGGTCTCGTTGCCTGCCACCGCCAGGAGAATGACGAAGAACCCGAATTCCTCGGGCGAGAGTTCGTTTCCGTCGATGTCCGCTTCGATCAGCGTCGTGACGATGTCATTGGCCGGGCACTTCTTGCGCTCATCGGCCATCTGATAGGCGTAGCCGAGGATTTCCATCGACGCTGCCTGGGGATCGATGTCCAGTTCGGGATCGTCGTATCCGGTCATCTGGTTCGACCAGTCGAATACCTTGAGCCGATCTTCCTGCGGCACGCCGAGAAGCTCCGCAATGGCCTGCAGGGGAAGTTCACAGGCGATCTGAGTGACGAAATCACCGGCTCCCGATTCTGCGGCTTCCTTGACGATCTTCTCGGCGCGCTCGGTGAGTTCGTCCCGGAGGCTGTTGATGGCGCGGGGCGTGAATCCTCGGGCAACCAGCTTGCGGAGCTTGGTGTGCTCGGGTGCGTCCTTGTTGATGAGGATGAACCGCTGCATATCGATGTTCTCGCGAGGGATGTCGTCGGCGAAGCGGACGATCGCGGTGTTCTCGTGCGTGGAGAACACGTCACTGCGCCGTGAGACCTCCTTGACGTCGTCGAGTTTGCTGACCACCCAGTAGCCGTCGTCGTGGAAGCCACCGATCTCCGGCGGCTGCGGGTTCCACCAGATCGGCGCAGTCTTACGCAGCTCGGCGAACTCCTGGTAGGGGATGCGCTCTGCGTAGATGTCCGGGTCGGTGAAGTCGAAACCCTCTGGAAGATTGGGCTGCGCCACTGCTGTCTCCTGCCCTAGGCCATACACCACTTCGTGATGTGGAACACGTTCTACTAACATTGAAACACAAGCCAGGCGACTAGCAAAGGAAAGCTGGTCCGGTCCTTGCCACCATAGGAGAACCTGTTCTATTTTCTGAGGACAAGGAAAGGAGCCCGCCGTGGGCACACCAGTAATCGTCGAGGCAGTGCGTACACCCATCGGAAAACGTGGTGGATGGCTGTCGGGATTGCATGCCGCCGAGATTCTCGGGGCCGTCCAGCGGGGAATCCTCGACCGCTCCGGCATCGACCCGGAATTGGTGGAGCAGGTGATCGGTGGATGCGTCACCCAGGCCGGTGCGCAGTCCAACAACATCACCCGCACGGCGTGGCTGCATGCCGGGCTGCCCTGGCAGGTCGGCGCCACGACGATCGACTGCCAGTGCGGATCCGCGCAGCAGGCCAATCACCTGATTGCCGGACTCATCGCGACCGACACCATCGACGTCGGAATTGCCTGCGGGATAGAAGCGATGAGCCAGGTCCCGCTCGGCGCGAACGTCGGCGAGAACGCTGGACCCCGCCGACCCGCCGACTGGGACATCGACATGCCCAATCAGTTCGAGGCGGCCGAGCGGATCGCCCGTCGCCGCGGGATCACGCGTGCAGACGTCGAGGCACTCGGTGTCCGTTCGCAGGCACGGGCCAAGCAGGCGTGGGACGAAGGCCGGTTCGATCGCGAGGTCCTGACGATGACGGCGCCCGTCGTCGACAAGGAAGGCAACGCCACCGGCGAAAGCCGAGTGGTCAGCCGGGACCAGGGCCTGCGGGACACGACCGCGGAGTCGCTGGCCAAGCTGAAGCCGGTCCTCGAGGGCGGCATCCACACGGCCGGCACGTCCTCACAAATTTCCGACGGCGCGGCCGCGGTGATGTTGATGGACGAGTCCCGGGCGCGCGCGCTCGGACTGACACCACGCGCCCGTATCGTCGCCCAGGCCCTTGTCGGGTCGGAACCCGAGTTCCACCTCGACGGTCCCGTCCAGGCCACCGCACGCGTGCTCGAACGCAGCGGAATGAAAATCGGCGACCTCGACCTGTTCGAAGTGAACGAAGCATTCGCCTCCGTACTTCTGTCGTGGGCGTCCGTCCACGGTCCCGACATGGACAAGGTGAACGTCAACGGTGGCGCTCTCGCGCTCGGGCATCCGGTGGGCAGCACGGGTTCCCGCCTGATCACCACCGCGCTGCACGAACTCGAGCGCACCGATGGGTCGACGGCACTGATCACGATGTGCGCGGGCGGCGCGCTAGCCACCGGCACCATCATCGAGCGAATCTAGGATCAGCCATGAACACACCTGCCCCGGCCCCCGCTCGACCGCGTGGCCTCGACTCCAAGTGGACGGTTTTCGTCATCAAGTGGGTGTCGAAGATCAATGTCGTCCTGTATCAGCGGACGGGCGGGCGGCTGGGCAGCAAGTGGCGGGTGGGCAGTGCCTTCCCGCGCGGACTGCCCGTTTGCCTACTCACCACCACCGGCCGCAAGAGCGGCGAACCCCGGGTCAACCCACTGCTGTTCCTCGAGGACGGCGAGCGCATCGTCCTCGTCGCCTCGCAGGGCGGGTTGCCGAAGCACCCGATGTGGTACTTGAATCTGCGGAGCGATCCGGCGGTCACCGTTCAGGTGAAGTCGCGTGTGCGGCCGATGACGGCGCGTGTGGCCACCGCCGAGGAACGCGCGCAGTTGTGGCCGCGGCTCGTCGACATGTATCCCGATTTCGACAACTACCAGGCCTGGACCGAGCGAACGATCCCCGTCGTCATCTGCACCCCACGATAAAACTGTATGTACCGCCGGGTAACGGATGCCATGTCCGGAGACTTCTTGCAGTATTGACCCCGTACGGAAGATGTACGACGGCCGAGGCGAGGAAAGCAGATATGACGACACAGGTTCAAGATCGGATACACGACCGTCGGGAGCTCACGGCAGCACTTCTGCGCGCGCTCGAACGGCGACACGAAGTCCTCGATGCGATCGTCGACAGCAAGGATCATGCCGAGGCGCTCACCACCGTCGCCGGCCTCCTGGACACATCCGAGGCGTACGCGGAAGCCGTCCTCAATCTGACGTTCCGTCGCCTCACCAAGGATGAACGCCTCCGCATCCAGTCGGAACTCGAAGACCTCGACGCGAAGTTGGAGTGGACGGCGTCCGACCGCCCGGCGAGCACCGGGCGCAATTTCCGTCTGCGTCCGTTCACACCCACCGACGAGGACGCCGAGTTGTTCCGCCGCCGCTGCGCCGAACAGGAGGAAGACGGCACTCCGTGGTCGCAGGAGCGGATCGAGAAGGAACGCGCGGAGGGTTTGAAGCGAATCGACGACGAGTCCGCAGCGTGGTTCGTCTGCGAGGACACCGCCGAGAACAGCTCCGTCGGGTTGGTCTTCGGTGAGCTCACCGGACGCGAAGTCGACGTAGCCATCTGGGTAGCACCCGAGTGCCGCAAGAAGGGGTACGGCACCGCCGCCGTGAAGCACAGCAGGCAGGAACTGGCCGCCGAGTTCCCCGGCACGGTTCTGGTCGTTCGCGCACCGGCCTGACCCTGCACCGTGGTGGCACGGCGCGCACGCGCGCGCTGCGCCACCACGTTGCGGTACGAACGCCTGGTCAGCCGGATATGACGCGGTAGTCGGGGTCCCGCTGCTTGGTGACGCCCTGCGCCCAGCGGTAGTCCGGCTTGCCGCTGGGTGTTCGCTGCACAGCGTCTTCCACCCACAGGAGCCGCGGAATCTTGTACCCGGCGAGGCTCTGCCGCACGTGGTGTTCGAGGCCGTCGAAGTCGATTCCGGCACCGTCCCGCGGCTGCACGACCGCGGAGACGCGATGCCCCCAGCGTTCGTCCGGCACACCGACGACGATGGCGTCGTAGATGTCGCGGTACGCCTTCACCGCGCTCTCGACCTCTTCGGCGAACACCTTCTCACCGCCGGTGTTGATCACCATGTTGCCGCGCCCGAGGAGGGTGATCGAACCGTCCTCCTCGATGCGCGCACGGTCACCTGTGACCACGACGGGCTTGCCGTCGACCTCCCGGAATATCTCCTTCGTCTTCTCGGGATCGTTGTAGTAACCGAGCGGGACGTAGCCGCCCTTGGCGAACCAGCCATCATTACCGGATCCGGGCTCGATGGGGCGATCGTCGTCGCCGATCACCATGGCATACCGGCCGGCGGGTACCCGCGGCCCACCTACTTGTTTCTGCCCCTTGGTCGCGAACCCGATTCCGCCGAAGCCGGTTTCGGAGGCGCCGATGGAATCCGACACCACCAGGTTCGGGAATGCGTCGAGAAACGCATCCTTGATCACCGGAGAGAACAGCGCCGCACCCGACGCGACCACCGCAAGGCTCGACGTGTCGGTGCGCGAGGACTGACGAGCCTCGATCAGGGGACGCCCCATCGCATCTCCGGTGATGATGAGGATCTGCACCCGGTGTCGCTCCACCAGTTCCCAGGTCCGGTGCGGATCGAATTTCGACTCCAAGAGCACGGTGTTGCCGCTGAACAGCGCGGTGAGGGTGGGCATCATCGCCGCGGCGTGGATCAGCGGCGGCAACGCGAACCACAACGTCGGCTCGCCCTCGGACCCCACCTGCGACTGCTGGTATTCGTCTTCGATGGCCTCACCGGTATAGAAGTCGAGGCCGCCGGCGAGCACTCGCCAGATCGACTCATGCGTCCACACGACACCTTTCGGACGTCCCGTGGTGCCGCCGGTGTACATGATGAACACATCGTCGTTGCTGCGCTCGCCGAAGTCCCTACGGCCGCTGCCGGACAGCGCTTCTTCGTACGGCACCGAGTCGCTGTGCAACCCGACGCCGCCGAGGTCGTCCTCGACGACCACGGTGTACCGGATCTTCGGCAGCGAGGGCAGGACTTCGGCGATCCGCGGCGAGTAGACCCGATGATGGACGACGGCTTCCAAGTCGGCATTGCCGTAGACGTAGGCGAGTTCGTCGCTGGTGTAGCGGTAGTTGATATTGATGGGAACGGCCCGGATCTTGAACGCGGCCAGCAGTGTTTCCACCGTCTCGATCGAATTGTGCAGGTGCACACCGATATGGGAGCCGGTGGTCAGGCCTGCCTCGAGTAAGTTGTGCGCCAAGCGGTTGGCCCGGTCCTCGAGTTCGCGGTAGGTGATTCGCCGTCCAGCCGCAATCAGCGCAACCCGGTCCGGCATGGCGTCGACGGAGTGTTCGAAGAGGTCTGCAAGGTTGTACGCCATGGACTTGTCCTCTTTCAGACGACACTGAGGGGTAGCGGTATGCCGCGGTCGGTGAAGGCGAAGTCGGCGCCCGTGCTGAATCGGGTGAGCGCCACCTCCGACGCCTCTTTCGCGGGCGCCTCCCCCGTGACAACTTCCACGGTGAGCGCCGTGTCCGTCTCCTCGATCACCCGTGCGGAGAAGCGCGGCGATACCCCGCGCAGCAGTGCGTCGAGCGGTTCCAGATGTGCGCCGTCGATCATCGAAGGCCAGGCACCGTCCGCGTCGGAACCGCCTGCACGCCGAATGGTGAGGAAAAGACGATCGACGAGGGTGGTCGTGACCTCGACGTACTGGCGAGGATTGAACGCCGGGTGGATGGCGAGCACGGCTGCGAGTCCCTCGAGGTCGCCCGGCAGCCCGAGCGCGTTCCGGATCCGCTCGGAGGTGAGTCCGGCGATACCGGTGAATTGTCTGCGCGCAATGGTCATCGCCGACTCCTCGTCGGTGCGCGACCGCACTGCCAACAGGAATCCGAGCGTGAGCAGGTGCTGTTGCAGGCACACTTCCTCGGCCATCCGGACGAGGGCCGAATGGGAGAAGTCGGAGAACCGCAGATCGCTGAGAAGCGCATCCGAGTAGTCGTGGCGGCCGGGCCCACGAGTGTCGATCGGCGACAATTCGACCGCCGCGGCCCTCGACCTGCCCAGCGTCACCAGACCCTCGGGCACCGGTGGTGGGGTGTGTGCGTCGTCGATGGTCACGGTCCACTTGCAGTGGGGAGTGCGATCCGCCGGGCGCCGGGGCGGACGGTGGACCGGTCGCACCTGCGCGTGCGGGTTGGTGGCCAGCGCGGTCGCGTCGAAGGTCGGGTCCTCGATGTCGTGGCACATGGACGTGACGTACTCGTCGCCCATCGGTTCTACGTCCATGAGGGCCCCGCAATGGTCCAGCCAGAACTCGCCGTGATCGTGGTCGATCACGCGGTAGCGGAAATCCATGAACTGTGGCGGCGCGCCGATGTCGAGTTGCAGGCCCTTGAAGATGGTCACGACGCCATCACCCTCGAACGCCAGCGCGCGCTGCATCCGCTTGGTGTAGATCGGGCTCGCCGCCATCCACTCCTCGATCGCGACCTGCGTCATCCCCTCGCGTCCGAACGCGCCGATCAGGTGCGGCATGCCGGAGCGATCGATCAGATGCCCACACAGCAGCAGTTCCGGCACCAGCACAGCGAGATCTTCACGGGACAGGTCCGCGAACGACGTGGGAACCCGCACGGCACTCACCACAACGGAACCGGGGCCTGGCCCACCGGATACCACCCCGGAAGCCGGCCGGAGGTCGAGCGCGCGATCCGCGCGTTCATACCGTCGGACATCGCGTTGTTCGTGATCATCTCGAGGAACAGGGCGGAGACGTTGCCGAAGTCGAAGAAGTCACGCTGCCAGGACCATTGGAAGTTGCCGCCGTAGCGGAACCAGCTACCACCGATCCCGTACACCTGGTAGTGGGTGCCGTCCTCGCGTGTGCGATCGGAGACCTGTTTCCAGAACCCGATGACGTCGCCGCTGCGGTCATCGATGACGACTTTCTGATAGGGGTACTCCCAGCCCTCCAACCCCTCCATCTCCTGTCCGAGCGCGAGGTCTCGAATCTCGTCGCGTCCGACGGCCATGAAGTCGTCCTTGGGGCCGTAGTTCCATCCGTACGTCGCGTCCTCGGTGTACATCTCGGCGAGCGGCTTCCAGTCGCCGAGCGATTCGCAGCGCTTGTTCTCGTCGATCCACCGCTGCACCATCTCATCGAGCTCGGCGCGATCGAACTGTACGGCCGGGCCGGTCCTTCGATCGAACTGTGACATCAGGATTCTCCTTCAGAAGTTTCGTTGTCCTCGACGATCCGCAAGGCCTGCGTGGGACAGAAGCGCACGGCGCTTTCCACACTCGCGCGCAGCGTCTCGGGCGGGGCAGTATCCACAATCTCGACCTTCCCGTGCTTCGGCACGGTGAACACCTCCGGTGCCTCGAGCTCACACATGGCGTGGCCCTGGCACAGATCGAGGTCGGCTTCGACTTTCATCACTTGCTGCGCTTCCGGTACCTCACCGCACAAGGCTGCTGCAGCTGAACCACCATCTTGCTGTGGTCGTTGCGATACGTCTCCGACGGCTGCGCCATCTCGAATTCCCAGTCCTGCAGGAGGATGGAGAAGATAGCTTTGAGCTGCATCAACGCGAATGCCGCACCGACGCAGCGGTGCCGGCCCGCACCGAACGGGATCCACGTCCACCGGTTGACGATGTCTTCCTGGTTCGGATCGATGTAGCGCTCGGGGTCGAACGCGTCCGGGTTCGGGAAGTCCTCGGCCAAACGGTTGGAGATCGCTGGTGTCGCAGCCACTAGGTCACCCTGCGCAATCTGGTATCCGCCTACCTCGAAGTCGCCCTGCGCCACCCGCAGCAGGATGATCAGCGGAGGATGCAGTCGCAACGTTTCCTTCAGCACCGCCTCGAGTTTCGGGATCTGCCGCAGCGCCCCGAAGCTGATATCGGAGCCGTCGGCGTACAGATCGTCGAGCTCGCCCACGACTTGCTTGGCGTAGTCGGGGTGGCGAAGCAGTTCGATCAGCGTCCACGCCGCTGTGCCGGAAGTCGTGTGGTGGCCGGCAAACATCATCGAGATGAACATGCCCGTGATCTCGTCGGCACTGAACCGCTCGTTGCCGTTCTCGTCCTTGATCGAGACGAGGACGTCGAGCATGTCCCGGTCCTCCTTGCCCTGCGGAGGGTGTGCGATCCGGTCCGTCATGATGTCCTGGACGAGGGCGACCAGCTGCACCCGGGCCTCGTCCCGTCGCCGGAAGCTGTCGATATCTGCGTAGGGGTCGACGAACGCGATCGCGTCCGTTCCCTGCTCGAGTTCGTGGTAGAGCTGCGCGAAGCGACCGTCGAGTTGGTCCCGGAACTTCTTGCCGATGAGGCAGGCCGAGGACGTATAGATGGTGAGCTCCGCGAAGAACTCGAGGAGGTCGATCTCGCCCTCGTCGTCCCAGCGCGACACCATGCGATCGACCTCGTGGGCGATGGTGGCGGCGTGCCCCTTCATCTGCTCGCCGCGCAGAGCCTGGTTGTGCAGCATCTCCTTGCGTCGTTCGGGGCTGGCGTCGAACACGACACCTTCACCGAAGATCGGCTTCATGAACGGATAGGCCGCCTGCTGATCCAGGTCCTCGTCGCTCGAACGGAAGAAGAACTCGTTCGCTTCCGCCCCGGACAGCATGATGACGTTGCGGTCCACCAATTGGAAGACGCCCACGTCGCCGCACTCCTCGCGCACCCGCCGCATCAGGGCGATGGGGTCGGTGCGCAGTTCCTCGAGGTGGCCGTGTTCGCGCTCTCCGCCGGAAACCCTCGGCGGCTGAGTCAGATTCATCAGGCATCCTTTCGCAGTGGCGCCTCGGGCTGGACCTCGATCAGCACCAGATGTGCTCCACGGGGCGCACTCACGGTGGCGACGACGGCATCAGCGATCGCGGACGCACGCAAGAAGTAGGAGTGGCGGGCGAAACCCCATTTCGCCCAGTCTTCGAGGACGGGTCCGATGACCTCCTCGGTGGTGTTCATACCCATAGCGGTCTGGGTGGGCCCGGGACGCACGATCGACGCACGGATACCGGTACCCTCCAGTTCCATCCGCATCTGCCTGCCCATTGCCTCGACGCCGGTTTTCGCGGCGTTGTAGGCGCCCATCCGCGGTCGTGGTGAGTCTGCGCAATCCGATCCGATCAGCACGAAATCACCGCGCTTGCGTTCGATCATGCCGGGGAGGATCCGATGCGCGAGGCGCTGCGCGCCGACGAGGTGTACATCGACCTGCTTCAGGAACTGATCCGGATCCATCTCGTGGGCGGTGGAAAACTCGAGGTCCCCGGCACCGGACAGCACGATCTCCGTCGAACCGAAGGTGCTCTCGGCCGCTGTCACGAAGTCGTTCACGGACGCCGTGTCCGTGACGTCGAGGAAGTGCGCGAAAGCCTCACCGCCGCTACTTCGGATCTTGTCGGCGATGGCCTCGCATTCCTCCACTCGCCGCGCCCCGAGTGCCACGGGATGACCGAGTTCTGCAAGCGCATAGGCGGTGGCGGTACCTATCCCCGAAGAGGCACCGCTGATGATCGCAGGACGCCGCGGCGGATGGGGTTCGAACCTAGGCATGACGGACCTGCACTTTCAGTGGAAGCGAGGCGAAACCTCGAACGTTAGTGGAATGAACTCGCACACAATTCTTTTCGTCCACCTCGAAGCTTTCGACCTTCTCGACCAGTTGTGTCAGAGCGATCTTCGCTTCGAGGCGGGCCATGTGCGCGCCCAGGCAGAAGTGCGTGCCGCCGCCGAAGCTGGCGAGCTTGTTGCTGCTGTCCCGGCCGATCCGGTACTCGTCGGCATCCTCGAATACCGCGGGGTCGCGGTTCGCGGACCCGATGAGGATCAGCACCTTGTCCCCGGCAGAAATGGTCGTGTCGCGGAAGGTGACGTCGACGGCCGCCGTGCGGGCAACCATCTGGCTCGAGGTGTCGTAGCGGAGAGTCTCCTCTACCCATTCCGACACCCGGCTCGGGTCGCCGAGGACCTTGCGCGCCTCGTCCGGGAACCGTGAGCCCCAGTACAGAGCATTACCGAGCAGCTTGGTAGTGGTCTCGTTGCCCGCAACCACCATGAGGAACATGAACGCGATGATTTCGTCGTCGGTGAGCCGGTCGCCATCGATCTCGGCTTCGAGCAGGGCCGAGGTCAGATCGTCCACGGGTTTCTTGCGCCGCTCGGCGATCATGTCCGCGTAGTAGCCCACGAGATACAGCGACGCTTCCATGGCTGCCTGGGGAACATCCAGGACGCCTTCCTCCCGGTGCACCACCAGGTCGGCGAGTCGCCGCAATTCGGAACGGTCCGTTTCGGGGACACCCATCAGTTCCGAGATGACGTCCATGGGTAGCTTGCCCGCGAACTCCGGAATCCAATCGAACTCCCCGGATGCCAAGGCCGGGTCAAGATACTGCGTTGTCAATTCCTCGATTCGCCCGTGTAATTCATTGACACGACGCGGGGTGAATCCCCGGGAGACCAGCTGGCGCATCCGCATGTGCCGCGGATCGTCCAGGGCCAGGAACGACATCGTCTTGTACGCCTTCGGACCGTAGGCCGCCGGATCGAGGGACACGCCGTTGGCACTCGACAGCCGCGTGTTGTCTCGAAACGCTGCAACGACGTCCTCGTGACGCGAAAGAGCCCAGAAATCGAGTTCCGGGTTGTAGTAGACCGGCGCCTCTTCCCTCAGTCGGCGATAGGTGACGTAGGGATCCTCATGAAAGTCGTAATCGTAGGGATTTAACGTCACCGGATCGAGTGACGCTCCGGGGATCGACGCTGCGGTCATGTGCATTCACTCCAGGATCAGCTTGGCGGAAGTTTCCAGTCGATCTGCGAATTCGGTGTACGACCCGTAGCCCATGCCCGCGCGGACCAACCCACCCGCGTACAGCAGCTCCAGCGCCTCGAGTACGTCCGGATCGGGATCGCTGCCGAGTGCGTCGGCAAGCCGCTGCCGGATCTCGATACCGATCCGCGTGCGCAGGTGCTCCACGTCGGGGTCACGGCCGAGCAATGCGCTGGTGACGGCGCCGGCCAACTCGGGTTCGTCGGCGACCAACAGTGCGATGTGCCGCAGCACGGCCACCACCCGTCCGGTCCGGTCGGGACCCGCGTCCGCCTCCTCGGGTGAAGCCGCGAGGCGGCGCCAGAACACCTCGGCGACGAGGTGCTCCTTGGAGGAGAAGTAGGTGTACGCCGTTGCCGGGGCGACGCCGGCGAGTCCGGCCACCGATCGAACGGTGAGACCGGCGAATCCCTCTGCCCGCAACACCTCGACTGCAGCCTTGGTCAGACGCTCGACAGTGTCTGCCTGCTTTTCGGTCAAACGGCGGCGGGTGGACTCGAAATTCATCTTACTGGACACGTGTCTGGACGCTACTACAGTTTGGTCGGCCTGGCAACGAAAAGTCCTGCATTTACTGCCCGCGCGGGTGAATACGTACGGGCATTGCCTTGATGCCACTGATGAAATTCGACCGCAGCCGCGTTATGGGACCGGTCGGCTCCACGCGATCGATGCGGGCGGCCATCGTCTCGAACAGGATCCGCAATTCCAGCCGTGCCAGGTGCGCGCCGAGGCAGAAGTGAATTCCGCTCCCCCCGAAGGCGACGTGCGGGTTGGGCGTTCGGGCGATGTCGAAACAGTACGGCGCGTCGAACACGTCCTCGTCACGATTGGCGCTCGGGTAGTAGATGACCACCTTGTCGCCTGCGACCACCGGTTGATTGCCGATCATCGCATCACGGGTGGCGGTGCGCCGGAAGTCCATCACCGGCGTGACCCACCGCAGGATCTCCTCGACCGCGGTCGCGGCAAGTTCCGGTTCGGCCTGCAACCGGCGCCACTGCTCGGGATGGTCGATGAAAGCTTGCATGCCGCCCGCGGTGGCGTTGCGTGTCGTCTCGTTCCCCGCGACCACGAGGAGAACGAAGAACATGTTGAATTCCATCTCGGTGAGGGTGTCACCATTCTCGTCCGGCTGGACCAGCTTGGTGACGATGTCGTCGCGCGGTTCGACGCGGCGCTGGGCCGCTAATTCGTTGGCATACAGGAAGATCTCCATCGCCGCGAGCTCGCCGTCCGCCTGAGTGGTGGCGTACTCGGGATCGTCGAAGCCGATCATCCGGTTGGACCAGTCGTAGAGCCTGTCGACGTCCGACGAGGGTGCGCCCAGGAGAGCCGCGATCACCTCGAGCGGTAAGGGGGCCGCGGCGCGGCGCACGAAATCGACCTCTCCCGCGTCGAGTAGGTCGTCGACTATCTGCGAGCAGATGTCCCGGATGTGCGCCTCCAGCGACTTGACCATGCGCGGCGTGAATCCTCGGCTGACCAACTGGCGCAACCGAGTGTGGTCCGGTGGATCCAGATTGACGAGCATGGCCGCTTGCTTCGCCCGGGTCTCGTCGTCGAAGTCGTCGATCTGCGTGGTGCCCAACGCGGAGGAAAACGTGGCGCTGTCCCGCGAGACGGCAACTACATCAGCATGTTTCGTCACGGCCCAATAGCCGGTGCCGCCCTCCTCGGGCTGCCAATAGACGGGCTCGCTCTTACGCAGGCGGTCGAAGAATGCGTAGGGCACCCCCTCCGCGTAGAGGTCGGGGGATTTGAGATCAATCCGAGACGCGGTCATCCACTGCTCCTCGATCGAATAAATGAATGTGATGTGTATCAAACTACACACCTTCATTTATTATGGAAGCCCTTATGCTGAACCCATGGCGAGAGGGCAGAAAGAACCGATCCGGCGTCGCACACTGACGCGCGAGAAGGTCGTGGATGCGGCGATCGACATCATCGACGAGCTCGGGTGGGACCCCCTGTCGATGACGAGCCTCTCCGCCCGACTGGAGGTCGTCACCGCGTCGCTCTACAACCACGTCCGCAATCTCGACGACGTCCGCGGCGCTGTTCAGGTGCGCACCATGGCGGAACTCGGCGCGCACCTACGCGAGACCGCGATGGGCCGAACCGGGGTGGACGGCCTCCGGGCGCTCGTCGACGCGCACCGCGTCTGGGCGACCGAGCACCCGCATCGGTACCGGACACTCACCACAAGCCCGGTCGACAGGGACGCCTTCATCTCCGCAGCCCTGGACGCCAACACGGCACTGCGTACGATGCTGGCGTCGTGCGGTGTGCCGCCCGAAGACACTCTCGATGCGGCTGTCAGCATCTTCGCCGCCATGCACGGCTTCGTCATGCTGGTGAATACCGATTTCCTCGGTGACGAGCTGGACCTGGACTCGATCTACGAATCCGTGCTGCGGGGAGCACTGTCCGGGGTGGGCTGCGTGAAGGAGACGAGTTCCGCCAGCTCGTCCAGGGACCACGGTGGCGCCGTGTCGTGGTCGCGGTAGGCGACGAACTTCGGCGTCTGCCGCTCGAATCGCCCTACGAAACAACCTGATCCGACGAAGACGCCTCCAGTGATCGCCGCGGCCCGATCGCTCGCCAGGTAGGCATAGAGCGCGGCGACGTACTCCGGTGGCGCAGGATGAAGCGAACCGTAGCGCGCCGCCTCGTCGAGCATGCCGCGCCGATGCAGTTCTTCGATGTGTTGCTCGTATCCTTCGCCGACGGACAGTCGAGTGCGCGCACCCGGACAGACGACATTTGCGCGCACACCCGAGTCTGCGAGTTCGGCTGCGATTGCCAGAGTGAGACTGTTGACCGCACCCTTTGCCGCCGGATACCCCGTACCGCCGAAGTCACCGAGGAACGCGAACGAACTCGTGTTCACGATGGCGCCACGTCCCCGCGCAACCATCAGCGGAGCGATCACCCGGCAGGTGCGAAAAGTCGAGGTCAGGTGCGCGTCGATCAGTTCGCTCCACTGCTCGTCGGTGACGTTCAGGATGGACGACTGCGGAGGTTCCGCGATCCCCGCGCAGTTGATCAAGACGTCGACCGACCCGTACGCGCTCACCGCCGCATCCGCGAGCGCCTCCGCGACACCCGGCACCGCGGCCGAGCCCGAAACCGCGATTGCCCGTCCGCCGGCGTCGACGATTTCCTGTGCCACCGAGTCGGACGCCTCCCGGTCGCGACCGTTGACCACCACGCCGGCGCCCTCGGCCGCCAGAGCGTGGGCAACCGATCGGCCGATTCCGCGACTCGAGCCGGTCACCACCGCTCCGCGTCCTTTCAGGTGCTTTGCTCGGTGTGAGTTCATGTCTTCCACTTCCCTCGAGGCGCGTATTGCGATCAATCCGGGCGCATCCCGTCATTGCGCCGTACAGATGTGCAAACTATAGTCCAGACATATGTCCAGTTCTGCGCTGGCTCCACTCTTCGACGAACCCCACAGGGAGCGTTCGCCCATGACCGCACCGACGATCCACCGCCTCCGCGTTGCGGAGGTCATCGAGGAGACCGCCGATGCTCGTTCGGTGGTATTCGCACTCGAACCGCACCAAAAAGAACGATTCAGCTACAAGCCGGGACAGTTCCTCACCCTGCACATCCCCCACGACGGCGCCTCCCTCGCGCGTTGTTACTCGCTCGCGAGTGCGCCGGACATCGACAGTGCACTGAAGATCACCGTCAAACGGGTCGATCGCGGACGGGGATCCAACTGGCTCTGCGACCATGCACAGACCGGCGCGGAGATCGAGGTGCTCGAGCCGTCCGGAGTGTTCACGCCGAAGGCACTGGACCGGAAGTTTCTCCTCATCGCCGGCGGGAGCGGTATCACTCCGGTGATGTCGATACTGAAATCCGTCCTCGGCCGCGGGACCGGCGATGTGGTGCTCTTCTACGCCAACCGCGACGAAGACTCCGTGATCTTCCGCGCCGAGCTGCTCGAATTGCTTGCACGCCATCCCGATCGACTTTCCGTCGCGCATTGGATCGAATCGACCGACGGGCTACCCACTTCGGACCGGTTGCGAGAGCATTTTTCGGCTTTCCACTTCGACGAGGTGTTCGTCTGCGGTCCCGGCCCCTTCATGAACTGCGCCCGAGATGCCTTGAGGGCGATACACTTTCCCCGCGAGCGAGTGCACATCGAGCGCTTCAACTCCCTCGGCAGCAATCCCTTCGAGTCGGTGCTCGCGGCGAGGGGGACTGACCCGGTTGCCGTTCCCCGTGCGTCCACCGTCGTCGTCGAGAAGGACGGCGCGACCCAGACATTCTCGTGGCCGGGCGACCAACGCCTACTCGACGTCCTCACCACCAACGGTATGAAGGCCCCTTCCTCCTGCAGTGAGGGCGTCTGCGCGGCGTGCGAGTGCCGCCTGACCGAGGGCCGGGTGGAGATGGTGAACAACCAGGTGTTGGAAGACGAAGACATCGAAGCCGGATACATCCTCACCTGCCAGGCATTGCCCCTTACCGACACCGTCCGAATCTCCTACGACTCATGACGACGACAACTCCCACACCATCCGATCCGGAAGTGACCCCATGACTCTGCGTCCCACCGACAGTTCCCTCCTGCTGATCGACGGCAAGCTCGTCCCGGGTTCCGGGGGCACCTTCGAGGTGATCAACCCTGCCACCGAAGAGGTGCTGGGTGCCGCGGCCGATGCCACCCCCACCGACATGGACGTGGCGATCGCTGCTGCGCGCCGGGCATTCGACGATACGACCTGGTCCCGCGACCACGCCTTCCGGGCACGGTGCCTGCGGCAATTGCGCGACGCCCTGCTCGCCCACATCGAGGAATTCCGGGAGATCACGATCGCCGAGGTCGGCGCGCCGAGATTCTTCACCAGCGGACCCCAGCTCGAGGGGCCCGTTGCCGATCTAGGATACTTCGCGGGCCTGGCGGACAGCTATTCCTGGGAACAGGACCTGGGTGAGTCGACGACGATGGGAATCAAGTCGCACAGGCGGGTCCTGAAGGAGGCAGTCGGTGTGGTGGGCGCCATCACGCCGTGGAATTTTCCTCATCAAATCAATTTCGCCAAACTCGGCCCCGCACTGGCCGCGGGAAACACCGTGGTGCTCAAGCCCGCTCCCGACACACCCTGGTGCGCGGCACTCGTCGGCACACTGATCGCGCAGGAAACCGACTTCCCGCCCGGTGTGGTCAACATCGTGACGTCGAGCGACCACTCCCTCGGTGCGCAGCTGTCGACCGACCCCCGCGTGGACCTCGTGTCCTTCACGGGCTCGACCGAAACGGGTAAGGCTGTCATGACGGCCGCCGCCCAGACGCTCAAGAAGGTGTTCCTCGAATTGGGCGGCAAGTCGGCCTTCATCGTGCTCGACGACGCCGACCTGGCGGGCGCGTGCGCGATGGCGGCATTCACCGTGAGCACCCACGCCGGGCAGGGCTGTGCGCTCACCACCCGGCTACTCGTTCCGCGCGAAAGGTACGACGAGGCAGTCGAGGCCACCGCGCGCACCCTCCGCGGTCTTCCTGCCGGTGACCCCGACGAACCCGACACCATCTGCGGTCCGATCATCTCCGCACGCCAACGCGAGCGAGTCGAGGCGTATCTGCGTCTCGCGGTCGAGGAAGGCGGGACCATCGTGGTCGGCGGCGGACGCCCCGGCAATCACGAACGCGGCTTCTTCATCGAACCCACCCTCATCTCCGGACTCGACAACAGCGCGCGGGTGGCACGGGAAGAGATCTTCGGTCCCGTGCTCGTGATCATCCCCCACGACGGTGACGACGACGCCATTCGCATCGCCAACGACTCCCCCTATGGGCTGTCCGGATCGATCTGGGGTACGGATCCCGCACGCGTGCAGCACGTGGTCGAGGCAGTGCGCACCGGAACGCTGGGCGTGAACGGCGGAATCTGGTACGCGGCCGATGCGCCGTTCGGCGGATACAAGCAATCCGGGATCGGCCGGGAAATGGGTGTTGCGGGCTTCGAGGAGTACCTCGAGACCAAGCTGGTCGCGGAACCGGCCCTGTAGTCCATCACCACACTTTCACCGCACTCAACTCAGGGAGACAAGACGATATGGGACGGTTCGACGGAAAGACAGCCATCGTCACCGGCGCTGCTCAGGGCATCGGCGAAAGATATGCCCGGGCGCTGGCAACCGAGGGCGCCAACGTGGTGGTCGCGGATCTCAACGCGGAACTCGGCGAAACCGTGGCAAAACAGATCACCTCGGACGGCGGGACGGCAGTATTCAAGGATGTCGACGTGTCAGACGAGGAGTCGGCGAAACAACTCGCCGAGTTCACCGTCGAGAAGTTCGGCGGCATCGACTATCTGGTCAACAACGCCGCCATTTACGGGGGCATGAAACTCGACCTCCTCATCACCGTGCCTTGGGACTACTACAAGAAGTTCATGAGCGTGAACTTCGACGGCGCCCTCAACGTGACCCGCGCGGTGTGGCCGCACATGAACAACGGCGGCGGCGGGTCGATCGTCAACCAATCCTCCACGGCGGCTTGGCTGTACTCCGGCTTCTACGGGCTCGCGAAGGTCGGAATCAACGGCCTCACCCAGCAACTCGCCCACGAGGTGGGTGGCATGAGCATTCGGGTCAACGCCATCGCGCCGGGACCGATCGACACCGAAGCCACCCGCACCGTCACCCCAGGAAATATGGTGGCAGACATGGTCAAGACCCTGCCCCTCAAGCGCATGGGAACACCGGAAGACCTCGTCGGGGCGTGTTTGTTCCTGCTCTCCGACGAGGCGAGCTGGATCACCGGGCAGATCTTCAACGTCGACGGCGGACAGATTTTCCGCTCATGACCACGACCGAGCAGGTATCCGTCGGCTACATCGGCCTCGGCAACATGGGTGCGCCCATGGCGAAGCGGCTTCTGGGCCGCCCCGGCGGACTCATCGTGTGCGACACCCGGCCCGAGGCGCTGGAACCGTTCGGCAAGGCGGGCGCGAAGGTGACGTCGAGTCCGCGGGAGGTGGCCGAGAACGCGGACGTTATCTCCGTGACCGTGCTGAACGACGAACAGGTGCGGGACGTTGTCCTCCAAATTCTGGAGGTGGCCCGGCCGGGCACCGTCGTGGCGGTGCATTCGACGATCAGCGACGTCACTGCCGTCGAATTGGCGCAGTTGTGCGGTGAGCAGGGCGTCGAACTGGTGGACGCCCCGGTGAGCGGCGGCGCACCGGGCGCACACAAGGGCAAGCTCGCCGTGATGGTCGGCGCGAGTGACACGGCGTTCGAGAAAGTGCGGGAGCCGTTCGGGCACTGGGCGGAACTCGTCGTGCACGCGGGCGACGTGGGCGCGGGTACGCGCATGAAGCTCGCCCGCAACCTGCTGCACTTCGTGTCCTTCACGGCCGCGGCCGAGGCGCAGCGACTCGCCGAGGCCGCCGGTCTCGACATCACCGAACTCGGGAAGGTCGTCCGGCACACCGACGCGATCACCGGTGGCGCCGGCGCGATCATGCTCCGCGACAACACCGCCGCCCTCGACGAGAACGACAGCTGGTACCTGATCATGTCCCACGTCCGGGACCTCGGCGAGAAGGATCTTCTCCTGGCGATCGGTCTCGGCGAACGACTCGACGTCACCCTGCCGCTCGCCCGGATCGCCCTGACCGGACTGGGGCCGGGGCTGGGCGTGGACAGCACAGCCACGAAGGAGCAGCGATGAAGAACGACACCCGCACCCGCGGCCTGGCCATGATGGAGAAGGTCTACGGGTTCGAGATGCAGGACGGTCCCGGCGCGCACTTCGCCGTTACCGCCGACCACCTCTTCGCCGACATCTGGGCGAGGCCCGGGCTCAGCATCCGCGACCGCAGGCTCCTCCTCCTCGGTGCGCTCACCGCGCAAGGTCTGGTCGATGTCGCGGAGATCCAGGTGGGCGCCGCCCTGCACAACGAAGAACTCGACGAGGAGCAGTTGCGGGAGATCGCCCTGTTTCTGTGCCACTACGTGGGGTGGCCGTTGGGTACGAAACTCGACTCCATGATCGGTGGGGTGCTACACAAGCGGAAGAAGGCAGCCAGAGCGGCAGCCCCGGATGCAGAGGCCACATGAGCACCGAACACCTGACACGAGACCTTCTCCGACTCGCCGAGTCCACGCCCGGGTTCATGCCGGAGGACGAGGGCACCGCCCTGCACGCGGCCGCGATGCACTATCTGACTCCGGGCGGTACCGGCGTCGAGATCGGCACCTACTGCGGTCGCTCCACGATCTATCTCGGGGCTGCCGCGAAGGCCCGAGGCGCTCGGGTGGTCACCATCGACCACCATCACGGCTCCGAGGAACACCAGCCGGGCTGGGAATACCACGAACCGGCCTTCGTCGACCCCCACACCGGTGTGCTCGACACCGTCGGCCGGTTCCGCCACACCATGGCCGACTCGGGGCTCGAAGAATACGTCGTCGGTGTACTCGGCCGCTCCTCCACGGTGGCAACATTCTGGCGCACCCCCGTCGACTTCGTCTTCATCGACGGCGGACACACCTCGGAGGCCGCGAACGCCGACCTCGAGGGGTGGGCACCCTGGGTCGTCGTCGGCGGCGCACTCGTCATCCACGACGTGTTCCCGGACCCCGCGGACGGTGGACGGCCACCGTTCGAGATCTACGAACGTGCTCTGGCGACAGGCCAATTCAAGGAGACGTCCGTCACCGGGTCACTGCGCGTTCTCGAACGGGTAGGCGGTCAGACCGGCGAACCGCTGGCGTGACAGTAGTCGCCGCACCGATCTGCACCGATCGGTAGTCCCACCGGCGCCGCCGCGTCCCGGAAGATCCCGTGTCCGGGCGTGGTGCGCGACAGTGCGTCCGCCGCGAGAATCATCGCTCCACCCGTCCACGTCGTCTGTTCGACCGGCCAGCGTTTGCCGTCGCTATAGACGAGCCCGGTCCAGTACGAGCCGTCGGGATCACGCAGATGCTGCATGGCCGCGAACTGCTCGAGAGCGCGGGTGCGCTCGCCCATCGCGTCGAGGGCCAGCACCAGCTCGCACGTCTCGGCTCCGGTCACCCACGGCCGGTGGTCGACACACCGGATGCCCAGACCTTCGACGACGAAGTCGTCCCACCGCGACTCGATGCGCGCAGCCGCCGCCGCACCCCGCACGGCTCCCCCGAGGATGGGGTAGTACCAATCCATCGAGTATTCGTCTTTGAGCGCGAACGACTCCGGGTGCTGCCGGATCGCGTGGCCGAGGGTGTATTTGGCGAACTCCCATTCCGGTTGGGGGTCGTCGACCAGTCGCGCCAGCAACAGCCCGCACAGCAGGCTGTGGTGGATGCTGGAGTTGCCGGTCAGCAGCGCCTCGGGGCATGCTTCGCCGCCGCTTCCTCGGGCCCAGAAGATTTCGCCACTCGGTTCCTGTAACTCCACGACGAAGTCGAGTCCTGCCCGCACCGAGGGCCACATGGACACGGCGAAGTCCCGGTTGCCGGTGATCAGGTAGTGATGCCACACTCCGACCGCGAGATACGCGCAGAAGTTGCTGTCGGAGTCGGCATTGTGGACCACACCGTCCCGGAACTCCATCGGCCACGAACCGTCGGGCCGCTGAGTGCGGCGCGACCACTCGTACGCGGCCTCCGCCTCCTCGCGCAACCCGGCAGCGCCCAGCGCCATGGCGGATTCGACGTGGTCCCACGGGTCGGTGTGACCACCGGTGAACCACGGCAACGCGCCCGATGATTCCTGGGCAGCGGCGATCGACTTGGCTGTCTGCAGTACCTGGCTCTCCGACAACACGTTCGGCACCGACGGAACGTCGGCCGCTCTCACCGCGGCGCCCTCACCGCGCTCGGCCGGTTCGGCTTCTCCAGATAGAACACCACGCTCTTGCCGACCACGGGGTTGAGTACCTTCTCCGCGGTGCGAGTGAGCCAGGGAGCTTTCATCATGTCCCACACCAGAACCTGGTGGTAGGCCTTGGTGAGGGGATTGTCGTTGTTCTCGACTCCCACCGCGCATTTGAGCCACCAGTACGGTGAATGCAGGGCGTGGGCATGATCGCGGCCCTGCACTTTCAGCCCGGCCGCAGTGAGTTTGCCCGCCAACTGGTCGGCCCGATAGATCCGCACGTGCCCGCCTTCCACCTCGTGGTAGGCGTCGGACAGTGCCCAGCAGACCTTTTCGGGCAACCACCGCGGAACCGTCACTGCTGCAACACCACCGGGCTTGAGGATGCGCACCAACTCGGCGATGGCGCGATCGTCCTCGGGCACGTGCTCGAGAACCTCGGAGATGAGGACAGCGTCGAACGTGCCGTCCTCATAGGGCAGGTTCAGCGCGTCACCCACCTGAATACGCGCGTCAGCGCCCGCGGGCGCCTCCCCCACTTCGGCCATGGCCACGAACATCTTCTCGACGTCGGCCAGCTCGTCGGCGTTCTGGTCGAACGCGATGACGTCGGCCCCCCGCCGATACAGTTCGAACGAGTGCCGTCCGGCTCCCGCACCGATGTCGATCACCTTGTCGCCGGGCTTCACGCCCAGCCGGTCGAAGTCCACGGTCAGCACAGTCGTTCTCCTCCACGGGTCTGCTGGATGGCATCGGCATAAGTCTCCGCGGTCTTCGCCGCCACCGCAGACCAGCTGTAGCGCTCGAGCGCTCGGCAACGGCCGCCGTCGCCCAGCCTGACGCGCCGCTCCGGGTCGTCGAGCAGCGCGCCCAGCACGTCCGCCAGTTCCTGCGGATCACCGGGCGTCACCAGGACACCGGCTTCTTCCTGAGTTCCCACGACCTCGGGGATGGCACCGGCGCGACTCGCGACGAGCGGAGTTCCGCAGGCCATCGCTTCGACGGCGGGCAGTGAAAAACCCTCGTACAGGGACGGGACACAGGCGACGTCTGCCGAGGCCAGCAGCGACGCCAATTCGGAGTCGTCGATGCCCGAGACCGTGCGCACCACGTCACCGATGGCGAGTTCGTCGATCAGCTTCTCGGTGACCCCGCCCGCCGCCAGTTTGGCGACGAGAACCACCTCGACGGAGCGTTCGGTGTGCACCTTCGCAACAGCTTCGAGCAAGGTCGACACACCCTTGAGCGGCATGTCGGCGCTCGCGACACACACGATCCGCCCCGCGACCCGTGCATCGGCGCGCGGCTGGAACACCTCGGTGTCCACGCCGAGCGGAATGGTCCGCAAATGAGCAGCGGGCACATCGAACTCCGCGCTGATGTCGTCGGCCGAAGACTGCGACACCGTCACCAGCGCGGGGATCCTGCGGGCCACCCGCTTCTGCATGCTCAGGAAGCCGTACCAGCGCCGGACTGTGACCTTGCGCCACCACTTGGCGGCCGCGAGGTCGAGCGCGCGGTCGCGGGTGATCGGATGGTGAATGGTCGCGACGACGGGCAGGCCGGCCTTCTGGAGCTGGAGCAGCCCGTAGCCGAGGCACTGATTGTCGTGCACGACGTCGAACTCGTCGGCGCGCTCACGCAGCAGTCGCGCCGCACGCAAGCTGAATGTGAGCGGCTCGGGAAAGCCGGCCGTCCACATGGTGGCCACTTCCAGCACATCGATGCTGTCGCGGAACTCCCGCAGGTGCGGCGTTCTGAACGGATCGGGCTCGCGGTAGAGGTCGAGACTCGGGACCTTGGTGAGGGTGACCCGGGGGTCGACATCCGGGTACGGCTGACCCGAGAACACCTCTACCTGGTGTCCGAGTTCGACCAGTTCACGGCTGAGATGACGGACGTACACACCTTGCCCACCGCAGTGGGGCTTACTTCGATACGACAGGAGTGCGATGCGCACGGACTCCGACCTCTCCTCGAGCAGCAGACGGCAATACTAGAACACGTTCTCACATTTGCGTGTCCTCGTCCTATCCAACCGCACTACTCAGCGCAGCGCCGCCGACTCGCGCAAACCTTCGATCTTTCCGGCAAGTCGCCCGAGGTACGCGAGCACCTCCTCCTCGCTTCGGTCCGGAACTCCGTAGACGACCTCACTGACGCCGAGGTCTCGCCACCGGTGCAGCTTCTCGACATCCGGCTTCCCGTCGAGCACCACGATCCGCGGTTCGCCCGTCCGGCCCGCCTCACGCCACATTCGTTGAAGAGACCGGACACGGTCGTCGATGTCCTGCTCGATCGGTGTGGTCATCCAGCCGTCGGCCGAACGCACGATCCACTTGAAGTTCTTCTCGTTGCCGGCCGCACCGACGACGACCGGAGGCACACGCGTCGGCTTGGGCCACGCCCAGCTCGGCCCGAAGGTGACGAACTCGCCGTCGTAGGACGCTTCCTCCTGCGTCCACAGGGCCCGCATGGCCTCGAGGTACTCGCGCAGCATCGTGCGACGGCGGCCCGGCGGAACATGATGATCGGAGAGTTCATCCAGATTCCAGCCGTATCCGACACCGAGGACGACGCGGCCGCCGCTCAGATGGTCGAGCGAGGCGATCGTCTTGGCAAGAGTGATGGGGTCGTGCTCGACGGGTAGAGCCACCGAAGTCCCGAGCTCGATACGCTGGGTCACCGCGGCCGCCGACGCGAGCGCGACCCAGGGATCCAGCGTGCGCATGTAGCGATCGTCCGGAAGCGAGGCGTCGCCCGTCTGCGGATGTGCCGCATCACGTTTGACCGGAATGTGAGTGTGCTCGGGCACGTAGAAAGAGTCGAAACCATTGGCCTCGCCCCCCCGCGCGGCGGAGGCCGGTCCGATTCCGCGGTCACTGGTGAACAACGTAATGCCGAACTTCACGAAATCTCCTAAGCCGGGAGGCATTTCCTTCTTGGAGAGTAACTTCTGGACACCTGTTTAGCAAGGTGTCCAAACAGGATTCCGGATCTGCTGGCACCGGGACGAACGGGACGCTCGTTGCGTCTAACGCAACGAGCGTCCCGTTCGTACAGCCTCAGATCAGGCGCCGTAGACCGGGACCGGAGTTTCGGCCTTGGCGAGCAAGCCGGCGACGACGGGGCCGATTTCCTTCGGCTCCCACCGCGCGCCCTTGTCCTGGGTGGGACCGTGACGCCATCCCTCGGCGACGGTGATCTTGCCGCCCTCGACCTCGAACACACGCCCGGTGACGTCCTTGGACTCGATACTGCCCAGCCACACCACCAGAGGGGAGACATTCTCCGGGGCCATCGCATCGAACCCGTCCTCGGGCGCCGCCATCGCCTCGGCCATGGCCCCGCCGGCGCCGATGGTCATCCGAGTCCGGGCGGCCGGGGCGATGGCATTGACGGTGACGCCGTAGTTCTTCAGTTCCGCCGCCGCCTGAATGGTCAGCTCCGCGATACCCGCCTTCGCCGCCGCGTAGTTGCCCTGCCCGATCGAACCCTGCAGTCCGGCACCGGAACTGGTGTTGATGATCCTGGCGTCCACGGAACGCCCTGCTTTCGCCTCACCGCGCCAATACGCGGCCGCGTGCCGCAGGGTGGCGAAATGACCTTTGAGGTGCACCCGCACTACGGCGTCCCATTCCTGCTCGCTCATGCCGACGAGCATGCGGTCGCGCAGGAAGCCGGCATTGTTCACCAGCACGTCGAGGCGGCCGAAGTGGTCCAGTGCAGCCTTGATCAGATTCTGCGCCCCGGCCCAGTCCGCGACATCGTCACCGTTGACGACGGCCTCGCCGCCGGCGGCCACAATCTCTGCGACGACCTGCTCGGCGGGACTCTCTCCCGTCGCAGAGCCGTCGAGTCCGGCGCCGATGTCGTTGACCACTACCTTGGCACCTTCCGCGGCGAAGGCCAGCGCGTGTGCGCGTCCGATACCGCGGCCGGCGCCCGTCACGATGACGACGCGATCGTCGACCAGTCCACTCATTTTCTCTCCTCGTTGATATTCGCCGCCGCTCCGGCGGGATCGGGGTCTGCTGCTGACAGGAAGGCCGGGCGCTCGCCGCCGCCGTGCACGGTCAAGGTCGATCCGCTGACGTAGGCGGCCAGTGGTGAAGCCAGGAACACCGCACAGTTGCCGACATCCTCGGGGCAGGCCATGCGGCCCAGCGGGATCGTCTCCGCGACGGCCGCGAGCCCCGACTCACCGCCGTAGTGCAGATGGGCCTGCTCGGTGCGGACCATCCCGACGACGATCGAATTGACCCGCACCTTCGGCGCCCACTCCACCGCCAGACTGCGGCCGAGGTGATCGACACCGGCCTTGGCCGCCCCATAGGCAGCCGTACCGGGTGAGGGCCGTGAACCGCTGACGCTCGAGATGTTGACGATCGCGCCGCCCGAATCCTGGTTCTGCATCACCGCGTTGGCCACCTGCGACACCAGCAAGGGCGCGAGCAGGTTCAGTTCGACGATCTTGGAGTGGTACTTCGGGCTGGCCTCCGCGGCGAGTGCGTAGGGCGCACCTCCCGCATTGTTGACCAGAACGTCGAGGCGGCCGTGCCGTTCGACGATTCGGTCGACCATGCCCTGTACCTGCTCCGGGTCGCGGATGTCGCAGGCGATGAACTCCGCGACGCGACCGTCCGCTTCGACCGGGCCGTCCGCCGGCCTCCGCGCACAGGTCACGACCGCGGCGCCTGTGCGCAGGAAGGTGCGGCTGATGCCTGCACCTACTCCGCGAACGCCGCCGGTCACGAGCACCACCGTTCCGTTCATAGTGAAACGCGTTTCCATCGTGCTACCCTACCAAGCAATTGCTTGGTGGAGTAGCGAGGCCGCTCAAATGGAGGAAACACATGGGAATCCGGACTGACGACGAGCCCGGGGGCGTCACGACAGTGACGGTCGACTACCCGCCCGTGAACGCAATACCGTCACGGGGCTGGTTCGAACTGGCCGACGCGGTACTGGCTGCGGGCCGCAACCCGAACACACACGTGGTGATCCTGCGAGCAGAGGGCCGCGGATTCAACGCCGGCGTCGACATCAAGGAGATGCAGGCCACCGACGGCTACGACGCCCTCGTCGACGCCAATCGAGGGTGCGCTGCCGCGTTCGCCGCCGTCTACGACTGCGCCGTTCCCGTCGTTGTCGCCGTCAACGGGTTCTGCGTCGGTGGGGGCGTCGGCCTGGTCGGCAACGCCGACGTGATCGTCGCCTCGGACGACGCCGTCTTCGGACTGCCGGAGGTCGACCGCGGTGCACTCGGCGCCGCCACACACCTGGCTCGTCTCGTCCCACAACACATGATGCGCACCCTGTACTACACGGCGCAGAACGTGACAGCACAACAACTGCAGCACTTCGGCTCGGTTTACGAGGTGGTACCGCGCGAGAAACTCGACGCCGCCGCCCGCGACATCGCCGGCAAGATCGCCGCCAAGGACACCCGCGTGATCCGGTGCGCCAAGGAGGCGATCAACGGGATCGACCCCGTCGACGTGAAGACCAGTTACCGACTCGAACAGGGCTACACCTTCGAACTCAACCTGGTGGGGGTCTCCGACGAACATCGAGACGAGTTCGTCGAGACCGGTAAGCCCCGCTCCAACTCGAACAACAGGGAAGGCTGATACATGGCCACCAAGCGTGACAAGCGAATGTCGCTGGACGACGTCGTCGGCGAACTACGCAGCGGAATGACCATCGGCATCGGTGGCTGGGGTTCCCGGCGCAAGCCGATGGCCTTGGTGCGCGCGTTGCTTCGGTCGGATATCACCGACCTCACCGTCGTCACCTACGGCGGCCCCGACCTCGGCCTGCTGTGCTCGGCGGGCAAGGTGAAGAAGGCGTACTACGGATTCGTCTCACTCGACTCGGCACCGTTCTACGACCCCTGGTTCGCGAAGGCGCGCACGGGCGGCGAGATCGAGGTCCGGGAAATGGACGAGGGCATGGTCAAGTGTGGCCTCGAAGCCGCGGCAGCGCGGTTGCCGTTTCTGCCGATCCGCGCGGGTCTCGGTTCCGACGTTCGCGCCTTCTGGGGCGACGAACTACGCACCGTCACCTCCCCCTACCCCGACGCATCGGGCAAATCCGAGACACTCATCGCGATGCCCGCACTGAATCTCGATGCGGCGCTGGTACATCTGAATCTCGGAGACAAACACGGCAACGCCGCGTACACCGGCGTCGACCCCTACTTCGACGACCTGTACTGCGCCGCGGCGGAGAAGCGGTTCGTCTCCGTCGAGCGAGTGGTGGAAACCGAGGAGCTGGTGAAAACTGTTCCGCTGCAGAACCTCATCCTCAACCGCATGATGGTCGACGGCGTCGTCGAGGCACCCAACGGTGCGCACTTCACGCTCGCCGGCGACAGCTACGGGCGCGACGAGAAGTTCCAGCGGCACTACGCCGAATCGGCGAAGGACCCGGAGTCGTGGCAGAAGTTCGTCGACACCTACCTCTCGGGCAGCGAGGACGACTACCAGGCCGCCGTGAAGAAGTTTGGAGAACACGCATGAGCGAGACGATCACCGAGGTGACTCGCGCAGAATACTGCGCCGTCGCCTGCGCCGAAATTTTCGCCGGTGCAGGAGAGATCATGGCAAGCCCCATGGCGACGCTGCCACTGATCGGGGCCCGGCTCGCCCGGCTCACCACCGAACCCGACCTGCTCATCACCGACGGTGAAGCCCTGATCTTCGCCGACACCCCGGCTATCGGCGCCAAGGCTCCGATCGAGGGGTGGATGCCGTTCCGGAAGGTGTTCGACGTCGTCGCATCCGGACGACGCCACGTCGTCATGGGCGCCAACCAGATCGACCGGCACGGCAATCAGAACCTGTCGGCGTTCGGTCCGCTACAACACCCCACGCGCCAGATGTTCGGTGTCCGCGGCGCACCCGGCAACACCATCAACCACCCCACGAGCTACTGGGTGGGTAAGCATTCGTCCCGGGTGTTCTGCGACAAGGTCGACATCGTGTCCGGAGTCGGCTACGACCAGGTCGATCCCGAGAACCCGGCGTTCCGCTTCCTGCACCTGCACCGCGTGGTGAGCAATCTCGGCGTGTTCGATTTCGGCGGACCCGGCCACACGTTCCGCGCGCTGAGCCTCCACCCGGGCGTCACCGCCGACCAGGTCGCGGAGAACACGTCGTTCGAGGTGGCCGGGTTGGACGAGGCCGGAGCGACGCGCGAACCGACCGAAGAAGAACTGCACCTGATCCGCGAGGTCCTCGATCCTCGCAGCCTGCGCGACCGGGAGGTGTCGGCATGAGCGCGCTCCGAACGGCGTTGACGGAACTCGTCGGTGTCGAACATCCGGTGGTCCAGACCGGGATGGGATGGGTGGCCGGACCGCGCCTCGTTGCCGGTACCGCGAACGCGGGCGGACTCGGAATTCTGGCGTCGGCGACCATGACGTATGAAGAACTCGAGGCGGCCATCGCCAAGACCAAGACGTTGACGGACAAGCCTTTCGGGGTCAATATCCGTGCCGATGCCACCGACGCCCCGCAACGCATCGACCTGTTGATCCGGGAGAAGGTGCGCGTCGCGTCGTTCGCGCTCGCCCCCAAGCAGGAACTGATCGCGAAGCTCAAAGCGGCCGGCGTGGTGGTCATACCGTCGATCGGCGCGGCCAAGCACGCGAAGAAGGTGGCGTCCTGGGGCGCCGACGCCGTAATCGTGCAGGGCGGTGAAGGCGGCGGCCACACCGGACCGGTCGCCACCACCCTGCTGTTGCCCTCGGTGCTCGACGCCGTCGACATCCCTGTCGTCGCCGCGGGCGGCTTCTACGACGGCCGCGGGCTGGCTGCGGCACTGGCCTATGGCGCCGCCGGTGTCGCGATGGGCACCCGCTTCCTCCTCACCCAGGAATCGACCGTGCCCGACTCCGTGAAGCAGGAGTACCTGGCGAAGGGATTGCAGGACACCACCGTGTCGCGGAAGGTCGACGGCATGCCGCACCGGGTCCTCAACACCGAACTGGTCAACAGCCTCGAGCACTCCGGGAATGTGCGCGGACTCGTTGCCGCCGCGCGCAACGCGTCCAAATTCAAGGCGATGACCGGCATGAAATGGTCAACGCTCGTCAAGGACGGCCTCGCCATGAAGAAGTCCAGCGACCGCACCTGGCAGCAGATCATCATGGCCGCCAACACGCCGATGCTGCTCAAGGCCGGGCTCGTCGACGGCAACACCGCCGCCGGTGTCCTGGCGTCGGGTCAGGTAGTGGGGCTACTGGGCGATCTGCCCACCTGCAAGGACCTCATCGACGGCATCGTCGCGGACGCCGTCAAACGCATCGACGCCCTGGGCGCACTGCGCTACTGACGTCGGCACGCGGCGGCCTCTGCTCCTGCACGAACGGGACGTTCGTTCGATCCAACGCAACGTACGTCCCGTTCGTCCAGGTGAAGGGGGAAGGGATCAGCCGGCCGACGCAGCCTTCGCCTCTATCCGCGCCCGGACCTCCGGCCGTCGCAGCGGCGGCACGGTGGGGGGCGGTTGCTTCCGAGGTGGCAGCGCAGCCAGCAGTGTGGTGGTGGCCGCGGTGACTATCGCCACGGCCTCTTCGAAGGGCTCGCGGTTGGCGTCCGACACTTTCTGAATCCCGCTGACCTTACGTACGTATTGACGCGCCGCCGCTTCGATCTCCTCCGCGGTGGCTGCCGGCTCGAGTCCGCGCAGTTCGGTGATGTTTCGGCACATGTTTCGACGATAGCGCGGCCACCTCGACACCGGGCGAATGTACCGTTCGACGCATCTGAGGCGCTGAACGGTACATTTGCCCGCCGTCGGTAGGAGATTTCAGGGCCGAGCGGGTTCCAACACGTCCTGGGACGCGGGCTTGACCGGAGTGACCGTGCTGACCGCGGTACGCGACCGGGCCGCCACGACTGCGGCGCAGAGGAGGACCACCCCGGCGAGGCATTGCGAGCTTCCGACCACCTCACGCACGGTCGACTCCACCCAGCCCGACGACGAGGACTGCAGTACGTAATTCGGGCCGATCAAGAAGACGAGGGTTGCCGCGCCGACCACCGGCCGCCAGCTGCGGTAGCGAGGCGCGACGAGGATCGGGACGAGAAGGATGCTGTACGCCCAGTGATGCGTGACGGCGAACGGCGCCGCGAGCAGAGACCCCAACGCGACGATGGACAACGCGATCACATGTTCCCCCGACCGGGTGAACCGGTGAGCCGACCACGCGACAGCTGCGACCACCACGACGACGCATGCCATCCACAGGACACTGGCGAGCCGGCCCTCGACTCCCAGCCGGGCGATCAGACCGGTGAGGGCCTGGTTGCGGAAGAAGTCCGGCGGGCCGGCGCGGCCGGTAGCGAAGAACTCGGTGGTCCAGAACCACACCGACGACTGGGGCAGGAGCCAGAAGCCGAGGCCGATGGTCGCGAGGATTGCAGCGAAGGCACGCGCGATGGAGCGGTAATCCCGGCGGACCAGGAGCACCAAGAGAAACGCCGCAGGGGTGATCTTGACAGCCGCCGCCAGACCTATCGCGATGCCACGGAATCGGCGTGGGATCACGCCGGTGCAGTCGGCGACCACCAAAGCCATCAGGATGATGTTGACCTGCCCGAAGCCGAAGTTCGAGCGCATCGGCTCGAGCAGCAGGACCGGACCCAGCGACATCAGTGCGAGAAGGTCCGGACGCCGCATGTCGAGCTTGCCGAACACCACCCTCAGCATCCACCACACGAGCGCGATGTTCAGGGCGCACCACAGCACCTGCAGAACCGCCGGGTCGAGTTCTGCCATCGGCGCGAAGAGGATGGCGGCGAAGGGCGCGTAGATGAATCGGAATCCGGAGCTGCTCGGGAAATCAGCAGAGTAGAGCGGAAGGCCGTTGAGGAATGCGTAGCCGGCGTCCCGGAACACGGAGAGATCCATGAGGTAGCCCGTCGCCGCCTCGTACTCGCGGTAGGCCACCAACGCGAGCGAGAAGACGGCCGCAAGGACCGCGACGGCGTGAAAGCCATATGTCCTGAACTTCGAGTCACTTCGTAACAAGGATCTGTTCTCTCATGATCGGCGTCGTCGTAAAGTCCTACCGTAGCGGTCCGTGACTCAATCGTGACAAAGTCAGGGTGATGGCGCCCGAAATGCCCGCTTCCGGCCACGTGCGCGTTCCGCCTCGCTCAGTAGAACCTGCCCCCTGCGTTGCCCAGCGGGAGCACACTGCTTCTAGACCCACACTGACTCGAGACCATCGAAAGCTGGAGGGTGGACAGTGACGACGACGCCTTCGACTGCCGGGCCACGACGGGTGTCGGCGCCCCGCGGGCCGGAACTCACCACGCTCGGCTGGCCGCAGGAGGCCGCGTTGCGGATGCTGATGAACAACCTCGATCCCGAGGTTGCCGAGCACCCCGACTCCCTCGTCGTCTACGGCGGGACCGGAAAGGCCGCGCGCAGCTGGGACGCCTTCGAGGCGATGGTCAGGACGCTGCGGACCCTGAAGTCGGACGAGACGATGCTGGTGCAGTCCGGGAAACCGGTCGGGGTGTTCCGCACGCACGAGTGGGCGCCCCGGGTGCTCCTCGCCAACTCCAACCTGGTGGGTGACTGGGCCAACTGGGAGGAGTTCCGGCGGCTCGAGGCGCTCGGGCTGATGATGTACGGGCAGATGACAGCGGGTTCCTGGATCTACATCGGCACACAGGGCATCCTGCAGGGCACGTACGAGACTTTCGGCGCGGTGGCACGCTCCCGCTTCGGTGGCACGCTCGCGGGAACGATCACCCTGACTGCGGGCCTCGGCGGGATGGGCGGCGCGCAACCGCTCGCGGTCACGATGAACGAGGGCGTGGCGATCTGTGTCGATTGCGACGTCACCCGCATCGATCGCAGGATCGCGCTCGACTACCTCGACGCCAAGGCCGCAGACATCTCGGAGGCGCTGACTCTCGCGGTGGAAGCCCGCGACGGGCGGCGTCCGCTCTCCATCGGTCTCGAGGGCAATGCTGCCGAGGTGCTCCCCGAGTTGCTGGCCAGAAAGGCACCGATCGACATCGTCACCGACCAGACCTCCGCGCACGACCCGCTGTCGTACCTGCCGCTCGGAATGGACTTCGGCGACATGAAGAGGATGGCGGAGAAGGACCCGGTGACGTTCACCGAGGACGCCCGGGCGTCGATGGCCCGCCATGTGGCCGCGATGGTGGGGTTTCTCGATCGGGGCGCCGTGGTGTTCGACTACGGCAACTCGATCCGGGACGAGGCGCGCAAGGCCGGTTACGACCGCGCATTCGACTTCCCCGGATTCGTTCCCGCGTATATCCGGCCGCTGTTCGAGGAGGGCCGGGGACCGTTCCGCTGGGCCGCGTTGTCCGGTGATCCCGCAGATATCGCCGCCACCGACTCCGCGATCCTCGATCTCTTCCCCGACAACGAGCACCTGCGCCGGTGGATCACACTGGCCGGGCAGCGAGTGGCCTTCCAGGGCCTGCCTGCCCGCATCTGCTGGCTCGGGTACGGCGAGCGGCACCTCGCGGGTGTGCGGTTCAACGAGATGGTGGCCTCCGGTGAGGTGTCGGCGCCCATCGTGATCGGCCGCGACCACCTCGATTCGGGGTCGGTCGCCTCGCCGTACCGCGAAACCGAAGCGATGGCGGACGGCTCCGACGCCGTCGCCGACTGGCCTCTGCTCAACGCACTGCTCAACACCGCGTCCGGTGCAACGTGGGTGTCGATCCACCAGGGCGGCGGCGTCGGGATGGGGCGGTCCATCCACGCCGGACAGGTGTGTGTGGCGGATGGCACCGACCTGGCGGCGCAGAAACTGACGCGGGTGCTCACCAACGACCCCGGAACGGGAATCGTCCGGCACGTCGACGCCGGGTACGAACACGCCGCCGACATCGCCAGAAAGCGCGGTGTGCGCATACCGATGTCCGAAGGGTGAAGGTGCGTCGTGACGACGGACGCCGCCCGCTCGACGGTCCTCACCAACATCGGCATGCTGGTGACCAACGACCCGGGCGCCGGAGCCGGTCCGCTCGGACTGATCCGCGACGCGGCCGTCGTATTCGACGGTGGCACGGTGGCGTGGGTGGGGCCCTCGGGAACCGCCCCGAGCGCCGATGCCGGACACGATCTGGGCGGCCGGGCCGTCCTGCCGGGTTTCGTCGAGAGCCACGCGCACCTCGTCTTCGGCGGCGAACGTGCCGAGGAGTTCGCCGCGCGCATGGCCGGGCACCCCTATGCCGCGGGCGGGATCCGCACCACGATCGAAGCGACACGCTCCGCGACCGACGAAGAACTACACGCGAATTCGCGTCGACTTCTCGCCGAAGCGCTGCGGTCGGGCAGCACCACCGTCGAATGCAAAACCGGGTACGGCCAGACGGTCGGACACGAACTGCGCTGCACCCGGATCGCGGCGTCGCTCACCGGCGAGGTCACGTTGCTCGCCGCGCACGTGCCTCCACCGGAATATGACGGGCGCACCGACGACTACGTCACCATGGTGTGCGCGGAGATGATCGACGCGTGTGCAAGCGAGGCCAAGTGGATCGACGTCTTCTGCGAGAGAGGGGCATTCGACCGGGACCAGGCACACGCGGTCCTCACTGCCGGGATGGCGAGAGGCCTGATCCCGCGGGTACACGGAAATCAGCTCGGCCAGGGGCCGGGTGTCCAGTTGGCAGTGGACCTGGGAGCCGCGTCCGTCGACCATGTCTGCTACACCACGCAGTCCGACCTCGACGCCCTGGCCGGAAGTTCCACGGTGGCGACTCTGCTTCCGGCAGCGGACTTCTCGACCCGGAACAAGTACCCCGACGCCCGCGCCCTGATCGACGCCGGGGTGACAGTGGCACTCGGCGCGGACTGCAATCCCGGGACGAGCTACACCACCAGCCTGCCGTTCTGCATCGCCCTCGCCGTGCGGGACATGCACATGACACCGGACGAGGCCGTCTGGGCTGCCACAGCCGGGGGCGCGCGGGCACTGCGACGAGACGACGTCGGGGTGTTGCGTCCCGGCGCCCGTGCCGACGCCCTGGCCCTCGATGCACCGTCGCATCTTCATCTCGCCTATCGCCCGGGCGTCCCCCTGATCACCGACGTGTGGCGCAGTGGCGTCCTCGCCTACTCGGCCGCCCGGCCCCGGCCGTGAACGTGCCGATCCCGGTGTCCACTCCCCCGCCGACCTGGTCGGGGCGAGTGGACGGCTCCACCTCGGAACACCTGCGCTGGCATCAAGTGGTCACACCGTTCGATCCCGCAGCCGAACCGGGGGCGACCGTGCTTCTCGGTTTCGCGAGTGACGAAGGGGTGGCACGAAACAAGGGGCGGCGGGGGGCGGCGGGCGGACCGGACGCGTTGCGGTCCGCACTTTCCTCCATGGCGCTGCCCCACCCGATTCGGGCGTACGACGCCGGGACCATCGCAGTCGTCGATGATCGGCTCGAGGCCGGGCAGGAGGCGCTCGCGGCGGCGGTCGGCACCGTTATCGACGCGGGTCACTTCCCGGTCGTCCTCGGCGGCGGGCACGAAATGGCCTACGGGACGTACCTCGGTCTGGCCCGGTCCGCGCTGAGAACCCCGGATCGCCGAATCGGAATCCTCAACGTGGACGCGCACTTCGATCTCCGCCCCGATCCGGTGGCGACGTCGGGAACGCCGTTCCGGCAAATTCTCGAGCGCGAACGTGCCGCCGGAACCGCAGTGCAGTACTCGGTGATCGGCATCGCCCAGCCGAGTAACACGACAGCGCTGTTCGACACCGCCCGGCGACTCGGTGTGCGCTACCTGTCGGACGACGACTCGTTCGACCGGGCAGCTTTGCGCGCGTTTGTCCTCGAATTCCTGGCGGGCGTGGACCTCGTCTACCTGACCATCGATCTCGACGCTCTGCCCGCTGCAGTCGCGCCGGGAGTGAGTGCGCCCGCCGCGTTCGGCATTCCGGTCGAGACGGTGCAGTTCATCTGCGACACCGTTTCCGTCAGTGGAAAACTCGCCGTCTGCGATGTGGCCGAACTCAATCCTGTCTACGACATAGACCAGCGCACCGCACGCACCGCGGCACGGCTGATTCACCGACTGGTGATCGGTCGGTCGAAATGACGCCGCAGGCGACGGTGCCGGTGACCGAAGAGGGCGTGCACCACGCGACCGATCAAGGGCGCCATCACGGCCATCGGAGTGCGAAGTTCGAGCGTGATCCGGTCAGAAATCCGAGTACGGCCGTCCTCGCACGGAGTCAGAGTGCGTTCGTGCTCCCAACGACGCATGCTGAGCATCGTCGACTTCTCGTGGAACCGTCGTCCCCGATCGAGCTCGGCGATGGTCAGGGCGTCGTAGTCGAAGGGCAGAATGCCGAACAGCTTGAGCCAGGCGCGGCCGAGGGGGTCGCCCACGGGAACAGTGTCGATGGTGATCGACCCGGCGCCGCGGGGCAGACTCATCGTCAACCAGGGCCGCAACTCGTCGTTGATGCCGTCGGGGCTCACCACCCGGTCCCAGACCCGGTCCATGGGTGCATCGACAGTCGATTCTCGCTCGATGATCACGGGATTCATTCCGGCCACCCACCGAGCATCCCGGTCAGCGACCGCAGACAGAGGTCCCGAAGCTCGCATTCGCGGATCGACGGATGATCGAGCCAATCCATACACACGGCCCGGACGAAGGCGATCCAGCCGCGCACCGCGACACCGATGAGCTCACGGTCGTCCGCCGGTGGGTCGAGGGCGTCGACGATCCGGCGTTGCTGCGCGTCGAGTTCGCGCTCGACGATGGCCCGGATGTCGGCATCCGCCGACAGGGCACCGAAGTTGACCGCCCGCACGCCGTGCCGATGGCTGGCGACATGCTCGAGATACGCGTCGAGGCCCGCCGCCACCTGCTCTTCGACGGGTAACGACTGGTCGGGGGCAGTGGCCGCGAGGAGCCGTTCGGACTCGCGCTCGACGATGGCCGCGAAAAAGTCTCGTTTCGTCGGGAAGTAGTGATACATCAACCCACGCGACACCTCGGCGAGTTCGGCGACCTCCTCGATCCAGACGTCCTCGTACGGCCGGTCGGCGAACAAACGCGCGCCGATGTCGAGTAGCTGCGACCGCCGCTGTTCGGGGTCGAGGCGGCGGCGGGCACTGGTCATGCTGACTCACGCTACTACTTGACACCGATTCAGTAAGGCGTACCTTGCGTACTAGACATCAATTCAGTAGTGCACGACACACCGGGGGCAATATGAGCGTCGAATCACTTCGCGAGCGCGACACCGCGGCCATTCCTCATCCGCGCTGGCGACTACCGGTACTCGGTGACGTGCTCGGCATCAACATCCGCACTCCATTGCAGAATTCGATGGAGATCGGAAAGACGCTCGGGCCCATCTTCGAACGCGACGTCCTCGGTAACCGCTTCGTGTTCGCCTCGGGCGCCGACATGGTGGCGGAACTATCGGACGAGTCCCGTTTCGCCAAACACCTCGCTCCCGGCGTCGCCTCGTTACGGGAGTTGGGCGGAGACGGGCTGTTCACCGCCTACAACCACGAGCCCAATTGGAGCAAGGCACACAACCTGCTCGCGCCGGCTTTCACGAAGTCGGCGATGCGCTCGTACCACCGTACGATGCTCGACGTCGCCGGCGAGTTGACCGAGTACTGGGACCGCCGCACCGACGGCACACCCGTGGACGTGTCTTCGGACATGACCAAGCTGACCCTCGAGACGATCGGCCGCACGGGCTTCAGCTACTCGTTCGACTCGTTCGAGCGTTCACGTCCGCACCCGTTCGTGCAGGCAATGGTCGGCGCTCTCAGCCATTCGCAGCGGACGACGTTCGTGAAGACGTCCGCGCTCGGGCGACTCCTGACGCGCCGGGCGGATCGCCGCAATGCGAGAAATCTGGAGTATCTGGCCGAAGTGGTCGACGAGGTGATCCGGGCCCGCCGAGGCAGCGGCGACACGGGCCCTGAGGACCTTCTCGAACTGATGTTGCGGGCGGCCCGGGAAGATCACCCGGACAAGATCGACGAGTTGAACATCCGCCATCAGGTGGTCACCTTCCTCGTCGCGGGACACGAGACAACCTCCGGCGCACTCTCTTTCGCCCTCTACTACCTCTCTCGTCACCCCGAGGTGCTTGCGAAGGCCCGCGCCGAAGTCGACGAGGTGTGGGGCCAGGAGACACCGGAGTTCGAGCAGATCGCCAAACTGCGGTATGTGCGACGAGTGCTCGACGAGTCGCTGCGGCTGTGGCCCACGGCGCCCGCCTACGGCCGGGAGGCCACCGTCGACACCACCCTCGTCGGCAAGTATCCGATGAAGGTCGGCGACTGGGTCCTCGTCCTCATCCCCGCGCTGCACCGCGACCCCGTTTGGGGGGACGATCCCGAGGCCTTCGACCCCGACAACTTCTTGCCCGAACGCATCCGATCGCGTCCCGCGCACGTGTACAAGCCTTTCGGCACCGGCGAACGTGCCTGCATTGGAAGACAATTCGCGGTACACGAGGCCGTGCTCGTTCTGGGGACCATTCTGCGCCGCTACGACATCGTGGGTGATCCGGACTATCAGTTGAAGATCGCCGAGCGGCTCACCCTCATGCCCGAGGGCTTCACGCTCCAGCTGCGATGCCGCTGACCCTCCGACTGCAGCGGTGTGACGGTCGGACGCCCCGGCACGCTCACCCCGTTGCGCGCGCGAGCGCCTCGTCGACGACGTATTCGGCGATGGCAAGCGAGGACGTCGCACCCGGGGAGGGCGCGTTCCGGACGTGAATGACGCGGTGCGCCCCGGTGATGACGAAGTCGTCCTCGAGGCTTCCGTCGGCGTTCATGGCCTGGGCCCGTATCCCCCGGGGACCACGGGTGACGTCCGCGCGACACACATCGGGCACGTACTTCTGCGCCTCCCGCACGAACGCCTCCGCACTGAGGACGGTGCGGGCTTCACGCACGGCTGCCGCCACGTTCCCTCGGGCGAACCGCCAGAACCCCGGGAATCCGATCGCCGACGCGGTATCGCGCACCGACCAGTCCCGCCGCGTGTATGCCTCCCGGCCGAGCGCAAGGAAAGCGTTCGGGCCGAGCATGATCCGGCCGTCGATCCGTTTCGTGAGATGCACGCCGAGGAACGGATAACGAGGGTCCGGCACCGGATAGATCAGTCCCTTCACCAGCGACGAACGTTCGGGTTGCAAGAGGAAATAGTCGCCGGAGAACGGGACAACGCGCGGTGATCGCGACTCACCGGACAGTACCGCGACGCGGTCCGAGTGCAAGCCGGCGCAGGTGACCACCAGATCGAACGACTCGGTCCCGCGGGAGGTGGTGACCACGGCCTCCCGCGCCCGGCTTTCCAGCCCCACCACTTCGGTCCCGAGTCGTACCCGCCCACCGGCCGCGCCGACGTCTCCGGCGAGCGCCTCCGCCACCGCGACGTAGTCGATGATCGCAGTTCTCGGGGAATGAATTGCGGCGACGCCGCGTGCGTGTGGTTCGATGTCCCGAATCGCGCCGCCGTCGAGCAATCGGACGTCCGGCACCCCGTTGGAAACGGCACGCTCGAAAATGGCGTTCATACGAGCGATCTCACTGGAATCGTGGGCGATCACCACTTTGCCGCATTCCTCGTAGCGCACACCCTTCTCCTGTGCATACTGCCGGAGCAGGGTGACACCACGCAGACACAGCCGGGCCTTGAGGCTGCCTGGAGTGTAATAGAGACCGGCGTGGACGACTCCGCTGTTGTGGCCGGTCTGATGGGCCGCAACACGGGTCTCCTTCTCGAACAACGTCAACTCCAGGCCGTCGATCCGGTGCAGAAGTTCCCGGGCGACCGCCAGACCGATGATGCCGCCGCCGACGACGGCCGCACGAACTTTCGCCATGAGCACCCCTCCGCATATCGAATTCGAGATATCATCGATGGTATGTCGACCCAACCTCGGCGCACTGCCTTTCCCGGATTGGAACACCTGTCCGGCCGGCGTCGAGCGCTCCTGGACGAATTGGTCGCCACCCGCCTCGAGCACGGACTGACCCAGACCGACATCGCGGCACAGATGGGCACGTCGCAGTCCGCGATAGCCCGCCTCGAGCGCGGTGACATCGATCCTCGGCTCTCGACGCTCGAACGGTATGCAGCGGCCGTCGGCCGGACTGTCGACTGGACGATCTCTGCACAACGGGAGTCATCACCATGATCTGGCCACCACCCTCACCGCCGCCCGTCCCGCCGTTCCACACACCGTGGCAACCGGATCCGCGGCAGCCACCCGCGCCGATGCACGTCACGTCGGTCCCCGCTCCCAGTTCCGACTGGCTCACCGAGCGCCTGTTCGATCAACGAATCGTGACGTTGACCGGCCGGCTCGACAGCGAGGCCACCAACCGCGCTGCTGCGTCACTCGCCCTGCTCGACGCATCCGACGACGGGGCGGTCCAGGTGTGGCTGCGCAGCGTCGATGCCGATGTCGACGCTGCCGCCGCTCTGCTCGACACCTTGGATCTGATGAGCGTTCCGCTGCACGTCCACTGCCAGGGCGTCGTCGCGAGCGTGGCGCTCGCGCTCCTGTCTCCCGCCGAGAGACGGACGGCAGCACCTCATGCCACCTTTCACCTCCGCGAACCGCGGACCACGTGTGCCGGTGCGGCATCGGACATCGCCACTGCCACCGAACACCACTCGCGGCAACTACGCAGGCTGCAAAGTCGTATCGCCGACTCCTGTGGACGTCCCGTCGACACCGTGATCGACGACATGCGCGCACACCGAATCCTCTCCGCGGACGAGGCGCGGGACTACGGGTTGATCGACACCGTCACCGGTGCTCGCGCCGCCGAAGAGGAGTAGCCCGGGCTGATCACCGGCGCCCTTCCGCTCCGCACGGGCGTCTCCACGGAGGCCTCTTGCGCCCGGGACCTCGACCGGAGAATCATCCGAGGATGACGGTCGAACGATCGCGCATCACGGTTCACGGGGTCGTGCAGGGCGTCGGCTTCCGCCCGTTCGTCGCCCGCCTCGCCGACGACCTCGGTGTCAGCGGCCACTGCGGCAACGACGACGTCAGCGTGTTCATCGAAGTCGAAGGTCCCGCTGCGTCGTTGTCGGAGTTCACGCACAGACTCCGCGCGGACGCGCCGCCGATGGCGGTCATCGTGGACGTGACCGTCGAAGCGGTACCGCTGCGGGGCGACGACTCGTTCCGGATCATCGACAGCCGTCACGTCACCGGTGCGAGAACGCTCGTCTCACCCGACGTGGCGACGTGCGCGGATTGCCTCCGCGAGCTGGGTGATCCGCAGGACCGCCGGTACCGCCACCCGTTCATCAACTGCACGAACTGTGGACCTCGTTTCACCGTGATCACCGACCTGCCCTACGACCGGCCCAACACGACGATGGCCGAGTTCACGTTGTGTGAGCGGTGCTCGGCCGAGTACCGCGACCCCGGTGATCGCCGGTTCCACGCGCAACCGGTCTGCTGCCCCGACTGCGGTCCGCACCTGTTCGCCGAAGTGGACAGTGAACGTCTCACGGGCGATGACACCGTACTGCTCGCCGTGCAGCGGGCGCTGCAGGGCGGGAGGATCGTCGCTGTCAAGGGTCTCGGCGGGTTCCATCTCGTCTGCGACGCCACCGACAGCGCGGCGGTCGCGACCCTCCGCAAGCGCAAGCATCGGCCGGACAAGCCGTTCGCCGTGATGACGGCCGACCTCTCCGTGGCCCGGGAACTGTGCCGGATCTCCGAGTTCGAGAAGGCCCTGCTGCAGCATCCGGCCCGGCCGATCGTCCTGCTGCGCAAGCACGACTCGACTTCCGTGTCCGAGGGCATCGCTCCCGGCATCGACGACCTCGGTGTGATGCTCCCCTACACGCCGCTGCACCATCTGCTGTTCGCGCGTACCCCGGGCGGCCGGGTGGGACCCCCGCGGACGCTGGTGATGACTTCCGGCAATCTCAGCGGTGAACCGCTGTGCTTCGACAACGACGATGCGCGCACGCGGCTCCGAAGCATCGCGGACGTGTTCCTGATGCACGACCGCCGCATCGCCGTGCCGTGTGAGGACTCGGTGCTGTCGGTGGACGGTGACACCGTCCTGCCGATCCGGCGATCCCGCGGCTATGCACCACTTCCGGTCGTACTCCCGCAGCACAGTCCGGAGGTGCTGGCGGTCGGTGCCGAGATCAAGAACACCTTCTGCCTGACCCGGCAGGACTACGCATTCTGTTCGGCGCACCTGGGCGACATGGGCAGTCTCGAAAGTCTGCGGGCGTTCGAGACGTCGGTGCAGCAGTTGACGCACCTCCACGGCATCTCGCCCGAGGCAGTGATCGCCGATGCGCATCCCGGATACTCGACCCATCACTGGGCGCAGCGGTACAGCGAGCGGACCGGCGCCCCCCTGCACACCGTCCAGCACCATCACGCACACGTCGCGTCACTGATGGCGGAACAGGGATTGCTGGGCACAACGGTGCTGGGTGTGGCCTTCGACGGCACCGGATACGGCTGCGACGCCACGGTCTGGGGCGGCGAACTCCTCCTCGTCGGCCCCGACGTGCTGAGCACCCGGCGTATGGGACACCTGCAGCCCTTCTCCCTTCCCGGCGGTGATGCAGCCGTCCGCAACCCGGCCCGGGTGGCACTCGCCCTCCTGCACGAGGCCGGGATCGGGAACCTCGACGGACTCCCCTGCACGGACGCGCTGCCGGCAGCGGAACGCGCGGCGGTCGCGTCACAACTCGTGTCAGGCAGGGGCTGCGTCAGGACCACCAGCGCGGGCCGTCTGTTCGACGGGGTCTCGTCCCTACTGGGTGTACGTCACCGCGTCACCTACGAGGGGCAGGCCGCCATCGAACTCGAGGCGCTCGCTCGCACCACCACTCACCCCGCCCCGCTCACCATGGACGTGGACGGCGACCAAATCGGGATCCATTCACTCCTGTCGGGCCTGATCGAGGGTGTCCACGGCGGGACGCCTCCCGCGGAACTGGCACTCGGTTTCCACCATGCCCTGGCCGAGGCCACCGCGACGCTCGTCGACCTCGCCGTCGCCACCACCGGCATTACCACGATCGGACTGACCGGTGGAGTCTTTCAAAACCGTTTATTCCTCGGTCTGTTGAGAGCACACTGGAAGAGCAGCGGTTATCGAGTCCTCACCCACCACCGGGTGCCTCCCAACGACGGAGGACTCTCCCTCGGCCAGGCGGTGATCGGTGCCGCGGCGACCATGCGCGGACCGTGACGTCGGTAGCCCCGACCGACCGGCCCGGGGACGGGAGCGAAGTCAATGACGACAACCGAAGCGGGCGGCCACCTCGTCGACACGGACCTGTCGGCAGACCTTGCCGCCGCATCACTAGCCCTTGCGCGCAGATTCCACGACGGCGCGACGCTCTGGGTCATCTCACCTCAATGGGAGCCGCACGCCCACCACGTGGCGGTCGAATTCGTGCACCCGGTGATCATGGGAAAACGCGCGTTACCGTCGGTCGCACTCGTCGAGCCCGACCCCGTGGCGCAATCCCGGGTGGCGAGCCGGCCCGGGGACGTCCTGCTGGCGGTCGCGTCGGCCGACGAACCTGCCGTCGTGGACGCGATGCGCCGCGCCCCCGCGTGGGGCGTCGAAACCCTGTGGATCGGGGCGGGACCGCGCCCACCCGCCGGAGCGGCGAACCACATCCTGTGGGTCGATTCCGACGACCCGATGGTCCCGGCCACCGGGCGATTCGTCCTGATGTACCACCTGTTGTGGGAGCTCACGCACGTCTGTTTCGAGCACTCGGGGCTGCTGAAGCCCGACACCGATGAGTGCACCCAGACCGGCTGCGTCACCTGCAGCGACGAGGGCCGTCTCGGCGAAGTGGTGCTGGAGCCCGCCGACGCACTCGGCCCCGCCCTGGTGCGCACCGCCACGGGTGAGGAATGGGTGGACGTCAGCGTGTTGCCCGACGTGCGGCCGAACGACCTGGTCCTCGTCCATGCGGGAGCAGCGATCACTCGACTCGACGGCACAGAGCTCCGCCAAGCAGAGCAGGAGAGGGAAGGATGACCACGCACGACTCCGAGAGCACCAATTTTCTCTACCCGTTCATCGACTCCGAGGAGACGGACGCGAAGAGCCTCCTCGACGACCTGGCCGCCTCGGCGCGTGGAAAAGCAGCCGAAAGCGCACGGCTGCAACGGGCCTCACTCGAGGAGTACGGCGAAGGCCTGACAGCGGCCGGCATCGAGATGGCCGACAGGTTTCGGCGCGGTGGCCGCCTCTACACGTTCGGCAACGGCGGCAGCTCCACCGATGCCGCGACCCTGGCGACCCTGTTCAGTCGTCCGGCGCGCGGACGCCCCGTCGCGGCCTGGTCCCTCGCCGCCGACCAGGCCGTCGTGACCGCATTGGCCAACGATGTCGGGTTCGACCTGATCTTCAAGCGGCAGATCATCGCCCACGCCCGGGATCGGGACGTGGCCATTGCGTTGTCGACCTCCGGCAATTCCGACGATCTGATGACGGCGCTGACCGAGGCGAAGAGCAGAGGTCTTCTGACCATCGGATTCGCGGGACACGAAGGCGGGCGGATGGCGGTTGCCGACTACTTGGACTATTGCTTCACCATCCACTCGCAGAGCATTCATCGCATTCAGGAGAGCCACGCGATGCTCGGCTACCGGTTGTGGTCCGTCGCCCAGGAACATCTCGCGAGACCGGGAGCGTATGCATGAGCACCACCGAACCAGCCACCTCGGCTCAGCGCGAAGACCGCGTCCTCGAACGCATCGACAAGTTCCGTCAGCGTCGGCCGCGATTGCTGGACGAGGTGGTGACCCTCGCGCACGGGGCCGGCGGCAAGTCGTCGGCCGCGCTCGTCGATGCCGTCTTCGTGGAGGCGTTCCGCAACGAAGAACTGGAACAGCTCGGGGACGCCGCGGCCCTGGCACTGCCTTCCGGTGAGCGGCTCGCCTTCTCCACCGACTCCTACGTGGTGCAGCCGCGGCGCTTCCCCGGTGGATCGATCGGTCACCTCGCCGTCCATGGCACGGTCAACGACCTCGCGGTGTCGGGTGCGCGGCCGCAGTGGCTGTCGGCGGCATTCGTCATCGAGGAAGGCTTTCCCATCGCGGAGCTGAAGGAGATCGTCGCCGACATGAGTGAGGCGGCGATTCTGTCCGGAGTGCAGATCGTCACCGGCGACACCAAGGTGGTGGGCAAGGGCGCCGCCGACGGCGTGTACATCTCCACGGCGGGCGTCGGTGTGATCCCCGACGGCCGGCGGTTGTCGCCGGACCTCGTCCGGCCCGGCGACAAGGTGGTGTTGTCCGGCACCATCGGGGAACACGGGATGGCGGTCATGCTGGCGCGGGGTGACCTCGCGATCGAAGCCGACATCGCCTCGGACACCGCGCCGGTGAACGGGGTGGTGGAGGCGCTCCTCGCGGCGGCACCGTCGACACGGTGGATGCGCGACGCCACGCGCGGCGGTGTCGGAACCGTCTGCAACGAACTCGCCAAGGCCGCCCAGGTCGCCGTCATCGTCGACGAGGAAACCCTGCCGATCCAACCGCAGGTGCTCGGTGCCTGCGACATGCTCGGCATCGACCCCCTGTACGTCGCGAACGAGGGCAAGTTCGTGGCCGTCGTCGCGGCGGAGGAAGCCGAGGCCGCCATGACGGCGATGCGGGCGCACCCCCGCGGAGCGAATGCCGCAGTCGTGGGCGAGATTCTGAGGGAACCCCCAGGAATCGTCGCGTTGAGAACATCATTCGGGGGCAGCCGGATCGTCGACATGCTCGTCGGTGACCCCCTCCCCCGGATCTGCTGAGAACCTCCCGGAGAGGAGAAACCCGATGTGCTTGGGAATACCCGGTCAGGTGGTCGACATCGTCGACGCCCAACAGCATCTGGCCAAGGTGGACGTGAACGGCGTCCAGAGAACGATCAGTGTTCGACTGCTCGCCGAAGACAACCTGGTGGTCGGTGACTGGGTGCTCGTGCACGTCGGGTTCGCAATGGCGAAGATCGACGAAATCGAGGCGCAACTCACCCTGGACCAGGTGCAGAAGATGGGCGCCGACTACGTGAACGAGATCGACGCGTTCAACTCGTCCGAGATCGCCTGAGAGTCAGAGGTAAGTGATGAAGTTCGTCGACGAATTCCGCGACCCCGCGGCGGCGCGAGCCCTGGTCAAGTCCATCACCGAGCTGGCCCGCGGTGACGAGTTCAAGTTCATGGAAGTGTGTGGCGGCCACACCCACACGATCTATCGTCACGGTATCGAGCACCTGCTGCCCGAATCGGTGGAGTTGGTGCACGGGCCCGGATGCCCGGTGTGCGTCATCCCCATGGGCCGCGTCGACGACGCGATGTGGCTCGCGGAACAGCCCGGTGTCATCTTCACCACCTTCGGCGACATGATGCGCGTGCCCGGCTCGAAGGGCAATCTCATCGAGGCCAAGGCGCGGGGCGCGGACGTCCGGTTCGTGTACTCACCGCTCGACGCCCTGAAGGTCGCCATCGACAATCCGGACAAGCAGGTGGTGTTTTTCGCGGTCGGCTTCGAGACCACAGCGCCGTCGACGGCCGTGACCCTGGTGCGGGCGCGGGCACTCGGGGTGACGAACTTCAGCGTGTTCTGCAACCACGTCACGATCGTTCCGCCCATCAAGGCGATCCTGGAGTCGCCGGACCTGCGGCTGTCCGGGTTCCTCGGCCCCGGGCACGTGTCCACGGTGGTCGGACTGCGCCCGTACCGCTTCGTATCCGAGGTGTATGGCAAACCGATGGTCGTCGCCGGCTTCGAGCCCCTCGACATCCTCGCCTCGGTGCACATGCTGCTCCAGCAGATTCGGGAGGGACGCTGCGAGATCGAGAATCAGTACAAGCGGGTGGTGCGCCCGGAGGGCAACGTGCAGGCGCTGAAATTGATGGCCGAAACGTTCGAGCTGCGACCACATTTCGAGTGGCGTGGTCTCGGGTTCATCTCGCAGAGCGCACTGAAGGTGCACCGGAATTACGCGGAATTCGACGCCGAGGAGAAGTTCTCGATGCCGGGCATCCGCGTCGCCGACCCGAAGGCATGCCAGTGCGGTGAGGTACTCAAGGGTGTCATCAAGCCCTGGGAGTGCAAGGTGTTCGGGACGGCCTGTACACCGGAGACACCCATCGGTACCTGCATGGTCTCCCCTGAGGGCGCCTGCGCCGCCTACTACAACTTCGGCCGGTTGCACCGCGAGACCGCGCAGCTGCTCGGGCAGCGAGCCTGACTGCCATGGTGTCGCTCGAACATTCGGTGCTGCCGGGGCACCGCCTGTTCGCGCAATACGCGCACGCCCCGAATGCGCTCGGGTATTGCGGCCCTCCGGGTTCCGAGCGACTGCAGGCGCTCGCGTGCGGTCTGGCCACCGACGTCGATGTGCTCTCGATAGCACGGCAGTTCAGCGGCGCCTGGCCGTATCAGCAGGTGATCGCCGAACTCGCGGGCATCGCCGACCCCCTGGACGAGCGGGTGGTCCGCGCCTACTGGACGGCCGACGACCTGATCGACCGCATAGACCGAGCCCAGTTCGGCGCAACCCTCCTCGGGCGGCTGGCGTCGACAGCGGGACACTACTGGAAACACCTGACCGGGAAGCTCCTCGTCGAAGCGGCGCCGACCCACAATTTCCATGTCTTCGGCGTCTACCCGTGGTCACGGCTACTCGACACGGGGATGCCGCAACCGCTGCACATCCTCGACTCGTGCCGGATCAGCTGGGGCGAGGTGGTGGGGTTCACGGCCGACCGGGCAGTGGTCCGTTCACGACCGCTGATGTTCGAGCACGGGCAGCTCTTCCTCGGACCCGACCGGGAAGTGCCCGCCGACTACACGGTGCCCGAGGGAGCCTTCGTCCCCGATCTCGCCGTCGGCGATCGTGTGGCGGTGCACTGGAATTTCGTCTGCGACCGACTCGACTCCGCCCAACTCGACCGCCTCGAGCAGCAAACGGAATGGCAACTTGTCCAGACCAACCGGAGGTTGAGTACGACTGGTCACTGCGGGTAGCAGTTTCATCTCTCGGGTGTGGCATCGACCCGACTGAGTGGACGGTGGTCAACCGCGCGCCCCACTCCTCGCCGCAACGGAAGCAACGGTGTAATATATCGGTGCAAACGTAGCAAGGAGTGCGGATGTCGACCCACCGATCGATCTCTCCCAGGCGACAGCACAAGGTGGCCGGCTACCGGCTGCGCCGAGACACCTTGACCGGCCGCTACACCCGTGCCGACGACCGCCCGCACGCCACCGTGTCGCTGGACGAGCGGCGCCGTTTGTCGGATCTGTCGACCCCCGAACTCATCGACGTCGTCGCCTCCGAACTCGCCGCACGCCCCGAGATGCACCTGGTCCGCAATCAGGTGACCGCTCTGCTGGCGATGGCACCGACCCTCACCGACCGCACCCAAGCCGCCCGGATCGGCGCCGACCTCGTCGACGACGCCATCGCCCAGGCTGAAATAGAGCAAGCCGCCCGCCGGCACATCCTCGACCACCCGATGCTCACCGCCGGCCAGGTCGCCGCCGCCCTACGCCGACCGGCATCAGACCGCACCGTCGCCTCGAGGCTTCGCACCACAGGCAAGGTCGTCGCCCTCCCCGTCGGCAACAGCTACCGGTACCCGGCATTCCAGTTCGACGAGGCCACGGCGTCGGTCCGCGAGACCGTCGCGTCTGTCAACACCACGCTCGGTGCGGCCGCCGACCCGTGGGGGGTGGCGTCATGGTGGCTGACCCCCTCCACCCGCCTGCGCGAGGGGCAGACCCCGGCCGACCTCGCGGCCGACCCGGACCCCGCGTCCGGCCAAAAGCTCGAGCGGCTCGCCGCCGCGGTGCTGCCCGACTGATGCCGAACATCGAACCACCGGCCGGAGGGTTACTCGGGCCGGCGCATCGGAGCGTGCTCACTACTGGAACGGTGGTGTGGCGGGTGCACAGCAGCCACCGCGCCCCGCACGCCCCGAACCCGACCGCGCAGCCCGACGAGCTCGCCGGTGGCCGGTTCGACTCTCTCGACGGCAGCTACGCCTACCTCTATATCGCCGATAGCCCCGACGGTGCGATCGCCGAAACCATCTGCCGGGACCTACCACTCGATCCCACCGTCGCTCGGATTGTGCCCGCCTCCGCAGTGGCAGGCCGCACCCTGACCGCGCTTACCGTCACCCGCACCCTCACCGTCGCCGCACTCCACGGACCGCACCTCTCAGCGGTTGGCCACGACCTGTGGCTCACCAAATGCGAAGCCCGGCACTACGTCTTAACCCGGCGGTGGGCCAACGCCATTCGTACCGCCGACCCCGACCTCGACGGACTCGCCTACCGGCCCCGGCACAACGAAGACACCCTCGCCTGGATACTCACCACCGACCCAGCGATCACACCTCACCCAGAACTGGCAATCGACCCGACCACCACACCCCTGCCCCTCGACCACGGGACCGGCCGCGACCTCGTCGCCCGCATCATCGCCGACCACAGCGCCATCCTCTCCCCCACCTGAGCCAGAACAGTGCTAGCTCGGCGGTGGCTTCTTCTTCCTCGGCCGCCAGTTACAAGTTCACCGTCAGCCAACTCCGACGTCTTCTACGTCGATGGGTTCTCCACCGCCCAGAGTCTGTTGACCCCCAAGGCCGACTGTGACCTCCTGTCGCGGGATGCCGTCACCGTCACTGCCCTTTCGGTGGATGGTTGACCACGCGGGGGGCTGCGACGGCCTTCAGACCCTCGACCCCCTGGACGAGCGGGTGGTCCGCGCCTACTGGACGGCCGACGACCTGATCGACCGCATAGACCGAGCCCAGTTCGGCGCAACCCTCCTCGGGCGGCTGGCGTCGACAGCGGGACACTACTGGAAACACCTGACCGGGAAGCTCCTCGTCGAAGCGGCTCCGACACACAATTTCCATGTCTTGGGCGTCTACCCGTGGTCGCGGCTACTCGACACGGGGATGCCGCAACCGCTGCACATCCTCGACTCGTGCCGGATCAGCTGGGGCGCGGTGGTGGGGTTCACGGCAGACCGGGCAGTGGTCCGTTCACGACCGCTGATGTTCGAGCACGGGCAGCTCTTCCTCGGACCCGACCGGGAAGTGCCCGCCGACTACACGGTGCCCGAGGGAGCCTTCGTCCCCGATCTCGCCGTCGGCGATCGTGTGGCGGTGCACTGGAATTTCGTCTGCGACCGACTCGACTCCGCCCAACTCGACCGCCTCGAGCAGCAAACGGAATGGCAACTTGTCCAGACCAACCGGAGGTTGAGTACGACTGGTCACTGCGGGTAGCAGTCTCATCTCTCGGGTGTGGCCCGGATTGCGGATTCGACGAAGTGCTGAATCTGGGCGGCAGTGCTGTCGGTGCCCGACTGCGCCGTCGAGTCGTTGATCTGAGGCCAGTGACGGGCAACGTCTTCGGGGGTTCTGGCATCCGCGGGGAGGAAGACGCCGTGGGCTTCGAGCATGCGGCTGACCGCAAACGTTCCACCGCCGGCGCCGAGGATCGTCTTGGTCGGTGCATCCTCGGAGACCAAGAACAGCGCACCGGGCGTAATCGAATCCGGAGTCAGAAGTTCGGCGGCCGTGACGTCGAGAATCGATTCGGTCATGGAAGTCGTCGCGAGGGGCGCCAGCGCATTGACTCGAATGCCCTTGGATTGTCCCTCGATCGCGAGCACGTTCATCAGGCCGACGAGCGCCGATTTGGCTGCGGCGTAGTTCGCTTGCCCGAAGTTGCCGTAGATCCCGGACGCGGAGGTCGTCATGAGAATTCGGCCATACTTTTGGGTGATCATGTGCGGCCATACGGCTTTACTGCAGTGCACGCCACCCATCAGGTGGACGTCGAGGACTGCGCGGAAGTCGTCGATGTTTGCGTTGCGGAAGCTGGCATCTCGCAGAATTCCGGCGTTGTTGATGAGGATGTCGACCCGGCCCCATGCGGAGAGGGCCCGGTCGACCATGGCGGTGACCTGGGGATAGTCGGTGACGTCGGCGTAGTCGGCGATTGCCGAGCCGCCGCGGGTGGTGATGTCGGCGACGACCCGGTCTGCGGGCGTGTTCGGAGTGTTGTCGGCGGAGCTTTCGTCAGCGGATCCACCGATGTCGTTGACGACGACGTGAGCGCCGCGGGCTGCGAGGGCGTGGGCGTGGGCACGGCCGAGTCCACCGCCGGCCCCGGTGACGATGGCGACCTGGCCCGTGAAATCAATGGTCATGACACTGCTTTCTGTTCAACGTTCTCAGCGACAGGGATGACCGCGTCGGCTGCGGTATGGCGCGGTACGAGCAGCGTCAGTACGGCGCCGACGACGGCGGGGACGGCGAAGGCGAGCAGTTGCCAGGTGGTGCCGGCGCCGAGTGCGACGAAAAGTCCCCCGTAAGTGGGGCCGATGATCGCACCGATCCGGCCACCCCCAATGCCATGCCGAGCCCGGTGGCCCGGCAGGATGCCGGGTAGAAGGTGCCGACGAAGGTGTTGAGCAGGATTTGGGTGCCCGTCGTGCCCACACCCGCGAGGAGTACCAGTAGATAGATGACCGCGAGCGGCGGGGCGGTGGCGACGAGCAGCAGAGAGACTGCGGCAATGACGAAGAAGGTTGCGGTGACGTGTTTTATGCCGTACCGGTCGGCGAGTACGGCACCGATGAGTGCGCCCGCCGCGCCGCCGACGTTCAGGGTGAGCAGGAACGACAAGGCGGCGCCCAGCGGGTAACCGGCCGACTTCATGAGCGCGGGAAGCCAGGTCGCGACGCCGAACAATACGAGCAAGCAGACCAGGGTCATGCCCCAGAACAGAAGCGTCGCGACAGTGCGGTCCGCGCCGAACAGTGCGCGCAGCCCGCGTCGGGGGCTGGGCGCGGCCAGAGCGGAGGTCGCGGCGTGCTGGAGGTGATAGCGGTCGGCGATCGCCGCCGCGGCCTCATGCCGGCCGCGAGCATTCAGATAGGCCGGTGACTCCGGCAGGTATCGGAGCATCACCGGAAGGAAGACGAGTGCCGGCACCATCCCGGCCAGGAACATCGCCCGGAACCCGTACTCGGGCACGAGCCACAGCGACAGCACTCCGGCAAGTATTCCGCCGATGCTGGTGCCGACGAACCCGAGCGCCACCGACCGGGCCCGAGCACCGGGTTCGGCGAACTCGATCAATGTTGCTGCGGCGGTCGGCATCAGGACACCGGCCCCGAGTCCCACCGCAACACGCCCTACCCCGAACACTTCGGGGCTGGGTGCGAACGCGCACACCCCCATCGCCGCGGAGAAGACGAGGACGGCGGTGAGGAGAGTGCGGCGGCGGCCCCAACGGTCGGCGACGGCCGCGGCGAGTAGGGCGCCGACGAGCATGCCGACTCCGGCGAGGGAGCCGAGCATTCCCACCTGGGTGGCGTCGAGATTCCAGGAGTCGTAGCTCAACAGTGAGGGGACCACTGTTCCGTACATCAGAAGGTCATACCCCTCGAGGACCAGTGCCATGAGGCAGAGTCCGACGACGGGCGCCGCAGGGGTGATACGGGCAGACATCGGTGTCTCCGCTCGAAGTGACATGACCACGCTGTCCCACCGGAGGCAGGACAGGGTGAATGCATCAGTGGCTAGGGACGCGTTACGTGCAGCGGGTTTCGAGCCACGCGCCGATCTCGGCGGCGGCCAGGCTTGCGCCGGTGGGGGCGCCGTCGCGGATCGGCCCTCCGAAGTGGGTGCCGGCGACGCGGACGTGCGTTGTGTCGGTCGATCCGAGGGCGTCGACCATCATTGTGGCGTCCTCGGGGAAGCACGCCTGATCACCGGTGAGTTCGACGAAAAGTGTCGGGGCGGTGACTGCGGGAGCACAGCGGAGGAAGTCGGCGTTGCTGCTGAGGCCCGACCAGGTAGACAGCCAGGCGTCCGGAGTGGCGAACCGTCCGAAGCCCACGAGTCCGTAGTTGGTCAGGTCGGGTCGCCGGCCGAACAGTGACCCGTAGGGACGCTCGTTCGGGCTCAGGGACAGGTCGGTGAACCTCAGGTCCGCGTCGGTGCGGTACACGGTCAGGACGTGGGGCGCGAGCGCGGCGCGGCGCTCCGCCGGGTCCGCGGTGCGCTTGTATCGACGACGCGCATCGGCGGCTTCGTCGACTCGTGCACGGGCGATCGCGTCGAGGCGGGCGATGCGGTCGTGCTGCGCTGCCCGGTAGCGGGTGACGAAATCCGGTGGATACGAAGAACTGTGCGGCGGTTCGGCGAAACCGTTCGCAGGATCGAAGGGGTTGAGGTCGGGATCAGCGGCGAGGGGGTCCGACTCGTCGGTGACCGACGGGTCGATCAACCGCAACAGCAGTGCCCCCTGTCCGGGGTGCGGGGCCATGAAAATCGCCGCGTCAGGCAGCGGCATCTCGGCGCCGGGGAGATCGATCGGTCGTCCCGCAGGGGTACGGGTCAACCGCTCCCCTGCCGGTAGTGCGGCCTGCTGGTGATAGAACGCGAAGAGGGTCCCGCCTCCGGAGTGCCCGAGAGTGACGACGTACTCGAACCCTTTCTCCCGCAGGAACACCTGTCCTGCCGCGGCATCCAGCAGCGCCTGTTCGTGCACCAGGGCGATGTCGTTGTTGACCGACCGGGTGCCCTGCGTCCACACCGCGAACCCACGGGCAAGCAGTTCGGGAACGAGCACGTGATGAGTCAGATCCTGACGCGGGTGCATCAAGGTGACGACGGTGCGCGCACCAGGAACGACCCGCAGCACGCCGGAGACCTTGGCACCGTCGGCGGTGGCAAGTTCGTGCGTCGACGTCACCGTGGCCTCGGGAGCTCGAGCAGCGTCGATATACCGGCCGGCGCCCAGCCGTGAGCTCGCACTCATCGCGGCTCGACCCGCATAGCGTCCTTGTCCCACTGCGTGATTCGGGACTGCGCCAGCCCGGCGACACTGCTGTACCAGACGGCGTGGCGGCAGCCGGTGGCGCGGCGGTCGATGACGATGGCCGTCTCGGAGACGATCCGGAAGTAGGGACCGACGTGGTCGACGGTGACCGCCGGATCCTGACCGGCGACTTCGGCGACCGCGGTGTTCTCCGGGACGTCGAGGACGAACAAGGTGGTCATCGGGTCACCATCTCCTTCGATTCCTGTTCCTGCTGCCAGGCGGCCGCGCGTTCGGTGATCAGTTCCGCCTTGCGAGTCAGCAGGGCGGCCATGCTGGGATCGGGGCCGGTCACCACGTCGACGAGGGCGTCGATGGTGAGGTTCGCGTCGAGATCTTCCTGCGGGGTGACCGGACGCAGCGCCCGGGTGATCTCGATCATGTACCCGTTGGGGTCATGGGTGTAGATCGACTCGATCGTCTCGTGCTGGATCTGCATCTCCACCGGCCATGCGCTGTGGTCCAGTCGCCGCCGATATTCCGTCAGGTCCTCCTCGCTGTCGACGTGAATGGCCAGATGGCGCGAGCGGATGAAGAAGATGGGCACGTCGTCATCGAAGCGGGAGTACGAGTCGCCCTGTGGTCCACCGTCGAAGGGTTCGAGGCCGAAGTAGTAGAAGAAGGCGAGCCGGTCGTCGTTGCCGATGTCGAAGAAGAAGTGAATGAAGTCAGGGTGTTTTTCCGGGCCCCAGCCGGCGGCGCAGATGGAATGTACGACCGGGAACCCGAGAACGTCGCGATAGAACTTCACGGTTGAGGCAGGATCGAAGGTCGGGTATGCGACGTGGTCAACGCCTCTGACGGTGTGCTGCAGTTCGGACATGGTCAACTCTCCCAAGGGGTTCGGTTACTGGCGGGCGGCAGAAGGTGCGTCGGCGCGCAGCAGACTTCCAGCTCCGGGAATGTCGACGTCGAGGTCGAGTGCGCGCAGCAGGCTGTAGGCGCCGGCGGTCGCTGCTGACAGCACCGGCAGGCCGAACTCGTCTTCCGCGCTTTGGACGAGGTCGAGTGAGGGCATCTGCACGCAGGCGGAGATCACCATGGCATCGGCTCCGGTGCGGTCGAGTGATCGTGCCGCTTCCATGACCCGTTCGCCGGGTATGCAGCCGACCTCGGCGTTGTCGGAGACCTCGAGAGCGCGCCAGTCGGACACCGCAATGCCTTCCGCCTCGATATAGGCGACGACCTGCTCGGCGAGCGGAAGCATGTAGGGCGTGACCAGGATGATCCGTTTCGCGTCGAGGGCGTGGAGTGCTTCGATGAGGGCGCCCGCGCTGGAGCGGACCACTGCGTCGGAACCCCCGGTCGCCAGTTGCTCGGCGACCAGGCTTTCCACGCGTTGGTGCTCCCCGGGTCCCACTGACATCAGGGCGACCAGACATGCGTAGAGGATGGCGTCGACGCCTGCGTCACCGAGTTCGAGGATGCACCGCTCGCGTTGAGCGTTCATCGCTCGCAGTTGTTCCGGAGACACCGCCTGCATGCGCATGCGGCTCGAGTGGAATGAAAACTGGGCCTCCGCATGTCGGCCGAGCAGTGCCGGCATTTCCGTTTCGACGGTCACATTCGAGCTCGGTACGACGAGTCCGATGCGGTGAATGCCCATGGCGTAGTCCTTCTGATTGGGATGGCAGGTGGGAGCGCGGTCCGCACTGCCGGATATTTACGTTCATGACGATTATTCGACGCATATGACGATTCGTCAAGCCTTGGGTTGGCGGGTCCTCACGAGCAACGATGCCGACCTGAGCCGCGTTTGTGTCCGTTCTCACATTCAGCACTTGACAGGTCGTCAGTAACGTCGAATACTCGACATTGACGTAAGGAGGTGTTCGAGGATGACCTCACACCCCGTCGCATACCCCCGGCACGAAGGAGCACAGCGGCAATGGCATATGTAATCGGAGTGGACGTCGGTGGCACGTTCACCGACGCGGTGTTGGACGACAACGCCGGCACTGTTCTCGCGGCCAAGGCTCCCTCGACCCCGCCCGACTACTCACGCGGCGTGATCGACGTTCTCGAGGTGCTCGCCGAGCAACTGGGATGCCCGATCGACGAGATGCTGGCAAACACGCACCACATCGCTCACGGCACCACCTCGTCCCTGAACGCCCTCGTCATGGGCAACGTGCCCCCGGTCGGCTTCCTCACCACCAAGGGCCACCGCGACTCGATCTACATCATGAACGTCGAAGGACGTTATCTGGGCAGCTCACCTGAGCAGCTCCAGAATGTGATGGGACAGAGCAAGTCCCACGGTCTCGTCCCGAAGAAACACGCCCTGGAGGTGACCGAACGGCTCGACCGGGACGGCAACGTCGTCGTCGCCCTCGACGAGGATTCCGCCCGCGAGTCCATCCGCGAGCTCCTCGCCGAGAAGGTGTCGGGGATCGCGGTCTCGCTGTTGTGGTCGTTCCGCAACCCCGCGCACGAGCAGCGCATCCGCGAACTCGTCCACGAAATCGACCCGACGATGTTCGTCTCCCTGTCGAGCGAGGTGAGTCCCCGCATCCGCGAGTTCGCCCGCAACGCGACGACCATCATGAGCACTCAGATCGGGCCCGGGCTCCGGGACTACCTCGGCGAATTGGAGTCCAAGCTGCGCAAGCTCGAACTCGCGGGACCTCTGCTGGTGATGCAGAGCAACGGGGGCGCAGTCGCCGCCGCGGAGGCACCGAAGAATGCGATCAGCACAGTCGGATCAGTGTTGACCGGCGGTGTGGTGGGCGCCGTCTCCCTCGGCAAGCAACTCGGCCACCGCAACATCATCGCCACCGACGTCGGCGGAACCACCTTCCTCGTCGGACTCGTCGTCGACGGGGAGCCCGTCCGCTCCTCCAGCACGATCATCAACCACCATCCGATCAACGTGCCGACCCTCGAGGTCCACGCCATCGGCTCCGGCGGTGGCGCCATCGCCTGGATCGACCCGGGTGGCAACCTGCAGATCGGCCCCCACAGCGCGCAGGCCGTCCCCGGCCCGGCCTGTTACGGCCAGGGCGGAACCGAACCGACCAATGCCGACGCTAACCTCGTGCTCGGAATTCTGCCCGAACGTGGCCTTCTCGGCGGGCGTAAACCGCTCGACAAAAACCTTGCGCGCGAAGCGATTCGCACCAGAATCGCCGAACCCCTGGGTCTGTCGATCGAGGACGCCGCCGCGGCCATCTACGCGGTCCAGAACGCTCAAACCGGCGACCTGCTTCGCAAGACCGTGGTCGAGGCCGGCCACGATCCCCGGAACTTCGTCCTCTACGCTTTCGGCGGATCCGGCCCAGCCCACTGCGCGGCCTACGCCGCCGAGGTCGGTGTCCGGGAGGTCATCGTTCCGCTCGGCCAGGTCGCTTCGGCCTTCTCTGCGTACGGTCTCGCGTCGTCCAACATCGTCCTCGCCGCCGAACTGTCCGACCCGGCCGCCATGCCCCTCGACCCCGCCCGCGCCGAGCGCAATTTCTCGCAGCTGGAAACCCAGGTGCTCGAACAGATCAACCGACAGGGCTTGACGTTCACCAGCGTCGAGATCGAGCGTGAGATCGACATGCGCTACACCATGCAGCTCGCCGAGGTCGCCACCCCGATCCCGGCCGGAGACCTCGACGCAGTCGGGATCGCGCAGGCGTCGGATCTGTTCGAGCAGCGGTACGCCGAACTCTACGGAGAGGACAGCGGATTCCGGGAAGCCGGCATCCAGGCGATTACCTACCGGGTGCGCGCGACCGGCATTCTGCCCTTCTCCCCCACGCTGCCGGAACTGAAGTCCGCGGACTCCGCCGATGCATCCGCCGCCAGGATCGGCACCCGCAAGGTCTGCCTGAACGGCCGGATCGGATACGTGGACACCGACGTCTACGACTACAGCAAGCTGCTCGCCGGACACGTACTGTCCGGCCCGGCGATCGTCGAGGTCCCGACGACCACCGTCGTCGTCCCCCACGGCACCACCGGCACCGTCGACCGTCTCGGCAACCTCAACATCGTCGCCCACTAGGAGCACCGAAGATGACCATGCAAATTCCCGGCGCCGAGGTTTTCTCGAGCCGACCCGTCGACCCCGACGCGCTCTCCCGATCCCTTCCGCCGACGCTGGAAGTCCACACCGTCACCGACGAACAGATCGACAACCTCGACCCGCTTACCTATGAGGTCATCCGGCACCGTCTGTGGTCGGTCACCGACGAGATGGGTGAGGCACTCAAGCGAATGTCCGGCTCCCCCATCGTCACCGATGCAAACGACTTCGACTTCGCCATCAGTGACGAGCTCGGCCAGGAAGTCCAGGTCGGCCTCTACAACACCATGCTCGTCGGCGCCGTCGACCTCGCCATCTACTGGACCCTGCAGCACCGCGCCACCAATCCGGGCATCACCGAAGGCGACATGTTCTTGTGCAACGACCCCTGGGTCGGGGGCGGCCTGCACCAGAGCGACGTGATCGTCTATCAGCCGATCTTCCACGAAGGCAAGCTGTTCGCCTGGACCAGTGCCATCTGCCACGAGCCCGATCTCGGCGGATCCGGCCTCGGGTCCTTCGACCCCGCAGCCAAGGATGTGTTCTCCGAGTCGCTGCCCACCCCGCCGATCAAGGTGGTCCGCGACTACGAACTGCAGCGCGACGTCGCCGATGCCTGGGTACGGCGCTCGCGGGTCCCGATGCTCGTCGGACTCGACCTGCGGGCGAAGATCGGCGCCAACACGGTCGGCCGCAATCGGCTTCTCGCCGTGATCGAGCAGTACGGTGCCGACACCGTCAAGGCCGTGATGAAGCGCATGATGGCCGATGCCGAGAGTCGGCTGCGGGGCAAGCTCACCTCACTGCCCGACGGAACCTGGAAGGCCACCGGCTACCAGGACCAGTCACACACCGGGGACCGCGGCGTCCACAAGATCACAGTCGCGATGACCAAGACCGCCGACCACCTCACTTTCGACTTCACCGGCACCGACCCCCAGACCGGCGTCATCAACTGCACCTACGCCGGCATGCGCGGCGGCGTCATGCTGGCTCTGCTGCCGATCCTCGCCGGCGACATTCCGTGGTCCGCGGGCGGGCTGATGCGCTGCTTCGACCTCGTCGCCGAGGAAGGGACGATCAACAACGCCACCTTCCCCGCCGCCGTCAGTCGCGGCCCGATCGGACCGGCGTGGCTCACCGGCACCCTGATCGCCGAATGCCTGTCCCAGATGCTCGACCGCTCCGTCGATCTCGGCACGAGTGTGCAGGCCGCCTGCTGCGGCACCTGGGACACCGCGGTGATCGCCGGTCTCGACGAGCGCCCCGAACAATCGGTACCGTTCCTCAACATCATGATGGAACCCATGGCGGGCGGATACGGTGCGCGCCCAACCGCCGACGGCATGGACACCGGTGGCCTGTTCTGCATCCCGATGGGCCGCATTCCGGACACCGAGATGACCGAGTTCCTCTATCCGCTACTCACCCTGTGGCGCCGCGAGGAACCCGATTCCGGCGGACCGGGACGTCACCGCGGCGGTGTCAGCGCCTCCATCGCCATCACCCCCTACGGCACCAGCCTGCCGATGGGCCTGGTCCTGGCATCCGCCGGCAAGGCCGTCGCCCAGAACAACGGACTCGCCGGCGGATACCCCGGAAATACCGGGGTCGAGGTGCTTGCCCGCGGCACCGACATCGTCGAGCAATTCGCGGCGGGCCGCATTCCGGGTTCGCTCGACGACCTCGGCGGCGGTCGTGAACTCGGAGCCTGCTACGCCGAGAGCTATGTCGCCCCCGGCGAGGTGCTGTACATGCACTGGCAGGGCGGCGGCGGATACGGCGACCCCTTGCTGCGCGACCCGGCCGCGGTGGCCGCCGACTTCCGCGAGGGCAAGGTCACCGCATCCGGTGCCGAGACCGTGTACGGCGTCATCCTCGGTGACGGCGCCGTCGACGAGATTCGAACCTCGGATCGGCGAGACGCGATGCGCACCGAGAGGCGAGAGCGCTCCGGTTGCACACCGATCGACGCCCCCACACTCGATCTGACCGGCGCTCGCCGACTCGACGACAACCTCGCCGAGGTCACCATCGGAGACACCCGCGCCATCGCCTGCGCCCAGTGCGGAAGACTTCTCGGAGACGACAAGAACAACACGTCGCTCGATCTGGCACGGTTCGAAGGTCCGTCGTCGACCGCCGGACCACAGGTCACGTCCGACCCGGCCGAGTACGTGGACACCCCGGTCGTATTCCGGCAGCTGTGCTGCCCGGGCTGCTGGACCGCCATCTACTCCGGCATCGTGCCTGCCGATCACCCGGACCACGCCCTCGAGCTGGCGCGGCTTCTGCCTGCCGTCACGGAGCGGTGATGTTTCCCGCCGGCACAATCAGGACCAGCAGAGGAGATCGACCGTGACATTCTCGGACTGGGGTGGGCGCCTGGTCCCGTTCCCGGAGGATCGGGCCGATCACTACCGCGCAAGCGGTGCGTGGAGTAGTGATCCCACCGGGCAGCGACTGCACGAGATCGCCACCCGCTTCCCGGACCGGTCGGCCGTGATCACCGCGGAACGGGAGATGAGCTTCATCGAACTCGACCGGCGCACCGACCAGATCGCGGCCGGGCTGATCCGGCTCGGTCTCCAGCGACTCGACCCGGTCATCTTCCAACTGACCAACCGACTGGAAACCGTCCTCGCCTGGTACGGCTGCGTCAAAGCCGGGCTGATTCCGGTGGCGACGTTGGCCGCGCACCGCATGCACGAAATCGGGAACATCAGTCGAAAGGTCGGTGCCGTTGCGCACATCGTCGAGGCGAGTCTGCCGACTTTCGATCTCGTCGGGTTCGCCCGCGAACATGCCGCCGACCATCCCACTATTCGCCATATCCTCACCGTCGCCGGTGCCGCCGACGGCGCCGAACCGAGACTCGAGGAACTGGGGCTGGACATCCCGGTCGCGTCGGCGCGAACGATCGTCGAGCAGACCGAGGCACAGACCGACCCACTCGACGTCGCAGCGTTCCAACTTTCCGGCGGCACCACCGGGGTCCCGAAGGTCATTCCACGCATTCACGCCGAATACTGGAACAACGCCCTGCTCTACGCGCGGCGACTCGGTTGGGACGAACACAGTCGTGTGGCACATCTGATTCCGATCATCCACAACGCCGGGATCACCTGTGGTTTGCACGCAGCGCACTCGGTCGGTGCCTGCCTGATCCTGGCCACTGCCGACGCCTCCTCGGCGTTCGAACTGATGGCACGGGCCCGGGCAACCGAGGTCCTGATCGGGCACGGTCACTACCAGGCCGTGCTGAGCCCGGAGTTCGACAAGGCCCGCGCATCACTGTCCCGCGTCGTACTGTCCGGTGCCAAGGTTCCACTCGAACTGTTCGAGCGTGTCGACGACGGTGCAGGCCACTGGGCCGGGCAGCTGTTCGGCATGTCCGAAGGCCTGTTCACGGTGACTCCGCCCGGTGCCCCCACCAAGGCGCGACTGACGACAGTGGGCACCCCGGTCGCCGCGGACGATGAAATCCGAATCCTCGAGCCCGGCACCGAGAACGAACTCGGCGACGGAGAGGTGGGAGAACTTTGTTGCCGAGGCCCGTACACGATCCCCGGCTACTTCGACGCCCCGGACCACAACCGGGAAGCCTTCACCTCCGACGGCTTCTACCGCACAGGGGACCTCGCCGCGATCACGATCATCGACGGTGAGCGGTACCTGTCGATCGAAGGCCGCATCAAAGATCTCATCAACCGTGGCGGGGAGAAGATCAACGCCGAAGAACTCGAACTGCTCCTGCTCGCACACCCCGGAGTCGCAAACGCGGCGGTCGTCGCCATGCCCGACCCGCGACTCGGGGAAAGAACCTGCGCGTACCTGGTGGCCACCGACGGAGAACCCCTGCCACTCAGCGATATTCAGGCCCATCTGGCGCAACTCGGTGTGGCCAAGTTCAAATGGCCCGAACGGCTCGAATGGGCCTCGTCGTTGCCGCACACGAACGTGAACAAGGTCGACAAGAAGCGATTGCGTGCCGAGATCGCAGCGAAAGTGGCCGCCGAGGCAGAAATGAGTCACACGGTCGTGTGAACCAACGGTTCAACACCTTTCGGGGCATGTCTCAGCGAGGCATGCCCCGAAACCGATGCGGGGCCGGGGCGTCGCGAAACGCAACACCGGAGCTACTCCGAGATCGCCTCATGTCGGATTGACGATTCGACATCTGTGTAGAATAATCTACCTAAACGTCACAGACTGGAGTTGTCATGAATCTCGAGCGAGTCGCAGTACTCGGCGGCGGGCCTGGTGGCCTCTACGCCGCGAGACTGCTCAAACGCAGCCACCCGGACGCCGAAGTGACGGTCTACGAACAGAGCCCCCCAGATCAGACATTCGGCTTCGGCGTCGGTCTCGCCTCGCGCACTCAGCGCAACCTCCGGGACGCCGACCCGGCGTCACTCGAGGCGATCGTGGCAGCGGCCCACCCCCACGAAATGTCGATGCAGGTCGGCGATCAGATCGCACGGCTGGCACACGGAGACCTTCTCGCCATCGCGCGCACCACCCTGCTCCACGTCCTCCAGCAGCAAGCGCAGAACGCCGGCGTGCGACTGCATTTCGGCGAACGACGCGACGCAACAGACCTCGACGCGGACCTGATCGTCGCTGCCGACGGAATCAACAGTGCCACTCGCACCCAGATGGCCGACACACTCCAGCCCCGCATCGACACCGGCGCCGGCCTGTATCTCTGGTGCGCAACAAATTTCGCGCTTCCCAGCGCCATCTTCATCCCCGTGACCACCGAACACGGAACCTTCGTCGCGCATGCCTATCCCTACGCCCCGGACCGCAGCACCTTCCTCATCGAGACCGACGAGGAAACGTGGCGGCGGGCAGGGTTCGACGTCTCCACCGACAAGACCGCACCGCAGGACAGTGACGACTTCGCGCTGCAGTACCTGCAGGATGCGTTCGCCGACACGCTCCAACATCACCCGCTCATCGGCAACCGCACCCGCTGGATGCGCTTTCGGACCGTCTCGTGCGAGCGCTGGCACAGCGGCAACGTTGCCCTTCTCGGCGACGCCGCCCACACCGCGCATTACTCCATCGGCTCGGGAACCAAGCTGGCGATGGAGGACGCCATCGCCCTCGACCGCGCACTCACCACGGCCCCGACCCTCGAAGACGCCCTCGCGGAGTACGAGCGGGTACGGCGTCCCGCCGTCGAATACCTTCAGCAGATCGCGCACCGTAGCGAACTCTGGTGGGAATCCTTCCCGCGACGCATGAACCTTCCCGTCGAACAGCTGATGATCGCCTACATGACCCGCGCCGGAAAGGTCAGCGTCAGCAGATTCCACGAGTCCGCACCCGACCTGGTTCGTAAGGGGCTGGCCAGCTACGCGAACGCACCCGTCGACTCTGTCCCCAGCACAGCCATCGCGGACTGGATTTTCGAGCAACCGCTCGACCACGACAACGACCGGTTCGAGCACCGGATCGCCGCGCCAGAGCTGCGTGAGTCGGCGACCACCGTCGTACTCGATGTCGATCTCGACTCAGCCTGGGATCCCGAAGCCACCGCCCTCGTCGCGTCCGCACCGAACGCGCGTCTTCTGTGGCTCGCCGGCCCCCCATCCCGGGCTGCCGTGCTCACGCGGCTCGATCTCGCCGAACGACTCCGCCACCACACCGATGCCCTGGTCGTCGTCGAAGCCCCCACCTCATGCCGCGAAGATATCGCCGCCGGTCTGGCCAGCGCGCGCATTGACCTTGCTTTCGTCGATGAGCCCGCATCGACACCGGCCGATCCCGTGTTGGCCAGGTTCGGGGCCTCGGGATGAGCACCCGGCCCGTGTCGGGCTCCCGTTATCCTTCGGGCATGACACGCGAGGAAGCTGCACCCGGGCGCCGACCCCGTGGGCGGGGTAAGTCGACCACCGCAAATCAGGCCACGGTCGAGAGCGCAGCGAGCCGCAGCAACCCTCGTCGTGAGCTCGTGGAGAAGCAAATGATGGAGCAGGCTACTCGGCTGTTCGCCGAGAAAGGCTTCGCCAGCACGACGCTCCAGGACATCGCTGATGCGACCGGCCTCACCCGGCCCGCTCTCTACCACTACGTGGCCAACAAGGACGAGCTCCTTTCGCGTCTGGTCAGTGAGAGCACCGAGACGCCCGCCGCTCTCCTGCACGAGATCAACGAGCGTCCCGAAGTCGGTCCGACCGAGAAGCTTCGGCAAATGGCCACCGCCATCGCCCTGCACCAGGCGGAAGGTCCGGACAGATTCCGGCTGATCATCCGATCCGAAGCCGAACTTCCGGAGGAGATCGCGTCCACGTACCAGCAAAGCCGCCGGCACGTGCTCAAGGAGTTCATTCGAGTCATCGAAGACGGAATCCGACTCGGCGAGATGCGTCCTGTCGATCCCCGAACTGCCGCACTCGGTGTGATCGGCATGATCAACTGGATCGCGTGGTGGCACCAACCCGGGAATGCCGAGAACGACCGGGCTATCGCCGGCCAACTCGCCGACATGGCAGTACGTTCCCTGGTTCAGGAGAACCCACATCCCGTCACACCTGAAGGTCCCGCCCGCGCCATTGCGTTACTCCGCCAAGATCTCGACTATCTGGAGCGTCTCATCGACGAATCAGCGACGTCGGACTGACCGATGAGGCTCCCGCCCGTCACAATCACTGCCCTTTCGGTGGATGGTTGACCACGCGGGGTGCTGCGACGGCCTTCAGACCCTCGACCCCGTGCTCGAGTCCGTAGCCGGAGCCTTTTACTCCGCCGAACGGGACGGCCGGATGCGGAACGGCGTGGGAGTTGATCCACACGGTGCCGGCGTCGAGACGATCCGCGACTTGCGCCGCGGCGTCGAGGTCGGCCGACCACACGGACGCGCCCAGGCCAACGTCGAGCCGGTTCGCGCTCGCGACGGCGTCGTCGACGTCGGTGAACTTGATGATCGGCAGGGCAGGGCCGAATTGTTCCTCGTCGACCAGTCGATCGCCGTCTTTCATGTCGGCGACCAGGGTGATCGGGTAGAACAACTCGCCGAGATCGGTCGCCGGAATGCCGCCGGTCACGATGCGTCGGCCGTGTGCCTTTGCGTCGTCGATCAGGTCGGCGACGATGTCGAACTGCTTCTTGTTCTGTAAAGGGCCGAGCATGCTGGCCTCGTCGAGGCTTGGACCCATGGGCGCCGACGCCGCGACCGCGGCAAGCGCGTCGACGATGCCGTCGTACGCATCCTCCTGCACGTACAGGCGCTTGATCGCTGCACAGGTCTGGCCGGTGTTCACGAACGCACCCCAGAAAAGTCCCTGGGCGACGGCGACCGGGTCGACGTCGCCGAGCACGATCGCGGCGTCGTTGCCACCGAGTTCGAGTGTCAGCCGGGCCAGGTTGCGGGACGAACTCTCGACGATGGCCCGGCCGGTCGGGGTGGAACCGGTGAACATGACCTTCGCGATCGCCGGGTGTTCCGACAACCGTGCCCCGACCTCGCGGTCACCGGAGAGCGCGACCAGCACGGACGGGGGTAGTACCTCATTCATCACCTCGACCAGGGCGAGCGCGCTGAGCGGGGTGAACTCAGATGGCTTGACGATCACGGCGTTGCCCATCCGCAGAGCCGGTGCGATCTGCCAGATGCCCACCATCATCGGGAAGTTCCACGGTCCGATCGCCGCGACCACGCCGAGGGGGCGGTACTCGAGCGTGGAGTAGCCCTGTGCGTCGTCGCGCACGACCTGGGGTTCGAGCGGGGTGTCCGCAGTAGCACGAATCCAGGCGATCGTCGCGCCGACCTCCGCGCGAGCGCCACCGCCCGGACCGTTCAGCGGCTTGCCCTGCTCGCGGGCGAGCAGTTCGGCCAGGCCCTCGGCCACCGACTCGACCCGGTCGGCCGCGCGGTGCAGGATCGCCGAGCGCTCGGCGTGGCCCAGTGCTGCCCATGCCGGCTGCGCGGCCCCCGCCGAGGCGATCGCACGTTCGAGATCGTCGACGGTGTGCACGGGCGCGTACCCGACGACCGCACCTGTCGCGGGCTCCCTCATCTCGCGTCCCTCGCCGGCGGGTGCGCCTACCTTCGTCAACAGATCTTCGAACTGGGACATTGCCTTCTCCTCGAGATTGCGTGTGGTGCTGCGACGGCTCCAGCCGTCGCTGCATGGCCGTGGATCGGGTTCGCCTCGGGCAGTGTGGAACCCGGTCGAATTCTGAAGGTGCTGTATCTGTCTCACAGCTAAATGGTTGGCTCTACGTTTGTAGAAATAAACTGATTGTCGAAACGTACATCGCGACGGCTGGGCTGTAAAGACCCTTCCTTCGTTATCAGGCAGTGCACCCGGTGACCCGGCGTATCGCCGCGCGCAAGCCCGCCGCGTCCGGACCGTCGACGACCGCCGCAACGTAGGCATCCGGCCGGATCAGCCATACCTCCTTCGGGCCTGGCGACAACGCCAGGGTCAACGCGCCGTCACCGTCGACACTCTCGATGTCGTGTATCCGAGTCGGGGCGGTGGTCGCGTCGGCGGCAACTTCGCGCACCGCAGTGACATCGACGGCGGAGCCGCACAAGAGGAGGAAACCGGACCGGGCAACCTCACGCACCCGGACAGCAGACCGGTCCGGCATCTGCACGGGCACATCGGGGATCAGGATTCCCGGGCCGGCGTCGGGGACACATCCCCGCGCGGGCCGACCCGCGAAGGGCCGTAACGGATCTGTGGTAGTCAATGTCGAGTCGACATACCAGAACGGCTCCGCCAACCGTCCCGAATCGACCAGGGCGCGGGCCCGCACATCGCCGACCGCGGCTTCGAGGATCGTGCGGCGATTCCGACTCCGGGACTCGTCCTGAGGGACGAGGAAGTCCATCGTGGCCGTGGTGATCGCGATGTTCTCGAGTGCGGCGGCGTGCCGCTCGCCGTGGTAGCTCTCGAGCAGTTCCTCGTCGGCCCAGCCGTGGATGACGAAAGCGAGCTTCCATGCGGCGTTCTCGGCATCGGCGACCCCAGAATTGAGGCCCCGGGCACCGAACGGCGACACGATATGGGCGGCATCTCCCGCGAGGAGGACCCGGCCCACCCGCATTCGGCTTGCGACCCGCGAATGGAAGCGGTAGACCGACTTCCACACGATCGAGTACTCCGTGTCACCGATGATGCGGCGGATCCGGGTGTCGAGGGCTCCCGACGCCACCTCCTCGTCGAGGTCGTACTCGCCGGGAACCTGCCAGTCGATCCGGAACGTGGAGTCCGGGCAGGGGTGGATCAGCACCTGCCTGCCTGGGTTCCAGTCGGGATCGAAATAGAACCGGCGTTCGTTGGCCCACCCCGGGATGTCCGCGCGGATGTCGCAGATCAGAAACTTGTCGTCGAACGAGCGGCCCTCGAACGTGACACCGAGCTGCTCGCGAATCCGGCCGGCTCGTGAACCGAGTGCCACGACGCTGTAGTCGGCGCGCACCACGGCAGGCCCGTCCGGGGTCTCGCAAGCAATGGTCACCCCGTCACCGTCCTGCTCGACCGCGCTCACACAGTGTCCCCACCGCACGTCGACGAGCGGGGTGGCCTCGATCTGTTCGTCGAGTAGCTGCTCCGTCCGGGCCTGGGAGATGTTGACGAACGGCGGGAACGCCGAGCGTCCCCGATCGACGAAGGTCTGCGCGAACAGCTCCGCACCGCGGTGGAAAGTCCGGGCGCACTCCCAGGTCACACCCTCCTCGGCGAGCTGGCGGCCCACCCCGACGGCGTCCCAGACATCGAGAACGTCACGCTGCTGGCAGATCGCCTTGGAACCGACCGGGTCCCGCTCGGCCCGCGCATCGAGCAGGATCGCGCGGATTCCCCAACGCGCCAACAACAGCGCCGTCGTCTGGCCGACGGGCCCGTTGCCGAGCACGGCGACCGTGCCGGCAGGTGTCTTCTTGATTGTCATGAGATCCTCTGAAACAGTGTTAGCGGTGACGTCGGCTCACTCAGTCCTGCAACTGATTCCACACCTCACGGTCGCGTTCGGCAGTCCAGATGACCGGACGTTCGATCCCCGACAGCTCGTCCCACACACGGGAGACGTCGAAGGGCAGGCAGTGCTCGAAGATCGGCCAGTGCCCGTACTGCTCGTGCAATGCGGCGTGCGTGGCCTCGAAAGCCTCCTTCAATGTGCCGCCCCGCTGCTGCACCGCGGCGACCTCACGCAGCATCACCTCGATGAAGTGCCGGGTCTGCCCGATCGCGGCGTCGACCCCCGCGCGCCCGCGTGAGACCGCGCCGCGACCACCGACGAGCGCCTCGGCGTTCAGCGCCGCGAGCCCGTCCAGTGTCCCGGTCGACCAGTCACGGTGGAATGCGTCGCCGGTGTACAACGCCGCCTGCGCCTCCACGAGATCACCGGCGAAGAGGATGCGGTGCTTCGGCAACCACGCCACGATGTCCCCCTCGGTGTGGCCGCGTCCGTGGTACTGCAACTCCAGCGTGCCCCGGTCACCACCGAGGTCGATGGACAGGGCGTCGGAGAAGGTCATGGTGGGCCAGGTGAGACCGGGAACGGAGTCGGCTCCCTTGGCCAGTCGCGGCATACGGCCGAATTCGCTTTCCCAGTCCTGCTTTCCGCGCTCATGGATCAGCGCCAACGTGTTGTCGTGGGCGATGATGGTCTCCGCGTCGAACGCAGACGCCCCGAGCACCCGAACAGCGTGGTAGTGCGAGAGCACCAGGTACCGCACCGGCTTGTCGGTGTGCTCGCGCAGCTTCGTCAGCCAGCTCTGCGCAGCCACGGGAGTGGCCAGCGCCTCGAAGCAGACGACGAAATCCTCGCCCTCGATCGCCCCGATGTTCGGATCACCCTCGGCGGTCAGCGCATAGACGCCGTCCGCCAGCACTTCGAGGGTCTGCTCCTTCTCCCCCAGGTCCGCCGAAGATGCGAAGGATGTTGTCGCCATGGAAACCACCTCAATAGTCAAAGCATTGATCATCTGGTCCGTCCAATGTAACCGACCTCACAGAAAAAGCAAAGCCTTGATCATTTCGCGGCGGATCGGCGCTATCGTGACACCATGACCTCGACAACTCCGCCCGCCGACGAACTCGACTTTCTGTCCTTCGTCGATTTCGCCGTGAAGCAGACGGCCGCGGAACTGCCCGAGATCGACCCCGTCTCCATGCGCCTGGTCCTCGCTCTCCACCGGGTGACCAGCGCCCTGGTGTACGACCTCGAGTCGAGCGTGCACCGGCCCAGCGGGTGGAGCTGGCCCGGCTTCCGGGTGATGTTCGTGTTGTGGCTCGCCGGCCCCTGCGAGTCCAAACGGGTCGCCCAGTTGTCCGGCATGAGTCGCGCGGCCGTGTCCGCCCTGGTCAACACCCTCGAGCGGGACGGACTGCTGAGGAAGGAAACATCCGCCGCAGACCGGCGAGCGGTCCAGCTGAGCCTCACCGACGCCGGGCACGACGCGATCGTCAGCACCTACACCATCCACAACCAACGCGAGCAGCAGTGGGCGAATGCGCTCACCGAACGCGAGCGCCTCACACTCATCGGACTGCTGGAGAAGCTCGCCACGGGTACCGCCGCCCGGTCGGCTGCCCGGCGGTAAGCGCTGCCGCGGTACTCGGTGGAGCGCATTGATACCGTTGTCGCATGATCGCGGACAGGACAGGTACGCGTCGTGCCTAAGCTTGTAGATCACGACGAGCGGCGGCGAAGTATCACCGCCGCCGCCTGGCGGCTGATCGCCGCCCGTGGTATCGATGCTGCCAACATGCGCGACATCGCCGCCGAGGCCGGATACACCAACGGCGCCCTGAGCCACTACTTCGCCGGCAAGGACGAGATCCTCCGGACCTCGTACGAACACATCTCCGAAGTCACCGACCGCCGCATCCGGGAAGCCCTCGGCGACGCGACCGGACTCGATGCCCTACGCATCCTCTGCCGCGAAGTGATGCCGACCAACGAAGAAAAACTTCTCGAAGCCCGGATCGCCGCCTCGCTGTGGCCGCGCGCCATGTACGACGAGCAGATGGCGGCGACCAACCGACAGACGATGGACAATTGGCGCGAGCAGATGGCGATCTTCCTCGAGCAGGCGCGCGAGGAGGGCACCGTCGGCGACATCGACGTCAGCATCGTGGTGGAGCAGTTGCTCAACATGATGATGGGTATGCAGATTCTGGGTGTCCTCACGCCCGGCGAAACGTCGTCGGAGCGTCAACTGGAGATGCTCGAGCAGTTCGTCGCCGCACTCTGATTCGTCCGCCGCTCAGCGAAAACCGTAGCTGCCGAATCTGATAGAGAAATCTTTTGACCGAACGGTCAGTTTGTTCGGGCGCGAAACTCACTGTTTACACGAGGGCACCTCGACTGTAACGTACGTCACTAAGCTTTTTATTCAACATCCGTAGAACCAAAGGATCGCGACATGCCCACCCTTTCCCCTGCGCGAATCGACCACCCGCTGTCGCTGCCGACCGTCGAAGAGATCGCCTCCCTCCGCGAGATCCTCGAGGCCGCCGACACGCTGACCGAGCAGACGCGATTCGTCTACGTCGGCCTCGAGGAACCGGACAAGTCGACGCTGTACACGGCGGCGGGCACCGAGACCGATCGCCGATTTCGCGTTCTGCTGCACGACATCTCGTCGCCGAACGCGGTGGACGTCGTGGTGTCGGTGACCCAGCGGTCGGTGATCAGCTCGGTGACCCTCGACGCGGTCCGCGACGGTCAGATGCCCGTTCTGGACGAGGAGTTCGAGCTCGTCGAACAGGTGCTGGCCGCCGACGAACGCTGGCTCGCCGCGCTTGCGGCCCGCGGACTCGACGTCGCCGACGTCCGGGTCGCTCCCCTCTCCGCCGGTGTCTTCGACTACCCCGGCGAGACGGGCAAGCGGATCCTTCGGGGGCTCGCGTTCCGCCAGGACCACCCGAAGGATCACGCCTGGGCACATCCGATCGACGGGCTCGTCGGATTCGTCGACGTCATGAACCGGACCGTCACCGACGTTCTCGACCTCGGCGCCGTCCCGATCCCCGAGGAGTCGGGCAACTTCGACGACCTCGCCGTCACCGGCCCCCTGCGCACCACCCAGAAGCCCATCGAGATCAGCCAGCCCGAGGGACCCAGCTTCGTCATCGACGGCAACCGCGTCGATTGGGAGAAGTGGTCGTTCCGAGTCGGTTTCGACGCACGCGAGGGTCTCGTCCTCCACCAGCTCGGATTCGCCGACGGTGATCGGGTGCGCCCGATCATTCACCGCGCGTCCATCGCCGAGATGGTGGTGCCCTACGGCGATCCCTCGCCGGTCCGGTCGTGGCAGAACTACTTCGACACCGGTGAGTACATGGTGGGCCGCTACGCGAACGCCCTCGAACTCGGCTGCGATTGCGTCGGCGACATCACCTACTTCGACGCTGTCATCGCCGACGAGTTCGGTACTCCCAAGACGCTGAAGAACGCGGTGTGCATGCACGAGGAGGACTTCGGCGTGCTGTGGAAGCACACCGACCTGTGGGCCGGCTCCGCCGAGACCCGCCGTCAGCGCCGTCTCGTCGTCTCCTTCTTCACCACGATCGGCAACTACGACTACGGCTTCTTCTGGTACCTGTACCTCGACGGCACCATCGAGTTCGAGGTCAAGGCCACCGGCATCGTCTTCACGTCGGGTCACCCGGGCGGCGACTACCCGTACGCCTCGGAGATCGCCCCGGGCCTCGGCGCCCCGTACCACCAGCACCTGTTCAGCGCCCGCCTCGACATGATGATCGACGGCGACCGCAACTCCGTCGAGGAGGTGCAGACCAAGCGGGTGAAGATGGGCCCCGGGAACCTGCACGGAAACGCTTTCACCCTCGAACGCACTCCGCTTATGAAGGAATCCGAGGCGCAGCGCCTCGCGGACAACAGCGTCGGACGCGTGTGGCACATCAGCAACCCGAACAAGTTGAATCGTCTGGGCAAGCCGGTGGCGTACGCACTCCACCCGGAGGGGCAGCCGGTCCTGCTGGCCGACGACGACTCCTCGATCGCGGCGCGGGCGACGTTCGCCACCAAGCACCTGTGGGTCACCCAGTTCGACGAGAAGGAGCGTTACGCGTCAGGGGATTTCGTGAACCAGCACGCGGGTGGCGCCGGACTGCCCAACTACGTTGCCGGTGATCGCGATGTGGAGAACGAAGACATCGTTGTTTGGCACACGTTCGGCCTCACGCATTTTCCGCGTCCGGAGGACTGGCCGATCATGCCCGTCGATTACACCGGATTCACGTTGAAGCCCAACGGCTTCTTCGACCGCAACCCCGCTCTCGACGTTCCCCGCACGACGTCGAAGCACTGCGCGACCGCTGCCGGCAGTTGCCACTCGGACGGGGGAACAGATGTCTGACACCACCACGGGAGCCGGCAAGTTACGCGGATCCATCGGCGTCGTCGGAATCGTCTTCCTCGTCATCGCCGCGGCGGCGCCGCTGACCGCGATCGGCGGCGCTCTGCCCGTCATGATCGCGATCGGCAACGGTGCGGGCGCCCCGACCGCCTATCTCATTGCCGCACTGGTCCTGCTCGTCTTCAGCGTCGGATACGCGGCCATGAGCAGCCACATGGTCGACACCGGCGCCTTCTATGCCTACGTCGCCAAAGGACTGGGCGAATCCTGCGGGCTCGGGGCCGCCGGACTCGCTCTGCTGACCTACACCGCCATCCAGGGCGCCGTGTACGGCCTGGCCGCCGCAACGATTCAGAGTCTCGCGGTCCAGTACGGCGGACCTGACCTGCCGTGGTGGATGTGGGCGCTGGTACTCATCGCTCTCGTGGCCGTGCTCGGATACCGCAGCATCGACCTCGGCGCCAAGGTACTCGGAGTTCTCCTCGTGCTCGAGATCGGCATCATCCTGGTGCTCTCGTTCGGCGTGCTCGCGCGGGGTGGGGCCGCAGGTATCGACTTCGCGTCGTTCACCCCGACGTCGTTCTTCAGCGGATCCCCCGGCGTCGCATTGATGTTCGCGATCGCGTCGTTCATCGGCTTCGAGGCGACCGCGATTTACGGAGAGGAAGCCCGCAACCCCCGGCGCACGATTCCGATCGCGACGTACGCCGCCGTGATCGTCATCGGACTGGTGTATGCGCTGGCGAGCTGGGCGGTGGTTCTCGCGTTCGGCAGCGACAACGTCTCCGCGGCGGCCGCCGCCGACCCTGCCGGGCTGACGTTCGCCGCCGCCGCGCACTTCCTGGGCGGTCCCGCGGCCGACGTCATGGCGATCATGCTCGTCACGAGCCTGTTCGCCGCGCTCCTGGCCTTCCACAACGCCATCTCCCGGTACGTGTTCGCCCTGGCCCGCAAGGGCGCGGCTCCGCGCGCACTGTCCCGCACCCACACCAAGCACGGTTCCCCGCATATCGGCTCGGTCGCCCAGACAATCTCGGCGACGGTGGTCGTCGGGGTGTTCGCGCTCGTCGGCGCGGACCCGGTGCTGGAGCTGTTCACCTGGATGGCAGGTCTGGCCACCGTGAGCATCCTGGTGCTGATGGTGCTCACCAGCGTCGCGATCATCGCGTTCTTCGCCCGCACCCGGCTGGATACCCGGCTCTGGCACACGCGTATCGCCCCGCTGCTCGGATGCGTGGGGCTGGTGGCCGTCACCGGGCTGGTGCTCGACAACTTCACCACGCTGATCGGCGGGTCGGAACTACTCGCGGACATCCTGCTGGCCGTCATCGCGATCTTCTTCGTCGCCGGACTGGTCGTCGCCCGGGTCACCCGGCAGAGCCGGGCGGGCGTCGAGCGTGACCGCGAACTCACCCCCACGATCTGAGTCCGACGATGTTCGAGATCCCTGCCGTGCACGCGGCGATGCTCGTGGGAGCGGTCGGCGCGGTCGTGCCGATGTGGTGGGCGCACGGAACGGATTGCCGGGTGCGGATCGCGCACGGTGCGATGGCGGTGTCCATGGTCGCGATGATGATCCCCGGCCTGCCGGCGGGGATTCACCTGCTCGAGGGTGCCGTCCTCATCGGTCTCGCCGTCTTCGTCACCGGTGAGACGATGCACCGCCGGACCGCCGTTCCCTGCGCGGTGGACCTCACCGCCATGGGGGTGCTGCTGCTCCTGGCCCCGACGTCCGCTCCCGCCTCGACGGCGTCGGCGCCGGCACCCTCGGGTCACCACCACGGCGGCGCAGGGATCTCGACGGGCGGGCTGCCCGTGGTCGTCCTCGTGTGCTGGGCCCTGGTGGCACTGCACCTCTTTCGATCCACACCTCCCCGCGAACGCCGATCCGGTGTCAGAACCGCGGCAGCGGGATCCGCACTGATGATCCTCGGCATGGCCCCGATGGCCATCTGACCGCTCTCCCCGACAGCAACCTGGAGGAACCAATGAGTTACGCCGATGCGGTCTACACCCACGGCAAGGTCTTCACCGTCGACGAGAACTTCACGATCGCCACCGCCCTCGCGGTGCGTGACGGACTCGTCCACGCGGTGGGCACCGATGCGGAGATCGACGCCCTGACCGGACCGGACACGGTGGTCACGGACCTCGGTGGGAAAACGATCCTCCCGGGAATCAACGACTCGCACTTGCACGCCATCGCGTACGGGCTCGACACCCCGCCGCTGTCGCTGGACGTCTCGTTTCCGACGGTCCGTTCGATCGCCGATGTCCGCGAACTCGTGCGTAAGGCCGCCGCCGCTGCCGCGGACGGTGAGTGGATCATCGGAACCGGCTGGGACGACGGCTATCTCGACGAGTGCCTCACCGAATCCGGTCGGACGCCGACCCGCTGGGACCTCGACGAGGTGTCCCCGAACAATCCCGTGTTCCTGCAGGACTTCTCGCGACACACGTCGTGGGTGAACAGCGCGGCTCTCGCGCTCGCCGGGGTGGACGAGACCACCCCGTTGCCGCCGGGCAGCCTCATGCCCGTCGGTGAGGACGGCCTGCTGACCGGCATCGTCATGGAGGGAGCACAGGCCCTCGTGCAGCGTGTTCTCCCGGCCCTCACCCGGGAACGCCGAGAGGAGGCACTCCGCTCGGCGATCTCGATCCTGCAGAGCGAGGGCGTCACCAGCTTCACCGATCCCGCGATCGGCCCCGGCGGCGAGGCCCTCGCCGGTGGCGCAATGGGGGCGGAGGGCCTCGCGGTGTATGCCGACCTCGCCCGCCGCGGCGAACTGGGCGCCCGCGTCAACCTTCTTCTCCTGCCCACCGGAATGTCCGGATCGGCTGAGGATTTCGGGCAGAACCTCGCCGAAATCGATGTTCCGGAATCGGTGGATCCGCGGATGTTCCGGGTTCTCGGGGTAAAGGTGTTCGCCGACGGCATCCCGCCGAGCAAGACCGCGTGGATGCACGAGGAGTACGTCGGCGGCGGCTGCGGCTCACTCTGCGTCGGCGGCGACACCGACGAACGTCAGGTGTACGAGGTGACCGAGATGGTCCGCATCGGCCACGAGGCCGGCTACCAGGTCGGTGTGCACGTCACCGGTGACCGTGCCATCGACACCGTCGCCGACGCGATCATCGCCGCGCAGACTGCGCACCCCCGCGAGGACGCCCGGCACTACCTGATCCACGGCGACTTCATCAGCGAAGCCACTCTGAAGCACTTGGCCGACAACGGCATCGGCGTCAACATGAACCCGACGATCAAGTGGACGATCGCCGACCTGGAGGTCGGGGTGGTCGGGACCGAACGAGCCGCCTACGAGTGGCCGTATCGCAGCGCCGTCGAATCCGGGGTGCACCTGATGAGCAGCTCCGATGCACCGGTCACACCACCCGATTGGCGCCAGGGCATCTCGACGATGATCCTGCGCGAGAGCAAGGCGAGCGGCGCGGTGAGCGGGCCCGACCAGTGCATCGGGCTCGCCGACGCCGTCCGCACGTACACCATCAACGCGGCCTGGCAGGACTTCGCCGAGGACTGGAAGGGATCTCTCGAGGTCGGCAAGGTGGCCGACCTGTGCATCCTCGACGGCGACCTCGAGACCATCGACCCACACGACATCCCGGCAATGCAGGTGGTCTCCACCGTGCTGGGTGGGAAGGTCGTGTTCCAGCGCGTCGCCGAAAGCGTCGCGTAAAGCATCTATCGATACGAAAGAACTGCCGGTTCGCCGCTCGGTCGGCGAACCGGCAGCTCTGCGTCCCACCCCATCCGCCGGTTCACTGAGCCCAGGCCGCCTCCGCGATCCAGTACTCGCTTCCGTCGGCGCTGATTCCGCGTTGCCAGTCGGTGGTCCGTCTCAGGTTCGGTTCGACGCGCGCGGTGGCCGCGTCGGCGCCGTCCGGTCCGTCCTCCTGGGTCTGCCAGTGGACCCAGTTCACTTCGTTGCCGTCCTCGTCGTGCACGAAGAGGTCGACGTGGTGCCAGCCGTAGCGGTGGGTGTCGGCGTAACAGGTCAGGAATGTCCGGTGATGATGCGAATAGTCCACGAGGTACCTCCGGGCCGCGGTGGTGTTTCCCAACACGCTAGAACCGGATCGGGCGCAACGGAATCCAAGAAACCTTTACCCGCGTGGGGTCGTCCGCTCAGAGGTTCGGATCGGCGGGCAATGTGAACGTGAAGACGGCCCCGTGCGGATCATTCTCGCGCGCGGTGAGTGTCCCACCCTGGCGGGTGATGATGCGGTGGCTCAGTGCGAGCCCGATTCCGTGACCTGTGGACTTCGAGGTGAACACGCCATCGAAGATTCGTCCGTCCGGGATGTGCGAGAGCCCCTTGCCGTGGTCCTCGACGCTCACGACACCCTCCGTCTCGGTGACGTCGGTGCGTACCGTCACGATGCGGTCGGCCACCGGCCATTCCGCCATCTCGTCGATGGCGTTGAAACACAGGTTCAGGATGACCTGCCCGGTGAGCACACGTTCGCACACGACGGCAACGGTGTCGTGCACACAGACGTACTCGACCCGAACTCCCTTCTGCCGCGCCCGGATGTTGATGAAATACGCGCATTCGTCGACGATATCGTTGAGATCGACGATCTGCTGTGACTCCTCGAGTTGCGTCACGTACTCACGCAGACTCCGGACGATCTGATTGGCCCGGTCGATCTGTTTGCGCGCCTCCCCCAGGCCCCAGCTCACCTCGTCGTGACTGTTCTGGCCGTCGCCGAGGCGGCTCTGCGTTCCGGCGATGAAATTGGTGGCGGCCGCCAGCGGCTGGGCCAACTCGTGGGCGATGGCCATGGCCATATCGCCCATCGCGTTGTACCGGGCCAGGTAATTGAGGTACTGCGAGTCCCGTTCGTGCTCCTGCTCGGTGCGGACGTGTTCGGTGACGTCGTGGAAGAGCAGGAGGTGGCCGCTCAGATCGTTCTCGATACCGATGTGCTGGCAGCTCCCCGCATGCCATCGGCGCTCCTCGGCCGTCAGTTCCACCTCGTAGCGCAGGCTCTGGGAGCCTCCGTCGGCGGTTGTCAGTTCCAGGGCGCGGCGTACGCTGTCCCGTGACTGCCCCGCCCGGCAGAACTCCGTGAAGCGTTCGCCGACAAGCGATGCCACCGGAACCTTCAGGAGCTGCGACGCCGCCTCACTCGCATACGTGATACGGCTGTCGTCGTCCAGGACGAGGATTCCTTCGGCCATGTTCCGCAGGAAGGCGGCCAGGCGGGCCTCGGTGCGGGTGAGGTCGGCCTCGGTGCGGGTGAGGTCGCGGCGCATCGACGTCTCCTGCTCGATGTCGCGGAACTGCACCATCACCACGGTCCGGGCGCTCAACTCGACCCGGACCGCGATCGCCTCCGTGAGGACTTCCCTCCCGCTCTTCGCGCGATACGCCCATTCGATGACCGCCGCCCCGTTGTCGACAGCGTCCTGCAGCCACCGCCGTCCCACCGACCGGCGGTAACGCTTCGCCGGGGAACTCATATCGGGGGCCTTGAGCGGTTTGAGTTCCTCGACCGTGAACTCCAGCAATTCCGACGCAGCCCTGTTCGCCCAGAGGATGTCCTTGGTGGCCGCATCATGGACCAGGACGCAGTAGCGGAGGGACTCGACGAGTTGTTCGTAGTCGGACGGCGCGAGATCGGACAATGCGGCCTCCTTCGGCTCACGTCGAGTCTACTGAGCGGACAGACAGCGGACACGATAGGGAAATCCTTTACTCCGAGGCGACATCTCTGCACGTCGGCGGGAGGAAGCACCGATTGAGTGATGCCCACCACCGCAATAGCGTGAATTCGACACGAAACACGCCACACCCCTTCTACTTCGGTCGATCGGAGTATTTGATGACCAACGCACCGACCCTCGACACGACGGACGCCGCCGCGAACGGGACGCTGTCGTTCGAGGACGTCCTCGAGCACGTCGCACTGCGGCGGGAAGAGTTCGCTCGCCAGAAGTTCGTGCCTCGCGACATGATCGACGAGTTCAAGCAGATCGGCATCTACCGCGCGGCGACCCCCCACCGGTTCGGCGGTGACGCACTGCCCCCGAGCGAGTTTCTGCGGATGATTGAACGAATCTCCGCGGTGGATGCGTCGGCGGGCTGGGTGACGAGCTTCGGCTCCGCCCTCGTCTACCTGGCAGCACTGCCGCTCGCGACTCAGGCGGAGCTGTACAAGGACAGCCCGGACCTCGTCTTCGCCGGCGGATTGTTCCCGGTCCAACCCGCCGAGCAGGTGCCGGGTGGTCTGAAGATCACCGGGCAGTGGAAGTTCGCCAGCGGCTGCAAGGGCGCCGACATTCTCGGTGTCGGAATTCGCGGCGGCGACTCCACAGCCGGAAAACCCCGCACCGCACTGCTGTGGCCGAAGGACGTCGAGATCGTCGAGAACTGGGACGTGGTCGGCCTGTCGGGTACCGGAAGCCACGAACTGAAGGTCGACGGCGTCGTCGTCCCCGAGGATTGGACGTTCATCCGGGGCGGAACCCCGACCGTCGACGAACCCCTCTACCGCTATCCCTCCATCGCGTACGCCGCCCAGGTTCTGGCCGTCGTCAATCTCGGAGTGGGCCGCGCCGCACTCGACTACGCGATCAAAGTCGGTGCGGGACGCACGGGAATCACCGGAGCGCCGAAGCTCGCCGATCGGGCCTACTATCGCATCGACCTGGCCAAGGCGGAGGCGACGCTGAGGTCCGCCCGCGCCTTCTTCTACGAGGTCACCGACGAGGCGTACGCCACAGTGGTCGCCGGCGATCCCGTCCCGGACAAGCTTGCGGCACTTCTTCGTCTGTCCTCGACGCACGTGGCCAAGGCGGGCGCTTCCGCCGTGCACACCGCCTTCCAGTTGTCGGGCACCGGGGCGATCTACGACGGCAACGCGATGCAGCGGTACATGCGCGAGGCCCTGGTCCCGCCGCAGCACGCTTTCCTCGGCGACGGCATCTACGACAGCGCCGGTGCGGTGCTCATGGACATCCCGCCGTTCCCCGGCTTCATCTGACCACCCCGTTCGAATCGAGGAGATCATCGTGAGTGACACCAAGACCGCACCGCTGCGAGTCCTGTTCTGCATCGGCATCAATCAGAACTTCTTCGACCTCCCGACCGGCCAGGGCGGGCTGGTGTGGAAGGCGTTCTCCGGGATGATGGACGCGGTGGCCGAGACACCGGGCGTCCGGGTGATCGGCGACATCGACGACGACAGCCACCTGGTCGGACCGTCGGACGGCTGGCCCTGGACCTGCTACATCCTCGCCGACGTCGACACCCAGGAGACCGTCAAGGCCGTCTGCAACCTCTTCCGCACCACCCCGGTCGGCGAGTACACCTTGTGGCGATACGCGAAGATCGAGGCCCGCATCGGCCGTGCGCTCACCGTCCGCGAAGACGTCGACCTCGGCGTGTGAACGGAATGCACTCTGCGACCGCGGCCGAGCGCATCGAAAGTCGTGAAGCCGTGCACCGCGTGATGTGCCGCTACATGGAACTGTGCGATGTTCCCTCCGTGGAGTTTTCGGTCGAAGAACTCGCCTCGCTGTTCACGCCCGATGCGGTGTGGGAAGGCATCGGCACCGAGTACGCGCTCGAGTTCGGCACGCGTCGGGGCCGGCCGGAGATCGTCGGAATGCTCACCGCGTATCTTCCCCCGAACTCCCATTTCCGGGGAAATGTACACCTGCTCGGGAGTGAGCAGATCGAGGTGGACGGCCCTGCGGGGCGGGGGCGGTGGATCATGCAGCAGCTGTCGCGATACGAGGACGAATCGGCCGAACTGCTCGTCGCACGCATCACCGCCGAGTGTGAAGTGCAGGGCGGTATCGCCCGGATCAAGCACTTCACGACCGAGAAGCTTTTCGTCACTCGCCTCGACGAGGCGACACGACTGCTCGAATCGAATGGAAAAAGAAACTGATGACCACTTCCCTGGATCCCACCACCACCGACACCAACTTCGCGGACCTCGCCACGGGCGACCGCGTGGACGGATCGCTGTACACCGACCCCGACATGTTCGAGGCGGAACTCGAAAGGATCTTCTACCGCACCTGGGTATGGGTTGCCCACGAGAGCGAGATCCCCGAGGCCGGAAGCTACAAGATGGCGACCATCGGCCGGCAGCCGGTGATCGTCAACCGCGACCGCAAGGGGAACTTCAATGTCCTGCTGAACCGGTGTCGCCACCGCGGGGCCAGCGTCTGCGAGGTCCCCAAGGGCAAAGCGAACGGGTTCACCTGCCCCTATCACAGCTGGTCGTACGCCCTTGACGGTCGTCTGCGCGGAATTCCATACCCCGACGGATACGACGAGAACCTCGACAAGAAGGACCTCCCCCTCCAGAGCCTGCGGGTGGAGTCCTACGCCGGGATGATCTTCGCCAGCTTCAACCCCGACGTTGAACCCCTCGACGACTTCCTCGGTGACGCCAAGGTGTGGATCGACCTGTTCATGAAGCAGGGCGCGGGATACCCCATCAAGACGCAGGGCGAACATTGCTTCCGCTTCCGCGGAAACTGGAAGATCCAGTTGGAGAACACCACCGACGGATACCACTTCCCGATCGTGCACCGGTCCTGGATGTCCTCGGTCGACGCCGAGACCGCCGACATGCTCTCCTTCATGACCGACGACAACGCCGTGACCCACGCTCTCGGAAACGGCCACAGTGTCGCGATCATGGTCCCGGAGCACGTCGACCTGGACCATGACGACGGCACCGAGAAGATTCAGGCCCGCTTCGACCACATCGTCGAGGAACTGTCGAAGACGATGCCCGCCGACAAGGTCCGCCGCATCGTCCGCTCGATGCACGGTGCCGGATTCAACCTCAACATCTTCCCCAACGTCGCGATGTCGATGTCGTTCTTCCGGGTCCTGCGCCCGATCTCGGTCGACGAGACCGAGATCCGGCACATCGCCCTCGGCATGGACGGTGGCCCGGAGATCGTCAATCGCGAACGCCTCCGCATCCACGAACATTTCCAGGGCCCGTTCGGGTTCGGCAGCCCCGACGATTCCGAGGCCTGGGATCGGGTACAACGCGGATCCCGCGGCGCACCCGGAATGCCGATCATGGTGAACCGCGGCCTCAATCGGGAAGCGCTCGACAGCAACGGACACCGAACCTCGCACGTCACCGACGAAACCGGAATGCGCGAGGCCTACGCAATGTGGAAGAGGATGATGACCGATGAGCACTGATCTGATGACCGCCCAGTTCGCCGACACCCGCGTACTACAGGCGATCGAACTCATCTGGCACGAAGCGGCCCTCCTCGACGCCAAGGACTACCAGGCGTGGGACGCCCTCTGGACCGAGGGTGGCCGGTACGTCATTCCCATCGACCCGGACACCGACGACTTCGACGGATCGCTGAACATGGTCAATGACGACACTCGCATGCGCCGCATGCGTATCGAACGTCTGACCTCCGGTTACTCGATGTCCGCGCTCGCCGCCGCGCGGACGGTCCGCACCGTCTCGCGGTTCACGGTCGAGGAACGGACCGAGGACTCGGTCACCGTGAGGTCCGCGCAGATCCTCGTGGGTTTCAAGCGCGACGACCAGCAGACCCTCGCCGCCGACGTCACGCACCGCATCCGCTACACCGAGAGCGGACCGCGGTTGGACCTCAAGGTTATCCGGTTGGTGAACTCGCAGGCAGCGGTCAACGCCTCCGGCTACCTGCTCTGATCAGCATTTTCCGAACCTCATCGATCGAACAGGAGCTCGACGTGGATTCTGTCGCAGTAGTCACCGGCAGCGGCCGCGGCCTCGGTGCCGCGATCGCACACCAATTGCACGACCGCGGATACCGCGTCGCGGTCGCGGACATCGACAGCGGCGCCGCGAAAGAGACAGCGGCGGAGCTGGATCCGGACGGTGACACGGCCATCGGCGTGGAGTTGGACGTCCGGAAGCGGAAGAGTTTCGAAGCCGTCCGTGACCGGGTGATCCAGGAGTGGGGCGGCATCGACGTCCTCGTCAACAACGCCGGCCGGTCACAGACGGGCTCGCTGATGGACATCACGCCGGAGGAATTCTCCGACATCGTCGAGATCAACCTCAACGGCGCCTTTCTCGGCTGCCAGGTGTTCGGAAGTTACTTTGCCGAGAAGCGATACGGCAGAATCGTCAACATCGCCTCGCTGGCGGGACAAAACGGTGGCACGGCGACCGGCGCCCACTACGCCGCGGCCAAGGGCGGCGTCGGCACACTGACCAAGGTCTTCGCACGCGAACTCGCCCCGGCGGGTGTCACGGTGAACGCCGTCTCCCCCGGGCCGCTGGATCTACCGGTGGTGCGTGAGACGGTGCCCGCGGACAAGCTGGCCGCCATCCTCACCACGATTCCGGTGGGCACCTTGGGCTCGCCCGACTTCATTGCCGAGACCGTTGCTCTGCTCGCGTCGCCGACGGCCGCGTCGGTGACGGGAGCCTGCTGGGACGTCAACGGCGGCCTGTACATGCGCTGACCCCGCCCGCGGGCGACGGGTCGCAGCACCGGAGGAAGAATCACCATGAGCATGTTCACTGTCACTGTTGCGGACATTGTCGACGAAACGCCGGACATCAAATCGTTCCGGCTTGTTCGGACGGACGGTTCACCGTTCGACCCGTACCCTGCCGGCGCCCACATCGACATCCTCGGCCCCACCGAGGTCCTCACCCAGTACTCGCTGTGCAGCCCGCCGCACGAGTCCGAGTCCTATGTGGTCGCCGTCAAACGCGAGACCGGTCCCCGCGGCGCCTCGGCCGCACTGCACGATCGTGTGACGATCGGCAGCGAGTTGCAGATCAGCCGGCCGCGCACACTGCTCACGCTCGCCGAGGGCGCCGATCGGCACATCCTCGTCGCGGCGGGGATCGGGCTGACCCCGATGCTGAGTCTGGCGTTCGCGTTGCACCGGCGGGGTCAACAGTTCGACCTGCACTACTTCGCGCGGACGAGGGCGCAGGCCGCGTTCGTCGACCTGCTCGAGAGTACCGATTTCCGCCGGGACGTGCATTTGCACTTCGGCCTGGCGAGGGACGACCAGCTCTCCACCCTCGAGAAGATCCTGGCGGACGCGTCCGCCGCCACACACGTCTACACCTGTGGCCCCGAAGGTTTCATGGAACGGGTGCGCGGGCTGGCGGAACCCGCTGTCGGTGAGGACGCGGTCCACTTCGAACACTTCGAGGCGGTGACGCCTACAGCGACCCGGTCGGACACGGCGTTCGAATTGGAACTCGACACGGGCGAGGTGTTCCAAGTGCCTGCCGGGAAGTCCATCGCCGACGTACTCGAAGAGAACGACATCGAGATCGACACGTCCTGCAGGGAAGGTATTTGCGGCACTTGTGTCCTGGACGTGCTGGAGGGCGAGCCCGACCACCGCGACAATTGCCTCACCAAGAGTGAGAGAAAGGCGGGAGACAGAATTGCCGCGTGTGTGTCGCGCGCGAAATCCGGGCGGCTCGTCGTCGAACTCCCCTGAAAAGTGCTGAATTATTTCAGGTCACGGCAATTCCGGCCTGCAGAATATCGCGTACGAGAACGGCGATGCTTTCTGCTCCGGTCTTTTCCTTGATACGGGTGCGATGCACGTCGACCGTCTTCACGCTGATTCCCAATTCTTTCGCAATGTTCTTGCTGGGCAATCCGTCGAGGACGAGTGCGAGGATTTCCTTCTCGCGCACTGTCAGCGTGTCTATCCTGCCCTGCAGTTCCGTTCTGTTGCGTCGCTCGCAGAATCGTTGACGCGCGACTCGGAGCGCGTCCTGAATGACGTCGAGCATGTGCTGCGGATCGTAGGGCTTCTCGATGAACGTCAGCGCACCCCGCTGGAGTGCCCGCACCGACATCTTGATGTCACCGTGTGCCGACACGAAGATGATCGGAATCGGGGATTCGTCGGCGAGCAGTGCCTCCTGGAGCTGGAATCCCCCGACTTCCGGCATCCGGACGTCCAGAACGAGGCAGGCCGGGATGTCGCGGCGGTACTCGTCCAGGAACGACTGCACCGACAAGTAGTACTCCGACGTGATGTTGACCGAATCGAGTAACCATGCAAGCGATGCGCACAACTCCTGATCGTCGTCGACGATGTAAACCCGTGTTTCTTGCTGTTCCATCGAATCCTGCCTCGCACAGATGGCTTGCTTCCTCGTCCAGTGAACACCGACCGTAACGGAAGCGGTAGGCAACTGAAGGAATCCCCTACCCCGGTAGGCGACTTACTGCAAGAAAGTAGCGTCGCCGCCAATGTTCCAGTGCATGACGCGCGTCATATCCTTCTTTCAGGAACGCCGGCGCAACGTGGTGACACGACTTCTTGTTCCAACTCATGGAGACGAAATGCCCGAACTCACAACCATGCAATCGATCTTCCGCACCGCCATGGCCAATCTGCCGGCCGCGGTCAACATCGTGACGACCGACGGCCCTGCCGGGCGATGCGGAATGACGGTGACCGCCGTCTGCTCGGTAACCGACTCCCCGCCCACCGCACTCGTATGCGTAAATCAGAACAGCGCCATGCACAACGTATTCCAGAACAACGGCAGAGTCGGTATCAACGTGCTCTCCGGCGACGACGAAGAACTGGCCATGCATTTCGCGGGCGCAACACAAGTCGCGATGGCCGACCGGTTCCAGTGGGACATCTGGGAAGACGACACCGACGACGGTGTCCCGATCCTGCGCGCCGCCCACGTGGTGCTCGCCGGCCGGATCGCGGACAGCAAGACCGTGGGATCGCATTCGGTGATGTTCATCGAACTGGACCGCGTGCATACGCGCGAACACGGCGACAGCCTCGTCTACTTCCAACGCAAATTCCACCGTTTGTCGGTTCCGGTCGAGTCCCCCGACTGGCTGTTCTACGACGAATGGTCCGATCCGATCACCGTGACACCCGCACTCGTTCCCGCCGCAGCCGGAGGTAAATAGCCATGGTCACCTCGTCACCGCCCGAACAAGTCACACAAAAATCCGACCTGCAGGCGCTCGCAGACACGCGTGCCGCCCTGACGTTTCGTCTCAGCGCCCTGGTCCTCGCACTGTTTCTGCCCCTGCCGATCCTCGGCGGGTTCACCTCGCTGCTGGACGGCGTCGTCTTCAGCGGCGTCACCGTGGCGTGGCTCTACGCGGTCGCGCAATTCGTCGTCGCCATCGTCGTGGCCCGGTACTACATGGCGCGGGCAGCCGAACTCGACTCCCGGACCGCCTCGCCGGCGAAAGGATAACGCGCCATGAACCTCGTCTCCGCTGCACTTTTCGCGGCCCTCGTCGTTGTCACCCTGATGATCACCGCGTGGGCTTCCAAGAGGAACAAGTCCGCCGCCGATCACTACGTCGCGGGCGGCAGCCTGACCGGCAGGCAGAACGGTGTCGCCATCGCCGGCGACTTCATCTCTGCCGCCTCGTTTCTCGGAGTCACCGGCGCGATCGCGCTGACCGGTTTCAACGGGTTCTACCTCGCGGTCTTCGTGCCCGTCGCGTTCGTCCTCGCGATGCTGCTGATCGCGGAACCCCTGCGCAACCTCGGCCGCTTCACGCTGGCGGATGTTCTCGCCACCCGGTTCCCCAGCAAGGACGTGCGGTCGATGATGGCGATCAGCACGGTGGTGATCAGCGTGGTCTATCTCGTGTCGCAGCTGGTCGGTGCCGCGCTTCTGGTGTCGTTGCTGTTCGACCTCGACTACGCCGTGGCCGTGTTGATCATCGGAACACTCACCACGGCGTACACGTTGGTGGGTGGCATGCTCGCCACCAGCTGGATCCAGATCATCAAGACCGGTCTCCTCATGGTCTGTGCCGTCGTGCTGTTCGTTCTCGTGCTGGTGCGGTTCGATTTCAATCCCTTCGGCCCGTTCAGCACCGCGCTCGCCGAGTTCGGGCAATCGTTCGTCGCGCCGCAGCGTACGTCCGGTGCCGCGTCGTTCGACCAGTTGTCGCAGACCGTCGGGCTCGTCCTCGGCGTGCTCGGCCTGCCGCACGTGATGATCCGCTTCCTCACCGTTCCGGATGCGAAGCAGGCGAGAACGTCCGCCTACACCGCGATCTGGATCTTCTTCGCCTTCTACCTGCTGGTTCCCGTGCTCGGCTACGGCGCCGCCAAGCTGGTCGGTGTCGAGGTGATCAAGTCCGAGAATCGGGGCGGCAACCTCGCGGTCGCACAGCTCGCCGAGACGGTCGGCGGCGGTGTCCTGCTGGCGTTCGTCGCGGCCGTGGCGTTCGTGACCATTCTGGCCGCACTGTCCGGCCTGGTGATCGCCACCTCCGGTGCGATCGCACACGACCTGTACGGGCAGGTGATCAGGAACGGATCGGTGTCGGCGAAGGCCCAGCATCGCGCGGCCCGGGTCGCGACGGTGGCAACCTGCGTCATCGGTGTCGCCATCGCCTTCGCGGCGCAGAAGCAGAACGTCGCGTTCCTCGCCTCACTGGGGATGTCGATCGCAGCATGTGCGAACCTGCCGGCACTGCTGCTGACCATGTACTGGAAGCGCATGACGGCGCGTGCCGTCATCTCCGGCATCGTGGTCGGGCTCGTCCTGTCGGTCACCGTCATCCTGCTCAGCCCGGTCGTGCAGGGACCGGACTCCATCCTCGGGTTCTCGAACCCGGCACTCGCCGTGGCACCCCTCTCGCTGGCGGTGTCCATCATCGTCGCGCTGTTGTCGGCGCCATCCGGGGAGACGAAAGCACGAGCCGATCGCCTCTTCTCCGTGATGCGCACCCGAGCGCTCACCGGGCAGACCGAGACGACGAGCGACGACACGATGGTGGCGATGCGATGAAGACGGAACTACGGTCATCGAGCCCACTCCGGGAGCTGGCCGAGCAGCTGGCGACGGGCGCGACGACGCCCATCGATGTGGCGGAGGCGGCCCTCGCACGAATTGCGGACCTCGAGCCGGAAGTTCACGCCTGGGCCCACCTCGATGCCGATGCGGTGCGGTCCGCGGCCGACCGAATCCAGGACAGCGGCCCGGACGGCGCGCTCTGGGGCCTGCCCGTCGGAGTCAAGGATCTCATCGACGTCGCGGGTATGCCGACGCGCTGCGGCAGTGAGCTGCGGGGTGCGGATTCCGCGACGACGGACGCCGGCTGTGTGGCGCGTGCGCGTGCCCTCGGCGCACTCCCGTTCGGTAAGACGGTGACCACCGAGTTCGGGTACTTCAAGCCCGGCCCGACCCGCAACCCCCGCGCCCTGGGTCACACCCCCGGCGGGTCGTCGAGCGGCTCGGCGGCAGCGGTGGCCGCAGGCATGGTGCCGCTCGCATTCGGTACACAGACCGCGGGGTCACTGACGAGGCCGGCGTCGTTCTGCGGAGTCGCAGGTTTCGTCACCGCTCACGGCGAATTTCCGACCGCGGGCATCACCGGGCTGAGTCCCAGTCTCGACACGGTGGGGCTGCTGGCACGAACCGTGCCCGATCTCCACTTCGCGTGGACAGCACTGCGCGACGGCACGCGAGCGCCCGCTCTCGAACCTTCCGCTCCACACCGGCTGCGGCTGTGGAGCGGGTTCGAGCTCGGCGAGGTGTCCCGAGAGATGACGGCGGCGCTCAGGACGACCGCTGATTCCGCCGCGTCGGCGGGGATCGGGTGCCGTGAGTTGGACTCCGCCGCAACGATCGTGGCACTGGCGGAACACCACCACACGGTGATGGCGCACGAAGCCGCCCGCGAACGCGCCGCCGAGGCCGCGCAGACCGACAGAATCAGCACACCCCTCGCCGAACTGTTCACCGCGGGGGCCGCAACCACAGAGACGGATTACCGTGCCGCCCTCGCCGAAATCCGCGAGACCCGACAGCTGCTGCTCTCGGCGTTGGGCGAGGACGAAGCAATCCTCGGGCCCGCGGCTCTCGGCGCCGCGCCGCACGGCCACGACGCGACAGGGACGCCCATCATGAGCCGACCGTGGCAGGCGATGGGTCTACCGGTGGTCACGATCCCTGGCAGTCGTGACAGTGCGGGCCTTCCCCTCGGATTGCAGTTGATCGGGCGTCCCGGTGCCGAGCAACGACTCTTCCAGACAGCCGCCTGGCTCGAATCTGTGCTCTGACCGGAAAACGTCAGTCGACGAAGTTCGACGGTGCCACACCCGGTGTCACGGGGTCAGCGAAGGTCGAACCGATCGAGGTTCATCACCTTGTCCCATGCGGAGACGAAGTCGTGCACAAACTTCGCCTTCGCATCGTCGGCGGCGTAGACCTCGGCCAGCGCGCGAAGCTCCGAGTTCGACCCGAACACCAGGTCCACACGGCTGCCGGTCCACTTCACCTCACCGGTGGCGAGGTCGCGACCCTCGTAAATGCCCGAGTTCGCAGATGTGGGCGCCCACCACGTTTCCAGATCGAGCAGGTTTACGAAAAAGTCGTTGCTCAACGACCCGGGGTGTGCGGTGAACACGCCCAGCGACGACTGGTTGTGGTTGGCGCCCAACACCCGCAGGCCACCGATCAGCACCGTCAACTCGGGAGCGCTGAGGTTCAGCAGATTCGCCTTGTCGATCAGCAAATACTCGGCGGGCAGCCGGTGTGCCGTCCCGAGGTAGTTGCGGAACCCGTCCGCGCTCGGCTCGAGAGCGGAGAAGGATTCCACGTCGGTCTGATCCTGCGTGGCGTCGGCTCGTCCCGGAGTGAAGGGCACCTCGATGTCGTGTCCGGCGTTCTTGGCGGCCTGCTCGACAGCCGCAGCTCCGCCCAGCACGACCAGATCGGCGAACGACACCCGGGTGTTCCCGGTCTGCGCGGAGTTGAACGACTCCACGATGGCGTCGAGGATGCCTACCACCTGCGCGAGCTCGTCGGGGTTGTTGACCTCCCAGCTTGCCTGCGGCTCGAGACGGATACGGCCGCCGTTGGCGCCGCCCCCGCATGTCGCTACCGCGGAACGACGACGCCGCCGCCCACGCAGTCGAAATCAACTGTGGAACAGTCAGTCCCGACGACAGGATCCGCCCCTTGAGGGTGGCAATGTCATCGGCGCCGACGAGGTCGTAGGTCACGGCGGGGATGGGGTCCTGCCACAGCAGCGTCTCCTGCGGGACCAGCGGCCCGAGGTAACGGGCGACCGGGCCCATGTCTCGGTGGGTCAGCTTGTACCAGGCCCTGGCGAATTCGTGCGCGAGCTCCTCGGGGTGGTCGAGCCAGCGACGGGTGATCTTCGCGTAGGCAGGGTCGATCCGCAGGGAGAGGTCGGTGGTCAGCATGGTGGGGGCGTGCCGCACCGAGGAGTCGAAAGCGTCGGGCACGGTACCGGCACCGGAGCCGTCCTTCGCGATCCACTGGTTGGCGCCGGCGGGGCTCTTGCTCAGCTCCCACTCGTAGCCGTACAGGGTTTCCAGGAAGCTGTTGTCCCACGTGGTCGGGGGTAGGTGTCCAGGTCACCTCGAGGCCACTGGTGATGGCGTCCTTGCCCTTACCGGTGCCGAAGGAGCTCTTCCAGCCCAGACCCTGCTCCTCGAGCGGTGCAGCCTCGGGCTCCGGGCCGACGTGGTCGGCCGGGCCGGCCCCGTGGGTCTTGCCGAAGGTGTGGCCACCGACGATCAGTGCGGCCGTTTCGACATCGTTCATCGCCATCCTGGCGAACGTCTCACGGATGTCCGTGGCCGCGGCGAGCGGGTCCGGGTTGCCGTTCGGGCCTTCGGGGTTGACGTAAATCAGACCCATCTGCACCGCACCGAGCGGCTTTTCGAGGTCCCGCTCACCGGTATAACGCTCGTCGCCGAGCCAGGTGAGTTCCGGGCCCCAGTAGACGTCTTCCTCGGGCTCCCACTGATCCACCCGGCCCGCGCCGAATCCGAAGGTTTCGAAGCCCATCGACTCGAGGGCGCAGTTGCCGGCGAAGACGATCAAGTCGGCCCACGAGATGGTCTTGCCGTACTTCTTCTTCACCGGCCACAGCAGGTGCCGTGCCTTGTCGAGGTTCGCGTTGTCGGGCCAGCTGTTCAACGGCGCGAAGCGCTGCATCCCGGCGCCGGCACCGCCGCGACCGTCGGTCACGCGGTAGGTGCCCGCGGCGTGCCACGCCATCCGGACGAACAGCGGGCCGTAGTGCCCGAAGTCGGCGGGCCACAACTCGTGTGAGGTGGTCATGACCTCCTCGATGTCACGCTTCAGAGCATCGAGGTCGACGGACGCGAATTCCTTGGCGTAGTCGAAGTCCTCGTCCATGGGGTTACGCACGGCGGGGTTCTTCTGCAGGATTTTCAGGTTGAGCTGGTTCGGCCACCAGTCACGGTTACCCCCGCCTTCAGTGGGGTGCTTCTGACGGCCGTGGGCAACGGGGCAGCCGCTCTGCGCGGGCTCCGTTTGGGCCTCGGCTATCGGAGGGTGTTCTTCTGCGATGGTCTGGGTGTCAGTCACTGCTTTCCTTCCAAAAAGGGAGTAATCCGGGCTGTGCTTGGTGGATCGGGTTGTCAACGGTGCGATGGGGAACAGTCAGGGCAGGTGCCCCAGAAGATGAGCTCCGCCTCGTCGACACGAAATCCGTTGTCGTGCGAAGCGGTCAGGCACGGCGTGTCACCGACGGCGCAGTCGACGTCAGCGATGGCTCCACAGGACCGGCAGACCACGTGGTGGTGATTGTCACCGACCCGAGACTCGTAGCGCGCCAGGGAGCCTGACGGTTGGATCCGCCGCACCAACCCTGCCGCGGTCATCGCGTGAAGCACGTCGTACACCGCTTGCTGAGACACTCGCGGCAGAACACCGCGCACCGCCGCGAGGATCGTTTCCGTGTCGGCGTGGGGATTTGCCTGCACCGCTTCCAATACCGCAATCCGCGGCTGGGTCACACGCAGATCGGCGAGCCGCAGCTGTCGTGCGAAATCCGTTGTCGAAGGCACGGGCAGACTATGCCCCGACTTTCTGTAACTGATCAAGATAATGAGTCATATTGAGACGCTGCGGAAACTCGCGGACTGGTCCGAATCCGACGGGCATTAATCGAACCCGGTAGCGCATTGCACAGCCGGGTTCACGCCGGCTGCCGTGCTCGCTGTTTCGAGGTGGCGAGACTGGCGCGGCATGCGGCGATCAGGCGGGTGGTGGCCGGACTGCCCCCGTCACCACACCGAGTGCAGACGATGGTGACGGTTCCCGCGATCTCGTCGATGACCACGGGCAGGGGGACGGCGCAACTACGGCACCATCGGTGTCGCGTCACTGCATTGATATGGGCCGGCGACGCGACGCAGCGGTAGATCCACCGATGGTGTAGCGGGCACGTGACCCGGTCGTCGGGAGCCAAGCGCAGATCATCCTCGGCAGCGTCCTCGCTCGCGAGACACTCGCCGAATACACCTCGTGGGTAGCGTGATTCAGATGTCCATCCGATTTTGGTCAGGGTCGTCATGACGTCACCTCCACCAGATCGAACTGTGCATGCAGTTGTGCCCAGGTGGTCTTGCGGCGACCGTCGGGGCTGCGGTAGGTAGCGTCGCCGTCCGGCAGCCAGGTCCGCATCAGGTCATCACGCACGGGAGGGCGGTCGGTGGGGGCGGCCGTCGTGCACAGTGGTGCCACCAGCCAGACCCGACCACTACCGGAGTGCTCTCGCCCAGTCGTTGTGTGCAGAGTATGCGGGTTTGTCGTCATCAGAATCGCCTTCTCGGTTGCCGCGCTAGACTTCGGGTTTCGTACCGAGTGCACTATCTCGGTATCCCCCATCGTCCGGCGGAACTGGTGTGATGGCCGTCTCATTTCCGGACACGGAAAGGGTGGTCACTCGGTGAACTGGAGACGACCACAGAGGACCATCAGCACCCGATCGGCCGCGATTCGCGCGGCTTCCCGGTCCGTACCGGGTTCGGGCACTGAGCAATCCGGACCCGAGGCAGGAAGCCACGACGCGCGGGGTGTCCGCGATCAGCGATAGCTGAGTAGCTCCGCGTGACCGCGGGGCGGCAGTCCATGCTTGGGAGACGACTTACAAGCCGATTCCGAACTCCTTGATTTTCCGGTAGATCGTCGCGCGTGAGATGCCGAGCGCGGTTGCCGCCGCCTTCTTGTTTCCGTGGTTTTCTTCGAGGCTGCGGACGATGGCGTCTCGCTCCAGGGCCTCGATCTGTGTAAGCGTGTGTCGGCTCAGCGCCCGGCATACCGGTGGCAACTGATCAACTCCGGCGATGCCGGAGCGTTGCCGCTGCACCACCTCCTGGAGGACCTGCCGGAGCTCGCTCACGTTTCCGGGCCAGCTGTATTTACACAGTTGACGCATTGCCGCAGGGTCGAGCGATAGCTCTGCCCCGTGGCCCAGCTGACGGAGTAGGAGCGGTACCAGGTCGTGGAGATCCTCGATGCGGTGGCGCAACGCGGGCACAGGCACGGTGTGGCTGAAATAGGGCAGGATAAGCGTGTCGAGATCGGTGTTGTGCGCTGCAGCGCCGATGGTTACACCGGTCCAGCCGGCATGCTCACGTCCGGAAATGAGGTCGGCGACAGACCTCTGATGCTCCTCGTCGAGCAGATCGATGTCGCGAAGGATGATGCTGAAGCGGTCCTGTTCGAGTTCTTGCCGAAGCGCCTGCATGACGCCACTGTCCCCCGACAGCTCCGGCCCACAGAAAATTCGCGTTCGAACCGGAATATGGGCCATAGCAGCCGCTTTGAGTGCTGCAGTGCGACCGCTTCCCGGCTCTCCGGAAACCGTGACCCACTGTTGTTCGCGAGCGCAGCGGGCGATCTGCTGGCAACTACGGCGCCAAGAAGCGCTGCTGCCGGTGATACCGGGCAGGGAATCATGTTTCTCTGTTGCTGGGATCGCGGAGTTGGCGGTGTCAAGGAGGTGTACGTAGAACAAAGCCATCTGCCGTCGCGATCCGAATCCGAAATCCTCGGTGGACGACAGACGCGCCGACAGTCCGCTGGGTAGGGCGACGATATGTCGATGTGTGGCAGGCATTCCTGTCAGGTCGACAGCGTGCTCGAGCAGCGCAGCTTGGTCTTGGGCATCCAGTGCCAGGCGCAGGCGACGGTTGAGGAGCACCAGATCGTCACCCAGAGCGAGAACCCCTGCTTGTGGTGCCCGCCGACCTGCCTTCAGGTAGGCGTTCAGGAGCGCTGTCTGCTCGGCACTGGCCTGTGCAAGGAGCCGCCCTTCGATCTGGGCGGTTGCGGATTTGGCCAGGGTGGCCAGCAGTGGTCCCCCGTCCTCGACCCAGCCGGTCAGGTCGAGCGCGCCGACGAGAGCTCCGGAAATCGGGTGGGTGATCGGGACACCGGCACAGGCAAGTTGCCCGAGACTTTCGACGTAGTGTTCGGCGCCGGTGACCAGGGTTGGTTGCCGGGTCTCGAGGGCAGTGCCGATACCGTTGGTACCTGCGAATTCTTCCGAGTAGCTGAAACCTGGGGCCAGGCTGACAGCGTCGAGCGTGCGATTGAGCCGCTGGCTGGCGGCGATCCTTGTCAAGATCACTCCGTCGGCGGATGTCAGAATCACACTGACCGGCTCGTCCACCAGCCCGTCCGCGAGCTGTTTCAAGACCGGTCCGGCTGCCGTGACGAGGGGACAGTCCAGGTTCGGCTCCCGGACATACGGGAGATCGAGCTGATCAGGTACGACTTTCAGTGACTTCGACCGCTGCCAGGAGGAGTAGATGTCCTGCCGAATGGAGCTGTCGAGATGATGCTCGGAGAGAAAACGCTCACGTGCTACCCGTAGATCCTTAGCGGTCATGATTCCTACACGCCCCGTTCTTCCGCCGGTTACATGCATGAGCGTACGGCGTCTCAATGTGATACGGGTCTCAGTATGAGACACAGGCCTGTGCGCGTAGATCCCCAGGTGGGCCGACGTCCTCGACGCACGCACGGTGTTACGACGAGTTTCGGGTGTCACCCCGGGGTAGACGAGCCACCGGCTGTCGCACGCGTGGTACGTGGGGCACCGGGTGGCCAATTGCGGTAGGGCATGCCCGGTGGGCGCTCACCACGACCACGCCTTGGGAAACTGCGATCTGCAGCCTGAGTTGGTTCAGACCGGGTAATGCGATTCCGGCAGATTCAGGACGCTTCCTACCGGGGCTGGGAGCTGTTACCTCACGGCTGTGTGTCCTGGGCGACGGGCCGCCGGCGAACCCCGGTGAGTGCTTCCAGTGCGCACAGCAGGTCGGTCATGGTGAGCGTGCTCGACACCGGGAGCGGCTGCGGTTCGGGGGCGGGACGGCATTGTGGTCGCGGGACGGGGTTCACAGGCATCGTCGTGGCCTTTCGTCGGGGATGGTCACCGGTGTGCTCAAAGGAGGTAGCCGTTCGGCGCACACGGCGAGAAGTCGTTGACGGAGGAAGTCATCGATGGCAATGAATCGGCGTGTGGCCAGATAGCGCAGGCGTTCGAAGTACCGAGCCTCGTTCCACCCGAAGGCGATGAAGATGTCTTCGGCGCTGCCGCAGCCGAAATGCACCCATCGGGCCGCGAAGTTTAGTACGAAGTCGTCGTTCTCGTCGGATCCGGCCGCCGGGAGGACAACTGGATCGATATTTGCGCAAGCGTCCACTGCATCGGGCGACGACTGCGTGGGTATCGCGATCCGCGATCGGGATGGGTGCAGATCCATGCCGGGTGCTTTGGTGGCAGTCATATCGCGCGTCCCGGATTGAGTATCCCAGCGGGATCGAACACGGCCTTGATCTGACGCATCAAACCTCGCTCGTGCGTGCCGACCATCGTTTCGAGGTAGCTGCGTTTGAGATCACCGACGCCGTGCTCCCCCGTGATCGATCCGCCCAGCGCCAAGCACCGGGTGACCATCTCGTCGAAGGCGCGGTAGGCACGGTCGGATGCGTCGCGGTCGGCTGCGTCGAACACGATCGTGGGGTGGAGGTTTCCGTCCGCGGCGTGTCCGAAGGTGCCGACGAAAAGATGGTGGCGGTCCGCGATACGGCTGATGGCGTCGAGCATGTGCGGTAGCCGGGGCACCGGCACTGCCAGGTCGTCGAGCAGCGTACTGCCGCAGCGTTCGAGGGCGGTCAACGCGACACGCCGAGCCTGCATGAGCCCGTCGCTTTCGACCGGGTCGGTGGTCACGAAAAGTTCGGTCGCCGCACAACTGCGGCATGCTTCGGCGATGCGATCGGTTTCCGCCTCCGCGGCCTCGCCGTCGCACTGGATGAGTAGCAGCGCACCGGCGCTCTCGTCGAGGCCCATCTGGGTCATGTCGTTGACCGCGGTGATCGTGTTGTGGTCCATGAGTTCGACCAGGCTCGGGTCGGCCACGTTCTGAATCGCCATTACCGCGTTGACGGCCTGGACGGGGTCGGTGAACGCCGCCACCACAGTGGACGCGTGCGCCAGTTTTCTGCGCAACCGCATGGTCGCCTCGACGATGACGGCAAGAGTGCCCTCGGACCCGACCAGCAGTTGCGTGAGGTTCAGGCCGGCGACGTTCTTGCGGGTGGCTGCACCAGTATGGATGATCCGGCCGTCGGCGAGCACCGCTTTTATCCGGGCGACGTGATCACCGGTCACCCCATACTTGGCGCAACAGGGCCCACCGGCGTTTGTCGCGAGGTTCCCACCGATCGTGGAGATGGCGCGACTGCCTGGGTCGGGCACGTACCAGAGTCCTCGCTCTGCTGCTGCAGTAGCGAGGTCGCCGTTGACGACACCGGGTTCGACCGTCGCGGTACGGGACTGCTCGTCGATTTCGAGAATCCGGTTCATTTTCTCGGTACTCAAGACAATGCACCCCTCGAGCGCATTGGCACCGCCGGCAAGACCGGTCCCCGCACCTCTCGTGACAACCGGAATCTTGTACCGGTAGGCAGTCTGCAGCGTCGTCACGACGTCGTCGACCGTCCGGGCGCGAACCACTGCCATCGGTTGACCGGATGGCGAGAGCAGCGCCTGATCGCGGGTGTAGGCGATCATGGTGTCTCCGTCGGTCACCACAGCATCGCCGAGACCCGCAACCAGATCCGCTACGGGGCCGGTCGTCACCACGGTCATGCCTTGTCCTTCCGCACTGTTGTGTGTCCGTCACGGGTGCACCACACCGGGGTTTGCCTGGCCCGGTGTGGTGCGTGGCGCATTACGAAGCGATGTCCAACTCGCCCATACGGGACCAGTCGTCGCCGGGAAGCTCGGTGTGGAGGATGCGCGGTGTCTCGCTCAGTGCCGGGCGCATCGCGTCCAATCCCTTCCGGAAGTGGTCCGCATTGACATGGTCGGAACCGGCCTGCCCGTCGGCGAATGCCTCGATCAGCACGAACTCGGCGGGATTGTCGGCGCTGCGGTGCCATTCGAACCAGAGATTGCCCGGTTCCGATCGGGTCGCGTCGGTGAACTCCTTGGTGATGAGCAACCAGTCGTTCTGGTGTTCGTCGAGGACATTGAACTTCACCACAATGAAAATCACTCTGCTTCACTTTCTTTCGGGCGAGTGGGTCACCGCCTCGCAGGACCCCGAGGCAGTGACCCACTGGTTTCTAGTAGATATTCGACGGGCGGACCATGCCTTCGGCGAGATCGCCGAAACCGGGTGCCATGATGGCACCGGGATTACCGATAACCTCCTCCACGACAGCGGTTTCGGTGGTGATCAGCAGTGCCGCGATCGAGGCTGCGCTTTCGAGTGCGGCGCGGGTTACCTTGAACGGGTCGATCACTCCGTCGTCGAACATGTCCCCGTATTCGCCGGTGAGCGCGTTGAATCCGTGCCCGAGCGGCAGGCCGGCGACCACCTCGACGACCTCGTCGCCGTCGAACCCGGCGTTGATCGCGATCCAGCGCAGCGGTTCCGGAAGAGCGCGACGCACGACGTCGCATCCGATGGCCTCGTCACCGGCCAGGTCGAGATCGGCCAATGCCCGATGCGACTGCGCCAGCGCGGTGCCACCTCCGGAGACGATTCCGGCCTCGACCGCGGCGCGGGTGGCGGCCAGCGCGTCGTCGACGCGCAGCATCCGTTCCTTGAGCTCGACACTGGTCGCGCCGCCGACGCGGATGACGGCAACACGCCCGGTGAGCCGGGCGATACGCAGTTCGAGGCTTTCCTGATCCGCCTCGATCTTGGCGCGCTCGAGCTGGGCCTCGAGCTGGGCGATGCGGGCATCGAGGAGGCGCTGGTCCCCGTGTCCGCCGACGATCGTGGTCTCGTTCTCGGTCACGGTGATGCGGTCACACGATCCGAGATGTTCGACGCTGATTTCGGACAGTTCGATGCCCGTGTCCTTGGCGATCACGTGCCCACCGAGTGCCACGGCGAGGTCTTCGAGCTCGGCGACGCGGCGATGGCCGAAACCGGGGGCACGCACGACCACCGACTGCATGGTCTTGTGCATGTTTCCGCCGACGAGCAGCTGCAGGGCCGGACCGTCGACGTCCTCGGCCAGTACCACCAGCGGTCGGTCGGCACGTTTGGCCACCTCGATGCTCGGCATGATGTCCTGGACCTGGGTGATCTTCTTGTTCGTCAGCAGGATCAGCGGATTGGTGTGCACCGCTTCCATTCGCTCCGGGTCGGTGACCATGTAGCCGGAGATGTAGCCGTGATCGAACTCGATGCCGTCGACGATGTTGACCGACAGCCCGAGGGTGTCGCTCTCCTCGGTCGTGACAACCCCGGACTTGCCGACGTAATCAACCGCCGTCGAGATGGCGTGCCCGATCACTTCGTCGTCGCTGGCGGCGAGGGTTGCGATCCGGTGCAGTTCACTCTGCCCCCCGATCTGGGAGGCCTGCTCGCGGAGGGAATCGACGACCACGGACACGGCCCGCTCGATGCCGCGCCGCACCCGCATGGGGTTGGCGCCGGCATCGACCGAGCGCAGACCCTCGCGGACCATGGCCTGAGCGAGCACGGTGGCGGTGGTGGTGCCGTCGCCGACCACACCATTGGTCTTCATCGCCACCTCCTTGACCAACTGGGCACCCATGTTGGCGAAGGGTTCGCGGAGCTGGATCTCGCGGGCAATGGTCACGCCGTCGTTGGTGATCGTCGGTGGCCCGGTGAGCTTTTCGAGCACCGCGTTGCGCCCCTTGGGGCCGAGGGTCACCTTGACCGCGTCGGCGAGGGCGTTGACGCCCTGCTCGAGGCGGGCTCGGGCGTCCGTGTTGTACCGCAGCTCTTTCGCCATGGCTGATGTTCCTTTCGTGCTTTCTTTCGCGGAGAGATGCGGTTAAGGGACGAGGATCGCCCGGCCGCGGACCCGACCGGCATCGAGATCGTCGAGGGCTTGCTGGAAGTCCTCGAGCCGGTACCGGGTGGTGTGCAATGTGACCTTGCCCTGGGCGGCGAGGGTCATGAGCTCCTGCAGGTCGTTGTAGGAGCCGACGAGGTTCCCGATGAAGTTGATCTCGGTGGAGATCACGTCGATGGTCGGGACGTCGAGGTTCTCGCCGTATCCGACGACGTAGTAGTTCCCGGCGCGGCGCAGCATCGCGATCCCTTCGGCGGTGGCGCCGCCTTCGCCGACGAAGTCGACGACGGCTTCGGCGCCGTGCCCGCCGGTCAGGTCGAGCACCTGCTGGATGTGGGTGCCGTCGGCGACGATGCCGTGGTCGGCGCCGATCTTCACGGCGAGGTCGACGGCCGCGGGGTTACGGTCGAGCACGACCACGGTGACCCCGGAGATCGCCTTCAGGACCTGGATGCCGATGTGGCCGAGTCCGCCTGCCCCGATCACCACGCACACGTCTCCGGGGCGAGTGGTCCTGGCGACCTTGGCGACGGCGTGGTACGCCGTCAGGCCCGCGTCGGCGAGGGCGGCGACGTCGGCGGGTTCGAGCGAGTCGTCGATCCGGACCACACTGCGGGCGGTGGTGCGCAAATACTCGGCGTATCCGCCGTTGGTGTCGATGCCGGGGAACTTGCTGTTCTGGCAGTGGACGTCGTCACCGAAACGGCACGCCCGGCACAACCCGCACGTGATCAGCGGGTGCAGGATCACCTTGTCGCCGACCACCACGTTGGTGACGGCGTCACCCACCGCGTGGACCCAACCGGCGTTCTCGTGACCAATTGTGTACGGCAGTGCGACACCGGACTTCTCCTCCCACTGCCCCTCGAGAACATGCAGGTCGGTACGGCACACACCCGCGCCGCCGATTCGCACGATGACATCGAGGGGACCCTCGATGGTGGGTTCGGGAATATCGGTGAGCTGCAGCTTGGTGTGGTATCCCACCACTTGCACGGCCTTCATCGCGGGCTCCTGGTTCTGAGATCGGTGATTCGCGGAGTGCTGCCGACGGATTCGCTGTCGGCGTAGCGGGTGGCGAGCAGGCCGCGGCAGAAGTGGGCGTTGCCTTCCATCGAAATGCGCACCGACTTGGCGAACCGCAGCCGCATCGGCACCGACTCCGCGGAGATGCGTTTGCCGGCGTCGTCGACGAACACTGGGCTGGCCGGGCAGATGCTCAACCCGATGCCGATTCGGCGTCGCAGCAACGCGGCCTTCGCTTTTCCGGGGGCGAGGTCGCTGAGAACGAGTCGGTAAATCTCGTTCACACCCATGTCGGTGGTCTTCAGGTGCGCCTCGACACAGCGTTCCATCGCCGCGGCATGTGCCTTGGACCGAAACGTTCGGCGCAGTTCGTGCAGACTCTCCTCCGCCTCGGAGCCGAACGTTCCGACGTATCCGGCGTCGGCTGCGAGGCCGGTGTTGATCTTGTCGCTGTCGTGGTGGTCGTCGAGCAGCACCCGAACCTCGCCGATGTCCTCGATCAGGCGCAGGGCGTCGAGGGCGTCGGAGGCCATGAGGTAGGCGAAGTTCGGCGAGCAGAACGCGGTGGGCAGCCGCAGGTGCACGGTGACCCCGTCATCGTCGAGGGTGACCGACCGGACGAAACCGAGTTCGGTGATCGGCTCGTCCAGTTCCGGGTCGGTGACCGTCGACAAGGCCATCAGAACGTCCTCTTCGGTGCAGACGACGGCGGCGGTGGTGGTGGTCATGACGACACGGTTTCCCACGCCCCGGCAGCGACCTCCACACCTTCCTGCCCGGCCGGCTCGGCCAGTTGCAGGTCCGCGGGAACGTCGATGTCGTACAGCGCTGCGGCGTTGAGGCCGAGGATCTTCTGCTTCTGTTCGACGGTGATCGGGGCGTACTCGCCCTGCATGTCCTCGGGGATCTGGAACTCGACGAACTTCTCGATCAGCCATTTCGGGGTCCACAGTGCGTAGTCGCTGCCGAACAGGATCTTGTCCTCGCCGATCCAGTAGAGCAACTCACCGATTATCTGGGCGAAGTAGCGGGGCCGGGTGTGGATGAACGGCAGAGCCACTGCCAATCCGCCGTAGACGTTCGACTCCTGGGTGGCGATCCAGCAGAAGTCCTCGAGCCGTGGCAGACCCACATGTTCGACGACGAAGCGCAGGTCCAGGTAGTCGGTGGCGACCTTGTCGACGTCGGAGACGTCGAAGGCGTCGCGGTCGAGGGGACGGATCGTCGGGCCCTTGTGTACGTGAATGTTCTTGATACCCAGCTTGATGCACTCTTCGAGGTAGCGCCGCGACCACGGGTCGTCGAGTTTGTAGCCGCGGGAGTCGCCGTGCCATTCGGCGGTGTAGAGCTTGACGCCCTGCAGGTTCATCCGGTCGGCGTCCTTGCGGAGTTGTTCGAGCCCGGCCTCCTCGTGCCGTGGGTCGTAGGCGTGGTTGTAGGTGAGCTTGCCGGGGTGTTTGGCGACCAGGGCGAGTGCTTCGTCGGTTTGCCCGAATCCGTTGTGGTAGAAGTCGCTGAGTAGGGTGGCCTGAAAGATCGCGTGGTCGACGTATCCGTCCACGAAGATGTCGCGTTCGAAGCGTTCGCTGCCGTAGTACGTGTAGGTGTCGTAGTCCCACACGACCTCTTCGGGGCTGAGGTTCTTGTGGTAGTCGTAGAAGCAGTCGATGAACTGCTTGCCGTGCACGTTCTTCTGGTTCGACTTGCGACCGTCCCAGATGTGTACGTGGCCATCCACGATGAAGTATTTCCGACCGTCCTTCTGATACATCGCGTCCTCGCTTGGTCCTGGTTTTCGGGTGGGCTGGGGGTGTCCGGGGCCACCTGAGTGGCCCCGGACAGCTGCGGTCAGTGCTCGGTGAGGTCGAATCCGATGTACTCGGCGGCGTCTTCGGGGCTGGCGAACAGCAGGGTCTTGTCGTCGAGGTGAACCATGCGCCCGTAATGGGTGGAGCTGATCTCCTCGAAGATGGAGCCGTCGAACTCCTCACCGAGAGCGTCGGTGAGTTCCTCGTAGTCGAAACTCAGCAGCTTCTGGCCGTCGACGCGGATCATCGACGGGTACTCGGTCAGCTCGACACCGTCCTTGGCGCCCATCACCTCCGCGACGACGCGGCCGATGGGGGTGTTCATCAAGGTGACGCCACACATGTTGGAGAACTCGGTGGTCGATCCGAATTGCATGGTCACTGGTCCAACTCCTTGGGGATGTCGAGCCCGAGGTCCTCGAGCAGGGAACGGAACTTCGCGGTTGCGGCGTCCAGACTGGTGACGAAGGTGACTGCCTTGTCGGCCGGCTGCGACCAGATCGGCTGCAGCGCCCGGGCGGCGGCGAGGCACCGGGGCACCCAGGTGGCGAGCCAGGTGCCGAACAGCTCCTTGTTGGTCTCCCCGTGTTCGGGGTCGCGGGTGAGCAACCGGAAGAGGTTGCGGGTGTAGTTGAGGTCGCGGTCGTAGTCGTGCTCGCCGGTACCGACGATGGTGGGGGTGATGTAGTCGCCGTTGCCGGCGGCGATCTGCATGACCAGTTCGGTGCGGAACAGCGATCCCACCAGCTGTTCGAAGACGATGTTCGAGGCGAACAGCAGCTCACACCAATCGGGAACCGCGGTGAGCCGCTCGACGACCTCTCGGGTGGGTTGCCACTCGGGAGCGGACTGCCACACCTCTTGGTGCGCGGCGCCGTCGAAGTCCTCGGTGGCCTCGGACAGGTCCAGGTTGAACAGTGCCAGGTCCTGGGCGAAACGCATCTTGTGGGCGGCGTTCACCGCGACGGCGGTGTTGATCATGTTGGTCGGGCAGGACCGCTGGATGGAGGTGAACACGTGGAGCGCCAACCCGTTCTCGGCGTGCATCCACGCCCCCAGGTTGCGGGAGATGAACGTCAGCCACGGTGTGTTCCAGCCGTCGTAGACCCGGGCGCGTTTGGCGTTGGACAGGCACAGTTCGACCTGGTGGACGACCTTGGAGTTGTTACGGAAGATGGTCTGGTCCCACTCCTCGTTCGGGTCGAGGAAGGCGTGCCAGTTCGACGACTTCGCGGCCGTCCACTCCTGCGGGTAGCCGCCTGGGCCGTCACCGAAGCCGTAGATCCAGCCCTGGGAGAGGTGGCGGTCGGGGTCGGGCTGGACGTCGACCGTGACGTCCTCGTACATCGTCGACCGCTTCTTGGCCGGCGTGTAGTAGGTGAAGGTGCGGCTGCGGGAGCTGGGGAATTCCAGTGCACCGGCCTCGGAGTCGGTGAACTCGATCTTCGGAAAGCTCCGCTGCTTGGGCTCGGAAGTTGCGGTCATCTCGTTTCTCAGTTCTGTCGGTGAAGCAGGATGGTGGTTTTCTCGGGGCGCCTAATCGAATGCGGGGCTGGTGAACTTGTCATAGAAGATCTGGTCGTGCGGGGTGCCCTCCGCCTCGAGCAGTTCCAGGGCTGCGTCGACCATCGGCGGCGGCCCGCACAGGTACACCTCTGCACGACCGAGCTCAGGTTCGCAGCGGCTCACGACATCGGTGACATTGCCGTCCTCGACGGCAATCGCACCCCCCGGCGCAGGGTCCATCGACTCCGACAGGCAGGCCACGAACGTGAAGTTCGTCAGTCGCTGTCCGAGCTCGAGGATCTCGTCGAGATAGAACAGGTCCTGCGGGGTGCGGGCACCGTAGTAGAAATGCACCTGCCGGGTGTTGCCCGTCTCGCTCATGTGCCGCAGCAGCGACAGCAGCGGAGCCATCCCTGCGCCGCCGCCGATGAAGACCATCGGCAGGACATGGCCTTCCTTGATTGTGAACGACCCGTACGGTCCCGTCAGGGCGATCTCGTCACCCACTGAGATCCCGTCCTCGAGCAGGCCGGCGAACTTGCCGCCGGGATATTTTTTGATCAGGAACTCGACATGCCCCGGCGTCGATTGGGTTGTCGCCATGGAGAAGGAGCGATGCTCGTCGGTTCCCGGGATGTGCAGGTCCGCATACTGGCCGGGTTTGAATTCGTACGCCGCGGGTTCGATGGGCGCCAGCCGCAGCGACACGATGTCCTTCGTCATCGACTCGATTGCGGTCACCTGGGTGCGCACATCCTGGATGGGGACGCCCCCGAGGAGTTCGTCCTCGTCGAAGTTGAGCAGTTCGATGGTGCAATCGCTGTAAGCGGTAGAACGGCACAGCAGGACGTGTCCGTCGTCGACCTCGGCGTCGTTGCACGCAAACGTCGAGTAATTCTCCATCTGGATATCGCCGTCGAGAACAAACGACTTGCAGGCCGAGCACCGCCCCTCACGGCACCCGTGCATCAGGTGAATGCCCTGCCGGAATGCCGCATCGAGGATGTACTCGTCCTCGCCGACTTCCATCTCGATATCGACGGGCTCGAAGTTGATTACGTGCTTGTCGGCCACGGGGTCTCTCCTGTGCTTGTGAAGTGAATGGTGAGGCGGTGGGTGGCGCCGGAAGTGGCCGCGGCGCCACCCACCGGGCCTGTATCAGGCCGGAACTGCGCCGCCGGCGCGGTACGCGGCAATGTGCGCGTTGCGTTCGGCGTCCGACATCTCGTTCAAGAGCACATTCGGGCTCTGGAACGTGTTGCCGCGGACGTCGTCGAGAGTCCACAACTTCTTCGGATCGTCCAGATGCAAGTGCGGCTGACCGACGAGGGTCTTGCCGTCATCGCGGACATAACCCAGATCCTGCACGATGTCAGCGAGGTCCTTACCGTGATGCAGGGTCTCCCATTCACGGAACCCGGTGAGCCGCCCCATGTTCGGAGTCGGCTTGCCCTGGTACTCGCTGCGGAACGCGACGGCGTCGGTCCAGTAGCAGGTCTCCGAGCAGTAGGTCCGCCACTGCTCGTCGACCTTCTCCACGACCATGTCCTCACGAATGAGCGCGGGCACCATGCACGTCCAGCAGCGGTGCGGGTACTGGTACCCGACCTCCTCGAACGCGATCGGCTTGTTGCGTCCGGGGTAGGCGAGGCGGTTGTACTCCTCCCACCACTTGCCGTACTTCGAGTACCAGCCCGGGTACTTGTGCTCGAACCACTCGAAGTCCGTGTCGGTCATCGCATCGATCCGCCAGTAGTTGACCGGCCACCCGGTGGCGAAGAAACGCGCTACCTCGTGGACGTAACCCTTCTCGGTGATCCGCTTCCACGCCTCTTCGACCAGGTCGTGCGGGATCGTCAGGCCGTACTTTTCGAGCGGGATGAGGTAGCTGCGGTAGTAGTCGTCGTAGATCCACCGCCGCCACATCTCGGCGTAGCTCTCCCGGTCCTTGCGACGATCCTTGGTGCCGTACTCGATGAAGGTGCCGATCGCGGCGTCGACGACGCAATGGTTGTTCCACCACGCGTACCGCAGGTCGCGTTCGAGCAGGGGACGGTTGCGCTCGTCGGCGAGGGCCATCAACAGGATCGAGTAACCGTTGGAGATGTGCCGCGATTCGTCGGACTGCACCGAGTGAAACACGGTGGGCAGCAGGTAATCACCGTTGGCGGCTGCCTCGTCGGGCATGGCCACGAACAGGGTGTTCGTGAACGCGGTTTCGGCAACGACGGTCAGATAGATGTTCGCCGAGGTGATCGCGTCGCCGGTAATGAAGCCTTCGCCGAACTGACGGCCGATGGTGCCGGCGTAGTTGTTCGCAAACGCCTTCTCCGTCATATCGAACCCGGCGGGATCGATGTAGTTGTTCATGTACAGCTTCTTGAGGTTCATCTGGATCGTCGAGTGCCGAACCTCGTCGATCATCTGCACCGCGAGCCCGTTGTGAATCTCCGGGTTCGGCACGGCGTCGATGGCCATCGGCATCGCACGGGCGGCCGAAATCTCCGGGAACGGGATGATCGACAGGAACAGCTTCTGCCATTCGAGCCAGCGCTGCTGAACCTGGCGGAACATGTTGCCGCGGATGGCGCCGTCCATGGCGCCGTACACGCGGTTGTCTTTCTCCTCCTCCATCGGGAAGTAGGACCGCATAATCTGCTTGAGAGGGTCCTTCTTCGGAGCCTTCTCGAAGGTGTAGTCGGTGCCGAACCGGGTGGCCGGGGTCGCGAAGGTCGGATCCCATGACAGTTCGGTGATCTTCGCGTGGGCCTTTGTCAGGCTTTGCCTACTCAATGTGCGCCTCCTGAATCGGGTGCCGGCCGAGTGCCGGCGGTGGGGACGTTGTGCAATGAATTGAACCGCGTAATCCAGCTCTCGAGCGTCTCAGTGTGAGACGGGCGTCACATGGAGATGGCGTGTCGGGCGTCCACACTCAGCGCACAAATAAGACCGATCCGTCAGGGGTACGAGAGACGGCCGGGATAGAGGTCCTGGACATCCCCGGCAGCATTTGAGAAGACCGCTCGGAGACCCGGGTTGCGTCAGTTCGTTCTCGAACTCGGCGAGACCCACGGTGCGGGTGGAGTCTCGCCCGTCACCGCCGAGGTCACCACCAGCTCATCGATTGCAGAGATCACCAAACACGCACACCAGTAATGCTTTTCCGTTGCGCGATAGAAGTGGGCTATTGCCTCCGGGGTGGCGGTGATCGCTGCTGTCGATCGCACTTGCGATGTTCTCCTATTGTTGCAGGCCGCCGTCACCGCGAGCGAGGGCCAACATGAGCCGGCCGCGCGGCGTTCACCGGACAGTCACTGCCAACTGTTGTCGTTCCGCAAGAACGATGACGGATGTGAGGAGACGTGGGTGGCACGGATAAGACTCGACGGGGTATCGAAACGGTTCGGCACGACCCCGGTCGTGCAGGATGTGAATCTCGATATCGCGGATGGTGAATTCCTGGTCCTGCTCGGGCCCAGTGGGTGCGGCAAGTCGACGCTGCTGCGGATGATAGCCGGGCTGGAGTCGCTGTCGACGGGGCGGATTCTGCTCGACGATGTCGATGTCACCGCGACGCCGCCACGGCACCGGGACGTGGCAATGGTGTTCCAAAGCTACGCCCTGTATCCACATCTGACCGTCGCGAAAAACATCGGCTTCCCGTTGCGCACCCGGGGCCGCTCGCGGCAGCAGATTCGGGAGAAGGTCACCGACGTGGCGACGGCCCTCGGTCTGATCGAACACCTCGACCGGCGGCCGGGCGCCCTCTCGGGTGGGCAGCGTCAGCGGGTCGCGCTCGCGCGGGCGATGGTGCGCGAGCCGGGCGCGTTCTTGATGGACGAGCCGCTGTCGAACCTCGATGCGGCGCTGCGCAGTGCCACCCGGACCGAACTGACCTCTCTACATAGGCGGTTGGCCACCACATTCCTGTATGTCACCCATGATCAGGTCGAGGCGATGACCATGGCCTCGAGAATCGCACTGCTCAACGGGGGGCGGGTCGAGCAGGTCGGGACCCCCTCCGAGTTGTACGACGCTCCGCGGTCGACGTTCGTCGCCGCATTCCTGGGGTCCCCGCCGATGAACCTGATCGACGCGACGATCGTCGACCGGGCGGGTGAGCTGCATGCCGTTGCCGACGGGCTCGACGCACCGCTCGGGCTACCTGCCGGCGCGGCTTCGTGGCCACGGGCGGTCACGGTCGGGATTCGACCCGAACGGCTGCACTTCGATACCCCCGACGCCCGCGTGCGCGGTGTCGTCACCGCCATCGAGAACCTCGGCGGCGACGAGGTCGTTCGCATCAATGTGGGCGCCACCAGTCTGGCGGTGCGGGCGCCGCGGCCCGTTCCGGTTCGGGTCGGCGACGCCACCGGACTCGATGTCGACCCCCGCGACCTCCACCTGTTCGAATCCGGCACCGGACGCCGCCTCCTCTGGCGGCCCCTACACGAGCATGGGGCATCGGTCCCCGAGGCTTCCTCCCTGTCGGTGGCCTGAGCCTGGCCACCCGATTCGCTCGCCTTCCACACATCACAGGAGACAACAGTGAAGAAGACCTTGCCCGCGATGGTCGCGCTCGCGACCAGCGCTGCAGTCCTGACCGCCTGCGGCGGCCTGGGCACCACCACCACGGACTCAGCGGCGAGCGGTTCCGGTCCGGTCCCGGAACTCGCTCCGAATCAACAGGTGTCGATCGTGTTCGAAAGCTACAACTACGGCATGGCGGGGGCGTGGACCGACACCTTCAACGCCCTGATCGCCGATTTCATCAAACAGAATCCGAACATCCACGTCACGGCGCAGAAGCCGCAGGGCAACAGCCCGAACCCGGCCACCGACACCGTCTCGAGCATCCAGAGCCAGACGGTGGCCGGATCGCCCCCGGACGTCGCGCAGCTCGGCTTCAGTGACCTGGACTTCACGATCCATCAACTGGGGGCCAAGCCCCTCGACGATCTCGTCGGCAAGGATGCGGTGCAGAAGAATTTCGACGGTGCGAAGCACCCTTACGCTGCGACCGCACGCGATCTCGGCGACTGGGAAGGCACAACCTACGGCGTGCCGTTCGTCTTTTCCACCCCGGTGTTCTATTACAACGCAACGTTGTTCGAGCAGGCGGGCCTCGACCCTGCCAACCCGCCGACCACGTGGGATCAGGTCGCCGACGCCGCGGCGGCTATCACCTCGAAGACGGGCAAGGGCGGGGTGTACCTGGACTGCCTGACCAAGACCGCGAAGGACTGGTGCTTCCAGAGCCTCGTCCGGTCCAACGGCGGACGGGTCATCGCCGAGGACCGGTCGTCACTCACGTTCGCTGAGGACCCCGCGGTACAGGTTGCGGACATGGCACAAAACCTGGTGCAGTCCGGTGCCACACCGAAGCTCAGCCAGCAGCAGGGTTACGAGGCCTTCGCCCGCGGTGACATCGGCATGATCCTGGAAACCAGCGCAATCCAGGGCACATTCGTCAAGGGCGCCAGGGACAAGTGGGACCTGCGCGCGACGACGATGCCTGCCTTCGCCGGCAAGACCACGGTGCCGACCAACTCCGGCGCCTCCCTGTTCACGTTCGCCTCGGACCCCGCGAAGCAGCGGGCGTCGTGGGAGCTGATCAAGTTCCTCACCGGTGAAGCGGCGTACACGAAGATCGCCCAGGGCATCGGGTACCTGCCGCTGCGCACCGGGCTCGTCGACGATCCGGCTGGTTTGCAGGACTGGGCACAGAAGAGCCCGCTTCTCGCCCCCAACCTCGCGCAGCTCGAATCGATGGAGCCATGGATCTCCATGCCCGGCAACAACTATCTGCAGATCCGCGATGGCATGATGGATGCCGTCGAGGCGATCGTCTATCAGGACGCCGACCCGAAATCCACCCTCGAGGCCGCCCAGAAGCAGGCCAGCGCGCTTCTGCCCGTCGGATGAGCACCGCAGCAGGCAGGTCCGGCGACGATCTCACGATTATTCAGCTGACCGACACTCACATCACCACCGGTGGGAAGCTTGTTCACGACGCGGTGGACACCCTCGACGCGCTACGGCGCACCCTCGACCGGATCGTCGAATCCGGTCGGCGAGTCGACGCGCTGGTCCTGTCGGGGGATCTCACCGACGACGGGGCACCGGAGGCCTATCGGCGGCTGCGTGCGGTGGTCGAGCCGGCGGCAGCGTCGCTGGGTGCTCAGGTTGTCTTCGCCATGGGCAATCACGACAAGCGCACGGCTTTCTATACCGAACTTCTCAGCCTCCGTTCTGGTGACCTCGCCGCACCGTACGACACCGTGCACGACGTCTGCGGTCTGCGGATCATCGTGCTCGACAGCACCATTCCCGGTCGGCACGAGGGCGGCCTTACCGAGGAACAACTCACCTGGCTCGGCGACCAACTGGCCTTGACGAGTAGGCGCGGCACTCTCCTCGTCCTGCACCATCCGCCGATTCCGTCGCCGGTCACGACGGTGAACTCCCTGCGGCTGCAGGAGCCGGACCGGCTGGCGGCGGTCGTGGCGGGATCCGACGTCCGGATGATCCTCTGCGGGCACGCACATGTGACCGGTACCGGTGCGGTGGCGCGGATTCCGGTATGGGTGGGTCCGGCACTGTCGTACCGGGTCGACCCGCTGGCGCCGGTCGGTCGGCACCGCGGCCACGCCGGGTATGGATTTACCCGCATCGACGTCCTCGGCGACACCGTAGTGGCCACTGCGGTAGAGGCGACCCCGGCCGAGGTGGTCTACGACATTCCCGAGCAGGACATGCTCGACCGGTTGCGCGCGCTCGCGCTCGGGACGGGCTGAGGAGGCGATCGTGTTCGTTGCCGTACCGGAGCTCACCGACGCGCCAGTGCCTTCCCCGTCGCCGGCGGTCGTTCCGGCCGCCCGTGTCCACCCTCTCCGGAGAGTGATGCGGGCGGCCGCTCCCTACCTGTATCTCACGCCTGCGGTCGCGCTGCTGATCGTGTGGACCTACCGACCCCTGATCCAGGCAGCCCAGCTGTCGACGTACTCCTGGAATCTGCTGCCGACCACGCCGATGGTCCCCGTCGGCGCCGACAATTACCGGCGGCTGCTCGAGCTGCCGACCTTCGGGGACTCGGTCTGGCGGACCGTCGTCCTCGTCGTCGGCCTGCTGCCGTTCACCTTGGTGCTCCCGGTCGTGGTCGCGTTCGCGACCCGCGGCGTCCGTGGGCGCTCCCGCGCGGTCTATCAGAGCCTGATCTTCGCGCCGTTTCTCGTCGCCCCGGTGGCGAGCGCGGCCGTGTGGCAGTGGTTGCTGGACCCCGGTGCAGGGGTGATCAACCGGGTCTTGGGGTCGGACACCAACTGGATCCGCGAACCAGCCACGGCACAGTGGGTGATCGTGCTCATCACCGGTTGGCACTTCATAGGGTTCGCGGTGCTGGTGGTCTCGGCCGGCATGGCCGGCGTCAGTGGCCACTACGCTGAAGCGGCGCAGGTAGACGGCGCCACCCGGCGCCAGATCGATTGGTGGATCACCTTGCCGCTGCTCTCCCCGACCCTGGTGTTCCTCGCTCTGATGACGGTGCTCCTCAGCGCCCAGTGGACGTTCCCGCTGATCGACACTCTCACCCAGGGCGGACCGTCGCAGGCGACGACCAACATCTACTACCTGTTGTGGGACTACGGCTTCCACAGCTTCGACGCCGGACTCAGCGCCGCCGCCGGGGTGCTGCTGTTCGTAGGCTTCGGTCTCATCGCGGGTGTTCTCGTGTGGCTCTCGGAAAGGATCTCGTTCCATGACGACTAGCGAGTCACCCGTTTCCGAGCCGTTGTGGCGGCGGGCATGGGGACATGCCGTCCTCGTCGCCATCGCCCTCGCGTGCATATTTCCCATCTACTGGCTGCTCGCGACGTCGCTGCGACGGCCAGACGACGTCGGCTCCCTCTCCCCCATTCCGTGGCCGCTGTCGTTGGGCAACTATGTGGACGCGGTCGAGAAGGTCGACGTGATCGGACTGCTCCTCAATACATTCGCCGTATCGGCGGTCTCGGCGGTGGGTCAACTCTTCGTGGCCCTGCTCGCCTCGTACGCGTTCGCGATGTATTCGTTCCGCTTCCAGCGGCTGTTGTATCTCGCCTTCGTCGGGACCTGGTTGGTGCCCTTTCAGGTCACGATGCTTCCCAACTATGTACTGCTGTACCAGCTGGGGCTGATCAACAACCTTGCCGGGGTGATCGTGCCGACGCTGTGCTCCGCGCTGGGTGTCCTGATGCTCCGGCAGCACCTGGACAGCTTCCCGAAGGAGCTGGTCGCGGCAGCGAAGATGGACGGACGTTCGTCATGGTCGATCCTGTGGACCGTAGTGGTACCGAATCTGCGTCCTGCATTGGCGGCGCTGTCTATCCTGCTGTTCATCAATGCGTGGAACGAATACTTCTGGCCGGCGGTGGTCCTGCAGCGCAGCAATTCGGTCGTTCAGTTGGGGTTGAGGAGTTTCATGGGAACCGAGGGCAACGACTGGGGGCCGATGATGGCCGTCGCCGGTCTGGCGTGCCTACCGGTGTTCGCGCTCTACATCGTCCTGCAACGGCACATCGTCAATGCGTTCGTTCGGTCCGGACTGAAGTAGATTCAGCTCGTAGCCCAATCAGATAGCAGCAAGCGCGTTTTCGGTCCTCGACGACCCTTCGCCATGACCGATGCAGTCGAGGAAGGAGAACACCGCAGGATTGATCGCGTCCGCGCGCCACACGGCATACAGGTCGATCATGGGGGTCGGATCGAACAACTTCACCGCCACCGTGCTGGTGCCCATCGCGAGCAACCCCCCGGACGAGGCGCGCGGCTGGGAGGCGAACCCCACCAAGGATTTGACCGACACCATATGCGCCGTCGCTCCCGGATCGTCCGCCAGCTGAACGACGTTGAGCGAAATTTTGCTGTCCGCCGCGGCGCAGAAAATCGAGTCGTACATGGCCGGGCACTGCTCGCGAGTGAACAGAACACACGACTGAGCGGCGAGTTCGGCGAATGGTACACCAGCCCTCCCGGCCCAGCGGTGCCCTGCTCCGACAACAGCCACCAGCGGAATATTGCGCAGCACGAGTCGGGACCGGAATTCCGCGCTGCGGGGATGTCCGTACACCAGGCCGATGTCGAGGCGACCGTCTGCAAGATCGTCGAGTTGCGGACCAGTACGCCTCTCCCATAGGGACACTACGACATCGGGATGGGCGGCAGTCATCCTCACCAGAGCCGAGGGCAGCACGTGTCGACTGGCAGGCAGGTTGTATCCGATGTTCAACGTGCCCGATCGTCCCTCCGCAGTGGCCTTGGCAATCTGTGCGGCCTTGTCCACCTGAGCGATGATCGAACGCGCCTGCCCCTCGAACTCCCTGCCTGCGACCGTCAGCTTGACCTCGTGCGAGGTCCGCGCCACCAAACGCACTCCGAGCGACTTCTCCAGCTTCTGCAGGTGCGCGCTGAGCGAGGGTTGGGTGAGATGCAGCCGCGTTGCTGCTCTGCCGAAATGTAATTCCTCGGCTATAGCGATGAATGAGACGAGATGTCTGAATTCCACAGTCACTCCCCGATAGCCCTTGCCTGAAAGGCTAACGGAGTGCCATAACTCCAGGTGAACTGCGCGAACACGCGTCGAGCAGTGCTCATGAGCATTGCGTGAATGGTCCGCTGATTTCTGACAATTGGGTTAGTTGTGTCGGCGCTCAGTGCTTGCCCGCCAGGCCCGTCCGAACTCCCGCAGCATCAGGGGGTAGACGATCACATGCCGGAACGGCTTGATCGCTGCCATGTAGGCGGCCCCGAGCTTCCCGTTCCGTTTCACGAGAATGGCCATTTGGCCGCGAAAACCGCCCACCTCATCGGGCACCCAGCCGACATGGAGAATTCCGTGCACGGTCCGATTGACAGCTTCGAGCGCCCACTCGTCGTCGAGTTGGTACAGCGAGGTGAAGGGCAGCGTGTCGGAGCCGGGGCCGGCCGGGCTCGCACGCAGGTCGTCCGGCAACCGATCGGCGAGAGTGGGAGCGGGCACACGTGAACCGGCGTCCTGATCGTCAATCCCGAACACCTTGCCGAGCTCGAAGCGAATAGCGAACAACAGACGCATCGGCCACGGCCCGCGCCTCATCGGGTCGAAGGCTGTAATAACCTGCACCAGCCGGGGAAAGTCGTCCGGACCACCGGGTGTCGGTAGAGCCCACACGTCCTCGAGCCGGAAGTCACGGGTGAATTCGTGGATTCGCCAGGGCTGAGATGTGTGCGCGCTCTTCGGCAGTCTCATCTGCGCATCGTAGGATGCGCGACAACGTCTGTATACGCGTGTCTCAGCCGCCGTGTCCGGGAACGGACACTCCGCGCGAGCTGAACCAGCCGACAGGATCGATCTTGGCGCCGTTGGCCGTCCAAACCTCGTAGTGCAGGTGAGGTCCGGTCGACTGACCGCGGTTGCCCATGGTGGCGATGTGATCGCCCGCGCGGACCTGCTGCCCGACCGATACGAGCGACCTGTCGATGTGGCCGTACACGCCGATGGTGCCGTCGTCCTGCTGCAGACGGACCCACTGCCCGAACCCCGACGCCGGACCCGACTCGATCACGGTGCCGTTGGTGACGGCCTTGATCGGGGTGCCGATGGAGTTGGCGATATCGATGCCGTTGTGGTTCGTGCCCCACCGCGGGCCGAAGCCCGACGTGAAAGTACCGTCGGTCGGAAAGACGACACCCGGTCGACGCGCGGCTTCCTCAGCGGCAGCCCGTTCCGCAGCCTCGCGGGCAAGCCGCTCGGCCTCGGCCCTCGCCCGCTCGATCCGCTCGACCTCACGCTGGGTCGCCTGCTGCAGCTCGTCGGTGAAGTCGGTGAGATCCGTACGCGGGAACCGCAAGACCTGGGGTGCCATCGAGAGCGACACGCCCGCCTCCGCGGCGGTAGGCGCGATGCCGACGGCCACATCGCCGGTGGTCGCGGACGCGATCGTGCTCCCGGCCACGAGCAATGCACTGGCGGCAAGCGGGACTGCTATCAGTCGGCCGCGAACGGTCCTCAGGTGGCGGCGTCGTAGGGCGCGCGGTGCTGGGTCGATTTTCCGGTGTCGAGACAAACCAGATTCCTCTGTCGAGCGGGGTAACCGGTAACGAATTGATCACGGTTTCGTCACAGGCTACTACGCGTTCGACAGATTTCGGCGCGTCGATTTGACAAACCTGCCCCGGCCAACGCTGTTCTGTGGATTTTTGGCGGAACACTAGTCCCGCGGGCAACAACTGGCACCAGCTGTCACGCGAAAGCGGTGACTGACCTCACAGTTAGGTCACAGGATCGACGTCGGATACGGCTTCCGACAGGCGGGAATGAGACATCCCCGCCGCCGGAGTTCCGCATAACTCGGTCAGGCGCCGACGTAGGCCGCGAGATGCTCGCCGGTGAGTGTGGAGCGGGCGGCGACCAGATCGGTCGGCGTGCCTTCGAAAACGATCGTGCCGCCGTCGTGACCGGCCCCGGGGCCGAGGTCGATGATCCAGTCGGCGTGCGCCATGACCGCTTGATGGTGCTCGATGACGATGACCGACTTGCCGGAGTCGACCAGCCGGTCGAGCAGTCCGAGCAACTGCTCGACGTCCGCGAGGTGGAGGCCGGCGGTCGGCTCGTCGAGGACGTACACACCACCCTTCTCCGCCAGGTGGGTAGCCAACTTGAGTCGTTGCCGCTCGCCGCCCGACAGCGTCGTGAGCGGCTGGCCGAGCGCCAGGTAACCGAGCCCGACGTCGGCGAGCCGGACGAGGATCTTGTGCGCGGCCGGGTTCTTCGCCTCCCCGTCGCCGAAGAATTCCTCGGCCTCGGCCACGGACATCGCGAGCACTTCGCTGATGTCGCGGCCACCGAGGTGGTAGTCGAGCACCGCTGCCTGGAACCGCTTCCCCTCGCACTCCTCGCAGGTGGTGGCGACACCGGCCATCATCGCCAGGTCGGTGAAGATGACACCGGCGCCGTTGCAGGTGGGGCAGGCGCCCTCGGAGTTGGCGCTGAACAATGCAGGCTTGACGCCGTTGGCCTTCGCGAAGGCCTTGCGGATCGGATCGAGCAGTCCGGTGTACGTCGCCGGGTTGCTGCGCCTCGAGCCGCGGATGGCACCCTGGTCCACCGACACCACGCCGTCCCGTTTGGCCAGCGAGCCGTGGATCAGTGAGCTCTTCCCCGACCCGGCCACACCGGTCACCACGACCAGCACGCCGAGCGGTACGTCGACGTCGACGTTCTGCAGATTGTGGGCGTTCGCACCACGAATCTCGAGCGAGTCGGTGGAGGCGCGCACCGCTTCCTTCAGCACGGCCCGGTCGTCGAAATGACGGCCGGTGATGGTGTCGCTGGCTCGCAGGCCCTCGACGGTGCCCTCGAAGCAGACGTGCCCACCGGCGGTACCGGCGCCAGGGCCGAGGTCGACGATGTGATCGGCGATCACGATCGTCTCCGGCTTGTGCTCCACGACGAGCACCGTGTTGCCCTTGTCCCGCAGACGGAGCAGCAGGTCGTTCATTCGGGCGATGTCGTGCGGGTGCAGGCCTGTGGTGGGCTCGTCGAAGACGTAGGTGACGTCGGTCAGCGAGGACCCGAGGTGGCGAATCATCTTGGTACGCTGCGCTTCACCGCCCGACAACGTACCCGACGGCCGGTCGAGGCTCAGGTAGCCCAGCCCGATCTCGACGAACGAGTCGAGGGTTGCGCCCAACTTCTCCAACAGGGGCGCCATCGACGGTTCCTTCAGACCGCGCACCCACACCGCGAGGTCGCTGATCTGCATCGCGCACGCGTCGGCGATGTTGATGCCCTTGATCTTCGACGATCGCGCGGCCGCACTGAGGCGGGTGCCGTCGCAGTCGGGGCAGGTGGTGAACGTGATCGCCCGCTCGACGAACGCGCGGATGTGCGGCTGCATCGCGTCGACGTCCTTGGACAGGAACGACTTCTGTATCTGCGGGATCAGCCCCGTGTACGTCAGGTTGATGCCCTCGACCTTGATTTTGGTCGGCTCCCGGTGGAGCAGGTCGTGCAGTTCCTTCTTGGTGTACTTGCGGATCGGCTTGTCGGGGTCGAAATACCCGCAGCCGCGGTAGATGCGGCCGTACCAGCCTTCCATGCTGTAGCCGGGGATCGTGAGCGCACCCTCGTTGAGTGACTTGCTGTCGTCGTAGAGAGCGGACAGGTCGAAGTCGGTGACCGAGCCCCTGCCCTCGCAGCGCGGACACATGCCGCCGGTGATGCTGAAGCTGCGCCGTTCCTTCGTCTGCTGGCCGCCGCGCTCGATGGTGACCGCGCCCGCACCCGAGATCGAGGCGACGTTGAACGAGTACGCCTGGGGCGAGCCGATGTGCGGCTTTCCGAGCCGGCTGAACAGGATTCGGAGCATCGCATTGGCGTCGGTGGCGGTGCCGACGGTGGAGCGGGGGTCGACGCCCATCCGCTGCTGGTCGACGATGATCGCGGTCGTCAGCCCGTCGAGTACGTCGACGTCGGGCCGGGCAAGCGTCGGCATGAAGCCCTGAACGAAGGCGCTGTAGGTCTCGTTGATCATCCGCTGCGACTCCGCGGCGATCGTACTGAACACCAGGGAACTCTTGCCGGAGCCGGACACACCGGTGAACACCGTCAGCCTGCGTTTCGGGATTTCGACGCTGATGTTCTGAAGGTTGTTCACCCGCGCACCCTGCACGCGGATCAGATCGTGGCTGTCGGCACGATGCTGCGCCGGCGACTTCGAGTTGTCCCCTCGCTGCGCTCGCCCCGCCCTGTCCGTCCTCGTCGCCGTGCTCATCGTGTCTCCCCTCGGTTCCGCGGGCCGCCCCTCGCGGTCTCCGTCAGCGGCGTGCGCGCGCATCTACTCGATGCCGCAGTCACGTTAGCTGTGGCTCGGGTGCCGACGCTTCTCGATTCCTGATCGGTCTGGTCACCTGTTTCACCACGCAGGACGGCATCCCCGCCGTCGCGTGCTCTGCCGCGCGGCGATAGACGCTGGGCGGAACACCGACCAGCTCGGTGAAGCGGGTGCTGAAGGTGCCCAGCGACGAACAGCCGACCGCGAAACACACCTCGGTGACACTGAGGTCGCCACGACGCAGCAGCGCCATCGCGCGTTCGATACGCCGTGTCATCAGATAGGAATACGGCGACTCGCCATAGGCCAGCCGGAACTGGCGGCTGAGGTGCCCGGCCGACATGTTCACGCCGCGGGCGAGCGCCTCGACGTCCAGCGGCTGCGCGTACTCCCTGTCGATCCGGTCGCGAACGCGGCGCAGACGTGCAAGGTCCTGCAGGTGCTGCGCTGAGGCGGGTCTGCTGGTCACCTGCTCGATCGTGCCACGCCGCACCGCAGTTGCCCAGTGCCCACCACTCCAGCCGGAAGACAGACCCGGCGGACGTGCACGCCACGCGATAGTCGCTGCAAATAGCTATGCTTGCGTCTCCGGTGGCCGGCAGCGTCCGGGCGCGGGAGATACGTTCCGGAGGCGTGCCTCGTCGCCGGGCCGTCGTTACGGAGGAACGCCATGTCCGCTGAAGTCGTCCCCACCACACCGTCGCCTGCCACGCCCGAAACCGCCAGCGGGCACATCCGATTGACGTCGCACAGCGGCGGCGTCGGGTCCCTGCCGATTCGATGGGGCGCTCCCACGGCTGCCGAGCGCGGACCGGTGGTCGGCACCACTACCAACCGCGCCCACCGCAACGTGGTCGGCACGCACAGCGGCTCCTACAGCATCTACCGGGCGTTGGCGGTCGCGGCCGGCGCGCTGTCGCGCCACCATAAGGCCGACCTCACGAACACCGCGCCTACCAACATCATCGGCCCGTACCCTCAGTGGAGCGAGCCCGGCAAAATCGTGAGCCTCGACCCGTGGGGCGCCATGGTGGCGGAGGTATTCGCGGCCGAGTTGGCCGCCGGCCACGACATCCGCCCCAGCATCGCCGTGACCAAGGCACACGTCATGCTGCCGGAGATCATGGATGCCATCCAGAAAGGCCGACTGCGCCCGGACGGCCGTTTCCTGATGTCCAACGGTGCTGCGCTGGTCAGCAAGGTGGCGATCGAACCTGTCTGGCACCTGCCGGGTGTAGCGGAGCGCTTCCACTGCAGCGAGTCGGATCTACGCCGCGTGCTGTTCGAGGAGACCGGGGGCATGTATCCCGAACTCGTGACCCGCTCGGATCTCGAGGTGTTCCTGCCGCCGATCGGTGGGCAGACCGTGTACATCTTCGGCGACCCACGCGACCTTGCCGATCCTGCCGTGGAGCTGACGGCGCGCGTGCACGACGAATGCAACGGCTCCGACGTCTTCGGCTCCGACATCTGTACCTGCCGCCCGTACCTGACGCATGCGATCGAGGAATGCATCCAGGGTGCGCAACACGGCGGGGTCGGCTTGGTGTCCTACTCCCGCAAGGAGGGCCGCGCGCTGGGTGAGGTGACCAAGTTCCTGGTCTACAACGCCCGCAAGCGTCAGGTGGGCGGCGACACCGCGGACCAGTACTTCGCCCGCACCGAATGTGTCGCCGGCGTGCAGGACATGCGCTTCCAGGAGATGATGCCCGACGTGCTGCACTGGCTGGGGGTGCGCAAGATTCACCGCCTGGTTTCGATGAGCAACATGAAGTACGACGCCATCACGGGCTCGGGCATCGAGGTCGGGGAACGGGTGGACCTGCCCGACGAGCTGATCCCGGCCGACGCGCGGGTGGAAATCGACGCCAAGATGGCGGCGGGTTACTTCACGCCGGGCGTGGTGCCGAACGCCGACGAACTGGCGAAGGTCAAAGGCCGGGAGCTGGACGAATGAGCATGCTCGGCGTCGGTCCCGACGTCGACACCGGGCGGGCGGAGGGCGCGGCCGCGGCGCTGCGCACCACGACCGCTGTGCGGGAACGCTCAGGGCAGCTGCTGCGCCGCGCGCGAGAGGGCGGCTCGCGCTGGTTCAGCGTTCACGACGACGCCTTGCAGACTGCCGCGGCCGAGGTGGTCGACGTGACCCGTGCGCGCTATCCGGACCTCGCGATTCCCTACCACAGTCGCTGGCGGCATTTCGAGGCCGGCGGCGTCGACCGCAAGGCCGACCTCGATGCCCGGCTGGCCGGGCTGGACGTGCAGGCCCGTGCCCGCGCGATGATCGATCTGGCCGTGGTCAGCGTGCTGCTCGATGCCGGGGCGGGTCCCGACTGGCATTACGACGAGAAAGCCGGCGGGCAGCGGTTCGCCCGTTCCGAGGGACTGGGTGTCGCCAGCTGGCACGCGTTCGTCGGCGGCCTGTTCTCGACCGACGCGGCACACCCGCTGCAGGTCGATGCGGCCGCACTACGGGGCCTGGACACCAACCGGCTGGCCGAGTTCTTCCAGGTCGGCCCGTCCAATCCGCTGGTAGGCCTCGAAGGCCGGGTGCTCCTGCTGCGCCGGCTGGGCGACGCACTCGCCGCACAACCCGCGGTGTTCGGCCCGCACGGACGGCCGGGTGGCCTGTTCGACCTGCTGACAGAGCCGCACGGCTCGGCCACGTCGTCAGTGGCCGCCCACGACATTCTTTCCCACGTTCTGGCGTCGCTGTCGGGCATCTGGCCGGCAGACAACGCCATCGGCGGTCAGCCCCTGGGCGACTGCTGGCGCCACGAGGCGGTGGTCGGGCCGGGCCTGACCCGAGGCTGGATTCCGTTCCACAAGCTGTCGCAGTGGCTGACCTACTCGCTGCTGGAGCCCTTCGAGTGGGCAGGCGTGCGGGTGGTCGGGCTGGACGCCCTGACCGGCCTGCCCGAATACCGCAACGGCGGTCTCCTACTGGACACCGGGGTACTACGCCTGCACGACCCGACCTGGGCCGCACACCGCTGGACGGCCGGTGACGAAGTGGTGGTCGAGTGGCGCGCGCTGACGGTCGCGCTCCTCGACGAACTGGCCCCGCTGGTGCGCGGACGGCTCGGCGTGGACGCCGCACGGCTTCCGCTGGCCTGCGTCCTGGAGGGCGGCACCTGGGCCGCAGGCCGCACCCTGTCTCAGCGGGCGAGAGGCGGGCTGCCACCGCTGTCCATCGTCAGCGACGGCACGGTCTTCTAGAGCGAAACGGGGACGGATACATGGGAACAGTGCACGTGATCGATCACCCTCTGGTACAGCACAAGCTCACGATGATGCGCCGTAAGGATGCCTCCACCAACAGCTTTCGACGACTGGCCAACGAGATCTCCGCGTTGATGACCTACGAGGTCCTGCGTGACATTCCGATGCAGGACATCGACATCGAGACGCCGATGGAAGTCACCACCGGCAAGGTCATCGACGGCAAGAAGCTGGTGTTCGTCTCCATCCTCCGCGCAGGCACCGGAATCCTCGACGGGATGCTGACGATTGTGCCGGGCGCGCGCGTCGGCCATATCGGTCTGTACCGCGATCCCAAGACACTCGTGGCAGTGGAGTACTACTTCAAGATGCCCGGCGATCTTCACGAGCGCGACGTGGTGATCGTCGACCCGTTGCTGGCCACCGGCAACTCCGCGGTGGCGGCGGTGGAGCGGCTGAAGGAATGCAGCCCCAAGAGCATCAAGTTCGTCTGCCTGGTCACCTGTCCCGAAGGCATCGCCGTCCTGCAGAATGCCCATCCCGACATCCCGATCTACACCGCCGCCGTCGACCGGCAGCTCGACGAGCACGGCTACATCCTGCCCGGCATCGGAGACGCGGGCGACCGGATCTTCGGCACCAAGTAACCGACTTGTGGCACCACTCGGTGACGTGACCCATTACGCCGAAGTGTGCCGATCGGCCGTGCCGCTTGCACAGACGAGTTCGAATCCAGCCTCAGCTTTCGTGCTGATGGGCGGATGATTCCGGGCGCGTTTCGGATGATGATTGTTCTATCGGAAACGAAACACTGAGCGGGGGAGCCCAGCATCGTCGAACCGGTCAGGGGAAGCCGGCCACAATTGGACCAGAGGTGAAGCTAGAGATGAACGGTTTTGTACTGCGCACGGTTATTGCGACGGCGGCGATCACGGTCGCGCTCGGCACCGGTGTCGCATCGGCGGGACCTACCCTTCACGGAGACCCTGCCACTCCCGGCACGCAACTGAATGTCCGCTCGCACGATCAGCACAGTTACTCCTGCGGGACCATCGGGGTCACCGGCGGCGGAGTGGGAACGGCTCCCCCGAACAGCATCGGCCAGTCCAACAGTGTCTTCTTCGGCAGCGGCCCGGTCCAGGGAGGTTGCGTAGGTAGTGACGGGTCGGTCCACTTCCCCTCCGGACACGCCCACTGATATCGAGGCAATACCGGGTCAGGGCTTCTGTCCTCAATCGTGACTCGGACCGCGAACGTCGATTGTGCGTCACTATCGACGGGTACCCGGTTACCGAGAAACAGACGGAGGAACATGAACCCTGAGGTCCATCACGAGCCCAGTGAAGTCAGTTACGACGAGCAGTTCTATCCAGCACGACCACGACCTCTACGTCCGTCCGTCCGGCGTAGCCCGCGGGTGGACACCCAGTCCGGTGACGCGCACCCGTCGAATCCCGCCTACGTGGATTGGCTCATCAAGCAGTCCATCCTCCATGACGCAACTCAGATTGCCGAGCAGCTGTCCGGCAAGGGCAGCATGTGGCAGAACCCGTACGCAGACCCGAACCCGCGCGCGGCTGTCGAGCGTGCGCCCGTCTGGTTCACCGCATACCCCATATCGATCATCACGGCTGACGGTGCCAGTTTCCTGGCCTCACTCGGCGACGAGGCCCTGTGGCAGGCCTTTTCACAGATCGGCGTGACCGCAGTTCATACCGGGCCCGTCAAGCAGGCCGGCGGCATCAACGGCTGGCAGTCCACCCCGTCGGTGGACGGTCACTTCGACAGAATCAGTATGCAGATCGATGCCGCCTTCGGCACCGAGGAAGAGTTCCGTCGCCTCTGCGTCGTCGCCGCAGCGTATGACGGCACCGTCATCGACGACATCGTCCCGGGCCACACCGGCAAGGGCGCGGATTTCCGTCTGGCGGAGATGGCGTACGCGGACTATCCGGGGATCTACCACATGATCGAGATCGAACCCCCGGACTGGCACCTACTCCCCCGCGTGCCGGAGGGCCGGGACTCGGTCAACATCGACGCCGAGACCGAGGCCCAGTTGGCGCGTGCGGGCTACATCATCGGCCAACTCCAGCGTGTGATCTTCTACGAACTCGGTGTCAAGGAGACCAACTGGAGCGTCACGCCCGTCGTCACGGGAGTAGACGGCGTCGACCGGCGCTGGGTCTACCTGCACTATTTCAAGGCGGGTCAGCCCTCCATCAACTGGCTCGATCCATCGTTCGCGGGTATGCGGCTGGTCATCGGAGATGCGTGCCATTCACTGGCCGACCTCGGGGCAGGGGCCCTGCGACTCGACGCCAACGGCTTCCTAGGTGTCGAACGGCGAACGGAAGGACCGGGGTGGTCGGAAGGACATCCACTGTCGGAAGCGGCCAACCACCTGATCGCGAGCATCGTCCGCAAGATGGGCGGATTCACCTTCCAGGAGTTGAACCTCACCATCGACGACATCAAGGAGATGGGCACCAGCGGCGCGGACCTGTCGTACGACTTCATCAACCGGCCCGCCTATCACCATGCCCTGGTGATGGGCAACACCGAATTTCTTCGCTTGACCATGAATCTGGCGCGCGATCACGGCGTCGATACCGCATCCCTCGTCCATGCTCTGCAGAACCACGACGAGTTGACGTTCGAGCTGGTGCACTTCGCCACCCTCCACAAAGACGACGAATTCGTCTACGGCGGCGAGCCGATCAAGGGTTCTCAGCTCGGTGACCGCATCCGTAAGGACTTGTGCGAACGTCTCACCGGGCGATGGGCGCCGTACAATCGCACCTTCACCACCAACGGAATCGCCTGCACCACAGCCAGTGTCATCACGGCGACGTTCGGAATCCGGGACCTCGACCGGATGACGGCCGACGACGTCGCCATGGTCGAACGCGCGCATCTTCTCCTCGCGATGTACAACGCACTTCAGCCCGGGGTGTTCGCGTTGTCCGGCTGGGATCTGTGCGGGCTGCTCCCGGTACCCGTCGACGACGTAGCCGACCTCGTCCGCGAGGGCGACACGAGGTGGATCAACCGCGGCGCCCACGACCTCATGGGCGTCAACCCGGAGGCCACCCGATCGGAGTCCGGTATTCCGCGGGCCACCAGCCTCTACGGCACCCTGCCCGAGCAGTTACGGAATCCGGAGTCGTTCGCCTGCAAGCTGTCCCGGATCATCGAGGTTCGAAATCGCTTCGGAATTGCGACAGGCGTGCAGATCGATGTCCCGACGGTCTCACACAAGGGATTGCTGGTCATGGTGCACCAACTCGCTGACATGAGCACTCAGGTGACAGTCTTGAACTTCACCTCCGAGGAAATCACCGCAACGGTCCAATCGCAGCATCTACCCGCCGGTGCGGCCGCATACGACCTCTTCACCGACGAACTCGTCGGGACCGTCGACGAACTCCACAGCTTCCCGGTGACACTGCACGCGTACGAGGGCGTCCCCGTCATCCTGAAGGGCCCGCGCAGCGACGAGACACTGATCACGTGACCGAACCAGAGGACCCTGTTCACGCCTGGTCGTCGTCTGCCGTCCGCGATCGCCCCATCATCTCCAGTCCGGCCATCGCCCTCTCGGCGCCGGCTTCGTCGACCTTCTCCATGGCGAACCCCATGTGGATCACGATCCAGTCGCCGGGCTCCAGGTGCACGTCGTCGTCGAGCATGCCAATGTTGACGCGCCGCTCCTCGCCGACCACATCGACGAGGGCCAACTGGTTGCCGTAACCCTCGAGCATGCGCACTACGCGGCCGGGAATACCGAGACACATGATTCAGCTCTCCTTTCCCTCCGCTTGCAGAGCGGCACCGGCATCGAGCAGCTGCTGCACCACGTCCAGCACCGCCTCGACGGCCGGCTCCACGGCGGCCTGGACAGGTACCGACAGTCCGATGCCCTCCTCCGTGTTTTCCACCTGACACCCGAGCACCACGGTCCGCGGCAGGGTTCCGCCCAACGCCTGCAGGCTGGCGAAGACGGCAGCCGGGTCCATGCTGTGCGCGTCGAGAGGGGCGTCCGGAATCGAGTCGGGCTGCACTTCGACGGCACTGAGCGCGCCGGGGGCACCTCGGTTCGGAACCGCGTCGACAAGGAGGAGCGCGCCCCACCCGTCGAGCAGTTCGTACGCGAGATGGGTTCCCCGGATGCCGAAATCGACAGCGCGGACACCCGGCGGCAACGGCCTGGACGCGACTGCGCGCAGCACTTCGGGGCCGAACCCGTCGTCTCCGAAAAAGATATTGCCCACCCCGGCAACAAGAACTCGCCTGTCCACCGTCATGGAGCACTCACATCTGCCGGATACGCATATACCGCTTGATGTCGGGTAGCGAGACGACCGCTGCCACCACTCCGGCAACCGCCAGAATGGCCAACGCCGCCGTGGTGACCTCTCCGAGAACCTTCATGACTGTTCATCCTTTCCGGTGTCCGTCGATATGGGCTCCACCTCATCGGGGGCGAAGTACAGATACCGTCCGTACCACTCGTGCATGTCCGACGCCGGGTCGTCCTGCAACACGACGCCGATGTGTGTGTCACCGTCCACGTCGGCGTGGACGGTGACGACCCGGGCGAGTTGCCCGGCGAAGAACAAATCCTGGGCGTCCGCGCGACGCGACGGGTGGAGCCGCACCACGCTGCCGTTGGCGACCCGCACGCCGTCGACGAGCACACCGTCGACGTCGGGCCGAACCGCCTTGTCCGCCTCCGGGTCCCACCACGGGACGTCGTCGGTCAGTTCCGGGACGAGTCCCATGTCCGGAAGGTGTGGATCCCGCAGGATGCCGTGCATCTGCGCGAGCGTCGACGGCGACATCTCGTCGCAGCGGTCGATGATCCGTGCCGCGAGCGGGTCGGTGGCCCGGGCCTGACGCTTCTCGTCCTCGGTGAGAGTCATGACGCGGAGAGTGAGGATTTCATCGATCTCGGTGGCATCGAACAGGGCACCGTCGCTCTGCTCCGCAATCTCCGGGTGGTCGTACAAGATGATCGGTGACGCCAGCACGAGGTCGGTTTCCCCCGGCAACCCGGCGAGGACGGGATAGCACCGGTGCTGCGTGCACGCGGACGCCAGGTGTTCGGCCTCGGCCGGGGGTTCGAGTAGCGACACGAAGTCCGTGCCCTCTGCCGCGAGGATCAAATGCGCGCCAATCAGCGACTGCCGGATGGCGCCGTCCCGGTCCAGGCCGGAGTCGCCGGTAGTGACGTTCTCCACCTCGAGCCGAAGCCGGGTGAATCCGTCACTGTTCTCGCAGTCCGCCGTCACGACGGCGTCTGCAGGCCACCGGGTACGCACCACTCGACCGGCGAGAGACCCATCCGCTCTCCGCAGCTCCTCTACCTCGGAACCCCCGTCGATGTGGACGTCGAGACGTCGACCATCACCGCATTCTGCGAGCCTCGGTGCACCCAAGTCGAACTCACGTTCCACCGCCTCGTCCCAGCTGAGCCAGCTGGTCCCGTCGACGGTCAATTCGTCGACGCCGGCGAATTCGGTGCCCGCCTCATCGGTTGCCCGCTCGACACACCGCACCTGCAGCTGCAGGAATCGGAGGGTGATGCCGACCGCCGCGTTGTCGTCCGCCCGCAACAACGTCGAGCAGGACATCGTCGATTCCTCGCCGACACCTGCATCCGCTGCGCCCGGTGGCCCCACGACACCGAACTGCCATCGTGACTGGTTCTTCGACGAACTCGCACGATACGGATAGAGCAGGTAACCCTCGTAGAGCACCGCATCGGCGACGGCGCGCACGCGCTGCAGGGACGCCGGGGAGATCATGCGATCACCTCCCCGGCTCCCTGCAGCAGATCCGAGACGGCAACATCCAACCCGATCAGGCCGTGCGACGATTTGTACCGCGCGAGTGCCGCGAGCGTGTCCTGGTCGAGGCGCAGCCAGCCCGTGTTCGGATAATGCGCCGACACCAGGTCCCGCCAGACGGTCACCGGCAGTTCGTAGGTGGCCTCCCGGTCCCAGGGAATTCGTTCGACACCGAACCCGGCAACACCCCGGGTGAAGACGGTGCCACTGAACAGGAACATCAACGGGATCGGTGAATCTGCGGCTTCGAGGGCGTGCAGATACTTCGACGCCGTCACCTCGAAGTCGTAGGTACACGGAAGCGGAAGGTCCACCACGGTCGACCCGGTGAAACCCTGGGCGACAGTGCTGGTCTCCATCCACTGGAAAGGCTTCAACGTTGCTGTCCACCGCGCACGCGGGCCGAACAAGTCGAGCAGCCCTTCGGCCTCCCGGTCGGTGTAACGACGGCGCTGTGGGTCGAGCCGCACTTGACACCGGAGGGCCATGGCATGCACCACGGCACCCGTCGTCTCCGCCACCCGAAGGCGGGCAGTGAGATTGGGGACGACGGCATACGGTTCGGGAAGAACCTCTTCGACGTCGAACGACAGCTCCGTCACGACGGCTCCTTCGCGACGCGGCTGCGGGACCGTACCGTGTCGAAGAAAGTGTCGATGGCGCGGCGGGCATCCTGGCCGCCGTCGAATCCTCGCCACAGCCGGCGAAGCTCACCCACCAATTGGTAGCAGGCGTCGATCGGGACGAGAAAACACTCGGGTTCGCCACCGTGTTCGGGCACCCGCAACAACAGCGCTTCGGTATCGGCCGACAGCTGGGTGAGCGCCGGGTTGGCGGCGAGCACGTCGTCCCAGGCGGCGAGTGGAAGTTCCGATTCGGTGGCGCCGGCCGGCCCGGGATAGAACGCGATCGTCCTGCCCAGGGCGGAGTTCCGGAACACGAACGCGAGCCCTACGGGAATCTCGAGTTCGTCCCAGCGCCCCGGTGCCAGCGCGAAGTTCGGGAACGACAGGTAGCGGTCGGGTACCGCGCGGAAACGCAGCTCCGCCGTGTCGTCGGTGAACAGCAGATAACATCCGCGGCACACGCACATCAGGTGTCTCTCCGACACGTTCACTACGTGCTGGTGGGCGTCGGCGATCGGGACGGCACACATGTCGCACCGTTCGCCTTCCACGGTTTGCGGACGTTGGGAGGCGATTCGCTGCAGAATCCTCAATCCTTTTCCGGACGCGCCCATCACGCCACCTCCGCGGCCGGTACCGCCACGGAGATCACGCCGTCACGGACCAGAACCGGCAGTGGAGCCAGTGGTTCGGCCTCGGGATCACCGTCGAGCCGTTTTCCTGCGCCCCGGGGATCGAAATGCGCGCGGCACGTGGGACACCGGAGCACGGCGTCGCCGACCTTGCCGCCTGCTCGCCGCTGCAGGGTGGCCCCGGCCAGTGAGTTGGTGCACGCCGCGCAGCGGTCGCGGAACGCGAACAGCTGCTCCCCGATCCGGCACACCAGCACCGGCAACCCCGCGAGCGAGAAACCGCCGACCTCCCCCGACGCGAGGTCCGCGATGTCGGGCGCCGATACCCACGTTCCGGTTCCCGACTCGTGAGCATGAACGTGCGAGAACAACGACTCCGTGGCGATCAACCCGGACCCGGCCTCCGGTTTCGCGCCGACCACTTCGATGTCGACCGTCTCGGGTGCGGCGGAATACACGGCGTCCTTGACAGCGAGTTCCAAGGTCACCGCCGAAGACGGGCAGCTCTGACAACTGCCCGTGAGGCGCAGTTGTACCACTCCGTCTGTGACACCGAGCAATTCGACGTCACCGCCGTGTGAACCCAGATACGGACGCACACTGTCCAGCGCGGTGGCCACCCTCGTCTCGACGTCGTGGGGATGCAGACCGTTGACCAACAGCAAACTGGCGACGAGTTCGTCGGCGGCGAGCCGGTCGACCAGTGCGCGGTCCTGCTCACCGACGATCTCGAGCACCCGCTCCAGGCCCGCACCGTACAGTTCGACGACCTCCCGGACAAGTTGCTCGGCGCGTTCGCGGGCAACCGCGCCGCCCGCCGAACTGGCGTCCAGGAGGGCGTCGATCCTTTCACCGGCGGTCCGCCAGCGATCGGGGCCGTCTACTCCAGCCTCCTCCATGCCTGCCTCGTCACTCGCCGGTCACGGACTGGGTGGGCGAATGCAGCTTCTCCAGTGTCTTTCCCTCTCCCAGATACATGTGGACACCACAGGGCAGGCACGGATCGAAACTGCGGACGGTCCGCATGATGTCGATGCCTTTGAAGTGGTCCCGGTCGTTCTCCTCGAAGATGGGCGACTTCTGCACTGCATCCTCGTAGGGGCCGGGTGTTCCGTAACTGTCCCGGGGATTCGCGTTCCACGGTGTCGGGGGGTACGGATGGTAGTTCGCGATCTTACCGTCCCGAATTACCATGTGGTGCGACAGAACTCCGCGCACAGCCTCCGTGAAGCCGCATCCGATTCCCTCGTCGGGGACGTCGAACTTCTCCCACGTCTTGGTGTGCCCGGCCCGGATCTCGGCCAGCGCCTTCTCGGCGAAATGCAGGGCACATGCCGCCGCATACGCCTGGAAGTAGGTCCTCGCACGATTGCGTTCGAGGGTGTTACTGCCGTGCCGCGGAATGTTCCACTCCAGCTCGACCGGGCCCTTCAGCGCCGTCTTCGGCAGGTTGATCTTCACACTGTGGCCCGTCGACTGCACGTAACCGATATCCACCAACTGCGCGAGGGCCGTACTCCAGAGTCGGGCGAGCGGACCACCACCGGTATCGAGGGCGAGATAGTCCTTGCCGTCGTACCATCGCGGCGACATCACCCAGCTGTACTTCTCGTCCATGTCCCGCTTCTGCGGATGCGGGTTGGTGTGCTGGTTCCAGGGATGCCGGCGATCGACTGTGTTACCCAGCGGGTCCTTCTCGACGAACATCTCCTGGTCGGTCCAGTCGTCGTAGTACGAGCTGCCCAGAAGGATGCGGATACCGAGGTTGATGTCCACGAGGGAAGTCGTCACGAGTTTGCCGTCCACGATGACACCGGGAGTGACGAACATGGACCGGCCCCAGTTCTCCATGTCCTTGTACTCGAAGTTGCACACCGCCGGATCCTGGAACGACCCCCAGCAGCCGAGCAGAGTGCGACGGAGTCCGACGTTCTCATACCCCGGAATGGCCTCGTAGAAGAAGTCGAACAGGTCGTCGTGCATGGGGACGACCTTCTTCATGAATTCGACGTAGCGCATCAGGCGGGACACGTAGTCGGTCATCAACTGGACGGTCGCCGACGTGCCCACACCTCCCGGATACAGCGTCGACGGATGGACGTGCCGTCCTTCCATGAGGCAGAACATTTCCCGCGTCCAACGGCTGACCTGCAGCGCCTCGCGGTAGAACTCGCCGGTGAACGGGTTGAGCGATCGCATGATGTCGGCGATGGTCCGGTAACCGTGGTCCCCGGCGTGCGGCGCCGGAGTGTTCTCCGCCTGCGCGAGCACCCCGGGGTTCGTCTCCGAGACCATCTTCTCGCAGAAGTCCACACCGACCAGATTTTCCTGGAAGATGTTGTGGTCGAACATGTATTCAGCGGCTTCACCGAGATTGACGATCCATTCGCCGATATGCGGCGGCTGCACGCCGTACGCCATGTTCTGGCAATAACACGAACAGGTGGCGTGGTTGTCGCCGCAGATACCGCAGATGCGGCTTGTGATGAAGTGGGCGTCGCGCGGATCCTTTCCTTTCATGAAGATCGAATAGCCGCGGAAAATCGAGGACGTGCTGTGGCACTCCACGACTTCCTTCTGCTTGAAGTCGATCTTCGTGTAGATACCGAGGCTGCCGACGATGCGTGTGATCGGATCCCACGCCATCTCCACCAAGCCATCGGTTTCCGTCTTGTGCGAAGGATCCGGAATGATCGTTGTCATCGACGTACCTCTCAGAGGCCCGAGCTGGGCTACCAGGTGCGAGTGGCGCCTGTGGTCAGTTTCGTGCCGCGGCTACGCCACTGCGGCTCTTTGTCCAAGGTGTTCTTGGTGATTCTGCGCAGACTGCGGATCGCGGAGCCGTACAGACCGGATGCGGTCGTGGACAGCCTTCCGCCGGGCGGCTCGTCCATGAAAGGCATGAACTTGTCCGGGAATCCCGGCATCGTGCAACCGATGCAGATTCCGCCCACGTTCGGGCAACCGCCCACACCGTTGATCCACCCACGCTTGGGGACGTTGCATTTGACGACGGGCCCCCAGCAGCCGAGCTTGACGATGCACTTGGGTGAGCCGTACTCGGTGGCGAAGTCGCCCTGCTCGTAGTACCCGGCCCGGTCACAGCCCTCGTGAACTGTGCTTCCGAACAGCCACTGCGGACGCAGCGCGTCGTCGAGCGGAATCATCGGCGCCTGTTCGGTGGCCATGTACAGCAGATAGGTCAACGTCTCGGACAGATTGTCCGGCTGGATCGGGCAACCCGGTACACACACGATCGGAATGCCCGCCTTCGATTTCCAATCCCAGCCGAGGTAATCAGGGACGCCCATCGCTCCCGTCGGGTTGCCGGCCATCGCGTGGATACCGCCGTACGTCGCGCACGTACCGGCCGCCACGATTGCCGTCGCTTTGGGAGCCAGCTTGTCGAGCCACTCACTCGTCGTGACGGGCTGACCGGTCTCCGGGTTGTTGCCGAAACCGCACCAGTACCCCTCGTCGTGAAGTTGCTCATTGGGGATCGACCCCTCGACGACCAGTACGAAAGGTTCCAGTTCGCCGCGGTCGGCCTTCCAGAACCACTCGATGAAGTCGTCGGCGCCGCCCTCGGGCCCACATTCGAAGTCGATCAGCGGCCAGTGCACGGCCACCTTCGGCAGGCCCGGCAGAGCGCCGAGAGCGATTTCCTCGACACTGGGCTGAGTGGCAGCGGTCAAGGCCACCGAATCCCCGTCGCAGCTGAGTCCCGCGTTGATCCACAGGACGTGGATCAGGGTTTCCTCGGCTTTGATTGCTTCCTGTGTCGGCATAGCAGGTCGCTTTCCGGAGCCGAACACGGCTCCTGTCGCCACCGGGGTCGACCGTCGGCCCACCTGTGTGACGCTATTCCCTATTTAGCTCCTCACGGTGTTCGCGTGTCAACGGCCCTCAGGTACATCGGGCCAGTTCAGCCATGACCGTTACTGCGCCGCGATCCAGTCGTACCACTGCTGCATGCCCTGTCCCGTGGTCGCGGACAAGGTGATCGCCTCGAGATGGGGATTCACCGACCGGGCATACTTCGTGCAGAGATCCACGTCGAAGTCGACGTACGGCAACAGGTCCGACTTGTTGACCACCACCAGATTCGCCGCAGCGAACATGTGCGGATATTTCAGCGGCTTGTCGGTGCCCTCGGTCACGGAGATCACCACCACCCGGGACCGCTCCCCGAGGTCGAACAGCGCCGGGCACACCAGGTTTCCCACGTTCTCGATGAACAACAACGAGTTCGGGCCGGGATCGAGCGCCGTCAGCGCATCGCGCATCATCTCCGCGTCCAGGTGACACCCCGCGCCCGTGTTCACCTGCACGACAGCGCAACCCGTCGCCTCGATCCGGTTGGCGTCGAGCATCGTCTCCTGATCTCCCTCGATCACCGAGACCGGACGGTGTCCGCCGATGTCGGCGATGGTCCGCTCGAGCAAGGTGGTCTTCCCGGACCCGGGGGAACTCATCATGTTCAGCGCGAGCACGCCCCGTTCGGCCAGCCAGGCCCGGTTGCGCTCGGCCGTCAGGTCGTTCTTGGCCAGCACCTTCTGCTCGAGGGTGACCGTCTCATGCTCGTGCTCGTGCTCGTGCGGGTGCTCGTGGTCGTGCGGGTGGTCGTGCGGGTGCTCGTGGTCGTGCGGGTGCTCGTGGTCGTGCGGGTGCTCGTGGGTGTGGGGGCGGCTGACCCTGGTACCGGTGTCGTCGCCGCATCCGCAGGTGGCGCACATACGCCTCAGCTCACTTCCATCGAGAGGATTCGTAATTCCCGGCCCGAGGTGACCTCGACATCGGCACTTCCACACGGACACAGCAACACCAGGTCGGTGAGCGAGAAAGTGGTGCCGCACTCGCGGCACTGCGCGCTGCCCGGCGAGTGGTCGATGTCGAGTCGGGCCCCATGCGCCACAGTCCCTTCCGTGACCAACTCGAAACAGAACTGCATCGAATCGGCGACCACCGCGGTCAGGGCGCCCACCTGGACCCGCACACTGTGAACGGTCCGTCCGGCGGCTTTCTCGCAGACGGCATCGACGACGCTCTGGGTGATTGCCAGTTCGTGCATCACGACCCCGCTTACGGACTCGTCACCTCTCCATCGAGCGTAGCGCTTCGCGCCCGTGAGTACTTATTAACCATGGGAGGTTAATAAGTACTCACAGTCGTTCGATGATGGTGGCGTTGGCGGTGCCGCCGCCCTCGCAGATGGTCTGCAGACCGTACCGGCCGCCGGTGCGCTCGAGTTCGTTGAGCAGTGTTGCCATCAGTTTGGTGCCGGTCGCGCCCAGCGGATGTCCCAGGGCGATCGCGCCGCCGTTCACGTTGACCTTCGCCGGGTCGGCCCCGATCTCCTTGATCCATGCGAGCACCACCGGGGCGAAGGCCTCGTTGATTTCGACGAGATCGATGTCGTCGATGCTCAGGCCCGTCTTCTCCAACGCGTAGCGCGTAGCCGGAATCGGTGCACTCAACATGAAGATCGGGTCCGCGCCGCGGGCACTGAGGTGATGGATGCGGGCACGTGGGGTCAATCCGTATCGCTCGACGGCCTCAGCGGACGCGAGAAGCACCGTGCTCGCGCCGTCGGAGATCTGGCTCGCGACTGCGGCCGTCAACCGGCCACCCTCCGTGAGGGTCTTCAACGACGCCATCTTCTCGAGGCTCGTCTCACGCGGACCCTCGTCCGTCGTCACCTCCCCGAACGGCACGATCTCGCGGTCGAAGCGGCCCTCCGCGATCGCCGTCCGCGCGCGCTCGTGGCTCTGCAACGCCCAGCGCTCGAGTTCCTCCCGGCTGATGTCCCACTTGTCCGCGATCAACTCCGCGCCGCGGAACTGCGACACCTCCTGGTCGCCGTAGCGCTCCACCCACCCCGTCGACCCGCCGAACGGGGTGTCGAATCCGTACTGCTGCCCCACCATCATCGCCGACGCGATCGGGATCTGGCTCATGTTCTGCACGCCGCCGGCGAGAATGAGGTCGGCGGTGCCGCTGAGGATCGCCTGTGCGCCGAAGTGCACGGCCTGCTGACTCGACCCGCACTGACGGTCGACGGTGACACCCGGAACCTCCTCCGGATATCCGGCCGCCAGCCACGCCGTCCGTGCGATGTTGCCCGCCTGGCCGCCGATCGCGTCGACGCACCCGAAGACGACGTCGTCGACGCCGGCGGGGTCGATGCCGGTGCGGTTGACGATCGCCTTGATGACGTGCGCACCCAGGTCTGCGGGGTGCACGCCGGACAGGCCACCGTTCTTCTTGCCGATCGGGGTCCGGACGGCGTCGACGATGTATGCCTCGGTCATGGAGAACTCCTAGTCAGATGGTTCTGGGGCTCGCGAGTCCGTCGAGGACTATCGAGAGGTACTGCTTGGCGACCGTGTCGACGGTCAGGGAGCCGCCGGGCCGGTACCAGCGCACGGCGACCCAGGCGGTGTCGCGCATGAAGCGGAAGGCGAGTTCGACGTCGATGTCGGGGCGGAAGCTGCCGTCCCGCACACCGGCCTCGAGCACACCGACCCACAGCTCGCGGAATTCGGTGTTCAGTTCCGCCAGATAGGCGAAGCGTTCGTTGGCGACGAGGTGCTTGACCTCGTCCTGATAGATCGCCACCGCGGAATGCGACGTGTCGATCGCCTCGTACGAAGTGGTGACCAAGGCTTCGAGGGTCGCGCGGCTATTGCGCCCGGACGCCACGATCTCGCGGTATTTGCCGAACAGGTCGTCCAGGAAGTCTCGCAGTATCTCGTCGACCATCGATTCCTTGGAGTCGAAGTGGTGGTAGAGGCTGCCCGACAAGATGCCGGCTGCGTCGGCGATATCACGGACGGTGGTGGCCCGCAGACCACGCTCCGCGAACAGCTGGGCCGCGATCTCGAGCAGCTCGGCCCGGCGTCCGGTCTTGGACGTCTCGTCGATTCGGGGTGCAGTCATCATTCCATCCTATCAACCAAGCGCTTGCTAGGGCCTTCGGCCCCGTGAGTGGTTAACGAGTCCAGGCACTCGTCAACCCCTCACGGGCGGCGGAGCCGCCTACGCCCGCTGCGACGACACCGACACGACCTCACCGGTGAGATATGTGGTGTAGTCGCTGGCGAGCATCGCGATGGTCGCGGCGATCTCCCACACCTCGGCGGCGCGTCCGAACGCTTCCCCTGACGCCAGCCGGTCGAGTAGTTCCTCGCTGGTGACCTTGGCGAGGAAGGCATGACGGGCGATGGACGGCGCGACAGCGTTGATCCGCACCCCGTACTCGGCGGCCTCGATGGCGCTGCACCGGGTCAGGGCCATGACCCCTGCCTTCGCGGCCGCATAGTGCGCCTGCGAGTGCTGCGCCCGCCAACCGAGGACGGACGCGTTGTTGACGAGCACTCCGTTGTGCTCGACCGCCTTGAAGTAGCGCAGCGCCGCGCGGGTGGCCCGAAATGTTCCGTTCAGGGTGATGTCGAGGACGCGGTCCCACTCCTCGTCCGTCATGTCGACGAGAGGCGTCTCACCGCCGAGCCCGGCGTTGTTGACGAGGACATCGATCCGGCCCAGAGCGTCGGCGGCCCCGGAGATCAGCGCGTCCACCTGTTCCGTGCTCGACACGTCACAGGCGAGCGCCTTCACCGTGCGTTCGGGAAATTCGGCGGCAAGCTTCTCCTGTGTCTCGCCCAGCCGGCGTTCGTGCCAGTCGGACACCAGCACGTCGGCACCCTCGAGGAGGGCGCGGCGGGCGGATGCGAACCCGATGCCGGTGCCGGCCGCGGCGGTCACGACGACCTTCTTGCCCTTCAGCAGGTCGTGTCCGGGGGTCTCGACGGGCGCGGTGGCGAGTGGAGCAGTAGTCACGGTCGTGCCTCTCGGGGAAGTCCGAGCACGCGCTCGGAGATGATGTTGCGCTGGATCTCGTTGGATCCGCCGTAGATCGTGTCGGCGCGGGTGAACAGGAACAGCCGCTGCCATTCGTCCAGTTCGAGATGTTCGGGGTCGGCGATGTCCGACGACGGTCCCGTGGGCGCCAGCAGTGATGCCGCACCCTGCACGTCCATCGCCAACTGGCCGAGGTCGCGATGCCAGTTGGCCCACAACAACTTTGCGACCGACGCTTCGGGACCGGACGTGCCGGCGTCCACCGCGTCGAGGGTGCGCATCGCGTGCGCCCGCATCACTCGAAGCCCGACCCACGCCCGCGCAATCTTCTCCCGGATATGCGGATCGGAGGCCGCGCCGTTGGCACGCGCGAGGTCGACGATTCCCTGCAGTTCACGGGCGAAGCCGATCTGCTGACCGAGGGTGGAGACCCCGCGTTCGAAGGTGAGCAGGCCCATCGCGACCCGCCAGCCGTCACCCGGTTCGCCCACCACGAGATCCACGTCGGTCACGGCGTCGTCGAAGAACACCTCGTTGAACTCGGACGTGCCGGTGAGTTGCTGAATCGGGCGCACGGTGACGCCTGGCTGATCGAGGGGGACGAGGAGGAAGCTGAGTCCGTGGTGTCGCTTCGACCCTGGCTCGGTGCGGCACAGCACGAACGCCCACTGCGCCACGTGAGCGAGCGAGGTCCACACCTTCTGCCCGTTGATCACCCATCTGCCGCCCTCGAGCCGGGCCGTCGTCGCGACGTTGGCGAGGTCGGATCCGGCGCCCGGCTCGGAGTATCCCTGCGCCCACAGTTCGGTGACCGTCTTGATCCCGGGCAGGAAACGACGCTTCTGCTCCTCGGTGCCGAACGCGATCAGCGTCGGCCCGAGCAGTTCCTCGCCCACATGACTGACCCTCGCCGGGGCCCCCGACTTCGCGTACTCCTGGTGGAACGTGACCTGCTGGGCCAGGGTGGCCCCGCGTCCCCCGTACTCCGCAGGCCAGCCGAGGCAGGTCCACCCCGCGGCCGCGAGGTGGCGGTCCCAGGCGAGTCGTTCTTCGAAGAACTCGTGCTCGCTGCCGGGTCCACCCTTGCCTTCGAGGCGTGCGAAGTCGCCGGTCAGGTTCTCCGCCAGCCAGGTTCTCACGGTCTGGGCGAAGTCGTCGTCGGTGATCAGCCCGTCCGGGCTCTCGCTCTGGTCCACGTCTGTAAGATAACCTACCAAGCACTTGCTAGGTAGGTAGGGAGCGAAGTGACCGCACAACCGACAACCACTCCGGCCGCCGTGATCGCGGCCGCACACGACTTCGGCGAACGCGAAGCCGTGGCGGACGGCGACGTCCGTCTGACCTTCACACAGCTCCACGACCGTGTCCGCGATTTCGCCGCAGCGCTCTGCGCGCGCGGCGTACAGCCAGGTGAGCACGTCGCGATCTGGTCTCCCAATACGTTTCACTGGGTGATCGCGGCACTGGGGGTGCACTACGCGAGGGCGACGCTGGTCCCGATCAACACCCGCTACACCGCGACCGAGGCCCTCGACATCGTGGAGCGCACGAAGGCCGCCGTGCTGGTGGTCGCAGGCATGTTCCTCGGCACCGACCGGTACGCGACCCTGCGAGACGAGTCGAGCACCCTCGACCTGCCGACCGTGGTCCGCGTGCCCGTCGACGGGGGCGACGTCGAAAGACCCGGAGTCCTCGACTTCGACGACTTCCTCGCCCTCGCCACGGACGACACCCGGGCGGCGGCAGACAGGCGGGCCCGGGCCGTCGACGCCGAGGACATCGCAGATGTGATGTTCACGTCCGGGACTACGGGACGGAGCAAGGGTGTGCTGAGCGCACACCGGCAGGTGGTGGGGATCGCGCGGGCCTGGGCCGACTGTGCCGAGGTGACCGCCGACGACAACTACCTCGTCATCAACCCGTTCTTCCACACGTTCGGATACAAGGCGGGCATTCTCGTCTGCCTCCTCACCGGGGCGACCGTCGTGCCGATGGCCGTGTTCGACGTGCCCAAGGTGATGGCCACCGTGCACGACGAACACATCACCGTGTTGCCCGGTGCCCCCACGATCTTCCAGTCGATCCTCGACCACCCCGACCGCTCCCGCTACGACCTGTCGAGTCTGCGCATCGCGGTGACGGGCGCGGCAGCGGTCCCGGTGGCGCTCGTCGAACGCATGCAGTCCGAGTTGAGCTTCGAAGCAGTCCTCACGGCGTACGGCCAGACCGAGGCGGTGGTGATCACCATGTGCCGCACCGACGACGATCCCGTGACCGTCTCGACCACGTCCGGTCGGGCCATTCCCGGTATGGAGGTGCGGATCGGTGAGCGAGGCGAAATTCTCGTGCGCGGGGAGAACGTCATGCTCGGTTACCTCGACGACCCGGAGGCAACGGCCCGCACCATCGAATCGGACGGCTGGTTGCACACCGGTGACGTCGGGGTTCTCGACGAACGCGGGTACCTGGACATCACCGACCGCCTGAAGGACATGTACATCTCGGGCGGGTTCAATGTGTACCCGGCCGAGGTGGAGAACGCTCTGGCGCGCCTGGACGGCGTTGCCGAATCCGCCGTCATCGGTGTACCGGACGAGCGCATGGGCGAGGTCGGCCGGGCGTACGTCGTGGCGAAACCGGGCACCTCCCTGACCGAGGACGACGTGATCGCCTTCGGCAAGAAGCACCTCGCGGGATTCAAGGTCCCGCGCACGGTGCGATTCGTCGACTCCCTGCCCCGGAACCCGTCCGGGAAAGTAATGAAGAACATCTTGCGTGAGGAGAAATCATCATGACGGTCCCCGACGAGGGTGACGTCGTCACCTACGACGTGCGCGACGGTGTGGCATTCGTGACGCTCAACCGTCCCGATTACCGGAACGCCCAGAATTCGGTGATGACGTACGCACTCGATGCCGCGTTCGAGCGGGCAGTCGAGGACGACGAGGTGAAGGTGATCGTCCTGGCCGGCAACGGAAAACACTTCAGCGCCGGACACGACATCGGCACACCGGGTCGCGACCATCACGTCCACTACGACAACAAGGCCGTGATGTGGTGGGACCACGTCGACAAGCCTGGTGGCGACCAGCGGTTCGCCCGGGAGATGGAGGTCTATCTCGGGATGTGCCGCCGGTGGCGCGAGATCCCCAAACCCACCATCGCGATGGTGCAGGGGGCCTGCATCGCGGGCGGTTTGATGCTGGCGTGGGTGTGTGACTTGATCGTGGCGTCCGACGATGCGTTCTTCTCCGATCCGGTCGTACGTATGGGCATTCCCGGTGTCGAGTACTTCGCCCATCCGTGGATGATGAATCCGCGGTTCGCGAAGGAAATTCTCTACACCGGTGATCGATTCCCCGCACAACGCGCCTACGAGGTCGGCATGATCAACCGCGTGGTTCCGCGAGAGGACCTCGAGAAGGAAACCCTCGCGATCGCCGGACGGATCGCTGCCATGCCGCGATTCGGGCTCGCGCTCACCAAGAAGGCCGTCAACCAGTGCGAGGACCAGATGGGCATGCGGAACGGCATGGACTCCGTCTTCGGATTGCACCATTTCGCGCACGCGCACAATGCCGAGATCGACACGGATCCGCTCGGCGGAATGAACGCCAAGTCGATGGCGGAAAGCGCACGTAACTCGGAGAACGGGGCCAAGTAAGTGGATCTGGAGTACGACGACACCACTCTCGCGTTCCGCGACGAGGTACGAGCGTTCCTGAAGGACAACGTGCCGTCGCGCCCCCTGCCGTCGATGGACACGGCCGAGGGATTCGAGGCCCACCGGCAGTGGGAACGCACGCTCGCCGACGCCCGCCTGTCGGTGGTGTCGTGGCCGGAAGAGCTCGGCGGCCGCGACGCCTCACTGCTGGAGTGGGTGGTCTTCGAGGAGGAGTACTACCGCTCCGGCGCGCCCGGGCGGGTCAGCCAGAACGGCATCTTCCTGTTGGCGCCCACACTGTTCGAGCATGCCAACGCGGAGCAGCTGGCACGCATCATGCCGCGCATGGCCCGGGCCGACGACATCTGGGCCCAGGCCTGGTCGGAACCGGAGTCGGGCAGTGACCTCGCCTCACTACGTTCCACCGCTCGCCGCGTCGACGGCGGTTGGGTGCTGAACGGACAGAAGACGTGGAGTTCCCGAGCCACCTTTGCGGACTGGGGGTTCGGTCTGTTCCGATCCGACCCCGACGCGCAGCGGCACAAGGGCATCACCTACTTCATGTTCGACCTCCGCTCCCCGGGTGTCACCGTGCGCCCGATCGACCAGCTCGACGGTGAACCCGGTTTCGCCGAGATCTTCCTCGAGGACGTCTTCGTCCCCGACGACCCGGCCCACCCGGGCGAGTCGGGCGTGATCGGCGGCGTCAACGAGGGCTGGCGCGTCGCGATGAGCACCGCGTCCAACGAGCGCGGTCTGTCCCTGCGCAGCCCCGGCCGGTTCCTTGCCACCGTCGACCGGCTGATCGAGCTGTTCGAGTCGACGGGCCGCACCGACGACACCGCGTTGCGTAACCGCGTCGCGGACGCCTGGATCGGGGCCCGCGCCTATCAGCTCAACACCTTCGGCACGGTGACTCGTCTCGCCGAAGGCGGGCAACTGGGCGCCGAGTCGTCGATCAACAAGGTGTTCTGGTCGGAGTGGGACATCGCCACCCACGAGACCGCCCTCGAATTGCAGGGGGCCTCGGCCGAGCTCGCCGACAACTGGATGGACGGTTACCTGTTCTCCCTGTCGGGCCCGATCTACGCCGGCACCAACGAGATTCAGAAGAACGTCATCGCCGAGCGGCTGCTCGGCCTACCCAAGGCGGATAAATGAGATTCGCGCTCGACTCCTCCCAGCAGGACTTCGCATCCAGTATCGATGCGCTGCTGTCGAAGTCCGATATGCCGGCGGTGATCCGGTCCTGGAACCGTGGTGACACAGAACCCGGCCGGAAGGTGTGGCAGCGTCTGGCCGAGACCGGGATCAACGGGTTGCTGATCGGTGAGGAGCACGACGGTCTGGGCGCAGACGCCGTCGATCTCGTCGTCGCCGTGGAGCAGCTGGGGCGCCACGCCGTGCCCGGCCCGGTGGCCGAGACCATCGCTGTGGCACCGCACTTACTCGCACAGGCCGCACCGGGGCGCCTGTCCGCCCTCGCCGAAGGCTCACTGGCTACCGTGGCCACTCCCCCACACGTGCCGTCCGCCGTCGATGCGGACACCGCGGATCTCGTGCTCCTCGTCGAAAACTCGTCACTTCACCTCGGCGATCCGGGAGTGGTGCAGGACTCTGTCGACCAATCCCGCCGCCTCTTCCCCGTGACCGCCGGACAACGCCTGGGCGCGGTCGAGTGTGCGCCCGCCTTCGATCTGGGTGCGCTCGCCACCGCGGCGCAGCTGCAGGGACTCGGACACACCCTGCTCGAGATGACCACCGATTACGCCAAGCAGCGCAAGCAGTTCGGCAAGGTGATCGGGCAGTTCCAGGCCATCAAACATCACCTCGCGGAGGTGGCCGTCGGGCTCGAGATGTCCCGGCCGCTGCTGCACGGCGCGGCGCTGTCGGTTCGGGACGGCTCCCCGAACGCCCCTCGCGACGTCTCCGCGGCCAAGGTGGCCTGCGGTGACGCCGCCTACCGGGCGGCGCGCGTGGCGCTGCAGGTGCACGGCGCCATCGGTTATACCCAGGAACACGATCTGTCGCTGTGGCTTACCAAAGTCCGGGCACTCGTCACCGCTTGGGGCACACCATCTTTCCACCGCGGTCGCGTGGTCGATTCCCTCGTGGGTGCGTCATGAGCTTCGACAACGACGAGCGGGCCGACCTCCGCGCGTCCGTACGCAACCTGCTGTCCAAGCATTCCGACTCCGGTGCCGTCCGCCGCGCTATCACTACCGAACACGGCTACGACGAAGCCCTCTGGGCACGGCTGTGCGAGCAGATCGGCGTCGCGGCACTGGCCACCCCGGAGAAGTACGACGGCGTCGGCGCCTCCCTACTCGAAGTGCATGTGGTGCAGGAAGAACTGGGGCGGACGCTCACACCGTCACCGATGCTGGGCAGTGCCGTCCTCGCCGCGCAGACCCTACTGCTGTCGGGCGACGACGACGCCTGCGCCCGGCTACTCCCGACTATTGCCGCGGGTTCGGTGACCGCATTGTGCTGGGCAGGTTCCGAAGGCTGGTTCCGTTTCGGGGTCACCGCGGCGGGCGAGACCCTGTCGGGCACGGCGCAGTACGTCCTCGGCGGCGACGTCGCCGACGTGCTGCTAGTCCTCACGGACGACGGCCTGTTCGAAGTTTCGGCGACGGCGGACGGCGTGACCCGACGACGGGTACCCACGATGGATCCGACGCGGACGCTGGCCGAGGTGACCTTCGACGACGTGGCCGCACGCCGGCTGGTGTCGTCACCCGACCTCGTCGACAGCATCCGTACCGTCGCGTTGATCGCCCTGTCGGCGGAACAGGTCGGCGCGGCGTCCGCGGTGTTGGAACAGACGGTCGAATATACGAAGTCACGCAAGCAGTTCGGACGGGCCATCGGGTCGTTCCAGGCGCTCAAGCACCGCATGGCCGACATGTACGCGTTGGTCGAGACGGCCCGCTCGATGTCGTACGCCGCGGCGCTGTCGGGCACGTACGAGGACGCCGTCATCGCCAAGGTGTACTGCTCCGAGGCGCTGCAGTCGGTGGCAGCCGAGGCCATCCAACTCCACGGGGGCATCGCGATCACCTGGGAGCACGACACCCAGCTCTACTTCAAACGCGCCCACGGCAGCGCCCAGCTCTTCGGGCAGCCGCGGGACTATCTGCCGCTTTTGAATTCGGAGGCTTGGCGATGAGGGAAGTAGCGAGCAGATCTACTCTGCTTTCCGAACGTCCAGAGCACGATGGTGGTAGCCGTCCTGCGTCCCGCTGACCACTCTCTCGGGCTCGAAGGTGACGTGCTGTCCTGGCGTCAGCGAACGGAAACCTGGGCCGGCGACGTCGCTGAAATGCGTCCACGCGCCACCGGGGGTGGCGTCGGAATCGATGATGCCCTGCATCCCCCGATGTTCCAGCTACGGACCACCCCGGTAGCTGCCATGCCGCCATGTCCTCTTGACGATGATGCGGTTGGGCGGGATTGGCAAGCCATTGACTCGAACAAACGTTCGAGCTAGAATTGAATCATGGGGATCGGGGAGGATATCCAGGGGGCGTTGCCGGACGAGATTCTGGCGACTGCGGTCGGTGATGCGTGGCATCTGGCCGAGGCCGAGTTGCTCGAATCGGTGGTTGCTGTGTCGGAGGAGATTCAGCGACTCGAGGCTTTGCGCGTCAGGCTCGTCGGTGCCGTCGACCACCGCTGCAATGTCGATGTGCTCGGCTTTCCGAACACCAAGATGTGGCTGGCCTCCACAACATTGCTCGAGGTCGGGGCGGCGGGACGAATCGTGATGTTGGGACGAGGGTTACGTTCCCAACCGGAAATCGCGGACGCATACTTCGACACCACGATGTCGGCGGAGCACACCGCACTGATCATGAAATTCTGCGAGAGACCGCCCCAAGGCATGCCACTCGAAGCGATGGACGACTGCCGAACCGCATTGCTGTACGCGGCGAGCGGTCCTACCGCCAACACCGACGCCGTGCGGGCCGTCATCGCTCGACTCGAACGCGCCTTCGAATCCGACGACCCGCCGCCCGCCGAAGACACCGAACTCAACGAATTCCACGCCTCCCGAACACTCAACGGACGCGTCGCCGTCAAAGGCGACCTCGACGCCGTCACCGGCGAAATGCTGCTCTCCGCGCTCTCCGGACTCTCCAAGCCGCGACCCGCGCAGGACGGAACCACAGACAACCGCACCCCCGGCCAGCGCAGGGCCGCCGGGTTCACCGAACTGCTGCGCCGGTACCTCAACTCCGCAATCGCCGGCGAAGAAGGCGGAGAACGACCCCACGTCTCCCTCCACATCAACATCAAAGACCTCGCCGACCACGCCGGCGGCAGCGCAGAGGATCAGCGCGGCGTCTGCGCGACCGACGCGTCGCTGTTCGCGGTCGATGGGGTCGCGTGGACCGAATGGATGGGACCGCTGAGCCTGCGAGCGGCTCGGCTCCTCAGCTGTGACTCGATCTTCACGCCGATCGTGCTCGACGACCACGGGGCGCCACTCGACCTCGGCACCACCACCCGGACCGTGACCAAACGGCAACGAAAAGCACTGGTCGCGAGAGATCGAGGATGCGCATTCCCCGGATGCGGTGCGCCACCGTCATGGTGCGAGGGCCATCACATCATTCCCTGGTCTGCAGGTGGGCCATCCGACATGGACAACCTCGTGCTGCTCTGCGGGTTCCATCACCGACTGCTCCACCACAGCGACTGGGAAATCGAAATCGGAGCAGACCGGCACCCCGCCTTCATCCCGCCCCGGCAACTCGACCGGGAACGCACACCCATACCCGCGCACAACCAGGCCCGGCCCCGAGCGGCCTGACCCCCGAGGCGCGACACACACTTGCCGACTCTGCAACAGGACCACTCCTGTTGCCCGAGCCGGCATGCGTTCATCCCGATCGCCCAGGCCAGAGGTCAGCGAACCGCGTTGTGGTTCCCTTCGATACAGCCGATTTTCCAAGTGGAATTCGGTGCGGTTTCGACCAGGAGTCCAACCACGATTTACGGGTCGACTCGAGCTCTCTCGAGTAGCCGACCTTGCGCAGATCGTCTTTCTTCTCGGCTTCGACTAGAAGGTGTTGACGTCGTAGAGCCCCAGGAAACAAATAGCCAGTCCATCCATCGAAGACGGTGGACTCGTTAACCACTCACGGGGGCGAAGCGCCTACCAGCTCCTCCAGGTACGTGGCGACCGCGTCCTCGTCGTTGCTCGGCAGCACACGGTCGGCCAGCGCCTGAACCTCGGCTATGGCGTTCGACGGGCACAGTGCCGTCCCTGCCCAGGCCAGCATGGGCAGGTCGTTGATCGCATCACCCACGACGGCCACCTCGGACGCTCCGATTCCGTCGACTGCGCACAGTTCGGCGAGTGCACTGGCCTTCGACACACCCGATGCGGCCATTTCGACGTACGGCGCGCCGGAATGTGTCAGCTCGACACCGTCGACGCCGGCGGACAGCGCCTTCCGGTACACGTCCGAACTCGACACCTCCGGGTGTCGGGCGACGATCTTCACCATCGGCTCGTCCAGGTCGGGCAGCAGCTCGGACAGCGACATGTCGTGGGGGTGCCGATGGTGGTCGGCGAAGTCGCACAGCGCGGCGTACGCCGGCTCGGCGACGAAGCGGGTGGGTCCCACGTTCGCGAACACGACACCCGGGAGCAGCGTCCGCACCCTGCTCATTGCGGCCGACGCGGAGGCCATCGCGATCGACGTCGTGGCCGTCACCACGGGGGTGCCGTCGGCGAGATCGAGGACCACTGCCCCGTTGGCACAGATAGCCCGGCCGCGAAACCCGCACGACTGCGCCAGTTCGTGCACCGAGTGGCGGGCCCGGGCGGTTGCCCAGACGATCTCGATTCCGGACTGCTGCGCCGTCGCCATCGCGTGTGCAGTGCGGGACGAGATCACGCGGTCCGAGCGCAACAGGGTGCCGTCGAGGTCGGTCGCGAGAAGCCGGATCTGCGTCACCCCCGCATGATGCCAGGCCGGGCTTGCCGCGCGCCGGACACCAGCACAGTCGATAGCCTGGACACCATGAGTCCTCGAGTACCGCACATCGTGCTGAATTCCGGAACCACCATCCCGCAGCTCGGCCTGGGAGTATGGCAGGCCACCAACGACGAGACCGAACACGCTGTCCGGTTCGCCATCGACGAGGCGGGCTACCGACACATCGATACCGCCGCCGCATACGGCAACGAGGAGGGGGTCGGGCGCGGCATCTCCGGCTCGGGCGTCGACCGGGAAGATATTTTCCTCACCACCAAGCTGTGGAATTCCGACCAGGGCTACGAGCCGGCGCTGAAGGCTTTCGACGCCAGCCTCGCCCGGCTCGGCCTCGACTACGTCGACCTCTACCTCATCCACTGGCCGCTCCAGGACGACGACCGCATCCTGCGCACCTGGGATGCGATGGAGAAGATCGCCGAATCGGGGAAGGCCAAGGCAATCGGGGTGTGCAACTTCGAGCCACGACATCTGCAGCTGCTGGTCGATCGGGGTGGTGTCGTACCCGCCGTCGACCAGGTGGAGCTGCATCCCCATCTCGCGCAGCTCGACATCCGCAAGTACGGCGCCGAGCACGGCATCGCGGTGGAGTCGTGGAGCCCGCTGGGCGGCACCAGCAACTCCGGTTGGGGTAGCGACTCGAAGCCCAACACGCTCCTCACCGACCCGATCATCACTCGCATCGGCGACCGGCACAGCAAGACTGCGGCGCAGGTCCTGATCCGCTGGCATCTGCAGAACGGGCTGATCGTCATCCCGAAGTCGGTGCACGACGCACGCATCGCCGAGAACATCGACGTCTTCGACTTCGAGCTCACCGATCAGGACCTCAGCGAGATCGAGACGATGGATGACGGCACACGCGTCGGCGCCCACCCGGACGAGCTGAACATCGGCGCCCCGGAGTAGGCGGCTCCGCCGCCCGTGAGTGGTTAACGAGTCCTGAGACTCGCTAACCACTCACGGGCGCGAAGCGCCTCACCACTTCACCGGCATCTCCTCCAGCCCGGACACGAAGTTGGCGGGGCGGCGGCGCAATGGGCCGTCGTCGACGAGCGTCATGTCCGGCAACCTCGACAGCAGCTGTTCGAACATGATCCTGGCTTCGAGGCGGGCCAACTGGTTGCCGAGGCAGAAGTGGGTGCCGAAACCGAAGGCGACGTGCGGGTTCGGTGACCGTGCGATGTCGAAGCGGTTCGGGTCGTCGAACACGGCGTCGTCGAAGTTCGCCGATTCGAACAGCAACATCATCTTCTCGCCGCGCCGCAGCTGTGTGCCGAAGAAGTCGGCGTCGCGGGTCACCGTGCGGCACATGTTCTTGATAGGCGAGGACCAGCGGAGCATTTCTTCGATGGCCGCCGGAATACCGTCCGGGTCGCGCACCAGACTCGCCTGCTGATCGGGGTGACGCATCAACTGCTCCATCCCGCCACTCAGGACGTGCCGCGTGGTTTCGTCGCCGCCGATCAATATGAGCAGGGTCTCTCCGACGATGTCCTCGTCGCTGAGGCGGTGTCCGTCGATTTCGCTGTGCACCAGAATGCTGGTGAGATCGTCCGTCGGATTCTTCCGGCGGTCGGCGATCGTGCGGTGCGTGAATTCGGTGAATGCCAGGTAGGCGTTCAGCTGGGCCTGCAGGCTTTCTTCGGTGACGTTGCTGCCGAGTGCATTCATGAGATCGTCGGACCATTGCAGGAAGGTGTCGCGTTCTTCGGGGCGCACACCGAGCATGTCACCGACCACGGCCATGGGTAGCGGGGCCGCCAGATCACGGACGAAGTCCGCCTCGCCCTTGTCGCACACCGCATCGATCAACTGGTCGCAGATCTCGCGAATCCGGTCGATCTTGGCTTCTACCTTCTTGCGGGTGAAGCCCGCGTTGACCAGGCGACGATGTTGCAGGTGCTGTGGGTCGTCCATGTCGATCATTTGTGGCAGCGGACCGACTCCGGGCCTGATCCCGCCCGCGTTGGAGAACAACTCCGGATCGCGCTCCGCGGTGAGCACCGCTTCGTAGCTGGCCGCCCCGAGGATGCCGTCCGCGCGGTACACCGGTTCGTAGGCGCGCATCCAGGCGTATGCCTCCCGCGGATCTCCGAGTTCGCCCGAGTAGAACCGCCCGTCGATCAGATCGAATTCCGGCCTGTTCCCCATCGACGTGCTCCTCAGCATTGAATCCTGCGAACCGTGCCCCGATAATAGAACGTGTTCTTACTATGACACAGGGGTATAGCGGCAAGTTTTCGCTGATCGGCGCCTCGGAATTGACACGAGTTCTCACAACTGGAGGTCGGCACGTGGGTAACAACGACGGCGACAGCGGACTCGCCAAGATGTCGGTGCTCGTCACCGGCGGCGGAAGCGGCATCGGGTTGGGCATCGCCACGGCGCTGGTGGCGGCAGGAGCGCACATCACGATTTGTGGACGCAATGAGGAAAAGCTGTCCTCCGCGGCGGCCGGGATCGAGGCCGACAACCCGCCCGGGACCGTCGACACGGTCGTCGCCGACGTCACCGCCGAGGACGACGTCGTCCGCGCGGTCGCGAAGGCGAGCGAGCGCACCGGACAGCTGGACGGGGTCGTTGCCTGCGCCGGCGGAAACGAAACCGTGGGACCGGTGACGCAGCTCGACGTCGACGCGTGGCGACGGACGGTGGATCTGAACGTCACCGGCACGATGCTGACGATCAAACATTCCGCACGTGCCCTCGTCGCCGCGGGTGGTGGATCCATCGTGACCATCTCCTCGATCGCCAGCAGCAACACGCACCGATGGTTCGGCGCCTACGGCCCGTCCAAGGCCGGCGTCGACCACCTCACCCGACTCGCCGCGGACGAACTGGGTGCGTCCCACGTGCGCGTCAACTGCATCCGGCCCGGACTGACCCGCACTGATCTCGTCGCGCTCATCACCGACGGCGGCCCCGTTCTCGACGACTACATGGCCAACACACCCATTGCCCGAGTCGGTGAAGTCACCGATATCGCCGCCCTCGCCAAGTTCCTGCTCGGACCCGAATCCACGTGGATCACCGGGCAGATCATCAACGTCGATGGTGGTCAGATGCTGCGGCGTGGACCCGATTTCCGCTCGATGTTCGAGCCCATGTTCGGTGCGGACGCACTGCGCGGAGTGGTCGCGCCGTGAACTCACATCAGGTGCTGGGCAAGCAAGTCGACATGCCGGTGGAGATTCGGCAGGCGTCGGCATTCACGGCGATGTACTCGGTGCCGACCGGTGCCGCGCAGGAACTGATCGACTACACCGGCCTCGAGATACTGCAGTTCCGGCCCGGACGCGGCATCTGCGCGCTGGTGTTCGTCGACTACGTGGACGGAGATTTGGGCCCCTACAACGAATTCGGCGTGACCTTTCTCGTCCGCGACCACCGAACCGACAGCACTTCGGTCGCACAGGATGTGAAGGCTCTGGCCAAGGGCCGGGCAGGTGCCTTGATCCATCGGCTGCCCGTCGACGGCGAGTTCACCCTCGCAGCCGGTAGGGGAATTTGGGGTTTCCCGAAGGTGTTGGCCGATTTCGACGTCGATCACGTCAGCTCCGTCAAGCGGGCGTCGGTCAGCCAGGATGGCCGGCTGATCGCTCAGCTGAGCGTTGCCAAAGGCATATCGCTTCCCGGTTCCGGTGCCGGTGCCTCCCTCGCGGCGTACTCACACCTCGATGGGATCACCCGGTTCACCACTTGGGACATGAACCCGAGTGGTGTCCGGTCCCGGCCAGGTGGCGCGGAGCTCAAACTGGGCACCCACCCGATTGCCGAAGAACTGCGGTCGCTCGGCCTCCCGAAACGGGCGTTGGTCACGTCTTCCATCCCCAACCTCCGAATGACCTTCGGTGACGCGCAACGAGTCTGACCGGGAACCCCGTGCTCCAGCTCACGACAACGGAGTTCTGTATCGACAGCCACGTCGGCCCTGTGACCCAACGTATTTCACGCCCCTCTGTCACATCACCGACGTGCGGTGAAATGGCGTCGCAACACGGTGCGCCGACAGTGTGTGTATGAACGATGCCGCGAGAGAACCCGGAGTTCATGTCAACGCGTGCGAGGCGTGCGGTCGGCTCCCGCACCCCCGCCGCGTCCGCCTGGCGCTTGCCAAACTGTGCGCTGTCTTTCCCGTCGAACTAGTGCTCCATGCCTTGGTCATCCATGTCCACGTGTCCTACCTCGTCACCGTCGCAGTGCTCACCGTCAGCACGACGGTGTTGGTGATCTGGGTCGTCGAGCCGTCCGCGATGAGACTGCTCAGCGGGTGGTTGCACGGCCCGCCCGAGGGGAAGCACAGCCATTTCGCGACCGGACAGTCGCTCTGGCGCATCCGCGTCCGGGTGAGCGACCGCCCGGGACAGCTTGAATCGCTTGCCCACAACCTTGCGAAGCTCGACGCGAACATCCTCACGGTGCATGTCCATCACCTCGAGGGCGGGTCGCTCGACGAGTTGATTGTCGGCGCGTGCCGGGACACGTCACCGGACGCACTGTCGACTGCCGTCGAGTCCGCGGGCGGCCTCGGTGTCGGCGTCTGGCCCGCTTCGGCGCTCGCGTTGATCGACGGCCAGACCAAGGCGTTGACGTTGGCGGCGCGGGTGGCGGCCGATCCGTCCGAACTTCCCCTGTCTATCGCAGAACTCCTCGGCGCGCAGTACGTCGACACGTTCAGCGACCGGACCCGGTCGAACGAGTACCCCGCCAACACGGCGTTCCTCGAAATCCCGGCCCGTGACGGTGACATGCTCGTCTTCACACGGGCTGTCGACGAGCCGTTCACGCCAGCCGAGGTTGCCCGTGCGCAGCGCCTGAGTGAGCTTGCGCGACAGACGAATTCTGTTCCACCGCTCGGCTGACCGAAGTGTGTCGTTATACCGACACCGTCGACACTGTCTCATCTTCCGACCGCACCGGACGCCGATCGAGCACGGTGGCAAGACCGAGAACAGCGAGAGCACCCACCGTGAGTGCGGCGCCCATCCAGATCGGCGAGGTGAATCCGAGTCCCGCTGCGATGGTCATGCCACCGAGCCACGCGCCGAGTGCGTTCCCCACGTTGAAGGCCGCGATATTCGCGCCGGACGCCATAGTGGGAGCTTCCTTCGCATAGTTCATGATGCGCATCTGCAGTCCCGGGACGGTCGCAAATCCGAATGCGCCCATCAGAAACAGTGCGGCGACGGTCATGGGCTTGTTATCGGCGGTGAGAGCGAAAACGACGAGGACCACGGTCAGCACCGCAAGAATGGTGATCAGCGTGCGGGTCAGTGCCTTGTCCGCGGCACGCCCACCGAGGAAGTTGCCGACGAACAAACCGCCACCGAAGAGGACGAGTAGCCACGGAACACTGGTGGAGGCGAATCCACCGACCTCGGTGAGGGTGAAGGCGATGTATGTGAAGGCACCGAACATGCCGCCGAACCCGAGGATCGTGACGGCGATCGAAACCCACACCTGGGGTGTGCGGAAGGCGCGCAGTTCGCCGCGAAGTCCGGCTGAGGCAGGATCGCTCGGACGATCCACCGCCGGCACCAGTGTCGCGATCCCGATCAGCGCGATCACACCGATGACGGTGATGGCCCAGAAGGTCGAACGCCATCCGAACTGCTGACCGAGAAAGGTACCGAAGGGGACTCCGAGAACGTTGGCAACGGTGAGTCCGGCGAACATCGTCGCAATGGCGCCCGCCTTCTTGCTCGCGGGTACCAGATCTGCCGCGAGCACGGAGCCGATGCCGAAGAACGCGCCGTGACACAGGGCGGCGAGCACCCGCCCGGCCATCATGACCTCGTAGGTCGGGGCCAGCGCCGACAGCAGATTTCCGCCGATGAACAGCACCATCAGTAGTTGGAGGACACGCTTGCGGTCGAAGCGTGTGACGGCCGCGGTGATGACGATGGCTCCGACTGCCACCGACATGGCATAGCCGGAGATGAGGTAACCGGCCACCGATTCGCTGACCTGGAAGTCAGCCGACACTTCCGGCAGCAGTCCCATGATGACGAACTCGGTGAGTCCGATACCGAAACCGCCCATGGCGAGGGCGAGTAGGCCCAGTGGCATCGCAGCCACCCCTTTCGTACAGACTCGGAGAATCGAGCGAGCGCTCTAATCACGCGCCTGCAGTAGTTGCAGACGCGTGGTAAATAGTTGCATACGCGCTCTATCTGCGCAAGCTGGTATTCTCGGTCTGGAGCCGAATATCAGGAGGTTGGTCAGTGGCAGTCGCCGATGATGCCGTCGAGATCCGGTCGCAAGGCTGGCGCACACTCGCCGCCCTGCACGGACTGCTCGAGTCGGAGCTCGAACGTGCACTGCAGCGCGACCACGACCTCTCCGTGGTCGAATACACGGTGCTCGACGCGCTGAACCGCCAGGACGGCTGGCATATGCGGATGGCGCAGCTCGCGCGGGCCGCGGCGCTCAGCAGCAGTGCCACCACCAGGTTGGTGAATCGATTGGAGAACCGGGGCCTACTCACCCGCATTCTGTGCGACGACGACCGTCGCGGTATCTATACCGAGCTCACACCTGCGGGCCGAGCAGCCTTGGACGCGGCGCGCCCCACTCACGATGCCACGCTGGAAGCGGCGCTCGATCAGGCTGCCGAGGTTCCCGAGCTCGCCCACCTCGCCCGTGTCCTGCACGAGCTGCCCGGGTGAGCGGCGACGCGCGCACCGGCACGCGTCGCCGCCCACCCGACGTCAGCCGAGCGGCGTGAAGTCGCGCGACGCGATGTAGTCGGGCCGGGGACGCGCAGCGGCGAACGGCTCGACGAGAGTGTTCTCGACGCTGTTGAACACAAGGAAGATGTTCGACCGCGGGAACGGCGTGATGTTGTTGCCCGACCCGTGCATCACGTTCGAGTCGAACCACAGCGCGGTGCCCGCAGCGCCGGTGAACTGCTCGATCCCGTACTCCGCGGCCATGTCGGTCACATCCTCCCGCCGAGGAACCCCAACTTCCTGCGAGACCAGCGAGGACGCGTAGTTGTTCTCAGGTGTGGCGCCTACACACTGGACGAAACTCTTGTGCGATCCGGGCATCACCATCAGCGAGCCGTTGAACGGGAAGTTTTCGGTGAGCGTGATCGAACAGCTGACCGTCCGGGGAATCGGGAGGCCGTCCTCGGCGTGCCAGGTCTCGAAGTCGGAATGCCAGTAGAAACCCGTGCCCTTGAAACCGGGCATCGAGTTGATCCGGCTTTGGTGGATGTAGACGTCGGAGCCGAGGAGTTGCCGCGCGCGATCGAGGATTCTGCCGTCGCGAACGAGTTCGGCGACCATCGCACTGCACCGGTGGACGTCGAAAACGGAACGGACCTCGTCCGTGCCGCGTTCGGTGATGACCCGCCCGCTCTCGCGCATCTGCGCGTCGTGGGACAGCCGGACGAGCTCCTCACGGTAGACGGCGACCTCGTCCGCACCCAGCAGGTTCTCGACGATGGTGAAACCTCGGGCCTCGTGACGCTCGAGCGCGGCGGCGTCGAAGGGGCCGTCGGAGGGCGTTCCCCATACAGCAGGTTCACTGCGCGCGATCATGGACGGCTCGGTGCTGATCCGGGTCGGGTAATGGTCGCGGCTGTTCGTCTGTTCCTGGATCTCAGCTACCTGAGTCATATGCCCTCCTCGGCGCGTTCCTCTACTTCGGTGTTCTACGAGGACAAAGTCCTCTGATCGGCGCGCAGGCGCTGAACGGCATCGTCGAGATGCTCGGCCAGTAATTCCTGCACCTCTTCACGTGTACCCGTTCTGATCGCTTCTCGCAGCTCGTCGTGTTCTTGGGCCTGCTCCCGAATGTCCTCATAGGTGGTCTGCAGGGCGCCTAGGCACATCCGCGTCTCGATCAGCAAGGTCCGGGCCGCACGGACCAGCCGGGGACTCGATGCGCTTTCCACCAGAACCTGATGAAACAGCTGGTCGGCGTCCGATACGGCGGCCGCGTCACCCCGCTCGGCGGCGGCCTTCATCGCGATGACAGGTGCTTCGAGAGCGCGATAGACGTCCTCCCTCGGCCCGTCGTCGAAAATCATCTCGAGCGCACCCCGCTCGATCACCGATCGGCTCCGATAGACGTCGACGACGTCGTCGAGGGTCAGCTCCGTCACGAAGATGCCCCGGTGACGGATGCTGTGAAGGATTCCCTCGGACACCAGCCTCTGCATGGCCTCGCGTAGCGGCCCGCGCGACACCTGGAAGTGCGCGGCCAGATCCGCCTCCCCCAGCTGCGTGCCGGGCTCGAGTGCGCCCTTCATGATGGCGTCACGCAGTCGATCCGCGATGAACTCGGCAGTCGATTGACGACTGACGGGTTCCAAGTCAGTCAGAGCCATGACTGTGGCCTTTCTCGAACAAGGTTCCTAACGACGGATGCACCGCCGTGTGGCCCGCGAGGCGCAGGCCTTCCCAGATGGTCACCTGGTTTGCCGTGAGGACCGGCTTGCCGAGGCGCTGCTCGAGAGTACTCAGCGCGCCCAGCGTCCTCATCGCCGTATCGGGGATGAGGAGTGCTTCCGAATCCGGGTGATCGTTTCCGACCGCCAACTCGACCACTTCCTCCGGGCTCAACAATCCGACTTCGGCGGCGGTATCGATGCCGGCGCTCGACATGGACAGCACCTCGACGCCGGCAGCGGCGAGGAAGTCGACGAACAACTTCGCAACGTCCTCCGGGTAGCTCGCGGCCACCGCGACGCGGGTGATCCCGAGGGCAGCCAGCGCGTGGACGAACGCGAAACTGGTGCTGGACGTGGGCACACCGGTGGCCGCGGCGAGGGCATCGGCCTGCTGCTTCGCGCCGTCGGGTCCGTAGACGAAGCTGCCCGATGTGCAGGCCCACACGACGGCGTCCGGCTTCTGCTCAGCAAGGAGGGCGGCGCCGCCGGCGAGCTTCTCGGGACTGCCGAGGTCCAGCAGTTCGGGCACGGCGTGCAGGTCGGTGCCGTAGATGTGCACGACCGGCAGGTCCACCCCGAGCATGTCCGCGGCAAACGGGTAGTCGTCCTCGGCCGCGTGGTCGGGGTAGATGAATCCCACGGTGGGGGCCTGGGAGCGGGTCATGCGTTCTCCTCTATGGGGGTCGGGGGGTCGGATCAGAAGACGTTGCGGAGCCACTTGCCGGGTCCGGACATCGGGAGCTTCATCCGACCGAGGCATGCCCAGATCGTGAGCTGATTGGCGGTGAGGACGGGTTTACCGAGCTCCGCCTCGAGCGGGGCGATCACGTCGTAGGTGGGAAGATTGGTGCAGCTGACGAAGATGGCTTCCGATTTCGGGTCGTCGGCGGCGATGATGCGTTCGGCGATCGTCCGGTAGTTGACCTTCCAGATTCCGCCGCCGAGCCCGAGGTGATCGGACCGCACCACGTCGGTTCCCGCCTCGTGCAGAAAACTGTGCAGCCGCTCGGTCAGCGCCGCGTCGTAGGGGGTGATCACCGAGACCTTGCTCAGCTCGAGGTGTTCGATCGCCTCGAGGAGGGCGCCCGACGTCGTGATCGCGTGCTGGGCGCCTGCCTGACAGATGGCGTCGCACAGCTTCCGTTCGTGTGCAATGCCCTTGATGAAACTCCCGGACGTGCAGAGGTAGGCGACGACTTCGGGTTCCACGTGCATCACGTCACGGGTTGCCGTCATGAGATGCCGGCGCTCGGACACCAGTTCTGCCATCTCCAGGCTCACCGGAACCGGTTCGTAAGGGGTGCGCGCGAGGTGCAGGCTCACCTCGAGCGGCGCCCATCGCCACAGCTCGCGTTCGAGCGCCAGGTCGAACGGGGCGATGATGCCGATTCCTCGCTGCGCAATTGGCCCTTCGAATTCGGGAATGTTCAGTTCCAATACCGGGCCTCACCTTCGCTTCGGCAACGCCTGAGCCTTTTCGGATTGTTGACAATCATACGAGCTACTCTTACGGTGTCAACGTGAGTCGAAAACCGATCGTCGCGGTGCTCCATGCGCAGGTCCTGCCGCGGAACGACCTTATGGCGCCGGTCGACTCGCGTGCCGAGGTTCGCTACACGGACGAGGCTGGGTTGGCTCGCGCGCTCGACGGTGCCGACGTCTTGTTCCTCTACGACTTCCTGAGCGGCGCCGTCCCGGCAGCCTGGCACGCGGCCGACTCGCTGCAGTGGCTCCACATCGCCGCCGCCGGGGTAGACCCGGTGATGTTTCCCGAGGCCCGCGACAGCGACGTCACCATCACCAATTCACGGGGCGTGTTCGACGGCGCCATCGCCGAGTACGTACTGGCGCAGATTCTTTCGTTCGCCAAGGACCTTCCGGGATCGTTACGGTTGCAGCAGTCCCACACCTGGAAACACCGGGAGTCCGAACGGATCGCGGGGCGCACCGCGTTGATCGTCGGCACCGGTCCCATCGGACGTGCCGTGGCCCGGCTGCTCCGCGCTGCCGGAATGACAGTCCGCGGATCGGGGCGCCGGGGGCGCGAATCCGATCCCGACTTCGGCGTCGTTCTGCCGGCGGACGACCTGCCCGCACAGCTCGCCGACGCAGACTACGTCGTCGCAGTGGCGCCGCTCACCGAACAGACACGGCACATGTTCTGCGCCGAGACTTTCGCGGCGATGAAGCCGGGGGCACGGTTCGTCAACGTCGGCCGCGGCGAGCTCGTCCGCACCGACGACCTGGTCGAGGCGCTGCGGTCGGGGACGATTGCCGGCGCCGCACTCGACGTGTTCGACTCCGAACCGTTGCCGGCGGACCACCCTTTGTGGGACATGCCGAATGTCTCGATCACGCCACACAATTCGGGTGATTTCGCCGGGTGGCGCGATGCGCTGGTTACCGTGTTCACCGACAACTTCGAACGATGGGTCGCGGGGCACCCCCTCGAGAACGTCGTAGACAAGCAACTCGGGTACGTCCCGAGCCGCTGAAGCAGGGGCCGACCGTCCAGGATGAAGGAGTCTCCATGAATCCCACCGACATGACCGCCGTCGAACTGGTCACGGCCTACTCGTCCGGAGAGCTGTCGCCCGTAGAGGCAACGCAGGCGATTCTCGACGCCATCACCGAGCGTGACCGTGACATCAATTCGTACTGCCTCGTCGACGCGGAACGAGCTCTCGCCCAGGCGAAGCAGTCGGAGGAGCGCTGGACCACCGGCTACTCCAAGGGCCTGCTCGACGGCGTACCGATCTCGATCAAGGACATCTTCCTCACCGACGGATGGCCGACGCTCCGCGGTTCCCAGGCGATCGACGAGGATCAGCCGTGGAACGTGGACAGTCCTGTCGCCGCCCGGCTCCGCGAAGACGGGATGGTCTTTCTCGGCAAGACCACCACTCCCGAGATCGCGTGGAAAGCTGTCACCGACAGCGCCCTGTGCGGTATCACCCGCAACCCCGCCGATCCGACCAAGACGGCCGGTGGTTCCTCCGGCGGCAGCGCGGCAGCAGTGGCAGCCGGTCTCGGCCCCTGCTCGGTAGGCACCGACGGCGGCGGCAGCGTGCGCATTCCGGCGTCGTTCTGCGGGGTCGTCGGGTTCAAACCCACACACGGGCGGATTCCGCTGTTCCCGGCGAGCCCGTTCGGGCCGCTGGCACACGCCGGTCCCCTCACCCGCACCGTGGAGGACGCCGCCCTGCTGATGGACATCATGTCGCTGCCCGACCCCCGCGACCCCACGTCACTCGCCCCCTTCCCCACCACTTTTCGCGGTGAGATCGGCCGCGACGTCGTCGGACTCGGTGTCGCCTACTCGCCGACACTCGGCTACGTCACCGTCGATCCGGAAGTGCGGGCGATCGTCGATCGGGCGGTCCGGTATCTCGACTCGGCCGGTCTTCCGGTCACCGCAGCCGATCCGGGATTCACCGACCCCCTCGACGCTTTCGAGCTCCTCTGGGCGGCCGGTGCGGCCGCGATGTTGAAGAACTTCCCCGAAGGCGCGCGGGACAAGGTCGATCCCGGGCTGGCACGGGTGTGGGAGCGCGGCGAGACGTTCAGCGCCGTCGACTATCTCGACGCACGGGCGGTTGCCGCGGACGTCGGCATCACGATGGGCAAGTTCCACCTCACGCACAACGTGCTGCTCACGCCCACCGTCCCCATCCCCGCATTCGAGGCCGGACACGACGTTCCGCCGGGCAGCGACCTCACCAGCTGGCCCCAATGGACCCCGTTCTCCTACCCGTTCAACCTGACGCAGCAGCCGGCGATCAGCATCCCCGTGGGCAAGACCGCCGCGGGACTACCTGTCGGGCTGCAGATCGTCGGCCCGCGGCACTCGGACGACCTGGTACTCGCAGTCGCGCGGTTCGCCGAGCACGTGCTGGGCTGAATTCGATCCGCGGACCTTCACAGCGCGTCGCACCCTTCTGACCCGGCGCGATGCGTACGGAAGGTCCGCGGATCGGGTTCCCGCGACGTCAGGCCCGGGCAAAGCTCATCGTTTCGCCTTCGACTCCGCGCATCCACAGGTCGTTGCACGCCGCCGCCAATTCGGGGAGGCCGTCCTCGATGGCGGCGAACACATTGCCCGGCACCCATCCGACGTCACCGTTGAGCAATAGGTTGTTGCGGCCGTAGAAGATCGCCAAGTCGGTGGCACCCTGTTCGGCGTGTGCCTCGGAGCCGGGCTCGTACCCGTAGGCGGAGTTCCCGATCTCCCAGGGCTCGAAGTCGAAGAGGCACACGTCGCCGGGAATCGGTGTGACGGTGGGGTTCTCGCGGTGCGGCGCCGCGGTGATGCGCGGGATCAGGGTGTACACCTCGTTCCGCGCGTACTTGGCATGGTAGGCGTCCCCACTCTGCGGAAGCGCGTTCCACACCGCGTCGCAGGTGCGCGGGGCGTCGTCGTCGAGAAGTCGGGCGCGACACGTCACGCCGCGCTTGTCCAAAGTGATGGTGATGTAGCGAGCCACGTTTCCTCCTTCGTAGCCCCTGTGAGTACTTATTAACCGCGGGCGGTTAATAAGTACTCACAGGGGGTTACATCTCGTCGAGCACCTCGGACCAGATCGCGAGCGCGTCCTCGACCTGCTGCTCGGACACGATGAGCGGTGGGACCATGCGTACCACGTTCATGTGGGCGCCGCAGGTCAGCAGGAGCAGGCCCTTCCGAGCGGCCAATTGCTGGGCTGCGGTCGCCGTCGCACGGTCCGGTGTTCCGTCGGGCGCGGTGAATTCACTACCGACGAGCAGTCCCAGTCCCCGAATGTCCCCGACGCCCGCACCGGCGGTGCGGCGAGCACCCTCGAGGAGCTGCGCCCCGCGCTCCGCAGCGTTGGTGACAAGACCCTCCTTCTCGATCACCTCGAGCGTCGCGACCGCGGCAGCGCAGGACACGGCGTTGCCGCCGTACGTTCCGCCCTGCGAACCCGGCCATCCCTTGGCCATGAGTTCGGCCGACGCCGCGATCCCCGACAACGGGAACCCACTGGCGAGGCCCTTGGCGATGGTGATGATGTCAGGCTGGACGTCGAAATGCTGGTGTCCGAAGAACTTGCCGGTGCGGCCGAATCCGGTCTGAATTTCGTCGATGACGAGGAGGATTCCGTATCGGTCGGCGCGCTCGCGCAGTCCGTGGAAGAACGTCGTGTTGCCGGGCACGTATCCGCCCTCGCCGAGTACCGGCTCGACCACGAATGCCGCGGTCTCGTTCGGCGCGGTGAGCGTGGCGAAGATGTAGTCCAGTTCCTTCAGCGCGAAGGCCGTGGCTTCTTCCTCCGACCAGCCGTAGCGGTAGGCGTTGGGGAACGGGGCAACGTGCACACCGCCCATCAGCGGACTGAACCCGGCCGAGAACCGGGTACCCGAGGTGGTCATCGTCGCCGTCGCCACAGTGCGGCCGTGGAAGCCACCGTGAAAGACGATCACGTTCGGCCGGCCGGTCGACTGACGGGCGAGGCGCAGCGACGCTTCCACTGCCTCACTTCCCGAGTTCGCGAAGAACAACGAGTCGAGGTTTTCGGGCAGCACCGCCCCGAGCCGCTCCGTGAGTTCAAGTAACGGCTGGTGCATGACCGTCGTGTACTGCCCGTGGATGAGCGAGCCGACCTGCCGGCGGGCAGCCTCGACCACGTGGGGGTGGCAGTGGCCGGTGCTGGTTACCCCGATTCCCGCGGTGAAGTCGAGGTAACGGCGGCCGTCCGTGCCGTAGAGGTAGCACCCCTCGCCGTGGTCGACCGTCACAGGTGTGGCTTGTGCAAGCAGCGGAGATAACCGAGTCACGAGAACCCTCCCACGCGTAGATGCCGCCGATCGTGCCGCAGCAGTTTGCATTGTCAGATTGTTGACAATCTGTATATCATGGGCGGCATCACTTCGGCAACGGAGAATGGGGAAGAAACATGCTCGAGGAAGTAGCAATTCGTTCGGTGCAGACCGGTCTCTTCATCGGCGGGAAGTGGCGTGACAGCGCCCGCACCATGCCGGTCCACGACCCGTCGACCGGACAGATCCTGTGCACGGTCGCCGACGCCGACGCCGCGGAGGCCCGCGAGGCGCTCGACGCAGCGGTGGCGGCGCAACCGTCGTGGGCCGCCACCACTCCCCGCGAACGCAGCACCATCCTCATGAACGCGCACCGCCTGCTGCTCGACAACACCGATCGGCTCGCCCTCGTCATGACCCTCGAGATGGGTAAGCCGCTCACCGAGGCGCGCGGCGAAATCGCCTACGCCGCCGAGTTCTTCCGGTGGTTCGCCGAGGAAGCAGTCCGTATCGACGGCGGTTACATGACCGCACCCGGAGGTGGGTCGCGATTCGTGGTGACCAGGCAGCCCGTCGGACCGAGCCTGCTCATCACTCCGTGGAACTTCCCCATGGCGATGGGGACCCGCAAGATCGGGCCGGCCATTGCTGCCGGATGCACGTCGGTGATCAAGCCCGCCGCGCAGACTCCACTCTCCATCCTCGCCCTCGCCGACATCCTCACCGAAGCCGGACTGCCCGATGGTGTGGTCAACGTGGTGACCACCTCTCGACCGGACGAGGTGATCAGTCCGCTGATCCTCGACGGCCGCGCCCGCAAACTGTCGTTCACGGGATCGACCGCGGTGGGCAAGCACCTCCTCGAACTGTGCGCGCGCACGGTGATGCGCACTTCGATGGAACTCGGCGGGAACGCGCCGTTCCTCGTCTTCGACGACGCAAATCTCGACGATGCCGTCGACGGTGCCATGGCGGCGAAGATGCGCAACATCGGCCAAGCCTGCACGGCCGCGAACCGAATCCTCGTGCACAGTTCGGTAGCCGAGGAGTTCACGCGCAAGCTCACACAGCGGATGGAGGCACTGCCCGTCGGGCGCGGCACCGAGGACGGCGTCGTGGTCGGACCGCTCATCGACGAGGCGGCGGTCGCGAAGGTGAGCACTCTTGTCGCGGACGCGGTCGGGCGCGGCGCCTCCGTTCTGACCGGTGGCGAACCACTAGACCGCCCCGGCAACTTCTACCCGGCAACCGTCTTGACGGGCGTGCCGGACGACGCCGAGATGTGCCACAACGAAATCTTCGGACCCGTGGCCGCGATCAGCACCTTCGACACCGAGGCGGAGGCGATCGAGCGGGCCAACGACACCCCGTACGGGCTGGTGGCCTACGTCTACACCGAGAACCTGAAACGCGGTCTGCGAGTAAGCGAAGCCCTCGAAACGGGAATGGTGGGCCTCAACCAGGGAGTCGTGTCCAACCCGGCGGCACCGTTCGGCGGGGTGAAGGAATCCGGGCTGGGCCGCGAAGGTGGGCTCACCGGCATCGACGAGTTCCTCGAAACCAAATACATCGGAGTCGCGATGTGAATGTGACCCGGGAAGGCAAGTGCCCTACAGCCAGGTGTCTTCCGACGACGTGGTGAGAAAAGCCTCGAGGTCGTCACGCCACGGCGCGGGCACGGTCTTGTCGGGTTCGATGCCCGTGTACTGCCCGCGGTAGAACAGCAGGGGTCGCTCCTCCCTGATTTCGCTGAGCGACGCCACGCGGCCGAACACCACCCAGTGATCGCCACCGTCGTGCACGGTCTCGAGTGTGCAGTCGATGTGGGCGAGCGAACCGGTGAGAATGGGTGAGCCCAGCGGCGACTCCGTCCAGTCGATCCCGGCGAACTTGTCCGGGTCGCGGGACCCGAATCGCGCACACGTCGACTGCTGCTCCTCGGCGAGCACGTTCACGCAGAAGACACCACTGCGTTCGATGGCCGCCCACGACCTCGACGTCTTGGTGGGACAGAACAACACGAGCGGAGGCTCGAGGGACAGCGCGGCGAAGGACTGGCACGCGAACCCCACGGGCACGCCGTCGTCGATCGTCGTGATGATGGTGACGCCGGTGCAGAACTGGCCGAGCACCGTGCGGAACCGTCGCGGGTCGATCGCCTCGGCCGCGACGGCCCCGTCCCCGGTCACCTCGCTCACGACTGCATCCCGACACCGAAGTCGTGGCCCCACAGACTGACCGCCGTGCTCTCCCTCGCGACCCAGCTCTCGTCTTCGACCTGCCTTCCCTCGCAGCCGAATTCGATGTCGAAGCCGCCCGGGGTCTTCATGTAGAACGAGAGCATGAGGTCGTTGACGTGGCGGCCGAGGGTCGCCGACATCTTGACCTTCTTCCGCAGTGCTCGATCCAGGCACAGACCGACATCGTCGGAGTTCTCCACCTCGATCATGAGGTGCACGATCCCGCTGGGCGTGGGCATCGGTAGAAACGCGAGACTGTGATGCCGCGGATTGCAGCCGAAGAAACGCAGCCACGCGGGTTTCCCGTCGGCCGGCCGCCCGACCATCTGCGGCGGCAACCGCATGGAGTCGCGCAGACGGAACCCGAGAACGTCACGATAGAAGCGCAGCGAGGCGTCGTCGTCGGTGGTGGAAAGCACGACGTGGCCGAGTCCCTGTTCGCCGGTCACGAATTTGTGCCCGTAGGGGCTGACCACGCGGCGGTGCTCCAGCGCCGCACCGTGAAACGCCTCCAGTGTGTTGCCCGACGGGTCCTCGAAGGTGATCAGCTCGTCGACTCGGCGGTCCTGCAGCTGCTCGACGGTCCCCTCCTTGAACGCGACGCCGGCAACCGACAAGCTGTCGCGGACCTCTTGCAGCTCCGCGGCATTGGCCGTCTCCCAGCCCGACACCGACAGTCGGTCGTGGTCGCCGGGGAAGATGACGAGCCGAGCCGGAAAGTCGTCCATCCGTAGATACAGGGCATCGGGGTCGCTGCCCTTCCCCTCGACCATGCCCAGAACTTTGAGTCCGTACTCACGCCACGCGGCCATGTCGGTGGCTTCGATACGCATGTACGCCAGTGACCGAATACCCATCACTTGCCCCCGTCCAGGAGGAAATCGGCTGCCAATCGGTTGAATTCGTCGAACTTCTCGAGCTGCGCCCAGTGCCCGCACCCACCGAAGACGTGCAGTTGCGCACGCGGAATCAGCTTGAGTGCCACCAGCGCCCCGTCGAGCGGATTGACCCGGTCCTCTCGTCCCCAGATCAACAGGACCCGCTGACGGAGCTTGTACGCGTCCCGCCACAGCATGCCCTGCTCGAAGCCCGCGGAGGAGAACGACTTCCCCATCGCCTTCGCCGCCGCGAGCGACTCCGGGGTACTCGCTGCGGCGAAACGTTCCTCGATCAATTCGGGGGTGATCAATTTCTGATCGAACACCATGATGCGCAGGAAGGCCTCGAGGTTTTCCCGGGTCGGCTCGTAGCTGAACTTACCGAGGTTTTTGACGCCCTCGGTCGGGTCGGGGGCGAACAGGTTGACACTCAACCCGCCCGGGCCCATCAGGACGAGACGTCCTGCGCGATCGGGATAGTCGAGAGCGAACCGCACGGCGGCACCGCCACCGAGGGAATTACCGAGCAGGTGGACCCGCCCGCTGATGTCGAGGGTGTCGAGCAGATCGTTCAGCGCCGAGGCGCTGTGCCCGAAATACTGCGGGTGCTCGGTGGGCTTGTCAGACAACCCGTAACCCGGTTGATCGACCGCCAAGACGTGGAACTTCTCGGCAAGAACCGGAATGTTTCTCGCAAAGTTCGACCACGACGACGCGCCGGGTCCGCCGCCGTGCAGCAGCACGATTGTGGGGCCGTTGCCGACACCTGCCTCGTGATAGTGCAGTCTCAGGTCGGGTCGTACCTGCGCGAACTTGGACGTGGACTCGAATGTGAGAGCTTCCTCGGTCGTCGTCACAACTCTCCTAAACCATCGTGTCCGTGATCGGCAAACCGAATTCACCGGTGCCGTACATCACGTACGCCCGCTCGGGATCATTTGCCGCGTGCACGCGTCCGGCATGAGCGTCCCGCCAGAAGCGTTGCAATGGTGTGCCGTTGGCCAGCGCCGTGGCACCGGAACTCTCGAACAGCTTGTCGATCGACGAAATGGCCCGGCCCGTGGCGCGTACCTGGTCACGTCGCGCGCGGAGACGGAGTTCGAAGGGCACGTCGCGCCCGGCGAGAAGACACGCGTACTCGTCGGCCACGTTGCCCGACAGCTGCCGCCAGGCGGCGTCGATGTCGCTGGACGCCTCGGCGATCCGGACCTTGGCGAACGGATCGTCCTTTGCCTTCTCACCGGCGAATGCTGCGCGGACACGCTTGCCCTGATGCTCGACGTGTGCGTCGTACGCGCCGTAGGCCATACCGACGATCGGAGCGGAAATCGTGGTCGGATGAATCGTCCCCCACGGCATTTTGTACACCGGGGCGGTGTTCTGCTCGAGCCCGGGGGCTGTCAGGTTGCTCATCGCCTTGAAACTCAGGAAGCGGTGGCGGGGAACGAACACGTCCTTCACCACCACCGTGTTGCTGCCGGTTCCCCTCAGTCCCACCACGTTCCACACGTCGTCGATGCGATAGTCCTCGCGGGGAATGAGGAAGCTGCCGAAGTCGACCGGCCGCCCGTCCTTGATAACGGGACCACCGAGCACTGCCCAGCTGGCGTGATCACACCCGGACGACCATGCCCAGGCACCGTTCACCGTGTAACCACCGTCGACCACCTGGCCGGCGCCCATCGGGGCGTAGGAGGACGAGATGCGCACATCGGTGTCCTTGCCCCACACATCTTCCTGCGCCTGCTGGGTGAAGAGGCCGAGATGCCAGTTGTGAACTCCGATGATCGACGAGACCCATCCGGTGGAGCCGCAGGCACTCGCGATCTTCCGCACCGCGGAGTAGAACAGCACCGGATCGGCCTGGAAGCCGCCCCACTGCTCCGGCTGAAGCAGTTTGAAGAAGCCGGACTCCTGGAGTGCCTTGATCGATTCGTCGGGGATGCGACGTAGATCCTCGGTTTCCTGCGCACGCTCGCGCAGTGTCGGCAGTAGCGCCTCGAGCCGCTGCATCACCTCGTGACTGTCATGGTCACCCACAGGACGCTCCTGTCTCGTCGATGGTTCACTCACTCTCTGAGACTAGAACACGTTCCCATTTCTGTCGAGCCTCGGGCAAAGACGCAGTTCGACGCCTCAGCGCTCGAAGAAAGCCTCTCGAAATCTGGCGGATCGTGAGGAACTTCTATAACGTGTTCTACTGACAGCATGAAGGGATGTGAAGGCACAATGGCGCAGATTCGCGAGATCGATGTAGGCACTGTCCAGACCCGCTTCGCGCGTGGTTGGCACTGCCTCGGCTTGACCAAGACATTCAAGGACGGCAATCCGCATTCGGTCCTGGCTTTCGGCACCAAGCTCGTAGTCTTCGCCGACAGCAAAGGCGAACTGAAAGTTCTGGACGCCTACTGCCGCCACATGGGCGGTGACCTCTCCCAGGGTTCGGTCAAGGGCGATTCCGTGGCGTGCCCGTTCCACGACTGGCGCTGGGGCGGCAACGGCAAGTGCACGAGCATTCCCTACGCACGCCGGGTGCCGCCGATCGCGCGGACGCGGTCGTGGACCACGCTGGAGCGGAACGGGCAGCTCTTCGTCTGGAACGACCCCGAGGGCAATCCGCCGCCCGACGAGGTGACCATCCCCCGGATCGACGGCGCATACAGCGACGAATGGACCGACTGGACCTGGAACTCGATGCTGATCGAAGGCGCCAATTGCCGCGAAATCATCGACAACGTGGTCGACATGGCGCACTTCTTCTACATCCACTACGCATTTCCGACGTACTTCAAGAACGTCTTCGAAGGCCACATCGCGACCCAGTACCTCAACACGAAGGGTCGCCCCGACGTGGGGATGGCGACGCAGTACGGCATGGAGTCGCTGTTGCGCTCCGAGGCCGCGTACTACGGGCCGTCCTACATGATCAATCCGCTGTGGAACAGTTACGGCGGGTACGAGGTCGAGAGCGTCCTCATCAACTGCCACTATCCGGTGACGAACAATTCGTTCATGCTCCAGTACGGCGTCACCGTCAAGAAGCCGACCGGCATCGACGACGACACCGCCGACAAGTTGGCGGCCAAGTTCACCGAGGGCATCGCCGAGGGCTTCCTGCAGGACGTCGAAATCTGGAAGAACAAGACCAAGATCGACAATCCCCTGCTGTGCGAAGAGGACGGCCCGGTCTACCAGCTGCGACGGTGGTACGACCAGTTCTACGTCGATGTCGCCGACGTCACCGAGAAGATGACGCAGCGTTTCGAGTTCGAGGTCGACACCACCAAGGCCAACGAGGCCTGGCAGCACGAGGTGGAGGAGAACCTGGCCCGGCAGAAGGCCGAGCGAGAGGCCGCGGAGCAGACGGTGACCGCCGGCTCCGAGAACAAGGAAGCGCAGGTCTGATCATGAGTGCCTCGACCGAATGGGCCAAAGCTCCCGACTACGCCGGGCAACCTGCTCGGCTCGAGGCCATTCATGCGCAGACGATGGCCGACAAGGCCAACTACCTCGACGACGGAATGAACGAGGTCGAGTGCCGCACTTGCGGCACCTGCGTCCTGGTGCGCAAGAACAGTCTCAAACACACCAGCGTCCAATGGACGAGCGACCCGGCGAAGACGTGTCCGACGTTTCGCGACCGGGCCGCGGAGGGGCAGCCCACCGCCCTTCAGGACGGATGCCCGCGGCTGTGGGACAGCATCAACCACGCGGTGATGGAGGGGTTCATCGACGTGCGCGATCACCGCGAGTAGCGGTCCGGTTCCCACCCTGCTCTCGCCCGATGTGTCAGGGGTGCAGTTCGCCTGCGCCCGATGGCACATCGGGCGAAGCTATGTGGACCCCTTTCGCCTGCGAACCCGGCGACTTACGCTGAAAAGTGCCGTCGGACACGGCGGTTTTCCGCCAAGCCGGAGGCAACCCATGACAGGCAGAATCGTGCATTTCGAAATCCCCTTCGACGACGGCGAGCGCGCCCGCGCGTTCTACCGCGACGCGTTCGACTGGGCCATCGCCGAGATCCCGGAGATGGACTACAGCATGGTCACCACCGGACCGGTGGGCGAGAGCGGAATGCCCACCGAGCCCGGGTTCATCAACGGCGGCATGATGCAGCGCGACGAGGTGAAGTCCCCTGTCGTCGTCGTCGACGTCGAGAGCATCGACGCCGCACTGGAGAAGGTCGAATCGCTCGGCGGAAAGACGGTCACCGGCAAGACACCCGTCGGCACGATGGGGTTCGCCGCCTACTTCACCGATACCGAAGGCAACATGGTCGGGCTCTGGGAAACAGCCCGCTGACCTGTGAGTACTTATTAACCGCGGGAGGTTAGGAAGTACTCACAGGCGGCGTAGCCGCACTCACAGGCGCTCTTTTTGCAGCTCCAACGCGATGTCGATGAGCTGATCTTCCTGTCCACCGACGAGCTTGCGCTTGCCTGCGCGGACGAGGAGTTCGGCGGACGAGACGCCGTATCGCTCGGCTTGGCGTTCGGCGTGCTTGAGGAAGCTCGAGTACACGCCTGCGTACCCCATCATCAGAGCCTGGCGGTCGAGGAGACACTCGGCCGGCATCACCGGCCGTACCACGTCCTCGGCGGCGTCGGCGATCGCGAAGAAGTCGATTCCGGTCTTGACACCGATCTTGTCGCATACTCCCACGAACGCCTCGACGGGGGCGTTGCCGGCACCGGCACCGAACCGTCTTGTGCTGCCGTCGATCTGCTTAGCTCCCGCGCGGACCGCGGCGATCGAGTTGGCCACTCCTAGACCGAGGTTCTCGTGGCCGTGGAACCCTACCTGCGCGTCCGACCCCAGTTCCTGCACCAGCGCTTCGACCCGGTCGGACACCTGCTCGAGGACGAGGGCACCGGCCGAGTCGACGACGTAGACGCACTGGCATCCGGCGTCCGCCATGATCCGGGCCTGCTTGGCGAGCTTCTCCGGCGCAATGGAGTGAGCCATCATGAGGAAGCCGACGGTTTCGAGGCCGCGCTCGCGGGCCAGTCCGAAGTGCTGGATCGAGACGTCCGCCTCGGTGCAATGGGTCGCGATCCGGCAGATCGACGCGCCGTTGTCCTGAGCGACGATGATGTCGTCCTTGATACCCAGGCCGGGCAGCATCAGGAAGGCGATTTTCGCGTTCTTCGCCGTGTCGACGGCGATGGAGATGAGTTCCTGCTCGGGCACCTTGGAGAAGCCGTAGTTGAACGACGAACCGCCCAATCCGTCACCGTGAGTGACCTCGATGACGGGGACTCCCGCATTGTCGAGGGCGCCGACGATCGCCCGCACCTCGTCACCGGTGAACTGATGGCGCTTGTGGTGGGAGCCGTCCCGCAACGACGTGTCGGTGACGCGAATGTCCCAGCTGGGGTCGAAATGAACCATCGTGCTCACGCCTCCACGCTCAGGAGCTTCTGGGCGATCTCTTCGCCCACCTTGGTTGCCGCTGCGGTCATGATGTCGAGGTTGCCCGCGTACGGGGGCAGGAAGTCGCCTGCCCCCTCGACCTCGACGAAGGTGGTGACCGTGGCCTGTCCGCCGGACACGACGCTGGGGTCGTCGAACTGCGGTTCGTTGAGCAGCCGGTAACCGGGGACGTACTGCTGGATGTCCGCCACCACCCGGTGGATGGAATCAGTGATGGCGGCACGGTCGGCATCCTCGGGGATCGCGCAGAAGATCGTGTCGCGCATGATCATCGGCGGGTCGGCCGGGTTGAGGATGATGATGGCCTTGCCGCGCTGCGCCCCGCCGATGGTCTCGATGCCACGGCTGGTGGTCTTGGTGAACTCGTCGATGTTGGCGCGGGTGCCGGGGCCGGCGGAGACCGATGCGACCGAGGCGACGATCTCGGCGTAGGGCACGGACACGACCCGGGACACCGCGTACACGATCGGGATGGTGGCCTGCCCCCCGCAGGTGATCATGTTGACGTTGGGGGCGCCGAGGTGTTCACGCAGGTTGGCCGGCGGGACGACGGCGGGCCCGACCGCGGCCGGTGTCAGGTCGACAGCCCGGATGCCTGCTGCCTCGTATCGGGGCGCCGCCTCGCGGTGCACGTAGGCGGAGGTCGCCTCGAACACCAGGTCGGGCTTCTCCGGCTGGTTCAGCAACCAGTCGACGCCCTCGGCGGACGTCTCCAGACCCAGCTTGCGCGCGCGGGCGAGGCCCTCGCTGTCGGGATCGATGCCGATCATCCACCGCGGCTCGAGCCATTCGGATCGCTGCAGTTTGTAGAGCAGGTCGGTGCTGATGTTGCCTGAACCGACGATCGCCACACTTGCCTTGGTCATGAATACAACTCCTACTTGAACTGCAGAGAGACGGTTCCGAGTCCACTGAACTCGGCTCGAAAGTGATCGCCGGGACGAGCGTCGATGGCGCGGGTGCACGAACCGGGAAGCACGATGTCGCCGGCTCTCAACCGGACGCCGAAACTGTCGACCTTCCGCGCCAGCCAGGCGACGGCCGTCACCGGGTTGCCGAGCACCGCGTCGCTGCGGCCCTCGGCGATGAGCTCACCGTTGCGGGTCAGGACGGCGTCGATGGCCTTGATGTCGATGTCGGACGGGCGCACCCGGTCGGTGCCGAGCACGAACCCTGCGGAAGACGCGTTGTCGGCGATAGTGTCGGCCAGGCCGATCTTCCAGTCCTTGATGCGGCTGTCGATCAACTCGATGGACGGCGCGTACGCCACTGTGGCATCGAGGACGTCCTGCTCGGTGCAGTCCGCTCCCGGAAGATCGGCGCCGAGGACGAAAGCCACCTCAACCTCGACTCTCGGGTAGCAGAACCGAGCCGTGTCGACGGGTTGGTCCTCGAACACCTCCATGTCGGCGAGCAGATGCCCGTAGTCGGGTTCGTCGACACCCATCATCTGCTGCATGGCGAGAGACGACAGACCTACCTTGTGCCCGACAACCTTCGCGCCGTGCTGCAGCCGGCGGCGGATGTTGATCAACGCGATCTCGTATGCGTCGACGACGTCGATGTCCGGATGGGCGGCGGTCAGGGGCCCGACGGGAATGCGACTGCGCTCTGCGGCGTCGAGCTGATCGGCCAGCTCGGTGCGTAGTTGGTTCGAGAGCATGTTCTGTGTGCCTTCCCTGAAAACTGACGTGAGTGCGCACGCCCGGAACATTCGATGCCATGTGTTCTCGTCCGGTGCGCTGCCGTCCCCAACACTTCCTGGCAGTGAGAATGGACCGACAACCCCATCATTCTATAACGTGTTCTACATGGGCAAGCACGAATCCGACACGGTGGTCGCAGCCATCCCCCTCACACAGAAGAGGGACGCCTCGCATGCCCATTGACCCGAATATCGCCATCGGCGCCGAACTGCCCACGCTCGAGTTCGCCTGGACCGCGTCCGACGTGCAGCACTACCATCTCGCCCTCGGTGCGGGTTCCCGTCCGCTGGATGAGAAGGAGCTGCGCTACCTCACGGACCGCACCCCTCAGGTGCTACCCACTTTCGCGACGGTCGCGGCCAATTTTCATGCCACCGACGCTCCGCAGGTGTCCTTCCCCGGTGTCGACATCGATCTCGCGAAAGTGGTCCACGGCAGCCAAGAGGTGACCGTGCACCGGCCGCTTCCGCCGGAGGGTAAGGCTCGCACGACAACCCGCATCGCGGAGGTGTGGGACAAGGGAAAGGCCGCGGTCATCGTCCAGGAGTCGGCCACCACCGATATCGACGGCGCGCCGCTCTGGACCAGCCGCTCGTCCATTTTCGCCCGAGGCGAGGGTGGATTCGGCGGCGAGCGCGGGCCGTCGCAGTCCGTCGAGTTGCCGGACCGCCCGTCCGACGCCGAGGTCGACATTCCCGTGCTCCCGCAACAGGCGTTGATGTATCGAATGTGTGGTGACCGCAATCCTTTGCATTCCGATCCGCAGTTCGCGGCCGCCGCCGGTTTTCCGGCGCCGATTCTTCATGGGCTGTGCACCTACGGAATGGTGTGCAAGGCGGTGGTCGACACGATGCTGGACTCCGACGCGTCGCTGGTCGCGGGCTTCCGAGCGCGATTCGCAGGTGTGGTGTTTCCCGGCGAGACGTTGCACGCCCGCATCTGGAAAGAGGCCGGGCTCCTGCTGATCTCGGCCACCGTTCCCGAGCGTGATCACTCCCCTGCCCTGGCCGACGTGGTGCTGACCATCGCCGGGCGGTGACGGCCGGGACCGTACCGGCGCTTCGGCGCGGATATCAGCAAATGCCAAGCACACTCGCGCGACACTTTGTACGCTTCCCGTGACGCAACATGGGCGTGCACCGCCGGGGGAACAGGTGGTGCACGCCTTCCACGGAGCAGGAGCAAACGAAGGGGGACTCCGTGTCCCAGCGCAGGCATCTTCCCGTACGACGCGCAGTGGTAGCGGGAGCACTGACCTTCTGCGCGGCCGCCCTGACGGCGTTTCCCTCCCATGCGGCACCGGTCGCCGGCAGCGCCGACAGTGGAAGCACAGCGGGCAGTTCCAGCGGATCCGCAATTCTTCCCACACCGATCCCGACGCCCACCGGTCTCGCCGCGCTGGCGGCAGCGGTCACCCAGACCGGTAAGCCCTACCTGTGGGGCGGAACGGGCCCGGATGCCTGGGACTGTTCGGGACTCGTGCAGTGGGCATTCCGGCAAGCGGGGGTCAGGCTTCCGCGCACCACATGGGAGCAGGCCGAGGTGGGCGCCCGGATTCCGCTGTGGGCTCTGGCTCCCGGCGACATCGTGGTTCTCAATCCGGATGCGTCGCACATCGGTATCTATGCCGGCTTCGGCCAGGTCTTCAATGCCTACGGACGCGGAGTGCCTGTGGGCCTTGCCCCGCTGTCACAGTTCCACATCTACAGCATCCGCCGATTCTGAGCGGTGCTGCGTTTTCGAACGTAGGGAGCCGCGGCGATGCAGAACAACACCACGACGGCAACCGGTCCGAGTAACGACCACCATCGCGGACCCACCGGGACTGTGGTGACGAGGTAAGCAGTAGCACCCGCCACTGCCGCGCACACCATCAGCGTCCGGAATCCGGGTGCCGGTCCCGTAAATGCGACGAGAAGCAGCGCGGTTGCCGCGATACCCGCCGTCGCGGCTGCCAGAACGGATGCATCACCCAGGACGAGTGCGACCATCGCTCCCTGCACTGCCAGAACTGCGGCCCACTTCATCTGGCCACCCCCTGAGGGCGCTGGGCTCGATCCGCCAGAGTGAGGGCGAGATCTAATGCCGAGTCGTCTTCCCACGCGACCACGGGGACACCCAGAACGCTCATGTTCCGGTACATGTTCCGCCGTTCGAGCTTCCACATCCGGGCGGACATCTGATCGAGTTCGACCTCGAACGGCGGACCTCGCAGTACGTCGACGGCGACGACGACGTGGCCCCGGCGGCGCAGCTCGAGCAGCGACAGCGCGAAGTTGGTGTCGAGCATGGTGGAGAAGGCGATCACCACGGCAGTGGGTGGTAGCGCTGCCCGCGGAACAAGGGTGCCACCGGACGTGCCGCCGGCGTCCAGAACAGTGTCGAGGATGCGGTAGAACTGGCGACGGCCGATGTCGGCACCGAGCCATCGCAGGCGCGAGCCACTGACCACCACCCCGGCCCGATCTCCCCGTTGCAGTGCCGATTGCACCACCTGGGTGGCGCCACGGACGGTGCGCTGCAGGCTGTCCGCTGCGGGGCCGGGCGCCTGCGGCGTGGTGTCGAGTACTGCGACGACGTCGGCTGCGCGGTCCATGATGCGCTCCGTCACGTGCAGTCGCCCGCGTCGGGCACTGACCCGCCAATTGATGCTTCGCAGTGGATCTCCCGGTGCATGCGGCCGGATGTCACCGAATTCGACGCCGGACCCGTACCGGCGGGTGCGGTGCGCTCCGATTCGGTCGGGAAGCGCGCGATGGGGCAGCGGGGTCGGTAGCGGCGGCGCCAGCGGAAATACCCGGAGTTCGGTCACGGGTACCTCGAGTGCTGCGCTGAGCAAACCTCCGCACGCCTGCGCCGTGATGTGCAGTGCGGGTTCGTAGCGACCCCACCGGTGGGCGGTGATCCGATACCCGTCGCCGACGTCGTCGACCGTGTAGCCGTCGGAGCGCGCAGGCGACACGTCGAGCCGCGCGCCGCCGCCGACCGTCGTCACCTCGGCTGCACACTGCACCGATTCCGATTCGAAGCACCGCAACGCGGGAGTGTTCGATCGGACGCGGATTCCAGTTGCCCGCGGCGGCAACCACACCACCGCGCCGAGAGCACCGAGCATCGGTGCCGCGAATGCGATCAACTCCCACCAGCGGCCCACCACGGCGACCGTGAGCGCGACGGCCGCACAGGTCGCGAGGATGCGGGCGGCGGGCGACGCCCGCCACGTCAGGTCGTGCCGGGTGAGAACGTGCTCGGTCATCGTGCCCTCGGCACGGGCAACCGTCGGAGCAATTCGGTCAGGACATCCTCGCTGCGGACACGCCGCACCCACATTTCCGGTCGCAGACTGATCCGATGGGCGACCGCGGGGACTGCCAGCGCCTTGATGTCCTCCGGAATCACGAAATCGCGCCCCGCGAGGAGCGCCCGGGCCCGGGCCAACTGCACCAGGTCCAATTCGGCACGTGGGCTGGCCCCCACTTCTACCTGCGGATGCTGACGGGTGGCGTTCGCGAGAGCGACCACGTAGCCGAGGACGTCACGATGGACGCTGACCTCCTCGAGCGATTCGCGCATCGCCTGCAGATCCGCGGCGTCGACCACCTGCTGGACCACCACCGGAGCCGATCCCCGGTCGAGACGGCGTTGCAGCATCTCCTGCTCGTCCTTCTCGGTCAGGTACCCGAGCCGCAACCGCAGGGCGAAGCGATCGAGCTGGGCCTCGGGCAACGGATACGTGCCCTCGTACTCGATGGGATTGTCGGTGGCCAGCACGATGAACGGTCGCGGCAGGATCCGCGTCGTGCCGTCGACACTCACCTGCCCCTCTGCCATCGCCTCGAGTAGAGCAGCCTGGGTTTTCGGCGGGGTGCGGTTGATCTCGTCGGCCAGGAGAAGGTTGGTGAAGATGGGACCGGGACGGAACTCGAACCGCCCTGACGGCATGTCGTAGATGGTGGCGCCGAGCAGGTCGGCAGGCAGCAGGTCCGGGGTGAACTGCACGCGGGTGAAGTCCAGCCCGAGTGCGGCCGCGAACGACCGGGCAACCAGAGTTTTTCCCAGCCCCGGCAGATCCTCGATCAGTACGTGGCCACCCGAGAGGACCGCGAGCAGGATCGACGTCAGTTCGTCGTGTTTCCCCACCACGGCACGTTCGACTTCCGCCAGAACGGCCTGAGCGCGGGCGGTGGTCATCTGGGCGGGGAGGGTCACAGCAACTCCAACCGTTGAAGTATCCGGTCGAGCACGTCGCGACCGGGGCCGGGTTCGGTCCGGTCGGAACGGCGGACGTCGTCGGGATCCACCCACTGCCACAGGTCACCGAAGAACACTCGCCCGGCGGCGGTAGTCGCGGCCGGGTCGACGCCCTTTCGCTGCCCGGTGGACTGTTGGAATTCGCGGGCAAGCAGTGGACGCAGATGGTGGTCCCAGTCTCCGCGGGTGCCGTCCGCCCAGCTGATCAGCGACTCCGTGCGCGTCAGCCAGCGGCTCATCGCCTCGGCCCGATCGGCTTCCGGACCCGCCACCACATCGTCGTCGTCCTCCTGCGACATCCGCCGCCGAACCTCGAAGAGCACGAGGGCGGTCACGGCCCCCGCCACCACGACCGCAACGTTGTCCCGACCGGATACGACGAGCGGAATCTCCACGGCCAGTACTGCCGCGATCCCGATCACGGCAATGGCGAGCACGTGTTGCTCCCGAGGTCATTCGCACGGCGCTGCGCCCCGACATCGTCCAGCACACGCCTGAGCAGGTCGACCGCCTCAGCGCGATGACGTTCGTCCATCGGATGCCGGCTGAACCGGGCCTCGGCGAACAGACGAACCAACGGCGCTGCAGCCTCCGAGCGCAGCACACCGAGTTGCACCGCCCGGGCAAGCACTTCCGACGGCGTATCCGAATCTCGGGGTTCGGCGCCCGGCGCCCGCCGAAGGGCGTCTTCCATGGCGGCGTAGCTGGCGATGATGGCCTCCCGCGGCGGCATCTCCGTCGTGACGACCGCCGCGAGACCCTCCTCCGCGGCACGCACCAGTGACTGCGCCGCGGCCGAGGCGGTGTCGATATCGACCGGAGTCGGTACCTCACGGCCCACGACCACAGGGCGTCGGGCCGCCGCACCCAGTATGAGCAAGGTGACCAGCACGGGTCCGACTATGGCTGCGGCAGTCCATAGTTCGGCTTGATCGCTGCGGGCTTGTGCGCTGTCGGACGTGGGACGCAACGCCTCGGGCGGAGTGGCTTCGGACGGTGATTCGGAGTTGCCCCCGGACTCGGTGGCGGCCGGAGCCTCCCGGGCGGGGGGCTCGTTGCCACCGGCGGAGCCGAGGAGATACGCGGCGATCACGAGGACACAGGCACCGGCCGTCCACGCGAGGATCTGTCTGCGCGACTTCGCAGAGAATGCCCGCTCGACCGCATCGGCCGGCGGCTCACCAGGGGCCACCCGGGGGCGCCCACCTTGCAGAGCAGCCGCGAGTGCGATCGCCGCGATCACGACTGCGAAAACAGCAATGACGATCAGTGCCCGAGTGGCACCCGTTCCCGGCTCGGGAGCGCTTCTCCCGGCATCCGAGGCGGGCACCACTCGTACGGCAAGCGTGACCGTCGCTACGGCCGCGAGCAGCGCGGCCGTGTAGATCGCTGCACCCGTCACACGGCGGTTCGACATACCCCATCACTCCCGAAGTACTTCCCATCGTCGCACGCAGGCGCCGGAACGGCAGGCATTCCTCCCGGATTCGGCGGGGCCGTGCGGCCGCTGGTCGAGTCGCAGAGATCGTCAACTTGCCGCGAGACGGTCACGTGGGAGAGACAATGACGTATGTCAGAACCAGCGGCCCTCGGCTCCCGGCCGAACCGCTGATCCTTCACCGCGAGGGCGTACTCCTGACCGTGATCTGTTGACCCTGCGACGCAAAGGATCGACTCATGATTCGATTTCTCCTCCGGGCCGTCATCTTCCTCGGCTCGGCAGCGATCGGCCTTCTCGCGGCGGTGTGGCTTCTGCCCGAGGTATCGATCACCGTCGCAGGATTCATCGGCACTGTGGTGCTCTTCGCGTTGGCGCAAAGCATCCTCGCGCCCTTCATCACCAAAGTGGCCGAACGAAACGCTCCTGCTTTCCTCGGGGGAATCGGTTTGGTATCCACCTTCGTCTCACTGGTGTTGGTCAACCTGTTCGGTGCCATGTCCATCTCCGGGTGGCAGTCGTGGGTTTTCGCCACACTGATCGTGTGGCTCGTCACCGCCATCGCCACGCTCGTCCTCCCGCTCATCTTCTTGCGCAACAGAGTCGAAGAAGCGAAACACTAGTCTTCGTGCGATTTCGAGCTGTGGGTGCGACCATGGGTCATGGCCCTTCACATGCTGCTCGCCAAAGCTGCCTCCACCGTGGTCACCGGCGCTGTCGGTGTCGCCGCGTACAACGCGGCCCGCAAAGCGGTCGCGAAGGCGCCCTTCCACGAGACTGCGGTCACCGTGACCGCGTGGGGACTGCGCGGGACCCGGAAGGCGGAGGAGGGCGCGGAGTCGGCAAGGCTGAAGGTGGCCGACGTCATCGCCGAGGCCAAGGGCAGGATCGGCGAGGAAGTTCCCCCGCCGGCGGAGCCGGACACCGGTCACGGTCACACACACTGACATGTCCGCCGAGCCGGCCACGCACATCTCGCACGATGTCGCAGTCCTGTCGGATGCGGCGGGCAGAATCCGCGTGCATCTGCCGTGGCTCCGCGCGAGTGTGGGACGGGCCGTCGCCCTGGAAGATTCGATAGAAAAGCTCGCCGGGGTGCGTGCCGTGCACGCCTATCCGCGGACCGCGTCGGTGGTGGTCTGGTATTCGCCGAAACGGCTCGATCGCACCGAGTTGCTCGACACCATCGCTGCAGGCGAGGAGACGCCCTGGGCGCTGGTCCCGGACCGTTCCCCTCGCTCGGCCGACGTCGGTAACGCCGACATCGTGCGGATGGCCATCGGCGGCGCCGCCCTGCTCGTGCTCGGAGTCCGCCGATACGGACTGCGCCGCGCACCTCTACTCGGCCCGACCAGCCGCGTGTTCGCCACCGGCGCGACCATCTTCACCGGCTACCCCTTCCTCAAAGGAGCACTCCGCACTCTGACCGGAAACCGCACGGCGGGCACCGACGCTCTGGTCTCCGCCGCGACGGTGGCCAGCCTGGTTCTCCGGGAGAACGTGGTGGCCCTGACGGTGCTGTGGTTGCTCAACATCGGTGAGTACCTCCAAGAACTCACCCTGCGCCGCACCCGGCGCGCCATCTCCGATCTCCTCAAGGGCACTCAGGACACCGCGTGGATTCGTCTGGCCGACCGCACCGAGGTTTCGGTGGACGTCGATTCGCTGCAGGTGGGGGACGAAGTCGTGGTCCACGATCACGTCGCGATACCCGTGGATGGTGTCGTGGTGGAGGGTGAGGCGATCGTCGACCAGTCCGCGATCACCGGTGAAACACTGCCGATCGCCACTTCGGCCGAACACCTCGTGCACGCGGGTTCGGTGGTGCTGCGCGGACGGCTCGTCATCCGGGCCACCGCGGTGGGCAACGAAACGACGATCGGACGCATCATTTCGCAGGTCGAGCAGGCTCAGGAGCACCGCGCCCCGATCCAGACCGTCGGTGAAAATTTCTCCCGCCGTTTCGTGCCGGCATCTTTCGCCTTGTCCGCGCTGACCCTCGTCCTGACCCGTGATGTCCGCCGCGCCATGACGATGCTGTTGATCGCGTGCCCGTGCGCGGTCGGTTTGTCGACGCCGACGGCGATCAGCGCCGCCATCGGCAACGGTGCCCGGCGCGGCATCCTGATCAAGGGCGGATCGCACCTCGAGCAGGCCGGATGCGTCGACGCGATGGTCTTCGACAAGACCGGCACTCTGACCATCGGTCGCCCCATCGTGACGAATGTGGTTGCCTTCGCCAAGGATTGGGAGCCGGAACGGGTCCTTGCCTATGCGGCGAGCTCGGAAATTCATTCCCGGCATCCACTCGCCGAGGCGGTGATCCGCTCGACCGAGGAACGGCACATCGTGATCCCGCCGCACGAAGAGTGCGAGGTCCTCGTCGGCCTCGGTATGCGCACGTGGGCGGACGGGCGGACGCTGCTCCTGGGCAGCGAAGGATTGCTGCGCGACGAGAATGTGCGCGTGTCGAAGCGCGCCGCCGACTGGGTACGCAAACTCCAGCAGCGGGCCGAGACGCCGCTGCTGTTGGCGGTCGACGGCAAGCTGGTGGGGCTGATCAGTCTCCGTGACGAGGTGCGGCCCGAGGCGCTCGAGGTGTTGTCACGGTTACGGGCGGACGGTATCCGAAGGATCGTGATGCTCACCGGCGACCATCCGATGACGGCCGCGGCGGTGGCTTCGGAACTGGGCATCGACGAGTGGCAGGCCGAGGTGATGCCGGAAGACAAACTCGACGCGGTTCGCCGTTTGCAGGACGACGGGTACACCGTCGCGATGGTCGGTGACGGCACCAACGACGCGCCGGCGCTCGCCGCCGCGAACATCGGGATCGCCATGGGCCTGGCCGGTACCGACGTCGCCGTCGAAACCGCCGATGTGGCGCTGGCGAGCGACGACCTGCGCCGCCTCCTCGATGTCCGCGACCTCGGTGCCCACGCGGTCGCATTGGTTCAGCAGAACTACGCGATGTCCATCGCGGTCAATGCGATCGGCCTACTCGTCAGCGCCGGCGGCGCCTTGTCTCCCGTCCTCGCCGCCATTCTGCACAACGCCTCCTCCGTCGCCGTCGTCGCCAACAGCTCCCGCCTGATCACCTACGAGCTGCAACCTACCCGCCCCGGAGTCGGCAGCAAGTCCGCTTCCTAGCCACCCGATCGACGAGGTCGGTCACCGTTCACCGTCCGATGCACCCTGCCGCACCGCATCCGTCATGTCGACCACGTCGTCGGCAATCGCGTCCACGACTGCCGCGTCGTGGCTGATGACCAGCAGAGAGAGGTCGTGTGATCGGGTGAGGCTCGTGAGAATGTCGAGCACCCGACGCTGTGCGACGGGGTCGAGTCCTGTCGTCACCTCGTCGCAGATCAGCACTGACGGCTCGGCAGCGAGGGCACGTGCGAGGGCGGCGCGCTGCGCTTCTCCACCGGAGAGTGCAGACGGACGTTCTCGGGCGATCTGCTCGTCGAGTCCCACCTGTTCCAGCGCGGCGTGCGCTGCCGCTGCTGCCGCAACTTCGGTGGCACCGCACAGCCGCACGGCCCCGCGCACGATCTGGTCCCACACGGTCCGGTACGGGTCGAAAGCCGATTTGGCGTCCTGGAACACATAGGCGATCGCGGCAGCGTGCTGCTGCGATCGCCGCTGCGTCGTTCCGGCCACCGGCCGGCCGTCGAGAAGTATCCGGCCGGCGGTCGGCGGGTGCAGTCCGGCCAGCACGCGGGCCACGGTGGTCTTACCGCACCCGGACGGGCCGACCAGCGCTACACACTCGCCCGAATCCACCGAGAGGCAAAAATTCCGCAGCACCGGTGTCCTGCGGTAGCCGGCCGAGACGTCATCCATCACCAATCGACTACCGGTCCGGACAACGGGCCGGTCGGCCGAGCTGTGCCGGTCCGTTCTCGAGTGCGCCTCGATCAGCGCCCGGGTCTGCCCGCGCGCCGGTGCCTGCAGTACCCCGATATCACCGGTCTCGACCACGGACCCGCCGGACATGACGACCACGTGCCGGGCCACCTGAGAGACGGCGTTCAGGTCGTGCGTCAGCAGGAGAATCGTCAGGCCCTCCGCGGCGAGCCGGGTGATCTCGCCCAGGACGGTCGCTCGATTGGCCGGATCCTGCCCCGTGGTCGGTTCGTCCATGATCAGGCAGGTGGGATCGGTCAGCAGGGCTTGCGCGATGACGAGGCGTTGCTGTTGCCCGCCCGACAGTTGGTGCGGGTAACGGCGAAGCAATAGCGGGTCGGTTGGGAACCCGGCGCGCCGCAACGCGTCGGTCACGGACACCTGATGTCCGGCACGGCGAGCGGCACGTTCGACGTCGCGGAGGACTGTGCCGATCCGGAGGGCGGGATCGAGTACCGAAGACGGCTGCTGCGGAACATAGCCGAACCGCACCCCCTCCGCTTGTCGCTGCTCCATCGTCAATGTCACCCCCGCGCGGGCTTCGCCCATCAGGGCCAGTGCCAACGTGGTCTTGCCGCTGCCGGAGCTACCGACGATCGCGGTGACCCCACCTTCCGGAATGTCGAGGTCGACGCTGTCGACGAGAATCCGATCCCCGGTTTCGGCGGTCACTCCCCGCACTCGAATGGCGCTTCGCCTGCCGGGTTCGACACGCGCTACCGGCATCGTCTCGGTCATCTCGAGCTCCTCGAAGCAAATTCCCGCGTCGCCGAACGAGCACCCGCGTCGAACAACACATTCACGCCTATCGCCAGCGCGACGATCATCACCGCCGGAACGAGCACACCCCAGGGCACCAGGGTGATACCGCTGCGATTGCGGTCGATCATGACGGCCCAGTCGGTTCCGGTGGAGTCCGCGGTGAGACCGAGAAAGCTCGCGGACGCGACCAGGTAGATGGCACCGACGAAGCGAAGTCCGGCGTCGGCGGCGAGTACCGGAAGCAACGACCGCCCCAGGTAGCCGATGTTCCGACGCCACCACGTTTCGCGCTGCAGCCGTAGCGCCTGCATGGCCGGAGTGTGCGCAGCGTGCAGGGCCGCGGCCCGCACCAGGCGAGCCGCGTCCGGGAACTGCAGCACCGCCACCGTCACCGTCAGGATGAACACGTTGGCTTCGCTGAGGGCGACCACCAGGAGCAGCAGCATCATCGACGGAATCGAGAGCAGTAGATCCAGAGGGCGCATCAATGTCTCATCCACCGCCCGACGTCGCGAGGCCGCCGCCGCCACACCCCACGGCACGGCGAGCAGGTACGTCAGCACTACCGCCGCGATGGCGACCAGTACCAGGGAGCGGCCGCCGAGCAGCAGCTGGGTCAGCACGTCACGGCCCTCGGAATCGGTGCCGAGGAGCCAGCGCTCGCCCTCGGTGAACGCGGGACCGCGGCCCTCCTCGCGGGCGAACAGCGGACCGAGGAGAGCGAGAAGGACAGGAATCGCGGTGAGCGCCGCACCGAGAAGTACTCGGAAGGAGACGAATCGAAAGAAGGACGTCTTCGCAGTGAAAATCACGCCGTTGCACCTGCCGTGCGATTGAGCCGGAAGGCCACGATGTCTGCGATCGTGTTCACGGTGACGGTGATCGAACCGAACAGCGCCACCAAGCCCATCAACAACGGAATGTCACGGCTACTGACCGCGCTGACCAGAACCTGTCCGAGGCCGCCGAGGGCGAAGACCGACTCGACGACGACAACCCCGCCGAGGAGCCAGTCCGTCACCCGGGCGAGATGCTGGGTGGCCGGGGTGAGCGAACCGGGCAGGGCGTGCCGCCACACGACGCGGCGCAGCGGCACACCGAGGCGCAGGGTGTGCCGGGTGGGCTCGGATTCGAGTGCGGTGATCATCGACGAGCGGACCAGCCGCGCCAGCGAGCACACCGGGCGGATCACCAACACCACCACGGGCAACACCCACAACTCCGGCTGCATCAGCAGTGGCCCGCTCGCCCCGACCGCGGTGGGTGCGAACAACCCCAGCCCCACCGCGAATACCGCCACCAGGATGATCGCCAGGGCGAACTCGGGCGCCGCGTAGAAGGCCACAGCCACGCCTGAGATCACGCGGTCCATTCGTCGTCCCCTGCCGACCGCGGCGGCCACGCCCAGCGCCACGGCCAGTGGAATCAGCACAAGCAAAGCAAGAATCGCCAACGTGAGCGTAGGTCCCAGTGCCGAGGCCAACATGTCCGCGACCGGGCGGCCGGAGATCGCGGACGTACCCAGGTCTCCGCGGATCAGCCCGGTCAGCCAGTCGCCGAACTGGGTGAGCAACGGTCGATCGAGCCCGAGAGTTTCGCGCAACTGCGCGATCCTTCCCGGGTCGGCGTCGTCCGCGGCGATCACCACCGCAGCGTCGCCGGGCAGCACCGAAGCGACAACGAAGACTATGCCGAGCACCCCGAGGACTTGAGCCAGTCCCAGGCCGACCCGCACCCCGGCGTACCGAATCAAGACAGCCAGGCCTTGTCGAAGCGGGCGTAACCCAGGGTGTTGCTGGGTGCGTTCTGTGCCATTCCGGCCACATTCGGCGCCAAGCCGTGCAGGCCGTCGGAAAAGCCCCACACCAGCAGGCCGCCTTCGGTGTACAGCTGTGACTGCATCTGCTTGTATGCGCGGGCGCGCAGCTCCTCATCGGTGGTTTCACTGGCGGTCGCGAACAAAGTGTCGAACTCGGGCCGCCGCCACTGGGTGTAGTTCTTCGACGAGGTCGACAGCATCCTCTGCGCGACGTGCGTTTCGATGGGCATGGCCCCCGACCGGAAACTGGACAGGACACCCTCGTCCAGGGTGCGGGTCCAATAGGTCGAACCCTCCCCGACTTTGACGTCGATGCGCAGTCCTGCGCGTCCGGCCTGTTCGGCGAAGATATTCGCCGCCTCGACGAACCCGTTGGTGGCGCCTGTGGTTTGCAGTTCGATGGTCAGGTTTTCGGCACCGGCCTTGCGAATCAGCGACTTCGCCTCGTCCAGGTCGAGGCGGCGCTGCGGCAGATCACCGGCGTAGTACTTGGCGTCCTTGCCGAAAAGGTCGTTACCCACCACACCCGAACTGCCCAGCACAGTGGAGACCAGCTCTTCGCGGTCGACCAGCGCGAACATCGCCCGGCGCAGATTCAGGTCGTCGAACGGTGGGCGATCCACCTTCATCGCGAAACCCGACATGGAGCTGCGAGGTGAGCGCAGAATCTGCACGCGCGCATCGGTTTCGTAGGTTCGGGCGGAGGTGACCCCGAGGTCGTCGGCGTACTGCACCTGCCCACCGAGTAGTGAGTTGATTCTGGCCGTCTCGTCCGGGGCAGTAAGGATTTCGAGCTCCGTCAGGTGCGGCGCGCCGTCCCAGTATTCGTCGAATCGTCCGGCGACAAAGGACCGGCCCGGCTCGAACGAGACGAAAGTGAACGGGCCGGAGCCGATCGGCGCAGTGAAGTCGGTGGTGCCCTCCGGAATGATGTAGGCGCCGAAAGCGGCCAGCACATTAGCCAGGTCGCCGCAGGGACGGGCGCACACGAACTCGATGGTGCGGTCCCCGACCGCCCTGGAGCGGGCAATGTCGATCACCTCCAGAGAGGCCCGGGGCCGCAGGGCGTTCTTCGGGTCGAGGATCCGTTGGTAGGAATACAGCACGTCCGCGGCCCGCACCGGCCGGCCGTCGTGGAACACCGCGGGGCGCAGCTCCACCGTCCAGATGGTGGCGTCTCCGTTCGGACGCCAGGCGGTCGCGAGCCGCGGGACCGGGCCGAGGTCGTCCCCGTACTCGACGAGCTTGTCGTACAGTGCATTCGAGCGCGCCACATCCGCGTACAGATTGGTCTTGTGGGGGTCGAGAACCTCCTGAGCGCCACCACCCGCGAAGACCGCCCGCAACCGGCCACCGTCGCGTGGAATCGAGGTCGCCGAGGTGGCGGTCTCCCCCGAACCGCAGGCTCCCAGCAGCATGACACCGGCGGCGGCAGCACCGAGGCCGAGGAAGGTCCGCCTGCTGAGGCCAGGTGTCGAGGACAGGATCGATCGGTGGACCGGATTCATCGGTACTTCTCCTTGGAATTCTGCTGAGGGTCTGGGTGTGGTGTGTTGGAGGGGTCAGATTGCTTGCGCGATCACATGCATCCGGTCACCGGACATCGCGCCCTCCCCGATTCGGGCCACGCCGTCACACCCCGATGGGGGTGGCCAGCCGCCGGCGGCACGCGGACCGGGGGTGTCGAACATCGCGCGGACCTCGAAGCCCGCACGGCGCAGATGCCCTCCAAGTTCGAGCGGAAAAAGCAACCGCCATGCCGACGTCTGGACGAGCTCTTCCCCGGAGTCGGGGAGGTGCCAATTCCTGCGGCGGCGCAGCAATTGGGCGGCGTGGTCGATCCAGAGGGTGGTCTCGGCCTGCCAGATGCGGCCCTCCCATTCAACGGACGAGTGGGTCGGGCCGTCGAGTAGTTCCTTGTTGCCCAGGAAGAAAGCGCCGTTGCGCATCTCCGCGACCAGTAGTCCCCCGTCGTGCAGGTGGGCGCGGCAGCACCGAAGGCACGATTCGAGTTCCTCGTCGGTGTGGCAGTACAGCAGGGAGCTGTCCAGGCAGATCACCGCGTCGAACCGCTCACCGACCTCGAAGTCCCGCAGGTCGCCCAGCGCAGCGCTCACCCCGGGATAGTGCCGGCGCGCGTAGTCGACCATCACCGTGGACCGATCCAGTCCGACACAGCGGTAGCCCTGGTCGGCCAGATAACCGAGGTCACGGCCCGTTCCGCAGCCGAGATCCAGCACTGCGGCAGTCTGCGCTCGACGAGGATCGAGACGGCGTGGCAGGTACGCGTGCAGGACGTCGTCGACGAATCGAGCGGCGATGTGGTCGGGGTCGGGGAACCGCGCCTCGTACAGTGCCGGGTTGTCGGTGAGCAGGTTGCTGGTCTCCGCAGCGGTCATGCCTTCACCCCCGTCGGATCGGCGAGCATGTGTCGACGCTGCAGCAGCCAGATACCGACCGCCGATCCCATCCCGAGTGCGATACACACCACTGCACCGGGCCAGCCGTTGCCGATCTCGATGCCGTAGCCGATGAGCGCGTTCCCGCCGGCGGCCGCGACACCGGACACGAGGTAGAACATTCCGAACAGGGTGCCCGAAATGCTGGAATTCCCATACGACGGAATCATTTCCATCACGAAAGGCTGTGCAATCATGATGCCGGCCTCGAGTACCAGGGCGGAAACCACCAGCGGCACCATCGCCAACGTCACCTGCGCCGCAGTGCTCCCGGGGTCGGCCCACAGAGCAGGGAGCATCACCACGAACGCGCCGCCCATCAGGGCCAGACCCGTGGTGATCGCGGTACCGCGGCTGGTTCTGGCACCGAACCACCGGGTGAACCGCACTTGGAACAGCAGGCTGAAAATGGTGGTGCTCAGAAAGAGCACCGCCACCACACCTTCCCAATCCGTGATCCGACCGGCCAGCACCGGATACACCAGATACATCTGGGTCTGCAGGGCGAACATGCCGAGCATGGCGAGTGTGAACAGTACGAATCGGCGGTTTGCCAAGACCGAACCCCCAGCCGCCGAGGACCGTCGTCGTAGACGGTTCGACGGTGTGGGGGGGGCAGGAACCGCAGCTGCGCCAGGGTGAGGGCGGCGAAGATCACCGCCGCAGCGATCGCGACGGTTCGGAAGTCCACTGCCAGCAGAGCACTGCCGATCAAGGGCCCGGAGAGGGCACCTGCCTGCGCGAAGACGTTGAACACCGCGAACGCCTCAGCGCGCCGGGTCGGCTCGGCGACCGCGATGTAGGAACGCACCGCCGGATTGAACAACGCGCCCGCCAGTCCCGACAGGATCGACGCGGCGAGAAGCGCCGGCACGCTTGTGCCGAACGCGAACACAGCGAAGCCCACCGACCGCAGGGCACAGCCCGCAATGATGACACGATGGGGTCCCAGCCGATCGGCGGCGGTGCCGCCGATCAGGAAGAGTCCCTGTTGGCTGAGGGTGCGGACACCGAGGACCAGACCGGTGATCGTCAAAGACAGGCCGAGGTTCCCGGTCAGGTGAAGTGACAGATACGGCACAAGCATGTAGAAGCCGGTGTTGACACCGTACTGGTTCAGCACCAGTAGCTGAACAGACAGCGGAAAGCTGCGCAGCAGCGCGAACGTTCCTGCGGATGATCGTTTTTCGCTCATCGATCGTTTCCTGTGCGGAGCTGTACGCCGAGGCCGGCGCCGTCGTGCGGGCGCAAGGTGCCGTCTGCACCACCCAGCCCGGTCCACGGATCCCATGCGAGTAACAGGTGCCCGTCCAGGTCGCACCACCGGGCGAGCGAGGCGAGATGGACTGCCGGCGCGATGCCCAGTGAGCTGCACACGAGGCACCCGAGCATCACGTCCATTCCGCGTTCGCGAGCCGCGTCCGCGATCTCGCGGGCGTGGTAGACCCCACCGCACTTGGCGAGTTTGATGTTCACGGCATCCGCGAGGCCGACGAGCTCGTCAAGATCGGCACGCGTATGGATGGCCTCGTCCGCGATCACCGGAATACCGGTGCGGCTGCGCAGTTCTCGAAGTCCGTGACGCTCGGACGTCGGCAGCGGCTGTTCGAGGCCCACCACCGGCAAATCCTGGGTGTCCTCGAGCACCTGCAAAGCCGTCGCCAGAGTCCACGATTCGTTCGGATCCACGATCATGTCGTTGTAGGGTGCAGCGCCTGCCACCGCAGCTAGTCGCCGGACCGACTCGGCCCCGTCGGCGTCGGTCTTGACCTTGAGAAGCCGGACACCGCGCCCGGCCACTTCGGCGGCCTCGGCGGCCATTGCCCGTGGCGTTCCGATGCCGAGGGTGCGCGAAATGGGAACTTCCGCTGGAAGCGGCAGACCGAGATGAGCGGCAACCGATCGCTCCTCCGTCAGTGCCCGGAGTTCGGCGACGGCTGACCACACCGCGGCAGCCACCGCCGGGTGTACGGCAGCGAGGACACGGGTCAGCGAAGCCTCGTCTCCGCAGCGCTCCCGGACCCTGCACAACTGTGCTTCGATACGTCCGGCGTCCAGTTCCGCGTACACCGAGCTGACAACCTCTCCGGAGCCGACGAGGTGAGGTGCTGAGCCTGTCACGGTGACCGTGACCGCATCGCGAGCGGACATTACCGAGCGGCTGATTCGGAACGGCCGTGCCAGCTCGAGCGTGCGCGTAGTCCACTGCAGTTTCATGTCGTGACCACCTCCGATCGGTCGCCGCCGCGTCCGCGCGGTGACCGCACCGACTGACATCGGGTCCAGCACAACGTGGGGTCTTCGCAGTCGTCGATCTCGTGCGGCCGCGTGTGCGGTGGGTCCAGCAAGTGATGCCGACGGCACCAGTCGTCGTCGAAGATTGTGCCTAGGTAGCGATCCGGTCCATCGGGAAAGATCGTGATCACGGTGCCCGGCCACGCGGCCGCCGCCCAGCCGGCCACTGTCGCGGCGGCGCCGGTAGACCATCCGCCGGTATGGAAGCCGTCCCGGGCCAGGCTGCGGCAGGCGTGCACGGCTTCGCGGGGACCGACCCAGTGCACTTCGTCGAACATGTCGTACTGAACGTTGCCGGGGTGCACACTGCTACCGAGACCGCGCATGACGCGGCGGGTCGCAGGCTGGCCGAAAATCTTCGACCCCAGCGCGTCGACGCCGATGATGCGCAAATCCGGCCACAGTTGCCGCAACCGGACGCCGACTCCACTGCTGTGCCCACCCGTGCCCACGCTGCACACCAGAACGTCGGCCCGGTCGATCCCTGCCGCAGAGAGCCCGGTGACGATCTCGTCGGCGAGACCGTGATAGCCCGCGGCGTTGTCGGGGTTGTCGTACTGATTGGGCCAATAGGTGTTTTCGTCGTTTGCCAGAATCTGGTGCAGGGCGTCGAGCCGAGCCTGTTGCCAGCCGCCTTCCGGGTGGGGGTCGTCCACGATCTCCAAGGTGGCCCCCAACGCCCGCAACAGGTTCCGCATCGCTGGTTCGAGTTCGCTGTCGACCACCAGCGTCAAAGGGTGCCCGAGCGATTGAGCCACGTACGCGAGCCCAACACCCAATGTGCCGCTGGTCGATTCGACGATTCGCGCACCGTCACGCAACTCCCCACGCCCGCGCGCTCCCACGAGCATAGAGAGTGCAGAACGGGCCTTGAGCCCGCCGAACCCCAGCGCCTCGATTTTCGCGAAGTACCCGGGATGCCGTTGCGGCACGGGCGCTTCGATGCGCACGAGTGGGCTGCGTCCGACTCGTGCGAGCGGCTCGATGACGGTCGTCACGGACACGCCCGATACAGGTGAAGGACGCTGGCGTCACCGGTGAGCCAGAAGAAGGGATACGGTTCGGCCGAGAGGGAATCGACCCCGCGGCCGAGCAGTTCCCGGGCCACCGCCGCTCCGCTCTGCGCGAACAGCGTGACCGGAACCGGCCGTCGTGTCTTCGCTGTCAGCTCGAGCAACCGGTCGAGGGAGCCGTTGCCGAGCATCATTCCGCTGGCCAGCACAGCATCGCAGTCATCGACCCAGGCAGTGAAGTCGGTGACGATCGACTCACCCCATTCGGTGAAGCCGCCCTTGAAGTCGCACGGTACATACTGCACACCGCGCTCGCGGAGGCACGCCAGCAACGAGTTGACCACCCCGATCACCAGCACACGTCCATCCAGAGGCGCATCGACCAGCCCGGTCACGAATCGGGCCCGGGCCATCGAACGCTGCAGCGAAGTCCCCGGTTCCAGCTGTACCGTCTCGGCGCGGGCGTCGGAGGCGTGCGGTCGACGATTGGTCAGGTAGGCATCGAGTGCAGCGACCCGAATGGCGAGTTCCTCATGCTCGAGCAACTCGGCCACATGCATTCCGGCGCAGGCGTACACGACCCTCGGATCAAGTGAATCCGGCTCGACCGCGCACGAGCCCGTCGCCGCACCCACCCGGAGGCTGACCACCTGATTTCGGTAGCCGCCGCTGCGTCCGCTGTGCCGAGCAGCCTGAGACGTGATGAAGGCCACCGAGACCGTGGCGCTGTCCGGAGAGGACAAGTCGGGATCGTTACGGTAGCGGTCGAGGAGCTCGCTGACGGGACCTGACTTGGCCGCGGGGGTCTGTGCAGTCACCGTCACGGCGACACCTCCTCGCCGTAGGTAACGCGGATCGACGACACCAGTCTCTCGGCCAGCGTCCGCGCACCGAACTGCTCGGGCGAGACGGTGATCACGCTGCCGAGGTAGCTGTTGTTGTCCATTCCGGCAGTCGCTCGATGCCCGGGCGACTTGAATGATGACGTAACCACCGAAGGATGGTCCGCGACCGCTTCTGCGCCGTCGATCCTGGCGAGGACACCCTCCTCGGCCGGAACCAACATGCTCACCGCCGCGCTCAGAGGTCGTCGCCCGTCCGGCAGCGTGTCCGTCCGCTGCGCAGAATGCGGAATCCGCCCGAGCGCGAGCTCTACCGCAATGGTCGGTAGGTCGACTCCGGTGACGTGCCTGATCAGCTCGGTGATCTGGTTACCCGCCGGCCGCGGATTGATTTCGATGATGCGCGGTCCTGCTGCCGTGAACCGGAGCTCGGTGTGCACCACACCATGGTCGAGCCCCACCGCACGGATCGCGGTTTCCGCGGTGGTGACCAGATGCGCGCGAGCTTCCCCCTCGAGAGCGGCAGGGAACATGTGCCCGGTTTCGACGAAACCCGATGCACCGCCCAGGCATTTGTCGGTCACTCCGACCGTGTGAATTTCTCCATCGCGAATCCAGCTCTCGACGCTGAACTCCGGTCCGTCGAGAAACTCCTCGAGCAGGACCACAGGATCACGCCGCTGCCCACGCGCATTGACAGCGAACCGACTCAGTTCGCCCGCAGCGGCTTCGAGAGTTTCCCAGTTGTCGGCGCGTCGCACGAACATCCCCGCGCAGAGATCAGTCGGTTTGACGACCAGCGGGTACCCCACTGCCTCCGCGGCAGCACGAAGTCGGGCCGGGTCATCGACCGGCGCAGTAGCGTGGCGAGGTTCCGCAAGACCGAAGCGATCCAGGGCAGCCCGGGTGAGCGCCTTGTTGCATGCGACCCCCACCGCTTCTGGCTCCGGACCCGGTAAGCCCAATGCACCGGCGATCTTCGCGGCGGTGGGAAGGTAGTAGTCACAGCTCGTGAGGACACCATCGATCGGCGTGTCGGCATGGATACGACGAGCTGCATCGAGTGCGGAGGCCAGGTCGTTGGTCTCGGCCTTCACGACCGCACGCCCGAGGCGCAGCGGGTGCGGCGACCCGTCGGGTGTGAACTCCGGGTAGTGCTCCGGTCGCCGGGTCAAGAAGGTGAATTCCGCCCCCAGTTCGGTAATCGACCTGGGCAGCAGAGTTCCCATCGCCCCGACCCAGCTCTCCACCAGCAGTAGGTGCGCCACGGTGACCTCTCCCTCCCTCCTCGGTTCGAACCAGGCCTCACTGATTCAAACCAGGCGAACAATAATGACAATCGTTATCAATAGCAAGAGGAGAACGAGACCGTTCGCTACACGAGAGTGAGATCCGCCGGGTCGATATCTGCCGCCGCACGATCGACGGCGAGCAGCCCGAGAAAAATCGCTGCCACAACCCCTTGCCGCACACTGGAGCGTTTGCTATAACGAACCTACAGCTTCTGCTGTAGGTAACCTGTCAGCAACGAGGGTTCCCGGAGGTCGACGCAATGCTGTGCAGCGAACGCCGATGGTGCGATATCGACTACGACCTGTCGATCGCCGACTCCGATCGACTTCTCGCCGAGGCGCTGACGCCACGCGCCGTGGTGTCGCTGGTACGAGTCGCGATCCGCGCCGAGCGCGTTCCCCCTGCAGGCCGAGTCCTCTCTACGCGAACGGAACTGGCTGCGCAGGCCACGGGAGCGGAAGTCGACGCGACGCAGCGCTCCCCTCCGCGCGGATGGTGACCGCTCGACGAAAAGGGAACACGGAGTCGAAAGGATGGTGATGCCCTAGCGTGAACTTACTTCCCGAGGGCGTTGCTGCCCCGCCCGCAATTTCTTCGCAACCGGCCGGCGCGTGGAGCGGCCCGAATGCCGCAAAAATCCGCCCTGCCACCACTGTGGCGACGACGAGAAGCGGGCCGGGCAGCAACTGACCCTCCTCTCCATATCCTTCACCGTCATCGAACCCCGGCCCGTTTCCCCTGGGCCGGGGTTCTTTCGGGGCAGGAGTTCGGGTCGGCCACTCCTCGCGATGCCGGCATTTCTGCCAAGATCGTGCTGTGAATCCCCAGTACCTCAGCCGGCTCCCGGACAGCGGCTTCGACCGCGTCGACGCCCTCCTCGGGTCCGTCGACACCTCCCTTGCACAACACTTTCCGGGTGATCGTCCGCAGTCTCAGCCCATCCACACCGTCTATGTGAGTGCGGCGGATGCGCGCCCCGACACCCCGCGGCGCTGGTCGGAACAGGCGGTTGCGCTGCTGGACCGCTATGCCGATGCGCTCGAATCCGTCGGAACCACCGGCGCTCTGCCCGATGTCCGCACGGTGTTGCAGAACCGTCCGGTCATGGACTTGCGCATCGACTTCGAGGACGGGTACGGATGGCGGAGCGATGACATCGAGGACGCCGCCGCGCTCGACGCGGGGCGCACACTGCGCCTGCTCTCGTCCGACCCCGACGGCCCGCGATTCCTCGGGATTCGCGCCAAAGGATTGGCGCCCCACGAACGCCGCCGCGGGATCCGCACTCTCGAACTCGTCCTCGAAGGTGCGGGCGGCGTTCCGAACGGTTTCGTATTCACCGTCCCGAAGCTGCGCGCCGCGGCGCAGGTCACCGCTGTCGTGGCACTGTGCGAGGAACTCGAACGCGCCTACGGGTTGCCGGACGGGTCACTGCACTTCGAATTGCAGATCGAGAGCCCCCAGGCCGTCATCGGCCCGGACGGCACCGTCACCGTCGCCAAGGCAATTCATCTCGCGGACGGGCGGTGCACCGGATTGCACTACGGCACTTACGACTACAGCGCGGCCTGCGGTATCGCGTCTCGCTTCCAATCGCTCGAGCATCCGGTGGCCGACCACGCGAAGTCCGTGATGCTGGTGGCGGCGGCCCAGACCGGGGTGTGGGTCTGCGACGGCTCCACCCAGGTCGTCCCGCAGGGCAGCGACGACGACGTCCGCGCCGCACTGTCCCGGCACTACCGGCTCGTCACCCGGTCGCTCGAGCGCGGTTACTACCAGGGCTGGGACATGCATCCCGGGCACCTGATCACCCGCTGGCTCGCCACCTTCGACTTCTACCGGGGTGCCTTGCCCGCCGCGGCCACGCGCCTGCAGGCCTACCTCGATCGGCAGGGCGGTGGCGTGGTGGACGAACCGGCCACGGCACAAGCCCTCGCCACCGTCGTTCTCCGCGGGCTCGCCTGCGGCGCGTTCGACGAGGACGTGGTACTGGCGCAAGCCCCCGGATGCACGGTCGACGTCCTCCACAACCTCGTCGCCCGCGCGGTAGTCCCGGGTACCTGAGCGGCCGGACCCGGTCCGCGACGCTCCGGCGGCATCGCCGACGCCCTACACTTGCTCCACGCCCGATCAGGAGGTACTCCATCGTGACTCCGAACACTCCTGCCCCGCCCAGCTTTCGCAGTCTCCCGGACTTGGCCGTCCGCACGCTCGGCGGCGCGGTCGTGTGGGCGAACGACGAATTGTTCGCCGAGCGTGAGAATCTGATCCGCCCGACAGCCGCCGTGTACCAGCCGGCCACGTTCGGGCACAAGGGCCAGATCTACGACGGCTGGGAGACGCGTCGGCGCCGGATCGCGGGCACCGACGAGGCCATCGTGCGCCTCGGGGTTCCCGGTGTGATTCGGGGCGTGGTGGTCGACACCGCATGGTTCACGGGCAACTATCCACCGGAGATTTCCGTCGAAGCCGCGGCGATCGACGGGTACCCGTCGGCCGACGAAGTGGTCGGCGCACAGTGGACCACCATCGTCGGCCGCAGCCCAGTTCGAGGGGACACCGAGAATCCCTTTCCGGTGGACTCCGAGCGGCGGTGGACGCACGTCAAACTGACCCTGTACCCGGACGGTGGGGTGGCCCGGTTGCGCGTGCACGGCGAAGGCCGTCCGGATCTTCACTTCCTCGACGCCGGACCGGTGGATCTCGCTGCCCTGGAGAACGGGGCGCGAGTGACGTGCTGCTCCAACATGTTCTACGGATCGCCACAGAACATGCTGCTCCCCGGATCGGCTCGCGTCATGGGCGACGGCTGGGAAACCTCTCGGCGCCGAGACGACAACAACGATTGGGTGGAGATTCTTCTCGCCGCTCAGGGCATCGTGTCGCTGGCCGAACTCGACACCTCGTACTTCCTCGGCAATGCTCCCGGTGAGGCGAGTATTCAGGGTCGCGACGGCGACGGCGACTGGGTGGAGCTCCTCCCCCGGACACGCCTGCAGCCGGACACCCGGCATCGGTTCGTCGTCGACAGCGATCAGCCGGTCACGCAGGCCCGGCTCGACATCTTTCCGGACGGTGGCATGGCACGGCTGCGGCTGTGGGGTTCCCTGACCGAAGCCGGTCGGGCAGGGTTGCGGTCATGACCCACGGATTCGACTCCGAATATCCCCGTGACCTGGTCGGGTACGGGCCGAAGCCCCCCGACCCGCAGTGGCCGGGCGGCGCGAAGATCGCCGTCCAGTTCGTCCTCAACTACGAGGAGGGCGCCGAGAGCAACGTCCTCCACGGAGACGGGGCGTCGGAGACGTTCCTGTCCGAGATGGTGGGGGCACAGCCGTTCCCGAACCGGCACATGAGCATGGAGTCGGTATACGAGTACGGTTCCCGCGCCGGACTGTGGCGTGTGCTTCGGGTGTTCGAGCGGCGAGGACTGCCGCTGACGATTTTCGCGGTGGCCAAGGCCATGCAGCGAAACCCCGAAGCCGTCAGCGCCTTTCGTGAACTCGGCCACGAGATCGCCAGCCACGGTCTGTGGTGGAAGTCGTATCAGCTTTCCGACGAGGACGCCGAACGCAAGGACATGGCGGAGGCGGTCGACATCCTGCGCGATCTGACCGGTGAGGCGCCGCTGGGCTGGTACACCGGCCGCGACTCCCCTCGCACCCGGGAACTTGTGGTCGAACACGGCGGCTTCCTCTACGACTCCGACTCGTACGCCGACGACCTGCCGTACTGGGTGAAGGTGGATTCGCCAGGCAAGGGGCTGGTCGACCACCTGGTGGTGCCGTACACCCTCGACACGAACGACATGCGGTTCGCCTCGCCGGGAGGTTTTCCCAGCGGTGAGCAGTTCTTCGCTCATCTACGGGACGCCTTCGACGTGCTCTACGCGGAGGGCGCCGAGGGGGCGCCGAAGATGCTGTCCGTGGGTCTGCACTGCCGCATCGTTGGCAGGCCCGCGCGCACCGCCGCGCTGGAACGATTCCTCGACCACGTGCAGTCCCACGAAAAAGTGTGGGTAGCCAGGCGGATCGAGATCGCCCGCCACTGGCGCAACACGCACCCGGTGGCTCCCAGACGGTGATTCAGTGTGGGTCGACACGGCGGCGGTGACGCGCGCGAGATCCGTTACCGCTCGAACTCCGTCCCTGATGCGCTCGAGCTTGACGTCGTTGCGGAGGTCTCTGCGAGCGGCACGGTCAGACGCCGGCGTAACTTCGCCTGCTGAGCGTCGTCCTTGTACCTGAGGGATTTGCCTGCCTTGGCCACCCGACGTCCGGCGACGGTCAGCATCGGGCGTGGAATCCCGATACCCATTACCGGCACGCCCGTCACATAATTCTCCTTGAAGAGGAACATCGAGGCGTCGGCCACTTCGTCGTTGGTGAGCTTCGTGGCCACCCAGCCGACTTCTGCTCCGATGGCATCCGCGTCCAGGATCGGACTCCGATATCCCTCCGTTGTCTTCGCGAGAAGCCAACGCAGAACAGCGTCACGAACCGCCCACTGACGATCGGTAGCTGCGTTCACATTTCGGTCCTCCAAGTAGATGCGACTAGTGCTGCCATGCACCATAGCCGTGGGTGAGGAATAAGCAAGTCACGTGAAATTTACTGCGCGCCTTGCACCTCGGAGTCACCGACGATCCGTCGTCACGAAGAGCTGAACTGGACTTAATTCTTGTGTTGGGTATGGTCGAGGTCAGTTCGCGGTTGCCGATTCGGAAAGGACCGACAATGGCTGACAAGTCCACCGTCAGAAGTTCGAAACAGTCCGCACGTGCCCTCAAAGAGCGTCGGGGCGGAGAAACGAGAGAAGGCGCTCGAGTCGACTCAGATCGTCCGAAAGCGGAAAAAATGAAGAGCTTGTGACGTCAGCACCGGCCGTCGCATCACCGCCCGGCGGGTCTTATCGGTCGATCTCCATTCTCGAAGCGTGATGCACGGCGTCGGCCAAGTGTGTGGCGAGGAGTGGGCCGATCACACTGACTGCGGAAGGTTCGGTCATCTGCCAATGATTCGCACTCACAGAATGATTCGTGATCCGCCCGTTCACCCAGGGACGCCAGGTGCCGACCGCACGCCGCAGCGTCGGATCGTCGTGCGCCGCCGTGAAGAACAGCACGTCGCCGTCGAACAACCCGGGCCGGTAGTCGCGCATGAGGGTGGCGTTGTGGTGCGCGGCCGCGGTCAGGCGATGCAGGTGCTCGGGGCTCAGGGCCGACAGCACGTCCGCCGTGTCCTCCTCGCGAACCGCCGCCTCACCGCTGCCCTGCGACTGCTGCGTTTCCGCGAAGCTGTCGAGCATGACGAGTGAACCCACCACCTGGCCGGTCTCCTGCAGTCGCACCGCCATCGCATGGGCAATGACGCCACCGATCGACCAGCCGGCCAGATCATAGGGGCCTTCGGGCTGGATCCGCTGCACCTCGGCGAGATACCGGTCGGCAAGTTCCTCGATCGAGCCGGGCAGCACCTCTCCCACGACGGCCGGGGTCTGAATGCCGAAGACGGGGCGGTTTTCGTCGATGTGTTCGGCGAATCCCGTGTAGCACCAGGACAATCCGCTGATCGGATGAATCCAGAACACCGGCGTCCCCGCCCCACCCGCGCGGATCGGGAAGACCACGTCGAGCGCGGGGTCCTCGGTGTCGGCGTCGGCCGCGTCCATGCGGGCCGCGATCGCGGCGGGTGTCGGCTCGGTCATCAGCCATTGCAGCGACACGGTCACGTCGCTGCCGGCCCGTAGACGGCTCACCGCCCGCATCGCGGACAGCGATGTGCCACCGAGGTCGAAGAAGTTGTCCTCGGCGCCGACCCTGTCGACTCCCAGGACTTCGGCGAACACCGCCGCGACCGTGCTCTCGTACCCCTCGTTCGGCCGACGATATTCGGCAGCAACGAAATCGGGGCGCGGCAGCGCATCTACGTCGAGCTTCCCGGTGTGGGTGAGCGGGACGGAATCGATGCACACCACCGCCGACGGCACCATGTGCGTCGGCAGAAACTCCGATACAAATGCGCGCACCCGAGCGGAGTCTGGCGCGGACCCCGCGGCGGGGACCACGTAGGACACCAGCACGGTGTCACCCGACGGGCCGCGACGGCCGAGAGTGATCGCGTAGTCGACGTCCGGGTGTTCCAGTACGGCGGCATCGATTTCACCGAGTTCGATGCGGTAACCCCGGATCTTGACCTGGTGATCCGAGCGGCCGCTGTACTCGAGTTCACCCGTTGCGGTCCAGCGGACGATGTCGCCGGTGCGGTACATGCGCTCGCCGGGTGCGCCGTAGGGGTTGGCGACGAACCGTTCGGCGGTGAGGCCGTGCCGGGCATGGTAGCCACGCGCCAATGCCGGTCCCGCGACATACAGCTCACCGGAAACACCGGCAGGAACAGGGCGCAAGCGGGTGTCGAGAACCATGACCTCGAATCCACGCACCGGATGCCCGATCGTGACAGGCGCACCAGCCACGAGGTCGCCGACGGTCGAGATATCGGTCGCCTCGGTCGGTCCATAACCGTTGAGCATGATGCGTCCCGGCTGCCAGCGGGCCACCAGTTCCGGAGTGCACGCCTCACCACCGACACCGAGGACGCGCAGTACCTCCAGCCCCTCAGGGTCGATCGAAGACAGCATCGCCGGGGTGATGAGCGCATGCGTCACGTGCTCGTCCCGGACGAAGGCGGCCAATTCGTCCCCGCCGATCACGCTCGGTGGAGTGATCACCAGGGTCGCTGCGGCGGAGAGGGCGGACATCATTTCGCCCACCGCCATGTCGAAGCTGGGCGAGGTGTTGTGCAGGAACCGGGACGACTGCTCGACGCGGTAGTGCTCACGGCGTTCGGCGGCGAGGTTCGCAAGGCCGCCATGGGTGACGACGACACCCTTCGGCCGTCCTGTCGAACCGGACGTGTAAATCATGTACGCGGGGTTCTCGATACGCACAGGCCGTGCGCGTTCCGCTTCGGTCACCGGGGTGGCCCGGGTGGCGTCGAGCGCGTCTGTGATCTCGTCGAGATGGAGCCAGGAGGTATTGTCCGGCAATCCATCCCGATCCGCAGCGACGGTGATGCCGATGCGGGCGCCGGAGTCGAACAGCATGTGGTCGATGCGCTCCATCGGATAGGTGGGATCGACGGGGAGGTAGGCGGCACCCGTTTTAGCCACCGCCCATACCGACAGCACCGATTCCACCGACCGCGACAACGCCACAGCGACGAACGTTTCGGGTCCGACACCCTGCGCGAGCAGCAACCGGGCCAGACGGTTCGACCAGGCATCGGCCTCGCGGTACGTCCAGTCTCGCCCCTTCCAGGACAGCGCGACCCGTTCCGGGGCGGTACGTGCGGCGGCGTCGATGATCCCGGCGAGGGTGGTCGGCGCCGCGGCCGGTAGACCGCACACAGGCGCGAGGGCCGCGTGCTCGTCGGGGTCGAGGATTTCGATCCGGCCGATCGGTGCGGCGGGGTCGGCCACCAGTGCGGAGAGAACCCTCAGCAGCCGTGTGCGGAGCGCGGTCACGTACGTCTCGTCGAACACATCGGCGCGATACCTGAGCGTGAACCGCAATCCGTCGTCGGCGAACACCGTGAGAGTGAGCGGGTAGTGGGTGGCTTCCTCGCCGGACACACCGAGGACGGTCAGGCCGTCGATCGACGTCACCTCGGCCAGTGCTTCGGTGTCCACGGGATACGACTCGAACACCGTCAGCGTGTCGAACAGGGCGCCGCTGCCGGCGGTCTGCTGGACATCGCTCAGGCCGAGGTAGTGGTGATCGAGCAAAGTCGCCTGTTCACGCTGCACTCGGATCAGGAGGCCGGCCGCCGATTCGTCCGGGTCGATGCGCACCCGCACGGGCAGGGTGTTGATGAACAGGCCGACCATCGACTCGACGCCCTCGAGTTCGGCGGGGCGGCCCGACACCGTCGCCCCGAACACCACGTCGTCGCGGCCGAGCATGCGGGACAGCAGAATTCCCCATGCGGTCTGGACGAGCGTGTTGAGCGTGACACCGAGTTCCGCCCCGAGTGCGGTAAGCCGGGTCGACAGTTCAGGTCCGGCGTCTGCGTCCACCGCCGTCACTGCGGTCGGTCCCGGCTGTCCGGAACCGTCGGAGGCGACGAGAGTCGGCTGCTCCATACCGGCGAGAGCCTCGGCCCACGCGTCCCGGGAGGCGGCACGGTCGCGCGATGCCAGCCACGACAGGAACGTGCGGTACGACGGCACCCGCGGCAACACGGACGCGTCACCTCGGGTGGCGTACAGAACGAGGAGTTCCTTCAACAGCAACGGCATGGACCAGCCGTCGACGAGGATGTGGTGCAGGGTCACGGCCAGGACGTGGTGCCCGTCGCCGCCGTCGAACAGCGTGAACCGCAGGAGCGGCGGCTCAGCGAGGTCGAACCGGCGCTCGCGGTCGGCGGTGAGCGCCGCGTCCCGCGCAGCGGCTCGAGCGGACTTGTCCACGGACCCGAGATCGATGGTGCGCCAGGGGATCTCCACGCTGTCGAGGACCACCTGCACGAGTTCTCCGGTACTCGCGCCGACGAACGCTGTGCGCAGGTTCGCGTGCCGGTCGAGCAGGGCGGAGATCGCTGCACGCATCCGGTCGGCGTCCACGACGCCACCGAGTTCGAGCACCGTCTGCGTCGTATAGACGTCCACCGTGTCCTGCGCGAGCTGCGCATGGAAGGCGAGCCCGTGCTGCAGCGGCGACAGCGACCAGACGTCGGACAGTGCCGGGTACTGCTCTTCCCACAGTTCGAGGTCCCGCTGCCCCACCGCGACGAGGGGCACGTCCGACGGCGTGAGCCCGCCCGCCGTTCCGCTGTCCACATGCGCCGCGACCGTGATGAGCGCACTGGTCCACAGGTCCGCAAGGTCCCGGACGTCGGCCGCCGACAGTAGTTCCCGGGGATACGAGAAGGTGGCCGTCAACCTGGACTCGCCGTCCACACCGGTGACGATCGCGTTGATGTCGAGAACGGCGGCGGCGGGCATGTCGTCGTTGCCGACGCCCCCGAGGTCGCCGAAGTCAGTGGTGGGCGTCCAGCCCAGGTGCGCGAACTCCTCCGGAATGTCCGCCTCCGATACCCGGCCCAAGTAGTTGAAGCTGACCTGAGGGGTGGGGAGGTTGTCCAGCGCCGCGGCGGTCTCGGAGTTGAGATGGCGCAGCAGCCCGAAGCTCAGCCCTCGGACAGGTAGTGCCAGCAGGTTTTCCTTGACGGCCTTGACGGCGCGGGACGTGTCGGCTGTCCCGGCCAGGGCGGCGACGGCGTCGATTCCACCGAGGTCGATCCGAACCGGATACACGCTGGTGAACCATCCGACCGTACGGGATAGGTCGGCGCCGGGCGCCGCCTCCGCCTCGCGTCCGTGGCCCTCCAGTTGCAGGAGAAGTGAAGACTCGTCGATTCCCCGGCGACGCCTCCAGGCGCTCACGGCCAGCGCGAACGCGGCGATCAGCCCGTCGCCGACGCCGCCCCGGAAGGCAGCGGGAACGGACGTCACCAGTGATCGCGTCACCGCCGCGTCGAGTTCGACACGCACGTGGTCGACCGTGGCCAGGACGTCGATGGCGGTGTCGAACGGCCGGGACCCGAGCGTCGGGTCCGGACCGTCGAGAATCCCCTGCCAGAGCGGCAATTCGGCAACACGCTCCGGGCTGTGCGCGTCCTCGGTCAGGGCGTGCGCCCACCGGCGCATCGACGTGCCGACCGGCGGGAGCGTCGCAGCCTCACCGGACGAAATCTGCGCCCACGCGGCGATCAGATCCGGAATCAGAATGCGCCAGGACACGCCGTCGACCACGAGGTGGTGGGCGGAGACGATCAGACGGCCGCTCCGTCCGGGCACGCCCACCGGGTCGAGCCAGACGCACTGCAGCATGATGCCGGCCCGCGGGTTCAGGCGGTCCAGCGCCGAATCCAGTTCACGCCGAGCCGGTTCGGTCGGATCCGTCCGCGGATCCCAGTCGATCCGGTGCACGAGAGAGGCGACATCGACGGCGCCTGCCGGTGCCACCTCGAGCGTGTCGTCACCGACGAGGCGGGCACGGAGGATGTCGTGGTGCTCGATCACGGCCGACAGGGTCGCGATCAGACCCGCCCGGTCGATGCCCACCGGCAACTCCAGTGCGACCGACTGCGAATAGCGGTCGAGAGTGCCACCGCGTTCGGTGACCAGACGCATCACCGGAGTGAGCGGCATCCGGCCGACACCGCCGCCCGGAAGTTCCTCCAGCACGACGGGTTCGGTGTCGGTGGCGTGGGCCGCCACCTGTGCGAGAGCCGCAACGGTCTTGTGCTCGAACACGTCCCGGGGCGAGATGATCAATCCGTGTGCCTTCGCCCTCGACGCGAGCTGGATCGACGCGATGCTGTCGCCACCCAGGCCGAAGAACGAATCGTCCACACCGACCGTCGGGACGCCCAGCAGCTCGGCAAACACGCCCGCCAGGACCTTCTCATTGTCGGTGACCGGCGCCCGGAAACGCGCGGTCGCGGTGACGAAGACCGGTTCGGGCAGGGCTTCTCGGTCGAGCTTCCCGTTCACCGTCACCGGCAGCGCCTCGATCACCATGTATGCGTCCGGGATCATGGGCGCAGGCAGGGCGTCCTCGAGGTGGCGCCGGATCGCGTCCGTGTCGAGTGTGTGACCGGGGGCTGGCACGAGGTAGGCCGCGAGACGCTGCCCCGACGGAGTGTCGTGGACGACGACGGCGGCCTGGCTCACCGTGTCGTGCCGGGTCGCCGCGGACTCGATCTCCCCCAGCTCGATCCGGTTGCCCCGAATCTTCACCTGACTGTCGCCGCGGCCGAAGTACTCGATTCCGTGCGTTCCGGTCCAGCGGACGATGTCGCCGGTGCGGTACATGCGCTCGCCGGGTGCGCCGTAGGGGTTGGCGACGAACCGTTCGGCGGTGAGGCCGTGCCGGGCATGGTAGCCACGCGCCAATGCCGGTCCCGCGACATACAGCTCACCGGAAACACCGGCAGGAACGGGCCGCAAGCGGGTGTCGAGAACCATGACCTCGAATCCACGCACCGGATGCCCGATCGTGACAGGCGCACCAGCCACGAGGTCGCCGACGGTCGAGATGTCGGTCGCCTCGGTCGGTCCATAACCGTTGAGCATGATGCGTCCCGGCTGCCAACGGGCCACCAGTTCCGGAGTGCACGCCTCACCACCGACACCGAGGAGCCGCAACTGCGGGTGTCCCGCCGGGTCCATCGTGGCCAGCACCGCCGGGGTGATCAACGCATGGGTGACCTGCTGACGGTCCAGAAGCTCGGACAGTTCGTCGCCGCCCACGATCTCGGTCGGCGTGATCACCAAGGTAGCGGCGGCGCTCAGCGCCGACACCATCTCGCCGACGGCCATGTCGAAGCTGGGCGACGCCTTGTGCAGGAAGCGTGACGACCGCTCGATTCGGTAATGCTCGCGACGTTCGGCGGCGAGGTTCGCAAGGCCGCCGTGCGTGACCACGACACCCTTGGGCAGACCCGTCGAGCCGGACGTATAGATCATGTATGCCGGATTCTCGACGCGGACCGGGCGGATCCGGTCTGCGTCGGTGATCGGCTCGGCGCTAGCCGACTGGTGTCGGGCGGTGACATCCTCGGTGTCGAGGGTCAGCCAGACGACGGTGTCCGGCAGCGCGCCCCGTTCACCGGACAGCGTGACACCGAGGGCGGCGCCGGAGTCGGTGAGGATGTGCGCGATGCGATCCGCGGGGTATGTCGGGTCCACGGGCACGTACGCCGCACCGGTCTTGGCGACCGCCCACACGGCCAGCACCGATTCGAGCGACCGCGGAAGGGCGAGGGCCACGAAGGATTCCGGTCCCACGCCGTGCTCGAGCAGTAGCCAGGCCAGGCGCGTGGACCACTCGTCCGCCTCGCGATATGTGTACTCGCGACCGTTCCAGCTCAGCGCGGGCGCGTTCGGGTCGGTCCGGACAGCGACATCGACCAGGCCGGCGAGGGTCGTCGCGCTCGCCGACGGCGCACCCCGTACGCACACCGCCGCCCACTCGCTCGGATCGAGGAGGTCGATGTCGCCGACGATCGCGCCCGAATCGGCCACCACTGCGTCGAGGACACGGACGAATCGCCGGGCGAGGTCCTCGGCGGTCGCCCGGTCGAAGAGGTCGGTAGCGAATCGCAACGCGCCCGACAATGCACTCGCCGAATCGCCTTCGGTCAGGACCAACGCCAGGTCGAACTGCGCGGTGTCCGCCTCGAACGGAACGGGTTCCACCGTCACTCCAGGCAATTCGAAGCGGGTGAGACCGCGGTGCTCGAACGACAGCGCCACCTGGAACAGGGGTGTGTGGGCCTGGGTGCGGACGGGAGTGAGGACGTCGACGAGCCGCTCGAACGGAATGTCCGCGTGCCCGTACGCACCGAGGTCGGTGTCGCGCACCCGTGTCAGGAGTTCAGTGAAGCTTTCGTGCGCAGCGACGTGCGTACGCAGGACCAGGGTGTTGACGAACATTCCGACCAGGTCGTCGAGGTGCTGCTCACCGCGACCGCTGACCGGGGTGCCGACGGCGATGTCGGACGTCGCCGACAACCGCGACAGCACGACCGCCAGCGCCGCGTGCAGCACCATGAACACGGAGGCTCCGTGATCGCGGGCCGTCTGCTCGAGCGCCAGAGCGGTGTCCACCGGAACGTCGAACCGCACGGTGTCGCCGCGCTGCGACGGCACGGCCGGGCGGGGCCGATCGGTGGGCAACTCGAGCACGTCCGGCAGCCCGGACAGCGTCTCGGTCCAGTACCGGATCTGCTGTGCGGCCAGTGATTCGGGATCGGACTCGGCGCCCAGTGCCGCGTGCTGCCAGATCGCGAAATCGGCGTACTGCATCGGAAGCGGTGACCAGTTCGGGGCGTGTCCCGCACTTCGGGCGGTATAGGCGACCATGACATCGCGAGCGAGCGGACCCATGGACACGGCGTCGCCGCTGATGTGGTGCACGACGATGACGAGGACATGCTTGTCGACGGCGGTGCGCAGAAGTCGCCCGCGAAGGGGTATTCCCGCGGTCACGTCGAAGCCGCCGTGCAGGACGCTGGTCACCTCGCCCACAAGTTCGTCGGGGGTCACGTCGACCGGGGTGAGATCGAGGTCGACCCGGTCGGCGGGCAGGATTACCTGCACGGGGCCGTCACCGTTGTCGGGGAAGACCGTGCGCAGCGACTCGTGCCGTTCCAGCACGTCGTGGACGGCGGTGTGGAGGGCCGCGACGTTCAGCGTCCCCGTCAGCCGGATCGCGAGCGGAAGGTTGTACGCCGCCGACTCCGGATCGAAGCGATTGAGGAACCACATCCGATTCTGCGCCGACGACAACGGGATTCGCTCAGGACGCGGAGCGGCCACGAGTGCCGTTCCGCCGCCCGTCCCAGCGAGGACGGCAACGCGCGCTGCGAGTGCCTCGACGGTAGGGGCGTCGAACAGCTCCCGCACGGGGACTCTGCTGTCGAGTGCACGGCCGAGTCGGGCGGCGACCTGGGTGGCGATCAGCGAGTTACCGCCGAGGGCGAAGAAGTCGTCGTCAAGGCCGACCCGCTCGACACCCAGGACGTCGGCGAACACTTCGGCGACAACGCTTTCGGCGGCAGTGGCCGGCGCCCGGAAAACACGGGCCTCGAAAATGGGTGCGGGCAGGGCTTTCCGGTCGAGTTTGCCGGACGTGCCGAGGGGGAAACTGTCGAGAATCAAGATAGTTTCGGGCAGCATGTAGCTGGGCAGCTTTCGTGCGATCGCGGTGCGCAATTCGTCGACGTCGACGTCCGAACCCGCGGTCGGAACGGCATAGCCCACGAGATGATCACCGGTGCTGGTCGGGACGACCAGCACCGCCGCCTGCGACACCTGAGCATGGGCGAGCAGCGCGGTCTCGATCTCACCGAGCTCGATGCGCTGGCCGCGGAACTTGACCTGGAAGTCGGTGCGCCCGATGTATACGAGTTCGCCGGTGGTGGTCCAGCGGACGAGGTCCCCGGTGCGGTACATCCGCTCCCCTGCCCTGGTGAAGGGGTCTGCGACGAAGCGGTCGGCGGTGAGGTCGACACGGCAGTGGTAACCACGCGCCAACTGCACACCGGCGAGATACAGCTCGCCCGGAACGCCCACGGGCACCGGGTGCAACCTCGAGTCGAGGACGTAGACGCGGCTGTTCCACTCGGGTGTACCGATCGACACCGCACCACCCTCAGGGGTGTCGGTGACATCGGCGTAGGTGATCGACACCGCGGCCTCGGTCGGCCCATACAGGTTGTGGACCCGGGCCGTCGAAATCTCGGTGAAGTCGCGAACGGTCGCAGCGGGCAGAGCCTCACCGATCACGAACACGTGCCGCAGCGTGGTCAGCACCTCACGTCCGACACCGTCGGCGAAGACAGACAACATGGACGGCACGAAGTCGGTGACCGTCACCCGGTGCTCTCGAATGGTGTCGGCGAGATACTGCGGGTCGCGGTGCCCATCGGGTGCCGCGACCACGAGGGTGGCACCGACCCGGAGCGGCAGGAAGAAGCCCCACAGGGACACGTCGAACGTGGTCGCGGTCTTCTGCAGATACACGTCACCGGGGCCCAGCGGATACTGGTTCGTCATCCAGGCGATCTGGTTCACGATCGCCCGGTGGGTGACCGCGACACCCTTGGGCTTTCCGGTCGAGCCGGACGTGAAGATCACATAGGCGACACCATCCGGGTGCACCGCCGAATTCGTCAGCGGTGCCGACGAAACGCCGTCGACGTCGAGGGTGTCGACAAGGATGACGGACCGATCACTCGCAAAAGCGTCGCGGGACGTCGACAGGACACAGATCGGGTCGGCCGCATCGAGGATGTACCCGATGCGATCGGCCGGATGGTCCGGATCCACGGGAACATAACCGCCGCCCGCGGTCAGGACCGCGTACATCCCGACGACCAGGTCGACGGATCGGCGCATCGCCAACGCCACCAACGTTTCCGGACCCACGCCCTCGGAGATCAGGACCCGCGCCAACCGGTTCACCCGACCCGCGAACTCCCGGTAGGTCAACGATTCACCCTCGAAGACGAGTGCCGGCGCATCCGGGGCCCGGCGTACCTGGTCCGCGAAGGCGTCGAGCAGCCGGGCCTCGGGCAGCGGATGGTCCGTCCGGTTGCGAATGTCGACCAGCTCTGTGCGTTCCGACGCGTCGAGCAGGGCAACGTCACCGACTGGTGTCGACGGGTCGGTGGCCACGGCCCGCAGGATGCGGGTGAATTGTTCGGCGAAAGCGGCGACGGTCGACGCGTCGAACAGGTCGGTGGCGTAGGTGAAGGACGCGTGGATTCCGCCGTCAGCCTGCTCGGTGAGGGTCAGATGGAGATCGAACTCGGCGGTCTGCAGCTCCGCCGGGACGGTTGAGACCACCAGTCCCGGCAGGTCGAACGTGGCGGGGGTCAGGTTCTGGAAGGACAGGGCGACCTGGAACAGAGGGTGCCGACCCTGGGAGCGAACCGGATCGAGAACTTCTACCAGCCGCTCGAACGGCACGTCGGCATGCGAGAACGCACCCAGGTCGGCTTCGCGGGTGCGCTCCACCAACTCGTCGAACGTGGCCTCCGGCGCGACGTGGACCCGCAGGACGAGGGTGTTGACGAACATGCCCACGAGGTCGTCGAGGGCCTGCTCGCCCCGGCCGGCAACGGGAGTTCCGACCACGATGTCGGCCGAGTTCGAGAGCCGGCTCAGAAACACCGCGTAGGCGGCGTGCACGGTCATGAACAGGCTGGCGTCGCGGGCAGCCGCGAGTTCACGCAGCAATTCGTGGGTGTGGGCGTCGACATCGAATGTCAGCTCGCTGCCGCGGTGTGACTGTCGGCGTGGACGCGGCCGATCGGTGGGCAGGGTGAGCTCGTCCGGCAACTCTGCGAGAGTGCGCACCCAGTACTCGGTTTGGCGGGATACCAGCGACGCGGGGTCGTCCTCGTTGCCGAGCAGTTCGCGGTGCCAGAGGCTGTAGTCGGCGTACTGGACCGGGAGCGGCGACCACCCGGGCTCGTCCTGTTGCGCACGTGCGGTGTACGCGAGCATCACGTCGCGGGCCAGCGGCGCGAGCGAGAAGCCGTCGGCGGCGATGTGATGGACCACGACGACGAGAAGGTGCTCGTTCTCGGAGACCGCGAACAGGCCTGCGCGCAGGGGTGGTTCCACGGTGAGGTCGAATCCCGTGGTCGCGAACTCCACGGCCCGCTGCAGCGCCTCGTTCTCGGTCACCTCGAGCACGGTGAGGTCCGGGAGCGCCGACTCGATGGAGACCAGGACCTGGTGTGGGCCGGTGGGTGAGTCGGGGTAGATCGTGCGCAGTGCCTCGTGCCGTTCGAGGACGTCGCTGAGCGCTGCCTGCAGAGCGGGGACGTCGAGCGTCCCGGTCAGGCGGAGGGCGAGCGGCAGGATGTCGACGGTGGAACCCGGGTCGAAACGGTTGAGGAACCACACCCGCGCCTGCGCCGGAGACAGCGGAATCCGATCCGGTCTCGGACGTGCCTCCAGGACCGGGCGGTCGGACCGTCCGGCGGTGTCCACGGCGGCGGCCAGCGCCGCGACTGTGGGTGCGTCGAACAGTGACCGGACTGACAGGGACGTGCCGCTGGCCGCGCGCAGGCGGGCGATCACCTGCGTGGCGGACAGAGAGTTGCCGCCGATCTCGAAGAAGCTGTCGTCGGCCCCCACCCTGTCGACGTCGAGAATCTCCGTGAACACCCGCGCGACAAGCAGTTCGGAGGGGGTCGACGGCGCCCGGAACACCGTCCGCGCCGCAAATGTCGGGGCGGGCAGCGCCGGGCGGTCGATCTTCCCGGCCGGGGTGAGCGGAAGGGCGTCGAGCAGTGTGACGGTTGCCGGCACGAGCGCGCGGGGCAGCAGTTCGCTCGCGGCCGACAGGATGTCGGAGACGTCGGGGCTGGTTCCCTGCGCAGGCACGACGTAGCCGACGAGCTGATCGCCGAGCCGGGGGTGGTGATGGACGGACGCTGCCGCGGCCACCACGTCGCCGTGCCGGGACAGCGCGGCCTCGACCTCACCGAGCTCGAGGCGCAGGCCCCGCAGTTTCACCTGGGAGTCGGCGCGGCCCAGATAGGTGAGCTGCCCGTCGGATCGCAGCCGCACCAGGTCACCGGTCCGGTACATCCGGCTGCCCTGGGATCCAGAGGGATTGGCGACGAACCGTTCCGATGTGAGTCCATATCGGGCGTGGTATCCGCGGGCGAGGCCGGGGCCGGACAGGTACAACTCACCCGTGACACCGCGCGGCACGGGCCGCAGCCGGGAGTCGAGGACCAGCGCCTGCGCGCCGTCGAGTGGGCTGCCGATGGTGATGTCGGCGCCCGGGGTGAGCGGTTCACCGATGGTGACGACGATGGTCGTTTCGGTGGGACCGTAACTGTTGAAGAAACGCCGCCCCGGGGAGAACTTATCGACCAGCTGCGGTGGGCACACCTCACCCCCGACGACGACGGTGCGCAGATCACCGAGTGCGCTCGCATCGACGGTGCTCAATGCGGCTGGCGCAGTGAGCACGTGGGTGACGCGCTGGTCGCGGAGAAGGGCGGTGAGGTCTTCGCCGCCGACCACCGACGGCGGTGCGATCACCAGGGTGGCCCCGGCGCTGAACGCCTGAATCATCTCGAAGACGGAGGCGTCGAAGCTTGCGGACGACAACCGGAGCACGCGGGAGCGCGACGTAGTGCCCAGTTCCGGGCGTGCCTCCGCCGTGAAGGCGCTCAATCCCGTATGAGTGACCGTGACGCCCTTGGGTGTTCCGGTGGAGCCGGACGTATAGATGAGATACGCCGGATGCTCGAGGCGCAACGGCATAGTGCGGTCGCGATCGGTGACCGGTGCGGCCGACGTGACGTGTGCGACGTCGTCCAGCAGCAGCCACTCGGTGCCGCCGGGCAGCCCCGCCGCGGTGGCGGTGTCGGTCAACCCGAGCGCCGCACCCGAGTCGGAGAGCATGTGCTCGATGCGTTCGCACGGATAGCTCGGATCGACGGGCACGAACGCGGCGCCCGTTTTGGTCACCGCCCACACGGCGAGGGCGGCCTGGGCGGTCCGCGGAAGTGCCAGCGCCACCACCCTTTCCGGACCCACACCGTGCGCGATGAGTACACGCGCCAACTGGTTCGATTCTGCGTCGAGGTCCGCGTAGGAGAGTTCCCCCTGCTCCGACACGAGTGCGATCCCGCCGCGCCCGGCACCGCTCGTGAAGATGTCCGGCAACGTGCGCGCCGCCACGGCAGACGCTTCGGGTGGCGCGGTCAGTGTGGCGTGTTCGTCGGCGGTCAGCAGGTCCAGGTCGCCGACCGCGCATCTCGGATCGGTGATCCCCTGCCGCAGAATTTTCTCGAAGCGGACGGAAAACGAGTCGATCGTGTCGCGGTCGAACAGATCGGTGGCGAAAATCCAGGACGCCGCCATTGCGGCACCGTCGGTGCGGAGGGTCAACTGCAGATCGAACTTCGCCGGCACCACACCGAGATCCAGTGCCGACACCGACAGACCGGGAAGCGTGAGTTGGTTGACGCTCTGATCCTCGAGCGACAGCGCAACCTGGAAGATCGGCGAATATGCCTGGGAGCGTCCCGGTTGCAGTAGGTCGATCAACCGCTCGAACGGCAGGTCCGCGTTGCCGTACGCCGCAAGATCGGTCTCCCGGACGTGCCCGAGCACCTCCGCGAACGAGGACGCCGGGTCGATGTGTGTCCGCAACGCGAGCGTGCCGACGAACATCCCCACCAGGTCGTCGAGGGCCTGCTCGCCGCGTCCCGCGACCGGAGTGCCCACCACCACGTCTGTGGTCGCGGCGAGGCGCGCGAGCAGTGTGGCCAGGGCCGCGTGCACCACCATGAAGAGGGTGGCGCCGTGGCTGCGTCCGAACGCCGTGGCTTGTTCGACGAGTGCGCTGTCGAGGCGGAACGTCGAGATCTCCCCGCGCAGTGACGCCACCGCCGGCCGACGCCGGTCGGTGGGCAGCTCGAGCAGGTCCGGGGCGCCGCGCAGTTGCTGACGCCAGTACGCAGCCTGGCGTGCGGCAACACTTCCCTCTTCGGACTCGGAGCCGAGGAGCTGCCGCTGCCAGACGCTGTAGTCGGCGTACTGGACGGCGAGCGGTGTCCAGTCCGGTACCCGGTTGCCGACGCGGCTGGTGTACGCCAACATCAGGTCACGGGCGAGCGGCCCCATCGACGCGCCGTCCGCACTGATGTGATGCACCACCACGACGAGAACGTGTTCGTCCGGTGACAGCTCGAATACGCTGCTGAGCAACGGGACCGATGCCATCACGTCGAAGCCGGTGGACAGCTCTGCGGTCAGCACTGCGAACAGCTGTTCTTCGTCGTCGACGCGGCGCGGTTCGAGGTCCAGCGCGAGGTCGTCGAGGGGGACGATCCGCTGATACGGGCCGTCGGCAGAGTCGGGATACACGGTCCGCAGCGCCTCGTGGCGCTCCAGGACGTCCCGCAGCGCCGCCCGGAGGGCAGCGGTGTCGAGGTCGCCGGACAGCCGCAGTACGAGCGGAATGTTGTAGGCCACCGACTCGGGGTTGTAGCGGTTGAGGATCCACATCCGGGACTGCGCAGCGGACAGGGGAATACGATCCGGTCGTTCGATTCCCACCAGCGCCGGGCGATCCCCGCGCTCGGCGGCGTCGACCACCGCGGCGAGCGCCGCGACGCCCGGTGCCTCGAAGATCACCCGCACGGCCAACGACTTGCCTGCCGACTCGTTGACCCGGCCGATCACCCGGGTGGCACTCAGCGAGTCGCCACCCAGATCGAAGAAATCGTCCTCGGCCCCGACCACGCCGGCACCGAGCACACCGGCGTAGGCGGCCGCGACCAGCCGTTCGGTGTCGGTGCGCGGGGCCACATACTCGCGGACCGCGTAAACCGGTTCGGGTAGGGCTTCGCGATCCACCTTGCCCGCCGGGGTGAGCGGAACCCGGTCGAGCTCCATCACGGTGGACGGCACCATGTAGCTGGGCAGGAGGCGGGCGGCGTGCGCGGCGAGCGCGGCGTGATCGAAACGCGAATCCGGCCGAATTCGCACGTAAGACACCAACACCGAGGTGCCGCCCTCACGTTCCCGCACGGCGGACACCGCGAAGTCCACCGACTCGTGCCCCGACAGCACCGCATCGATTTCACCGAGTTCGATGCGCAGTCCGTGCAGCTGTACCTGGAAGTCGCTGCGCCCCACATACTCGAGGACGGGTTCCTCGCCGCGGCTCCACCGCACGAGGTCGCCGGTGCGGTACAGGCGGTTACCGCCGCCTACGGGGAACGGGTCGGCGACGAATCGCGATGCCGTCAGTCCCGAACGGCCGTGATAGCCCTCGGCGAGCCCGGGGCCCCCGAGATACAGCTCCCCGGTCACCCCGCGCGGCACCGGCCGCAGCCAGCGGTCCAGGACGACAGCTCGTGCGCCCTGCATCGGGCCGCCGATCGTGATCCCGGCGGGGTCGGTCTGCGGACCCGTCATGGTGATCACGATGGTCGACTCGGTGGGGCCGTAGCTGTTGTAGAGGCGGCAGCGGCTGCCGAACCGCTCGACGAGATCCGGCGGGCACACGTCGCCACCGACGACCACGGCCTCGAGCGAGTCGAGGCCGGCGGCGTCCACGGTTCCCAATACCGCGGGTGCACTGATGATGTGGGTGACCCGCTGCGAACGAAGGAGAGCCGTGAGTTCGTCGCCGCCGTACACGCCCGGTGGCACGATCACCATCGTCGAGCCCGCGCTGAACGCCTGCACCATCTCGAACACGGACGCATCGAAGCTCGACGAGGAGAAGCGCAGCACCCGCGAGTCGCGCGTCACGCCGAGCTCGGGCAGGGCCCACGCGGCGAACGCGGCCAGGCCGGTGTGCGTGACCACCACACCTTTCGGCGTGCCCGTGGAACCCGAGGTGTAGATCATGTACGCCGGATAGCGGGGTGTCAGTGGTATCGGACGATCGGCGTCCGTCACCGGTGCGACTGACAGCTTCGCGCAGGCAGACGTGAGCGCGGAGTCGTCGAGGGCGAGCCATTCGACACCGGTTCCCTCGAGCAGGTCCCGGTGCGCGGTGGCCGTCAGACCGAGGGTCACGCCCGAATCGGACAACATGTGGGCGATGCGCTCGGCCGGGTAGGCCGGGTCGACGGGGACGAACGCCGCCCCCGACTTCGCCACGGCCCACACCGCCACGACGGAGTCGACGGACCGGGTGAACGACACCGCCACGAAGTCACCGGGTCCCACTCCGCGGGTCAGCAGCAGTCGTGCGATCGCGGTGCTGCGCTCGTCGAGTTCGCGGTAGCCGGTCGTTGCTCCATCGAGAATCAGTGCCGTGCCGTCGGGGTTCGCCCGGACCCCGGCTTCGAACAGGTCGACCAGCAGCAACGGGTCGGGTGCCGCCGGGCCGGCGGCAGGCACGAGTTGTGCGTGCTCGTCCGCCGTCAGCACGTCCAGGTGTGCAACCGGGGTGTCCGGGTCCGCGTCGGCGAACCGGGCCAGCAGGTCGAGGAACCGCGCGTGGTGTCCGGCAAGTTCCTCGGCCCCGTACAGGGCGGGGTTCGCCTCGAAATCGATGCGCGACGTACTTCCCGCCACGCTCGGGTACAGGTTGACGGAGAGGTCCTCGACGGGTCCGGTCGACAGGACGTGGAACCGACCGGTGAGCTCGGCGAGGGTGATTTCGGAATGGAAGTTCATGATGTTGATCGCGGGACCGAAGAAGCCCCGCTGATCCTGGGCGGCGCCGGAGTCGCGGCGGATGTCCTCGCTGCGGTAGCGCTGGTGGCGCAACGCACCGGTGAGCTCGAGCTGGACGGCGGAGACCAGCGCGGCGACCGTCGTGTCCGGGGTGATCGACACCCGCAACGGCACCACATTGGACACCATGCCGCCCGATCGACGCAGCACGGCGTTGGTGCGGGCCGACACGGGCAGACTGAGAACGACGTCGTCCGAACCCGTCATCCGGGCGACGAAAGCTGCGGTCGCGGCCACGGCGACAGCCGCGAAGGCAGAGTTGAGACGCGAGGTCGCCCCGTCCACCGACCGGGCGACGTCGGTGGGCACCTGTCCGCCGTGCCAGCGGGACCGAGCCTGCGCCGGGGCAGTGCGGCCCGCGAGGCTGACCGGGACGGGGAGGTTCCGGGATCGGGTCGCCCAGTAGTCGCGGTCGGTGAGGTACCGGGAAGAACCGATGTACGCGTCCTCGGCGGCCGAAACCTCTCGGAGGTCACCCGCCACCGACGGCGGCGGCTCCACAGCCCGGATCTCGGCCGTGTACAACTCGGCGGCGCGGCTCATGAACTTCATGGCGCCGTAGCCGTCGAGAGCGATGTGGTGGATGCGGCAGTACCAGAGATGGTGGTGATCGCCGATCTGCAGGGTGGCGGCCCGGATCAGCCGGTCCGAGAGCAGATCGAGCGGTGCGGTGTAGTCGGCGCGCATCCACTCGAGTGCGGCAGCGTGGGGGTCCGGTTCCGCCCGGAAGTCGTGGTGTCCCACCCCGTCGTCGAGAGTGAGGTCGACCGTCTGGAGTGGTTCGCCGTCGATCTCTACGATGCGGAGCATCCCGCTACCGATCTCGCGGGCAGCGACCTGACCTGCACGTCGAAAAGCATCGACATCCAGAGCGCCCTCGACGTCGATGTACTGCGCAATCGTGATCGGCACTTCGCCCATGAGGTGCTGGGCATACCAGATACCGCGCTGAGCGGCGGTGAGGGCGAAGTAGTGCGAATCATTCTCGTTGACACTCGTGTCAACGCGGGCGGACGTACCAGCCGCGAACTCTGCCGGTTCCACGAATCGTTCTCTTATCTACTAGGAGCGGCGAGAGACGACTCTTGCTCCGGTGACCGACTACTGTGCCCTGCGGTGGTTGCACCCCGTGGGACAACTTACGTAGGGTTGCATAACCTACATAAAGTCGTCAAATCGCTCGGGTGTAACTAGATCGGTAAGTCGACGCGCCACCTGTGCGCCTTTGTGGTAGCCAGATGTACCAGAAAGGCTCACGGGAGGAGCACCGATGACCGAACCGCCCGGCCTGAGCACAGTGAACGAGTGGAGCGACGAGCAGGCCGTCGCCTTACTGACCGAGTGTTGTTCGTCGACGGTGTGGGCGCGCCGGGTGGCCGCCGCGCGGCCGTTCCGCACGGCCGAAGAGCTCTATACCCGCGCCGACGAGGTTCTCGCCGAACTCACCGAAGCCGAGATCGACGAGGCCTTGGCCGGGCATCCGCGCATCGGCGACCGCCCCGACAACGCGTCGTCGGCGCGTGAGCAGTCCGCAGTCGCTTCCGCCGACCGCGAGTTGCGGGCGAAACTTCGCGCGGGAAACGAGGAGTACGAGACAAAGTTCGGGCACGTCTACCTCGTGTGCGCGTCCGGACGTTCCGCGCAGGAACTGCTCGACGTGCTACACCGACGCCTCGACAACGACAGCAGCACCGAGCGCAGGGTTCTACGGGCGGAACTCGCCGCGATCAACCGGCTGCGTCTCGTACGGTTGCTGAACCACTCCACCGAAGGAGGACGTTGATGACCAGAATCCTCAGCACGCACGTGCTGGACGCAACGACCGGTGACCCGGCAGCAGGACTGCACGTGCGGCTCGAATCCCTCGAGGGTGAACCGATCGCCTCAGCGATGACCGACGCCGACGGCCGCATCCCCGAGATCGCACCCGAGGGCCTGATCGCGGAGACGTATTGCCTCGTGTTCGACACCGGTGACTATTTCGGTCGGCGCGGCCAGGACACCTTCTACCCGGTGGTGACCGTCACCTTCGAGTTGAGATATCCCCAGCGTGGCTACCACGTTCCGTTGTTGTTGTCCCCCTACGGCTATTCCACCTATCGCGGGAGCTGAACGTGAGTAATCCGAACAACGGCCCCCACCTCGGGGGCAAGATCGTCCTGGGTAAGAACCAGTATGGGAAGGCCGAGAATCGGATCGTCCGGATCTACCGCGAGAGCCCGCGGCACGAGATCCGGGACGTGAGCGTCTCCACCTGTCTCCGAGGTGATTTCTCCGCCGCGCACCTCGAGGGTGATCAGAGCACCGTGCTGCCCACGGATAGTCAGAAGCAGACCGCCTTCTCCTACGCGAAGGAGAAGGGACTCGATGCCATCGAGGAATACGGGCTGGCGTTGGCGCGGCATTTCGTGAACGACGTCGAACCGGTCGAGGGCGCGCGCATCGAGATCGAGGAGTACTCGTGGGCGCGGGCCGTGGTCGAGGGTGCCGAGCACGATCACACCTGGGTGCGGAAGGGCGAGGAAGTGCGTACCGCGGCCGTCACGGTCGACGCCGACGGAACATGGGTGGTCGGGGGCCTGAAGGATCTGGTGATTCTGAAATCCACGGGCAGCGAGTTCTTCGGGTTCCTGAAGGACGAGTACACCGTCCTCGAAGAGACCCACGACCGGGTGATGGCCACGTCACTCGTCGTGCAATGGCGGTTCGTCACCACCGAGGTCGACTGGAACAGCGTGTACACCGACATCAAGGAACAGATCGTGTCCACATTCGCGACGGTGCATTCGTTGGCCCTGCAGCAGACACTCTACGAAATCGGAAAGGCAGTCCTCGAGCGCTGTCCTTTGCTCGCGGAGGTGCGTCTGTCTGCGCCCAACAAGCATCACTTCGCGCACGACCTCGGGCGCTTTGGTGTGGAGAACGACAACGAGGTGTTTCACGCCGCCGACCGCCCCTACGGCCTGATCCAGGCGACGGTTCAGCGTTCCGACGCTCCGGACCCCGGGCCGGCGTGGTCTGCCTACGCAGGTTGGCTGAGTTGACGCCGAACGGCCGCCCGAGGAACAGCTCGTCGACGGGCGCCCGGTGGTCGAGCGTGGGAGGGTGACACCGTGGACCTCTCGTTCGTCACCGACATCGCCACACCGCGCACGCGCGCGGAACTTCCCGTGCCGGAACCGGGATCGGCGTACCTGGCCGGCGGAACCTGGTTGTACTCGGAACCGCAACCGGGCCTCACCCACCTGGTAGATCTCACTACTCTGGGCTGGCAGGCAGTCACGGTGCACCCCGACGAGCTCGAGGTGGCCGCCACGTGCACCATCGAAACACTCTGCCACACCGCATATCCCGATCAATGGATCGGAACAAGCCTGTTCCGCCCGTGCGCCGAAGCGCTCGTCGCGTCGTGGAAGATCTGGCACACCGCCACCGTCGGGGGAAATCTCGCGCTCGGACTGCCGGCAGGCGCCATGATCACCGCATGCTGCGCACTCGACGCCGAGGTGCTGCTCTGGGCATCCGAGGGGCGCGAACGGCGAATCCCGGTGCTCGAGTTGGTTACCGGCGCCGGGTGCACCCTGCTGAATCCGGGCGAACTGATCCGCAGCATTCATTTCCCGGGATCGGCACTCCGGAGCCGCACGACGCTCCGCAAGATCGCCTATTCGCCGCTCGGCCGGTCCGGCGCACTCCTGGCGGGACGACTCGGACCGGACGGATTCACGCTCGTCGTCACCGCGTCGACCCTGCGCCCGTTCGTACTGCGCTTCCCCGACGTTCCCGACCCTCACGCACTCGACACTGCACTGACGGAACATATTCCACTCGAGGCGTACTTCACGGACGCACACGGTGTCGTCGACTGGCGGCGCCATGTCACCGCCGTCCTCGCGGAGGAGATCAGGGAGGGACTGACATGAAGTTCACCGTCGACGGGCAGCCGGTGAACGCCGACCCGCGGCCCGGTCAGTGCCTGCGCACGCTGTTGCGGGACCACGACGTTTTCGCGGTCAAGAAGGGGTGCGACGCCGGTGATTGCGGCGCCTGCACAGTGTTGCTCGACGGCCACCCCGTGCATTCGTGCGTCATTCCGGCGCACCGTGCCGAGGGCCTCGAGGTGACGACGGCCGCGGGGCTGGGGAGCCCCGAACGACTACATCCCGTCCAGGAGCAGTTCGTCGCTGCGGCCGGCTTCCAGTGCGGATTCTGCACTCCGGGAATGGTAGTCACTGCTTCTGCGCTCACCGCCGATCAACGGGCCGACCTTCCCCGCACCCTGAAGGGAAACTTGTGCCGCTGCACAGGTTACCGCGCGATCCGGGATGCAGTCGGCGGAATCTGCACCACCGAGGACGACTCGAGCGGTCACTCCTCCGGCCGTTCGATTCCTGCCCCCGCCGCCACCCGGGTGGTGTGCGGGGCCGAACCGTACACCCTCGATGTCAGGGTCCAGGGATTGCTCCACGTCCACGTCCTCGGCAGCCCGCACGCCCATGCGCGGATCACCCGCATCGACACCGCCGCAGCGGAGGGAGTGCCCGGCGTCCACGCGGTACTCACCCACCGAGACAGCCCGGACATCGCCTTCTCCACCGCACGCCACGAACTCCGCACCGACGACCCGGACGACACCTACGTCTTCGACACCGTGCTGCGGTTCGTCGGGCAGCGTGTCGCGGCGGTGGTCGCCGACTCGGTCGACATTGCCCGCCACGCAGCGGAATTGATCGACGTCGACTACGATATTCTGGAGCCTGTGTTCGACCCGGACCTGGCACACCGGGCAGGCGCGCCCCTCCTCCACTCCGACAAGGGCGCCGAGTCGCGCATCGCGGATCCCACCCGGAATCTGGTGGCAGAGTTACACGGTGAGGTCGGCGACGTCGACTCGGGACTCGAGGCGGCCCGGGCGTCGGGCGCGGTGGTCGAGGGGACGTGGCAGACGCAGCGCGTGCAACACGTCCATCTGGAGACGCATTCCGCCATCGGCTGGCTCGACGACGAGGGGCGACTGACCCTCCGGAGCAGCACTCAGGTTCCCTTTCTCATACGCGACGAACTGGCACGACTCTTCACGCTGGACCGTTCCGGGGTCCGGGTGTTCACCGCCCGAATCGGTGGTGGATTCGGTGCCAAACAAGAAATGCTCGTCGAGGACCTCGTCGCGCTTGCGGTCTTGCGCACCGGTAAGCCCGTGCAGTACGAATTCACCCGCTCGGACCAGTTCACCACCGCGCCGTGCCGCCATCCCATGCGGGTCGCGGTGCGGGCCGGGGCCGATGGAGACGGAAGGCTGACCGCGCTCGCCGTGGACGTGCTGTCGGACGCCGGAGCCTACGGGAATCATTCCGCGGGGGTGATGTTCCACAGCTGTGGAGAGTCCGTCGCACTGTACCGCTCCCCCAACAAGCGGGTCGATGCCCGCGCCGTGTACACCAACAACTTGCCGTCGGGCGCCTTCCGCGGATACGGGCTCGGACAGGTCATTTTCGGTATCGAGTCGGCGTTGGACGAGCTTGCCCGAAAGCTGGGCATCGACCCCTTCGACTTCCGCCGCCGCAACGTGATCGTTCCGGGGGACGACTTCGTCGAAGCCGAGGTGGCGCACGACGACCTCACCTACGGGAGCTACGGGCTCGACCAGTGCCTCGATCTCGCCGAGGCAGCCCTGCGCCGGGGCAATGGAGTTACCCCACCGAAGGGCCCGCGATGGAAAGTCGGCGAGGGCATGGCGGCGTCCATGATCGCAACCATTCCGCCGCGTGGGCACTTCGCGGAAGCGTCCTGCACTCTCGTCGCGGGCGGCCACTACGAAGTGCGGGTAGGAACCGCCGAATTCGGCAACGGAACCACGACCGTGCACGCGCAGCTCGCGGCAACCGCGCTCGGCACCACCACCGATCGAATCATCATCCGCCAGTCCGACACCGACTTCACGGGGCACGACACGGGAGCGTTCGGGTCGGCCGGAAGTGTGGTTGCCGGAAAGGCAGTCGATCAGGCGTGCAGCAGTCTGCGCGCACTTCTGTCCGGAACCGCGCGCCGCATCGCCGGTGTCGCCGAGGACGCGGAATGCTCGCTGACACCGGAGGGCGTCCGGATCGGCACCCAAGTGATCGAATGGGACAAGCTCGCGGCCGAGGGCGTGCTTCGAGCCGAGGGTCGGCACGACGGCACTCCCCGCTCGGTGGTCTTCAACGTGCATGCATTCCGGGTCGCCGTCGACACGGTCACCGGTGAGGTACGAATTCTGCAGTCGGTTCAATCCGCCGACGCAGGGACCGTCCTCAATCCGCAGCAGTGCCGTGGGCAGGTCGAGGGAGGCGTAGCTCAGGCGATCGGCAGTGCGCTGTATGAAGAGATCCGCCTCGACGGCGCCGGAACGGTTCTGGGACCTCAGCTGAGGAACTATCACATCCCCCAACTGGCCGATATCCCCGAGACCGAAGTGTATTTCGCGGACACCTACGACCAATTAGGTCCGCGGGGCGCCAAATCCATGAGCGAGTCGCCGTACAACCCGGTGGCCCCGGCCTTGGCCAACGCCATTGCCGACGCCACCGGCGTTCGCTTGCGACGGTTGCCGATGACTCCGGCACGGGTGTGGCGAGAGATGACCACGGCCCGTGTCGGTCACCTCGAGGCCCCGTAGCCCGTCCCGGTTGTGTACTTGCACCTGTTCGTACGGTCGAGTGCTCGGTCTGTTTCGCCACGATATGGGTCGGATCGGTGGCATTGTGAGTACTGGCCGCTACTGGACGGGAGTTCATCACATGGCAACGCACATCCACCTCGGGCACATCTTCCACATCGCCGGCGCACCGACAGTGACCGAAGCCGCGGCCGCTCTCGTATCGATTCCCGACGGCGCACTGGTCCTGGACGATTCCGGGCGAATCGCGTTCTGCGGCGACCGAACCGAGATTCCGTCGGAATATGAGTCCGGCACCGTGCACGACCACCGGCCCGGGTTCTTGTTGCCGGGGTTCGTGGACACCCACATCCATTTTCCGCAGACCTACGCCGGCGACTCCTACGGCGGCGGACAACTGCTGGAATGGCTGACCCTGTGCATGTTCCCGTCGGAAACGAAGTTCGCCGATCCGGAGTTCGCGCAGCAAGCGGCCGTCGAGTTCACCCACCGTCGCATCTCGGCGGGCACTACGGCCGCGATGGTGTTCGGGTCGGCGTTTCCGCATGCACAGGACGCCCTGTTCACCGAGACGAAGAAGGCCGGTCTGCGTATCGTCAGCGGTCGCGGCATTCAGACTGTCGGTGTCGGCACCGCCCAGCCACTGATGACATCCGAAGAGGACGCCATCCGGCTGACCCGCGAAGAGATCGACAAGTGGCACGGCGCGGATACCGGTGATGTCGCCACCGCGCTGTTGCATGTGGCTATCGTCCCTCGGTTCTCGTTGTCGGTGACGACCGAGACCCTGAAAAACCTCGGGGAACTGTACGACGAAGTGCGGGACCGCGGGGTGTATGTGCACTCGCATCTCAACGAGAACAATCGCCCGGGAACCGGAGAGGTGGACTCGACCAAAGAGGTGTACCAGGTGAATTCATACCTGGACACCTACGACGGGAAGTTCCTGCCCGGCTCCCAGGTGGGCGGGAAGAGCCTGCTGGGCCGACGAACCATCCTCGCGCACTGCGTGCACTGCCAGGACGTCGAGCTCGAACGGATGGCCGAGACCGGTACGTCCGTCTCGCACTGTCCGGTCTCGCAGCTGTTCCTGGGATCCGGAACGATGCCGTGGAAGCGGACGGTCGCCTCGGGTGTCAACATCTCCGCGGGCACAGATTTCGGCGGCGGCGACGAATGGTTGATCCCGCGGGTGCTCGGCGATGCGTTCAAAGTGCACATCAACGAACCCGGGGACGACGGAGTATCGATGCATCCGGCCGAAATGCTGTTCATCGGTACCCTCGGCGGTGCCAGAGCCTTGGACATGGAGAACCGATTCGGTAACTTCGACGTCGGTAAGGAAGCCGACTTCGTCGTCGTCGATCCGTCCGGCACCCCGGCGCTCGACGGACTACTGCGCCATGGCATCCGCGCCGCCGACCCCGACCTGGCCCGCGATCAGACCCTGTTCGCGCTCTTGATGGGGATACGCGATACCTCCATCGCCGAGGTCTATGTCGCGGGCCGGCGGGCCGGGGCGTCCTGAGTTCTAGGCCGCCCGGTCCAGCTCGTTCGAGTCGGCAGGTTCGATCTCCTGCGCGTAGTGGAAGTGCGGGCGCCGATGACCGAGGAACGATCCACACCACGACATCACTGCCACGTAGCGGTTCCGGAATCCGACCAGGTAGACGAGGTGGACGGCAAGCCATAGGAACCAGGCGAGTACACCGGTCAACTCGATCTTGCCGACGCGGGTGATCGCGCGGAACCGGTTGATGATCGCCATGCTGCCCTTGTCCCGATAGGTGAAGGGTGTTCCGGCCGCCCGCTTTCCGTTGATGATCGCCGCGACGTGACGGCCACCCTGCATCGCGAACGGCGACTGAGCCGGGAGGTTGTTCAGCGAAGCCATGTCGCCGATGGCATAGATGTCGTCGTAGCGGCCCACAGTGAGGTCCTCGTCGACCAGCAGTCGACCGCCGCGGCCGGTCTCACACCCGGTCCGTTCCGCGAGCACCGCCGCGAAGTCGTTGGCCTGAATGCCGGCCGACCAGATGATCGTCTCCGCCGTCAGTCGCTTCTCGAACCCGTTACCGGGCGACGACAAGGTGGCACCGTGCTCGTCGATATCGGTGACCATGGTGCCGAGGACCACCTCGACCCCTGCACGCTCGAGGGAGTCCTGCGTGTACTTGCTGAGCTTGCCGCCGAACACGGGCAGCGTCTCCCCCGCACCCTCGACGAGGGTCACGGTGACGTCCTCGGCGGTGACGTCCCGCAGCGACTTCTCGAAGTAACGTCCCGCCAGTTCCTTGATCTGACCTGCCAGTTCGACCCCGGTGGGCCCCGCGCCGATCACGATGAAGTGGAGCAGATCCCGACGACGTTCCGGGTCCGACGTGGTGTGCGCCTCTTCGAAGCAGCGGACGATCTGGCGGCGCAACCGGTCGGCGTCGGCGACCGTCTTGAGGGCGTACGTGACCTCGGCGAACTCGTCGCGGCCGAAGTACGCCTGACGAGCACCCGTCGCGGCGATCAGAGTGTCGTAGCCGAGGGTGTGGCGGATCCCGCCTGCCTCGTAGACCACCTCACGCTTGTCCGGGTCGACGTCGACGACACGGCCGAGCCGGACGTCACCACTGGGATACTTGGCGAGGATGGCGCGGATGGACGGCGCGATCTCGCCGGGCGAGAGCACACCCGTGGCCACCTGGTAGAGCAGTGGCTGGAAGAGGTGCTCGGTGGTCTCGGAAATCAGCACGAACGGCGTGCCTGCCTTGCCGAGCTTCTTCGCCGCCGCGAGGGCGCCGAAACCCGATCCCACGATGACGACCTGTGTGCGATCCACCGAAAACCTCCTCTGCCAGCGTTCCTGTGCTTAGCGTTGCGTATGAGCCCACCTTATGGATCCGATGAGCCTGATTGCCAATAACCTGGGGAAATCGAAATTGTGTTATCTCGATCGCTCATAAATGCTCGTCGGCGCGGTAGCCTGGGGTCATGGAGTTCCGGCAGTTGCGCTACTTCCTCGCGGTCGGTGAAGAAGGCAGTTTTTCCCGAGCGGCGGAGCGATGCTTCATCTCGCAGTCGGCGATCAGCCACCAGATAGCCAAGCTCGAGCACGAACTCGGCACGGCCCTACTCGAACGGTCCACCCGTGCGACGCGCCTGACCGCGGCCGGCGAACGCCTCATGCCGATCGCGGCAGAAATGATGAGCCTCGAGGCGCGCGCACTCTCGGTGGGACTCGACCCCCGCAATCGGCTGCGAATCAGCGCCAGCATGAGCTTCGCCACCCAAAGCCTGGAGGCGATATCCCTTGTGCGCGAGGAGTTCCCACAGCTCGACATCGAATTCGTCATCAAGGATTTCACCGACCGCATGACCGCGGTGGCGTCCGGTGATGCAGACCTGGCCCTGATCCGCGGCGGCGTCGACAGACCAGGACTCGAAACAATCGAATTCGGCCTCGAAGATCTGGTGATCGTCACCTCGGCTCAACATCCGCTGTCCAAGTTTTCGACCGTCGACCTCAGCGAACTGGCGCCCTATCCGCTACTGCTGCCGCCGCGCAGTAGTCAGGTGCTGATCCACACCGTGGTCGAGGACGCCTTCCGGCAGGTCGGGCAACGCGTAAAGCTCGGGCCCTCGATTCCCAGCGACCACACGGCCACCCTCGACGTCCTCACCACTCCCCTGTCGTGGACCGTGTTGTACGCCGACACCGCCGACGCGACTCCCCGGCGCGGGCTCAGTTTCATGCGCGAGTCGCACGACCTCCTGCGCATCCCGGTGTGCGGGGTAGTCCGCAGCGGAACGGCAACCCGCCCCGAACTCACTCATTTGTTCCGCGCCCTCGCGCAGTCGATCGCAGGATCACGGGGAGCTGCCGACGCCGAACCCCCAGCCGACAGTTAGGCCGCCAGGATCGGCGCGCGATCTACTGGCCGAGGAGGAATATTCCGGCGATCAGGAGGGCGAGCACCTTCACCGACTCCAATCCGACATACGCCCAGTGTGCGCGAGAGCGCGGAGCTTCTTCACCGGCAAGGATCCGGTCGGACCGACGCGTCAGCCTGGGCCGGACAACGGCCAACTGCACGACGAGCACCGCGACCGCCGCCATCGCCACGACTATGACATGGACGGGTGGGGCGTCGACGACGATCGCGGCCACCAGTGCTGCCGCCCAAAGCATTTCGATGGAATTGAGAGCGCGGAAGACGAGCCGCCCGATACCCAGTCCCACTCGCACCGTGACCCCGGGGTGCCCGGAACTTCAGCGGCGCCTCCACGAACGAGATCGCCACCACCATTCCGAGCCATACGAAGGTCACGGCGATTGCTACGGCGTGCGCGGTAGTCATCTGATGTCCTTTCCGGTGCAGTCGAACTCACCCGCCACGAGACGGCTGCGCACCCTGCTCGTGTACCGAGGCGTGCCGGTGAAGTGCTCATGCAGGGGCGGCCGCCCAGCTGTCCGGGCCGAAAACCTCGTAATGAATGTTCTCGGCCGCAACATCTTTCTCGAGCAAGGCTTCGCGCATGCCCAGCATGAAGGGCAGCGGCCCACAGAGATAGGCCCGGGTGCCGGGGGCGACGGTGATCTCCCCGAGGTCGGCTCGCCCCTTCCGCAGGTCCCCCTCGGGGGCGACGCGCGCCGAGGTCCTCGTACCAGCGGTGCATGACCGCGAACGGCAACCGCTCGACGAGTTCGGTCAACTCCGCCCGGTGGGCGTGGTTACTGGGCGAGCGGTCGGCGTGCAGCACCGAGATCGGGCGGGTGTCCTCGGTGTCGGCGAGGTGGCTGAGCATGCCCATCATCGGCGTGCACCCGATGCCGGCCGAAATCAGCAGCAGCGGCGCGTCGTCGTCCTGCAGAACCAGGTCACCGAACGGGGTGGTCACGTCCAGCAGGTCATGCTCGAAAACATTGCGGTACAGAAAGTTCGACACTTCTCCCGCAGGCGAGTGCGATCCATCGGACAGCATCTGCCCGTCTACCCGTTTGACGGTGATTCGCCAATCCTCGTGCGACGGAGCGGACGAGAGGCTGTACTGGCGGATCTGCCGGGCGCCGTCGGAAAGGTGAACCCCCACCGACAGATACTGCCCCGGCGCGAAGGCGGGCAGGGACACACCGTCCACCGAGGTAAGCACGAAGGAGACGGTGTCGGCGGACTCGTGGCGGCGCTCACGGACACGTACCTGCCGCCAGACGTCACCAGGCGCGACCCCTGCTGCGCGGTAGAGACCGGCTTCCATCGCGATCAGGGTCTCGGCCATCATCCAGTACACCTCGTCCCAGGCGGCGGCCACCTCCGGAGTGACGGCGTCACCGAGCACCTCGACGATGGCGTCGAACAGATGGGTGTGCACGATCGCGTACTGGGCGGGCTCGATTCCCAGCGAGGCATGTTTGTTCGCGATCCGCGAGAGGATCAAATCGACGCGAGCCTGATCGGGTTCCAGCTGCAGAGCCGCGAACGCGGCGATCGCCCCCGCCAACGCTTTCTGCTGACCACCCTGCTTCTGGTTGCCCCGGTTGAACAGGTCGCGTTCGAGGTCGGGGTGGGCGGCAAACATTCTGCGGTAGAACAGGCTAGTGATGTCGCCGATGGCGGCACCGACCACGGGCAGCGTGGCGCGGATGATTTCCGTGGAAGTGGGCGAGAGCATGTCATTCTCCGATCGCGGAAGAGAACTGGAAATTTGTGTCGGCCGGCCGGGGCAGTCCGAGCAGGACGGCGCGGGTCGGTGATTGAGTGAGGTCGTCGATGGTGACAGTGTCGAGCGACGCGAAAAACGCTTCCTGCGCACGGCGCAGCGCCGACCGCAGCCGGCAACCCGATCGCAGCGGACACGGCTGGGCGCCGTCGCATTCGACCACCTCCCCGTCTCCCTCGAGGCGGCGGGCGAGCCACCCGACCGAGGCGGTGCGGCCGAGTTCGGTAATGGCAAGGCCGCCCCCGCGGCCGCGGCGCGCGTCGACGATGCCGAGTTCAGCGAGCCGGGTGATCACTTTTGTCGCGTGCGTGTAGGACACCGCCAATTCCTCGGCGACCTGACGGCTCCCCGGACGGTCCCCCTCTGCCGCGACGGCCAGGCGCATGACGACCCGCAAGCCGAGGTCGGTGAACCGGGTGAGCTGCATGATCTGAAAATACGTTAATTCGCATTCGATATGCGAGTTATGTGAGTGAGGTTACGTGCCGGCTGCCGGCGACACCCGGACGGGAGCGACGACGCTAGACGAGCCCGTGCCGGTCGATCCAGGTCAGCACGTGGTCGAGTACCGCGTCCGGCATCTCGAGTTGTGGGGTGTGCCCGACTCCGGGCAGTACGACGGTGTCCCACCGCGGGTTGTCGGCAGCGACCTTGCGCGCCGCGGCGACCGGAACCAGGCGGTCGCGGTCACCGTGGAGCAGGAGAACCGGTTGTTCGAGGGCGCGCATGGCCTGCAGGTAACGCTGCGGACGCGCCATCACCCGCATCAGTGACCGGCTCGCCTGCAGGAACGCGGCATCTTGCGAGGGCTGCTCGCGCCGGTACTTCGCCAGCTCGGTCGCTGCCTCGAGGACGTCCTCGGAGGCCCGTGCGGGATCGGCGAAGCACAGGTCGATGACCCGCTCGACCAGCTGACGGTCGGTCATCCGCCGGCTCGAATACTGGAGGTAACGCTCCCCGACGAAGGGCGTCATGTACATCGCGAACTGCGCAGCGATCCGCGGATGCGGCATCCGCTGCGCCGCAGGAAGCGCCGGGTCGACGAGCACGAGTGCAGCAACAGTGTCGGGGTGGGCGGACGCCTCGAACATCGAAATCATGCCGCCCATGGAATTGCCCATCAGGATCACCGGTCCACCCACCACCTCGGTGAGGAAGCGGTGAAGTACGGCCACGTTGGCGGGGATCCCCGTCTGACGTTTCCCCGCCGGGCTGAGTCCGAAACCGGGGAGATCCACCGTCAGAACCCGCGTCCGTTCCGCCAACGCCGGGGCCACCCGAACCCAGTTGAGATGGGACCCACCGAGGCCGTGCACCATCACCACCGGCAGCGACCCTGCTTCCGGATCGCCGTACTCGACCCAGTGGACGGGTCCGTCGATGTCGATGACACTGCCCGAGCCACCCCACGACCGCGCGAACGTCCGACCGGCCGGCGAGCCGCCTCGTTTCGGATCGAGCATGCGTCCATCCCCTTCGATGCGTCGTCTCGGCGTCGCGCCTCTCACTGTGCGGAGGCCGGTGCCGGTCAGTCTACGACCGATGTTCCTCCAGGCCCCGGAGCCAACTTCTCGAAGGAGAAGTAGCGTGAACGCGTGCCGTACTTGCCTCCGAGTTCCGAGAACGCCGACAGCGAGCCGATCGCGGTGTCGACGGCCGAACGGGCCGCGGTCGTCCAGCCGTGACGATCGGGGGCATGCTGCTCGCCGCGGGAGGCGGCTCGCGGATGGGTATGCCCAAGGCGCTCGTCGTCGGCGTCGACGGAGAACCGTGGCTGGGGCGTGGCGTCCGCATTCTTGCGGAGGCCGGATGCCGTCCCGTCCTCGTAGTCCTCGGCGCCCGCGCCGACGAGGCAGAGAGTCTGCTACCCGACGGCGTACCGGTCGTCGTGGGTGTGGCGAAAGACTGGCAGCAGGGCATGTCGGCGTCGCTGCGACGAGGTTTGGAGGTTGCGGAGACGTTCGACAACGTCGACGCCATCGTCATCACCCTCGTCGATCTGCCCGACCTGGACGCCGACGCTGTACGCCGCATCGCCTCCGTTCCGCCGGGCAGCGCACGAGCGGCCTTGCGGCAAGCCCGTTACACCGACGCACCCGGACATCCCGTCCTCATCGGCCGCGACCACTGGGAAGCTCTACGTCACAGCCTCACCGGCGACACCGGCGCGAGGCAGTACCTCGCCGCTCACGGAGCCGAGATGGTCGACTGCTCCGACCTCGGAACCGGCCGGGACGTCGATTCCCGCGATTAATTGCAGCCCCGTGGCCCTTCCCCCTGTACGAACGGGACGTTCGTTCGATCCAACGCAACGAGCGTCCCGTTGATGCATCAGAGCAGCGACGGTCACCGGGAGCAGCGGCAGCCGGCGACACGTCAGCGGCTGACCGCCTTCTTGTAACGCCGGATCGCGAACGGAACGAAGATGACGAGCAGTACCGCCGTCCATGCCAGCGACGCGATCACGGGATTTTGCAATGGCCAGGCGTCGGGAACTGCCATGGCGGGGTTCGTGTTTCCGAACAATTCGCGCACGGCCTGGGTGAGTGCGGACACCGGGTTCCACTCCGCGATCACTTTGAGCGGTCCCGGCAGGTTGGTGGTTTCGACGAACGTGTTCGCGACGAAGGACAACGGGAAGATGACGATGAAGCTGGCATTGTTGAACACTTCGGGCGTGCGGATCCACAGCCCCACCACGGCCATCACCCACGACAGCGCATAGGCGAACAGCAGCAGAAGCAGGTAGCCCAGTACGGCCTCACCCACACTCGAGTGGATACGCCATCCGATGACGAGACCCGTCAGCGACATCACCACGAGACTGACGATGTTGATCAGCACGTCGGTGGACGTCCGTCCCAGGAGAACCGCTGAGGGCGCCATCGGAAGCGATCGAAACCGGTCGATGATCCCTTTCTGCACATCCTCGACCATGCCGAGTCCGGTCCACGTCGCCCCGAAGATGACCGTCTGGGTGAAGATTCCGGCGATCAGGAACTCGCGATACGACATCCCGGGAACTTCGATGGCACTTCCGAATACGTATGCGAACAGCAGCACGAACATGATCGGCGACAGCGTGGTGAAGACGATGAGGTCGGGCACGCGTTTGATCTTGATCATGTTGCGCTTGGCGATGGTGAGACCGTCGGCGAGTGCGGTGTGCATCGGGGCGGTGGTTGGTGGTGCGGTCATGAGACTTGCTCCTCCTCGGCCTCGTGCCCGGTGAGGGTGAGGAACACGTCGTCGAGCGTGGGCCGGCGCAACCCGACGTCGAATACCTTCACCCCACGATCGGACAGCCGGCCCAGGGCCTCGACCAGTGCGTCCGAACCCCCGGACACCGGGACGGTGACCCGGCGGACGTTGTCTTCGATGGTGATCGGGCCGGCGGCCAGGGGTGTGAGTTCGTTTCGCACCACCTCGAGATCGGCACCTTCCCGGACGGTCAGTTCGATGCGCTCACCACCGACGCGATCCTTCAGCTCGTCGGCGGTCCCACGTGCGATCACGCTGCCGCGGTCGATGACGGCGATCTGATCGGCGAGCCGCTCCGCCTCTTCCATGTACTGGGTGGTGAGCAGCAGGGTGGTGCCCTTGGCCACGAGGCCGTCGATGACGTCCCACAATCCGAGTCTGGCCCGGGGATCCAGTCCGGTGGTGGGTTCGTCGAGGAAAAGGACCTCCGGCTCTGCCACCAGGGCGCCCGCCAGGTCGAGGCGGCGTCTCATGCCGCCGGAGTACCCCTTCACGGGCCGGTCCCCGGCTTCCACCAGATCGAACTGTTCGAGCAACTCGCGGGCCCGGGCTTTGCTTCGCTTGGCACCGAGGTGGTAGAGCCTGCCCACCATCTCGAGGTTCTCGAAACCGGTGAGGTATTCGTCGACCGCTGCGTACTGGCCGGACGCACCGATCCGCGACCGAAGAGCCCGGGCGTCGTGGATGACGTCGAGACCCGCCACCCGGGCCCATCCTTCGTCCGGGACGAGAAGGGTAGTGAAGACGCGTACCGCGGTGGTCTTGCCTGCACCGTTCGGCCCAAGCAGGGCCATGACGCTTCCCGCGCGGACCGCGAGATCTACACCGCCGAGCGCGGTGACCTTTCCGTACCGTTTCACCAGCCCCTCGGCTGCGATCGCGTCGACCATCAGAACTCCCCGTTCCTCGGCGTGTGAACCCAGTGTGACTCGAGGCGCCGACAGGGTGCAGGGAATATAGGCCCCCGCCTCCTGGTCTGCGGACCAGAACCCGTCTTCAGGCGCGATGCAACGACTCCACAGCGACCACGCGAGGGCAGCGAGGGCAGCGAGGGCAGCGAGGGCAGCGAGGGCAGCGAGCGCGGCGGTAATCTGGATGCGAGCGCCTCCACAACACTGCGAAACCGGCAGGAGAAGGTGATGTCCGACGACACGTCGGCGCTCCGGACCGGCCGCGAGGCCTACACCCGGCAAGACTGGAGCGTCGCCTATACCCAACTGTCGAACGCCGATCGGCAGGAACCGCTCGGGGGTACGGATCTCGAGCGACTCGCGGTCGCTGCCTATCTGATCGGTGAGGACGACGCCGCTACCGAGTTCTGGACGCGGGCCGTGAACCAGTGGGGACGCAGCAGCGATCCCGTGAGCGCGGCGCGCTGCGCATTCTGGCTCGGACTCGCCCTGTCCCTCAGAGGTGAGCAGGTTCGCGGTGGCGGCTGGTTGGGCAGGGCACAGAAGCTACTGGACACCACGGGTGTCGACTGCCCCGAACGCGGCTACCTCCTGGTCCCCCTGGGACTCCAGCGCCTGGCCGAGGGAGACGGCGCCGCAGCGCGGGAGGTGTTCTCCACCGCAGCAGTCATCGGTGAACGGTTCGCCGATCCCGACCTCATCTCGCTGGGCGCGCTCGGGACGGGCCATGCGCTGATCGTGCTGGGGCGCCACCTCGACGGCGTTGCGGCCTTCGACGAGGCCATGATCCGGGTGACGTCCGAGGAGGTGTCTCCCATCGTCACCGGAATCGTGTATTGCGCTGTGATCGAGCAGTGCCAGCGCATTTTCGACCTCCGCCGCTCGCAGGAATGGACTGCCGCACTGACGCGGTGGTGTTCGGCGCAGCCGGACCTGGTGCCCTACCGCGGCCAATGCCTCGTCCACCGTGCCGAGATCCTGCAACTGCAGGGCGCGTGGGCGGAATCCATGGAGGCGGCCCGGCGTGCACACCGAAGACTCACCCAGCCGACGGTGCACGCCGCCGTGGGGTCCGCCAGCTATCTGATGGCTGAGCTCCATCGACTGCGCGGTGAGTTCGCGCAGGCCGAAAAGCTGTACACGGAAGCGAACAAGTGGGGTAGGCCGCCGCGGCCCGGGCTTGCCCTGCTGCGAATGATGCAGGGCCGGGTCGGCAGCGCGGTGGCCTGCATCCGGCGTGAGGTGGACGAGACGCTCGATCCACTCGAGCAGGCACGACTCCTCCCGGCATGCGTCGAGATCATGCTCGCCGCGCACGACGTCGCATCGGCCCGCGCCGCCGCAGCAGCACTCGAAACCCTCGCCGCACGCCTCGACATCCCTTACCTCCACGCCGTGGCCGCGCAGGCGTCGGGGTCGGTTCTGCTCGCGGAATCCCAGGCTCAGAACGCAGTGGCCGTCCTCCGCGAGGCGTGGGAACGGTGGAACCTGATCGGGGCGCCGTACGAGGCGGCACGCGTGCGGGAGCTGATCGGGCGGGCGTGCCGCGAGCTCGGCGACGTGGACACCGCGCGGATGGAGTTCGATCTCGCCGCCGCGACCTACCGCGACCTGGCCGCTGCTCCCGATCTGGAACGGGTACGGACGGAAGTCGGAACCGAATCCTCGGCTTCGCCCCTGACTCCCCGTGAGCTGAATGTGCTCCGCCTCGTGGCCGCGGGGAAGACGAATCGCGCCGTCGCCGAGGACCTGTTCCTCAGCGAGAAGACGGTGGCCCGGCATCTGAGCAACATCTTCCTCAAACTGGGAATCTCTTCCCGCTCCGCTGCGACCGCGTATGCCTACGAGCATCGTCTCGTGGAGCCGTCTGCATAGAACTACCCATGCCGGGTGGAGAATTCTGCATCATTCTCCCGAAGCCCCCCGGCCGGGTGCGGTCATAGCGTCGTAGCTGACGATTTCCACCCTCGACGAAGAGGCAATGACCATGACTACAGAACAGTTCGACACGATCGTGATCGGCGCCGGGCAGGCCGGTCTCGCGACCGGATACCACCTCGCCAGGCGCAAGCAACGGTTCGTCATTCTCGACGCCCACGACCGGGTGGGTGACGTGTGGCGGGAGCGGTTCGACTCGCTCCGTCTCTACAGCCCAGCCAAATACGACGGCCTGCCCGGTTGGGGCATTCCCGCACGTTCGTGGACATGGCCCGGCAAAGACGAGGTGGCCGACTACTTCGAGGCGTATGCGGGCAGGTTTTCCCTCCCCGTTCGCACCGGTGTCACGGTGGACGGACTTTCGCGGGGCGGCGACGGGTACGTCGTCACAGCCGGGGCCCAGACTTTCGAGGCCACCAATGTCGTGGTCGCGTCCGGCACCTGGCAGACACCTGTCATCCCGGATCTCGCCGAGCAACTCGACCCCCGGATCAGGCAACTGCACTCCAGCGACTACCGCAACCCCGCCCAGTTGCAGGACGGACCCGTGCTGGTGGTCGGGTGCAGCCACTCCGGCGCGGACATCGCGTTGGAGGTTTCTCGAGCACATCGGACCACGATCTGCGGCCCTGTCCGCGGCGAGGTGCCGTTCGACATCGAGGGACGCGCCGCGCACATCGCGATCCCGATCATGTGGTTCATGGCCAATCACATTCTCACGGAACGCACTCCGATGGGACGGAAGATGCGACCGCACGTCCGGTCCGGCGGCGGCCCACTCCTACGGGTCAAGCGAGCCGACCTTGCCGATGCCGGGGTAGAACACTTCCCCGCGAAAGTCACGGGCGTGCGCGATGGCAGGCCCGTCCTCGACGACGGAACCGAGTTGGACGTCCGAAACATTATCTGGTGCACGGGTTTCACCAAGGACACCTCGTGGATCCGGATCCCGGTGACCGGCGCCGACGGATGGCCCGAGCAATCCCGCGGGGTCTCGCCGGACCATCCCGGACTGTACTTCGTGGGTCTCCCGTTCCTCCGGGCGTTCGCCTCGATGCTCACCGGCGGTGTCGGCAGAGATGCCGAGTACGTCGCGAAACACATTGCGCGGCGGAGTAACAGGCCGGAGGTCAGGCCGTCAGCACCAGACCTGACGTCGGGACACCCGTCCCCGCGGTGACGAGCACGTGCTGCACGTCCTTCACCTGGTTCACCGACGTGCCGCGGATCTGCCGGACGCCCTCGGCGATGCCGTTCATCCCGTGGATGTAGGCCTCGCCGAGCTGGCCGCCGTGAGTGTTGAGGGGTAGCCGGCCGCCGATGTCGATGGCACCGTCGGCGATGAAGTCCTTGGCCTCTCCGCGACCGCAGAACCCGAGTTCCTCGAGCTGCATCAATACGTAGGGAGTGAAGTGGTCGTAGAGCACCGCCATATCGATGTCCTGCGGCCCGAGCCCCGCCTGTTCCCACAGCTGCCTGCCCACCAGTGCCATTTCCGGTAATCCCGCGAGTTCGGGCCGGTAATAGCTCGTCATGATGTACTGGTCGCTGCCGCTCCCCTGCGCTGCTGCCGCGATCACAGCGGGTTTCTGCCTCAAATTCCTGGCTCGCTCGGGCGAGGTGACGACAATCGCGATGCCGCCGTCGGACTCCTGACAGCAGTCGAGGAGGTGCAGGGGTTCGGCGATGAACCGGGAGTTCTGGTGATCCTCGAGGGTGATCGGTTTGCCGTAGAAGAAGGCCTGCGGGTTGTTGGCCGCGTGCTTCCGGTCGGTGACGGCGATCCGGCCGAAGTCGGCACTCGTCGCGCCGTACTCGTGCATGTAGCGCTGGGCCACCATCGCGACGAATGCGGCCGGAGTGGACAGGCCGTGCGGGTACGAGAACGCGTTGTCGGTCCCCGAGGAATTCACCTGCTGCACCAGACCCGAATTCACCTGGCCGAACCGCATTCCGGAACGCTCGTTGAATGCCCGGTACGCCACCACCACGTCGGCGACCCCGGTCGCCACGGCCATCGCAGCCTGCTGCACGGTCGCACACGCCGCTCCGCCGCCGTAGTGGATGCGGCTGAAGAATTTCAGGTCCGGGATCCCGACCGAACGGGCCACGGCCGCCTCGGTATTGGTGTCCATGGTGAACGAGGTGAGCCCGTCGACGTCGGCCGGTGTCAGGCCGGCGTCGTCCAGTGCCGCGAGCACGGCCTCGGCCGCCAACCGCAATTCGCTGCGTCCGGAATCCTTCGAGAAATCGGTGGCGCCGATGCCGGCGATGACAGCCTTCCCCGACAATCCCTTCATGCCCCGGCTCCGTTCGTGGTTCCGTTCAGCACGAGCGTCACCTGCGACGTGATGTGGTAACCGAGCGAGTTCCTGCCGAGCACGTCGAGGCTGACGACACCTTCGTCGATCGCGGCCACTGTTCCGCTGAGCGTCAAGGTGTCGTAGGCGTACCACGGAACTCCGAGCCGGAGCGCGATCGACTTGATGACGGCGGTCGGACCTGCCCAGTCGGTCACGAACCGCTGCACCAGACCGGTGTCGGTGAGGATGTTCACGAAGATGTCCTTCGACCCTCGCTTCTGCGCCAGATCGCGGTCGTGGTGGACGTCCTGAAAATCGCGGGTGGCCAGCGCGGACGACACCACGAACGTGGGATCGCCTGCAATCGCGAGCTCCGGCAGGGTGGTGCCGACCGTGACGTCGAGAGTAGAGGTCATCAGTGCTCCTTCGTCGCAGGCTGCCACGCGTACAGGGTCCACGGCGCCCCACCGGTGTCGTCGTCGCCGGGAAAGTCGAGGTAGATCGCCTCCACGGGCATTCCCACGCTCACCGCGGACGACTCCATGCCGCGCAGTTCACCGAGCATGCGGACACCCTCCTCGAGTTCGACGAGGGCCACCACGAAGGGCAGTGAGCGCCCCGGCACTTTCGGCCCGTGATGAACGACGAAACTGAACACGGTGCCGCGGCCGGAGGCCACGAGGTAGTCCGTCGACTCCGCCTTGTCCTTCCACAGCGCCGGTACCGGCGGATGCTGCAGGGACCCGTCCGCCCGCTTCTGGATACGCAATTCGTGCGCGGCGACACCGTCCCAGAAGAATTGGGTGTCCTGAGATGCGCTGGGCCGCATCATCTTCGATGGGTCCAGGTCGTCGAAGGACGCGCTCTGACCGTTCGCCGAAGGTGCCACCGGTTCAGCGGGTTTCGGGGCGAACTTCAGGATGCGGAAAAGCATCTCGGCCACGACCTCGTCGGCGCCCTCGTCGTCCGCGACCGTCCACCGGCTGCGGGTGGTGAAGAACCACCCCTCGCCGAGGCCCGTCTTCTTCGGTCCCACGACGTCTTCGAGCGTCGTGGAGATGGTGACCTCCTCACCGACCTTCAGGTAGCGGTGGTAGGTCTGATCGCAGTTGGTGGCGACGACGGACGTGTACCCGGCCTCGTCGAGGATGGTCGTCATGCGGCCCAGCGGGTCGTCGGGCTGGCGTTCGGCGTGCAGCCCCTGCATGGTCCATACCTGCGCCATCGCCGGTGGGGCGACGATACCGTCGTGACCTGCGGCCCGCGCGGCGTCCTCGTCGACGTAGATGGGGTTCCGGTCGCCGATCGCCTCTACCCAGTTGCGAATCATCGGTAGGTTGACCGGGTCCCGTCCGGGCCGCGGTGCGCTGGGACCGGCGGATCGGACCTTCTCGGCTGCAACGAGGATCTGTTCGGCACTCATGATGCGCGGCGCTCCTATCGCGGTACTCGGGGAAGCTTCAGGCCTGCCGTCGCGATCAGTTCGCGCATCACCTCGTTGACTCCCCCACCGAAGGTGATGACCAGGTTTCGCTTCGTCTGCATGTCGAGCCAGGTCATCAGGTGGGCCGTATCCGGGTCGGACGGGTCACCGTAGCGTCCGATGATCTCCTCCACGAGCCTTCCGATGCGCTGGATCCGCTCGGTGGCAAACACTTTCGTTGCCGAAGCATCGGCAATGTCGATCGCCTCCGCGTCACTCGAGGCGACCTGCCAGTTGAGCAGTTCGTTCAGCCGATACGTTGCGTGGATCTCTCCGAGCGCACGCCGCACGTCGGGCTCGGCGAGCAGACCGTGGGCGACCACCCAGTCGCGAATGCGGTCGTAGAGGCCACCCACGCGGCCCGCCGGCCCCAGCATGACCCGCTCGTGGTTGAGCTGGGTCGTGATCAGCCGCCACCCCTGGTTCTCCTCACCCACAAGCATATTCACCGGTACTCGAACATCGGAGTAGTAGGTGGCGTTGACGTGATGGGCTCCGTCGCAGGTGATGATCGGTGTCCAGCTGTAGCCCGGATCCTTCGTATCCATGATCAGGATCGAGATCCCGCGGTGACGCGAATCCGCCGAACCCGTCCGGACGGCGAGCCACAGGTAGTCGGCGTCGTGACCCCCCGTGGTGAAAATTTTCTGGCCGTTCACGATGTATTCGTCGCCCACCCGGACGGCCGTGGTCCGCAGAGCCGCGAGGTCGGTGCCGGCCTCGGGTTCGGTATAACCGATCGCGAAATGCACTTCGCCTGCGAGGATTGCCGGGAGGAACTTGCGCTTCTGCTCGTCCGTTCCGTACTTCTGGAGGGTCGGGCCCACTGTTTGCAAGGTGACCGCCGGAAGTGGAATGTCCGCGCGCGTAGCCTCGTTCACGAAAATCTGCTGTTCGATCTCGCCGAATCCCCGGCCGCCGAATTCCACCGGCCAGCCCACGCCGAGCCAGCCGTCCTTGCCCATCCGCCGGATCACCTCACGGTAGGTGGGGCCGTGCCGTTCGGTGCGCATGATCTCGGCCTCGGCAGGCGTGACGAGGCCCGAGAAGTAACGCCGTAGTTCCGCTTGCAACTCTCGTTGCTCGTCGGTCAGATCGATGAACACCGGGCCCCCACGAGGTCGAGTCGGTACGAGGCGCCGCCGACGAGACGCGCCAGATCTTTGGCAGTCGAGTAGTAGCGGTGCAGCGGATAGGTGACGTCGACGCCGATTCCGCCGTGGAGGTGGTGCAGCACCTGCATGGCTGCGGGAACCTCCGCGGCGATCCAGTACGCCATCACATCGAGGTCGTCCTGAGCGTCGAGCCCCTGCGACACCCGCCACGATGCCGACAGTGCGGACACGTGCAAGGTGCGGGAGGTGACATAGACGTCGGCGATCTGCTGGGCGACCGCCTGGAACGTCGCCAACGGCTTGCCGAACTGCTGCCGGGTGGCGAGATGCCCACCCGCCAGAAGTGTTGCTCCCGAGAGCAACCCGTCGGCCACGGCACCGATGGAGGCGAGGGCGATCCGATAGAGCTGCTGGACCGCTTCCGGTCCACCGGCGAGGAGTTCACCCCGCGCTCCGTCGAAGGTGACGGCGAATTCGGGACTGCCGGACGACGAGGGTGTGGGAGTCAACGACACCCCGTCCGACCCCGGCTGCACCAGCACGACGCCGACGTCGGTCGGCACGAGGATGCGGTGGGCACCTTCGGCATAGGGGACGGCCACGACGCATCCGGTGACGAGGTAGTCGCTCCCCTCCGCCACCGCGGTCACCGACGGCGGCGCCGGGAACGGCCTCCCGGGCTCGGCGAGCGCCGCGGTGAAGGTTCGTCCGTCCGCAAGCCCGCTCAGCAACTCGCCCTGTTGCCTCTCGTCACCGAGTGCAACGAGGGGCAGCACCCCGAAACCCAGCGTCGCGAGGGCGGGGATGACCGCCGCACTGCGCCCGACCTCGGTGAGCAGCGCACCGACGTCGGTGACCGAGAGGCCCTCCCCACCGAGACGTTCGGGTAACGCGAGTGTGAGCAGGTCGGCCTCGGCAAAGGCGCGCCACAGAGCGTCGCCCTCGAGGTCGCGGTCCAGAAGTCCCGTCGCAACCTGGGCGATCGCCTCCTGAGTCTCGTCTCGGGTGAAGTCCACCTGGCATTCCCACTTTCGATTTAGAACGTGTTCTAGTTGTATCACCATCGCGGAACTCGCGAAAGGCCATCGCGGGAGGTGCTCAGGATCGGGGCAGTCCGAGAATGCGTTCCGCCGCGACGGTCAGAAGAATCTGCGTCGTGCCGCCGGCGATGGACAAGCATCGTGTGTTGAGGAACTCGCGCGAGAGCGGACTTTCCACCCAGCCGTCGACGCCGCCGAGTTCCATGGCGAATTCCGCCACTTCCTGGCGCTGGCGGACACCCACCAGCTTGCGCACGCTCGACTCCGCTCCAGGATCCTGGCCGTCGAGCTGCCGAAGGGTGGTGCGCAGTTCGAGCACGGACCCGACGAGCGCGCCTGCGATCAATCGGCCGAGCCGATCGTCCGTCACCGGATCGCCTTCACCTGCGAGTGTCAGCAGCTCTTCCATTGCCGCGCCCAGCGACGACCCCCCGCCCATCGCGACTCGCTCGTTGGCCAGGGTGGTGCGGGCCAGCTTCCAGCCGTCACCGAGATTGCCGACCACGAGATCGTCGGGTACGAACACGTCTTCCAGATAGACCTCGTTGAACAGGGCGTCGCCGGTGATCTCGCGAAGCGGTGAAATCGTGATTCCCGGGCTTGTCATATCGACGAGAAAGTAAGTGATGCCCTTGTGTTTCGGCGCATCACGGTCGGTGCGGGCGAGGCAGATCGCCCAGTCCGCCTCGTGAGCCCGCGAGGTCCACACCTTCTGGCCCGACAGTGTCCATCCGCCGTCGACCTTCACGGCGGACGTGCGCAGGGCCGCCAGGTCCGAACCGGCCCCCGGCTCACTGAACAGCTGGCACCAGATGATGTCGCCGCGCAGAGTGGGCATCGCGAATCGCTCGATCTGCTCCGGACTTCCGTGCTCGAGAATGGTGGGCACCGCCCACCACCCGATCACCAGGTCCGGCCGTGTCACACCGACTGCGGCCAGCTCCTGCTCGATGAGGATCTGTTCGGCGGCCCGCGCTCCTCGCCCGTACGGTTCGGGCCAGTGCGGCGCAAGGTAGCCCGACTCGGCGAGTGCGGCGCGACGCTCGGAGTCGGGCAGCGCGACCAGTTCAGTCACCTCGGCCCGGATCCGGGCCCGCTCGTCGGCGAGTTCCGAGAGATCGAGGGACAGGTGCCTGCGGGCGCCGCCACGGGTGAGTTCGGCTACCCTCGCGCGCCACCTCGTCGACCCACCGAGCAACTGTCGCAGCGACGTCGACCGGCGCAGATAGAAGTGGGCGTCGTGTTCCCAGGTAAAGCCGATCCCGCCGAGCACCTGGATGCAGTCCTTGGCGGTCTCCACCGCGGCGTCGAGTGTGACCGCCGCAGCGACGGAAGCGGCGATGGGCAGTTCACCGCCGTCTGCGTCCCACGCGCCTTCGGCCGCCACCGCGGCGTCCCAGGCCGCGGCACTCGACGCTTCGACGCGGCACAGCATCTCGGCGCACAGGTGTTTGATCGCCTGAAACGAGCCGATGGGTTTACCGAACTGCTCGCGAATCTTGGCGTAGTCCACCGCGGTGCGCAGGCACCAGCGCGCGACCCCCGACGCCTCCGCCGCAGCCAGCGTGGCCGCGAGATCCCGGACCAGCCCCTCCCGCAGCCCGGTGATCACGCGGTCCGGTGCGACGGCAACGCCTGTGCACCGGATGCGGGCGAGCGGCCGGCTCTTGTCGATCGTGTCGGCGGGAGCCACCTCGAGTCCGGCGGACTCGCCGTCGACCAGGCACCACACGACGCCGTCGCCGGGGTCGGCCGCCAGCAGCACCGACATTCCAGAGTCGGCACCGATCGCGAAACCGGCGTCTCCGGTGATCACCAGCCCCCCGTCGTCGGCGAGGGTGGCGTTCACCGGCGGACTGCCGAGAGCGACCGCGCACGGAATCTTCCCGTCGGCGAGATTTTCGGACCAGGTCTTCGCGGCCGCGCCGGAGCTGCGCCCGACGACCAGAGCCGCCAGCGCGGTGGGCAGAACAGGACCCGGGACGAGTTCAGTTGCAGCCTGCTCGATCATCGCGGCGAGGTCGACGATCTCCGCGCCCGAGCCACCGACCGCATCGGGTACGGCAACGGAGAAGATCCCGAGCGACGCGAAGGACGACCAGGACGTGCGCCACGAATCCGCTGGTCCCTGGCGTACTGTGACGAGCGGGTCCGTGGACCGCGCCCACGCCTGGATCGAACCCGCTGCAGCCCTCTGTTCCTCGGTGGTGGCGATAGTCACAACGGGTTTCCGCCTCTCCTGAATGACACATTCGTCTAGAACGTGTTCTAATATGTCACCTGGCCATGAGTCAAGGCGCGAAGGAAAACAGGTATGACGACCAGCTCTCGATCCCGTCCCACGACAGTCGCTGCGGCGACGCTGGGCGAGGACGATCTCAGTTCCAACGCGCAGAAGGAACGGCGCAAGCGGATCCTCGACGCCACCCTGGCCCTCGCCTCCAAGGGCGGATACGAAGCCGTGCAGATGCGAGCGGTCGCGGAACGCGCGGACGTTGCGGTCGGGACCCTGTACCGCTACTTCCCATCCAAGGTGCACCTGCTGGTCTCGGCACTGGCGCGCGAGTTCGAGCGCATCGATTCGCGGGGCAAGAATCCGCCGGGCAGCAATCCGCTCGAGCGCATGCAGCTCATCCTCAGCCAGATCACTCGCGCGATGCAGCGTGACCCGCTGCTGACCGAGGCGATGACACGGGCGTTCATGTTCGCCGACGCCTCCGCCGCCGCCGAGGTCGATCAGGTGGGCAAGCTCATGGACCGGCTGTTCGCGCGGGCCATGACCGACACCGAGCCCACCGAGGACCAGCTGGCCGTCGCTCGCGTCATCTCCGACGTCTGGTTGTCGAATCTGGTGGCCTGGCTCACACGCCGTTCCTCTGCCACAGATGTGGCGAATCGGCTGGAACTCACCGTCGAACTGCTCCTCGGTGACGGAAGCCGCAGACCCGAATAAGGGACGAACCGCGCACATCCGGAAGCGACAATGCGCTCTCCGCCGCTGCATCACCTAGATTTGAACGCGTGAGCGCTCAAGATCTGCCCATCGAACTCCGTCGTGCCCTCTCCCGGGTCGCGAGGACGCCTCGCCTCCTCGTGGCCTCCGACTACGACGGCACGATGGCCCCCATCGTGTCCGACCCCGAAAGAGCATTTCCGCACGCCGAATCGGTGCGAGCCCTCCGAGGTCTCGCCGGCCTGGCAGGAACGACGGCGGCCGTCATCTCAGGTCGGGCGCTGAAGGATCTCGCGGCGCTGTCCCGCCTGCCCGCCGAGGTTCAGCTCGTCGGCAGTCACGGATCGGAATTCGATATCGGATTCATCCACGCCATCGACGCCGACGCGCGCCAATTGCTCGCCGAGATCACCGAGGATCTGCGACAGATCTCCCAACTGCATCCCGGCACCGGGGTGGAGACCAAGCCTGCCAGCGTGGCACTGCACGTCCGTAATGCCGACCCCGAGCACGGCGAGAAGGCACTGGCCGCCGTCCGCGCCGACGCCGCGCAGCGGGTGGGCGTGCAGGTGACCGAAGGCAAGTCGGTGATCGAACTGGCCGTGGTCGCCACCGACAAGGGGCACGCCCTCGACCTGATCCGCCATCAGGAAGGTGCCACCGCCGCCGTCTTCGTGGGCGACGACGTCACCGACGAGAAAGCGTTCTCGCGACTACAGGGCCCCGACGTCGGCGTCAAGGTCGGGGCGGGCGACAGCCTCGCCGAGTTCCGGGTAGACACCACCGAAGAGGTCGCGACCGCCCTCGCGTTCCTGCTCGAGGAGCGTCGCACCTGGCTGTCGGGCGCGCATGCCCCACCGATCGAGCGGCTCACCATGCTCGCCAGCCCACGGACCGTCGCCCTCGTCACCCCGGATGCGACCCTCACCTGGCTGTGCCACCCCGAACCCGACTCCGCCTCCGTTTTCGCGCATTTGCTCGGCGGACCGGAAGCCGGCCACTTCAGTGTCGGCCCGCACCGCAGCGCCCTGCCGCTGAGCCAGCGCTACGTCGACAGCACCATGACGGTGCAGACACGGTGGGCCAGCCTCTCGGTCACCGACTACCTGCCGCACGACGTGTGTCCCGGTCGCACCGATCTGACCCGGGTGATCAGTGGACAGGCGGCCGCAGTCGTCACATTCGCACCGCGGCCCGAGTTCGGCCAGGGTCAGGTGATCCTCGAGGCGGTCGCCGAAGGATTGCGCGTGCACGGCACCAACGAGCCGATCGTCCTGCGCTCGCCGGGCGTGCGGTGGAACGTGACCTCTGACGGGAATCAGCAGACGGCCCACGCCGTCGTCGACCCGTCCGAAGGTGACGTCGTTCTGGAACTGCGGTGTGGCACCGAGGACATCGGCCCGTCGCACACACCGGAAGAGGAACGCCGCGCCGCGTCAGAAGCGTACTGGTCGGACTGGGCGAAGGGGCTGACCCTGCCCACACTGAAGCCCGATCTGATGAAGCGCTCGGCGCTGACCCTGCGCGGTCTGGTCCACGTCGATTCGGGATCCATCATGGCTGCGGCCACCACCTCGTTGCCGGAGGAAATCGGTGGCGTCCGCAACTGGGACTACCGCTACTGCTGGCTCCGCGACGCCGCGCTCACCGCGTCCGCACTGGTCAGCCTCGGCTCGCTGAGCGAAGCCGAGGGTTTCCTGGACTGGGTGCACGACGTGCTGGAGACCATTCCCGGCCCCGAGCGTCTGCATCCGCTCTACACCCTCCACGGCACCGGACTTCCTCCCGAGGCCGTGATCGACTCACTGCCCGGGTATGCCGGGTCGCGGCCGGTGCGCATCGGCAACGCGGCCAATCAGCAGGTCCAGCTCGACGTGTTCGGTCCCATCGTCGAATTGATCGCCGATCTGTCGCATGCCCGCGAGAAGCAGGGCGTCGCGGTGGCGTTGAACGATCGCGACTGGGAACTGGTGTGCGCGATGGTCGCGGCCGTCGAGCGCCGATGGTTCGAACCGGACCACGGCATCTGGGAGATCCGCGACAACCCGCGCCATCACGTGTACTCGAAGGTGATGGGCTGGGTGACCGTCGACCGGGCGGTGGCGCTGGCGAAGCACTTCGGCCGCCCCATCGAACCGGGGTGGACGCCGTTGCGGGACAAGATCGCGGACGAGGTGCGCGAGAAGGGGTGGAAGGACGAGGTCCGCTCGTACACCGCCGCCTACGACGGCACCGACCTCGATGCCGCCACACTGCACATCGGGCTGTCCGGGCTGATCGACCCGCACGACGAGCGGTTCGCCGCCACCGTCACGGCCACCGAAGCGGAACTGCGCAGCGGTTCGACGGTGTACCGGTACCACCACGACGACGGCTTGCCGGGCACCGAGGGCGGGTTCCATCTCTGCGCGGCGTGGCTGGTGGAGGCCTACCTGCTGATCGGTCAGCGATCACAGGCGGAGGCCTTGTTCGCACAGCTCGTCGACGTGGCGGGACCGACGGGGCTTCTCAGCGAGGAGTACGACCCCGTCGCGGAACGCTCGCTCGGCAACCACCCGCAGGCATACAGCCACCTCGGTCTGCTCCGCTGCGCACAACTGTTGGCGTGAGCAGGCCGTAGGGCCGCCTCAGCGAGGTGCGGGGCCGGCGGTGGATCCGCGCGACAGCTCGGTGTAGAGCATTTCGACCGTTGCGACGCCGGAGTGCGACGGAGACATCAGCAGGGCGCCGGCGCGCCTGCCCTTGTCTTCCTGAGGCTGCCGCACGGTGGTGATTCCCTCGCGGAGCGCTTCGCCGACGCCGTCGAATCCGGTGATCGACAGTTGGCCGGGAACGTCGATACCTTGCCAGCGCGCCCAGTCCACGGCGCCGAGCGCCAGCACGTCGGTGGTGCAGACGAGGGCGGTGATGTTCGGATTCGCGCCGAGCGCTTGGGCGGCGGCTGCGTGACCGGATCGTCCGGTGTGCTCGAAACGCTCGACGACGGTGAGCGTCTCCGGGTTCAGGCCGGCATCGGACATCGCGTCGCGAACTCCACCGATGCGCTCGCGCTGCACATGGAAGTTCGGCGAGCGCAACCGTTCCGCATCGGCGATCCCATCCGAGCGGTCGCGGCCCAACCGCATGCTGAGCACCCCGAAGTCGCGGTGCCCGAGCCCGATGAGGTAGTCGGTGAGCGCCCGCATCGCGGCCCGATCGTCGATTCCCACGAGTGATGCTCCCGGTATCTCCCGGGGCTGATCGCAGATCACAACGGGGAGGTGCCTCTCGCACACCGCCGCGAGGTACGGATCGTCGTCCGCCACCGAGTAGACGACGAACCCGTCGACACCGGCCTGCTGCACGACGGCCGCGGCGTCGGCGTCGTCACGCCCCGGCCCGGCCGGGATCAGAAGCAGGCCTTGCCCCGCCGACTCACACGACTCCGCGAGCCCGGACAGGAAGCTCATCGCCGCCGGGTCACGGAAGGAATAGCTGAGCGCCTCGGTCAGCAGGAGCCCCACAGCACCCGCCTTACGTGTGCGCAATGAACGAGCCACCGGATCCGGCCCCGGATAGCCGCGGCGTTTCGCGGCTTGCAGTACCCGGTCGCGGAGTTCCGCGGAAAGTTGGTCCGGCCTGTTGTAGGCGTTGGACACCGTCGTTCGCGAGATATTGAGCTCGGCCGCGAGCGACGCCAGCGTGGCTTGGCGGCGCGGCTGTCGAGACCTGGGCATAGGGGGACGTTAGTACCCGAAGTGTTGGACGGTTCGGCGGGGCTCGGCCGAAAGTGCACTACCAGGGACGTATCCGCTAAAGTGCAACGGTAACGGTTTCCAATAGCATTTAGCTCGTCTTCTGTCAGGAGTTTTCTGTGCGCGCTTCCTCAGGCTTTCGTGTCGCAACGGTCGCCGTCGGGCTGTCCTTCGCCGCTGCCCTCACCCTCACTGCGTGCAGCTCCGAAACGTCGAGCGATGGCGCCTTGACAGTCGTCGCGTCGACGAACGTGTGGGGCAGCGTCGCGCAGGCAGTTGCCGGCGACAAGGTCGAGGTGAGCTCGATCATCACCGAGCCGTCCTCGGATCCGCATTCCTTCGAGGCGAGCCCCACCGACGCGGCCAAGCTCACCGACGCGTCCCTCATCGTCTACAACGGCGGCGGATACGACCACTTCGTCGATGACATCATCAACACCGGCAACGGCGAACAGCTCTCGGTCAACGCATTCGAACTCTTCGGAGCCGGTGCACACGCAGGCGAGACCGGACACGAAGGTGAAGAGGCCGGACACGAAGGTGAAGAGGCCGGACACGAAGGTGAAGAGGCCGGACACGCAGGCGAAGAGGCCGGACACGAAGGCGACGTTCACGAACACGGCGAGGTGAACGAGCACGTCTGGTACGACGTCGCGACCGTCGACGCGACCGCACATGCCATCGCGGAGAAGCTCGGCCAACTCGACCCCGACAACGCCGACGTCTACACGGCGAATGCCGAAACCTTCCACGGCCGGCTCGCGGAAATTACTGCTGTCACCGACGGCATCGCGGCCGCACACAAGGACGCGCCGATCGCCCAGACCGAGCCCATCGCGCATTACCTCGTCGAGTCGGCGGCATTGAACGACGTCACCCCCGCCGACTTCACCAGTGCCATCGAGAACGGCAACGATCCCGCACCCGCCGCTATCGCAGCCACGCGCCAGTTGATCACCGACAAGCAGGTGAAGGCCGTCGTCTACAACACCCAGACACAGGACAAGGTCACCGAGGACGTGAGGGCCACCGCGGAGGCCGCAGGCGTCCCCGTCGTCGAGGTAACCGAAACCCTGCCGGAGGGGTTGGACTACATTCAGTGGCAGACCAACACCGCCCAGGCCCTCGCCAAGGCGCTGCAATAGAACTGATCGGCTTGTGACGGAACTCTCTTCGACGAACACCGAACACAGCAGTCGCATCCCCGCAGTCGAACTGACGGGGGCGCGACTGTCTTTCGGCGCACGCACTTTGTGGCAGCATCTCGATCTCACCGTCGAGCCCGGCGAGTTCGTCGCCGTCCTCGGACCCAACGGCTCCGGCAAGACGTCACTGCTCAAGGTGTTGCTCGGGCAGCTGGGCCTCGATTCCGGGACTGCGAGGATCGCGGGATCACCGGCCCGAGCCGGAAACTCGAACGTCGGGTACATCCCGCAGCAGAAGTCGCTCGACGACGGGCTTCCCCTCCGGGGACGTGACCTCGTCGGTCTCGGTGTCGACGGCCACCGTTGGGGAACCGGGCTGCTGCGCCGGGGACAGCGCCGGGCGATCGTGGACGCGGCGATTGCCGAGGTCGGTGCCGAAAGTTACGCCGACGCACCCGTCGGCTCGCTGTCCGGCGGCGAGCAGCAGCGGTTACGCATCGCTCAGGCACTCGTCGGAGATCCGCAGATACTGCTGTGCGACGAACCTCTCCTCAGTTTGGACCTGGCCAATCAGAGTCTCGTGTCGAGCCTCATCGATCGGCGGCGACGCACGCACGACACCGCGGTGTTGTTCGTCACCCACGAAATCAATCCCATTCTGCCGCTGGTCGACCGGGTGCTGTACCTCGTCGACGGCCAATTCCGAATCGGCACACCGGACGAGGTGATGACCTCCGAGGTGCTGTCCGAGCTGTATCGCACCGAAGTCGAGGTCCTGCACGTGCGGGGACGTCTCATCGTGATCGGCACCGGCGACGCCATCGACGCACTCGGCAGCGCCGGCGGACTTCGCCCCGGCGAAGGTGTGCATCACACGTGCGAGGAACACGCATGAGCAACAAGTTCACCGATGCGATGTCGCACCTGTTCGATGTGTCCGCCACCATCGACCTCTTGCAGTACGACTTCGTTCAGCAGGCATTGATCGCCGGCGCCATCCTCGGTTTGCTGGCAGGCGTCATCGGGCCCCTGATCGTGAGCAGGCAGATGTCGTTCGCGGTTCACGGGACCAGCGAGCTGTCGCTGACCGGTGCGTCGGCCGCACTGCTCGTCGGTATCAGTGTGGGTGCGGGCGCCATCGTCGGTTCCGTCGTGGCTGCGATCTTGTTCGGCTTACTCGGAGCGAAGGCACGCGACCGCGACTCGGTGATCGGCGTGATCATGGCCTTCGGTCTGGGCCTGTCCGTGCTGTTCATCTGGTCGTACGAAGGTCGTACCGGCACGAGCTTCTCTTTGCTGATCGGTCAGATCGTGGCGCCCGGAAACAGTGGGCTTGCGCTGCTGCTGCTCTGCGCTGTCGTGGTGATCGGGGTTCTCGCCCTCATCTACCGGCCTCTACTGTTCGCCAGCACTGACCCCGACGTCGCCGAGGCGCGCGGGGTGCCGGTGCGTGCACTGTCGATCGTGTTCGCCGTGCTCGTCGGCATCACCGCGGCCCTCGGCGTGCAGATCGTCGGGGCGTTGCTCGTGATGGCTCTGCTCATCACGCCCGCGGCGGCTGCCGCCTTCGTCACGGCGAGCCCGGTGAAAGCGACCATTCTGTCGATCGTCTTCGCGGAACTCGCGGCAGTGGGCGGCATTCTGCTGTCCCTGGCCCCCGGAGTCCCCGTCTCGAGTTTCGTGACGACAATCTCCTTCGTGATTTACCTGATCTGCCGCCTCGGTGGCTCCAGGCGTCGGAAGAACACGGGACGCGTCGCCGCGCACACGCACTGAGCCGCCACTCCCCGCGCCTCGACGGCCGAATCGGCCCTCACAGGTCGACGAGTGGCGCCTCAGTACAGTGCGGCCTACAGGTGGTCGGGGAAATACGGCGCCAGCGTCGTCGCCACCTTCGTCGCCTGATCACACGCAGCGTCGACGGTCGTGAAATCCTCCAACTCGCTGTACCCGATCATGAACTCGAGAATCCCCGGCTCGATCGCCACCGACACCGTGCACGCACTCCCACCACGGAAATCCGACACCAGCGCCGGGCGGCCGCCAATCGTCGTCTCACTCAGGACGGTGAAGCGGTCGTCACTCGCGACACCGCTGAAGGGTGCACCGATCGCGGAGACGACAGCGACGTAATAGGGGTCTCGCGACAAAAATCCGCACGCATGATTCGGCGGGTTATTTCGATTCGGCATCCGGTCGGGCGGAGCCGCGTCGATTCCCGCCGTGGCGAGTGCTTCGGGCGAGAAGTCGTCGCATGGCTGGTAGGCGATCTCGATAGCAGGCTCTCCGGCGGGCTCCCCGTCAACCGGCTGCGAGCATGCGACGACGCCGACCACCGAAAGCACACTGAGCGCTCCCACTGTTGCGCAGTCCGCGAAACCCCTCACAGTTGCACACCGACGGATCCCAATCGCGCTGCTGTTGCAGCGTCCTGCTCTCTGTAACGCGCCAAGACAGCCTCGAACATCGACTTCATATCCGACGCGTAGGTCTCGTGAGCCAGAAACAAGCCCACGGCCGTGTTCGCAAACTCGATGTCATCTCCGCCGATCGCCTTCTCATCGAACTTTCGTGCAAGCTGCTTTGCCGACTCGATGTCCTGCTCCCCCAATCCGAGATTCGAAGCGCGAAGTTCTCGGCGGGCTCTGCCTCCGAGGAGTCTCATCCGATCAGCATGCTCCTGACACAGCTTGATGCACTGCTCGATGCCGGCGGGGTCCAGTTCGAGCCTGCCACCCCCGACCACGTTCTCGGTGAAAGCCTTCCATCCGGCTTCCGGTGCGTCCGGACCAGCCATGTTCGTGTCCCCCTTGGTTGTCGTCCCCACCCTGCACGTCGTGGCAAATCTACCAACCGCGGGCGGTCGTCGAGCCTGCTCGCTGGGTGGCACCGACTCGGATCAGGGTGTCGAGCGCCGATACGAGTTCACGAGGTCCTGCCGGGTTGGCTGCGCCGGGATCGTGTGGGCCGATGGCATAGCGTCCGTCGCCCGCGATGTCGATCCAGTGCAGAACTCCGATGTCCCTGCCGGCGCCGTAGCGGGGACCGCGGAAGACTCGGATCTTGCCGCGGCCCGCGTATCCCTTCTGCACGGCGGTTTCGAGTCGGGCGGGGGCCACCCGATTGACGTCCTGCAAGATTCCTTGCGAGAAGTGGGTGCCTTCGTCGTCGCGCCGCTGGAATCGGCGGCGGCCGGCGGCGTTCGGTGGGATGAGGCCGATCAGCTGGGCGCCCAGTTGCCCCGCCGCGCCGGTCCCGATCACCACGTCGCCACCGACCTGCGGGGCCCGGCCGGCGAGTTGTGTCGCGATCACCGACCATTGTCGGCGCTGCGCGCCGATGATTCGGATCGGCGCCTCGTGGGCGGTGGAACCGGAGACCTCGACATACACGTCGGGTTCGGCAAGCATCTCCAACGCCGCGCGCACATCGTCGTGCTCTGCTCCCCCGAATGCTTCTCGTATCCGGTTCTGCTCTGCGACATATGCTTTGAGTCCGGCATGTGGGCTGACAATCCGAAACGGGTAGGGCATGCGGTCCTGCCCGGTACCGGACCACAGTGCGTCGAAAAGCTCCGGTCGCAGCTGCCAATTGCGCATGCTCATGCACATATCACCGGCGGTGACACGAGGGGCAGCTTGCCGATCAACTCGTTGCCGTTGTCGAGTGTGATCAGGTAGTCGGGGGTCTTGTGCTCCTTGTCCTCGCCGGTGCCCCTGGCTCCTCCGGCTCCCCGCCCATCATCCCGGCGCCCATCGGCCCGGTGCCACGCACACCGGAACCGGCGCGCCCGCTACCGGCGACCCCAGCGACACCTGGTTTTCCACCCGCCCCCGCGACCGAACCCGATCGTCCACCGCCCGCGCTACTGCCGCCCAGTCCGCCGGACCCGACCCCGAGAGCGCCACCCGCGCCACTGCCGCCCACACCACCTGCTCGCGAGCCACCGCCCGAGGACGAATCGACACCGTGCGGCATACCCGTCCGGCTCTGCGCCTGATCACCCGTCGCGGAGGCCGGGGCCGTCGTGGCCGGTGCTGTGGCCGCTGTCGGCGCGGTTGCCGCATTCTGCTCAGTGCCATCTGCGGTGGGTGCGCTGTCCGCAGCGGTGGATTCGCCCGCGGGAGCCTCGCCGGAAAGCGGCTGCACTTCGCTCGGTCCACCAATCCGATCGCTCGAATTCGGGGCACTGCTTCCGTGGTCGACACCGGGACCGGACGGACCCGAGGGGACGTCGACCCTGCTTTCCGGTTTCGTGAACTCGGGCACGGAGCCGTCCGAGGTGGCGAGGCCCGGGTTGTAGACGGTGGCCATCGCGTCCCGCGCTTCACCTTCGCGGCGGTAGACCTCGTCTTCCGTATCGGTATCCCACGGTGTCAGCTTGTCCCAGAGCCCGGTGCCCACCGTCTGAGGCACTCTGCCGCGAAGAGCCGTGACGGTGTCGATGAGCGGAGTCAGCGCGCCCGCAACACCGTGTAGTTGGTCGCGCGCCTCAGGTGCGGAGCCGGCGTAACGCTCCGTTTCGGCGTACGCCGCGGAGGCCGCGGCGCCCTGCCAACTCTCGCGAATCTGTTTCTTGACGGCGTCACTGAAGGCGACAATGGTTTCGCCTGCTGCCGAACCCAATTCGGTCCATGCCCGGGCGACGGCACTGATCTGATTTCCGTCCATGCCGGCGACGGCATTCGCGATGCGTGCGTGGTCCCATCCGTCGGAGTGAAAATTCTCCGGGTCTTTGATGCACTCCGGATCAGCCACGAGTCCCCTCCCGATCAGCACACTGCCGAACACACTTATTTGTTTCGACGCAGCAGGACCCACATCGGTTCCACCCGCCCCCGCCAGAGAATCTACAAGACGGGGGCGAGAACCCTAGTATCAAATATGTGCCGGCCATCGATCTGAACAGTGATCTCGGCGAGAGTTTCGGGGCGTGGACTCTCGGCGACGACCTCGCGATGTTGAAACTCGTGACCAGTGCAAACGTGGCGTGTGGTTTCCATGCCGGTGACCCCACGACGCTGCTGTCCACGTGCAGATCGGCGGCCGACCTGACCGTGCGTATCGGCGCGCAGGTCGGTTACCGCGATCTCGCCGGCTTCGGACGACGATTCATCGACGTCGCACCCCGCGACCTCACCGCCGACGTCGTCTATCAGATCGGCGCCCTGGACGGGCTCGCGCAGGTGTGCGGTTCGGCGGTGGCGTATGTGAAACCGCACGGCGCGCTGTACAACGCGATCGTCCATCATCGTGAGCAGGCGCGCGCGGTGGTCGCCGCAATCCGTGCCTACGACGACACTCTCCCGGTCCTCGGCCTGCCCGGTTCGGTATTCCTGGAGGAAGCGGAGGCCGCTGGCCTGCGGACCGTCGCCGAGGCCTTCGCCGACCGTGCCTACACACCCGAGGGCACGCTGGTACCGCGCACGACAGCTGGGTCCGTCCTTCACGATCCGGCGGTCGTTGCCGAGCGGGTACGCCGGTTGGCGCTCGACTCCACACTCGAAGCCGTCGACGGCACCCTGCTGGCGATCGCACCGGAATCCGTCTGCGTACACGGCGACACTCCCGCGGCCGTGGAGATGGCCGCGTCCATCCGGCAGTTGCTCGATGCCGAGGGCATCACAGTGGAACCGTTCGTCTGATGCGGGTACTCGACGTCGGAGATGCTGCGGTCCTGGCCGAGTTCGAAGACCTCGACACCGTCCTCGCCCATTTCCGTGCCCTCGACGAGGCCCGGCCGCCGGGGGTCGGCGAGATCGTTCCGGCCGCCCGCACCATCCTCGTCAGATTCGATCGTGCCGCAACGAGCCGCGACCGCGTCGTCCGATGGTTGCGGACCACCGAACCGCGAACGGGCTCACCCGAGGACACGTCGGAGCACCTACAGATCAGCGTCCGCTACGACGGGCCCGACCTCGAGGAGGTGGCCGAGCTGACCGGCCTCGGGGTCGACGGGGTGATCGAGGCGCATACCGGCACACCCTGGACGGTGGCCTTCTCGGGGTTCGCGCCGGGATTCGGCTACCTCACCGGAGGTGCGCCCGAGTTACACGTTCCCCGGCGATCCACGCCGCGAACGTCCGTTCCAGCCGGTGCTGTCGGCCTCGCCGGTGAGTTCACGGGGATTTATCCGCGAAACTCTCCCGGCGGGTGGCAGCTCATCGGCAGCACGGACGAGCGCATCTGGGATGCTCAGCGGAGTCCCCCCGCGCTCCTGAGGCCCGGGGTCGTTGTGCACTTCGCGCCCGTGAGTACTTCTTAACCACCCCTTGTTAATAAGTACTCACGGGGGGTGGTGGTGCGAGACAATCGGCCCATGGCTTGGCTCGAGGTTGTGCGCACCGGACCCTTCACCACCGTGCAGGATCGGGGCAGGCCCGGATACGCCTCGGTGGGAGTCGGTGAGTCCGGCGCTGCCGACCGCGTCGCCCACGACTGCGCAAACCGGCTCGTAGGCAACAGGTCCGGGGCCGCCACTCTGGAAATCACGCTGGGCGGCCTCGCCGTGCGCGTCGCGGGCACCGTGTCGGTCGCGGTCACCGGTGCGCGTGCGCCCGTCACCGTCAACTCACGACCGCAGCCCGACTACACGATGCTGCACCTCGAGTCCGGTGATCTGCTCGAGGTGGCGTACGCGTCGGAAGGTCTGCGTAGCTACCTCGCGGTGCGCGGGGGTGTCGATGTTCCGCCGGTGATGGGCAGCCGCTCGAGAGACACGCTGTCGGATCTCGGCCCGGACCCGGTGGCCGAGGGTGATCGAATACTGGTCGGAGCGGATTGCACCGACTGGCCTGCCGACGAATTCGCGCCCCCGCCCGCAGCTCCCGAGGATCCGTTGATGATGCGGGTTCGACTGGGACCCCGCGACGACTGGTTCACCAAGGCATCGGTCGACGCGCTCCTGCGGGAAACCTGGACGGTGAGCTCCGACACCAACCGCGTGGGCGCACGTCTCTCCGGGCCGGGACCTCTGCATCGAGCGATTACCCGTGAACTGCCGAGTGAGGCGATGGTGGCGGGAGCCTTGCAGGTGCCGCCCGACGGCCGGCCGATCCTGTTCCTCGCCGATCATCCCGTCACGGGTGGGTATCCCGTGATCGCGGTCGTCGTCGAGGACGACCTGCCGATGGCCGCACAATTGCGCCCCGGCCACCGAATGCGCTTCCACCGGATGGTCGCGCCGACGATCCCACGATGACCCTCACGAGTGTCACACAGTTACGGCGGCCGGAGCCCACGACACTTCGGTGTTCGTGTCCCGGCTAGCTCCGGCGGCGACGCGCGATGTCGGCGAGTACGACGCCTGCGGCGACGGAAGCGTTGAGCGACTCGACGGGCCCAGCCATGGGAATGCTCAGGATGGCGTCGCAGTTCTCCCGAACCAGACGCGACAGGCCCTTGCCCTCCGAGCCGACCACGACCACGACGGGACCGCTGCCGTCGAAGTCGTCGAGAGTGGTGTCACCGCCCGCGTCGAGACCGACGACCTGTACACCCTTGGATGCCCAATCCTTCAGCGTACGAGTCAGATTGGTGGCGCGGGCGATCGGCAGCCGGGCCGCCGCTCCCGCACTCGTCCGCCAGGCCACCGCGGTCACCGCTGCGCTACGGCGCTCCGGGATCACCACACCGTGTCCGCCGAACGCAGCCACCGATCGAACGACGGCACCGAGGTTGCGCGGATCGGTGATGTTGTCGAGGGCCACGAGCAACGGCGCCTCTTGATGCTTACGGGCCTCCGCGAGGAGATCGTCGGGGTGCGCGTAACGGTACGGCGGCACCTGCAACGCGATTCCCTGGTGCAGGCCGTTGGCGCTGAGCCGGTCGAGATCGGTTCGCGGAACCTCGAGGATGGAAATGCCGGCGTCGGCCGCCCGCTGCACCGATTCCTTCAAACGGTCGTCGCTCTCGGTGCCGACCGCGACATACAGTGCGGTCGCCGGGACACCGGCGCGCAGGCACTCGACGACCGGATTGCGGCCCAGCACGGTTTCGGGTCCGTCGAGGACCTTGCGCCCGGCGGTCTGCCTGCCGCGACCCGGCTGCTTTTCGGCCTCACGACTGGCCCTGGCTGCCCGCTTGGCCGCGGGATGTTTGGTGCGAGCCTCGGCGGGCGGAGTGGCGCCCCGTCCCTCGAGTCCCCTGCGACGCTGGCCACCGGAACCGGCGACCTGCCCCTTCTTCGTACCCGACTTGCGGACGGCTCCGCGCCTGCTCGAATTTCCAGCCATTACTACTGTCCTGCCTTGAGAGACCACTCGGGCCCGTTGGGGGTATCGGTGACCTCGATGCCCGCCCGGATGAGGCGGTCACGCACCTCGTCGGCCACAGCCCAGTTCTTCTCGGCCCGGGCACTCTGCCTGCGCTCGAGTTCGGCCCGGACCAGTACGTCCAGGGCGTCGGTTGCCGCGGACGCATCCGCGGTGTCCTGAGTCCAGTGCGGATCGAGGGGGTCCACACCGAGAATTCCCATCATGGCCCGCACCTGCGACGCGATCTCGCGGGCACCCTCGAGGTCTCCACCTTCGAGAGCGATGTTGCCCTCACGCACACGGCCGTGTACGTCGGCGAGCGCGGCCGGGACGGCGAGATCGTCATCGAGAGCACGACCGAACGCCTCCGTCCAACGACCGACGGGGACCTCACCGGCACGCTCACAGGTCCGGTTCACGAATGATTCGACCCGGCGGAACGCCGCGGCCCCCTCGTCGAGAGCGGTGTCGGAGTACTCGAGCATCGACCGGTAGTGGGCGCTGCCGAGGTAGTACCGAAGTTCCTGCGGCCGAACCTTGTTCAGCACGTTCGGCACGGAGAGCACGTTGCCGAGCGACTTCGACATCTTCTCGCCACCCATGGTGACCCAGCCGTTGTGCAACCAGTACTGCGCGAAACCGTCGCCGGCGCACTTGGCCTGTGCGATCTCGTTCTCGTGGTGAGGGAAGACGAGGTCGAGTCCGCCGCAGTGAATATCGAACTCGGCACCGAGGTAGAACTCGGCCATTGCCGAGCACTCGAGGTGCCATCCCGGGCGGCCACGACCCCACGGCGTCGGCCACGACGGCTCACCAGGCTTGGCCGCTTTCCACAGCGTGAAGTCACGGGGATCCCGCTTGCATTCGCCGGCACTCTCGCCTTGGTGCACGTCGTCGAGCTTGTGCCCGGACAGGCTGCCGTAGCTCGCGTAGCTGCGCACGTCGAAGTAGACGTCACCCCCCGAGGCGTACGCGTGACCGTTGTCGATCAGTCGCTGCATCATCTCGACCATTTGGGTGACGTGCCCGGTAGCCCGTGGCTCGATCGACGGCGGAAGGACTCCGAGCTGCTGATACGCCCAGGTGAAGGATCGCTCGAATGTGGCGGCCCATTCCCACCAGGGGCGCCCGGCTTCGGCGGCCTTGTTCAGGATCTTGTCGTCGATATCGGTGACGTTGCGCACGAACGCCACGTCGAAGTCGTGGGCGAGTAACCAGCGTCGCAGTACGTCGAAGGCGACGCCACTGCGCACGTGCCCGATATGGGGGTCGCCCTGCACCGTGGCTCCACACAGATACACCGATGCGTGTCCAGGGGCCAGCGGAACGAAGTCACGCATGGCCCGCGTCTCGGTGTCGAATAGGCGCAGGGTCACGACCAGCGATCTTACCTGGCGCTTTGAGTAGAGATGACCAACGCGGTGGCCACCGCGGCGATCCCCTCGCCCCGCCCAGTGAGTCCGAGACCGTCCGTGGTGGTCGCGGACACCGAAACCGGTGCGCCCAGAATGTCACTCAACACCTTTTGCGCTTCGTCTCTGCGCGGGCCGATCTTCGGCCGATTCCCGATCACCTGGACGGCGGCATTGGCGACACCGAATTCTTCCTCGCCGAGGAGTCGTCGCACCTCGGCGAGCATTGCGGCGCCACTCACTCCCGACCATTCCGGCCTGCCCGTGCCGAAAACCGAACCCAGGTCACCGAGCCCCGCGGCCGACAGCAATGCGTCACACAGTGCGTGGACCGCGACATCGCCGTCCGAGTGACCGGCGCACCCGTCCTCGCCCTCGAACAGAAGACCGGCCATCCAGCACGGCCGTCCCTGCTCGATCGGATGGACGTCCGTACCGATGCCGACGCGCACTAGTTCACTCCCTCTTCCACCAGCGCGCGGGCCAGCACGAGATCCAGCGGTGTGGTGATTTTGAATGCTGTGGGTTCTCCGACGATGCTGCGAACCTGCTCACCCAGGCGCTCCACCAGGCCGGCATCGTCGGTCGCGATGCCATCCGCGGCGGCGTAAGCACGCCGGAGCAGTGGTGCGACGAAGCCCTGTGGCGTCTGGACCGCCCGCAGTTCGGAGCGTTCGGGTGTTCCGGTCACCGCCCCGAGAACGTCGACGGTCTTGATCGTGTCCGTCACCGGGAGGACGGGGATGACGGCGCTGCGCCCGCAGCGCAGTTCCGCAACGACCCGGGCAATGAGCGACGGGGGCGTGAGCGCACGCGCAGCATCGTGGACGAGCACGTATTCTGCGTCGTCCGCGACAGCGAGGCCCGCGCGCACCGAATCTGTGCGTTCGCTGCCGCCGGGCACGACGACGACTCCATCAGGCAGAGTGCCGCGCGTGGAATCGACGAGCTCTTCCGGCACGATCACGACGACGCGGTCGACAGCCCCCGACTGGAGGAGCCCGTCGACCGCGCGTACAAGCATGGTCTTCCCACCGAGATCAACGAATGCCTTGGGCGTCATCTCGCCCAGACGCACTCCTTGACCAGCGGCGGGAACCAGCGCGACTACAGGACCTCGGTCTTCGGTCACTGCGACGTCGCGGCTGTCTAGGACGCGGCCGCGAGGACCTCGTCGAGGATTGTCTCGGCCTTGTCGCTGTCGGTACCTTCGGCCAACGCCAGCTCTCCGACAAGAATCTGCCGGGCCTTCGCGAGCATGCGCTTCTCCCCCGCGGACAGGCCGCGGTCCTGCTCGCGACGCCACAGGTCACGAACGACCTCGGCGACCTTGTTCACGTCACCCGACGCGAGCTTTTCGAGATTCGCCTTGTAGCGGCGAGACCAGTTGGTGGGTTCTTCGGTGTGCGGTGCCCGCAAGACCTGGAAGACCTTGTCGAGGCCTTCCTGACCGACTACGTCACGTACGCCTACATACTCTGCGTTGTCTGCGGGAACCCGTACGGTGAGATCGCCCTGAGCAACCTTGAGAACGAGATATTCCTTCTGCTCACCCTTGATGGTGCGGATTTCGATAGCTTCGATCAGCGCCGCACCGTGATGGGGGTATACGACGGTGTCTCCGACCTTAAAAATCATCTGTCCCGTGCCCCTTTCGATCTTTCGAGTTTAACACGTGACCGGTTCCAGGTCGCATCAACGGTGCAGGTCAGGGGCACCGAGGCCTGATCGTAGGGGTTGACAGCGCCTGCGATACGTGCATCTCACGGGCTCCGAACTGGCAGTTCTTCGAGGCCGAAAGTGCACGCAGACAACCATTGTGAGTACCCAGCGACCGGGCCGTACGAGGGAACTACTACTCTGCCTAGTTGGAGTGCGAACCTGACACTGGAGGACAACCCGTGACTGCTCTCGACAAGCCGACTCGCCGAGTCGCGACCGCCGTTGCTCTTGCTGCCGGCGTGGCCCTCACGCTGTCCGCTTGCGGTGCGGGACAGATCACCCAGACCTCGAGTCAGGTCGCCGCGGTCAACGGCAACGGCGCCGACCTCGGATCGATCGCTCTGCGCAACGTGCACGTCGTGTACCCCAACTCGGACGAGTACAGCATCGAGGCCGGCGGAAAAGCGGTCCTCGCGTTCACCGCGATCAACAACAACGAAGATGCCGCCGACAAGCTGACCAAGATCAGCACCGACGTCGCCGAGACCGTCACCATTCGTGATGCTGCCGGCGGCCAGGAGATTCCCCCGCAGACGGCGCTCGTAGCCGGAGACGTCGCGCAGGACGCTGTGGAGGGTGGTCATGCCGAGCAAGAGCGTGACCAGGCCGCCGAGGTTCCGAGCGATGTCGTCCTGGTCACGCTGGACGATCTGAAGGAGGGTGTGCGCCCCGGCCTCACCTTCCCCGTCACCTTCACGTTCGAGAAGGCCGGTGAGGTCACGGTGTCCGTTCCCGTCGACGCCGGTCACGAAACCGAGCGTCACGTGTCCGACAAGTCCGCGGGCACGCAGGCCGAAGGCGGCGGCGGGCACTGACAGCCGCCCGGGGCCGGTCTGTCGGACCGGCTCTCTAGGCTGCGTCGGTGGCCAAACTCAAGTCCAGTTTCCGGTGTTCGTCGTGTCAGTGCACCGTGCCCAAATGGGTCGGCCGCTGTCCCGAGTGCGGCAGCTGGGGATCGATGGATGAGGCTCCGATCCTCGCGCCGGTGGCGAGTCGTCCGGGCGCCTCGCTCGCGAAGGCCGGGCGGGGGCCGTTCTCCCGTCCACGCCGGCGACCCCCATCACGAAGATCGACAGCACGTCCACTCGGGCCAAACCCACCGGAATCGGTGAACTCGATCGCGTCCTCGGCGGTGGCGTGGTCCCCGGGTCGGTTGTTCTCCTCGCGGGCGAACCAGGCGTCGGCAAGTCAACGCTTCTTCTCGAGGTCGTACACCAGTGGGCGCGGCGGGGCCCGGACGACCGATCGCTCTACGTCACGGGTGAAGAGTCCGCCGGTCAGGTACGGCTACGTGCCGACCGGACGGGCGCGGTGCACGAGCGGGTCTATCTCGCCGCCGAATCCGACCTCGCGACCATCCTCGGTCACGTCGAACAGGTACGTCCCACCCTGCTGATCGTCGACAGCGTGCAGACCATGCTTGCCGCGGACGTCGACGGTGTCGTCGGCGGCGTCACCCAGGTCAAGGCCGTCACCAGTGCGCTCACCTCGCTCGCGAAAGCCAGCGGTGTCCCGGTGCTGCTGATCGGCCACGTCACGAAAGACGGCGCCGTCGCGGGTCCGCGTTCGCTCGAACACCTCGTGGACGTGGTCCTGCACTTCGAGGGCGACAAGCACTCCACACTCCGCATGGTGCGCGGGGTCAAGAACCGCTTCGGTGCTGCCGACGAGGTGGGATGCTTCGAACTCCGGGAAGACGGCATCGCCGGCATCAGCGACCCGTCCGGACTGTTCTTGCACCACCGCGCCGAAGCCGTGCCCGGTACCGCGGTCACGGTCATGATGGATGGCAAGCGGCCCTTGCTCGGCGAGGTCCAGGCGCTCGTGGCCGCAACATCCATGCCCGCACCCCGGCGCGCGGTGAGCGGGCTCGACAGCGCACGTGTGGCCATGGTGCTGGCCGTGCTGGATCGCCGGTGCGGAGTGCCGATCGCCAAGAACGACGTCTACGCGGCTACGGTCGGCGGCATGCGGATGACCGAACCGTCCGCAGACCTGGCGCTGGCACTCGCCGTCGCCTCCGCGGTCAAGGACAAGCCCGTTCCCGACGGGCTGGTGATCCTCGGCGAAGTCGGGCTGGCAGGTGAGGTCCGGCGGGTTCCCGGTGTCGGGCGCCGGCTCGCCGAAGCGGCCCGACTCGGATTCAACCGGGCCCTCGTTCCCCTCGACTCCGGCGCGGCCCCTCCCGGAATGAAGGTCACCGAGGTCGGGAATCTCGGAGCGGCCATCGCTTCCCTGCGTATTTAGACAACTAGATCGACGACGTGCCGAACGGCATGTCGGGAACCCCGTCCACGAAGGTTTTGGTCTTCTCGAAGTGTTCGGCCGTGACGGTGAGGAACAACCCCCGCGACGTGGCCACTACCACGTCGGGGTCAGCATTCGGCCCCTCGACGATGCGCGCCTCCGCACTGGCGTAGACCTTGCGGCGGATCGTTCCGTCGATGCGCGCGTGAAATTCGAGCACCGAGCCCAGCGGAATGGGCCGCGCGAAGTCGATCTCCAGATGACCGGTCACCACCGGACCGTCCACGGTCGCCCGACACGCCATGCCCAGCGCCTCGTCGAACGCCGTCGACAGGATGCCGCCGTGGATAACTCCCGGACCGCCCTGATAGCGAGGGGCCACCTCGAGACGTCCCCACACCTCGAGGTTCTCCCCGGCGGTGAAGCTCATGGACATACCGGCCGGCGACTGGTCGCCGCATCCAAAGCACCGACTCCAGTGCCGCGGCACGGGCTGACCTGCAGCGGGGAAGGTGCCGACCGGTTCCGGCAGGGTCAGGTCGTCGGGCAAAGTCCAGGTACTACTCATGGATAGGTAATCTAAACGCGGGTCCGGGCCCTATTCCCCGACGGCCCTGTACAAAGTGACGTCTACCTCAGCGGGGAGTGTTTCGCGATGAACGATGCAGAGTCGTCGTCTGCGCTGCGCGAAACCATTGCAAGGCTGGCTCCTGGAACGGCGCTCCGGGACGGCCTCGAACGTATTCTCCGCGGCCGCACGGGCGCACTGATCGTCCTCGGTTACGACGAGCAGATGGAAGAAATCTGCGACGGCGGCTTCGAGCTCGACGTCGAGTTCGCTCCCACCCGGCTGCGTGAGCTGTCGAAGATGGACGGCGCCGTGGTCCTGTCCACGGACGGTTCGCGCATCGTCCGCGCCAACGTCCAGCTGGTTCCCGACCACAAGATTCCCACCGTCGAGTCCGGCACCCGGCACCGCGCCGCCGAACGCACGGCGATGCAGACGGGATATCCCGTGGTGTCGGTGAGCCAGTCGATGAGCATCGTCAGCGTGTACGTCGGCGGAATACGCCACGTCATCGACGGGTCTGCCACCATCTTGTCCCGGGCCAATCAGGCGGTGGCCACCCTCGAGCGGTACAAGGCGCGCCTCGACGAGGTCACCCGTCAGTTGTCGGTCGTCGAGATCGAGGATTTCGTCACCCTCCGCGACGCGCTCACCGTGGTGCAGCGGCTCGAGATGGTGCGCCGCGTGTCTGTGGAGATCGAGCAGGACGTACTCGAACTGGGCACCGACGGCCGACAGCTCGCCCTCCAACTCGAAGAGCTCGTCGGCGACAACGATGTGGCACGGGAATTGATCGTCCGCGACTATCTCGCCGGTTCGGGACCCGCCCCTGCACCCGATGTCGAGAAGTCGTTGACTGCCCTCGACAAGATCACCGACGCCGACCTGCTGGACCTGACGACTCTGGCTCGCGCGTTCGGATACCCGGGAACGATCGAAGCGCTCGAGGCTCCCATGAGTCCACGTGGTTATCGCGTTCTCACCCGAGTTCCCCGCTTGCAGTTCAACCAAATTCACCGGCTCGTCGGCTCGTTCGGGACTCTGCAGTCGCTGCTTGCCGCAACGGCCGCCGACCTGCAGTCGGTGGAGGGGATCGGCGGCTTGTGGGCTCGACACATCAGGGAGGGCCTGTCCAGGCTCGCCGAAACGTCGATTTCCGGTCCCTACGACTAGTTTTCGCCCGACCGGAACGTACGAGCCGAACTACCTCCTACGATCGATCCGCCGAATAGGACTCGCCGACAACGGATTCCAGTGCGACACGCACGGCATCGAGGTGTTCCGCCATGGCCTTGGCGGCCACGTCGTAGCTCCTGGACTCGATCCCGTCGACTATCCGGTCGTGCTCGTCGTTCGACCTCCGCTGCCGGCCGGCGACCAGGTTGAGCGTTTCCGACTGCCGGGTCAGCGCTTCACGAATATCGACGACGACCGACTCGAACACACGATTGCGACTGGTCCGGGCGATCAGCGCGTGGAACTGGGCGTCCAGGGACACCCACACCAAGGGGTCGTCCTCGTCGCGCATCTGACCGGCCAAGCCGCGCAATGCGGCAAGATCCTCGGCAGAGTGCCGCTGCGCCGCCCATCCGGCAGCGGGGATCTCCACATGAGGGCGCGCCTCGACGAGCTCGTTGGCGGCGTAGTTCCCGAAGTCGAGGTCGCGCGCGATCGAATCACTGATGACGAACGTGCCCAGACCCGATTTGGTCTCGGTCAGACCCAGCGCATGACACGACCGCAGGGCCTCGCGGATGACCGAACGACTGACCCCGTGCCGCGTCGCCAACGACGCTTCCGACGGGAGCCGCTCACCGACCGCCAACTCACCCGAGGTGATGGCGGCGCGCAGGTCCGCGAGAACAGCTTCGGCGGCGCTGACCCGCGCGGTCACGGGACGCTTGGCTGCCCAGCTGTCTGACAGGTTCATGGCAATATTCTTCTCACGACCAGGCAAATGCGTCAACCTGCGCGAATCGAGGGGTTGACGACCGCAAGTGAGCCACGTAACAATGTCACCTGTCTGACAGCCTGGCAGGCAGGTAGGTGGGCAGGTCTACCGACTGCCTCTCCGAGCGCCGCGGGACCACTGCTAGCGCGAATCCACGTGAGGAATGAAGTCAAGTGCTCGAAACGAGAACAGAACACGACCTACTCGGGGACCGCCAGGTGCCCGCAGAGTCGTACTGGGGGATTCACACGCTCCGTGCGGTGGAGAACTTCCCGATCACCGGTCGGCCGATCTCGACGAACCCCTCGTTGATTCGCGGACTCGCCTTCGTCAAATGGGCGGCATCGAGCGCCAACGAGAAGCTGGGCATTCTCGACCACCGCCGCGCCGAGGCGATCGGCCAGGCCTGCCGCGAAATTGTCGAGGGCCGCTGGCACGAGCAGTTCGTCGTCGATGTGATCCAGGGTGGCGCCGGGACGTCGACCAACATGAACGCCAACGAGGTCATTGCCAACCGGGCGCTCGAAATTCTCGGTTACGATCGCGGCGAGTACCAGCACCTGCACCCCAACGAGCACGTCAACCTCAGCCAATCGACCAACGACGTCTATCCCACGGCAGTCAACATCGCCACGATCCTGACGATCGAGGATCTGCTCGACGCCCTGCGGGTCCTGCAGGAGGCATTCGGTTCGAAGGCCGTCGAGTTCGCCGGCACGGTGAAGATGGGCCGCACCCAACTTCAGGATGCGGTCCCGATGACACTCGGACAGGAATTCGCCACCTACTCGGTGATGATCGACGAGGACCGCGCACGACTCGGGGAAGCAGCGCTTCTGGTCCACGAGATCAATCTCGGAGCCACCGCAATCGGGACCGGTCTCAACGCCCCCGCCGGGTACGCCGAGGCCGCGTGCGACAAGCTGCGCGAACTCACCGGGCTTCCCCTCGTTCTCGCCACCGACCTGGTGGAGGCTACCCAGGATGTGGGCCAGTTCGTGCACCTGTCCGGCGTCCTGAAGAGGATCGCGGTGAAGTTGTCGAAGGTCTGCAACGACCTTCGTCTCCTGTCCTCCGGTCCGCGGGCGGGACTCAACGAGATCAATCTGCCGCCGGTGCAGGCGGGATCTTCGATCATGCCCGGCAAGGTCAATCCCGTGATTCCGGAAGTGCTCAACCAGGTGGCCTACGAGGTCATCGGTCATGACGTCACCATCACGATGGCCGCCGAATCCGGCCAGCTGCAACTCAACGCCTTCGAACCGATCATCGTGCATTCGCTGTCGGACGGAATGCGGCATCTGGCCGCCGCCTGCCGCATCCTGGCCGACAAGTGCGTTCTCGGGATCACCGCCAACACCGAACTTCTGCGTGCCCGGGTCGAAGACTCGATCGGACTCGTCACCGCGCTCAATCCGTACATCGGCTATACCGCGTCGACCCGTATCGCGCAGGAAGCGCTGGTGTCCGGTCGTAGGGTCGCCGACCTCGTGATCGATGCGGGACTGCTCGACCGAGACGAACTCGATCGACTACTCAGTCCGGAGCACCTCGCTAACCTGAGGGCCGGTACGGCAACTCAGGCTCCCGTTCCGACGACCGCTGGAGTGGTGTCATGACGATCGAAAAAGACGGCCCGAGTCAGACACACGACATCTTCGTCGAGGAAGATCTGGGGTATCGAAAGACCCTCGGCCCTCGACAGATTCAGATGATCGCCATCGGTGGTGCGATCGGCACCGGTCTGTTCATGGGCGCCGGTGGACGCCTTCATCAAGCAGGACCCGCCCTTGTTCTCGTCTACGCCCTCTGCGGATTTTTCGCCTTCCTGATTCTGCGGGCACTGGGCGAGCTGGTGATGCACCGTCCCACGTCGGGTTCGTTCGTCTCGTACTCGCGCGAATTCTTCGGCGAGAAGATGGCGTTCGCCGCCGGCTGGCTCTACTGGCTGAACTGGGCGATGACCGCGGTCGTCGACGTCACTGCAGTAGCGCTCTACATGAACTTCTTCAAGAAATACTGGGCGCCGCTGGGGGACGTCGACCAATGGGTATTCGCCTTGGCGGCAGTAGCGCTCGTTTTGACACTGAACATGGTATCGGTACGCGTGTTCGGTGAATTGGAATTCTGGTTCGCGCTCATCAAAGTCGTGGCGCTGGCCGCATTCCTCTGCTTCGGGGTCTACTTCGTCTTGTTCGGTACCCCCATCGAGGGCCACACCTCCGGCTTCAACATGATCTCCGACAACGGCGGGTGGTTCCCCAACGGCATCCTGCCCGCAATCGTGGTGATTCAGGGCGTCGTATTCGCCTACGCATCCATCGAATTGGTCGGTACCACGGCCGGGGAAACCAAGAATCCGGAGAAGGTAATCCCCAAGGCGATCAACACGGTGATCCTCCGGATTCTCGTTTTCTACGTCGGATCCGTCCTGTTACTGGCGCTGCTTCTCCCCTACATGGAATATCACGCCGGCGAAAGCCCGTTCGTTACCTTCTTCGGAACGATCAACGTCGAAGGCGCAGACGCGATCATGAATCTCGTCGTACTCACCGCCGCACTGTCCTCACTCAATGCCGGACTGTATTCGACCGGACGAATACTGCACTCGATGGCCATGGCGGGGTCGGCGCCCGCGTTCGCGGCGAGGATGAACAAGGCGGGCGTCCCCTACGGCGGCATCGCTCTCACGGGATTCGTCATCCTCCTCGGTGTCGGACTCAATGCGATCGTTCCCACTCAGGCGTTCGAGATCGTCCTCAACCTGGCCGCCCTCGGGATCATCAGCGCCTGGGCCGTGATCGTGTTGTGCCAGTTGAAACTCTGGAAGTTCGCGAAGGAGGGGCGCCTCGTACGGCCAAGTTTCCGGATGTTCGGCGCCCCCTACACCGGCCTTCTGACGTTGGCGTTCCTCGTCGGCGTAGTCGTGCTGATGGCTTTCGACCACCCCGTCGGAACGTGGACCGTCGGATCGATCGCCATCATCGCCCCGCTCCTGGTGATCGGCTGGTACGCCTGCAGAAACCGCATCCGCGACCTGGCCGCCGCACGAGATGACAGCATGTCCACCGATGACTACCCGACCGCCTCGCAGGGAGGACAGTAAGTGCCTACAGTCGCCGTCGTCACCACCGGGGGCACCATCGCGAGCCGACGCGGCGAGGACGGTGTGAGCCGTCCCGTCGTCACCGGCCCGGATCTGCTCGCGACCGGAGCCGAGCGGGCGGCCACCGAGGTCCGCGTCACCGATGTCCTGTCGAAGGACAGCTCGTGTATGACCTTCGCCGACATGGATCGGGTACGCGAGGCAATCGCAGCGGAACTCCGCGACCCCACTGTCGCCGGGGTGGTCGTTCTCCACGGAACCGACACCATGGAGGAAACCGCGTTTCTGGTGGATCTGCATCACGCCGATCCCCGGCCGGTCGTCTTCACCGGGGCACAACGCACCTTCGATCATCCCGAGTCGGACGCGCAGGCCAACCTCTCGGCCGCATTGTCGGCCGCAACCGATCCGGCCATGCGTGGACTGGGAGTGTTGATTTCCTTCGGCGGAAAGCTTCATCCGGTTCCGGGGGTCCGCAAGGCGGACACGACCGCGCTCGATGCGTTCCGGTCCGTCCGCACCCCGATGCACCGCCACCGGCCCGAGCCACTGCCCTGGCGTCCGATCTCCGGCGTCCGTGTCGACGTCGTCGCGATCTACCCTGGCACGGATCGTGTGCAGTTCGACGCGTGCCGGAGCACCGGCGCGCACGGCTTGGTTCTCGATGCGCTCGGATCCGGCAACGCGAACCCCGGAATCGTCGAGGCGGTACGCGAATCCGTCGCGGCGGGTGTGCCGGTCGCCGTATCCACCCGCGTTCCGTTCGGGTCGATCTCCCCCACTTACGGCGGAGGTGGAGGCGGCTCCGATCTCATCGCGGCCGGGGCCCTCTTCTCGACCGACCTCAGAGCCGGACAGGCCCGCATTCTTCTCGCGGCACTGCTCGCCGACCCTGACCAGACCGGCCTGGAGAAGGAATTCGATCGCCGGTCCCGGATCGAGCTGTAGTCCGGTCAGCTCAGGTTGAACGGTTCCGGCGCACTACGCAGCTGTCCCAGCTGCCCCACCACGGTGTATGCGCCGGGACCCACCGGATCGCGCTGCGGTTCCGGTTGGGTGAGGCAATCCGGTGCGGACGTCTTGGCAGACCACTTCACCGTGAACTGAGCCTGCTCGCCGGGGGCGAGGGTGCGCAGGTCGGCCGCGGACTGCGGGAAGCAGTCGATGTTGGACCACAGCCGGACGCTGCCGTCGATCGTGTACACCAGCACCTGCTGCAGGCTGCTACCGAGGTCGCGCTGGCACGACGTGGTGCCGATGTTGGTGATGACCGTCGTGAAACTCGGCTCTTCCCCAGGAAGGTATGTCGGCTTGTCGGCAGCGACTTTGATGGCCAGGGATTGGTCCGGGCACTGGCCGGCCGCAACAGTCTGACCGCTGACCGCTGCACTCGTCGACCCGGCACTGCTCGATGCTCCACTGGTCGAGGAGCCCGAGGCACTTGCCGTGCCGGACCCTTCATCGCCGGCCGCGGCAGCTCCGCCGCCCCCACCCGAGCCGCCGGAACCACCACTCGACGGCGAACCCGAGGCAGTCGGTGAAATCGACACCGGCGTGGTCAACGACGAGCTGGCTGCCGCGGGGTCGGTCTCGGAATCGTCCCCACCGCGGAGGGAACTGATCAACCAGACCACCAAGAGCAGCACGACGATGGCGCCGCCGATCGCCAGCGCCCTGCGGCGCCAGTAAATCTCGGGGGGCAACGGTCCATTCGGTTCCAGCACGACGTCAACGGTAGTTCGGCAGCGTGCGGGTACGGCTCAGCGGGTGCGGCGTGTCGCGGTCAGTCCGTGAGCTCACCGATGTCTCCGACGGCGCCCTGCAGGTGGGTGCGGCCGTCGGACAGCTTGTACGTGACACCGGCGATGGCGCACGCGCCGCTCTCCACCTTCTCCGCGATGATGCGCGACCGCTGCATGAGCAGCGCACCGGTCTCCACCACATGGCGACCTTCGAGTTCGTCGACGGTACTGAGGCCCTCGCGGCGTCCCTTCAGGATCGACGGCGCCACACGTTCGACGATGCTGCGGATGAATCCGGGGGGGATGTTGCCGTCGTCGAGGGCGTCGAGCGTCGCCTTGACGGCGCCACAGCTGTCGTGACCGAGCACGACGATGAGCGGCACGTTGAGCACCCCGACGGCGTACTCGATCGACCCGAGAACCGCGTCGTCGAGGACGTGGCCTGCGGTGCGGACGACGAACATGTCGCCGAGCCCCTGGTCGAAGATGATCTCGGCGGCGACGCGGGAGTCTCCGCATCCGAACAGGACGGCCGTGGGGTGCTGGCCGCCGACGAGCTTCGCGCGATCGGCGACGCCCTGGCTGGGATGGAGCGAGGTGCCGTTGACGAACCGCTCGTTACCCTGGCGTAGGGACTTCCATGCAGAAACCGGGTTGGAGTTAGGCATGAGCATATTGTGCACCCCTCCTGTTGCACCGGCTCTGCGGGAGCATTACGTCGACGGAAATTCCGGTTGGCACTGCGGCGAAGGGACTTGTGAGAAGAAGTGACCGTGGACTCGTCTGCGCTGATCAGGTGGTACGACGCCGAGGCCAGGGATTTGCCGTGGCGTCGCGAGGGTGTGACCGCCTGGCACATTCTGATGAGCGAGATCATGCTGCAGCAGACACCCGTCGTCCGCGTTGCTCCCATCTGGGAGCAATGGGTGCAGCGCTGGCCCGTCCCGTCCCTGATGGCGGCGTCGAGCCAGGCCGACGTCTTGCGCGCGTGGGGAAAGCTCGGTTATCCGCGGCGAGCGCTGCGACTGCACCAGTGTTCCGAAGTGCTGGCCACCCAGCACGGTGACGTGGTCCCGAGCGACGTCGACACCCTCCTCGGGCTTCCCGGGATCGGCGCGTACACCGCTCGCGCAGTGGCGTGCTTCGCCTACGGGCAGCGTGTCCCCGTCGTCGACACCAATGTTCGACGGGTGGTGGCGCGCGCTGTGCACGGCAACGCGGAGCCCGGCAACCCGTCGACGGTGCGCGACCTGGCGGACGTGTCCGCGCTGCTGCCCCGGACCCGCGCCCGCGCCGCCACGTTCTCTGCGGCACTCATGGAACTCGGTGCGACGATCTGCACCGCACGCTCCCCCGAATGCTCGCGGTGTCCGCTGCCGAGTTGCGCCTGGATGGACGCTGGGCGACCAGCGCACACCGGTGAACGCAGGAAGGTGCAGAAGTTTGCGGGCACGGACCGTCAGGTTCGCGGCAAGCTCATGGCGGTGTTGCGCGACAGTTCGCGTCCGGTCGAGCGGGTTCGCCTCGACCAGGTGTGGCTCGACGACCCCGGTCAGCGTGATCGTGCTCTGCACTCGTTACTGCTCGACGGCTTGGTGGAGCAGACCGACGACGGCCTCTTCGCCCTCGCGGGTGAGGGAAGCTAGGTGCCCTCACGATCGGGCACAGACGCTGAGAAGATTGCTGGAAACCTCCACGATTGCGTCCGCAGCTGACAAACCTCTGCGCAACCGTGCGCTCAGGTCAGTTCGTGCAGGAATTCCTCGACCACTTTCCGGTACTGCTCGGGCTGATCGTCGTGGACGAGGTGCCCGGCTTCCTCGATGCGGACGTATTCGGCGTGGGGATGCCGCTCTGCCATCTTCCGCATCTGCCCCTCGGGGGTGATGGTGTACTCGCCCTCGATCAGCAGCGCCGGCACCGTGATCGAGGCCCACTGAGCCCAGAAGTGCCGGTCACCCCACTCGGCGGAGATGGCGCGGAACGTTTCGACCTCGCCATGCAGGTACCAGCCGTCGTCTCGCTGCTCGAACGAGTCGAGGAAGTACTGACCCGCGACAGGTCCGAAGTACTCGACCAAGGCCTTACGCGTCTCGAACGGTTGCGGCCAGTTCGAGATCATCGCCGCCCAGTCGTCGGCGGTACGGCCACGAAAATCAGGCGCCATGTCTTCGAGAACGAGAGCGGCGACCTTCTCCGGGAACTCGGCGGCCAGGCACCACGCGTGCAAGGCGCCCATCGAATGCCCGATGACGACCAGCGGCTCGGCGACCGGACTCAATGCCGCCGCCAGGTCTTCGACGAATGCTTCCGTCGACAGCACGGGCGGGGCGGGACGGCCGTGGCCTGCAGCGTCGAACGTGTAGACGTGGCCGTGTTCGCGCAGCCACGGAACCTGCCTGCGCCACGTCCGCGCACTGCCCATCAACCCGTGCAGCAGCAGAATCGGTCGTCCGGTGCCGCCCTCGTCGTGCAACGCACTCTCACCCACCACGACTGCGACGCTAGCGGAGTACCCTCCCCAAGCATGGCAGTGGTGAAGATCAATGCAATCGAAGTTCCCGAGGGTGCGGGCCCCGAACTGGAGAAGCGCTTCGCAGGACGCGCGCATGCCGTCGAGAATTCCCCAGGCTTTCTCGGGTTCCAGCTTCTGCGCCCGGTCAAGGGCGAGAACCGCTACTTCGTCGTCACCCAGTGGGAGAGCGAAGAGGCGTTCGAGGCGTGGCGCGACGGCCCTGCACGGGAAGCGCACGCTGGTGAGCGGCAGAAGCCGGTGGCGTCCGGCGCGTCTCTGCTCGAGTTCGAGGTGGTTCTCGACGTCTCGGCAGCGGCCGACCGTTGAGGACCTGCTCGACACAAACCTCGAGGCGAACATTGACACGGCGGCCCGCCGGGTGCGAAAGTTCGCAAGACAAAGCGATGGTTCGGCAGGAATCCGGTGCAAAACCGGAGCGGTCGCGCCACTGTAAATCGGAGTAGTCCCTCAGCTAGGCCACGGCAAGATGCGGGAACCACCTCGACAGCCAGATACTGCGGCCATCGCATGAACCTAGGGGACGCGACATCCCAGGAGGAACCATGGCACTCGTCTACGCACCCGGCGCATCGGTCGATTCGACCCGGCTCGCCGTCATCTCGTTCGCGATCGTACTTTTCGCGATGCTTGCTCTCTACCTCGTGGGATTCGACCAGGGCGCGATTTCGCGCAGTGGCATGTACATGCACGAACTGATGCATGACGGGCGCCACCTGCTGGGCCTGCCGTGCCACTGAACGAGTCGTCCGCGAACATGACACTGAGCGAGTCCTTCGGGAAGTTACTGATTCGCGGTCTGCTTGCAGGGTTGATTGCCGGAATCCTCGCCGGCGGCGTGGCATTCGTCCTCGGCGAATCGCACATCGACGCCGCCATCGCGATCGAGGAAGCGGGCAGCGCCGACCACTCGCACGGGGCGGAATCGAGTGCACCGGCTGGCCATTCGCACGACGAGGAAGAAGCCCTGGTCAGTCGCAACGGACAGCGGTTCGGTCTGTTCCTCGCGACGTCACTCGCCGGACTGGCGCTCGGGGCGATATTTGCCGTCGTCGCGCACTACGCGCGCAGGGTGACCACGCTTTCGGGTCCGGTGCTCGGTATGGTGCTCGCGTCACTCGGGTGGCTGGCGATCGAAGCCGTTCCGTTCTTCAAGTACCCGGCCAATCCGCCGGCCGTCGGCGATCCCGAGACCATCACCAGTCGCACCTGGCTGTGGCTCGCCGTGGTGGTGCTGGGTCTGCTCGCCGTGGTCGCGTCGGTATTCGCGGCGAAGGCGGTAGCTGCTCAGGAATTCCTGTCGACGCGCATCGCGGCCCCGGTGGCCGCATTCCTGGTCGTGGTCACGGTCGGATATCTGATTCTGCCTACCGTCGACGAGGTGGGCGACGACTTCCCGGCCGGCCTGCTGTGGGATTTCCGCCTCGCATCCCTCGCCACCCAGGCAACCCTCTGGCTCGCTCTCGGTCTCGTGTTCGCCTTCCTCACCGAGCGTGCCAGCCGGGCGCAGGCGCCCGCGTCGGCGAACGCCGGCTGACCCGCCTTTCAGGGCGTCAACGGAATTTGTCCCATCGGGCCGGGTCCGCCTCCAGGGCGGCCCGGTCCCAGCCACCCAGTTCGGCAGCCGCGTCGTAGGTGCTGTGCAGGAACGTCAGCAGTGCCAGATCCGGATCGTCTGCAGTTCGCACGGCCTCATACGGCAGCAAGAATTGCCGGAACTCTCCGCTGTAGAGGGCTCCGTCGGGCCCGACCGGGTAGTCGGCGAAGCCATCCGGTTCCGGGTAGGCGTACGCATAGAACGCGCCTTCGGCGCCACCACCGGGCCAGAAACCGCAGCTGCTCAGCTCGTGCGAGTAGCCCTCGACCATCACCCAGTCTCCGCAGTTCGGCGCTCCCCCAGGGTGAGTGGGCGCGGTTTTCCCGGAGAACCGGGTGCAGGCCAGGTCGAGCGCACCCCAAAAAAAGTGCACGGGACTGACCTTACCGATGAAATGCGAACGGAACTCGTGCAACACCCGGTCCGCCTGCACGAGCTGTCGCCAAAACCGGTACACCGACTCACCGTCGTACGAGCAGTGTTGGGTGTCCTCCGCGAACGGGACGGCTGGGTTCACCTCGTTGGGCCGGGCCCGAATGGTGGTCGCCACACCCAGTTCGGCCAGCGTGTCCATCGTCTCTGTGTAGAAGTCGGCCACCGACTTCGGTTCGAGGGCAACCGTCCCGCTGCCGCCCGTGCTCGTGCGGATCACCAGTCGATGGTCGGCGAAGTCGAATTCGATATCGAAGCAGTCGGTGCCGTACGGGACTGTCGACGTCGTGAGACCGCGGGGGCTGACGTACAGCGGGACCTGCCACCAGTGGTTGATCAACGGTGCGTGGGCCAAGCGGATCTTCCCGACTATCTGCGTCCACATGTGCAGGGTGTCCCGTGTCGAGGTCCAGTCCTCCACTTTCAACGCAGCCCATGTGTCTCTGGATCGTGTCTGCTCGCGCACAGTGCCTCCCTGCCGATGACGTGCATTTCAATGTGCTCTTCGGCCAAGGCGATGGCAAGCGCGTCGCACCGACACCCGGGTAGGGGCGGACCCCACTGCGCGGACACCGGAGTCGTCAGTCCACCGACGCTGCGCTCGCCTGTGTCAGCAGCTGAAGAAACACATCTTTCGGTTGAGCACCCGACACCGCGATTCGGCGGTCTGCGACGAAGAACGGCACCGCCGATACCTGCAACTGTCGTGCAGTGTCGAGGTCGGCGCGTACGGCATCCGCGCCGACGTCGGAGTCCAGCTGCTTCCGCACGACATCAGGGTCGAGACCGGTACTCGATGCGATGTCGACCAGAACCGCCCGATCGTCGATCACCGCGCCCTCACGGAAGTGCGCGCGGAACAGCGCCTCCACCACCGCGTCGCGCGAGTCGCCCGCGAGGTGAATCAGACGGTGCGCGTCGAACGTGTTGGCGGCGATCACGGTGTCGAAGTCAAGCCTGAGCCCTTCCTCTGCGGCAGTACGCGACACGTGTTCGAACATCTGACGCACCTGTTCTGCGGGCAGACCTTTGCTCTGTACGAGGGCGTCGAGCTCGCTGCGACGCTCCCCTGCCGGTGTTTCCGGCGACAGCTGATACGCCCGCCACGTCACCCGCACCCGCACCCGCACCCGCTCACGCTCCTCGAAGTCCGAGAGGGCATCGAGGAAGCGGTGCCTGCCGATGTAACACCACGGGCACGCCACGTCCGACCAGATTTCGATCTCGATGGTACGAGCGGAGTCGTCGAGTTGTGTCGTCACAGTTCGGAAAACAGTTCGAAGCCGCTTTCTGTTCCGTGACGTCGACCTCAGAAGTTGGGTTTGTCTTGGTCCGCCGCGCCGCATTTGCGCACCCGGGATTCGGCCCGCCGGGACAGTAGTCGGTCTTCGGTACCGGGAGTAACGTCGAAACGGTCGTGCCGCTGATCGAGGGGCGCTCGCCGCAATGCCCGGATGATCGGCAGTGGACGTAGTTCTCGAACCCGCACTCATTCAGGGGAAATCATGGTGTACGTCGCTTCGCCGGGCAGGACTGTCGAAACTCTCGGAGTCGTGTCGATGACCGTCGGAGTCGTCCTTCTTTCCCTCCTCATGCTCTACCTGGTCGGGTTCGACCAGGGCGTGATCTCTCGAAGTGGCATGTACCTGCACGAACTGATGCACGACGGACGCCACCTACTGGGACTTCCCTGCCACTAGTTCCACCAGGACCGGAGCCGGAGATGAACCCTAGAGCGGAATTCGAAGCACAGGCCAATCGCGTAGCCGAATTCACACCAGTCCACCACGCCGAAATGGATTCGCCCTATTACCTTTCCAACGCTGCCTTCGACGCGTTACGGCATGTTCTACACGATGTCGGCGGCCAGCCCGCTCTTCCCGTTCCGTACGAGGAGAAGGTGGAAGAAGACTGGGAGATGCGCACCTACGTCACTTGTGAATGCCTCGGATGGCGGGGTGTGTGGAATTCGGAAGAGCGCCGTCGTGCCGAGAACGACCTGGGTGCAACGCTCTATTTCGGTCTGCCGTACTACGCCCGGTGGATCACGGTGGCGGCCAAGACACTGATCAACAAAGGCCTCATCACCCCTGACGAACTCTCCGCGAAGATCGACGAGGTTCGCCGGCGGTCGAGTGACCAACGAGCAGGTGGGAGTCCGTCGTGAGTAAGTTCCGGATCGGCGATCGGGTCACCGTCCGGGACGCGACGTCGATGTTCCACACCAGAACTCAAGCGTTCATCCGCGGGCACACCGGCGTGATCGTCGAATATCGACCGGAATGGGTGATACCCGAAGACGAGGCGTGGGGAAGGGTGGACGACGGACGAACGGAACCGTTCTATGTAGTGCGTTTCAAGCAGACCGACCTGTGGCCTCGCTACACCGGCTTCGACGTCGACACTTTGGAAACCGAATGCTCCGAGCGCTGGCTCGAGCTTGCAGGGGAGGCTGAGACATGACGCATTCGCACGACGACCACACCCCGATCCAAGCGTCGGAAGAGATCAGCGAATTCGAGATCCTCGAAACGGCGATCCGCGAACTGTCCATCGAGCACGGCCTGTTCTCCCATGAGGACCATCGCAGATTCTCGGAGTGGGCCGAATCCGTCGGGCCCTCCGGAGGGTCCAAGCTCGTCGCCAAGGCATGGGTCGACCCGGAATTCAAGAAGCGGCTGTTGGCCGACGGAACCGAGACGTGCAAGGAAGTCGGAATCGACTGGCGCGATCCGACCGGGTCCGGGACACCGAGCGACTACACCTACTTCTATGTGCTGGAAAACACGCCGAAGGTGCACAACGTCATCGTTTGCACGCTGTGTTCCTGCTACCCGCGGCCCGTTCTGGGCATGTCACCCGATTGGTACCGCACGCCCAACTACCGGCGCCGGATGGTCCGCTGGCCCCGGGAAGTCATAGCAGAGTTCGGCTTGCACTTTCCGCCCGATGTGGAAGTGCGCGTCCACGACTCGAATCAGAAGTCCCGGTTCATGGTGATGCCGATGCGGCCGTCCGGAACCGAGGATTGGAGTGAAGAGCAACTCGCATCGATCGTTACCCGCGACACCATGATCGGGGTCGCAGTACCTCAGGTGGACTGGACGGCGACCACGCCACCCTCGGTTGGAGGCCCACAGTGATGACTGAAAGAGGCTACGAAGTACTCCTGAACACGTTGACACCCTCCACGACCCGTGACGATGCCACGCTTCCCGACCTCGACCGTAAACCCGACCCCTGGGAATCGAGAATGCAGGCCACGGCTGAATGCCTGTCCTGGCGTGGCGCCTTCGACAATCTCGAGAGGCGCCACACCGAGGACGAGCTGGGCGAGACCGTCTACCGCGACTTCCCGGTCCGCAGCCGCTCCGTCATCGCGACTGCCCATGCGCTGATGGACAGGGGCGTGATCAGTCAAGAGGAGCTGCAGGCCAAGATGGAAGAGATCCGCGCCCGATTCAACCGGCAGTGACGCGGCTCAGGACTCGAGGGCCGCGTCGAGCGTGATCTCGACACCGGTCAACGCCTTGCTGACAGGACACGACTCCTTGGCCGCCTGTGCGGCTTTGGCGAACCCGTCGGCGTCCAGGCCTTCCACTTCACCTCGCACGGTGAGAAGGATGCCGGTCAGCTTGAAACCCGGAGTGTCCGGACCCAGGGACACATCGGCTTTCACCTCGAGACTCTGCGGAGTTCCGCCTGCCTCCGCGATCAGCGCGGACAACTGCATCGCGAAGCAGGACGAGTGCGCTGCGGCGATCAACTCTTCGGGGCTGGTGGTTCCGTCCGCGTTGTCGGCCGCTCGCTTGGGGAACGACACGTCGAACGTGGCAACTCCCGAGCTGGTGAGTTCGACTTGCCCCCCTCCCTGTTCGAGCGTTCCGTTCCAGGCGGTGCGTGCGGTACGTGTCGGCATGCCGATCCTCTCGTGTGACGTCAGTTCTCCTCGAACCTACTCGTACCGTGCGAGCATCCGCATCGCTCTGGACCGCAGTTCTGTCCGCAGATCCGGAGGTTCCAGGACCTCGACATCGTCGCCCATCGCCCAGAGCACACCGTGCGCATGGGCACGGTCGCCGAACACCACCTCGACGCGAACCCGACTACGGTCGAACACGGACTGGGAGCGCACACCGAACACCCGTTCCACGAGATCGTCCCGGCGGGCCACACGCACGAGTACGTCCGCGACAACCGGTTCCGTTCTCGCCCGGAACGCTGCGCGGCGACGCTGCCAGATGGCGGCGAGGTCGATGTCGGCCGGCCGGTGCGCAGGTTCCTCCAGTTCCACTGCCTCCTCGATGCGCTCGAGTCGGTACATCCTCTCCCTGCCGGCATCCATGGCGACGAGGTACCACCGTCCGGACGCGTAAATGAGTCCCAGCGGGTCGACAATTCTCCGGACCGCCGCCGCGCCTCTCGACGCGTACAGAATGCTCAGGCGACGTCCGACGAACACGGCCTGCTGGATCAGACCGAGATATTCGTCGGCTTGGTCCGGGTCCGACAACCAGGTTCCTTGAGTGACGAAAATTCGTTCGGCAACCTTGGTGGCCGCTGCGCGGTGTGCGTCGGGCATCGCCGCCACCACCTTGCGCATCGCCGACGCAAAGGCCGGAGCCATGCCCAGTGACTGCGAGGTGGCGGCGGAACCGGCCGCCAGCAGAGCCTTCGCCTCGTCGAGGGTCAGACCGGTGAGGTCCGTCGTGAATCCGGGGAGCAGTTCGAAGCCGCCGTCCCGGCCACGCTCGGCATACACCGGTATCCCCGCCGACGACAGAGCGTCGATGTCACGCAGCACGGTACGCGGTGATACCTCGAGCTCGCGGGCAAGCGCCGACGCCGACATCCGACCACGGTTTCGGAGCAGCAGCACCAGCGACAGCAGACGGTCGGCACGCATGGGAAAAGTTTCGCAGAAATACATGACAGGAGATGTCATGTTTCGCGGCGATAGTTGCCGCATGACGACACAAACCACCGATCCCCGTCCCCTCTACCGCGAGGCACTCGCCTGGACAACCGGCCTCATCGACAAGGTCAGCGAAGACCAGCTGGCGGCGTCCACCCCGTGCGCCGACTTCGACGTCCGCACCCTTCTCGGCCATCTGGTGGCCACCGTGGAACGTGCCCGGGTCATCGGCGAAGGCGGGGATCCGGGCACGATCCCCCTCGTCGTCACCGAATTCTCCGACGGGGACTACGCAGCCGCCTATCGGTCCGCGATCGAACGGATGTGGCCGGCCTGGGGCGACGACCGGTTGGACGCCGACGTTCGAGCGCCGTGGGGGACGGTGCCCGGCCGTGCGGCCGTGTGGGGATACATCAACGAGACACTGGTCCACGGCTGGGACATCGCTGTCGCCACCGGTCAGCACTCCGAAGCTCGGCCCGCGCTCGCCGAAGCGGCGCTCGCCGTCGCCCGCCAGGCGATTCCGGCCGAAGTCCGCGGTGGACAGGTTCCATTCGCCGAAGTGGTCGATCCCAAGCCTGCCGCGGGCCCGACCGAGCGCCTGGCCAACTGGTCCGGACGCAAGAGCTTCTGACCCCGCATGCGACGAACGGGCCGCCGGTGGAAATCCACCGGCGGCCCGTTCGTGTGATAGTTACCTACTCCGAGTCGGACGCGCCCGACTTGGCCAGGTCGATCGGAACCTCATCGGGCACCGTGACCGGCTTGGTCTCGCCACGGAACGTGAACTTCGCGTCCTCGCCCGCACCCTCGCCGTCCCAGTTCTCGACGTCGACGTACACGATCTGACCGGGGCCGACCTCGCCGAAGAGGATCTTCTCCGACAGCTGGTCCTCGATCTCGCGCTGGATGGTGCGACGCAGCGGCCGTGCACCCAGGACCGGATCGAAGCCACGCTTGGCCAGAAGCGACTTGGCCTTGTCGGTGACCGCCATGGTCATATCCTTGTTCTTCAGCGCCACCTCGACGCGTGCCACCATCAGGTCCACCATCTTGACGATCTGCTCGGTGGTGAGCTGGTGGAAGACGACGATGTCGTCGATGCGGTTGAGGAACTCGGGCCGGAAGTGCTTCTTCAGCTCGTCGTTGACCTTGAGCTTCATCCGCTCGTAGTTCGACTCGTCGCCCTTGCCCGACGTGAATCCGAGGCCCACCGCCTTGGAGATGTCCGAGGTTCCGAGGTTCGAAGTGAAGATGAGCACCGTGTTCTTGAAGTCCACGGTCCGGCCCTGGCCGTCGGTGAGACGGCCGTCTTCGAGCACCTGCAGGAGGGTGTTGTAGATCTCCTGGTGTGCCTTCTCGATCTCGTCGAACAGCACCACGCTGAACGGCTTGCGGCGCACCTTTTCGGTGAGCTGGCCGCCCTCTTCGTAACCGACGTAGCCGGGAGGGGCACCGAACAGCCGCGACGCGGTGAAGCGGTCATGGAACTCACCCATGTCGATCTGGATGAGAGCGTCGTCCTCGCCGAACAGGAAGTTGGCGAGAGACTTGGCCAGCTCGGTCTTACCGACACCGGACGGGCCGGCGAAGATGAACGAACCGGACGGACGCTTCGGATCCTTCAGGCCGGCGCGGGTACGACGGATCGCCTTGGCGACAGCCTTGACCGCGTCTTCCTGACCGATGATCCGCTTGTGCAGCTCCTCCTCCATGCGGAGCAGACGCGTGGTCTCCTCCTCGGTGAGCTTGAACACGGGGATGCCGGTCCAGTTGCCCAGAACCTCGGCGATCTGCTCGTCGTCGACCTCGGCGATGACGTCCAGGTCACCGGAACGCCACTGCTTCTCCCGCTCCGCGCGCTGCGCGACGAGGGTCTTCTCCTTGTCCCGCAGGTTCGCGGCCTTCTCGAAGTCCTGCGCGTCGATCGCAGATTCCTTCTCACGGCGGGCATCGGCGATCTTGTCGTCGAATTCGCGCAGGTCCGGCGGTGCGGTCATCCGGCGGATACGCATCCGGGCTCCGGCCTCGTCGATGAGGTCGATCGCCTTGTCTGGCAGGAAGCGGTCGTTGATGTAGCGGTCGGCCAGCGTGGCGGCAGCAACGAGTGCACCATCCGTGATGGACACGCGGTGATGCGCCTCGTAGCGGTCGCGAAGACCCTTCAGGATCTCGATGGTGTGTTCCACTGTCGGCTCGCCGACCTGCACCGGCTGGAACCGGCGCTCGAGTGCGGCGTCCTTCTCGATGTACTTGCGGTACTCGTCGAGGGTGGTGGCACCGATGGTCTGCAGTTCACCGCGAGCGAGCTTGGGCTTGAGGATCGAGGCCGCGTCGATGGCGCCCTCGGCCGCGCCGGCACCCACGAGGGTGTGCAGCTCGTCGATGAACAGGATGATGTCGCCGCGGGTGTTGATCTCCTTGAGGACCTTCTTCAGGCGTTCCTCGAAGTCACCGCGGTAGCGGCTGCCGGCCACGAGCGACCCGAGGTCGAGCGTGTACAGCTGCTTGTCCTTGAGCGTCTCGGGGACCTCGCCGTTGACGATGGCCTGGGCCAGACCTTCCACGACGGCGGTCTTACCGACACCGGGCTCGCCGATCAGCACGGGGTTGTTCTTGGTACGGCGCGACAGCACCTGCATGACACGCTCGATTTCCTTCGAGCGGCCGATGACGGGGTCGAGCTTGCCTTCGAGGGCTGCCTGGGTGAGGTTGCGACCGAACTGGTCGAGCACCAGCGACGTCGACGGGGTGCCCGCCTCGCCGCGAGTGCCGCCCGCTTCGGCCGGCTCCTTGCCCTGGTAACCGGACAGCAGCTGGATGACCTGCTGGCGCACGCGATTGAGATCGGCACCGAGCTTGACCAGCACCTGCGCCGCGACACCTTCACCCTCGCGGATGAGGCCGAGCAGGATGTGCTCCGTACCGATGTAGTTGTGTCCGAGCTGCAGCGCCTCGCGCAGGCTGAGCTCCAGGACCTTTTTGGCACGCGGGGTGAAGGGGATGTGGCCGGACGGGGCCTGCTGGCCCTGGCCGATGATCTCCTCGACCTGGCTGCGCACTCCTTCGAGGGAGATGCCCAACGACTCCAGCGACTTGGCAGCGACACCTTCGCCCTCGTGAATGAGGCCGAGCAGGATGTGCTCCGTACCGATGTAGTTGTGGTTGAGCATCCTGGCTTCTTCTTGAGCCAGGACAACAACGCGCCGTGCGCGATCGGTGAACCTCTCGAACATCGCTCTCCCTCACACTTTCCGACGAGCAGTCACGAGACCGGGTGTCTCGTCCCTGTTCGCCGCGTTTCGCTCCGGCACAACAAGCAGATCGCCACCGCCTGCTCGAACGCCTCAGCCCTGAATTGGCCTCAGCCCTGAACCGACGAAGGTTCCACGACCCCATCTCATACTCTAGTTGGCTGCCGATCGACCTGCTGCCCCTCCACCCCTTTAGGTGAGCGGGCGAGCCTGCTTATCGTATTCAACGCCCCAGCTCCGGCATTCGTTTCGCTTCCCTGTACGCCTGGAGCGAACAGGGAAGGCGAGGCCGACGAGGCCACCGTTTCGTAGCCGCCGGGGTGGGCTCGAACAGATACTTCTGTCCAGTTGTTCGTCGCAAGGACGTTGCCGGATGGGTCGACCACAGTTCCCACAGCTGTCGCGAAGTCCGCGACCCGCACGCAGTCGTTTCCGTCGCAGCGTTGCCGCACGAACAGAAAGCCTGCCAGTCCGGCCTGTCCCGACAGGGTATGTCGATGACCTGTGTGTTCGCCACCCACTCCCTGCCGACGCAGTCCCCCGACACGACTGAGGGCAGAGCAGATCCTGCGGCGCCTCGAGGACGCATCCGAAAGCTCGCAGGAAACCGGCGGTGGCGATGGGGCCGGAAAGTCGCGTCCGGCGACACGGCCGGAGGTCGGCGAGCACACGAGGGTTCAGGTCGGTGTGGGCGAGAGCATCTGTGTTGTCGCTTCGCGCAGCACACTGGACAGGGAAGATTCCGCTCCCGGAAGGGGCTGTTACGCCGAGGTCGGTCCCCTGTCGGCCTACAGCCCGAACGCCAGGAACAGAATTGCCGAATCCGCACGCAACGAGGCGTGGCCAGTCCACATTAACCGATTATCCGATCAGTCGTGGACCGTAACAGCCGAGAAGGCTCCCGGGGACCGATTCAGCGAATTCTGTTCCCAGCCGACATTCAGTTCGCTTTGTTGTACGCGTCGATAATTTCGGCGGAGATCCGTCCGCGTGCAGAAACCTTTTTGTTGTTCTTGCGCGCCCATTCACGGATGGCGGCGCTCTGTTCCCGGTCGACAGAAACGCGGGACTTGGTAGCGGCCGGGGCTGCCGCCACGGTCTTGCCACGCTTGCGCGAACTGACCTTTCGGGCATGCGAAACCCACACGTCGAGCTGCTCGCGCAATTTAGCCGCATTCTCCGAGGAAAGGTCGATCTCGTACTGGACACCGTCGAGTCCGAACTCGACGGTCTCATCAGCAGATGCCTCTTGATCGACATCGTCGATCAGGGTGACGGTAACCTTCTTGGCCATGGGATGAATTTCCTCTCGAATGAAGCGAACGTGTCATCGTCAACGCGAGCTACTACCCGGAGGTAACCATACCCTTGATTCGTCGTCTCGGAATACGGAGAATGGACTTATCTTATTTGCACGATTTCGTCGAGGTGAATCAGCGGGACGAGGGGCGAACAATGGGAAAGAGGATTGTTTCCCGGATTCCCAATCCCGTCAATGCCATGAGCAGTCGATCGATTCCCATTCCGGTACCGGTGGTGGGAGGCATTCCCTGCTCCATCGCGGCGAGGAACTCCTCGTCGAGGACCATCGCCTCGTCGTCACCGGCCGAGGCCAGCCGGGCCTGATCGACGAAACGCTCACGCTGAATCACCGGATCGACCAATTCCGAATAGCCGGTGGCCAACTCGAAGCCGCGCACGTACAGGTCCCACTTCTCCGTGATTCCCGGTTCGGTCCGGTGGTCCCGTGTGAGCGGAGACGTCTCGACCGGGAAGTTCCGAACGAATGTGGGCTCGTACAACTGGTCGCCGCACTGGTGCTCCCATAGTTCTTCCACTAGCTTTCCGTGCCCGTACCCCTTGTCCTTGGGTACCTCGAGGCCTACCTTCTGAGCGAGCGCAAGCAATTCGTCGACGGTGGTCGCGGGGGTCACCTCGACACCGATCGCCTGTGACAGCGACGGGTACATCTCGAGGGTCTTCCATTCGCCACCGAAGTCGTATTCGGTGCCGTCCGCAAGTGTCACCACGGTCGACCCGAAAGCCGCCTCGGCGACTTCCTGAACCAGTTCACGGATCATGACGGCGGAATCGTCGTACGTGCCGTAGGCCTCGTAGGTCTCGAGCATCGCGAATTCCGGCGAATGGGTGGAATCGACGCCCTCGTTCCGGAAATTGCGATTGATTTCGAAAACCTTCTCGATACCGCCGACGACGCACCTCTTCAGGAACAGTTCCGGCGCAATACGCAGATAGAGGTCGATGTCGAGGGCATTGGAATGAGTGACGAAGGGCCGGGCCGCGGCGCCACCGTGGAGCGTCTGCAACATCGGTGTCTCGACCTCGAGGAATCCGCGGCGTTCGAGACCATTGCGCAGTTCTCGTACTACGGCCACCCGCTTGCGCGCATTCTCGCGCGCCTCCGCTCGCACGATCAGGTCGGCGTAACGCTGCCGGACGCGCGATTCCTCGCTCATCTCCTTGTGCGCTACCGGCAACGGACGAAGCGACTTCGCGGCGATCTGCCACGAATCGGCCATCACGCTCAACTCGCCACGACGGGAGCTGATCACCTCACCGTGGACGAACACGAAATCACCGAGATCGACATCGGCCTTCCAGGACGCGAGCGCGTCCTCCCCGACAGAGGCGAGGCTGATCATCGCCTGCAGCTGGGTGCCGTCGCCTTCCTGCAGCGTCGCGAAGCACAACTTGCCCGTGTTGCGGACGAAGATGACACGACCCGCGACACCGACCACGTCACCTGTCGTGGTGTCGGGCGCCAGCTCCGGATACTTCGCGCGGATCTCCGACAGCGTGTGGGTGCGCGCAACCGACACCGGGTACGCCTCGCGCCCCTCCGCGAGGATCCGCGCACGCTTCTCCTGACGGATCCGGAGCTGCTCGGGGGTGTCGTCGACTGGCTGGTCTGCTGCTTCACTCACGGGTCACCAGCCTAATCGACCGCCCGCGGCGCCCCTATTCAGGAGTCTTCGGGCGTCGGCCGGCTTCGGTCAATGGGCCGACACGGTGGCCAGCTCGCGCGCGCAGTGCCGCGAGCCGATGAGCGCTCCCAGAAGTCCCGCCGCCTTGATCGCTTTGTACCCGCCGACAAGGTCGGTCGCCTTGTGCAGGCCAAGTTGTTGCAATGACGCGGCAGCGAGACTCGACGTGTAGCCCTCGGAGCAGACGATGATCCACTCCACATCGTGGTTGACTGCCAATGCCAGGTGCGCCGAGCTGGTGGGGTCGAGGCGCCACTCGAGCACGTTCCGTTCGATGGCCAGAGCGCCGGGCAGTGTGCCTTCGACGGCCCGCTGCGCCTGCGGTCGGATATCCACGACGATCGCACCGCGCGCCACCGCCTCGGGCAGCTCGAACGCGTACATCCGGTCGATCTGCGTGCGAGCCTCTTCGAGCATCTGATCGATGGTCATTTCGAACCGCCCTCGGGGAGATCGGTGAGTTCACTGCGGGTGCGGCGCAGGGTGCCGTGCTCGGTGACCTCGTAGTAGGACATGGCCGTCAGCGGCGGCGAGTAGGCGTGCACGCTGAGAGTCGGCGTCGAAACACTCGCTCCGGGCACGTCCTGGGCGCGCACGACGTCGTGAACCCATCCGAGCGGGAAGGAAGCCTGATCGCCTGCTTCCAACGTCCGGTGACGCAGGCGGTCACCCGCCCAGCGAAACTCGGAGAGGGCCCCACTGAGAACGGTGAGCGCCCCGAAAGAGCCTGCGTGGTCGTGCAATTCGGTGTTTCGATCCAGAACCCAGCTGATCAGCCAGACATCGATGTCGTCGTCGCTGTACAGCCGCGAGGACCAGCGTTCATCGGCCGGCCATCGATGTGGGAGGAGGTTGTCGTGCCGGCCGTCGAGGACCTCGGCAGCACCTTGATCGGTGATGCGCAGCAGATCGGCCGGACGAAGACGGGTGGGTACAGCTGCAGAAGAATAGGTTGCGAGCACGAGAGAGACTCCAGAAGTGTGAATTGGTCAAGGCAGCGTTCAGCCTCGACAACACTCCTGAGCACTCGCGCAGCGATTCACGCCGACCATTGTGGCACATCTTCCGGGCGGACGGAACCCGTCAGTCGAGCGGACTCCGACGGGACGCCCCACGACGGGCCTGATTCCGCTCGTACACCAGCCGCAGGCCTTCGAGGGTGAGGTCCGGTTCGTGCTCGTCGATGGTCTCCGTCTCGGGCATGATCAGCGGCGCGCGATCACCGGTCGCGATCACCACCACATCGGAGCCCGCGAAGGCCGGCAGCTCCTTGCGGACCCGACGTACCAAACCGTCGACGAGACCCGCGAAACCGAACACCGCACCCGACTGCATGCATTCGACGGTGTTCTTGCCGACTACCGAGCGGGGGCGGAGCAGCTCCACCTTGCGCAACGCCGCCGACTGCGACGCCAGTGCGTCCGACGAAATCTCGAGCCCGGGGGCGATAGCCCCACCGAGGAACTCGCCCTTACCCGACACGACGTCGACACAGGTGGACGTGCCGAAATCGACGACGATGCACGGCGCCCCGTACAGATGGTGCGCCGCAAGACTGTTGACTATCCGGTCGGCGCCGACTTCCTTCGGGTTGTCCACGAGCAGTGGGACACCGGTTCGGACTCCCGGTTCCACCAGCACGTGCGGAACGTGACCCCAGTACCGCGTCAACATCACCCGAATCTCCCGCAACACGGACGGGACCGTCGACAACGCGGCCACACCGGTGATCTGGTCGACGTGCACGCCGAGCAGTCCGCGGAAGATCAGCGCCAGCTCATCTGCCGTCATCCTCTGGTCGGTACGCATCCGCCAGTCCTGCACCAGCTTCGAGTGTTCGCCGGATCCGGTGAACAGCCCGAGAACGATGTTCGTGTTCCGGACGTCGACGGTAAGAAGCACCGGTTACACCAGGCTGGATTCACGCTCGGCGTCGAGCGACCCGAGCATGCGGGGAGTGATGAGGCCGGAACCTTCCGGTGCGTGCGCCGGGTCGCTGCCGAGCTCGATGGGCTTGTTGACTGCATCGACGAAGACGACGTGCGGCTGGTAGTCCCGCACCTCCTCCTCGTTCATGACTCCGTACGCAATGAGGATGACGAGGTGACCAGGCTTGACCAGATGTGCTGCCGCCCCGTTGATTCCGATCACACCACTACCGCGTGCGCCGGCGATGACATAGGTCTCGAGCCGCGCACCGTTGTCGATGTCGACGATGCACACCTGCTCCCCTTCGAGAAGGTCGGCGGCGTCCATCAGATCCTGGTCCACCGTGACCGAACCGACGTAGTGGAGATCGGCGTGCGTCACGGTGGCGCGGTGGATCTTCGACTTCATCATGGTGCGAAACATGTTCTGGTCCTTACTCTTCCACAGACGGAAGATTCGACGCTTTTCTATCGGGAGGTGAGCTCTTCGGAGACAGCCGTGCCGGACGGCGGTTCCGTTGCACGTTCGAGAAAACCGGTGCCGACCGCGACCCCGACGTTGTCGATCAGCCGGGTGGACCCCACCCGGGCGGCGACGAGCAGGCGACCGTCCCCCCGTTCGGGAGCGGGACCGAGATCGACGCCCCGCACTTCGAGGTAGTCGACATCTACTTCGGGCGCCGACGCCAGCACCTCACGGGCGGTGGCGACAATCGCTTCGGCTCCGCCGGCAGCGGCATGGGCGCCGGCGATGAGAGCCGCGGACAACGTTGTCGCCGCAGCACGCTGTTCCTCGTCGAGGTACCGGTTACGTGAGGACAACGCCAAACCGTCGTGCTCGCGGACCGTCGGCACGCCCAGGATCCTGACGTCGAAGTCGAGGTCGGTGACCATCTGCCGGATCAGCGTGAGCTGCTGGTAGTCCTTCTCACCGAAGTACGCAACGTGCGGCGCGGCAATCTGGAGCAGCTTGGCAACGACGGTCAGCATGCCCGCGAAATGCGTCGGCCTGGCCGCTCCTTCGAGTTCGGCGCCGAGCGGGCCCGGGTGGATCATAGTCCGCTGACCGGCCGGGTACATCGCGGCCGCAGTGGGCACGAATGCCAATTCGACCCCGGCCTCTCGCAGCAACTCGAGGTCGGCATCAAGCGTGCGCGGATAAGAATCGAGATCTTCCCCGGCGCCGAACTGCAGTGGGTTGACGAAGATCGACACGATCACCACCGCGCCCGTCAACTTGGCCTGCCGCACCAACTCCAGGTGTCCGGCATGGAGGGCTCCCATGGTCGGCACCAGTGCGACCTGCCGACCGACGCCCCGAAGCGCCTTCGAGACCCTGGTCAGGACCTTGGGGTCGTGGTGCACGGTGAGTTCCCCGCGCTTGTATCCGCCTTGCAGTTCGCTCACGGAACTCACCTCCGCTCTTCCAGGATGTCGAGTAGTTCAGGTGTAGCGCCTGCCCGCTGGGCCGACCGAAGCGACAACGCCCGGTACCCCGCGGCGATCCGAGGATCGACCTCTTCGAGTACCCGCAGGTGCGTGGCCACAGCTTCCGAATCTCCCCGTGCCACCGGACCGGTGAGGGCGGCCGGGCCGCGGCGGAGCGCGTTGTCGAGGGCAGCGGACAACAGGGGTTGGAGAACTCGTTCCGCAACGCCGTTCGGCTCGTTGCCGATCAGCTCCTGCCCCAGGAGCTCCTGCCCTTCGAGCGCGACACGCAGGGCGGCGACGGCGTCGACGACCAGCGTGACCAGGTGATTACTGCCGTGCGCGAGAGCCGCGTGGTAGAGCGGTCGCATGTCCTCGCGAACCCGCACCGGCTCGCCGCCGATCTCCAGCACCAGCGACTGCGCGATGGCATAACCGATGTCGTCGGCCGCGGTGAGCCCGAAACATGCCGACGCGAGGCGTACGGTGTCCTCGTCGTGACCGGTGAATGTCATAGCCGGATGAATCGCGAGGGGAACCACGCCCTGCCGGGCAAGGGGATCGAGGATGCCGATGCCGTTGGCCCCCGAGGTGTGGGCGACGATCGTGCGATTCGGCACCGCATCGGTGGAGGCCAGCCCCGCCACCAGCGAAGCGAGTTCCGCGTCGGGAACGGCCAGAATCAGCAGCTCGGAGCGGGCAGCGACATCGGCAACCGGGAGAATTTCCGTGTCGGGCAGACGGGTGCGCGCTCGATGACGGGACACGTCGGACACCGCCGAACAGGCAACAACGACGTGACCTGCCCGCTCGAGCGCCGCCCCGATAGCTGTACCGACCCGGCCGGCGGAGACAATTCCTACCGACAATCGCGCAGGCGCAGGGCCATTAGTGATCCCGAAAGAGGTCACCTTCGTCCTCTCGTTCGTTCCAGTCCCGCTCGGCGGGTACCAGACGTTCTCGAGTGAGAATAGCCCGCTTCCAGTTCACCCCGCCATGCGCCGGCGAAGTGATCTGTGCCTCATTACTCGGCTTCGCGACGCCGTCGACGTCCGGTGCCCTGCGCAGTGCCCGCCGTCGTATGCATGTTGGCCATGATCTCGGCCACGGACAAACCACTCGCGTGTGCGCCGGTAGGTTCGTCGTCCTCGGATGCCCGTCGACGAGCACGCCGCGACCCCGGCACCGGCTCGGGCTCGTCCTGAGCTTCTACCTCCGGTTGAGGTGCCGCCTCCGGCTCTTTCTCGGGCTCGGTCTCCGGCTGCGCTTCTACCTCCGGCTGGGCTTCCGCCTCCGGCTCTTGCTCCGGCTGGGCTTCCGCCTCCGGCTCTTGCTCCGGCTGGGCTTCCGCCTCCGGCTCTTGCTCCGGCTGGGCTTCCGACTCGGGCTGGGCCTCGGGCTCCGGCTCGACCTCGATTTCCGCCTCCGCGTAGCCCCGGTTATCGGGGGCGACGATGGAGGTCTCGGCGGTGACCGGCTCGTCGTCGGGATTCGCGAAGTGGTGTTGCGGCCCGCCGCTCTGCTGCCCCTGGTGACCGGAGTGTCCCGCCCCGGGGATATAGAGTCCGGACGCCGCCGGTTGGTAGCTGCTGTACGACCCGCCCGCGAGTTCCTGAACCCGCGTGGAGTCGGCACGCAGCGCGATCCTTTCGGTCGGCATGGCGCCGTCGAACAATGCTTCGAGGCTCTTCCGCAGCGAAGACAGCTCGGCCCGTAGAGCCGCAAGTTCCTCGGCGTCGGCGCGCACCTCGCTGCGTACCCGCTTCTCGACGGTCAGCTCGTATTCACGCCTCGCGGAGATCTCCCGTTCGAGCTGGAGCTCGTAGACGGTTTGCAGATCGTTGACCTTCGCCTTGTCGAGAGCGGACTCGCGCCGGTACTTCGTCATCGCGATAGCACCGAGAGTTGCCGCCCAGAGTGCCACGACCACGCCAACTCTCAGCAGTGGCACGCTCTCGCTGAAGATCAGGAAAAGGGACGCGACCACGGCCAGCGCGAGCAACGCCGCAACGATCATCTGGCTCGCGCTGCGCTGGTTGCGGCGCGCAGACTTGAGGCGACCAGGATTCGTCATGCTTGCCAGGGTACTTGGCCGTCAGCGGTGCACTGCGCATTCGCAGGACACGTCCGGCGATCCCCCCACGTGCTAGTGCGCCGGCTCGTCGGACGGGTCGTCCGGGGTGCGGCAACAGTGCTCCAACCACAGGGCAGCGCCGACGAGCGCCAGGGCGGCTACCAACCCGACCCAGGCACCCGGCGTGTCCGACACTGCGGCCCGCAACACCGAACGCTGTGGGAGGAGGTAGAGCAGGAAGCCGCCCCACACTCCGGCGGTCGCGGCACCGACCAACGCGGAGGCCTTGGCCAAGGCGGCAACCCGGGCTGCGGTGATCGGATGCAGCTGACGCGGACCGTCACCGACCTGGTGGTTGCTGACCCTGGACCGGACCATGAACGCGAGAATCACCTCGATCACCGCTACCGGATACAACGACGCCCCCGCGTACACGGGAATGGGCGGAAAGGAGCCGTAGAAGACCCGGACCAGAATCCAAGTGGCCGCCACGGCCAGGGCCGCCAGGAACAGCAGGTCCCAGATCCGAGTGGGCTTCATCGTGCCGGTCGGTTCCGGTTTCATCGCGACCGCCGGTTCAGGGCGAACTCCGTACGACGCACACCCTCGCGTTCACCCTCGTCAAGAGATGCCAGGAGTTCGTCGACCCGGTGCGACTCCCCTCCGACGGGCAGGACTGCGTCGGGATCCGCGTCGAGCCACGGGATGAGGACGAAGGCGCGTTCGTGCGCCCTCGGATGCGGCAGGGTCAGGTGGGGATCGTCACTACGGACGCCGTCGCAGACGATGACGTCGACATCCAACGTCCGCGGGCCCCATCGCTGCGTCCGTACGCGGTCCGCGGCCGCCTCGATCTGCTGTCCCCGTCGCAACCATCCGGCGGCGTCGAGGGCCGGATCATCTACCACCAGCACCGCATTGAGAAAGTCCTGCTGCTCGACCCCGCCCCACGGCGCGGTCGAATACACCGGCGAGACCGCCACCACACTGCTTCCCAGCGCATCCAGAACGGATTGCAGGTGGGCGACGCTGTCGCCGACGTTCGACCCGATGGACAGCACGGCGCGGCTCATGGCCGTGACCTGTGCGCAACGACCGCCACGTCCGCGAAGGTCAACGGAATCGGCGCGGACGGCTTGTGCAGCACCACCTCGGTGCGTTGCACGCGAGGATCCGTCATGACCCCGTCGGCGATCTCTGCGGCCACGGTCTCGATCAGGTCCCGGGACGGCCCGGCGACGATCGCCGCGGCCCGCTCCGCCAGTCCGCCGTAGTCCAGAGTGTCCTCGAGAGCGTCCGACGCTGCCGCCGGCGCGAGATCGATCCACACGGTGATGTCGACGTAGAAGTCCTGGCCGTCCCGCTTCTCGTGCTCGAAGACCCCGTGATTACCGCGAACCTTCAACCCGCGCAATTCGATTCGGTCACTCACCGGCGACGCCACCTCGTGCCCACGCCTCGGCCACCGCGATGGCGTCGAGCGAACCCTGCGCGTCGTGCACCCGCACACCCCACGCTCCGTACGTGGCGGCGAGTGCTGAGACGACCGCGGTCGCGACCTCGCGTCCCGCCGGTGGCCGACTCGTGCCGTCGGGTTCCGCCAGCAGCGAACCCAGGAATCTCTTGCGCGAGGCACCGATGAGGACGGGGAATCCCAGGGCGGTGAACTCCGGCAATGCTTTGAGAAGCGCCCAATTGTGGGCGGCATTCTTCGCGAAGCCGAGTCCCGGGTCCAGCACCAGTGAACTCGCCGAGACACCGGCTTCGACCGCTAGGTCCACCTGCGTCATCAGTTCGTCTCGAACCTCACGCACCACGTCTTCGTAATCGTCCGCGTTGCCTCGGTGAACGTAGTCACCGGCCGATCGCCAGTGCATCAGAATCCACGGAACACCGGCGTCTGCCACGACGGATGCCATCTTCGCGTCAGCGCGCCCTCCGGCGACGTCGTTGACGATGGAAGCGCCCGCCTCGATTGCCACTTCGGCGACGGAGGCCCGCATGGTGTCAACACTGACGCAGATGCCTTCGGCCACCAAATCTGCGATGACCGGAGCCACACGCCCCGCCTCTACCTCGGGGGCGACCCGCGCCGACCCCGGACGAGTCGATTCGCCGCCCACATCGACGATGTCCACCCCGAGACGCTTCAGTTCCAGTCCGCGAGCCAGGGCCGCGTCTCGATCCAGAAACCGACCCCCGTCCGAAAACGAATCGGTGGTGACGTTGAGGACACCCATCACCACGGTCCGGCCGGGCGAGGGCAGCTCGATTGCGGTCACTTGCGCAGAATAAGGTCCAGAGCCTCGGAACGTGAGGCCGCGCTGGACTGGAGAAGTCCCCGCACCGCCGAGGTGGTGGTGCTGGCTCCCGGCTTACGGATGCCCCGCATCGCCATACACAGATGCTCGGCCTCGATGACGACGATCGCTCCGCGCGGATCGAGCTTGCGCATCACTGCATCGGCGATCTGACTGGTCAGGCGCTCCTGGACCTGCGGACGCTTGGCATACAGGTCGACCACGCGAGCCAGTTTCGACAGACCCGTCACCTTGCCGGTCGTCCCGGGGATGTAACCGACATGGGCGACCCCGTGGAAGGAGACGAGATGATGCTCACACGTCGAGTACAGCGGAATGTCCCGAACGAGCACCAGTTCCTGGTGGCCCTCGTCGAATGTGGTGTTCAAGACACTGTCGGGGTCGGTGTAGAGGCCTGCGAAGACCTCGCGATACGACCGGGCAACCCGGGCAGGAGTGTCCATGAGGCCAGGCCGGTCCGGATCTTCGCCGATCGCGATCAGCAACTCGCGCACAGCAGCTTCAGCCCGGGGCTGATCGAACACCCGTCCCGTTTCGAGTGCCACGGGTTCACTATCGAGATGATCTACCGACAACCGAAACTCCTCCACTATCGGGAACGTGTGTCCCGAAACATCAGCCTAGTTCGCGCAGATCAGTTCGATCCGTCCGGTCCTCGCCAGGGCCGCGTCTGCGGATCCTCGTCCCCGCTGGGACGCTGCTCGTGCGGAGGGTTCCACTCGTTGCCCGGGTTCGGGGTGCCGGAGTACCGGCCTTCCTGGCCCTGCGCACCCGAATCACGCGGCGGCCATCCCGGAGCCGACCATCCCGCGGGTGCGCCGTAGTCCGGGCGCGGCTGTGCGATCCCGCCCTGCGGTCGCGAGGGGCCCGGCTGCGGGTATCCATTTGCCGGGGCCGCCGGCTGCGGGTACTGCTGCTGCGGCTGGGCTTGCTGCGACGACTGCTGATGAGCGAACACCGGCTCCGGCTGGTGCTGGGGCAAGGGCTCGCCGCGCTCGACCGCAAGCTCCCTCGGGGTCTTGACGGGCGGCTTGTCGGAGGGCGTCCGGTGGCCGAAGTCGTTGAATGCCGTGATGCGCGGACGCTTCTCCACGCTGTGGAAGATCTTCTCGAGGTCCTTACGGGTGAGAGTCTCACGCTCGAGAAGCTCGGTGGCCAGGATGTCGAGGACGTCCCGGTACTCGTTGAGAATGGCCCACGCCTCGGTGTGCGCCGCCTCGATGAGGTTTCGGACCTCTTCGTCGATCTCCCGCGCGACCTCGTGCGAATAGTCGGACTGCTGACCCATCGACCGGCCGAGGAACGGGTCGCCGCCCTCCTGTCCGTAACGGACCGCACCCAGCTTGGCGCTCATGCCGTACTCGGTGACCATCGAGCGGGCGATCTTCGTCGCCATGTCGATGTCGGAAGACGCGCCGGTGGTCGGCTCGTGGAACACCAATTCCTCGGCGGCACGGCCACCCATCGCCATCACGAGTCGGGCAATCATCTCGGACCGCGTCATCAGGCCCTTGTCGTCCTCGGGAACCGTCATCGCGTGACCGCCGGTGCGGCCGCGAGCGAGGATGGTGACCTTGTAGACGGGTTCGATGTCGGGCATTGCCCACGCGGCCAGCGTGTGCCCACCCTCGTGGTACGCGGTGATCTTCTTCTCGTGCTCGCTGATGATGCGGCTCTTGCGGCGGGGACCGCCGACCACGCGATCGACCGACTCCTCGAGAGCGGCCTCGGTGATGACCGTCCCGTTCTCGCGGGCGGTGAGCAACGCGGCCTCGTTGATGACGTTGGCGAGGTCGGCACCCGACATTCCGACGGTGCGCTTGGCCAGACCTTCGAGGTCGGCATGCTGATCGATCGGCTTGCCCTGCGAATGGACCTTGAGAATCGCGCGGCGACCGGCGAGGTCGGGAGCACCGACCGGGATCTGGCGGTCGAAACGTCCGGGACGCAGCAGCGCAGGATCGAGGATGTCGGGGCGGTTGGTGGCGGCGATGAGAATGACGCCGGTCCGATCGCCGAATCCGTCCATCTCCACCAGCAACTGGTTGAGGGTCTGCTCGCGTTCGTCGTGGCCACCGCCCAGACCCGCACCGCGCTGCCTGCCTACGGCGTCGATCTCGTCGACGAAGATGATGCACGGGCTGTTCTGCTTGGCCTGCTCGAACATGTCGCGGACACGGGAGGCGCCGACACCGACGAACATCTCGACGAAATCCGAGCCGGAAATTGTGAAGAACGGGACGCCGGCCTCGCCTGCGACCGCACGGGCGAGGAGGGTTTTACCGGTTCCGGGAGGCCCGTACAGCAGCACACCGCGCGGGATCTTCGCGCCCAGCGACTGGTAGCGCATCGGGTTCTGCAGGAAGTCCTTGATCTCGTACAGCTCTTCGACCGCTTCGTCGGCACCCGCGACGTCGGCGAAGGTCGTCTTCGGCATGTCTTTGTTCAGCTGCTTGGCCTTCGACTTGCCGAAGCCCATCACGCCGCCGCGGCCGCCGCCCTGCATTCGGCTCATCACGAAGAAGAAGATGCCCAGCAGAATCACCATCGGCAGCACGAACAGCAGGATCGACGTGAGCCAGCTCTCCTGCGTGACCGTGGTGTTGTAGCTCGCCAGGCCCTTGTCGGAGATCTCGGTGAAGATCTGCTCCGATGCCGCCTCGGGATACTTCGCGAGGATCTCGGTCTCACCGCCGGTGGCGTCGTTGCCGTCCTTGAGCCACAGGCGCAGCTGCTGCTCGCGGTCGTCGATCTGCGCCTTCTCGACGTTGTTCGCGTCGAGTTGCGCGATGGCCACGGACGTATCGACACCCTTGAATCCGCGCGTGTCGTTGCCGAAGTAGCTGAAGGCATAGATCACCAGCAGGATGCCGGCAACTATCGCCAGGTTACGAAACACTGTCTTACGGTTCATACAGGTCGGCCGAAGTGGCCGGTCCTTTCGAGAGTGCGGGTCTACCGAGTGCGCCTTCCGGCTGCCAACCGGACAATCCAGGTTACCGCGACGGCACGCCGGCGACTCCAGGTAGCAGCCAACCGCCCGTGGGGACGGTATCTCTACGTCAACGCATGCGAGCGCCCCCAGGTTCCCTCAACCCCGTCGGCGCGCGGACCATTGCCGTCGTTCACCGTGCAGGCGCCACTCTCGGCCAGGCTGCGACACGTTCGATGTGGGCGGCGAGTGCCAGAATGCGTGCCTCGCCTCCCGGTGGCGCGGCGATCTGCACCGCGAGCGGGGTGCCCGACTGCGGATGCGTGCCCACCGGGACGCTTGCCGCCGGCCACCCGACGAGGTTCCAGAGCGCCGTGAACGGGGCGTACCGGACGTTGGCGACGATATTCGACGTCCAGGATCGCTCGCTCCAGGCCGCGGCGGCCAGCGGTGGCTGGGCGAGTGTGGGCGTGATCACGACGTCGTAGTCCGCGAAGAAGGCGAACATCGTCTGCTCGAGCCGGACTACCTGCTGTGAACGGACCACTCGTCGGAGCCCTCGGCCGACGGCCACGTGTCGCCGGGTGCGGCGCTGCAGTTGCCGAAAGTCGAGTTCCTCCGCGTCGGCTGCCGTTCCGGCAGTCCACCGGGCGAGGACGGGGAGGAGGTTCACCGGGTACGGCAGCTTCGCCGACTCCACGCGATGGCCGGAGCCGGCCAGTTCCGTGCCGGCCCGCTCGGTTGCCGCCCGCCAGTGCGGATCCACGACGGACAGGTGGGTCGGCGACCCCGGCGCCACTGCGATCCGCAGGGGTGCGGGCTCTGCGAGTTGCGCTAGTTCCGGTCGATCCGCCAGTACGGACAGCATCAAGGCGGCATCAGCCACCGTCGTCGCCAGCGGGCCGTTCTCCGCCATGCCGAACCAGGACGTCGCACCGAGTTCCGAGGGCACCACCCCACGACCCGGTTTGATACCGAACACGCCGCAATTCGCGGCCGGGATCCGTATGGAACCCAGACCGTCGGTCCCGTGGGCGATCGGGACCATTCCGGCAGCGACCGCCGCAGCCGACCCCCCGGACGAGCCACCGCACGTGCGCGAGAGGTTCCATGGATTGCGGGTGATGACGCCGGGAGCGTCGGTCGTGCCCCACACGGCAAGTTCGGGAAGGGCGGTCAGCCCGACCACGACGGCTCCCGCTGCTCGCAGCCTGGCCACGACAGAATGGTCGGAGGCCTTCGGCTCGGCGCTCGTCGCGCGCGATCCTTCTCTCATCGGCTGGCCGGCGACCGGAATGTCGTCCTTGATCGCGACAGGCACGCCCGCGAGCGGCAGCGAGGACAGATCGGCACGATGGGTGAGGGCGAGAGCGTCGGCGCGGGCCTGCTCGGCGAGGACGCTGGCGAAGGCGCGGATCTTCGGGTCTCGTTCCGCGATGACGGCCAAGGCCGACTCCACGGCCTCGACCGGACTCGACATGCCGGAGCGCACACGGTCGGCGATGCCGATGGCCGAGGAGAGCGGGTGATCGCCCATCATTCGAGTATAGGTTTCAGCGACTCGATCATTTCGACTATTCGCGCTGGATACGGTAGGTCCGCGGGGTTACCATTCGCTTGTCCCAGGACGGGGCTCGCTACACCCGCCCAGTAGAACCTCGAAGCGCTATGACCAGAGGAAACGGGTCGGGCAGAGACAGATCAGCCGCTGAATCAACCTCTGCCGAAGAGACCGTCGGAGTCCAGAACTCCGACCACGAGAGCAGTGAAGCGACGGTCGCGGCCGGCCCGTCGCCAGTGAGCGGTGAGCGAACCATGTCTGCACAGCTCGGCGGTGAGCGAACCGTTTCTGGACAGCTGGGCGGTGAGCGAACGGCGGCTGCTCCGACGATTGACGGTGAGCGAACGGCTGCTGCTCCGACACTGGGCGCCGAGCGGCCGAGCGAGGGTAGTCGCACTGTCACCGCCGTTCCCGTCGACACCCTGATCACCAGACCGCCGACCCGAGAGACCCTCGACGATGTCGAGGTCGGCCAGCAGGTCGACGACTTCGATCTGCTGATGGGTTTGGGCAGCGGCGCGTTCGGCCGGGTGTTCCTGGCCCGGCAGCGTTCGATGCAACGCCTCGTTGCGGTGAAGATCTCGCACGATCACGGCAACGAACCGCAAACTCTCGCGCAACTCGACCACGACTACATCGTGCGGGTGTTCGATCAGCGACTACTCGAGGACCGCAAGCTCCGCCTGCTCTATATGCAGTACCTACCGGGTGGGACGCTGCTGCGGGTGCTGCGGCGCGTCCGCGTCACACCCGAACGCGAGCGGAACGGCAGCCTCCTGCTCGAGGTAGTGGACGAGGAAATGCGGGAGAAGGGTGAGATTCGACCCACCGATTCGAGTGTCCGGGCGGAGATAGCGTCGTTGACCTGGCCGGAAACGATCGCGTGGCTGGGCAGGCGGCTGGCGGACGCCCTCGACTACGCCGGCAAACGTGGGGTTCTGCACCGCGACATCAAACCGGCCAACATCCTGCTCACGGCCGAGGGTGTGCCCAAGCTTGCCGACTTCAACATCAGTTTCAGCGACTCCGTCTCGGGAGCGTCACCGCTGGCCTACTTCGGTGGATCCCTCGCCTACATGTCGCCCGAGCAGCTCGAAGCGTGTCATCGCGGCATGCCGGGCACCGCGGCCGATCTGGACACCCGCAGCGACATCTTCGCGCTGGGTGTAATGCTGTGGGAGTTGATGTGCGGGCGACGCCCCTTCCCCGACGAGGACGTGTCGAGTGAGTCGCTGGTCGGGCTCGAGGCGATGCTCGATCACCGCAGTCGCGCCATCGATCCCGAGTTCCTCGACCACCTGCCCTACGACTGCCCCGCATCGTTGCGACGCGTGTTGCTGACCTGCCTGTCGCCGAAGCCCGAAGGGCGCTGGTCGAGCGGAGCGGAGCTGGCCAAGCAGTTCGACCTCTGCCTCAATCCGCGCGCCCGCGACCTCGTCGACCCGCCGCCACACAGTTGGCGCATGCGGTTGCGCCGCTGGGCCCTGCCGATCCTCGTTGTCGGTATCGCGGCGCCGAACGCTCTGGCCGGAATCTACAACTATCACCACAACAAGATGCTGATCATCAGTGCGCTGACTCCGGAGGTGCAGCGTTCCTTCGAGCAGATACAGCTGGTGATCAACTCGATTGCGTTTCCGCTGGGCGCGATCCTGCTGCTGTACTGGTGCCGCTATCCCCTATTGGTGCCGCGCGGGCTGCGCAAGGGGCGCACGTACGACCGGCACACTCTCACCCGCGCGCGCACCGACACCCTCCTGCTCGGCGACCGCGTCGTGCTGGTCGTGTTCGGGTTGTGGTTCGTCGCGGGGGTCGCTTATCCGATTTCCCTGCAGCTGGCGGCCGGGGGCGTTCCGCCGGGCGCATACGTCCACTTCATCGCGTCACTGATCGTGTGCGGCGCGGTGTCGGTGGCGTACCCGTTCTTCGTCGTCGCCTTCTTCGCGGTGCGCTGCATCTATCCCAGCCTGCTACCGCAGGACATCGCCAGTAGTGCCGATGCGCAGAAACTTCGGGGCTTGGATCGACGCAGCACCCTGTATCTCGCGGTGGCCGCGTCGGTTCCGCTCGCCGGTGTGGCCGGCGTGACCTTCCTGTCGCCTGACGAGATCACTCTGGTGATCATCGCGGTCCGCATTCTGTGCCTCGGCGGGATCGTCGCGTTCGTCGGTGTCTACTGGCTGTTCCGCCAACTGGAGGAGGACCTGCGGGCACTCGAACCCGTCGTGTCCCACGAGTCCGTGCGCTAGCGGCTGCTCAGCCGCCGTAGACGGAAGGCTCGAGAGTTCCGATATAGGGCAGGTCGCGGTACCGCTCGGCGTAGTCGAGTCCGTATCCGACCACGAACTCGTTGGGGATGTCGAAGCCGACATTCGCGACGTTGACGTCGACCTTGATGGCATCAGGCTTGCGGAGCAACGTGACCACCTCGAGCGATGCCGGATTGCGGCTCGACAGGTTACGCATCAGCCAGGACAGCGTCAGCCCGGAGTCGATGATGTCCTCGACGATGAGCACGTGCCGACCGGCGATGTCCTTGTCGAGATCCTTGAGGATGCGGACGACGCCCGAGGACGATGTCGACGATCCGTAGGAGCTGACGGCCATGAATTCCATCTGCGTGGGGATGGGCAGTGCCCGCGCAAAGTCGGTCATGAAGAAGATGGCGCCCTTCAGGACACCGACCAGGAGTAAATCCCCTTCAGGGGTTCCCTCCGGGTATCGCTTCGCGATTTCCTCGGCCAGCTCGACGGTGCGTCGACGAATCTCGTCTTCGGAGATCAGTACCGATGCGATGTCGCCTTCGTACACGCGGTCAAACCCTTCGTCGGTCGTCCAATCCGACGTTCAGCCTGCCACGTCGTCGGCAGACCACCAACCTGGCGTCCGGTGTCCCGCCGCCGACTGCGACCGGACCCTGCCCACGCCACTGCACGACGAGGTCGTCGACGGCCCGTAACTGTTTGTCACCGAGCGCCCGCGCGCCCGCCGCGAGAAGCCACGTCCGCAACACCCGCCGGCGTATCGGCGGTGCGACATCCGCCAGGGCTGCGACGTCGAGCTCTCCGTCGACCACGGCACGCGCACCGACCGTGTCCGCGGCCGAATCGAGGACGGCGCCCTCTTCGCGCAACTGCTCGCCGGTGCGGGCGAGCGCACCCGCGACACCGCCGCCGAGGACGTCCTCGAGCAGCGGCAGTACCTCCGTGCGCAAGCGGACCCTGGTGAAGTCCGGGGATGCGTTGTGCGGGTCCTCGTGCGGGAGGAGTCCGAGTTCGCTGCACGCCTGGTGGGTGACAGCTCGTCGGACGCCGAGCAGTGGGCGTCCCCACGGGCTGTCGTAGGCGCTCATTCCCCAGATGGATCGGCCGCCCGATCCTCTGGCCAGGCCCAGCAGCACGGTCTCGGCCTGATCGTCCAGGGTGTGGCCCAGCAACACCGGATCGCTCCGACGGGCCGAGTCGAGAGCACGGTAGCGGGCGTCCCGGGCGGCCGCCTCGAGTCCGCCGGAACCGGTCACGTCGACGCCCAGCACCTCGGCGGACACGCACCCGAGTGCGCGGGCGCGGGCGGCTGCTTCCTGTGCCACGTCGGCGGAACCGGTCTGCAGCCGGTGATCGACCACCAGGGCGCGGACCGTGCGCGCTTCCGCCGCCGCTGCGGCCGTCAATGCCAGTGAGTCGGCACCACCGGACAGCGCCACCGCGACCACACCGCCGGGACAGTGCTGTACGAGCCAGCGTCGCACTGCGTGGCGCACCTCCAGAATCGCCGGCTCCTCGGGAAGCAGCACTGCGAGTCTCAGCCCAGTACCCGCGACACCCAGTCGGCCGGGCGATCGATCTCGGCCAGCCGGGGCAGGGTGTCGGGGCCGGTCCAGATCACGTTGAATCGGTCCATGCCGACTTCGCCGACGACGGTGTCGACGAACGCCTTGCCGCGGACGTATTGCGCCATCTTCGCGTCCATCCCGAGCAGCGCCCGGATCAGACGCTGCACCGGGTTGCTCTTGCGGCGGCGCCGGTTGTCGAATGCAGCGCGGATCGTGGTGACCGACGGGACCACGGCCGGCCCGACCGCGTCCATCACGTGATCGGCGTGCCCCTCGAGGAGGGTGCCGAGAACCAGGAGACGGTCGAGGGCCTCGCGTTGCGGTTCGGCCTGGGTGGCGCGCAGCAGTCCGACGATTCCACCGGGGGCACCGGACGCATCCGGGTCCGGGCGCCCGCGGTCACGCACCGCGGCCGACAGCCGTCCGACGACATCGGCCACCGACTCGTCGTCGGAGGTTCCCAGAGTGTCGACCGCATCCTGCATGTACTGCGTCAGCCAGGGCGAGGACGAGAACTGGACCCGATGGGTCACCTCGTGCAGGCACACCCACAACCGGAAGTCGCTCGGGTTCACGCGCAGTGCCCGCTCGACTGTCACCACGTTCGGCGCCACCAGCAGTAGGGTTCCGTTGTCCCCGGTGAAGGGGTCGTACTGGCCGAGGATCGCCGAGGACAGGTAGGCGAGCATGGCACCGGCCTGGATACCGGCCGGCTTTCCCAGGAGGAGTCCGGGTGCGGAGTCGCCGCCGGTGAGCTGCGACATCGAATGGGCAGCGGCGTGAATCCACCCCGCCCGGTCGAGGATCTGGGCCGTCGGTACGGGCAGTCCGTCAGCCAGGCCGGTCACTTCCCGAACCGGCAGTTCCGCGCGCATGGACGCGTCGGCCAACTCCGCGACGACGGCCTCGGCCGTGTACCGCGAGGTGGCCGGACCGCTCCGGGCCAGCTTCACCCCCGTCCGGGCAGCGAGTTTCCAGTCGACGACTCCACTGAACGCATTCGTGTCGGGGGCCATCACTGGCACCCGCACGTGCGGAGGGCGGCCGCCAGTGCGTCGAGAGCGGGGCGACTGATCTCCGGGGGCCGGTCGTTGGACATCAGCGCGAAGGTCAGCACCCGGCCGTTCTGGTCAACGACGTACCCGGCGAGCGCGCTCGCAGTGGACAGCGTGCCGGTTTTCGCGCGCACCCACCCGGCACCGGTGCGGTTGCCCGACGCGTAGCGGTCCGAGAGACTTCCCGTCGCTCCGGCCACGGGCAAGTAGTCGAGCATGGGCCGCAGCGCGGGCGTGCCGTCTCCCGCGGCAGCGGTCAGAACCTGGTCGAGCAGTTGGGGTGCGATGCGGTTGTCGACGGACAACCCGCTGGCGTCGTGCAGCGTGAGGCCCGACATGTCGAATCCGGCCTCGAACAGCTTCTGGCCGATAGTGGCGACGGCTCCCGCGAACGAAGCGTCTGCGCCGGCATTCATGGCAACCTCCCGCCCGATCGCTTCGGCAAGCACATTGTCCGAGTGTTCCATCATTTGCCGCAACCGGTCACGAAGCGGCGCAGAGTCCACGGAAGCGATGGTGGCCGCACCCGGTGCCGCGACACCGGTCGTGACCGCGGACGGGCTCACCCCGAGCGCGCTTGCCAGCGCCCGCCCGGCGTCCAGCGCCGGCGTGGTGGTTCGCGGCGACTCGTCCACCAGAGGATCTGCCCGCCCGCCGTCGATCATGAGCGGTTCGGTGGGGGTGATGAAGCCGGCGCCGACATCAGCCGGGAACCAGCCCTGCGCCATGGTCCCGCCCGTATAGACGCCGGTGTCGACCACGATGTCGGTGGCGGCGACGCCCGCCGCCCGGATCTGATCCACCAACTGGGACAGATGCGCCGCGCCGGGGTAATAGCCGTTCTCGCCCACCGGTTTCGCGGTGATCGTGGGGTCACCCCCTGCGACGAGCACGATTTCTCCGGGCTTCGCGCCCTGAACAACCTTGGTGGTCACCCGGTGATCGGACGGCAACGACAGCAGCGCCGCCGCCGCCGTCAACACCTTGGTGGTGGAGGCGGGCGTCATCGGCGTCTGCGGGGCGACGCTCCACAACACCTGCCCGGTGACGGCATCGGCCACCGTGCCGCTGAACTTTCCGAGCGCCGGGTCGGCGGACGCCGGGCCGAGTGCCGCGGCGATTCCCCGCGGCGTCGGCAACGGCGCGTCGTCCGGAACGGGTGTGACCTGCGGCGCCGCGGTGATCGGCGCAGGGACCGGCGCGATAGTCAGCTCGCCGCGGCTCGCCGAGGCGCCTTGCGTGCTGACGGCGATCACGAGGACGGCGGCCACGGCGAGCACCGCCACGACTACCGCTGCGAGGAGCATCCGCATGTTCAGACGGTGACGTCCCGCTAACGAGCCCATCTTCTTCTTTCCCTGGCCCGGCAACGCGCCTCCGTGTTCTTCACTTGCATCTCGTGGGTGGTCAGCACACCAACCTTATCCTCGACCCGATATCCTTCCCCGGAATCATCACCGACACGACAGCGAGGAATCGGCGTGGAGTTCGACGTCACCATCGAGATCCCCAAGGGTCAGCGAAACAAGTACGAGGTCGACCACGAGACCGGTCGCGTAAAGCTGGACCGTTACCTCTACACGGCATTCGGCTATCCGGCCGACTACGGCTTCATCGAGAACACGCTCGGCGAGGACGGCGACCCGCTGGACGCGCTTGTGCTGCTTCCTGAGTCGGTGTTCCCCGGCGTGATCGTCGAGGCGCGCCCGGTCGGTATGTTCAAGATGGTCGACGAGGCCGGCGGCGACGACAAGGTGCTGTGCGTGCCCGCGGGTGACCCGCGCTGGGATCACATTCAGGACATCGGCGACGTTCCCCAGTTCGAGCTGGACGCCATCAAGCACTTCTTCGTCCACTACAAGGACCTCGAGCCCGGCAAGCACGTCGAGGCCGCCGACTGGGTGGGGCTGTCCGAGGCCAAGGCCGAGGTCGAGGCGTCGTTCAAGCGTCTGAAGGACACCGGCGGGCACTGACCGATCCGACCAACGCACGGCGCCCATCCCCTGCGGGGTGGGCGCCGTTGTCGTCTCACACCTCCGCTTCGCCCCGCGCCGCTGCCTGAAGTCCGGACTCGCTGCGGAGCGGTACTTCCTTCCACAGGACGGTGAGGACGAAGGCGACGACGGCGAGCATCGACACGCTGAGGAAGACGGATCCGATGGCGTCGGCGAATCCCTCCCGGAAGGGCAGGGCCAGAACTTCGTCGAGTTTTCCGATCACCGAACTGTCCGTGAGGACGCCGCTCACGCCGGCGTGGTCGGGGCTGAGCATTCCCTGGCCCATGGCGGCCTCGGCGGGGTCGTTGCTCTGCGCGGCCGCGGCGACGGCTCGACGGAAGTCGGGTGTGCCGGCTGCGGCGGTCACTCGTTCGCCGATGGCCGGGGTGAGGCGGGAGAAGAGGATCGACAGGAAGATCGCGACGCCGGCGGTGCCGCCGATCTGCCGAAAGAACGTGGCCGCTCCGGTCGACACCCCCATGTCCTGTGGGGGTAGCGCGTTCTGAATGGCCAGGGTGAGCGGCTGCATCAGGTTTCCTAGACCGAGTCCCAGAATCAGCATGAATGCCATCACGACGGGCATCGGGGTGTCGGCGGCCAGCGTGTGCAGAAGGAACGCGCCTACCGCGATCAGGGCGGTACCCAGGATCGGGAAATACCGGTACCGGCCGGTCCGCGAGATCATTTGACCGCTGACCACCGATCCGGCCATCAGACCGAGGACCATCGGGAGGATCTGGAAACCGGCGAGGGTCGGGCTCGAGCCCTTCACCACCTGGAGATACTGAGGTAGGAGGGTGATGCCGCCGAACATGACGGCGCCCACGACGAGACTGATCACGACGCCGAGCGCGAACGTGCTGTTGCGGAAGAAGCGCATCGGGATGAGGGCGTCGTCCTTCATCGCCAGCTCCACGAGCACGAAGGCCAGCACTCCGGTGACGCCGATGACGTAGCACGCCAACGACTTCGAGCTGTCCCATCCCCAGCTGCGCCCCTGTTCGGCGACCACGAGCAACGGCACCACACCCACCGCGAGAGCGATCGCACCCCACCAGTCGATCCGTCGGCTTCCGCTCGGTCGCCGCGGCAGGTGCAGCACCCGGGATACGACGGTGAGCGCGACGAGTCCCACCGGCACGTTGACGAGGAAAACCCAACGCCAGCCGTCGATTCCGAGGAGCTCGTCCTGTCCGGCGAACACCCCGCCGAGGACCGGTCCGAGGACGCTGGACGTGCCGAACACGGCCAGGAAGTAGCCCTGGTACTTGGCCCGTTCACGCGGGGAGACGATGTCGCCGATGATGGTGAGCGCCAACGAGAACAGACCGCCGGCGCCGAGTCCCTGAACTGCACGGAAGGCGGCGAGCATGTACATCGACGTCGAGAACGTGCACAGGACCGAGCCGATCACGAACACCGTGATCGCGAACATGAAGAACGGCTTGCGGCCGTAGATGTCGGACAGTTTGCCGTAGAGCGGCGTCGCCAGGGTTGCGGTGACGAGGTACGCGGTGGTCGCCCACGCCTGCAGTGAATACCCGTCGAGGTCGTCGGCGATGGTCCGGATCGCCGTCGCCACGATCGTCTGGTCGAGCGCGGCCAGGAACATGCCGAGCATCAACCCACTGAGTACAGCCAAGATCTGCCGGTGGGTGTAGGCCACCGGCGTTTCGACCGAATTCGACACTGTTTCCTCGCTGCGCTGTCGTTTACTTGTAGTCCGCAAGTATGCGAGCGCGGCGAGGTTCCGGGCAACTGATGAACTGGGCTTTACCTGCGGATAAGTGTCTGTGAACGCAACAGCCGCACCCCGGAGGGTGCGGCTGTGTCAGCGAACGGGCTATTCGCCCGTGAACTCGGGCTCCCGCTTCTCGAAGACGGCGGTGATCGCCTCGGTCAGGTCCTGCGATGGGAGGAAGGCTGCGTTCCAGGCGGCGACGTAACGCAGGCTGTCGTTGACCGCGGCCGAGCGGGAGTGGTCGAGAACGTCCTTGATCCCCTGCACCACCAGCGGTGGGTTCGCCGCGATTTCGGTGGCGGTGGCGTGCGCCGCCGCGAGCACGGCGTCCGCGTCCTCGTACACGTCGTTAATCAATCCGATCTTCTCGGCGCGTGCCGAATCGATGTCCTTGCCGGTGAGTGCGAGTTCGCGCAAGTGTCCGTCACCGATGATCGCGGGAAGCCTGGCGAAGCTACCCATGTCTGCGACGATCGCGACCTTCACTTCGCGGATGCTGAACCGCGCGTCAGCGCTGGCGTAGCGGATGTCGGCCGCCGAGATCAGATCGACGCCGCCGCCGATGCACCAGCCGTGAACTGCAGCGATAACAGGCTTGCGGCAGTCGGCCACCGCGTTGATGCCGGACTGCATGCGCTTGATCGTGTCGTGGAAGGCCGTCCGTGGGCCGGCTTGGGCTTTGTCCGCCAGGACGGCTCCGAAGCTCCCGCTCATGGCCGGTAGGTCGAGGCCGAAGGAGAAGTGCTTGCCCGAACCGGCGATGACGACGGCGCGCACCTCCGGGTCGGCGTCCAGCTCACCGAAGATTTCGGGGAGTTCACTCCAGAAATCGGGGCCCATCGCGTTGCCCTTCCCGGGCCCGATGAGTGTCACCCGCGCGACGCGGTCCTTCCGCTCGACGGTGAACGCGTTCCAGGTCTTCGATTCGGTCATTACTCAAGGGTAACCATCGCTCCGAAGCGCGACGGTCGATGTCCGCGAGAAGTCGAACTAACTGTATGTTGTCGTCACAGTTATCTGATCTCGGATCGGCATCACCACGAGAGGACCCCCGTGCTCGACATCGCCTGGACCCCCACCCTCGACACGCTCACCCGCAACGCGTGGCGACTGTCCTTCGGTGGTGGTATCGCGCCGGTGGAGCGCACACCCTCGACCTTGATCGCGGAAGGTCCCCATCGAGACCTCTACCGCTTCGACGGCAACTCGATCAGCGACGACCGCCCCGTCCTTCTCGTCCCCCCGTTGGCCGCGCCCGCGCAGTGCTTCGACCTCCGGCCGGGACAGAGCCTGGCCGCGCACCTCGTCGACTCCGGCAAGGCGACGTACCTCCTGGACTACGGGTCGATGGGCTACGCCGACCGCGGCCTCGGGTTCGAGGACTGGATCGAAGACATCATCCCCACCGCACTCGAGCAGGTGTCCCGTTTCCACGACGAAGCTCCCGTCGACCTGATCGGATGGAGCCTCGGCGGAACCCTGTCGTTGTTGACGGCCGCTGGCCGCGGCGACCTTCCCATCGGTTCGGTCACCGCGATCGGAACACCGATCGACTACCGCGCCGTCTCGATGATCGCGCCGTTGCGGACCGTGGGCCGTTTCACCGGAGACCGGCCGCTCACCGCCGTGACCGGGATGATGGGCGGCCTTCCGGCGCCACTCGTCCAGGCGAGTTATCGATTCACCGCACTGCAGCGGGAACTCACCAAGCCATGGTTCATCGCGCGCAATCTGCACGACACGGAGACCCTCGCCCGCATGGAGTCCATCGACCGGTTCATGGCAGATATGCCGGGTTACCCCGCACGATTCTTCCAGCAGGTCTGCACGCAGTTGATCCTCGGGAACGCCCTCGTCGCAGGCAAGTTCGAGACGCGGAACGGGCCGTTGTCACTGGCGGACATCAGCGTTCCGGTGCTCGCGATCGGCGGCACCGAGGACGTCATCGCCCCCGTCGCCTCTGTCCGGGCCGCTACCGAAGTGCTGACGGGATCGCCGTCGGCGCGGTACGAGTCGGCTCCCGGTAGTCACCTGGGCCTGGTGGCCGGACCGACTGCGCGCACGACCACCTGGGCACACATCGACGCGTTCCTCGACGACGCCGTCGCGCGCATCGCATGAGGGGTCAAGCCCGGCCGGCGCCTGCGACAGCACCAGCGAACAGCGCTGTGACGGCCGCTCCCATCGTCGTCTGATCCACCTCTTCGGGATCGACCGAGTGCTCGAGCACCAAGCCCGAGATCAGTGCCATCAGAGAAATGGCCGTGGTTCGCACGTCGAGGGTGTCTTCGACTCCCCATTCGCGGGCACGCTCACCGATCAGCTCGACGAGCCGCGACCGTAGGTGTCGTCGTTCGCGAAGGTAGGCCTGCGCGATCTGTGGATCCCGTGCAGCGAGTACGCCGAACTCGAGCACCAACAACGACCACCCCGGCTCGCGCATCATCCACGAAGCGATCGCCTCGCCGCCTTTCCCGACTGCGGCCGACGGATTCAGCCCCGCTATTTCGGCGAGGACACGGCCGGCGAGTTCGAGTGAACGCTGGGCGAAAAGTTCGGCGAACAGGTCCTGTTTCGACTCGAAGTTCGAGTAAACGGCACCCTTGGTAAATCCCGCGCGCCGCGCAACCTCGGTGAGACGCGCGGCGTTGAAGCCCCGTTCCGCGAACTCGTCCGCCGCCGCGTCGAGCAGTCGTTGCCGCACGACATCACGTCCCGGACGCGTCGTCGGCGTCCACTCGGTGTGACGACTGTCGTGTTGACCATGTTCGGACACGATACCTACGGTATTGAATACCCGAGGTATCGACAAGGACGAGGATTACTGATGACCACGACCGAGACCGAACACGCCCCTTTCTCGCCGCAACACCCGGACGGCCCCGCGTCCAGGTACGGCACACCGAAGGTCATGGTGGCACTCGTTCTCGGTGTTCTCGTGCTGCAGCTCGGTTTCATCCTCAGCTATGTGGCCGCATTCCATCAGCCCACTCCCCGCGGTATCGAGATTGCGGTCGTGGCCGCACCCGGACTGCCGCCCGGCGTCGACCAACAGGTCGCCGACCGGCTCAATGGGATCGACGGACGCCCGCTCGACGCGCGCATCGTGTCCGACACGGCGCAGGCGCGGCGGCTCTTGCATGCCCGCGAGATTCAGGGCGCCTACGTGATCGAACCAGTCGGTGCGGACACGCTGATCACGGCGAGCGCCGGTGGAAGTTCTATCTCCTCTGCCCTCGAGTCGGTGTTCACACAGGTCGACAACGCGCAGGGACGGCAGTTCACGGTTCGTGACGAGATCCCGGTGGGCGTCCACGACAATCGCGGACTGTCCGGCTTCTACCTGTCGGTCGGCTGGGTGGTCGGCGGCTACCTCCTTGCGGCCGCGATCGGGCTGTTCATCGGAGCACCTACGTCGCTGCGGCAGGCGGCGGCACACGTCGGCGTTCTCTTCGGATACGCCGTGATCTCCGGCGCTCTGGGTGCACTGATCACCACGCACGTGCTGGGCACCTTCGCCGGCCACTGGTTTCCCCTCTGGCTCCTCGGTACCGGGGTCGTCTTCGGGACAGCCGTGTTCACGTTGGGACTGCGGGCGGCGATCGGAGTCCTTGCCGTGCCGCTCGCCATCGCCGTGTTCGTGATCCTCGGCAACCCGAGTGCGGGCGGTGCTTTCGGTTCCAACGTCATCCCCACCTTCTACGCGGCGATCGGACGGTGGATCACCCCGGGTGCGGGGACGGAGGGGGTCCGCAGCATCGTTTACTTCGACGATGTGGGTGCGGGTGCGCCTGCGCTGACTCTGGCGCTCTACGCCCTGCTCGGACTTGCGTTGCTCTTCGGCTTCACCGCCCGCCGGGTTTCCAGGCCGGAATAGACCACGCCCCGTGTCGATGTCGTCTCGGACGACGCGTCCTCGTGTCGTTCCGGAGTTATGGCCCTACTCTTGGTTCATGCCGACGCCCCTGCACCCCCACGCCGCGCATGTCGCCGAAACTCTGATCGCGCGAGGACACCACGGGGTCATCGTCACCCAGCCGGAATCCGTTCACACCGCCGACGAGGCAGCGAAGGCTTTGGGTGTGGACATCGGGGCCATCACCAAGTCGTTGGTGTTCCTTCTGGACGACGACCCGATCCTGCTCCTGGTGTCGGGGGCACACGAGGTCGACCTCGCGAACACCGGCAAACGACTGCAGGGAAACCTGACGCGGGCACCGCTCGAGATGGTGCGGATCGCCACCGGACAGCCGATCGGCGGCATCGCCCCGCTCGGGCACCCCACGAACCTGCCGACCTACGTGGACAACGCACTGGCCAAGCATTCGGAGTTGTGGGCCGCCGCCGGACACCCCGACACCGTGTTCCGCACGTCTTTCTCCGAGCTGGTGCGCATTACCGCGGGCCTCGCCATCGACGTCGACTGATTCTCACGATCGGCCACCCGCCTATAGTTGACGCCATCATGGCGAAGAACACCGATTCCGTCCGCGCCGCGGGCGGCGAGGCCGAGGCCGAACTTGCTACCGGGATCAGCGCCGAGGACTACCGCGCCGCGCTGCGGCGTCATCCGGCGGGAGTCACTATCGTGACGCTCGATTCCGAGGCCGGGCCGGTGGGGTTCACGGCCACGTCCTTTGCGTCCGTCTCCCTGAATCCGCCGCTGGTGTCGTTCAACATCGCGCATTCCTCGTCCAGCATCGGCGCGCTGCATTCCGCCGATTCCCTGGTGATCCACCTGCTCGGCGAACATCAGCAGCATCTGGCGCAGCGATTCGCACGCAGCGCCGATCAACGATTCGCGGACCGGTCGCTCTGGGCTCGGCTCGACACCGGTGAGCCGGTGCTGCACGGGACCCCGAGCTGGCTCCGGGTCACCGTGGACCAGTTGATTCCGGTCGGTGATCACACGCTGGTCATCGGGCTGGTCACGCGGGTTCACGCCGAGGACGACGACGAGTCCGCCGCCGCACCCCTTCTGTATCACGAGGGGCGGTACTACCGGCCGACCCCGCTCGACAACTGACATCGCACGACGCCGTGGGCCCGGAATCCTGAGATTCCCGGCCCACGGCGTCGTATGCGACTGCGCGTCGAAACCTCAGGAAGCGAGTACACGCTGTCGGCGCGGAAGGTCGAAACGCCGCAAGGCCTCGTCGACAGCTTCCGCGGACGTGACGAGCCCGCGCTGCTCCAACCACGGCAATGTGCCGTCGACCAGCTGCTCGAGCACCCTGGGCAGAGTCAGCGGTAGCAGGGTCACACCGTCGGCCACCCCGGCAGCCTGGATGTCGGCGATCAGCCCGGCGAGCCCCACCGGAGTCCCGACGTACTGCAGCGACTCGGGGGTTCGTGGGCTTTCCAGTGCGCTGTCGAGGAGTGCCAGCTCCTTGCGCGCTGTGCGAGCTTCCGCGGCGATGAGCACCTCGAGATCGACCAGCACTGTGACGCTGTCGGGATCGCGCCCCGCGGCGAGAGTTTCGGCGCGCACCCGGGAGCGCTCCTGCTGCGCTCCCCGCAGATCGGTGGCGCGAATCCGGACCACGTCGGGCGGGAAGGAGGTCAGGTCGAGCGGGTCCACCGAATCAGCGGTGAGCTCCACCCAGTAGTCCGCACCGCTGATGGGCCGCGTGCCTGCGGCCCCGATGGCTGCCGGATGGTGCCCCGATCCGGTCAGCTCGACGGCGACGCGGAGGGTACGGGAGGACAAAACGTTGCCTGAAGACATGTGGGATTTCCTCGGAGAATGTGTGTGCCGATGTCAGGAGCCGAAAAGAACGGTCAGCTCGAACACATACCCGAGGCGGTTCGGCACAGATCGACGTGCCGACGGCACCAGTGAGCAATCATTGCGCTCCCAGCCTGCGATGCCATGCGCTCATAGTAGCGCGTCGTGCGAAAAACGGGTCTCCGGCACTGGATTCCACTGACCGTCGGTCTTGGCATAGCCCCAGCTGCGACGACCGGCCACCAATGCGGCGACCGCGTCCACCAGCCGATCCACATCAGCGGAGGAACTGCCGAGACCGAGGCTGACCCGAACTGCTCCGTCTGGCCGGCCGAGTCGCGTCAGCAGCGGGTGCGCGCAGAACCGCCCGTCACGCACTCCGATTCCGTGCTCGGCAGACAGGTAGGCGGCGATCTCCCCGGGCTCGTACCCGTCGATCGTGAACGCCACGATTCCCACGGTGTCCGGCGCGTCCGACCACAGCCGCAAAAATTCCACACCGTCCACATCTGCGAGGCCGGACAGAAGTCGGGACGTCAACGCCGCTTCGTGCTCGGCGACCCTGCCGAAGTCCAACTCGGCCAGCGCGTCGCATGCCGCAGCGAGGGCTGCGGCGCCGAGGACGTTGGGAGTGCCGGCCTCGTGCCGGGCCGGAGCCGGTGCCCACTCGGTGGATTCGACGGTCACGTTGCGCACCGCCCCACCACCGGCGAGGTACGGTTCCGCCGCATCGAGCCAGTCACGCTTTCCTACCAGCACGCCCGACCCGAAGGGTGCGTACAACTTGTGCCCGGAGAACGCCAGGTAGTCGACGCCCCATGCCTCCAGATCGATACGCCTGTGCGGCGCGAGTTGCGCCCCATCGACGAGAATCCTTGCACCGCAACGGTGCGCGACATCCGCCAGAACCGCGATGGGCAGCACCTCACCGGTGACATTGGATGCACCGGTGACAGCGAGAAGGGCAGTGGGCTTCGAGCACAATTCCGCCACGAGCAACCGAACGGTTTCAGCGAGGGTGTCAGCTGCCCGGACAACACGGGAGTTCCTCCAGGGCAACAGATTAGCGTGGTGCTCGATGTCGAGCACCACCGTACTGCCAGGAACGCACCCCGCCAACAGGTTGAGGGAATCGGTGGTGTTCCGGGTGAATACCACCACCTGGTCGTCACAAGCTGCCACGAACTGTGCAACCGAGACGCGCGCCTTCTCGTAGCACGCGGTCGACACCCGGGATGCGTACCCGGCCCCGCGGTGCACGCTCGAGTACGTCGGCAGCAACGCACTGATTCGATCAGTCACCTGCGCCAGTGCGGGTGCGCTTGCCGCGTAGTCGAAGTTGACGTAAGTGCAGTCACCTCCCTGCACCAGCGGAACCCGCAGGTCGGGGCCCGAAACCGGGGCAAGGGGGGCTACGCACACATCAGCGGTCAATACAGCAGTCATCACGACATCCCTCGTACTCAGGGGACTCGTCACAGGGATAGCCCTCGGAGTCCGCGCTTGCCGGGTCCGGTATGAACCTCAGCCTGGTCGTCACCCGGAGCACCCCACCGCGGTGGAGGGTTGCCGACCAGCTAGCCGGGGCTTGACGCTGGTACTCGTGACCTGATTCGAAGATTGCAGGATCGACGCGAAGTTGTCAACCCACTATCTCGGGCTCACCCCCAGAAGTGGTGCGAGCTGAGTCGCAATCGGGTTGAGGTTCAAACGATTCGGGTCCTTCTTCGGCTTGGAATCCCACGGCTGGACCGTTGCGGGGTCACCGAGAACGATCCGGTTGGCGCTTCGCACACCGGTCACGCTTCCCTGCGGCGTTTCGCAGTTCGCCGACGTGTTCTGAGGAAAGTCCTGCTGGGTGTCGTCGAAGTCGGGATCCTGGCGCTTCATTTCCTCGAGTATCGCCTGCGTGCCCTCGTAACCGACCGTGCACGGAGGTGGGTTGTTCACCTCGCCCACCAATCCCAGGTGCACGGTGCCGTCTCCGGGGGCGATGGTGGAGGATGCCGCGGCAATTCCCGGCAAGTATACGAACAGGGTGCGAAGGGCGTCCGCCTGAACCGAGAGCGTCCCGACGGTCATGCCGAGGTTGGTGAGGTTCCTGGTCACCGCCCCTCCGGATTCGCTGACGAGCGCGCCCACTTCATCACTGGCCGCCGTTCCGTTCTCGATCAGGGCCCGCACGTCGGGGTCGGATGCGCGCAGCTGTACTGCGAGAGCGTCGAGGTCGGTGCTGAATTGCTCGATGGCCGAGGACTGTTCGGACTGCGTCGCCAGCACAGGCCGGCCGTCGCGCAGCAGCGCCAGTGTCTCGTCGAGCGACTCGGAGCCCGACTGCGACAGTCCCGCCAGCGCATCCGCGAGGACTTGAATGTCCTCGCCTCTACCGTTGAACGCCACCCCGAGTTCGGTCACGACCGTACGCAGCGCATCGACCGGGACCGAGTCGGCCAATTCTTTTGTTCCGGCGAGCAGTTCCTCGACCGGGACGGGAGTTGCCGTGCTGCCCACTGTGATTACGGATCCATCTTCGAGAAACGGCCCACGATCGGTGTCGGGCTGGAGGTCGACGTATTGCTCGCCGATCGCCGACCTGTTGGCCACGACGGCCTTCGCGGACGCAGGGATGGCAGGCGCGCTCTTGTCGATCTTCAACTCGACATCGACACCGTCCGAGGTCAGCGACATCTCACCCACGCGGCCTACGGGAACTCCCCGGTACGTGACCTCGGCATTGCTGAAAATCCCCCCGGAATTCGCGAGCTCGACGCTGACGGTGTATTCGCCGAACCCGAGAAGATTGTCGAGACGCACATACTGGGCGCCGACGTACACCAGACCGGCCAGGGCGATGAGAATCAGCCCGGCCAGCTGCCACTTGACGAGTGCGGAGGTCATCGCTTGGCAACGCTCGCGCTCTTGTGCTGCACATGCTCGGCGCAGGCTGTCTCGATAATGGCAGTCACAGGGCACTCCGGGAGGTATTTTTATGTGGGACGAGCAGTCACATATATAACTAGCCGGAAGGCTTCGGCTGTGCAAACCCCGCGTCGGGCCCTGGGCGCCAGAGCGGGCAGCGCGCGTCGCTGCATGGCCGACTGATGACGAAACCCGCAGGTCAGCGCACACGTTCTGTTGCGCACGGTGACCGTAATCACTACCTGGCGGAATAGTGATGTCCGCTGCTTCCGGCCTGACGGGGTTCCTCACGGCTCGCGGCTCACCTCAGCTTCCACGAAGGAAATCTGGGACTGCTTCATTCGCCGCCCGCCCGACATTCGCCGGAAATCGCCGGGGTGAAGAATGACCACGGGCGCCCGACAGCGAGCACCCACTGTTCACCAACTGGCTACTTGATCGTGAGATAACGAGCAGTACGCATCAACCGCCCGCTCAGAGAAGGAATCCTGGTTTGTCTCTCCAGTCACCGACGGATTCGGATCGCTCGCTCCGCATACCCCAGGAATTCCTTCGCCGCGAGTTCGCACCGGCGCCGCGCACCCTCCTCGACGTTCTGTACGCCACCGCAGACGAGTATCCCGACGCCGCAGCGATCGACGACGGCACGACGTCGTTGACCTACCGGGAACTGCTCGAGGAAATCGGCCGCGGCGCGGAGCAATTGGCCGAGTCCGGAGTCGGGGCAGGCGACCGGGTCGGCATCCGTATGCCTTCGGGGTCGTGCGCTCTGTATGTCACCATTTTGTCGACGCTGGCGATCGGCGCCGCGTACGTTCCCGTCGACGCGGACGATCCCGAGGAGCGCGCCGCCCTCGTGTTCGGCGAGGCTCGGGTGCGCTGTGTGGTGACGGGCGCCGGCATCACGCCGGGAACCGCCTCCGAGCGGTCGGAGCTTCCGGCCGCCCGCCCACCGAGGGTCGACGACGACGCGTGGATCATCTTCACCTCCGGATCTACCGGCACACCGAAGGGCGTCGCGGTCAGTCATCTCAATGCCGCGGCATTCGTGGATGCCGAGGCACGAATGTTCCTGCAGGACGAACCCATCGGGCCCGGCGACCGGGTACTCGCCGGATTGTCGGTGGCATTCGACGCGTCCTGTGAGGAGATGTGGCTGGCGTGGCGACACGGAGCCTGCCTGGTTCCCGCACCGCGATCGCTCGTGCGCAGCGGTATGGACCTCGGTCCTTGGCTGGTGGCCCGAGACGTCAGCATCGTGTCGACGGTGCCGACGCTCGCATCGCTGTGGCCGGCGGAGGCGCTCGAGGCGGTCCGTCTCCTCATCTTCGGGGGCGAGGCATGCCCACCCGAACTTGCGGAGCGCCTGGCCGTCGACGGACGAGAAGTCTGGAACACGTACGGGCCCACCGAGGCCACGGTCGTCGCGTGCGGTGCGCTGATGGACGGACGGAGCCCTGTCAGCATCGGCCTTCCCTTGGACGGCTGGGATCTCGCGGTAGTCGACGGCTCCGGGGAGCCGGTGTCCGAGGGCGAGGTGGGCGAACTGGTGATCGGTGGTGTCGGTCTGGCCCGCTATCTCGACCCTGCGAAGGATGCGGAGAAGTACGCGCCCATGCCGACCCTCGGATGGGATCGCGCCTATCGCAGCGGTGATCTCGTCCGCCTGGATCGGCGCGGACTGCTGTTCCAGGGACGCGCCGACGATCAGGTGAAACTCGGTGGCCGGCGTATCGAACTGGGCGAGGTCGACAATGCCCTCCAGAATCTTCCGGGAGTCGGCGGTGCAGCCGCGGCCGTACGCAGGACCGGCGCCGGTCATCAGATTCTCGTCGGCTATCTCGCCAGCACGGATCCCGACTTCGATCTGAAAGCAGCCCACGCGACGCTCGCCGAGCAACTACCGGCCGCGCTGGTGCCCCGGCTGGTTCTGGTCGGCGAGCTTCCCACTCGCACGTCCGGCAAAGTAGACCGAAATGCACTGCCCTGGCCGCCGCCCGGAATCGACGACTCGGCGGAGGACCTCGGACTCGACGGCACATCGGCGTGGGTGGCGGAGCTGTGGACGTCGATTCTCGGCGCGCAGATTACTGGCCCTGCCGACGACTTCTTCGAGCTTGGCGGCGGTTCCCTCGCGGCCGCCCAGCTGGTCACTGCGCTACGAGAGCGGTTCCCCGAAGTCACCGTGGCGCAACTCTACGACCATCCGCGGCTCGGCTCGCTGGCGGATTATCTCGACGAACTCGCACCCATCGATGCCGTAGAACCCCGTCTCGTCACCCCCACTCCGCGTCGCAGCCAACTGCTGCAGATCGCGGCCACCGTTCCGCTCACTACCCTCACCGGTCTGCAGTGGGTCACCTGGCTTGCCATCGCCAACAACGTCTTCGCGTACGTCGCGGACGCGTCGTGGGCGCCCACCGTCTCGTGGTGGTGGGTCCTGGCCGCATTCGTCGTGTTCATCAGCCCGGTGGGCCGGATGGCGATCTCGGTGATCGGCTCGCGGATCCTTCTCCGGAGGCTCGAGCCGGGCACGTATCCCCGCGGGGGCAGTGAACACCTCCGGCTGTGGGTGGCACTGAGACTCACCGAGGCCAGCGGCGCGGCCAACCTGTCGGGCGCACCGTGGATGCTTTATTACGCCCGGGCCTTGGGCGCCACCGTCGGGAAGGGCGTCGACCTGCACACACTTCCACCCGTCACCGGCATGCTCGAACTCGGTGACGGCTGTTCGGTAGAGCCGGAAGTGGATCTGTCCGGTCACTGGGTGGACGGTGACGTCGTGCACATCGGCGAGATCAAGATCGGTCCAGGGGCCACCGTCGGTGCCCGGTCCACGTTGCTGCCCGGCGCCCGCATCGGACGAGGCGCGGAGATCGAGGCCGGGTCGGCGGTGTTCGGACGGGTCAAGGCGGGTCAGCATTGGGCGGGTTCACCCGCCGTCAAGGTCGGTAAGGCCGCACACCCGTGGCCCGAAGAAACCCCGCGACGCGCGTCGTACTGGGTGCCTGTGTTCGGGGTCACGTCGATGCTGATTGCCGGACTCCCGATCTTCGCCCTTCTGTCCGGCATCGCCCTGATCGGCTGGCGGATCCGCGATGCCGGGACGATCGGATCCGCCGTACGGCAGTCGCTGATCGTTCTCCCGATCGCCACTGTTCTCAGCCTTGCGGTGTTCGCCGTTCTCACCGTGATCGCCGTTCGGCTGTTGTCGATCCGGTTGCGAGAGGGGTACCACCCGGTCCGCAGTCGCACCGGATGGCAGGTGTGGGCCACCGAGCGGCTCATGGATTCAGCCCGGACGTTCCTGTTTCCCTTGTACGCGAGCCTGTTGACACCCGGCTGGCTGCGGTTGCTGGGCGCCCGGATCGGCAAGAATGTCGAAGCCTCGACAGTGCTGCTGCTGCCGAAGTTCACCACGGTCGCGGACGGCGCGTTCCTGGCCGACGACACGATGGTCGCGAGTTACGAGCTCGGCGGCGGTTGGATGCACATCGAGGACGCAAAAATCGGCAAGCGGGCGTTCCTCGGCAACTCCGGAATGACCGGCCCGGGACGACGGGTGCCCAAGAACGGGCTCGTCGCGGTGCTGTCGGCGGCGCCCTCCAAGGCCAAGTCCGGTTCTTCTTGGCTGGGAAGCCCACCAGTCCGCCTGCGCAGGGCCCCGGGCGACACCGACGCCGCACGCACTTTCCATCCGCCGTTCCGGCTGAAGGTCGCCCGGGCGATCGTGGAGACGTGCCGTTTGATCCCAGTGATGGTGACGTTCGGAATAGGGCTCGGGGTGCTGTTCACGCTCGAGGTGATGGCAGACCTGATCGGCTTCTGGCTGGCCGCCCTGGCCAGTGGCGTGGTCCTCCTCGGCGCAGGCGCCGTGGCCGGATCGATATCCGTAGCCGCCAAGTGGCTGGTGGTGGGGCGCATCGGAAAGGTCGAGCATCCCCTGTGGAGTTCATTCGTCTGGCGAAACGAGGTGTCGGACGCGTTCGTCGAGACCGTCGCCGCACCGTGGTTCGCGCGCGCCGCCACGGGCACCGCCGTACTCAACATGTGGCTGCGCGGCCTCGGCGCGACCATCGGCAAGGGTGTGTGGTGTGAAACCTATTGGCTCCCCGAAGCCGATCTGGTGACCCTCGGCGACGGCGCCACCGTGGAACGGGGGTGCGTCGTGCAGACTCACCTGTTCCATGATCGGATCATGTCCATGGACACCGTCACGTTGGGAGCCGGCGCCACCCTCGGCCCGCACTGCGTCGCGCTGCCCGCCGCCGGAATCGGTGCAGGCGCCACGGTCGGACCTGCGTCACTGGTCATGCGCGGCGACACCGTTCCGCCCTCTACCAGGTGGCAGGGCAACCCCATCGCACCGTGGGCGGCGACGTGAAGCCCGGTAAAGAGCTCGACGAACCCCTCGACCCGTATCTCCCTCAGAACGGCAACCGAGGCTATCGGGTGTCACGGTACGAACTCGACCTCACCTACAAGGTCCACAGCAACCGGCTTACCGGGAAGGCCACGATCACCGCTGTCACCACCGAGGCGCGGTCCCGGTTCGCGCTCGACCTGGCGTCCGACCTTCACGTCACCAAGGTTGCTGCCAACGGCGCACGGAACACCAAATGGGTTCATCGGAACGGCAAGCTCGTCGTCACCCCTGCGCAGAAGATCCCGGCGGGCGGTGCACTGGTATTCACGGTGCAATACGGCGGTTCCCCGAAGCCGATCCGCAGCATGTGGGGCGAGGTCGGCTGGGAGGAACTGACCGAGGGCAGTCTCGTCGCCAGTCAGCCGAATGGCGCGGCATCCTGGTTTCCGTGTGACGATCACCCGAGCTCGAAGGCCAGCTACCGTATGTCCATCACCACCGATTCGCCGTACTACACGGTGGCCAACGGTGCGTTGGTGAGCAAGCAGACCCGGGCCAGCCAGACCACGTGGGTGTACGAGCAGGCCGAGCCGATGTCGAGCTATCTGGCCACGATTCAGATCGGCCCGTACGAACGACGACGAGTGAATTCGGGAGGCGTCAAGATCTTCGCCGTGCACCCGCCGCGACTTCGCTCGTCGTTCGATGTCGATTTCGGACGCCAACCCGAAATGATAGATGTGTTCGGCAGATTGTTCGGCCCGTACCCGTTTGCCGATTACACGGTCGTCGTCACCGACGACGACCTGGAGATTCCGGTCGAGGCGCAGGGACTGTCGATCTTCGGCGCCAACCACTGCACGGGCAGCCGCGCCTTCGAACGACTGGTGGCCCACGAGCTCGCCCACCAGTGGTTCGGTAACAGCCTCACGTTGCGTCAATGGCGGGACATCTGGCTGCACGAAGGATTCGCCTGTTACGCCGAATGGCTCTGGTCGGAGAATTCCGGCGGACCCGCAGCGCATCAACTCGCGTTACAGGCCCACCAGGGTCTGTCCCGGAAACCGCAGGATCTGGTTGTCGCGGATCCTGGGCCGCAGTTGATGTTCGACGACCGCATCTACAAGCGCGGCGCAATCACTCTCCACGCTCTGCGAATTCGGCTGGGTGACGAACGGTTTTTCGCATTGCTGCAGCACTGGACCCGGTCGCACAGCCACTCCAGCGTCAGCGCGGAACAGTTCACCGATCTCGCCGCGCGGTACACCGATGAGTCGCTACGAACCCTCTGGGACACCTGGCTGGGTGAAAAAGCGCTGCCACCTCTCTAGAGACGCCGACGATCACGCACCGTCTCGCCACACGACGGCGGAGACGCGCTTGGCGACGTCCGTCATCTGCGGGCCGGACTTCACCCCGTTGAGCGCCCCGAATTCGACCGTTTCGGTGTCGAAGGTGCCTGCAAAGGCGTACACGTCATAGGTTCCGTTCGGGGCGTCTGCCGACACGGCGTAACTGATCGGCTCTTCGTATACCTCCCCGGGAGCCAGGTCGACGTCGATCGGCCCGAAGATCGGATCACTGATCCCGCCGTCCGGCGGCGTCACGCTTGCCCATACCTGCCCCGCATAGGGCTGATCCTCGGGTGCCGCCACCACCATCGTCGCCGCGATGGTTCCCCCGTTCTCGGGCAGGGTCGTCGAGTCGTCCGCGGTCAGCGACACCCGCACCGGAAGGTCGGTGTCGGGTAGCTGGGGTCGCGTCGAGGAAGGCGAGCCGTCACCGACGTCGGGCCAGTCGTCGGCCCAGACGATCCGGTCGATCATGCCTTCGCGGCGCTGAGCTCCACTGGGCAGTGTGACGTCGTCGCGCGGAATGGCGTGGTAGACGATCCAATCGTTCCCGGCGTCGTCCGTCACCACGGTGTTGTGTCCGGGTCCGGCCCACGGGTCGCTGCCCGCGAGGATGAGCGCGCCGCCCCCCTCGTTGAGGTCTTGCCCCTTGCGGTCGAGGTAGGGCCCGGTCAGCGATCTGGACCTGCCGACCACCACGCGGTACGCGGTGTCCCCGCCGTTGCAGCAGTTCCCGGCGGACAGAAACAGGTGGTAGTAGCCGTTGCGGAAAGTGATGAAGGGGCCTTCGAACCGGTCGTCCGCGATCTGCACCGGTTCGCCCACCGGCGCCGCACCGTCCCCGTCCAGCGGAATTGCGTAGATGCCGCGGAAGTTGCCGACGACCATCGTCTTCGATGTTCCGTCGTCCCACACGAAGGGGTCGATCGTGCCCTCGATGCCCACGTCCTGCGCACAGAACACCGGGCGACCCAGATCGGTCCACGGCCCGGTCGGGCCCGGAGCCGTCGCGAGTCCGATACACGGATTCGACTCGTCGTAGAGCGAGTAGTAGAGGCTGTATCCGCCGCCCGATTCCAGGACGTGCGGGGCCCAGGCAAGTTTTCCCTCCGGATGCCACTCGGGCAGGTCCGGGAACACGTCGCCCACATACATCCAGTCCATGAGATCGAAGGACTTGAACATCGACATGTTGTGCATGCCCTGGCCGTCGCCCCAGTCGTCCGCGGTGGTGTACATGTAGTACATACCGTCGGCCGCACGGACCACGCTGGGGTCTGCGGCAACAGGCTCCACGACGGGGTTCGCCGCAACCGGGGACGCGGGCACCATCATCAAAGCGAGCAGCGACAGCGTCGTCACGATCCATCCCCGTCGCGGCAGTCTTCGCCGTCCCATGGGTGGCCGCACGCATGACTCCGCCTCGACGCCATCAGATTTCTGCACGTTGCTCCCTACCGTGGACCCCAGCCGAGCGGAATGTGGCAAATGTATACGGCTGAGGCTCAGGTTAAGAGTTGAGTTCTCCGATGCGTCGAACCGAAACCAAACTGTGCCCTTCCGCGTGCGCCCCACCGACCGATTCGGTGGCGCACGCTGTTACGAGCTTTCGCGGGCAGACGGCAGATGCGAGCGCCAGTGGACGACGGCGAGGAGGAGACATCCCGCGGCCGCGATGGCGCCGAAAGTGAACATTCGCGGGTAGGTCACCGCGGCGAAGTTCTCGGTGAGAAATGCCATTGCCGCAGGCATCGCGAAGCCCAGATAGGTGAGCGAGTAGAACACCGCGGTCAGGCCGGCCAGATCGTCCGGTCCGGCAATGCGCTGAATTTCCTGCAGCCCAGATACCAAGGCCATGCCGTATCCGCAACCCAACACCACCGCAGCGACGAGTGCGAGCGGAACGGTCAACGCGGAAGACGCGGCCGCTGCCATCCCCATCCCAGCCATGACGAAGACGAGGGCAACGACGACTGCTCGCGTATTGCGAGGCGTATCGATCTTGCGGCCCAGCGCCTGGATCGCGAAGCCGGACCCTAAGCCCACCATGCACATCAGTGCCGAGAACGCGAGGGGCACCCCACCGCCATGCTGGGACATGAGCGCCGGAAGTACCGCATACGCGGCGGCCGCAGTCCCGAATACCCAGGGGGCGAGGGGTGCGATGACGAGAAGGAAACGCCGGTGTGCCGCCGAGGGAATCGCCAGATCCCGAGCGAGCGACACCCGGTCGGAGAGCGGTTGAGCTGCACGGGTTTCCGGTGCACGCAACAATGCGATGGCCGCGGCGATCGCAATTCCGCTGTGGACGAGGTACGACAGGACACTGGGCAGTGGTGCCCATTGCGCAAGGACGCCGGCGACCCCGGCGCCCAGACCGAACCCACCGGTGAGGCTCATCGCGGCCCGTCTGGCACCGGCTCCTTCCGTCGCGGTGGGATCCCACGGCGCGGTCGACAGCTCCTTCACCCAGCTTCCCCCCACTGCCATTCCGAGCCCGAGCGCGACGCCGCACAGGATTCGGCCTGCGATCAGCATGGCCGCGGAGTCCGCGCCGAGTGCGAGGAGTACCGAACCTGCCACCGTCAGCACCGGGGCGGGCAACAGAATCGGACGCCTGCCGAGCCGGTCGGACAGGGGCCCGCCCAGGAGGAGGGCGGGAACGATCCCGAGAACGTAGGCGAACAAGAAGAGGTCGACGGTCACCGGCGAGAAACCGTGGTCGGCGCGGTACATGCCCAGGAGCGGCGTGAATTCGTTGCCTCCCCACGCGACCGCGAACATCGTCGCGGCGACCTGCAACCACGCCCGCGTGGACACCACGGTGTCGGGCAGGGCCGCTTGCGACTCGCGCACGGAGGTCATCGAGCCACTCCCCTCGGATTCAGAGCGTGAACTCGACGCATGTGGGCGAGCACCGCTGCCTCGAACCCGTCCGCGTCACCGTCGTTCACCAGATCGGTCAGCTGCTCGTGTTCCGCGAGAATCCTCGGCAGTTGCCCGGGGTCGCGGGTGATCGAGTGGGCGGTCATCCGGCGCTGCCGCTCCCGGAGGCTCGAGTAGAACGTCGCGAGCAGTGGATTCTCCGCGGCATCGACGATCAGGCGATGAAAGTCGGCATCCGACGCACTGAAGGCGGCCACATCGCCTCTTGCGGCGATCTGCCGCTGTTCCTCGAGATTGGCGCGCAGCCGAGCGACGAGCACCTCACGTGCGTGCGGCCGCTCCGCCAGGATCCGAACGGCGTGTGTCTCGACGAGCTGTCGCGCGTCGACGATGTGCTCGGCTTCCCCCTCGGCCACCGCGACGACGAGAGCGCCCCGCTTCGGATACAACCGCATCCACCCCTCGGCCTCGAGACGAAGAAAGGCCTCGCGGACGGGTGTGCGACTGAGACCCATGCGCTCCGCGATCTCGCCTTCGCTGATCAGCTCACCACCGGGCAGCCCACCCGACAGGATGAGCTCCTTCACCTCGCGGTATACCTGCTCCGCTGCCGAATACAACATAGACACAAGATGTATTTATACGCCCTCGCTGCCCGAGCGGGGCATCGGCCCCCGGCTCAGTCGGCCAGCACAGCCTTGAGGAACGTCTTGGTTCGCTCGTGTTTCGGTGCGGAGAACATGGTTACGGGATCCCCCTCTTCCACGATTCGGCCGGCGTCGAACATCATCACCCGGTTTGATACGTCGCGTGCGAATTGCATCTCATGTGTGACGATGAGCATCGTGATGTCCGTGGTGAGGGCCACGTTCCTCAGCACGTCCAGGACGTCCGCCACCAACTCCGGATCGAGGGCCGACGTCACCTCGTCGAGCAGCAGGATGTCGGGATCCATCGCCAGCGCTCGGGCGATCGCAACTCGCTGCTGTTGGCCACCGGACAGCTGCGTCGGATGCGCAGTCTCCTTGTCCGACAGCCCTACTGTGTCGAGCAGTTGACGGGCGCGCTTTACTGCCGCCGCCTTGTCGAGCCCGAGGACGTGGATGGGCGCCTCGGTAATGTTCTCGATCACGTTCATGTTGGGGAACAGGTTGAATTGCTGAAAAACCATCCCGATCCGGCGCCGTATGCGACGAACGTACTTCTCCGACGCCGGGACGAGTTTGCCTCCCCGCTCCTCGTGGGTGAGGCGCGCCCCGTCGACCCAGATGATGCCGTCATTCACCTTTTCGAGGGTCATGAGCAATCGCAGAATCGTCGTCTTACCCGAACCGCTCGGGCCGATCAACGTGACCCGGTCGCCACGCTCCACCTGGAAGTCGAGGTGATCGAGCACGACGTGGTCGCCGAACCGCTTCACGACGTCGTCGAACCTGATCATCGGGGTGCCTGAGTTCGCTTTATCCGGCAAGACGCTTCTCCAATCGCCGTATGAGCAGGGAGGTCGGGTAACTGGCGATCAGGAAGATCACACCGGCGAGGGTCAACGGCTCGAGGTACTGAAAATGCCGGGCCCCGAATTGCTGGGCCGCCGTCACCATTTCGATCACCGTGATCGCAAACAGCAAAGGGGTGTCCTTGAACATCGACACGGCATAGTTCCCGAGAGCCGGAACTACCCGGCGGATTGCCTGCGGCAGGATGATCGCCCGCCACGTGCGGGCCGGCGCAATGGACAGTGCTCTCGCTGCCTCCCACTGGCCGACGGGTACCGCCTCGATCCCTGCCCGATACACCTCCGCCATGTAGGTCGAGTAGTGGATGCCGAGGACCACTACCCCGATCTGCAAGGGTGACAGTGCCGTAAACGTGTAATAGACGAACAGCAGCTGCACGACGAGGGGTGTGAGACGGATGAATTCGCTCACCGCCCGCACCGGCATTGCGATCCAGCGCGGAGCGGCCTGCCGGATCAGCGCGATGACCAGCCCGAGCACCACGGATATAAGGAAGCCCAATACGGTTGCGACGAGGGTGATCTTGAATCCCTCGAGCAACACGGGTAGCGCCTCGAACGCGCGATCCCAACTCCACTGGACACTCATTTTTCAGCAGCCTCCAGTCCGCGCGGGTCCGAGGGCGCGAGCGAGAAGATCTCCCGCAAGGAGGGACCGGTACCCAGCCTGTTCTTCGCCCGCACTTCGAGCGCATTCATCAACAGCGTCAGCACGTAACCGATGACGAAGTAGATGACGAGCCCGACCCCGAACGCGAAGAGCGTGTTGCCCGTCGTACGCCGAAGCTGATCTATCTCGAACGTCAGGTCCTGCAGAAGGATGTAACTAGCCAGAGCAGTGCCCTTGAGCAGTTGGATCAGAAGATTCGTGAGGGGAGGGATCATCTCGGCCCAGGCCTGTGGAAACACCACCCGGCGAAGCCTCTGCCAGTGCGTGAAATCCAACGCCGTGGCAGCTTCCCATTGCGACTGCGGTACCGAATTGATCGCCCCCCGCACAACTTCCGCTCCGTAGGCGCCGTAGTTGAGTCCGAGGGCGAGTATCCCGCACAGTACGGGGTCGATGAGATATCCGAACAGCGGGACCACGTAGAAAAGCCAGAACAACTGCACCAGCAGTGATGTGCCGCGGAAGAACTCGATGAAAACCCGCGCAGAACCCCTGACGATTACCTGGTGTGAACGAGCCGCCAACCCGAGCACCACTGCAAGCACGAAAGCAAGAAGAGCACCTCCCGCAGTGAGTTCGAGGGTGATGATGATTCCCTCTTGAATGCCCGGCCAGGCATCGAAGAGGGCATCGAAATCCTCCTTCACAACAGAGTCCCGTCCGACTCAGCTCTCCCCTTCGCACAGCTTCGCCGTGGTCAGTTGCGGATCGGGAAGCTCTGCCTCGGTGAATCCGAAGGGACCGACGATAGAGAGGTACTTGTCCTTGTCCGCCGTGATCTTTGCCAGTTCGGCGTTGTAGGCGTCCCTCAGCTCGGTGTCCTCCTTACGGAAGACGGTGCCGCCGGCGCCTACCTGGGGGACCCCGTTGATTTCTGCGACAAAGGAATCAGTCACCTCCACAGGCACTTGCGGGTTGTTCTGCGCCAGCCAGTTCAGCGAGATTCCCGTCAGTGCGAAGACGTCGGCGCGGCCATTGGCAATGGCATCCATGCCATCCTGCGGGGACGCCACCTGTGTGGCCTCGATGCCGAGGTCCTGTGCGTAGTCCGACTCGATTGCGCCGGTCATGGCGGCCATCCGGACGCCGCTGTCTTTGACCGACTGCATGTCGGTGAGCTTCGCCGGATTACCCTTGGGCACCATCAGCGCTGTCGTGTAGTTGAACTCGGGCTCGCTGAACGCTGCTTGTTCGCAGCGCTGCGGAAGGATGGACATTCCAGCACTGACAACGTCGAATCGGCGCGCCTGCAGTCCTGGAATGAGGGCTCCGAAGTCGGTGCTGACGCCTTCGACATTGTCTATTCCGAGGTTCTTGAAAATCTCCCGGTGCAGGGCCACGGTGGCGCCGGTCAGCTTCCCGTCCTCCTCGAAGCTGTACGGGGCCTCGCCGGCGAATCCCACGGTCACCGTTCCCTCGGAACGGAGCTGTTCCAGTAGTGATTCGCCGCTGCTCGAGTCGGTCTTCGTGCACCCTGCGACCGAGCCCGCTGCTACGACGAGTCCCGCCATTGCGACAGCGGCGCGGACCGTAGGACGTCGTTTCGAGTTGGTGCTGCTCACCACAGATTCCCTTCGTTGCCTGGGGTGATCCGGCCGGGCGCACCACGTGGCACGATCCGACTGGATCTGCCCGGGTCACGTTACGCAGGCGAACGAGTCATTGCGTGCTAAACGACGGAATTTTCCGCGGCGCGATCAACGTCGGCGAAAGGAACTGTTGTGGAATGCCGGAAGCCCCCCAACAGGTGTTGGGGGGCTTCCGGTAACGGATGTTCGGCGGTGTCCTACTCTCCCACACCCTGTCGAGTGCAGTACCATCGGCGCTGGAGGGCTTAGCTTCCGGGTTCGGAATGGGGCCGGGCGTTTCCCCTCCGCTATGGCCGCCGTAACTCTATGAAACTGTCACACACCCATCTTTCCTTTTTCCGGTTCCCCGCCGTGGCCACGCACCCGGGTGGGTGCGGAACTGTCCAGGGGGTTCAGTGAAAGGAAAAAAAGGGGGTATCTGTGTGTTGTTTCAGATACTGCACAGTGGACGCGTAGCTTCTTTGTGGTAAGTCCTCGGCCTATTAGTACCAGTCACCTACACCCATTACTGGGCTTCCAGTTCTGGCCTATCAACCCGGTGGTCTGCCGGGGGCCTTACCCCCTCGAGGGGGTGAGAAACCTCATCTTGGAACAGGCTTCCCGCTTAGATGCTTTCAGCGGTTATCCCTTCCGAACGTAGCTAACCAGCGGTGCTCCTGGTGGAACAACTGGCACACCAGAGGTTCGTCCGTCCCGGTCCTCTCGTACTAGGGACAGCCTTCCTCAAGTTTCTAACGCGCGCGGCGGATAGAGACCGAACTGTCTCACGACGTTCTAAACCCAGCTCGCGTGCCGCTTTAATGGGCGAACAGCCCAACCCTTGGGACCTACTCCAGCCCCAGGATGCGACGAGCCGACATCGAGGTGCCAAACCATCCCGTCGATATGGACTCTTGGGGAAGATCAGCCTGTTATCCCCGGGGTACCTTTTATCCGTTGAGCGACACCGCTTCCACTTGCCGGTGCCGGATCACTAGTCCCGACTTTCGTCCCTGCTCGACTTGTCAGTCTCACAGTCAAGCTCCCTTGTGCACTTGCACTCGACACCTGATTGCCAACCAGGCTGAGGGAACCTTTGGGCGCCTCCGTTACATTTTGGGAGGCAACCGCCCCAGTTAAACTACCCACCAGGCACTGTCCCTGAACCAGATCATGGTCCGAGGTTAGAGGTCCAATACGATCAGAGTGGTATTTCAACAACGACTCCACACTCACTGGCGTGAGCGCTTCACAGTCTCCCACCTATCCTACACAAACCGAACCGAACACCAATACCAAGCTGTAGTGAAGGTCCGGGGTCTTTTCGTCCTGCCGCGCGTAACGAGCATCTTTACTCGTAATGCAATTTCGCCGAGTCTATGGTTGAGACAGCTGAGAAGTCGTTACGCCATTCGTGCAGGTCGGAACTTACCCGACAAGGAATTTCGCTACCTTAGGATGGTTATAGTTACCACCGCCGTTTACTGGGGCTTAAATTCTCAGCTTCGCCACCGAAATGGCTAACCGGTCCTCTTAACCTTCCAGCACCGGGCAGGCGTCAGTCCGTATACATCGTCTTACGACTTCGCACGGACCTGTGTTTTTAGTAAACAGTCGCTTCTCACTGGTCTCTGCGGCCCACCCAGCTCACACTGCAAGAGTGATCACCAGACGAGGCCCCCCTTCTCCCGAAGTTACGGGGGCATTTTGCCGAGTTCCTTAACCATAGTTATCTCGATCGCCTTAGTATTCTCTACCTGACCACCTGTGTCGGTTTGGGGTACGGGCCGTGTGAAAGCTCGCTAGAGGCTTTTCTCGGCAGCATAGGATCACTGAATTCGCCTCATTCGGCTATGCGTCACCTCTCAGGATATGTGTGACCCGGATTTGCCTAGGTCACTCCCTACAGGCTTACACCAGTATTACCACTGACTGGCTCAGCTACCTTCCTGCGTCACCCCATCGCTTGGCTACTACCAGATCAGGTCCCACGCATCCGCCACCTACGAACCCGAAGGTTCACAAGCGGTTTCAGGGTGGTTAGTATCACTGATTCACCAGGGGCGCGTTCACACGGGTACGGGAATATCAACCCGTTGTCCATCGGCTACGCCTGTCGGCCTCGTCTTAGGTCCCGACTCACCCTGGGCGGATTAACCTGGCCCAGGAACCCTTGGTCATTCGGCGGACGAGTTTCTCACTCGTCTTTCGCTACTCATGCCTGCATTCTCACTCGTGTGGCCTCCACGGCTGGGTCACCCCGCCGCTTCCATGGCCACACGACGCTCCCCTACCCATCCACACCACTGCCCACCCTCCGCAGGAAAATGGGGGTGCATTGTGTGAATGCCGCAGCTTCGGTGGTGTACTTGAGCCCCGCTACATTGTCGGCGCAGGATCACTTGACCAGTGAGCTATTACGCACTCTTTCAAGGGTGGCTGCTTCTAAGCCAACCTCCTGGTTGTCTTCGCGACCCCACATCCTTTTCCACTTAGTACACGCTTAGGGACCTTAGCTGGCGATCTGGGCTGTTTCCCTCTCGACTACGAACCTTATCGCCCGCAGTCTCACTGCCGCGCTCTCACTCACCGGCATTCGGAGTTTGGCTGATTTCGGTAAGCTTGTGGGCCCCTAGACCATCCAGTAGCTCTACCTCCGATGAGAAACACGCGACGCTGCACCTAAATGCATTTCGGGGAGAACCAGCTATCACGGAGTTTGATTGGCCTTTCACCCCTACCCACAACTCATCCCTCAGTTTTCAACCTAAGTGGGTTCGGTCCTCCACGACGTCTTACCGTCGCTTCAACCTGGCCATGGGTAGATCACTCCGCTTCGGGTCTAGAACATGCCACTATAAACGCCCTATTCGGACTCGCTTTCGCTACGGCTACCCCACACGGGTTAACCTCGCGACATGCCACTAACTCGCAGGCTCATTCTTCAAAAGGCACGCCATCACCCCAGCGACAAGTCACTCGAAGGCTTTGACGGATTGTAAGCGCACGGTTTCAGGTACTATTTCACTCCCTCCCGGGGTACTTTTCACCTTTCCCTCACGGTACTAGTCCGCTATCGGTCACCAGGGAGTATTCAGGCTTATCGGGTGGTCCCGACAGATTCACACCAGATTTCACGGGCCCGGTGCTACTTGGGTTTCCATCACGACAGTCACAATGTTTTCGTGTACGGGATTCTCACCCTCTACGACAGGCCGTTCCAGACCACTTCCACTAACACCATGATTTCTTACTGTCGGCCAACACGGCAGCATTGACAAGATGAACCCCACAACCCCACGAATGCAACGCCTGCCGGCTATCACACATCCATGGTTTAGCCTCTTCCGCTTTCGCTCGCCACTACTCACGGAATCACTATTGTTTTCTCTTCCTGTGGGTACTGAGATGTTTCACTTCCCCACGTTCCCTCCACACACCCTATATATTCAGATGCGGGTAACACGACATCACTCGTGCTGGGTTTCCCCATTCGGACATCCTCGGATCTCAGCTCGGTTGACAGCTCCCCGAGGCTTATCGCAGCCTCCTACGTCCTTCATCGGCTCCTGGTGCCAAGGCATCCACCGTACGCTCTTCATTACTTACAACAAAGATGCTCGCGTCCACTGTGCAGTTCTCAAACAACACACCCGCCTCGAACTCCCGCCAGCACCATGCCCACCACCAAAAGTGATGCGGTCTGCCTGACATCCGAACCGGATCGTCACTTTCCTGAAAGAAAAAACACTCACGTGTTCCCTCAGGACCCAACAGTATGTCGATATAATTCGCCCTCCCACCAGCACACAGGCCGGCAGTTGAGAACCAATACTTGTCAGCGATCCACCCATGAGCAACCACCGGATAACATACGCATCCGAAATGGCCTCTGCCAGACCATCATCCACTGACTGTTCAGCGGTACATGACTGGAGATGCTCCTTAGAAAGGAGGTGATCCAGCCGCACCTTCCGGTACGGCTACCTTGTTACGACTTCGTCCCAATCGCCGATCCCACCTTCGACGGCTCCCTCCCACAAGGGGTTAGGCCACCGGCTTCGGGTGTTACCGACTTTCATGACGTGACGGGCGGTGTGTACAAGGCCCGGGAACGTATTCACCGCAGCGTTGCTGATCTGCGATTACTAGCGACTCCGACTTCACGGGGTCGAGTTGCAGACCCCGATCCGAACTGAGACCAGCTTTAAGGGATTCGCTCCACCTCACGGTCTCGCAGCCCTCTGTACTGGCCATTGTAGCATGTGTGAAGCCCTGGACATAAGGGGCATGATGACTTGACGTCGTCCCCACCTTCCTCCGAGTTGACCCCGGCAGTCTCTTACGAGTCCCCACCATTACGTGCTGGCAACATAAGACAAGGGTTGCGCTCGTTGCGGGACTTAACCCAACATCTCACGACACGAGCTGACGACAGCCATGCACCACCTGTATACCGACCACAAGGGGGGCCGTATCTCTACGGCTTTCCGGTATATGTCAAACCCAGGTAAGGTTCTTCGCGTTGCATCGAATTAATCCACATGCTCCGCCGCTTGTGCGGGCCCCGTCAATTCCTTTGAGTTTTAGCCTTGCGGCCGTACTCCCCAGGCGGGGCGCTTAATGCGTTAGCTACGGCACAGATTCCGTGGAAGGAACCCACACCTAGCGCCCACCGTTTACGGCGTGGACTACCAGGGTATCTAATCCTGTTCGCTACCCACGCTTTCGTTCCTCAGCGTCAGTTACTGCCCAGAGACCCGCCTTCGCCACCGGTGTTCCTCCTGATATCTGCGCATTTCACCGCTACACCAGGAATTCCAGTCTCCCCTGCAGTACTCAAGTCTGCCCGTATCGCCTGCAAGCTCACAGTTGAGCTGTGAGTTTTCACAAACGACGCGACAAACCGCCTACGAACTCTTTACGCCCAGTAATTCCGGACAACGCTTGCACCCTACGTATTACCGCGGCTGCTGGCACGTAGTTAGCCGGTGCTTCTTCTGCAGGTACCGTCACTTCCGCTTCGTCCCTGCTGAAAGAGGTTTACAACCCGAAGGCCTTCATCCCTCACGCGGCGTCGCTGCATCAGGCTTTCGCCCATTGTGCAATATTCCCCACTGCTGCCTCCCGTAGGAGTCTGGGCCGTGTCTCAGTCCCAGTGTGGCCGGTCACCCTCTCAGGTCGGCTACCCGTCGTCGCCTTGGTAGGCCATTACCCCACCAACAAGCTGATAGGCCGCGGGCCCATCCTGCACCAGTAAACCTTTCCACCCCAGCCATGCAGCCGAAGGTCGTATCCGGTATTAGACCCAGTTTCCCGGGCTTATCCCGAAGTGCAGGGCAGATCACCCACGTGTTACTCACCCGTTCGCCGCTCGTGTACCCCGAAGGGCCTTACCGCTCGACTTGCATGTGTTAAGCACGCCGCCAGCGTTCGTCCTGAGCCAGGATCAAACTCTCCGTTGAAGACTCTAGAAAGAGGCGAACCCCAATCAGTCATAGACATCGAGTCAAATCACTAGCGATCAAAAACTCAAACTAGCTCAATCAAACACTGACCCCCCTCCGACGGAAGAAGGAGAAGAGCCAGCAAATACCCACACCACTCACAACCAAACCAAAAGGCCCAGTTGATCATCCGTGATGCGGAGTACCAAAACAATTTGGCACTGACATTCATCGACACACTGTTGAGTTCTCAAAGAACACGCACACACCATCACCACCAGCAACACTCGCTAGCCGCTCCGGGGCAACCGTTCCACCCTATCTCCCCGGACGCACCAGCGCAAACCAGTACTCCATGAAAACAATCCGGGGAAGAAGCACAACCATACACGATGGCCGACTTCGAAATTTTCGCCAGGCACTCCGTACAACCTCGTGTCCCAGCCCCTGCGGGCGGAGTCGGTGTCCGTGTCGCTCTGACTTCGAATAAGTTACGCGACAGGGGCGTACATTCCAAATCGCCAGGTCGCACGCGGATTATGACCTTCTGAGAGCTCTCGGCCCCGATGCGGAACCCGAACTCGCCAGTTTCATCCGTACTCTGGCCGAAGCTGGTCGAGCCGGCCAAGGCAACCATCCAGCCCGCCGGTGGAGCGGGACTGATCGGACGACATGGTCACCCTCAACAACGAGCCGAGAGCGATCGACACCGCTACAGCTCTTCGGCCTCGGGGCGGCCCAGCCCACGCGAGCGGGTAGACGTGAATGCAACGCGGGGGCTCAGTCTTCATCTTCGGCGGCAGTCAGAAGGAGGCCGCCGAAGATGACCGAGCGCCCTTCGATACACCCAACCGAATCCAGTGAGGTGTGGACAAGCATGGAGTCCGCACTCCTGAGGTGAGTACGGGAATCACCAATCGCCGGAATGCCGGCTCATTGAGCGCGACAGGGTCTGACGCCTAGCGAAGTAGCGCGGGCAGACCCTCGCTGCAGTCACGCTGCCCGCATGTCGGCGTCTGCTCTCAGCGTGGCGACTGAGATAACGCACCCTGTGACCGCGGCAAAGGACCAGGGGCGAGGAGGCACGCCAACCTACCAATGCGGCGAAGCAGACCTTAGTTCCCGCCTTCCGGAGGAGCCAGCGCCTCCAGCGTTGCGGCCGCTGGTAACTCGGCCCAAGCCGCCGATGATTGCGCCGATTCCGACACCCCGGCCGTGCAGGTGACCGTGCCGTTGGTCGGCGCCGACCTGGAGGAACCAGTCATGAGCGCAGACGTCTTCGCGTCATAAACTTCTGGGCGTTCTCGGCCTTCCGAGGAGACTTCTCGGCACGCACGGCCAACCGGTGGTGACGACGAGGAGTCGGCAGGAGCGTTTGAACCGCGCCACCTCAACGACCGTAGACAAAGAGACTTTTCGATCTCAGGACATGAAGTCGCCGAGAACTGTTGCCCGATAGTTTGATTGGTTACTCTCGGAGGAAACGCCGTCGCCTCCAGAGCGCCGGCGCGATACACGAGACGGGTGAGTCCCGAGGCACGTGCAACCAAGGAGGGCGCGGACGCCGACGAAGCTACCGGTCCGGACGGTGGCCTGTGGCTATCGGGGTGCTGGCACATACCCGCGGCGCCGAGAACCCGTTCGCGGGCTGGTGGCAGTGTGATTAAGAGCCTCGGTACGGTACCCAGGGTGCTGGTGCGGGATGGCGAAGGCGCGAGCCGGTGGTGTCGGCACACGCAAAACGCGAACCGACCCAGGCAGGGTTTCCGCGGCAATGAATCGAACGCCGACCAGGGCTTCGATGCTCGCCCTGCCCACGGTCCCCCAGCCACCGCGGAAAGCAGTTGACCCGGTTGGCCGCGATCACTACATCCGCCTCGACTCCAACGGCGACACCACAAACACCTGCAACCCTGATCATGTGGAAGCCACTGCGGCACTAGGCCGGGACCGCATCGCATTGGTCTACCGACCGGACCGGACCACCGAGATGGAACGCGACGACGACGGAGCGGTGGCTTACTGACCGCGATACCAGAACGTCGGATCGGGACCTGACAGCGGGGTTGAGGCTCCTCACCCGCGCTCTGAAAGAGCCGACCTTGCGTGGCGCTGCCGGCCGATTGATCGAGCGGGCCCGTCCGAGAACTGGACCCACGAAGTATTCCTGGTCGTATGCCTGCAGCGGGAGGTCCCGGCCATGGAAGCCACGACGGTGCATCGCGGATGCGGGCGGCGCGATGCACCGCCCGCATCCCGTTGAAGGAATTGGACTTCGACTTCGATTACGCCCGCAGCCTCGAGCGGGACACCTTCACGCACCGGGAACCCTCGACTTCGTGACCGCAAAAGGCAACGTGGTCTTCGGACCTCCCGGCACCAGTAAGACTCTTCTGGCGATCGGCTCGCGATCCGCGCCTTCCCAGGGTGAGCACCGCTCGATCACCACCGAGCAATAATCAAAACCTGTGGATCACCCTCGGCGGGTGACCTGAAGCGGGCGCACCTCCCGAGCGAGATAGATGCTCGCGGCGGCACTGCAGACCGAGGTCGCCGCGGTGATGCCGCTGCTGTACCTGCATGGCTTGTCGTCCTCGGACTTCGGCCCGGCATTGGGGCAGTTCCTTGGCAGCAGCAGCGGCCTGTTGCGGCCACCATCACCCGGACGACCAAGCACTGGCAGGAGGAGGCTAAGGCGTTCAACATGCGCTCGCTGACGGACACCGACTTCGTCTACATGTGGGGGTCGACGGGATCCACCCGAGATCCGACTCGAGCAGGACAGGCGTGCCTGCTGGTCATCGTCGAGTGCGGGCTGACGGCACCAAGAAACTGGTCGCCTTCGACGACGGACACCGCGAATTTCGGAGTCCTGGCTCGACCTGCTCCGCTCGTGCATGCGTCGCAGGTTGCAGGCCCCGATGCTCGCATCGGCGTCGTCTCGGGCTCTGGGTTGCCCTGCGGCAGGTGCTCCCCGACCCCCGCGAGCAGCGGTGTTGGTTCCACAAGATCGCCAACGTGCTCAACGCGCTGCCCAGGTCCGCCCAGCCTGGCGCGAAGGCTGCACTAGCCGAGATCTGGAACGCCAAAGAAAAGGAGCACGCCCGGGCCGCGGCGAAGACGTTCGCCGCCGACTACGCCTCCAAGTGTCCCAAGGCGACCGCAAAGGTCACCTACGACCTCGAGGTGCTGCTCGCCTTCTCTTCTATGACTACCGGCCGAGCACTGATCCACCTGCACACCACCCGATCGAGTCGACCTTCACCACCGTGCGGCTCCGGCACTGAGTCACCAAGGGACCCGGCACCCGCGCGGCCGGTATCGCGAAGGCGTTCACACTCATGAGCCCACCCATCCGGATGACGTGCCGTGAACGCACCCCACCTCGTCGCCCTCGCCCGCGCCGACGCGAAGTTCGAGAAGGGCGTCCTCGTCGGAAACCCGACGACCACGAATCAGGAGGTCATCGGCAAGCCGCGTGACACGACTGGTTGCGCGATGGTCAACTCACCATGAAGTCGAATCCGTTACTGAGGGGAGTTCCTGATGCGCAGCGTGACCTACTCGATGGCCGTGTCGCTGGACGGCTACGTCGTCGGGCCCGACGAGTCCTTCGACTGGAGCTCACCCGACCAAGAGGTCTTCAACCTCGCCACTGACGAGGTACGCCGGGTCGGCGTCCATCTGCTCGGACGACGGCTGTACGAGACCATGCTGTACTGGGAGACCGCCGACCAGAACCCGTCGCTCGACTACTCAACGCTCGAATTCGCCGCGCTTTGGATGGGGCTCCCGAAGTTGGTCTTCTCCACCACGCTGTCGGCGGTGCAGGGAAACGCCCGCCTGGCGTCCAGCAGTCTGGCGGATGAGATCGAGCGATTGCGAGCCGAACCGGCGGAGGGCGACATCGCGATCGGCGGAGCGACTCTCGCCGCCGAGGCGGCCGCGTTGGGTCTCATCGACGAGTACCGGGCCAGGGTCTACCCAGTGCTGCTGGGGGGCGGCCGCACCTTCTTTCCCCAACGCGAGCATCGGGTGAACCTCGATCTCATCGAGTCCCGCACCCTCAATTCGAAAGTGGTCTACCTCCGCTACCGCGTAGCCCGCTAGCCGACTCGTCCCTCCGAGCACATGAGGGACACGCCAGCCCGCGGCAAATCGATCCACGGGTCTTTTTTATTGCTCTCATCACCACGAACAATCCCTTCGGCCGCTGGGTGAGGCCTTCGGTGACGAGGCCGTCGCAGCAGCGATGATCGCCCGCGTCGTCCACCACTCTGTCGTCATCCCTCAAAGGCGACAGCTACCCGCCTCGAGGGACGCGACCTCGTCGCGCACCCACAGGCCGAACCACCGAGGACTAACCACCGACCAACCCAGGGGCCAATTTTCGGTTGCCGGAACGAAGTCAGTTTCAGATGCCGCTGGCACTCTCGGCGGTAGCGAAGCTGAGCGCGGAGCTATCGCGTCGCAGATGACTGGGGCAAATCCCTCTTCGCTCGCGATTCAAAAGTATGCCGCTGGACGAGATTCACCTCATGGTCTTTCCTGCGCCGCGGATTCCGGCTGCGGCCGAGGCCCGGAACTCTTTGTAGGTCCGGTATGGGTCTGGTCGGCACCACGGTGTCGTGCGCGATCGGTACTGGTGCAATGTAGACATTGTCGTAGTACGACAACGGTTTCGGCCGGCCGCGTCGACTGATGATGCCGGTGACCGCGCATTTACGCCCGAAGGCAGCATCGAATACGACCGTGACCAAGACCGCAATTGAACAGAGCCGGCGCACTCGTACGTAACAAACTATCGCCGACAAATCACTGTCTGGCACAACCCCAGATGTCCACAAGACGTGGTCTCAATCGGTGCAGTTATTCCACGAGCAACATCGAATCCATTGATCAAGCGAAACCGGGATTCGAATTGGAAACCATCCCTTGACCGCCCGCGATATATCAAATCCGTCCGGATGCGGCGCGCTCACATACTGGATTTGTTGTGGAATGCCGGAAGCCCCCCAACAGGTGTTGGGGGGCTTCCGGTAACGGATGTTCGGCGGTGTCCTACTCTCCCACACCCTGTCGAGTGCAGTACCATCGGCGCTGGAGGGCTTAGCTTCCGGGTTCGGAATGGGGCCGGGCGTTTCCCCTCCGCTATGGCCGCCGTAACTCTATGAAACTGTCACACACCCATCTTTCCTTTTTCCGGTTCCCCGCCGTGGCCACGCACCCGGGTGGGTGCGGAACTGTCCAGGGGGTTCAGTGAAAGGAAAAAAAGGGGGTATCTGTGTGTTGTTTCAGATACTGCACAGTGGACGCGTAGCTTCTTTGTGGTAAGTCCTCGGCCTATTAGTACCAGTCACCTACACCCATTACTGGGCTTCCAGTTCTGGCCTATCAACCCGGTGGTCTGCCGGGGGCCTTACCCCCTCGAGGGGGTGAGAAACCTCATCTTGGAACAGGCTTCCCGCTTAGATGCTTTCAGCGGTTATCCCTTCCGAACGTAGCTAACCAGCGGTGCTCCTGGTGGAACAACTGGCACACCAGAGGTTCGTCCGTCCCGGTCCTCTCGTACTAGGGACAGCCTTCCTCAAGTTTCTAACGCGCGCGGCGGATAGAGACCGAACTGTCTCACGACGTTCTAAACCCAGCTCGCGTGCCGCTTTAATGGGCGAACAGCCCAACCCTTGGGACCTACTCCAGCCCCAGGATGCGACGAGCCGACATCGAGGTGCCAAACCATCCCGTCGATATGGACTCTTGGGGAAGATCAGCCTGTTATCCCCGGGGTACCTTTTATCCGTTGAGCGACACCGCTTCCACTTGCCGGTGCCGGATCACTAGTCCCGACTTTCGTCCCTGCTCGACTTGTCAGTCTCACAGTCAAGCTCCCTTGTGCACTTGCACTCGACACCTGATTGCCAACCAGGCTGAGGGAACCTTTGGGCGCCTCCGTTACATTTTGGGAGGCAACCGCCCAGTTAAACTACCCACCAGGCACTGTCCCTGAACCAGATCATGGTCCGAGGTTAGAGGTCCAATACGATCAGAGTGGTATTTCAACAACGACTCCACACTCACTGGCGTGAGCGCTTCACAGTCTCCCACCTATCCTACACAAACCGAACCGAACACCAATACCAAGCTGTAGTGAAGGTCCCGGGTCTTTTCGTCCTGCCGCGCGTAACGAGCATCTTTACTCGTAATGCAATTTCGCCGAGTCTATGGTTGAGACAGCTGAGAAGTCGTTACGCCATTCGTGCAGGTCGGAACTTACCCGACAAGGAATTTCGCTACCTTAGGATGGTTATAGTTACCACCGCCGTTTACTGGGCTTAAATTCTCAGCTTCGCCACCGAAATGGCTAACCGGTCCTCTTAACCTTCCAGCACCGGGCAGGCGTCAGTCCGTATACATCGTCTTACGACTTCGCACGGACCTGTGTTTTTAGTAAACAGTCGCTTCTCACTGGTCTCTGCGGCCCCACCCAGCTCACACTGCAAGAGTGATCACCAGACGAGGCCCCCCTTCTCCCGAAGTTACGGGGCATTTTGCCGAGTTCCTTAACCATAGTTATCTCGATCGCCTTAGTATTCTCTACCTGACCACCTGTGTCGGTTTGGGGTACGGGCCGTGTGAAAGCTCGCTAGAGGCTTTTCTCGGCAGCATAGGATCACTGAATTCGCCTCATTCGGCTATGCGTCACCTCTCAGGATATGTGTGACCCGGATTTGCCTAGGTCACTCCCTACAGGCTTACACCAGTATTACCACTGACTGGCTCAGCTACCTTCCTGCGTCACCCATCGCTTGGCTACTACCAGATCAGGTCCCACGCATCCGCCACCTACGAACCCGAAGGTTCACAAGCGGTTTCAGGGTGGTTAGTATCACTGATTCACCAGGGGCGCGTTCACACGGGTACGGGAATATCAACCCGTTGTCCATCGGCTACGCCTGTCGGCCTCGTCTTAGGTCCCGACTCACCCTGGCGGATTAACCTGGCCCAGGAACCCTTGGTCATTCGGCGGACGAGTTTCTCACTCGTCTTTCGCTACTCATGCCTGCATTCTCACTCGTGTGGCCTCCACGGCTGGGTCACCCCGCCGCTTCCATGGCCACACGACGCTCCCTACCCATCCACACCACTGCCCACCCTCCCGCAGGAAAATGGGGTGCATTGTGTGAATGCCGCAGCTTCGGTGGTGTACTTGAGCCCGCTACATTGTCGGCGCAGGATCACTTGACCAGTGAGCTATTACGCACTCTTTCAAGGGTGGCTGCTTCTAAGCCAACCTCCTGGTTGTCTTCGCGACCCACATCCTTTTCCACTTAGTACACGCTTAGGGACCTTAGCTGGCGATCTGGGCTGTTTCCCTCTCGACTACGAACCTTATCGCCCGCAGTCTCACTGCCGCGCTCTCACTCACCGGCATTCGGAGTTTGGCTGATTTCGGTAAGCTTGTGGGCCCCTAGACCATCCAGTAGCTCTACCTCCGATGAGAAACACGCGACGCTGCACCTAAATGCATTTCGGGAGAACCAGCTATCACGGAGTTTGATTGGCCTTTCACCCCTACCACAACTCATCCCCTCAGTTTTCAACCTAAGTGGGTTCGGTCCTCCACGACGTCTTACCGTCGCTTCAACCTGGCATGGGTAGATCACTCCGCTTCGGGTCTAGAACATGCCACTATAAACGCCCTATTCGGACTCGCTTTCGCTACGGCTACCCCACACGGGTTAACCTCGCGACATGCCACTAACTCGCAGGCTCATTCTTCAAAAGGCACGCCATCACCCCAGCGACAAGTCACTCGAAGGCTTTGACGGATTGTAAGCGCACGGTTTCAGGTACTATTTCACTCCCTCCCGGGTACTTTTCACCTTTCCCTCACGGTACTAGTCCGCTATCGGTCACCAGGGAGTATTCAGGCTTATCGGGTGGTCCGACAGATTCACACCAGATTTCACGGGCCCGGTGCTACTTGGGTTTCCATCACGACAGTCACAATGTTTTCGTGTACGGATTCTCACCCTCTACGACAGGCCGTTCCAGACCACTTCCACTAACACCATGATTTCTTACTGTCGGCCAACACGGCAGCATTGACAAGATGAACCCACAACCCACGAATGCAACGCCTGCCGGCTATCACACATCCATGGTTTAGCCTCTTCCGCTTTCGCTCGCCACTACTCACGGAATCACTATTGTTTTCTCTTCCTGTGGGTACTGAGATGTTTCACTTCCCACGTTCCCTCCACACACCCTATATATTCAGATGCGGGTAACACGACATCACTCGTGCTGGGTTTCCCCATTCGGACATCCTCGGATCTCAGCTCGGTTGACAGCTCCCGAGGCTTATCGCAGCCTCCTACGTCCTTCATCGGCTCCTGGTGCCAAGGCATCCACCGTACGCTCTTCATTACTTACAACAAAGATGCTCGCGTCCACTGTGCAGTTCTCAAACAACACACCCGCCTCGAACTCCCGCCAGCACCATGCCCACCACCAAAAGTGATGCGGTCTGCCTGACATCCGAACCGGATCGTCACTTTCCTGAAAGAAAAAACACTCACGTGTTCCTCAGGACCCAACAGTATGTCGATATAATTCGCCCTCCCACCAGCACACAGGCCGGCAGTTGAGAACCAATACTTGTCAGCGATCCACCCATGAGCAACCACCGGATAACATACGCATCCGAAATGGCCTCTGCCAGACCATCATCCACTGACTGTTCAGCGGTACATGACTGGAGATGCTCCTTAGAAAGGAGGTGATCCAGCCGCACCTTCCGGTACGGCTACCTTGTTACGACTTCGTCCAATCGCCGATCCCACCTTCGACGGCTCCCTCCCACAAGGGTTAGGCCACCGGCTTCGGGTGTTACCGACTTTCATGACGTGACGGGCGGTGTGTACAAGGCCGGGAACGTATTCACCGCAGCGTTGCTGATCTGCGATTACTAGCGACTCCGACTTCACGGGTCGAGTTGCAGACCCCGATCCGAACTGAGACCAGCTTTAAGGGATTCGCTCCACCTCACGGTCTCGCAGCCCTCTGTACTGGCCATTGTAGCATGTGTGAAGCCCTGGACATAAGGGGCATGATGACTTGACGTCGTCCCCACCTTCCTCCGAGTTGACCCGGCAGTCTCTTACGAGTCCCCACCATTACGTGCTGGCAACATAAGACAAGGGTTGCGCTCGTTGCGGGACTTAACCCAACATCTCACGACACGAGCTGACGACAGCCATGCACCACCTGTATACCGACCACAAGGGGGGCCGTATCTCTACGGCTTTCCGGTATATGTCAAACCCAGGTAAGGTTCTTCGCGTTGCATCGAATTAATCCACATGCTCCGCCGCTTGTGCGGGCCCCCGTCAATTCCTTTGAGTTTTAGCCTTGCGGCCGTACTCCCAGGCGGGCGCTTAATGCGTTAGCTACGGCACAGATTCCGTGGAAGGAACCCACACCTAGCGCCCACCGTTTACGGCGTGGACTACCAGGGTATCTAATCCTGTTCGCTACCCACGCTTTCGTTCCTCAGCGTCAGTTACTGCCCAGAGACCCGCCTTCGCCACCGGTGTTCCTCCTGATATCTGCGCATTTCACCGCTACACCAGGAATTCCAGTCTCCCCTGCAGTACTCAAGTCTGCCCGTATCGCCTGCAAGCTCACAGTTGAGCTGTGAGTTTTCACAAACGACGCGACAAACCGCCTACGAACTCTTTACGCCCAGTAATTCCGGACAACGCTTGCACCCTACGTATTACCGCGGCTGCTGGCACGTAGTTAGCCGGTGCTTCTTCTGCAGGTACCGTCACTTCCGCTTCGTCCCTGCTGAAAGAGGTTTACAACCCGAAGGCCTTCATCCCTCACGCGGCGTCGCTGCATCAGGCTTTCGCCCATTGTGCAATATTCCCCACTGCTGCCTCCCGTAGGAGTCTGGGCCGTGTCTCAGTCCCAGTGTGGCCGGTCACCCTCTCAGGTCGGCTACCCGTCGTCGCCTTGGTAGGCCATTACCCCACCAACAAGCTGATAGGCCGCGGGCCCATCCTGCACCAGTAAACCTTTCCACCCCAGCCATGCAGCCGAAGGTCGTATCCGGTATTAGACCCAGTTTCCCGGGCTTATCCCGAAGTGCAGGGCAGATCACCCACGTGTTACTCACCCGTTCGCCGCTCGTGTACCCCGAAGGGCCTTACCGCTCGACTTGCATGTGTTAAGCACGCCGCCAGCGTTCGTCCTGAGCCAGGATCAAACTCTCCGTTGAAGACTCTAGAAAGAGGCGAACCCCAATCAGTCATAGACATCGAGTCAAATCACTAGCGATCAAAAACTCAAACTAGCTCAATCAAACACTGACCCCCCTCCGACGGAAGAAGGAGAAGAGCCAGCAAATACCCACACCACTCACAACCAAACCAAAAGGCCCAGTTGATCATCCGTGATGCGGAGTACCAAAACAATTTGGCACTGACATTCATCGACACACTGTTGAGTTCTCAAAGAACACGCACACACCATCACCACCAGCAACACTCGCTAGCCGCTCCGGGGCAACCGTTCCAGCCTAACTCCTGTCACCTCCCGATGCAAACGGGAACTTCCAGGACATCTCGAACACACCAATCACGATCAGCGTCTTCGGGAAGTTCAGGCGCCTTCGTCCAACCTCGTGTCCCCCGCCTTCCGGCCGGAGTCGGTGTCCGTGTCGCTCTGACTTCGAATAAGTTACGCGACGAACACCCGCTACGCCAAATTGCCTGGTCAGGCTGCTGGAGCGCCTTCTTACGGAACCCAGTACTTCGCGGCAAGTTCCTCGACGACCACATCGCCGTCGGCTGCCTGCTCCAGCGCGGCAAGATCCGCATCGATCGAAACGAGCCGGGGATCGTCTCCTTCTGCCTCCTGGACCGGGTGGCCCCCGTCTTCGGCGAGCTGGCGGAGCAACTTCTCCCGGACCCGGTCCTTCAGCGAATCACTCATACACGAATCATGACCGTGGGGCGGAGGGTTGTCGAGAGCAGCGCCCGGTCACTCTTCGGCGTCATCGGGTGCCTTCACGTTGTCGCTCTTACCGAAGACTCGGAGCGCTGTCGGAATGAGCACTATCAATGCTCCGAGGATCGCAATCAACGAGAAAACCTGCATTGCCATCTGTGAACCGACTCTCTGTTTCAATGCCGGCGGCGACCGTCGTCAAGCCGGCGCCAGCCAGCTTCCCCAAGATGTATTCCTCGTGACCGTAAACGCCGCGAGAGCGATCAGCACACCCACCATCACATATGGACGGATGACGATCGATCGAGCGCGCGCTCCCGCCCAGCGGCGCTGCGCCCACCGCACCCACAGGTACACCGAGACAGCGAGCAGCGGAACGATCAAGGCGTTGCTCGACAACGCGGCCCCGATGTCCAGATCGGTGAGGTCGTGGACAGCCCGAAGGCCCCCGCAGGCCGGACACCACCAGCCCGTCAATGCGTACACGGGGCAGAATCCGTACGCGCCCGACTGATGTGGATCGCGAAAGTGCAGGAGAGCGACGGCGGCGGCGGTCCCTGCGGCAACCGTCGCCGGCGCACCGAGCGCACGTAGACCCGCCACCTGTGAGGTACGGGTTCGATTCTCGATGTCCACGCTTCCAGTCTTCCGGATCTTTCCCCGCCGCGGCGGGTCGGGACTGCGAACGACACAGATCCCCGTCCTCGACGTGTCGGATCCGAATACGACTCTCGCCCTCCCCGAGGAATCAGGGAGGGCCAGAGTACCGCTGAGCTGCCTGAGAGAATCGAACTCTCGACCTTTTCATTACGAGTGAAATGCTCTACCGACTGAGCTAAGGCAGCGGTGCCTTTCGGCGGTGGCGAGTCTAGCGCCTCAACCCCGAGTATGCGAAAACGGCTCCCTGAACGCGTCGCCGAGGCTGGCCACCATGGCATCGACAGCCCACTGTGGTTTGACGTTGACAGCGATCGCCTCACGGCACTCGAGTACCGCTTCGATGCACTTCAGCAGGCCTTCCGGCGAGGTTCTCGACGCGAGTTCCGCAGCCCGGTCGGCCATGTCGGGATGGTTTGCAGCGGCTGCCGATCCCCACGTGGCGGCGAGGGCGTCGCGGTAGAGACCCGCGAGATCGATGAGAGCGCGATCCAGCGCATCACGACCTGTGCGGGTAGCCCTCGACTTCTGCCGCTTCTCCAGATCCTTGAGTACACCGGCCGATCCTCGGATGGCCCCGGCAGCGCCCTTGCCGGTGCCTCCTGCACCGAGGGCGGTGCGCAACTCTTCCGTCTCCTGCTCGTCTCGCGCCGCACTCATCTCTTTCGCTTCGGCGTCGGCTGAGCGCACCAACTCCTCGGCAGCCGCGAACGCAGTCGCGGGTCGCAATGCCGCGACCGCAAGGTCCAGGGCCTCCTTGCGACGAATGCGGGAATTCAGGTCGGTCGCCAGTCGCCGTGCCCTCCCGACATGACCGCCACTGATCGACGCCGCAAGGCGCGCCTCTTCGGGCTCCACACCATCCCTCTCGCGCAGAACCTGAGCGATCGCGTCCGCCGACGGAGTGACAAGGGCGACGTGCCGGCAGCGCGACCGCAGGGTCACCGAGATGTCTTGAGGATCGACGGAAGGGGCGCACAGCAAGAACACGGTGCGATCCGGCGGCTCCTCGACAACCTTGAGGAGAGCGTTGGCCGCGCCCTCGGTGAGACGGTCTGCGTCCTCCACGACGACGATCTGCCAGCGACCGGTACTGGGCCTGCGGGAGGCCGTCTGCACGATGGCCCGCATCTCCCTCACGCTGATGCTCAGCCCTTCGGGAACCACCCGCCGCACATCACCGTGGGTGCCTGCCATTGCAGTGGTGCAGGAGTGGCACGCACCGCAACCAGGGACGCCGTCACTGGTGCATTGCAAGGCCGCGGCGAAGCACTGCGCGGCCACCGACCTGCCCGAGCCCGGGGGGCCCGTGAAAAGCCACGAATGCGTCATCGACGACCCCATTGAGCCGAGTCCGAGACGGGCCGCCGTAGCAGCGGCTGTCAGTTCGGCCTCGACATCTGCCTGGCCCACCAACCGGTCGAATACGGTCACGACGTCAGACTATCCCGCACCTGCGACACCCCCGAGGCCCCGCCGCACCGGCTCACGCCTTCTTGTCCGAGGCCTTCTTCGCAGCAGCCTTCTTCGCCGGTGCCTTCTTGGCAGCAGTCTTCTTCGCCGCAGCCTTCTTGGCCGGTGCCTTCTTGGCGGGAGCCTTCTTCTTGACAGGTCCGCGCGCCCGACGCTCCGCCAGCAGTTCCGACGCCCGAGCGTCGGTGATGCTTTCCACTTCATCGCCCTTGCGAAGGCTGGCGTTGGTTTCGCCGTCCGTTACATACGGTCCGAACCGGCCGTCCTTGATCACCATCGGCTTCTCACTGACCGAGTCGACGCCCAGCTCCCGCAGGGGCGGCGTCGCCGACGCCTGCCGTCCGCGACGCTTGGGCTCCGCGTAGATCTTCAAGGCCTCTTCCAGCGTGACCGTGAACATCTGGTCCTCGGTGGCGAGTGACCGCGAATCGGTGCCCTTCTTGAGGTAGGGACCGTATCGGCCGTTCTGGGCGGTGATCTCTTCCTTCGATTCGGGATCGATACCCACCACACGCGGCAACGACAGCAACTTCAGGGCGTCGTCGAGGGTGACCGTGGCCAAATCCATGGACTTGAGAAGCGAACCGGTTCTCGGCTTGGGACCCGCTGCCTTCTTCGCCGTCTTCTTGGCAGGGGCTTTCTTCGCTGCCGTCTTGGTCTTGGTGGTGCCCTCGGCGGGCTCCGGCTCGGCGACCGGCACCACGGCCGGTTCGGGCTCGGGTTCCGGCTCGGGAAGGATCTCCGTGACGTAAGGGCCGAACCGGCCCTCCTTCGCCACGATCTCGTGCCCGGTCAGTGGATCGACACCGAGCTTGCGGCCCTCCTGGGGCGTCGAGAACAGCTTCTCGGCGTACTCGGGTGTCAGCTCGTCCGGCGGAAGGTCGTCGGGCAGGTTTGCACGCTGCGAGATGAGGTCGCCCTCGGGGTCGTCCGGGTTGCGAACCATCCGCTCGAGGTAAGGACCGAAGCGTCCGACACGGACATGAACTTCGCGGCCTTCGGCGTCATCGAAGAGCCGGATGGAGTTGACCTCGCGAGCGTCGATCTCCTCGAGATTGACACCGACCATCTTCTTCAGGCCACCCTCTCGGGCGACGGAACCCTCGGCGCCGTGATCACCGCCGAAGTAGAAACTGCTCAGCCAGTTGCCGCGCTGTTCCCGGCCACCGGCGATTGCGTCGAGGTCATCCTCCATCCCGGCGGTGAAGTCGAAGTCGACCAGCCGACCGAAGTGCATCTCGAGGAGACCGATGACGGCGAACGCGACCCAGGACGGCACCAACGCACTACCGCGCTTGTAGACGTATCCGCGGTCGAGGATGGTCTTGATGATCGACGAATAGGTGGACGGCCGACCGATGCCCAGCTCTTCGAGGGTCTTGATCAGGCTCGCCTCGGTGTACCGAGCCGGTGGATTGGTGGTGTGGCCGTCCGGATCGAGTTTGGTCGCGGTGACCGCCTGGCCCTCGACGAGCACCGGCAGGCGCGACTCGGCGTCGTCGGACTGGCCGCCGGCTTCTTCGTCGACACTTTCGACGTATGCCTTCAGGAAGCCGGCGAACGTGATAGTGCGGCCCGACGCGGAGAACGTGCATTCTTCGCCCGTACCTGCCGTACCCGAGATCCGCAGGGTGAGCGTGGTGCCGCGGGCATCGGCCATCTGGGACGCCACGGTGCGCTGCCAGATCAATTCGTAGAGCCGGAACTCGTCGGTATCGAGCCGCGAGTGCAGCTGCCCCGGAGTCTGGAAGACGTCGCCCGCAGGACGGATCGCCTCATGCGCTTCCTGGGCGTTCTTCACCTTGCGGGTGTACTGGCGCGGCGACGCGTGAACGTACTCTGCGCCGTACAACTCGGTGGCCTGCGCGCGCGCTGCGGCGATGGCCGATGCAGACAACGTCGTCGAGTCGGTACGCATGTAGGTGATGTAGCCGTTTTCGTACAACCGCTGGGCGATGCGCATCGTCCGCTCCGACGTGAATCGGAGCTTGCGTCCCGCTTCCTGCTGGAGCGTCGACGTCATGAACGGTGGGTAGGGCTTGCGCGTGTACGGCTTGCTCTCCGCGGACGACACGGTGAGGTCGACACCGGCGAGGGATTCGGCGAGCCTCTGTGCACGGGCTTCGTCGAGCACCGTGACCGTGCCGGTCTTCAGCTGGCCGTCCGAGCCGAAATCGCGACCCGACGCGACCCGTGAACCGTCGACACTCACCAGACGTGCCCCGAAGCTGCGCGGGCTCGCGTCGGCGCCTGCGTCGAGGGTGGCCGAGATGTCCCAGTAGGACGCGGATCGGAATGCCATCCGCTCGCGTTCACGCTGAACGATGACCCGGGTGGCGACGGACTGCACACGGCCCGCCGACAACTTCGGCATGACCTTCTTCCACAGGACCGGGCTGACCTCGTAACCGTAGAGACGGTCGAGGATGCGCCGAGTTTCCTGGGCGTCCACCAGGTCGGTGTCGAGTTCGCGGGTGTCGTCGGCAGCCGCTCGGATGGCCGGCTCGGTGATCTCGTGGAAGACCATCCGCCGAACCGGAATCTTCGGCTTCAGAGTTTCGAGCAGGTGCCAGGCGATGGCCTCGCCCTCACGGTCGGGGTCGGTGGCGAGGAATAGTTCGTCGGCGTCCTTGAGGAGGCCCTTCAGTTCCGTGACCTTGGACTTCTTCTCTGGACTGACCACGTACAGCGGCTCGAAATCATGATCGACGTCGACACCGAGTCGGGCCCACGGCTCACCTTTGTACTTGGCCGGAACATCGGCGGCGCCCCGAGGAAGGTCACGAATGTGCCCCACCGACGCCTCGACGACGTAGTTCTTTCCGAGGTACGGAGCTATCTTGCGGGCCTTGGTCGGCGACTCGACGATCACGAGGCGGCGAGGCTGGCCGGACGCTCCCGCCGCATCCTGTGCACTGCCGTTGTCACCTTTTGCCACCTGTTGCCCGAGCCTTCCTGAAGTCGATCGCTGCCACCCGACAGTTGTGCAGACAAACCGTTTATACCGGGTTCGCCTATTACTAGAGTGACATACCCGCGACCCGTCCTCGCAGATCAGTACTGCCTACGCGGTCCTACACGTGGGGCCAACCGGTACGATCGTCCATGTTTGCGGGTGCTTCGCCGATACTCTCGACGAGTCTGCCGAGCCTACGCCGACCCGATATTCGAAGGCCGGGACCCGACCCGCGCGTGCCGATCAACGTCGGCGCCATACCCACCCTCATCAAGGCCTGAGCCAGTGGCGCGTGGGTGTCCGGGGCGTGCGAATCGAGTCCGAGAACGAAGCGTTCCCCGTCGGCTTCGCCGTGGCCAGCAGCCAGAGCCCAGAACCGCAGCTGCCTTCCGGACGGCACCCAGCCCGGCGGCACCGCCTTCACCGCGCCCCTCGTCCACTGCTCCGCGAGGGGCCGCAAGTCGACTACCGAAGCGGTGCGCACGAGCGGGCTGCCCTCGTCGCTCCGGGTGATCTCGGCTTCCAGCCCCGCCTCGGCGATCAGCTCGGCGATTCCTTCCGCGCGCCACAGCGCATCCACCACGATGGAAATCCGCGCGCGGCCGCCGGAGACCACCTGGCCCGACGCTGCGAGAAGCCCACCCAGATCCGCAACCGCCGGTGGAAGTGCCTCGGCAGAGAAGAAGGAGAGCTGACTCATCGACTTACCCCCTTCTGCCACGTCACTGTGGCCACCAGCATGGAAAACGAATCGTCCCCCACCGCCTCGGGCGATGGGGGACGATTCGGACGGAATCGCGAGATCCCGCCTATCTGATTTTCGTGTCCACGGAATGGACGGCAGAATCAGACTGCGCGAACGCCGGTTGCCTGGGGGCCCTTGGTGCCCTGGCCGACCTCGAACTCCACGCGCTGGTTCTCCTCGAGGGTGCGGAAACCGCTGCCCTGGATCTCGGAGTAGTGAACGAAGACGTCAGCGGAGCCGTCCTCGGGTGCGATGAAGCCGAAGCCCTTTTCCGCGTTGAACCACTTCACAGTGCCCTGTGCCATGCTTTTCCTTCTCTTTCTAACACCGGATTCGGCGGACAGCACGTACAGTCCGCCGGGCCGGTTCCGACCGCTGTACTTCTTGATTTCCCCCTCAGGAAAAGCAGAGCACCGCGTTCGCAACATCGATCCTGCGAACGCTCACTCTTTCAAGCCCACGAACACAGAAGCTGCGACCAAGATGTAGTCAACCATGAACTCCGCGAACGCAACAGTCGAAAACGGAACAATTCACACAAAATGTTGATCTTGTAGCGAACAGCCGCGAATCGACGCATCCGGTCGGCACGTGCCGTACCCCCGGGAACATCCCGGGGAGTCGACTCGCTATCATCATATATGCAGGTCGTGGCGGTGTAGAAGCTCCTCGCCCCGCTCCATCGACAGCCCGGAGAGATCAGTGAGCACACCGTTTTCGCCCCGTGACGACAGTGGAAATACTGGCGAAACATACGGTCGCGAGTTGCTCGACAGGGTGCTCGACGGCGTCCCGCCGAACGAAACGCCATTGACATTTGCCGCCGAAATGCCTGCTCGGACGTCGGCACTGACGGATTGGCCCACGTGGGCGCACCCCTCGGTCGTCTCGGCCCTCCAGCAGAACGGGATCGCCCGGCCGTGGAGCCATCAAGCGGCTGCCGCCGATTTTGCCCACCAGGGCACGAACGTGGTGGTGTCGACCGGAACGGCATCGGGAAAGTCGCTCGCCTACCAGCTACCGGTACTCACCACTCTGGCAATGGATCCGCGGGCGACCGCCCTATACCTGTCACCAACCAAAGCCCTGGGCGCAGACCAGTTGCGGGCGGTGACCTCGATCATCGACGCTACGGACGACCTTCGGGGCGCTTGCCCTTGCATGTTCGACGGTGACACACCGACGGAGGTGCGTCAGTGGGCGCGCGAGAACTCACGGTGGCTCTTCACCAACCCCGATATGCTGCACATCTCCCTTCTCCGGACCCATCAACGGTGGTCGCACTTCTTCCGCAATCTGGCGTTTGTCGTAATCGACGAATGCCACTCCTACCGTGGTGTCTTCGGCTCCAATGTGGCTCTCGTCCTGCGCCGACTCCGACGCATCGCGGCGCGATACGGCGCCGACCCTGTCTTCGTCCTCGCCTCCGCCACCACCGCCGAACCCGGCTCCGCCGCGTCCCGCCTCATCGGGGCCCCGTGCGCCGAGATAGTGGACGACGGGTCGCCCCACGGCCCGCGAACCATCGCCCTCTGGGAGCCACCCCTCATGCGGGAGGTGACGGGAGAGAACGGGAGTCCGGTCCGCAGGCCTGCAGGTTCGGAGGCCGCACGCATCATGGCCACCCTGATGACCGAAGGGGCACGTACTCTCACCTTCGTCCGTTCACGGCGCGGCGCCGAACTGACTGCCATGGCCACCAAACGCCTACTCGCGGAGGTCGATCCCGAACTTGCTACGCGGGTCGCGTCGTACCGCGCCGGCTACCTGGCCGAAGACAGACGCGAACTCGAGGCTGCCCTCGCCGACGGCACGCTGCTCGGTGCGGCAACGACGAACGCGCTCGAACTCGGAGTCGACATCGCCGGACTCGACGCCGTGGTGGTGGCGGGATTTCCCGGGACGGTCGCCTCGTTCTGGCAGCAGGGAGGCCGCTCCGGTCGGCGTGGTGAAGGATCGCTCGTCGTCCTGGTAGCCCGCGACGATCCGCTGGACACCTACTTCGTGCACCACCCGTCCGCACTCTTGGACAAGCCGGTGGAGGCCACCGTCACCGACCCGTCCAATCCGTACGTCCTCGGTCCACAATTGCTGTGCGCAGCAATGGAGTTGCCGCTTTCCGATGCCGAAGCAGAAAAATTCGGCGGTCTCGACGTCCTCGCAAAGCTGTCCGAACAGGGTCTGATTCGCAGACGCGCCCACGGCTGGTTCGTGACTGCGGGAACAAATCCGCATGGCGCACTGGATATCCGGGGTGGAATCGGAACGCAAGTAGCAATAGTGGTGTCGGAAACCGGACGTCTGCTGGGAACCGTCGACACCGGTCGCGCCCCTGCGACCGTCCATCCCGGCGCCGTGCACATCCATCAGGGGGAGTCGTATGTCATCGACGAACTCGATCTCGATCAGGGTCTTGCCCTGGTTCACGCCGAGGACCCCGATTGGACGACCTCGGCCCGGGAAACCACCGAGATCACCGTGACAGCTGTGCTGGAGCAGAAACTTTTCGGTGACGTCGAAGTGGCACTCGCCGAGGTAGAGGTAACGCACCAGGTGATCGGGTACCTGCGCCGACTGCCGTCCGGTGAAGTACTCGACTCGGTGGAGTTGGACATGCCGGAGCAGACCCTCTGTACCCGTGCCGTGATGTACACGATGACCCCGGAGCTGCTCTCCCTAGCCGGTGTCGCGGCCGAACGAGTGCCCGGATCTCTCCACGCCGCTGAGCACGCAGCCATCGGACTCCTACCCCTGGTCGCGGTGTGCGATCGCGAGGACGTCGGCGGCGTCTCGACGGCGTTGCATGCCGACACCGGCTTGCCCACCGTGTTCGTCTACGACGGACACGCCGGCGGTGCCGGATTCGCCGACCGGGGCCACGCCGAGCTCGCGCGGTGGCTGGGCGCGACCCGGGACGCGATCACTTCCTGCGAGTGCACCTCCGGTTGCCCTTCTTGTGTGTACTCACCGAAATGTGGAAACGGAAACGACCCCCTCGACAAGGACGGTGCTATCCGAGTCCTCGCGGCGGTGCTCGACGCGCTCGGATGAACGGCCGTCTCATTCCGCAGGTCCGGCCCGAGCCACTGCCCGGGCATCTCGAATGCCCAGCGAGGACAGCAACATCGGGGCCGTGACCGTCACCACCACATCCCAGTCGTCGACTGTGCAGTCGACCACCTCGGCGTGCATCCGCTCCGCCACGGCACGCGCCGCAGCGCACGCGGACTCGCCGCCCCGGTCGAGTCCCACTCCGGCGGCCAGGGCCGCAAGATCCGCCGCGGACTGAGCCCGGTGCCGCACCGAGACCGCCGAACCGAGGTGCAGCAGAGTCGCCGTTATCACCACCAGCGCCGCGAGCCCGAAACATGTCAGCACTGTGGCGGAACCACGCTCGTCGCGAGCATTCATCGCCCACCCCACCCTGCGGCGGTGGGCTCGCGTACCGCGACAGCTTCGGCCGAGATATGCACGAGCGGAAGGAGCGGACTGCGGGCGCGTACGGTGGCGACGACGAGATCCCCCTCCTCGCGCAACACCACGTCGGCGCCGTCAGGAGCCACCCTCGCTGCTGCGGACATCGCCGACTCCCGATCCCCACGAGCAGCGAGACGAGCCGCTTCACGGGCCGAGTCGACACAACGAACATGGAGCGTCGCCGCCGTGATCGCTCCGATGCACAGGACGACCACCACCACGATGGACGCGATCGCAATGGCCGCCTCCACCGTGACCGCCCCCGCATCCGAGCGCCGCAGCCCCCTCGACTGTGTCATCAGACCGCGGTACTCAGCGCTTTGTCGATGATATTCGTCAGCGCGGTCACAATGCTGTCACCGGTGACCACCGAATAGAGCACCGCACCGAACGCCGCCGCGGCGATCGTGCCGATTGCGTACTCGGCGGTCGACATCCCGTCCTCCTCGACCGCAAGCAGTGTCAGGCGAGCCGTCAGAGCGCGCATCGTGTTCACCATCATGTTTCCCCCTTGTTGTACCGGCGCAGTGGATCTGCACCGGGAGTGTGAAGTCAGAGCAGTCCGCCACCGAGAACCCGGGAGGCGAGACCGACGACGACGGGAATGATCCCGAGGCAGATGAAGGCCGGCAGGAAACACAGACCCAGCGGACCGCTGATCAGCACACCGGCGCGTTCGGCCGAAGCCGCCGCCGAATCCGCGGCCTGGGAGCGACTTTCGGTAGCCAACTCGGTCATCGAACCCGCCAACGACGATCCTGACCTGGCCGAGCGACGAGCCATTCGGGCAAGTGATTCGGTGGCCGGATCCGACGCCGCCGACTCCCATGCGGTGGCCGCGTCCGCTCCCAGGGACAGTAGATCCGCCGCTCGGCGCAACGACTCCGACAACGGTGCCGGGGCCGTGAGCGACACCGCCTCGGCGGCGACCGCGACAGGGAGCCCCGAACGTAGGCACGCGGCCAGCAGGTCGAAGGTGGCAGCGACGGCGAGCGGGTCCTCGCGCCGGTGTCGATCGTCGCCGTCGTTCTGCACGACCGGGCCACGCTCGCCCTGCAGGCGCGCGCGTGAAGGCCGGCGACCCGGAAGGATGAGAAGTGCACCGGCCATGAGCGACAGATGATCCAGGTCATTGTGTTACCTGCGCGGTGATGCGATCGGTCCACAGCAGTCCCGCACACACCAAGCCCGTCCCCAGCACGGCCAGACCACCGCCCAGTCCGCCGCCGAGCAACACTTCGAGTGGCGCAGCACCCATCATGTGGCCGAGGCCGATGCCCAGGACCGGAAGAGCGGCCAGCACGCTCGCCGTTGCCCTCGCGCCCGCCAGCCCCGCCTCGGTGCGCCCACGAAATCGCCGCCGACCGAGCAGATCAGCGCGCGCCGCCTCGAGTAACTCGGCGAGCGCAAGACCGTGCTTCTCCGCGACGTCCCAGATGTCGGCAATGCGCGCCAGCTCCACTCCGACTCGGGAGTCGTTGATACGCAGTCCATCTGCTGCGGTACCCCCGAGACGCGCGCGTGCCGATGCGGACCGGAAGGCCACCGACACGACACCGGAACCCTCGTCTGCGGCCGTGTCACACGCCGTCGCAGGATGCGCACCGACGCGAAGTTCGGCAGTCACCACCTCGAGACTCGACAGGATCACGCGCAGGTCGGCATCTCTCGCCCGAGCCGCTCGTCGCCGCATATATCTGAAACGAACTGTGGCGCACGCAATCATCGCCGCGAGTACGACGGCGACACCGCCCAGTTCGTAGGAAACGGGAAGGACGAGGAGAGCAGCCGGAATCATGCCGGACACCCTGGCGCGCCTCCGCGGTGGCCGCCGCCCGACAACCGCGAGCAACCGAGTACGGGACAACGCCGAGGGCATCGCGAGGACAGCGCAGGCCAGCACCAAGAGACTTGCGATCACGTCGCCACCACACGTTCGGCAGATTCTTCTCCGATGCGGCGGGCACAGAGTTGCTGCAGGATCGCGGCGCCCGCGTCCGACCCGGTGCCGAAAGTCCAAGCCGGGACGATGGAGACGTATCCCCGGTCGTCACTGGTGACCACACCGATCTGCATCAGCTTCCGAGTTCCATTCGAGGACCGATGCACGTGCAAGATCACTTGGACCGCAGCGGCCAGCTGACTGTGCAGGGCGCTGCGGTCCATTCCGCCCAGCGCGGCGAGGGCTTCGAGCCGGGCGGGCACTTCCTCGGGCGAGTTGGCATGGACGGTTCCCGCACCGCCGTCGTGGCCGGTATTGAGAGCCGTGAGAAGGTCGACGACCTCCGCGCCGCGCACCTCCCCCACAACAATTCGATCAGGACGCATGCGCAGGGACTGGCGCACCAGATCCCGGACGGTCACCTCGCCGACTCCTTCGACGTTGGCCGCCCGCGCCACCAGCCGGACCACGTGCGGATGTCTGGGCGCCAGCTCGGCGGCGTCTTCGACACAGATGATGCGTTCGGCCGGATCGACGGCGCCGAGCAGCGCGGCGAGCAGCGTGGTCTTTCCGGCGCCCGTGCCCCCGGTGACCAGAAAGGCGAGCCGCGCGCGCACCACTGTTCCCAGCAGCGCGTGGGCCTCTTCGGTGAGCGCACCACCCGACAGCAGGGCGTCGAGGCCCTGAGTGGCCGGCCGCAGCACACGCAGCGACAGGCAGGTTCCACCGTGCGCCACGGGGGCGAGCACGGCGTGGAGCCGCACTCCGAACGAGCCATTGCCCACCCCGCGCAGGCGCCCGTCGACCCAGGGCTGCGCGTCGTCGAGCCGGCGACCTGCTGACAGGGCGAGGCGTTGAGCGAGTCTGCGTACCCCCGCCTCGTCGGCGAACCGCACGTCGGTGCGTTCGAGACCGCGACCCTGATCGACCCACACCTCGTCGGGAGCGGTGACGAGGACATCCGCGACGCCGGGACGCGTGAGCAGGGACTCGAGGGGACCGGCACCCGTCAGCTCGGTCATCAGCACACGCAACGCACCGAGAAGATCCGTGTCACCCAGTACACCACCGGACTCGGTCCGGATGGCGGCAGCGACCGTTGCCGGGGTCGGCTCCCCCGAGGTGTGGGCGAGGCGTTCACGGACCCGGTCGAGGAGGTCGGGCGTGACGAGGGAACTCACGCCGCCCACTCCCGCGAACGCGGCCTCTCGGCCGCCGTGTCGAGGATCGCCGATGCTGCAGCGATGAGCGCTGAGCGTCGGCCGGGTTTCAAGCCGCCGTGTTCGAGCATTGCGGTGAGGGAGCGCTCGGCGCGCATGGACGCGATCAGGGGCAGTTCGAGCACCTCCGCCACATCCGCGCCACGCAGACCTCCCGGCGCCGGGCCGCGCACCACGACACCCTGGTTCGGGTTTCGCTCGGCAATCCACTGCGCGACCTTGCCGGCAGCGATGCAAGCACGGACGGTCGCCGGCACGACAAGGACTACCAGATCTGCCAGTTCGAGGACCGTTTCGGTGACCGGTCCGGGAGATCTCGACACGTCGCATACGACGAGATTCCCGGCGTACCGACTCGCCTCGATCACCGCGCGTGCCGCTGCCGGCGTGGGCCCCGAGCTTCCGTGGCCGCTACGACTGCAGGACAGAACCCGTAAGTGCTCGCCGCGTGCGGGGAGCGCCTCTCGGAGTGCATCGGACGAAATCCGTCCACCCTCGATCGACAGGCCCGACCACCTCAGGCCGGGAACGTCCTCGAGACCGAGGAGCACGTCCAGACCCGACCCCCACGCGTCGGTGTCGACCAGCAGTGTCGTTTCCGCTTGTGCACCGGTGGCGGCACACAGGGCTACCGCCGTTGCCATGGTGGACGTACCGGCACCACCGCAGCCTCCGACGACAGCGACGACGCTGCCGTCCGCCTCCGGCTTCTGAGGCTGCTCACCGAGCACCGTGACCAGAGTGGCTTCGTCCTCCGGTACCGCGAGGACGTGCTCCGCACCGATCGCGGTCGCGATCCGCCATTCGTCGATCCCCGGCGTTCCGTCACACAGCAACACCACCCGACGTCGGCGAGGGAGGCGGTGACACGCGATGGCGGCCCGGGTGTCGAGTACGACGAGGGGAGCACTCCCCCAGGTGTGGTGCGCATCGGCGACCTCGGCTTCGTCGATCCTGCGGTCCGCCGCGGCGGCGACCCGCCGAATGCTGTGCAGCAGTGCAGGGTCTTCGATCAGAACCAGCACTTCGCCACCGATGTCTGTGTCCATGCAGTGAGCGTGCCCGGCACCGCATACCCGTGAAAAGGGGCACAGAGCGATCTGTGGACAACTTCGACCCTGTGGATAGAAATAGGTACGTCCGTACCATTTCGAGGGTATGGAGGAGGCCGAGGATCCGACCTACGTCTGCCGCGCAGAACCGCACCTGCCGCACACAGAGGACGACCCTCGCCAGGGGGGGAGGAGGCGAGGGTCGTCGGTGTTCAGCCCCGGGGGGTCGGGCTGAACATGTCCGAATCAAATCCGGACATCTTTGATAGTACACCTCCCTGGATGTGTATTTGCAAGTTCAACTGTCGAACGATTGTGCCGTGTCCCACGAATCTTTCGGGGCCACTCGCGGTGGGGTCCGGAACACAGCTTCCCTCCCGAACAGCGCATATCCTGGCAGCTGTGACCGTGAAGCCACAGATAAGTGCAAAGACAGGTCGACACACCGAGATGGGTCGAGTGGCCGCATTTTTCGACCTCGACAAGACGATCATCGCCAAATCCAGCACCCTTGCGTTCAGCAGGCCGTTCTTCGACCAAGGTCTCATCAACCGGCGGTCCGTCCTCAAGAGCAGCTACGCCCAGTTCCTGTTCCTTCTGTCCGGGGCCGACCACGATCAGATGGAGCGCATGCGCGCCTACCTGACGAGCATGTGCACGGGGTGGAATGTGGAACAGGTCCGGGCCGTCGTCGCCGAGACACTGCACGACATCGTCGACCCCCTCGTGTTCGCCGAGGCCGCCGACCTCATGGCGGATCACAAGCTGCGGGGCCACGACGTGGTCGTGGTGTCGGCGTCGGGCGAGGAGGTGGTGACACCGATCGCCGAAGCGTTGGGAGCTACCCGCAGCATCGCCACGCGCATGGCCGTGAAGGAAGGGCTCTACACGGGCGAGGTGGAGTTCTACTGCTACGGCGAAGGAAAAGTGGAAGCCATCGTCGAACTGGCCGAGAAGAACGGCTATGACCTGTCGTCCTGTTACGCCTATTCCGACTCCGTCACCGACCTCCCCATGTTGACGGCGGTGGGGCACCCGACCGCTGTCAATCCCGACCGTGCCCTACGAAAAGTAGCGGCCGGAAACGGTTGGCCCATACTGACTTTCTCCAATCCGGTGTCCCTCCGGGCACGCCTCCAGTCGCCGTCGGCGACGACAGTCGCCACCACCGCAGCGGTCAGCATCGGCGCCCTCGTCGCTGGCGCGTTCACCTACGGAGTAATGCGCCGCAAGCGCTGACGGGTGACAACACCCGACACGGCCACAAACCGAATTTGACACTTGCTGTGAGGTGGGTCACGGGGTACAAAGGAGTTACGGAAGAACGGAAGGCCAAGATCGACCCGGAAGAGAAGGATCGATCTCCCGACCGCGATTCCCGGCACGGGCACTAGGTACCCACGCGGAGCACAAGCCACTATAAGGGCAGAAGTGTTGTGGGCCTGCGAGACTCGCGTTTCATCGGCAAGGACCCTGCACCGGTTGCAGGGACGACCCGACGATCGTCGAACTCTCGCCGAGGCCATCCACACAACCCACCGAGCACGCTTGGTAACCGGTAGTCCGCGCTGACGGGCGGCGAAGTCGACGAGAGTCGGCAGCGCCGCCCGTTTCGTGTGGCGCTCGGGTCAGGTCGCTGCCGCCTCCGCGATGGACATCGCCTCCCGCGCACCTGCCTCCAGCGCCCCACAGCACAGGATCACCCAGCTGCCGACCCCCTCCGCGGCACCGGATGCGAAGGCGCCGATCCCGTTGCGGTACGCCTGCTGGCGGCGAAACCAGCTCACTTCCGGCACACCGAGGTTGTGGGGGTCGAGGCCGCTGGACACGCACACCAACCGTGATGCCGCTCGGGCGACGACACCGTCGCCGACACCGAAGGGCTTCAACGCCAACAGTTCGCCGTGCACTACCGCGGCAAGGACCGGTGCCGGCGCCGTGGTCCCTCCGGTGACGAGTTGCGCGAGACCGTCCAACCGTTCTGCCACGCCGGCGGCCGGGCGGGGCCTGCCCAGTAGCTCCGGATCCTCCACGAGGTCTGCGGCGGCGAGGAGGTGAAGCCTCGCGAGCGCTTGCAGCGGAGCGCGCTGCCACGTCGACTGCAGTAGACCCAGAGCATCCCCGTCGAGCGCCTGACCGACACGCAGTGCACCCGACAGGATCGGATCCGCGACCTCGCCCGGCGCCGGCAGTTCCGTGCGTCCACCGTCGAGTGAGGCCGACGCGCGAGCAGCCCGGACGGCTGCCTCCGCCGCCGTGGTCGGCCAACCACGCCGGTTGGTCTTGTGGCGATGCACCTCCCCGAGCGCGTCGCGCGCACGGTCGGCGGCGTCGCGGACTCCGGGAAGGTCGACGAGGGGTTGCAACGGGTCACTCACGTCTGAGAACGCTACCCGCCGCCGCGTCGTCCTCAGGCGCCGAGCCGGATCGATCCACCCGGGATGGCAGCGAGCAGTTTCCGCGTATAGGCCTCCTTGGGCGAGCAGAACACCTCGTCGGTAGTGGCCTTCTCGACGATGGCACCCGCCGACATGACCACGACGTCGTCGGCGATCTGCCGCACCACCGCGAGGTCGTGAGTGATGAACAGGTACGTCAACCCCAGTTCTGCCTGCAGGTCGTTGAGCAGGGTGAGGATCTGATCCTGCACCAGCACGTCCAGTGCCGACACCGCCTCGTCACACACCACCATCTCGGGTTGCAGCGCCAACGCGCGGGCGATCGCCACACGCTGGCGCTGCCCGCCGGAAAGCTCGTTCGGGAATCTCCGCATCACCGACGCAGGCAACGCGACCTTGTCCAGCAAGTCCCGTACCCGGGCCTCCCGTTCCTTGCGGGTACCCACCTTGTGCGTGCGCAGAGGTTCTTCGATGGTGCGGAAGATGGAGAACATCGGGTCGAGGGTGCCGTACGGATTCTGGAAGATGGGTTGGACGCGGCGCCGGAAAGCCAGCGTCTCCCTCCGGTCGAGAGTCGCGACATCCTTACCGTCGAAGAGCACTTGTCCCGACGTCGGGGCCAACAGTCCGAGCACCATGTGCGCCACGGTCGACTTGCCCGACCCGGACTCACCGACCAGGGCGGTCGTCGTTCCCCGGCGGACCGCGAACGAGACGTCGTCGACGGCCTTGAACTCGGTGGATCTCCGTAAGCCGTGACGGATGGTGAAGACTTTGGTCAGTCGGGTCACCACCACCACATCATCGGTGACCTCACCGAACTCGCCCGCGAGCGCACCGTGCTGCTCCGCCTCACCGACCACCTCGAGTGCCTGATCCCGGATGTCGGCCCGCGCCAGCGAAGAGCTGCGTCGCTGGGAGGCCAGCGAGGGCGCTGCGGTGACGAGTTTCTGCGTATAGGGGTGTTGCGGGCGCTGCAGGATCTCGAGGGCAGGCCCGGACTCCACGACGCGGCCCTTGCTCATCACGACGAGATGCTCCGCCCGCTCGGCCGCGAGACCGAGGTCGTGGGTGATGAGGAGTACTGCCGTCCCCAGCTCACTGGTGAGCCCGTCCAGGTGATCGAGTATCTGTCGCTGGACGGTGACGTCGAGGGCCGACGTCGGTTCGTCGGCAATGAGCAACTGCGGGCGGGCCGACAGTCCGATGGCGATGAGCGCCCGTTGTCGCATGCCACCCGAGAACTCGTGCGGATACTGGCCCAACCGGTCTTCGGCATCGGCGAGCCCGGCCTCTTCGAGGAGTTCGGCCGCGCGGATCCTCGCGGCCTTCCCCTGTGCGATCCCATTGGCCGACAGTGCCTCCCGGATCTGGAAGCCCACTTTCCACACCGGATTGAGGTTGGACATCGGGTCCTGCGGAACGAGGCCGATCTTCTGTCCACGCAAGGCGACGAAGTCTCGCTCCGGGGCACCCGCGAGGTCACGTCCTGCGAAGAGAATCTGGCCGCCGGTGACCTTCCCCGTACCGGGCAGCAGATCGATGACGGCGTGAGCAATCGTGGACTTTCCCGACCCCGACTCACCGACGATCGCCACGGTCTGCCCCGGATACACGGTGAGACTCACCCCCCGCACCGCCGGAACCGAACCCGAACGGGACGCGAACGTGACCTCCAGGTCTCGGATATCGAGAAGCGGCGCCTCGTCGGCCGTAGCCATCGGTCCGGTGGTTTCGTTCGGGGACATCACGCTCACCGCTTCCGCGCCCTGGGGTCGAGCGCGTCCCGGAGAGCGTCGCCCATCATGATGAAGCCGAGCACCGTAATCGCCAGCGCGGCAGCCGGGTAGAACAGAATCACCGACCCTTGACGGAGTGTCACCTGCGCAGTGCTGATATCTCCGCCCCACGAGATCTCGGAGGACGGGAGACCGATACCCAGGAACGACAGCGTGGCCTCGGCCACGATGTAGACACCCAGCGAGATGGTCGCGATGACGATGATCGGCGCCAGGGAATTCGGCAGGATATGACGTAGCAGCGTCCGGAAGTTCGAGACGCCGAGCGCCCTCGACGCCACGACATAGTCGTTGTTCTTGGCCGAGAGGACCGCCCCGCGAGCAATTCTCGCCATTTGAGGCCAGCCGAAGAGGGCGAGTACGACGATCAGCGTCCAGATACTGCGATTCGCGAACAACTGCATGAGAACGATCGCCGCAAGAATGAGCGGGACACCGAAGAAGATGTCGGCTACCCGCGACAGCAACGAATCAGCCCAGCCTCCGTAATATCCGGCGAGGGAGCCGAATACGACGCCGACGAGTAAGACGATCGTGGTGACCCCCACGCCGACCAGCACCGACGCGCGGGCCCCGTAGATGGTGCGGGAATAGATGTCACATCCCTGCTTGTCGTAACCGAACCAGTGGCCGGAGGACGGGCCGCGCATGCTGAACGCGAGGTCGCAGAAGCGTGGGTCGGTGCCGGTGAACAGGCTCGGGAAGGCGGCTACGGCGATGACGACGAGAATGATGACGGACGCCACCACGAACAAGGGACGTCGACGAAGATCGCGCCAGGCATCCGACCACACACTCGTGGGCGGCTGATCGAGGGACACGGTGTCGGTCTCCCCCGTCGGCGCGACCTCCTCGGGAGCGACGAAGTGTGATTGGCGAATCTTCCGGTCTCCGGTCCGGGGCGACTCGTCGTTGACCACTTTCTCAGACATAACGGATCCTCGGATCGAGTGCGGCGTACAGGAGATCGACGATCAGGTTGGCCAGCAGGTAGATGACGATCAAGACGGTGACGAACGAAACGACCGTGGGCGCCTCCCCCCGGGTGACCGCCTGGTAGATCGTGCCGCCGACTCCGTTGATGTTGAAGATGCCCTCGGTGACGATCGCCCCACCCATCAAGGTGGCGAGGTCGGCGCCCAGGAAGGTCACGACAGGGATGAGCGAGTTCCGCAATACATGCACTTGCACGACTCTGCGCCGCGAAAGCCCCTTGGCGGTGGCTGTTCTCACGTAGTCGGCCGTCAGATTCTCGGCCACCGAGGTGCGCGTGAGCCGCAGCACGTACGCGAAAGACACCGATCCGAGGACGAAGGCCGGGAGCAGAAGATTGACGAAGCTGGTATTGCCCCCCACCGTCGGCGGTACCCATCCCCACTTCACCCCGATGAAGAACTGGGCAAGGAACCCGATGACGAAGATCGGGACCGCGATGATCACGAGGCTGACCAGCAACACGGTGCTGTCGAAGAGGCCGCCCTTGTGCAGTCCCGCAAACAGCCCGAAGCCGATTCCGAAGAGCCCTTCGATGGCCAGTGCCATCAGAGACAGCTTGATGGTGATCGGAAATGCCTGCGCCAGAACCTCACTGACCGGACGACCCGAGAAGGATGTGCCGAAGTCGAGCGTGAAGATGCCTTCGAGATAGAGGAAGTACTGCATCAGGAACGGTTGATCGAGGTGGTACCGGGCGCGGAGCTGGGCTGTGACGGCGGGACTCAGCGCCTTGTCGCCGGCCAGCGCGGCGATCGGGTCACCGGGCAGGAGAAACACCATCGCGTAGATCAGGAAGGTCGACCCGAGGAACACAGGAATCATCTGGAGCACACGGCGGCCGATGTACCAGAGCATCGGGTCCCTTCCTCTCCGCAGGCCGGTGACGGCGGAAGCTCGCCCCACCCCGTCGGCGACTCCGGTGTCAGTTCTTCTCGATGTCCGAATACATCGGGATTCCCTTCCAGTCGATCGTCACGTTCGACACGTTCTCCGACCAGCCGCTCGCGGCATTGCGGTACCACGTGGGAACGGCGGGAAGATCCCTCAGAAGAACTTCCTGCGCCTGGTCGAGCAGATCCTGAGCCTTACCCGGATCGACCTCGCCGGCCGATGCGCGCAGCAGCCGGTCGAACTCCGGATTGGAGTAGTCGCCGTCGTTCGAGCTGCCGCCTGTCTGGTAGTTCTGCGCAAGGAAGCCGTACTGCTGTGGGTAGTCGCCCTGCCATCCCGAACGGAATGCGGACGGGATCGTGCGGTTGGTGGCCTCGGTCCGGATTTGAGCGAAGGTCGGGTATTCCTTGCCCTTCGCGTCGATGCCCAGCGTGTTGCGGATGCTGTTGACCGTGGCATCCACCCATTCCCTGTGCCCGCCGTCGCCGTTGTACGCGATCTCGAAACTGCCGGTCCACGGCGCAATGGCGTCGGCCTGCGCCCACAGTCTTTTCGCAGCCTCGGGGTCGAACTTCAGATTGCCGTTACCGGCGAGCGAATCCGACCAACCCTCGATGGCGGGACTGGTGAAGTCGAGAGCCGGAGTACGGGTGTTGTTGTAGATCTGTTCCGTGATCTGGTCGCGGTTGATCGCCATCGAGATGGCCTGACGACGGAGGGTGCCTTCTTCACCGCTGAAGTGCGGCAGGCGCCCCGGAATGGTGAAGGTTTCGATGGTCGCGGACGGCTGGTTCACGGTGCGACCCCGCAGATCCGACTCGAAGGTAGTAACTGCGCTCGGCGGAACCTGGTCGAGGACATCGACGTTGCCGGCCAGCAGATCGGTGTAGGCGGTGTCGAGGCTGTTGTACATGATGAAGTCGACACCGTCGTTCTTCGGCTTCCGATTGCCGTCGTAATCGGGGTTGGTGACGGTGTCGATCCGCACGTTGTGCTGCCAAGCACCGGGTCCGGCCAGCTTGTACGGCCCGTTTCCGACCGGGTTCTCACCGAACGCTGCCATGTCCTCGAACGCCACCTGGGGCAGGGGGAAGTACGCGGCGAATCCGAGTCGATCGGGGAACGCCGACTCCGGTTGCTTCAGTTCGATCGTGAAGGTGCTGTCGTCCACCACCTTCAGTCCGGACATCGTCTGGGCCGTCGGGTTCTCGGCCGCCACCTCGTCGTAGCCCTCGATCGGGTCGAAGAAGGATGCCTGGATCTGCGCATTGGTGGACAGCGCGCCGTAGTTCCATGCGTCGACGAACGACGATGCCGTGACGGGTGACCCGTCCGTGAAGGTCCAGCCGTCCTTCAGCGTCACGGTGAATGTCTTACCGTCCGTGGTGTCGATGGACTCGGCCACCTCATTGGTGATTGCACCGTGGGCGTCATACGAGACGAGGCCGGCGAACAGGGCATCGATGACGCGGCCGCCCTGATTCTCACTCGTATTGGTGGGGACCAGAGGATTCTGCGGCTCACCAGCCCAAGCATTGACGATCCCGCTTCCTCCTCCGCCCGACGATTCGCCGGACGAGCAGGCGGACAGCATTCCCGCTGTCAAGCCCACCGCCAGAACAGCAGTTGCCACGCGTGTCCTACGCACAACGTTCCTCCAGCCCCGGTGGAATGATGGGACGACGATAGTCACGTTACGGCTCCGCGGGGCCGGAGGCGCAGAATCTCGTCGAAATGCCGTCTCGGCGAATCTTCGACCGGGACAGTTCGGCCGTTCGGCCGCCGAGGAATACCGTCCGGCGCGCCGAAAGGACCGATCGTCGCAGAACACGCGCATGCAACCTCGTGCAACGGTGCGCTCACGAGCCCTTGTGACTACCCTCACACGTGCTAGAACTGCCGTTTTCGAGACTGGAAAGAAGGCCGGGCCACAATGACCAGTGCAGCACAGGCGAACGGATCGACGGAGAAATCCGCACAGCCGGATGCCGTCCCGCAGGTGTACCCGCCGAGCCCCGAGTTCACCGCGACCGCGAACGCCGGACCCGAACTCCAGGCCGAGGCAGATGCCGATCGACTCGCATTCTGGGCGAAACAGGCGCAGCGACTGCACTGGCACGCACCCTTCACCGAAGTCCTCGACTGGTCCGACGCCCCCGTCGCGAAGTGGTTCGTCGGCGGCCGACTCAACGTCGCATTCAACTGCGTCGACCGCCACGTCCTCGAAGGCAACGGCGACCGCGTCGCCATCCACTTCGAGGGCGAACCCGGCGATACCCGCGACCTCACCTACCACGACCTCCTCACCGAAGTGAGCAAGGCGGCCAACACCTTCAGCGACCTCGGACTGGTCCCGGGCGACCGCGTCGCGATCTACATGCCGATGATCCCCGAGGCCATCGTCACCATGCTCGCCTGTGCACGCCTGGGCCTGACCCACTCCGTCGTCTTCGCCGGCTTCTCCGCCAGCGCCCTGCGCTCCCGCATCGACGACGCCGAAGCCAAACTCGTCGTCACCGTCGACGGCCAATGGCGCCGAGGCCAGGCGGCCCCCCTCAAACCCTCGGTCGACGACGCTGTCGAGGGCGCCGAATCCGTCAGGAACGTGCTCGTCGTCAAACGCACCGGCATCGACGTCGACATGGCCGAGGGCCGGGACCTGTGGTGGCACGACACCGTCGAAAAAGCCTCCGACACCCACGAGCCGAAGCCGTTCGACTCCGAACATCCCCTGTTCATCCTCTACACCTCCGGCACCACCGGAAAGCCCAAGGGCATCATCCACACCTCCGGCGGCTACCTCACCCAGGCCTCCTACACCCACCACAACGTCTTCGACCACAAAGTCGGACAGGACGTGTACTGGTGCACCGCCGACATCGGCTGGGTCACCGGGCACAGCTACATCGTCTACGGACCGCTGTCCAACGGTGTCACCCAGGTGGTCTACGAAGGCACCCCCAACTCCCCCGACGAGCACCGCCACTTCCAGATCATCGAAAAGTACGGTGTCAGCATCTACTACACCGCTCCCACCCTGGTGCGTACCTTCATGAAGTGGGGCCGGGAGATCCCCGACGCCCACGACCTGTCCTCGATCCGACTCCTCGGCAGCGTCGGCGAACCCATCAACCCCGAGGCGTGGAAGTGGTTCCGAGAGGTGATCGGCGGAAACACGGCACCGATCGTCGACACCTGGTGGCAGACCGAGACCGGGGCGATCATGATCTCCCCGCTCCCCGGCATCACCGCCACCAAACCCGGATCCGCCATGGCACCGCTGCCCGGCATCTCCGCCAAGATCGTCGACGACGACGCCAAGGAACTCGGCAACGGCGAATCCGGCTACCTGGTGCTCGACAAGCCGTGGCCGGCGATGCTGCGCGGTATCTGGGGCGACATGGACCGCTACCGCGACACCTACTGGTCCCGCTACCCCGAACAAGGCTGGTACTTCGCCGGTGACGGCGCCAAATACGACGAAGACGGCGCCCTGTGGGTCCTCGGCCGCGTCGACGACGTCATGAACGTTTCCGGCCACCGCATCTCCACCTCCGAGGTCGAATCCGCCCTCGTCGGACACCACGGAGTCGCCGAAGCCGCCGTCGTCGGAGCCGCCGACGAGACCACCGGCCAGGGCATCGTCGCGTTCGTCATCCTCCGCGAAGGCGTCGAGAACACCGGCGACGACCTGATCGCCGAACTCAAAGCCGAGGTCGCACGGGAAATCAGCCCCATCGCGAAGCCGCGGCAGATCACCGTCGTCCCGGAACTACCCAAGACCCGCTCCGGCAAAATCATGCGAAGACTACTCAAGGACATCGCCGAAGGCCGCGACCTCGGCGACACCTCCACCCTCGTCGACCCCAAAGTCTTCGACGCCATCCGCGGCAAGTAGGGCGCTTCGCGCCCCGTGCGCCTTTTGGTCGCTCCCACTACCAGAAAGGCGCACGGGCGGCGGAGCCGCTTACACCCGGGCAGCCCACTGACCGCTAGCCTTCTCGTAGCGAATCTCGCAAACGCGAGAATCGGTGACGGCAGCACGGCCGACATGGTGAAGGTCGGGCTGCTCGTGACATCGTCGGCAGTTACTGTGACGACGATGTCGGGCACACATGGCCAGAACGAAGACTCGGACGTGCAAGAGCTACCTGGAGGGGTCGACAAGTGAGCATCACTCACGGCAAGGGAGACAGCCCGCGTTACACGGGAGACGGGGTGCCGAACACGGTGTCGTCGATCCCGCTCACCGACGCGGACATTTCACCGTCCGGCGAGGTGACCCTCGGCACACTGGTCAAGCACGCAACCGCGCAGGTGTCCACGCTCGTGCGCGCCGAGGTGGAGCTCGCGAAGGCCGAGGTGACGGGCGAGGTCAAGAAGGGTCTGCAGGGCAGTCTGTTCTTCATTCTCGCGTTCACCGTGCTGCTGTTCAGCTCGTTCTTCTTCTTCTTTTTCCTCGCCGAACTCCTCGACGTATGGATCGCACGCTGGTTGGCCTTCCTCATCGTCTTCCTGATCATGGTCGTCGTCACTGCGATTCTGGGTCTGCTCGGCTATCTGCGGGTCCGCAAACTACGTGCACCGGAAAAGACCATCGATTCCCTCAAGCAGGCCAGATCCGTGCTCCCGACGTCGTACTCCGATGCGGAGGCCCACCTCGCGTCTCCCAGCGGACGACACGCACGATAGTTCCGTCCGGTGGCACCACCCGATCCGTCAACCGTCCGTTTCGACGGCCCGTGGATTCACCGTGACATCCATGCCAACGGAATCCGTTTCCACACCGTCGAGGTCGGCGCATCCGCACCGGATGCGCCGCTCGTCGTCCTGCTGCACGGATTCGCGGACTTCTGGTGGTCGTGGCGACATCAGCTGATCGCCTTGTCCGACGAGGGTGTCCGCGCCGTGGCCGTCGACCTCCGCGGTTACGGCGACTCCGACAAACCTCCCCGCGGCTATGACGGCTGGACCCTGGCCGGCGACATCGCGGGCCTGATCCGTGCGATGGGCTACAGCGAGGCCACGCTGGTGGGGCACGCCGACGGCGGCTTGGTCTGCTGGGCTACCGCGGTGCTCCACGCGCGTCTGGTGCGGTCGATCGCACTGATCAGCTCCCCACACCCGATCGCCCTGAAGCAGGCCGTTGTCCGCGACCGTCACCAACGCAAGGCCGTTCTGCCCCCGTTTGTGTCCTACCAGTTGCCGTGGCGGCCCGAACGACGGCTCACGCGTGACGGTGGGGCCGAAGTCGAGCGTGTGATCGTCGAACGGTCGGGACCGGCGTGGCCGAAGTCTCCGGAATTCGACCTCGTGATGTCCCGGATGCGGTCGGCGATCCAGATTCCCGGCACCGCGCACTGCACGCTGGAATATCAGCGATGGGCGTTCCGTAGCCAGTTCCGCCCGGACGGCCGCCGGTTCATGGCCTCGATGGATCAGACGCTGCGGATACCCGTACTCCACCTCCACGGTGACCTCGACCCCTACGTGCTCGCCGACACCGTGCGGCGCAGCCGTCGCTTCGCCCCCACACAGCAGCTCGACACGATTCCCGGTGTCGGGCACTACGCGCACTGGGAAGCGCCCGAGCGGGTGAACTCCGCCCTGCAGGGGCTGGTCTCGACGCGCCGCGTGTAGGGCTCGCTCAGAGAATGCAGCCCCCGGTGTCCACTGCGGCGGTCGCGCCGGACGCCGTCTCCAGCTGACGCGACACCTCGACGGCGGTGAGAACGAAACCGGTGTCACTGTTGTCGACCGCGGCGCCGAAGACCACCCCGAGCACCATGCCCTCACGGTCGACGAGCGGTCCACCCGAGTTGCCCTGCCGGATGGAACCGCGCACCGTGTACACCTCGCGCTGAACCGTTCCGGCCCGGTAGATGTCGGGACCGCTGAGGTCGAGGATCTCGCGTATCCGCGCGGCACTGGCCGTGTAGGACCCGCCGCCCGGGTATCCGAGAACCAGCGCACTGTCACCTGTTCGTCCCCGCTCCGGCGCGAAGTTCAGCACCGGAGCGTCGAGGCCCGGTACCTCGAGAACGGCCACGTCAGTCGACGGGTCGAACAGCACCACCTCAGCGTCCAAGGGTCCGTCCGCGGTGTCCACGACGATTCCCGCCGTGCCCGCCACGACGTGCGCGTTGGTCATCACCCGTTCCGGCGCGACCACGAAGCCGGAACCCTCGAGCGCACGCTGACAACTGGGCGCCACACCCCGGATACGGAGCACGCTGGACTGCAGAGACGACGCCACCGGGCTCGCGAGAACACCGGCGTCGGGCGGATCGACCGTGGTGATCGGGGTGCGTCCGAACGGACCGATGACGTCCGGAAGTCCGGAGGTGTCGAGTAGCGCGGAGAACTCGGTGGGGAGTTGGCGCATCCACGCCGGTGCAAGGTTGTCGACGGTCTCGAGCACGCTCGACCCGCGCACCGCGGCTGCGAGTTGCGGTTGAGACGAGGACGTCAGCGGGATGGCCAACAGCCACGCCGCCACGAATACCGCGACCGCCTGCACACAGGCACCGATGACGCTGTCGACGGAGCGCGCCGCCGGACTGTGCATGCTCCCGCGGGCGGCACGGCCCAGGACCATGCCCGCCACTTCCCCGATGATCACCAGCACCACGATCAACGCAATTCCGACGAGCACCCGGCCGCGTCCCTCGTCGACGTGCACCAGCACGTGCGGGGCGATGAGGATGCCTGCGACCGCACCGAGCAGCACACCGACGAAGGCGAGGACCGACGCCACCGCACCCTGTCGCCAGCCGGAGCTGGCCGCTATGAGCGCGATCAACACGATCGCGAGATCGATCCAGCGCGACCCCGTCATCGCTCACCCACCCGATGTCCGTGCTTGTGAGGCAGATGGTCGTCGTCGATGTCATTCTCCATTTCGGCCAGGACGGTGTCGAGGTCCCGGATGTCCCGGCGGTCCCACTCCTGTTCCCAGCCCGAGATCGCGAACAACGCCGCAAGGATGCCCGCCGTGAATCCCCACACCAGCATGCCGTCGGCCGAAAATGCCGGACCCTGGTAACCGGCGGGGTGGTGCACCTGGAACCGGTTCCGCGGGTCGATCAGGGTGTGCAGCGGAACCCGTGCCACCCGCGCCGCCTCCGCCGGATCGACGACTCCCACTGCGCTCGGCTTCTCCCAGTACGCAAGAACCGGGGTGACCTCGAAGCCGGACGGTGGGACGAAAATCTGTTCCAGAACGGCGAGCGGCTGCACCCCGGCCGGATCCAGCCCCGTCTCCTCCTGCGCCTCGCGCAGAGCGGTCGCGATGGGACCGTCGTCGCCGGGATCGCTGGCACCGCCCGGAAACGCGACTTGCCCGCTGTGCTGACGCATGGTGGCCGCGCGCTGGGTGAGCAAAACGTCGGCGCCCGCGGGCAGTCCCCCGGACATCAGGGGGTCTGCCTCGGCAGGACCGCCGAACAACACGAGTACCGCGGCCTCGCGCGTGGTCGCGCCGCTGGGGGCACGCCGATTCAGAACCGGATTGATGCGATGCGGGTCGGCCGGTGTGCGCCGCACGACCTCACGCAACCAGGTCGGAACGGCGGCGCCGTCGACGGACGCGGTCATGCCGCAACCCCCAGGTTCTGCTCGACGGCGGCGGCGATCTCCTCGACACTGCGGAACGGCTGGGGCAGGATCTTCGCCACGCTGCCGTCGGGCCGGATCAGCACGGACACCGGCAGGACCGCGGGTGCCCCCACCGCGGCGGCGACCCGCCCGTCAGCGTCCTGCACACCGGGCAAGGTGACGGAGTAGTCGACGAGCCGCGCCAATGCGCTGGCCTGCTGGGGATCGGTGTGCACGGTAAGGACGGTAACGGCGTCACCGGCCCGATCGGAAAACTGCTGCATGTAGGGCAGCTCCTCCGCGCAGGGACCACACCAGTACGCCCACAGGTTCAGTAGCGCGGGCCGGCCGGCGAGAGCGGATGCGAGATCGACCCCGCTGCCGTCGCCCACGCATTCGAGCGTGATGCCGGCCAATACCGAGTCGGCAGCGGGCGCCGAGGAGGGCGCGGGACAGGGCTCGAGCGCCGCATCCGCACGCAACGCGGAGAGGGCGCCGGGATCGGCGCCGACGGACATCGGCGTACTCCCGCCCGGACCGAAACGGTCCTCGTACGACGGCGCCTGCGCATCGTTCCCGCGCGGCCAGATCGCGACGACGAGAGCTGCAACAACGACGAGGGCGGCCACACTCCACCGCGCTGCACTAGACACTCGTATCGATCCTCACCGGCCGGCCAGACGAAGCAGATGCTCGGTCTCCGGTCCGCGCACCAACTCGGCAGCGACGTCGGGGTCGACCGGGCCCAGACCGTACGACGGACAGTCCTTGGCCAGAACACACACGCCACATGCCGGCTTCCGGGCATGGCAGACGCGCCGACCGTGGAAAATCACCCGGTGGGACAACAGAGTCCATTCCTTGCGTTCGATGATTGCCCCGACCGCGTGCTCGACCTTGACGGGATCCTCCTCGTCGGTCCATTGCCAGCGCCGGACCAGCCGACCGAAATGAGTGTCGACGGTGATGCCCGGGACATCGAAGGCGTTGCCCAGAATCACGTTGGCGGTCTTGCGTCCGATACCGGGAAGCTTCACCAGTTCCTTCAGGGTATTCGGAACCTCTCCGTCGTGATGCTCGAGGAGAGCCTGCCCGAGGCCGATCAGCGACGTCGCCTTGTTGCGGTAGAAACCGGTGGACCGGATGTACTCCTCGAGCTCCGTGCGTTCGGCTTCCGCATACGCCTTCGCATCCGGGTAGCGGGCGAACAACGCCGGCGTCGTCATGTTGACCCGGACATCGGTGCACTGTGCGGAGAGGATGGTCGCGACCGCGAGTTCCAGTGGAGTTGTGAAGTCGAGCTCGCAATAGACGTGTGGGAAAGCCTCCGCGAGGCGGCGGTTCATCCTCCGGGCGCGTCGCACGAGGCCGAGCCGGGATTCCTCCTGATTCGCGGCCCGGGAACGGGCGCGTCCACGCAGACTGGAGCCGTCACTGGGGGTCACATGCACGGGTCCAACTCTACGGACCCGGCCGCGATCCGAATCGCCGCTGTGTCGCATCTGAGACATTCGCAGTGTTTACTACCCGGTATGCAAGGTCTCGCTGTGGTCCTCTTCCCAGTGCTGCTGATGCTGTTTGCGCTGGCCATGGAACGTGTGGAGTTCCGGCTCCGCCGGCTCACCGTTCGGCAGCAAGAGGTGGAAGAGTTTCTCGACCAGGCAAGTCACGACGAAGTGGCCACCCTGGCACACGAGGGATTCCCGCATGCCCTTGCCCGCTTCCACCGGCGGCGCAGAGGGCACTCGCGGTTCGACAGCGACGACGCTGCGGTGACGGAAGTCGGCTCACGTCGCGCCAGCTGACCACCGGATAATGTGTTTCGGAGCACGTACGTACGGTTAACTTTTCCGACTTGCGTGGTATCGGTCACTCAGACCGAGCCGTCTCAACGTAGACTTCAGAGCCGAACCTGTTGCACAGCGACACGCCGCCGATGACCGGGGCGCCGTCGACGTGCAGCAAATCGCGCACAATATGACTACAGACGAACGAATATTCCCAAGGAGCGCACGTGGACGACGTCCTGGCAAGAGCCGGCATCTTCCAAGGAGTCGAGCCCTCAGCAGTAGCGGCGCTGACGAAGCAGCTGCAGCCTGTCGACTTCCCCCGCGGACATGTCATCTTCAACGAAGGTGAGCCCGGTGACCGCCTGTACATCATCGTCTCGGGCAAGGTGAAGATCGGCCGCCGCTCACCGGACGGCCGCGAGAACCTGCTCACGATCATGGGGCCGTCGGACATGTTCGGCGAACTGTCCATCTTCGACCCCGGCCCGCGTACGTCCACCGCGACCACGGTGACCGAGGTTCGCGCCGTGAGCATGGATCGCGAAGCACTCAAGGCGTGGATCGACCATCGTCCCGAGATCGCCGAACAGCTCCTCCGGGTGCTCGCGCGACGTCTGCGGCGCACCAACAACAACCTGGCCGACCTGATCTTCACGGATGTTCCCGGCCGTGTCGCCAAGGCCCTGCTGCAGCTCGCTCAGCGGTTCGGCACGCAGGAAGCCGGTTCGCTGCGCGTCACGCACGACCTCACGCAGGAGGAGATCGCCCAGCTCGTCGGCGCCTCCCGCGAGACGGTCAACAAGGCGCTCGCGGACTTCGCACACCGCGGCTGGCTGCGTCTCGAAGGCAAGAGCGTGCTGATCTCCGACTCCGAGCGTCTGGCGCGTCGCGCCCGATAGCTTTCGCGCTCGACAACGCTTCGGCCACCCCTGCGACCAGGGGTGGCCGAAGCTTTTCTCAGTTGGGTGCCCGCAAGTACGCGAGCTGCACGTTGACCGACTTCTCGGCCGCCGGCCACAGCTGCGGATCGACGTCCGAGTACACGTGCTCGACCACCTCCCTGGCCGTGGCTTCCTCGCCCAGGTCCGCGATCGCTGCCTGAACCTGAGCGAGACGCTCCTCACGATGATCGAGGTACTGCCGGGCGACGGTGTGCAAGTCGGGCAACTCGGGTCCGTGGCCGGGCATGACGCGGTGACCCGGCCCGAGGTCGAGTAGACGACGCAGCGAAGACAGATAGTCGCCGAGGTCGCCGTCCGAGTCGTCGAGGACTGTGGTGCCGCGCCCGAGGATCGTGTCCCCGGTCAGGACCGTGCCTTCGCCTTCCACCGTGAAGGACACCGAGTCACGAGTATGACCCGGTGTCGCGACAACACTGATGGTGAGCCCGGCGACGTCGATGATCTCGCCGTCGACGAGCGGCTCCCCGCCTCCGCGGAGGAACTCGGGGTCGACCGAACGTACCGCGGCTCCGGTCAGTTCGAAGAAACGCTGCACCCCGCCGGTGTGATCGACGTGACGATGGGTGATCAACGTCATGGCGACGGGACCGAGGGCGGCGATCCGGGCGAGGTGCTCTTCGTCCTGATCGCCCGGATCCACCACCACACACTCGTCCCGACCCGGTGCTCGCAGTATCCAGGTGTTGGTGCCGTCGAGCGTCATCATGCCGGGATTGTTCTCGAGCACGACCGAGACGATCGGGGTGACCGCACGGACCTGCCCGTAGGCGGGATGAGCAAGCGTCATCGCGTTACGCTTCCGTCCGCACTTCGGCGATGACTTCCACCTCGACAGGTGCACCGAGGGGCAGCTCCGCGACACCGACAGCGGACCGGGCGTGCGCGCCGGCCTCACCGAAGATCTCACCGAAGAACTCGGACGCGCCGTTCACGACACCGGGCTGACCGGTGAATCCCTCGGCGGACGCGACGAAGCCGACGACCTTGACGATGCGCACCACGGAGTCGATGCCGACCAGCGCGTCGATTGCCGCCAGCGCATTGAGTGCACAGGTGCGCGCTCCCGCTTTGGCATCGTCTTCCGACACGTCGGCGCCGACCTTGCCCTTGGTGGTCAGCTTGCCGTCGACGATCGGCAGCTGTCCCGAGGTGTACACGTAGTTGCCGGTGCGCAGGGCCGGGACGTAGGCGGCTACCGGTGGCACGACGGGCGGCAGCGTCACGCCCAGCTCGGTCAGGCGGGCCGACCAGTTCTGTGTTTCCGTCACGCTCTCAGCCCTTCGGACGCTTCAGGTACGCAACGTGCTGCTCACCGGTGGGTCCGGGGAGAACCGTGACCAGTTCCCAGCCGTCGGTTCCCCACTGGTCGAGGATCTGCTTGGTGGCGTGTGTGAGCAGCGGAACGGTGGCGTACTCCCAGGAAGTCAATTCACTCATGCCGGTGAGCCTATCCCCCGCACATCCCGGCTCCCAGACTTATAGGCTCGACGCGTGGTTGCATCCCCAGAGCAGTTCACCCCGACATGGCCAGAGAAGGCGGCGCGCGCGCGGCTGCACTTCGTGTCCGGAAAAGGTGGCACCGGAAAGTCCACGGTCGCCGCCGCGTTGGCCCTCGCCCTGGCGGAGGGCGGGCGTCGTGTGCTGTTGGTCGAAGTCGAGGGCAGGCAGGGCATCGCCCAGCTCTTCGACGTGCCTCCACTGCCGCCGCAGGAGACGAAGGTCGCGGCGGCCGAAGGAGGCGGCGAGGTGATGGCGCTGGCCATCGACATCGAAACCGCCTTCCTCGAGTACCTCGAAATGTTCTACAACCTCGGCTTCGCCGGCAGGGCGATGCGCAGATTCGGCGCCATCGAATTCGCCACCACCATCGCGCCCGGACTTCGCGACGTGCTGCTGACGGGCAAGATCAAGGAATGCGTCGTGCGCACCGACAATTCCGGACGGCGGGTCTACGACGCCGTGGTCGTCGACGCCCCCCCGACGGGTCGCATCAGCAATTTCCTCGACGTCACCAAGGCAATGGCGGATCTCGCGAAGGGCGGCCCGGTTCGCTCGCAGAGCGAAGGCGTCGTGCGGCTGCTTCATTCGGACGACACCGTGGTGCATCTGGTCGCGCTGCTCGAGGCACTGCCTGTGCAGGAGACGGCGGATGCGGCCGAAGAACTCGCCCGGGCCGATCTCCGCTTGGGAACCATCATCGTGAACCGGACGAGCCCGCAGTTCCTTCCGGACGAGACCTTGGCCGAGGTCGCGAAGGGACGCATCGACGCGGACGCCGTTCGTGCAGGGCTGGAGAAGAGCGGAATTACGGTGAACGAGGAGGACTTTGCCGGACTGCTGACCGAGACCATCGAGCACGCCTCGGTACTCGAAGCCCAGCAGGAGAGTGCCGGACAGCTCGGCGAGGTGGACGGGGCGCGCCTGCACCTTCCCTCCCTCGCCGACGGTGTGGACCTGGGCGGGTTGTACGAACTCGCCGAATTTCTGACGGAACAGGGTGTCCGATGACCCAGACGATGGAACACGAGCGGCGTCGAACCGCTCCCGCCCTCGACATGGCCGGCATTCTCGAGAGCCCGGCCACCCGGATCGTGGTGTGCTGCGGAGCCGGTGGGGTCGGCAAGACCACGACGGCTGCTTCGCTGGCGCTGCGGGCGGCGGAACGCGGAAGGAAGGTGGTCGTGCTGACCATCGATCCGGCCCGCAGGCTCGCCCAGGCTCTCGGGGTTCAGGAACTCGACAACTCGCCGCAGCCGGTGCAGCTCGGACCCGGTGCCACGGGCGAACTCCACGCGATGATGCTCAACATGCGCCGCACGTTCGACGAGATGGTGATCGAGCATTCCACGCCGGAAAAGGCGCAGCAGATTCTCGCCAATCCCTTTTATCAGACCGTCGCCACCTCGTTCTCGGGAACGCAGGAGTACATGGCAATGGAGAAGCTGGGCCAGCTCGCGTCCAGCAAGGAATGGGACCTCGTGGTGGTCGACACCCCGCCGTCCCGCAACGCGCTGGACTTCCTCGACGCCCCACAGCGCCTCGGCGCCTTCCTCGACGGTCGTATGATCCGGTTGCTGACCGCACCCGGACGCGGCCTCACCCGGCTCGTGACCGGCGCGATGGGGCTGGCGCTACGCGGCGTGTCCACCATCGTCGGTAGTCAGATGCTGTCCGACGCATCGAGTTTCGTGCAATCACTCGACTCTATGTTCGGCGGTTTCCGCGAAAGGGCAACGCGTACTTACGAGTTGCTCCGACAGCCCGGCACCAGTTTTCTGGTGATCGCAGCGGCCGAGCCGGATGCCCTGAGGGAGGCGGCGTTCTTCGTGGACCGGCTCGGGGGCGACGGCATGCCGCTCGCGGGCCTGGTCCTGAATCGGACGCATCCCACCCTCAGTTCCCTGCCCGCCGATCACGCGGTCACTGCCGCCGATCAACTGGGGGAACAGGATCCCCTCACCTCGGCTGTCCTGCGGATTCATGCCCACCGAGCAGTGATAGCGAAGCGAGAGGTACAACTACTGAGCCGGTTCACGGCCGCCCACCCTCGGGTGCCGATCGTCGGCGTTCCCTCATTGCCGTTCGAGGTGTCGGATCTCGAGGCGCTGAGAGCGGTGGGTGATCAGCTCACCCGCAGGAGCTGATCAGCTCCGCCGGAGAAACGGCTCACCCACCTAGCGATTTTCTTCCGTCAGCCCACCCGAAGCGGAAGGTCAGACGGCGGACTGGTGTTGCCGCTGCGCTTCGAAGAAGTCGGACCACGACTCGACCTCGGGATGCTGCTTGAGCAACGCCCGACGCTGACGTTCCGTCATGCCGCCCCACACCCCGAACTCGACCCGATTGTCGAGAGCATCGGCTCCACACTGCATCAACACCGGGCAATGCCGGCAAATCGTCGCAGCCTTGCGCTGCGCTGCGCCACGTACAAAAAGTTGATCGGGATCGACTTCCCGGCAACGGGCCTGCGTAACCCAGGCGATTCGGGCTTCTGCTTGCTCGACGTCCAGACGGCTGGTTGGGGTGGTCATGTGCATTCGTTTCCCCTTTTCGAGTCTGCGCAGCCCAGCACTTATCACGGAAGAGCTGCACCACATTCGCAATAGAGTGTTACCTCCATCACACTGTTCCAACAACTTAAGTAAAGAAACCGCAACGCGCAAGACGGGGAAGACGCTTTTTTGGTACGCCCGTCCATACCCCGTGCTCAGGGCAGTTTCTTCGTCGAAATCCGCGCCCAACCAGGGCACCCGCGGAGCCCACGTAGTCTGTAGATCGTGTCGATTGCAAAAACAGTGGGGAAGCTCGCCGGATCCTCCGCCCTGGCAGGTGTACTGCTCGCCGGCGTGATGTTCCCGCTCGCCGGCGGCTTCGGTTTCATGTCCAACCGAGCGGCTGACACCGTCGACAACGTCTCCGCCGAATTGGTCGAGGGCACCGTGCCGGCCGTCTCGACGATGGTCGACTCCGCGGGCAACCCCATCGCCTGGCTGTACGAGCAGCGACGGTTCGAAGTCCCGAGCGAGAAGATCTCCAACGAGATGAAGCTCGCAATCGTCTCGGTCGAGGACCGCCGATTCCCCGAGCACAAGGGCGTCGACTGGCAGGGCACCATGCGCGCCTTCCTCACCAATACGACCAGTGGTGAGGTGCAGCAGGGCGCGTCCACGCTCGACCAGCAGTATGTGAAGAACTACCAGCTGCTCGTCGTCGCGAAGACGGACGCCGAACGCCGCGCCGCAATCGAGACCACTCCGGCGCGCAAGATCCGGGAGATCCGGATGGCGCTCACGCTCGACAAGGAGCTCACCAAGGACGAGATCCTCACCCGGTATCTCAACCTGGTCCCCTTCGGCAACGCCTCGTTCGGAATTCAGGACGCCGCGCAGACGTACTTCGGCATCGATGCATCCGAACTGAACGCCGGCCAAGCCGCGATGCTCGCGGGCATGGTGCAGTCGAGCTCGGCGCTCAACCCGTACACCAATCCGGAGGGCGTGCTCGAGCGCCGCAACGTCGTCCTCGACACGATGATTGCCAACATCCCCGACCGCGCCTCGGAGTTCCGGGCCCTCAAGGAGACCCCACTCGGGGTGCTGCCCGAGCCCAACCGGTTGCCGCGGGGATGCATCGCCGCGGGTGATCGCGGCTTCTTCTGCGATTACGCCCTGCAGTATCTGGCCAACGCCGGAATCAGTCGCGAGCAGATCGACAAGGGCGGCTACCTGATCAAGACCACGCTCGACCCGGCCGTGCAGGCGTCGACCAAGGCAGCGCTCACCGCGAATGCCAGGCCGAACCTCGACGGCATCGCCAACGTGATGAACGTCGTCCAGCCCGGACAGGACTCGCATCGGATCCTGGCAATGGGCAGTAGCCGCACCTACGGGCTCGACGCCAACGCCAGTGAGACCGTCCAGGCGCAGCCGTACTCACTGGCCGGTCACGGCGCCGGATCGATCTTCAAGATCTTCACGACGGCCGCCGCCATGGAGAAGGGCCTCGGCACCAGTGCCGTCCTGGACGTTCCCGGTCGATTCGAGGCCCGCGGCATGGGTAGCGGTGGCGCCCGAGGGTGCCCTGCGGCCACCTACTGCGTCGAGAATGCGGGCCGGTATCCGGCGGCACTGTCGGTGACCGATGCGCTGGCGCAGTCGCCGAACACGGCGTTCGTGAAGTTGATCCAGGCCACCGGCGTTGCCCCGACCGTCGACATGGCGGTGCGTCTGGGATTGCGCTCCTACGCCCAGCCCGGCACTTCCGGCTTCGACGAGCGCAGCATGGCCGATTTCCAGAAGGATCAGAATCTGGGGTCGTTCACCCTCGGGCCCACCTGGATCAACCCCCTCGAACTGTCGAATGTCGCCGCGACGCTCGCCTCGCACGGCAAGTGGTGCCCGCCCACCCCGATCGACTCGGTGTTCGACCGCGAAGGCAAGCCCGTTTCGGTGACCCAGCAGGCCTGTGAGCAAGTCGTGGAGCCAGGACTGGCCGATACCCTCACCAACGCGATGAGCAAGGACGACAAGCCCGGTGGCACCTCTGCCGCCGCGGCGGGCAGCGTCGGCTGGACGCTCCCTATGGCGGGTAAGACCGGCACCACGGAATCGCACATGTCCTCGGGCTTCCTCGGGTTCACCAACAACCTCGCGGCAGCCGTGTACGTGTTCGGTGACTCCCCTACACCGGGCGAGATCTGCTCGAGCCCGCTGCGTCCCTGCGGTGACGGCAACCTCTTCGGTGGTAACGAACCGGCCCGCACGTGGTACGCGGCAATGAACCCGATCGTCAACAACTTCGGCCCGACGACCCTGCCGCCGGTCGACCAGAAATATGTGCGGGGATCCCAGAACGGCCAGGTTCCGGATGTCGTCGGACTCAGCCAGTCGGCCGCCACCTCGCGGCTGCAGGCAGCAGGCTTCACCGTCAACGCCGTGACCACGCAGGCTCAGGCGGCCAAGGGAACGGTGACGGGCGCCTCGCCCTCCGGATCGGCCATCCCCGGTTCGACCATCACGATCTATGTCAGCGACGGATCGGTGCGGGCGGCGCCGCAGCAGGTACCCGGGCAGGGCATCCCCCTACCGCCCATCCAGTTGCCCGGCCTGCCGCCGATTCAGCTGCCGCCCATACCGCGCTGACCATGCGTGCGTGGGAAGTGCGCACACACTTCCCACGCACGTAGGTTCAGAGGCGCGACTTGACGGCGTGGGACAACCTCGAGCCATCGGCCTTGCCGCCGGCGAGTGCGGTGGCCGCCTTCATGACCTGACCCATCTGGCGTATGCCGGGGCGCTCCCCGATCTCCTCCGCCACCTGAGCGATGGCCGTGTCGACGACGTCCACGAGTTCCGCGTCGTTGAGCGGGGTCGGCAGGTATTCGTCGATGATCTGGGCCTCGGCGCGTTCCTGCGCCGCCAGTTCCCCGCGGCCGTTCTCGGTGTAGATCTCGGCGGACTCTCCGCGCTTCTTCGACTCCTTCGCGAGGACCTTCAGCACCTCGTCGTCGGTGAGTTCACGGGCTTCCTTGCCGGAGACCTCCTCGGTCTGCACGGCGGCCATGAGCATGCGAATAGTGGCGGTGCGCAGCGAATCCTTCGCCTTCATGGCGGCCGTCATGTCGGAGCGCAGTCTTGCTTTCAGTGAATCTGGCATGGCCGAAACGCTACGCGCTCGCACGCACGAGAATGCCGCGTCCCACGCACGGGAATGCGGAGCATCACTTTGTACCCTGCACCTCGATCGCACGCACCCGTATCCTGAAAGGGTGTCCAACGAGTTCCGCACCACCCTGACCCGTGCCGCGCTGGGTACAGCGGGCGCCGCCGCCCTCGGTGTCGGCTACGCCTCCCTCATCGAACGCAACGCGTTTGCGCTCCGTGAGGTAACGATGCCGGTGCTGGCGCCCGGGTCGTCCACACTGCGGGTGCTACACATCAGCGACCTGCACATGATGCCCGGACAGCGCCTGAAGCAGAACTGGCTGCGTGAGCTGGACAACCTCGAACCCGACCTGGTGGTGAACACCGGAGACAATCTGTCCCATCAGCGGGCCGTCCCCGCGGTGGTCCAGGCGCTGGGGAATCTGCTCGCACGCCCGGGCCTGTTCGTGTTCGGCAGCAACGACTACTTCGCGCCCAAGCCGAAGAATCCGATGAAGTACTTCCGCAGGGAGCACAAGCGCGTCTTGGGTGACCCCTTGCCGTGGGGCGATCTCCGCGCTGCCTTCACCGAGCGGGGTTGGTTCGACGTCACACACGTGCGCCGCGACCTCGAGGTGTCGGGGGTCCGGATCGCGTCGGCCGGGGTGGACGATCCCCACTTGCAACGCGACCGTTACGACACCATCGCCGGGCCGCCGAATCCGTTGGCGGATCTACGTCTGGGCCTCACCCACTCCCCCGAACCGCGGGTGCTCGACCGGTTCGCGGACGACGGGTACGACCTGGTGCTGGCGGGTCACACCCACGGCGGTCAGCTGTGTCTGCCGTTCTACGGGGCACTGGTCACCAATTGCCAGATCGACCGTTCTCGGGTCAAGGGTCCGTCGAAGTGGGGTGCCCACACCCGATTGCACGTGTCCGCTGGTATCGGCACGTCGCCGTGGGCTCCGGCCCGCTTCTGCTGCCGTCCCGAGGCGACGCTGCTGACGTTGGTACCTGCCAAGCGTGGCGGGTCGGACAGCGGTGCAGGCGAAGGCCGGACGCAGCCGTCGGAAAGCTCGGTTATACGCCGCTGAACTGCGGATTTAATCGCGGCTGACTCTGTGCTGTAAGCTAGCCGAGGTTCGACACGGGGTGTGGCGCAGCTTGGTAGCGCGCTTCGTTCGGGACGAAGAGGTCGTGGGTTCAAATCCCGCCACCCCGACAGTGTGGGATTGATGTGAGACCCCTTCCGCTCAGGCGGAGGGGGTCTTTCTCTTTCCCGGACCCGGGGCCAACGACTCCCGGACGCCGGCCGCCAAGTCGGTAGGCTAGCCTGCCCTCATGTCTACGAGGTCTCCCCTGAAGGCCGGGCTCGTCGCCCTGGCCACCGTCTTTCTCGCCGCCTGCGGCACCACCGACACCGGGTCCAGTTCCGGCAATACCGACGTCGCCACCGGCGGACGGCTGTTCGCCACCGCTGACGAGGAGACCGCCAAACTGGGTAGTGATGCCGAACAGGGCGCATTCCCGCGCACCGTCACGCACGCACTGGGCGAGACGGTCATCGAGAAGAAGCCGGAACGGGTCGTGGTCCTCGACGGCGGCGAACTCGACGACGTCCTGTCGCTGGGAATCACGCCCGTGGGATTGGCGAGTCCGGAGAGCGCGGCGGGTCAGCCGTCGTATCTGGCCGACAAGCTGGCGGGTGTGCCCGACGTGGGAACGACCAACAACCTGAACATCGAAGCGATCACCGCATTGCAGCCCGATCTGATCCTCGGCAGCAAGCTGCGGGCCGACAAGCTCTACCCGCAGCTCTCCTCGATCGCACCGACGGTGTTCAGTATCCGTCCCGGCTTCCCGTGGAAGGAGAACTTCCTCCTGGCCGCCGACGCGCTAGGTGAGGAAGCGCAGGCCGAAGAAGTGCTCAACGCATATCAGACCCGGGCCGGGGAGGTCCGCGACGCGATTACCGGCGAGCCCACGATCTCGCTGGTGCGCTTCATGTCCGGCAAGATCCGGCTGTACGGCAACCTGTCGTTCATCGGCGTCATACTCGAGGATGTGGGGCTGCCCCGCCCGCAGGTGCAGGACGTCGACGAACTCGCGGTCGAGGTCAGCCAGGAGACCATCTCGCAGGCCGATGGTGACCGAATCTTCTACTCCAGCTATGGCGCGCCCGAGACGACCGACGAGTCCGCTGTGGTCGGTGGACCGCTGTGGAACCAGCTTCAGGCGGTCAAGGACGGCCACGCCGTGCACGTCAGCGACGAAACCTGGTTCCTGGCGCTCGGTCCCACCGGTGCCATGCTGGTACTCGACGACCTCGAGAAGATGCTCGCAGCCTGACGCGTCCTACTGGGTTACGGGCATGAACGCGTCGTAGATCGCCTCCGGTGCACCGTCGACTGCCCAGATCATCATCAGCCCGACGGCGATGGTGAGGGCGGGCCCGAGAACGAGTTTCTCGAAGGGCCCGCCCGCCCGGATGGAGAGGAAGGACGGCAGCCGGAACTCCCACCACCGCTCTCTGCCCAGCGGCAGGAACGGGGCGAGGAAGGGCACGCCTTCCTTGGTGATGGCATCGCCGAGGCAGTGGGTGGCGCAGCCGAGCGCCACCGCGACTCCGAGCCCGGTGGAACCGGCCTCGGTGGGATACGACTGCCAGGTGAGCGCCGACAGCACCGCGGCCACGGCCGAAACGGCCAGCCAGCCTTTCTCTTTGGCGAACTCACCGGCGAGGCCGCGGAGTGCCAGCCCCAGGCAGAGAAACAGCGTGGCGATGATGGCCGGCTTGCCGAACTGCACTACGAGCGCCGACACGCCTGCTCCGAGCCCGGCGGCAAACAACGCTGTGTGCGTGAGCGTGCGGTGCCCGCCGCGGCGCTTACCGTCTCGTTTGCCCTTGGTCACCGTGTAGAAGCCGAGCGACACCGCGTCGACTCCCTTGGCAGCGATGCTGCTCACGGGGCCGAAGGACCGCGAAACGGTCGACTGGCTGGTGTCGAGGTCGGGTAGCAACGCCGCGCCTGCGCATACGGCCGCGAAGGTGAACGTCTCGGCCGTCGAGGTAGGCCCACCCCATTCCAGCGGGAGCAGATCTGCCGTCGCCAAACCGACGGCAGCACCGGACATTGCGTGGGTGGGACCCATCACCATGGAAGAACGCACCTTTCGAACCCGACCCGGGACACGGTCATCCGAGCCGGTGTCCTGACACCGCTCAACCTAGCAACACCATCCGACACTCCAGTCACACGCCGGACGTACTCCGGCACCGTCGGCGGCGACGAAGTACGTCCGGACCCGAAGTGCTCAGACGCCCTGCGCCTGCCACATCCAATGCAACTGCTCGAGCCGCGCGGTGATGGAGATCAGCAGGTCCTGCGTCACCGGGTCGGCCGTTTCGGTGGCCGCGATACGCTCGCGGAGGCGGTCTATCAGGGCGGCGAGGTTACCGACGATCGACGCGGTGATCTCGGCATCCTTGGTCCACCCTTCGCCGATGCCCTTGGCCCCGGAATCCTGTGCGACCGTGGCTGCGCGGCCGTCGGGACTGACGCCGATCGCGGTCGCGCGTTCCGCCGCCTCGTCGGTGAAGTCGCGGGCCGCGCTCACGAGCTCGTCGAGCGCGAGATGCACCGACCGGAAGTTCTGGCCGATCACATTCCAGTGCGCCTGTTTGGCGATGAGGGTGAGGTCGATCAGATCCACGACGGTGGCCTGTAGTGCGTCGCCGGCAGTCTTCTGCTGCGCGGGATCCAACGTGCTGGTGATGGGATTACTCATGATGTAGTTCCTCACTGGTCGTGTTTCGTTGCGGGCGCATCGACACCGACGCCGGCGGTGCGCCTCAGGCTTTGTTCTGTCCTTCGCGGACACCGATTTCCACGCGCTTGCCGAGGTCGGCGTCGACGTTCTTCCAGTACTCGAAGACGCGCAGCAGAACCGGTTCGCTGACGCCATCGAGCGCGTGCCCGACGATGTTGTTCACCAACCGCTCGCGTTCGTCGTCACCGAGAACCTCACGTACGAGCGTGCCGGCCTGGGTGAAGTCGCCGTCCTCGGAGTGCTGGATGTAGCCGGCGCGCACCGACTCTCCGTCGAAGGCCCACAGGCCCTCGTCCCCGGCGAGGGACGCGTCCGCGTGGGGACCGCCGTACGAGTTGGGCGCGTACACCGGCGTTTCCGGCGAGTTGGTCGCGTACCGCATCGCCCCGTCCTGCGAGTAGGAGTTGACCTGGTTCTTCGGTGCGTTGACCGGCAATTGGGCGTAGTTCGCGCCGATCCGGTACCTGTGTGCGTCGGCGTAGGAGAAGACACGCCCGAGCAGCATCTTGTCGGGCGAGAAGCCGATTCCCGGAACCACATTCGACGGCTCGAACGAGGCCTGCTCGATCTGCGCGAAGAAGTTGTCGGGGTTGCGGTTCAGGGTCCACTTGCCGACCTCGATCAGCGGGTAGTCCTTCTGGGACCACACCTTGGTGAGATCGAACGGGTTGAATCGGTACCCCTCCGCCTCGGCGACCGGCATGACCTGCACTTTCAGCGTCCAGCTGGGGAACTCGCCGCGGGTGATCGAGTCGTACAGGTCGGCGCGGTGGTGGTCGGGCGACGTGCCGGCCAGCTCGTCGGCCTCCGCCTGGGTGAGGAACTCGATGCCCTGGTCGGTCTTGAAGTGGTACTTCACCCAGAACCGCTCACCCTCGGCGTTCACCCACTGATAGGTGTGGGAGCCGAAACCGTCCATGTGACGCCACGTCTTCGGAATTCCGCGATCACCCATCAGCCAGGTGACCTGGTGTGCCGACTCGGGTCGCAGGGTCCAGAAGTCCCACTGCATGTTGTGGTCGCGCAGGCCGGAACCCGGCAGACGCTTCTGCGAGTGGATGAAGTCGGGGAACTTGATGGGGTCCTTGATGAAGAAGACCGGCGTGTTGTTGCCGACGAGGTCGTAGTTGCCGTCCTCGGTGTAGAACTTCACCGCGAATCCGCGGGGGTCACGCCACGTGTCGGGACTGCCCTGCTCGCCCGCGACCGTGGAGAAGCGCACGAGCGACTCGGTCTTCGCTCCCGGCTGGAAGAGCTTCGCCTTCGTGTACCGGCTCACGTCGTGCGTGACCACCAGCTCACCGAAGGCACCGCCGCCCTTGGCATGGACCACCCGCTCCGGGACACGCTCGCGGTTGAACTGGGCGAGCTTTTCGACGAGATAATGGTCGTGCAGAAGGATGGGGCCCTGCGGTCCCGCGGTGAGCGATTCGTTGTCGCTGACGACAGGAATTCCGGCGTTGGTGGTGGTAGCGCGCTGTGTTTCAGGCATGGCAAAGCCTCCAGAGTGCTCAGTGTGAGGGTGGTAGGGAAGACAGGTCAGGACTGGGGTGCCGTCGACCCGGGCCGGCACTGTTCGCACAGCCCCCAGAAGACGACTTCGGCCTCGTCGATCTGGAAACCGTGCGATTGCGACGGCTCCAGGCACGGCGCCTCGCCGACGGCGCAATCGACGTCTGCAACGGTGCCGCACGATCGACACACGAGGTGGTGGTGATTGTCTCCGGTTCGCGTCTCGAACCGTGCCGGCGACCCCGCAGGTTCGATACGGCGAAGGAGACCGGCGGCCGTGCACGCTTTCAGCACGTCGTACACGGCTTGCGTGGACACCGAACCCAACTGGTCGCGCACCACGGCAGCGATGTCGTCGACGTCGGAATGCGGCTGCGCGGCAACCGCATTCAACACCGCCACCCGGGGTGCAGTGACACGGAGGCCCACGTCACGCAATTGCGCTCGGGGATCGTGGTCGTGTCGCATGTGGTCCAGTATGACCCTTTTTTGGAATTAGTCAAGAAAGCGATCGCTCAGCGCAGCTTTGCAGGCCCGGTAGTCATACGGCCGTCCGTGATCACGACACCATGATGAGTTCCGGCCACCAGCCAGTCGGCCAGAGTGGGACCCACTGCCCGAACGCTCACACGGGCGTACCGGAAGTGCCCGCGCAGCCGGGCCGACGCCGTCACCAGGCGTCCACCCGACTCTGCAGGCTGAGCGAACCCCAAGGCGCCCGCGATCGGCAGCCGCGGACCGCGCGGGTGCGCCGTCGTCGACACACGCCACTGGCCTCCCGATGACGACACGGATGACGCCTCGAACACACCGTGGACGTCGCCGTCGAACGCGGCTGGGACCTTGGGCAGGCTCCAGTGCACGCGTCCGCCGTGGACGGACGGTTCCGAGTCGACCGCGATGAACGGCACGGCCATGCGCGGCATCGGACCGCTGCGACGACCGGGCGCCCGCAGCACCGGGCTTGCCAGGATCTCGCGATACGGCCCGACGGGCGAGTCGAGGTAGTCGACCATCATGGCGAGGGTCACCGGCAGCACCGCACCCTCGGGTCCGAGTTCACGGGCGGCGGCGGTCGCGCGATGCCACCACAGCGTTGCACGCACCCCGGCCGGCCACGGCGGCGGCGCGCTCTCGGGCCATTCGGTGCGGTCGGTGGTCGATTCAGGCACGCTCCACATCGACGGCCTCCTTTCGGGTCGTCACGGTGAGCGGAAGCCGCAGGGCTCCCGGCGCGTCGGCCGGTACCACCGGGAAGCGCGGCGGCGTCGGATCGATACGTACGTATGGCTCGCCCGGATCAGGTCTGGGGTCCAGCTCTCCCTTGTTCGGCCACAACGCGAACGCCCGCTCCGCTTGCGCGGTGATGGTGAGCGACGGATTGACGCCCAGGTTCGCGCTGACCACGGATCCGTCCGCCACGTGGAGTCCGTCGTGCCCGTAGGCCCGCAGGTACGGGTCGACGACTCCGGTGTCGGGCGAGTCGCCGATCGCGCAGCCACCCAGGAAGTGGGCGGTCATCGGGATGTTCACCACGTCGCCCAGCGAGCCACCGGGGTCACCGTCGATCTTGTCGGCGACCTTGCGGATGGCCGTGTGCCCCTGAGGTATCCACTCCGGCGGCGGAGCGCCGGGACCGGGCCGACTGGTGACCGCACGCCCGAAGCGTCCCCGCCCCTTGGTGAGTTCCAACGAATTGTCGTCGGTCTGCATCACCAGCGCGATGACCGTCCGCTCGGACCAGTGCCGCACCGACAGACTGCGCAGGAAGGCGTCGGGTCGGCGCAGTGCGACACCGACGGTCTTCAGCAGTCGAGGTGTCCGGCCGCCGCCATCACTGAGGACGGTCTGCAGCAGACCGATCGCATTGCTGCCCTTGCCGTATCGGACAGGTTCGATGTGAGTGTGGTCGTCGGGGTGGAATGAGGACGTGATGGCGATGCCGCGCGTGAAGTCGGTGCTCCGGTTCTTGGCGGTGGCCGCGAGTACGGCCTCCGAATTGGTCCGGACGACCGTTCCGAGCCGCGGCGACAACCGCGCCAAGGTTCCGGCCTCCTTCATCGCGAGTAACAGCCGGGCGGTTCCGTACGTGCCGGCAGCCACGACCACCTGGTCGGCGGTGAAGGTGCTCTCCCGCTTACGGATACCGTTCGTTCGACGAGTACGCACCTCGTATCCGCCGCCCTGACGTGGACGTAGTTCCTTCACCGTGGTGAGCGGGTGGATCCGCGCACCGGCCTGTTCCGCCAGGTACAGGTAGTTCTTGACCAGTGTGTTCTTGGCGCCCACGCGGCAGCCGGTCATGCAGCCACCGCACTCGGTGCAGCCGGCCCGATCAGGCCCCTTGCCCCCGAAGTACGGGTCCGCGACCGCGACTCCGGGCTCGCCGAAGAAGACACCGACCGGCGTGGATGTGAACGTCTCACCGACCCCCATCTCTTCCGCCACCTCACGCATGATCGCGTCGGCCGGGGTGAACAGTGGGTTGGTCCGCACGCCCAGCATCCTCTTGGCCTGCTCGTAGTACGGCGCCAACTCCGACTGCCAGTCGGTGATGTGCGCCCACTGCTTGTCTTCGAAGAAGCGCCGGGGCGGCTGATACAGGGTATTGGCATAATTGAGCGATCCACCGCCGACACCGGCACCCGCCATCACGAGCACATCGGGAAGTAGGTGGATACGTTGCATGCCATAGCAACCCATCCACGGAGCCCACAGATAGCGTCGCAATCTCCAGCTGGTCTCCGGCATCTCGTCGTCGGCGAAACGCCGTCCCGCCTCCAGCACTCCGACCTTGTAGCCCTTCTCGGTGAGCCGCAGCGCAGCCACACTGCCGCCGAAACCCGAACCGACCACCACCACGTCGTAGTGCGTCACGCGACGGCCTCCTGCTCCGACTTCCGACGCGCCACGTAATTCTCCCGGTCGAAGCGCTGCAGTTGCGAGCGGAATCTGAAGGTGAACGTCGGCCACTGCACCGAGTTACGGCCCTCCGCATCGTAATACCAGCTCGAACAACCACCCTTGTTCCAGACGGTGCTCTGCAAGCCGGATTGAATCCGCGCATTGTACCGTCGCTGCGCCTCCTCGGTGACCTCGAACGCCGCGATGTCGTTGTCGCGCATGGCATCGAGCGCGTCGGTGATGTACGCAGACTGCGATTCGAGCATGTACACGATGGAGCTGTGCCCGAGGTTGGTGTTGGGTCCGTACATCAGGAAGAGGTTGGGGAATCCGGTGACCGTGGTCCCCTTGTAGGCGTGCGGACTGCCCTTCCAGTGCTCGGCCAGCGTGTGCCCGTCGGTGCCCCGGAGCGCGTGCGCGACAGGCGGTTCCGTAGGAGTGAAACCGGTGGCGAAGATGATGGTGTCGACCTTGTGTTCGTTGCCGACCGCGTCGACCACACCATCCTCGGTGATACCCGCCAGGCCTGCGTCGACGAGCGTGACGTCCGGCCGGTCGAGCGTCCGCAACCAGTCGTTCGACAACAACATCCGCTTGCAGCCGATCGTGAAATCGGGGGTGAGCTTCCGTCGCAGTTCCGGGTCGCGCACCTGCCGACGCAGATGCGCCTTGGCCACCATTTCGAACAACGGCAGCAGTCCGGTGGCATGGGCCAGAACTCCGCCGAGCGCTTCCCGGAAACTGTAGACAGAACCACGGACAGCTTTCTGCACCAACGGCATCCGTCGATACAGACGCTTTTCGGGATCGGAGAGCACTCGGTCGAGCCGCGGGATGACCCACGCCGGCGTGCGCTGAAAGACCGTCACATGCTTCGCGCGGGGCGCGATTTCCGGAACGAACTGTACCGCCGAGGCCCCCGTGCCGATGACGGCCACCCGTTCACCGGTGAGGTCGTGATCGTGATTCCATGTCGCGGAGTGAAACGTGGTGCCGCCGAACGTGTCGAGTCCCGGCATATCCGGGATACTCGGGGTCGACAGGGCGCCGGTGGCCGCCACCACCACATCGGCGGTCAACGAGCCACGGCTCGTGCGCACATGCCACACCGCCTTGGCGTCGTCCCAGTCCGCCTGCTCCAGGGCGCAGTCGGTCACGACCCGCGACAGGATGCCGGTGTCGGCAGCGACCTTCTTCAGGTACCGGTAGATCTCCGGTTGCCGGGCGAAGGTGTGACTCCAGTCGGCGCTGGGCGCAAAGGAGAACGAGTACAGCGACGTCGGGACATCGCACGCACACCCCGGGTAGGTGTTGTCGCGCCACGTTCCGCCGACATCGTGGCCGCGCTCGATGATCAGGACGTCGGCCTCCGGACCGGACCGCAGGATCCGCGCCGCGAGACCCATTCCTGCGAAACCGGCTCCCACGACCAGCGTGTGTACATGTTGCGGAAGACTCACGACTTCTTCACCTTCGATTCCCACGCCGGCAGCAGCCGCGCGCGTAGTGAGCGATCGGCCTCGGGCGTCCGGAACAATGCCGACACCGCGAGACCGCGAACCAATTCGATACCGATCTCGATGGTGTCGGCGTCGTACCGATCGCCGAACACCTCCGCCGACCCCTGCCGCAGGGCCTCGGTGACCTTCCGCTCCAGCGGAACCATCGCCTCGAACAACGCGGAGTCGGTGCGGGCGGCCACCCACAACTCGAGTGCCGCATAGAACAACGGGCCGGAGAAGGCGTCGGCCAGCACGTCGATGCCGCGGTCGGTGTCCACCTCGGCGGCGAGAATCTCCGCCATCCGCTTGTCGACGAGGTACTCCACTGCCGCCACCACCAGCGACTCCTTGGTGGGGAAATGGTGTAGCTGGGCTCCCCGCGACACACCCGCCCGGCGGGCGATGCCCTGGGTGGTGGTGCCCGCGTAGCCGAGCTCGACCAGCGAGTCGACCGCAGCCTCGAGCAATCGTGTGCGCATCGCGGCGGTGCGCTCGGCCTGGGTACGGGTCGATTTGGCGACTGCTATGTCGGAGGTCACATCTGCACTGTAGGCCGAAAAATCAAAACAGTCCAGACTGCTTTTAAATTGCCCAAGCGCCTGTGAGTGCTTATTAACAACGGGAGGTTAAGAAGTACTCACGGGGCGAGGCGGTACTTCAGCATCATGTCGTGGTCCTCGTGATCGAGCATGTGGCAGTGCCAGACGTAGCCCCGCAGAGGTTGGGGTGCCTGCCCGGTGTGTCCACCCGAGTGGTCCGTCGCATGGGCCGACATGCCGAAGGTCGCATCGGGATCGAAGCCCAGTTCCTCGGCTGTCGGAAACCGCACGACCACCCGGGTGACGGAATTGGCATCGGCGATCACGGTGTCCTTGAAACCGGACTCCCACGGCTGCGGCGACAGCACCGGTCCCCGGGTGAACGGATCCGGAGACGGCGTCCACCGTGTCCCGACCGCGGGGAGCGGCGACGCCGACATCAGTGCGGCCGTATCGACCGCCTGCCGCCCGAGTACGCGGAACCTCACGAGATGCAGATGAATCGGGTGCGGCTCCGGGGTGGCGTTGACGATGTTCCACTGTTCGACCGTGCCCTGGCGCGGCATTTCGATGTCGTCGGTGGTGTAGCGCAGGTTGTTGAGGGACATCAGCGGTGACGGTTGCCCGAGGCCCTGTCCGACCTGCAGTACCGAGACGTTGCGCACCACCTGAGGTTGCGCGACCGGCGCCAGCAGAGGCGGCTGCCGGCGGCCGCCGCGCAGGGTCTGCGGCACCGGGCCGGTGTACCCCGCCGCAGCTCCCACACGGAAACGGCAGAAACGCGGCATGGGCAGGACCCCGCGCTGCGCCACCTGGTCGGGGATCGCTTCGTCGTTGCGCAGCTCGACGGTCGCGCCGGGCGCCAGAGCGCCGAAGTCGACGAGCAGGTCGGCGCGCTCACCCGGTCCGAGGCGAACATGGTCGACGGGGACCGGGGCGTCGAACAATCCGCCTTCGGCGCCGATGACCCAGAACCGCATTCGATTGTCGAAGAAGAGGTTCCACATGCTGAACGAGGCGGCGTTCACCATGCGCAGGCGGTACAGCCCGCGCGCAACGGCCATCTCCGGCCACACCTTGCCGTTCACCACGCCGGTGTCGCCGGGGGTCGCCGCTTCCCAGCTGCCCTGCGGGTTCAGCGGGTTGGAGCGGACGCTCTGCCTGCCGTCCTCCGTGAAATTCTTGTCCTGCAGAATCAGCGGAACCTCGAACTCGCCGGCGGGCAGCCCGAGCGGATTGCCCGCGGTACCGGTGTCGAACTCGTCGCGGAGCAGGTACAGACCGGCCAGTCCAGCGAAGATGTTGAGCCGGGTGACCCCCATCGCGTGGTCGTGATACCAGAGTGTGCACGCGTCCTGCTGATTCGGAAACTCGTACACCAGCCCTTGCCCGCGCCGCAGCGTGTGCTCGGGGTGCCCGTCGAACTCGGGCGGATTGGACCCCCCGTGCAGGTGCAGCGCGGTCGCCACGTCGGTGCGGTCCGCTTCGGTCACGCCGTGCAACCTCGTGTCCACATCGGCGGCGAGGGGATTACTCACGATGTCGTTGCGGTAGACGAGCGATGTCCGTTCGCCGACCCGAGCCTCGATCGTCGGTCCCAGGTAGTCGACACCGCCGTACGCGAGCGCCGGGGAGGCGGGAAGGTCGGAGTGGAACGTGTGCATCGTGCTGCTCGCGTGTACCTCGACGGAAGTGCCACCGAGTGTCGGCAGCAGGGGAAGTGGGTCCCGAAACGGTTCGAGTGGCGGTGACCGGAAAACGAAGGGCCGCAGGGGGTCGATGCCGAAGGGGAACGCACTCGCTGAGCCGACCCCTACCGCGCCCAGCCCGGCCGTCAGTGCCAGACCACGAACGAACGACCTGCGCGGAATCCGTCCATCCATTCGCCGGCGCCCCCTGCACGATGAATATCCTGTTGCGACTCGGAAAGCCGACGGTACCTCGAGTGGGGTACCCCTCAGCCCGGTTTCAGCACCGGGGATTCTGTCGCACCCGCGCGCCGACCGTGCCACGCTGGCCCCATGACTCGAGCGGTACCGAAGAACATGGCATGGATCCCGGGTGGCACGTTCTGGATGGGGTCGGAGGACTTCTATCCCGAGGAGCGCCCGGTCCACCAGGTGACGGTCGACGGGTTCTGGATGGACTCGCACCCGGTAACCGTCGCCGAGTTCCGGCGGTTCGTGAAAGACACCGGTCACGTCACCACCGCCGAGGTCGCCCCCGACCCCGCGCAGTACCCGGACGCGGACCCGTCGTTGCTGGTCCCCGGCTCGCTCGTGTTCACCCCGACACCGGGACCGGTGCCGCTCGACGACTACACCCGCTGGTGGTCGTTCACGCCGGGAGCGGACTGGCGTCATCCGGAGGGTCCGGGCAGCAACGTCGGCGGACGTGAACGCCATCCCGTCACCCATGTGTCGTGGTTCGATGCCCGCGCGTACGCGGAGTGGGCAGGCAAAGATCTGCCGACGGAAGCGGAGTGGGAATTCGCGGCGCGAGGCGGACTGGACCGGCAACCGTTCGTGTGGGGTGACGAGCACGAGCCGGGTGGCAGGCCCGGCGGAAATGTCTGGCAGGGCCGGTTCCCCTGGGAGAACCTGCTCGCGGACGGCTTCGCTCGCACGTCGCCGGTGGGTCACTTCCGGCCCAACGGATACGAACTCAGCGACATGGCCGGCAACGTGTGGGAGTGGACCACCGACCACTTCACAGCTGATCATTCCGCGAGCGGGAAAAATGTCGCGCCGACCAGTTCCTGCTGCATTCCGACCAACCCGCGCGTCGACACCGCGCACGCCGAGAACCCCGGCGAACCCTATGCGCGGCGAGTGATCAAGGGTGGTTCACACCTCTGCGCACCGAATTACTGCCTCCGATACCGGCCGTCGGCTCGGCAAGGCGACACCGAGGAGACGTCGACCTGCCACATCGGTTTCCGATGCGTCGTCCGCGAGTGAACGCGTGCCGGACTCACCTGACGGGGATGAAGACAGACCGCGTTCACTGCGGTTGAGTAAGTAAGGTGCGGTCGACCAAGTTGTCAGTGATGCTGGCTCGGGAAGCTCTCGCGGCGCGGACCGAATCGGCCAACGGCTGGATGCAGGGCACTCCTCCGGGCCGCACGGTTCGACGGGTCATCGACGGGCTGATCGAGATCGAACTCGTCGACCGGTCGATGACGCTCGCCGCGCGGATCTTCACGTCGGTGCTGCCCGTGATGATTGCAGCCTCGACGTTGAGCAGTTGGCACGTGACCGCCCGCACCATCAAGACCCAGTTCGGTTTCGACCCCACGGAGTTGTCCTCCACCTCCGGCGCCGTGGACACCACGGACCCGTCGTTCGCGGCCTTCGGGGTGGTCGGCCTGCTGATGATCGCGATCAGCGGCACGTCGTTTGCCCGGGCCCTCGCCCGGATCTACGGGAAGATCTGGAACGTCCCGTCGATCAATCTCCGGGACGCCTGGCGGTGGCTCGTGGTCCTGTTCGTCGTTGCGTTGTCGAGTACAGCGATCGGCCTGGCGAGTGAGCTCACGAGCGTCCGGTTCATCGGACCACCGCTCGCAGTCGCCGGGGAGTTCGCGGTGTGGATGGCCGTCTGGACGCTCAGCCCGTATCTGCTGACGATGGGCACCCTCGAGGGCCGCGTGCTCTGGGCCACCGGGGCGCTGACCGCCGCAGCGCTGACCACTCTCCACGTCGGCGGACGTATCCTTCTCCCCCGGATCACCGCCTCGGCACAGCATCAATTCGGGTCACTCGGCCTGGTATTCACCGCGATCAGCTGGCTTTTCGTGATGTCAGTCGTCATCGTGGGAGCAGCGGTGATCACCAAGGCGCTCGCACTGGACGAGGCCTACATCGGGCGGTACCTCCGCGGGCCCGACGCGGTCGCGTCAGAACGCTCCGCCGAATCCCTTCCCGAGAACGACGGCTCCCATCACCAGTAGCAGCACGCTCATCACCGCGGCGTTGTTGGCCTGCAACCAGACCTTCAGGTTGTCGAGGGTGCCGTGCATCTTGTCGGCGGCGACTGCGTAGGCGACCACGGGAACGATCACCGTCGACCCGGCCAGCACGGTGAACACCGCCAGCGCGATCGCCTGCTCACCGCCACTCACACCGGACGAGCCGATCACCACGCCCGCGGAGACACACAGCAGAAGGTTCTTCGGGTTGATTGCCGCCAGGACGAATCCGAGTCCGATCGACTTGACGATGTTCAAGTCATCGATTGCCCGCATCCACTTCGGCTGTTCCGCGTCGGCATTGCGACTTCTCCACTGCCGTCCGGCGAGCACGAGCAGGAGCACGCCGAGGACGATCTTGACCCATGACGTGGTCGCCGACGGACCGTCGGAGTCGGTGGCGTCGATACCGCCGGCGAAGAGCACGACGAGGCCGGTAGCCACAAGAATTCCGGCGATCCACCCCACACCGAAGCCCGCACTCGCACCGCCGGCGCGCTTCGACAACAACATCAGGATGACCGCGATGATCGGGATCGGTGAAATGGCGACACCGACTGCGAGCGGGAGCATTTCTCCGAGAACCGAGCCCATGTCCGAACCCTAGGGTCGGCGAACTCGTGTGCGCCTCGCACGTGCCGGGTGAACCGCACGTGAGTGGCAGAGCGTGCTCTGCCACTCACGTGGGGAGATCACACCAGCAGTTCGGCGATCTGAATGGTGTTGAGCGCGGCACCCTTACGCAGGTTGTCGCCCGACACGAACAGCGCCAGACCGCGGCCCTCGGGGACACCCGGATCCTGGCGGATGCGCCCGACCAGCGACGGATCGCTGCCCGCAGCCTGCAGCGGGGTGGGCACGTCGACGAGCTGCACCCCGGGAGCCTTCGACAGAATCTCCTGCGCGCGTTCCACCGACAGCGGACGCTCGAACTCGGCGTTGATCGACAGCGAATGCCCGGTGACGACGGGGACGCGGACACACGTACCCGACACCAGGAGGTCGGGCAGGCCGAGGATCTTGCGGCTCTCGTTGCGGAGCTTCTGATCCTCGTCCGTCTCACCGCTGCCGTCGTCGACGAGAGAGCCGGCGAGCGGCAGCACGTTGAACGCGATGGGCGCGACGTACTTGTTCGGGGCGGGGAAGTCGACGGCGCTGCCGTCGTGGACCAGCTTCTCCGCATTGTCGATGACGGCGCGCGCCTGGCTCACCAGTTCCTCGACGCCGGCGATACCGCTGCCCGACACCGCCTGGTAGCTGGACACGATGAGGCGCTGCAGTCCGGCCTCGTCGTGCAGCACCTTCAGGACCGGCATCGCGGCCATCGTGGTGCAGTTGGGGTTGGCGATGATGCCCTTCGGCGGATTTTTCGCCTGCTCCGGGTTGACCTCGCTGACGACCAGGGGAACGTCGGGGTCCTTGCGGAACGCGGACGAGTTGTCGACCACGACGGCGCCTGCAGCGGCGAACCGTGGGGCCTGCTCGCGCGAGAGCGTCGCACCGGCCGAGAAAAGCGCGATGTCGATGCCCTTCAGGTCCTCGTCGGAGGTGGCGGACGCATCTTCGACGACGATTTCCTCACCGCGGAACGGCAGCTTCTTGCCCGCCGACCGCGCGGAGGCGAAGAACCGCACCGTGTCCGCGGGAAAGTTTCGTTCCTCGAGGAGAGTGCGCATGACGATGCCCACCTGACCGGTGGCACCGACGACAGCGATGGTGGTCATGATTTACCGTCCCGTTCCTGCGTGCACGACAGCTTCTTCGTCGCCACCGAGTTCGAATGCGTCGTGGATCGCCTTCACAGCCTTGTCCAGATCGGTGTCCTTGACGAGCACCGAGATGCGAATTTCGGACGTGGAGATGAGGTCGATGTTGATCCCGGCCTCGGCGAGCGCCTCACAGAAGGTGGCGGTGACGCCGGGGTGGCTCTTCATGCCGGCTCCGACCAGGGACACCTTGCCGATGTGATCGTCGAAGACGATCTGGGTGAAACCAACCTCGCCCTGCAGCTTGGACAGCTTCTCGACGGCCCGCGGCCCGTCGGCCGTCGGCAGGGTGAACGTGATGTCCGTCTTCCCGGTCTCGACCTTGGAAATGTTCTGCAGCACCATGTCGATGTTGATCTCCGCGTCGGCGACCGCCCGGAAGATCTGCGCGGCATAACCCGGGGTGTCGGGGAGGCCGACGACGGTGACCTTGGACTCGCTGCGGTCGTGCGCGACTCCGGTGAGAATTGCTTCTTCCACGGGGATGTCCTCCATCGATCCGGACACGATGGTGCCCGGCTTGGTCGTGTATGACGAGCGGACGTGCACAGGCACGTTGTAACGGCGGGCGTACTCGACGCAGCGCAGCATCAGCACCTTTGCGCCGCACGCCGCGAGTTCGAGCATCTCCTCGAACGACACCGTCTCGAGACGCTGCGCGTCGGGAACGATGCGCGGGTCCGCGCTGAAGATGCCGTCGACGTCGGTGTAGATCTCGCAGACGTCCGCCTTCAAGGCAGCCGCGAGAGCCACGGCGGTGGTGTCGGAACCGCCGCGTCCGAGCGTCGTCACATCCTTGCTGTCCTGGCTGACGCCCTGGAATCCGGCGACGAGGACGATCGAACCCTCGTCGAGCGCGTCGCGAACGCGACCGGGTGTGACGTCGATGATTTTGGCGTTGCCGTGCGCACCGGTGGTGATGACACCTGCCTGCGAGCCCGTGAACGAACGGGCTTCGGCACCGAGCGAATGGATCGCCATCGCGACGAGAGAGTTGGAGATGCGCTCACCTGAGGTCAGCAGCATGTCCATTTCGCGGGCGGGTGGGGCAGGGCACACCTGCTGAGCCAGATCGAGCAGCTCATCGGTGGTGTCCCCCATCGCTGAAACCACGACGACGACATCGTTGCCGGCCTTCTTGGTCTCGACGATCCGTTCAGCCACTCGTCGGATTCGCTCGGCGGTTGCCACCGAGGATCCGCCGTACTTCTGGACGACGAGAGCCACGCGTTTCTACCTCCAGGTCGAAGAATCTGTACTGGTCCAGCTGTCGAGCTTACCGGCGCAGTCCAATGTGATCCCGGGTGAGTCCGTCAGGCCGTCTATCCGAACACCGTGGTCGCGGCCTCCGCGACCCTGGCGACTGCGGTGCAGTTCGGCCCGTGAACAGTGACGACTGCACCAGCGGAACCGAGCCTGCGGGTGAACTGGTCGACCTCGGCTCCGGGTCGCGTGATGTCGATCGGCTCACCCATCGGGCTCGTCCAACGGCACCGGTCGCCGATCGTCTCCGGTCCGGTGGGAACGAGTGGTCGGTTTTCCTTGACCGGCGACACGGTGAACGACACGGTCACCTCACTTCCGGGCACCCGATTCGGGTCCGGAAACAGGACGCAGTCGAACGGTGTCGGCGGTGCGTCCGGATCGACGACGCGTCCGCCGGCGTTGCCCAGCACGTCGAGGACTTCGCACGGGTCGTGGACCGCGAGTGCCACTTGATTCCGGGCCGCGGCGTCACGGGCGGGCAGTCCCGACCGCATGCTGTCGATCGCGGAGTCCAGCACCACGTCGGCCAGCGGGCAGGCGTCCTCCCCGGCGACGGTTCCGACGCGGACGGTCGCGAACTGGGGGTTCGCGCGTTCCCCCAGTGTTCCGAGGTTCAGCTGGAAGACGCGTTCACACGTCCCGCGCGCGAGGTCCGCGCCCGGACCGCGGTAGACAGTGACCCCGTCGACCGTGTCCGGCCGGGTCAGCGCTGAGTCCGACAGCATCGATGGCAGCAGAGACACGTCCACGTAGGTCGTCGCGCCGCCGGGCCGGGCAATCAGCGCCGAACACACCGGCAACTGCACAGCGGATCCGAATTGCTGAACCGTCCCGAACTGCCGCACCACGGCCTCGTCCAGAAGTCCGCACGGATCGGCAGCGCGTAGGGCGTCCTCTACGTCGATGTGACGTTGCTGCCCTGGACTCAACTCGTCCAGCGGAGACGCCCCCGCAGTCCCCGACACGTTGTGCGCACACCCGGACGTGATGACGGCGCACAGGAGCACCCCGGCAATTCTCTTCAAAAGCCCCCCTCGGCCCGAACAGTACCGGCGGCTCCGCCACCCGTGAGTGGTTAACGAGTCCCTGCACTCGTTAACCACTCACGGGCGCGGAGCGCCCGGGGGACTCACCACTCCCTCGTCCTAGTACGTGGTGGTGTCGTACTTGCTGGTGTCCCAGGTGGTGACTGCCCAGATCACGACCACGTCGAGGGCGATGATGAGAATCGACCACAGCGGGTAGTAGGGAAGCCACAGGAAGTTCGCGAGGATGGACAGTGCAGCAATACAGACGGCCACGATTCGTGCCCAGGTAGCGCCCGTCATCAGACCTACGGCACTGGCGATCAGCACGACGCCCAGCACGATGTGAATCCACCCCCACGTGGTGGTGTCGAACTGATAGGTGTATTCGACGCCGATGACCAGCAGGTCGTCGGAAGCGACTGCGGCAATTCCCTGGAAGAACGAAATCACGCCGACTGTCAGCAGCAGAATCGCCGCTGCCAGAGACGTTCCTGCTGCAAAACCCTGCTTTACAGGGCTGTTCGTTCTGGACTCGGGATTGGTCGTCATGTCCATGCCCTTCTCGAAAGTGTATTTGCGAACAGTTGAATGGTCCGGCCTCGTTCGGCCGTGGACATCATCCGCGCCGGGTGATCCTCATCTGCAACGGATGATGTGCGTCGGCGCACCGAATGCGAGAGTCGATGCGGCCGAACCTTTGCGAAGGGGACACGCGATGACAGAACCTCAGGACCGGTCCGGTAAACCGGCCGACACCCAATGGTCGATGCCGCGTGGCCTGATCGTCATTCTCGGGCTGGCCGCGCTCGTCGTCACCGTGGCGGGGATCCAGGTAGCTGCGTCGATTGTCGGCCCCATCTTCCTCGCTCTCATGCTGACCGTCGCAGTCCACCCGCTGCCCGAATGGCTCTACAGAAAAGGTGTCCCGGGTTGGCTCGCGACAATCGCGGCGATCGTGGTGGTCAACAGCATTCTTCTCGTCCTCGTGCTGTCGTTGGCCTTGTCCGTCGCGCAACTCGCCACGCTCCTACCGGAATACGCGGACGACTTCACGAACCTGATCGATGACGCCCAGAGTTTCCTGAACAGCAACGGGGTGAACTCCACCGACGCCCAGACGCTGCTGTCCCAGGTGGATTACGGCAACGTCTTCGGACTGGTCGAGGGGATTCTGCAGGCAATGCTGGGTATCTTCTCGAACCTGCTGTTCGTCCTCGCACTCCTGCTGTTCATGGCCGTCGACGGCAGCTCCTACGGTTCGCGGATGTCCATCGTCACGCAGATGCGCCCCGACATCGCCACCGCCCTCACCGCCTTCTCGGCCGGTACGCGCAAGTATCTGATCGTGTCCACGGTGTTCGGATTGATCGTCGCGGTCATCGACACCGCGGCGCTGTGGGCGTTGGGGATTCCGCTGCCGATCCTGTGGGGACTGCTGTCGTTCATCACCAACTACGTCCCGAACGTCGGCTTCGTCCTCGGGCTCGTTCCACCGGCTCTGCTCGCGTTGCTCGAGGGCGGTCCAGGACTGATGCTGACGGTCATCGTCGTGTACAGCGTCATCAACGTCATCATCCAGTCGGTGATCCAACCGAAGTTCGTCGGCGACGCGGTCGGCCTGTCGGTGACCTTCACCTTCCTGTCGCTGGTCTTCTGGACGTGGATACTCGGTCCCCTCGGCGCGATTCTCGCGATTCCGCTGACACTGATGGCGAAGGCGCTTCTGATCGATATCGACCCGTCCACGAGGTGGGTGAACACAATTCTCAGCGACGCTCCCCCGCCTCTGGAACCGGCCGCATCCCCCGACCCACCGCGCCACGAGAAGAAATAGGCTCGAACAGGCCTTTCAGGCCCTGCCGTTCACCCACACGAACAGCGCTTTCTCGCTAAAATCACCACACCGGCCCACGGCGTCGGAGATTGGCGTTTGTCGAAGATCGTTTCTCGGTGCAGCGAGAATTGGGGGTCGGCGTGACGGCAGTACATTTCGGCGAGTTCCATTCGAGCATCCGAATACCTTCGGGTGCGGTGGGCCGAACGGTCACCCGCACCAGATTGCACAACCTCCTAACAGATGCCCTGACCAGCGAAGTTCACCCCTATCCCGTCGTCCTCGTGTGTGCGCCCGCCGGATCGGGCAAGACCCGACTGGCCGCCGACTGGGCATCCGAAGTTCTGGCGGGCGTGGATTCCCCGACCATCGCCTGGATCACGATCGAAGAACGCTACAACGACATCGGCGTCATCCACCGCGCCATTCTGCGGGCACTGAACGAAACCGGAAATCCTCGGCTGCGCGCGTTGTGTGACCGCCTCGACCCCGATTCATCCGACCTCGGTGCGCACATGTCCGCGGATCTCGGTGAACTCGGGGAGAACCTTTGGATGGTGATCGACGACGCTCATCTGCTCCTCGACACCGACATACTGAACGACCTCGAGTCGTTCATGCGTTGGCAACCGCCGATGCTCCGGACAATCATTTGCGGACGATTCGAGCCCCCACTCGCGTTGCAGCGACTTCGGCTGGACGGCAAGCTTTTCACCGTCACGGCACGCGATCTCGCCTTCACCGCCGAGGAGGCTGCCGCGATGCTCACCGAGCACGATGTGCGGCTCGATCCCGGCGACCTCGACGCCCTGATGGAGCGCACCGAGGGTTGGGCAGCCGGAATCCGTTTAGCAGGAATGTCTTTGGAAGGTCATTCCGATCCCAGTCGGTTGATCGCCGAGTTCTCCGGTAATCGACGAGCGGTCGCCGACTATCTCATCGAGGAAGTTCTCGCCGGCCAGACCGACGAGATGCGCGACTTCCTTCTCCGCACCTCCGTGCCCGCATCGTTCACAACCCACTTCGCGGAGATCCTCACCGGCTGCACCGACGCGCACGACAAGGTGGATTGGCTCGAACACCACAACTTTCTGATCAACCGAATCGACGGCTCCCCGACGGAGTATCGGTACCACCCGCTGCTGCGTAGCTATCTGCGGGCGGAGATCAGCCGCGTCGGACACGTCGAGGTGGAGCATCTCGAACTCACCGCCGCGCACTGGCACGCGGAGTTCGGGGATGCGCTGGTGGCGCTCGAACATGCGGTCAACTCGGGCGACCACGATGCGATTGTCGCGCTGCTCTCCCGGACGTCGCTGTCGCTGATCGTCGGGGGTCACGGTGAGGCGGTCGATCGTCTCCTCACGCGGGCGCCGCGAACCACCCAGGAGCATCCGTCGGCGCGCTTGATCCGCGCGGCGGCGGCGCTGGCCGCGGGCAACGTTCCCGTGGCGCGGTCCACGCTCGACGTTCTCGACCGCACACGGACAGAGGCGGTGATTGACAAAACGGATCCGCGACGGCACCTGCTGCTTCGGGAGTCGCTCCGCGTGCAGACCGCCGTTCAGACCGGCGACATCGACGACGCGCTGACCCGGCTGCGGTCGGTGGGACCGGAATCGACCGGCGAATCAGAACTGGACGCGTTCGTACTTCTTCAGGAAGGCAGGGCGCTACTGTTCCTCGGCCGAACCGAGGAGTCGGAGCACGTGCTCGGGAAGGCGCTGGCTCATGCCCGCCTCGCCGATGCGTCGCTCACCGTCATGTACTGCCTCGGCTCTCTCGCGGCCCTCGCCATGTCGAGAGGTGAGGTAGTTCGTGCCGCCGCCCTCGTGAGCGAGTCGCTCAGAATCGGAGCGGAGCAGTCCGCCACAGACAATCCGACGTTCCACCTGGTGCGATTGGTCGATTCATGGTGCCGTTATGTCCGTCTCGACGACGACGCCGCGCGGATCGCCGCCGAATCGGCCGTAGTTCTGCACCGCGAGAACGCCGGAACCGCAACGTTCGCGGACGGCGCCGCGGTGTTGTTCGGACTGGACGGGTCGGACCATCGACACAGTGCGGTGACCACGCTCCATGCGCACAGCCCTGTCTCGTCGTCGATCCCCGTGCCGCCGGGTATCCGGGCGGTGTTGCTGCCGGCGTTCCAGTACGCGTACCTCACCGCCGGCGAGGTCGGGTGGGCACACGAGCTCGCGGCGGACGCGCGGACCCTGATCGGATCGACCGGTGACACGGCGGTCCTCGACGCCATCGTTCATGTCCACTCCCACCGTCTCGATCAGGCCCGCAAAACCCTGCAACCCGTGCTGGACGGCACAGTGGTGTGCGCGGCGGGCACCAATCTGATTGCGGCGTGGCTGGTCGACACGGCAATAGCGCTTGCCCGCAAGCATGATTCGCGGGCGCACAGTGCCCTCACCGAGGCGCTCCGCCTGGCCGAGCCCGATTCGGTGCTGCGTCCGTTCCACGACTGCGGACCACAGATCCGAGAATTACTGATCCGGAGCACCGGGCGGTTCGGGGTGCTCGAGACTTTCGCGGAGCGGCTACGCGCGTCGTTTCCACGGTCCGGAACCGCGGCGTCCGACATGCTGACTCCCCGCGAACTGGAACTGCTCGTGGAGCTTCCGTCGTGGCGCACGGCGGAGCAGATCGCCACCGACCTGTGCGTGTCCGTGAACACCGTGAAGACACACCTGCGCGGGATCTACCGCAAATTCGGGGTCACCTCGCGACGTGACGCCATCGCGGCAGCGCAACAGGCCGGCTTGCTCTGAGCGCGATTCACCACTTGCGGGTGAGGCGCGTCGCTGTCTTTCGAGTCACCCTTGATTCACTGGCTGACCGGTTGTCGAAGGACTGCCCATCCGCGAATGAAGGAGCCGCCGTGGAGCAATCGACCTGGCCCGACAACGTCAGGTACGCCTTCCTGATCAGCGGCACCTTGTCCGAGCGGGTCATCGCGGCTTTCCCGGAGTTGGACGTATCGGGTGTGACAACCGGTGACACCACGCTGTACGGCCGGGTCGACAGCCCGACGGACCTGCGGGGGATGCTGGCCCGTTTCGACGCGCTGGGATTGACCGTCATCGAGATGCGGCGGCTACCGGACTGACCCGGGGTCGGGGTTCAATGGGTGGAGGGACCCGGGAGGCGGTGAAGCCGATGTGAGTGGCGAGTTCGAACCGGGCACGGTATTTGCCGGCTACGTGATCGAACGGGTTCTGGGACGAGGCGGCATGGGCACCGTATACCTCGCTCAGCATCCGAACCTGCCACGCAAGGTCGCCCTCAAATTGTTGGACTCGGTGTGGGCGAGCGACGAGTACGTTCGCTCACGCTTCGAGTCGGAGGCCGACCACGCCGCAAAACTCGAACACCCGAACATCGTGACGATTCACGACCGCGGCCGGGAGCGTGGCCGGTTGTGGATCGCGATGCAGTACGTTCCCGGCGTCGATGCGCGGAAAGCCCTCGCGTCCGGCGGACTGGATGTCGCGCGGGCGATGCGCATCGTGTCCGAAACCGGGAACGCCCTCGACCATGCACACAGGGCCGGGATTTTGCATCGCGATGTGAAGCCCGCCAACATCCTGCTTGCCGAAGGTGATCCCGAACGGATCCTGCTGGCCGATTTCGGCACCGCGAAGGCGCTGGACGAAACACATCAGCTGACCCGGACAGGGATGCTCGTCGCGACGTTGCATTACGCCGCACCCGAGCAGATCGAGGGTGCGAGACTCGATCACCGGGTCGACATCTACGCGCTGGGATGCACGTTCTTCCACCTTCTGACCAACGAACCGCCGTATCCGGGCACCACGGCCTCCGCAGTGATGCACGGTCATCTGAACGGTCCGATCCCGAAGCCGAGCAGGGTGCGGCCGGACCTGCCCGCCGGATTCGACGATGTCGTCGCGCGGGCGATGGCCAAGGACCGTGACGACCGGTATTCGAGTTGCCGTGAGTTCAGCGACGCGATCGACGCCGCATCACGCAGCGCACCCGCCCTCGCCCCCGGCCCGTCCCGGCCCGTCGATCCTGCGGCAACCACCCATGTCAGCGGCGGGACGCTCACCGAGACCGTCCCGGCGCCGCGGGGCCGGCCGTGGTGGCGCAAACCGGTGGCGGTGACCGCGGCCCTGGCCGGCGCCGTGCTCCTGGCCGGTGTCGCCTTCTTCGCATGGCCGGACGAACAGCCGACGAGCCCGCAGGTGGTCCTTCCGATCACCGGCCTGGCAAGTCCTGCGGGGCTCGCGGTCAGCGACGCCGGGGACCTGTACATCGCGGACAGCTCGGCCAAGCAGGTTGTGCGGGTGCACGCCGGCTCCGGACAGCAGACCGTCCTCCCGTTCACCGGACTCGCGGTGCCGCAGGGCGTCGCCGTCAGTGCTTCCGGTGACGTGTACGTCTCCGATCTGGTGACCAACACGGTGACACTGCTGCACGACGACACCGCGTTGCCGCTGCCGTTCACCGGTCTGAACCAGCCGTTCGGCGTCGCGGTGGGGCCGGACGGAACCGTGTATGTCGCCGACACGCTGAACAACCGGGTGGTGTCACTGCACGACGTCACGGCGAGCCCCGCCGAGGTACCGCTCACGGTGATCGGCCCGTTCACCGTGGCCGTCGACAAGCAGGGTGACCTCTATGTGGGCACCCCGAACAAGGTTCTGGCGTGGAACGCGGCCACCCGCGCGCAAAGCTTTCTGCCCCTCACCGACCTGCAGAGCGTGGGCGGGGTGGCCGTCGACGACAACGGGACGGTGTACGCCATCGACCAGAACCACCACCGCGTGCTGCGACTTCGGGCCGGCTCGGACGAACAGGAAGTTCTGCCGTTCACCGGACTCAGTGAACCCGAGGGCATCGCCGTGTCGAACCGTGGCGACGTCTATGTCGCGGATACCGACAACGGCCGGGTACTCATGCTTCCGGCCGGCAACTGAGGCCGAAGAGCATTAGGCGTGGCGCTTAAGATCGAACGGCATCAGGCGTGGCGCGCCAGATCGAGGCCGAACGATTCTGCGACGGCGTCGTCCACCCGGCCCTGGTGGTTGGCGAGGAGTTCTTCGCGTTCGTGCGCGGCGAGCCCACCCCAGATTCCATACGGTTCACCCACCCTGAGTGCATGCTCGCGGCACTCGACCAGCACCGGACAGCCGCGGCAGGTTTGTTTGGCGCGGAAATCACGCAGTTCGCGTGCCCGGCCGCGTTCACGGTCGGGGTGGAAGAAGTGTGACGATTCGTAGCCGCGGCACGCGGCATCTCGTTGCCAGTCCCACACTTCGGCGACCGGAACGGGAAGACTCAGCCGATTGGACATTGCACTCCTCCAGATACTTGTGAGCCGTCATGAGCGAGCCCGAGCAGGTGCTCGCGAGCCAGGTCGGCGGCGCCGACGATGCCGACGTTCGCGCCGAGTTCGGCCAGCCGGACTTCGGCGACAGGCCGGTGTGCGCGTCCGGTCAGGCGGTTCTCGAACGCGGCTGCAGCAGGGGCCCGAAGTAGTTCGCCTGCTTCACACACCCCACCGCCGATGATGAAGAGGTCGGGATCGAAGAACGCGGCGATGTCCGCCATGCCGTGTCCCAGCCAGGAGCCGATCTCCCGAAAACACGCGAGCGCCGCTGCGTCGCCGTGCTGTGCTGCGGCGGTCACGTGGTGTCCGGTGATGGCCTCGGCGCGTCCACCTGCGCGGGCCAGGAGTTCCGCGGCGAATGCGGGTGAGACCACCGCGAGGTCCTGCGCCTCCCGCACGAGCGCACGCCCGCTGGCGTAGCGCTCCCAGCATCCGTTGTTTCCGCAACCGCAGCGGCGGCCGTGCGGTTCGACATTGAGGTGACCGAACTCCGCAGCCACTCCGAAGCGTCCGCGGTGCAGAACGCCGTCCACGACGATGCCGCCGCCGATTCCGGTTCCGACCGTGAGCACGACAACGGTGCGACCGGTGCGTCCGGCCCCGAATCGCGCCTCGCCCCAGGCTGCGGCGTTGGCGTCGTTCTCGACGATGGTCGGCAGTCCGCAGGAGGCCTGGACGACTTCACCCAGAGGCTCGTTGCGCCAGGCGAGGTTCGGGGCGAAGAGCACGGTGCTGAGGTCGGCGGCCACGAAACCGGCCGCGCCGATACCGACCGCCTGCACGGGATACGTGGCCGCCAGTTCGCGGACGAGCTCGGCGATGGCGTTTTCGACCTCCCGCGCATCGTGGGACGGGGTGTGCCGGCGCTCCATCCGGTGGATGGCTCCGTCGCCGTCCACGACTCCGGCCGCGATTTTCGTGCCACCCACGTCGATGCCGATCGTCAGAGCCATGGTTCCTGTCCTCCATACGAGTGAGCGGTGTCACGCTGACAGTAGAGGAACTTACGACCGACATCAATACATACTTTCGTCTTTCTACGAACAAAGCGGGTTCAGCCCGACTTCCGCGCTTTCCTACGAAGTGGCACCATTCATCCGTGACCTTCGCCCATCGTCTGCGTCCGCGCCTCGTCCAGGAGCGCGAGTCGGTTTCGACGCTCGAGCTGTTCTTCGACCTCGTGTTCGTGTTCGCGATCACTCGCGTCACCGATTTCATGGCGGACGACCCCACTGGGGTCAATCTGCTGCGCGGCTCGCTGGTGATCGCCGTTCTGTGGTGGAGCTGGGTCGGATACGCGTGGATCTGCAACCTCGTGCGTGCCGACGAAGGGGTCGTACGGGTGGTGATGTTCGGTGCGATGGGTGGCGTCTTCATCACCGCGCTGACCATCCCCGAAGCATTCGACGATCTGGCCGGTGGGCTGGACGGCCCCGTCGTCTTCGCCCTCGGCTACTTCGTGGTGCGGGCCTTACATCTGTTGATGTTCTGGGTGATCAGCCGCGACGATCCCCAGCTCCGCGGACAGGTGCTCCGATTCACGCCGAGCATGCTGATCGGCACCACATGCCTCCTGATCGCCTCGCAGCTCACCGGGACCGCGCAGACAGTGATGTGGTTCCTGGCCCTCGCCGGTGACTACATCGGCACCCTCATCGGGGGAACCGGGTGGCGGCTGCGATCGGTCGCCCATTTCGCGGAACGGCACGGACTCATCATCATCGTCGCTCTGGGTGAATCAATCGTGTCGATCGGCATCGGCGTCGCGGACCTCCCGATCTCCTGGGCCATCATCGTGGCGTCGCTGCTCGGCCTCGCGGTGTCGGGGCTGCTGTGGTGGTCGTATTTCGATGTAACGTCCCTGGCCGTGGAGCACGCGTTCGAACGAGCCACAGGTGCCCGTCAGATCCAGATCGCCCGCAACTGCTACAGCTTCCTACACCTTCCGATGGTGATCGGCGTCGTCATGCTGTCGCTGGGACTGAAGAAGATCCTGTCGTACGTCGGCGACGGCAACCATCACCGGCTGACAGACCCTCTGTACGGCTGGCCGCTGATCGCACTGTTCGGTGGCGCCGCGCTCTACCTGCTCGCGCTGGTGTGGTTCAAGGCGTACGCCACCGGGTCGGTGACGGTGCCCCGGGTGGTCGCGGCGGTCATCCTGCTCGCACTGATCCCGCTCGCCTGGCACGTTCCCGCCCTCGCGACGCTGGGGATTCTCACCGCGGTCCTGCTCGCGCTGATCGGTTTCGAGATGATCCGCTACGACGAGCCCCGGGACCGGATTCGTCACGCCCACCCGTGAGCACTTGTTAACACTCCGCGGTGGATATGTACGCACGGGCTGTCACCAGTTCGTGAAGAACAGATGATTGACGGCCAGTGCGCCGAGGGCCTGTAGCGCAAGCCAAAACCGGTGACTGCGCTGGGGCAACAGCGCGGGGGCGGCGAGCAGCCACACCGCGAACGGCAGCCAGATGCGTTCGGTTTCGGCTTTGCTCAGCGCGCTGAGGTCCGCGATCACCACGGCAAGCAGGGCGGCGACCACCAGCACGTTGACCGGGGACAGCTCCTTCAGCTGCGGCCACGTGAACACCCGAGGGAGGGCGGCAGGTACCGCCACTCCGACGGCGCACACGAGGGAGGCGAAGTTCGCCCATGCCCAGTACCGGAATGGCCGATCCGACGCGATGCCCTGGTAGTAACGTTCCTGCACCAATACATAGCCGTCGAACCACCAGAAGCCGTACGCAGTGAACGCTGCCGCCACCGCAAGGGCACCGACCAACGCGCCGGCCAGCGGCCTCGCCGTGCGGGCGATCACCAGGACGGCCACCGCGGGCAGCGCCATCAGAACCAGCCCGTAACTGAGATAGATCCCGAATCCGAGCAGCACACCGCCACCGACCGCGGCTGTGGCCGGGAACCGGACCGCGCGCCGGGCCGACAGGGCGAGCAAGGCGATCCCCCACGCCACCACTCCCGCGAACAAGGCGTCCGCGGATACCGCCACCCAGATCGCGGTGGGCGCGAGCATGAGGAACGGGGCAGCGCGCCGAGCCATCGACTCGTCGCCCAGCGCCCGGATGGTGACGATCACGGCAGCGGCCGCGCTCGCCCCGACCACGACACACAACGCCGAGGCCCAGGTGCCGCCGGCGAGGCCGATCCGGTCGAGCCAGACGAGCGTCAGGAGCGCACCCGGCGGATGCCCCGACACGTGGGTGGTCCACGAGTCGGGTTGGTCGTCCAGAATCCGTTCGGTGAAGCCGCGCAGCGTCGCCGGGATGTCGGTGATCCGGGGAACCTCGTGCAGATACTCGTCCTCGGACGTCAATCTGCGAACGAACCCGCGCTGCCAGCCGTCCACCATCGCCAGCGACATCGCCCATGCGGCGGAGACGAGCCACGCTCCCAGCGTGAGGTGCCGCCACGACAGCCGCGAGGCCAGGCCGGGACCCCACACCGCGACCGCCACCGCGACCACGATCGCGACCGGGGTCCCCCAGCCGACGTGCACGTCGCGGAACCCGAACAGCGGAGCGGCGTCCGCGAAGTCCCGCACGCTCTCCGCCGACCGGTGAACAATCGCTGTCATCGTCTCGTTGCCCAGGCGCGGGACCACGAACGCCGCGGCGACGAGAAGCAGCGCGAGCCCGGCAGCCGTCAGATCCCGGTACGCGAAGCGCCGTCCCGCTGCTCGCTGCTCGGGTCCGATGACGTCATCTCCTTCGGCGAAAGTCGCACTCGCGCCCAGCATAACGACGGAGGATGTCTCTATGACCGCAATGAGTTCCACCGAACGCCCGCGTGCGGAGGTTGCCGTCATCGGCGGTAGTGGCTTCTATTCCTTTTTCGACGAAGGAGCAGCGGAAGTCGAGCTCGTCACCCCCTATGGCAGCCCGAGCGCCCCCATCACGGTAGGCGAAGTGGACGGCAGGCGGGTTGCCTTCCTGCCGCGGCACGGTCGGCGTCACGAGTTCGCTCCCCACGCGATCCCGTATCGCGCCAATCTGTGGGCGCTGCGCACACTGGGTGTGCAGCGGGTGTTCGCGCCGTGCGCCGCCGGGAGCCTCCTCACAGACTGGGGTCCCGGAACGCTGGTGATCCCGGACCAGCTGGTCGACCGCACGAGTGGCCGCACCCAGACGTACTTCGATGGCGGCGGCATTCACGTGCAGTTCGCCGATCCGTACTGCGCCGACCTGCGCAAGGCGGCCCTGCGGACCGGCACGGTCGACGGTGGGGCGCTGGTGGTGGTCGAGGGCCCACGCTTCTCGACCCGGGCGGAAAGCCAGTGGTTCGCACGGCAGGGCTGGTCACTGGTGAACATGACCGGACACCCTGAGGCCGTTCTGGCCCGGGAGCTCGAGATGTGTTACGCCACCATCGCTCTGGTCACCGACCTCGACGCCGGGATCGATGCAGGGGACGGTGTGCGCGCCGTGGATGTGTTCGCGGAGTTCGAACGCAACCTCGGTTCCCTGACATCACTGGTTCACAAGGCGATCGCCGCTGCGCCGGAAGGTCCGTGCGACACCTGTCGCGTGCACGAGGGCGCGACCTTGCCGATCGAACTGCCATGACTTCTCGACGAGTACTGCTCACGGGCGCAGCAGGATTCATCGGTAGCCACGTCTCCACGGCTCTGCAGGATGCGGGACACGAGGTCGTGGCGGTGGACGCACTGCTGCCGTCCGCGCACGGCGCCGACGCAGACATTCCGGACGGTGTTCGGCACATCGATGTCCGCGACCACGAAGCCATCACCCGACTGCTGAACGGCATCGACGTGGTGTGCCACCAGGCCGCTGTCGTGGGGGCAGGAGTGGATGCGAGCGACGCCCCCACATACGCCAGTCACAACGACTTCGGAACGGCAGTACTCCTGGCCGCAATGTACGAAACCAGGTGTACCCGAATGGTGCTCGCGTCGTCGATGGTGGTGTACGGCGTCGGGCGCTATCGCAACCGGCGCGGCGAGGATGTCGAACCGGCACCACGCCGTAGGACCGATCTCGACGCGGGAGTGTTCGACCACGTCGATCCCGACACCGGGGAGCCGCTCGAGTGGGCCCTCGTGGACGAGGATGCGCCACTGCGTCCGCGTAGCTTCTATGCCGCAGGCAAGGTGGCCCAGGAGAATTACGCACTCGCCTGGTCGCTGGCCACGGGCGGATCCGTCACCGCGCTGCGCTACCACAACGTGTACGGCGACGGAATGCCTCGCGACACGCCGTATTCCGGTGTCGCGGCGATGTTCCGGTCGTCTCTCGACGCCGGCGAGCCACCTCGGGTGTTCGAGGACGGACGGCAGACACGGGACTTCGTCCACGTCCGGGATGTCGCGGCGGCGAACATCGCGGCACTCGACGCGGAGTTACCGGAATTTGCGGCGTTCAACGTGTGTTCGGGTCAGCCGATCACGGTCGGTGAGGTGGCCACGACACTGGCTCGTTCCTGCGGCGGGCCCGAGCCTGTCGTCACCGGGAAGTATCGCCCCGGGGACGTCCGGCACATCGTGGCCGATCCGCGAGGAGCCGAGCGGGTGCTGGGGTTCCGAGCCCGGATCCGGCCTCACGACGGACTCACCGCCTTCGCCCACGCACCGCTGCGCAACGCCCGGTCGGCGGGTTCTCCCCATGTTTGAGGGCGACACCATCTCTCCCGCGGACGTCACCGTGGTGATTCCCTGCATGAACGAGGCGGGATCGTTGCCGGGCGTACTCGCCGCGATCCCACCGGGTTACCGAGTACTTGTGGTGGACAACAATTCCACCGACGGAACCGCTGACGTCGCCCGGGCGCACGGTGCGTCCGTCGTCGCAGAAACCAGGCCCGGGTACGGCAGCGCCGTCCACGCGGGCGTGGAGGCCGCACGGACGCCGGTGGTGTGTGTGCTCGACGGCGACGGTTCGATGGACCCCCGCGAACTCCCCACACTCGTCGCGGCCGTGGAATCCGGTGCGGATCTCGCCGTCGGCCGCCGCCGCCCGGTCGAACGCGGCACCTGGCCACTGCACAGCCGGATCGGCAACGCAGTCGTCGCTGCCCGCCTCCGACGCCGCTACGATATCCCCATCCACGACCTGGGTGCGATGAGAGCCGTACGGCGGCAAGCCCTTCTCGACCTCGGTGTCGGCGACCGCCGTTCGGGTTACCCACTGCAGCTCCTCATTCTCGCCGGCCGCGCGCACTGGCGGATCACCGAATGTGACATCACCTACCGACCGCGCACCGCGGGGTCGTCGAAGGTGTCGGGGTCGGTCCAGGGCACGCTGCGCGCCGTCCACGACTTCTGGAGAGTGATGCGGTGAGCATCGGCGTGGCCGTTCTCGTGGTCGCGAAGGCTCCGGTACCGGGGTTCGCGAAGACGCGCCTCGCCCGGGAGATCGGCAACGCCGCGGCCGCAGACCTGGCGGCGGCGTCACTGCTGGACACTCTCGACGCGGTCACCTCGACCGAAGTCGCCCATCGTGTCGTGGCCCTGACCGGTGATCTCGCGCGGGCGACGCGGAGCAGAGAGATCACGGCAGCGCTGAAGGGCGTCACCGTCCTCGAACAGCGCGGCGGCAGTTTCGCAGAACGCCTGGTCAATGCCCACGCCGACACCTTCACGATGACCAAATCACCGGTTCTGCAGATCGGGATGGACACGCCGCAGGTCACCGCGCATCTGCTCGGCGATGCGGCCGCCCTACTTGCCGACGAGGCACCGACGTGCGTGCTCGGGCCCGCCGAGGACGGCGGCTGGTGGGCTCTGGGCGTACCCGACCCCGGGGTCGCGGAAGTGATCCTCCCGGTGCCGACGTCGAGTTCCGAAACCGGACGGCAGACCTACGAGGCGCTGATCGCCGCGGGCGCGTCGGTGCGCCTGCTACCGACCTTGCGCGACGTCGATCACGCCGCCGATCTCGGACCCGTCGCCGCGCAATGTGCACTGGGAAGCCGCTTCCGCACCTGTGAGTACTTATTAACATTCCGCGGTTAATAAGTACGCACGGGTGGGGACGGGAGGAGCGACCGGAGGAACGGTGCGATCCGGTTCTCGATGGCCGCGTTGTAGGCGGCAGGTTGCTGGATGGGATTGGCGTGCCCGATCCCGTCGAGCTTCGCGACGAGCAGCGTGCCGTCCACGCCGCCGGACTGCTCGACGAGTATGCGTTGGGTGTAGTCGACGTCGACCACGGGATCGAATCGACCGTCCCGCGGGCGAACGAAAACGACTGCCGGCAGGGGTTTCCCATCCCGCTCCACGGCAAGCGACTTCAGATTGTCGATGGCACCCGAGGCGACGATCACCTTGAACTGGGACTCGATCAAGCCGTTGCTGGCGGCATCGTCCGAGAACACCTTGTCGTGCAGGACCTCCTCGACGACGCTGCCGAGCGCGGACAGGTCGACACGCGGGTACCAGGAGTTGCTGTCGAGGAAGTGGTCCTTGCGGGCGGCTGTTTCGACCAACACGCGAAGGCTCCTGCTCTCCCGCGCGCCCGGCAACCAGCCGATCCACCGCAGCATGTCCTCCCCGGCGTCGCGCGCATCTCCCCGCACGGCGTGCAGATCGACGGGCGTGCAGTCGAGAACGACCCCTGCCAGCACGGTGTCGGTGTCCTCGTAGATGTGCTGAGCCACCTCCAGCGCGACCACCCCACCCATGCTGTGCCCCGACAGGATGATGTTGTCGGTTCCCGTGGCGGCGGCATGGTCGACGATCAGGTCGCTGATCACCTTGGTGTCGATACCGCTGTTGTCATATTCCACTGCCCACACCTGCCCGAGGTCGGTGTAGGCCCCGAGCGACCGTGCCGTATCCGTGGCGTCGACGTTGCCCAGCCCGACCATATCGACCACGGCTGTGCGCTGATCGGCCAGATTCTTCGCCTCGTAGACGTCGTGGACGGCGGGCACGGTCTGGGCCAGCCGCTCCCTCTCAGGATGCACGTCCTGGACCCAATATTGCCCACCGACTATGAGCACGGGCACCATCGACAGTCCGAGCCACATCAGCATTCGGCGAGTGCGGCCGAAGCGTTGCCACGAGTGCCCCGGGCGGGATCGGCGCAACTGCATTTTCCGTCGGGCATCACTCCAGTCGCCGACGGTGGACGGGGGGCGAGGGACGTACTGTTGCATCTCTTCCGACGGTACGCGTGCCGGTTTTCCACGGTGGTCACGCAGCGAGGGAGACGTCGGTGCGTTCCCCTGCCCCGCGCAGTCCGACCCGCCCCTCCCACATCCTGCACAGGACGATGGCGAGTCCGACGCAGGCCCAGCCGGCGAGCACGTCCACCACATAGTGTTCGCCGCCGTAGACGAGCGCGAACGCCATCGCCAGTGGGTACAGCACGAGTGGAATACGTAGCCACCATCTGGAGGCGAGCGGCCACAACGCGATCGCGACCAGGAAAGCGAACCCGGCGTGCAGCGAGGGCATTGCCGCCACCGGATTGCCTTGTGCCTCCAGCCACCGCGTGCTCACGTCCAGCGGGACGATGCCGAATCCGAAGCCGGCAACCCGGCCCACGGGAACATCGATCGCGCCCACCTCGGCCGCGAACCACGGCGGCGCGGCCGGCAGCAGGATGTAGGTGGTCAATCCGAGGTACGAGAGCACCAGCACCCGCCTCATGTATTTCGCCCAGATCGGCCGGGAGTATGCGTAGAAGACCGCCGCCACCAGCCACGGCACCAGGAAATGACTGGTGTAGACGATGCCGGTGAGCAGAGTCCACCACGGTGGCACACCGTGCGGCCCGAGCAGATGGTCCTGCAACCAGACCGTTGGAATCGTGCCGCCGAACAGCCAGCTCTCCGCGGTGACCAGTTCCGTGACGCGGATGGGCATTCCGAGTTCGTCGGCGACCCCCCGGCTGAGGTCGTACACCACCAGCGCGGCAATGAGCGGGAGCCAATCGGTCAGTACCTTCAGGTGTTCACGCCAGCTGCGGTCGATGGTGAAGGCAATCAGCCCGGCGATGATCCAGGCGGCCTGATAGAGACGATCGGTGGGCAGGCCGACGAACCAGACGACCAGCACCAGCGCCGACAGGTACGAGAACCACACCACCTGCCGCAGTCGGATCCTGCGCCGCGACGTTTCCACGGCCTCGGTCGGTGCGGCCCGGAAGAACTGCTCCTTTACCCAGTCGTTCACGTGCACCCCACCTTCGAGCCCGGTTAATCGATGCTACGCACCTGTCATCGTCACCGGGCTCGGTCAGGAGCGATCCGCCTCGGGCGTGTCGAACGATCCGTGCCGCCCCGCGCCGGCGGCGAACCGCGACGCACCCTCGACTGTTCCGTTCGCCAACGAGGTTGCCCCGTGGCGTAGTTCCGCCAGGAGCGCGATCTCCTCGGAAAGGCCGTGCTGTTCGAGGACCGACAGCCGGTCTTGCCGCATGCACACCTGCGGGAAGACAGCGATGTCGGCGGCGAGTTGCTCCGCTGCCGAAAGCGCGTCACCGGCCGGGACCTTCCGGTTGATCAGCCCGATCAGAAGGGCTTCGTCGGCGTCGACGGAACGGCCGGTGAGAATCAGATCCATCGCGCGACTCTCACCGATGAGCCGCGGGAGGCGAACCGTTCCCCCGTCGATCAGGGGGACACCCCAACGACGGCAGTAGACCCCGAAGATCGCGTTCTCGTCGGCGACCCGCAGGTCGGCCCACAGTGCCAATTCGAGTCCACCGGCCACGGCATGACCCTCGACCGCGGCGACGACGGGCTTGGACAGCCTCATGCGGGACACCCCCATCGGGGCGTCACCGTCCGGGGCGACCCGGTTACCCCGGCCTGCGCTGATCGCCTTCAGGTCTGCCCCTGCGCAGAACGTCCCGCCCTCACCGTGCAGAACTGCGACGGAGGCGTCTTCGTCGCGGTCGAACTCGCGGAAGGCGTCGGCGAGTGCCTCGGCGGTGGGCCTGTCCACCGCGTTGCGCACTTCCGGCCGATTGAGACTGATCGTCGTGACCGGGCCGTTCCGTCGGACGAGTACCACGTCGGAAGCCATCGGGTGCGCCTTTCCTCGCTGGTCCGGCCGACGTTAGCACCCTTGACGGAAGAACGGAACGGGTGTTCACTTCTTCGATATGGCCTATCGGCGCACTCCTGCCGTCCAGGAAAGACTGGACGCCCTCCGTACCACCCTGATCGACTCGGCACTCGGGTTGATCGCCCGGCACGGCTACGCAGGGTGCTCCATCTCGGCCGTCGCAGCCGAGGCAGGAGTGGGCACCGGCACCGTCTACCGACACTTCGCGAACAAGGGCGAATTGTTCGCCGAGGTCTTCCGGATCGTGTGCAGCCGCGAGGTGAGCGCTGCCGTCCAGGCCGGCAACTCCGCGCAATCCACCGAAGGGCGCTATGTCGCAGCCGTGTCGGCCTCCGTACACACCTTCGCCGAACGCGCCCTGCGCGCACCGACACTCGCCTACGCACTACTCGTCGAACCCGTCGACCCCCAGGTGGACACGGAGCGGCTGCTGTTCCGTGAATCGTTCCGCGATGCACTGGCAGTCGCCATCGCCGCCGCCGTCGAGGCCGGGGAAATCCCGGATCAGGATGCGTCGGTGACCGCGGCCTGCATCGTCGGGGCCATCGGTGAGGCCCTGATCCTGCCACTGGCCCGCGGAGCCGGCGACTCCGCCATCGTCCCCGCTCTGCTCACTTTCACCCTTCGATCTCTCGGGAGCCCGACATGACCGCCACGCACGAGGTTTTCAATCAGGTGCCACCCCTCACCGACTTCGATGCGGCCTACTACCCGCCGATACTCGAAGCGCTGCAACGGGAGGGCGCCCACGACGCGCTCGAAGAACTCCACGACCTCGGGCGGCTGGCGGGCAGCGAGGAAGCGCAGCGGTGGGGCGACCTCGCCGAAGCACACCCACCCGTGCTGCGGACGCACGATCGTTACGGTCACCGCATCGACGAGGTGGAGTATGACCCGTCGTATCACCGGCTGATGACCACCGCTGTCGAGATGGGGTTGCACGGCAGTCCGTGGGCGGATCCGAATCCACATGCTCACCTGATCAGAGCGGCGAAGATGGCGGTATGGGGACAGGTCGACGCCGGGCACGGCTGCCCGATCTCCATGACCTACGCCGTCGTTCCCGCGTTGCGCCACAACCCCGAACTCGCCGCACGATACGAACCCCTGCTCACCTCCCGCGTCTACGACCCGGTGTTGCGTCCGCCCCTCACCAAGGCCGGGCTGATCGCCGGTATGTCGATGACGGAGAAGCAGGGCGGCTCCGACGTCCGCGCGGGCACCACCCGCGCGGTGCCACAGTCCGATGGCAGCTACCTGCTGACCGGGCACAAGTGGTTCACCTCCGCGCCGATGTCGGACCTGTTCCTGGTCCTCGCGCAGGCCCCGGGCGGCCTGTCGTGTTTCCTGCTTCCCCGCGTCCTCCCGGACGGTGGCCGGAACCGAATGCACCTGCAGCGCCTCAAGGACAAGCTCGGCAACCACTCGAACGCGAGTGGTGAGGTGGAGTACGACGAGGCCGTGGCGTGGCTCGTCGGTGAGGAAGGCCGCGGTGTCCGAACCATCATCGAGATGGTCAACATGACCCGCCTCGACTGCACGATCGGGACTGCCACCGGCATGCGGGTCGGCACCGCGCAGGCAGCGCACCACGCCGTGCACCGCAGCGCGTTCGGCGCCCATCTGGTCGATCAGCCCCTGATGCGAAATGTGCTCGCCGACCTGGCGGTGGAGTCGGAGGCGTCCACCACGGTCGCACTGTGGCTGGCCGCACTCACCGACCGCGCGACGGCCGGTGACGAACAGGCGACGATGCTGCGCCGGATTTCCCTGTCGGTGAGCAAATACTTCGTCTGCAAACGCGGGCCGATCCATGCGGCGGAAGCCCTGGAATGCCTCGGCGGCAACGGTTACGTCGAGGAGTCGCGGATGCCGCGGCTGTATCGCGAGGCGCCCCTGTTGTCGGTGTGGGAGGGCTCCGGCAACGTTGCCGCCCTCGACACCCTACGGGCGATGGCGAAACAACCGGAGTCGCTGCAGGTGTTCTTCGACGAACTCGACTCCACTGCCGGAGTCGATTCCCGGCTCGATACCGCGATCGCCGAGCTGAAGTCGAGTTTCGGTGACCTGGACAGCCTCGAGCACCGCGCCCGCCGGATCGTCGGCGACATGGCACTCGCTCTGCAGGCTTCACTCCTCGTCCGCTACGGACATCCGGCGGTGGCCGACGCCTTCTGCGTCAGCAGGTTGTCGGGAGACTGGGGCACCGTGTTCGGGACACTCCCGACGGGCATCGACACCGCGGCGATCATCGACCGCGCCACCCCCAAGGTGGGGTCGTGACCGACTACGAGAACCACGCCGGCATGCGTCCCGGCGCGTGGCGGGAAGGCTGGGACGAGGGAGCCGATTCGCTGTTCGCGGACCGGGAACAGGCCGAGGACCACACCGAGTACCGCACGCTCACCTACGAGGTGACCGGGCGGATTGCGCGGATCACCTTCAACCGGCCGGAGCACGGCAATGCCATCACCGCGGACACCCCGCTCGAGCTCGCCGCCACCGTCGAACGGGCGGACCTCGATCCCCGCGTCCACGTCATCCTGCTGTCGGGACGCGGGAAGGGGTTCTGCGGCGGATACGACCTCGGAGTGTTCGCCGAGAGCGGCGGCAATCCGGGAGACGGACCGGACAGGACCACCGGCACGGTGCTCGATCCGATGGTGCAGGCGCGCAATCACAATCCGTTCGGCCACTGGGATCCGATGGCAGATTACGCGATGATGAGCCGTTTCAATCGTGGGTTCGCGAGTCTGCTGCATTCGAACAAACCGACCGTCGCGAAGCTGCACGGCTTCTGCGTGGCGGGCGGCACCGACATCGCCCTCTACTGCGACCAGATCATCGCGGCCGACGACACGAAGATCGGCTACCCCCCGACCAGGGTGTGGGGGGTGCCTGCCGCCGGGATGTGGGCGCACCGCCTCGGCGATCAACGGGCCAAACGATTACTGCTGACCGGTGATTGCCTGAGCGGAAAGCAGGCAGCCGAGTGGGGGCTGGCGGTGGAGTCTGCGCCCGCCGAGGAATTGGACCAGCGCACCGAGGATCTCGTCGGCCGGATCGCTCAGATGCCGATCAATCAGCTGATGATGGTCAAGCTCGCCTTGAACAGCGCTCTCCTCGCCCAGGGGGTGGCCAACTCGGGCATGATCAGCACCGTGTTCGACGGCGTGTCCCGGCACACCCGCGAGGGATACGCGTTTCAGTTGCGTTCGGCCACCGCAGGATTCCGCGAGGCCGTTCGGGAACGGGACGAACCGTTCGGTGACCACAAGCGGCGACAGTTCGATCAGCCGTAGGCGCGATGCCCGCGCGAACGACGAACGTGAGTGCCGAAGTACGGCACTTCGGCACTCACCTGTCTCACGCGCAGTCGCGGCAGATCAGCTGGCCACCCTCGTCCGAGGCGAGACGGGAACGATGGTGCACCAGGAAGCAGCTACTACACGTGAACTCGTCGGCCCGTTTCGGAACGACCCGTACCGTGAGTTCCTCACCGGACAAGTCTGCGCCGGGCAGTTCGAAGGACTCCGCCGTGTCGGCCTCTTCCACGTCGACGACGGAAGATTGCGACTCGTTCCTTCTCGTCTTCAGTTCTTCGAGCGAGTCCTCCGCGAGTTCGTCGTCGACGGTAACCCGTGGTGCGTCGTAGTCGGTTGCCATGACTTCCTCCCTTCGGCTCGGGTCTCCCCTGCCGGACATTCCCGCGCTTGCGGGGCATGGTTGCTAGACAACGCACCGGCTCCCGATTTTGTTCCCCAACCACCGGTCTATGTCATGCCGCTTGTGGTATGCCCGATCGGGGTACTCCTCAATCAGCCGACAGGAAAGTGATCGAGGCGATGACGAGCCACCGTGACGAGCCCCTGAACCGCGACCCGGGACCGGTGCCACCGGGGCCCGAACCTCCCGAGCCGGAACCGCAGCCGCCGATACCGCCCACTCCGACGCCGCCTCATCCGTTCCCGCCGGAGCCCGGACCGGAACGTCCGCCCGAACCCGAGCGGCCACCCGAACCCGGACCCGGACCGCAGCCGCCCGGACCCCAACCACCCGACCCGATGCCGCCGTTCCCACCGCAGATGTAGGTCTCACTCGGTCTGATCGCCGAGCCGTGTCAGCGCCACCAGCGTGCGCAAACCGTGAATCATCGCGCGTTCGTCGAGCCGGAAACCGGGCTGGTGCAGTTCCTGACGTTCGCCGACGCCCTCCCAGACGCCGAGGCGGGCCATCGCACCGGGAACCTGCTCGAGGTACCACGCGAAGTCCTCCCCGCCGCTCGACTGCTCGGCTTCCGCGAGGTGATCGAACCCGACCACGGACTCGATCGCTTCCCGTAGGTCCGCCGTGCAGTCGGGGTCGTTGACCACGGGTGGCACGCCCTGCAGGTAGGAGAGCTCGTAGCGCACGTGGTAGGGGGCGAGTAGTTCGCCGATCGTGTCGGTGACCAGCGGCTCGAGGTTGGCCCAGGTCTCGTGGGACGCACTGCGGAGGGTCCCGACGAGTTCCCCCGACTCCGGCACGGAATTGCCCACCTGACCGGCGGACACCTTCCCCCAGGTGAGGACCGTCGCCGTACGGGCGTCGATGCGGCGGTCGAGCACAGAGGCCAGCCCGGTGATGAGTACCGCACCGGCGTGGATCAGATCGCCCGTCAGGTGCGGGCGCGCGGTGTGTCCACCCTGCGACCAGAGGCGCACGGTCACCGATGCGTTCGACGAGGTGATGGGACCGCTCCGGGTGGCGAGCTTCCCGACTTCGAGGTTCGGGTCGCAGTGCAGGGCGTAGATCTTGGAGACACCCTCCAGTGCGCCGGCGGCGATCGTGTCGACCGAACCGCCTGGCGTGGTTTCTTCCCCTGGCTGGAAGATCAATCGCACTCGGCACGTCGGTGGGTACTTGACGAGGACGGCGGCGGCGCCCATCAGCATTGCGGTGTGCGCGTCGTGACCGCAGGCGTGTGAAACCCCGGGCACAGTGGATTGGAATTCGAGACCGGTGGCCTCGGTAATCGGCAATGCGTCCAGGTCGGCGCGCAGGGCGATGCAGTGTTCCGTCTCGGGTCCGATATCGCACCACAGTCCGGTTCCACCGGGCATGAGGACGGGCTCCACACCGAGACTCGCAAGGTGATCGCGCACGACCCGAGTTGTTCGTCGCTCCTCGAACGACAGCTCGGGGTGGGCGTGGAGATCTCTACGCCACGCGAGCAGCTGCTGTTCGTCGAGTTCTCCCGACCCGGTCCAGGTCAGCTCGGATTCGCTGCCACGCCGGGCGAATCGCGCGGCCCAGCGTCTCCGCGGGCGGGTCGCCACGCTCGAGTGCGAGCGTCCCGCGTGCGCGCTCGGCACCAGGGTTTCGCCCTCGGGAAGCGGTGACACGCGGTCGGCCGTCTCGGCGAGAAGCTGGTCGACGACGTCGGTCAACCGATTCCGTCGTTGGAATGCTTGACGCTGACGGGCAGCCGAGCTTCCCGTCGCGAGGGCGGCGGCAGACAGTTCGCGGACGGTGTCCCAGTCACCTGTCTCCTCGAGCTGGGGTCTCAAGGAGCGCACGAAGTCCTCGACGATGTCCGCAGCGAGCCGCGAGCGCGGAACCGTGACGTCTACCAAGTCCGCTTCCAGGCCGGAACGCGCAGCCCGCCAGAGTGCCGCCCGGGTCATCGTCGAGACGACCTTCAGCCCCTTGTCGCCGGCCCGCAGACCTTGGACCTCCCGTTCGACGAGGGCGCGGAAGAGGGCCGCAACAAGGATGACCGTGTCGAGTCGCGGGCAGCTGTCACACACCCGCAGTTCCAGCGTCGGAAGCTTGGCCGAGGGGCGGATGTCGAAGTAGGCCATGCCGGGGTCGCTGATCACGCCGCTCGACACCAGGTCGTCGATCAGGGTGTCGTACTCGGCGGCCGAGGAGACGGGCGCCGCCGGACCGGTACTCGGCCACCGTAACCACAGCAGGGTCCGCGCGCTCGCGTAACCGGTGTCCGAGCCGTCGGCCCGGAACGGAGAACTCACACTGAGCGCCAGGAAAACCGGCAGGTAGGGGGCGATGCGGTTGGCCACCTGGACGGCCTCGTCCCGGTCGGGCACATCGACATGCACCTGGGTGCCGCAAATCAGTTGTTCGCGGGCGAGCATCTGATAGTCGGCCAGCATGCGCTGGTAGCGCAGCGACCCTGTCACCTGCATCTCCGTCGGAAGGGCGAGTGGCATCGATCCGGCGGCCGCCACCCCGACACCGAGCCCCTCGGCCGCGTCGACGAGCAGCGAGCGGTGCCAGGCCAGGTCGGACCTGAGGTCGGCGAGGTCGGTGAACACACCACTGTTGACCTCCACCACACACCGCTGCAGCTCGTCGACGTAGGCGTCGTCGGGCAGTCGCGCCAGCAATTCCGGCGCACGGGTCGTCAGGCGCCGGGTCTTCAAGTCGATGAGGTGAAATTCTTCCTCGACGCCCAATTTCCTTGGGCTGCTGGCGAGCACGGTGGGGTCTCTACTGCTTCGATACGCCCTCGGTGTCATCGAAGAACGACCATTCGCCGTCGTGCTCGACTTCCATCCGCCACCCGAGTTCGCTGTTGTCGGCCCGGACATCGACGAACCACGCGTGCGCGTCGTCGGCTGCGTCGATTTCTCGGGTCTCTACCACGTCACCTTTGGGGTCGATTACTCGATAAGTCGCCATGGTGTCGGTATTCCCCGAGCGCGCCGATCCGAACCAACGTCGGAATATCCGGCAGGGTTCCACCGTTACCACACTGATTGATAGTTCAACTATCTAGAAGGAGTGTAGCCATGGAACTCGGGTTGACGACATTCGCCGAGGTCGGCCCCGGTGAGACCGGAACCGTCTCACCACGGCAGCGCCTGAAGAACCTACTCGAGGAGGTCGTGCTCGCCGAGCAGGTCGGTCTCGACGTCTACGGCGTCGGGGAGCATCACCGAGCCGACTTCGCCGCGTCCGCGCCCGCCGTCGTGCTCGCCGCCGCAGCAGCGAAGACTTCCCACATCGCGTTGACCAGCGCGGTCACCGTGCTCAGCTCCGATGACCCGGTGCGGGTGTTCGAGGAGTTCGCCACCCTCGACCTCATCTCCGACGGTCGCGCCGAGGTGATGGCCGGTCGCGGATCCTTCACCGAATCGTTCCCCTTGTTCGGGTACGACCTCGCCGACTACGACGACCTGTTCGTCGAGAAGCTCGGGCTGCTCCTCGCACTCCGCGACTCCGAATCGGTGTCGTGGTCAGGACGATTCCGTCCGGCCTTGACCGATCAGCCGGTGTACCCGAGGCCCGAGCGTCCCCTGCCCGTGTGGGTCGGAGTCGGCGGCAACCCGGAGTCCGTGGTCCGTGCCGGGCTGCTCGGTCTCCCGATGGCGCTCGCGATCATCGGAGGCAGGCCGGCACGCTTTGCCCCGCTCGCGGAACTCCACAGGCGTGCGGTATCGGAGGGCGGTCACGAACCGCAGCCGATCGCCGTCCACGCCCACGGTTATGTCGCCGACACGGCCGAGCAAGCCGCCGACGACTTCTACCCGTCCTATGCCGCGGCCATGACCGGACTCGGTCGCGAACGCGGGTGGGCGCCGATGGATCGCCAGTCCTTCGACGCCATGCGGGGCCCCGGCGGCTCACTGATCCTCGGGAACCCCGAGCAGGTGGCGGAGAAGATCGTCGACATGCGGGAGACCCTCGGCATCGAGCGGTTCATGCTGCACCCCAGCGTCGGGCCGCTGCCGCACGACAAGGTGATGCGCGCCATCGAACTCCTCGGCACCAAAGTCGCGCCACTCGTCGAACAGGAGTGACGTGCGCTAACCGGTACCGTCGCCCATCACTGCACCCTCGCGTCGGGGATCGGCGCCGCCGACCCACCCGGAGTCGACGCGTTGCAGTGCACTGAGCCCGCTCGACTGCGGAGCAACCGAGACCTGGTGGCCCATCGCCCGCAACTGGGCGATCAGCGGGTCATCGGCGCCGTCCCGGGCAGCATTGATGTTCGGATGTTCACCGCCCACCCCGGTCACCGGGGTGTTGGCGGCGCCGAAGTCGACTCCCGAGACGGCCTGCTGCGGGTTCATGCCCCAATCGAGCATGCCCACCAATGTTTTCACGACGAACTGGATGATGACCGAGCCACCGGGTGAGCCCGTCACGAATTCGAGGTCACCTCGCGCGCCGTCGTCACCGAGACCGAAGACCAGCGTCGGGGCCATCGAACTGCGGGGCCGCTTCCCCGGCTCCACCCGGTTGGCCAGCGGCACACCGTCCGGTCCGACGGGTTGGGCCGAGAAATCGGTGAGCTGATTGTTGAGCACGAAACCTTCGGTCATGTGGAAAGCTCCGAACGCCGACTCCACCGTGGTGGTCATCGACGCGACGTTGCCGTACTTGTCCGCGATCGAAATATGACTGGTTCCGTGCTCCTTGTCCTGCGGCTGCACCCCGAGCGGCACCGGACCGAAGTCACCCGGCTTCGCGGTGCCCATGCTCTTGCCGGGATCGATGAGGTCGGCACGTTGCTTCAGGTAGTCGTCATTCAACAGCGTGTCCACCGAATTACCGGGCAGCGGAACGAAATCCGAGTCGGCCACATACTTGTCCCGGTCCGCGTACGCCAACCGCTCCGCCTCGGCGATGAGATGCACGGCCTCCGCCGTCGGTTTTCCACCATTGGCGTCGAGGTTCGTCGGCCCCACGGCAGACAGGTCGAAGTTCTCCAGAATGCCGAGGGTCGCCGCCACCGCCGTCCCCCCGGACGACGGGTTCGGCATACCGCAGACCTCGTGGTCTCGGTACGGCGTACACAGGGCCGTGCGCTTCTTCGCCTGGTAATTCGCGAGGTCGTCGAGCGTGATCTGGCCCGGGGTCCGTCCTCCCGAGGTCGTCGCCGTGGAGTCGACGATGCTCTGGGCGATCGCGCCGGTGTAGAAGGCATCGGCACCGCCCGAAGCGACGGCTCCGAGCGTTTTGGCCATCGCGGGATTCGTCAGCTTGGTGCCCGCCACTTTGGGGCTGCCGTCCGGGTTCAGGAAGTACGCCTTCGACGCCTCGTCGATTGCCAGGTCGGGAGCCGAAGCGGCGATCTGCCCGGCCATGCGGGGGCTGATCTCGAAACCCTGATCCGCCAGGGAGACTGCGGGATCGAACAATTCCCGCCACTCATTCCTGCCATGTTCACGATGTGCCAGCTCGAGCATCCGGACGACGCCGGGCACTCCGATCGACCGCCCACTCGCGCGCGCGTCAGGCTTCGGTTCGGTGCGGTCCGTGTCGCTGATCCAGCGGAGATAATTCTCCGTCGCCGCCATCGGTGCGACCTCGCGTCCGTCGTACGCCTCGACACTGTTCTTCTCCGCGTCGTAGTAGAGGAGGAAAGCACCACCACCGATTCCCGACGACTGCGGTTCGACGATGCCGAGCACCGTTTGCGCGACGATCAACGCGTCGGCCGCTGTGCCCCCTTCGCGCAGAACGTCGCACGCCGCCTGTGTCGAAATCGGGTTGGCGGTCGACACCGCATACGACGCGGTATCGACGGGCACCATCCCGGAGCGATAGACCGTCGCGATCTCCGGATTGGTCGCAAGGTTCTGACTGGTGGGCGGAGTGCCTGCCGGCGGCGGAGCTTGCCCGGCGGGCGGCGCTGCGGCCGTCGTGCCGTTGCGAACATCGGCACAGGTGGCCGCGGGGTCGCTCGGTGGCGCCTCGTCCGACGAACACGCCGCCACCATGCCGGCGCAGAGTGCTGCCGCCAGCGTTGCCCGGATTCCGATGCCGACTCCTGCGCCACGACCCATCTCGAGACCCTAACGAAAATTCCGGCCTCGGGAGAGCAGAACGCAGCTGCGCCCCGCGAGGTCGGTCCAGCATTGTGTCGAGGCGCTCACGACCGCGTTCCGACGACGACGGTGGCACCGAGCTCGGCGGAGGACTCGACTCGCGCGCTCAACCCCGCGTCGGTGAAGGCCTGGACTGTCCGCGTTGCCTGGCTCTCACTTGTTTCGATCAGGAGGTGACCGCCGGGGCCGAGCCAGTGCTGCGCCCCGACCGCCACTCGCCGCTGAATGTGCAGGCCGTCGGCACCACCGTCGAGTGACACCCGCGGCTCGTGCAGTCGCGCCTCGGGGGGCATCAACCGAATCGCCTCGGTCGGCACATATGGAGCGTTGGCCACCAGAACATGGACCTGTCCGCGCAAGGAAGCAGGCAACGGGTCGTAGAGGTCGCCCTCGAACACGCGCTCCGCGGGCATGTTACGACGAGCGCATCGGACCGCGGCAGGGTCGATATCGACCGCATACAACTCGGGGGAATCGATAAGGGCGGCGAGCGCAATTCCGACCGCTCCCGACCCACAGCACAGGTCGACCACGACAGCACCTTCACGCATCAAAGCCGCCGCCCGGTCGACGAGGAATTCAGTACGCCGGCGAGGCACGAAAACCTCGGCGTCGACCGCTATTCGCAGACCGCAGAACTCTGCCCAGCCGAGCACGTGTTCCAGTGGCACACCGGAAACGCGCCGCTGGACCATCGACACGAGGTTCGTCCGATCACTCGCGGCCGCGAGGATCAACCGTGCTTCATCTTCGGCGAAAACGCAGCCGGCAGAGCGCAATTCATGAACGAGAGCATCTTCGACGGAAACTGACATGAGAGTGCCTTTCGGATTGCCGATGGGCGCTCTCTCGGCCACCTCAGGTCGGCACCACCGCGCGGTCGCGGGGTGAGAGCACCCGGACTGAACTGACGAACACGGGTCTCACCTCCTCGAACCACTCCGACTGGAGAGGGCAACACTACCTGCCGGGCACCCGGGCGAACAGGCGAACGCCGCGAACACACACCGCGTGCTCTCGCCGCACGGGCGATACGATCGTCGCCGCACCAGCCTCGAAAGGACTCCGTCACCACATGCGCCGCACTCTTGCTCTGACCGCCCTCACCCTCTGCTCCGCGACATTCCTGACCGCCTGCGGTGGGGACAGCGCCGATTCCGCGGCACCGGAGTCGAGCACGACCTCCGCCGCTGCCAGGACCACCGCCGCCTCCGCACCGGGGAAGCGCATCTTCGCGGTCGCCGACGACCCCGCCACCGCCGCCGATTACCTGACCTATTTGAGGTCGATGAACCAGAACGTCACCAACGACGAGACCGCGGTGCACCAGGCCGGCGAAATCTGCACCGCCCTCGACGCCGGCAAACCCCTCGACCGGGTGCGCGAGGAGTGGACGCCCATGCTCTCCGCCGACGGCGTCTACTACTACATCATCGGTGCCATCACCCGGTACTGCCCCGACCACGAGGGCGTCCTCAACTGAGGGCGCTTCGCGCCCCGTGAGTGGTTAACGAGTCTCTGCACTCGTCAACCACTCACGGGCGGCGGAGCCGCCTGCGCGGGAATACCTGCGCACCGCCGCTGTTACACCTCGTAAGGTAGTTGAAGAATCAATTACACGAGTTCGAGGAGACACCCGATGCCTGCCGTGACTGTCGACAACATCCTTGCCCTGCCGCGTATCGACGCCCCTGCCCCGGGCGCCGTCGACCGGCCGGTCCGCTCCCTGACCACGGCTCCGGTCGGGTACGAGGGCGAGGGCTTCCCCGTTCGCCGCGCCTTCGCCGGCATCGATCTGGCCGCGCTCGACCCCTTCATCCACATGGACCAGATGGGTGAGGTGAACTACGCGCCCGGCGAACCCAAGGGAACGCCGTGGCACCCGCATCGTGGGTTCGAGACCGTGACCTACATGATCGACGGAATCATGGAGCACCAGGACTCCAACGGGGGCGGCGGCACCATCGGCGGCGGCGACACGCAATGGATGACGGCCGGTGGTGGCATCCTCCACATCGAGACCCCGCCCGAGCACCTGGTCATGAGTGGTGGGCTCTTCCACGGCGTCCAATTGTGGGTGAACCTGCCCCGCGACAACAAGATGGCCGCACCCCGCTATCAGGACATCACCGGGCAAAAGGTGGCCCTGCTGTCCTCCCCCGACGGCGGCGCCCTGGTGCGGGTCATCGCGGGCGAGGTGGACGGACACTCCGGCCCGGGCTCGACATACACCCCGATCAGCCTGGTTCACGCGACCGTTGCCCCCGGGGCGAGCCTGACGCTGCCGTGGAATCCGGAATTCAACGCCCTTGCGTACGTCCTCGCCGGTGAGGGCCTGGTCGGTTCGGAGCGCAGGCCGTTCCGGATGGGGCAGACCGCCGTCTTCGGACGCGGCGACGCCCTGACCATTGCCGCGGCAGACACCCAGGACTCGCGTACCTCCTCGCTGGAGGTTTTCGTCCTCGGCGGCAAGCCGATCCGCGAGCCGGTGGCCATGGCCGGACCGTTCGTGATGAACACGAAGGCCGAGGTAATGCAGGCGTTCGAGGACTTCCAGGCCGGTCGCCTGGGATCCATCCCCGCGGCACACGAAACACTGGGCTAGTTCCGGCCCGTCGCGACGATCCAGGCAGGTGAACGCGGACTCCGGTGTTCTCTACGTCTTCAGGGACGCCGGATCTTCGCGTCGATGCGGCGGATTCGGAGATCGTTCTGCGGTATGTGGAAGGTCTCGATCACCCGCACGGTCATGAGGGTTCGGCCGAACAGCCCGGCGTCCAGGAGATAATCGGCTGTGACGTCGTCCCCGGCCACCGACCACGCCACCTCACGAACGGCGCGGATCAGACGGAACTGCGGACCTCGGGACAGACTGCGGCGCAGATGGTTTCCGGAGAACCCCGTCTTGAATCCCGCCTCGTAGCGGACGGCCCGGGGAGCGAGGGGCACCGCGTTCCCATCGTGACTGACCAACGCATCCAGGTACGCCTGGGCCACCTCGACCTGAGTGTTCATGTCAGTAGTCGAACATTTCTGCCGCGGCGAGCACCAGCATTTGCGCCTCTTCGCAGTCACGCGCCGTTGCCGCCACCGAGGCCGTCAGTCTGTTGCCGCGTCGGGCCATTTCGCTCATCGGGCTGTGTTGCACGTTGGTGTCGACAACGTCCCCGGGATAGAAGTAGTAATGGCATTCGAGCGCGTCCTCGAAGAAGGCGAACGACTCTCCGTCGATCTCGACCACCTCTGGCCCCCCGGTCCGCGGCGGTGGGGTGGACAGGGCGAACCGCACGGATGCCTCGTCACCGCGTCCGAGGGTCAGGCGGCACTCGTACGGCCGACTGCCCGGGGCGAACGTCGTGATCTCGAGTTCAGTCACGTTTTCGACCACCCGGCACGGGTCTTGCTGCGCCAGTGGGATATTCGTGGTACTCCGCGGAGTCGAATGCAGCCTGGCCGTCACCGCCGCGAGGACGGCGCTCGCCTCAGCGCAGTCGTCACCGGCAGCCGGCCTCACCACACCGGCAGCTCCGTCGAGATAGGAGACGTGTCCCCAGCGCTGCGCGGCGACTCCCGGAACCGGCGGCAGCGAGAAGTAGAGCGTGCACGTACCGGGCAGCGGCGACAGCGCCGGGCGCACCTCGATGCCACCGGCGGCGCGGCCGCGGCCGACTCCCTCGGACGGTTCACGCTCCCCCACCACCACCTCGATCCAGGACGGATCGACGGGTGTACCGCCGGGCGGGATCACCTCGGCATGGCACGTCGACAGGTCGCCTGCCGGACCGTATGCGGTGAGGACGCCGAACGACGCCACCCCGGCTGCGTCGAGCAGTCCGCACGGTTCGACGGCTCTGGCCGCCGCGGCAACCGCGAGCTCTGCGCGGACGAAGTCGCTGACAGGCCGGCCGTAGACCGGTGCACCCACCCCGACGACACGCGGCGAGCCGTCCACGTTCACCCCGCAGGACAGGGCACACGCTGCGAGAACGATGACGAGAACCACCGGAGTGACCCGCGAGATGTGACGCACTGCACCTCCCTCGCTCGACGTGTCGAACGGCGGCACATCCGGAAACGTGCCGAACCCCTACACACGGAGAATAGGCTCAGGAGTAGAGTGCTCGTTATGCATCGCGCACTTCTCCTTGGTTGCCGCGACGGGGTCTGATCCAGACTGGCTTCCCGTCGCGGGGTTCTCGTGCGCCGGTCGACACAGCCGTTGGGCTCACAAAGTCCGCAACGAATCTGGAGATCAATCCCATGTCCCCCGCTGACGCTTTCACCACCGGAACGCGCACCATCACGCCGCCTTCCAAGCCTGCTCCCGCCGACCAGCCGGCGTGGAACACCCAGAAGAACTCGTCGATGCCGACGTTCCGGTATCGCTCGTTCGCCGAAGAAGTGGAACCGGTGTCGCTGCCGGACCGCACGTGGCCCGACAAGACCATCGACCGCGCCCCGCAATGGTGTGCGGTCGATCTCCGCGACGGCAACCAAGCCCTGATCGATCCCATGAGCCCGGCCCGCAAGCGGCGCATGTTCGAACTGCTCGTGCGGATGGGGTACAAGGAGATCGAGGTCGGATTCCCGTCGGCCAGCCAGACGGACTTCGACTTCGTCCGTGAGATCATCGAAGACGGCGCGATCCCGGCTGACGTCACCATCCAGGTGCTCACGCAGTCGCGCCCCGAGCTGATCAAGCGCACATTCGAGGCGTGCGAGGGCGCCGAGAAGGTGATCGTGCACTTCTACAACTCCACCTCCATCCTGCAGCGCCGAGTGGTGTTCAAGGCCGAGCGCGACGTCATCAAGAAGATCGCCACCGATGCGGCCGCTCTGGCCCTGGAAGAGGCGAAGAAGTACCCGGACACGCAGTGGCGCTGGGAGTACTCGCCCGAGTCGTACACCGGCACGGAACTCGAGTACGCAAAGGAGGTGTGCGACGCCGTCACCGAGGTCTTGCAGCCCACCCCCGAGAACCCGGTCATCCTGAACCTGCCGGCCACCGTCGAGATGGCCACGCCCAACGTGTACGCCGACTCGATCGAGTGGATGCACCGCAACCTGGCCCGCCGCGACTCCGTCATCCTCTCCCTCCACCCCCACAACGACCGCGGCACCGGTGTCGCGGCCGCGGAGCTGGGCTATCAGGCGGGCGCCGACCGCATCGAGGGATGCCTGTTCGGCAACGGTGAGCGCACCGGCAACGTCTGCCTGGTCACGCTGGGTCTGAACCTGTTCACCCGCGGGGTCGACCCGCAGATCGATTTCTCGAACATCGACGAGATCCGCCGCACGGTGGAGTACTGCAACCAGCTGCCCGTCCACGAACGCCACCCGTACGGCGGCGACCTCGTGTACACCGCCTTCTCCGGCAGCCACCAGGACGCCATCAACAAGGGCCTCGACGCCATGAAGATCGACGCCGACTCCCAGGACGCCGACGTCGACGACATTCAGTGGGCGGTTCCCTACCTGCCGATCGATCCCAAGGATGTGGGCCGCACCTACGAGGCGGTCATCCGCGTCAACTCGCAGTCGGGCAAGGGTGGCGTCGCCTACATCATGAAGGCCGACCACGGGCTGGTGCTGCCGCGCCGGCTGCAGATCGAGTTCTCCCAGGCGGTCCAGCGGATCACCGACGGTGAGGGCGGCGAGGTGTCCCCGAAGGAAATGTGGGACGTCTTCCACGAGGAGTACCTCGCTCCGATCACCCCGCTCGAGCGGATGAAGCAGAAGGTCACCGCGTCCGAAGAGGACGGCGGCACCGACTCCATCACCGCAACGGTCAAGGTGAACGGCAAGGAACAGGAAATCTCGGGTTCGGGCAACGGCCCGCTCGCCGCGTTCGTCGACGCGCTCGCCACCATCGACTTCGATGTCCGGGTGCTCGACTACTCCGAGCATGCGATGTCGGCGGGTGACGACGCCCAGGCCGCTGCGTACGTCGAGTGCGCCGTCACCGCGCCCGACGGCCGGAGCACGGTGGTGTGGGGTGTCGGTATCGCCACGTCGATCACCACGGCGTCGCTGCGCGCCGTCGTCTCGGCGGTCAATCGCGCTCACTGACCGATTCGTCCGTATCGCCGCGAGTGCGCCCCGTGCGCGCTCGCGGCGTTCGCGTTTTCCGGGCCTCTGCGCCGGCGTATCGAACCGCTCGGTAACTTGACGTGAAAGTGCGCTGCGGCGTGACGTTTTCGTCGTTCGCCCCGAAACTCACGACGTGACAATGCGTTACAGGTAACTTCTTGAACACTTGACAAACCGAACGTGACCCTCGCTGAAGTTACGCGCGGGTACAAAAAATCGACGTTATGCTCCAGTTCCCGGGCATCGGGTCCTGCAGAGTGGCAGGACCCGATGATCGCATTCGGGGCACCTCTGGAGGGGACGAGTGGGTTGTGCAGGGGTGCGTGTGTCCGCGAAGGCGGCACCCAGTCCACGGCGGGCATGGCCTTGGCCATCGAAACACTCTGCGGATCAATGAGTTTTACGGAAACGGAGCGCTAACTGATGTTCAAGCGAATAGCGATAGTCAATCGCGGCGAGGCTGCGGTCCGCCTGATTCGAGCCGTGCGTGAACTGAATGCCGAGCACAACTACGGCATCACGACAGTTGCACTGCACACCGAGGCGGAGCGCCGCGCGATGTTCGTGCGCCAGGCCGACGAAGGTGTGTGCTTGCGCACAGTCAAGAGCGGAACCGCCTACCTGGACCACGCCGAGCTGGCCCGCGCCCTGCGCGAGAGCAAGGCCGACGCCGTGTGGGTGGGCTGGGGCTTCGTGGCCGAGGATCCCGCTTTCGTCGAGGTGTGCGAACAGCTGGGTATCACCTTCATCGGTCCGCCCGCTGAAGCGATGCGTCTGCTCGGTGACAAGGTGGAGGCCAAGCTCCTCGCGGAGAAGGTGGAGGTCCCGGTCGCACCGTGGAGTGGTGGACCCGTCGCCACCCGCGCCGACGCACGTCGCCACGCGCAGGCAATCGGCTACCCGCTCATCATCAAGGCCCGCAGTGGTGGCGGTGGCCGCGGCATCCGCAAGGTGTGGTCCGAGGACGAACTCGAACTCGCGCTCGAGCGCACCCAGGGTGAGGCCCAGCGGTCGTTCGGCGACCCCGTCGTCTTCATCGAACGACTGGTCACCGATGCGCGCCACGTCGAGGTACAGGTCATTGCCGACAACTTCGGCAACGTCTGGGCTCCTGGTGTGCGTGACTGCTCCATCCAGCGCAAGAACCAGAAGGTCATCGAGGAGTCCAGCTCGCCGCTCCTCACCGCAGAGCAGTCGAATCACCTCCGCACCGTGTCGAGCGAACTCGTGCGTGCAGCCGGATACCGCGGCGCAGGCACTGTGGAGTACCTCTACCAGCCGGAGCAGAAGACCTTCACCTTCCTCGAGGTGAACACCCGGTTGCAGGTGGAGCACCCCATCACCGAGGCCACCACGGGAATCGACCTGGTGAAGTTGCAGATCCTCGTGGCCAGCGGCGAACCCCTCGTGGGTGACTGCCCGCCCGAGTTCGGCCACGCCGTCGAAGCCCGGCTCAACGCCGAAGACGCCGCCAACGGATTCGCACCCGCCCCCGGCGCGGTGCAACTGCTCAAGTTCCCGCTCGGCAGCGGCCTGCGCGTCGACACCGGCATCGCGCAGGGCGACGTCATCCCGCCCGACTACGACTCCATGGTCGCCAAGGTCATCGCCTGGGGCCGCGACCGCTCCGAGGCACTGGCCCGGCTGCGCACGGCGTTGCGGGAGACCACGGTCGTGCTGCGCGGCGGCACCACCACCAAGTCCTTCCTGCTCGACCTGCTCGACCGCGAAGAGGTCATCACGGCGTCCGCCGACACCGGCTGGCTGGACCGCACCGACGCGGGCACGTCCAACGTGCCGTCCCGCACCGCTGATGTCGCGCTGATCGCCGCCGCCATCGATGTCTACGACGCCGAGGAGAAGCTCGAGCGTCAGGCGTTCCTTTCGTCTGCCCGCGGTGGGCGACCCCGCGCCGGCCACGCCATCGGCCGCAAGGTGGAGCTCAGCTACCAGGGTCAGGCGTACGGACTCACCGTCACGCAGGTCGGCGCCCACCGTTACCGCGTCGACGGGGACGCCCCCGAGACCGAGGTCGAGGTGGACCGGCTCAGCGAGTTCGAGAGCCGCCTGGTGATCGGCGACCGCCGCCACCACGTCGTCTCCGTCGCGGGACGCGCCCAGTACCTCGTCGAGGTCGACGGCATCAGTCACCAGATCAGCCAGGACGAGGCCGGTGTCGTACGCGCCCCCGCCCCGGCGGTCGTGGTCGCGGTGCCGGTGTCCGTCGGTGACGAGGTCGAGGTCGGCGCCACCTTGGTCGTCCTCGAGAGCATGAAGATGGAAACCGCGGTCCGCGCGCCCGTCGCCGGCCGGGTCCGGGAAGTGCTGGCCATGGTCAACTCGCAGGTGGACGCCGGAACGGCGCTGCTGCGGGTGGAGGAAAGCTCCGACGAGTCCACGGCGCAGCAGTCGCCTCGGGTCGAATTCGATCTCGGCGCCCCGGCACCCCACGGTGACCCGCGCCTCGATGCCCTTGCGCAGATCGATGCGCTCGGCGCGCTGCTCACCGGGTACGACGTCAGCGCGAAGCGGGCCGGTGTCCTGCTCGCCCAGTACGAGAAGCTGCGGGCACAGATCGCCGGCGATCCCGACCTCGTGCAGGCCGAGCTGGCGCTGCTCACCACGTTCGCCGACATCTGCGAGATCGGCCGTAACCGTCCGACGGTGGCCGAGGAAGACGGCGACGAGCGGGTGCACAGCCCGCGCGAGCATTTCCACACCTATCTCCACACCCTGGACGTCGAGCTCGAGGGGCTTCCGGAGTCCTTCCAGACCCGGTTGTCGCGCGCTCTGCGCCACTACGACGTCACCGATCTCGAGCGCACCGCCGAGCTCGAGGAAGCGGTGTACCGCCTCTTCCTCGCGCAGCAGCGGATGGACAATCAGGTTCCCGTCATCGCCGCACTGCTCGACCGCTGGCTCAACGACGGCAACGCACCCGGCCGCGCCCCGAGCGGACTCGGTGAGGTGCTGGACCGGTTGATCGTCGCCACCCAGGTCCGCTACCCGGTGATCGGCAACGTCGCCCGCAACGTCCGCTTCCGCTTCTTCGACGAGCCGCAGATCCGCAAGGCCCGCGAACAGGTGTACGACGGTGTCCGCGGCAGCCTCGAGTACCTCGCCGAGCATCCCGGCGCCGGCGACTACCAGGAACGCCTCGAAGCGCTGGTCGCCACCCCGCAGTCGCTGACCGAGCTGCTCGGACAGCGCATCGCCCGCAAGAGCGCCACCGTGGGCCCGCTGCTCGAGGTGGTCACCCGCCGCTACTACGACATCCGTACGCTCGAAGACGTCGCAGCGTTCGATCGTGGCGGACGGCACTTCGTCACCGGCAACTTCGACCTGCTCGGGGAGCGTCTGCACCTCGTGTCGGCCGTCGCCGACTATGCCGAACTGCCCGGTGCGCTCACCGAAATCGGTGATGTCGCCTCGGAGACCCCCGACAATCTCGTCCTCGACCTGTACCTGTCGTGGTCCGAGCCGCCGGCCGATCCCGACACGATGTCGGAGGACCTGCGCAAGACGCTGGCGACGCTGCCCCTGATCGCCTCCTGCCGCCGAGTCACGGTGTCCGTCTTCGGTGGCGTCGGCCTCGACGTCCGCAAGTTCACCTACCGGCCGGACGCGGGTGTGCTCGCGGAAGAGGCACTGATCCGGGACATGCACCCGCTCACCGGTCAGCGCTTCGATCTGTGGCGCCTGAAGAACTTCGAAGGCACCCGCCTGCCCGCGGCGGCGGACACGTTCCTGTTCCACCTGGTGTCGCCCGAGAACCCCACCGACGAGCGCCTCATCGCACTCGCCGAAATCCGCGACATCACCCCCGTCCGCAACGAGGACGGCCAGGTGATCGGCGTTCCCGCTGCCGAGCGCGTGCTCCAGTCCTGCCTCGACGGCATCCGGCGAGCTCAGGCGGCCCGTGGCAGCAAGCGCAAGCTCGACGCCAACCGCGTCGTGCTGTACGTATGGCCGAAGATCGACGCTCCGGTGGAAGACCTGCAGGAATTTGCGCGGGTCGCGGCCCCGCTCACCGCGGGCGCCGGACTCGAGGAGATCACCGTGATCGCCCGGCTCCAGGGCCCGGCCGGAACGGAGTCGCAGGAGAAGGCACTGCGATTCTCCTACCGCACCGGCAGCGGCGTCGTCGTCAAGGTCACCGACCCGCCGACCGAGCCGCTGCAGCCGCTCGACGCGTACACCCAGAAGGTCCGCAGTTCCCGCGCCCGCGGCACCGTCTACCCGTACGAGCTGATTCCCCTGCTCACCGGTCGCGACGGAACCTTCGTCGAGCACGACCTGGACGAGTCGGGCCGACTGGTTCCGGTGGACCGTCCGTACGGACAGAACCGCGCCGGCCTCATCGTCGGTCTGGTCACCGCCCGCACCGAACGGCACCCCGAGGGCATGACCCGGGTCGCGCTCTTCGGCGATCCGACCAAGGCGCTGGGCACCGTCGCCGAAGCCGAGTGCGCGCGTCTCGTAGCGGGCGTCGACCTGGCCGAGGAGCTGGGTGTGCCGGTCGAGTGGTTCGCGTTGTCGTCCGGGGCGACGATCTCCATGGACAGCGGTACCGAGAACATGGACTGGGTGTCTCGCGGCTTGCGTCGCATCATCACGTTCACGCAGAACGGTGGCGAGGTCAACGTGATCGTGGCCGGCATCAACGTCGGCGCGCAGCCCTACTGGAACGCCGAAGCCACGATGCTGATGCACACCAAGGGCATCCTCGTGATGACGCCCGACAGCGCCATGGTGCTCACCGGTAAGAACTCGCTCGACTACTCGGGTGGTGTCTCGGCCGAGGACAACTTCGGTATCGGTGGCTATGACCGCGTCATGGGACCCAACGGCGAGGCGCAGTACTGGGCTCCCAACCTGCCCGCGGCCTGCCAGATCCTGTTCGCCCACTACGACCATGCGTATGTGGTTGCCGGGGAACGGTTCCCGCGTCGGGCCCACACCGCCGACCCCATCGGCCGCGACGTGCGCACCTTCCCGCACGTCCACCCGTCGAGCGACTTCACCACGGTCGGTGACATCTTCTCGGCAGAGACGAACCCGGAACGCAAGAAGCCGTTCGACATTCGCACCGTGATGCGGGCGCTCGTCGACCAGGACCACCAGGTGCTGGAGCGGTGGGCCGACATGGCGGACGCGGACACGTCCGTCGTCATGGATGCGCACCTGGGCGGTTACCCGGTGAGTGTCATCGGCATCGAGTCGCGGGCCATCGCCCGTAAGGGATGGTCGCCGGCCAACGGCCCCGACCAGTGGACCGCCGGAACGTTGTTCCCGCAGTCGTCGAAGAAGACGGCGCGGGCAATCAACGCCGCCAGCGGAAGCCGTCCCCTCGTCGTGCTGGCCAACCTGTCCGGCTTCGACGGGTCCCCCGACTCGCTGCGGCACATCCAGCTCGAGTACGGCGCCGAAATCGGCCGCGCCATCGTTAATTTCGACGGCCCGATCGTATTCTGCGTCATCTCCCGCTACCACGGCGGCGCGTTCGTCGTGTTCTCCGGAGCGCTCAACGACAACATGGAAGTTCTCGCCGTCGAGGGTTCCTTCGCGTCGGTGCTCGGTGGCGCGCCCGCCGCGGCCGTGGTGTTCACCCGCGAGGTCAACTCGCGGGTGGCCGCCGACCCGACGATCCGGGAACTCGAGGCCAACCTGGCCGGCGCCCAGACCGACGCCCAGCAGGCTCACCTGCGCGTCGAGCTGGCCGCCCAGCAGGCTGCGGTCCGCAACGAGAAACTCGGTGAAGTCGCCGCCGAGTTCGAGGCCGTGCACAACATCCAGCGCGCTCAGCAGGTCGGCTCCGTCGACGCGGTCATCCCCGCCGTCGAACTCCGCCCCTACATCATCGGTGCCGTCGAGCGCGGTATGCGACGAGCGGTGGAATCAGCAAGCTAGAACGACGCGACACGGCCGCGGCACCTACGGGTGTCGCGGCCGTGTCGTGTACTGGGCCATACCCATTTCACCTGTTTCGGATGACGCGGGCGGTGCCGGAAGCTGCGATAGTCGGCGCAGACTTCCTTCGACTGTGTGAAATGGAGCGCTGCAATGGACTCGTTCTGGGACTTCCTCTGGGTAATCATCACCACGTTCGCCTTCGTGGCCTACCTGATCCTGCTGTTCTCCATCATCACCGACCTGTTCCGCGACCATAAGTCGTCGGGCTGGGCCAAGGCCATCTGGATCATCTTCCTGTTCATCGTCCCCTTCCTGACCGCGCTGGTGTACCTGATCGTGAAGAGCGACGGCATGGCGCAGCGGTCGATGGCCGCGGCTCAGCAGGTCAAACAGGCGCAAGACAGCTACATTCGCGAGGTCGCGGGCAAGTCGTCGGCGGAGCAGATCGCGGACGCGAAAGCGTTGCTCGATGCCGGAACCATCAACCAACAGGAGTACGAGACGTTGAAGGCGAAGGCGTTGGGCTGATCACTGGCCACTTCCCGAGGGGGACCCGCTTTCGAGCGGGTCCCTTTGCCATGTCAGTCCGTGACCTCCGCCGCGACGTCCCGGAACGCCTGAAGCACCGTTGCGACGGCAGGAATGGCATCGGCCGCCGGACGACGAGTCAGTTCGTAGATGCGCGCCGCCCGGACACCGGCAAGGGGCAACCGGACCACCGACGGGTGGGTCACGGCATGGCGGGCCAGCAGCGCGACACCGTGCCCGCCGGCCACCAGTTCCTCGATGACCCGGAAGTCGTTGATACGCATCACCACCCGCGGCTGCACTCCGGTTGCCGCGGCCACCGACAGCAGGACGTCGTCGACGGGGAATCCGCCGCGCACGCTGATCCAGCTCTCGTCGGCCAACTGTTCCGGTCGCACCGAATTCTGCCCCGCGAAACGATGACCGGGCGGCAGGATCAGATCGATCGGCTCACGCATGAGCGGTTCGGCGGTCACCCGAGGTGACGACGTGTCGGCGGCACGCTCATCCCGGTGAGTGAGAACCACGTCGTAGTCGGCGAGCAACGTCGGCAATGCCGACGACGGCAAATCCTCGTCGCGCGGCTGCACGTCCACACCGCTTCCGGCGAGGACGTCGAGCAGCCGGGGCAGCAGCAACGCGGCGCCGGACGGAAACAGCGCCACCCGGACACGACCTCGCGGCGACCCCCGGTAGGCGTCCATCTCCGCTGCTGCCCGGTCCAGGGCGGCCAGGACGTCGTCGGCCCGCACCACGAGGGCCTGTCCGGCGTCGGTGAGCCGCAGGCGCCGGCCGTCGGGTTCGAGCAGGGTCACGCCTGCTTCCCGCCCCAGGATCTTCAATTGCTGCGATACGGCGGACGGGGTCATCGACAATGCCGCGGCAGTGGCGGCCACCGTCCCTCGGTCCGCCAGCTCACGCAGGACTCGCAAGCGGGTCGCATCCATGAAGTAAAACTACATGGACAATGCACTATAAAGTGCTTGTCCTGATGGTTCGGCAGGCTCACGATGGAGCACATGACCACCCGCGATCGGCTCCTCGGACTTACCGTCGTCGTGTTGTGGGGTCTGAACTTTCTCGCCATTCGCGCCGGTCTCGATCACTTCCCGCCGTTCTTCTTCGCGGCAGTGCGCTTTCTCCTCATCGCGATCCCGGTGGTCTTGTTCGTTCCGCGGCCGCAGGTCCCCACCACGTGGCTGCTGCTCTACGGCACCGGCTTCGGAGTCGGGCAGTTCACGTTCCTGTTCTGGGCCATGCATGTCGGGATGCCCACCGGGCTGGCGTCACTGGTCTTGCAGTCGTCGGCGCCGTTCACCGTCGTACTGGGCGCAATCCTGCTCCGCGAGCGACTGCGGCCGGTGCAGGTGGGTGGGCTCCTCGTGGCGATGTCGGGGATGGCGCTCATCGGCTGGGACCGGTCCCAGCACGCCGCCCTCCTCCCCGTGGTTCTGACGTTGCTCGCCGGCCTGTCGTGGGCGCTGGGCAACCTCGGAAACCGAAAGGCGGCCTCCGACCAGCCGATGCGCCTGATGCTGTGGATGTGCGTCATTCCCCCGCTGCCCATGCTCGCACTCTCGTTCGCGGTCGAAGGACCCTCGTCCGGCTGGGACGCGCTGACGTCTTCGCTTCACGGCAACGGCCCGCTGGCGCTTGCCGGACTCGCCTACATCGTGATCCTCGGCACCATCGCCGGCTCCGGCCTCTGGACGGCTCTGCTCAGCCGCTATCCGGCGGGCACCGTCGCACCGTTGTCCCTCCTCGTTCCCGTTGTCGGCATCGGGGCAGCGTGGCTGGTGCTGCACGAGGAACCGAGCGCCGTGTCGCTGATCGGTGGAGCGGTGGTCATCGCCGGTGCGGCAGCCACCCAGATGAGCGGCAAGGCACGCCAGGGACCATCTCCGCACGTCCGTCCACCGGCGCGAGTCGGCGTCTGACCGGACCCTGTGCAAAACTCGCGGAGTGAGTACTGGAACTGGGATCACGACACGCGGCAAGGTCGCCCTCCGGGCAGCAGCGGCCGCCTCCTGGGCATCGCAGAAGGCGGGACGCGGCAAGGGCTCGATGATCGGCGGATTGATCGCCCTGAAGATCGACCCCACGCTGATGGAACAGCTCGGTCGTAGCCGCCGCACCGCGGTGATCACCGGCACCAACGGCAAGTCGACCACCACCCGGATGACGGCCGCCGCGCTCTCGACCCTCGGCGAGGTGGCCAGCCAGGCCGACGGCGCCAACATGGACGCCGGGATCGTCGCGGCCCTGAGCAACCGAGTGCACGCACCCCTCGCCGCACTCGAGGTCGACGAACTGCACGTCCCCCATGTCAGTGACGCGGTCGATCCCGAAGTTCTGGTGTTCCTCAACCTGAGCCGCGACCAGCTCGACCGCGTAGGCGAGATCAACATGATCGAGCGCAAACTCCGCGCCTGCGTCGCCGCGCATCCCGAGGCCACCGTCATCGCCAACTGCGACGACGTTCTCGTCACGTCGGTGGCCTACGACGCGAAGAACGTCGTCTGGGTGGCAGCGGGCGGCGGCTGGGCCAGCGACGCCGCGAGCTGTCCGCGCACCGGTGAGCCGATCGTCTGGGAAGGCCCGCACTGGCGCAGTACCGGTTCCGACTTCGCGCGCCCCACCCCCGACTGGTGGCTGGACGAGGAGAACCTCTACGGGCCGGAGGGCCTGAAGATTCCCATGACGCTGGCATTACCCGGCCGCGCGAATCGAGGCAACGCTGCCCAGGCAGTGGCCGCCGCAGTCGCGATGGGCGCGAAAGCCGAGGACGCGGTCGCCGCCGCAGCCACCGTGCAAGAAGTGGCCGGCCGCTACAGCACCGTCGAAGTCGGGCCCCATTCGGTCCACATGCTGCTCGCCAAGAACCCGGCCGGCTGGCAAGAGGCGCTGTCGATGATCGACCCCACCGTCGACGGACTGGTGATCGCGGTCAACGGTCAGGTACCCGACGGTGAAGACCTCTCGTGGTTGTGGGACGTGCGTTTCGAGCACTTCGAAGGCGTCAAGGTGGTGGCCGCCGGCGAACGCGGTACCGACCTCGCCGTGCGCCTCACCTACGCGGGCGTCGACCACACCCTCGAACCGAATCCTCTGCGCGCCATCGCTTCCTGCCCGCCGGGACGTGTCGAGGTGCTCGCCAACTACACCGCATTCCGCGACCTGAACAACGCCATCGCGAAGGAGGCGCGCAATGTCTGACTCCACCGTGCGCATCGGACTGGTACTCCCCGACGTCATGGGCACCTACGGCGACGGCGGCAATGCTCTCATCCTGCGGCAGCGACTGCGCATGCGCGGATACGACGCCGAGATCGTCGAAATCACCCTCAACGACCCGGTCCCCGAATCGCTCGACGCCTACACCCTCGGCGGTGCCGAGGACTCGGCCCAGCGGCTCGCGACCCGCCACCTCACCAAATATCCCGGACTCCAGAAGGCCGCCGAACGCGGTGCCCCCGTGCTCGCGATCTGCGCCGCCATCCAGGTACTGGGCAACTGGTACGAGACATCGAGCGGCGAACGCGTAGACGGTGTGTCGATGCTCGACGTCACCACCTCTCCGCAGGCCACCCGGTCCATCGGCGAGGTGATCACCAAGCCCCACCTCGACGGCTTGACTCTGCCGCTCACAGGATTCGAAAATCACCGCGGTGGAACGACTCTCGGCCCCGACGCGCGCGGCCTCGCCCGCGTGAACCACGGCGTCGGGAACGGGGTCGGAGATGGACAAGAGGGCGTCGTCCAGGGTTCCGTGATCGGCACGTACATGCACGGACCGGCGCTGGCCCGCAATCCCGAACTCGCCGACCTCATTTTGAAGCGAGCCCTCGGCGTCGACGAACTCCCCACCCTCGACCTCCCCGAAGTCGAGCAGCTGCGCCGGGAACGCCTGCGCGTGTAGTCCGGCGGGAGTAGTCCCACGCTGCGCCGATCGAACCCTCTGACCCGGGACGGGTCCGAGGGCGGTTCCCTGTGCCGACAATGCCGTCCATTCGTCGTTCTGCACTGCGACGATCCCGCCGATCTTCGCGGCGCGATCGGGCGGCAGAAATCACACACAGCCTCTCCACAGGCTGTGGATAACCGTCAGTGGCGTCACTTGATGCAACCGTTGGGTTGCAGAAGTCAAGTGGGCATGCAACCATTGAGTTGCAGAAACCGCGCGAAGGAAGGTAATCGACATGGATTCGACGAGCATCACCCGAAGCGTTGTCATCAGCGCCCCGCGATCGACAGTCTGGGCTGCCATCACCGACGCCGACAAGGTCGCCCAATGGTTCGGACAGCAGGCCGAGATCGACCTCGCCGTGGGCGGCAGAGCAGAGTTCACCTGGGACGGGCACGGAACGTCCCGCGCGATCGTGACCGAGGTCGACGAGCCGAACTGCTTCGGTTTCCGCTGGGCGGCCGACAGAGACACCGATCCTGTGGAAGGCAATTCGACGCTGGTCCGGTTCACCCTCGCCGAGCACGAGTCGGGAACCGAGCTGACGGTGACCGAGACTGGATTCGACACCCTCGACCGCGACGCGGACGCACGGAACCAGCAGCGCGAAGGCAACATCCAGGGTTGGCACGCCGAACTCGACGAATTGGTCGCCTACCTACATGGCGTGAAGGCATGACCGTGGGCACCTATGCCGAACTCGCTTCGGTGTTCGCGGCCCTGTCCGACGAAACCCGCTGGGAGATCCTGACCGAGCTCGGACGGGCAGATCATTCCGCGTCGTCCCTCGCCACCCGACTGCCGGTGTCGAGGCAGGCGATCGCCAAGCATCTCACCGCCCTGCAGGCCTGTGGGTTGGTCGAATCGGTGAAGGTGGGTCGGGAGGTCCGCTATCGGGCGCTCGGCGCCGAACTCGGCAAGACGGCCCGGACGCTGGAGCGAATCGGTGCCGAGTGGGACCGACGGCTGGCAGCTATCAAGAACATCGCAGAATCGATGTAAGGACCCCAGACAGGGGTTCGGCCGGGAATGCTTCTGCATTCTCGGCCGGATCTCTGCTTCACGAGTTTTCTCTGCTCACAGGTACATTTCCTCGATCCGCACTACTTACGATACCCCCGAGTGATCTACGTCACAAGCGGTTCCATCACATTTTTTTGCGACCGGACATGACCCGGCAACGCGAGCGAGACGGCGAACACCAAGACGGCCAACACCGCACACACCCCGTACGCCAGCGAGAATGACCCTGAAGTGGCGGTCCCGCCCACCACGCCGGCCGCGAGAACCGACGCGACCACTGCGCTGCACATGGTGGTGCCCATCGTCCGCAGCAGGACGTTCACACCATTGGCCGCGGCCATCTGGGTCGCGGGCGCGGCGCGCACGATCAGCATCGGCAGCGTGCTGTAGACCAGTGCCGTGCCGATGGCTGCGACACCCAACGCCGTGATCACCAACCACAACTCCTTACCCGGCACAGCATGTAGCGAGTAACCGGCAACGAGACACACGGCTCCGGCGAGGATCGTCACCTTCGACCCGAACCGCGCGGTCACACTCGCCCCGACCTGGGCGAAGACGATCATCGACAGACTGGTGGGCAGCTGGCACACCGCAGCCTGCAGGATCGTCAGTCCGTATCCGGCTCCACTCCGCGGCGCCTGTAGCAGCTGTGTCGTGATGAGCGCGTTGCCATAGAAGGCGAACCCGACGAGAAGTGCGGTTCCGTGCGGCAGGAGAACCGACCGGCGTGCAGAGACTCGCAGGTCTATCAGCGGATTCCGGTTGCGCAACTGCTGGTAGCCCCACAACGCGAACAGAAACACCGAAGACGCGAACATGCCCAGCACCGCGGGACTCGACCAGCCCCACGAACTGCCCTGCGTGATCGGCACCAGCAAGCTGACCAGTGCGGCCGTCAGCCCGACCGCGCCGACCCCGTCGAAGCGTCCGCCGGAGCGCACCGCCGATTCGCGGATGAACAACGCCGCCGCCGTGGTGACCGCCAACCCGATCGCTGCGATCACCCAGAAGAGAACGTGCCAATGGGAATATTCGGCGATGGCAGCCGCGAACGGCAGGCCCAGGGCCGTGCCGATGCCGAGGGTGGAACTCATCATCGCGATTGCGCGGTGCACCTTCTCCGGCGGCAGTTCGTCGCGGAGGATCGAAATACCGATCGGGATAACCGCGCCGCCGACGCCCTGCAGTCCGCGCGCGAAGATCAGCAGTCCGATGTCGGAGGTAACCGCGCACAGCACTGCGCCCAGCGTCATGATGACGAACGCCGCCATCAGCATTCGCTTCTTTCCATACATGTCCGCGAGGCGCCCGAAAATGGGAGTGACCACCGCGCCGACGAGCAGAGTCGCCGTGATCAGCCAGGACACCGACGTCGTCCCGGCGCCGGTGAACGCCGGCATGCTCGGGAGCAGCGGCACCATCACCGTCTGCAGTACAGCTTGGAACACCCCGGCGAAGGCGAGAATGGGGAGAAGGAATCGGGATCCAACTGGGAGGGACTGCGGCTCGGCCGCCGCGCGTGCCGACGACGCCCGCGGCATCGAAGACAACGGCCGTGGCAACGAAATCGTCACGCGTCACCCCCGTACAGTTGGTAAATGGCTGTTCACCACTTTAGGTGAACAGCCATTTACCACGCAAGCCGAACTGTCAGGGGTCGAGCAGCTGCTGCACCAGTGGGGCGTAGTGCGCCACCACCTCCTCCGGCGAACCGGAGGCATACTCCTGCATCATCTTGCGGCGCATCACCGCGAGACCGGTCAACATCGACATCACCAGTTCCGCGCGCAGCCGCGCATCCGGGCCGGTCAAGCGTGTCGCCAGCGCATCGATCATCTGCGAGGAGTAGTTGGCGCGCAGCTTGCGGCCCCGCTCCTCGCTGGCCCCGCTCATGAACAGAATGTTCAACGACAGCGGTTTGTACGATTCCATCGGACGCGCGAACATCGACACCATTCGCTCGCCCAGCCCATCCAGTGGGCCATTGAATATCATGTCGGCGGCCCCCCGGAAATCGACGAGGGTGTCGAACAACTGCTCTTTGGACCCGAAGTATTTGATGATGAGCGGGGCGCTGACCCCCGCATCGTCGGCAATGTCTTTGAGAGTGATCTCACGATAGGGCCTGGTGGCGAATGCCCGCCCCGCCGCATCGACGATGAGCGACCTCGACTGCTCGGCTGTGCGTTTCGCAGGTGCGGTCGCAGTGCGTTCGGGCATCGCGGTCGGCTCGGACGTCACAGTGTGCGTCTTCCGGACAACGCTCGGCCCAGGGTCAGTTCGTCGGCGAACTCGAGGTCGCCGCCCATCGGCAGCCCCGATGCGAGCCGACTGACCGTCAGCCCCGGAAAGTCCCGAAGCATGCGCACCAGATACGTGGCGGTGGCTTCACCCTCGGTGTTGGGATCGGTGGCGATGATGACCTCGGAGACGTCGACCCCGTCCTCCTGATTCGCGATGCGCCCCAGCAACTCTCGAATGCGAAGCTGGTCGGGGCCGATACCCGACAGGGGGTCGAGGGCACCCCCGAGTACGTGATAGCGACCCTTGAACTCACGGGTCCGCTCCACCGCCTGCACGTCCTTCGGTTCCTCCACCACGCAGATCACCGTGCGGTCCCGGCGGGGGTCGGCGCAGATCCGGCAGTACTCCTTGTCGGATACGGTGCCGCACACCACGCAGAACTGAACGCCGTCACGGACCCGCTCCAAGGCGTTCTCGAGCCGCTGAATCTCGGAAGGTTCGACGCTGAGCAGGTGAAACGCGATGCGTTGGGCACTCTTCGGCCCGACACCGGGCAGCTTGCCGAGTTCGTCGATCAGGTCCTGGACCGGCCCCTCGTACACGCCGGACCTCTAGAAGCCGGGAAGACCGGGCAGGCCTCCGCCCAATCCACCTGCCAGCGGACCGAGCTTCTCCGCCGCGATCTGCTGCGCCTTGTTCGACGCGTCCTCGATGGCGCCGATCACCAGGTCCTGCAACGTTTCGACGTCGTCGGGATCGACGACCTTCGGGTCGATCTTCAGACCGACTACTTCACCTGTGCCTTTGACGGTCGCAGTGACGAGTCCACCACCGGCCTGCCCGGTGACCTCGGCTTCGGCCATCTCCTGTTGCGCGGCCATCAGCTGCTGCTGCATCTGCTGTGCCTGCGCCAGAAGCTGCGACATGTCGGGCTGTCCACCTGGTTGCACTGACGTGGTCCTTTCTGCGGTTACCCTGCCAGCGTAGACGGTCGCCGCCGAGGTGGCCTCACGCCGACGAACCAGGCAGCACGCACCACCTCACGGGCAGTCGCGAGCGGCCTCATCCCCCTGCCCGGCAGGGGCCGGGCAGGAAGGGACGGTCAGGCGAGTTCACGCTCCAGATTGGCGAGTACCGTTGCCTGGATCTTCTTCAGGCCCAGCGGGGCGAAGGTCTTCTCGAAGAAGCCGCCGATGCCGCCCGCACCCTTCCATTGTGTGGTGGTCGTGACGGTCGAGCCGGACCCGCTCGGTACGACCACCCAGGTAGTGACGAGCGAAGAATTAGCATCCGTCTCCGTGATCGTGTCGCCTGCCACGGTGACGGTCGCCTTGATGTCACGCGACCGCTTCTCGGTGGCCTTCAACGTCCACTGCGCCACGGTGCCGGTGCCCTGCCCGCCCTCGAGAACGCGGTAGTCCCGGTAGTGCTCCGACAGGATGCGGGGACGCACCGTCTCGTAGTCCGACAAGGCCGCAAGCACCTTCTCCGGCGTGGCTGCGACGGTAATCGAACTGCTCGCGCTGACCTGGCCCACTGTTCTGACTCCTCTAGTACGGTTCGTACGGTATCTTCCCTCACCATCCTGCCTCTCGAATGCGGACATCGGTGACGGCGCAGCAATCGATTGTGAGCTAGGTCACCGGATCGCTGTCACGACCCGCGCGTTGGTGAGACATTTGTGTGAATCTTCGGCCCGCCGCGGCGATATGCGTGGCTTCAATCCGCCGAGAGGGATAGCGTCAGGGTGTGGCTGCCTCTTCGGTTGAACTACTGAAAAGCATGCGGGCGGGTGGACGCCCCTCCCGTGCGCATCGCACATCGCCCCTGACCGGGATCGATGCTCACCGCGCCGGTGTCGAACGGTTACTCGCGTCGTATCGCGCGATCCCTTCGGACGCCGACGTACGACTCGCCAAGAAGACGTCCAATCTGTTTCGGGCTCGCGCACACACTACCGCCCCAGGACTCGATGTCTCCGGCCTCGGCGGGGTCATCTCCGTCGATCCGCAGGCGCAGACAGCAGATGTCGCGGGGATGTGCACGTACGAGGACCTCGTGGACGCCACCCTGCCGTACGGGCTGGCACCGCTGGTGGTTCCGCAGCTCAAGACAATCACTTTGGGGGGCGCGGTAACCGGGCTCGGGATCGAGTCGACGTCGTTCCGCAACGGCCTGCCCCACGAGTCCGTGCTCGAGATCGATGTTCTGACCGGGAGCGGCGACATCATCACCGCCACGCCGGAGGGCCGGCACTCCGATCTGTTCTGGGGTTTCCCCAATTCGTACGGCACACTGGGATATTCGACCCGCCTGCGAATCGAGCTCGAGCCCGTCAAACGGTATGTGGCACTGCGACACCTGCGTTTCGATTCACTCGACGAACTGCAATCGACGATGGACCGGATCGTCGGCGACCGGACCTACGACGGAATCCCCGTCGACTACGTGGACGGCGTGGTGTTCACCGCATCCGAAAGCTATCTGACGCTGGGCAACCAGACCGACGAGGGCGGTGCGGTCAGCGACTACACCGGTCGCAACATCTTCTACCGGTCCATTCAGCACGCTTCGGTGAACCATCCCAAAACGGACAAATTGACGACCCGAGATTACCTGTGGCGGTGGGACACCGACTGGTTCTGGTGCTCGCGTGCGTTCGGCGCGCAGAATCCGACGATCCGCAGGTTGTGGCCCAAGAAGCTTCTCCGTAGCAGCTTCTACTGGAAGCTCATCGCGCTCGACCACAAGTACGACATCGGTGACCGTCTCGAGAAGCGGAAGGGCAATCCCCCACGTGAGCGGGTCGTGCAGGACGTGGAAGTACCCATCGAGCGCACCGCCGACTTCGTTCGATGGTTTCTCGACGAGATCCCCATCGAACCGTTGTGGTTGTGCCCGTTGCGCTTGCGTGAACCTGCGCCCGCCGGAGCGTCGTCGCAGCGACCGTGGCCTCTCTATCCCCTCGAACCGAAACGCACCTATGTGAACATCGGCTTCTGGTCGTCGGTGCCCATCCGGCCCGGAGAGCCCGAAGGGGCGGCCAACCGGCTCATCGAGGACAAGGTCAGCGACTTCGACGGACACAAGTCCCTCTACTCTGACTCCTATTACTCACGAGCGGATTTCGAGCGCCTCTACTACGGCGGCGATCGATACACCGAACTGAAAAAGCACTACGATCCCGATTCCCGGTTACTGGACCTCTTCTCCAAGGCGGTGCAACGTCGATGACAACTCTGAAAGCTCCCCGCACACAAGACCGGAAGCTGACCATCGCGGAGATTCTCGAGACTCTCTCCGACGGCATGCTCCCGTTGCGGTTCACCGCATACGACGGCAGTGCCGCCGGACCCGAGGATGCGCCCTACGGCCTGCACCTCAAGTCCACCCGCGGAACCACCTACCTGGCAACCGCCCCCGGTGATCTCGGGATGGCCCGGGCCTACGTGTCCGGCGACCTCGAAGCACGCGGCGTCCACCCCGGCGACCCCTACGAGATTCTCCGGGTCATGGGTGACGAACTGCATTTCCGTCGTCCGTCGGCGCTGACGCTCGCGGCCATCACCCGTTCGCTCGGTTGGGACCTCTTACGGCCCATCGCCCCTCCCCCGCAGGAACATCTCCCGCGGTGGCGTCGCGTCGCCGAAGGCCTGCGGCACTCCAAGGCGCGCGACGCCGAAGTGATCCACCACCACTACGACGTCTCGAACACCTTCTACGAGTACGTCCTCGGTCCCTCCATGACGTACACGTGCGCGTGCTACGAGAACACCGAGCAGACCCTGGAAGAAGCGCAGGACAACAAGTACCGGCTGGTGTTCGAGAAACTCGGCCTCCAGCCTGGTGACCGGCTGCTCGACATCGGGTGCGGCTGGGGTTCGATGGTTCGGTACGCGGCCCGGCGCGGCGTCAAGGTCATCGGCGCCACCCTGTCGCGCGAGCAAGCCGAGTGGGCGCAGAAGGCCATCGCCGAAGAGGGCCTGTCCGACCTCGCCGAAGTCCGGTTCTCCGACTACCGCGACGTGCCCGAAACCGGCTTCGACGCCATCTCGTCGATCGGCCTCACCGAGCACATCGGCGTCGGCAACTACCCCGCCTACTTCACCCTGCTGAAAGACAAACTGCGGGAGGGCGGGCGGCTTCTCAACCACTGCATCACCCGTCCCGACAATCGCAGTCAGGCGCGCGCCGGTGGCTTCATCGACCGGTACGTTTTTCCCGACGGCGAACTCACCGGCTCGGGTCGCATCATCTCCGAGATCCAGAACGTGGGCCTCGAAGTCCGGCACGAGGAGAACCTGCGCGAACACTACGCACTCACCCTCGCCGGGTGGTGCCAGAACCTCGTCGACAACTGGGACGCCTGCGTCGCCGACGTGGGTGAAGGAACCGCACGCGTATGGGGCCTCTACATGGCCGGGTCGCGGCTCGGGTTCGAACGCAACGTCGTGCAGCTGCACCAGGTCCTCGCCGTCAAGCTCGGGCCGAAGGGTGAAGCGCATGTCCCGCTCCGCCCGTGGTGGTCATAGGCGGCTTCGCCGCCCGTGAGTGGTTAAGGAGTCTCTGCACTCCTTAACCACTCACAAGCCCGGCAGGACCTCTCGCCCGGCCTCACCCACCCCTCCCGCACCAGGACGGTCTCCACTTCGCGGGCCACCACGCACGGGCTCTTCGTCACCTCGTCGAACCCGTAGACAAGCCGCGGCCTTCCCTGTAGTTCTGCTGCATTGTCGCGTCGACGATCCCGGAAGGCGACCTCCGCCATGGCGTGCGCACGGCGACCGTCGAGTCGCACGATGAGCGGCACACCGTGATCGGAGTAGTCGCAGTCCTCGAACAGGGTGCGTCCGTCCACGACCACCGGCGACTGCCGTCGGGCGCGCGGCAAACCGTGCGCATCCTCGACGTCGGTGGCGTAGCGGTACTCGAGGATCGACTGGACGCCGTCGGCCAGCAGTCGCACCGCGTCCGCGAGTGCCTTGCGGTATCGGCGCGGCCGTCGCTCCTCCATGCGTCGTCGAATGTCGCGCAGCGGGATCCGGGCATTGGTCGCGAGAGCGATGAGCCGGGTGTAGGCGTCCCGTGCCGTGGGTTCGGCGATCGCAACATCCAGAGCCGTGTCCGCCCTTGCCGTCCGGGGTTGGTCAGCGTCGATGGCGATGTAATCGTGCGCCCTCGACCGGTGCACGACCACTCCCGAATGAACGACAGTTCCTTCGCGGTGGCACAAACTGACCGACGCGAGGCCCGCGCCGACAACGGTCGGCGGCTGGGAAATAGCCGATCTCTTATAGGGAACGGTGATGTGCACGGGGCGCGCCGGCTCGACACGAATCATGTGCCATTCCTCGGCGGCGGTGTGGTGGCTGAGGACTGCGCCTCTGCCTCCGAAGAGCAGCGCGGCTTCCAGTGACATCTCACGAGTGATCGGTCCGTTGCTCACCGAGTAGACACCGTGGAGCACTGCTTGCCATCGACCGGATTCGACGCGGTGCCGGACTCTGCTGCGGGGAAACCCGAGGGCGTGGAGCTGCGTGTGGGTGATCAGGCCGAACTGCTTCTCGGCGACGTCTTTCAGGGCGGCGAATTTCGTAACTGTCATACCGGGCACGATCACCGAGACCTCCGACGGGTCTCGGTGTCGCACCTGGGGAAATAAATCGCCCTGTGGATAACCCACAGGTTGGGGATAACTCAGCCCCGTGAGTGGTTAACGAGTCCAGAGACTCCTTAACCACTCACGGGCGGCGGAGCCGCCTACTTCAGCGACGCCGGCGGGGTGAAGCGCTCACCGTACTTGGCGGCGAGTTCTTCAGCGCGCTTGACGAAGCCGGCCTGGCCGCCTGCGTAGCCCTGGATGTACTGCGACACACCGCCGGTCCAGGCGGGGAAGCCGATACCCATGATGGAGCCGATGTTGGCGTCGGCGGTGGTCATGAGAACACCCTCGTCGAAGCACTTCTGGGTTTCGATGGCCTCGATGAACAGCATGCGTTCGATGAGGTCCTGGAACGGGACGTCGAGTTCCTTGGAACCGAAGTTCTCCCGCAGGCCGGGCCACAGGCCGGTGCGCTTGCCGTCGGCGTAGTCGTAGAAGCCGGCGCCGCCGAGTTTGCCCTTGCGGTCGAATTTGTCGACCAGGGTGTTGATGACGTCGCCTGCCGGATCGGCGGGCAGTTCCTTGCCTTCGGCTTTCGCAGCTTCCGCGGTTTCCTTGCGGATCTTCTGCATCAGCGTGAGGTTCAGCTCGTCCGACAGCTGGAGCGGCGCGGCGGGGTAGCCGGCCTGCAGACCTGCCTGCTCGATGGTGGCCGGTTCGATGCCCTCGGCGAGCATGGCGATGGCCTCGTTGATGAACGTGCCGATGACGCGTGAGGTGAAGAAGCCGCGCGAGTCGTTGACGACGATCGGTGTCTTGCGGATGGCCTGCACGTAGTCGAAGACGCGGGCGAGGGCCTCGTCGGACGTCTTCTCGCCGCGGATGATCTCCACGAGCGGCATCTTGTCGACGGGTGAGAAGAAGTGGATGCCGATGAAGTCTTCCTGCCGCTTCACACCCGTGGCCAGGCCGGTGATCGGCAGGGTCGAGGTGTTGGAACCGAGCAGCGCATTCGGGTCGACGATGTCTTCGATTTCCTGGAACACCTTGTGCTTCAGGTCTTGCGATTCGAACACCGCCTCGACGACGAAGTCGACACCGGCGAAGTCGGCCGGGTCGGCGGTCGGCTTGATCCGGTCGAGCAGCGCCTTCGACTTCTCCTCGGTGGTCTTGCCACGCGACAGCGCCTTGGCCTCGATGCCCTCGGAGTACGCCTTGCCCTTGTTCGCGGCCTCGATGCTCACGTCCTTGAGGACGACGTCGAAGCCGGCCTTCGCGGACACGTAGGCGATACCCGCGCCCATCATTCCGGCGCCGAGCACACCGACCTTGGTGATCGGGGTCTTCTCGATGCCTTCGGGGCGGGAGGCCCCGGAGTTGATGGCCTGCAGGTCGAAGAAGAAGGCCTGGATCATGTTCTTCGCGACCTGGCCGGTGACCAGCGACGTGAAATACCGCGCCTCGATGAGCAGCGCGTTGTCGATGTCGACCTGCGAGCCCTCGACGGCGGCTGCCATGATCGCGCGCGGCGCAGGCATGGGGGCGCCCTTGAGCTGCTTGCGCAGGTTCGCGGGGAAGGCGGGCAGGTTGGCGGCGAATGCGGGGGTGGACGGGGTTCCGCCCGGAATCCGGTAGCCCTTCTTGTCCCACGGCTGCACGCCGCCCTCAGGGTTGGCCTTGATCCACGCCTTCGCAGCGGGTACCAGTTCCTCGACGGAGGACACGACCTCGTCGATCAGTCCGACCTCCTTGGCCTGGGCCGGTCCTCGCTGCTGACCCTGCAGCAGTACCTGCATGAGCGCGTTCTGCAGACCGAGCATCCGGACCGTGCGCACGACTCCGCCACCGCCGGGCAGCAGACCGAGGGTCACCTCGGGGAGGCCGATCTTGACGCCCTTCACGTCCGCGGCGATGCGGTGGTGGGTGGCGAGGGCGATTTCGAGTCCGCCGCCGAGTGCGGCACCGTTGATTGCGGTGACAACGGGCTTGCCGAGGGTTTCGAGGCGACGCAGATCCGACTTGATCGCGACGCTGTGGTCGTAGATTTCCTGGGCGTTCTCGGGCCCGACCTTGATCATGTTCTTCAGGTCGCCGCCGGCGAAGAAGGTCTTCTTGCCGGACGTGATGACGACGCCCGTGATGGAGTCCTTCTCCTCGACGAGGCGGTCGACGGTCGCCTTCATCGAGGAGATGTAGGCGTCGTTCATGGTGTTCGCGCCCTGGTTGGGATCGTCGATGGTGAGCACGACGATGCCGTCGGCGTCCTGCTCCCAGTTGATGATGTTCTGCTCGCTCACTGCTTCAAGTCTCCTGTTGATCCGGGCGTCAGACGCGCTCGACGATGGTGGCGACACCCATACCGCCGCCGATGCACAAGGTGATGAGGGCATACCGGGCGTTCCGCCGCTCGAGTTCGTCGAGCATGGTGCCGGTGATCATGGCCCCCGTAGCGCCCAGCGGGTGACCCATCGCGATGGCACCACCATTGACGTTGAGCTTCTCGTCGGGAATCTTCAGGTCCTTCTGGAACTTCAGCACCACCGATGCGAACGCCTCGTTGATCTCGAACAGGTCGATGTCGTCGACGGTCAGTCCGGCTGCGGCGAGGACCTTCTTCGACGCCGGGGTCGGACCGGTGAGCATGATCGTGGAGTCGGCGCCGGAGGTGGCGGTGGCGACGACGCGGGCACGCGGCCGCAGACCCATGTCCTTGCCGGCCTGCTCCGATCCGACGAGCACCAGTGCGGCGCCGTCGACGATGCCGGAGCTGTTACCGCCGTGGTGGACGTGGTTGATCTTCTCGACCCAGTGGTACTTCTGCAGCGACACCGCGTCGAAGCCGCCCATCTCACCGACACCGGCGAACGACGGGTTGAGGCCTGCGAGATTTTCCACGGTGGTGCCGGGACGCATGTGCTCGTCGTGGTCGAGGACGGTGATGCCGTTGATGTCCTTCACCGGGACGACGGACTTGGTGAAGTACCCGCCCGCCCACGCCTTCGCGGCGAGATCCTGCGAGCGGACGGCGTACGCGTCGACGTCTTCGCGGGAGAAGCCCTCGATGGTGGCGATCAGGTCGGCGCCCACACCCTGCGGCACGAAGTAGTTGTCGTAGTTGGTGGCCGGGTCGAGTGCCCACGGTCCGCCGTCGGAGCCCATCGGCACGCGGGACATCGATTCGACGCCACCGGCGATCACCAGTTCGTCCCAGCCCGACCGCACCTTCTGGGCGGCGGTGTTGACGGCCTCGAGGCCCGACGCGCAGAACCGGTTGAGCTGGACACCACCGACGGTGTCGGGCAGCCCGGCGTCGTTGACGGCGATGCGTGCAATATCCATACCCTGGTCGCCCACCGGGGTGACGACACCGAGGATCAGATCCGAGATGCGGTCCTCGTCGAGGTCGGGGAAGCGGACGCGGAGCTCGTCGATCAGGCCGGTGACCAGCGAGATCGGCTTGACCGAATGGAGCGAACCGGTCTTCTTTCCGCGGCCACGCGGGGTGCGGATGGCTTCATAAATGAATGCCTCTGTGGTCACTTCGGGTGTTCCTTCCTTATCTGCGTCGACGCCGACAGTGCACACGGCGCTCTGCGCGGGGCATACCCCGTCAACTTCACCTTAGAACCTGTTGCAAAACCGGAGGAAGGACCGAAGCGATCCAGGATCGTGACCCAGGCGATCACGGTTCCCCTTCTCTCATCGCGCCGAGGCAGCATTTTCGTGCTCTAATGACGCGCGCCCGCACTCCCGCGACAAGAGAAGAGTCCCCTCGTGCCGACCCCGCTGTCCCGGCGACGTCTCCTCGGGGCCGCGGCGGTGGGTGCCGTGACCGCAGCCGGATTCGGTGGCCGAACCGCCTCGGCCCGTCGGCGTCTTCCGCCGCCGACGTCCGTCACGGAGACCGACCCCGCTCTGCTGAGTGCGATCGAGGCGGCGACTCTTCTGCAGTCGCGTGCCCTGCACCCACGGGATCTGCTCGACGCGTGCCTCGGTCGCAGCGCGGAATACGACGGCTCGGTCGAGGCGTGGATCCGGATCTACTCGGAGCAGGCATACGCCGCGGCAGACCTGGCAGCGCAGCGACTGGCTACCGGATCGGCACCACTCGCCTGCGGATTGCCGATCGGCCTGAAAGATGTCTTCGCCGTGGCCGGGTTGCCCCTGACGGCGTCGAGCGACGCCCTTGCCGGCAACATCGCCGCCGGCGATTCGGGCGTGTGGCGGCGGTTCCGCGATGCGGGAATGGTCCTCATGGGACACCTGCACACGCATGAGTTCGCTATCGGGACCGCCACACCCCAGGTCGGCAATCCCTGGGGAACCGAGTACTCGCCGGGCGGTTCCTCGGGCGGCAGTGCCGCCGCACTCGCCGCCCGGTTCACTCCGTGCGCTGTCGGGACGGACACCGGCGGATCACTGCGCATCCCCGCGAGCGCGTGCGGAATTACCGCCATCAAGCCGACGTTCGGCCGGTGCAGCACCAGCGGGGTGATCCCGCTGACGTGGACTCGTGATCACACCGGACCGATGGGGCGCAGTGTCGCCGACGCGTCCCTGCTGCTCAGTTACATGGCGGGCGTCGACGTCGACGACCCCAGCACGTCGGTGGGACCCGACGTACCGGCGAACGGGTACCCGCTCTCCGCCGTGGGCGGCCCACAGCCGTTGTCCGGCATACGCTTCGGCCTCCCGAGCACGGCAACCGAGGAGCTGCCCGAATCTGTGGGGGTGTTGTTCTCGGCATTTCTCGACCTGATCCGTCGTCTCGGCGGGGTGATCGTCGACGTCCGGATGCCGACGGTTCCCACCGGACTTCTCACCGGTGACCTGGCCGAATTCGGTGTGTATCACCAGCAGTTCGTCGATCGGCTCCCGTCGTACAGGCCGGAATCGGCTGTTGCCGCGACTGCGGCTGTCGCGAGTCTCGGCGTGCCGGTGGCAGACTACTTTTCGCTCGAACGCGAACGACGGCGTTACCAGCACGAGTACAACCGCATGTTCGCCGAGCACGCCTTGGACGTGGTTCTGCGACCCGGGGCCCTGACGGACGGAATCCGCCGCGACACACTGGCTGATACGAGCGTGTTCGCCGGCGCCAGGGAAAACTACTTCTGGGCCAATTACACCGGGGCACCCGTGATCTGCGTTCCCGCCGGCCGGTCCACCGCCACCGGCATCCCTTTCGGCGTGCAACTCGGTGGTCTCCCGTGGGCCGAGGAGGCGCTGATCTCGACGGCACTCGAACTGCAGGAAGCGGATCCGGTGTGGCGCGACACCCCGTCACTCGTCTCGTCTCCCCGCCGGATTCCCGACGTCCGCACCACCCGCCCCGGGCCGGGCCCGAGTCCCACGAACACCGACGACTCCGGCCCCGGGTTCAGATTCGTGCCGACGACATCCACCGCGGCCGTCTAGCTGCCGCACTCACGGATCGAGTCCGAGCCCGGCGTCCCGCGCGCGCACGATGGCGGCGGAACGGTCGGGCACACCGAGCTTGGCCAGCACGTTGGACACATGGTTGCGCACGGTCTTCGGACTCAGCACCAGTCGCCGGGAGATGCTCGCGTTGTCGTGCCCGCGAGCCACGAGGTCCAAAACCTCACGTTCCCGGTCGGTCAACTCGGGAAACACCGTCGAGCGCACCCGGTGTGAGGCCGCCATGAAGGTCATCGCCCGGGCGGCGACCGCGGCGCCCAGGATCATTTCGCCATTTGCGACGGCTCGCACAGCACGTTCCACTTCGGCGGGGTCGGCGCCCTTGACGAGATAACCCCTCGCCCCGGCACGCACCGAAGCGACGAGCGACTCGTCGTCCTCGTGCATCGTGACCACGAGCACCCGCAACGCCGGATATGTCTGGACCAACCGGCGGGTGGCGTCCACGCCCGACCCGTCACCGAGTTCGAGGTCCATGAGCACCACATCGACTTCGGCGTCGACGACGTCGAGCGCTTCGGCGACGGAGCTGGCCTGAGCAGCCACCTCCATGCCGTCGAGTGTCGAGAGCAGTGCCACCATTCCGAGCCGGAACACCGGGTGATCGTCGACGACGACGACCCGGATGGGCGAGGGTGAAGTACTGGCAATACTCGCGCTCATAGTGGTGACAACGGTAGCCGGGCGGTGACCACTGTGCCTGTCGGACTCCCCGATTCGATGTCGAGGGTGCCGCCGAGTTCGCGGGCGCGCTCACGCATCGACCGGGTCCCCACCCCGGCACCTCCCGTGGGATCGAACCCACAGCCGTCGTCCCGGATCATCACTTCGAGGACATCGCCGACTCCCGGATCCTGACCGAGTGTGGCGTCGACACGGCAACCGTCGGCGCCACTGTGCCGTCGTGCGTTGGTCACGGCCTCGACGATGATTCCGTACGCAGCGGCGCTGGTCTGCGTACCGAGGCCGGCTGGCGGGTCTGCTCGAATGTGCAGCGTGAAACCACTACGGGAGTGTGTTTCCGCCAATTCTTGCAGGGCGGGGAGAAGGCCGAGTTCGTCGAGCACCGGCGGAAACATGCTGCGGGACAGCTGCCGGACACCCTCGACCTGGTGGTCGAGTTCCGCCTGCAGCGAATCGATGAGTGCCGCTGCCGAATCGGGATCGCTCGTGAGCAGGTTCCGGGCCCCTTGCAGGCCGAGTCGGATGCCCGCCAGCGACGGTCCCAGGCCGTCGTGCAGTTCACGGCGGATCATCTGGCGCTCCTCGAGGCGAACCGACGCCAGCTGCCGCCGGGCCTCCCGCAGGTCGTCGGCCGACTGCATGACCACGAGGCCCGCCGTGACCACGGCAGACAGCTCGGTGAGCGATCTGCGCGTCCGCGAGCCGAGCGTCTCCCCGGGAGGTGCGGTGACGATCATCGTGCCGAACACCGCTCCACGATGTACCAACTTCACCGACTCTGCGGGTCCCGTCGCGTGACCCCACACCGCGGCAACGCCGCTGCCACGGCGAATAGATACCGATTCGAGGCGCAACGCGACACCCACACCGGCGGCGAGTTCCGCGAGTAGTTCCTCTGGTGACTCGGCACTGCCGAATCGCCGCCCCAGTGTGCGGACCGCTCGGGCCGGATCTGCGCCCTCGCCGTACACCAGGTGGTGCACTCGCCGCTGGAGCCACAACCGCGCGGGTTGTACAGCGACGGCGACGACTCCCGCCGCCACCACCTGCGCACCCACCGATTCACCCGCGGGGAGCAGCGCCGACACGAGCGTCGCCACCACGACGTACAACACCAGCAGCAGGACGGTGAGCGTCCCGGCCACCGTCGCACGGCTGACCGCCAGGTTCAGTCCCCACATGCGCTGCCGCAGAACGCACACCAGGATCGCGACCGGGTAGAACGCCTGCACGGCGAGGTGCACCAGTGGATTGAGCACCCACAGCCCGGGAAGCGACGCCGGCAGCGCGAGAGGAATGTACGCGGCCGTCATCAGACCGGTGCCCAGACACATCCATCCCAGACCTACCCGCTCGGTCTGCGGACCGTGCCGCCACCGCCAACCACAATCCGCCGACGCAAGCACCCCGACGACGAGGACGGGAAGAAGCACCCAGATCGGTGGAATGTCGGTGAAGGTCCGCGACCAGAAGTACCACGCGGTCGCGCCGATACCCGCCGCGACTCCTGCCTTCGCGATCGGCCCCAGCGGATGGTCGCGGATCAGCCACGGGACGATGAGGAAGAGGCTGAGCGTGCCCGGAATCCACGCCGTGTTCTGCAGCGGTTCCAGCACACCGACTCCCGGGAGGCCGGGACGGACCAGCGCGAGCTGCGAGTAGCTGTAGCTCAGCGCGGCGACGCCCACTCCGATCGCGGTGAGGCCGAGGAGGATCGGTACCGGGTGCACACGCCGAGCGAGGACGACCCCGCCCACGGTCCCGTACACCGCAGCGCCGACGACATCTACCAGGAAGAACAGCTGGTTGGAATCGATGCCCGGGTCTGCGCCGACGAACGCCACAACGGACAGGACCACCAGCACCCACGACGACACCGCCATGACTGCGGCGGGTACCGGCGCACCGCCGGTACCCGCCGACCCCTCGATCATTCGACATGCCCTCGTCTCGCTCATCGTGCGAACGAGTATCACTCACGCAGGGAGGGTGCGAACGCGAATCCCACCGCACTGACCAACACCCACAGCGGTCCGGTGAACCCGGCCATGTACTGCAGGGGTGACACGCCGATGAGGGCAGTCACCAGACCGAGGACCAGACTGACCCAGCCGATCCACCGGGGCCCCGCGTGTGCGCGTAGCAGCGCGGCAGCAACCGCCAGCGCGCTGACGCCCGCGCCCGCCCACAACCACGGGATCGTCCCCATCCAGTGGGCTCCGATCACCGCGAACTCCGGCACCAGCTGATCCGTCTCACCGAGGCCGAACACCAGCTCCGTCGTCAGGCCGGTCCCCAGCAGGCACGCCGCCGACGTCAGGACCAGACCGAACGCCGCAACCGACGGAAGGATGCTGTCCGCGGGTAGCGCCGCCCGTAGCCGTTGAGCCAACCCGGCTGCGAAGACGAGCAGGAGCAGCGCCGTGGTCATGATCGACACGTGCATCACGAGGATGCTGGTTCGCTGTCCGGCGAGGTGGTTCATGATCGCTACCGCGTCACCTGCCGACGACTCCGCATAGACCGCGTCGATCGACATGCTCGCCTGGATGCCGAGAATCCCGGCCGCCCCGGCCAGAATCCCGACATATGCCCACCACCGGCCACGTCGTGCAGCCGCCGGGACCTCGTTCTGCACGCCCTCAGGAACATTCACTGTGCTCATGGAACGAGAATCGGTTACCCGGCGTCCCGGGCACCAGGGGCCTGTGTCCCGAACCAGCGGGACGATCAGCCCTCGAGTTTCCTCGCCCCGAGCATGTCCTTGAGCAATTCGAACGCAACGACCTCCGGGTCACGACGTGTGGACGGATCAGCGGGTTCCGCCGCCTCGGCGAACATCTCCTCTTCGTCTTCCGGGGTGGTGACAGGAGGGGTCGCGGATTCGTAGTCGATCGGGGGTGCAGGATCGTCGGGATAGTCGGGTGCCTCCGGCGGCGGAATGTCGTCGTCCGGCTCGGACGACGAACGAGGCTGCGGCCGAGCGATTTCTGCGCCTGCAGCCCGCGGCTCCGACGACGGTGGAGTTGCACGCTGTGCGGTCTTGTCCTGGCTGGGCCGCGAGAATCGCGGTGTGCCGGCCGGTCGGGTAGGTGCCGAGGCGACCTTCGTGACCGGCGGCGGCGGGGGTGCCGGAGCGCCCGCCTGATACTCCACTTCCCAGTCGCCGCCGAACATCTCGGCGAGCACCTCCGCGATGACCTGCGCGTTGTGCGGTGAGGCGATGCGTGCGCCCAGATTGGGAACGGGATGCGCGAGGATCAAGCGATTGCCCTGCACGTCGTGCACCGTCGCCGCCGACAGCATCGCCGGAAGAATCTTGTTCCGCTGGCTCACCTTCTCGCGCAGGCTGTTCCATGCCTCTCGCAGTGCAGCGGCGTCGGGGCCGCCGGGCGCGTCCGCTTGCGCCGCGACCTCGGGAGCCGGGGTCGCATCGGGTTCGGTTACCGGTTGCGGCGTCGGTTCCGGCTCGGGGACGGGAGCGGGCTCGGGCGCCGGAACCGGGGCGGGCTCCGGCGTCGGCTCCGGAACGGGAGCAGGCTCGGGCGCCGGAACCGGGGCGGGCTCCGGCGTCGGCTCCGGAACGGGGGCAGGCTCGGGTGTCGGCTCGGGCTTCGGAACGGGGTGTGGCGCCGGTTCGGGTTCGGGTGGCGCAGGCACTGTCTCGGCCGCCCTCATCGAGGGCCGCTGAAACTTGAGTTCGGGCTGCGGGGACGAATTGGCCTGCGCCGCAGGATCTGCCGTCGAACCGTTCTGCGCCGCGGGCGCCGGGTTCGGACGTCCGGCTACCGCAGGCGCCGGTGCCGTACCGGCCGGGGGAAGTCCCCGCTCGACTCGCTCGAGTCGCTGCAATACCGCGGACTCCGCGTCGGACGCCGACGGCAGAAGCATGCGGGCGCACATCACTTCGAGCAACAGACGTGGGGCAGTGGCGCCGCGCATCTCGCCGAGCCCGGCGTGGATCACCTCCGCGTATCGGGTGAGCGTTGCCGGTCCGATCCGCTTCACCTGTGCGCGCATGTGCTCGAGCACATCGCCGGGTGCGTCGACCAGGCCGCGCTCGGCGGCGTCCGGCACCGCTTGCATAAGGATCAGGTCGCGTAGACGCTCGAGAAGGTCGACGGCGAACCGCCGCGGATCGTGGCCGGCGTCGATGACACGGTCCACGGTTCCGAACAGCGCAGCGCCGTCTCCAGTGGCCAGTGCGTCGACTGCGTCGTCGATGAGTGCCACATCGGTGACACCGAGGAGCGCAAGCGCACGCGGGTAGGTCACCCCGTCGTCGCCCGCACCGGCCAGCAACTGGTCGAGGATGCTCAGCGAGTCTCGCGGAGAACCGCCGCCCGCACGGATGACCAGCGGATATACGGGATCCGCCACCGGAACGTTCTCCTGCAGGCAGATTTTCTCGAGCAGCCCACGCATAGTCGACGGCGCCAGCAACCGGAACGGGTAATGGTGGGTACGCGAACGAATGGTCGGCAGCACCTTGTCCGGCTCGGTGGTGGCGAAGATGAAGATGAGGTGCTCCGGCGGTTCCTCGACGATCTTGAGGAGGGCATTGAATCCGGCCGTCGTGACCATGTGGGCCTCGTCCACGATGAACACCCGGTACCGCGACTCCGCGGGTGCGTAGAACGCGCGGTCGCGCAGCTCCCGCGTGTCGTCGACACCACCGTGGCTGGCGGCGTCGAGTTCGGTGACATCGAGGTTGCCGGAACCGCCCGGTCCCAGAGCCACACAGGAGGGGCACTGACCACACGGGGTGGACGTCGGGCCTTCGACGCAGTTGAGCGAGCGCGCGAGGATGCGGGCAGAGGACGTCTTGCCGCAGCCACGAGGACCGGAGAACAGATAGGCGTGGTTGATCCGTCCGGCATCGAGTGCGGTGCTCAGTGGTTCGGTGACGTGCTCCTGCCCCACCACCTCGGCGAAGGATGCGGGTCGGTACTTCCGGTACAGGGCCACGCGGAAAGACTACCGGCGGACCCCGACAGGTCAGGTACGGGTGGTCGGGTCCACAGCCACACCCGATCCGTCGTCGCCACACCCGTCACTTCACACCCGGCACTCGTCGAATGAGTGAATTGCGTAACACGTTCGCAACGCGTCGGCAGCACACCCGAAACGGGTCACGGTCATCGTGACTTTCCGCGCACGGTTCCGTCCGAGCGTGTGAGGAGAATGTCGTGCCTGCAATCGACGCCGGAGCAACCGCCTGGCTGCTGATCAGTACCGCGCTGGTCCTGTTGATGACCCCGGGTCTCGCCCTGTTCTACGGCGGGATGGTGAGATCCACCGGTGTCCTGAACATGATCATGATGAGTTTCGTGTCGATCGCCCTGGTCACCGTGGCATGGCTGGTGGCGGGATACTCCCTGATCTTCGGTGACGACATCGGCGGCGGCCTGATCGGCGGCTTCGAGCATCTGGGGATGGTGGGTATCGACCCCACCACGGTTCACGGGCAGGTTCCCGAGATCCTCTTCGCGACGTTCCAGCTGACGTTCGCGATCATCACCGCCGCGCTGATCAGCGGAGCGATCGCCGACCGCGCCAAGTTTTCGGCATGGATGGTTTTCGTCCCGATCTGGGCCCTTCTCGTGTATGCGCCCGTCGCCCACTGGGTGTGGAACCCGGACGGCTGGATCGCGCAGTTCGGCGCCCTCGACTACGCGGGCGGGCTGGTCGTCGAGATCGTCTCCGGTGCGTCCGGCCTCGCGTTGGCCCTGGTTCTGGGCCCGCGCCTCGGCTTCCGCTCGGAATCGATGCGCCCGCACAACCTGCCCCTGGTGCTGCTGGGTGTCGGGCTGCTGTGGTTCGGCTGGTTCGGTTTCAACGCAGGCTCCGCCCTCGCCGCCGACGGCACCGCGGCCGCAATCTTCCTCAACACCCTCGTCGCCGGCTGCACCGGCCTGCTCGGCTGGCTCCTCGTGGAACAGAAGCGAGACGGACACCCCACCACATTCGGCGCTGCGTCTGGTGTCGTCGCCGGCCTGGTCGCGATCACGCCCTCGTGCGGAACGGTGAGCATGCTCGGCGCGTCCGTCGTCGGGGCGGTCGCCGGTGTGGTCTGTTCGTTCGCCGTCGGATGGAAGTTCCGCCTCGGCTACGACGACTCCCTCGACGTGGTGGGCGTCCACTTGGTCGGCGGCATCGTCGGCACGATCCTGATCGGCCTGCTCGCCACCGAAGTGATGACGGGCGGTGCGGAGGGCCTCTTGTACGGCGGCGGCTTCGCGCAACTCGGCAAGCAGGTAGTAGCCGTGGTCGTCGTCGCCCTCTACGCCTTCGGCGTCACGTACGCGCTGGGCAAGCTCATCGACCGCGCCTTCGGGTTCCGGGTGAGTGCGGAGGACGAATCCTCGGGAATCGACCTGGCCCTGCACGCCGAATCGGCGTACGAGCACGGCGTCCTCGGCCACGGACCTGGAGGCGGCGTCCTCGGTCACGGACCGGGAGGCGGCGGTCAGGGCAACAGCGTGTTCCCGTGGATGCACGAGAGCGAACGCCGTCGGCACCTGGACGAGGAACGGAAGGACTCCGAGTAGCGGCTACTTCTTCTTCGCGGCGGCTTCCTTCTTCGCCTCGGCCTTGGCGGCCTTCTTGAACTCGCGGACCTCGTGCAGGCTCTTCTCGTCGACGACGTCTGCGATCGACCGGCGGGAACCGTCCGTACCGTAGTCGCCGGCGGCTTCCCGCCAGCCCTTGGGTTCCACCCCGATCTGCTTGCCGAGCAGTGCCAGGAAGATCCGCGCCTTCTGGTCGCCGTAGCCGGGCAGCGCCTTCAACCGTTTCAGAACCTCTTTGCCGTCGGGATCGCCGTCGGTCCACAGCGCTTCGACGCTGCCGTCGTAGTTCTCGACGAGAAACGCGCACAGCGACTGGATGCGCGTGGCCATGGAACCGGGGAACCGATGCACCGCGGGAGTCTGTGCACAGACGGCGGCGAATTCTTCCGGATCCATCTCCGCGATGCGATGCACCTCGAGCCCGCCGAGACGATCCGCAAGCTTCTGCGGGCCCGCGAACGCCGTCTCCATCGGAACCTGCTGATCGAGCAGCATTCCGATCAGCAGGGCAAGGGGGTCACTCGCCAGAAGTGCGTCCGCCTCCGGATCACCGACGAGATTCAACGTGCGTGCCATGGGGTCGATCCTGCCACCACGCCCATCCGGCCGGGAGTCAACAGGTTCGATACCTGAGTTGTCCACAGAGTTGTCCACAGCACTGCATTACTCGCGCGTAGGGTTTTATACCGGTCCCGTCACAGCGCCCGTCCGGCCCTGCCTTCTACGACGGGTCGTGGTCACGGTGGAGGGGATGTGTATACGAAAGCAGCCCTTATCGTTCGTCGGTCATGCGGGAATGTGCATATGATCCGAGGTATCCGCCGAGCGAGAGGGTGAGAGCAATGCCCGACAACACGAGCGAGAAGAAACCGGCGCCCGCAAACGTCGCTGTGGGTGTGCGGGTGCTGGTACGCCGGCAGTCCGAGGAGGCACAGACCGGTCACGTCATCGAGGACTACGCCGCGTTGACCGACGCCGAACGTGGGCACGAATGGGCTCCCGCGCATCGATGGGCAATCGCCCTCGACGACGGACGCCTGGTTTTCGCCGACACCGACGACCTCACCATCGATCCCGGCGCACCCCAATCCGGGACGCGGCCTCCGCGCCGCTGACCACACCGCGTGTCGGCGCGGCCGTTGCCGGGTACCTCTAGGTTCCAGGGACTGCGGTCCAATGCGCGCGACCCGAAGGACACCCGATGGCCCCGAACGAAGCCAACCGAGCCGGCGGATTCAGTGGAGCGGTCGATCGTGCGACAGACAGCACCACCTTCGAACGGGTTGCCCGTGCCGGACACGTGATGAGCGGATTCGTTCATCTCCTGGTTGCATACATCATCATTCAGCTGGCGTTCGGCAACGGTGGCGACGCCGACCAGTCCGGGGCACTGGGCACGCTGGCTTCCAAACCGGGTGGCCGGTTCGTCCTGTGGGTAGCCGCGGTGGCGTTCGTCGCAATGGCTCTGTGGCGGCTGGCCGAGACCGTGCTCGGACCGCATGTCACCGAGGGATCGCAGGGTGATCCGGAAGGTCCCTCGTTAATGGACCGCGCGAAGGCGTTCGGCCTGGCCTTGGTCTACTTCGCTTTCGCTTTCTCGGCGGTCCAGTTCGCCCGCGGCGCCGGGAAGTCGAGCGGTCAGCAGAATGCGGGACTCAGCGCTCGGCTCATGGAGTCCGGGGCTGGCAAGACCCTTCTCATCGTGGTGGCTCTCGTGGCCATCGCGATCGGCGGGTATCACGTCTACAAGGGAGCGTCGAAGAATTTCTGCGACGATCTGAAAGGCCAGCCCTCGAAGCTCGTGGAGCCGCTCGGTGTCATCGGGTACGTCGCGAAGGGTCTGGTGATCGCCGGCGCGGGAGTCCTCGTGATCGTGGCCGTGTTGAAGTCCGACCCTTCCAAGGCCACCGGACTCGACGGCGCAGTCAAAACCCTCGGCTCGGCGCCGTACGGTCAGGTGCTTCTGGTCCTCGCCGGACTGGGCATCGCCGCCTACGGTGTGTACAGCTTCGTGATGGCCCGCAACGCCCGGATGTAGCCGAGCGCACTCCTAGGACTGCGACGACTAGGAGTGCGATCCATCGAGACGCGCCTCGGTGGCCGCGAGGAGAACGCAGGTCGCGACGCCGTTCATCGCCTTGCCCAACTCCTCGGTGGACGGGAAGCTCGGCGCCAGCCGAATGTTCTTGTCCTCGGGGTCGATGCCGTACGGAAACGCGGATCCGGCAGCGGTGAGCGCGATACCCGCGTCCTTCGCCAGGGCGATCACCCGCTTGGCCGTGCCCTCCACGACGTCGAGGCTCACGAAGTAACCACCCTTCGGCTCCGTCCACGACGCCACCTTCGACGCCCCGAGACGGTCCTCGAGGATCTTCAGCACCAGCGCGAACTTCGGTGCCAGGAGCTCACGGTGCTTCTCCATGTGCGCCCGGACACCGTCCGCGTTGCCGAAGAATCGCAGGTGACGAAGCTGGTTCAGCTTGTCGGGACCGATACTCTTCTTGCCGAAGTACTTCTGATACCACGCCAGGTTCTCGGTAGAGGCACCGAGAAAGCTGACACCGGCGCCCGCGAACGTGATCTTCGACGTCGACGCGAACACCAGCGGACGGTTCGGGTGGCCGGCCTCGGCGGCCATGCCCAGGATGTCCAGCGACGGCGCCGTCTCCCCGAACAGCGGATGCACCGCATAGGCGTTGTCCCAGAACAACCGGAAATCCGGGGCTGCGGTGGGCATCGTGGCCAAAGTCCGCGCCACTTCCTCCGAGTACACGACACCGGTGGGGTTGGAATAGTTGGGGACCGCCCACAAGCCCTTGATCTGCGGGTCTCCTGCCACAAGCTTGGCGACGAGGTCCGCATCCGGGCCGTCCGGTCGCATCGGCACCGGAATCATCTCGATGCCGTAGGACTCGGTGATCGCGAAGTGGCGATCGTATCCGGGCGCCGGGCAGAGGAACCGGACCTTGGGCTCCTGCGACCACGGTCGCGGAGAATCGGGATTTCCGTGCAGCAGCGAGAACACCACCGCGTCGTGCATGATCTCGAGGCTCGCGTTGTTTCCGGCGAGGAGATTTTCGACGGGAATGCCGAGCAACTCGCCGAAGATGGCCCGCAGTTCGGGCAGCCCGGCGAGGCCGCCGTAGTTGCGGCAGTCGGTGCCGTTGCCGTCCCGGAAGTCGCCGTCACCCGGCAGCGTCAGAAGCTCCGCCGACAGGTCCAGCTGTTCGGGAGAGGGTTTGCCTCGGGTGAGATCGAGCGTGAGCTTCTCGGTCTTCAACTGCGCATAATTCGCAGTTTGACGCTCGTGCTCGGAAAGTAGTTCCTCATGGCTCATCAACCCGATCTGGGTCTGGTTGGGCATCAGGAGCGGCCTTTCACCGACGTGATGAGTCGGGTATGCGAAAGATAGGGAACCCCGCGCACCCGGCAGAGCCCGTTGACCCTTGCTGCCTTCCGGCCCTGGGGGAGTTCACAGGATGCGCGCCGCGCGGGATCCACCACAGAGTGTAGACGGCCCCGAACCGCCGCAGGGATCCACCCCGGAACCGGGGCCCGGTGCTACGGTCGCCACCGCATTCGGCCACCTCGGGCCGAAAGACCGATGGGATTTGAGGGATGTATAGGAGAAGGGCCGCGCGGGCGGTGGCACTCGGCAGCGTCGTGGCGGCACTGTCGGCGTGCGGAGGGGGCGACGACGAGCCGACCTCGGACGACGCAGTGCGCTGGGATGCGGTGGACCCGTGCACGTTGGCCGACGTGGCAACGCTGGACCCGTTGCTGACGGCCGACGTCGGCAACGGCACGCCGGTCGAGGCCGACGAGCGTCGCAGCTGCACGTGGGGCCGGCCCGAGACGCTGAACACCGTGACCGTCACCACCACAGATTCCGCCGCCCCCGACAAGCCCCTGCGCATCATCGAGGTGCTCGGAAACGAAGGTCGCGCCCTCGCCGAGAGCAAGTACCAGTGCATCCTCGAGTTCACCACCGACTCGGGCACCCTCCTGATCGACACGACTTTCGGCCTGGACGCCGTCGCGGACCCGGACACCTCGTGCAACCGGTCAGTGCCGCTGGCCGAACACTCGCTGACCCTGCTGCACTGGGCGTAGAACCGCGCTTTCACCTGGCCGTTTAACACCGAGGCGGGGTCGTTGGGTATGCTCCTCCACGGAGGATTCGCCTAGTGGCCTATGGCGCTCGCCTGGAACGCGGGTTGGGTTAACGCCCTCAGGGGTTCAAATCCCCTATCCTCCGCCACAGGAACCCCTGTGAACTGCTGAAAAGCGGTTCACAGGGGTTCTTTTCGCTTCACATCCAGGCCTTCTTGAATACGCAGAGTAGTTATCTTCCTGTTATCGTTCGTGGCGCAGTGTGTGTCGGTACGAGATAAAGGGACAATTCCATGGCGATTCGTCGCACCCGCGCGTTGATCGTGGGCCTCGTCGCAGTGTTGGCGTCGGGCCTCGCATCCGCTTTGACCGGAGCCGGCATCGCCCATGCCGACTCGGCCCTGATCTCGGTGTATTCACCCTCTATGGACAAGCACATTCCCGTGAAGGTGCTGAAGGCCGCGGGCGGTGGTCCTGCCCCTACCCTGTACCTGCTCGACGGGCTGCGGGCACCGGACGACAACAACGGCTGGCTGATCGAGACCGACGTGGAGAGCTTCTTCGCCGGCAAGCACGTCAACGTGGTCATACCGTTCGGCGGCGGCGGCACCTTCTACTCGGATTGGCAGCGCGACGATCCCAAGCTCGGCCGCGTCAAGTGGGAGACCTTCCTCACCAACGAGCTGCCCCCGGTGATGGCGTCGCAGTTCGGCAGCGACGGGGTGAACAACGCCGTGGCCGGTCTGTCGATGAGCGGCACCTCCGCGCTGAACCTCGCCATCCATCGTCCCGACTTCTACAAAGCGGTCGCCTCCTACAGCGGATATCCGACGGCCAGCTCCCCCGGCTTCGCCCAGGGCATTCAGGTTTCCGTCGCCCAGATGGGCGGCAACGCGTCGAACATGTGGGGCTTCTGGCCGTCACCGGCGTGGATTCGCAACGACCCGCTGCTCAACGTCGGCGCCCTGCGCGGCAAGTCCGTCTACATCTCCTCCGGTGCAGGCGCGGCGAGCGATCCCACCGTCGACCCGGACAGCGATCACTTCGACCCGGTGAAGTTCTCGCAGACCGTTCCCCTCGAGACCGCCGCCGGCCTGAGCAGCAGGACCTTTGTCCCCGCCGCGCAGCGCGCCGGCGCCAAGGTGCAGACGCGCATCACCGATGAAGGCCTCCACACCTGGAACTACTGGCAGGACCGGCTGCACGAGTCCTGGGCCGGCACGATCGCGCCCGCCCTCGGCACCTCCTGAGCCGAGCGTTCCCCTCGCCTGACCTTCCACCACAGTGGCCCCCGATCTCGGATCGGGGGCCACTGTGTTTTCCCGTCACTGTGTTTCTACGCAAATGAGTTTCTACGCCACAGTGTTTCTGCACGGTGTTGGATAGTGCTGTGCCGATCGACGACAGCAGGCGGATGCTCACCCTCGCCGTCGTTCTGTCCGTCCTGGCCGGATACGTCGACGCTCTCGGATTCATCACCCTCGGTGGGTTCTTCGTCGCGTTCATGAGCGGCAATCTCACCCGCTTCAGCGTCGGATTCGCCGAAGGAACCTGGGCGCATGCGCTGACGGCCGCCGCCGTCATCGGCGTGTTCGTCCTGGGGACCGTGCTGGGTGCAACGATCGTCCACCTCGCAGACCGGCGGAACCTGCCGGTGAAGAGCACCGTGCTCGCGGCGGTGTCGGGCCTGCTCCTCGCAGGGTCTCTCGCCGCGAGCCTCGATGCGAGCACGGTGGCTGTCGGTGCCATGCTGCTCGCGATGGGGGCCGAGAACTCCTTCTTCCAGCGCGATGGCGAGGTGACCGTCGGACTCACGTACATGACCGGTGCCCTCGTAAAGATGGGGCACCGACTCGCGGCCGCCATGTTCGGCGGCTCCCGCTGGGCGTGGCTACGTCACTTCGCGCTGTGGATCGGGCTGGTGGCGGGCGCGGTGACGGGCACCCTCGCCCACCGCTGGGTCGGATTGGACGCCCTGTGGTTCGCGGCGGTGCCGGCCACTGCGCTGACCGTCCTCGTCCACCGGACGGTTGACAGCGCTACTCGCCGCCGGCAGTCGTCGTGACAGGGTTACCCGAGGAGTCGAGGGTCCACCAGACACTGCCCACGGCTTGTCCGAACGCGTCCCCGGGCTCGTTGTCGTCCTTGTAGCGGTACACCGGCCGCCCGTTGACGGTCAGCTGGTGGGTACCGTCCGCCGCCGGGATGGTGTCGACGACGACCTCCTGCAAACCCTGGACGACAGGATTCTCGGTGACGCTGGTAACCGGCGGCCATGATTCGAGGCAGGGGCCACGGCACGAACTCGCGCCCGACCCGACCTCGTCGTTGTCGTACACATAGACCGTCATCCCACCGGTATCGACAACCACTTCACCGATGGTCGTCGGGCCCATCTTCAGGACGGGTTCACTGGGGGACGCAGGTGGCGATGTCGGAGTCGGCGACACGGGTGCGTTCCCGCCCGTATCGCCGGAGTCGGTGCTGTCGTACGCGCAACTCGAGAAAGCCAGGCTGACGGCGGCGATTGCGGCCAGCGCCCATGTTCGTCTCATGGAGTCCTCGTTCTCTGTGACGGCGGTATGGCGGGCCTCCGGGGAACCTCGACGGACCCGTGCCTACAGTTCACCTCGAGTTGTCCGCCGGTGCGGGCAGTTTCGCGTGATGCCGCGACAGCGGCAGATGTCGGTGCGCGTGACTACGCTCCCTGTCATGGGCTGGTACACGCCGACCTCACCGTCGTGCGACCTCACCGACACCCTGGTGTGCGGTTGGTCGGCGCGCACCGAGGGCGAGCACCTGCTGGTGCCGGACGGTTGCATGGACATTCTGTGGATTCGCGGGATCGGCATCCGGCTCTGCGGTCCCGAAACATCGGCCTGGTCGTTCACCCTGCCGCCGGGCACCGAATCGGTGGGCGTGCGTTTCCGGCCGGGCGCCGCTTCGCCACTGTTCCGAACCCCGGCGTCCGAGGTACGTAACATCCGCGTCGGGCTGGGCGACGTCCTCGGCTCGAGCTGGGAACGAGCACTCACCGACCGGCTGGACAACGCGGCGGGAAGCGACGAGCGAATCACGTTGTTCGAGAACGCCGTGCGATCCTTGCGCGGCAGCCGACGCGAAGCGGATCCGCTGATCGGCCACGTGCGCCGGGCGCTGGCTCGTCACTCCTGGACCGTGGGCGCGCTCGCCGACGCCACGTCAGTCACCGAACGGCAACTACAGCGGCGGTGCAACGACGCGTTCGGATACGGCCCAGCGACCCTGCGCGGAATCCTGCGGCTTCAACGGTTCATGGCGCTGGCCCAGTCCGGAAAGCGAAGGAGCCTGGCCGAACTCGCCGCCACCTCGGGTTACAGCGATCAGGCGCATCTGTCCCGCGAGTGCCGCCGGATCTCCTCACTGACCCCCTCCGACCTGCTTGCGAGCGAGGCACCCGGCTGGCACGGCAGCGCCTCCGTCGTCGATGTCGGAAATGTTCAAGCCCTCGACCGCTTCGGAGGGGAAGAATCGGCAGCATGACTTCGACAACGGACACCCCCGCCGCCCATTACCGAGATCTGGCCGAGAAGTTCACCGCTCGCGTCGAATCCGTGCCCGCCGACCGGTGGAACAATGTGTCGCCGTGCGAGGGCTGGACCGCCCGCGACCTCCTGCGCCACGTAATCGACACCCAGCGGTACATCGTCACCGTGGTCGACCTCGAGCTGCCCGCCGGACCTTCCGTCGACGAGGATCCGACCGCCGCGTGGGCGGCCACCCGCGACGGCATGCAGGACATCCTCGACGACCCCGAGCGCGGAAGCCGCGAATACGAAGGACACTTCGGCCTCACCACCCTCGCCGACACGGTCGGCAGCTTCTACTGCTTCGACCTGGTGGTCCACGGATGGGACCTCGCGCGGGCCACCGGGCTCGACGAGACGATCCCCGCCGATGACCTCGCGTGGGTACGTACCGTCGCCGAGCAACTGGGCGACAACATCCGTATGGCAGGTGTATGCGGGCCGGCCGTCGAAGTGCCCGCGGACGCGGACGAGCAGACCCGACTTCTGGGCTTCCTCGGGCGCAAGGCCTGACGATCGGCGCCGTCCCGGCCACACTTGTAACCTCAGGTCATGAGTGTGCCGGGCAGGTTAGCCACGTTGATGGCCGTGTCGCTGGTTGCCGGTGTGCTCAGCGGCGACGGGGTCGCCGGAGCAGAACCGGAGCCGCGCGGCGCCCAGGGCCTGGCGTCGCGCGGGCTGCTCAATTCGACTCCACTGCACTCCGCGGTCATGTTCGCCGGCATCACCGACGACCTCACGCCGTCCGGTCGTGTGCCCGGTGACGAATCGGACCGCACATCGGCCACCACCCACCGCTTCGACGAGTACCCGTACATGCGATACGAGGTCACGTTCGCACCGGGCACTCTTGCCAACGAGGTGGTCTGGGAGGGCCGTTCGGTCAACCTCGACGACGTGGCACTGCACGTCTGGGATGAGCAGGCGGGCAGCTGGGGTGAGCCGGTGGCCACCGCGCGACCCGACGTTCCGGGCGGTCCGGTGAGGCTGAGCACCCGCATCGAGGGTGCCGATTCGGCCCAGATCCTCGTGATCGACAGTCCACGCCGCGACCGTTCCTTCCGCGATGCCAACTCCGAGGCCGACCAGCAATTCGCAGATCCGGCGTCCTACGACTTCGCAATTCAGCACATCACCGACACCCAGTACGTGTCCCGAGACAATCCCGCGGTGTTCGACAGCATGACCCGCTGGACGGCCGACAATGCCGCGGACCGGAAGATCGCGTACTCGATGCACACCGGCGACCTGGTCCAGAGCTGGATTCGGCCGGGCGCGCCCGACACTCGCGCCCGCCCCGAATTCGAAGTGGCGGACAATGCGATGTCGAGGCTGGAAGACGCCGGCATCCCGCACGGCGTCCTGCCCGGCAATCACGACAATCTGTGGAATGTCGGCGGCCGCCTGATCCCGGGCGAGCATGAGAAGAACCACGCCCTCTACAACGAGTTCTTCGGCCCGTGGCGATACCGGGACAGGCCGTATTGGGGCGGGTCGGTGACGGACACCGACAATTCGGCCCATTACGACCTGCTCGACCTCGCAGGTGCGAAGTTCTTGATGCTGTACATCGGCTACAACCCGCCCGAGCGGGTACTGCAGTGGGCGGAGGACGTTCTCGCCGCGCACCCGGATCGCAATGTGATGATCGGCAGCCACTACTACCTCGACGAGGACGGCTCCCTACGGATGAGCGGCTTCGGCGACATTGGCGGAAGCGCCGGACAGCAGATCTGGAACCGGCTCGTCGTGCCGTTCGACACGGTGTTCCTCGTCCTCGCCGGACATGTCGACGGGCAGACGACCGTTACCGACAGAAAGGTCGGGGACACCGACCGCACCGTGGTGGAATTGCTCGCCGACTACCAGAACTTCCGGGTCGACAACCGCCGGGAGACCGGTTTCCAGCGGCTGCTCCAGTTCGACCTCGACGGCGGCACCCTCGCCGTGACGACGCACTCACCCGCGTTGAACAGTTTCCGCGTGGAAGATTTCGACCCGCAGCGACGCTACGAGCCCGGTGACGGTGATTTCGTCACCGATGTGGAGTTGCGGGCCGACATGCCCCGCGCCGTCATTCCGGCCACCTGACATGCACGTCGGACTCGAGGCGCACGTCGATCATCCGGGTCCCACTCCTACCCCATCGCGCGCAAGCTAACCGGCAGCAAGGGGGGCTGTTCGTAGTCCGGGCCCCGGCAGTTCCAGTTCGGTGCCGGAAACAGTCTCGCCCCACTGCCCGCACACCAGCTCGGCGTGCAGCTGACCACCGCACTCACGGTGCCGGGTCAGCCGCGGTAGGCCGTCCGGCCCCGACCGGTGCCGGTCGCCCCAATGCATGAGTCCGACCACCGGCGTGCAGAGTTCGAGGCCGACCGCGGTGAGCCGGTACTTGAAGCGAGGCGGACGCTGCTGATACTCGACGCGCTCCAGCACACCCGCCTCCACCAACCGCTCGAGCCGGTCGGTGAGCACGTTACGGGCGACGCCCAGGCTGTCGCTGACGCCGAAGATGATCCGCACGGGACGGTGGAAATGCTGCAGCTGGCGGGCCTTGAACCGCCGGGAAACCACCTGGCCGAGCATGCCGGAGGTGTGCCGCCAGAACGCCGGACGTGACGCGCGAAACTGCTCGAACAGCTGCGGGACGAGTTCAGCTCGTGCGTCACCGTCGCGGATGAATGAGCCCACCTGGTAGTGGAAGAGGCGCCGCTCGAGGTCGGGTCGCATCGCCGACAGCCGACGGGCGACGGGCGACGGGCGACGGGCGACGGGCGATCGGGCGATCGCGTTGAGCCCGGGAGTCGAGTACAGCACGATGGCATGTGGCCCGTCGAAGGCCGATCGTCCACTCGTAGTAGGTGTTGAGCAGGACCAGCTCCTCGACCCGCTCAGGGTTCCGCAGCGCCCAGTCGATGGCCGGCGGACCGGACGCGTCGTGCGCGACCAGTACGACTCGCTCGTCCGGCAAGTTGTTGACCACCACGTCGATGTCGCCGACCTGGTTGGGGTAGACCGTGCACCCCATCGGTGTGATCTGTTTCCGGCCTACGAGCAGCGCTGAACCCATTGGTCACACGCGACACTTTGCGACACAGGGGCACCTGACATGTGTATTGATTCAATACGCAAGTAATGTTCTATCCATGCGCGAACGCCGATACTCCTCGACCAGTCCAGAGCACCTCGCGGCAGCCCTGTTCGATGTCGCGGCCCAGGCAGGCCTCGAGGGTGCCAGCGTGCGGGAGGTGGCCAAGCGGGCGGGCGTGTCCATCGGCGCCGTGCAGCATCACTTCTCCACCAAGGACGAGATGTTCGCCTTCGCCCTGAGGACTCTCGTCGACAAATTGCTCACCCGTTTGGCGGACGTGGATCAGGACGGCGAACCCGCCCGCGGCCTGTTCTCGGCCTTGTCACAGCTACTTCCGCTCGACGAGGCCAGGTCCCGTGAGGCCCACGTCATGGCCGGGTTCGCCGTCCGTGCGGCCACCTCGGCCTCGCTCGCCGAGATTCGCCGCACGACCCTGTTCACCATCCGTACCAAGCTGTCCGCGGTGTTGATCGGCATGGGCGTCCACGAGGCCGAAACACGCGCGGCGTTGCTGCTCGCCGCCGTCGACGGCCTCGCGCTCCATGCGCTCGGAAGCCCCGGCCTGTACCCGCCGGAGTACCTCGAGCACGCCCTCGACATCCAGATTGCCATGGTTCTGCAAGGCGCCGAGGTCGTGCCGACGACGTCGGCGATCGAACTGGCCAGCTGACCCCACCGCCTCGCCGATGTCCCAGTCGCCGCACCCGATAACGCCGCTCTCCCAGGCGGAGCCGAACAACGCCACCGCCGGTGCGGGCCGATTCGCGCCCAGCCCGTCGGGAGACCTGCACCTCGGGAACCTCCGCACTGCCCTGTTGGCGTGGCTGTTCGCGCGGTCGACCGGCCGTCGTTTCCTGATGCGCGTCGAAGACCTCGACCGCGTCCGCCCGGGCGCCCGCGAGCAGCAACTGGCAGATCTCCGCGAACTCGGCCTCGACTGGGACGAGGACCTCATGGTGCAGTCGGACCGGCTCGAGCACTACCGGGACGCGGTCACCCGACTCGAGTCGGCCGGCCTCACCTACGAGTGCTTCTGCACGAGAAGGGAAATACTGAAGGCCCCGTCCGCACCCCACGCACCGCACGGTGCGTATCCCGGCATCTGCCGAAACCTGACACCGGAAGAACGCGACGCCCGGCGGGCCGGTGGCCGTCCCCCCGCCCTGCGCCTGCGCGCCGAGGTCGGGTCGTTCACGATCGACGATCTGCTACACGGCAGCTATTCCGGGATGGTCGACGACCTCGTGCTGCGGCGCGGTGACGGCACACCCGCGTACAACCTCGCGGTGGTGGTCGACGACGCAGCCCAGGGCGTCGACCAGGTGGTGCGCGGCGACGATCTGCTGTCGTCGGCGCCCCGTCAGGCCTACCTGGCCGGACTGCTCGGACTGACGGCGCCCCAGTACGCCCACGTCCCCCTGGCCCTCGACCAGGAAGGCCGGAGACTGGCCAAGCGCGCCGGTGCCGTCACGCTCGGCGACCAGAAGGCTTTGGGGCGCACCCCTCGTCAGGTACTCGCCATGCTGGCCACCTCGTTGCGACTCACCGCGCCCGACGAGGAAGTGGACCTGGCCGGGCTGCTCGACCGTTTCGAACCGGCTCGGCTGCCGCGCGAGCCGTGGGTGATCACACTCCCGACGACGCCGCCGCAATCACCATGACGAGGAAGAACAGAATCCACCCGAGGATGTACGCCGCGCCGAGGGCGATGCCGGCGATCGCGAGTCCCCGGCCCTGTTCCCCGGACCGCTTGATCTGACCGAGTGCAACGACCCCGAGAATGATGCCGACGATGGCCCCGAGACCGTAGACGCAGCCGCCCACGATCGAGACGACCAGTGCGGCGATCGCCAGCCCGTTGGTTCCAGGCTGCTGCGCATACGGCGCGCCATACGCATTCGGGGGCCCGTACCCCGAAGTCGGGGCACCGTACTGGTTCGGGGCGGCATACTGATTCTGCCTGCCGTACTGTGCCTGCCCGCCGTACTGGTTCGGTGCCGCGTATGGGTTGGGTGTCCCGTACGGCTGAGGCGAACCGCCGTACTGATGGGTGCCACCGTACTGGTTCGGCGTGGCAGGGGGATTGGGGCTTCCGTACTGCCCCTGGCTTTCCGGCGCCGGCGACGTTCCGTAGGCGCCCGGCTGCTGGTAGTCGGGATACTTCTCGGTAGGTGCCGAATACGTGGGGTTGCCGGAGGCGTCGACCCCGTATCCGTCCCGCGGCAAACCCGGTACCTCGCCGTAGCCGGGCGGGTATTGGCCGCCGTCCGGATTCGAGTTGTCCGATCCCCCAGAATTAGTCACGTTTACCAGCGTAAGGCATGAAATCGCCTCGAGAAGAAGCGGTCCAAAGGTGGGCAAGTAAAGGTTCGTCCACGTAGTGTCTATTCGCACTGTCATACGCAAGCACTCAATTCTTGCTGAGGGGAACACATGACGACTGGTGGATACGACCCGAACGACAAACCAGAGGGCGGTGATCAGGGCGGATACCCTCCGCAGGGCAATCCCCCACCACCTCCCGGCGGATATCCGCCACCGCCCGGGAATTACCCACCGCCGCCGCAGGGACCACCTCCCGGCGGATATCCGCCGCCCCCCGGCGGAAACTACCCGCCGCCTCCCGGGAATTACCCACCTCCGCAGCAGGGGGGAAATTATCCACCCCAACAGGGCGGAAATTACCCACCGCCGCAGGGTAATTACCCACCGCCTCCACAGGGTCCGCCGCCGGGTGGATATCCGCCGCCTCCGCCCGTAACGGGTTACGGCGCCCCCGGCCAGACACCGGGACAGCTGTCAGTGGGCAACGCGATCAGCTACGGCTGGAACAAGTTCAAGGACAACGCGCTCATCTGGATCGGGATCATGCTGGTCGCGGCGGTCATCCAGGTCGTCTTGAACCTGATCTTCGGCGGTTTCAGCACGTCCTCCGACCTCTCCGACACCTTCACGGTGTGGCGAATCATCGGAACGCTCGTCACCACGGTGGTTGGCTACCTGATCAATGCCGCCCTCGTGCGGGGAGCGCTCCACGAGGTGGACGGCAACAAGCCTGCCTTCGGATCGTTCTTCCAGTTCACGAATGTCGGTGCGATCATCATCGCGAGCCTGATCGTCGGTGTGCTGTCCACCATCGGTTTCATCCTGCTCGTCATTCCGGGTCTGATCGTCGTCTTCCTGACGTGGTGGACGCTGCAGTTCGTGATCGACCAGAATCAGGACGCCGTCACCGGTATCAAGTCCAGCTTCGGAATCATTTCCCAGAACGTGGGACCGCTTCTCCTGCTGGCTCTCGCTTTGGTCGGTATCAATATTCTCGGCGCGATTCCGTGCGGACTGGGACTGCTCGTCACGATTCCCCTCACGATCATCGCCTCGACGTACGCATACCGCGTGCTCACCGGTCGTTACGTCTCGGCCTGACGGCCTGAACTCACCGCGGGTGAGCGTGCTTCCCGTCCACATGGACGGCAAGCGCGCTCACCCGTTTCGCTATCCGTCACATGAACCCCCCTCTCGCCATGCGTAATGTGCTCGGCGTCATCCGAGACACACTGACTCGAGATTCGAGGGGGAAATATGACTACTGGCGGATTCGATCCGAACCAGGTGCACCAACCGTTCGGTGCCCAGCCGCAGGGGGAGCACCGGTACGGGCAGCAATCCAGTGAGCAGCAGTTCGATTCGGGGCAGGCTTTCGGTACTGCACCGTTCGCCCAGCCCGATTTCGGGTTCGACACGTCCCGCCCGGGCGAGCTGCTTCCACGCCTGGGTGCGCGCGTAATCGACGGCCTGATCGTGGGGATTCCTACCGCCATCGTCACGACGATCATCTCGCTGGCACTCGGTTCGGTTCTCGGTAGCGTCGTCGGTGCCCTTCTCACCGCGGCCGCAGTGGTCGGGTACTTCGTGCTGCTGGAGACCACGCGCGGGCAGACCCCGGGAAAGCAGCTCTTCGGCCTTCGGGTTGTAGGACCGAACGGTGGACTGCCCACACAGCAGCAGTCGCTGGTCCGGAACAGCTTCTACGTCCTTTCGGCGCTCGGCGGGCTGCCGCTGATCGGGCTTTTGTTCGGGCTCCTCGGCACGGTCGCGGCCATCGTCATCGGTGTGACGATCAACAGCAGCCCCACGAAGCAGGGCAAGCACGATGAGCTCGCCGGCGGTACGCGCGTCGTTCAGGGCTGACCGCTGCCACTGGTGTCGCGCCTGCGGATGAACGTACCTTTCGTCGCTTCAGATCGGACAAAAGGTACGTTCACCCGTTCCTGATTCGCGCCACTCCACCCGCAAGTGCTTGGATTGCGGCGTGACAGCCTCAGATCAGCACGTAGAGCAAGCCGACCATGCCACGTTCGCGCACGTCAGTCGCGGGTACTACCCCACGTTCGTCGCATTGTTCACCGCGACGCTGCTGATCTCGAATATCTGCGCGACCAAGGGGGTCGCATTCTTCAGTGATTCTTCGCTGACCCTCGGGCCGCTGCAGATCCTGCCCCTCATCACCGACGGCGGCTTCTTCCTCTTCCCACTCGCCTACATCGTCGGCGACGTCCTCAGCGAGGTGTACGGGTTCAAGTCGACGCGTCGGGCCATCTATCTGGGATTCGGCGCGCTGATTCTCGCCGCGTTCTGCTTCTGGCTCCTCATCGAGCTCCCCGCCGCCGATTTCTACGAAAACCAGGACGCCCTCAGCGCCGTCGTCGGTGTCTATCCCCGACTGTTGCTCGCCGGACTGGCCGGTTACCTGGTGGGCCAGATGCTGAACTCGGCGACGCTGGTCCTCATCAAGGAGCGCACCAAGGAAAAGCACCTGTGGGCACGGCTGATCGGCTCCACCGTCGTCGGGGAATTCGCCGACACGCTGATCTTCTGCTCCATCGCCGCCGGCGCCATCGGCATCACGACGTGGACCGATTTCGTCAACTACGTGATCGTCGGTTTCCTGTGGAAGACCTTGGTGGAGGTACTGGTCATGCCCATCACGTATCGGGTCATCGCCTACGTGAAGAAGCGCGAACCGACCTACGTCCTCGCGGCGTAGAAGCGGCCCAGGGTCTCGGCCTTGAACTCGTCGAAGTAGCCGCCCTCGATGCTTCCCCGGATCTGGTCGACCAGCCGCACGGTGAACCGTTCGTTGTGGATGGTGCAGAGGGTCGACGCCAGCATTTCCTTGGCCTTGAACAGGTGATGGAGGTACGCCCGCGTGTAATTGGCGCAGGTGTAGCAGTCGCAGTTCTCGTCGATCGGCGTGAAGGCCCGACGGTTCTTGCTGGTGTTGATATTGAAGCGGCCGTCCGGGTGATAGATCGCCGCGTTGCGCGCCACACGTGACGGGTTCACGCAGTCGAAGGTGTCGGCGCCGTTCTCGATGGCCACGAAGAAGTCGTCCGGTTCGCTGATGCCGAGCATGTGCCGGGGCTTGTGCTCGGGCAGTTCCTCGTTACACCAGCGGACGATGGTGCCGAGGTTCTGCTTCTCCAAAGCGCCACCGATGCCGTATCCGTCGAATCCGCGTCCGCTCTCCCCGCGAATCGACTCGAGTCCGCGGCAGGCCTGCCTGCGCAGATCCTCGTACTGCGCGCCCTGAACCACACCGAAGAGGGCCTGATAGGGACGGTGCGCCCGCTCGGCAGTGAGCTTCTCGTGTTCGGCGATGCAGCGCACCGCCCACGCCTGGGTGCGCTCCACGGACCTCTCCTGGTATCCGCGGGTGTTCAGCAGGGTGGTGAGCTCGTCGAACGCGAACATGATGTCTGCGCCGAGCTGATGCTGGATCTGCATCGACACCTCGGGCGTGAACCGATGCCGCGACCCGTCCAGGTGCGATTTGAAGGTGACGCCGTCGTCGTCGACGGTGGCCAGACGTTCCTTGCCCTTCGCGATCACGTCGTCGGATCGCACGCCGACGGCCTCCATGGCGAGGACTTTCTTGAAACCCACCCCCAGCGACATCACCTGGAAGCCACCGCTGTCGGTGAAGGTGGGGCCGTCCCAGTTCATGAACTTGCCCAGGCCCCCGGCCTCGTCGACGATGTCCGGTCCCGGCTGCAGGTACAGGTGATAGGCATTGGCGAGCACGGACTGCGCGCCGAGGTCCTTCATGCTTTCGGGCAGCACCGCCTTCACCGTGGCCTTGGTGCCGACGGCCACGAACGAGGGTGTCGCGATGTCCCCATGCGGCGTGTGAATGGTCCCGGTCCGGCCCAGCCGACCCTCGAGTCGCGTGCCTACGGTGAAGAACGGATCGGGCGGGTGGGGACTACAGCATTCACTGGTGTATCCAATCACGGCCGGCCGTGCGTACTTCCTCACCTCCGGTATGCGCGGGTGAGTCAGCAGGGAAAGTTTGGGTATCCCCTCGGCAGAGTCGGCGCGAGGAGTCCTCCGGATCGCCCGGGAGGCGGCCGGCCCGAGGAGACAAGGGGTCAGGTATGTCGCACACAGCGTTGAAACCCTTCTATCGGCAGGTGCAGTCGCACTACGACCTTTCGGACGACTTTTTCGCACTGTTCCTCGACCCGACCATGACGTACAGCTGCGCGTACTTCGAACGCGAGGACATGACCCTGGAGGAGGCTCAGCGCGCGAAGATCGATCTGTCACTGGGCAAGTGCGATCTGCACCCCGGAATGACCCTTCTCGACATCGGGTGCGGCTGGGGCGCGGCGATGTTGCGGGCGATGGAGAAGTACGACGTCAACGTCGAAGGCCTCACGCTCAGCCGTAACCAGTACGACCACGTGAGCAGGCTGCTGGCGGACCATCCCGGTCCCCGGACGGGCCGAGTCCATCTCCGGGGATGGGAGGAATACCACGAAAAGGTGGACCGCATCGTCAGCATCGGCGCCTTCGAACACTTCCGGCGCGAACGGTACGACACCTTCTTCTCCAACTGCCACGACATGCTGCCTGACGACGGCCGGATGCTCCTGCACACGATCATCGGCCATCCCCTGTCGGCCCTGAAGGAGATGGGTATCCCGGTGACCCGCGAGAACGCCCTCTTCCACATCTTCATCAAGCGGCAGATCTTCCCCGGTGGCCAACTGCCCCAACCACAGTGGATCGAAGAAGCCGTCGACAAGGCGAACTTCCGGATCGAGCGGATTCAATCCCTGCAGAAGCACTACGTGCGGACGCTCGAGCACTGGGCCGACGCTCTGACGGCGCGCCGCGCCGAGGCGATCGAGCTGTCCTCATCCGAAATGTATGAACGGTTCATGAAGTATCTTCTCGGCTGCGCCGCCCATTTCCGGTCCGGGCACATCGACGTCATGCAGTTCACCCTCGTCAAATAGGGAGACCGGTCAGACGTCGGCACCCACGAACTGGCTGTTGTACAGCCGGTAGTACGCACCGCGGGCGATCAGCAGATCTTCATGGCTGCCTTGCTCGACGATGCGTCCGTCCTCCATGACGACGATCAGATCGGCGTCGCGAATCGTCGACAGCCGGTGTGCGATCACGAAGCTGGTGCGGTCGCTGCGCAGGACCGCCGTGGCGTGCTGCACCAGCAGTTCGGTACGGGTGTCCACGGAACTCGTCGCCTCGTCGAGGATCAGGATCGACGGCTGCGAGATGAAGGCGCGCGCAATCGTGATCAGCTGCTTCTCACCCGCGCTGATGTTGCTGCCTTCCTCGTCGATGACGGTGTCGTAGCCGTCGGGCAGCGAGTGGACGAACCGGTCGACGTAGGTGATCCGTGCCGCCGCGAGGATCTCCTCCTCCGTGGCATCGGGCCGGCCGTAGGCGATGTTGTCGCGGATGTTGCCCCCGAACAACCAGGCGTCCTGCAACACCATGCCGATCCGGGACCGCAGGTCGTCCCGAGACATCTCGGCGATGTCGACACCGTCGAGGAGGATTCTGCCGCCGTCGAGGTCGTAGAACCGCAGAATGAGGTTGACCAGCGTGGTCTTTCCCGCGCCGGTCGGCCCCACGATCGCGACCATCTGTCCCGGCTCGGCCACCAGTGACAGGTCTTCGATCAGCGGCTTCTCCGGCGAGTAGCTGAAGGAGACGTTCGAGAACTCCACGTGTCCCTTCGCCAGCTCTGGGGTCCGGGCGTCGAGCAGATCCGGCTCTTCCTCGTCCTCGTCGAGGATCGCGAACACCCGCTCGGCGGACGCCACCCCCGACTGCATGAGGTTGACCATGGCGCCGATCTGGGTGAGCGGTTGCGTGAACTGGCGGGAGTACTGGATGAACGCCTGCACGTCACCGAGACTCATCGTGCCGGACGCCACCCGCATGCCGCCGAGGACTGCGATGGCCACGAAGTTGAGGTTTCCGAGGAACATGATCGCGGGCATGATGAGGCCCGAGATGAACTGCGCCCGGTAACTCGCTTGGTAGAGGTTTTCGTTCTGTTCCTCGAACCGGGCCTCCACCTCACGGCTGCGGCCGAACACGGTGACCAGTTCATGGCCGGTGAAGGCCTCTTCCACCTCTGCGTTGAGCGCCCCGGTCGATTTCCACTGCGCGACGAAATGCGTCTTGGACCGTTTCGCGATCTGCGCTGTCACCAGCACCGACAGCGGGACGGTGAGGACGGCGATGAGTGCGAGCAACGGCGAGATCACGATCATCATCACCAGGATGCCGATCACGGTCATGGCCGACACGATCAGCTGGCTCATGGTCTGCTGCAACGACTGCGACACGTTGTCGATGTCGTTGGTGACGCGACTGAGTAGGTCACCGCGGGAATGGGAATCGAAGTAGCGCAGTGGAAGCCGGTGGATCTTCCGTTCCACCTCGGCGCGCAGGTTCTTCACCACTCCCTGCACGACGATGTTGAGGAGGTACCCGGACAGCCACATGAACACCGACGACCCGACGTACAACGCGAGGACGATCGCGAGGACACGACCGAGCGCACCGAAGTCGATACCGACACCGGGTATCACGGCCATGCCGGACACCATGTCCGCGAACGTGCCCTGCCCGTCGGCCCGCAGTGCGGCGACGGCCTGGTCCTTCGACAGTCCCGCCGGCAACTGTTTGCCGACGATGCCGTCGAAGATGATGTTGGTGCCCTGACCGAGCAGGCGCGGCGCGATGGAGGTGAGTACCACCGCCACCCCGGCGACCAGGATGACGGTGCTCACGGCGATGCGATGTGGCCGCATCCGCCCCAGCAGCCTCTTGGTGGACGGCCACAGAGCGTGCGGTTTGGAGCCGGGCGCTCCCGGCGCGACCGGCCCCGGGATCCGGGGGCCCGCCGGCTTCTCGGCGGTGGCGGTGCTCGTGCGATCGCTCATAAGGCTTCCTGAATCGATCGTTGGGATTCGACGATTTCGACGTAACAGGGGCAGGTGTCGAGCAGGTGATCGTGGGTACCGATTCCGACGATGGCGCCGTCCTCGAGCACCACGATCTGGTCGGCCTCCACGATGGTCGACACCCGTTGCGCCACAAGGATCACGCAGGCGTCCGCCGTTTCCGGTTCGAGTGCGGCGCGCAGGCGAGCGTCGGTGGTGAGGTCGAGAGCGGAGAACGAATCGTCGAAGAGGTAGATCGACGGGCGGCGTACCAGAGCCCGCGCGATGGCCAGTCGCTGTCGCTGCCCACCCGACACGGTGGTGCCCCCCTGCGCGATGGGGGTGTCCAGGCCCTCCGGCATCGCCCGGACGAAGTCGGCGGCTTGCGCGATCTCCAGCGCGTGCCACAACTCCTCGTCGCTCGCGTCGGGTTTGCCGTACCGCAGATTGGTGGCGACGGTGCCCGAGAACAGATACGGCCGTTGCGGAACCAAACCGATCCCCGACCGCAGAACGTCGAGGTCGAGGCGCCGGACGTCGACATCGGAGACGGTGACGGTGCCGGCCGTGGCGTCGATGAGGCGGGGGATCAGCGAGAGCAGCGTGGTCTTACCGGATCCGGTGCCGCCGATGATGGCGGTGGTTTTGCCCGGTTCTGCCCGGAAGCTGATGTCGCGGAGCACCGGTTCGTCGGCGCCGGGAAATTTGAATTGCGCGTCGCGCAGCTCCACCACCCCCGGATGCTCGATCCGGGTGACAGGTTCGGCCGGCGGGACCACAGTCGACTCGGTGGCCAGAACCTCACCGATGCGTTCTGCACACACCGTCGCCCGCGGTGCCATCATCGCGATGAACGAGGCCATCATCACCGACATCAGGATCTGCATGATGTAGCTGAGCATCGCCGTCAGCGAACCGATCTGCATACTGCCGCTGTCGATTTCGTGCCCACCGAACCAGATGACGGCCACGCTGGTGATATTGGCGATCACCATGACCAGAGGAAACATGATCGCGGTGAGGCGGCCGACGCGGAGGGCGGTCTGGGTGAGTTGTTCGTTGGCCGTCTCGAAACGTTCGATCTCGGAGCGTTCACGGACGAACGCCCGGACCACGCGGATGCCGGTGATCTGCTCGCGCAGGACGCGGTTGACACCGTCGATCCGGGTCTGCATCTCACGGAAGGCGGGCACCATCCGCGAGATCACGAACCCCATGGACAATCCGAGGACAGGCACGGTGACGGCGAGAATCCACGCGAGCCCGACGTCCTCGCGTATCGACATCGCGATGCCGCCGATGCACATGATCGGCGCCATCACCAGAATCGTGCAGCTCATCACGACGAGCATCTGCACCTGCTGCACGTCGTTGGTGTTCCGGGTGATCAGCGACGGTGCACCGAACCGGCCGAATTCGCGGGACGAGAAGCTACCGACCTGATGCATCACTGCCCGGCGCACGTCACGCCCGAAGCCCATGGCCGCGCGCGCACCGAAGTACACGGAACCGATGGAACACACGATCTGGACGACGGTGACGAGCAACATCACCCCACCCGTCCACAGGATGTAGCCGGTGTCGCCCTTCGTGACCCCGTTGTCGATGAGGTCGGCATTGAGGCTGGGGAGGTAGAGCGCGGCCGCCGTCGCGACCAGTTGGAACAGGACCACCAGCATCAGTTCCCGCTTGTACGGGCGAAGGTAGGTGGAGAGCAAGCGGTTCAGCATGGGCTGCGATCCTGACGCGTCATCATGATCTTCGAAGGTTACCGGGCCTACGGCCCCGTGAGTGGTTGAGGAGTCCAGAGACTCCCTAACCACTCACGGGCGCGGAGCGCCTACTAGCGCGTCGTCCGACTCGGGGAGCGCCTGGCGCAGCTTCTCGCCCTCGATGTCGACGTTGGGCAGGATCTTGTCGAGCCACTTGGGCATCCACCAGGCCTTGTCGCCGAGGAGCGCCATGACCGACGGGATGATCACCATCCTGACCACGAAGGCGTCGAAGAACACCGCCACCGCCAAAGCGAAGCCGATCGACTTGATGAACGAGTTGGGTTCGGCGATGAAGGCGGCGAACACCGACATCATGATGACGGCCGCTGCGCTGACGACGCGGGCGCCGTGGTTGAAGCCGACGGTGACGGCCTGCTTCGCGGTCGCACCGTGGACGTACTCCTCACGCATCCGGGTCACCAGGAACACCTGGTAGTCCATCGCCAGTCCGAAAACCACTCCGATCAGGAAGATCGGCATGAAGCTCACGATCGGCTGCGGGTTGGCGATGAGGCCTCCCCAGCCTTCCTGGAACACGGCGACCGTGGCACCGAAGGTGGCGGCGACGCTGAGCAGGAAGCCGAGCGTTGCCGTCAGCGGCACCAGTATCGAGCGGAACACCAGCAGCAGGAGGAGGAAGGCGAGACCCACGACCACGGCGAGGTACGGAATCAGCGCATCCTGCAGCGTCTCGGACACGTCGCCTTCGAGGGCGGTCTGCCCGGTGACGCCGTAGCTGACGCCGATCGAATCGTGCAGTGCGGTTTCCGCACCGCGAATGTTGTTGACCAGGTCCATCGTTGCCGGGTCACTGGGTGCACTGGTCGGCGTCACCAGGATTTGCGCGGTGTCACCCGCCCGGTTCACGCCCACGATCTGAGCGTTCGACACGTCGTCCTGCGCCGAGATGGTGTTCACCACCTCGTCGAACGCGGCAGCCGGTGTGCCGGAGGTGAGGTCCTTGGCGTCGACGACGACGAGCAGGGGCCCGTTCTTGCCGGGACCGAATCCTTCGCCCACCAGGTCGTAGGCCTGCCGTGAGCTGGTGGCGGGGTCGCCTGTGCCCTCACTCGGAAGAGCGAGGCTGAGTCCCGTCGCGGGAATGGCGAGTGCGCCCAGCAGCACGACACCGGCGATCAACGGAATGGCGGGTCTGCGCACCACTGCGCTGATGTAGCGCAGCGCGAAGCTCGGCTTGCCCTCGTCGTCTTCGAGGTCACGACTCTGCAGAAAGGGAATCTTTCCGGCAAATGCCTTGCGCCCGAACAACCCGAGGATGGCCGGCAGCAGTGTGAGCGCGATCATGACGGCGATGAGCACCGTGAACGCGGCGGCCGCACCCATGTCCGTGAGGAACGGGATTCCGACGACGCGCAGCGCGATGAGCGCGATGATGACCGTGAGACCGGCGAACACCACGGCGGAACCGGCCGTGCCGACGGCGCGTCCCGCCGCTTCCGAGCGGTCCGACGTGAGGGAGAGTTCGTGTCGGAAACGCGACACGATGAACAGGGAGTAGTCGATGGCGACTGCGAGGCCGATCATGATGGCCAGGGTGGGCGTCATCGAACTCAGGTCGGTGAACCCGGTGGCCACGGTGATTCCGAGGCTGCCGATCATGATTCCGATGATCGCGGTGATCAAGGGGAGACCGGCTGCGACGAGCGAGCCGAAGGTCAAGGCCAGAACCACGGCCGCCACACCGATTCCGACGAGCTCGGTGGCACCGCCCGGCGGTTCGGCGTCGTTGGCGGCCGATCCACTGATCTCGACGGTCAGGCCGGCATTGCGGCCGGCGTCAGCCGCCGACGAGATCTGTTCGCGCAGAGCCTTGTTTACGTCGCCCATGTCGCCCTTGAAGGGCACCTCGACGTAGCCGACGGTCTTATCCGCGTTGAGCGGCGACAGCGCCTGTGCGTTCGCGACGGCTGCCTCTTCGCTGATCCCCTTGTCCGCGGCGGAGGACTTCGCCATGTCGAGGAGCTGCGTGTTCGCCTCGACCGGATTGACCAGTGCCTGCGCGGCGTCGGCTCCCGAAGCGACCGCGGGATCGACCTTGGCTGCATCCTGGACCTGTTCGATTCCCCGCACCTTGGCGAGCACTGCGTCCATCGCCTGCCGGCTCTGTTCACTCTCCAGGGTCTGCCCCTCGGGTGCGGCGAAGACGAACCTGGCGCTCACCGCGTCCATGGGGTTGTTGCCGGCCGCTTCGGGGAAGCGCTCGGCCATCAAGTCCTGCGCCTGCTGCGCCGGGGTGCCGGGAATGGAGAACGAGTCCTTGGTGGGACCCGACAGGGTTGCCGCCCCGACACCCATGAGGACGAGGATCACCAACCAGACGCTGATGACCGCACCTTTTCGCCGGTACGCGAATCTGCCGATCCGATAGAGATAGGTGGCCACTGGAGGCTCCTTCTGAGTCGGTGGAACGAGGGGTTCGGGCGCAACCGGTTACGGCTGCGGGATTCCCTGACGGAGTTGACGCATGGCGTCGCGGACCAGTTCTTCGGGTCCGCTCGCACCCGATTTGCCGCTCATCCACAGATCGAGCGACACCTTGCATGCCGAGCCGACTGCCATGTGCAGCAGGTTGGGGTAGAGGTCGGTGTCGATATTGGTGCCCGTCCGTTCGGCGATCACCTCACCGACCAGGCGGGTCACCCGAAGGTGCACCTCGAGCTTCTTCGCGAGCAGCGCGGGGCTGGTCTCGACGAGCTCCATCATCACGACGGTCTCTTCGAGGGGTTTCGCGGGATCGGTGACGATCTGGACCACCACGTGTTCGAGGGAATCCCAGATCGGCTCGTCTTCCGGACGAGCGCGGAGCAGGTTCACCCAGTCGTGAACGGACTCCTCGAAATGCGCCAGTACCGCCTCTTCCTTGCTGGAGAAGTAGTTGTGGAACGTCCGAGTCGACACACCCGCCTCGGACGCGATGGCGTCGGCGGTGACGCACTCGATGCCCAGCGCCCGGGCCAGGCGCGCGGCGGCACCGCTGAGAGCCGCGCGAGTGGCGGCTTTCTTCCGGTCGCGCAGTCCCATTTCCGAAATCACTCCATCCACCCTACAGAACTTGCAGAGCTCTGCAATTTTGCAGAGGAGTGCAATTTCTATGACGTTGACCACTCGACCGTTCGGCTGTGCTCGCCGTCACCGCTGAACTACCGTGGATTCATGGCAGATTCGGCCGTGCCGCTGTCGTTCCGGTCCGACGAGATAGACCGAGACGCCCTCGAACAACTCGCCTCCGTCCTCGACATCCAGGCCGAGCGGCCGGGAATCCGGCGTCTGCGCGCCTGGGCCCACGACGCCCTCCACCTCGAACCGGGCGAACACACGCTCGACATCGGCTCCGGAACCGGATCGGAGACGCGAGCAATGGCTGGTGCCGTCGGCGCGGCGGGGCGAGCGATCGGGCTGGACCCGAATCCCGGAATGGTGCTCCTCGCGCGCGAACGGACGGAGGCGGCGCGGTCGACGGCGCAGTTCGTCGTCGGCACCGCCTATTCCCTACCCTTCGCAACGGGCAGTCTGGACGCCGTGCGCTGCGAGCGGGTCTTCCAGCACTTGACCGAGCCGGAACGAGCGGCAGCGGAAGTGGCGCGCGTCGTGAAACCGGGCGGAAGAGCCGTGATCCTCGACAGCGACTGGGGAACGGCGATACTGCACCCGGGTGATCCCGATGTTCTCGCGCGCATCACCGACGTGATGCTGACGCACACCGCGAATCCGTATTCGGGCCGGCTTCTGCCGGGTCAGTTGACGCAGGCCGGACTCGTCGTCGAGCACACAGGTTCGCAGGCACTGATGCAGGAACCCGGCGACGCCACGGGTCCGCTGGTCACAATGATGATGGATGCGGCGGTGGCCGAAGGTGCGATCTCCCCCGCCGAACGGAGAGCCCTTCTCGAGCAGCTGGAGTCCGGCGCCCGCACCGGCGACTTTCACATGTCCGTGACAATGTTCGGGTATCTCGCGCGCAAGCCCTGATCCCGCACGATCAGCCCCGCTGTGCGTCCTCGTCCGCCGGTGCAGCCGCGCGGGGGCGGCGCTCCCACGCGCCGGGATCCGCGGTGAGTGCGGTGAGGAAGTCCGGGAGCCGCTGCTCCGCGATGTCGGCCACACTCACGTTCTCGAGTACCGCACGCAGGTTCACTCGCACGGCGATCCACACGTCTTGCAGCTTGGCCGCCGGCCCGCCGTATTCCACGTCCTCGGGCCTCTCGCCGCGCACCGAGGCCAGCGGGCCCTCGACGGTACGAATCACGTCGGCGATGGAGATGTCGGACGCCGGACGGGCCAGCCAGTAGCCGCCGTCGGGGCCGCGCCTGCTGTTCACCAGTCCCCCACGCCGGAGGTCGGCGAGCACGGCTTCGAGGAATTTGTGCGGAATGGTCTGCGCGTGCGCGAGAAACTCGGCTTTGGACGGTGAGGGCCCGGCCGCGGCCAATTCGATGAGCGTCCGCACGGCGTAGTCCACCTTGGCGGTGATGTGCACACCAAATTCCTATCACCTGAGTATGAAAAGGAGCAAACGCGCACCGAGGGTCCGTGAGTGACCGCCATCACGTACCGTGAGCTGGACGATCGTACTCTGCGGAGGAACGCATGTGGGACACCGTGATGTCGGCGTGGAGTTCGGCCCTGTTCGAGCCACTTCACGAACCTGTGACGCTCGCCGTTCCCGCGTTCGTGGTGTTCCTCACCATCGAGTGGCTGGCCGCCCGCCACCTCGAGGACGCGGCGATCGGGCCCGACGGCAGGTCCCGTCCGGCACCCGGTGGATACGAGCGCCGCGACGCCCGTGCAAGCGTGTCGATGGGCGCGGTCTCCATCGCGACGACGGCGGCATGGAAGCTGTTGGCACTCGTCGGTTACTCCGCGATCTGGGTGTATCTCGCACCGTGGCATTTACCGGCGGACGCCTGGTACACCTGGGTGATCCTGCTGGTCGGAGTGGACCTCCTCTTCTACGCCTACCATCGGATGGCCCATCGCATCCGGCTGATCTGGGCCACCCATCAGGCGCATCACTCCAGTGAGTACTTCAACTTCGCCACCGCGTTACGGCAGAAGTGGAACAACAGCGGCGAGATCGTGATGTGGATTCCACTGCCGCTCATCGGCATTCCACCGTGGATGGTCTTCATCGGCTTCTCCGTGAACCTCGTCTACCAGTTCTTCGTGCACACCGAGCGAATCGACAAGCTTCCCCGGCCGATCGAATTCGTGTTCAACACTCCCTCTCATCACCGGGTTCATCACGGCTGCGACCCCGAGTATCTCGACCGCAACTACGCCGGAATCCTCATCGTGTGGGACAGGATGTTCGGCACCTTCCGGGCCGAAACACACCGCCCCACTTATGGGCTCACCAAGCCGGTCGGGACGTACAACATCTGGAAGCTGCAGACTCATGAGTACGCCGCGATCGGGCGGGACTGGCGCAACGCGCGGTCGTGGCGAGACAAAGTCGGCTACGCGTTCGGGCCGCCCGGATGGGCGCCGTCAGGAGCGTGCCAGGCTGATCAGGAAGTCCACGGTGCCGCGGCCGTCCACGGTCACGAAGCCCAGTGACGGCGGCTGCACTCCGAAGTCCGTCCAGGTGACCGGGATGCTGCCCGAGGCGATGAGGTCGTCGCCGGAACGCAGCACCTCGATGTCCACCGTGACCGGACGCGACTGTCCCTTGAGCGTCAGGGTGCCTTGGGCGGTCACCGTCCCCACTGAACCGTCTTCGGGAAGCCCGGACAGGTCGACCGGCTCGTCGACGGTGAATGTGGCTGTCGGATGGGTGTCGGTGTCCATCACATTGCCGCGGAACTGAGCGTCTCGACGCGACTGATCGGTGGTGATGGCGGCGACCTGCACGCTCACCTCTCCGGCGGTCAGCTTCTCGCCCTCGACGGTGGCCGAACCGGCGACTTCACCTGTGGAACCGACCACCGTCACGCTCGCGCCGTTAAGGATTTCGTGGACGGTGTATCCCGCGGCGGTCTGGTTCGGCGCCTTACCGGGTACGACCGTCCACTGCCCGTCGACCGACCCGGAAGCCGCCTGGGCGCCCTCGGTCGACACCGACGCCGCCGGGGCGTCGTCCTCGGCGATGAACCGACCGTATGCCCACGGGCCGACCAGGACCGCGAGCACGAGAACGGCAACGACTCCGCCGATGGCCCACCACAGCTTCTTCATGCAGACAGGGTAGTTGCAGCTTCAATGGCTGTCACTCGGTTCGCGCGGTGGGGTCGCTGGTGCATCGCCGAACCAATCCGGACATACGCGCGCCCCGCTCGGGTGGGAACCCGAACGGGGCGACGGTATTCCGGGTCAGCGTTGCTGTTCTCGGACCGTGTCCTTCGCATCGGCCGCACGGCCCTGCACATCCTGAGCGGCGGACGTTCCCTCCGCCTTCACGGTGTCCGCGGCCTCGGTCACCGTCTCCTTGACCGCCTGGGTGGCGTTCTGGGCAGGCACCTTCAGGTTCTGGGCTGCATCCTTCGCTACATCGGTCAGTTCCTGCGTGAGGGGCTCGGCCTTCTCCTTCACCGCGAGAGCGGCCTCCTGTTCGCGCTCACTCGCGGGAAGCATCGACGCCACCAGCAACCCGGCACCGAAGGCGATCAGCCCGGCCGCCAACGGGTTGCCCTGCGTGTGCTGGCGCACCGCGCGCGGAGCTGACTGAGCGGCGTCGGCGGCGGAACTCTGCGCGTCGGCGAGGCTGGAGCCGGCGTCCTGCGCGGACCCCATCACGCGGTCGCGCACGCCGCCGACCGCGCTGGTCATCCTGCCCACCTTTCTCTTCGCAATGGTGGTGGGGTTCGCTTCCCGAGCGAGGGTGTCCACGTCGGCGCTGAGATTACGGCGGGTGCGTTCGATGTCGGCGCGGATACGGTCGGGTTCCTGGCTGGTGGTCATGGCGACTCCTGGGGGTGAGGGGTGAGCGCGTCGGGAATTTTCTTGGCGGTGTCGGTGGTCTGCGGGAGGCCACGCGCCTTCTTCAGTGCCGCGCGGCCGAGTACGGCCAGAACGGCGGCGATGATCGCCCACACGAGCATGACGACCAGCGCGGACCAGCCGCGTCCGATCGCATTGCCGAGGCTCCACCATGCGGCAACGGACAGGAAGAGCACCGCAAAGTGCGCGGCTACCGCGGCGCCGGCCAGCATGCCCGCGCCCTTACCGACGCGATTGGCGGTCTGCGTCGCTTCGGCTTTCGCGAGCGCCACTTCTTGACGCATCAGGACGGTGAGATCTTCGCTGACGTTCGACAGCAACTCGCCGATGGAGGGCGGCTCTGTGCCGTTCCCTCCGGTGTGGGATCCGTAGGGTGCGCTCATCGCGTCACGTCCGGGCCTGCCGGCGGGTACCCGGTCTCGGGGTAGCCGGATTCTTGCGTGTATCCGGGCTGCTGCGAGTACCCCGGCTGCTGGGTGTAGCCGGGCTGCCCGGTGTATCCGGGTTGGGCGTACCCCGGTTCCGTGTATCCGGGCTGCTGCGAGTACCCCGGCTGCTGGGTGTAGCCGGGCTGTGGCGAAGGTGGATATTGGGAGGGCGGGTACTGCGGCGGCGCGTCGTACAGACGCTGCGGCTCCGGAGGGAGCGCTCCCGCATCCGGAACCTCCGGCGGCCACTGTTCACCCTGACCTGCGCGGGCACGGTTCGGCGCGGCGTCACCGCTGTCGTCGTTCGCCGCCATCAACGAGCGGCCCAGTCGACCGGCGAGCAACCCGGCGCCGGCGGCGAGAGCGAGGAAGGTGCCCGGTTTGCGCCGCGCGAAACGTGTCACTTCATCGAGAACGTGCCCGGGTTCGCGGTCCTCCAGCCACGAGGCGATGGCGTGTGTTTTTTCGGCGACCTGCTTCGTGAGATCGGTCGCCATCCCGGACTGGTCCGAGTTCCTCGCCATCGATCCGAACTCGTCGCCGAGGGCCCGAAGACCCGACGCCACTCGCTTCTGCTGCGTAGCCGCCTGATCCGTCAATTCGCTCCGTGTTTGCTGCAGAAGGTCTTTAGCCTGCTGCGTCGCCTCGCCGGCGACATTCTGCGCTTGTTCACCTGCGACACCGGCGACGTGCTTACCCGCCCCGGCCGCATCACTCGCGACCTCACTCGCCTGCTGCTTCGCGACGTCCGTCGTCGACTCGTCCTGTGTGCGTGTTGTGGGCGTGTGCGTTGCGGGATCGGCCCAGGCACCCGCTTGGTCTTGTGTGGGGTTACCACCGGGAATAGTCATGTGTTGGCCCTGCCTCCTGCGTGAACGTGTGTACGCGTCGGTCCGTACGAAGCGGACGTGTTGTTGCAGTTACCCCACGCCCTCGACCCGAAACAGGCAGCGGCACATCGATCCAGGATCTCGGGAAATATGTCGGCGTACAGAGAATTCACCGGCGAAAGGTGAGATCATGCGGCGCCGAACCCGGCAACGCGCACGAAGCAGCCACCCTTGCTACTGCATGAGCTGAGAGCCGCCGCGGGCATTGCTGTCGGCAGCACGTCGAGTCGGTGCGACGGGCTGCTGCGGGGCGATCGCAGGCCCCATCCAGCGTCGGAGATACCGCCGCATCTCATCGTCGCTCCTCGGCGGGTTTCCCGGGGAAACGAAGAACGACTGCATGGTTCGAAGGAGGTACTCGACGAGATCCGCGAGAGCGGGGTCGTCGTACCCGCAACCCTCCCAGTCGACGTCGAAGCGCTTGATCATCGTCATCCCGAAGGTGCGCGCCTCGTGCGAGGTGATGCCCTCGGGATCGACGTTCGAGTACGAGCTCGACAGCAGTATGCCGAGGTGGGGTGTGCGACGCACCTCGGTCAGCGTGTACACCACGGCCTCGATCATCGCGTCGACCGGATCGTCGATGCCTTTCACCTGCCGGGTCAGGCGATCGAGAAATCCGTCGACGGACGCGATGGCGGCCGCCCTCATCAGTGCGTCGGCGCTGGGAAAGTATCGGTAGACCGTCTGGCGGATGACGCCGAGCGACTCAGCCACATCGGCGATGCTGATTGCCGAACCCGTTTGTCCGATCAATTCGACTGCGGCGGCAACGATTCGGCGGGACGCTTCGTCATCGTCGCCGGGTGGACTACCGCCCCAGCCGCGCCTTCGTGCCACTGCCGCTTCCTCGGGTCGAGTTCTGTCCGTCGGGCGCGCGGAACCACGGCGGGAGCGCGCCCATCCAGATGAACGGCGACGCTACCACAGAGCCCCGCCGCCATTTCGAACCTGAGCCTCGAAAGTAATCATACAGATGCGCCGCCGTATGTATGATCGTCGCCACTGAGGGTTCCACCCAGCCCGTTTCGAAAGACGAGGTATCGCACAGTGACCGATCTACAAGTCCGAAAGATGCGCTTCGCGTTCGCGGATTACGACGTGCCGTTCGTGTGGAACGAGGAGAATCCGGCCTTCTCGAGCATGGCCAACGCGGTCTCGTTCCTGGCGATCGGCTTCGAGAAGATGATCGTGAAAATGATTCTCCAAACCAAGCCGCTGATCACCGATTCCGCCGTTGCCGAGGAGGCGGACGCCTTCATGCGGCAGGAAGGGCAGCACTCGACGGCTCACCGCCAGCACGTCAAGGCACTGATCGATCGATACCCGGGACTTCAGGAGACCCTGGACGACGTGATCGGAGAATTCGACCGGCTCACCGCCCAGACCCCGCTGAACTATCGACTGGCGTACACCGCCGACTTGGAAGCGACCTTCACTCCGGTGTTCAAGCTGATGCTCGACAACGATTCCACTCTGTTCCGGCCCGGAGACGACCGGGTCGCGTCCCTGTTCATCTGGCACTTCGTCGAGGAAGTAGAACACCGAAGTTCTGCGCTCATCATCTTCGATTCCGTTGTCGGGAGTGACATGTACCGGATGCGGATGGCCCCGTCGATCTTCCGGCACGTGCTGAAAGTGATCCGGATCGCCTGCGAAGGCTTCAATCGGCATGTCCCGCTCGAGGATCGCAAGGTCGATGCGCTGTCGATGTTCGCCTCGTACCGGCGTCAGCAGAACCTGCGCAAGCGATTGCCCCTGCTGCACGCCGAGGACAACGGCCCGATGATGCGCGCGTTCGACGATCTCCCGCTCGGCAAGCAACTCACCGCGTTGGTGGGCATCATCCGCAGCCAGCTGCCGCGGCACAACCCGGATCACGAGAAGCTGCCCGCACTCGCCGACGTGTGGTTCGAGCGCTACGAGGCCGGCTACGATGTCACGCACTGGTATTCCGCCGACACGGTCGCGTCTTCGGAGGCGCGCTGATGGCCGATCATTGCTCACCCACATTCGACCAACTCGCGTCGGCGCTCGGCTTCTCGTGCCAGGAAGCCGGTGGGCTCGTCGAGGTCCGCAACCCGCTGGCGTTGGAAAACTGGACACTGCCTGTCCTCGAGCTCACCATCGTTCTCGGCTCTGTGCTCGCGCTCGTCGTCGCGATCGTGCGCTTGCGACGGATGGGCGATCCCACCAACCTGGTGCTCTGGTTCGGCGCAACCGCTTACCTGTTCATCATCGAGCCGCCGCTGTACTTCCCCGCCGCCTTCGGCATCGAGGACCACGTGGACACGATGTTCGCGCACAACGTGTTCACCGTGGACTTTCTCTGGGGCCGACTCCCGCTGTACATCATCGCGATCTACCCGCTGATGGCCACCATGGCCTTCGAGATCGTCAGAATGCTCGGTGTCTTCCGTCGGTACGGAGTGCTCGCCGGCGCAGTCTGCGTGGGCTTCGTCCACCACGCCTTCTACGAGATCTTCGACCATCTCGGACCGCAACTGCGGTGGTGGGAGTGGTCGACCGAGAATCCGATCAATCAACCGCTGTTCGATTCCGTGCCACTGCCGAGTGTCGTCGTGTTCGCTGCGCTGTGGCCGATGTCGCTGGCGTTCTGCGTGCAGTTCTTCGTCGGCCGTCACGTCGACGAGGGCCGGCGCTTCTCCGGTCCCGAACTGGTGTGGCGCACAGTCGTCATCGGTGTCCTGGCGTCACTGGGCACGTTCATCCTGCCGCTCCCGGCGACGGTCTTCGGAATGGGCAGCACCACCGCCCGCGCCGTTCTCTACGCAGCGGAACTTCTCGTCGTCACCGTCGTCGCGATCTGGATTCTCGTCCGTCAATGGTTACGGCTGCGTGGGGAGAACACGGATGATCCCACGTACACCAACTACTTCGTCCAGCGCTACAGCGTGGTGTACCTGAGCGTGATGGCGCTGCTCTGGGCCACGGCGTTGCCCGACTACTTCGGGGCGGTCGACGGCGTCACGGACAACGGCGACCCGGTGGGCAACCTCTGGTACACACTCGCCTGCTTCGCGGTCGCGGTCCTGTGCGTCGTCGCCACATTCACCGTGCCGCGCAGAAATACCGCAGGCAGCGACACTGCTTCCGCCGGCGCACCCGCAGCAACAGGCCCGTAAACGCGAGAAAGCCCCTGACCCGGTCTCGAGGACCGGATCAGGGGCTTTGCCCTTGGCGGTGGCGGAGGGATTTGAACCCTCGGACGGGGGTTACCCGTCACACGCTTTCGAGGCGTGCTCCTTAGGCCGCTCGGACACGCCACCGCCGGTGACTTTACCGGATGTGACGCCCGAGCCTGAAATCGCCAGGTGGAGCCGCTTTACGTGAGCTTGTCCTTGAGGTTGGACGCGGCGTCCTTGGCCTTCTCACCGGCGTCCTTGACGGCGGACGATGCCTGATCGGCCTTGCCCTCGTCGCGAAGGTCCTTGTCGTTGGTGGCCTTGCCGGTGGTTTCCTTCGCCTGACCCTTGAGGTCTTCGGCCTTGTTCGATGCTTTGTCTGCGATTCCCATGAGATACCTCCGTGAATCCGTTTCGGACCCGGTGCCGGGCCCGGCGGCGCCTCGTTCGACGCCTGTCTCCAGAGAAGCACGGATCGTGCCGACCCGGCTACACACTGTCGAGTACCCCACGAAAACGTTTGAAACCGGTCAGCGCCGTTCTCGGAAGAAATCCTCGAGGATCCCAGCACACTCGTCTTCGAGAACACCCCCACGGACCTGCGGCCGATGGGTGAGTCGGCGGTCGCGGACGACGTCCCAGAGGGAGCCGACTGCTCCCGTTTTCGGTTCCCACGCGCCGAAGACGACACGCGACACCCGCGCGAGCACCAGCGCTCCGGCGCACATCGTGCACGGCTCGAGGGTCACGGCCAGCGTCGTGCCCTCGAGGCGCCACCCGTCGCCGTAGACCCTGGCCGCCTCCCGGAGCGCCATGATCTCCGCATGTGCTGTCGGGTCCGACATCGCCTCGCGTGAGTTGACGGCCCGCGACACCTCGACCCCATCGGCGTCGAACACCACGGCGCCCACTGGTACATCGGCGTCGGTGGCGGCGCGCGCAGCCTCGATCGCCACGCGGATCATCCGCTCGTCGTCCTGGAGTGTCACCGGACGAGAACTATCGCGGAAGTTTGTCGAGAACCCCCGACAGCTCCGTGGTGAAGCCGAGCCGCTGAGCGATCATGCCCAGCTGCTCGTCCGGGTACAGGTCGGTTTCGGCGGTGATCACGGCCAGCACCGGTTCGGGGAGCCCGAGGTCGGCGAGGAGCGAGAGATCACCCTCCTCCCACGGCTCGACGTCGTCGAGGTCGTCCGGGTCGATGTCCGGCACCTCGATGTTCAGCGCATCCAGGACATCCGCTGCGATGTCGTAATCGATGGCGGCGGTCGCGTCGGACAGCAGCAGTCGCGTGCCCGACGGCGCCGGCCGCAGAACGATGAAAAACTCGTCGTCCACGTCCAGCAGACCGAAGAACGCGCCCGCGCTGCGGAGGGACCGTAATTCCTCCTCCGCGGCGCTCAAACTGGTCAGAGCAGCCGAGCTGAGGGCCTTGACCTTCCATCGGCCGTCCTCGTGTACTACCGCGACACCGAAGCCCTCCAGATCCTCAGCCCGATCCGACGAGGCGCTGTTGTTTCCCGCGCGCTGTGCACCCATGAGCGCAACGGTAGCCCGCGGGGTGCCGGTAAATGAAGTCCGTACACGAATGTGCCAACCTGAGCAGGTGTCAGATACCGCTTCCGCACCTCCGGTGTGCGTCCTGGGCCTCGGTTTGATCGGCGGATCCCTCCTCCGTGCCGCAGTACGGGCGGGCCGCGACGCGTGGGGCCACAATCGCTCCGCGCAGTCCGTCGAGGCCGCGCGGGCCGACGGATTCGACGCCGACACCGATCTGGTCGCGGTGCTCCAGAGGGCGTCGGCGGAATCGGCGCTCATCGTGATCGCCGTACCCGTCCCCGCCGTGGCAGCCACGCTGACCGCGATCGCCCTCTACGCCCCGAACTGCCCGATCACCGATGTGGTCAGTGTCAAAGCTGAAGTCGCGGCCGCGGCGGCCCGTCAAGGACTCGCCGACCGGTACGTGGGCGGGCACCCGATGGCCGGAACGTCGGCGTCGGGGTGGAGCGTCGGCAGCGCCGACCTGTTCCGGGAGGCGGTGTGGGTGGTCGGCACCGACGACGGCGTCGACCCCGGAATCTGGATGCAGGTGGCGCAGCTCGCCGTGGACTGCGGTTCCGTCGTCGTGCCCGCCGAATCCGCCGAACACGATCGGGCGGTGGCCCGGATTTCGCACCTCCCGCATCTGCTCGCCGAAACCCTCGCCGTGACCGGCGCGGCGGGTGGGCCGCTGGCGCTGGGGCTGGCCGCGGGGTCGTTCCGGGACGGAACTCGCGTCGCCGGAAGCGCACCCGGTCTGGTCCGGGCAATGTGCGAGGGAAACCGGAGTGCGCTGCTCATCGCCCTCGACGAGGCGCTGGAACTGCTGCAGAGCGCACGGACCGAACTGGCCGAGGAGTCGTCCACTGCGACGCTCGTCGACGCCGGACATGCCGCCCGCACCCGATACGACAATCAGGAGACCTGGGACATCACCGGCATCGTGCCCGGCGACGACGGCTGGATCGAGGCGATGCGCGACGCGGGCCGCCGCGGGGGTCGGCTCCGCCGCCTGTGAGTGCTCGACGAGTGCAGAGACTCGTTAACCGCGCACGGGCGCGAGGCGCCTAAATCCGTTCCGCCAGCCCCGGGTAGTTGAGGATGAGCCCTTCGGCGTCGACGGTGACCGACGAGCTGGACACCGGAGACAGGACGTGAATCCCGTCCGGACCGCTGCTGTAGGTGAGGATGGCGCCCTCGACCCGGAGGTCGAGGAGGTTGACGTAGACGACGGGCACCTGAATGTCCTCGGAGCCGAGGTGCATCCCGTACCGCCGGATCGGCAGAGTGTTGAAGAAGGGGCTGAGCACCATGTCCACGTCGAGGGCACCGTCGAATGTGGAGCGCTGATGTTGGGCACCGTGCTGCACCATCCACGTGCCTTCCTCGTCGCGGCTGATCGACATCTGCCGCTCACCTGCGGCGACAGAGGTGCGCAACGACAGCCGGCGGGTGACGCCGCTTTCGTCGGTGACGAGGTCGTAGGAGGCGCTGAACGCGGGGTGCTCGGGACATGCGCCGCCGATGATGCGGCCGGCAGCCTTGATGCGGTCACCGCTGAGCTGGACACGCACAGATTCCATACGGGGTGCGTTTTCCGCCCGCCACGTCAGTACTGCAGGCCAGGACGGGGCACCGGAGTCTTGGATGCTCACCTGTCTACGGTAATCGACGACGGCTCGCGGGGTGGCAATGGGCCGAGTTTCGTTGCAGCAGAGTTGCCGAGGTCGGCTGCACGGGCCCGATCCATCGCCGCGATGCGCGCGGAGAACACGATCAGGGCGCCCAGTCCGACGGCCACGTTGAGCAGCGCGCCGAATTCTTGGGCCACGAAATCGAAGACCTCCGTGAGCAGCACGGTGACGAGCGCCGCGGACCGCAGGAACTGCAACGGCCACATCTTGCCGTTGCGCAGTCGCACCGTCGCGCTCCAGCACAGCACGAATGCGATGGCCGAACCGACGAGCTGACCGACGGTGGTGATGTCCGCTCCTGCGCCGCGCAGGTCGTCGTCGAGGGTGATCACTGCGCTGATCAGACCGAGCGTGGAGAAGACGGTCAGCCCGACCGCAGCCGTCCACAGCATTCCCGGGCCCTTCGCGAACTCGGGTGTCGCACGTCGCGCGAGTTCGCGCACCGACGGCACCACTCGGCCTTGCCGATCGGGACAGCGGTCGAGCAGATCGGCAACGCACGCGACTGTCGACGCATCCGCCCCCGCCTCCCCCGCGCGCCGGAGCTGAGCGAGGGCCTGCTCTCGCCGCACCCGGTCCAGCCCGCGGTCGAGGCCGCCGAGGGCGATGGCGGCCGCGTTGGCGACGTCTTCGGTGACGGTGGGCGGGCGCACGTCGTGCAGCCACCGATTGAGCAGCAGCAACACCACGATCACCACGTACATGATGGCGACGGACGGGCGGTAGAAGTAGTCGTTGGTCTTGGTGACGAACTTGCCGATCTCGTCGAGGAACAAGCCGAAACCGATGCCGCCCACGACGACGGCCACCATGCGCGGTTTCCGGCCGAGGAACGAGAACACCGTCACCAGAGCCACGATCATGCCGAGCCCGCCCCAGAGCACATGCGCGATGTGCAGAGAGGACCCGCCGACCTGGGGATAGCCCGTCAGGTGCAAGTAGGCGCGGGTGAGCAGGATCGTGAGGATGCCGATGATGACGAACGCCTCGACGAGACCGCTGCCCTGGGCGTCGCGCAGAAACAGCGACCTCTCGCGAAACCCGGGAATCATCGCGCCTCCCTGCGTGCCCACCCACCCGAAGTCTAGGTGGCTCCGCCACCCGTGAGTACTTGTTAACGCCCCGCTGTTAACAAGTACTCACGGGTCGTTGGTCAAAGTCGGTGCAGATCTCGAGTAACGTTCTCGGGTGACTGGTTCGTGAGGAAGGGTGCCGTGACGTCAACCGGGAGCATGGTGGGCCTGTTCGCCGGTATCGGCGGGCTCGAGTTGGGTCTCCGAGAGCACGGCTGGAACACCGAACTGCTCTGTGAGATCGATCCGGGCGCCCAGGCGGTTCTGCGTACCCGATTCCAGGATGTGCCGGTGCATTCCGACGTCACGAAGCTGCGGTCACTCCCCCAGGACATCGAATTGGTCGCCGCCGGTTTCCCCTGCCAGGACCTGTCCCAGGCGGGGCGGACGGCCGGGATCACCGGCTCGCGTTCGAGTCTGGTGGACGAGGTGTTCCGACTGGTCAAACGCCGCAAGGGTCCCCGCTGGCTGCTCATCGAGAACGTTCCGTTCATGTTGCAGCTCGGTCGGGGCGCCGCTATGAGGCATATCACCGACGCCCTCGAGGACCTCGGGTACATGTGGGCGTACCGGGTGGTCGATGCCCGGGCCTTCGGACTTCCGCAGCGACGTCAGCGGGTCCTGATGCTCGCTTCGCGTACCGACGACCCTCGTCCGGTGCTGTTCGGTGAGGATGCCGGGGAGCGCCCGGTGGGTGATCCGGCCGACTATCCCTGCGGCTTCTACTGGACCGAGGGCACCCGTGGACTCGGCTGGGCGGTCAATGCGGTCCCGACGCTCAAAGGTGGCTCTTCCGTCGGGATCGCCAGTCCACCGGCCGTGCGGTTGCCGTCGGGCGAAATCGTCACTCCGGGGCTGATCGACGCCGAACGGCTCCAGGGATTCGATCCCGACTGGACCGCTCCGGCCGCGCTCGTCCCGGGCCTGCGCAACAGCAATCGGTGGAAACTGGTCGGCAACGCCGTGAGCGTGCGGATGGCGTCGTGGGTGGGTGGACGTCTGGTGGCGCCGGACGCCTACGAGCGCAGCGTCGAGACTCCCCTGAATCCCGGCGACGCGTGGCCCGCTGCGGCGTGGGGGATGAACCGGCAGGCATTTCGGGTGCACATGTCGACGTGGCCGGTCCAAGAACCCTACGAGGATCTCAGCGGGTTTCTCGAGGACACCCGGCTGTTGTCCGCCCGCGCGACCGCAGGTTTCCTCAAACGGGCGCGGATGGGCAACCTGCGTTTCATTCCGGGCTTCATCGACGACGTCGAAAGTCATCTCGACCGTATGGGCGGGTTTCCGCAGGCTGCGGCCTGACGGACACCAGGCGTTCGCCATGCCCTCCACCGATCCCGCCACCAGCGCCCGGATGCGGGCGCAGCGGCGGCGAGATACCGCTCCCGAATTGGGGTTGCGGCGGGAGCTGCACCGCCGCGGGGTCCGATACTACGTGGACCGGGCCCCGATGAAGGGCATCAGGCGACGCGCCGATCTCGTGTTTCCACGCCGCAAGGTGGCGGTGTACGTGGACGGCTGTTTCTGGCACAGCTGCCCGAAGCACGCCACCTTCCCGAAGAACAACGCCCAGTGGTGGGCCGACAAACTCGCCGGGAACGTCACCCGCGACCGAGATACCGATGCTCGCCTCATCGAGTCCGGCTGGACGGTGGTGCGCATCTGGGAGCACGAGGACCCCATCGAGGCCGCCGACCGCGTGCAAGAGGCTTTGGGCACCGTCGAACTGCCCTGAACCACTCGATGCGAAATTTTGCACCCTCGGGGGTATGGCTGCCCGGGAAAGTTCGGTGCAGGATGGGGTCATCGGAAAAATCCCACGCCTTACTCCCGGAGGAGCATCATGATCCGCCAGTTCTTCGCGGCGGCCTCCATTGCGCTCGCAGCGGCTGCCGTACCTCTGTTCGGTGTCGGCCCGTTCGCGGCGGCCGCACCGGGCGACACCTACATCAGCAATCCCGTGACCGACCCGGCGGATCAGGCTTTCTGTGACGATCAGGCAGCACTCGCCAACAACCTGTCGGCCAAGGGCGACTACGCGCGCGCCGACGGGGTCGCCTCTTCGGCGAACATGAGCGGTTGCCGCATCTTCACGTTCCAGGCCTCGTAGTCGCCGCGCCTTGCCGGTTCGGCAACATAACTTTCATCTAGCGCCGGGTGCCCGCACAGTGGAGCCATGACGCACGTACATGAGCACGACCCCAGCGATTTCTACAGCCAAGAGTTCTGGGACGAGCGGTACAGCTCGACCGGCGCGGTGTGGAGCGGGAACCCCAACCAGCGCCTGGTGGAACAGACAGCGACGCTGACCCCGGGCCGCGCTCTGGACGTCGGGTGCGGCGAGGGGGCGGACGTCATCTGGCTGGCCTCGAACGGCTGGGACGCCACGGGAGTCGACGTATCGACCGTGGCGCTCGAGCGCGCCGCCGCACAGGCAGCAGAGGCCGGCGCTGCGATCGCGGACCACACCACGTGGCAGCAGGTCGACATTCGATCGTGGGAGCCGCCCGCCGGACAGTTCGATCTGGTGTCCGCGCAATTCATGCAACTGCCGGAGCCGGCCCGCGGCGAGCTGCACCGTCGCCTGGCCGCGGCCGTGCGGCCAGGCGGGCACCTGCTGATCGTGGGTCATCACCCCACCGATATGCACGCCTCGGTGGGCAGGCCCGATGTGCCGGACATCATGTTCACCGCCGAACAGGTGGCCGCCGTGCTGGACCCCGAGAACTGGGAAATTCTCGTGTGCGCGGCCCCGGCGCGCGAGATCACCGACCCGGACGGAAACCTCGTCACCATCAAGGACGCGGTCCTGCACGCCGTCCGGCGTCACTGACCGCCGTCCCTCTACTGCGGGGCAATATGTAGCTCCCTTGCCCCGGAACGAGGAACGATGGCCGATCTGTTCGTCAATGCGGCGGATGGCTCGGCCATCGTCTGCTGTTTCGGTGTGCCGACTCTGTTGTTGCACACGGTGGGTTGCAAGTCGGGTGCGCCCCGAACGTCTGCATTGACCTATGGCCGGTGCCGACTATCTGCCCGGCGATCCCGACTACGACCGCATGTGGGCCACCATGAACGCCGCTACAGCGACTGCCAGAAAAAGACGATGCGCCCCATATCCGTTGTGACTCTTACCCCCTCACGCTGATCCGGTGACGGGACAACCGATCGGGATCCCAGATACTTATCCGCCGAACTCGTGGACGTGCTCCGCCGCCCACCGGGTGAAGGTGGTGGCCGCTCGGCCGACGATGTCCTCGAATACAGAATTGGACTGCTGGGGATGGTCGACGAGGGTCGCCATGCCTTCGAGATACCACCGCGCGTACTCGCCCATCGCGGGGGTGAGGACTTCGACCGCCTCCTCGAACGAGACCTGCCGGTACTCGATGTTGCGGCCGAGGGCCGCACCCAGCCGGCGAACCAGCTCCGCGCGAAGTAACGTCTCCGGACCCGTCAGCTCGTACGACTTGCCGATGTGTCCGTCCTCGAGCAGCGTCACCGCCGCCACCTCGGCAATGTCGTCCATGGCGATGGGGGCATTGCCCGCCGTCGGGAACGGCTCGCGAACCACCCCGGTGTCCTTGATCTGCGGCGCGAGTATTCCTGCGTTTTCCATGAATTCGCCGGGCCACAGGTGGGTCCACGGTATGCCGGACGCCTCGACCGCCCGCGCCACGTCACCCCAATGTCCGTCGTGCGGACCGGACAGGTCGACGACGTGTCGGACTCCGGCACGCGTCGCCACGGCGAGCACATCCTCGACCGTGTCTGGTGTCGGCGCCAGATACACGGACTCGACGCCGTCGAATGCGGCGGGAAGGGTGTCGAGCCTACGGAGATAGCCGTGCGCGACCTCGACTCCCTCGGGCAGGTGCGCCTTCTCTGGATGGTTGGTCAGTGCCCGGACATCGGTCGCACCCCGCGCGAGGAGATGATCGACGAGCATCCTGCCGATGTTCCCGGTAGCCCCGGTCACCAGAATCGTCACGGCACCACCGTACGCGCCGGCGGACGACGGGTCCGGGGATCTCGGTGTCGTGGTTGCGATCAGCTGGTGGGAGCCGGGGCGGACGTCGACGGCTGCGGCGTCCCCGGCGTAGTCGAGGGCGTAGACGTGGCACTGGGATCCTGCACGTCGGCGCGCAACCGGTAGACGTGATCGGGTGAGATGATCTCCGTAATGGCAGTAGCCAGCGCTGTACTCGGCTCGCTGCCCTCGTAGGGGACGTCGGTGTTGATCATGATCGCGAGCGTCATTTCCTTCTCCGGCAGATACACGCTGACCGTCTGATAGCCGGGGATGCTGCCGTTGTGCCCGATCCAGCCGGCGATGTCGAAGATGCCCAGGCCGTACCCGACATCGGTCGACAGACCCGGCGCGGTCACCGTCTGCAGTCGCTGCTCCTGGGTCGCCGGTTGCAGCAGCGTTCCCGTGGCCAACGCGGGGGCCCAGATGTGCAGGTCCTCGAGGGTGGAGATCATGGCACCCGCGGCCCACCCCCAGGACGGGTTCCAGTCGGTGGCCGTTGTTTCCTTGCCGTCCGCCGTTTGCTCGGTGTAGCCCTGCGGATGCGGTTCGGGGATGGCGTTCGAGTTCGGGAAGCTCGTGTCGGCCATCTCGAGCGGGTCGATGATCTTCTGCGTCACATAGTCGGCAAGCGACATTCCACTGACCTTTTCGACGACCAGTCCCAGCAGCGTCGTGTTGGTGTTGGAGTACTCGAATCCCTGCCCCGGCGGGAAGGTCGCGGGCTGTGCGTATGCGTAGTCGAGCAGCTGCTGGGGCGTGAAGTTCGCTTTCGGGTCGGCGATCAGGGCCTTCTGGAAGTCCTCGCTGGCCGAGTAATTCGCCAATCCGCTCTGCATCCGCGCCAGCTGGCGGATCGTGATTTGATCCCCCAGGGGAACACCGTCGATGTACTTCCCGATGGGGTCGTCGAGGCCGACCTTTCCCTCGTCGACCAACTGCAGTACGCCGGTGACAGTGAAAGTCTTTGTCACACTGCCAATCCTGCTGTAGAAGTCGGTTTCCATCGGGGCTCCCGATGACTTGTCGGCAACACCGAACGCTTTCACGTAGTTGCCGTCGGCGCCCCATACTCCGACCATCACCCCGGGTATCGAGGCCCTCGCCATCGTATTCTCGATGGCCTCGTCGAGACGCTGCGCGACAACGGAATCGATCTGCGTGCCATCCCCGGCCGCCGACGTGCCCGCCTGCGTCGTCTGCGTCACCGACGTGGTCGATCCGGTGGAGGAGTCGTCCGAGCACGCTGCCGTGGCGACCAGCAGCACGGCCGCGGCCGCGACCAGCCCTCGCTTACGATTCGCCTTGGTCACGACCCGAGCTGTCATCGTGCTGGTCCCCTCGTCGATGTGCCGATTGTCGGGAATTTACCCCGCTGACACCGGGCGAATGTACCTTTCGACGCTTCCACCGCGCCGAAAGGTACATGCGTCCTACGTGCCGCGCTGTTCCGCGTACTCCGCCATCAATCGCTTCTCCTCCTCCCGGTGCGGATAGAAGAAGAACACCACCACAGCGCCCGCGCCCACCACCAGGATTGCGGCGAGGTACGCCTTGGTGTCCCCGTCGAGAAAGGCGTTGCGGGCGGCAGCGATGATCTGGTCCGCGTATTGCGGATACCGTTCGGCCAGCACTTCTGCACTGGAATACGACTTCGTCAGCGCCGCTTGCGTTTCGGGCGTCACCTGACTCGCATCAGGTGACGCCGCGATCGCCGACGACAGCGACTTGGCGTACCCGGCGGTGAGTACCGCGCCGAGAATCGACTGCATGATCGCACCGCCGAGGTCACGCTGAAGGTCGGAGGTGCCGGACGCCATCCCCGCCCGCGACACCGGCACCGATCCGGTGAGCGAACGCGACGCCGGCGTGCCCGCGAACCCGACACCGATTCCGACGAACGCGTACGCCACCCCCACCTCGAGGTAATGGGCGTTCTCGTTCCACAACAACAACGCGACAAGTAACCCGAGGACCACGAACAGGTATCCGAGCAGGAGGGTGAAGCGCGCACCACGCGATTCGACGAGTTTCGCCGAACGGGGCGCGACGATCACCATCGCGACAGCGGCCGGAATGATCGCAGATCCCGCAGCCAGCGTGGAGTACCCGAGGACATTCTGCAGAAACTGCTGTCCGATGAACATGGCCCCCATCAGCGCACCGAACACGATCACCCCGCCCACGGCGGCGACCCAGAATGTGGGCCTCGCCGCCACGTGGAGGTCGAACAACGGGTGCGCCGCGCGACGCTGCTGCAGGAAGAACGCCGCACCGGCCGCCAAGGCGATCACGCCCAGCCCGATGGCCGTCGCCCCGGCGCCGTCGACCGGCGCGAAGTTGATCGCGAGGATGAGCGCTGCGATGAAGACCACTGAAATGACACCGCCGAGGTTGTCGACCGGGTCGGTGGTCTCGTTGACGTGGGCGGGCACCCAGACGGCGGCGCAGACGAGAGCGAGGCCGGCGAGGGGAAGCGTCACGAAAAACACCGAGCCCCAGTGAAAGTGCTCGAGGAGCGCACCCGACACGATCGGGCCGAGCGACGAGATCGCCCCGCCGAGAGCCGACCACAGTGCAATGGCCTTGGTGCGCGGTGGACCCGACCACAGGGCGGTGATGATGGCCAGCGTGGTGGGGAAGGCGAGACCCGCGGAGATCCCTCCGAGAACGCGTGCGAGAAACAGTATTTCGACACTGCCCGCGAACCCGGCAATCGCCGACGCCGGCAATGACAGCGCCATTCCCAGCACCAGCATCTGCTTGCGCCCGTACCGGTCGCCGAGCGCACCGAGATAGAGCACCGAGGCCGCCAGACCCAAGGAGTACGCCACCGCGACCAGGTTCAGCTGGGTCTGACTCGCATCGAAGGCGCGACCGATGTCGGGCAACGCGACATTGGCCACCGAGAGATTCAAGTTCGCTACGGCGGCAACGAGTATCAGTGTCGCCAGGATAAGCGTTGCCCGGGCCGGCGCCTGTGTCGATGCGGTTCTGGTCACCGGTCAGCTCCTCGGTTTGTCATCACTCGTCGTTGCACGGTCGGTCGCCTCGGCGGGCCCGACCGGCCCGGTCCCGGGCAGTCCGGTGCCGGCGTACAGCGCCAGCCGAGTGCGTTCACGGACGGTGAACGGTGGTTCGTTGCGGGCGGCCCCGTGGTCGAATCTTCCCGCGACGAACACTGGCACTGACCGCACTGCGATGATCAGCGCCACGAACGCTGAGGCACCGAGTGAAGGCATGCACCACCCCGTCTCTTCCGGCATTTCATCCGACAACGCTATCGACGAGCCTCGCAGAGGCCGGGCCTGCCGACATCACCCGTCGTGGATGATGCGCACCCTGCCGCCTGTCGCGATCATCGTTATCAGAACATCCCCGGCACAGGGAGAGACATGACGAATACAGCTGCTGACGTCGGACCGGTCGCGTTCCTGTTCCTGACATTCCCTGGGGATCGAGCCGACCCCGCGGTGATCGAGTCGTTCCGAGAGCTCGTCGAGCGGGGCACCGTCACCATCCTCGACCTCGTCTTCCTCGCCAAGTCGGAGGACGGGACGCTGCGACAGGTGGAGGTTGACGAAGAGCTCGACAATGTCGGTCTCGCCGCATTGTCCATCGAAGCCAAGGAGCTCATCAGCGACGAAGACCTCGATGTGGTCCGCGAATCACTCGAACCGGGCACGTCGGCGGTTGCCTTGGTGTACGAGCAGACGTGGGCGCGCAAGCTGGCCGCCGCTTCCCGTGAAGCCGGCGGCGAGGTGGCACTCCATCTGCACATTCCCCGCGACGTGGTCGAGGCCGCGATCGCCGCGGCGACCTGACATCTCAGAGAACGGAGTACGCACATGGTGTTTCGAGGTCCACGTCGTGTGGGACGGCCCGGCCTGCTCGGTGTGGTGGCCAGGACCGCGGTGATCACCGGCACTGCACAGGCGACGTCCAACGCGATGAACCGCCGCGCAGCCAACAAGGATGCGGAGCAACAGGCTCGCGCCGACCAGGCTGCCCAGCAGGCGTACGCCGAACAGCAGGCGGCGCAGGCACCGCCACCGGCCCCCACCTCCGCGGGCGGCGACGACCTCGTGTCGCGTATTCAGGAACTCGCGCGCTTGAAGGATGCCGGCGTTCTCACCGACGAAGAGTTCGCCGCAGCGAAGGCGAAGCTTCTGGGCTCGTGAGCCCGGCCGCTACCGCGGCGCGGGAATCTGCGGCGCTTCTGCCTCAGCGAACGCACGTCGGGTGTGCCTGACCAGTTCGCGAACTGCAGGACTCGCAGCGCTTTTCCACACCAGTGCCAGCACCGCCGGGATCTCGACGTCGTCGAGGACGAGCGCCGTCAGCCCATCGAAGGCGGCGGCCATCGATTCGCTGAGGATCGCGACCCCGAGTCCGCGGAGCGCAAGATCCGCGACCGTGTCCGGGGCGCTGGCCTGCAACGCGATATCGGGCCGGATATCCGACGCGGCACACGCCTGGTCGAAGACGGTCCGGATTCCTGTTCCGGCGGGCATACATACGATCGCATGGTCGCAGAGTTCGGTCAGTGCCACGCCGGTTCGACCCGCGAGTGGGTGATTCGGCGGCACGGCCGCCACCAACCGTTCGCGAATGATCGGAAAGGCCTCGAGCCCGTCGGGCGGTGCGGTGGCCGTGCCGACGAGTGCCAGGTCTATGTCGCCGCCACGGACTCGATCGACCAGCTGATCCGAGCTCTCTTCGAGAAGGGTGATCTCGACGCCGGGGTGCGCGTCGTGGAACGTCGCCAACGCATCGAACAGACCGGTGACGGTACACGCGGTGACCATGCCGACCACCAGGCGTCCACGAACCAGCTGGTTCACGGCGTCGACGGCGTTGCGCACCGCAGCGGCGGCGGCCAGCGCCTCTCTGGCATGAACGAGCGCGGCCTCTCCCGCCGCCGTCAACGTGGCCGTCCGAGTCGAGCGGTCGATGAGCGTGGTCCCGAGGTCGTGCTCGAGTTGGCGAATCTGCGCGCTGATACCCGGCTGACTGATATGCACACGCAACGCGGCCCGCGTGAAATTGGCCTCTTCTGCCACGGCGACGAAGTACTCGAGCTGACGCAGTTCCATAACCTCTGATTCTAGAAGTAAGCAGAACTATCTGTTGGACTTCCGCTTCTCCGGACACGACGCTGGGATTACTTCGAACGATCCGAACGAGAGGACTGCTGTGTACGAGAAGGCCATGAAACCCGAGGACCTGACCCGCCTGTTCGTCGAGCGGAGCAACGCCGGCGACGCAGTCGGAGTCGCGGCACTGTACGAAGAGAACGCCGTTATGGCCTATCCGCCCGGAAGTCGGACCGTCGGCCGCGAGGCGATCCGGCAGTTGTGGGAATCCGTCCTCGCCCATGCGCCGCACTTCGAGCCGGAAACTCCCCTACCCACCCTGATCAGCGAGGACATCGCTCTCACCGCCACCCTGCCCAAGGACGGTTCGGGGGCGCGCGCCCAAGTGGTGCGTCGCCAGCCCGACGGGTCGTGGCTTCGCCTGCTCGACCAGCCGGAGTTCGTGCCGCCGACCGCCTGACGCCGCCTCGAGTGCGACCGCAGACACGAGAAACCCCCTCACCACTATGGTGAGGGGGTTTCTGTTGTGCGCCCGAAGGGATTCGAACCCCTAACCTCTTGATCCGTAGTCAAGTGCTCTATCCGTTGAGCTACGGGCGCAAGTCTTCAGTTATAGCTGTACCGGCAACTAGCACCGGCGTGGCGGAGGCGAGAGGATTTGAACCTCCGGTCCCTCGTAAAAGGGACAACTCATTAGCAGTGAGTCCCATTCGGCCGCTCTGGCACGCCTCCCTGGGGTGGTTCCGATCCCTTCGGACCGCCGGAGCGAAAGATTACACACCTTTCCACGACAAGACAAAACGGCTGGTCAGAGCGGCGAGCGGGCTATCTCAGGTTGCTGTCGAACCAGTCGAAGATTCTGCGTTGAGCGTCGACGATGTTCTCGACGCCGGGGGCGTCGTCCTGCCCGTCGGGCACCTGGGGTGGTTCGTCCGCCCGGTGCGCCAGTCCGGCGTAGCTGACGACGAGGGCCGCAACCGATGCCTTTCCCGTCGCGTCCCGCAGCTGCTCGACGTGCTCCGGCGGGGTGGACGGATCGTCCTCGCCGTACAAACCGAGCCACGGAGCCTGCAGCAACGGCGCCGCGTCGATCAGGGCGGGGGCATCGTCCGACAACGGCTCGACGATGCCGCGGGCGGAGACACTGACAGCGGCTCCGATCGGCCGGTTGGTGGCGACGAGCAGCGCGGCAGTACCGGCGTCGTCGAAACCGAGAACCCCGACACAATCGGAGAGGACTCCGCGGCTCGTCAGCCAGTGCACGGTGGCGTCGAAGTCGGCGAACAGCGACTCGCCGAAGACCTCGGTTGCGCTGTGCGCGGGACGACCGTGGAAGAGGTGCGGGGCCGCCGCCACCCACCCTTCCTCGGCCAGTGAGCGCATCAAGTCGAGGAGCGGCTCGCTGAACACACGCGACTCGTGCAGCACCACAATCGCGCCACGTGCGGGGCCGTCCGGCTCTGCCACGGTGAGCGGAACCCGCGCCTGCGGATCGGCCGGTGCGCCGCCGACCGTCTGCAGGACCGCGGTGTCCCTGAAGATTCCCGACATGTCCCCACCTTGGCACGGACTGGCCGTCGACGCACCGGATCGGAGGCGCATAATCGCCTGGTGACTCCGCGAACAAGGGCAGACCTCGACACGATCCCGGCCTACGTACCCGGTAAGAACTTTCCGGGTGCGATCAAGCTGGCGAGCAACGAGACCACTCTCGGTCCGCTGCCGAGTGTCCGGGACGCCATCGCGGCAGCAGCGGGCAACGCCAACAGGTATCCGGACAACGGTCACGTGGCCTTGATCGAGGCGCTGGCAGGCCACCTCGGCGTCCCCACCGACAACATCGCCGCAGGCAATGGTTCGGTCAGCCTGTGCCAGGAACTCGTTCAAGTCACCTGCCAGGATGGTGACGAGGTGATCTTCGCGTGGCGCTCCTTCGAGGCGTACCCCGTGGTGACCCAGGTAGCCGGCGCCGTTCCCGTGACGGTTCCGCTGACCGCCGACCTCGGCCACGACCTCGACGCCATGGCGGCCGCCGTCACCGACCGCACGCGCCTGATCTTCGTCTGCAATCCGAACAACCCGACGGGTAATGCCCTGACGAAGGCCGAACTCGAACGGTTCCTCGACGCCGTACCCGATCGTGTCGTCGTGGCACTCGACGAGGCCTACTTCGAGTACAACAGATCCGACGCAGACGGCATCGAGCTGTTTCGTGGGCGCCCCAACGTCGTCGTGCTGCGCACATTCTCGAAGGCCTACGGGCTGGCGGGTCTCCGCGTGGGTTACGCCGTGGCCGATCGGACGATCGTCACCGCGCTCGGCAAGGTTCACATCGCTTTCGCCGTCAACACCGTCGCGCAGGCCGCCGCCATCGCATCGTTGGCCGCCGCCGACGAATTGCTCGCCCGCACCGACAGCGTCGTCGCCGAACGGAACCGCGTCCGTGACGCCCTCCTCGACGCCGGATATGACGTACCGGAATCTGCGGCAAACTTCGTCTATCTCCCGCTGGGAACAGAATCCCGACCGTTCGGCGCGGCCAGCGCAGAAGCGGGTGTTCTGCTTCGGCCCTACGGCGACGACGGGGTGCGGATCACCATCGGCGACCCCAACGAGAACGACGCATTCCTTGCCTTCGCGACGAGCGCGGAGGCTCGCTCGATCGCCAAGGTCGGTGTTCGCGCGTAAGTCCTGAGATGTAAACGTTACGTGCAGGTATAGCTCCCGTGATTCCCCCTTGGCAGACTCAATGCGGTTTGCCGAAGGGAGCCACCCACAATGCGCCATCGCGTCGCGGTCCGGAGTGCTGTCGTGGCCGCCGCGGTGTCGTTGACACTCGCCACCTCCGTGACCGTCGGCCTTCCCGACGTGCAGGCGCAGGAGCCGCCGGTGTCGTTGCGGTTCCTCGCCTTCAACGACCTGCACGGCAGTCTCATGCCTCCCCTCGGCGTTCGTAGTGAGGTGAAGCAGGCGGACGAATCACGGGTGTCCGCGGGCGGCGCCGCGTATCTCGCGGCCTACGTCGATCAACTCCGTGGTCAATCCCCGCACTCGTTGCTGTACTCGGTGGGCGACAACTGGGGATCGTCAGCTCTCGAATCAGCTGCTTTTCACGACGAGCCGACGGTGCAGCTACTCAACCGGATGGGCGTCGACGCCTCCGCCATCGGCAATCACGAGCTCGACGAGGGGTACGCCGAGTTCCTGCGACTCCAGCGCGGCGGCTGTCACCCCATGGACGGTTGCCGTTTCGACGACACGTTCGAGGGCGCCAATTTCCCGTTGTTGGCTGCGAACCTGCAGTTCGAGGACGGCGCACCCGCGACGTTGCCTTTCGCGGTGAACTACGTCGAGGGCATCCCGATAGGGGTGATCGCGACGATGCCCGCCGATACCGCACACATGGTGACGTCGGGTGGTGCGGACGGGCTGCGGTTCACGGACGAGCTCGCTGCCGTGAACCGGACGGCAGACCTACTCGACTTCTTCGGGGTGCGGGCCGTCGCCCTCCTCATGCACCGAGAGACCGAAGTCGACCAGGACAATCGGCCGGACGAGTGCGACGTGGAATCCCGCCGCACCCACGACGTGGCCTTGCGCGCCTCCCCGAAGGTGGACGTCATCTTCACGGCCGACGGGCACCAGCAGTACAACTGCACCTTTCCCGACCCGGCCGGAAACCCGCGGGTGCTGATGCAGGGCGCCTCGCACGGCCGTATCGTCTCGGTGGTCGACGTGGCGATCGACCGCGCCACCCGCGACCTCCTGCGGGATCGCACGTCCTCGTTCAATCAGGTGGTCACGCACGACATACCTCCCGACCCCGACACTCGGTTGCTTGTCGACCGAGCGGGCGAACGGGCGGGCGAGGTCAGCCGAACGTGGGTGGCGTCGCTGCAGCACGACCTCACCCGGGAGACGACCGCCAGCGGCGAGTCTCCGCTGGGCAACGCTGTCGCCGATGCCCAGCTGGCCGCCGGAACAGCGTTCGGCGCTCAGGTTGCACTCACCAATCCCGGCGGTCTCCGCGCAGACCTGGTCGGAGACGCCGTCACCTATGGTCAGGTGTATGCCGTCCAGCCCTTCGGTAACTCGCTCGAGGTTCTGACGCTTCCGGGCGCCACCCTCCGCAGCGTGCTCGAGCAACAATTCCAGCCCCGCGGGGATGGCAGCGTCACCGAGCGAATCCTGTCGCCGTCGAGTTCGCTGACGTACACGATGGATCGGTCGGCGACTGTCGGCGACCGCATCTCGGATATCCGCGTGAACGGAGAACCGGTGTCGCCGGAGGGTGTCTACCGTGTCGCGGTCAACAGGTTCCTCGCCGACGGCGGGGACGGGTTCGATGCCTTCCGCACCCACACGGAGGCTGTCCACGCGGGTTGCGATCTCGACGCCTTCATCACCTACCTCGGCGCGGGCTCGCCCGTGTCACCTCCGAGAACCGATCGGATTGCAGTGGTCGGCCGGCCCTGATCAGATGCCGAGCGCGCCCCTGAGCACCGGCCACGACGTGCGGAGCTCGTCCTGCCAGTACGGCCACGAATGCGTGCCCGAGTTGCGGTAGACGAAGGTGGCGGGAATGGCGAGCGCGTTCAGCCGCTGCTGGAACGTCTGCGTGCAGAGGTTCGCCGCCGCTTCGAGGGGCCCGCCGACCGCGATGGTCGAGGCCAGGTCTCCCCCTGTCGCCATCTCGTACGGTCCGGGAAGGCCGTTACCCGTCGAGATGTAGATCTGCTTGCCGCGCAGGGCTTCGGCATTGACCGTCGGGTCGTGGGCCGCCCAGGCCGGGTCGAAGTCCGGTCCCCACATGTTGGCCGGATTTCCGCCCTTGAAAGCGACCGTGCCGCGGACCGAATCACGTGAACTGGGCTGAGTGTTGTCGAGGCAACCGCTGTAGGCGGCGAGGCCACGGAAGAGGTGCGGGTGGCGGGTCACGAGGTTGGCCGCACCCATGGCACCCATGGACACGCCGGCAACTGCGTTGGTTCCGTTTCCGCTGAACTGGGCATCGATGATCGGTGGCAGTTCGTCAGCGAGGAAGGTTTCCCACTTGTTGACCCCGAGGGTGGGGTCCGGCAGATGCCAGTCGGTGTAGTAGCTCGCGGTGCCGCCCACGGGCAGGACCACGTTCACCTTCTTGTCGGCGAAGAACTGGACCACGTCCGTCTTCTGCGTCCAGGTACTTTCCCGGAAGTCGGACTCGGCGCCTGCGCTCACCCCGTCGAGCAGATACAGCGACGGGCGCGCACCGCTACCGGCCGGATGAAGCACCTGCACCTGAATCACCCGGTTCATGGCGGGCGAGTTCACGAAGATCGCACTGCGGGTAGGGGTGATCTTCACAATTTTGTCGACACTGGCAGCACTGCTCGCCCGGGGGGCCGCCGGAGAAGGCGTCGGATCGGCCGTAGCAGTGAACGCCGGCCCAGACAGGGTCAGTGACACTGCCACTCCGACAGCAGCGAATGCTAGGCGACGCATAAAGAAATCCCTCTTCCCGGACCGTGTGAATCCCGATTGCACAGTACAAAGTGCGGCCGGTCAAGCAGAGCTTAAAGGTTTTGTGATTGCTGTGTGATTCGGGTGCGTGCGCTTGTGGCCAGACCGATATGAGAGCGAGGGGAACCGATTGCGGGATCGCTGCGTCCAACCTCGTGAGCAGGCACTGACGCCGAGCTGACCGCATGGAGGAGGAACTCGATGGTCGACCAGGCCGCACGCCACGAACTGCGTGCCCGCAACGAAGAATTGCGTCACCAGATCGATTCGATGCTGGACGCCGTGCGACGGCAGGCCGACAGCCTGGCCCAGGCCAAGTCCGAGGTCGAGCGCACGAAGGGCTCGGGTACCTCGGGCAACGGAGTGGTCCGGGTCTGCGTCGATGCCGGCGGAAACGTGACGGCGGTCGAACTGTCGCCGGACGCGTTCAGGCGCACCAGCCCCGAGGCGCTGGCGTCCTCGATGGCAGAAGCGGCACGTCTGGCCTTGGCGGATGTACGCGAGCGAACTGCCCAGGTCCTGGCACCCGTATTCGACGCCCGCGCCGACCTGCCTACCCTCTCCGAACTGATGCCGGATGCTCCGCGCCCGGGTGACCCGCCGCCTTCCGCCGACGAACCCGGATGGAACGCCTCGATTCTGCGCGGAGCGGACCGATGAGTCGAGCACTGTGGGTCGACCCTCACCATCTCCGGACCGTGGCGCCACGATTCGATGCACTCGCGGACACAGCCGACGCCCTGCTGACCGAGCTGACGAGCACGCTGGACGCCGAAAGAACTGCGTGGGGCTCCGACGAGGATGGGACGGCATTCGCCCGGCACTACGTTCCCGCGGCGGAGTCAGCGGTCCACGCCGCCTTGTCTATCGTCGCGCTGTTCTCCGCGATCGGTGACGGGATGCGAGCGACGGCCGAATCTTTCGAAGCAACGGATACGCGGTTCTCACGGCGACTGGGCGAGGCTTTCTGATGGGCATCGAACTTCCCGAGGTCGTGAAGCCGGTGGCCTGGCTGGCGTCCGGTTCCAGTTGGCCCGCGGCCGACGAGACGTCACTGCGCCGACTGGCCGACGCCTGGGGCACAGCCTCCACGGGGCTGAAGAACCTCGCGGCGGACGGTGACGCCGCACTGCGCGACGCGTTGTCCGCCGTCGAAGGCGACATCGCCACTGCCATGTCGCAGCACTGGCAGAAGTACGGCGGAGACGCCGGCGCCCTCCACGATCTCGCGGCACTCTGCGAGAACCTGTCCGCGATGTGCGAGTCGACGGCGACCGAGGTCGAGTACGCGAAATTGTCGATCATTGCGGCACTGGCCGTATTGCTGGCGGAGCTCGTGGCGATGGCCGCTGCAGCGGTACCGACGCTCGGCGTGAGCGCTGCAGGTGCAATGGCGGCGGAAGCAGCAACGCAGGTCACCATCCGCATGATCATTCGGGATCTGATCATTGCGGTTCTCGAACAAGCCGCAGTCGCTGCAGCACAGAGCGTCGCGCTCGACGGCGGAATCCAGGCACTGCAGATCGTAACCGGCGGCCGAAACGGATTCGACGTCGGCATGCTCACGAACTCACTGATCACGGGAGCCACCGACGGCGCCACCAGCGCACTGTTCGGCGAGTTCGGAATCGAGGTGCACGAGCCCGCGACCGACCGGTGATCCGGTCGACTCGTGGCGACATCGGCACCGTGTGACCCATTGCACAACGCGTTAGCCGCGACTAACGTATTGGACGTGCTCGACCAGTTGGAAGTTGCAGCCGAGCCAACCCGGAGACGCTTGATGCATCTGCTGATATCTGGGGAACAGACCGTCAACACGCTTGCGGCGCACTTTTCCGCGAGCCGGTCGGCCATTTCTCAACATCTTCGGGTGCTCATGGACGCGGGGCTGGTCACCGCACGTAAAGACGGACGTTTCAGGTACTACCGGCTCGATCCACAGGGCCTTGCCCAACTCCGCACGCTGTTCGATTCGTTCTGGATCGACGAACTCGACCGGCTCGTCGCGGACGCCACCGAGGAAGCAGCTTCCAAAGGAGACCGCTGATGCCATTCGACAAAACCGTTGTCGTTCCGCTCGACCCGGACGCCACCTTCGCACTCGTCACCGAGCCCGAACGGTTACGCAGGTGGCAGACGGTCGCAGCGCGGGTCGATCTCCGAACGGGCGGCGGATACCGCTGGACCGTCGTGCCCGGACACTCGGCCGCAGGAACATTCCAGGAAGTCGACCCCGGTCGGCGAATTGTCTTCACGTGGGGTTGGGAAGAGAGCGAAGACCTTCCGCCCGGCACCTCGACCGTCACTCCTACCGCAGGTGGAACCGAAGTGCGACTGGTTCACGAAGGACTGAGCGACGAACAGGCAGCCCGCCACGCCGAGGGCTGGACCCACTACCTCGATCGCCTCGCCGCAGCCGCCGTCGTGGGCGACGCCGGACCCGACGAATGGGCGGCGCTCCCGCAGCCTCTCGACGAATTGTCGAGCGCAGAGGCAACTCTGGCAGTCGTGCAGCGGGCGCTACGCGATCTCACTGCCGACGACATGTCCGCCCAGACGGTGTGCACCGAGTTCACCGTCGCGCAGCTCGCCGACCACCTCGCCGGATCGATCACGACCATCGGCTCCGCCGCCGGTCCGAAGATTGACGACGAACCGGGGAAACCGGTAGAAACCAGGATCGCCGACGAAGCCCAACAGGCATTGGAAGCGTGGCGGCGCCGCGGACTGGACGGGACCGTGCTCATCGGGGGGAACACAGTCCCGGCACCTATCGCCGTAGGAATATTGTCCATCGAATTCTTGGTGCACGCCTGGGATTTCGCAGCAGCCGTCGACCGGAACGTCACCGTCGATCCTGCACTCTCCGAGTACGTACTCGGACTGGCGCACACCATCATCCGGCCGGAAGCCCGGGGTACCGTCGGATTCGCCGACCCGGTACCTGCCGGGCACACCGCCGACCCCTTCGAGCGTTTGATCGCCTTCACCGGTCGCCCACTCCCGACGGCCTGATCTCCTCACCGAAAGGAACTGCCATGCCGATCAAAACGAAATACCCTCAGGGAACACCGAGCTGGGTAGATCTCCAGACCAGCGATCAGGACGCGGCCAAGAAGTTCTACGCGGAACTGCTCGGCTGGAAATACGACGACCGGCCGATGCCCGAAGGCCCTGTCTACTCGATGGCGACCGTGCGCGGTGAGAACGTCGCCGCCATTGCGCCACTACAACTCGACGCGGCCCAGTCCGGGGCGCCGGCGAATTGGAACACCTACATCGCAGTCGACGACGTCGACGAGACGGTCGCGAAGGTCCCCGGCGCCGGCGGCCAGGTTCTGATGCCGGCGTTCGACGTGGGGGAAGCCGGCCGCATGACCTTCGTCACCGACCCGACCGGGGCGAGCGTCGGGCTGTGGCAAGCGAAACAGCACATCGGCGCCGGCCTCGTCGGAGACCCGGGGGCCTGCCTCTGGAACGAACTGAACACCACCGACGTCGACACGGCGGTCCGCTTCTACAACAGCATCCTCGGGACCACCACCACACAGATGTCCATGGGACCCGACTACACCTACACCCTGTTCCAGGTCGGTGACGAGCAGGTCGGCGGCGCCGGTGCACCGCTCCATCCGAATACGCCGAACCATTGGCGCGTGTATTTCGCAGTGGAGGACGTCGACGCCAGCGCCGCAAGAGTGGTCGAACTCGGCGGCGCGATCGTCGAAGAGGCCATGGACATTCCGACGGTCGGACGGATGGCCGGAGTCGCCGACCCCCAGGGCGCCGTCTTCAGCATCATGACCCCCGAAGAGCGCCCGGAACAGTAGATCCGGGCGCTGCGAAAGGACTGTCCATGGAGATGCCGAAGCCGACCGAAGCGGACAAGGAATTCTTCCGGTCGCTGATTCCCGACCGACCCGGTGTCCAAGTGAAGCCGATGTTCGGCAACCTCGGCGCCTTCGTCAACGGCAACATGTTCGCGGGACTTCTCGGACCGAGCGTCGGGGTCCGGCTCCTCAGCGAGCAGGCGAACGACGAGCTGTCGTCTGCGGACGGCGTCGGCCCGTTCGGACCCGGAGAAAAGCCGATGCGCGAATACCTCGCCCTGCCGGACCACTGGCGCGACACCCCGGATCAGGCCAGGCGGTGGCTCGAACGCGCGCTCGCGGAGGTGGCGGAACTGCCGCCGAAGGCGCCCAAAGCGCGGAAGGCTGCACGCCCTCGCGGGTAGAGGAATGAGAAAAGACCCCGACCCGGCACGTGTGGTGCCGGGCCGGGGCCGTTTCTTCGGCGGAAGCGGAGGGATTTGAACCCCCGGTGGGTTTAACGCCACGCTCGCTTTCAAGGCGAGTGCATTCGGCCGCTCTGCCACGCTTCCGTGCGCGATCCTATCGGTAACGGTGTCGGCGGCTGCAACCGGTCAGCGGTCGCCGATGGCTTTGTCTACCCGCTCGAACACCTCGGCGAGTACTTTGAGCTGCGATTTGGTGAGCTGATCGACGAGGTTGCGCCGGACCCCGGCTACGTGGGTGGGTGCCGCCTCGGCCAGTCGCGCGCGACCTTCATCCGTGATGACGGCGAGAACACCCCGGCCGTCCTCCAGACAGGTGTCCCGGGTGACCATGCCTTGCGCTTCCATGCGCCGGATCTGATGCGTGAGGCGACTGCGCGAGGACAGGACCCCGTCGGCGAGATCGGACATCCGTAGTGAACCGTCGGGCGATTCGGACAGCAGCACGAGAATTCGGTAATCGGCGAGCGACAGATCGTGCTTTTCCTGCAGATCCCTGTTGAGGACGTCCATGAGCCGCTGGTTGCCGTCCATATAGCCGCGCCATGCGCGCATCTCGGCCGGGGTCAACCAATTGGTCTCGACTTCGGCGTCGGAGGTTTCTGCTGTCACAGGTTCATATTCTAGTAGTCTGACGTTACTTTCCAGTAGCGTCGGGGCCCCAATCCCTCGGTCCGTCAAGCGGGATCGCATGCAGTGACCGTGCGTCGCCTCGATTCGCTAACGTCGTCCTTCATGTATGCGATCACGATCGATCAGCCGGGTGGTCCGGAAGTCATGCGATGGGCGGAGCAGCCCGATCCTGAACTGCTACCCGGCCACGTTCTCATCGATGTGGCGGCTACCGCCGTCAACCGCGCAGATCTCACCCAACGCCAGGGCTTCTACCCGCCGCCGCCCGGTGCCAGCGACATTCTCGGCCTCGAATGTTCCGGCATCGTCGCCGAGGTCGGCGACGGCGTCTCGGAGTGGTCCGTCGGCGACCACGTGTGCGCTCTGCTCGCCGGTGGCGGTTACGCAGAACGTGTGGCCGTCCCCGCGACCCAGCTACTCCCGGTGCCGAAGGGCGTCGATCTGCTCGTCGCCGCTTCCCTGCCCGAGGTTGCCTGCACGGTGTGGTCGAACGTGGTGATGCGGGCAGGGTTGTCGCGCGGTGACGTTCTGCTGGTGCACGGCGGTGGCGGCGGCATCGGCACACATGCCATCCAGGTGGGTGTCGCGTTGGGCGCGCGGGTGGCAGTCACGGCGGGATCCGAGGCAAAACTGGAACGCTGCCGGGAGCTGGGTGCCGACATCCTCGTCAACTACCGCGAAGCCGACTTCGCCGAAGAAGTAAAGAAGGCGACGGACGGACACGGCGCCGATGTGATTCTCGACAACATGGGCGGCTCGTACCTCGGCCGCAACATCGACGCGCTGGCGTCGGACGGACGGCTCGTCATCATCGGCTTCCAGGGCGGACGCAAAGGCGAGCTCGATCTCACCCGACTGTTCGCGAAGCGCGGCAACATCACTGCCACCGGTCTACGCGGCCGTCCGGAGAACGGGCGCGAGAGCAAGGCGGAGATTGTCGCCGACGTCCGGAACCGCCTGTGGCCACTGATCACCGAGGGCGCGATACAACCCGTGGTGTCGGCCGAACTGCCGATCACCGAGGCGCCGCGCGGCCACGAGCTGCTCGACTCCCCGGAGACCGTCGGCAAAGTGATTCTCACCATTCCGCGACACTGACGCCCTCGCGCCGCCTCCCGCTGACCGAGTACCCCATCGGGTCAGCGGCGGGGCGGACCGGGACGGTGCAAGGGCAGGGCGTACGTCAGCCCAGCGAAGCGAGTTCGCCGACGAGCTGATCGATCTCGTACCGCGTGGTGTACGGGGCGAGGCCGATGGTGACCGCGCCGCCTTCGTCGTTGACGCCGAGGGCGTCGAGGAGACGGGAGCCACCGTGGACGCCGCTGACTGTGGCGATGCGTTTGTCGGCCAGGTGGGACGCCACCTTGTCGGCGGAGACTCCGGCGACGGTGAAGCTGAGGGTGGGCACCCGGCTGGGTGACCGGCCGATGACCATGATCTGCGGGAGTCTCTTGAGCGACGACATGAGGTGGTCGAAGAGGGTGTCCTGGTAGTTCTGCAACGAGCTGATGGACGTCTCGAGCTTTTCCCGGCGTGATCCGGTGGCGGATTCGTCGAGTCCGGCGAGAAAGTCGATCGAGGTGGTGAGCCCGGCGAGCAGGGCGAACTGGTGCCCCCCGACCTCGAGTCGTTCGACGCCGCGCGCATAGGGGTTGAGCGAGACCGCGGGGATGCGGTCGAGGAGGGTGGGGTCGCGGAAGACGAGTGCGCCGACCTGCGGTCCACCCCAGGAGGTGGCTCCGACAGCGACGACGTCGGCTCCGAGTTCGTTGATGTCGACGTGGGCGTAGGGCGCGGCGCCGATGGCATCGACGACCATCAGGCCGCCCACCTCGTGGACGCGATCTGCGGCGACTCGGACGTCGGGCGCGGAGCCGACGATCGGGGATGCCGCGGTGAGGGCGACGAGGCGGGTGGTGGTGGTGATGAGGTCCTGGAACTGCCAGCTCGGGAGTTCGCAGGTCTCGATCTCGACCTCGGCCCAGCGGACCTGGGCGCCGTAGCGGCCGGCCACGCGGAGCCAGGGCGCCACGTTCGCTTCTTCGTCGAGACGGGAGAGAACCAGCCCGGTTCCGAGTCCGAGTCGTGTACTCAACGACTCGGCCAGCCAGGCGAGCAGGACGGCGCGGTCGGGTCCGAGGACCACCCCGGCAGGATCACCACCGACCAGGTCGGCGACGGCGGCGCGGGCGGCGTCGAGCACTGCAGCGCTCCGCCGGCTGGACACGTGACGGCCGGTCGACGAGGAGGCGGACGCCCGGAACGCCGTCGAAACGGTGCGCGACACCGCGTCGGGGATCTGCATGCCGGCCTGAGGATCGAGATGGATCCAACCGTCGCCGAGTGACGGGATCAGTCCCCGTACGCGGGCAACGTCGTAAGCCATGCCCGACACTCTAAGACCCTGAGTCAATACGGTCGAAGCCAGCCGCCTCTTGTTGTGGTGTGCAACAAGCCCTGAATGTGGAGAAATCGAACGCACGCGCGCATGCCCGAGCGCGAACAGACAAGATGGAGTCATGACGAACTCGGAGAATGAACACGTCCTCGTGATCGGCCCCGACGGTCAGCCTGTGGCCGTACCCGTCGAAGAGGCCGCGAAGCGATCCGCCGACGCCGAAGCCGGCGCCGAGGACAATGCGAAACCGGAGTCGGTGGCCGACATGGTCGAGCAGCCCGCCAAGGTCATGCGGATCGGGACGATGATCAAGCAGCTCCTCGAGGAGGTGCGGGCGGCACCTCTCGACGACGCCAGCCGCACCCGGCTCAAAGACATCCACAAGTCGTCGATCAGCGAGCTCGAGCAGGGGCTCGCCCCCGAGTTGCGGGACGAGCTCGAGCGCCTCACGTTGCCCTTCACCGACGACACCGTCCCGTCGGACGCGGAGCTCCGCATCGCGCAGGCCCAGCTGGTCGGCTGGCTGGAAGGCTTGTTCCACGGAATCCAGACCGCGCTCTTCGCCCAGCAGATGGCGGCACGCTCGCAGCTGGAGATGATGCGTCAGGGCGCCCTCCCGCCGGGCATCAGCATCGGCAACCCGCACCAGCCGCAGAACCACGGCGAGGGGCACCAATCGAGCGGTACCGGCCAGTACCTGTAGCAACGGGCGGCGCAGCGTGGAAGTCGACTCCCGGTAGGCTCGGTGCCCGTGTCAGCATCCGCTATCGAATCCGAGGCCGCAGGCGTTCCGCACCCGGTGTCCGACTCGCAGACCTTCCGTCGTGCGTTCAAGGACCTCCGGGACGGCTTCGCTCAGCGAGAGCTGTGGCTGAGCCTCGGCTGGCAGGACATCAAGCAGCGGTACCGCCGGTCGGTGATCGGCCCGTTCTGGATCACGATCGCCACCGGCGTGCAGGCTGCGGCCATCGGAATCCTGTACGCCGCGCTCCTGGACATCCCGCTGCCGGAGTTCCTTCCGTACGTCACGGTGGGACTGATCGTCTGGAACCTGATCAGTGCCAGCATCCTCGAGGGCTCCGAGGTCTTCATCGCCAACGAGGGCCTGATCAAGCAGTTGCCGTCGGCACTGAGCGTGCACGTGTATCGGCTGGTGTGGCGACAGTTGCTGCTGTTCGCCCACAACCTGTTGATCTACGTGATCATGCTCGTGGCATTCGGCGTGTGGCGCGACTTGACGTGGACTTCGCTGGCCGCGATCCCTGCCCTGGGGCTGATCGTTCTCAACGCGGCGTGGGTGTCGATCATGTTCGGCATCTTCTCCACCCGTTACCGGGACATCGCGCCGATTCTCTCCAGCCTGACGCTGCTGCTGTTCGTGCTGACCCCGATCATGTGGACCACCCAGAGCCTCGAGGCGCAGGGTGGTCAGGCCGCCGAGCGGGTCAAGCTCGCCGAACTGAACCCGTTGTTCCACTATCTCGACATCGTCCGGGCGCCGATGATCGGACAGGACCAGCAGGCGTACCACTGGTACATCGTGCTGGCCATCACCGTTGTCGGGTGGGCTGCCGCCATCCTCGCGCTTCGCAAGTACCGGGCCCGCGTGCCCTACTGGGTTTAGGGGTCTCGAGCAATGACAACGGTTGAGCGAAGCGAGGGGCAATGACAACGGTTGAGCGAAGCGAGCGGCAATGACGGAGCACGTGAGTATCGAGACGCGGGATGCCTGTGTCGACTTCCCCATTTTCGACGCCAAGTCGCGGTCGCTGAAGAAGGCCTTCCTCGGCAAGGCCGGCGGCTCCATCGGCCGGAACAGTTCCGACGTGGTGGTGGTCGAGGCCCTGCGCGACATCACGTTGTCGCTGAAGGAGGGTGACCGGATCGGGCTGGTCGGCCACAACGGCGCCGGAAAGTCGACGCTGTTGCGACTGCTGTCGGGCATCTACGAGCCCACCAGGGGCAGCGCGAGCATCCGCGGCCGCGTGGCGCCGGTCTTCGACCTCGGTGTCGGCATGGACCCCGAGATCTCCGGCTACGAGAACATCATCATCCGCGGACTGTTCCTCGGTCAGACCCGTAAGCAGATGCTCGCGAAGATGGATGAGATCGCCGAGTTCACGGAGCTGGGCGAGTACCTGTCGATGCCGCTGCGCACCTACTCCACCGGGATGCGCGTGCGTGTCGCGATGGGCGTGGTGACCAGCATCGACCCCGAGATCCTTCTCCTCGACGAGGGCATCGGCGCCGTCGACGCGGAGTTCATGAAGAAGGCCCGGGTCCGGTTGCAGGCGCTCGTCGAACGGTCCGGGATTCTGGTGTTCGCCAGCCATTCCAACGAGTTCCTCGCCCAGCTCTGCGACACCGCGATGTGGATCGATCACGGCCGGATTCGCCAGCAGGGTGGCATCGAGGACGTCGTCCGGGCGTACGAGGGGTATGACGCAGCCGACCACGTCCGGCACGTGATCTACGAGCTCGAACGGGAGAAGGCCGGCTTGACTGCTCCCTCGCGTTCGTACGCACGGGACGCTGGTAGCGCTGGACCGAACGAAGGTCCCGTTCGTACAGGGACAGGTGCGGGCACGAGCACAGGCACGGGCACAGGCACAGGCACGGAGGCGGAGTCCGCGTGAGCGCTCCCGTCGAGCGGATCATCGGCGTCGTCGTCACGCACAAGCGCCGGGAACTGCTCGCGCAGTCGCTGAAGGTGCTGGCGTCGCAGACGCGGCCGCTCGATCATCTGGTGGTCGTCGACAATGCCGCCGAGGACGAGGTGCGGACCCTCGTCGAGTCTGCGGGTATTCCGACCAGCTACCTGGGGTCGCGGCACAACCTCGGTGGTGCGGGAGGCTTCGCACTCGGCATTCTCTATGCGTTGTCGCTGGGCGCCGACTGGGTATGGCTGGCCGACGACGACGGCCGCCCCGAGGGCGACGAGGTGCTCGAGACCCTGCTCGACTGCGCGAACCGGCACGGGCTGGCCGAAGTGTCGCCCGTCGTCTGCGACATCGACGACCCCGACCGCCTGGCGTTTCCGCTGCGCCGTGGGGTGGAATGGCGGCGGCTTCGTTCGGAACTACACAAGGACGGTGACGACTCCGCCGATCTGCTGCCGGGCATCGCCTCCCTGTTCAACGGCGCACTGTTCCGTGCGTCCACGATCGACGCGGTCGGGGTTCCGGATCTGCGCCTGTTCGTACGCGGCGACGAGGTGGAGGTCCATCGCCGGCTGGTGCGGTCCGGGCTGCCCTTCGGAACGTGCCTGCAGACGGCGTACGTACACCCGAACGGCGCTGAGGAGTTCAAACCGATCCTCGGCGGCCGGATGCATACGCAGTACCCGGACAACGAGGTCAAGCGCTACTTCACCTACCGCAACCGGGGATACCTGCTGTCGCAGCCGGGAATGCGGAAGCTGCTTCCCCAGGAATGGGTGCGGTTCGGGTGGTACTTCCTCGTCACGCGGCGCGACGTGCAGGGACTGCGTGAATGGATGCGACTGCGGAAGCTGGGACGCCGGGAGCGCTTCGAGCGGCCGTAAAATCGGTTGCCCGACGTTCTGTCGGGTGCGATCCTGATTCCCGAACGGTCCGGAAAGTGTCGCGAAGGAGTGAGTGTCCGATGATTGTCTCGTCGGTCGACGCCGCGTGCGTCCACACTCCCCCTTCCTTCGCCTGACCGAACCCTGATCGTGGTCCGGTCGGCACTTCACCGACCCGAGGATTCCACCCATCATGTTCAACCCTGGACAACTCCTGGCTTACGGCTGGAACGACACCCTTCCCTTCGACGACCACACGACCGAGGGTTCCGAGCCCGGGCGCGTGATCCGCGTCGACCGCGGACGTTGCGACGTCGCAACGTCTTCGGACATCATTCGTGCCGAGAACGGCGAGCATGCGCTCTGCACCGGCGACTGGGTCACTGTCCGTGCGAGCGGTGATACGACCGTTGTCGCCGACCTGCTCCCGCGGCGCAGCGCCATAGTCCGGTCCGCCGCCTCCGGCAGATCCGACGGCCACGTGCTCGCCGCGAACGTCGACACGGTGGTCATCGCCTCCGCTCTCGACACCGACCTCGATCTCGGCCGCATCGAACGACTGCTGGCACTGGCTTGGGAGAGCGGCGCGAGGCCGGTGGTCGCTCTCACCAAAGCCGATGCTGCCGAGAATGTTTCCACCGCAGTCACCGCCGTGACTGCAGTCTCGCCCGGTTCGGTGGTGATGGCAGTGAGCGCCGAGACCGGCGACGGCGTCGCTGCTCTCACCGCATTGATCGACGGCACCATCGCTCTGATCGGACCGTCCGGTGCGGGCAAGTCGACGCTCGCCAACGCGTTGCTCGGCGCGGATCTGCTCGCCACGGGCCGTGTTCGCGAGGGCGATCACAAAGGTAGGCACACCACCTCGCACCGAGAACTGCTGCCGCTTCCCCAGGGTGGCGCCCTGATCGATACGCCGGGCCTGCGCGGTGTCGGCATGTGGGACGCGGCGGACGGCATCGACAAGGCGTTCCCCGAGATCGACGACTGGGCCGCGCAGTGCCGGTTCCGGGATTGCTCCCACGATACGGAGCCGGGTTGTGCCGTGCTGGCCGCGGTCGAGCGCGGTGATCTTCCCGAACGACGACTTGCAAGCTACCGCAAGTTGATTCGCGAGAACGGCTGGATCGCGTCACGGGCCGATGCCCGGCTACGCGCCGAGCGGGAACGGGAGTGGAAGATCATCGCCCGCGGGCATCGCCGGATGTATCGAACCCGCGGTCACTGACACCTGCCCAACGCGCATCCCGGTTCGGCCCTGAGCCGGGATGCGACCTGGCAGCATGGATACATGTTCGAGGGATTTCGGCGAAAGGCCAGACTCAAGCTTCAGCGCGCCGTGTATGAGGTGGTGGCCGAATCGGATCGGCGTTCTCGCGAGTTGCACGAGAACCAGCACGATCAGACGCTGGCCGAGCTGTCCGCCACCAATCAGGAACTCTCGCGCGTCCTGTCGGAACTGTCGGATGCTCGAATGGAGGTATCCGACGTTCAGCAAAGACTCGGCGAACTCGAACAGCAGGCCCGTCGCGACATCACGCAGGCCCTCGATGTCGGAGCCACCAACCAATCGGCGGCGTTCGTGCTCGAGCACATGCCGAAAGCTCCCGTGTTCTGGAATCCCCACGACACGCTGCGGTACGGACTGTCCCAGGTGCAGATTCCCGGAATGGCGCTCGAGTTCGGTGTCGCGTCGGGAACCACCCTGCGGATCATCGCCGAACAGCTCAAGGATGCACAGCACGAGGTTTTCGGCTTCGACGTGTTCTCGGGGCTACCGCAGACCTGGCGAACCGGTTTCCCGGCGGGCGAGTTCGCCCAGGAGAAGATGCCCCAGGTACGCGGCGCCCAGCTGGTCCCGGGACTCTTCGAGGACACGCTCGCCGACTTCCTCGACACACATCCGGACCCTGTATCTTTCGTGCACCTCGACGCCGACCTGTATTCGTCGACCAAGACGGTGCTGGACCGGATCGGCCTCCGGCTTGTCGCCGGAACGGTGATCGTCTTCGATGAATTCTTCAACTATCCGGGTTGGCAGGAACACGAATACCGGGCGTGGAAGGAATTCGTCGACCGCACGGAAATCGGTTTCGAGTACCTCGGTTACACGGCCAACCACGAGCAGGTGGTCGTGCGCATCACCGAACCGATATCACGATGACGCTTGGTTCATCTCGTAGAGCCGGGTCCAGTTTTCACGGCTGGTGAGGGTGGGCATCTCGGCACGGAACGCCTCCGCGACGGTCGGCGCCTCCGCCCGGAATCGTTTCATCACTCCGGCGAGGCGGCCACCCATCTCGGCAGCGAGCTCCCTGTCGTATTTGCGTTCGCGCACACCGGCTTGCGACGCGTCCGTGACATACACGTGGTCGAACCGTCCGACATGCCACCACCGCGCGTCCTCGTAGGAGATCGCGACGGGCCCGCGCTCGAGGCGTCCGCGAAGGTGGGCGGCGGCTCGTTTCGCGAGCACCAGATCGTCCCAGCCCGCCTTCGGAGGCGGATCGGCGCGACGGAACCGGACGCCCGCCGGGAGCTCGGACACCGGCCTGGTGATGGTCTCCGGGAACCGGGTGCGCTCCTTGTTGATCATGGCGAGAGCTGCCTGCCCACCATCTGCGAGGGCATTCGGGCCTTCGAGGAAGCCCTCGATCGCCCGCAGCTGCGTGTGCGCGAGACCGTATTGCAAGCTCACGATCGAATGACTGATTTCCCGGCTGAGCTGCTTGGCCAGGGATGTCGGCGCGAAACCGGGGTCGAGGGCAGCGGTGATCAGCCCATTGCGGGTACTGAAGTAGTGCGCGAAGCCGTCGACATCCTTCCAATAGAAATCGGCGTGCCAGACCCCGGTCGACGGCAGGGTGATCGTCGGGATGCCCGCCCGGCCGGCCCGCAAGCTGTATTCGACGTCGTCCCACTGGAAGAAGACGGGCAGCGGCATCCCGATTTGCCGGACCACTTCGGCCGGGATGAGGCACGACCACCAGCCGTTGTACTCGGCATCGATGCGTCGCTCGGGCAGTTTCTTCAGAACGTTGCTGTTGCGGACTCCATATTTGTCGGTCGGTAGCCCGCGCCGCAGCGTCGTGAGATCGGCGCGTTCCCCGGACGCCAACAGGTAGTTCGGGTTGTACAAGAACAGCATCTGGGCGCCGATCAGCGCCGGGTCGGTGGTCATGTTCGCGAAGGCGCTCAGTCGCAGCACGCTCTCCGGCTCACACAGAACGTCGTCGTCCATCAGAAGGACATCGGCATGCGGACCCGCGGCGGACGCCTCGTAGAGTCCCCGACTGAACCCGCCCGCGCCGCCGAGATTGGCCTGGCGAAGGTAGTGCAGCCGGTCGCCGAACTTCGGGGCGACCTGCTGGAACAGTTCGCGGGTCTCCACCGGATCGGTGCCCTGGTCGACGACGTACACCGCGTCGAGGGAAGAGAGCACCCGCTCGTCGGACGCGAGAGCGGCGACGGTGTTGGCGCAGTCGTCGGCCCGGTTGAAGGTACAGATCGCGATGGCCACCGGCCGGACGGTCTCGGGCGAGGCCACCGTCCATTCGATGTCGGCAACGGTGACGCCGCCCTCGAGCGCATCGAACTGCAGCCACAAGGCGCCGCCGTCGGCGAACTTGTCGAGTTTCGCGGTGAGGGTGACCGTGCCGGAGCCGGTAATCACCTCGGCGGCAATGATGCGTCGGTGCCCGCCGATGTCGGAGGCCAGGAGCTGCGCCCGGCAGTGGTCTGCGGCGTCGATCCGCGCTGTGGCCGTGACCTCGGCCGCAGTGGTCCATCGCTGCCAGTAGCTCGCCGGGAACCGGCCGAAGAAGGTGTTGGTATGGACTGTGGCGCCGGCGTGCAGATGCAGTGCAAATCGGGTGCGGGTAGACCCGCCGCGCTTGACCACTGCGTACAGATCGTCGTTGACGATCGGTGAGGTGCCCGTGAACGGTCCTCGCTGCGCGACGAGTCGATCGGACACCGCCCGGTGCTCGGTCAGCTCGACGTCGGAAACGGAGGCGTTCGCTGTATCCACCCGGGCAGGGTATCGCGATCGAGACCTTCGCCGCGGCTCAGCCCACCTTTCCGGCTGGGGTGGTGCGCGCGGTCGTGCCGGTCAGAGCGCCGCATCACCTGCGGGCCGGGCTCGGACGTGGGCCCGCTCCCCCTGCGGCCCGAAAAGGCTCAGGATTTCGACCGGCTCGGGGCCAGGGTTGCCGAACCAGTGCGGTACATGCGTGTCGAACTCGGCCACCTCACCCGCGGTGAGGATCACATCGTGTTCCCCGAGCAGTAGGCGAAGCCGCCCCGAGAGGACGTAGAGCCATTCGTATCCCTCGTGGACTTGCAACTGCGGTTCGCTCGGCGACGGCTCCCGCGCCGGGATGACATGCTTGAACGCCTGGATTCCGCCCGGTCTGCGGGTGAGGGGAATGATCTTCGTGCCGAAACGCTCGATCGGCCGCAGGTGGACCCGCGGGTCACCGGTGGCGGGCGCGTCGACGAGTTCGTCGAGTGGAAGCTGGTGCGCTCGGGCGAGGAGCAGCATCAGCTCGAGCGTGGGTTTGCGCTGACCGGACTCGAGGCGGGACAGGGTGCTCACCGAGATGCCGGTGGCGTCGGACAGCTGCGCCAGCGTTGCGCCGCGTTGCTGACGGAGTGCCTTCAGTCGGGGACCCACGGCGTCGAGGACACCGCCGAGGTCGGGAATGTCGTCGCTCATACCCTCATCTTGCCATCCCGGCAAAAGAGTTTGTCAATGCTGCACGGAGTACTGGACAGTTCGATTACGAAGGCCGAACAAAGGAGGACGCAGTGAAGGACAAATACGACGTGGTGATCGTCGGTGGTGGCGCAGCAGGACTGAGTGGGGCGCTGGCCCTGTCCCGGGCGCGGCGGTCGGTGCTGGTGATCGATGCCGGCGCCCCCCGCAACGCCCCGGCGGGGCACATCCACAATTACCTGGGCCGCGAGAGCACTCCCCCGGCCGAATTGCTCGACATCGGCCGCGGCGAGGTCGCTTCCTACGGAGGCGAGGTGGTGACCGGCACCGTCACCTCCGCCCAGACCGTCGAGGACGACAGCTTCCGGGTCACCCTTGCCGACGGACGTTCGGTCTCGGCCCGGCGACTGCTGGTGACCACGGGGTTGGTGGACGAGCTGCCCGACATTCCCGGCGTGTCCGAACGATGGGGCCGCGATGTGCTCCACTGCCCGTACTGCCACGGGTGGGAGGTGCGGGACCAGCCGATCGGCGTCCTGGCGAGCAGTCCCTTCTCGGTTCACCAGGCATTGATGTGGCGGCAATGGACCGACAAGGTGACGCTGTTCCTCAACGACGCGATCGAGCCGACGGGTGAGGAGTACGAGCAACTCGCCGCCCGGGACATCTCCGTGGTCGACGGAAAGCTGTCGGGCCTCACGGTGGCCGAGGATCGCCTCACCGGTGTCCGGTTGCACTCCGGTGAGGAATTCGCCTGCGCCGCAGTGGTAGTCGCGCCGGTGTTCACCGCGCGTGCCGACGTACTGACCACACTCGGACTGGAGCCCGTGGAGCAGCAGATGGGCGGACACGTGGTGGGCACCTATATCGCCTCGGATGCCACGGGCGCCACGGCCATTCCGGGCGTGTGGGTCGCGGGAAACGTGGCGGACCTCAAGGGACAGGTAATCGCCTCCGCTGCAGCGGGACTCAATGCTGCGGCGGCGGTCAATACCGATCTGATCGCGGAGGACACCCGCCTCGCCGTCGCAGCGAGAGCCGGGCGGTAGCCGGACGGGCGTACCCGTCACTCGTGGGACAGGGCTTCCACCCGGCGGATGTCGGGAGCGAAGGATCAGCCGATCACGGACTCCGTAGCCGCGTACGCCTTCTCGGCAGATTCCTTCTGCGCCCGCCACCACGGTTCGTTGTCGCGGTACCAGCGCACGGTGGCTTCGAGTCCGCCGCGGAAATCCGCGTATTGCGGTGTCCACCCCAGCTCGGTGCGGAGCCGCGTCGAGTCGATGGCGTAGCGGAGGTCGTGCCCGGGGCGGTCGGTGACGAAGTCCAGGTCGTCGATATCGCGGCCGAACAGTTCGAGCAGTGTTTCGACGACGGTCCGGTTGTCTACTTCACCGTCCGCACCGATCAGGTACGTCTGGCCGATGCTGCCCTTCTCGAGGATCGTCCACACTGCCGAGTTGTGGTCGTCGACGTGAATCCAGTCGCGCACGTTGCGGCCGCTGCCGTACAGACGCGGCCGGACCCCGTCGATGAGGTTGGTGATCTGCCGCGGAATGAACTTCTCGACGTGCTGGTACGGGCCGTAATTGTTCGAGCAGTTCGAGAGCGTGGCCCGCACGCCGAACGACCGTGTCCAGGCCCGCACCAGCATGTCGCTCGACGCCTTGGTGGCGGAGTACGGGCTGGACGGGTTGTAGGCCGTCGATTCGGTGAACCGCTCCGGGTCATCGAGTTCGAGGTCGCCGTACACCTCGTCGGTGGATATGTGGTGATAGCGGACGTCGTGGGCACGCACCGCCTCGAGCAGGGTGAACGTCCCCATCACGTTGGTGTGCAGGAACGGCGTGGGGTCGGCCAGCGAGTTGTCGTTGTGTGATTCGGCCGCGAAATGGACCACCGCGTCCGAGGCCGCGACCAAGCCGTTCACCAGCGCACCGTCGGCGATGTCACCGTGGACGAAGTCGATCCGATCGGCGACCGGGTCGAGTGAGCGTCGGTTGCCGGCGTACGTCAGGGCGTCGAGCACGGTCACCTGCACGTCGGGCCGCTCGGCCACCGTCCGATGTACGAAATTGGCGCCGATGAACCCGGCGCCGCCGGTCACGAGAAGCCTCATGGGCACCAAGGGTAGCGGCGGCGCCGAGTTTTCATCCGCGGCGAACACTGGAACACTGCGCACATGCGCGGAATCATTCTGGCCGGTGGCACGGGGTCGCGGCTGCATCCCATCACTCTCGGGGTGAGTAAGCAGCTGGTACCTGTCTACGACAAGCCGATGATCTACTACCCGCTCTCCACGCTGATGCTGGCCAACATCCGGGACATCCTCATCATCACCACCCCTCACGACGAGGAGCAGTTCCGTCGGCTTCTGGGCGACGGCTCCCAGTTCGGTGTCAACCTCTCGTACCTTGTTCAGAAGGAGCCGAACGGCCTCGCCCAAGCCTTCGTCCTCGGTGCCGATCACATCGGTGACCAGCCCGTCTCCCTGATTCTCGGGGACAATATCTTCTATGGACCCGGTCTCGGTTCCCGTTTGAACCGGTTCGAGAACATCGACGGCGGGGCCGTGTTCGCCTATTGGGTCTCCGACCCCAGTTCGTACGGTGTGGTGGAGTTCGACGAGAGCGGCAGTGCCACCTCGATCGAGGAGAAACCGGCCACACCGAAGTCGAACTACTCGATTCCCGGGCTGTACTTCTACGACAACGACGTCGTCGCCATCGCGCGGGGCCTCACCCCGTCGGATCGCGGCGAGTACGAGATCACCGACGTCAACCAGGCGTACCTGCAGGCCGGGCGGCTACAGGTGGAGGTACTGCCCCGCGGAACCGCCTGGCTCGACACCGGCACCGTCGACTCCCTCCTCGAGGCTTCGAACTTCGTCCGCACGCTCGAGCACCGGCAAGGACTGAAAATCGGCGTTCCCGAGGAGGTCGCCTGGCGGCGCGGATTCATAACCGACACCGAATTGGCCGAGCGCGCAGCTACTCTCGGCAAGTCGGGCTACGGCGACTATCTCCTCGAAATCCTCGAACGCGGCAAGGACTGGTGACGTGGAATATCGGGAGCTGACGATCCCCGGGGCGTGGGAGATCACGCCACGACAGTTCGGTGACGACCGCGGCGTGTTCCTGGAGTGGTTCAAGGGCTCCGAGTTCGAGGCGGCTGTCGGACACAGACTCGACCTCGCGCAGGCCAACTGCTCGGTGTCCGCCGCCGGCGTGCTGCGGGGCATCCACTTCACCGACACCCCACCGGGTCAGGCAAAGTACGTCACCTGCGTCAAAGGTGCGTTCCTCGACGTCATCGTCGACGTGCGCGTGGGCTCTCCCACCTTCGGGCAGTGGGATTCCGTGATGATCGACGATGTGGACCGTCGCGCCGTGTATCTCCCCGCGGGTCTGGGCCACGCAATTCTGTCGCTCGAGGACGCGTCCACGGTGATGTACTTGTGCTCCCTCGAGTACACCCCCGAACTCGACCACGACGTCCATCCCTTCGACCCCGAACTCGCCATCGACTGGCCCGCCGTCGGACGTGACGGCTCGCCGCTGAACTTCCAGCTGTCCGGAAAGGATTCGGCCGCGCCGACGCTGACGCAGGCAGCCGAGGCCGGGGTCCTGCCGGTCTATGCGAGCTCCTGAGGTCGGGTTTGCCGCCGGATCGGCACTAGTCCACCCTCACGCGGGTAGGGGCCGGAACGGCAACCGGTTGTCAGCGCGGCACCGTCCAGGGGTGAGAAGATGCCTGGATGACGAGCGACACGAACGAAACCGTTCCGGTACGCGAACGACTGGAAGTTCAGCGGGCGATCGCGGCAAAACCGGCGGACATCTTCAGCGTGCTGTGTGACCCGAACGGGCACGTAGCCATCGACAGTTCCGGCATGTTGATGTCCGCCGAGGGCGAACCCGTGACCGCGGCAGGTGACAGCGTCGTCGTCCACATGGACCGTGACGCGCTGAACGACGTGGATCTGGGGCTATACGACGTGACCGTGACGATCGAGACCTTCGTTCCCGACCGCGAGATCTCCTGGAAGGTCCTCGGCCGGATTCGCCCGCAGATCGGCCACGTGTACGGCTACCGTCTCGAGCCGATCGAGGAGGGCACGATGGTCACCTCGTTCTACGACTGGTCCTCCATCGACCCCGTTTGGCGGGACGCCGGAATCTTCCCGGTGATCTCCGACACTGCCCTGCGCGCCACTCTGGGGATCCTCGCCCGCACCGTCGCACCCGGGTTGCCCCGGCCGCTGTAGCCGGAGTCCCGGTGAGCGGCGAAGTTACTCCTGCGGACGCCGCCGGTTCTCTCGGCGCTGCTCCTCGGCACGTTCACGACATCGGCGGACGAACTCCGCCTCCTCCGGGTCTTCGGGCAGGCGCTCACCGGGGTACTTCTCCGGCCGCCCCGCTACCAGCCAGAGGATCGAGCCGACGATCGGCAGGAGCAACACCACCACCAGCCAGCCGTCTTTCGACAGATTCCGGACCTCGTTTTCCTCGGTGGTGATCGCATCGGCGAAACAGAGGACCCACAGGATGAATCCGAACAGCGCGACGTACAGCATCAGCGTTCTCCTCGCCGGCACGCCCGAACACATGGTGCGCCTCCCTCCATCGAACAACTGCCGCGTTGTCGCCGCAAGGGTCGGTTCACCCCGTCCACTCGATCCGGTCGGCGAGGGCGAGCAGCGCACGCTTGCGGTTGGGGTTCGACTCGCCGATCCAGGCGATGCGCCCGTAGACGTACTCACGAAAGTGCGACCGCCCGTCCCGGTTCTGCAGATCCGGGCCGGTGCGCAGCGAGTTGAAGAGCAGCGCACGCAGTTGGTCGTACTCCGTGCGGACGACCTGCGCGTGCGAGTTGATCACGAGTCCCGCCAGGTGCTGCCGTCGGTGCGCTCGCATGATCCGCGTCTTTCGCGGATGTACCGAGAACCCTTCGTCCGCCGCGATCCGGCCGACGGCGGAGATCAGGCGGTCCGCCGCGAGGTCGACGCCGGAGAACGCGAGATCGTCGGCGTACCGCGTGTATTCGGCTCGGGATGACCGCGCCAATCCGGTCAGCCGTCGATCGAGCCGATACGTGACGAGATTCGCGAGGGCCGGCGACGTCGGCGCCCCCTGCGGCAGGTGTGACCCCCGTAATCGGCTCGCCGTGTCGAATGGAAGCCTCGCGAGAACGTCCGGTGGAGTGGAGGTGGTGCAGAGTCCCGTCAGCACACGCGACACACGCGGCGGATATCCGAGCGAGTCGAAAACCGCCCGCACCCGAGCCTGGGAAATCGACGGAAAGAACGCGCGCAGATCGATCCGCACCACCATATCTCGACCCGCATGCGGTGCAGCGAACGTGTGAACGCTGCGCCCGCGCACGAAGCCGTGCGCGGCGGCATGCGGAGGTACTCGATCGAGGAGAGCCGTCAGGATTCGGCGCTGCACCTCGCGGAGCCGTTCCTTGGGTGCTTCCAGCAATCGGTGGTCCGACCGGATTCGGTAGCGGTAGTGCTGCAGGGTAGGCGCCTTGTTCCGCAGCCACTCACCCGGATCGGCGAACCAGTCCAATTCCGCCGGGGTGAGACCGACCGCCTGCGCCACCGCGACCGTGTGGGTCCACTTCGGAACGTCGAACCTCCACTCGTGGTCAGGTTGCTCTACCACCGGAGCCGGCTCGTCGATGTGCGGCAGTTCCGACAGCAACCGGTACACGCTGTCGACCCCCTCCACCGGAGGAGTGGGCAGAAGGTCGAACAATCGTGTTGCGATCCGGTCGGCGTCCGGGGTGCCGATCTCCTCGAACCGCTGGGCGATCGCGGCTCGCGTCCAGGAACCCGACGTCGCCACCGCGGCCAGGCGACGCGCCACAGCCGAGGACAGGGCGCGACGCCGTGTCATGCGTGCGACGGTGAGAGGCGACCGATACCTGTCGTCTGCGGCGCGCCGAAGCACGCGGAGCGTGCGGCCGTGCGTCGGACGGTGCCTCCGGTGAACAATGCCGAGCCAGGGGTTACCCCTGACGTGGTCGCAGCCGGCGTACCGGCCACCCCACTCTCACCCCTGCACCGTCGCACCTCGTGAGAATGCCATAAAGTCAGCCGCTTTCGGAGGGTTCCGGGCCGACGGCGTCGCGTGAACTACGCGCCGGATGCGCATCGATCCTGGCCGGGCTTGCCGCGCACGGGTATGTCGCACCGAAGCGCGACATCGATGCCGAGGCGATGCGACTGCACGCACTCGTCGACGGGGCCGCGATGCACGCCCTGCTCAGCGAAACCGATACCGCGGAAACGGCGCAGCGCATGATCGCCGAACACCTCCATGGTCTGGCGTGAGCCGCGATCAGGCCTGAGGTGCGCCGCGCCCGCGAGGGAGCCTCGCGGAAGGTCGCTATCTCACAAAGCGGCCGGCGAATCCGCGCAGTGGCATGTCGGCACTTGTTCTGATCCCTGGCGCCGCCGCGACGATACTCCGGAGGGAGTTCAATGCCGGCAGTCCGGTAACGGTCATACCGATGGATGCAAAGTCTTCCGGGTTATCGAGGCGTACACCGGGTTTGGGAAATATCATGTGTTTGCTGTAGATATTCGGGTCGCCGGTGATCTGGGTGATGTAGCAGCCCTTGATGTTCCAGCTCGGATCTGTGTGTGGTGTCATCTGCCACTCGAGGTGGGACTCGATGCGGGGTACACCGTCGACCATGCCCTGGTACTTGACGTAGTTGGCACCCAGAGACCCTTTGGGCATCCGATACCAGCCCAGGTCGACGTCCTTCGTGCAGGCGCCGAGCTCGTAGGTGAACGTCACCTCGTCGAGCTCGAGGTCGAAACAGTCAGCCATCATGTACACGCTGTCGGAGAACACGCGGGTGTACTTCTCCAGGGATCCCGCGATGCTGGGGTCGTCGATCGGTTTGCCGTAACCGACTTCCTTCCACGTTTCGACCGAGTGGTGACAGGACACATCTACCGACTCGATCACGGTGACGTTCTCGATCTCGGCCACATCCGCGGAGTGGACAACTCCGAGGATCTGACAGAGTCCCGGGTTCATTCCAGTGCCGTAAAAGGTGGACCCGCCACGCTGACAGGCTGCCTCGAGAACCTCGGTGACCTTCCTCCCTGACGGGTGTGGATGGTTTCTGTCGCGATGATGACCGGTGATGAAATCTGCGGTGGTGACGATATTGATGCCCGCCTCCAGGACGCGTTCGTAGAGCGCCTCGTCGGGAAACACTCCATGGAAGGTCAGCACATCGGGTTGTGCGGCGATGATCTCCTCGATCGTTCCGGTCGCCGTCACCCCGATCGGCTCGAGTCCGGCGATCTCGCCGGCGTCCCGGCCGATCTTATCGGGCGAATAGCAGTGCAAGCCTACGAGTTCCAGGTCTCGGTGGGCGCTGATTCGTTTGATCATCTCCGAACCTACGTTGCCGCTCGCGACCTGGAAGACGCGGATCGGTGCGTGTGTCGTGCTCATTGGCGGGAAAGTGCCTTTCTGGGAATCTCACGAACGGAACTGGTGCCACTGGCGGACATGATCGGAGTGACTCACGTCACCGAACTGCAGTGGCGGCCTTCGATTCGACATCGGCGGGATAGAACTGGTTGGCCCACTTGCGAAGCGCGGTAAAGCCCTCGAATTCCGAACGCGACAAGGCAGGAGGATCGGAGTAGCGCTGGTGTTTCCAGATATGGATGTCGTTTTGAAACTGCTCGATGACTCCCTGTGCGTGCTTGCGGGCCCGGGAGGGGGTTCGGCGCATCCGTCACCGGGGCGACGACCGATCCACACGGTGAATCGGACATCGGAGGTCGATTCGTCGATCGGGGTAACCGCGGTCAACGTCCGGTTGTCGATCATCCCCCAACTCTTCGTGGCGGCAACTCCGACTCCGCTGTTGATCGCTTGCACACCGCTGTTGACCTCGTCGGCCGGTACGTCGTCGAACGCGATGGTGAAGTCGACGTAGGACACCGGCTGGTCGAAGTCGTGGCGGGTGAACTCGGGAATGAGCGGCGTGTTGTGCACGTACTTGAAATGCGCAAAGTCCACGCCGTTCTCCATCACGTACTGCGGATGGATCTCCAGGCCGGTCTCGAACAGGGTGCTGTAGCCGTACGCAGGGTAGTAGTCGGCGCCACTGTGCCCGTCGTCGAACCCGGAGAGGGCGTCGGCGACGTCGAAGTACGGCGCGCGCCGATCCACGTCGTGCCAGATGAAGACCGATTCACTATGTTCGGTGACGGGGTACGTGCGGATTCGCCGGCCCTTGTTCGGCTGCTTCTCGTAAGGGATACATACGTTGCGCCCCTGCATGTTCCATTCCCAACCATGGAAGGGGCACCGCAGAATTTCGCCATCGACGGTGCCGCCGTAGCCCAGGTGCGCACCCAGGTGTTCGCAGTAGGCGTCCATGACGGTGACCTGCCCCGACGTGGACCGCCACGCAATCATCTCGGTGCCGAAGTACTTCATCCGAACGACTTCCCCGGCGCCGATCTCGGCGGACCACGCGACCTGGAACCATCCAGTCGGCTTCATCGGCAGAGGTGTCTTCGCCATTCGGAACCCCTCTTCTACGATTCGACCCTCGACGAAATCATAGAGGGTTCTACGACTATTTGATAGAGGGTTCTGTGAATTCACGCAAGTGGAGTCGTTCGGCGCATCGCGCGTGCTACTACCATGGGCGAGGTGACAGAAACGGGCGTGGCAGGCAGGCGCAGCAACAAGCGTGGCTTGGCAACCCGCGAGAGCATGCTCGATGCCGCCGTACGGTCGCTGGCGTCCGGTGATCCGGGCGCGGTCTCGGGCAACCGCATCGCCAAGGACATCGGCGCAACCTGGGGGACAATCAAGTACCAGTTCGGCGACATCGACGGGTTGTGGGCCGCAGTGCTGCGCCACACCGCCGAGCGTCGGGGTGACATGCCCGCGAGTGCGCCGGCCACTGCCCCACTGCGAGAACGGGTACGGGCCATCATCGACAACATGTACGACGGGCTCACCGGCAGCGATTCACGGGCGATCGAAACCCTCCGCGCAGCCTTGCCGCACGATCGCGAAGAGTTCGAACGGTTGTATCCGTCGACCGCAGCCGAGTTCGCGTCCTGGAGACAGGCCTGGCTCGACACCTGTCATCGCGCTTTCGCCGGTCTCCACGTGAATCCGGACCGCGTGACCGAGGTGGCTGCATTCATTCCCGGCGCGATGCGCGGCATCACCTCGGAGAAACAACTCGGGACGTACACCGATCTGGACCTTGCCAGGCGCGGGCTCACCAACGCGATAGTCGCCTACCTCGAGCCCTGATGCTGCTCGAACTACGGTGACCGTTCACCGGCTTCGAGCGGAGTGCTGTCGACATTGATCTGAGCCTCGATCACGAGCGAGACGTGCTCGACTATGCGCCGCTTGGAGATTCGCGAGCTTCCGGCGAGCCAGTGCTGGTACAGGAACGCCAGCGCACCGAAGATCGCGATCGAGTTGAGCGCAATGGTGAGGGAATCAGGTTCGGCGCTGTCGCTCAATATTTCCAGCGACGCGGCGATCGGGGCGGTGAACTCCTTGACCAGCTGCTCGCCGCGCTGAGCGAGTTCGGGGACGCTCTGGGACTCGACGAACATGATTCTTCCGCGGCGCCGATCAGTTGCGACGTAGTCGGTGAAGGACCGCACGACGTGCCTGATCAGCTCCCGTGGCTCCCCCGGAGCTGTCCCCAGCGCGGCGATCAAGGTGTCGCGGGCGCCGAGGACGACCCGATCCAGAACGGCGATCAGCAGTTCGTCCCTGTTCTTGAAGCTCTCGTAGAAGTACCTCTCGGTGAGACCCGCGCGGCGGCAGGTGGCGCGCATCGTCGTCGCGGCCGCACCCTCCGTGCCCATGATGTCCAGACCGGCCTCGATCAGCTGCTCATGACGTGCCGCACGGCGATCCTCGGGCTCCCGGCCCCGCCACTTCCGGGGCGCGCCGCGGGAGGTCTCGGTCTCGGTCATACCTACATCGTCTCATTGTCGTGCCTGCGCGACCCTCCGACAGAACACTGCAGGGCCTAATGTTGACATCATACGCTGTTGACATTGACTGATGTCACTTCTAATGTCAGGCCATACGGCGGCATCGACGAGGAGGACGCCCCACATGGTCAGCGCTACACAACCGGTTGAATGCCCGGTCCACGACAGTCGCGAGAAGGTGCATGTACTCGTCATCGGCGCCGGGTTCGGCGGGCTCGGAACGGCGATGCAGCTGAAACAAGCCGGCATCGACGATTTCGTCGTGCTCGATCGAGCGAGTGAGGTTGGTGGAACGTGGCAGGTCAACACCTACCCAGGGGCCCAGTGCGATATCCCGTCGATCCTGTACTCGTTTTCGTTCGCGCCGAATCCGAACTGGACGAGGTTGTACCCGCTGCAGCCTGAAATCCACGACTATCTGCGCGCCTGCGCCGAGGACTTCGGGATAGTGCCGCATCTGCGTCTGAATTGCGAGGTGCGGGACGCGACCTGGGACGACGCCGCGCAGGTCTGGCACGTGACGACCGATCAGGGGAGCTGGGAAGCCAGAATTCTCGTGGGGGCCATGGGTCCCTTCAGTGAACCGGCAGTCCCGGACCTACCCGGACTCGACAGCTTCGAGGGCACGGTCTTCCACTCCGCGGCGTGGAATCACGAGCACGATCTGTCCGGTGACAGAGTTGCCGTCGTCGGAACCGGCGCGTCGGCAGTGCAGATCATTCCGCGAATCCAGCCGATCGCCGGATCGTTGACGGTGTTCCAGCGGACTCCGACGTGGATACTCCCCCATCCCGACCAGCCGATGACCGGATGGCCCCGGACACTGTTCGAGCGGATACCCCTCGTCCAACGGCTCGCACGGACCGGACTCGATCTGGTGCAGGAGGCGATGGTCCCGGGGTTCGTGTATCGACCCGCACTGCTGAAAGGTCTCGCGAGCCTCGGCCGCGCGCACCTCAAACGCCAGATCCGAGACCCGGAACTGCGACGCAAGCTCACTCCCACGTATGCCTTCGGGTGTAAGCGTCCGACGTTCTCCAACGCCTACTATCCGGCACTGGCACAACCGAACGCCGCGGTGGTCACCGAGGGAATACGGGAAGTGCGACCGAACGGGATCGTGACCGTCGACGGCACGCTGCACGAACTCGACACGATCGTGATGGGCACCGGCTTCAGGCTGACCGACAATCCGGCGTTCGACGTGGTGCGCGGGCGGGACGGCCGCACGTTGGCCGAGGCCTGGGACGGCAATGCCCGGGCCTATCTCGGCACGACGATCAGCGGCTTTCCCAACTTCTTCATGCTGCTCGGCCCCAATTCCGTCACCTACACCTCCCAGGTGGTGACGATCGAGGCCCAGGTGAAATACATCCTGAGCGCTCTGCAGCAGATGGAAGCGCAGGGAATGGCAAGCATCGACGTCCGCCCGGAGGTGCAGCAGGCGTTCGTGGACGACGTGGACGAGCGTTTGCAGAAATCGGTGTGGAACGCCGGCGGCTGTGCCAGTTACTACCTGAGCGGTGAAGGCCGCAACTTCACCTTCTACCCGGGTTTCAACCGGAGTTTCCGTGCACGCACCCGGCGGGCGGACCTCGCCAAATACGTCACCCGACGAGCGGGAATCTCGTCGCAACCGACAGTGAGGACAGCAGGATGATGACCTTCCCCCGCATCGGACGGAAACCGGTGGTCGACCCCGCAGGCGCGCGCCGGTACACGGACGAATCCCACGCAATCACGGCTCGTGACGTCGAGTTCAGCTGGGAAGGAGTGCCTTTGCACTACATTCCCGGAGAGCCGATGGCAACGCACGTCATCAACTTCATGCACCTGGTCCTTCCCGAAGGGGAGCGTGCAATGTCCGCGACCCTGGCCGAGGCACTGCCCCTGATCGAGGACGAACGACTCCACGAGGAAGTAGTGGGCTTCGTGGGCCAGGAGGCGACCCACGCCGCCTCGCACAAGGGGGCACGCGAGCATCTCGCGGAGCTCGGCATGGACATTACGCCGATGTCGCGCAAGATGGACTGGCTCGTCGACCGGATCCTGGGTGATCGCGGGTTGTCGGGCCGCGCCAAACGGGCCTGGCTGTGCGAACGGTTGGGCCTGTTCGCCGCCATGGAGCACTACACCGCTGTCGTCGGCGAGTGGTTGCTGACCGACCCGGCCCTCGAGAAGGCGGGCATGCACCCGGTCATGCTCGACATGGTCCGGTGGCACGGCGCCGAAGAGGTCGAGCACCGCAATGTCGCTTTCGACGCCTTCATGTACGTGGACGGCAGCTATGCGCGGCGGGTGCGCACGGCTCTGATCGCCAGTTTTACCCTCATCGTCCTGTTCCTGTCGTCGATGAACTACTTGTTCCGAGCGGACCCGTCCACCGAGAAGGGGCGCTTCTGGCCGCTGCAGTTGATCAGCGCGATCCGGCGCGGATTGGTGCCGAACCTCAAATTCTTGGTGACGGAGATTCCGCCATACCTGCGCCCCAGCTTCCACCCGTCGCAGATCGGCGACATGGATATCGCGATGCGCTACCTCGCACAGTCCCCCGCAGTCAACCGCTCCTAGCGAGAGAGACCACTCATGATGACGACCCACTCGGACGGGATCGACGACCCCGCCTCCGACCGAACCGAGTTCGAGCCCACTCGAGCGCTCCGGTTGGCGGCGCAGGCAACGGTCGCGTACCGGCACGTCTTCGCGGCGAGCCGTGCCGCATCGTGGCTGTCACGACCGAATCCAGTACGCAACAATGGATTCGGCATGACCCTCACCATCGACGAGGTGAGGCAGGAGGCGGAGGACGTGGTCAGCCTCACCTTGACGTCGCCCGACGGAGGCACGTTGCCGTCCTGGATTCCGGGTGCTCACCTCGACGTCTTCCTGCCGTCGGGCCGGCAGCGTCAGTACTCGTTGTGCGGTGACCCCGACGATCTGTCGTCGTACCGCATCGCCGTCCGCCGCATCAACGGCGGCCTGGGCGGTTCGAAGGAAATCCACGAGACGCTCGAAGCCGGGGACCGCGTGCGCATACGCGGTCCGCGCAATGCCTTTCCGTTGGTGACTGCCGACTCGTATCTGTTCATCGCCGGCGGTATCGGAATCACACCGATCCTGCCGATGGTGAGAAAGTGTCACGAGCGGGGACAATCCTGGCGACTCGTGTATCTCGGCCGGTCGCGCACCACCATGCCGTTCCTCGACGAACTCGCGCGATACACCGGCCGGGTCGAAGTGAGACCGGACGACGAATCCGGCCCACCCGACATCACCGAGATTCTCACCACCGCGGAACCGGGTGCAGCCGTGTACCTGTGTGGACCGACACCGCTGATGACCCCTGCACGCGGTGTCATGCACACGCTCAACCCGACCGGCTCCCTGCACACCGAACGGTTTTCGGCATTGCCTGTGGTCGATGGGCACCGGTTCGACGTACGCCTCGCGAAACAGGGAACGACCGTATCGGTGGCCGAGGACGAAACCGCGCTGACCGCGATACGCCGTGAAATCCCAGGGGTCGCCTACTCGTGTCAGCAGGGCTTCTGTGGCACCTGTCGAGTGCGGGTCCTCGCCGGAGACGTCGAACACCGCGACCGCATCCTGACGGACGCCGAGCGACAGGACTCGATGTTGATCTGCCTTTCTCGCTCTGCCGGCGGACCTCTGGTGATCGACCTATGACGCGCTGGTACCCGCTCGCCGCCGCAGACGACGAGTTCCTGAAGACCGCCAGATTCCGAATCGTGCACGTCGTCTACTTGTCGACGGACCCTGCACACGTGTGGAGTGTTCTCACCGCCCACGACGCATTGGTGTCCTGGTCGTCGCTCATCACCGCAAGCGACTGGACTTCACCTCGACCCTTCGGCATCGGCACCACAAGGACGGTGACACTCGGTCACGGTGCAGCGGCCCTGCGGGAACGCTTCTACCGCTGGGAAGAGGGCAGGCAGATCACCTTCACCGCCGAAAGCGCGTCCAGGCCCGGCTTCCGTCGGTTCGCCGAAGACATCACGCTCGACCCGCACCCGGACGGCACTCGGCTCACCTGGACTTTCGCTATGGAGACCACGCCCATGCTCACCCCGTTGATCGCGTGGTCCCAGCCGGTCCTCCGCCGCGTGACGCGTGGATGGGCGCGCGGCCTCGCCCACAAGGCACTCGACCATCCGAAGGGTGCATCTCGATGACCACCACCACGGCTGCAGATTCCACCTTCGATGTGATCAGTCCGGCAACGGGACGGGTTGTCGGCGTTCACCCCCTCGGTTCGACACGCGACGTCGATGACGCCGTAGCCCGTGCGCGTGACGCCGCCGACTGGTGGGCCTCACTGGGATTCGACGAACGAGCCCACAGGCTCGATGCCTGGCGTGGCATCATCGCACGGCGGGCAACGGAACTCGCGGACCTCGTCCACATGGAAATGGGGAAGCCACGCGCAGACGCGATGCTCGAGATCGCGATGGCCTTGGAACACCTCGCGTGGGCGGCGAAGAACGCCGGCAAGGTACTTCGCCGGCGCACTGTCCGCTCGAGCGCGCTCACCCTCAACCAATCGGCCAGTGTCGAATACCTCCCCCTCGGGGTGGTCGGTGTGATCGGACCGTGGAACTACCCGATCTTCACTCCGCTCGGGTCGCTGTCGTTCGCCCTTGCAGCCGGGAACACAGTGGTCTACAAGCCGAGCGAGTACACCCCAGGCGTGGGGGTGTGGCTGGTCGAGGCCTTTACCCAAGCGGTGCCGGAACATCCCGTGTTGCAGGTCGTCACCGGCGACGGTTCCACGGGAGCTGCGCTGTGCCGATCCGGCGTGAACAAGATCGGATTTACCGGGTCCACCTCGACCGGCAAGAAAGTCATGGCTGTGTGCGCGGAAACGCTCACCCCCGTCCTTATGGAATGCGGCGGCAAGGACGCACTGATCGTCAACTCCGACGCGGACCTCGATTCTGCGGCTGATGCCGCTGTGTGGGGTGGGCTGTCCAATGCCGGACAGACCTGCCTCGGGGTCGAGCGGGTGTACGTGCACGAGAGCATTTTCGACCAATTTCTCGACAGAATCGTGGCCCACGCGTCCCGCATTCGTGCGGGCTCGGACATCGATGCGCACATCGGCCCGATCACCATGCCCTCGCAGGTCGACGTCGTCCGTCGCCACATCAACGATGCGATCGACAAGGGCGGGCGGGTGGTGCTCGGCGGGCCTGACGCGGTCGAGGGCCAGTTCGTGCAACCCACCATTCTCGTGGACGTGCCGGAGAACAGCGTCGCGGTAACCGAGGAAACCTTCGGCCCCACCCTGATCGTGTCGCGAGTTCGGAATATGGACGAGGCCGTGGAACGGGCCAACTCGAGCCGATATGGTTTGGGTCTCAGCGTCTTCTCACGCCGGCACGGCGAGGACATCGCGCGGAGGATTCGCACCGGTGCAGTCTCCGTCAATTCTTACGTTCTCTACGCGGCCGTTCCAGGTCTGCCCCTGGGCGGGGTCGACGATTCCGGATTCGGTCGCGTCCACGGCCCGGACGGCTTGAAGGAATTCACTTTTCCACGGGCCATGACCCGACAGCGCTTCCCTTCTGTTCTGCCGCTCACGACATTCCGGCGCACACGATGGGTCGACTCGCTCGTCCGCTTCCTCATCACACTGCTCCACGGAAGGAACTGACGATGGCGACCTTCAGGAAGCGATCGGCAGTCACCCGCACACTGCGTGACCTGGGACTGCCACTACCCGGCAAGGGGGCTGAATACGACGTCGCAGGCAAAGTCGTCCTGATCACCGGCGGCGGCGACGGCATCGGATTGGCCACAGCCCGCACACTGCACGCCCGCGGAGCAACAGTCGCATTGATCGACATCAACCGATCCGCCCTTACCGCAGCGGAATTCGTACTCGGAAGGCAACGCGTCTCGACTCTGGTCGCCGACGTCCGCGACCGGGACGGCATGAGTGCAGCCGTGCAGGAGGTGATCGAACGGACAGGACGGCTCGACGTGGTCATCGCGAACGCCGGAGTGACACCGCCCCCGGCCACTCTTCGCCGAATCGACCCCGCCGCCTTCGATCGGGTCATAGACATCAACCTCACCGGAGTATTCAATACCGTCCGTCCGGCCGTCGACGAAGTGATCGAACGGCGTGGCCACATCGTCGTGGTGTCGTCCGCGGCTGCGTTCGCTCCCGGACTCGCCGGTGCGTCGTACATGATCAGCAAGGCGGCCGTCGAGCAACTCGGCCGGGCTCTGCGCCTCGAACTCGCAGGCTATGGCGCCTCCGCCGGTGTCGCCTACTTCGGCATGGTGGACACCCAACTGGCTCGCGCAACGCTGGACGACGACGAGCTCGGTCGGAAACTCGATGCCCGCCTGCCGCGGCCGTTGCGGCGCCGTATCAGCGCCGAGGACGCCGCGACCGTCATTGCCGACGCCATCGCCCGACGCGCCGGACGCACCCTGGCGCCCGCGGCCTGGCAGCCCTGGGCGCTCGGGCGCGGACTCGTGAATGTCTTCGCAGACGGCTACCTCGCTGCCGACCACGACTGCCACGAGCTCATCCGTGAACTCGAGGCTCGACCTGCCACCTCAACCGCTGCCGGATCACCCCCCTCCACCAGGAAGATGCCATGACCCCGACTCGAGCTCCTATCACCTTGTGCGAGGCGTTTCAACGCGTCGCAGCCATCGAACCCGAATCGATCGCGCTCCGCACCGTGGGCGGCACCGAAGTACTCACCTGGCGGGACTACGCGGAACAGGTACGGGACGTGGCAGCCGGGTTCGCCGGGCTCGGCGTCGGGCGCGGGGACACCGTGGCACTCATGATGGGAAACCGCCTCGACTTCTACCCGGTGGACGTGGGTGCCCAACACGTCGGTGCCACCTCGTTCTCGATCTACAACACCTCACCGCCGGACGCCATCGCCCATGTCCTCCGCAATGCGGGAGCGAAGGTGGTCGTGTGCGAGGCGCAGTACGTCGAACGAATCAGAGAATCCGGCGTGCAGCCCTCGCGGATCGTCGTCGTCGATGGCGACTCGGCGACCGCACCCGCCGGAACCCTCTCGTTGGACGAGATGAAAACGCTGCGTCCCGCAGACTTCGACTTCGACTCGGCCTGGCGAGCCGTGCAACCGGACGACGTTGCCACGCTCATCTACACCTCGGGGACGACCGGAAATCCCAAGGGCGTCGAATCGACACACGCCGCGTTACTGTTCGAGGCCAGCGCAGTGCGCGAGATCCTGCCGATCGAATTCGGCGACCGGATCACCTCGTTCATGCCATCCGCGCACATCGCCGACCGGATGACCTGTCTCTACTTCCAGATGGTCTTCGGCACCGAAATCACCGTTGTCGAGGAGATCTCACAGATCGCCGCCGCCCTCCCCGATTGCCGGCCGACCATCTGGGGTGCAGTCCCACGCGTCTGGGAAAAGCTCCAGGTCGCAGTGGAGCGGGCGGTAGCCGACGAGCCGGAGGAAACCCGGCGCCAGGGATTGCAATGGGGCCTCGCGGTGGGCGCCCGCCGGTTTGCGATGCTGCGGGCCGGCCAACCCGTACCCGCGGAACTCGAAGCCGAATTCGTTTCTGCAGAAACGCGAGTGCTGGCGCCGCTGCGGGCGCAACTCGGATTCGACGCCCTGAAGTGGGCCGTATCCGGCGCGGCCCCCATCCCCGCCGACACCCTGGCATTCTTCGGCGCGCTCGGTCTGAACATCTCGGAAATCTGGGGCATGTCGGAATTGACGTGCATCGCGAGCGCCGCTCCTGCGGACCCCACCAAACTGGGAACGGTCGGCAAAATCGTTCCCGGCATGGACATGCGGATCGCCGACGACGGCGAGCTGCTCGTCCGCGGCCCGCTGGTCATGAAGGGGTACCGCGGCGAGCCGGAGAAAACGGCGGAGGCAGTCGACGCTGACGGATGGCTGTCCACGGGAGACATCGTGACCGTCGACGACGACGGATTCCTCACCATCATCGATCGAAAGAAAGAGTTGATCATCAACTCTTCGGGCAAGAATATGTCACCAGCCGGGATCGAGAACGCGATCAAGGCCCAGTCCTCGCTCGTCGGTAACGTTTCCACCATCGGTGATGCCCGACCGTACAACACCGCACTGATCGCGTTGGACCCCGACGCGGCAGCACGATATGCGGCTCAGCTGGATGTACAGGCGGATGCCGCGACTCTGGCAGCACACCCCGCTGTTGTCGCCGTGGTCGCCGAAGCTGTCGCCGCAGGAAATGCCCGCCTCTCGCGGGTCGAGCAGATCAAGAAGTTCACTATCCTTCCCTCTTTCTGGGAGCCCGGCAGCGACGAATTGACCCTCACCATGAAGCTGCGCCGCAAACCCATCGCCGCGAAATACGCTGCCGAGATCGAGAATCTCTACGCCCAGCCGGCACCCGAGGGTGTCCACGAAGCCGCGCTCCGTCGCGCCGACACGGCGCCCGCAGTCGCAGGCTGACAGCACCTTTTGCGAACCCGACCCTGCTGACGAAAGAACACGATGACCACCACACACTCGGCGTCGACACTGGCGGACTCCGCCTGGATCGACGAGGATCTCGCCGCCGTAGCCGAACTCGCGCGCAACTTCTTCGCCAAGGAGGTGACTCCCCACCAACAGCGCTTTGCCAAGCAGGGATTCCCCGACAGGGACACCTACCGAACGCTCGGCGAACTCGGCCTGTCGGGCATGTCCATTCCCACCGAATACGGCGGGGGTGGTGGCACGTTCGCACACGATGCGGTCCTCTTCCACGAACAGGTGATGGCCGGGGACCACTCGCTTCAGCTGGGCGTCCACTCAGGGATCGTTCCGCACTACCTGAACGCGTACGGAACCGACGAACAGAAATCACGGTGGCTTCCCCGGCTCACCAGCGGTGAGTGGGTGGGTGCGATAGCCATGACCGAACCCGGCACCGGATCGGACCTGCAGAGCATCACTACCAGAGCTGTGCGGGACGGCGACGACTACCTCGTAACCGGCGCAAAAACCTTTATCTCCAACGGGTACAACTGCGACCTCGTCATCATCGCCGCCAAGACCGATACCGCCCTCGGCGCGAAGGGTGTGTCGCTGATCGTCGCCGAAGTCGACAACAACACTCCGGGTTTTACGCGGGGGCGAATCTTCGACAAGGTGGGACAGAAAGGGCAGGACACCACCGAACTGTTCTTCGACGGCGTCCGAGTGCCCGCCGAGAATCTCCTCGGTCCGACCGAGGGTGCCGGCTTCGTCCAACTGATGCAGCAGCTTCCCCAGGAGCGATTGATCTGCGGTGTTGCCGCAGTCGCTGCGATCGAACGCGCGGTCGCCCTCACCGCGGAGTACGCGAAGTCTCGGACGATGTTCGGCAAGACCCTGTTCGACCTGCAGAACACCCGCTTCGAACTGGCCGAGTGCGCCACAATCGCCCGGGTGTCGCGGACCTTCCTCGACGACTGCATCGTCAAGCATCTCCGCGGTGAGCTCGACGTCGCCACGGCCGCAATGGCCAAATACTGGCTCACCGACCAGCAGTGCTCAGTGATCGACCGCTGCGTGCAGCTTTTCGGAGGATACGGCTACATCCTCGAATACCCCATCGCCCAGATGTACGCCGACGCCCGGATCCAGCGCATATACGCCGGATCCAACGAGGTCATGAAGGAACTCATCTCTCGCACGCTCTAGGCGCTCCGCGCCCGTGCGCCTTTCTGGTAGTCCCAGCTACCAGAAAGGCGCACGGGCCGAAGGCCTAGAATGCACTCATGGATCGAGAGGCTCCGCGCGGACTGACACTTGGTGAGTTGATCAGGCGCCAGCGGGAGATGGCCGAGCTCCCGATGCGTCAGTTGGCTGCGATGGTGGGAATCTCGAATCCGTACCTGTCACAGATCGAGCGGAACCTCCGGGAGCCGAGCGACCGCGTCCTGCAGGCCATCGCCGATCAGCTTCATCTTTCCGCTGACATGCTGGTGTCGGAGGCGTCGCGAGCGCAGAAGGACTCCGCTTCCGCAGTGATAACGGCGCTCCGGGAGGACCCGGACCTCACCAATGCGCAGCGGAAGGCAATCGAGGAAATGTACGAGGCCTTCCGGCAGCTCACCGTCGCCAAACGGAAGCGTCCGAGCACCGGACCACAAGACTGACGGCGTCGTGCAGATCACCGACCGCCCACGCTGTGTTGCATGTCACATACCCTGGTAAACATAAGTGTGACGACGAGTCCCCGCAGATAGAGAGGCCGTATGGACCGGCTCGTGCAGCAGTGAAAGTACGCCGACGCAAGTGACCGTGCAGTGTACCCCTCGGTAATATGCAGTTCAAACATTCCTGTGTCAACGTGTGATCGGGCGCTACCGGCGCCATCCCACTCTTCGCCTCTGCGAGATCCGCAGCAAGATCACCTCACAGGAATACCGTGCAGACAGAACACACCACCGCGCGCGCCGTCGCACTCGAAGACCTCCCCACCCTCGTCGGTACCGAACTCGGCACGTCGAGTGCCGTACAGATCACTCAGCAACAGATCAACTTGTTCGCCGATGCGACGAATGATCACCAATGGATCCACACCGATCCCGAGCGCGCGAAGGAAGGTCCGCTCGGGACGACAATTGCACACGGATTCCTCACATTGTCATTGGCACCCAGTTTATTCTGGCAACTGATCGATGTCGTCGACAGCGAGCAGGTGATCAATTGCGGTATTGGCAATGCACGGTTCACGGCGCCCGTTCCCGTCGGTTCTCACCTGCGTTTGACCGCTGAGGTCACCACCGTCAAAGCATGTAGAGGTGGCTACCAGGTGACGTCGGCCCTGACCATGTCCGTCGACGGCTCCGAACGTCCCGCGTGCGTGGCGGACATGACGATTCGATTCTTGGGGAGCAACGTGTGATCGACAACCTGCACAAGAAGATCGCCTCGCGGATCGACCCCATCGGCTGGGGCCCCGCGGTGGCGTCCGTCGCCGGCCGCGCAGCAAAGAATCCTCAGGCCGTCGTCGCCGCGTCGACGAACTACGCCACCCACCTCGCCCACATTCCGGCGGCTGCTGTTCGAGTGTTCAACGACGTCGACCCCCAACCTCCCATCCCGGTCGACCCGAGCGACAAGAGATTCGCCGACGCGGCGTGGCGCGAAAATCCCGCATTCTTCTCTCTGCACCAAAGCTATCTCGCGACTCGTGCACTCGCGGAAGACCTCACAGAGGCGGGCGCGGGAGACGAATTACAGGACGCCAAGGCACGGCAAATCGTGAACCTGATGCTCGACGCCCTGTCGCCCACCAATTTCCCGCTCACCAATCCGGGTGTACTGACCCGCGCGTTCGACACCGGCGGGGCGAGCCTCGTTCGCGGTGCCCTTTTCGCTGCCGAGGACATCATCAAGCGGAAGGGGCAGCCGGTGAAAGTCGATCGGGCCGCCTTCACTCTCGGTGACAACCTTGCAGCCACGCCGGGCAAAGTCGTTTTTCGCAACGACTTGATCGAAGTGATCCAGTACCAACCGCAGACCCCCTCCGTGCATGCGGTCCCGATCCTTGTCTCCCCACCGTGGATCAACAAGTACTACATACTCGATCTCGCGCCGAAACGCAGCCTCATCGAGTGGGCGGTCGCGCACGGGCGCACAGTCTTTGCGATCTCCTACCGCAATCCCGACCGGTCCATGATGGACATCACGATGGACGACTACTACCTTCGCGGGTTCGCTGCCGCCATGGACGTCGTCGAAGAGGTCACCGGTTCGGGGAAGATCGACATCCTCTCCATCTGCCTCGGTGGCGCTATGGCCGCGATGGGAGCGGCCCGTCTCGCTGCAACCGGAGACGACCGCATCAACTCACTGACGATGCTGAACACGCTGCTCGATTACAGCGAGGTCGGCGAGCTGAAACTTCTGGTCGATCCAGACACCCTCGACCGTGTCGAGATGCGTATGCGGCGGCAGGGCTTTCTGTCCGGCGACGAGATGAGTGGCACCTTCGACCTGATCAAGGCCAAAGAGTTGATCTTCAGCTACTGGGTCTCGCGCTGGATGAAGGGCGAAAAGCCGGCCGCGTTCGACATCCTCGCGTGGAACGAGGACAAGACCAGGATGCCCGCCACGATGCACTCCCAGTACCTGCGATCCCTCTACGGCCGAAACGAATTATCCTCTGGGGTATACGTATTGGACGGTCAGCAGCTGGATCTGACGAAGGTCACGTGCGATGCCTACATCGTCGGCGCCGTCAACGACCACATCGTGCCGTGGACCTCGTCGTATAAGAGTGTGCATCTACTCGGCGGAGACGTGCGTTTCGTCCTCACCAACGGGGGCCACATCGCCGGTGCGGTCAATCCACCGAACAACCGGTGCTTCTTCCATGCCGTCGGCGCACCCGATTCGGGCGAACGCCGGACCATGCCCGCGAATCCGGCGGACTGGCAGATTTTGTCCGAGAAGCATTCCGGCTCGTGGTGGGAGGACTGGACACAGTGGTCAGCTTCTCGCGCCGGCGACATGGTGGCACCGCCGGCAGTGGGCAGTGCCAAGCATCCCGTCCTGGCCGAGGCCCCGGGGACGTACGTCTCCCAGTAATCAGGCGACAGGTACGTTAGCAATCAGATTGCTAACCTGCTAATGTGCTCACTGACGTTACCCCCACCCAAGGAGTAAGAACGTGACCACAGCCAAGACAGTCACCGACGCCACCACCGCAGCGGCTGCCGGCCTCAGCAAGGCACTCGACGAATCGACCGAGCGGATCTCATCCCTCAACGAAAAAGTGGTCGACGCCGCGAAGCAGAGCGGAAACCTCTCGCTCGACACCTACGAGAAGGCCCTCGGCAGTGTCCTCGAATTCCAGGAGAAGATCGGCACCAGCAGCAACGTCGAGTGGATCAGTAGCCTCACGAAGGCACAGGTGTCCCTCGTCAACGGGATCAGCACAGCGTTCACCGACGCTGCACGCTCAGTGCTGAAATAACGTGACAGCAGCGATGGCCGGGATGACACATCCCGGCCATCGCCGTCTGCCAGTGAGAGCACGCACATGCACCCGACAGGAGCCAGCTGCATGACGACAGCAGGGAATAGGCACTGGAGAGACCTCGCTCTTTTCCCGCTCGAGGTGGGGGCGGCGGCAGTCGAGGGATGGTCGGGGTACTTGGCAGGACTCTGTCGCCGAAGGGCAAACCCGTTCGACATAGCCGACGACGTGCTCTCGTTCTGGGTAGCGGTGAGCTCGCGCGAATGCCCGAAGTGGGCGCATCACAGTGACGTTGCTCGTCGGGGTCGACTGGCCGATTGCCGCAACTACTCCACCGACGGACGCACCGACCAGATCCCGACCTTGGTGATCCCACCCCACTCGGGTCGCGCCTCCTCGATCGTGGACTATGCGGACGGACGGAGTCTGATGTACACGCTCCGCGAGGCCGGAATCGACAATCTCTACTGCCTCGACTGGCACGGCCGCACTCCCGACAACACCAACGCGTCGATCGACGACTACCTCGACTTGCTCACCGAGACAACCGAGTTCCTGGGCGGCAGGATCAATTTGGTCGGCTTCAGCCAGGGTGGATGGCTTGCCACGATTTTCGCGGCTCTTCATCCCGCCGCGGCCCACTCACTCGTCATCGCAGGTGCGCCGATCGATTTCCACGCCGGACGACCGCACGTCGTCGAGGTGATGGGCAGCTGGTTGCGTGATCCGAGCGCCGCATGGTTACGGGCGTGCGCCGTGGCAATCGCCGGATTGCAGTATCGACTGGGTGAAGCGGCCGGCGTCCCCCTGGGGAGACCTACTGCGGAGTTCGAACACGCCATGACGCTGCTTGCGCACATCGATGAACCGGAGGCCGTGGAACGCTATCTCGAGCGTAGACGGTGGTTCGCATGGTCGCAGCAGTTACCGGACCGATTCCGCGACTGGATGATCGAGGAGCTGTTGACGAATCGGCTGATCTCGAACGAGCTCCGCGTGAAAGCGGGAAACATTACGCTCGAGTCGATTTCGTGTCCCGTCTTCTTGATAGCGGGCTCCGATGACGAGTTCACACCACCCGAGCAGGTGTGGGCGCTGGAACGCCACATCTCCACCCCACCGGGGCACATCACGCGGCGTCTCGTGAAGGGTGGGCACCTGAGCTTGATCATCGACCCCGCCGTTCTCGAGGAAGTGTGGCGGCCGGTGATGCGCTCGGTTGCGGCGCTGTCAGCGACATCGGAGGTCGACCACTCGCCGTCACCATGAACGCGTATCGGGAAAAGTCGCAGCGGAGCCCCAATAACTGAAACGTGTTCTAGTATGGAAGGCGACCGGACACGGGTATCGCCCGCCTAGGAGACGCTGTGAGCTTCGTTCTCGTCGACCATCCACGGCCGGGCGTCGCCCTGGTGACGCTCAATCGCCCGGAACGCATGAATGCGATGGCGTTCGACGTCATGGTGCCGTTTCGGGAAACACTCGAACGGATCAGCCACGACAACGCGATACGAGCCGTCGTGGTCACCGGCGCCGGAAAGGGGTTCTCTTCCGGCGCGGACCAGACGTCCGCGGGCAGCCCGCCGCACATCGACGGCCTGACCCGGCCGACCGTCGCCCTGCGTGCGATGGAGATGCTGGACAACGTCGTACTTGCGCTTCGCCGCATGCACCAGCCAGTGATCAGCGCAGTCAACGGTGCCGCCATCGGCGGTGGGCTGTGCCTCGCGCTCGCATCCGACGTCCGGATCGCCTCGGACGCCGCCTATTTCCGCGCCGCCGGGATCAACAACGGGCTCACCGCGAGCGAGTTGGGACTCAGCTACCTACTTCCCCGCGCGATCGGCTCGTCCCGTGCCTTCGAGATCATGCTGTCGGGCCGGGACGTCCACGCCGAGGAAGCCGAGCGGATCGGCTTGGTGTCGCGGTGCGTGCCTGCCGACGACCTACTGGGCGCGTGCTTCGACCTGGCCGAGCGGATGGCGACGTTCTCCCGTCCGGGCCTGGAGCTGACCAAGCGCACCCTGTGGTCGGGACTCGACGCGGCATCGCTGGAGTCCCATATCCACCAGGAAGGTCTCGGGCAACTCCTCGTGCGACTGCTCACCGACAACTTCGAGGAAGCCACCGCCGCCCGCAAGGAGGACCGCACTCCCCGGTTCCGCGACACCCGATAGGCACGGGATATGCGGGGCGCTGCGCTGGTTTGGTGAACTTCAGTTCCCGGTCCGCGGGTGAGCGCGGGGTAGTCGGGGTATCTTTCGCACTGGAACGTGAGCGCACCACCCGACGAGAGGTCACCATGCCGAAGCCTCCCCTCCCGCAGGAGGCCGCCGAGATGTTCGCGCGGCCCAATTACGCCACCATCACCGCCGTCCGGCCGGACGGGCAGCCCGTGTCAGTGGCCACCTGGTACCTCTACGAGGACGGGAAAGTGCTGGTCAACATGGATTCGGGGCGAAAGCGGCTCGACTATCTGCGCCACGATCCGCGGGTGAGCCTCACTGCGATGGACCCACAGGACTGGATCACCCACGTCAGCATCCAGGGGCGGGTAGTCAAGCTGCTCGACGACGAGAATCTCGACGACATCGACCGCATCGCCAGGCACTACACCGGCAACCCGTATCCGGTCCGGGACCGGGCCCGGGTGAGCGCATGGATCGACATCGACACCTGGCACGGTTGGGGATCTCTGAAACAGTCGTGAGCCGCACCCCTCGACGGAGGTAGCCGGGCATGCCGAGCTCCCGCACCACATCGGTCGTCGCCGTGGCGGTGGCGGTGGTCGGCGGTGTCCTCCTGAACCCGCTGCCGGTTCGGGAGGCGGGCGTGCCCACGGTGAGCGTGGCTCAGCCCGCCGCCCCCGCCCCACCTCCGCCGGTCGTCCTCACCCCCGAGGAGATCGAGGCACGCGTCGTACCGGTCATCGTCACGCTCGTCGCGGATTCGGGACTCGTCGACACCGCAGGTACGGGCATCGTGCTGACACCCGACGGCGTCGTTCTCACCAATCATCACGTGATCGACGGCGCACTCGACATCAGCGCGGTCACCCTCGCCGACGGTGCGGATTACGTGGTGGACGTCCTGGGCTACGACAGCTCGCGCGACATCGCGGTGCTCCAACTTCAAGGCGCGGATTCGCTGCCCACGGCAACGCTGGCGACCTCGCCCGCCACCCGGATCGGTGACCCCGTGACAGCCGTGGGCAACGCCGAGGGCAACGGATATCCGGTGGCGGCGAGAGGATTCGTGACCGACGTTGGCCAGTCGATCACCGCGAGAAGCTCGACCGACGGTTCCCGGAACCGGTTGAGCGGCTTGATCGAAGTGGACGCCGCAGTGCGCCCGGGCGACTCGGGCGGTCCCCTCGTCGACGCCACCGCCACCGTGATCGGGGTCAACACCGCGGGCAACGCGGACTCCGATCCGTCGACCCCTCCACCCGCGCAACCACGTTCGTATGCCGTCCCCATCACCACCGCGATGGCCGTCGTCGATCAGGTCCGAGCCGGCAGGACGTCATCCACCGTACACCTCGGTGACACAGCACTTCTCGGCATCAACGTTACGAACAACGAGCGGGGCGCCGAAGTGCTGTGGGTCGGCATCGGGACCCCGGCAGACGACGCGGGACTCGAGATCGGCAGCATCATTACCGATTTCGATGGAGCACCCGTCCGCTCGTCGACCGAACTCAGCGAACGCATGAACACGAAACACCCCGGCGACACGGTGTCGGTGGTCTGGCTCGACGACCGCGGGCAGTCGCAGGCAGCCACCATCGTCCTCGACGAGGGTCCGCCGCGCTGACCGTCACGCCGTGGCGCCCTGCACCATCCCGTCGTCACGCCGGACACGGACAGCCACGAATCTGGCGATCCGCCGCAGCACCGCACGACTTTCCGGCAGCCCCGGCCACAGCGCCGGAAAAGCATGCACCTGCCCGTCCCAGATCTGCAACGTGGTCGCCACTCCCGCGGCGCTGAGCCGGTGCGCCATCAACTCCGAATCCGACCGCAGCACTTCACCTTCCGCGGCGATCAGCAACGACGGCGGCATTCCCACCAGATTGCCGTTCACCGGCGACAACGCGGGGTCGAGCACGCCGTCGACCTCGGCTCCGAGCTTCCCGATGGTGACCAGCGCCTCGATCGGTGCGAACACGTCCTTCGCCGCGTTGACGTGCACCGACTTCTCCGCGCAGTCCAGATCGAGCAACGGGGACAACCCGATGAGTCCGGCAGGCAGATCGACGCCCTCCTCACGGGCTTTCAGCGCCGTCGCGAACACCAGGAACCCGCCTGCGGAATCGCCGGCAAAGACCGTCCCGCCCGCCCGGGCACCGTTCTCGAGCAGCCACTTGTACGCCGTCAGGCAGTCGTCGACCGATCCGCTGATGTTCGTGTCGGGCAACTGCCGGTAGCCCACGTGCATCACCGGCAGTCCGGTGAGTTTCGCGATGGTTGCCACCACCGGCCTGTGCGTGTTCAGGCCACAACAGAGGAATCCACCCCCGTGAAGGTAGAGAACGACGCCCTCGCTCAGGTCCGGGGAGACTCCGGGAGCGCGCACGACCTCGGCGTCGAAGCCGGGCAGTCGAACTTTCTGTCGGCGAATACCGGCCGCGGGCCGCATTCCCGCGGCCAGGTCGAGCAGTGCCGCACGGCGGATGGCGGACTCGTTGATCGGGGCCATTCGGACGACAGGGCGGAGAAACCAGCGACAGGCCTGGTAGAGGAGCTGGGATTCGATACTCGGCCCGGCGAGTCGGGCACCGGGCCGGTACTGCACCGTCGGTTTCCCGATCCGCTGTTCCGCAGGTGTGTGGCGGTCGTTCGGCACAGATCCCATGCCCGCTCCCTCGTCGCCGACGCCCGTCTTCGTTGACGCGCGTCTCTCCACGGTAGAAGTATCCGGCGCCGCGTTTGTCCCGCATCGGCGCATCGGCATCGAGTCGTGACCAGCCGGGTAGCGAGCCGGATCAGCCGAAATCGACGTCGTCGAGCTCCTCGACGACGCTCACGCGCCGGGTGCGCCCCCCGATCATCTTCCCGAGGCCGCGGCGCCCACCGTTGTCTGCCTTCCCGGACGGCGGAATGCGCTGAGGTGCGGCGCGGGGGCGCGGCACGGTGACCGGCGGCGGGCTCGGTATCAGCGGCCGCTCCCGTTCCACGGGCGACGCAGGAGGAGGCACCGAACTGTCGAGGATGACCGGTTCGGGCTCCGGGCCGGGTAGGTCCTCGGTGTGGAGGTCCACCTCGGCCAGGCTGGTCGCCCACCACACACGCCCGTCCAATCGGCGTTCCCGCAGTTCGGCTGCGATCTCGTCGTGCCATACCGAGGGCTCACCGCCCCCGAAAGATCGGGTGTTGGCACTGACCCACACGACACCGTCCGGGTGACGATCGGCCAGATCGAGGACAGTCAGCCAGTTCACCGTCGCCGCGTAGCCGTCGTACCTCTTCTTCTCCCGGTAGGGGCGGCGGCGCTGGACGGCGCGCTGGGCAATCTCCACGTGCGAGCACCCCACCGGCTCGATCACCTCGACGCCGATCTTCTCCAATTCGCGGGCGAGGGCGACCACGTAGCCGCCGGCCTTCGCACGGGCCACATCGACGAACAGGGACAGGTCGTCCCGCAGTCCGAGCCGGTCGTACATCCTGGCCTGGACGGTGAGCGCTTCGATCATCGCCGCCGACTCCCGCTGGTACCGGTCGGCGATCTCGAGGAGAACGAGCCGGGGAACCGCGACCCGGACACCCCGGTCCACGGCCGTGCGCACGAAAGTCTCGAAACGCGAATCTCGCGTGACCGCCGATGTATCGAGAACTATGAGCATTGCCCGATTGTGCAGGAGAATCCCACCCGCGCAGCCGCTGTCGCCGGGTCGTTATGCAATCTCGATCACGACGAAAGCACCGCAGGAACTGTCTCGAGGCCGGGCGGTCAGCGGATTTTGAAGATCACCGCGCGCTGGACGACGAAGTTGATGACCGTTGCCGTCCCCTGCGCAATGACGAACGCCAACGGCAAGCGCCACCACTCGTCGGGGAATGCCTGGTACATGACCCAGTTGAGACCCACCTGCACCGCGAAGGTCACCGCATAGAGGATCACGACCGCGACGAAACGGGCCCGGCTCGGTTCCGCTTTGAACGTCCACCGGCGGTTGATCAAATAGGCGGTGGTGGTGCCGGCGATGAAGCTGATCGACTTGGCCACGTTGATGGGCAGTCCCACCAGTTCGAGGAGCAACCAGTACAGGCCGAAGTCGACGATCGCCGACAACCCGCCGGTCAGGACGAACCGCACGATCTGCGTCTTCAGGTCTAGTGAGTCGTCCGCGATGTTCTCGGTGACGGGAATCTCGACCGGGAGGGGAACGTGATGTTCGTGCTCGTGACTCCGCTTGGTTTCTGACACGACGACGAGAGTAACCACCCGTGCGTACTTGTTAACCCCCCACTGTTGATAAGTACGCACAGGGCCGGTGGGTCCTACCGCCAGGTAGCCTCTATCTCGATGTCCACGACAGCAGAAGAGACGCCCACCCAGGCGCTCCCCACACAGACCCGCACCCTCACCGGCTGGGGACGCACCGCGCCCACCACGGCGCAGGTGCTGTCCACTCCCGATGTCGACGTGATCGCTCGAGCGGTCGCCCAGGTCGCGGAGAAGAACGAGTCGAAGCCCTCTCACCTGCAGCGCGGGGTGATCGCCCGCGGTCTCGGCCGCTCGTACGGCGACCCCGCACAGAATGCCGGCGGCCTGGTCATCGACATGAATGCGCTGAACCGCATTCACCGCATCGACCGCGAGACCCATCTGGTGGACGTCGATGCCGGCGTCAACCTGGACCAGCTGATGAAAGCCGCCCTGCCGTTCGGCCTGTGGGTCCCGGTGCTGCCCGGCACCCGCCAGGTCACCATCGGCGGCGCCATCGGCTCCGATATCCACGGGAAGAACCATCACAGCGCGGGCAGCTTCGGCAACCACGTCGTGTCGCTGGATCTGCTCACCGCCGACGGCCAGGTGCGCAAGCTCACGCCGAAGGGCGGCCGCAACGACCCCAAGGGCGCGCTGTTCTGGGCGACGATCGGCGGCATGGGCCTGACGGGCATCATCCTCCGGGCGACCATCAAGATGACGCCCACCGAGACGGCGTACTTCATCGCCGACGGCGACGTCACGGGCAGCCTCGACGAGACGATCGCCCTGCACAGCGACGGCAGCGAGGCGAACTACGAGTACTCGAGCGCGTGGTTCGACGCCATCGCGGCGCCGCCGAAGCTCGGCCGCGCCGCGATCTCACGCGGCTCCCTGGCCAAGCTCGACCAGTTGCCGGAGAAGCTGCAGAAGAATCCGCTGGCGTTCGACGCACCGCAGTTGATGACCTTCCCCGACATCTTCCCGAACGGGCTGGCCAACAAGTTCAACTTCTCGCTGATCGGCGAGCTGTGGTTCCGTAAGTCCGGGACCTACCGCGGCAAGGTTCAGAACTTGACGCAGTTCTATCACCCGCTCGACATGTTCGGGGAGTGGAACCGTGCGTACGGTTCCAACGGCTTCCTGCAGTACCAGTTCGTGGTGCCGCCGGAGGCAGTCGACGAGTTCAAGGCGATCATCCGCGACATCCAGAAGTCGGGACATCACTCGTTCCTCAACGTGTTCAAGCTGTTCGGTGAGGGCAACCAGGCGCCGCTGAGTTTCCCGATCCCCGGTTGGAACATCTGCGTCGACTTCCGGATCAAGCCGGGCTTGAACGAGTTCGTCACCGAGCTCGACAAGCGCGTGCTGAAGTTCGGCGGACGCCTCTACACCGCCAAGGATTCGCGGACCACCGCCGAGACCTTCCATTCCATGTACCCGCGGATCGACGAGTGGATCGCCACCCGCCGCAAGTACGACCCCACCAATGTCTTCGCCTCCGATATGTCCAGAAGGTTGGAACTGTGATCAACGCCGTCGGGAACCCGCAAACCCTCCTGCTCCTCGGTGGCACCTCCGAGATCGGTCTCGCCATCTGCGAGGAGTACCTGAAGAAGGCTCCGATGCGGGTGATCCTCGCCGCTCTGCCCGGCGACCCCGGCCGGGGCGCCGCAGTGGCGCAGCTGACGGCTGCCGGAGCGAACTCCGTCGACGTCATCGACTTCGACGCCGTCGACACCGAAAGCCACCCGAAAGTCATCGACGAAGCCTGGGCGAAGGGGGACGTCGACGTCGCCATTGTCGCGTTCGGCCTGCTCGGTGACGCCGAGGAACTGTGGCAGAACCAGCGCAAGGCCGTCCAGATCGCCGAGGTCAACTACACGGCAGCGGTGTCGGTGGGCGTGCTGGTCGGCGAGAAGATGAAGGCGCAGGGCTACGGCCAGATCATCGCCATGTCGTCCGCCGCAGGCGAGCGTGTACGCCGGTCGAACTTCGTATACGGCTCGACCAAGGCCGGACTCGACGGTTTCTACCTGGGCCTCGGTGAGGCACTGCGCGAGTTCGGGCCCCGCGTCCTCGTGATCCGTCCCGGTCAGGTCCGCACCCGGATGTCCGCGGATGTGAAGGAAGCCCCGCTCACCGTGAACAAGGAAGACGTGGCCAAGCTGGCCGTCGCGTCGGCGGAGAAGGGCAAGGAGCTGGTCTGGGCGCCGGGCGCCTTCCGGTACGTGATGATGATCCTGCGGCACATCCCGCGACCGATCTTCAAGAAGCTGCCCATCTAAGCTTCGCCCTCGTGACGGAAGCACGCGTAGCCCCCGCCCGTCGGGCACTGTCGACCGCCGCCGAGATGTTTTCGGCGGCGGTCGTCGCCGCAGTGGTCGCGGCGGTCGGACTCGTCGCGTTCGCGCGAGTGCAGTGGCCGGCCTTCAGTTCGTCCAACGTGACGCAGGCTGTCACCACCGTCGGCCAGGTGCTGGCCGTCACCGGTATCGCTGTGTCGGTGCTGCTCGTGCGGCGCCACCGGGCAGTGCGGTTCGCGAGGCTGCTGTCGTGGGCGAGCCTGTCCGGGTTCGTGACGGTGACGCTCGGCCTCCCGCTCGCCGCAACCCGGCTGTACCTCCACGGCGTCTCCGTCGATCAGGAATTTCGCACCGAGTACCTGACACGGCTCACCGACTCCCCCGCGTTGCGCGACATGACGTACGCGGACCTGCCGCCGTACTACCCGGCGGGGTGGTTCTGGGTCGGCGGACGGGTCGCCGACCTACTCGGTATGGACGGCTGGGAAGCGTTCAAGCCCTATGCCATCGGGTCGCTGGCCGTGGCTGCCGTGGTGGCACTCGTGTTGTGGAGCAACCTGATCCGGCACGACCTGGCGATCGTCGTCTCACTCGCGACCGCAGCGCTGGTCGTGGCATACGGTTCTCCCGAGCCCTACGGGGCGATCATCGCACTCCTGATCGGGCCCGCCCTCGTTCTGGCTTGGGGTGGGCTGCACCGGGAGTCCGGGCGCGGCGGCTGGGGCGCGGTGATCGGCACCGGACTCTTCCTCGGTCTCGCCGCAACCTTCTACACGCTCTACCTCGGCCTGGCCGCCTTCGCGGTGACCCTGCTCGCGGTGCTCGCCGCCGCACTCCGGGTGCGAACGCAGAGAACGTGGCGGGGGGCGATCGACCCGCTTCTCCGGTTGGCCGTGGTGGCGGTGGTGTCCGGACTCATTGCCCTCCTGGTCTGGGGTCCGTATCTCCTCGAAGTGATCCACGGCTCGCCTGCCGCTTCGGGAACTGCGCTGCACTACCTGCCCGAAGCGGGTGCGCGTCTCCCCCTGCCGATGATCCACTTCTCGCTGACGGGCGCCCTGTGCCTACTCGGGACCATCTGGCTGGTCGGCCGGGCAACCACGTCGCGTCGCGCGCAGGCGCTCGGGGTCGGGGTGGTGGCCATCTACATGTGGTCGATGATGTCGATGGCTCTCGCCGCTCTCGGCAACACCCTCCTGTCCTTCCGGCTCGAGCCGGTGTTGATCGTCCTGCTCGGTGCGGCAGGTGTGTTCGGATTCGTCGAGTTCGCCGGCTGGCTCCTGCTGGCCACCAGTGACAATCCCCGAGTTCGTGGCGCGATTCTGGTGATCGGCGTGCTGGGCGGGCTCTCCTTCGTCCAGAACATTCCCCGGCACCTCGATTCCGACATCGCCGTCGCCTACACCGACACCGACGGCAACGGTGAGCGCGCCGACAAACGTCCGCCCGGGGCGGCCGCGCATTTCGCCGAGGTGGACGAACTCGTGCAGGAGCAGATCCCGCGCGAACGTGACGACACGGTGGTCCTGACCGCCGACACCACCTTCCTCAGCTTTTACCCGTATCTCGGGTTCCAGGCACTGACGTCCCACTATTCGAACCCGTTGGCCGACTTCGCCGGTCGCGCACAGACCATCGCGGACTGGAGTGAACTCGACACGCCCGACCAATTGGTATCGGCCCTCGACGCATCGCCGTGGCGCGCCCCCGACGCCTTCGTTTTCCGCCAGGGCCCCGACGGGTACACCTTGCGCCTCGCGGAGGACGTCTACCCCAACGATCCGAACGTTCGCCGCTACACGGTGACGTTCCCGAAGGAACTGTTCGACGACCCCCGATTCACGGTGTCCGAAACCGGACCCTTCGTGGTGGTCACACGAAACTGATCGGTCGGTCCGCGTTTATTCCGGCTCGAGCGAGGGAATTCCGCACCCAGTCCAGGAGCGGAACCATCCGCCTCTCGAGGGGAATGCAGGTTGCGGCGAGGAGCGGTCATGCCCGATGCAGGAAGGCCGCCGCGCGACCTCTCCGGTCCCGAAGATCATGTGCTCGGCACCGGGGGTGGTGAAGTAGCGGTGCACGCCGGACTTGCGTTGACGATCGGGGCGATCGTGGGTGTCTACGTGGGGCACTGGGCGCTGTTCGTCATCGCACTGATCGGGGTGTCGTTGTGGATTACCAGTGGTGTCGTCGTCCAGACCACACGGCAGAGGCCGCCGGACGTCGGTCCGGCGGCCTCCCACGGTCACTCGATCGAGCGTGCTGCCTAGTTGAGCTTTTGGGGCACACCGTAGGTCATGACCGAGTCACCGTTCGCGGTGACGGCCATCGCGTACGGCCGGATGGTGACCGGACCGATCGCACCGGAGATGAACCCGTGCATACCCTGCATCCGCACGAGGGCGGAAGGTCCGTCGAACTCCTGGCCTTCGAGGAACGGGACGGTGGTGATGCCGCCCGGCTCGAGGTCGATGTCGAGTTCCTGCGACGGGATGATGGAGCCACCGATACCGGCGGCCGTACCGGCATTCAGTCCGAGTTCCAGTTCGGGAACCAGCCCGAGATCGATTCCGTTGTTCGATTCGATGAACCAGTCGAGATTGGGCGTGTTGAGGACGATCGTCGCACCGGCGAGCGCCACCGGGTAGCCGATCTGATAGCCGAGGGTGAGCTGCGTGTCTTCGAACTCCGCGGCGTTCGGCCCGGTGATGTTCACCGCGGCGTAGCCGTCGTGGAAGAACTCGACCGACGTCGGCACGCCGTCGAGCGGGGGAACCGTGTGATACGAGGTATCTCCCTGGAGGACTTCGATGCGATTGCCACCGGCGTCGACGACGGAGCTGGAATTGTCGACCCCTGCCGAGGCAGTCCCATTGCCCATGACCATGCCGAGCACTGCAATTCCTGCAACAGCCACTGCGCGCGTGAACCGTTTGTATCCATACCGAGATGTGGTGATGTCCGTCATGCCGACCCCATTCAGAGTGCACTGCAACCGATACGAAAAAGCAAGCTGAGCGTAACCACAGTAAGCGAACAATATCCCCGTATTGATCAGAAGTTCACAAATGAACTTCCTGTGACATGGGCAACACTTCTGCCGTCACGCCACGAGTACCCCATCAGACCCTCCGGTACCCTCGGTCGATCGACATCGACCCGGATATTCGGAGGCGCGCCTGCGTGACTGACATACTCACCGACGTCGGAAGGCCGCAGCGGTCCCTGCGCACCCCCACCGAGATTCCCGGCCCCGAACGCTCCCGAACCCGCCCCCACCCCGCCGATGTCGCTGCGGTGGCATTCTTCGTCGGCCTGGCGGTGTTCGTACTGGTTCGACAGTGGAAACATCTCGGGACCGGCTACCTCGTCCGCAGTGGCCAGGACCAGACCATGTGGGAATGGTTCTTCGCCGTCGCGGCGCACTCGGTGGTGCACCTGGAGAATCCACTGTCGAGCGACCTCCAGAACTATCCCCTCGGCGTGAACCTCATGGGCAACACGGCGATGTTCGGCATCAGCATCCCCCTGGCGCCCGTCACCCTGTTGTTCGGCCCCGGTGTCACGTTCACCCTCGCGCTCACGCTGGGGCTGTCCGGCACGGCCATCGCCTGGTACTGGCTGTTCTCCCGCCACGTCGTCGCCTCCCGGTTCGCTGCGGCCGTCGGCGGCGTCGTCTGCGGATTCGCCCCGCCCTCATCTCGCACAGCAACGGGCACCCCAACTTCGTCGCCCTGTTCCTCCTTCCTTTCATCGCACTCGGCGTGATCCGGCTCGGCAGTGGACGACGTCCGGTGCGGGACGGTGTCGTGCTCGGCCTGCTGATCGCGTACCAGATCTTCCTGGGTGAAGAACCACTTCTGATCTATGCACTGGCCTTCACTGTGTTCGGGCTCGCGTTCGCAGCGAACCGTCCCCGCGCCGCTGTGACGTCGGTACGCAAGGGCAGCAAGGGCTTCGCCATCGCAGGCGGCGTCGCCCTGTCCATCGCCGCCCTGCCCCTGTGGTGGCAGTTCTTCGGGCCGGACAGTTACCGCGCGCTCGAGCACGGTCCGGTGGGCAACGACACGGAGGCGTTCACCGGATTCCCCACATCCTCACTGGCAGGAGCCCCGGGAACAGCCGAGTTCAGCATGAACTCCACCGAGGAGAACGCCTACTTCGGCTGGCCGCTCCTGATTCTTCTCACGCTGTCGGGACTGTGGTTGTGGCGGATGCCGCTCGCGCGCGCAGCCACCGTGACCGTTGCGGCGATGGGCGTCCTGTCGCTCGGATCCACCCTCACCATCGGTGGAACCGATACGGGAATTCCACTCCCCTGGAAGTACGTATCGCATCTTCCCCTCCTCGAATCCGTTCTGGAGTCACGCTTCGCCATGGGTTGTCTCCCCGCGGCGGCGCTCCTCCTCGCGCTCGGCACCGACCGCGCCCTCGCGTCCGCGCGGGCCGGGGAGCGGACCATAACTCTGCTGTGGATCGGCTGGCTCGCCGTCGCCCTGCTTCCGCTGGCGCCCACACCCCTTGCCGTCGTGCAACGGGACACCGCCCCCGACTTCTTCGCCGAAGGAACGTGGAAGCAGTACGTCACCGACGGATCGGTGGTGACCGTGCCGCTCCCGTCACCGGAGAATGCGCGAATGCTGCGCTGGCAGACCGAGCAGGACCTCGCCTTCCCCATCGCCGGGGGGTACTTCGTCGGCCCCGCCGGCAGTGAGGCGAAGGGTAAGTACGGGCCGGACGACCGCCCGACCGCACTGCTGCTGGCGGCGGCGCAGAAGTCCGGCCAGGTGCCCGACATCGACGAGCAGACGCGGACCCAGGCGCTGGCGGATCTGCGCTTCTGGAACGCCGACGTCCTGGTGCTCCCACACACCCGCAACGATCGCGTCCTGCGTGAGACGGTCCGCCTCCTCATCGGCGACCCGGCGACGCCCGTGGACGGCGTCTGGGTGTGGGACGTCCGCGCCCTGACACGGGAAAGCGGTTAGCGCGTCAGGACTTCCGGTCCGTCCTCGCCGATCGCCACCGTGTGTTCGCTGTGCGCGGCACGGGCTCCCGTCGCAGTGCGCAGCGTCCATCCGTCGGCATCGCAGCGGTAGTCGTCACTGCCGTCCGCGATGAGCATCGGTTCGATCGCGAGAACCATTCCCGGCTGCAGCAGCAGACCCTTGCCCGCGCGACCCTCGTTGGGCACGTGTGGATCCTCGTGCATACGCCTGCCGATGCCGTGCCCACCGTGATCGGCGAGCATTCCGTACCCGGCGCCGCGCGCATACAGTCCGATGGCCGCACCGATGTCACCCAACCGGTTTCCGGGCCGCGCAGCCGCAATCCCATGAGCCAGTGCCGCTTCAGTGGCCGCAACGAGTGCGATGTCCGCCAGGTCTGCCGTGCCCACGACGAAACTGATCGCGGCGTCGCCACACCACCCGTCCAGCCGCGCCCCGCAGTCGACACTGATGAGATCACCGCCGCGGAGTTGATACGGACCCGGGATGCCATGCACAACAGCATCATTGACACTCGTGCACAGAGATCCAGGGAAGGGAGAGGCCGCCCAGCTCGGGTGGTAATTCCGAAACAGCGGCACCGCTCCCGCCCCGACGATCAGGTCGGTGGCCAGGGCGTCGAGGTCGAGTAGGCTCACCCCCACCGCGGCCGATTTCCGTACCGCGGCCAGTGCCGCAGCAACCAGCTGCCCCGCCGCGCGCATCGCCTGCACCTCGGCTGACGTCTTCAGCTCGACCACGACCCACCCTTACCTGTGTGCAATTTTTATACCGGTATTACTATATGGCACATGGTGCGTGTGCCGTTGACAGCCGAAGAACTCGAACGCGGGCAAAGACTGGGCGAGCTGCTGCGCGCCACCCGGGGAGACAGAAGCATGGTCACCGTCGCGCTCGACGCGGGCATCTCCGTCGAGACGCTGCGCAAGATCGAGACCGGACGTATCGCCACTCCCGCATTCTTCACCATCGCAGCAGTGGCCCGGGTCCTCGGCCTGTCGCTCGACGAGGTGGCCGATTCCCTCACCCCTTCCGTGACCGGAGGCATGGCCGCATCCTGACGCCGGTCGGCCGCCCCGGACTCGGGCCTCCGGTGCACCGCACGACGTGAGGCCGGTACGCCGTGGTGACGGAGCACCCACGGGGAGTCACCGCCTACCATCGTCGTGTGCCGTCCGAAGTAGCAGAGAAGCCCACACGTTCGCCGTCGGAGCGGCGGCCGCTGCCCGACATTCGAAGCATCCGCACTTCCCGGCTCATCGCGATCGTCACCGGCCTGCTCGGTTTCGTGCTGGCACTCGCCATCCCGTTACTGCCGGTCGAGCAGGACGCCGCCTCGATCGACTGGCCGCAGGACGGTGTTCTCGAGAGCGTCGACGCCCCTCTGGTGTCCTACGCGCCGCTGAACATGCAGGTCTCCGTGCCGTGTTCGGCTGTGGCACAGCTCGGCGAGGGTGGCGGCACCCTGGTCTCGACGCTGCCGAACGGCGCGCCCGACTTCGAGTCGGCCGGCCTGGTGGTGCGGGCGGCCGCCGACGGCACGGTGGAGGTCATCACCCGGGGCAACACGCTGATCTCCGCGACCGGCGCCGAGGTGCAGGGCTGCGACATGATCGAAGTCACCTCCGACCACCAGCGCACGTCCGCCGAGGTGACGGGTACCGCGGATCCCGTTGCAGGGTCCGTCGAGGGCGACGCCCGACCGCAGATGGTCGGTATCTTCACCGACCTGCGCGGCAGCATCCCGGACGGGTTGAACGTGCACGCCGACCTCGACTCCCGGTTCTCGTCGAGCCCGACTCTGCTGAAACTTCTCGCGATGATCGTGTGCGTCCTCGCGACCTTGTCGTCGTTATACGCGCTGCACCGGGTGGACGGCATCGACGGCAGGCGCGCCCGCCGCTTCCTGCCTGCCCACTGGTGGAAATTCACCGGCGTCGATGCCGTGGTGATCGGGACATTGCTGCTGTGGCACGTGATCGGAGCCAATACGTCCGACGACGGTTACCTGCTGGGGATGGCCCGGGTGTCCGAGCAGTCGGGCTACATGGCCAACTACTTCCGCTGGTTCGGGGTGCCGGAAGCACCGTTCGGCTGGTCGTACGAGCTTCTCGCGGCCCTCGTCAAGGTGAGCACGGCGAGCATGTGGATGCGACTCCCCACTCTCCTCGCGGCGCTGCTCTGCTGGATGGTGATCAGCCGGGAAGTCATTCCCCGCCTCGGTGTCGCGGTGCGGCGCAACAGGACTGCCCTCTGGACGGGCGGGCTGGTCTTCCTCGCGTTCTGGCTGCCCTACGACAACGGCCTGCGCCCCGAACCGGTGATCGCGCTCGGCGCCCTGCTCACCTGGTGTTCCATCGAACGCGCCATCGCGACCGGACGACTGCTTCCCGGCGCGGTGGCCGTGCTGATCGCAGCCTTCTCCCTCGCTGCGGGTCCGTCGGGTCTGATCTGCATCGCCGCACTGATCGCGGGTGCGAGGCCCATCCTGCGCATCGTCATCGCGCGGGGTCACCGCGTGGGGTTCGCGTCGCAGATCTTGCCCGTCCTCGCTGCGGGCACCGTTGTACTCGTGGCGGTCTTCGCCGATCAGACGCTGGCGACTGTGCTCGAGTCGACCCGGGTGCGGACAGCCGTGGGGCCCAACGTCGCCTGGTTCGACGAACGGGTGCGCTGGGACGCGCTGCTCGGCATCTCCCCCGACGGCTCGCTCGCACGCCGGTTCGGTGTGTTCGTCATGCTGCTCTGCGTCGTCCTCTGCGTGATGCTCATCCTGCGTAAGGGCAAGGTGCCGGGCACAGCGATCGGCCCGTCACGCCGCATTCTCGGCATCGTCTTCGCATCGCTCCTGCTCATGATGTTCACACCGACCAAGTGGACCCACCACTTCGGCGTGTACGCGGGGCTGGCCGGATCGGTGGCCGTGCTCGCCGCGGTCGGTGTCGGGGCCCGAAGCATCCGCTCCAAACGCAACCGCACCCTGTTCGCGGCGGGCATCCTCTTCATCCTCGCCGTCGCCTTCACCGGATCCAACGGCTGGTGGTACGTCTCGAGCTACGGAGTCCCGTGGTGGGACAAGCCGCCGATGCTGGCCGGTAAGGGTTTCTCCACCCTGTTCCTCGGTCTCACCGTGCTCGCGTTGCTCCTCGCCGCCTGGTACCACGTCCGCGAGCCCTACAGGAAAGACACCGAGCCCGATGGGAAACGTGCGCGCGTACTGGCTCCGTCACCGCTGACCATCGCCGCAGGCGCCGTTGTCCTGTTCGAGGTGTTGTCGCTGCTGAAGGGAGTGGTTGCCCAGTACCCCGGCTACTCCATCGGGAAGGCGAACATCGAGTCGATGACCGGCGGCACCTGCGCCCTCGCCGACGAGGTACTCGTGGAGACCGACCCCAACGCGGCACTGCTGCGTCCGCTGGCCCCGATCACCGACCCGGACGGAGCCGGCGCCTTCGCTGCCACCGCCGCCGACGGCTTCACGGCCAACGGCATCGCCCGCGACCTCACCGCCGACTCCGAAAAGATCAGCAAGGGCGGGGCCAACACCGTCGACTCCGACACCGATGAGACGACCACCGGCACGAGTTCCGGTACCGGCGGCGGCACCGAGGCCACCGCCGGCGTCAACGGGAGCACCGTCACGCTGCCGTTCGGTCTCGACCCCGCCCGCACGCCCGTCCTCGGTAGCTTCCAGACCGGCGAGCAGCAGCCCGCCGCCCTGACGACAGGGTGGTACGGCCTTCCCGAGCGCACCGACGACGCCCCAATCGTGACCCTGTCCGCTGCCGGTCGCATCCGGTCGGTCGATGCCGACGGTGTCGTCACGCCCGGACAGATCCTGAAGGTGGAGTACGGCTCCACCGGCCCCGACGGGTCCGTCACCACGCTGGGCAGCATCGATCCGATCGACATCGGACCGTCGCCGTCCTGGCGAAACCTGCGTGTGCCGCTCGAGTCGCTGCCCGCCGAAGCGAATGCCGTCCGGCTCGTCGCCGAGGACCCGGATACCGACCCCGGCCAGTGGCTCGCCGTCACTCCACCGCGGGTGCCGAAGATGCAGACACTGCAGACGGTGGTCGGATCGACCGATCCGGTGCTGCTGGACTGGGCGGTCGGGCTCGCATTCCCCTGCCAGCGCCCCTTCGACCACCGGTACGGCGTCGCTGAGGTGCCGCAGTGGCGGGTTCTGCCCGACCGCATCGGCGCCGAGTCCACGAACGCGTGGCAGGACAGAATCGGCGGTGGCCCGCTGGGGTGGACCGACCAGCTGCTGTCGGCGAGCACCCTCGCGACCTACCTGTCGAACGACTGGGACCGCGACTGGGGCTCCCTCGAGCGGTTCACTCCGCGCGATGCCGCCACGACCCCGGCGCAGGTGGACACGGAAGAGGTCACCAGGTCCGGCACCTGGTCGGCAGGACCCGTTCGCTACTAGTTTGCACACTCGTTACCGACGGGTAAGTTCTTGCTTGGCGTAGGGAACCGCCGATATGACTCCTCAGGTTCCTGACATACCATCGACAACCGTGCCCGACGCCGTGACAATCCCTGTGTCCGAACCCGCAGCTCCCCCGCCGCCTGCCCGGCAGGACCGACGGGGCGAGTACCGGACCGCTCGTCTGGTCGCCGTAGTAACCGGCCTCATCGGGTTGGTGCTGGCGTTGGCCACCCCGTTCATGCCCGTGGAGCAGAGCACCGCAACGGTCAATTGGCCGGAGAACGGCCAGGTCAGCGACCTCGAGGCACCGCTGATGTCGCAGGTACCGGTCGCCCTGTCGGCCACGATCCCGTGCTCCGCGGTCGCGGAGCTGCCCGAGCGGGGCGGCATCCTGCTCTCGACCGCACCCGCGCAGGGTGACGGCGCCGCGTTGAACGCGATGTTCGTGCGCGTGTCGGACAAGTCCGTCGACGTCCTCGACCGCAACGTCACCATCGCGACGGCACCGCGCGAACAGGTGCAGTCGGGCGCCTGCTCGGAGATCCGCATCACGTCCGACATCGACACCACCTCGGCGGAGTTCGTCGGCCTCCGCGCCCCCACCGGGGTTCCCATCGCCGGTCAGCTGACCGGCGACCTGCGGCCGCAGGTGGCCGGGGTCTTCAGTGATCTCCCGAACGGCGCAGCCCCTGCCGGCCTCTCGTTCACGATGGACGTCGATTCACGGTTCTCGTCGAGCCCCACGCTGATCAAGCTCGTCGCCATGATCGTGGCCCTCCTCACCACGGCCATCGCCATGGTCGCCCTCGGCAGACTCGACGGCACGGACGGACGGGGGCACCGCAACTTCTTCCCGTCGCATTGGTGGAAGTTCACCGGCCTCGACACCCTCGTCGTCGGCACCCTCGTCGTCTGGCACTTCATCGGTGCCAACACGTCGGACGACGGATATCTGCTCACCATGGCGCGGGTGTCCGACCACGCCGGATACATGGCCAACTATTTCCGCTGGTTCGGTGTTCCCGAGGCGCCGTTCGGCTGGTACTACGACGTCCTGGCCGCGATGGCGAAGATCTCGACGGCCAGCCCCTTCATTCGCCTGCCCGCCCTGATCGCCGGAATTCTCTGCTGGCTGGTGATCAGCCGCGAGGTTGCTCCCCGCCTCGGCCGCTCCGTGCGCCGCAACAAGGTGGCACTGTGGACCGGGGGTCTCGTCTTCCTCGCGTTCTGGCTGCCCTACAACAACGGCCTGCGTCCCGAGCCCATCGTCGCCCTCGGTGCGCTGCTCACCTGGTGCTCCATCGAGCGCGCGATCGCGACCGGGCGGCTCCTGCCCGCAGCAGTTGCCGTGCTCATCGGTGCCTTCACACTCGCGGCCGCCCCAACCGGCCTGATGTGTGTGGCCGCTCTCCTCGCCGGTACTCGGCCGCTGGTCCGCATCATCGTCAAACGTCACCGACAGGTGGGGACGCTGCCGTTGCTGGCGCCGATCGCCGCCGCCGGCACCATCGTCCTGGTCGTGGTGTTCGCCGATCAGACCCTGGCGGCCGTCCTCGAAGCCACCCGGGTCCGCACTCTGATCGGCCCCAACCTCGAGTGGTACAAGGACTTCCTGCGCTACTACTACCTGTTCGTGCCGACCGTCGACGGATCCGTCGCTCGCCGGTTCGCGTTCCTCACCATGATCCTGTGTCTGCTCACCACACTGTTCATTCTGTTGCGGCGCAGGCGAATTCCCGGTGCCGCCACCGGACCGTCGTGGCGCCTGCTCGGAGTGGTGTTCGGAACGATCTTCTTCATGATGTTCAACCCCACCAAGTGGACCCACCACTTCGGGGCGTACGCGGGCATCGCCGGTTCCCTCGCGGCGCTCACCGCCGTCGCGGTGTCGGCGTCCGCGCTGCGGTCGCGTCGCAACCGCACCATCTTCCTCGCCGGACTGCTGTTGATGCTCGCGCTGACCTTCGCCGGCATCAACGGGTACTGGTACGTGTCGAGCTTTGGGGTGCCGTGGTTCGACAAGACGGTGTCGCTGGGTGGCCGCGAGTCGAACACCCTCTTCCTCGTCCTCTTCGGACTCGCGGTGGCACTCGCGGCCTGGCAATACCTGCGTGAAGGTTTCGCCGCGCCGCCCGTCCGGCCCAACACCGAAAAGGGCAGGCGCATCAGGAAGTTCGCCGCCGCACCGCTCACCGTCGTCGCCGGCGTCATGGTGCTGTTCGAGGTGGTCTCCCTACTCAAGGGTGCGGTGTCCCAGTACCCGGCGTACTCGCTGGCACGGTCCAACTTCGACTCCGTTTCCGGTCAGACGTGCGGCCTCGCCGAGGACGTACTCGTCGAAGGCGACACCAACGGCGGCAATCTCGCACCCATCCCCGACCCCACGACGCCGCTGGCCGACCCCGCCGATCCACTCGGTGGCGCCGCGCCCACCGGCTTCTCCCCCAACGGTGTGCCCTCCGACCTCACCGCCGATTACGTCGAGGTCAAACAGGGCATGGGCAACACCGACAACCAGAGCGTCGGCCCCAGCTTCGAGACCGGCGGCAGCGCCGGCACCAGCGGCGGCACCGGCCGCACCGGCGTCAACGGCAGCACCGCAAAGCTTCCGTTCGGACTCGACCCCAGCACCACCCCGGTCATGGGCAGCTACCAGGAAGGCGTCCAGGAACCGGCGACATTGTCCTCCAGCTGGTACGCGCTTCCCGAGCGCAGCGAGAAGTCCCCGCTCGTCGTCATGTCGGCCGCGGGACGTATCTGGTCGGTCGACCCGACCGGCGCCACCACCTACGGGCAGTCCCTCCTCGTCGAGTACGGCAAGCGTCAGCCCGACGGCACCGTGCAAATCCAGGGCACCTACCTGCCCAAGGACATCGGGCCCGCGCCGTCGTGGCGGAACCTGCGGGTCCCCATCGACGAGCTCGCTCCGGACACCGACGCGGTCCGGATCATCGCGAACGATCCCAACCTCACCGGCGACCAGTGGCTCGCGTTCACCCCGCCGCGGGTTCCGACGCTCGACACGCTCAACTCGACGATCGGCAGCACGCAGCCGGTTCTCCTCGACTGGGCCGTGGGGCTTCAATTCCCGTGCCAGCGACCGTTCGACCATCAGAACGGGGTCGCGGAGATGCCGAACTATCGGATCCTCCCCGACCGGCCACTCGCCGTCAGCTCCACCGACACCTGGCAGTCCGCCGAGAACGGTGGCCCGCTCGGGTTCACCGGACTGCTGGCAGGCGCCACCGCCATCCCCACCTACATGCGGGACGACTGGGGTCGGGACTGGGGCTCGCTCGAGCGTTTCGACCGGTACTACCCGGACGCCACCGCGGCCACCGTCGACACCGCCACCAGCACCAGGTCCGGACTGTGGTCGCCCGGCACCCTGCGGGTGTACGACAGCCCGTAGCGCGAGTTATCCACAACTTCCGGTTCATCCACAGGGCAAAAGTGCCACCTGCACTTTCCCGGAGGTGGCCCGGGCACGCCCGGCATGCTCTGATCCATGCGACGTGGAACGTGGGCCGACGACCTTTCTGCCATCACCGCGATCAGCCGGGACGCGGTGGTGCGGACGGCCGAGCTGGAACGGCTGGGCATCGCGAAGGGAACCATCTCCGCCCGTTGCGGTGAGCGTGGTCCGTGGCAGCGCATCCTGCCCGGCGTGGTCCTGCTGCACAACGGGCCGCCGACGACGCTGCAACGGAACCTGGCGGCGCTCGAGTACGGTGGGCCCGACTCGTTGCTGTCCGGGCACGCGGCGCTGACCGCTCTCGGGTACAACCGGTCGGCGTCGAGAAACGAGGTGCTGCTGCTTGTTCCGTCTGTCTGCCATCGACGTGACTGGGCGTACGTGAAGGTCGAGCGGACGTGGCGGATGCCCACCCTGGTCCAGCGCGGACTGCTCCGGCTCGCACCTCCCGAACGTAGCCTCCTGGATGCGGCGCGGCGGACCCTGCTACCCGACAGGTGTCGTGCGCTGCTCGCCGACGGGATTCAGCGCGGCGACGTCACCGTCGACGACCTGGCGCGCGAACTGGCGTCGGGCAGCCACCGCGGAAGCCATGTGCCGCGCGCGGTACTGCGGGAGCTCAGCGAAGACGCGCACTCCGTCGCCGAGGTTCACGCCCGAATGTTGTACGGCTCGAGTGACCTTCCGCCACTGCAGCAGGGCGTCGACGTGCTCTCCGCGACGGGGCAGTGGCTCGCCCGCCCGGAGGGGTGGCTCGACGACGTGGCCCTGGCATGGGAGCTCGACTCGCCGAGGTATCACTTCTCCCCGGAACTGCACGAGGCCACCGTCGTTCGTCGGGCGCGCATGCAGCGGGAGGGCATCGTCGTGGTCAGTCACTCGCCCGAGCAGATTTCGACGGCACCGGCGACGGTGCTGGCTGACCTTCGCGCCGCCCGGTCGCTCGCAGCTTCTCGTCCGCGTCCCTCGGTGTTCACCGTCACCGGGCACACTCGGCGGTCGGCGGGACTTCCCGCGGGGTACGGCGGTGGCGACGGCGCCGAACCGAGGTCACAGCAATCGAATCGGACTGTGTGACATCGGCCTTGATCGGCACGGATCAGCTATAGGGGCATCAAGTCGTGCTTGCGCGGATTGCGCTGCACTGTCTTGTCGCGCAGCATCGTCAGCGCCTTACGGATCTCGAGCCTGGTCGTGGAGGGCTCGATCACCGCGTCGATGTAGCCGCGCTCGGCGGCGATGTACGGCGTTGCGATGTTCTCGTTGTAGAAGTTGATCAGCTGACGCCGGACCGCGGGTGCGTTCTCGCCGGCGGCCTCGATCTGACGGCGGCCGATGAGATCGACGGCACCCTCGGCGCCCATGACGGCGATGCGGGCGGTGGGCCACGCAAAGTTGATGTCTGCACCGAGCTGCTTGGAGCCCATGACGGCGTACGCGCCGCCGTACGCTTTGCGGATCACGACGGTCACCTTCGGCACCGTCGCCGTCACGAACGCGAAGATGAACCGGCCGCCCCGCTTGATGACGCCGATCCGCTCCTGCTCGAGACCTGGAAGGAACCCAGGCGTGTCGACGGCAAACACCAGCGGGATGTCGAAGGCGTCGCAGATGCGGATGAAATGCGCGGCCTTGTCCGAGGCCTGGGCGTCCAGAGCACCCGCCGCGACCAGCGGCTGGTTCGCGATCACGCCGACCGTGCGTCCGTCCACGCGGGCGAAGCCGGTGATGATGTTGAGCGCGACCTGCCCGCCGATCTCGTGGAACTCGCCGTCGTCAAAAATCCGCAGCAGGATGTCGTGCATGTCGTAGCCGGCGTTGTCGGCGTCGGGAATGAACGTGTCCAGATCCCGGTCCGAGTCCGTGATCTCCGGTTCGAGACCCGGATTGACCACCGGCGGCTGCTCCATGCAGCTCGACGGCAGGAAGCTGAGGTACTTGCGCACCCACTCGAACGCCGCCTTCTCGTCGGCCGCGACATGGTGCAGGTTGCCGTACTGCGCCTGGTTCCGGGCGCCACCGAGCTCCTCGAGGCTGACGTCCTCGCCCGTGATCTTCCGCACCACGTCGGGTCCGGTCACGAACATGTACGACTCCTCGGTGGCCACCAGAATGTCGGTGTTGATGGGCGCGTACACGGCCCCACCGGCACACTTGCCGAGGATCATCGAGATCTGCGGGCACATCCCGGACAGCGGCTCCTGCCGGCGGCCGAGCTCGGCGTACCACGCCAGCGAGGTGACCGCGTCCTGCACTCGGGCGCCGCCGGAGTCGTTGATGCCCACGCAGGGGCAGCCGATCTTGGCCGCGAATTCCATGATCGCCGCGACCTTCCGGCCGAACATCTCACCGACGGAACCACCGAACACGGTCTGGTCGTGCGAAAACACTGCGACCGGGCGTCCGTCGACGGTGCCGTGGCCGGTGACGACGCCGTCGCTGTACAGGGCGTTGGGGTCACCGGGCTGGCGCATCAGCGCGCCCACCTCGATGAAGCTTCCGGGGTCGAGGAGCATGTCGATGCGGTCCCGTGCGCTGGGAATCCCCTTCTTCGCACGTTTGGCGATCGCCTGCTCTCCCGCGGGTTCCTTGGCGACGTCGAGCTTTTCGCGCAGCTCCGCCAGCTTCTCTGCGGTGGTCGTGGTCACTACTGTGCTCCGATTCCGACGGCGTGGATGGCCGCCAGCTTCTTGGTGAGATCGGCCCCGACTTTCGCGATGTAGGGCTCGTCAACGATCTGCAGGTGGTCGCCACCGACGTGGATGATCTCCAGGTTCTGAACCGCGTCACCCCAGCCGCCGTCGGGCTTACGAGTCTTGAAAGCGGGCTCGAGCTGCATGACGTCATCGTGATAGCGGTCGGCCATGTACAGGACCACCTCGCCGTCGTACTGCTCCAGCTCGGCAGTCTGGATGGCCCGATTATCGAGCCACGACGTGCGCTGGTGCTCGATGATGCCGCCCGGAATCTTGGTGCCGCTCAGCTTCAGCAATTCGGTGAGGATCTTGACCTGTTCCTCGTCGCTGCCCGCCGCCGCGAGCTTGTCGTACGGCAGCGGGTAGTCGACGTTGTAGGTCTTCTTCGCGAACGCCGCGTAACGCTGCCAGCGCTTCCGGATTTCGTCCGGAGTCTCCGGCACCTCTTCACCCGCCATGACGGTGTCGATCAGGCCGACGATCCGGACGTCGGCACCCTCGGCCCGCAGCAGCTTCGCCACCGCGTATGCCAGCACACCACCGAGCGACCAGCCGTACAGCACGTACGGCCCATCGCCCTGGATCTCACGGATCAAGGGAAGGTACTCGGCGGCACGCTTCTCGATCGGACCCTCCGTGCGCTCGAACCCGTACATCGGCGTGCCCTCGGGCAGTCGCTTGAGCAGCGGCTCGTACACGACGGTCGAACCGCCGGCCGGGTGGAACACGAATACCGGTACGGCAGTGGACCCTTCGGGACGCGCGCGCAGTGTGCGCACCAACCCGTCGATCTTGCCGGAGTCCTCGAGGAATCCGCGGACCACATTGGCCAGCTCCTCGATGGTCGTGGCATCGAGGACGTCGTCGAACGTGATGTCCCCGTTCGCACGCTCGGACAGGCGTGCGGCCAGCTTCTCCGCCACCTCGTCGCCGACGATCGGCAACGTGTTGAAGATGCCTTTCGCGGACTCACCAGTGACGACGGCCCACGTCGCAAAGGTCAGTCGCTCGGCCGCATCACGCGGTGGGACGTCCGAACCCGTCGCATCGGCGAACGCTTCCTTGCTGTCCATCGAATTGCCGTTCGCGACAACGCGTTCCTGTGGGACGGATTCGGTCACAGCCTCGGACACCGGTGCGGCGGCTTCGGTCACAGACTCCGAAACGTTAGCGGCCTCGGCATCATTGGCGGCCTCCGCATCATTGGCGGCCTCCGCGGCCTCGGCGGCCTCGGCGGCCTCCCTCTCGGCCTTCTGCTTGTCGGCGAGCGCCTGCACCTCTTCACGGTTCTCCACCGCGTATCGCAGGTACTTGCCCACCTCCATGAGGTTGGCGTCCTTGACTGCTTGCAACTGAAGCTGCGGGATGTCGAACTCGTACTCGACGCGGTTCTTGATGCGCACCGCCATCAGCGAGTCGAGGCCCAGTTCGATGAGCGGGATCTCGGCAGGCAGATCTTCGGGTGAGTAACCCATCGACTCCGCAACGATCAGCGCCAGGCGATCGTCCAGCGACTGCGAACCGTTCGGGTCCCATTTGTCCCCGATGTCTTCGACGACCTCGGGCATTTCCTCCACCGGCTCGGTCGCCGGCGCCGCGGTAGCGACAGGTGTCGGAAGCACCTCTCCGGAGGAGACCGCAGCATCGAACAGCAGCGTGAAACCGGACGCGGTCCGGCCATGCACCTGAACGGACGCACCACCGGGATGGGTGGTGAGCGTGGTGGTGAGGGTTCCGTCGGCCGGAACCTCGGCATGGGAAATCGACGCAGTCAGAGCGACATCCGACAGCACCTGGGCCGCGGCGGCGGTGACCAACGCGGGCAGGTCGGTGACGGCATCGGCCTGGACTTCCCACACGTGGCGACCGTCGGGCAACGACACGTGCGCACCGGGAACTCGGTTGTTGCCGCTCGACGTGATGCGGCTGTGCACCCAGTACGGCTTCCGGAGCCACGCCGTGCGCGGCACGGACGCGTAGTCGCCGGCGGGCAGCAACGACGACAGGTCGACCGCGTGTCCGTGGACGTACAGCTGCGCCAGCGCGGCGAGCACACCGAGCGGCTCGTCTTCCTTGCGCTTGAGCGTCTGGATGAGCTGCATGTCGTGCAGACCGGCGTCGAAGGCCGTAGCCGCCACCGACATCAAGGCCACCGGGTTCGGGGCGAGCTCCACGAACGTGGTGTGCCCGCTTCCGACGGCGAGGCGCACGGCGTTGGTGAAGTACACGCTGTGCCGCAGACCCTTGGTCCAGTACTCCTCGCGGTGGATCGGCTCATGGCCGGCGCGGTAGAAGGTGTCCTGATCGACCGACGAGTACACGCCACACTTCAGCTTGGTGGGCTCGATCCCGGCCAGTTCGGCGGCCAGTTCACCCAGCAGCGGGTCCACCTGTGAGGTATGGCTCGCGCCCTTCGTCTGAAGGACCCTGGCCATCTTCTCTTCACCCTCGGCCCGCGCGACGATCGCGTTCACCTCGGACTCGGGTCCGCCGATCACCGTGTGGGTCGGGGCCGCGTACACGCAGACCTCGAGGTGCGGGAAGTCCGGGAGAACGGTCTCGATCTCGGCCGCGCTGTACTCGACGAGCGCCATCAGACGGATGTCATCGCCCTCGAGCGTGGCCTCGGCCTCACCCATCAGACGCGAACGGGCGCAGATCACCCGGACTGCGTCCTCCAGCGGCAGACCACCGGAGATGAACGCCGCCGCGGCCTCGCCCATGGAGTGACCGACCACGGCCTCCGGCTCGGCGCCGTGATGGCGCAGCAACGCCGCCAGGCCGATCTGGATCGTGAAGATGCCGACCTGCGACGTCTCGACGTCGTAGTCGACGCTGTCGTCGAGGAACTTCTCCTTCATGGAGTAGCCGGCCTCGTCCTCGATCAGCGCGTCCACTTCGTCGATGGCCGCAGCGAACACAGCATTCTCGAGATAGAGCTGCTTGGCCATCTTGCGGTGCTGTGAACCGAAGCCCGACAACACCCACACCGGGCCCTTCGACGACGGTGAATCAGCCGAGAACACACCATGACCCGGCTTACCCGCGGCGACCGCACGCAATCCGGTGATCGCCTCGGAACGCGTCTTCGCCAGCACCACGGCCCGGGAACGACCGTGATTGCGGCGCGCGAGGGCACGAGCGACATCGGCGAGGGGCGTGGTGCTGCCCTCTTCCGTCTCGAGCCAGTCGGCGAGATCGGCGGCGGCACGGCGACGTCGGGAAGGCAGCGCGCCCGACACCGGAAGGACGACGGTCTGCTCCACAGCCGCGGTCTCTTCCACAGCCGCGGTCTCATCGACCTGCGCGGCGACGTCTGTCGCGTCGGCGCTGTCTGCGCCGGTGATTTCCTCGCCCGCAACCGGCCCGGTGTATTCACGCACGACGACGTGAGCGTTGGTACCACCGAAACCGAATCCGGAGACACCGGCCACCGCGGCGCCCGAGTAGCGCGGCCAGGCCGCACCTTCCGGGATGACCTGCAGGTGTGCCTTGTCGAACGCGATATACGGGTTGGGTCCCGCATAGTTCAGGGTGGGCGGCAGGGTGTCTTCCTGCATCGCCAGCACGACCTTGATGAGTCCGGCCGCACCGGCGGCTGCCTCGAGATGGCCGAAGTTGGTCTTGGCGGACCCGAGGAGCGCAGGCTTGTCGTCGGCACGTCCACGCCCGACGATGCGGCCGAGCGCGTCGGCCTCGATCGGATCGCCGAGGATGGTGCCGGTGCCGTGAGCTTCGATGTAGTCGACAGCCGAAGGATTGATGCCGGCGTCGCGGTACGCGTGTCGCAGAACGTCGGCCTGAGCGTCCGGGTTCGGGGCCGCGAGACCGTTGGAGCGGCCGTCCTGGTTGACTGCGCTACCGGCGATCACGGCCAGAACCCGGTCGCCGTCGCGCTCGGCATCTTCGAGGCGCTTCAGAACGACGAGTCCGCCGCCTTCTGCACGGATCATGCCGTCGGCGTCAGCGGAGAATGCCTTGATGCGCCCGTTGGCGGCCATCACACCGAGCTGGTCGAACCCGAGGGTCCCGGGGGGCGCGATGAGCATGTTGACGCCACCGGCAAGCGCGACGTCGGATTCACCGGTCCGCAGCGAACGTACCGCCTGGTGGACGGCGACCAGAGAGGAGGAGCACGCCGTGTCGAGCGCGACGGAAGGCCCACGGAAGTCGTAGAAGTAGGAGACACGGTTCGCGACGATCGCTGTCGACGTGCCGGTCAGCGCATACGGGTGAGCGCCGCCCTCGGCACTGACCGCCAGCATCTGATAGTCGTTGGCCGAGCTGCCGATGAACACACCGACCTGCTCGCCCTTGAGATCGCTCGCGGGAATGCGGGCGTGCTCGAGCGCCTCCCAGGTCAACTCCATCGCGAGGCGCTGCTGCGGATCGACGTTGACGACCTCGAGCGGAGACATCGCGAAGAATTCCGCGTCGAAACCCTTCACGTCGTCGAGGTATCCACCCAGCGTGTTGGCCTTCTCGACCGCCGCCTTGATCTGCGGGTCGGCGGTGAATTCCTCCCACCGGCCCTCGGGGAGGTCGGAAATGCCGTCGCGGCCCTGCGCGAGCATCTCCCACATCTCGACGGGGGTCTCCCCCGCTCCCGGGAATCGGGTCGAGAGCCCCACGATCGCGATGTCGTGCGAGTCGGACGTCGGCGCGGACGCGTAGTATGCGGCATCGGCCGAATCGTCGATCTGCTCGGGCTCACCCTCGATGATGCGCGTGGCGAGCGAGGCAATGGTCGGATGCTGATAGGCGACCGTCGCGGTGAGCGTCACACCGACCAGTTCCTCGATCTCGCCGCTCAAGGCGACGGCGTCGCGGGACGAGAGGCCGAACTCTTCCATCGGGCGGTCGTCGGTGATCTGGGCGACCGGCTGGCCGGTAGCGTCGGCGACCCAGTTGCGGAGCCACTCACGCAGCTGCGCAACCGTCATGTCGCCGGCAGACCCCGCCGGTCGGTCCGCATCGCTGGTGGTCGCACTTGCGCTGCTACCCCGGTCTTCATTCAATTCAGCCATCAACTCACCAAGCTACCCGTCAGAAAGTGGACTAGTCGGAAACGCTATCGGGGAATGCCGTCTGCGTGTATCCGCCACGCAGGGTCCCTTCGATGTAGCTCGCCTTGCAGGCGCGGCGGGCGATCTTGCCGCTCGACGTGCGCGGAATCGATCCCGCCGGCACCAACAGAATGTCCCGTGCGGTCACACCGTGCCTGCTCGAGATGGCTGCCCGCACCGTGTCGGAGATGGGCTGCGGATCGGCCTTGCCGGCGCCGGGAGCACGCTCGGCGACGATGACGAGCTGCTCCGAGGAATCGTCGGGGTCGAACGACAGCCCCGATTGTGTGTTTTCGAACACGACCGACGGCAACTGGTTGGCCGGGACGGCGAACGCGGCCACGAAACCGGGCCGAAGGGCGTTACTCGCCTCCTGCGCGGAGAATTCGAGATCCTGCGGGTAGTGGTTGCGGCCGTCGACGATCACGAGGTCCTTCACCCGGCCGGTGATGAACAGCTCACCGTCGATGTAGACGCCGAAATCTCCGGTCCGCATCCAATTGGCGTCCTCGGGTGTGCCCTCGGCGTGACTGCCCTCGGCGAGCCGGTTGATCAGCTTGTTGTGGAACGTTTCCGCGGTCTCGTCGGTGCGACCCCAGTAGCCGGTGCCGATGTTCTCACCGTGCAGCCAGATCTCCCCGACCCGGTCGTCGGGCTGCTCGATGCCCGTCTCCGGATCGACGATCGCCGCCCACTGGCTGCGCGCCACGTATCCGCACGACACCTGCGGGATCGCGTTCTCGGCGTCCTGATCGACCTTGACGACGCGTCCCGCATTGAGTTCATTGCGGTCGACGTAGATGACCCGGGCCTCGTCCGAGTGGCGGGTCGCCGACACGAACAAGGTGGCCTCGGCCATGCCGTACGACGGCTTGATCGCGGTCTTGGGCAGACCGTAGGGCGCGAACGCCTCGTTGAACTTGCGCATCGACGACGTCGTCACCGGCTCGCTGCCGTTGATGAGGCCGATCACGTTACTCAGGTCGAGGCTCTCACCGTTCTTCGGCAGACCGCGGGCGGCCGCGTGCTCGAAGGCGAAGTTGGGGGCAGCGGCGAAGGTGCCCGCGCCGTCCGAAACCGCGGCAAGCTCCTTGATCCAGCGGTACGGACGCTGCACGAAGGCACGCGGACTCATGATGGTGATGTACTTGCCGCCCAGCGCAGGCAGGATGACCGTCAGCAGGCCCATGTCGTGGAACAGTGGCAGCCACGTGACGCCGCGCGAGTTCTCGTTGAGCTCGATGGAGTCGACCATCTGCAGGGCGTTGGTGCCTACGGCACGGTGGGTGATCTCGACACCGGCGGGGACACGCGTGGACCCGGACGTGTACTGCAGGTAGGCGATGTCGTCGAGGTCGATCTCGGGGCGAACCCAACTGTCGCCGACGCTGTCGGGAATGGCGTCGACCGCGATGATCCGAGGGCGTTCGGCTGCGGGAAGTGACCGGAAGAACTGGCGAACACCCGCGGCGGAGGAGGTGGCCGTGAGGATCGCGGAGGGCTTGCAGTCACCGAGGACGGCGTGGAGGCGGTCGGTGTGACCGGGCTCGTCGGGATCGAACAGCGGCACCGCAATGGTGCCGGCGTGGATTGCGGCGAAGAACGAGATGACGTAGTCGAGACCCTGCGGCGCGAGGACGGCGACACGGTCGCCGGGCTTGGTGACCTGCTGGAGGCGGGCGGCGACAGCACGCAGGCGATGACCGAACTGTTCCCAGGTCAGCTCATGGGCTTCGCCGTCACGGTCCCGCGAATAGTCGATGTAGCGGTACGCCAACTCGTCCGAGTTCTCTCGCGTGTGACGCTGGACATAGTCGACCAACGTACTGTCCGAGTCGAGCCGGATATGGCCCTTCTCGTCGATAAAATCATCGAACTTCGCGTTCATTCCATCTCCTCCGAAGCGATCACACAGGCACGCCACCGGCATGCCTGCGCCCCAGACTTCCTTCGCCGAATCGGATCTTGTACAACTCGTGGGGAATCACGCGAAACGCGACTCACCCGAATAAGTGCATCGATTCCAAACCATCGATATGTTACAGATTGGCATCGCCGCCCTCGCTACGCTGCGTCTACTCGCCCTTCAGTTGCGAGATGATCGGCGCGAACGCATCCATCTGTGTGGGGAACACGCCGACGTAGGACATTGTCGTCTTCTCGCGCACCATCCGGATCTGATCGGCGATCTCGTCGAAACTGCCGATCGCCAGGTAGGGCGAGTTGAGGATGTCCTCGACCGAGAGCTTGGCGTCCACCTCGATATTGGGTGGGAAGCCCTGATCGAGCGCCGAGAGTGCCATCTCGGCCGTCTGCTCCCGGTCGTCGGTGATGACGATGGTCGTGATCGTCCAGTTCAGCTCGATGTCGTCGAATCGCTCACCGGCCGCTTCGCGGATCCGCTCGACCCGTTCCATCGTCTTCTCGAGCGTGACCCCCGACAGCAACAGCTTGCCTTCCTTGCTGGTGGGGGTGGCGACGGAGATGATGTCCGCGTACTTGGCGGCAAGAGCCAGCATCTTGGGGCCGCCACCACCGACGGCGATCGGCGGGCGCGGGCCCTGGCGGGGCCGTGGACTGCCGGTCAGGCCCTTGATCTGGTAGTACTTGCCGTCGAAGTTGCATTCCTGGCCGCGCAGCAGCGTGTCGAGAATCTGCAGCGACTCCTCGAGCTTCGCGATGCGCACGCCGGGCCGCTCATAGTCGATGCCACCCTTGTCGAACTCTTCCTTCATCCACCCGGCGCCGATACCGAGCTCGAGGCGTCCACCCGACAACACGTCGATGGTGGCCGCATCTTTGGCGAGGATCGCCGGGTGCCGGAAGCCGTTGGCGAGCACCGCGGTGCCCAAACGGATCTTGTCGGTGGCTATGGCCAGCGCACCGAGCGCGGCGATCGGCCCCACCTGATTGCCCAGGTGATCGGGGATCATGAAGCTGTCGAACCCGAGTTCCTCGGCCTTCTGGGCCAGTTTGACGAACCGGCGCGCGCCGCCCTCGTCTGCATTGCCCTCGCCGCCGGCCGCGAATCGGAACTTACGGGGCGGGCTGGCCTCGGAACTCATGTATCGCTTCTCCTGTGGTGAAACGCCCGCGCAACAGGACGTGAACATCGGTGGGATGGGCACGGGTGGTGCCGCAACAGTGCAGCACTCTACCGGTGCCGAGAAACGCACACTACCGGCGAGTACGAGGCGTGCGTCTCTGTTTGGGACGATTTCCGGATCAGGGACCTCGGCATACCCACCAGTCACAAACTCAACTGTGCGGCGGCGTCGGCGCGGCGGCGATCTTCTCCGCTGCCCACCGCGCCATCCACTGGGTGGCCGTGGTGCCGTTTCCGTCCACGACGTACGAGTTGTACAGCGCGTGGACAGGGTTGTTGTTGTACTCGAGCAGGCGCAGCGCGCTGCCGATCCAATTGCCCGGCGCCAAAGCCCGGGCGGGTGCGTCGCAGATGCCGTCCGACGGTGCGCAGATCTCGACCGTGCGGTCGGCCAGTTCCCCGAAGCCACCGGGACGCGGTCCGGTCATCGTGATGCCCGGAATCTGCAACCCGGCGAGCGACAACTCCGCGCCGACACCGACGACCGGAGCACCGATATTCGTGGCGGCCGAGGGGTCCCGGCGGCCGTCGGCGATGAGTCCGACACCGAGAACGAGGTCTTCCGGGACAGGACCGTCACCGGCGCCGATGCTCGACGCGATGTCGCCCGCGATCACCGCACCCTGCGAGAAGCCGGTCAGCAGGAAGCTCGTCAGCGGGCATTCGGCGTGGCGACGGATGAGAATGTCGTTGGCGGCTGCCATCCCTGCGGCCCGGCTGTTGTTGTACGACTGCTGGCCGTCCGGCGGGAAAGCGACCGGATTGGAGAACTGGGCGACGTACGGAACCGTGTAGACGTCGGCCCGCGACGGCGGAAACTGCTGCTGCAACGGCCGGGACACATTGAGCATCAGCGACGCCGGGTTCGCGGTCGGGTTGTACGGATCATCGGTGGGGCTGGACTCCCACGTTCCCGGGACGACGACGACCTGGACGTCCGGGCAGCTCGCGGATTGCGAATCGGGCCGATCCGGGCCGGGCGGGCTCGGGATGGGTTGGGGGAGCCGCCCCGCAAGGAGATACCAGAGTGCGATCAGTGCCAGCAGAACCACCAGCAGGAAGGCCGCCAGCAGTACGAACTTGCGCAGAAGGCTGCTCTTCTTCCGCGTTCCGCGCCCGGTCCCCGTCATCGGCGTTTACTTGCAGTAGGTCGCGTGCGCGACGTCCACGTAGGTCTGCGCGTCGGCTGTCGCCTGCTCCTGGCTGAGCTCCTTGCCCGCCGCAGCAGCCTCGGAGCCCACCATCGCCGTGACGAACACCATCGTGTCGGCGTCGCTCTTGCCTTCTGCCTTGGACTGGCAGATGAAATCGGCGGTGCTCACCGCCATGGTGCCGTCGGCGGCCGGTTCGATGCCCTTGTCCTTCAGTGCGGCGAGGAACCGCTGACCGTCCGCGCTGACAGGAACCTCACTGGGCCCGGGGAAGTCACCGGGAACTTCTTCGGGCTGCTCGGGCGGCGCGGTCGCCGCCTGGCCGGGGCTCGTCACCGGCGCCGACGAGGTGGCACTTCCGCTGGGAGCAGGCGCCGAACTCTCGGTAGCACTGGACGTGGCCGCTGCCGTGGTGGTGGTCGCGGACGGTGTGGACGTCGCCGTGGAGTCGTCGCTGCCACATCCGACGAGCAATCCGCTTGCTGCAACTGCGATCGCGCCGGTCGCCAGTGCTCGTGCGAAGGTGGTGCTGATACGTAAATGCTGCGGCATCTAATTCCGTCCTAGTTTTCCAAGTCGTTGTCTCTCGACAGGGTACAGACGCAGATCGGGCGGGAACCCGGTCCGCTGGACCGGTCCCGCCCGCTGCCTACGCGCATCAGTGCACTTCGGCCTTACCGTCGATCAGGGTGATGTAGCCGGTCTGGAAATTTTGCTGCACACCGCCGGGGATGACGAATTTGTCACTGATCGGGAAGCCGATCCGGCCGGCTTCGTAGCCGACGCTCTTCCAGGCGTCGAAGATCGGACCATTCTCGATCGCCCAGGCGCCGGACAACGGGCTCCAGTAGATGTTGCCGCCCTCGAACTCGTTGAACCGGCCACCGTCCTTGACTGCGATCTCGCTCGTCTTCGGGAACCCGAGCCATCCGCCTTCATACCCGAGCTCGGCGTACTTGCCCATGATCATCCCCTGCACGCGGTGCGTGCCGTGGGCGGGGCTGTAGTACATGGCGCCGATCTCGAAGCCCTGCACGACACCGTCCTTGCCGGGGGTGGGCACCTCGTCGGCCACCGGGTAACCGAGCGGCCCGCCTTCCCAGCCCTGGCGTGCCCACTCCGCGAGAATGGCCCCGCGGATGGCATGCGCACCGGTTTGCGGTGTCCAGTAGATGGACCCGTGCTCGAAGTGATTGAAACGACCGCGACCGTCCGGTGTGCCCAGCTCGGGTGTGGTCGGGTAGCCGAGTGGCCCTGCCGGACCGCCTGCCGCCTGGTAGGCGCCGCCGATGACCCCGGCAACCGGATGGGTGCCCGTGTCGGACTTGGCGAAGATCCTGCCGAAGCGGAAGTCCTGCACCGTGCCGCCCGCGAGGCTGTACTCGGGTGTGAGGCAGTCCCCGATCCACGGGCTGGCCGCCGCGACCCCGGCAATGGAGCCACCCGTGCCGCACACCGGCTTGTCTGCCTCGATGCCCACGGCGGCGGCGAGCTGCGGCCACAGCTGGTGCAGCTCGAACTGCCAGTACGGCCACGAGTGTGTCCCGGACGGGCGGTAATTGACCTGCGCGGGAATACCCAGCTTGTTGAGCTTGGTGGCGAACGTCTGCGAGGTGAGGCGCGAAAGAATCTCCAGACCCATGCCCGCGTAATTGGTGCTCACGCCCGGAATACCCGACGGCTGGTCGTACGGGCCGGTGGTTCCGCTGCCGCTGGAGATGTACAGGCTGACACCCTTGAGCTTGTCGGCCAAGAGGTACGGGTCGTGCTCTTCCCACGCCGAGCTGGTCGGGGGTCCCCACATGGCGTTCGCGTCGAACCCGCCGGCATCACTCATGGCGTACGCGACGGCCTGCGGCATTCCGAGCGCCGTGGTGGTCAGCATGCCCGACAGTGACGCGGCGAAGTCGAAGAATCCCTGGTTGCGAGCGGCGAGGAACATGGCCGACGTCCCGCCCATGGACAACCCGACCACTCCACGCGTCTGCGTGGTACGCCAGTCGCTCTCGAGGATCGGCGGCAGTTCCTTGGTGAGGAACGTCTCCCACTGGTAATTCTGGCCGTTGTCCTGCGCCACCCAGTCGGAGTAGAAGCTGGACTGACCGCCCACGGGAAGGACGACGTTGATGTTCTTGTCCGCGAAGAACGATTCGGCGTCGGTTTCGAGTGTCCAGCCGTTCTCGTTGTCCTGCGCCCGCAGGCCGTCGAGCATCCAGACCGACGGAAACTTCTCGGTCGGCTTGGAATTCCAATCGCGGGCGAGCAGCAACTGGACCTGAATCGGCACACCCATGGACGGAGAGTTGACCCACAGCGCGACCCGGCGGTCGGACAGCCAGTCGACGTGATGAATCGTCGCGCCACTCGGCGCCTGCGTAGCTACCGGGTCCGCATGCACGGCAACCGGCGCAGCGGACGCGGTGGCGGCCGAGGTGAACCCGACCGCCACCGGCACCACGAGCACAGCGGCGAGCGTGGTGAGGACCCTTCTGCGGACCACTCCGGCCGACACACGCTGACGTTCTGCCTCGAGCAGGCCTACTCGCATGACGTTCACTCTCTCTCTGCGCGTCGAGGCCACAACACGGAACACTGCCTCACGTTCCGGTTCTTTCTACACGCAATCAACTGACGAGTGGGGGCGCCGCGCTGTTACCGCTGGTGCAATTGTTACTTCCGAGCTATTTCCGGCTAGCCGATGGTGTTGCTGAGATCCGGTGCCAGATCATGGATCTGCTGCTGCCAGTACCGCCAGCTGTGGATGCCGCGGGGCGGGAAGCTGTAGGTGACGTTCTTGGCACCGATGGTCGCCATCCGCACCTGGAAGGCGCGGGTGTTGGCCAGCGACAGCGCCTCGAGGCTCGCGCCGGTAGTGGCGTTGAACACGTCCATGACCCCGGTGGGGGCGGCGCCGCCGGGGGCGGGAATGCCGTTCGCGGCGGAAACCCAGACGCGGGTGCCGTTGTCGCGGAGTTTGTTGGCGAAGACGAACGGGTCGTTGCGCAGCCACGCCGGGTTCCACGGCGGGCCCCACATCGCGTCGACGTTGAACCGACCGGCGTCGAGCATCGCGACCCGGATGGCTTCACGCATGCCGGGAGCGGAGATGTTCAGGTACCCGGAGAGCGAACCGGCGTAGTTGAACTGATCCGGGTGGTACGCGGCGAGCGTCAGAGCGGCGCTGCCACCCATCGACAAGCCGATGACTCCGTTGCGGGTGGACTGGAAACCGAGACGGTTCGCAAGCGCGTTGCGGAGTTCCTCCGTGAGGAAGGTCTCCCACTTGTAGGTGACCTTCTGACCGTTGAAGGTCGAGTTCGACAACCAGTCGGAGTAGAAGCTGGACTGGCCGCCGACCGGCTGGACGACGTTGATGTTCTGCGCGGCGAGGAACGGCCCGGCGTCGGTGTTGATTTCCCAGCCGCTGAGGTCGTCCTGGGCGCGGAGGCCGTCGAGCAGGTACACCACGCGGCTGGTGTTGCCGTCCGCTGCACGCCAGATGCGGCTCTTGACCGGGCCCATGCTCGAGTCGACCCAGAAGTCCTGGGCTGCAGGGTCGAAGGCTGCGGATGCGGTCGCGCCGCCGCCCACCATGGTCACGCCCAGCGGCAGTGCTACTGCCAGAGCAATCGCGGCGGCGGTGCGTCTGGCCCACCCGCTCGTTCTCGTCGAACCCCCAACTCGCATGAAATCGTCTTCCCTCCGGTTGATCCCTCGCGCGCCGCGGACGCGGCAACCACTCGAACTCTCGTGAAAATCTCACGTACAGACGCCACCCGCGCAGCGATCGCTGCGCGGGTGGCGTCTCGACGGGATCACCTTACTGACAAAACATGTCGTTGCGCACTCCCGGGTACGAGAATTCCGACCGTTTCCCCGGTTCGGGCTCTCTCCGGACAGACCCGGTCCCGGACGACGAGTGCCGTCCCACCCGGAAGGTGGGACGGCATTCGATGTCGAGCTCAGATCACCAGGCGCCGAGCGTGTCCAGGATCTGTCCGCGGGCCTTCCACAGCTCCGAGCTCCAGTACGGCCACGAGTGTGTGCCGTTGGCGGGGAAGCTGAAGTGGGCGGGAACACCGAGGGTGGCCAGGCGAACCTGGAAGGCGCGGGTGTTGGCCAGTGCGAGCGCCTCGAGTCCCATGCCGTTGGCGGTGTTGTAGTAGTCGATCGGTGCACGCGGGTGGTCGAACTCACCGGGCAGGCCGCTGGCGGCCGAGATGTACATCGACAGGCCCTGCAGACGCGGGGCGAACACGAACGGGTCGTTGCGCAGCCACGCGGGGTTCCACGGCGGGCCCCACATCGCGTCGACGTTGAACCGGCCGGCGTCGAGCATCGCGACCCGGATGGCTTCACGCATGCCGGGAGCGGAGATGTTCAGGTACCCGGAGAGCGAACCGGCGAACTTGAACTGGTCGCGGTGGTACGCGGCGAGCGTCAGAGCGGCGCTGCCACCCATCGACAGGCCGAGAACCGCGTTGTTGGTGCGGGAGACACCGTAGTTCGCGAGGAAGTTGGGAAGCTCCTGAGTCAGGAAGGTCTCCCACTTGTACGTGATGGGCTGGCCGTTGAAGTTGCTGGGCGCGTACCAGTCGGAGTAGAAGCTCGACTCGCCGCCGACCGGCATGACCAGGGTGACATTGTCGTTGCGGTACTGGTCCAGCGCGTTGGTCTCGAAGCTCCACGCGTTGCGGTCGTTGCGGGCACGCAGGCCGTCGAGCAGGTAGAGCGCGGCGCTACCACCACGAGCTGCCCACTGCACCTGGACCTTGATGTTCCCCATCGAAGAAGGAACCCACAGCTCCTCGTATCCACCCGACGGTGCGGTGTGGACGGGGGCGGCGTGAGCGGGTGCTGCCACGGCGACGGCTCCACCAGCGACTCCTGCGGCCACAGGCAGTACCAGTGCGGCGGCACCTACTGCCATCGCACGCTGCTTGAGGCGCTGAGACAACCTCGTTCTGGCAAAACGCATGGATACTGCTCTCTCTCTTCGTCTGCGGACTCCGCCAAGAGGCGGTTCCGGCGGATTCCGTCGGGGAACAGGCGACCTGCCGGCCCGGAACTATCCCGGTTCGGCAGCGGACCTCTTCCAAGTCACACTGCGCTCGGTGGACTGTATGTCACACAAAGTTCCCTGACAAACGCTCGCGGAGCATTTGCCGGGGCACTTTCTCGACCACCTTCACCGATGACTCATCATCGACGTACATCGTGACCGAAGGGCCCGGCGTTACACAAACGAGATGTGACGTTCTGGCATCGAGATCTGCAGGTCGGCCACCGGAGACCGCGCCTGCCCGATTCGGCCTATTTCACCGGTTCCGGAAAAGGTGGCTCGAGATTGCACCGCTGAATTTCATACGCGGGCACCCGATCGAAACGGTAACTCGCGAAATCCAACGCATCCTTGAAATTCTGCTTGAAACGCGGCCAGGTCAGTTCGGACCTATACGAGGTCAACAGTTCCTGTGTCTCTGGGCAGGACAGCGCCACGCGCGCTTCCGTCACCCATTCCTCGTCGAGGAATCCGGGCATCCACGGGTGCTTGTCGATCATTCCCGTGTCGACCACCACCCAGTCGGGATAGAGGTTCTTGTCGTGTCCGATGCGGCCGTCGTCAAGACGCTCGGTGTGGGCCGCGAGCGGATACGCGAGGCCCATCTGGTCGAGAACCTTCACATCGAGCCCGACGTTCATGCTCGTCATGCCCAGGTTGAGGAAATAGACCGTGTGGCCTGCACCGCCCTCTGGGATCGGAAGGGGCGGAGGAACGACGAACCAGTACGTGTAGTCGGGCGACGCGATGAGCAGGCCACCGTCCGGGGTGTCCGCAATGGTTTCCGCCATGGCCCGCATCCGGGGATAGTCCAGATAATCGTCGGCGCGAATGGGATGAGCGTGACCGGTATTGAGCACGTAGAACGCGCGCTCGTCGACAATTCCGGATCGCCCGACGACGGCGCCTTCCGGCATTCCGGTGGTATTGGACGCGAAGAATGCCCACACCACCGTGCCCACCCACAGGAATGCCATCGCGAAGAACATCGAGGTTGCGCGATTTCTCCCCCACGACACCTTCTCGGGAATTCGCACCGGAATAACGGCGACGGGGACGAGGAAACAGAACAGCACGGGAAGGAGAACGCGCCCGTGCATGAAGTCGCCGCCGACACGGAGCGAATAGAGACCCAGAATGAATCCACTGCCGAGAATGAATGCAACCACCGCATTCTGCGTCCGGAGCCGGGCGCGTAGGCGTCGGACACGGCTCCCGCGAGTGTGAGCAACACCATTGCCGAGAGACTTGCTGCGACCCCGCCAGGCGAGCACCACGGCGACGAGAAGGAACAGCAACGGAAGCCACAGGAGGTACGGGCCGACCAGATTCCACAGATACGCGAACCCCTGCGACCACTTGGCGCCACCGGCGTCCTTCGACACCGCGGTGTTGGGATACGGGAGCGCGTAGTAGCCCATCCGCCAGATCTGGTACCCGACCGGCACGATGCCGGCCACGAACACCATGACGGTGCGCGCCACCCAGGTCAGTCCGGGCGCGAGGAAGATCATGGCCAGCGACAGGGCGCCCAGAATAGCCAGTTCGGGTCGCACCAGCGGGCCCATTCCCGCGATGAACGCAAGGATCAGCACAGATCCGGTGGAGGGTGCAGCAGCCTGGCTCCAGCGGATCAGCAGCAGCCACAGCAGCGCGATCCAGAAGATGACCAGGCAACTTTCGAGGCCGGACGTGGCGAAGTCGCGCGCAGGCGGAACCGCGATGTAGACCAGGACACCGGCAGGCAGGAGGAACAGCGTTCCGCCCGAGCCGAACGATCCACCGCGATAGAGCCGGGCCGTGCCCAGCATGGCGAGCACGATGGCTGCCGTGGACAGAACCAGGGCAATCGTGAGGACCACGTACTCGAGCCGGCTCTGGGTGAGCCAGCCGAAAGCGTAGACGATGTAGGTCCAGGCGGTACTGGTGTTCGCCTCGACGCGTTCACCTGCGTTGAAGACGGGACCGTTGCCCGCGAGCAGGTTGCGCACGGTGCGCAGGACGATCAAACCGTCGTCGGCGATCCACCGACGCTCCCAGGCTCCCCAGAACATCAGAAGAGCCGAGATGGCCACACCCCCGAGGAAGACCACCCTCGAGAGGATGGCCTTCCGGTGGCGTTCGGTCTGCTCCGCGGCGGCATCCGAGTGTTCGGTGCCTCCTACCACGTCAGACGAGGTAGACAGCGACACCCACCACTCCGATCCAGGCGATGGCGAGGAGTTGGAGCACGCGGTCGCCCAGAGCGATCTCCTCGGGCTCTCCCGCCTCGCCGCCGTCGACGTCGACCGCGTAGCGGAGGATCGCGATGGTGAACGGCACCATGGAGATGGCGTACCAGTTCGTGTTCTTCAGGTCGTCCTGCTGGAAGGCCCACAGTCCGTAACAGAGCACCACGGCCGTGGCGCTGAGGGTCCAGACGAAGCGCAGGTACGTAGTGGTGTAATTCTCGAGCGACTTGCGGATCTTCGCCCCGGTGTTCTCTGCGAGCTGCAGTTCCGCGTACCGCTTACCGGCGGCCATGAACAACGAACCGAACGCCATGACCAGCAGGAACCACTGCGACAACGCGATCTCGGCGGCTACACCGCCGGCGATGGCGCGCAGCAGGAAGCCAGACGAGACGATGCAGATGTCCAGGACGGCCTGATGTTTGAGGCCGAAGCAGTACGCCAGCTGGATACCGATGTACACGGCCATCACGACGGCGAGCTGCCAGTTGGCCAGGAACGACAGGGCGATGGCACCAACCAGGAGGACGACCGCCATGGCGAATGCCAGGTTGACCGGGAGGACGCCGGCCGCGATGGGCCGGAATCGCTTGGTGGGGTGTGCGCGGTCCGCTTCGACATCCATTGCGTCGTTGACGAGGTAGATGCCGGATGCTGCCATGCAGAACACCACGAATGCGAGCGCGACCGGCAGCAGGACGTCGGGCTCCGTGGCCGTTCCTGCCGCGATGGGAGCTGCCAGCACCAGGACGTTCTTCACCCACTGGCGGGGGCGAACTGCCCGGACGATGCCTGTGGCCAGGGATGTCGGGGGTCCGGTGACGACTGCCGGTTCCTCGCTCATTTTTCTCCAAACTTCTGCTCGGCCTTGAGTACCGCAGCCGCAGACGCGGCCCCCAGGGCAGATCCGGCGAGCACATCGGTCGGGTAATGCACTCCCAGAACGAGCCGGGAGAGCAGCATCGGCGGTACCAACAACGCAGGCAAGGGTAGCCCGGTGAGTCGGCCGAGCAGCACAGCAGCCGCCGTCGTGGACGTGGCGTGCGAGGACGGGAAGCTCAGTTTGCTCGGTGTCGACACGTTGACCTGGATGGACGGGTCGACCGGCCGAGGCCGGCGGACCACGCGCTTGATCGCGATCGACGCCGCGTGGGCACCCACCGCGCCGACGGCGACTCCCGCCCACTGACGTCGGCGGGGCTTGTCGAGCGCGGCACCGATTCCGGCGACGGCCACCCAGCCGAAGGCGTGCTCACCGAAGTGAGACATCCCACGGGCGGTGGCGACGACCCCCGGCTTGCCGGCGATCGTCGACTGCACAGACCGCAGAATCTTTACCTCACGAGATGCCGAAGACACGTTCCCACCTCTCCTTGCTGGTCAGGGCAGGAACAGCGTCCTGGTACTCACGTTTGAGATCGGGGAACCGCTGAGCCAGTTCACGGCGCAGCCGCAGGGCTTCCTTCAGCAGCGCGAGGGCCTGCTTGGGGTTGCGCTTGCGGTAGACGACTCCCCTGCCGTCGGCGGTGGTGACCGTGACGCCGTCCACCTGCGAGAGGAGGAACCAGCGTGCGTCCAGCGTCGGGACATTGAGCTGCGGCCGCTCGTGGTGTTCCGTGTGCGCAGGCTTGACGTTGTGAACCAGGCCCTTGCCGAGGCGCACGATCTTCGCCAGCGGGTTGGTGGGCAGACCGACGGCGCCGACCTCGGCCCCGGAGGGCAGCGGCAGGCTGGTCGAGGACGGCAGGACAACGGCGTCCGGAAATTCCTTACGCATCGCATGGACGTTGCCCAGCGCGGTGGGCAGCAGCTCGAAGATGTGCTCGGGTCCCTGGAGGAAGTCGGCGATGGCCTGGTTCTGAATCGCCACGGTCGAGTATTCGAGGCACAGCAGGTGCTTGATGGTGGCCTTCACACTGTTGACCACGAGGCCGCGGACGCTGCCCGGCATGTGCAGGGCCGCGACGACGAGCCGGTTCCGCAGATGGAAGTACGCCTGCCAGTCGATGGCGTCGTCCTTGTCGCTCCACGCCATGTGCCAAATGGCGGCACCGGGCATGGTGATGGTGGGGTAACCGGCCGCGCGGGCGCGAAGCCCGTACTCGGCGTCGTCCCACTTGATGAAGAGTGGGAGCGGCTGACCGAGTTCCTCGGCCGCCTGGCGGGGGATCATGCACATCCACCAGCCGTTGAAGTCGACGTCGATGCGGCGGTGCAGCTTCTTCGAGTTCTCGCGGTCGCTGAGCGGGTACTTGGAGAAGTCGTGGTCGTATTCGACGTTGGGCGCGGCGGTCCACATGAAAATGCTGCGATCGACCACTTCACCCATCGTGTGCAGGTGGCTGCGCTCCTGGAGGTTCAGCATCTGGCCACCCACCAGCATGGGGGACTTGGCGAACCGGGACATCGCGAGCGCACGCAGAATCGAGTCGGGCTCGATCTCGATGTCGTCGTCCATGAAGAGAATGTGCTGGCAGTCGGTGGTCTTCAGGGCCTCGTACATGATGCGGCTGTAGCCGCCCGAGCCACCCAGATTGGCCTGGTCGTGAATGACGAGGCGTTCACCGAGAGCGGCTGCGGCCTCTTCGTACCCGGGCTCGTCCACGACCTTGCGCGTGCCCTGATCCGGGACGATGACGGCCTTGACCACATCGAGCACCAGCTCGTCGGACGCGAGCGCTTCCAACGCCTTCACGCAGTCGGTGGGCCGGTTGAACGTGGGGATGCCCACGGCCACGGTGCCCTCGCCCGGCGCATCGATCGGCGCGAACCAGCCGGCGCTCTCGAGGACGACCTCGGTGTCGGAGGTGATGTCGAACCAGATCCAGCCGCCGTCCTCGAAAGGCGCCAGCTCGATCTCGAACTCCATCGCGGCGTCGCCGTCGAGGAACTCGCGTCCCTCGACGTGGATGCGGGACGAGTCGGCCTTCGAGCGGTACACGTCGACGCGGCCGTGGCCGGACAGATCCAGCCGCAGCACCACCGACTTCAGGATGGTCCAGCGACGCCAGTAACTCGCCGGGAAGGCGTTGAAATAGGTGCAGAACGAGGCCTCGGACTCCGCACCGACCGACAGCGACGTCCGCGACAGCGGGTGGGCGCGACGACTGTTGGTCTTCGCTTCCTCCACGTAGAGGGTGCGCACGTCGAGGGGCTCCCCCGGCCGGGGCACGAGAATGCGCTGCAGCAACGACTTGCCCAGCAACGACGGGTCCTCGGTCCCCTGCTCGGCCTCGAGCAGGTGGCGGGCGCTCATTCGGAGTCCCCCACGAGTTCCGCACCGGATTCGAAGTGCGGTCGAAGGGAGTTGTCGAACATCGACAGCGCGCTCGCGATTGCCATGTGCATGTCCAGGTACTGGTAGGTGCCGAGGCGTCCGCCGAACAACACCTTCTTCTCGGCCATCTCCGCCTTGGCCCGGTCCCGGTATGCGGCGAGTTTCTCGCGGTCCTCACGGGTGTTGATCGGGTAGTACGGCTCGTCCGCGCTCTCGGCGAAGCGCGAGTACTCGCGCATGATCACCGTCTTGTCCTTCGGATAGTCCCGCTCCGGGTGGAAGTGGCGGAACTCATGGATGCGGGTGAAGGGCACGTCGGCGTCGTTGTAGTTCATCACCGGTGTTCCCTGGAAGTCGCCGGTCTCGAGGACCTCGGTCTCGAAGTCGAGCGTGCGCCAGCCCAGCTCCCCCTCCGAGTAGTCGAAGTACCGGTCGAGGGGGCCCGTGTAGACGACGGGGGCGTCCGGGTTCGCGGCACGCAGCTCGTCACGGACGTCGAAGTAGTCCGTTTCCAACCGGACCTCGATCTTCGGGTCCTTTGCCATGTTCTCGAGCCACGCCGTGTAACCGTCGACGGGGAGGCCCTCGTACGTGTCGTTGAAGTAGCGATTGTCGAACGTGTAACGCACGGGCAGTCGAGTGATGTTGCCCGCAGGCAGGTTCTTGGGGTCCGTCTGCCACTGCTTCGCGGTGTAGTCCCGGACGAAGGCTTCGTACAGCGGGCGTCCGATCAGGGAGATCGCCTTTTCCTCCAGGTTGGACGCTTCCGCCGGGTCGATCTCACTGGACTGCTCGGCGATCAGCTTCCGCGCCTCCTCCGGGGTGAAGAAACGGCCGAAGAACTGCGACACCAAGCCGAGGCCCATCGGGAACTGGTACGCCTGCCCCTTGTGCAGTGCGAACACCCGGTGCTGGTAGTTGGTGAATTCGGTGAACTGGGTGACGTAGTCCCACACGCGCTTGTTCGAGGTGTGGAACAGGTGTGCACCGTACTTGTGGATCTCGATGCCGGTCTCCGGCTCGGCCTCCGAGTAGGCGTTTCCGCCCAGGTGGTGGCGGCGGTCGAGCACCAGCACACGCTTGCCCAGCTGTGTTGCTGCACGCTCGGCGATGGTCAGTCCGAAGAATCCGGAGCCGACGACGATGAGGTCGTATCCGGCCGCGCTGTCGCGCTCCGTCTCGGCCTTCGCGGGGGCAGTGGTCTCTGGGTTTGCAGCGGTCACGGTGAACCAGGGTAAGCGACTCGGCCCCCCGTGCGCGGCCACGGGGTGCACGGACACCCTCGCCATGCACGAGGAGTTCTCCCGGTATTCACCGCTTCTGCGAACCTCGTTGTTCCCACCGTCGCGCCGATCCCGCTCAATGATCGGGTGCGCATCGTCCAGCTGGCCAACTTCTACGGACCGCGGTCGGGCGGGCTCCGCACTGCCCTGCACAACTGGGGGCGTGGCTACGCCGAGCGCGGCCACGAAGTGGTCCTTGTCGTCCCAGGTCAGCGGGATAGTGAGGAGGTTCTGCCGGGTGGGGTTCTTCGGATCACCCGGGCGGCCCCGGTGATCCCGGCGACCGGCGGCTACCGCATCGTCAATCCGCGGCGCGTGGCCGACGTCGTGCGAGGACTGCGACCCGACGTCCTCGAGGTGTCCGATCGGCTGACGTTGCGTGGTTTCGGCGGCTGGGCCCGCGACCGCGGCATTCGCAGTGTCGTCGTCTCACACGAACGTCTCGACCGACTTCTCGGCCAGTTCGCACCGCGTCGTCTCGCCACCGGGTGGGCCGATGCCGCGAACCGCCGCATGTCGCGCAACTACGACGCCGTCGTCTGCACGACGGACTTCGCAAGCGAGGAGTTCCTCCGGATCGGGGCACCCAACCTGCACCGGGTGCCACTGGGGGTGGATCTGGCGATGTTCCATCCCGGCAAACACGATCAGGGCATGCGCGACTCCTACGCCGGGCCGGCGCAGCGCTTCCTCCTGCACTGTGGCCGCCTGTCGGTGGAGAAGCAGGTGGAGCGGAGCATCGAGGCGGTCCGCTTACTTCGGCGCGAAGGGCACGACACCCGCCTCGTCATCGCCGGTGACGGACCCCGGCGGGAAGCACTGAAGTCCCGGGCACGCGGACTCCCGGTCCACTTCACCGGGTTCATCAGCGACAAGTCGCAGCTCGCCGCCCTGTTCGCCTCGGCCGACGTGTCGCTGGCACCCGGCCCGCACGAAACGTTCTGCCTGTCGGCGCTGGAGTCGCTGGCAGCGGGCACCCCGGTAGTTGCGTCACAGTCCTCGGCGCTGGCCGAGATCATCACACCGGGGTGCGGCGCCCTGGCGCGCAACCGCGGCTCGGCCTTCGCGGAGGCGGTCAGCAGCGTCCTCGAGATTCCCGCGAATACTCGGCGGGCGTCCGCCAGGCGTCGGGCCGAGGATTTCGGCTGGGCCGAATCCGTCGACGGAATGCTCGCGGTGCTCGGGGACGACCGCTAGCTGCCTCCGGTCGGGATCCAGTCCCGGAGCACACTCGCGTCGATCACCTGCGCACCCAGCTTCTCCGTCCAGATGATGGTTCCGTTCTGATACATCCGAAACTTGCCCGCCTCGGACGGCAGCATCATCTCCGGACCGACCGGTGCACCGAGCGTGCTGTTCACTCCGCCCAGTTCCTTGTACTTCTCGGCGATCGGCGATCCCGGGTTGGTGCCGACGGTGTCGTCGTCGGCGAGACTCGGGTCGGGTTCGCCCGGCACCGACGGCTCTCCCGGTATCCCGACGCCCTCGCCGACCGTGAACCAGTCGGACTTCAGTTTCAGCTTGGCCCGCGCCTGCGCCCCCGTCGCCTCCGTGGTACCGGCGGAACCGACTACCTTCACGCCGGTGACCCGGCCCCCGTCGACGCCGAAGTTGTTGCGTGTCACCACTTCGAAGGTGTGGAGTTCGCCCACACCGAACGCGGTCGCGATATCGCCGGCCGTCAGCGTGACCGCCCAATCGTGGTGCGGCGACGCGGTGTCGCCCTGGTCCTCGACAGCCGGAAACTCGCCACCGGCCGTGAATCCGCCTGTCGACGACGAAAATTCGGCGGCAACGGCCTTGTTGTCCTTGACGAGGATCATGCCCTGAGTCGAACGCACGGCATCCGTGGTGCGAGGATCCTCCACCGCGGAGCCGCCATAGACCTGGCAACTCTGAGTGTCGCAGGTCCGCGCGTAGGCCTCACGACTCTCGGCGGCAGCGTACGAGCGTGCGGCAACCGCCTGTGCCCGAAGGGCTTCCGCACCGCCGGTATCGGTCCACTCGGCCTTCGCCTCGACGGGCACGACCCCGAGCAGGTAGTCCTCCATGCCGAGGACGTTGACCGTGCGCACGGCTGCGCCGTCCAGCGCGACACCGAGTGCACCGCGGTACGGCGTGTCGCCGGCACAGAAGGTGAGGTGTTCGTTCGGCGGACGGTCGGGCCCGAGATCGACCGGGTCCACCCACGGGTGGTCCGTGACGTCCTGCCACAGCACCTCCCCGGCGCAGCCCCGGGTCACGACGACGTTGGCGCCACCGCCCGCCGTCGGCGTGAGATGCACGGCTTCACCCGGCCCGACGGGCTTGCCCGCCACGACCGCACCGACGGCGGAATACACGTCGAGTGTCTGATCGTCGCGGCCCTGTAGTCGCACGCTGATCTGCGCGTCCGCGAGCGTGCCCAGGGTGGTTCCGCCGTAGTAGTGGGCGAGGATGCGCTCGGCTGCCCATCCCTGGTCTTTGGCGTATCCGTAGGCGCCCCACTGGCCCATCCCGCGACCGTGCCCGTTGCCGTGTCCGGAGAGCGTGAACGGAGTGTCCGAGGCGACCGACTCCCGAATCTCCGGCTCGGCCGAGCGGAGATGAACCGCCATGCCGGCAGCGCCCACCACGAGGAGAGGGGCGATACCGAGCGCCGACACGCGCGCCACCGACGACGTCCATCCGCGCCGAACGGGACGTCCCGCGATGTACCGCCTTCTGCGTGTCCAGGCAGTTCTCCCTGCGCGGATCCCGAATTCGGTCTTGGACATCAATGCACTCCTCATCGCTGAAACAACGAGCTCCGAAGCGCGGTGAGTGCCTTGCTCCGGCGGGTCCTAAGAATTCGGGATAAAGTCTCAATGTAAGGTTGAGCGTTATGGACCTGTGTGACTAGTGTGGCAAGAGTGATTCGAGTTGGCAACATCAGTCACACAGGTCACATCGGCATCACAAGTTGCAGATGAGCGAGGCCTGCTCGCAGGAAACTACAACTGAGGAGAGTCCCCTTGCCGCACCGCCGACCGAAGCCCTCGATCGTCCTCGGGGCTGTCGCTGCTCTGGCTGTCGCAAGTCCCGTTGCGGTCTACGGCATCAGCAGCGCCCCCTCCGACGTCCGCTCCACCAACGAGACCTCTGCCTCCGCGGTGTCCACGGAGATCGCCCAGGTAGTGCTCTCCCAAATTCCCGACATCGTGATTCCGCTGAAGGAACTGACGGGGCTGAACCTGCCCGACGTCAATATCGGCGATCTGCGCAACGTGAAGATCCCGCCGTACATTCAGATTCCGAGCAATCTCCCCCTGCCGGCCGGAATTCAGATCCCCAACCTGCAGATCCCCCTGAAGCTTCCCGCTCCCGGTGACGTCTCCGACCCGGCGATCTTGCCGCCTGCCGACCAGCAGCCGGGAGCCATCGTCAAGCAAATCACCCGGGACACCCCGTTCAGCATGGTTGCGCTCACCTCCGAGACCGTGGCGTCCGCGGAGTCGAAGGTCCGCGCCCTGCGAGCCGACGGAACCTGGGGCGATTGGTTCTCCCCCGACATGATCGACACGCGGCGCACCGACAGCACGGCGTCGAACGGCACGGTGGCCACCGAACCGGTGTACGTCGGGTTGACGAAGGCCATCCAGATCCTGACGCCCACGACTGCGCCGGCATCGGCCGCCGGGCCGGTACCCGCTCCGGCGGCGCAGCCTGCACCTCCGGCGGCACCTGCACCTCCGGCTGCCGCGGCGCCCGCGGGTGCTGCGCCGCTGGGGTACACACCCGCTTCCGTCGACCGACCGCTGCGTCAACAGCCGGCCCAGACCGGTGCCGACGACGTCACCGCCGTGCTCATCGAGCCGGGCAGCGGACCGGGTGACGGGGCCCTGAGCGACATTGCGGCACCGATCGGCGGTTCCGGACCCAAGGTGATCACCCGCTCCCAGTGGGGCGCCGACGAGTCGATCCGTTGCGACGAACCGACGTACGACGACTTCATCGGTGGTGCGACGGTGCACCACACCGCCGGCGCCAACGACTACTCCAAGGCCGAGTCCGCCGAAATCGTCCGGGCGATCTACGCATACCACGCGCAGACGCTGGGCTGGTGCGACGTCGGCTACAACGTGCTGGTCGACAAGTACGGGCAAATCTTCGAAGGTCGCGCGGGCGGTCTGGACCGTCCGGTTCAGGGCGCGCACGCGGGCGGGTTCAACGAAAACACCATGGGCATCGCGATGATGGGTGACTTCTCATCCGAGGATCCGCCGCAGGCGACGATCGACTCCGTCGGCAAGTTCCTCGGATGGAAGCTCGCCAAGGCGGGACTCGATCCGCTCGGCCAGACCACGATGTACTCGGAAGGCACCGAGTTCACGCCGTATGCACAGGGTGAGGCCGTCGACCTGCCGGTGATCTTCGCGCACCGAGACGTCGGCAACACCTCCTGCCCCGGTGATGCCGGGTACTCGCACATGGACGAGATCCGTCAGATCGCGGCCGCGAATAGCGGTGGCGGCGGCGACAGCGCATCACTCGCCTCGGGACCTCCGGCGGGCGAGACCCCGCCTGCGTCCGCGCCGGGAACGGATGCGAGCGCGAGCCTCGGCGCAGGCATCCCGGCCCTGGTCAACGAAATTCTTCGGCTGACGGACCCCTCCCCCGTCGCACAGAAGTGGGTGGCCGAAGGCGGTGACACCGGCCCCCTCGGGCAGGCCGTCACCGGACTGCTGCAGGCGAAGGCCGGCAACCAGGGTGCGAAGTTCACCAACGGAGCCATCTACACGTCACCCAACGGGGGTGTGTGGTCGGTTCTCGGACAGATCTTCAAGACCTGGCAGAACCTGGGCGCCGACAACGGCGAGCTGGGATTGCCGACTTCCGACGAATACCCGATCCCGGGTGGGCTGCGCACCGATTTCGAGAACGGCTCGCTCATCTTCAACGAGCTCACCGGCATCGTCACCAAGGTGTTGAAGACCTACAACGACGCCTACGCGGAGGCGTACCGCGACGGCGCCAGGGTCGACGCCGCGGCGCCCGCCGCACCGCCCGCAGATCCGGCACAGCTGCCGCCGGCACCTGCACCTGCACCTGCACCGGTCGAGCCTGCGCCGGCCGCTCCGGCACCAGCTCCGGTGGGCTGACGGAACTGCATCACCCTCTCGGGCGCTGGTGGTTTACGACCACCAGCGCTCGAGTACTTTTGCCACCCCGTCGTCCGAGTTGGTTGCGGTGACCTCGTCGGCAGCCGCCTTGGCGTCCGGATGCGCGTTCTCCACGGCCACTCCTCGACCCGCGAGATTCAGCATCGGGATGTCGTTGGGCATGTCACCGAACGCGACGATCCCCGACGCCGTGACCCCGAGCTGCTCCATCACGATCGCGAGGCCGGACGCCTTGCTGATCCCCGACGCCGACAGCTCGATCAGACCGTTGTCCGTCGAAAATGTGAGGTCCGCGCGGGCGCCGAGGTGGGGCCGCAAGACGTCGACCATCGCCTGGCTCGACATTCCGGGCACTCTGATCAGCAACTTGACGGCAGGCGCTGCCAGAACCTCGTCCTCGGACATCTCGGTGTTGTCCGGATTGAGCCACGCATGCTGATAGCCGGGAGAGCTCACGAACTGGGGTGTGGCCGCGTCGTGAGCGCTGACGCCCACACGTTCCGCCGCCAGCCCCGCGCCCGGCAACATCTCCAGAGCGATCTCCGACAACCAGGTGAGGGTGTCCACGTCGAGCGTCGCGGCGCTGAGCACTCTGTCACTGTCGGCGTCGTAGATGACGGCGCCGTTGGCGCAGACGGCGAGGGGCGCATAACCCAGGCCCTCCACAACGGGATGGATCCACCGCGGCGGGCGACCGGTGGCGAGAACGAACGGGGTTCCCGACGCCACCACCGACTGCACGGCGTCACGGGTGCGGGCACTGACCCGTTCGTCGGGCCCGATCAGGGTGCCGTCGACATCGGACGCTACAAGGGTCGGTCGGTCTGGGCTCACCCGGTCATTCTGCCTGCACGGTTCTTCCCCGTGCCGAGCGGCCGCCGGGCTCGGGCTACCGGTGGTGTCGCAACTCGGTCTCGCGGCGGTCCATCTCGGTGGCTTCCTCGATCGTCGGGGCACTGCCGCCGAGACGTCTCGGGACCCAGTACGCCCCGGCCGGATGCTCGAAGCCACTCTGCACGTGATGCAGGATGCCTTCCATCCGCGCGTGCAGCGCCGCGGTGAGCAACTCCGGCGGTCCCGTCGGCCCGATCGGCCGGAATCACGCCGCGCAGCGACATGGCGAATGCGTGCACCAACGGCATCCTCGCAGCCGCGCATGAGAAATTCATCACCCGGGTCGCGCGCGAGCCCGGCCTTCGCCATCAGTCGCAGTTTCCTGTCCGCGGCGGCCACCGTCAGCGCCAGCTGAACGAAGTCGAGGTACGCGGTGTGATTGACCGCGAGCCCGCGCCGCTCGTCGCCGGGATGTTGTCGAGTCCGGTGCGAGAAATCCTCAGTCCCTGGAAACGGGACAGCGCCCTTGCCGCCGACTCGACAAAGACAGGTTCCACCCGATCTAGCTCCCGGACTCCCGGGCCTGTCGAGCCTGCGCCCTCTTCTCGGCGTCGGCGGCGTCCAACTTGTCGGCCTCTTCCAGCGTCGGCGCGCTGCCGCCGAGTCGCGCGGGCACCCAGTAGGCGCCCGCGGGATGGTCGTAATCCTTCTGCAGGTCGGCGAGCATTTCCTGCATGGTGGTGTGGAGTTTCTTCGTCAATTCGGCGGCGGGCTCGATCGGCGCGATGGGCTCACCGACAGCAATCGAAATGGGGGTGTTGGTTCGCCCGAGGCGCTTCGGGAACCCCTTGGTCCACACGCGCTGCGCACCCCAGATCACGATCGGGATGATGGGCACGTCGGCCTCGATCGCCATCCGTGCGGCGCCCGACTTGAATTCCTTGATTTCGAAGCTGCGACTGATTGTGGCCTCGGGATAGACGCCGACCAGCTCCCCGCGGCGCAGCCGGTCGACGGCAGCCCGATACGAATCCGAACCAGCCCCGCGGTCGACGGGAATGTGTTTGAGGGCCCGCATGATCGGGCCCGAAATCTTGTTGTCGAACACTTCCTTCTTCGCCATGAAGCGGACGTACCGCTTCACCCTGCGCGCCGGGAGCCCCGCATAGGTGAAGTCCATGTAGCCGGTGTGATTGATCGCGATCACCGCCCCACCCGTCGCGGGAATGTGCTGATCGCCCTTGACCGTGAACTTCAGCCCCTCGAAGGCGAATACGGTGCGGGCAATGCCGATGACGGTTCGATAGACGGGTTCCACAATCGGCTAGCGTAGCCGGGTATCGGCGATCTGGCCCGAAGTCGGGGACGGACGCTCGGCGGGGAGTCGGCAGGAGGGCGTGTGAAGGAAATGGGCCGCACGGGCAGGGGGGCGTTCGCGCCCGCACACACATTCGCCCTCGTGGTCGGGATCCTCGCCTCAGCGGCGGCCTGCGATTCCCAGTCCGGCATCCCCGTGGACGCCGCGGAGGCAGACGTTGCGGCGGCAGAAGTCGCGGCGGCAGGAGTCGCGGCTGCCCCCACCTCCACCGCCGACAGTCCCGGTACCGTGCCTCCCACCTCGGCCCGGCCGGCCCCGCAGGTGGTCGTCGGTGAGGTCCCCGGCAATCCCGAGGCCGCCGACGCCGTCCGCGCATGGGCTCTCGACCTCGTCACGGATCCCGAGGGGCTGACCTCGACCTGCTGGACCCTGCCGCCGGCTCAGATGGCCGAACAGTACGAGGACACCGGCGCAGTGCTGCGGGCCCTCGCACAACCCGGTGTCGACGGGCAGTTCTCCGTGTCGTGGACGGGTGGCGGCACCACCGTGTCGGTCAAGCGGAGCGAGATCGCGTCGGGTTACGCCTGCCCGCACGTCCATCCCGCCGGGACGGCCGACGTCTACACCCCGGCGGACGCCGAACACGCGGTGGCGAGGTTCCTGTCGCGGGAGGCGGGACGACCGGTGAGCCCGGCCGACACCGAGACCGCCTATCCCTTGATCTGCCCCGGGTTCAGTCCGTGGGACCCCTCCGGGGCGGGGGACGGTGGACAGCCACCGCTGAAGCAGGACCCCGACGTTCTGGCCGACACCACCGCGTTCGCGGCAGACGACATGACCACCACACCGGTCCGCGGCGACTACGTGAACGTCACGGTCCCGGTCACCGATGTCTCGGGTGTGACGAAGACCAAGCAGGTCACCTTGTCGATCGGCCAGGACGGCTACTGCCTGGGCGAAGTAACGTAGGCGGCTCCGCCGCCCGTGCGCCTTTTTGGCTGTTGGGGCTACCGGAAAGGCGCATGGTTGGCGCAGCCGCCTACCCTGGAACAGTCGCTCAGCTCTTCAGGAGGCATACCAGTGCAGGTCACCAGCGTCGGCCACGCCGGATTTCACATCCAAACCGAGGCAGGATCGATCCTGTGCGACCCCTGGGTGAACCCCGCGTACTTCGGGGCGTGGTTCCCGTTCCCGGACAACACCCAGCTCGACTGGGACGCCCTCGGCAACTGCGACTACCTGTACGTATCGCACCTACACAAGGACCACTTCGATCCGGAGAACCTGAGCAAGCACGTCAACAAGGACGCCACCGTTCTGCTCCCCGACTATCCGGTGCCGGACCTCAAACGGGAACTCGAGGCACTCGGATTCCATAAATTCTTCGAGACCGAGGATTCGGTCAAGCACAGGATCAACGGGGCAGGAATCGAGGTCGCTCCGCAGGCCCCGCTCGCGCCGGGCGACCTGGACATCATGATCATCGCCTTACGGGCGCCCGCCGACGGACCGATCGGCGACTCCGGTCTCGTGGTGTCCGACGGCGAGACGACGTGCTTCAACATGAACGACGCCCGGCCCGTCGACATGGACGTCCTGCACGACGAGTTCGGGAAGATCGACATCCACCTGCTGCAGTACTCAGGCGCCATCTGGTACCCGATGGTCTACGACATTCCCACCAAGACGAAGGCCAACTTCGGCAAGCAGAAGCGTCAGCGCGGCATGGATCGGTGTCGCAGTTACATCGAGCAGGTCGACGCCACCTGGGTGGTGCCCTCGGCAGGTCCGCCGGTGTTCCTGGACGGCGAGCTGCGTTACCTCAACGACGACCGCGGTGACGAGGGCAACATCTTCCCCGACCAGATCACGTTCCTCGAGCAGATGAAGATTCACGGCAACGACGGCGGGATATTGATGATCCCGGGGTCCACCGCGGATGTGAAGGGCGGTGCGCTCACCCTGACGCACCCCATTCCCGACGCCGAGGTCGACAAGATCTTCGCCGAGAAGGCCGCGTACATCGAGGACATGGCGCAGCGGATGGCTCCGGTCCTGGCCGCCGAGAAGGCGGGGTGGGCTCCGGCCGAGGGCGAACCGTTGTTCGAGGCGCTCAAGGCCAAGTTCGAGCCGATCATGAAGCAGTCCGACCTGATCTGCGACGGTATCGGTTACCCGGTCGGTCTGGTGATGGGTGACGAGACCGTCGTCCTCGACTTCCCGCAGCGCATCGTCCGTCCGCGCGGGGAGAAGGACGGCAAGTACCGCTACGGCTTCCGTATCGCGCCCGAATTGGTCCGCACCGTGCTCCGGGACGACGAACCCGACTGGGTGAACACCATCTTCCTGTCCACCCGCTTCGAGGCGTGGCGGGTCGGCGGCTACAACGAGTTCCTGTACACGTTCTTCAAGTGCCTCACCGACGAGCGCATCGCCTACGCCGACGGCTGGTTCGCAGAAGCCCACGACGACTCGGCGTCGATCGAGCTCGGCGGCTACGAGATTCAGCGTCGCTGCCCGCACCTCAAGGCCGACCTGTCCAAGTTCGGCGTCGTCGACGGCACCAATCTCACCTGCAACCTGCACGGCTGGCAGTGGGACCTCGAGTCGGGTCGCTGCAAGACGTCGAAGGGCCACGAGCTGCGGTCCAGCAAGCTCTGATCGCTCGGGCGAATGTACCTTTCGGCGCATCTGAGGCGCCGAAAGGTACATTCACCCGGCGGTGGGTGTGTCCAGCCGAACCGGTGGCAGCCACCGGCGCACCAGGACCGCCGACAGCAGCACCGGGACAGCCAGTGCGGCAACGAGTGTGGTGACCGAGAACCACGTCGAGCCGACAGCGAAACCCACGTAGATCAGAAGTGCGGTGATCTCGCCGAACAGCCCCGACACCGAGGTGACGGTGGCCCGCGCCGGACCGGTGATCGCGTCCTGCACACGAGCTTCCGACACGATCATGGCATTGCCGAGGATGCCGTAGCCCGCGCCGATTGCCGCGAACCCGGTGACACCACCCAGAAGCGCTCCGGCACCGAGCAATACGGCACCCGCTGCGACGACACGGCTCATCGTCACCGCTCGCATCGACGCCGTCCGGCCGGCCGCCGCGGTACCCACCACTTGGCCGGCGACGGTGATGGCCACCAGCAACGGCACCGCCGCCGTCGCGGTGCCACCGTCGCGGGCGAGCAGGCCGAAGTACTCGTCGAAGGCGAGAAATCCGACGAGCACCGACGACAGCACCACGCCTCGGCGGAGCACCGTGTCGTGCGACACCTCCCCGACCCCGGCCCGGAGCATCCCGGCGTAGCGGGACAGCAGTCCACGCCCGCCGGCCACTTCCCGTGTTTCGTCCGCGTCGGCTGCTCTCGGCGCAGCGGGAAGCAGTAGTGCGAAGCCTCCGTGCACCACCGTCGCAGCGACACTGGCCCATCCGACCAGCGTGTAACCACCCAGAACGAAGAGCGGCGCCGCGGTCAGCGTGGCGACGAGGTTGCTCGCCATGGCGCCGGAGTTGGCGTAGCCGAGGAGCCGGGCGAAGGTCTCCGACTTCCCCCGCGCGGCAAGTTCGTCGTACAGCAACGCCTCGAACGTTCCGGACTGGATGGCGCCACTGATGCCCCACAACACGAATCCGGCTGCGAAGCCTGCATACGACGGCGCCACCACCCACACGGTGAATCCCGCGGTGTACAGGGCGGAGGCGAAGACGAGCAGTCCACGCCGGGACACGGTGTCGGCCCACGCGCCCGAGGGCACCTCGGCGACGAACGATACGACGGACCAGATGACGAGTAGCGACGAAATCTGTCCGACGCTGAGGCCGTGGTCGGCGAACAGCAGGTCGTAGAGACCGAAAAGCGGAATGAGGTCACGCGTGGCGGTGTAACCGACCACGCGGACGGTGAGCGATCGCTGGGAGCTGGGTCAAGGCTGAGCGGCGGGATATCTCACGCGCCCATTTTTACACAGAGCGCCCAGCGAGTCGCGCGGTTTTCGTCGATCGACTACCCGGCTGTCGGTGGCTGATCGACGAGCTGGGCCATGTACAGCTGATCGCCCATCTTGTCCATCAACTCGATCTGTGTCTCCAGATAGTCGATGTGCTCCTCTTCTTCCGCGAGGATGCCTTCGAGTAGCTTCGCCGACGTCGCGTCGCCCTTCTCCCGGCACATCTGAATTCCGGGACGCAGGCGTTCGACAACCTCGAGCTCGACCGCGAGGTCGGAGTGGAACTGCTCTCGCAGATCCTGTCCGATGCGCAGCGGGAGCAGCTTCTGATAGTTCGGTAGCGCCTCGAGAAAGAGGATGCGGTCGGTCAAGATCTCGGCGTGAATCATCTCTTCGATGGACTCGGCACGCGTCTTCGCCGCCAGTTTGGTGAAACCCCAGTTGGCCTGCATCTTCGAGTGCAGGAAATACTGGTTGATTGCCGTCAGCTCACTCGTCAACTGTTCGTTGAGAAGAGCGATTACCTCGTCGTTACCGCGCATGACAACCTCCGGTCGCCGGGACTAATGCGACCGTATCAGGCTCGACCACTCTCCGCAGCGGATCGTGGTGTCAGTTGTCAGGCAGCTGTGCGATTACGCTCCGCGTACGCACAGAGAATTTCTTCGAGGCGGTCGACGCAGGTTCCACACCCCCATCCGGCTCCACATCGCTCACCGATGGCATCTGCAGAGTCGGCACCGTCGTGCACATGTTCGTGCACCTCGGTCTCGGTGACGGCCTTGCAGATGCACACGAACATGTGGAGCTCCCTTACGCGAACTATCTGATTAGGTAAGGGTTACATCATTGGGGCGCAGATGCAAGGGTAGCCTTGCATAACGGACAGTATTCTTTTACGGCTTCAATACGTCCGTACCGACGAAGGGCACCAGCGCCTCCGGCACGCGTACCGTCCCATCGGACTGCTGGTGGTTCTCGAGGATCGCCACGATCCACCGCGTGGTGGCCAACGTGCCGTTCAGGGTGGCAGCAGTCTGCGGCTTCCCGTTCTCGTCGCGGTACCGCACGCCGAGGCGCCGCGCCTGGAACGTCGTGCAGTTCGACGTGGATGTGAGCTCGCGGTACGCCTGCTGGGTGGGCACCCACGCCTCGCAATCGAACTTGCGGGCAGCCGAGGAACCCAGATCGCCCCCGGCGACGTCGATCACCCGGTAGGGGACGTCGATTGCGGCCAGCATGTCGCGCTCCCAGGCCAGCAGACGCTGATGCTCGGCGTCGGCATCCTCGGGCTTGCAGTAGGTGAACATTTCCACCTTGTCGAACTGGTGGACCCGGATGATTCCGCGGGTGTCCTTGCCGTAGCTGCCTGCTTCCCGGCGGAAGCAGGTCGACCAACCCGCGTACCGCTTCGGGCCTGCGGAAAGATCGAGGATCTCGCCCGAGTGGTACCCGGCGAGCGGGACCTCGGAAGTTCCGACGAGGTAGAGGTCGTCGTCGGCAAGGTGGTAGATCTCGTCCGCGTGGGCGCCGAGGAATCCGGTGCCCGCCATGATCTCGGGGCGCACCAGCACGGGGGGAATCATCATCTGGAACCCGTTGGCCATTGCCTTCTGCGCGGCGAGCTGCAGCATTCCGAGTTGCAACATGGCGCCGAACCCGGTGAGGAAATAGAACCGGGCGCCGGACACCTTCGCGCCGCGTTCCATGTCGATCAGTCCCAGCGACTCGCCCAACTCGAGGTGGTCCTTGGGCTCGAAGTCGAACGTGGGGACATCGCCGACCGTGTCCAGGGTGACGAAGTCGTCCTCGCCACCGGCCGGGGCGCCGTCCTGGACGATATTGGAGATCGCCCGGTGCGCGGCATCGAGCGCGGCCTGCGCCTCGTGCTGCTCCGCCTCGGCCTGCTTGACCTTGGCCGCGAGTTCCTTGGATCCCTCGAGCAGCGCGGGCCGTTCCTCGGGGGACGCCTGGCCCACCTTCTTACCGAAGGCCTTCTGCTCGGCGCGCAGAGTGTCACCGGCGAGTACCGCGGCGCGACGGGACGCATCGGCCTCGAGCAGCGCGTCGACCAGCGCAGGATCTTCACCGCGGGTGCGCTGCGACTCGCGGACGGCGTCGGGGTTCTCGCGGAGGAACTTCAGGTCAATCACGGTGTCAAACCCTACCGGGCGCCTCCGGCGCGCTCATTCGGGTTTCGGTTCCAGCAGGCTCAGGAGATCTTCCCGGCCGAACATGCGCGCGGCGTCCACCGCGGTGGGGTGCCCGGCTGTGGGGTCGGCACCGCCCGCGACGAGGGTGCACACCACCCCGTCCTCACCCTTGAACAACGCCCCTGCCAGCGGTGACTGGCCCTTGTCGTTGAGTCGGTTGACGTCGGCACCGCGGTCGATCAGAGCCTGGACCGCCTCGGCATGGCCGTGGTAGGCGGCCAGCATGACGAGGGTGTCGCCGTTCTGGTTGGTGAGGTTCACCGGGACCCCGGCGTCGATGTACGTGGCCAACGCCACTGCGTCACCCGCGCGTGCGGCATCGAACACCCGGCCCGCGAGTTCCTGGAGTTCCGGATCCACAGGTTCGGCGGAGGGCTGCGAATGGTCGTTCATGGCACTCGAAGCTACCCCGCCGCGAACCTGATCGAAGGAGTTGTTCTGCTTCTCGCACCGGAACGGGCATGATGGAAAACGATGTCCTCAGATCAGCCGAACGGTGCCGAACCGCAGCCCGGGAACGCCGGGCAACCGACCAAGGCACCCCGCACCATGTCCGCGACCACGACGCGTCGCGCGCTCGCTGCTGTCGCGATCGGCGCCGTGGTCGCGGCGATCGCGACCTTCGCGATCGCAGGTGGGTTCGAGCGCAGCGAGAATCTACCCACCCACTCGGGCGACCCCGGACCCCAGGCCACCGCGTCGGTGGAAGGGGAGGCTTTCGCATCGGCGATCGCCGGCGACTGCCTCGACTGGACACCGTCGAACGATCCGAAAGAGGATCGCAAGGACGTCGCGAAAGTCGACTGCTCCGAGGAGCACCGTTTCGAGGTGGCGGCCCCTCTGGATCTCAGTGTCTACCCGGGCGCAGAGTTCGGCCCGGGTTCGCGCTACCCGGGCGCCCTGCGGTTCGCCGAGCTGCGGGACGAGCACTGCGTGCCCGCCGTCGAGACCTACCTGGGTTCGCGTTTCGACCCTTACGGGAAGTTCAGCGTCGGTCTCATGTTCCCCAGCGAGGCAGGCTGGACCGCCGGGGAGCGCACCCTGCGGTGCGGTCTCCAATTCTCTGGCACCGCAGGCACTTTGCTGCCTTTCAGTGGGCGGGTGGCCGAGCAGGACCAATCCAATGTCTGGGATCCCGGCACCTGCATCGGCATCAATCAGAATGTCCCCACCGATCCCGTCGACTGCGTGCAGCCCCACGCGTACGAGGTGATCTCCGTGGTCGATCTCGGCACCCAGTTCCCGGGTTCGATGCCGTCGGTCGAAGATCAGGACAAGTACCTCGAGGGCGTGTGCACCCAGGCGTCCAACGAATTTCTCGGCTCGGCGGACGCGTTGCGGAACAAGACCCTCACCCTGTTCTGGGACAACCTGGAACTCGACAGCTGGCTGGCGGGCAGCAGGCGCATCAACTGTTCGGTGGGCAAGGAGACCGACACCGGCGGCTTCTCGACCATCACCGGGTCCGCCAAGGGCGACATCCTGATCAACGGCGCAGCGCCGGTACCGCCACCGCCTACTCCGGAGGGCAGGTCGATGCCGACACCGCTTCCCGGCGCAGCTCCGGTTCCCGGGCGCTGAGGTGCCGGTTCTGATGACGCCCGACCGATTCGAGGAATTGGTGGGGGACGCTCTCGATCTGATTCCGCCTCAACTCGCGACCGCAATCGACAACGTCGTCGTCCTCGTCGACGACCGCAACGAAGACGATCCGCATCTCCTCGGGCTGTACCACGGAATAGCGCTGACCGAACGGGACAGTCATTACGGCGGTTCGCTACCCGATACGATTACCATCTACCGCGACGCCCTCCTCGAAATGTGCAGTTCAGAGGAGGAAGTCGTTCACGAAGTGGCCGTTACCGTGATCCACGAGGTTGCACACTACTTCGGGATAGAAGAAGATCGCTTGCACGAGCTCGGCTGGGGATGAACGGTTTTCCCGAGAATTTTTTTCTCGGGATCGGGGGGAACCGAAGAGCGCGTGGCGGCGTCCAAGGAAGTAGGGACGCTGCACCATGCAGTTCGCTTGCCGGGGGGCAACTGCCTTCCGTACCCGCCTAGGTCAGAAGGAGTTCGACGCAATGCCAGCTCTGCACGTCGCACCCGAAGCTCTTGTCGCCGCCGCCGTGGAACTCGACGCGCTCGCCGCGCGCCTCGAGGCTTCGGTCGCACTGAACTCCGCAGCAATCCGGGTACTCCCGTCGGGGAGCGAAGAAGTCTCCCTCCATGCCGCCGGTTACTTCAACACGGTCGCAGGAACGTTCACTCCTGCTGTCGCCCAAGGAATTCTCGAGATGCGGGAGACCGCGAACACGCTCCGCACCCAAGCCGCTCTGTACGCCGCCGAGGACTTTGCCCTGGGCGCGTCGCTCGCTGCGGGCATGTGACCGGTACGCCTCGAGACCAGTAGGAGAATCGCACATGACCATGGGACTGACAGGTGTCATCTGGTTGCCCCGCGGGGCCACCGTCAACTCGACCACGCTCATCGCGGGCGCAGGCCCGGTGCCGCTCAGCGTGGCGAGCGCTGCATGGACTGCGCTGTCCACCAGCTTCGTCGACGCCAACCTCACGCTCGTTCGGGTGATGGCCGAGCTGGCCGCCGGCTGGCAGGGCGTATCGGCCGTGGCCGCACTCGCCAAGATCACGCCGTTCACGGTATGGACGGCCGAGTGCGCCGAACTGGCGGCAGACACCGCCGTCAAGGCCGGACTCGAGGCGGGCGCATACACGACGGCCGCCCTCATCATGCCCAGCATTCCCGAGATCGTGGCGGTCAAGACCGCGAAGGCCACCGCCTACTCGACGGGCGGTGCTCTCAACGGTTCCGCGGCAGTCGCCGAGGCCGCCGACCGGGCGATGGACATCCGGGCAGGGCTCGTGATGGAGGGGTACGAGGCCGCATCCAACATCCTCGCGCTCAAACGCCCGTACAAGCAGCCCCCACGCATCGTCACCAAAGCCGATTCCAAAGAGGTCGGAACCTTCGAGGACGTCCCGCAGGACGGCAACTTCGACCCGACACGGGCCGCCGCCGCCGCGCTGATGGCGGCCGGTCAGAATCCCGCGGTCACCACCGCCGCATCGCAGGTCGGCAGTATCGCCGGTACCACCGTTTCCACCGCCACGTCGGCGGCGAGCAACATCGGTGGGGCGGCGCTGTCCGCGGCCACCAGCTCGGCGGCCACCCCGATGATGGCTGGTGCGCCGATGCTGTCGGGTGGCTCGTACAGCGGTGGCGGCGCGGCTTCCACGTCGACGGCGGCAGCACGGACGTCGGCCGGTGCGCTCGGTGCCGGGACGGGAGCCGGCGGTGCGACTCTTCCCGAGGGCTGGGGAAAGACGGATGCTCTGGGCCAGGGTGCTCGGCCCGGAGCGCCCGCGGCCACACCCGGCGCAGTGATCGGAGACGTCCGGGCCGACATGAATCCCGCTACGGCGGCACGTGGAGCAACGGGTAGCGGACCCATGATGAGCGGGCGCGGCGCGGGTCCGGCCGGTTCGCAGGACGACGAAGAACGGGACACCCCCGATTATCTGAAAAACTTCGAGCACTTCGCCGACGGACGCACGGTCATTCCTTCGGTGATCGGCGCCAACCCCGACCACCCGGAGAGCGGACGTTGATAGACCTGGGCACCCAGGCGGGACCGACCCTGCCGGCGGCGACCCTGAGCCTCGACGAGATGGATGTCCTCGTCGACCGGCTCGCGCTCGACGTCCTGCCGGTGGTGCTCGACGCCGGCCCGCGGTACGACTCGTACGAAGCCAGGGACACAGCGTTTCGCGACGCCGTCGCCGGCCTCACCGCCCGGGATCTCCTCCCGGGCGGTGAGGTTCGCGCCGAGCTTGCTGCCGGGCTGCAGGTTCTTGCCCGCCCGCGGTGGGAAATTGCTCTGCGCTGGTACGTCGACGGAAGCATCTCGCGGTTGTGTGTTTCCCGGGGCGACACCATGTCGGTGCTCACCATGCGCGCCGGCGACACCTACGTGGTGCAGGACGCCGGCGTCGACATCTTTGCGCCGGTCATCGCTGCCCTCGGCACCGCGGAGCCGATGGACTTCGGCGTGGTCAACGCACCCACTGCCCAACTCGGTGAGGTGTTCGACGCGGGAGGTGACGGTAACGCTCTCGCGGCTGGCCTCACCGCACTCGGTGTCGCGCCGTCCGATGCCACCGCGTTGGGCACCGCGATGGCAACCTGCAACACCTACGCCGAAATAGTGGGAATCGTGTACGGCGACGGGCAGTACGACCCCGTCGGTGGTCCCGTTACCGTATTCGACACGCACAAAGGGCGAATCGTCGGCACGTCCAGCGTATCCGCGCATGGCGTCGCCTGGTCTTCTCTGAGCCCGGGTACACCACAACGTCTGCGCCAGGCCCTCGAGTTCCTGGCCGACAGATTGCACTGAGTTACACCGGTTCACGCTTCCACCACGCCCCCGTCTCGCGGCGCTCCTTCCAGGTGGTGAACCGGTAGCGGTACAGGCGTGCACGCACATGTTGAGGCGGGGCGTCGGGGAAAGGATTGTGGCGCAGGAGTTTCAGCGTGTCGCGGTCGTTCCTCAGCAGCCGCTCCACGAAGGCAGGAAACCATGGATCGGCATAGCCCGGTGAGATCGGAATAAACCAGAACAACCAATCGAGCCGCAGATGGTACGGCGCGAACTGCCGTGGCCGGCGATTCACATCACCCGGTTTTCCCTTGAACTCGTACTCCTTCCATTCGGACTGCGCGGTGATCGCCGAGTCGGATGTCCCCTCCACAATCACTTCGTACCGAACTTTGGTGACGCTGCCGAAGGCGCCGTAGGTGTTCACCAGATGCCACGAGTTGAACGACGCATTCATCCGCTGACCGTGCGAGATCATGTTGCGGATCGGCCAGTAACTCAGCACCACCACCAACGCTGTCACAGCGACCACCAGGACGACGAAATACAGCGGCGCCGACGAACTTCCCTCCGGGAGCGATACCGGCACAACCATCTCGAACACACTGTCCGGGATGACCGACAGACCCAGCACGATCGTGATCCAGTTCAGCCAGGAGAAGTTACCGCTCGCCACCAGCCACAGTTGAGTGATGATCATGACGGCCGCGGCGATCGCCGCCACCGGCTGGGGCGCAAACAGCCCGAACGGCATCACTAATTGCGCGAAGTGATTTCCCAGCACCTCGAGCCGGTGGAGTCTTTTCGGCATTCGGTGGAAGTACCAGCTGAGCGGGCCGGGCATCGGCTGGGTTTCGTGGTGATAGTAGAGGCAGGTGAGGTCACGCCAGCATTTGTCGCCGCGCATCTTGATCAGTCCGGCGCCGAACTCGAGCCGGAACAATAACCACCGCACCGCAATCAGCACCAGAATCGGCGGACCGACGGAGGAGTTACCGAGGAAAATCGCCAGAAACCCGGCTTCAAGGAGTAGCGACTCCCAGCCGAAGCTGTACCAGATTTGCGAGACGTTGACGATCGACAGGTAGAGGATCCACAGCACCAACCACACCAGCATGCAGGCGGCAAGCGGCATGAATTGCGTCGCACCCAGCAGAGTCGCGAGTGCCAACCCGGCGCCAGTCCAGGCAACTGCCGCGAAGAACCGATCCGAGTAGTGGAAGTGAAAGACACTCGGTGCGCGTGCGAAGGGGACGGCCCGCAGGAACCGCGGAATCGGCATCATGCCGTCACTACCGACGAGCGGCCTGAACTGATGCACCGCGCCCAGGAAGGCGACAAGGTAGATCGCCGCGAGCCCCTCGGTGACGAGCAGCCGCCCGAGGGAATAGTCTTCGGCTACGAACCATTCCATTGCCGTCACTCCTCGAGGACGGTTTTCTCCATCGTCGCGCAGCGGGTGGAAGTCCGCAACGCATTCACCCCATCGGGTCGTCGGCCCCGGGAATCACGCGATGTTCGAACGGCGGCTCGATCGTTCCCCACCGCACACATTCCCAGCCTCCGCCGGGGGTCGGTACCAACTCGACCGACTCCGTGTTCGCGAGGTGGTTATTGGCGGCGAACAGCCCGGGAACATCCGCCAGCTGTGCGGCGACGAGGCGGATCGCGGCGCCGTGGCTGACGAGGACGACATCTCCCGATCGGTTCGGATCGTCGAGATACTCCGCGCGCAGGGTATCGACGACCGGCACGTAGCGGTCGAGGATGTCGTGAGCGGATTCGCCACCGGGTACGCGGGCTCCCAGCTCACCCGCGTGCCACAGGTGGAATGTCTTCATGAACAGGGCGTGCGATTCATCGTCACGGCGATCCTCGAGTTCACCCGCCTGCGCCTCGTACAACCCCTCACGGGTCTGGGCGGTAAGCCCGGTGGCACGTTCGACCGCGCCCGCCGTCTGCCGGGCGCGCAGGGCCTCCGAGTTGACGAGCGCAGCGAGCGACGCACGGGCCGCGAGCCGGGCCCCGAGAGCGTCGGCCTGGGCCTGCCCCTCCGGGGTCAGCGGTGCGCCGGGCAGCCGGGTGTCGAGTCGGCGTTCGACGTTCGCCTCGGTCTGTCCGTGCCGTACCAGAATCAGCTTGCCGCTCACAGTTCCCTGTCTCCCTGACGGATTCGTTCGATCCAGTCCGCCGCGTCTCCGTCGGACGGCGGGGGCGGACCACTCGGGTTCGCGGCCGGCCACGAGCCGAGGAAGCGCACGGTCGACTTGCGGTGCAGCGCGCGGAATGCCTCGGCGACCAGCGGATCGTCGAGGTGACCGATGCAGTCGACGAAGAACCGGTAGGAGCCGGGTTCGGTGCGAACGGGCCGGGATTCGATGCGGATGAGGTCGATTCCGCGAGTGGCGAACTCGGAGAGGACGCTGACGAGCGATCCGGGTTCGTTGTCGGGCTGCAGCACCGCGGAGCTCCGGTCGCTACCGGTGCGCGGCGGGACCCGCGTCGGGGCGGTGACGAGCACGAACCGCGTCCGCGCGCCGGCTACGTCCGCGACACTGCTGGCCAGTGCGTGCAATCCGAGACGCCTGCCGGCCAGCGCGGTCGATACCGCGGCGTCGGCGAGACCATGCGAGACGTCCTCGGCCGCACCCGCATTGGACGATGCGGTCTGAATCTCGGCGTCGGGGCAGTTCTTGTCCAGCCAGGTCCGCACCTGGCCGGCGGCGACGGGATAGGCGCGCACGGTCCGCACCTGGTCGAGGCGATCGATGCCGGGTCGACCCAGAATTTCGAACGCCACGTCCAGTTCGGTCTCGGCGACGATCTGTAGCCGTTCGCCCAGGGCCAGGGAGTCCAGCGTGGGCACCACAGCCCCCTCGACAGAGCTCTCGATGGGGACGACGGCACCGTCGACCACACCGTCGCGTACCAGCTCGAGCGTGGCCGGGGGGCTGGACGCGGCGACGCGTTCGACCGGCCCGTCGAAGGCGCCCGCCCCCTCGAGTTCGGCGAGCGCCATTTCCGTGAAGGTTCCCGAGGGTCCGAAGTACGCGATCTTTGGCACGCCTATGAGATTACGCATCGAGAGTTGACGGCCCGGCGCTATGCGGTGAATCTTTATCGCAACCCGGCGGCGGCGAGTTCGCGACTCACCCGGGCGGGATCGCTCACCTCGATGCCCAGCAGCACTTCCCGGACAGCCTCGGCCGCCTCCGGACCGAGCGCCGCAAGCTTCTCCGCGGTCGGGTCGGCGAGAGCCGACCGGACGTTGTCTCCGCGCAGCGACGCGACGGTGCCGGACAACAGGGCGAGCACCTCGGCGGCGTCACACGCCCTGGCCACGTATCCGACGTCCGCATGGGCGAGGACCGCCAGGAAATCCGCCACCTCACCGATGGAGCATCCACTGCCCAGGCCGGGGATGCGTCCGGCATCGGCGAGTTGCTGCGCCGATTCTGCGAGCCCGAGGTCGCCGTCGCCGACGAACACGGCGAGCGGCGAGGGCAGTCGCAACGCGAGTGCGTCGCCGAGCTGCGCCGCAGGGCAGTCGAGGTGGAATCGGACTGCCTCGTAGGACGCCTGTTCTCGGGTACGCAGCTCGGCGGGGTCGATGTCGAGGCCGACGATGATGCGGCCCGCGTCGGTGCCGTGGCAGCCGATCAGAGTGGACGCAAGAACCACCCGGGGCCCGACTGTTCCTCCGATCGTGTCCGCGGGGTCCGCGGATACTCCGGCGGTGGGTGCCGCGCTGAGCAGGCCTTCGAGCAGCGACTGCGGTCCGCGCGAACGCGGAACTCCGAGGGAAAGAGGAATTGCCACCTCCACACCGTAATCCTGCGGTGGTCTTGCCAACCGACGCACGTCACATTAGGTTAGGTTTACCTCAGTACCGCTGCTCCCGAAGGAGGCTCCATGCCCGTCACGACTACCGGACCGACCACCGCCGAGCGTGTGCGTAGTTCGTGCGCACGGACCCAGGAGGCAGTACTCGCTGTCGAGGGCAGCGCTCCTACGGTCACGTCCGTCCACCACCTGCGCGCCGGCGGAGACGTCGTCGTCGCGGTGCCGACCGACTCGGCGGCGGCCACCCTGTCCTGGTTGGCCGGTGGCGGCGGAATCCCCGCGGTCCTGGAGCTGACCGACAATTCCCCGCTCCCACTCCGCGAGCCCGTGCGATCACTCGTCTGGCTACGGGGCACCCTTCACTCCCTGTGCGAGGCGCACACCCGCGCCCTCGCGGACGAGGTCGCCTCCGAATACCCGCATCCCGGACTGCTCGACGTCGGGCACGACGCCACGCTGTTGCAGCTACGGCTCGAATCGGCCGTCGTCGCCGACTCGACCGGCGCCGAACCCGTCTCCCTTCCCGACCTGCTCGCAGCCAGGCCCGACCCGTTCTGGGAAATGGAAACGGCCTGGCTTCAGCACCTCGACGAGGATCACACCGACCTCATCGACCTGCTCTCCCGCAAGCTTCCACCGCACATGCGGCAGGGACGCATCCGTCCGCTCGGCATCGACCGCTACGGGTTGCGGTTGCGCGTCGAGAGCGACAACGGTGACCGCGACATCTGGATGCCGTTCGCGAATCCGGTGGACGACGCCCTGTCGCTGAGCCGGGCGATACGACTGCTCGTCGGATGCCCCTTCGTCAACGGTCTGCGCGCCCGCGGCTGATCGGCATCGGCAACTCAGGGTCCCGCGCGCTAGCGTTGCCGCGTGATCTCGCGGACAACGCTCGACTCCTGGTTACGCCCCGCATCACCCGAGCTGCCGGTGGTGCCGGCGAAGGAACGCCGCGGGCTGTGGATCGAAATCACGATCGTCCTGCTCGTCACCTTCGGGACCAGCGGGTTGTCGGGATTGCTGTCGCTGACCGAGTCCCTGCTGACGCCCGGTGACCTCGCCGACCAAGCGGTGGCGCTGAACGTCGCACGCGCGGAGAACCAGTTCATCGATGCGGCACGGCAGCTGCTCGGTGTCGTGAAACTGCTGTCCTGGGCGGCGCTGGGTCTGTATCTCCTGTGGCGTGGCGGCATCAGCCTCGCCTCGGTGGGGCTGGGGCGTATCCGGTGGCGACCCGACGCGGTACAGGGTGTCGGGCTGGCTGCGCTGATCGGGCTCCCCGGCCTCGGCTTCTACTTGCTGGCGCGTGCGGTGGGCGCCAACCTGACCGTCGTCCCGAGCACGATCGGTGACCATTGGTGGCGGCTTCCCGTCCTCGTCCTCTGGGCGATCGCCAACTCGGGGGCCGAGGAGGTACTGGTCGTCGCCTATCTCGTCACCCGACTGCGGCAACTGGGATGGAGCGAGAACTCGTCCCTGCTGGCGTCGGCCCTGCTGCGTGGCACCTACCACCTCTACCAGGGCTTCGGCGGCGGGCTGGGCAATGTGGCGATGGGTGTGGTGTTCGGCCGGTACTGGCAGAAGACCGGCCGGATGTGGCCACTCGTGATCGCGCACGCCACCATCGACTCGGTGGCTTTCGTCGGCTACGCGGCACTGCGTGGCCACGTCGGCTGGATTCCGTAATCCTTCGAGACCAGTAAAGTCGTGCGGGTGACCGGCGACGCACCCTATCCACCGCTGCCGCCCCGTCCGCCTCGGCGGACGCAGGGCGGCGGGCCCGCGCCGCAGTCGCCGAACCGCCGTACCCCACCTCCCGGCCCGCACGGTTCCGCCCCGCCTCCGCCTCCTCGCGTTCCGCCACGAGGATCTCCGGGACCGCCGCCGCCGCGACCCCGGCACCCGGCGCCCCGCCCCGGCCCAACAGGTCCGCCTCCGGAAGGAACCCAGGTGATCCGGCGAGACGGGCGAGGTACCCCACCCGCCCCGCAGCAGGCGTGGTCGCAGGCGCCCGAACCGCGATTGTCGCGGTCCGCGCCTCCTCGCTCGGATGGCTACGCGCCCACCCAGACGCCGCAGCCCTATCGTGAGCCACCGCAGTATCGTCAGGCGCCGCAGTACCGACAGGCGTATGTCCCGGATCGGCGCCCCCCTCGCAACCCGCCGCCCCCGCTCGCGCCTCCCCGCAACCCCGAACCACCGCGTCAACGCAGACCCAGACGCCGGCGAAACTGGGGCAGTCGCATCGGCATCCTCTTCCTGGTGTTGATCCTTGCCCTCGCCGGCATGACCTACTACCTGGACACCTCCCTGAACCGGGTCGACGCCCTCGCCGATTACGACGGCCGGGTCGGCGACACCCCCGGCACCAACTGGCTGCTGGTCGGGTCGGACAGCCGCACCGGGTTGACACCCGAACAGGAGCAGGAGTTGTCGACCGGCGGCAACAGCGGTCCCGACCGCACCGACACCATCATCGTGATGCACCTCCCGAGCAGCGGCGGGCCGGCGACCATGGTGAGCATCCCCCGCGACTCCTACGTGTCCATACCGGGCTACGGCGAGGACAAGATCAACGCGTCGTTCGCATTCGGTGGCCCGCAATTGCTGGTGCAGACGGTCGAGGAAGCGTCCGGGCTGCACATCGACCACTACGCCGAGATCGGGTTCGGCGGTTTCGCCGGGATCGTCGACGCCATCGGTGGTGTCGAGATGTGCCTGGATGCCCCCATCGACGACCCCCTCGCCGGCATCAACCTGGCGCCCGGCTGCCAGGAGCTGTCCGGCTCGGACGCCCTCGGATTCGTCCGCACCCGTGCAACGGCGCTCGCCGACATCGACCGCATGAACCACCAGCGGAAGTTCATGGCCGCGCTGATGGCGAAAGCCACCAGCCCGGCAACGTGGCTGAACCCGTTCCGGGTGTGGCCGCTGGTCACCGACACAGCCAAGTCGTTGCGCGTGGACGAGGGCGATCACATCTGGAACCTCGCAATGCTCGCGTGGGCGGTGCGCGGTGACATGGTCACCACCACGGTCCCGGTGGCCGGATTCGAGGATGTCGACGGTTCGGGGAACGTGCTGGTGTGGGACGACGAACGGGCGTCGCAGTTCTTCGGCGCCCTCGCCGAGGATCGGCAGGTTCCCGCCGAACTGGTCACCACAGGCCAGTGACGTCGCATCCGTAAACTGAGCCGCATGACACAGTCGGCGCCAACGAAACCCAGTGAATTCCACCACCTGCTGCAACAGCAGATCCGCAACGAATTCACGGCGTCACAGCAATACATCGCGGTGGCCGTCTACTTCGATTCCCACCATCTCCCGCAGTTGGCGAAGCGGTTCTATACCCAGGCCACCGAGGAACGCCGCCACGCGATGATGATGATCCAGTACCTCCTCGATAATCACGTGGACGTGACCGTTCCGGGTATCGACGACGTGATCACGGATTTCGACTCGGTGCGGGCACCGGTGGAACTGGCGCTGAAACAGGAAGAAGCGGTCACCGAGCAGATCACGAAACTCGCCCGCACGGCCCGCGACAACGGGGACTACCTCGGCGAGCAGTTCATGCAATGGTTCCTCAAGGAGCAGGTCGAGGAAACTGCGGGCATGAACACCCTGCTGACCATCGTCGACCGCGCGGGCCACGATGTGTTCAACGTCGAAGACTTCGTCGCCCGGGAGATGAACGCCGCCCCGCGCGCCGATTCGACCGCGCCCAAGACCGCAGGTAGTGGAGCCTGAAGGCGCCCCTGATAAACCCGAAACGGTGCGCGATAATTCGGCGGAATTCGCGCCGAATTAGGCCGCAATAAGTTTGGGAACCCTTGCCATAATTAGGCAGAACTTGCATGACAACGCCGTCTGACCAGCTATATCGTGTGTCCCATGACTTCCGTTGACGCGCACAAGACAAAATTCCACGCTCTGCTGCACGACCAGATTCGCAACGAATTCAACGCGTCACACCAGTACACCGCGACTGCCGTCTATTTCGATAATGCGGACCTTCCGCAGCTGGCCAAGCACTTCTACAAGCAGGCCGTCGAGGAACGCAATCACGCGATGATGATCATCCAGTACTTCCTGGATCGCGGAATCAACGTGGAGCTGTCGGGTGTCGACGCCGCGAAGGGCAACTTCGAGAATGCGCGTGAGCCGATCGCGCTGGCTCTGACGCAGGAGAAGACGGTCACCGAGCAGATCGTGCAGCTCGCGAGCACCGCCCGCGAAGAGGGCGACTACCTCGGCGAGCAGTTCATGCAGTGGTTCCTCAAGGAACAGGTCGAGGAGGTCGCCAGCATGACCACTCTGCTCGCCATCGCCGACCGCGCGGGCGCCAACATGTTCCATCTGGAGGACTTCGTCGCTCGCGAGATGAGCGTCGTGGACGACACCGCCGGAGCGCCTGCTGCCGCCGGCGGCGCCATCTAGGCGGCTCCGCCGCCCGTGAGTGGTTAACGAGTCTCTGCACTCCTTAACCACTCACGGGCCCGGAGGGCCTAGCGCAACGTGACCTGGCGACCGCGGAGGCCGTCGCGGGCGCGGCGCTCGTCGGTGGTGAGCGGAGCATCGACGGCCAGCGCCTGCGCGAGTCGGTCACCGAGCTCGACCGTGGCGGCCGCCCACTCGTTGGGGTGCTTCTCTCGATCCAGGTCGAAGACCGGAACGAGAAGGCCGTGCGTCCGGAAGGAGCCGGCATAGCGCGACCCTTCACCCAGGTGCAGCCCGCCGGTGGCGTGGACCCGCGCCAGCGCCAGCATCAGGTCGTCCTCGTTTTCGGGACGCACCCAGCGGATGTGCGCCTTCTCCCCCGCATCTACCCACCACGCCGCCACGACGCCTTCGGCTTCGACCCGCGCGGACGGCATGATTGCCGCGTTGGCGTGCTGCACCGTGGTCGCGACCTCGGGTGCCGGTTCCACCCCTTCGGGGATCCACCAGTTGAAATCCTGGTGCACCGTGATGTCGAGCAGAGCGTCCGCGTCGATCACCTCGGCCGGTGCGGGGGTGTCGGCACCGGGGTTGGCGGAGGCCAGCGATTCTCCGGCCGCGGCGTCTCGAACCCACACGACGGAGGCCGCCAAGTCGGCACCGAGGTCCGCAGAGTGCGCCTGGACCTGTACACCGACGAACCCGGTGGCGTCCTCGCCTTCGTCACGGACGAGCGCCGCCACGGCACCCGGCAGGACGGTCGCCAACGTCACCGGACGCGAGGAGTCCTTCACCGGCAGCGGTGCTGTTGCGGAGGGGACGAATTCACGCAGCGCGACGAGGTCGCATTCCGCGGCAAGGCCTTCGAAGGGGCGCGTCACGGCCGCGGCGGCACTTTCCCGTTCCGCCTTCCGCTGCGCGAGCTTCTCGGCGCGGGCACTGTCGGGCTTCGGTCCACTGTTTCTCTTGCTCTTCTTTGCCACGACGCCAAAACCTACACGCCGGAAGAGCCTCGGTCAGGAGGCCAGCCAATTCTTGGTGCGCCCGGGGTGGTTGGTAGCCACCCAGCTGACGCCGAGTTCGCGACACAGAGCGACATCGGTCCGATCGTCGACGGTCCAGCAGTAGGTGGCCCGTCCTGCGGCCGCGGCCTTGTCGACCATGTCGGGGTGCTCGTGCAGGGTCTTGACCGAGGGACCCACCGCGGTGGCGCCGACCGTCGTGGCCGCTCCTCCGCCGAGATAGCGGGCCGACTCCCCCAGCAGCACGGTCGGGAGCATCGGCGCCGATCTCCGGATCCGCCAGACGGCTCCGGCCGAGAACGACATCACGACGGCGCGCGAGTGGTCGGCCGACGGCGGGGACGCGATGCCGAACCGCTGCAACTCGGCCAGGACCTTGCTTTCCACGAGCCCGCCGAACCTGACGGGATGCTTGGTTTCGATGAACACCTTGACGGGCCTCGCCGAGGCGAGAGCGAGCTCGATGAGCGCACTCAATTCGAGAAGTTCGGCGGGCTCTTCGGCGGTGCCGTAGTTATATTGGGCCAGCTCGTCGCGCGTCATCTCGCTGACGACGCCTACGCCGTCGGAGGTGCGATCGATGGTGCGATCGTGGACGCACACGAGGTGGCCGTCCTTCGTGAGCCGCACATCGCATTCGAGCCCGTCGGCACCCTCTCTCAGCGCGAGTTCGTACGCGGCGAGGGTGTGTTCGGGCTTGGCTGCGGACGCACCACGATGCGCGACGACGAGCGGTCCGCGCCGATCGGGGCTCACGAGGCGAGCGCTTCCTGATCAGGTGTTCCCGAGTTCTTTGCCGGTAGTTCCGATTCGGACGGCGGATCGGTGGCGATCACCCAACGGGTGACCGCTTCCTTCGTCCCCTTCAGAGTGCGGCCCTCGAGTCTGCGCAGAACCAGCAGGGCGAGCAGCGCGGTGGCCGCCGCGATCATTGCGGTGAACGCAGACAGGAGGACGCCGTCAGCCATGGCCTGCAACCCGGGACGGGACCGCCAGAACCAGTTGAAGACGAGGAGGACGACACCGAAGACCCACATGGCCCACCAGGCGCGCACGAGCGTGACAGCTCGGGGATCTCGCCGGACGACCTCGAGTAGGAACACACCCGGCATCACCAGGTTGAGGCCGGGGACGGCGCAGCCGACGATCAGTTCACCGGCGGAACGCGGATCCGACCGACGCTCCCGGGCGAATGTGCGGCGGCGGATCCGCAGCAGCCAGCACACGCCACTGATGCCGGACAGCAGGGCAAAGAGCATTCCACCGGCTTGGGTGACGAAGACGGCGACATCCGAGACGGCGAGCACGGTCGGGTCGACCAAACGGGTCCTGTTCCAGACGAGGACGGCGTAGCGACCCAGTTCAGCCGGCACGGCCAGCGCGTACAGGCCGGCGGTGGCGATCAGGAAGGTGGCGGCCTTGTCGGCGAGTGCTTCCGGCCAGTTCCTCCCCCCAGGAGAAGAATCGACATGGTCCTGAAGTCCCCAACGCGGAACGTCGGTGTAGTGGGGTGTCGGACTGGGCGCAGGTGGATCAGCGGCCAGCCCCCCACGCCGGAGGGGTGGTCGCGCCACCCAACGGAAGCCTCGCTGATCGGGAGAAAGCTGCTGCTCCGTCCGGATGGGTGCGAGGAGCACGCCGTGACAGCGAGGACACCACTGTGCCGGGGCGCCGAGAACTGGCCACCGGCCGGCGCATCGTGCGCACACCTGAATGACGCTCATGCCGTCCGCACCCACTTCACAGTTCCGATTCTGTCACGACACACCTGTTGGGGTCGGGCAGCGACCGATTCGTCCTTTTCCCGCCAATTTTGTGAGCTGCGCCACGGGGATTCTCGAGTTATCCACAGTTTCCACAGGTTCATCCACAGTTATGAACACTGCTCACACCGCGCAATTCCTGGTCAGAAGGCGTGGACAATCTCCGTTGTTGACAGCCTCGACATGAACGGTCCACAACCGTGGATGAACTTGACACCGCAGGTCGGTGAACGATGCGATTCGGCTGGGCGACGGCGCGGCCCGGAATTACCCCTCCATGCCGGGTTGCCCGCGAAGCAACCCGAAAACTCCGGACCGGCCGTCTTCTCCCCCACCGCGTGCCGGGGCAGATTTTCCCCGACACCTGATCTGACGCGGCCCGGTGCCGTTTGGTTCCACTCGATCTGTAATCTCGGAAAACGATGACGGACGACGTCGGATCGCGGTGGCAGCTCGGACCCGCCCGCGTCCTCCACCTGGCTCTGGGCCTCATCGCCGTATCGCTACTCGTCCGGTCGTGGGTGGCAGCTCGCAGCGACTTCTACTGGGACGATCTGATCCTCAGTGGCGGGGCGGGAGCCTGCCGCTCCTGTCAGCCGACCTTCTTGTCTACGACCACGACGGTCACTTGATGCCCGGCGCCTTCCTGGTCGCCGGTATCGCGACGCGAATCGCGCCCTACCAGTGGATCCTGCCGATGCTCACGATGATCGCGCTCCAGGCGGCGGCGTCCTACGCGGTCTTCCGGTTGTTGCGCAAAATTCTGGGACTGCGGCCCGCGGTGCTGATCCCTCTGGTGCTGTATTTGTTCACGCCGTTGACGGTGCCCGCGTTCGCGTGGTGGGCGGCGGCGCTCAACGCACTACCTCTGCAGATCGCGCTGGCCTGGGTGGCGGGTGACGCACTGGAGCTGTGCCGGACGGGACGACGCAGATACGCGATCTCCGCCATCCTCGTCACCGTCGCGGGGTTGCTTTTCTTCGAGAAGTCTGTGGTGGTGCCTTTCGTGGCGTTCGCGACCGTGGCGTTGCTCGCCCACGTCGACGGCGCTCCTCGACCGCTGTGGTCCACACTGCGGCGCGGCGCTCCCCTGTGGATCGGTTCGGGAGTGGTGCTCGGTGGGTGGGCGGCGCTGTACCTGTTCACCGTGGAGTCGCAGTTCGAGTGGGCAGGACCGTCTCGGGCGTTCCAGTTGTTCCACCACGCGACCTCGCTGGGTCTGGTGCCGACGTTGCTCGGGGGGCCGTGGACGTGGGACCGCTGGATTCCGAGTCCGCCGTGGGCGTCTCCGTCCCCGGCTCTCGTGGTGGTGAGCTGGCTGGTTCTTCTCGCTGTGGTGTTTGCGACGATGCGATCGAAGCGGCGCATCGGTGCGGTGTGGATTCTCACTGCCGGGTATTTCCTGCTGTCGGTGGCCGCGATGGTGGTCACCCGATGGGGAGCCGACACCACCTACGAGCTGGCCCAGACTCTGCGCTATTTCACCGACACGGCGGTCGTGTTGGCGATCGGTACCGCGCTGATCGTGCGGGCGCCCGCGCGGGGGCCCGTCCCGGTCCCGTTCCTCACCCGGCCGGTCGTGGCGGCGACCGTGGTCGCCGCGTTCGTGGTCGGCAGCCTGTGGTCGACGTACACGTTCACGCGGAGCTGGGCGGAGAACCCGACCACCGACTACCTGACCACGGCCCGCGCCTCCCTGGCCGAGCATCAGGACGCAGCCCTGCTCGAACAACCGGTGTCGATCTGGGTGCTGCTTCCGGTGGCGTATCCGAACAATCTCGTCAGCCGGGTCTTCGCGCCCCTCCCGGACCGTCCTGCATTCGCCGACAGCACGGACCGGCTACGGATGCTCGACGACTCCGGGAAGTTGGTCGACGCGCAGGTGACGTGGGTGCGGTCGCTCGAGCCGGGGACGGTACCGGACTGCGGGCATCTGGTGGACCAGCGCAGCTTCGTCCCAGTCGCTCTCGACGGCCCGCTGACGGGATGGGAGTGGACGGCCCAGCTGAACTATCTCGCCAGTGCGGACGGTGAGCTTTCCGTGGCCATGGAGGTCGGTGATCCCGTGCGGGTGCCGGTGCACCGCGGGCTCAACTCGGTGTACGTGCGCCTCACGGGCGGCGGGCAGAGTCTGCGGGTGAAGACGCTGACTCCTGACCTGTCGGTGTGTGTGGGTGTGGGCCCGGTCGGGGTCGTCGTACCGAAGTAGCCGGGCGTCCCGGGAGATCAGAGGCCGTACCGGGACCAGGCGATACGGGTACTCGCCGCCCCGACCACGGCTGCCAGTGCGTCGTCCCATCCGGCGGCGGGCAGACCGAGTTTCGCGAAGAGCGACCGGCGCGGGCCCGTCAGTTCGATGGTGGCGTCGGGGAATCGCTTCTCCACCACCTCGCGGAGGGTGCCGATTCCGTCCACGACGCCGAGTTCGACGGCCCGTCGGCCCAGCCACACTTCGCCGTTGAACAGCTCTTCCTCGGTCGCCTTCAGCTTGTCACCGCGGCGTTCGATTACCCAGTTCCGAAACTCGTCGTGGATGCCCTCCTGGATCTGTTCGAGCCACCGCACGTCCTCCGACTTCTCCGCGAAGAACGGGTCGAGGCGGGCCTTGGCCTCGCCTGCGGAGTGCAGCCGTCGCTCGATGCCCATGCGGTCGATCAGTTCCGAGAATCCGAACCCCGCCGAGATCACGCCGACGGAACCGACCACCGACGTCGCGGTGGCATAAATTTCGTCGGCCGCACATGCGAGCCAATATCCGCCGGACGCCGCGACATCTTCACAGAACGCAAGCACCGGCAGTTCGTGCTCGGACGCGAGCTGCCGTATGCGGGCGCCGATGTACTCACTCTGCGTCGGCGAACCACCGGGACTGTTGATGAGGAGTGCCACGGCCTTGGCGCCGTGTGCGGTGAAGGCCCGGCGAAGCGGTTCCTCGACCGACTCCGCGCTCAGGACCCGCCCGAAACCGGCGCCTCCCGACGCAATCATTCCGTGCAGGCGCACCACCGGGACCACGCCCGCACCGCCGCCACCGAGTGCGTCGGGCAACCTGTCGGCCAGCGGTTTCGGCAGGGAGAGCGGGATCTTCTTGGCCATGAATTCAGCGTACCGACGACGCATCGGGCAAAGTGGCTGCCATGGAGTTGCGAATCTTCACCGAACCTCAGCAGGGCGCTACCTACACCGACCTTCTGGCCGTGGCGCAGGCCGCCGAACAATTCGGCTATGGCGCATTTTTCCGCTCCGATCACTACCTCGCGATGAACAGTGAGGGCTTGCCCGGCCCGACGGACGCGTGGATCACCTTGGCCGCTCTGGCCCGGGAGACGTCCACCATCCGGTTGGGCACCCTCGTCACCTCCGCGACTTTCCGCCATCCGGGACCGTTGGCCATCTCGGTGGCGCAGGTCGACGACATGAGTGGTGGACGCGTCGACCTCGGGATCGGCGCCGGCTGGTTCGAGGAAGAGCACAAGGCGTACGGCATCCCGTTCCCTGTGCTGAAAGGGCGTTTCGAACGACTCGAGGAGTCGCTGGCGGTGATCACCGGGCTGTGGCGCACACCTCGTGGTGAGTCCTTCTCGTACAGCGGGAAGCACTTTCAGATCGAGAACTCACCTGCCCTTCCCAAACCTCGACAGCCGCAGGGCCCTCCCGTCGTGATCGGCGGTGCGGGCAAGAAGAAGACGCCGGCTCTGGCCGCGAAGTACGCCGACGAGTTCAACGTTCCCTTCGCCTCCATCGAGGACACGCGCAACATCATCGAACGAGTCCATCTCGCGTGCAAGACCATCGACCGCGACCCCACCGAGTTGGTGTATTCCAACGCGCTGGTGTTGTGCTGTGGCCGCACCGAGGAGGAAGTGTCCCGACGGGCCTCGAACATCGGGCGTGAGGTGAGCGAACTGCGGGAGAACGGACTCGCCGGGTCGCCCGCCGAACTGGTCGACAAGATCGGCCGTTACACCGAAGCGGGATCGCAGCGCATCTACCTGCAGACCCTCGACCTGAGCGACCTCGACCACCTCGAACTGGTCGCGAGCGAGGTACTTCCGCAGCTGAGCTGAACCAGGACAACTACAGCACAATCAGGGTATGAGGTTGCTGCTTCTTGCCGACACCCATGTGCCCAAGCGTGCGCGGGATCTTCCCGCCCTCGTCTGGGAGGAGGTCGACAAGGCCGATGTGGTCATTCATGCCGGGGACTGGGTGGACGTGGCGCTGTTTGATGCCCTCGAGGAACGGTCCACCCGGCTCGTCGCCTGCTGGGGAAACAACGACGGCGACGACCTGCGCGCGCGGATGCCCGAGACGGCTGAGGTGACACTGGAGGGGGTGCGCTTCACTGTCGTGCACGAGACCGGGGCGTCCACCGGCCGGGACAAGCGGATGTCCGCCGCCTACCCCGACACCGACGTTCTCGTCTTCGGGCACAGTCACATTCCGTGGGACACGGTCTCCGACACGGGTCTGCGCCTACTCAATCCGGGGTCACCCACGGATCGGCGTCGTCAGCCGTTCTGCACGTACATGACGGCCGAGGTTCGGGACGGGGAACTGCGCGAGGTCGAACTGCACCGACTGTGAGGGGCTGCCCGGTCAGTGGCGGGTGGTCGAGTCCAGGAACTGGCGGAGGTCGCGGTCCCACTGGGCGTCGCGGGCATGGTTGAGGGACGCCCGGGTGATGAGGAATCCGGACATCGCGATCATCATCACCACGAACCAGGTGAACAGTCCGGCGATCACTCCGGCCACTCGTGCGGCAGACGCCGACATCGGCTGGGTGGTCAGGTTCCCTTCGCCGTCGACCCAGATCTGTTCCTCGGTGCCGGCGGGAGTGGCGGGATCGACGGTGATGTCGGCGCGGCGGGTCTGGTCACCCCACGTCCACTTGGCCGGGGCGGTATCGACTCCGGACGGTGCGACGTCGGAGGACATCGTCACGCCTGTGGAGTCGGCGAGGGTGGTCGCGGTGACGGTCCGAAACTCGGAGGTCTGCTGCTCGGCCAGCACCTCTTGACTGGCGGCGGTCTTCGCACCCGCGAAGATGGCGAGCGGAAGCATCGCAAAGGCGAGCACGATCACTGCGAGCGTGAGAAGGTTCTCGATGCGGTCGGAACGTCGCATCAGAGGGTTGCGCCGGGTGGAGCCGGGCCGCAGCGGCAGCCCTCCCGCTCGAGAGTTCTTCCACATGTCGTTCCGGTCCTCTCGCCGACAATCTCCTGCTTCCAGGGTCGTACGCTTCGCAAACAAGATCAAGTCATCGAGGTGTGTGCTTGGGCACTGTGTGGTATTACACCTCTACTGATACTCCTCCCGAGGTTCGTCCGCATAGGGCCAGTTCCCGGTGTTCTTTGGGGCTCATTCCCCGTACTCGCTTGAATGCCGCACTCAGCGCGAAACCGCTGCCGTACCCGACTCGTTGCGCAACCGCGGCCACGGTGGCGTCGGGCTCGCGGAGCAGGTCGGCGGCCAGAGCAAGCCGCCAGTGGGCCAAGTAGGTCATCGGCGGCTCCCCGACCAATTCGGTGAACCTGCGGGCAAGGGCAGCCCGGGACATCCCGGTCTCGGCGGCAAGCGAAGCGACGGTCCATGGTTGCGCCGGATTGTTCTGCAGGATGCGCATCGCCTTGCCGACCACCGGATCGGTCTGTGCCCGCACCCACGACGGCGTCTCGACCGCAGGCCGGGCGAACCACGCACGCAGCACGGCGATGAGCAGTAGATCGAGCAACCGGTCGAGAACCGCTTCTTGACCGGGCTCGTCGCGCACCACCTCGTCGTGCAGAAGGGTGACCAGCCGGGAGTCCCAGTCGGTGCGGCGTTGCACTATCAGCGGGGGCAGCGCCGACAGCAGGCGGCGGCTGATCTCGCCGGGAGTCGTATACGTTCCGGTCAACAGCACGGTGCGGCCGTTAGGGTTGTTTCCCCACGTCCGGACGCCCAGATCCATCGATTCGGCGAGCGGTTCCCCGTGCAGCGTCGTGCAGCTCTGGTCGGGATTGATGACGACGCGCGGCGCCCTCGCCGGGTCGTCCGCAACGACGTAGCGTTCCGGTCCACGCACGACGGCGATGTCCCCCTCGGTCAACCGGATGGGTTCACCGGCATGGGGGGAGATCCACGCCTCGCCGCGGCCCACGGCCACGAGACTGAGCGGTGCACGGTCGTCGATCTGCAGCGACCACGGTGGTTCCATGATCGAGCGGAGCACGAAGGCTCCGGTGGCTCGGGGACCGCTGATGAGACCGGCGAGGGGATCCATGGACGCGATCGTAGACGCTGACGTATGGATGAGCGCTTCTCGACCATGGATAGTCTCACCACTTCCGTCTTGACTGGACGCATGACAACGACAACCTCCACCCTCGTCCTGACCGGCACCGGCAAGATCGGCGGTCGCGTTCTCCGCGGACTCGGCGCCGCGGGAGCGCCCGCCCGCAGTGGTTCACGATCCGGCCACCCGCCCTTCGACTGGGACGACGAAGACACGTGGACGCCCGCGCTCGAGGGCATCAACTCGGTGTACATCGCCTACTACCCAGACCTCGCCGTGCCGGGGGCCGCCGAGGTGGTCGAGAATTTCACCGAGACTGCGGTGGCAGCCGGAGCACAACGGCTGGTCCTGTTGTCCGGCCGGGGCGAACCGGAGGCGGAGCGGAGCGAACAGGTGGTGCAGAAGTCGGGCGTGGAGTGGACCATCCTTCGCTCGAGTTGGTTCAGCCAGAACTTCAGTGAAAGTTTCATGGCCGACTCGTTGCGCACCGGAACTCTCACTCTGCCCGTCGGCGATGTCCTCGAACCCTTCGTCGACGCCGACGATCTCGCCGACATCGCCGTCGCCGCACTCACCGAGGACGGACACGCGGGCGAGTTGTACGAGGTGACCGGCCCCCGCTTGATGTCGTTCGCTGACGCCGTCGCCGCAATCTCGGAGGCAACGGGGCGCGACTTCCGTTATTTCACCACCACTTCGGCGGACTATGCGTCACTGCTGGCCGCGGCGGGGTTGGCCCCCGATGCGATCGGTTTGCTCACCTACCTGTTCGAGGACGTTCTCGACGGGCGGAATGCATATCTCACCGACGGCGTGGAGCGGGCTCTCGGACGGGCACCGAAGGACTTCACCGACTACGCCCGTGCCGCGGCGGCAGCGGGCGTCTGGAAGGAGGGTTGATGGTGCGTTCCCTGCTGATCGTCACGGCCGTGGGGGCGGGGTTGATCGGCGGTGTGATGTTCGCGTTCTCGACGTTCATCATGCCGGCGCTGAGCCGCCTCGAACCGCGACAGAGCATCGCGGCCATGCAGGCGATCAACCGTGCAGCGCCGAATGCGTTCTTCATAACCGCGTTGTTCGGTACGGCGGTGACCTCGATCGCGCTGGCGGTGGCGACGGTGGTCCGGCACGACGCCTCGGCGAGCTACGCAGTGGTGGCGTGCGTTCTCTATTTCACCGGGATCGTGTTGACGGTGGTCTATCACGTCCCTCGCAACAACGCGCTGGACGTGGTCGATCCCGGCGGGAACGACGCAGCGGACGTCTGGGGAAACTACGTGCGCGGGTGGACTGCGTGGAACCACGTCCGCACGGTCAGTGCACTGTCGGCCTCGGCGGTCCTCGTGTGGGCAGCGACCGGAACCTGAGCTACGACGGCGGAAGCACGTCCGTCTGAGAGGGGACCTCGTCCTGCTTCAGCACTCCGACGGGGCAGCTGACTCCGGTGGCGTGCACCGGGCAGTAGCCGCCGGGGTTCTTGGCGAGGTACTGCTGGTGGTAGTCCTCCGCGTAGAAGAACTGGGTGAGCGGGGCGATCTCCGTGGTGATTGCCCCGTAACCGGCGTCGGCGAGGCGTTTTTCGAAAGCCTCGGCCGTCGCTTCCGCGATCTCGATCTGCGACTCATTCATCGTGTAGATCGCGGACCGGTACTGCGTGCCCTGGTCGTTGCCCTGCCGCATGCCCTGGGTGGGATCGTGATTTTCCCAGAACTCCTTCAGAATTTCAGCGTAGGAGATCACGTTCGGATCGAACACCACGAACACGACCTCGGTGTGCCCGGTCCGACCGGAGCAGGTCTCCTCGTAGGTGGGATTCGGGGTATAGCCACCTGCGTATCCGACAGCGGTCGTGTACACGCCGTCGAGCTGCCAGAACTCTTTCTCGGCGCCCCAGAAACATCCCATCCCCAGCACCGCAGTCTGCATTTCTTCGGGGAACGGCGGCTGCAGCGGATGACCGTTCACGAAGTGCGTCGCCGGAACCGGCATCGACCGATCCCGGCCGGGGAGCGCACCCTCGGCGGTGACCATCGTCGACTTAGCGGTTGCCCGACCCAGCAGCTCGTCGTACCAAGACATGACTCGATGCTACGCGCGCAGTCGCAGGCGTTTCCTCGACCGATGTCGCCGTTTCACCCTGGTCCGGAATGTGCGCGGCAACCCACCGCGAGGCAGGCAATTCCACCCATCGGTACAGCGCCTCCGAGATCAGCGCGGTCACCAGGAGGAAGACGACGATGGCGCCGGTCGCGCCGAAATGACCGACGGTGTGCTCGTACACCCGGTACAGAACGAGCGTATGGACGAGGTAGATCGCGTAGCTGCGCGTCGCCGTCCAGCGGACGACGGCCCAGTGAGCGGCCGGGCCGTCGTACCGGCCGACGAGCACGACGCAAGCGGTGACGACGGCGAATGTCCACAGGTAGTGCTCCCCTGCCCAGTACACCCGGAAGTCGGTAGCGAGGTGTATGACGTTCACCTGGGCGAGCCCGGCGATGATGATCCATCGTGGCTCCGCGAGCCTGGCCCACCCGAGGTAGATGAGTTGACCGAGGAACACGGCCGGCAACGTCGCGGCGATCTTGGAGAGCATCGGGACCGTGTAGGGCTGCGGCACGTACAGGTTGTACAGCAGGATCAGGGCGCAGATCGCGGCGCCGGCGAGAGGCATCGCGATAGGGGCGGTACGTAGGACCGGCCGCGCGGCGACGCAGGCCACATAGAAGAGAATCTGCACGGCCAGGGTCCAGGTGACGCCGAGTACCGCGACTTCCGGTTTGAGGAAGAATCCGCCGAGCACGAAGCTCAGGAGGGCGTCGACGTTGGAGATTCCGTCCTGCCCGCTGAACATGCCGTTGATTCCCAGGCGTACCAGGACGACGGCGGCGAGAATCGCCACCCAGAATGCGGGCAGGATGCGCCCGAGCCGGTTGAACAGGAATCGCCCGGGCGGGTGACGAATGGCCGAACGGGTGATCAACACCCCGGTCAGCATCATGAATACAGCGACACCGAGAAAAGACAAATGCTGATTCAGTCCGGCCCGTTCGATGAATATCTGATAGACGACGTCGATGAACCACCATCCCGTTCCGAGATCGTCGATCAGATAGAACGAGATGTGCGAATAGATAACGGTCAGGACCGCGAAGAAACGCAGCAGATTCGCGCCCGTGAGCTCCACGCGCGGGGCGGCCGCGTGTGAATCTGCAACAGGTATCAGCAAAGGCACCGCGACAGCTTAAGGTTCCGTTCACCGGGCAGACGAATTTTCACGACCGCCGAAGCCGCCGTGTCAGATTTTTCGGGTAGCCGAACTTTACTGTGAGGGAATCGCCCCCTGTGCCCCGGTGTTGCGCACGGTGTACCAATGAGATTGGGTATATACCCGAGAACGATTGGAAAAGGCGGGTGCGTGACGCATGCTCACGCGGCGTTCGCACCCGGAAGAATCAGGGCCACACGCCCACAAAGAAGGGACCCTCGTGTCTGAATACACGCTGCCGGAACTCCCCTACGATTACGCAGCTCTCGAGCCGCACATCTCCGGCAAGATCATGGAGCTGCATCACGACAAGCACCACGCCACCTACGTCAAGGGCGCCAACACCGCCCTCGAGAAGATGGCCGAAGCCCGCGAAGACGGCACCATCGCCGACAAGGCGCTGCTGCTCTCCCGCAACCTGGCCTTCAACCTCGGTGGACACACCAACCACTCCATCTTCTGGAAGAACCTCTCCCCCAACGGTGGCGACAAGCCCACCGGCGAGTTGGCCGCCGCGATCGACGACCAGTTCGGTTCGTTCGACAAGTTCCAGGCTCACTTCACCGGTGTCGCGACCACCCTGCAGGGTTCGGGTTGGGCACTGCTCGGCTACGACACCATCGGCCAGCGCCTGGTCATCGAGCAGATGACCGATCAGCACGGCAACATCACCGCCGCGCTGATCCCCGTGGTCATGCTCGACATGTGGGAGCACGCCTTCTACCTCGACTACCAGAACGTCAAGCCCGACTACGTCAAGGCTTGGTGGAACATCGTGAACTGGGCAGACGCCGAGGAACGCTTCACCCGCGCCCGCACTCAGGGCGCCGGCCTCATCGGCTGATCTCCTCTCTTCTCTCACGAGCGCACAGAACGCCTCCGGGCATTTCTGTGCGCTCGTGCCGTTCTGGCGCCCTCACCACTCCGGAATTCGTCCGAGTTGGCCGTGCGTCCAATAGCCTTGATCCGTGACCGACAACAGCACGCCACGCAAGAACTCCGCCGTCCACGCCTTCCGCGACGATGCGCTCGGCGATCTGGACGCCACCGGTATCGCGGAGCGGATCGCGTCCAAGGAAGTCTCGGTCCGTGAGGTGACCGAAGCGGCAATCGCCCGCGCCGAGTCGGTCGAACCTTCACTGTGCGGGCTGGCGTTCCCCGACTTCGACCGCGCCCTGACAGAATCGGGACGCCCCCACGAAGGCGTGTTCGCCGGGGTGCCGACGGTCATCAAAGACAACGTCGACGTCGCCGGCCAGCCCACCCAGCACGGCAGCGCAGCGTTCACCGCCACTCCGGCCCGGGCCGACAGCGACTTCGTGGCGCAGTACCTGTCCACCGGAATCGTCTCGCTCGGAAAGAGCCGGCTACCGGAATTCGGGTTCAGTGCCTCGACGGAATTCATGGATGCAGAACCGGTGCACAACCCGTGGAACCTCGCGTACTCCCCCGGCGCCTCGTCCGGCGGTTCGGCCGCGCTCGTCGCGTCCGGGGTAGTTCCGATCGCCCACGCGAACGACGGCGGCGGCTCCATCCGCATTCCCGCCGCGGCCTGCGGGCTCGTCGGACTCAAGCCGTCCCGGGGTCGCACGGTGCCCGATGCCATGGACAAGACGCTGCCCGTCAGGATCATCTCGCAGGGCGTCGTCACCCGGTCGGTCCGTGATACCGCTCGGTGGATGGCCGCGGCCGAACGCTACTACCGCAATCCGACGCTGCCGCCCATCCGATTGGTGGAGGGGCCCAGCACCATAAGGCTCCGCATCGGGGTGGTCGTCGATTCCGTCACCACGTCTCCCACCGACGACGAGACACGAAAGTCGGTTCACGCCACCGCCGACCTGCTCGCCGAGCTGGGACATCACGTCGAGGAAGCACCGATGCCGGTGCCCCAGTCCTTCGTCGACGATTTCTGCACCTACTGGGGATTCCTCGCGTTCGTCATTTCCAACAACGGCAAGCGGATGCTCGGGCCGGATTTCGATCGAGCCGCTACCGACAACCTGACACGCGGGCTGGCTGCGATGTACCGAAAGAAAATGGCCAGAACACCCCAGATGCTCTACCGGCTGCGTCGTACGTACCGCGAGTACGCCCGGGTGTTCCAGACGTACGACGTGGTGCTCTCACCCACCCTCGCACACACGACACCCGAACTCGGATACCTCTCCCCCAGTCAAGGTTTCGAGGAACTATTCGACAAGCTCATCGCCTACACGGCGTTCACGCCGCTCAACAACGCATCCGGTGGCCCTGCCATCTCGCTGCCACTGCACGAGACGTCGCAGGGGCTTCCGCTCGCCTCGCATTTCTCCGCGAATCACGGGGACGAGCGCACACTGCTCGAGTTGGCGTTCGAGTTGGAGCAGGCAACTCCCTGGCGACGCATTCAGGATGCGCGCTGAAAGTTACCTCTTCGCAGGCTCATCCAGACGACAAAGCCGGCGAGTAGCACCGTGGTGCACCCGAATCCGACGGCCAGGTGACCGGCGGTCAGGATCGGAGTCGAGCCACTGACGCTGCGCGACACCGCGACCGGATCCGCGAGAACTGTCGCCAACTGCGTCTGCTGCGCCCCGGACCGGGCCGGCATAGCGGCCACGCCGGCATTGAGATCGGTCGACAGCTGCCCCGACAGTGCCTTCAATTTCGCGAAGCCGTCGACGATCTGCGTCGTGGCACCGGCCAGCAGCTCGGGAGCCTGATCAGCGATCGGGACGATGCCATCGTTCAGTTGGCGCGCGCCACTGCTCAGTTCGGCACTTGCGTCGGTCAGCTGTCCCATCGCCACCCGGACGAGTTCACCCAGGTCGGTGTCGGGGCCGACTTGCTCACCCAGAAGCCCCGGGACCGAAGTCAGCTGACCTGAAAGCAATCCCAGGTCCGCACTCACCTGCTGTAGGGCCGGAACCACCTCGGGCGCGACGGGAGTGGCCGCGAGAACGCGGATCGCCGCATCGATTCTCGTGCGCATCTGCACGGCACTGTCGTTCGCTTCACCCAAGGTCAGTCCCAGCGCGCTCAGCCGATCTGCCAGGTCGTTCGCCGTTCCGGCCGTCTCGTCGACCACACCCGCTACCTGATCCGCCACACCGAGGAGTTGCACTGCGCCCGATCGCGCCGTCTCGAGGTACGGCAGCAGCGTGTCGGCGCCTGCGGTGAGTTGCTGTGCCGCATCGTCCGCCGCGGACGTGCCCGCCGCGAGAAGTCCGGCGGCCATCCCCGCCTGCTGAAAGGTAGTCCGTGACTTCGACATGTCGGCCAGCAGGTCGGCGACACCGTCGGCACCGACCTGAGAAGACACCACCTCGGACAGTCTGAGGGATGCCGCCTCGTCGGAGCCCTCCACGTCGAGACCGAGGGTGGCCTGCCGCGGTTTCGTACCCCAGATCGACGACACGGCGGCGCTGAAGTCCTCGGGCACGGTGACGGTGGCGAAGTAGTTGCCGGTCTCCGCCTCGTCGGCCGACAGCACCGCCCAGTCGAAATCCTGATTCGCTTCGAGATTCTCGATCAGGGATTCGCCGGCCCGCACTGCCTCCCCCTCGACCGTGGCACCCGCATCGGCGTTCACGATCGCCACCGTCCGGCTGTCCGGCGCGTCGCCGAGAAACAGGGCGCCGAGGCCGGCCGCGGAGACGGCGACGAGCGCGGTCAGCCCGAGTGCGGCTGTGCGCCGGGGTGTGAAGAACTGTCGCATCGTGTCGGTTGCGGCGTGGTGGCCGACGGATTTCCCTGGGCGCTCAGACGTCATTCCGGTGAGGGTAGGGGGCTTTGATAGCGCGCGGTTGTGGGCTTTCTGAGGGTTCTCTGAGCTTGATCTTTAACCTGGGCAGGCGGCCCCGACGGGTTTTCTAGCTTTGGTTTCGGCGCGTTTGCCCACGTGGTGATGCGGTGCGCGGTGGGTGTTTTTCGATCCGGGTGGGCGTCCGGGTCCGGGTCGACTGGGTTTCGGTGCACTGGCCGGAACAGGCATCGTCGCGCGGGTGCGCGAAAACCCTCGACGAACCTGTGCCGGCGTCAATCGTGTTGGTGGGACGGGTCGTTCCCACGGGCGGCGTAGGTCCTCGGCCAGAGGACGGGCGAGCCGGAGTTGGGCGTAGGCCACCAGCACGATCCAGGTCCAGCGGTCGGCCGCCTCGGGACTGCGGAGCTTCGGGGCGGTCCACCCCAACGTCTGCTTGAAGAAACGGAAGGTGTGTTCGAGGTCGAAGCGCCGCAGAAACATCTGCCACAATCGGTCGATATCGGCGGTTCCCGCACCAGGATGTGAGTACCAGAGCCACACCGGTTTGGGATGCCGGTCCCGGGCAGGTGATCGACCGTCAGCCGGATCACCGTGCCTTCGACGATCGGTGGCGGTCCCGGGTGGTCCGCCCACGAGCCACGATGGACGAGCCTCGGGTGCAACCGATTCCACGCCGCAGCGGTGGCTGTTCCGTAGCGATCGGTGTCGGTGCTGGTGGTGGTCTCGGGTTCGGGCCAGGTCTGGGGTCGGCGAATTTGAAGTCGGAACCGTGCCGGGGTGGGCGCCCGGTACGGCCCGGTGGCGGCGCCGGGAAGCACAGCACCCGGTCCGAACGCATCCGACCCAGCACCTGCACCGGGAGATCGGCGAGCACGAACGCCAGCCGGGCCAGCTCGTACCCGGCGTCGAACACCAGCAGAATGTCCGGGTCGCCGTCGCGGTGGTGCCCGGCGTCGCGCAACCGCGTGATCACTTCACGCACCTGGGTGGCCGTCACAGCGGTTTCGTCGTCGTCGGGGCGTAGGCGGACCGCGTCGAGCACCGTCGTCCACGAGGTACGGCCGGTCTCGAGGGCGGCGACGAACGAGTACGGCCACCCCGGGATCAGCTGTGCCTGATTCTTCCCGCGGCCGTAGACGTGGCAGAACCCCGCTGCGGACTCGTCGGTGCATCCGGGCGCAACCAGGCACTGATGTCGACGGCCAACACGATCCGGCCGCCGCGATCACGCGGGATTGTCAGCCCGCCGAGGGCGCGGCGCAGCCGAGTGTAATCTATTCGGCCGCAGTTGATTGCGTCGTACAAGGCGCCGTGACCGCGCCGATGCTCGGCGGCCAGTGACAACTCGACCAGGGTGCGAACCGCGGTGCCGGAACACAGCAGCGCATCGGTCAACTCGAACAAAGCATCACCTCGGGCCGGCAGGGACCGGTAGAACTCTTCGCGGAACGACACCAGGTCGACACGCGGATCGGGGACCGATTCTTCCCCGACCGCCCGCCGATCGGGCACACTGATACTCACGGCCACCGCCTGTCTTCGTCTCGAAAGTTCTCTGGAAGGAACTTCAAGATGATCAGGCGGTGGTCGCCTCATGCCGCTGCGACACGCCGAACAACACCAGCACCAACTGCCCCACGCCACGGCAGAGGTTAAACGACAAGCTGAGGAACGGGCGCCCCCTGCCGACGGGTGAGCACTCCTGTGCGTTAGCACTCATATGCACTTGTGTGCCAGGCATTGTTCGGTGCATTCTTCAAGTACCCAACGAGGTGTGCGCACGAGGCATGTTTCCAGCACGTCATTCACACCGAGGAGGCAGAGATGAACAGGGACGGCTACATCGGCATCTCGCCCTTCCAGGCCGCAGGTACTTTGCGCGGATTCGTCATTTCGGGGCGTTGGCCCGACACCACCAAGGAATGGGCGCAGCTGCTTGCCCTCGCGGTCCGGGTGGCGTGCATTCCGGGGCTTCTGCACACCACGACGGTGTTCGGCGCCCGCGAGGATCTGCCGGAGGAACCGGAGCCCGAGACCGTCGGCCTCGTGGTTGCCGAGGGCACGGTCCTCGGTGAGTTCGCGCTGGCTCCCGGGCGGTTCGCGGACCATCAGCCACCGGCATTGATGATGCTGCACCCACCGTCGGAGACCACGCCGTCGTTGCCGGAATGTGCAGGCGCGGCATCCGGTTGCGTCCTGCTGCCCGGCCTGCCTCACCTGGGTCTCGACCACCGGGCGGCGTGGGTGGAGGCGGAGGCGGACGGCACGGTCACCTCCATGGTCAGCCGAGTGGGCATCGACCCGATCAGCGACCCCGACACTGCCGTTTTGGCGATGCTGCTGGCATCGTGAGGGTTCCCGAAACCTCACGACGAGGTTGCCCAAACTTATTGTCGCCTTTGCGTTTTCGGATCCGCCCCGCTAGCGTGAAGGTCAGCGAAGGGGAGTAGCCCCCAATCGCCAGTGTCGACATATCGGTACTGTGACGCGAGTCACCGGACCCGGCCTGGTGAACCGGCACCGAGAGGCCTCTCGGTGCCGGTGGGCGAGACCTTCGGCCGAGTGGGCGCGCCAGTGCCTGCCACGCCGGGGGACCCATCTGTCAATCCTCCGACTGACTGCTCTAGGAGGATGTTGTGCTGGCCGCCGTGCTGCTGAGTTTCGGGGTGATCTTCGTCGCCGAACTGGGTGACAAATCCCAGCTGATGGCGATGACGTTCGCGCTGCGCTACCGGTGGTGGGTGGTGATCTCGGGCATCACGGTCGCGACGACGGTGGTGCATCTGGTGTCGGTCGCCGTGGGTCACAGCCTCGGAGTCGCACTTCCCACCGGCGCGATCAGTGTGGTCGGTGGGGTCGCGTTCCTGATCTTCGGTGCGTGGACATTGCGCGGTGACCGCCTCAGCGACGATGAGCAACTCAAGGCCGGCCGCACCGCCCGCTCCGCGTTCCTGGCGGTGACATCCGCCTTCTTCCTCGCCGAACTGGGCGACAAGACGATGCTCGCCACCATCACCCTCGCCACCGACCACGACACGGTCGGCGTGTGGATCGGCTCGACTGTCGGCATGGTGGCGGCCGACGCCCTGGCTATCCTGCTCGGCGCGGTCCTGGGCAAGCACCTGCCGGAGAGAGTCATCCGCATCGGTGCTGCGGTGTCGTTCTTCGCCTTCGGGGCCTGGTTGCTGCTGGCAGGTCTGCTCCCGGGCAGCGCGGCGGGCCCACTCGCGGCCGGCGCCGTCGTCGTCACCGCCGTCGCTGTCGTAGCTGGTCGTACCGTGTGGTCCCGTCGCCGGACGCACGCTCCGGTGAAGGATCAGGAGTTGCTGCATTGACCGCACTCCGGTGTCTTCCCGGCGAGTCGACAACGTCACGCAGTACGGGCGATACTCGACGCGAAAGTTGCTCAATGTTCTCCGCGGACGAGAGGCGTGTGTGAACCATCCAGTTGCGAGCGCCAAACCCGCGCTTCTCACAGTCGACGACGATCCGGGAGTATCTCGCGCCGTCGCGCGGGACTTACGGCGCCGGTACGGCGAGAAGTACCGCATCATCCGCGCCGAGTCCGGCGAATCCGCACTGGAAGCGCTGCGCGAGCTGAAACTGCGCGGCGACCCCGTCGCGGTCATTCTCGCCGATTACCGCATGCCGGCCATGAGCGGAATCGAGTTCCTCGAGAAAGCCATGGACCTCTACCCGGTGGCCCGTCGCGTGCTGCTCACCGCATACGCGGACACCGATGCGGCGATCGAGGCGATCAACGTGATCGACCTTGACTACTACCTGCTCAAACCCTGGGATCCGCCGGAGGAGAAGCTGTATCCGGTGGTCGACGCGTTGCTCGACGCGTGGGCGTCGTCGGAGCGGCACCCGGTGGAGGAAACCAAGGTGATCGGCCACCGCTGGGCGGCCCGGTCGTCGGAGGTGCGCGAGTTCCTCGCACGCAACCAACTCTCGTATCGCTGGTACATGTCCGACGAACCGGAAGGCGAGCGACTCCTCGCCGCCGCAGGTGCCGACGGACTGCGGTTGCCTGTCGTCATCTGCCCGGACGGTGATGTCCTGGTCGAGCCGGCCGACACCGAGCTGGGCAATCGGCTGGGGCTGCGGACGTCGCCGTCGGAGAACTTCTACGATCTCGTCGTCGTCGGAGGCGGTCCCGCCGGGCTGGGCGCCGCGGTCTACGGCGCCTCCGAAGGTTTGCGCACCGCGCTCGTCGAGCGGACGGCAACCGGCGGGCAGGCGGGTCAGAGCAGCCGTATCGAGAACTACCTCGGATTCCCCGACGGCGTGTCCGGCGCCCAGCTGGCCGACCGCGCCCGTCGGCAGGCAACTCGGTTCGGGGCCGAGCTGATCACCACGCGCGACGTGGTGGCTCTCGAGGTGAACGGCTCGGCGCGCACGGTGCGATTCGCCGACGGCCACACCATCGACGCGCACACCGTGATTCTGGCCACCGGGGTCTCCTATCGGCGCCACCCCGCGCCCGGGATCGACGAGCTCACCGGACGTGGGGTCTTCTACGGGTCGGCCGTCACCGAGGCGGCCCGCTGCGCGGATCAGGATGTGTACATCGTCGGCGGCGCCAACTCTGCCGGGCAGGCCGCGATGTACCTGGCGCGCGGTGCGCGCACCGTCACGATCGTGGTCCGGGCGAAGTCGCTCGAAGACTCGATGTCGTATTACCTGATCCAGCAGATTCAGCAGAACCCGCGAATACGCGTCCGGCCGTGCACCGAGGTGGTCGGAGTGGAAGGGGACGGCCACCTCGAGAGGATCCGGCTGCGCGACAATGCTGGTGGGTACGAGGAGACCGTCGATGCCGGGTTCCTCTTCCTGTTCATCGGGGCCGCCCCGCGCACCGAGTGGCTCGACGGTGTGGTGATTCGCGACGAGCACGGATTCGTGGTGTCGGGCCCGGATCTCGTCGTGGACGGGAAGGCGCCGAGCGGCTGGCCACTCGACCGGCTTCCGCACCACCTCGAAACCAGCGTCCCCGGAATCTTCGCCGCGGGCGACGTTCGGTCGGAGTCGGCCAAACGGGTGGCGTCGGCAGTCGGTGAAGGGGCGATGGCTGTCATGCTCGTGCACCGCTACATCGGACAACCGTGACCGGGGGCAGACCGTGACCACACTTTCCTGTTCCCCGGAGGAGCTGAGAACGCTCTTCCTGTTCGAGAAACTCGACGATCACCAACTCGGCCAGCTGTGCGCAAGCGGTCGCGTCGAGCTGATCGAACCGGGTCCCGTCTTCGCCGAGGGCGATGCCGCGACCTGCTTCTACGTGCTGATGGAAGGCGAACTGGTCCTCGGCAAGTTGTCCGGGGGCGAGGAGATCGAGGTCAACCGAACCTCTCAGCGCGGCGTGTACGCCGGGGCGTGGCAGTCGTATCTCGGCGATCGCGCACCTCAGACGTACACGACATCGTTGCGGGTCACCACGCCGTCCCGGTTCTTCGTGTTGGACGCCGACCGCTTCGGCGCCCTGATGCACGAGTGGTTCCCGATGGCAGTTCACCTCCTCGAAGGGCTGTTCTTCGGCACAGAAAATTCCCGTCAGATCGTCGACCAACGCGAGCGGCTCCTCGCCCTCGGCTCACTGTCTGCAGGATTGACGCACGAGCTCAACAACCCGGCGGCCGCCGCAGTCCGGGCGACGGCCTCGCTCCGCGACCGGGTGTCGCACATGCGGCAGAAGCTCGGTGTCATCGCGTCCGGGGTGTACGACCGGCAGGCACTCGCGACACTGATTCGGTTACAGGAGGAAGCGGCTGAATTGGTGGCGAAAGCCCCCACACTCACACCGCTGGAAGCCGCGGATCGTGAAGACCAGCTCGGCGACTGGTTCGACACGCATGGCGTCTCCGGCGGCTGGGACCTCGCTCCCACGTTCGTGCAGGGAGGCCTCGACATCCCCTGGCTCGAGCGGATCGTGGCGAGCGTCGACGACGACGCGGTGGTCGAGAGCACGATGCGGTGGCTCAACTACACCATCGAGACAGAGCTTCTGATGAACGAGATCGCCGATTCGACGGCCCGGGTGTCGACTCTGGTGAATGCCGCGAAGCAGTATTCCCAGATGGACCGTGCCCCGTACCAGCGCGTCGACCTTCGCGAACTGCTCGACAGTTCGCTGGTGATGCTGGGACGCAAGATCGGCGACTCGGTCGCGGTGGTGAAGGACTACGACGCTTCCCTGCCTCAGGTTCCTGCCTATGCGGCGGAGCTCAACCAGGTGTGGACGAACCTTATCGACAATGCCGTCGCCGCGATGCAGGGGCACGGCACTCTCACCGTCCGCACCCGGCGGGACGGCGACATGGCGCTCATCGAGATCGGCGACACCGGTCCCGGTGTGCCGGAAGAGATCCGCTCGCGCATCTTCGAACCCTTCTTCACCACGAAGCCCGTCGGAGAAGGCACCGGCCTGGGCCTCGACATCTCCTGGCGCATCGTGGTGAAGAAACACCGCGGCGATCTCCGCGTGCACTCCGAGCCGGGTGATACCCGCTTCCAGGTTCGCATCCCGATCGAGCCGGAAGTGACAGCGATGGAAGGAGATTCGCATGGGTGAAGTGGAAGGCATCGACACGAGCGTCGCACCGAGCGGTACCGGTTGCGTCGAATGCGACGCCGCCGGTGGGTGGTGGGTGCACCTGCGGCGCTGCGCACTGTGCGGACACGTGGGATGCTGCGACTCCTCCCCGGCGCAGCACGCCAGCCGGCACGCCGCCGACACCGGCCACCCGGTGGTGCAAAGCTTCGAGCCCGGCGAATCGTGGTTCTGGAACTACGCCACCGATCAAGCGTTCCAGGGCCCGGAACTGGCTGCACCGCAGCATCATCCGCTCGAGCAGACCATTCCGGGCCCCGCCGACCGCGTGCCGCAGGACTGGCAGAAACACATCCACTGATCTGCCGACCTAGAGACCGGCACCGTTCACTTGTGCTGCGGTCGCAGCGTCCTGTTCGTCGTAGCGGGCAAGCGTCACCTCGAACGTCGCCTTCATCGCCGCGGCGTGGCGTTCGTGCGCGGCGAGAACACCGACCGCGGTGTTCTCGTCCGCCACACCCGAACCGCCCACGGCCGTCGCCCGAAAGCGCTCTGCCAGCGCCGCGGCCGACCACAGATGCGTTTCGCCCAAACCGAAGTTGTCGGGTGCGAGTTCCCGGTACGCCCGCAGTCGCAACTCCGCCATGTCCGACTCCAGCGCGTCACATGCCGCGATGCAGCGCAGCAGCGCCCCGCGATCGACTTCCATCTGATTCCCGGTCATCCGTCCCCCCACCGTTTTGCCTGCGCCTCCCGTGCGCACGCGAAGACAACCTACCCGCCTACTCCACAGGCCGGTAGGTGCACACGTGTACGCCCGTATTGCTCGTGACCGAGGAGACCAGCTCGAGAGTCCGGAGCCCGCCGTTCTCGGGGAAGATCGACTTGCCGCCGCCGAGGATCACCGGCTCGATCATGAGCCGTAGTTCGTCGAACAGGCCCTCGCTCAGGAGGGTCCGCGCCAGTGTGGCGCTTCCCATCACCAGCAGCGAGCCGTCACCGCTCTCCCGCAGCTTCCGGATTTCTGCGACAGCCTCGCCACCGGGAATGCGGGTGGTGTTCTCCCAGTTCAGTTCGTCGTCGCCGAGTGTCGAGGACACCACATACTTCGGGATGGCGTTCATCTGGTCGGCGAACGGGTCGCCTGCTCGCTCCGGCCACGCCGCGGCCATCGTCTGCCACGTGCGCCGCCCGAACAGCAACGCCTTTGCCCCGCTCAACGCGTCGTCGAAAGCGGTGCCCATCGCCTCCGGATCGAAGAACGGATGCGACCAGCCGCCGTGGGCGAAACCACCGTCGGTGTCCTCCTCCGGGCCGCCGGGCGCCTGCACGACACCGTCCAAACTGATGAAGTCCATGATCACAACGCGCACGGGACTCACTCCTCTTTTTCGTTACGGGGATGACGAAGGGATAGACCATCGAGCCGTTCGAAACTCATCGCGCCCGCTGTAACCACGAACAGAACGGTGTCCGGGCTTTTCTCCGCACTCAGGGGAGGAGGCGCGACACTGCGTCGGTAATGGCCCTGTCCTGCCCGTCATAGCGAGCGGCTGTACCGGCGAGGTTGTCGGCAATTCTGGCGAGGTCGCCGAAAAGCGCCTCTCGCCGCGTATCGAGATAAGCGCAGAACTGCGGGAAAGCCGCCCGCGACGTGGCAGCCCACGCCGCAGATGATCGGGCGATCACCCCGTCGATGGCCGCGAGCGCCGTATTCGCCTCCGTGAACACCCCCTCCATCTGCCCTGCTACGACACGCAGTTCCACGACATCGACGTTCACAGTTTGCCACTCCCCCACGACATCCCCCTTTACGAATCCGGCCGTGCTCCGCTACCTTACGTGCACAGTGGCACCCGGGGGGGACCGTGGATCTGAAGATGATTCGTGAGTGGGACACCGTCGCGCTCGAACAGTTGGAACAGGCTCTGTCGGCACGCATCACCGCCATCGACGACGTGCGGCGGCGGATTACCGAACTCGGTGATCTGCGCGGTTGGGAGGGCGAAGCCGCGCAGGCAGCACGACGTGCTTTTCAGGTGGTAGTGCAGGACCTCGCCGACGAGAGTGCGGTGATCGGCGCGGTCCGGCGGGTCACGGCGGACACGTTCGACGCTGTTCTGCACGTCCAACTCGAGGTCGCCGCGCTGATGACTACGGCGGACGACAATGCGTTCGTTGTGTCCGATGCCGGTGCGGTCACCGATGCGCCGAATTCTTCCGAACGGCGGCAGCACGAGTTCGCGGTCCGGGATGCCCTCGAGTCGAGTGCGCGAGCGCTGATCCTCGAGGCCGAGGACATCGACGCCGACGCAGCCCACGTGCTCACACACGCGATGAGCAGTGGCTTCGGAGATCGGGGCGCCGGAGACTTCGAAGCAGCCGATCAGCAGGGCAGACTGCCTGCCCCGGCGCCACCGCAGAACGCCTCCCCGCTGGAGAACCGGAAGTATTGGGACGCAATGCCGGAGTCGCAACGCAGGGAAATACTCGAGCGCCATCCCGAGTGGGTCGGAAGCAGTGACGGCCTCCCCTCTGCGGCGCGGCATCAGGCGAACCTCAACCAGTTCGACGACGAGCGGGTCCGGCTGACAGCCGAACGCGACCGGCTGCAGTCGATTATCGACGACGCTCCGTTCGGCGGTGCATTCACCAATGCTGATGCGGCGCTGTGGTACACCGAACAAAAGATGAAAGATCTGCGCACACTCGAGCAGGTCGTCGCGAAGAATCCGGACGGCCGGCTGATGCTGCTCGACCTGAAATCTGGAGAGCGAGGCATGGCGGCCTTCGCGGTGGGTGACCCCGATACCGCCGAGCACATCTCGGTGACGGCGCCCGGACTGAACACCACCATCGTCGACTCGTTCGAGGGAATGGTCGGCGAGGCACGTTCGTTGGGAGACACCAGCGTCGAGCAGTTGCGTCTTCAGGGCCGGGGAGACGAGACGGTCGCGACGATCGCGTGGTTGGGATACGAGCCGCCGCAGACAATGGGACCGGGGACTTTCGACACGGTTCGAGGCGTGCTGGACGTGACACAGAGCGACCGGGCCGCTGCCGGAGCGGTCAAGCTCGCCGCCTTCTACGAAGGGGTGAATGTTGCGTCTCGGCAATCGGATCCGCATCTCACCGCATTGGGACATTCGTATGGTTCCTACACGACTGGCCTGGCACTCCAGGATCCCAGCCCCGGCCAGCCGGTCGATGACGCAGTGTTCTACGGATCTCCTGGCGTCAACGCCGACGACGAGTCCGACCTCGGGTTGCGCGACGGGCACGGATACGTGATGGAAGCCGCCGACGACCGATTCGTCACCGAGGTAGGCAAGACACACAGGTTCGGCCCCGATCCGGGCACAGTGAGTTTCGAACAACTCTCGGTCGACGAGGGCATGAGCCCGGACGGGATTTTTCGCGACGGCGCACTGGGGCACAGCGGGTATCCGCACCGGGGAACCATGTCGGAGTACAACATGTCGGCAATCGTGGCCGGGCTGCCAGAGAGGGTGGTTCGGTGATTGCCGACCGCCGTCGCCCGGCTCACCGGGCCGCCGCAATTGCCGTGGGGATTTTTCTGACGGCCGTCACAGGAGGTGCTGCCGTCACAGGATTGGGGAGTGCAATGACAGACAACCCGTACAACGGCACTGCCGCCGACATTGCGGCCGCCGAGGGGCGGATGCGCCAGTGGTCTCCGCTAGAGGACGCGGAAGCGACGGTCGCGAGCGTGGCGCACCAGATCGCTGACGCCGCCGCAACCATCGTGCCCACGCTTCGCTGGGTATCGGCGGGCGACCGGACTCAGGGAAGCTGCTCAGTGCCGTTTGCGAGTACCGCCGGGATGTCGGTCTTTCTTCCCGACATGTATTCGACGAGTCCCATCCCCGACGCCGAGTGGCCCGCAGTGCTCCGGGCGGCTCGAGACATTGCGACGGCACACGGATTCGCGCACATCGAGGTACGGGCAGATCGACCGGGAGACCACAACGTGCGACTCCACAGCGGTGACGGCAACGAGATTCGTCTCGGCACAGCGCGAGCCGCACTGGTCAGCGGTCGAACAGGGTGCCGCTACCTGCGAGCGGACTTCGGGAATTCCACGGAGTAGCCGGTCGGGCACACCTTGCCTCTGCTGCCATGAGCTGGCCGCGTTATGGTGCAGGTCACCAGGGTTGACCAACTCGGGTCAGCCGGAGAAAAGGATTCGAACAGTGGAAATTCAGGGAACCGCCGCATTGGTCACGGGAGCAGCGTCGGGCCTCGGTGCCGCCACCGCCAAGCGTCTCGTCGACGCCGGAGCCACCGTCTTCGGACTGGACCTGCAGCAGTCCATCGAGCGCGCCGGCGACACCGTCCCGGAAGGCGTGACCCTCCTCGCCACCGACGTCACCAGCGGCGACGAGGTCCAGGCCGCAGTCGCGAAGATCGTCGAATCGGGGCTGCCGCTGCGCATCGTGGTCAACTGTGCCGGTGTCGGATGGGCCGGGCGCATCCTGTCGAAGAAGGGCCCCCACGACCTCGAACTGTTCCGCACGGTCATCACCGTCAACCTGCTCGGCACGTTCAACGTCATGCGACTGGCCGCCGACGCCATCTCCAAGACCGACACCGTCGACGAGTCCGGGCAGCGCGGCGTCATCATCAACACCGCGTCCGTCGCCGCGTTCGAAGGCCAGATCGGCCAGATTGCCTACTCCGCTTCCAAGGGTGGCGTGCACGGCATGACCGTCCCCGCCGCCCGCGACCTCGCCCAGTTCGGCATCCGCGTCAACACCATCGCCCCCGGCATCATCGACACCCCGATGCTCGCCGGCGTCACCGACGAGTATCGCAAGGGACTCGAGGCCGGGGTCCCGTTCCCCTCCCGCCTCGGCCAGCCCGCCGAATACGCGCAGCTCGCTCAGATGATTGTCGAACACGACTACCTCAACGGTGAGACCATTCGTATGGATGGCGCGCTGCGCATGGCCCCGCGGTAGGCGGCTCCGCCGCCCGTGCGCGGTTAACGAGTCTCTGGACTCTTCACCCGCGCACGGGGCGCGAAGCGCCCTGATGGGAGGACGGCATGGGTTTCTACATTGATCGGATCGTTCCGCGGCTCGTCGACATCAGCTGTGGATTGAAATTCACGGAGCCGACGCGCCGACGGGTCTGCGCCGGACTGCACGGGCGCGTTGTGGAGATCGGCTTCGGCTCCGGCCTCAACGTCCCGTTCTATCCACCGGATCTCGATTCCGTGAGCGCCGTCGAACCAGCCGATCTCGGCTGGAAGCTGGCCGCGAAAAGGCTGAGCGTGTCCCCGGTAACTGTGGACCGCGCCGGTGTGGACGGTCAGTCGCTCCCGTTCCTGGACAACAGCTTCGACAGTGCATTGTCCACCTGGACGATGTGCACCATTCCCGATATCGACGCCGCACTGCGTGAGGTGCGCCGAGTGCTGAGGCCGGGCGGAACCCTGCATTTCGTCGAGCACGGCCTCGCCCCTGACGCCGGGGTCCAGAAATGGCAGCACCGGCTGGAGCCCATCCAGAAGACCGTGGCCGGTGGTTGCCACCTCACCCGCGACATCCCTGCCCTGCTCACCGACGCCGGTTTCGACATTCGGGAACTCGACGTCTTCTACGAAAAATCCACTCCCAAGGTGGTCGGCGCCTACTCCCTCGGGTACGCGGCCGCACCGCCCGCTAGGCTCTAGCGCTGACGGTGGGGGGAGCCGGCCGAAGTGGCCGGCAGTCGAAGGGGGCCTTTGCGGGGACGTTGAAAGCTGATCTGGACCAGCTCGAAAAGCTGGGAGCAGTATTGCGCGGCCTGGCCGGGGAGGCGGGCAGTTTACGAGTCGGCCCCGCGGCAGGCCCTTTCATGTCGAGCCCGGGCGGCGTCATGTCTTCCGTCCTCGAGGCGTGCAGCATCTCGGGTGATCTCATCGACGGATCCCTCGTCCCCGCTCTCGTCGAGCGGCTCGGCGAAACCGGTGACGTGATGATCAACGTCGCCCGGGAATACCGGGATCAGGACGACGCGTCCGCCGACCGATTCGTCGCTGCGTACACAGACGCCACAGGTGACTGGAACGCTGAAGGATGACCGTCACCCGCACGCAGCTCGAATCGTGGGATCCGTCGCTGCTGACCGAGGTCGGTGGCGCGTGGATTGCGCTCGGCGTCAAGGTCGAGGACCTGTTCGGCCGTTACGTCGACGGCGTCACGAAGGTGAACGACTCATACTGGGAGGGCAAAACCGCAGAGGCCGCCCAGGGTCGGGCGAATGCCGACAAGAAGACCGCCCTCGCCCTCGTCGATCACCTCGAGGCGCTCGCCAACCGGGCGAAGCAGGGTTTCCACGAAGTGGATGCGCCATTGCAACGCGCCCGGATGGCGATCGTCGGCGCAGAAGCAGCCCAATTCCGCGTATCCGAGGACTTGGTCGTGACGGATCCGGTCAATTCCGAGGCGGACGCCGCTCGAGCGAACGACATGGCCGCCTGGCAGCGCGACCTGTCCGACGCAGCGACAGCGACAGTGAATGCCGATAGGACTGTCCGGGACGCCCTGAACACGGCACGTGACGGCCTGCGAGCGGCCTTCACGTCCGCCGCCGCGCTCGGTGCAGACCAGGGTCGCACCGATGCGGCCGACCTCGTGTCCGACCCGGGCGGGTTTACCCCGGAGCAGGTCCGGAGGCTGGGCGAGGCGGGTGCCCTGACGCCCGCACAGCTCGATGCAGTGAACAGCGGAAATGCCGCTACCATCCCCGCGTCCCAGATGGAGTACCTGAACCAGGTGAGCCGGTCGCTCGACGGGAAAAGTCCGCAAGAGATCCAACAGATCATGGAGAAGCTGCCGCCCGACGCCCAACGCTCCCTCGCAAACTCGCTCCAGCTCATCTCGAACGAGAAAGTCACCGCCACCGTCACCGGCGACTCCGAGGTGCCGACCAAGGGCGGAGGAGCCCTGCTGCCGGACAAGATGCGGGAATCGCTCACCCGGGACGACCTCGTCATCCGCGACTTCAAGATGGTGGGCTCCTCGGGCGCCTCCAGCGTCGAACTGAACGGTGTCGCGGACAATCAGGCCATCGCGAAGGTCGTCGAGGCCGGTGATCCGCAGTACCAGGTCGGCAGCGGCCTCGATCAGCACCTACTCGACGTAGGTCGCCAGTACCTCGACGCCCAGGTCGCGCACGAACAGAACCCCAATCACAAGTTCGAGTACTTCACCGTCGACGGCCGCGGCACCGAGAACACGGCCATCACCGAAGGTATCTTCGCGGCCGTCGCGGACGACAAGATCGCCGTCGAGAATGCGGTCACTCATCCCGACACCGGCCAAGGACTGGTTCGCGATGTGCTGGTTCACAATTGGTCCGACAACGGGCAGGCAGCCTCGACGCTCTTCGAGTTCAGGGCCGGTGATGCAACCGTCGAAGACACGAACAACCCGGCGGACGTCGCCGCCGCCACCCGCACCGGCAGCATCATGTCGGCCGTCGCGGAAAACATGAGCACCGACTGGGACACGCTGAGGAACATTCCCGGTACCGAAGGCCAATCCGTCGGGCAGGTCAACCCGGACCTGCTTCGGACCGTGTCCCACAGCATGAGCCCGTATGTCGGAGACCTCGCCGGTGCCGGGAGGCCCGAGACCCCCGGATTCGATATCGGCACCTGGGCAGATCCCGCCGACAACAACCACTTCGGCGGCTCGTCGAACGTTTTCGCGGTCCTCAACACCGACCCGGAAGCAGGAACACATTTCACCCAGTCGTCGATGCAGGAAATCCTCGCCGCAGAGGGCCGGTACGCGCACGACCCCTCGGCGCCCCTCTCCGGTGGCGACCTCTCCACAGCGGGTCGAATCCACGGCCTCATGGACAGAGGACTACTCCTCTCGACCGAGGACAGCTACAGCGACAAAGCCGAACAGGCGCAAGCCATTTACGACCGCAAAGCAGCGGCGTACGGCGCCCTGACGAGCCTCGGTGGCCAAGGAATAGACAGACTCCCGGGCGGTGAATACATCAACACCATGATCGACGCGGGCGGCGACCCTCTGAAGGACGCCATCATCGGCAAGGCACCGGGTCCGGCACCGTCAGTCGCCCTCGAAGCCCCCGACTTCTACCGCGATTACTACAACATTCTCCAAGCCGCACCCGTTCTTCCCGAATCGTTCCCCCAGAAGTATCCGTGGGCATTCGACGGGTCGGGCAATCTCCTTTCCTGGGATGACGTGCAGTCGAATCCCGATATGGCTCCGCGAATGAAAGATGGTTACCAGACCATGTTCAACCAGCTCGGAGACCCCGCCGATGGGAACGGGCAGCGCATCCGAAACGGCTACGACGACGTGGTGCGCAATGACGGCTGACAGGGGCGCACGAGTCACGTGTTGGGCCGCGGCGACGCTGATACTCGCATCAGGATGCGGGACGAACCCGCGCAATAAACCGGCACCGGCACCAAGCGTGCAAGACGGAGAAGTGCTGTATTCCCACGTTTGGTCAGCGGATCCGGGAGTTGATCTGTTCAGCCGGGGTGTCGAATTGGTACGAGCGAGCTTCGAGGCCGGCGAGTACACGGCGTTCGTGGGTCTGGAGAATTCGTATCCCGGATTCGGCGGCGCGGTGCGCGGTGAGGCCAATCACGGCGATCCCGACATCGAGTACTTCATGACCTCGCTGGAGGTCCAGACCGATACGCAGGCTCCGGGAACAAACTTCGCGCACATCACTGACTATGGGTCCACCGAGACTTCGGTAGCGGCAACGGTCTGCCATTACTACCTTTTCCCGGAAGACGATACGACGAATATTTCGCTCAATCCGCTCAGCATGGCGTTCCGTATCGAACTGGAGCGAGCCGGGGTGGACGCCGGGCCGGCTGGCATCCCCGATACCGACCCCGCCCGGAAGGACCCGCGCGCACACCGAGTACCGACTTGGAATGTGTTCGGCGATTGGAAGATCACCAGGCTTCACTACCTGCGCCCGTTGAACGGGGACGTCATCCCTCAGGGCTGCACCGACTGGTGGCGGCAGCAGTTTCCGAACTTCAGCCCGAACGCGGGCGGCAACCTCGTGCCCCCACCCGGATTCGAACCTCCCACCATGCCGGTCGCCGTGCAGTATCCGGAGTGGATCGGGCCCGCGACGCCGGAGTAGGCGACGTCACCGCCCGGGAGTGCAGGTACTCGACATCCGCTCACAGTCGGCGGCGTCGACGGTCGTCGATGTAGAACAGCACGAGTGCCCCGCACAGAAGGGCGGCTGGGATCCAGGCGGCGGCTCCGCCGAAGTAGCGGGTGGCGAACGCCCCGAGGACGGCTCCACCGGCGAAGCTGCCGACGATGGCGGCGTACACCCGTGTGTGCTGGCGCGATTCGGGGACCTTCTCGATGTATCCGGCGTACGCCGACTCGGTGAAGCGCATGAGGTTGCCCGTGGTGGCGACAGCGATGTACGACAGCGAACCGATGGTGCGGAACAGACCGAACTGCATGGCCGCCACGAAGGAGATGGGTACGGTCACCGCCGCGTTGGGGACCTTCGCGGGAATGAACGCGACCGCGACGAGGACGACGATTTGCGCGACCATGGCAATCCGGATGGGGTGGTCGAAGACGCTGTGGGCGAGTTCGCCTTTGAGTAGGTGGGCGAATGCGACACCGACGATGAACGCGAGGATCGGCCACAGGTGTGCCCGTGCGGCGTGGAAGTGCCTCTCCGACAGGTCGATGGCCATGAGGATGACGTTGCCGGTCTGGGCGTTCGCGAAAACTCCGCCGCGGCTGATGTAGGTGTAGGCGTCGAGGAAGCCGCCGGCGGCGGTGAGCAGCAGAGCGAACCGCAGCGTCGTGGATGTCTTCGGCACTTCCACCTGACCACCCCTACCGAATCGGCCCCTGCCTTGCAGCCTAGAGGTCGGACGCGAGCGGGATCTCCGACTCCGCTCGATCCGACATCCACTCGCGCAGCACTTTCGTGGCGATCACATCGTCTTCGTTGTATTGCAGGAGTCGCTCACGCTGGGTGAGGTCGGGTTCACCGTCGTAGCCGACGGCTTCGCGGTACCAACTCATCGAGGCCTCACCACCGGCGTCGGCGTCACGCCACCTGAAACCTGCGACAGGAGCGATCTTCTTCAGTCCTTTGCCGCCCGGGCAGATGAATTGATCGCTGACCGCTTGGTAGATGTCGACCCATTGTGGGCTGTCGATGAACTCGCGGATTTCGGCCTCGGTGGGGATGCCCGGGACTCCGGCGAATCGGCGGGCCGAATCGAGCAACCACTTGTCCTCGGCCGCACGTGAGTAGCAGTAGGCGGCGAACGTCTTGCCGCTCAGGGCCGCGGCCTCCCGTTCGGCCATCAGCCACGTCCAGAACTCGGCGAACGACCGCGCCTCGTCCTGTGTCGGTACGGGGTCCCAGCTGACGAACGGTCGATACACCGACACCCCGTCCATATTGAGCAACGTTCCCCACAGGTAGGCACCGTGTTCCTGGTAGCTCTCCATGTCGACGTCGATCTCGATGTCGGCGCGGGTCACCCGGATCTGCGGAAAGCGCCGAACCAGTGGCGCACCCGCCAGCCAGGCTTTTGCCGTCACCACCGCGTCCTCGAACGCACCGTGCGGCCAGTCCTCGAGAGGTTCGCGGTCCCAGGCGGCAAGGTCGTCGATGGTGTGACAACCGGCCTCGCGCAGCATGTCGGCCCGCGACCCGGTGGCCACCAGGCTCACGTCGTGCGTCAGCGTCAACTGTTCTTCGCAACCGGGCCACCAGGGGCACGACCGGCATTCGCCGATCCGAGACGGCACCGTCGCCGATTCCCCCCGCGCCACGGACAGTCGGTCGGCGAAGCGCTCGTCGTAGTCGGCGAGGATGGTGCTGAGATCGTGCACGAAGATCACGTCGGAGCCGTATCCGATCGCCCCGGCCAGGCGGGCCGGACTGGCCAACCCGTGCCGCTCGAGCATCCGGTACACCTGTGCCACACGCATCTGGTCGCGGACCTGACTGCGGGGCTTCCTGGTCGGATCCTCACGCGGCTCCCACTCGAACATGCCGGACGTCGTCGCGCCCCGACCGGGATCCGTGACCTTGTGGTTGACGACGATCACGGGGATGTACCCGCCGCGGTCCGCGTCCCGGATGAGAATCTCGCAACGGGCTTTGCGGCCGGTGTCCCGTTCGAGCGGCAGCACGGCGCCCCAGATCCGGTCCGCGCCTGCCCTGCACGCGGCCACCGTGTCTTCGGCACGAGTGCGCATGCTGCCTTCGGCGTCGATCACTACCCACCGCTCGGGATCGTATTCGACGAGAAGCCGACGAATGTCTTCGCGGCGGGCGGCGGCCGCATCCTGCCGCTGACGGACGCCGATGTCCTCCGGCGCAGCAGCCAGGGCGGCGGGGAAGGCGGCGTCGAGATGCACACGGTGACGGCACCGCGTCAGTGCGCTGGCATCGATCACCGGCCCGGGCACCTGTCCGGGAGAGGCGCCGGGTTCTGTTTGCTGACCGATATGGGAACACACGATGACGAAGATTATGTGCTCCCCTAGGCTGATCCCGAAGCACCGGATGCAGTTGGTAGCGTGGGCTGCGCAGAAACACCAGGAAAAGGGGTCTTTTCGATGGGGTTGTTGAAGAAACGTAAGTCCCGAGCCACCCGTAAGGCAGAAGCTAAGGCACTCAAGCACAAGGCGGGAGTGGAAGCGAAGCTGAAGGCACGCAACGAACGCAGGCGGGACAAGGCCGCGTTCAAGTCCGCGCGCAAGCTCGAAGCTGCCGAACTGAAATCACAGAAGAAGATCGAGAAGGCTCAAATCGCTACCCTCAAAGCTCAGGAGAAGGCGGCCGCCCAGAAGGGCTTCACCGTGGCCTCCGTTCGCAAGTATCTCGGTGTCGCGCGACTCCTCACGCCCGTGCTGCTCCCCATCGTCTACCGCGCCGCAACCGTCGTGCGCGGCCAGATCGACGCCAGGCGCGCCGATCGAATGGGCGTCGGCATCGACCAACTCGCCAACTACACGGGTCACGGTGCCAAGCTCAGCGCCCGCATCGCCGGTGCCGAAAGCTCCACTACCGAGATTCTCGGTCAGAAGCCTGACGACGCCGAGACGCAGAAGTTCGCCGGCGCAATCCGCGAACGCCTCGGCGATCTGAATACCGCCGTCCGCGCGGCGGAGCAAATGCCCCAGGCGCGCCGGAAGGCCGCTCACCAGGCCATCTCGTCCGAACTCGACGGTGTCGAAGCGGATCTCCTCGCCCGCCTCGGCGTGCGCTGACCGACTTCGACGCACTTTCATGTCCCCCGCCCGCTCCGACGCGACCGCCACCCTCAGAGGCGCGGCCGTCGGTGCGCTTTCGGCCGGTCTCGCGGTCGCGGCGCACGGCGCGGGTGGGGGCGGATTTCCCGCATCGGCAGCACTGACGTTGCTGCTCCTCGCCTGTAGCGGCGTGGGCGCGATCACCGCGAACCTGCCGCCGCGTTTCCACAGCAGCTCGGCCCTTCTCGGCGCGCTCGGTTTCGGACAGGTCGCCGGCCACCTCACGCTCGCAGCCACAGCACACGTGCACGCAGTTCTCCCCGCTGCACCGATGCTGCTGGCGCACGCAGCCGCCACCGTCGTCTGCGCGTTGCTCATTGCCAGCGCCGAACGGCTCTACCGTTCGCTGGTCCACGTATGGCGGGTGGTGTTACGCGGGGAGCCTCGACCCGTCGCGGTCGCTGCTGCGCTCCCTCACCCCGTCCCCCGCAGAAACCCCGTCGACGCACTACTCCGAGCGAGCATCTCCCGTCGCGGTCCCCCTGTTCTGGTCTGAACCTTCATCTCACTTCGCCTTCAGACCAGTAAGGACCTTGTTTCGATGAACTCCCTAGTTTCGCGTGCCCTTTTCACCGCCGGCGCCGCCGGTGGTGCCATGTTGCTCACGGCCGGTGTTGCCGCCGCACACGTGACGGTCGCGGCTCCAGGCGCCGAGCAGGGCGGCTACTCCGTCCTGACGTTCCGGGTGCCTACCGAATCCGAAACGGCTTCCACCACCGCGCTCACTGTGACACTTCCGGGCCTCAAATCCGCTCGCACCGAACCGCTGCCGGGCTGGACGGCCGTCGTCGCCAAGGACCCGGGTTCCAAGCTCGCGACCTCGGTGACGTGGACGGCCGATCCCGGTGTCGGGGTGGCACCCGGCCAGTTCCAGCAATTCGTGCTGTCGGCCGGACCGCTGCCCGAACAGGACGAGGTGTCGTTCCCGGCAGCACAGACCTACAGCGACGGCAACGTCGTCAACTGGGATCAGCCCGCCGGCCCGGATGGTGCCGAACCGGACAAGCCGGCACCCACGCTCACCCTCGCGGCCTCCAGCGGGGAAGACGGCAGCCACGACGCCGTGTCCTCGTCGGGTGACGACCACGAGTTGGCGGCCCAGGGAACCGACGACACCGCCCGTTGGTTGGGTGGTGTCGGGCTCGTCCTCGGCGCGCTCGGTGCGGCCCTCGGTCTCGGCGCACTGGTTCGAAGTCGTCGCTCATGAAGGCGCGCGCAACGCTCACCTCGATGAAGGTGATCGCCGTCGGACTGCTGGCGATGTTGGCGAGCATGATCGGTGTCGGCTCCGCCACCGCCCATTCGGTGGTACTCAGTTCCAACCCGGAGAACGGTGCACAGATCGCGGCAGCGCCCGAACGGGTGAGTGTCACGTTCAACGAGGCGCTGCAGGAGTCGTTCGCGTCGCTCACCGTGGTGGGCCCCGACGGCAACCTGTGGACCAAGGGCGACCCCTCGGTCGAAGGGGCCACCGTGAGCGCGGAGCTCGGTGAACTGGGCCAGGCCGGTGACTACACCATCGCCTTCCGCGTCACCTCCGCCGACGGACATCCGGTGAGCGGAACCCGAACATTCACGCTCACCCAGGCGGGGTCGGGCACACCGGGCGCCGCCGCCGACAGTTCAGGTGATTCGGGCTCCGGAGGCATCCCGTTGTGGCCGTTCGTCGCCGCGGGTGTGCTCGTGTTCGGTGCCGGGCTGTGGTTCGCGCTCCGCACACCGCGCGAGCGGAACTGAGCACGGTGGGCACGGCGCGGCAGTGGTGGCTGCTGTTCGCCGTGCCCACCTCGCTCGTGGGTGTTGCCGGTGGGTGGGCGCTGGCTCGACCGGAAGACCCCAGCCCGTCGAGCGCTGTCCGGGCTCTGTGCTTGATCCTGGGGTCGGTGGTCCTGGGACTGGCCGCACTCGGGTGGTGGGGCCGGACCGACAGCCGACCCCTCGTGCAGGACGCCAACCTGTGGCGACTGTTGACGGCCGTGGCCGGATCGTGGATGGCCGCCGAGGCGGTCGTGTTCGCCATGACGGCGGCGGAAGCCGACGCCCTCCCGCTGTCCGGGTTGACGGTCGGCCGGTTCGGTGCCTACGTCACCGACATCAGCGCCGGACGTATCGACCTCGCCGTCTTCGCGTGCACGGCCGCAGTCACCGCATGGTCGCTGTTCGCGTTTCGGCATCCCGGGGCTCGTCTTCCCGTTGCGGTCGCTGTCCTGACGGCCTTCGCCATCGTCGCGCGCCCGGTCACCGGGCACATGTCGCAGCAGGTCCTCGGTTCGGTACTCGACGCCGTTCACGCCCTGGCAGCCGCCACCTGGTTCGGCCTGCTGACCGCCATGGCATTGACGCTGCGCTCACGGGGTGACTGGTCGAGGTGGCTGCCCCGGTACTCGGACGGCGCGGTGTGGTGCGTGTGTCTGCTCACCCTGACCGGTGTCGTGGACGCGGCTGTCCGGTTGGGCGGGGTGTCGGCCCTGACCGACACCGGCTACGGTCGCATCGTGGTCGCCAAGGCCGTGGTGCTCGCGGCACTGCTCGCACTGGGGTGGTGGTGGCGCCGCACCTGGGTGGGCCGAGCCGCCGCGCATCGGATGAGCGCAGACGACTCCTTGCGGCGCGCCGCAGTCGAGGTGGTGGCGATGGCGGTGGCCTTCGGTCTCGCTGCCGCCCTCGCCACCACTGCCTGACCCCCCCCCTGTGAGTACTTATTAACAACCCGTTGTTAATAAGTACTCACAGGGGTCAGAACGAGCTTCCCCCGGCTGCCGCCCTTCTCACCCTCACGATGGGCGTCCGCAGCACTGGCGAGGGCAAAGGTGCGGGCGGGTGGCAGTGCCAGTGCTCCGTCCGCGGCCGCACTACCGAGGCGTCGCAGGATTTCGGCGCTCCAGTCGTCGGAGGTGCCGGAGGAGAAGGTGATACCGAGCTCGAAGGCCGCCCCGTCGGACAACGTCACGATCCGCTCGGTACCGCCGCGCAGCTCGACTGCGGCCGGCAGCCCCCCGACTCCGGCATCGAGGACGGCGTCGACACCTTGCGGTGCGAGTTCGCGCACCCGCTGGGCCAAGCCGTCACCGTAGGTCGTCGGGACGACGTCCAGTGCTCGGAGTGCGTCATGGTGGCGTTCGCTGGCGGTGCCGATCACCGTGACTCCTCGTTGCCGAGCCAATTGCACGGCCAGGGTTCCGACTGTTCCCGACGCCCCGTTCACCAGAAGTGTCTCACCCTCACGCAGGTCGAGTAGTCGCAGTCCGCGATCGGCGGCTTCCCCGGCCACGGGAATCGTGACGGCGTCCGTCCAGCTCAATTCGCGCGGTTTAGGAACGATGACGGTGGCGAGCACGTAGTCGGCGTAACCGTCGGTGTCGGACCAGCCGAACATTTCGTCCCCGACCACAGCCCCGGTCGCAGACGGACCGACGGCATCGACGACGCCGGCCACCTCACTGCCTGGAATTTTCGGGAACTGCACCGACATCACCTCGGCCATCGAACCCGACCGCACCTTCCAGTCGATCGGGTTCACCCCGGCGGCGCGGACAGCGAGGCGCACCTGATTCCCCGTGGGTTCCGGAACGGGAACATCGACCACTTCGAGTACGTCGGGACCACCGTAGGAGGAGTAGGAGACGGCCTTCATGGTCTGATTCGGATTCGTCATAACCACCATGTTGTCTCGCGGGGCGGTCGCTCGCCTACCCCTGTGAGTACTTATCGACAACGGGTTGTTAATAAGTACTCACCGCAGGGCCTCACAGGGCAAGGGCTGCCTTCTTCAAGTCCTCGACGAGTCCGGAGAACGCCTCGTCCCGATCCGGTCCGCGCAGGACGGCGGACGGGTGGATGGTGACGAAGACGTCGGGATCGCCGGCGACGTCCACTTCACCGTCGAGATGCAGCCGCTCCCCGCGATGCGTGGTGAGCCGGAACGACGGTCCGAGCAGCGCCTGGGCGGCGGTGGCGCCGAGGCACACCAGGACATCGGGCTGTACCGCGTGCAGCTCGGCGACGAGCCACGGCCTGCACGCCACGATCTCGGTGCGGTTCGGCTTCTTGTGGATGCGGCGCTGACCGCGTTCGGCGGGTACGTACTTGAAGTGCTTGACCGCGTTGGTGACGTAGGTGAGATCCCGGTCGATGCCCGCCGCTTCGAGGGCCTTGTTCAGCAGCTTGCCCGCGGGCCCGACGAACGGTTGCCCCGCGCGGTCCTCCTGATCACCCGGTTGTTCGCCGATGAGCATCATCCGGGCGGAGCGCTTGCCGGCGCCGAAGACGGTTTGCTCGGCGTCGCGGTAGAGATCGCAGCCGCGGCATCCGCCGGCGGCGTCCGACAACGCGTCTAGGTCGACGGTGTCGGGCACGAACGGCGCTGCCGACTGTTTCGTGGCTCGTGGCATGCGGGTCGAGTACCCGCAGGAGGGGTCTTCATTCGCCGGACCTGCCAATTAGTTTAGCGCTAAGATATACTGAGTCGACGCCTACTTCGAAAGCGAGTCCCCATGTCCATGACTGAAGTCTCCGCCCATCACCCCTACAGCCCGGCCGTGGTCGCCGGAGGGTTGGCCTTCGTTTCGGGTGCCCTGTCCGTCGACGCCGAGGGCGTTGCCGTACCCGGGCGCACCGAAGCTCTCGACGCCGCCGTGGACCGGATGGTCGATCGCCTCGCCACCGTGGGTGGTCAGCTTCAGGACGTCGTGAAGCTGACCTACTACGTCACCGACCTGACCCTGCGTGAAGAGGCCAACCGGCAGTTCGAGCGCATCTTCGACGAGCCGCGCCCAGCCCGCACCTTCCTCGAGGTGAGTAGCCTCCCGTACGGCGCGATCGCGGAGATCGACGCCGTCGCCGCAGTCGGTGGCCGCTGAGCCACTCCCCCGACCAGACGACCGCGGGTCCCCGTCCTCGACACACCGGACGGGGACCCGCGGCGCGTCCCCTCCTCCCGACAATCCGATACCTTGGGACTCAACAGTTCAGGACCCACAAAGTTCAGGAGGCGCCCCGGTGACGCAACGCCCGGTTCCCGACCGTGACGCCGTCGACGACATCGTCGATCAGTGGGCGCACCAGTGGCCTGAGCTGGATGTGAGTCCACTGAAGGTTCTGGGCCGCTTGCACCGTTCGTACCTGCGTTACCAGGCCTCGCTGGCTGTCGTGTTCGAAGAGCACGGCATCAACATGGCGTCGTTTGATGTGCTCGCCGCGCTGCGGCGTTCGGGTCCGCCCTACCGGATGACGTCCGGGCAGTTGGCGGAGTCCGCTCTCGTGACCACCGGGGGCGTGACCCTTCGGGTCGACCGGCTGGAGAAGGCGGGTCTCGTCGAGCGTGAGCGGGACGCCGAAGACCGCCGGATCGTGTACGCACAGCTCACCGACGAGGGCCTTCGGGTGATCGAGAAGGTGGCGGAGGCCCACTTCGCGAACGAGGCGCGAATTCTCAGTGGTATGTCCGCGAAGGATCAGGCGTCACTCGCGGAACTGCTCCGCAAACTCGAACATTCGATCGTCGACAACCAGACGCCCCTCACCTAGGGAGACAACCAGACGTCCCTCACCTGGGGACCTGGTTCAGCAGGCCGGCCTCTCGACGAGTTCGGTGTCGCAGTCGAATCCGATGAAGCGTTCGGCTGCCGCCGTCATCTCGACGATGAACCGACGTTGCTCGTCCGGGGAGGCGCCGATCAGGTGGGCGGCTCCCCGCCACTGCGCATCCGACAGCTTGCGGGCGAGCTGGGCGGCCTCGGCGCAGGGCCGTGCGATCCCGGCCTCGTCCAGCCTTTCGATGAAGCGGGTGTACCGGGCCAGGATCCGGGTGTGCGCCTGCGACAGCTGCTCACCGACCACGGGGTCGACGGCCGCCCGCGCTTCGATGACGGTGAAGAGCCGGCCGACGCTGTAGACGGTGTCGATGAATGCGGCAGTGGCCGCGCCCAGGACGGTACGAGGGTCCGCGTCCGGCGGTACCGCGGTGCGCTGCGCTTCGAGGAACTTCTCGAACACGGCGGCGGCCACCGCATGAAATGCGTCCTTCGTGGACCGGAAGTGCCGACGGAAGTCTGTCACCGACCTGCCGGCGTTCTCCGCGATGACCGCCTCCGTGGTCTTGTCGTATCCGAGCTCCGCGAAGCAACGACCCGCCACCTCGATCAACGCACACCGATCCGCAACGCCGTCGTTTTCGTGCACCGCTCGCGCCTCCTCGTACCGGCCGGCTCCCGACGTGTCGGCCGTCACACATTCTTGGTTGACACTTCATTCAAGTCAACCCGCGCGACCTTACGCTCCAGCGAGCGCCTCCGCCTGCGCTGCGGCCTGGCTCCGGTAGAGACGGCGCAGGCGAATGACCCCGAGGTCGTGCTGGTAGAGGTTCTCGGCCTGGTCGGCGTCGGCGGCCATCGCCTCGAGCATGACCCGGTCCTGTTCGAGAACCGCCCAGTGCCGCTCCTCGAGTTTCGTGCGGTAGAGGAAGCGCCAGACGTCGCGCTCCCAGCCCTCCACCCGGCGGTACCGCCAGAAGAAGACGGCGGTGGTCTCGGCGTCGATGGGCGTTCCCATCCCGACGATGCCGAACGATCCGCCGGGGCCTGCGGTGGGCGGGTACGGGATTTCCAGGTCGACCCAGTCGACTCCGGTCCGGCAGAATTCGACCCAGTCGAAGTTCACGCCGCGCTGATCGGTCTTCTCGAAGAAGAACCCGCGATCGGTTTCCCGGATGCGGAACTTGGCGGACGTTTCCCCGCCGAACATCGAATGCGACTCGCGGTGCAGGAACGCGCCGTGCATCGGATCGAGCAGGTTCTCGAGGGTGAAGCGCCAGGGCGCCTTCCATTCGGCGTAGCAGAGGAAACGGGAAATACCGTCGTCCACCAGGCGTTCGGGGAGGTCGAGGGGACCCGGTTCGGCGTCCGGATCCGTGCCGAACCATGCCAGGACTGCGCCGGCCACCTCACGCACCGGGAGGCTGGTGACGAGCCGCTTTCCCTCGAGATTGCACCCGGGCATTCCCGGCACGGACACGACGGTTCCGCCGACGTCGACCTGGACCCCGTGATATTTGCAGGCGACCCGGTCGCCGAGGTGCTGTCCCTGCGACAGCGGCGCTCCGCGGTGCGGGCACCTGTCGGCGAGCATGCGGAGGCTTCCGTCGGACTGACGGAAGAGAAGCCAGTCCTCGCCGAGGCGTCGCACCTTCTTCATGTCGCCGCGCGCGACGAAGTCCGAGGGACAGACCGCGTGCCATTGGTTCCGCATGCCGGTGGCGAAGATCTCGTCGCTGGTCAGTGCCGTCTTGTTCAGTCGATTCACCATGTTCAGGCCGCCATCCGTCGCATCTCGTCTGTGAACGTGTCGGGGGTCCACGGTTCCCCAGTCGGGCTGCAGATACCGAGGTCGTTCAGCCCCTTCACCAATCCCTCGAGGTGGTGCACACCGGTACCGAAGACCTCTTCGATGGCACCGGCAAGCTTGAGCTCGTACGGAGTGGGGCCCGTGGTGCCGGCCTGCCGCGGTTGCAGGTAAAGACTCATGGTTCTTCCCTTCTAGAGGTCCAGCACCAGCTCGTCGGAGCGGGCGCGGGAAACGCAGATCATCATGGTTGTGCCGGACTCCTGCTCGGCGCTCGAGAGCAGCGAGTCACGGTGATCGGGGGTGCCGCACAGGACACGGGTTTCGCAGGTACCGCAGATGCCTTCCCGGCACGAGTTGGGGACGTCGACACCGGCTTCCTCGAGCGCGTCGAGGACGGTCCTGTCGGCGGCGACGGTGGTGGAGATGCCCGACCGCTCGCAGACGACCCGGACCGGCCGGTCACCGGCCAGCGTGTCGGCGGGTATTTCCTTGGCTTTGAAACGTTCGAGCTGAATGGACCCTTCGGGCCACGCGGAGGCGACGTTCTCGATGGCGGCGAGCAGGCCTTCGGGTCCGCACGCGTAGACGAGGGTGTTATCGCGAACCTCGCCGAGGAGAGCGTTCAGGTCGAGGATGCCGTCCACGTCTTCGGTGACGACCTGCACCCGTTCGCCGTGCGCGGACAGTTCGTCGAGGAATGCCATCGACGCGCGGGAGCGTCCGCCGTAGTGCAGTTCCCAGGCGGCGCCCATCCGCGTGGCTTCGCCGATCATTGCGAGGAGCGGTGTGATTCCGATTCCACCGGCGACGAACAGGTAGCGGGGAGAGGGAAGGAATTCGAAGTTGTTTCGCGGTGGGCTCACCGGAACGGTGTCGCCGGGACGCAGCGTCTCGTGAATGTGCCGGGACCCGCCGCGACCGTGTGCCTCGTGCAGGACCGCGACTCGGTATCCGGTCTTGTCGTCGGGATCGCCGCAGAGGGAGTACTGCCGCACGGTGCCGCCGCCCAGGTGCAGATCCAGATGGGCACCCGGGGTCCACTCGTGGACGGCCCCGCCGTCGGGCCGTTCGAGGCGGAGCGAGACGACGCCCGAGGACTCGACCCGCATCTGACGGACCATCATGGGGATGGTGTCTGCGTCTGTTGTCATCGATACTCCTGCACTCGGCATTTCCTTAGTGCTCAATAATTTAGCACTAAGATGTATCGTGCGCCACAGTTGCAGGAATTTCGTTCCTACGAACGAACGGTGACCCGGCCGTAGGGCCGGGTCACCTGGTACTGCTGTCGATCAGACGGTCCGCTCCCACACCCGGTGCGACCGCATCAGCGTCGTCATGCCGTCGAGCAGCCCCTCGGTCTCGTCCGCCACGACGATTCCGGGAGCATCGGCCGAGATGCCGGCGCCGACGAGCAGATCGCGGCCGGCAGGCCACCCGCCGATCGCCTTGCAGTGACGGAATGCCTCGGAGACGAGCACCAGCAACCGAGGATCGGACGGGGATGCGGCGAGGAGGATCGCGTCGAATTCCACCGAACGCATCGTCAGGAACGTGCGCGACACCGGTACCGCCTCCTTCCCCGACCCGAGTTCACCGCCGTGGGGTCCGATGACCAGCGGAACCATCCCGCCCGCATCGATCGTCTTCACGGCTGCGGCCACCTCGGCGAGGTCCGACGTCTCGTCCGCGACGATGCCGATGATCCGGCCGTCGACCGGCCACTCGGCGCCCACCTGGGACAGCGCGGGGCTGACGATCGGCGGCGCCTCGTGGGCGACGGTCGGCTCGGGGGCCGGGAGTCCGAGGCCGGCAGCGACCTCCGCACACAGGCCGGTATCGATCTCGGCGAGAACGCGGAGTGTCCGCTCCTTGATGGCCTGCTCGTAGCACTTCCCCAGTTCGAACGTGTACGCCTGCGCGACGTGGGCGCGTTCGATGTCGGTGAGGCTGGCGTAGAAGAGCCGGGCCTGCGAGAAGTGGTCGTCGTAACTCGCGGGGGCGCCCCGGAGTTTCGTCGACTCCGGCATCGGCACCGGCACCTCGACGAAGGCGCTGGTGTCTGCTCCGGCCAGGAACGGGCATCCCCCGTCGAGCGAATTGGGCCGGTACGGCGCGACCCCGGGGTGCACTCCCGTCTGGTGCATGCCGTCGCGCAGCATGTCGTTGACCTCGGTGTGGGGACGGTTGATCGGTATCTGCCCGAAGTTCGGGCCACCGAGCCGGCTGATCTGTGTATCGAGATACGAGAACAACCGGGCCTGCAGCAGCGGATCGTCGGTCACGTCGATGCCGGGAACGAGGTGGCCGGGATGGAACGCCACCTGCTCCGTCTCGGCGAAGAAGTTGGTCGGGTTCGCCGTCAACGTCATGACGCCGATCGGCTGCACCGGAGCCAATTCTTCCGGCACGATCTTCGTGGGGTCGAGGAGGTCGATTCCATCGAACATCTGGTCGGGAGTGTCCGGGAACGCCTGGATTCCCAGTTCCCACTGCGGGTAGGCACCGGCTTCGATCGCATCGGCCAGATCGCGTCGATGGAAGTCGGGGTCCATGCCGTTGATGATCTGCGCTTCCTCCCAGACCAGCGAGTGCACGCCAAGCTTCGGCTTCCAGTGGAACTTCACCAGAGTGCTTTCGCCGTCTGCATTGATCATGCGGAAGGTGTTGACACCGAAGCCTTCCATCATCCGATACGACCGCGGGATGCCCCGGTCGGACATGTTCCACAGCGTGTGCGCCGTCGCCTCGGTGTGGAGGGACACGAAGTCCCAGAAGGTGTCGTGGGCGCTCTGGGCCTGCGGTATCTCGCGGTCGGGATGCGGTTTGCCGGCGTGAATGATGTCCGGGAACTTGATTCCGTCCTGGATGAAGAAGACCGGAATGTTGTTGCCCACCAGGTCGAAGGTGCCCTCGCTGGTGTAGAACTTGGTGGCGAAACCGCGGGTGTCCCGGACGGCGTCTGCCGAACCACGCGAGCCGAGAACAGTCGAGAACCGGACGAAGACGGGAGTTTCGACGTCTTTGCCGAGGAATGCGGCCTTACTGATCGGCTCGGCGGCGCCGTAGCCGCGGAACACACCGTGCGCAGCAGCGCCCCGGGCGTGGACCACCCGCTCGGGAATCCGTTCGTGATCGAAGTGTGTGATCTTTTCCCGCAGATGGTGATCCTGAAGGAGGGTCGGTCCCCGCTTCCCCGCTTTGAGCGAGTGGTCCGTGTCGTACAGACGCGCCCCCTGCGCGGTCGTGAGGTACTCGCCCTTCTGTCCCCTCGCCGTCTCCGCACCCTTGACGGGCTCACCCGTCGCGGTCCGCAATGCAGGCGACCGCTGATCGGACTTCGGTGGAAGCGGCTCTCTGGGCTCGGTCGGCTCGTCGACCGACGGTGTTCCCGATCCGGGTGTTCCTGGGATCAACGGCTTCTTCTCGGACACGTAAGTTCCCCTTCGCTGTCGCTCGAGCAAGGCCGGTGCCGCATCGCTGTTGTACGGCGCCGCTCTCGATGCAGAGTGCCCAGACGGGAGCCGCGCAACCCATCCGCTGCCCGCGCCCCTAGGACGCGGGGGTCAGTGCCGGCCGGCGTACCGTTCGCGTTCGGCTTCGAACCGTTGCTCGTAGGCGGAAGCGAGGTCGTGCAGCGCCTGGACGCAGTCGCCGGTGAAGGCCGGTGCATGCATAGGTGCCAGGGTTGAGGGTTCGAGGTCCGCCAATGCGCGGATGGTCGGTTCGAGCGCCGGTGTCAGGCACGTCGCCCTCCCGTTGTCCTCACCGTCCAGCGCCGGACCGAGCAACTCCTCTTCGGTCAGGGCGGGATGATGACCGAACGCGGTGAACAAATCTCCACAGAACAGGGTCGACGTCGTCTCCTCGAACATGAGTCCCGCATCCCAACCGTGCGGGACATGCGGGGTGTCGATGTGGCGCACCCGCCGCGTCCCCGTCTCGAGGACGTCGCCGTCGTCGAGGGGCCGAGGCATACGGTCGGCCAGGTCGTTCACCTGCACGAAGCAGCCCATCGCCCCATGTGCGACCTCGGCGTGCGGCGCAACCCCGAGCCACGAGTTCATCGCGCCGCACTCGTCGGCCTCGACGTGGCCGAACGTGATCCATCGCAATCGGTCGAGTGGGATCAGCCGAGCGACCGCCTCGGATGCCGAGGGGAAGAGGAACCGCTGTCCGGTGTGGAAGAGCAGCGGTTCCTCACCGTCGACGAGGAACTGGTTCATGATCAGGTTCGCGTCGTCGATGTACGTCGACATGCGGTAGATGTCGGGTGCGATCTCGGTGATCGTGGTGTCCATGTCCGGCCTCCGCAAGGGTGACGGTGTCCTGGAACACCACCCTCCCCCTCCCCGTCCGCGGAGACAAGGGAACCGCACGAGTCGCGGACCCTTGGCCGCGGGAGCCCCGCCTACACGGCGGCGCGATCGGCGGTGACCAACTCGCCGATCTCCGGTACCACGGCGTCGCGGACCCGGATCGACCGCGGGAGGAGTCCGTTGGCCAGCAGGAGGTCGGCGGCGTGTTGCTGTTCGTCCAGGAATTCGTCGGTCACCGGGTGGATGCCGAAGGGCCGGCCGCGCAGCGCCGCTTCCCAGGCATCGAGACTGGCGGTGCCGCCACGCCGCTCGACGTCGTCGACGAAGAACTGCGCCGCTTCGCGCGTGTGTGCCTCGATCCAGGCGTCCGACTCCTGCAGCGCCTCGACGACGGCCCGCAGCTGCTCGGCGTTGTTTTCCGCGAAGGCGCGGCGGGTGAACCACAGCGAGGGGTGGCTGAAGAGTCCGTCCGTTTCGACGAGCGTGCGCAGTGCGTGCTCGGCTTCGATCTCCGCCAGCCCCGGGTATGCGCCGACCCACGCATCGATGGTTCCGCTGACGAGTTCGCCTCCGCCTCCGCGCACGTCGGTGTCAACGGGAACGATGTCGGACCAGGTGAGCCCGGCCCGGTCGAGCGCGAACAGGAGCAGCGTCGTCTGCCATGAGCCGTGTGCGATGCCGACGCGCTTTCCGCGAAGATCCTCGACGGCGTCGATGCCGGACTCCGCCTTCACGACGAGGCGGCCGTTTTCGACGCGGGGCCCGGAGATGCCGATGTAGACGAGGTCGCGGTCGTGCGCCAGGCCGGTGATCGGCGGGGTGAATCCGGTGCCGATGACGTCGTAGCCGCCGTCCTCGAACAGCCAGTCGGAATGCAGGGTCGGAAGGGCGTTGGTGGGATCGACGGGCGGCTTCGACGGAAGGTTGCGCAGATCCACCCATTCGACGTCGGGTAGCCGACGCTCGAGGATTCCTGTGTGCCGCAGCACGAAAAGCGAGTTATTGTGCGGGAAGTATCCGACACGGACTGTCATGGCCGTTGCCTGTTCTGTTCGATTTGGGGAAGGTGAGGACATCAGAGGAGGCCGCGCCGGCGGGCCTCGTCGGCGAGCCCCGAGCGTCCCCACTGCACGGCGAGGTTCGAGGGGTCGAATTCGACCGAACCGCCGAGAGATTCGGCGATTGCCTGGAATTGTGCGCCTTCTTCGAGGAGAACGACGAATTTTGCGAGCTCGAGCAGGCCGTTGCGGCCGATCACGTTGACACCGCCGTTGGCCTCGAAGATGGCCACGAGGTCCGGGTCGTCCTGCAGGCGCTCGAGGATGAAGTCGCCCGCCGACTGCGAACGATCGATGTGCGGCGGAATCTCCCGCGAGAGCGTCAGTCGCTGTGACGCGGCGTACCGGATCGGCAAGGTGCGGTGGGTTTGCGCCCAGCCGCCGAGCCACGGTGTGTGGATGTGGACGACGCTGGTGATCTCGGGATGCTGCCGGAAGACGGCGGCGTAGCCGGTGACGAATCCGGCAGAACCGTTACCCGACAGCACGTCACCGTCGAAGGTCGCCACGACCGGTGACACGTGGGGATCATCAGCCCACGGGCCGGGATCGTTCAGCGCGACGGCGATCTCGGTGCCCGGGACCCGTTCGACGAAATTGACGGTGCCGTTGGCCGACACGGTACCGGTGCTCCGGAATACGGCGAAAGCCTTGTCCGCGGCGCGCCTCGCTGCCTCCACGAAGGTGGTGACCTCGGAGTTCACGCGATGCTCGGTTGTAGTCATGGTGTGTCCTGTCCGAAAATGGGAAGTGGTTGGCGTTGCAGGAGGGGAAGAACTTCTTCACCGACGCGGTATGCCTCCTCGAGGTGAGGGTTGCCGGCCAGGATGAAGGCGTCCACGCCGAGCTCACGCAGTTCGTCGAGACGTTCGGCGACCTGTTCGTAGCTGCCGACCAGTCCGAAGGCCGGGCCGCCGCGGATGAGGCTGAACCCACACCACACGTTCGGCTGAACTTCGAGATCGCGGTACCCGGTGATGTGTTCGGGCACCCACCCCTTGATACGGGCCGCACCGACGGAATCACCCTGCGCCGCACGGTCGGCGGCACCCTTGTCGACGAACGCCCAGCCCTTCTCGATCTCGGCCCAGGCGGCCTCCTCGGTGTGACGAGCGACGACGTCGATGCGCACCGCGAACTTCGGTGTGCGGCCGAGCTTCGCGGAATGCTCACGCACACCGTCGAACTTGGCTCGCAGGTCGGCGTACGGCTCGAGCCAGGAGAGGTAGTAGTCCGCGTGCCGTCCCGCGGCAGCCACCGCGGCGCCGGAGGAACCGGAGAAGTACACCTCGGGAAACGGTTGACCGGCGAGGCCGGGTGGCAGGGCGGCGCCTTCCGTGCGGAAGAAGCGGCCGTCGAAATCGAACGGACGTCCGTCCCACACGCCCCGGAGCACGTCGAGGAACTCCGAGGTCCGGGTGTAGCGGTCGTCGTGATCGACCTTGTCACCCCACCACAATTGCGGGGCGCCGCCACCGCCGCTGATGATGTTGTAGACCAGTCGCCCACCGGTGGCCCGCTGCAGGCTCGCCGACATCCTCGCCGCTTGCAGGGGGTGGAGGAAACCGGGCTGGAAGGCGACCATGAAACGGTACGTGGTGGTCTCGGCGGCCAGCGCGGCCGCTGTGGCCCACGGATCGTCCGTCATGGGGAACGACGGCAGCAGCCCGCCGAGAAAGCCGGCAGACTCGGACGCCTTCGCCACGGCCGCCATGTGGTCGATGTACCCGTAGCCGTCGAGTTCACCGTTCCGAATCGCCGGCGCGATGTTGCCGGGACCGTATCCGCCCGCATCGCCACGGTTGTAGCGACGCGGCGTGCGCAGTGACGCGTGGTCGCCCTCCATGCCTATGCGCCAGTAGAAGTCGATACTCATGCGTGTACCTCCTGACCGGCGAGGGTGCGTCCGGCGGGGTCGACGAGATGGAGCAGGTGTTCGCCCGCACGGTGAAGTTCCTCGATGTGTGGTCGGCCGGTGAGGACGAAGCCGTCGATATCCCGGAACGACGACAACTCGCGGGCCACGTCCTCATAGCTGCCGATCAGGCCGATGGGCTGGTCGTAGCCGAGGCGGTCGAACCCCGACCACTGGGAGTTCTCGCGTGCGAGAGCGCGGCTGTCGCCGCTCACACCGTCCGGGTGCGCCTCCCGCCACAGCCGCTCGACGCGCGCCCACGCCTCGTCCGTCGTCTCACGCGCAATGATCGGCAGCCGCAACAGCTTTCGCACCGACCTGCCCTGCTCGAGTGCACGGTCGGCCAGGGTGCGCGCGGACGTCTCGTACCCGGTGTCGGTCAGCATGAATTGGTGGACGTCACCGTGCTTGGCAGACAACCTCACAGCCTCGTCCGAATTCCCGGTGAGGTGTACGACGGGGAAGGGAAGCCCGGAGAGGATGCCGCGGAATCCGCCGTCGATCACGTCGTAGTGGTTTCCGGCGAAGTCGTATCCGGTGCCGCCGAATCCGCCCGGAAGGACCTCGCTGTCATTCCACACACCGCGAGCCACGGTCAGGAACTCGTCCGCACGCGCGTACCGGTTCCGACCCGTCACCCGGTCGCCGCGAGCGCGGGCGTCGGCCGGGTCGGTCCCGACCTTCAGTCGCCACTCGAGCCGTCCACCGGAAAGCCTCTGCAGGGTCGCGGACATCTTCGCCGCGTACACCGGAGTGCCGAAGGCGGGATGGAATTCGACCGCGACCCGCGCGTGCCGGGTCTGCCGCAGTGCCGCCGCGGCCACCACCCAGGATTCTTCACCCGACGGGTCGTAGGGAGCGATCACTCCGTCGACTCCCGACAATTCCGCGGCGTGGATCACCTGGGCGAGTTCGTCGAAGGGGCCGAGCTTGCCCGGACGAGGATCGGTGGCGACCGTCACCGGACGATCGGCCCCGAACCCGCCACGAGTGTTCAGCCCGGATGCGACCCGGCGCCCGTCACCGCGGGACGGTAACTCCCAGTAGAAGTCCGTCACGTCGTGGGCTCCTTCTCCGCGGCGAGCTGCGCGTTGGCCTGCTCGAGGGGTTCGCGCGACACCCAGGATTCGAGGTCGAAATCCCTGGCGAGGAAGCCGTGGGCGTACAGGAACTGTTTCTGGACGCCGAGAAGGTCGACCCGCTCCTCGGACAGGTTCAGGTGGAGCCCTTCGTGGAAGTTCTCGCCGTACGCCGCGACGACGCCTTCCGGTCCGGACTGTGTCTCGGTCTGGAAGACGGCACGTACCTGTTCCACGTTCGCCGCCGCCCAGTCCGCGGCACGCAGGCTCTCGGCGAGGAAGCCGATCACGATGTCGGGGCGGTGTTCGAGGAGGTCGGCGTGCACGGTGACCGGGCGTGGGGTGCCATTGTTCACCCGATCCCGCAGCGTGGCAGTGGAATCGAGGTCGACCGCGACGACCAGCCCGTGCTGCCGAGCCACGTCCTGGGCGCGGGCGCCCTTGACGTACACGGCATCGACATCACCCGCCAGCAGCGACTCGATGCCCCAGGTGGTGTTGCGGTCGGGATTGGCGGTGCGCACCTGCGGAGCCGCCGTCGTCGCAACCTCCACGAGCTTTACGTCTGCGAAGGAGAGCCCGCCGAGGCGCAGCGCGGAGGCGACGCCGTGCAGTGCCATCGCACGCGGGAAGCTCCGTGCCCGGTCGGCGGCCCAGGCGGGGATGCCGACGCGCAGCCCGGCCAGCTCGGCGGCCGCGCGGATACCGGACTCCGGGCGCACGAGAATCGCCTGCGCCTCGTCGATCCAGGTGAGTCCGATCAGCCGGGTCGGTGAACCTTCGGCGCGTGCGGCGAGGGCCGGCACGTTGCCGCCTTCCCGGATGAGGCCCGGCAGTCGGTGATCGAAATGTCGCACGGCCAGTTCGGGACCAGCGTCCTGCAGGACACCGAATTCGACTCCGGCGGCGTCCGCGGTCCGGCCGAGCCAGCCGAGATTGTTCGCGAGGCCGCTCGCCGTGGGTACCGGGCAGCGGGTGTACCAGAGGGTGTCGAGCGCAGTTCCGGTCGTCACAGTCATGAGTTGTCCTTATCTGGTGGGGAATGGCGTCCCACTCCCAGTTGGGCGAGGAAGGTCGCGCGGTAGCGGAGCGAGTCGGGATCGTTTCTGTCCCGCGGACGCGGGAGGTCGATGTCGACGTCCACCGCGAAGCCGCCGTTGTCGAGGATCAGTACCCGGTCGGCCAAGCGCACCGCTTCGTCGACGTCGTGCGTGACGAGCAGAACGGCCGGGCGGTGACGGGCCACCAGGTCGCCGACGAGGTCCTGCATCTGTAACCGGGTCAGCGCGTCGAGCGCGGCGAAGGGCTCGTCGAGTAGCAGCAGTTCTGGTTCGCGGACCAGGGCACGGGCGAGTGCGACCCGTTGCGCTTCGCCGCCGGACAGGGTGGCGGGCCAGGCTCGCTGTTTGTCGCCGAGATTGACTTCGGCCAGCGCACGCTGGGCGTTTTCGCGGGTGACGCGTGACCGACGTTGCCCGACCGACACATTCGCCAGGACACGCTTGGAGGGGATCAAGCGCGGTTCCTGGTACACCACCGTGCGTTGCCGCGGCACCAGAACGTCGCCGCTGTCCGGCGGCTCGAGTCCCGAGAGCAGTCGCAGGAGTGTCGTCTTGCCGGTACCGCTCGGGCCGAGCAGGACCACGAACTCGCCGCGGGTGATCTCGAGGTCGATTCCGGCGAGTACGTGCTTGTCGCCGAACGACTTCCGCACTCCCTTCAGCGACACGGCAAGTGGGGACCCGGCTCGTCGTTCCGCTGCGGTGGTGGCGGTGCGTTCGCGGGGGGCGAGCGGCGGCAACGGCGCCTCTGTGGTGTTCATCGGGTCACCGACAGTTGCCGCCACGGCATCGCGAACTTCTCGATCACCCGGACGACGGCGTCGAAGATCAACCCGAGAACCGCATACAACACGATGCACAGAACCATGTAGTCGGTGCGGTTGTATTCCTGCGCGAGGGTGACGAGGTACCCGATCCCTTCGCGGGTGCCCACCTGTTCGGCGGCGATGAGCCCGGTGATGCTGAGCGACAGGCAGATACGCAGCCCCATCAACACTCCTGGCAGTGCGGTCGGCAGGATTGCGCCGAACACCAGCCGCCCGCCGGTGAGCCCGAACCCGCGGGCGGCCTCGACCATCTTGCGGTCGACGCCGCGCACTCCGAGGTAGGTGTACGCGTACATCGGAGCAAGGGTTGCCACGGTGATGAGGACGACCTTGAACGTCTCGTCGATGCCGAACCACGCGATGAACAGCGGAACGAGCGCAAGGAACGGCACCGCCCGGTTGATCTGCATCGTGGAGTCGATGAGCTCCTCACCGAGTGCGGAGAGTCCGGACAGCACTCCGAGCACGAGCCCGATGACGACGCCGCAGCCCACACCCAGCGCCGCGCGTTGCAGCGACGCGATCCCGAAGTCGAGTAGCTGGCCCGACTCGTACAGCTCCGCGAAGGCCAGCCACACCGCAGGCGGTCCGGCGAGGATCTCGGGGCTGAGGATGCCGGTGGAAGACCCGATCCACCACCCGGCCACGAGCAGCGCGGGGACGAGGAATCGGAGGGGGATCGAGATCCACCGGGGCCGTTCCCGGGTGCGGCGATAGCGGGGTGTCTCCAGTGTCAGGGTTCCCGGCGCCGTGTCGCGCGCGGGTTCCGTCAGGGTCACCACCGAACTCACTTACCCTCGGCCGACGCGCTGTCGAGTGCGGCAGGGAGATCGAAGATGACGTCACTGCCCTTCAGCGGCCGCTGAATGACTCCGTTCTCGGCGAACAACGCCGCGATGGACTCCAGGTCGGCGGCATCGGCCGCCGTCGGGTACCGGAAGTTGGTGATGCGGCCGCCCAACTCGATCGCGTCGTCGAGTCGCTGACCCGACAGCGCCCGCGGCCCGGTCTTCTCGAACACGTTCTCGAATGACGCAGGATCCTGGCGCTGCTTCTCCGTGAGCTGCTGCGTCACTTCGAGGAACTTCGCGACCTCCTCGGGATGTTCCTCGAGCACCTCGGTACGGCCGGCGATGATGGTGCTGTCCACCGAGCCGATGCCCGCTTCGGTGACGATTTCGACCGCCCCCTTCGCCTTCGCCTCCTGGTACGGGATCAGGAACGACGCCCAGGCGTCGACCTGCCCGGTGGAGAACGCCGACGCGGCGTCGGCCTGCTGCAACGGCACCCGCTCGACGGAGTCGATAGGAACACCCGCCTGGGTCAGCGCCTTCAGGGTGATGTACTCGCCCTTACCGGCGGGGTTCACCGCGATCCGCTTCCCGGCGAGATCCGCGACCGTCCTGATCCCGGATTCGGGCCGGGCGATGATGCCTGCCTGATCCTTGTTGTACGGGTCGGAGGTCGCGAAGATCCGCACCCCCACATCCTTGGACAGCGCCCCCACCACCGGGCTGTACGCGCCGGTCTGGATGTCGAGTTCACCGGTGTTGAAAAGTTTGAGGTTGGAACTGAATCCGGGTGTGGTCTTGACCCATTCGATCTTCGCACCGAGTGATGCAAGGGCATCGTCGTAGGTTCCGTCGCGCTTTCCGACAGCGATGGCGCCCGAGTTGCCCGGATCGAAGACCTTCAGAGTGACGTCCGCACCGGCACTGGCTCCTCCGGGCTCCTCGGAAGAACCACACGCCACCGCCAACCCGGCCAGCGGGATCATGGCGAGCGCGGCGGCGGCTCGTGGCAGTCGACGTAAGCGGGACATGTGGGGAACTCCTTCAACGGATGAATCGTCAGGTGTGACGACCGTTGACGCTATGTCCCCCGCCCCCGATTTCCTCCTGTTTGTTTTCTACAGATCGGAAACCTTGACAAGTCCCGGAAACCCAGTTCACCGGCGTGCGCTGGACATTCGGCACACGCGAGGCCCGCCGTTTTCCGGCAGGCGGAAAGTATGGTGCCTTCTGCCCGGGACGCCGTTCCGGCCGACGAAAGGACCTTTGGTGACCGACTCACGTGCTGTGGGAGTTCGGACGGTGTCGCGGGCCCTGACGATGCTCTCCTGTTTCGGTGGGGGTGAGGAGCTGGGCGTCTCGGAGATCGCCAAACGCCAGGACCTCGCAGTGAGCACCACCCATCGCCTGCTCCAGTCCCTGGTCGATGCCGGCTTCCTCGACAAGGATGCGACGTCGGGCCGGTACCGCCTGGGAAGTGCCCTGGCCGCGTACGGTCACATCTCTTACCGGCAGCACCGCATCTACCTGTCCGAGCCCTATCTCGAGCAGTTGGCGGCCACCACGGGGGCGTCCGCCTCACTGGCCATGCGGCACGGTCACGACGTCGTGCTCTTGGGCTTCAGCCGGTGGCGGGAAAGTGACGGGCATGTGCTGCAGGGTGTTCGGCTTCCCTTGCACGCCAGCGCCTTGGGCAAGGTGTTCCTCGCGTGGTCGGACACCGACGACGCCGAACTCGCCTCGCTACCGCGGACGGCCACCACGTCCCGCGCTATTACGGACGTCGCCGGAATTCGAGAGGAACTGCACCGCACCCGTGAGCGTGGCTACGGTTTCAACGACGAGGAGCTGACCCCCGACTTCCGCACCATAGGGTTGCCGATTCGCGACTCCGACGGAGTCGTCCGGTTCGCTCTCGGACTGCGCGGACCCACCGAACTCATGATCGACCAGCGCATACCGTTCTTCGTGGAACTCGCCCGCGTCACAGCCGGGGAAATCGCCGCCGTCCTGTTGTGAGAGGGCAGGGCGGCAGACAAGAATCGCTCAGCGACGCTGCCCCACGCCGACCTGCACCAGATCGTGCCCGACGGTCACGGTGCCGGAATACGTCGATGACACGCCGCTGGTCCATTGATCGTCGGTGACCTGACGGGGGTCGCCCGGTCCGATGTGCGACAGCACCACCTGGCGGACTCCTGCTTCGGCCGCGACACGTCCTACGTCCTGAGCGGTGGTGTGTGCGTGAATCATGTGCTCGACGAGGGCGGGACCGGAGGTGGCGGCGTAGAAATCGACGTCGATCACCTCGTGGACCAGGATGTCGGATCCCGTCGCGAGCCGAACGACGTTGGGTGACTTCGCGGTATCACCGGAGAACGTCACCGCTCCATCCTCCGTGTCGAAACGGTACGCGTACGACGGGAAGACGGGCCCGTGCGGGACCAGGGTCGCGGTGACACGCACCCGGTCGTCTTCGAATACGGGGAACGGCTCCATGTCCGGTGACGTGTTGTCGGCGGACGCCCCAGCCGACACCGGGGGCAGTACGTCGTGCAGGGCGAGCCGCTGCCCGTAGTCGGACTGCGCACCCTTCTCGGCATTGCGAATATTGATGTCGTAGGCGAACGCGTCGAGCACTCCGGAGAACAGCTGGGTCAGGCCAGGAGCCGGTGCACCGGGACTCTGGACGGGAATGCTCGCGCCACCACGCGGGACGGGCAGCTTTCCCGCCGACCCAGGGCCGTACACCGGCACGACGTTGCGGAAGGTGTACGACGGAGTGCCGCCCGGGAGCCAGAAGACGTTGAACAGGTCCGCAATGTGATCGCTGTGCATGTGTGTGATGAACACTCCACCCAGAGAATCCGCATCGATACCTGCCTGGATCAACTTTCGACTCGACCACGGACCCGCATCGATGAGATACGGTCTGTCGCCGACGACGAGCACGCTGGCTGTGCCGCTACGCCCGGGTACCGCAATGGGACCCGCCGCTGTTCCCAGCATAATTAGCTTCGTCGTGTATCCGTCGACGTCGCCGGACAGCTCGTAGGCGTCCGGTGGTGTCGCACCACTCGGCTGCGCGTCCGAGGTGTGTGACGCACAACTCGTCGCTGCGACGGCCGCCGCAGCCGAACCGAGCAGAGCCAGTGCACCGCGTCTGGAGATCTGGTGCCGTCGTGATGTTTCCATTCACGCTCCTGCCCGCATGGTGGCCGGCTCGAGCGGCACCCTCCAGGCGTCGTATTCGTAGACCCAGTCGCCGTTGCCTGCGACCTTCAGCCATTCGTTGGACCGGGAGCCGCGCTGGATGCGTGAGGTGCGCTGCAGGCGGGTGTGCTGGTAGGTCTGCAGCGCGACCGCGGGTTCGTCGAACATGCCGAGGCAGCGGGCCAGTACCACGGCGTCTTCGATGGCCATGCCGGCGCCCTGTGCCATGAATGGCATCATCGGATGTGCCGCGTCGCCGAGGAGCACCGAGGTTCCGTCCGTCCACGACTCCAGCGGGTCACGCACGTAGAGAGCCGATTTCAGGACGTCGTCGCAGGCGTCGAGCAGGGCTCGTGCGTCGGGGTGGAAGCCGCGGTAGAGGTCTTGCAGCTCCGTGACCGAACCCGGGGTGGTCCAGGATTCCTCGGTCCACTCCTCCTGACCGCAGGTGGCGAAGACGAAGATGTCCTTGCCTTGGTTGAGGGGGAAGGTGACGATCTGCGTCGACGAATCCGGCCCCCACCACTTGGTGAAGCAGTCGAGGTTCGGGAGTTCACCGACGCGTTCGGTGGGGACGACGGCACGGAAAGCCACGACTCCGGTGAACGTCGGTCGCTCCTGTCCGAGAAGAGCGGTCCGGACCGCGGAGTGGATACCGTCGGCACCCACGATCACATCTGCGGAAGCCTTACTGCCGTCAGTGAATTCGATCCGTCCGTCGCCGACGCCGCTGACCCGCCGGCCCATTTCCACGACGCCCGGGGGCAGCCGATTCTCGAGGGCAGTCATGAGGTCGCCGCGGTGCATCGTCAACTGCGGTGCACCGTACTGCTGTTCCGCTGTATCACCCATCGGTAGCCGCGAGGTTTCGACTCCGGTGTCCCAGGTTCGGCTGAGCCGGAACTGGGGCCGGGCCGCGGACTCGCGGATTTCTGCACCGACGCCCAGTCCGTCGAGTGCGCGGACCGCGTTCGGGGTGAGGTTGATGTCGGCGCCGACGCGCGCGAACTGCTTCGTCTGCTCGTACACGGTGACATCGAGACGGAGCTCGCGGAGAGCGATGGCCGTGGCCAATCCCCCGATTCCGCCACCGCACACTGCGACCGTGGTCATTTCGCATCCTTTCCGGGCACTGTGACGGGAGGCGTGAATGGCGCGGGCATGTCGCCGTACGCGGCGAGATCCACCTCGACGATCACCGGCGCCTGCCGCGAGACCGCGTCCGCGAGCACGGCATGGGCCTCTTCGGCACCGCCGATCCGCAGGTACGGCACCCCGATCGACTGGGCGAGCAGCGGGAAGTCGGGCGTGACGAGGTCGACCGCGTAGGTGTCGTCACCCCCGCCCTTCTGCATGTTGCGGAGCACGCCGTAGCCGCCGTCGTTGAACACGAGCAGCACCAGCCACGGCTTCTCCTGCGCCATGGTGAGGATCTCGCCGAAGTGGACGGCCAGGCCGCCGTCGCCGACGAGCGCCAGGGTGGGCCGGGTTTCGTCGGCCAATGCGGAACCGATGGCCATGCCCAGACCCTGCCCGATGCCACCGCCGCGGGGGAAGACGTTGGACTTGGGGTCGAACATCGGCAGCAGCCGGTTGCCCCAGGAACTCGACGCAATGGTGACGTCACGGGCGATGACGGAATCCTGCGGGAACGCGGCACGCACTGCGTCGCACAGCACGGCGTGATCGCCGAGTCCGGCGCGCTGCTTGCTGCGGACGAGTTCGCGGGTGGTGCGGGCACGTTCGGTCCAGGCGGCGTCGACCGGAGCCAGATCGGTGAGTGCCCGAAGGAACGTTCCGATCTCGGCGGTTACCCCGGCCTGTGCGGGGTACACGCGGCCGAGCGCGGCGGCATCGACGTCCACCTGCACGTGCACGGCGGGAACGGGCATGGAGTAGTCGCCGGTCTCGTTGGACCGGAAGTGGGTTCCCAGCGACAGCAGCAGGTCGGCGTCCTGGAGGAGTTCCCGGCCCACCGGCGTGTTGCCGTAGTTGCCGATGCACAGTGGATGGTCCTCGGGCACGGCGCCGCGCCCGGAGTTGCTGGTGAGCAACGGGACTCCCCACAGCTCCACCAGCTCGGTCAGCTCGGCACCGACTCGTGCGACACCGCCGCCGGCCCAGATGACGGGGCGCTCGGCCGCAGCCAACAACGACCGTGCCGCGGCGAGTTCGTCGGCGTCGGGGGTCCGGACGCTCTCCGACACCTGCTCGACCACGTCGATGTCGTGCTCGGCGTACTGGAGGTCGATCGGCCACTCGATGCTCGCCGGTCCGCCGGGCGTTGCCAGAGCCTGGGCGACCGCCTCCCGCAGCGTCTTTCCCGCACTGTCGGTGTCGAGGATGGTGGCGGCATGCTTCGACGTCGCCGTCAGCATCCCCAGCTGATCCTTGGTCTCGTGGATGAATCCGCGACCCGAGCCGAGGTACCGGCTCTCGACGTTGCCCGTCACATGCAGCACCGACGTACCGGCACTGAGCGATTCGATCAGCGAGCCGGCCGCGTTGCCAGCACCGGTGCCGGTGCTCGTGAGGGCGCAGCCGAGTCCGCCTGTGGCCCGGGCATACCCGTCGGCCGCGCTGACCGCGGTGGCCTCGTGCCGGACCGGCACGAACCGCAGGTGCTTGCTGACCGCCTGCACCAGGGGCTGATTGTGGACGCTCACGATGCCGAACACGGTGTCGACACCGGCCTCGCGCAGCACCTGGACGAGCAGGTCGCCGCCATTTCCTACGGACATGGTGTTCCTCTCAGACATAACGGGCGACGCCTCCGCAGACGTCGAGGCTGGTGCCCGTCACATAGGACGAGCGGGGAGACAGCAGGGTCACGATCATGGCCGCCACCTCGTCGGCGCGGCCGAACCGGCCGAGTCCGATGCCGCGGTCCTGGGCGATCTCCGCCTCCCATTCGGCGAAGGTGGCGTCGGTGCCGGATTCCTCGTAGCGGCGCCGCCACTGGCCGGTGTCGACCAGTCCCAACGACACCGAGTTGACGCGGATGCCGTCGGCCGCGAGTTCCAGCGACAGCGACTTGCTGAGGTTCAGCAGTCCGGCCCGGGCGGCGCTGGTGGTGACCAGCCGCGGCTCGGGCTGCCGCGCGAGCACCGCCGAGATGTTGACGATGGCCGCGGCGTCGGACTTGCGCAGCAGTGGCAGGGCGGCCTCGACGGTGTTGAGGACGCTGGAGAACTTGAGGTCGAGTTCGTCGCGCCAGTCGTCGAGGGTCGCCTCACCGCGCGGGACCATGCGGGACTTGCCTGCGTTGTTGACCAGACCGTCGAGGCCGCCGAACCGCTCGACCCCCGCCTCGACGAGTGCGGCGACCGCGGCCGGGTCCCGCACGTCACAGGACGCGGTGAGAACGCGGTCGCTGCCGGGCAGCGGTGCGATGACGGAGTCGAGCCGGTCGCGGTCGCGCGCGCAGGTGACGACGTTGGCACCCTCCTCGAGCAGCATCGCGACGGTGGCGAGCCCGACTCCCGAGCTTCCGCCGGTCACCAGGTAGGTGCGGTCTTTCAGTTGCAGGTCCACGACGTGGTCCCCTTCTCTAGTGCAGGACGAATCCGCCGTTGACGACGAGTTGCTGACCGGTGATGTACGACGCCTCGGGCCCCATCAGGAACGCGACGGCGCCGACCAGATCGGACGGTTGCTGCGGCCGCTCGAGTGCCCGGTTGAGGCGGTACAGCTCGTGCCGGTGCTCCGGAACCTTCTGCGCCGATTCGCTTTCGGTCAGACCGGGCGAGACGGTGTTGACGGTGATGCCGTGCGGGCCGAGGTCGCGTGACATGGCCCGGGTGAGGGCGGCCACCCCACCCTTGGAGGCGATGTAGTGCGCAAGACGGGGTGAGCCGTACAGGGCGGCGTCGGAGCCGATGGTGACGACTCGTCCGCCTCCGTTCCCGATGATGGCGGGAATGATCGCCCTGCTCACGAGGAAGGTGCCGCGCAGGTTGACGCCCAGCACCTTGTCCCACTCGTCGATGTCGAGTTCGTGAATCGGTTTGCCGCCCACTCCATCCGCGAGGGCCGCGTTGTTGACGAGCCCGTACAGAGGGCCACCGGAGGTCACGGTGGCGGCCATTGCGGAGACGGCTTCGGCGTCGCACAGATCGACGTGGACGAACTGTGCCTTCACGCCGTCGGCGCGCAGGCTCTCCACCGCCGACTCTCCCCAGTCTTCGCGAATGTCGGCGAGCCACAGATCGGCGCCGTCCTCACCGAGCCGGCGGGCGATGGCCAGACCGAGGCCGCGCCCGGCACCGGTGACGACGATGGATTTCCCGTCGAGATTCACGATCAGTCCCGTGTCACACCGTGCATGGCCGACGTCTCGGGGTACGTCGGGATCTGCGGCTTCTGCGCGCCGATGATGACGCAGAACAGGGCGTCCTTGTCGCCATTATTCTTCAAGCTGCGCGGAACCCCGGCCGGGACGACGATCATGTCTCGGTAGCCGAGGGTGCGCTTCTCCACCTTGCCGTCGCGGTGAACACCGACCTCCACCTCGCCCTCGAGGACGAAGAAGGCTTCCTCGGCGTCGTGGTGGGTGTGCTCGGGACCCTCGGCGCCAGGGGGAAGGAGCATGTTGGAGAAGGTGAATCCGCGCGACGGGATGGTCCGGTTGTCGTTGTCGTGGTTCCCGGTGGCTCCGGAACCGACGTAGCGGATCTGTGCGCGCTTGAACTGGTCACCGGCCTTGGCCTGGAAGCCCAGGGTGTCCCAGTCCTCGTGGCGGGAGCCACGGGTCAGGATCAGCGAATCGGTGAATTCCTTCAGGTCGGCGGTGCCGTAGTCGAGTGTCATGTCGTGCTCCTTCTCTAGAGGTGGTTGCGTAGGCGTTCGGTGATGAAAATGAAGGACTCGACCCAGGCGTTGAACGCGTCCGGTCGCTCCTGGTTCGCGAGATGTCCTGCACCCCTGACGGTCACGAAAACGGCGCCCGGAATACCGCCCGCCAGCACCTGGCTCGCAGGAATTCCCGTCACGGTGTCCTCGTCTCCACTCAGGACCAGGGTCGGGATGTCGATCTTCGCGAGGTCGGCGGTGTGATCGGTGGCTGCCATGGAGTCGGCGGCGTACCCGTAGCCGGGGAGCCGGATCGACGCGGCCATGATCGCCGTGGCCTTCGCGGTCAGTTCGGCGCCGGCCGTTCCGGACAACAGGCGTGGGGCGCGTTCCCCCGCAAAGGCTTCGGCGCCTTGCTGAGCAAGCGTTGCAGCCCGGGTCCGCATCCGGCCGGCAGTCTCGCCGTCGGCCCCCGAACCGACGGTCGAACTGCCGAGCAGGAGGCTTCGCACGAGGTCGGGATGACGCAGGGCGATGCGGGTCGCGATCACCCCGCCCCACGACATACCCAGGACGTGTGCCCCAGCATCACCGCAGCGGTCGCGGATCACGTCGGCCGCTGCGTCGGCGTAGTCGTCGAGGTCGAACGGACGGCCCGGGTCCTCGCTGCGGCCGTACCCGGGAGCGTCCCAGGCCAGCAGTCGCAGCGAGTCCGACAGTTCGTCGAACTGCGGTGCGAAACTGTCTGCACTGCCACCGATGCCGTGCAGCATCAGCAGTGCGGGGCCGGAACCGGATTCGACGACGTGCGTCACGACGCCCGCCCGAGGTCGAACCGCTCGAACGCGCCGGGGTCGGGGATGCCGGCCATGTGGTCGCGGACCTGCTTGGACGGCGGGCCCGCGGTGCCCCACAGGTCGGAGAGTTCGGGCACCCGTCGCCACACCTTGCACAGCCACCGGTCCTCGTCGACCTGCGCGATGCCGGAGGTGTACTCGCACACCAGCCCCGCCGGGTCGGCGAAGTACGAGAAGGTGTTGTCGCCGGGGCCATGCTTGCCGGGACCCCACAGCGGCACGGTGCCGTGGTGCCGAAGCCGCCCGATGCCGCGCATGAAGTGGTCGACGGTGGGCATCTCGTAGGCGACGTGATTCACCGACGTCCACTCGGCCTGGTTGAACGCGATGCTGTGATGGTCGGTGTTGCAGCGAAGGAACGCCATCTGGTGCTCGGACCAGTCGGAGACCCGCATGCCCAGGACGTCGCAGTAGAACTTCACCGCGGCGTCGATGTCGACGGTGTTGAGGACGACGTGCGTGACGCCCACCGGGACGGCGTCCTCCCGGCCGAGCTTCGGGACCGCCAGCGCATCGGCGAGCAGCTCGACGACGCGACCTTCGGGGTCGACGAGGCTCACACCGTATCCACCACCGAGGTCGTCGACGGGGCCCGGCCCGCTGACGATCGGCACACCCCAGGACTCGAGTCGGCGGGCGGCCTCGTCGACCTCTGCGGGTGTGGCGACTGCGAAGGTGATGCGGCCGAGGCCGTTCCGCTCGGCCTGGGTGAGCTGCAGCGCGTGGTGGTGCTCACCGGTTCCCCGCAGCCAGGCACCGGTCGCACCCTGATCGACAACACGAAGGCCCCAGACCTCCGAATAGAACTCGGTGGATTCCGTGCTGGCTTGCGTCCGCAGCTCCACGGAGCGCAGGCACCGCAGCCGGGCTATGGGTTGATTCATCGCGTGCCTCCAGTTGCTTAGGTCTCAATATCTTAGCGCTAAAGTATTGGGCCGTACAGAGCTGGTGGGAGATTTTTCTGTACGCCCTATCTACGAGCGGGTCGCTCAATCAGCCCACGGGTTGGGTTCTTCGTCGAGGCCCCAGTAGATGCTCTTCTGCCGCGAGTAGGCGGCGATACCGCTGCGCCCCTTCTCGACTCCCAGCCCGCTTTCCTTGACGCCGCCGAACGGCGTGGAGATGCTGAACTGTTTGTAGGTGTTGATCCACACCGTCCCGGCCTGTAGTCGGCGGGCGAGTTTCCAGGCCCGGCGATAGTCGCCGGTCCAGATTCCCGACGCCAGCCCGAACACCGAATCATTAGCCTGTGCCACCAGATCGGCCTCACCGTCGAACGGCAGGACCACCAGCACCGGCCCGAAAATCTCCTCCTGACACGTGCGTGACGTGTTGGGGAGCCCGTCGATGATCGTCGGCAGGTAGTACGCGCCGTCGCGGAGCCGTTCGTCGTCGGGGATCGCCCCGCCGCACAGCACTCGTCCGCCCTCTTCGCGAGCGAGGTCGACGTATGCGGCGACGCTGTCGCGGTGCTTGCGGTGCACCATCGGTCCCACCTGGGTGTCGGGGTCACGGCTGGGACCGAGTCGCAGTCGCTGCGTCTTGGCCACCAGTTTCGCGAGGAACTCCTCGTAGATCCGGCGGTCGACGAACAACCGGGATCCGGCGATGCAGCTCTGCCCGGTCGACGAGAAGATCCCGTACATCACGCCGTTGACCGCCGCGTCGATGTCGGCGTCGTCCAGCACGATGGTCGGCGACTTACCGCCCAGCTCGAGCGAGACGGGCATCAACTTCTCGGCCGCGGCATGGGCAATGGCGCGGCCGGTGTTGGTGCCGCCGGTGAACGTCACTTTCCCGACACCGGGGTGGTGGACGATCGCGTCACCGACCACCGAGCCCTTCCCCGGGAGCACCGACAGCAGTCCGGCGGGCAGGCCGGTCTCGTCGAGAATTCGAGCCAGTTCCAGCGACACCAGCGGTGTCCACTCGGCGGGCTTGAGGACGACGGCGTTGCCCGCGGCGAGGGCGGGCGCGATCTTCTGGGCGTCGCTGGCCACCGGCGAGTTCCAGGGCGCGATGGCACCGATCACGCCGATGGGTTCGTGGACGCTCATCGTGAGGTAGTTGCCGCGCGGCGTGGTCAGGTCTTCGTCGGCGGTCTCGAGGACCGCAGCGAAGTACCGGAACGTACCCGCGGCACTGCCGACCAGCGCAGTGGTTTCCGCGACGGTCTTGCCCGTGTTGTAGCTCTGCAACAGTGCCAGCCGGGATGTGTTCGCCTCGATCGCGTCGGCGATGCGGTGCAGGAACTTCGCCCGCTGATGCGGCAGCAGGCTGCGCCAGGCTGGGTCCTCGGCGGCGGCGCGACCCCGACGGACCGCCTCGTCGACGTCGGTGGTCGTCGCCTGGTGCACGACCTGCAGGACCTCGCCGGTGGACGGGTCGGTGACCTCGAAGGCCGGCCCGGTCCCCTGCCGCCAAGTTCCGCCGACGAAGATGCGATCGGCGATCGGAGCGAACGGCAGCGTCGCTTCACGGAAGTCGAGAGCGGTCACTGTGAAATCTCCTCGAGGGTCTTCTCGCGGGTTTCGACGGCGAAGAAGCCGACCACGAGGGCACCGATCAGGGCCACGGCCGCGAACATTCCGAAGACCATGGTGAGGGAGCCGCCGCCGCCGAGGATGGCGCCGACGACCAGCGGTCCGACGATGATGCCGAGGCGACCGCTTGCGCCGCCGATGGCGCAGCCGATGGCCCGCATCCGGGTGGGATACAGCTCGGCGGTGTAGACGTACAGCGCCATGTTGACGGCGAAGACGAACAGGGCGGATCCGGCAGACCAGAACAGCACCTTGGTTGCGGTGTCCGCACCGGTCGCGGCCAGCAGGAACAGCAGCGACGAGCACAGGACCATCGATGCGGTGATGCAGATGCGGCGTCCGAGGTTGTCGATGAGGAACGCGACGAGGACACAGCCGAGCAGACCGGCGACGCTGGTGACAATGCTGTAATGCAGCGCCGTGTCGACGCTGACGTCGAACGCGGAGTGGTAGAGCGACGGCAGCCAGGAGGCGATGCCGTAATTGACGAAGTAGGCGCATCCCCAGATCGCGGCGAGCATCAGCGTGCGGCGCAGGTAGACGCCCTGGAAAGCTTCGATGAACCGGCCGCGGCGGACGTCGACCGCGACAGCGGGCAGCGGTTGCGGGGTAGGCAGAGTCTTGCCGTACCTGTCGGTGATCTCACGTTCGATCTGCGTCATCGCCTTGTTCGCGTCTTCGAAGCGTCCGCGGGAGGCCAGCCAGCGCGGCGATTCCGGGAGTTTCCACAGCAACGGCAGCAGAAGGATGGGCAGCGCGCCGAGGGCGAACAGGATCTTGTAGCCGAAGTTCGGCACCACCCAGGCCGACACGACGGCCGACATGACGAGGCCGACGGGGAAGATGACCTCGTAGAGGAGGACGAAGCGTCCTCGTTTGTGGGCCTTGGTGATCTCGCCGATGTAGCTTGCAGCCACCGGGACTTCGGCGCCGAGGCCGATACCCTGCACGAATCGGAAGACGAGGAACAGCATCAGGCTGTCGGTGAACGCCATCCCGAGACTCATCACCGCATACAGGGCGAGTGAGGCGATGATGACGTTGAGGCGTCCGACGCGGTCGGCGAACCAGCCGCCGGCGAGTGCGCCGACCAGCATGCCGATACCGCCGATCGCGATGACCCAGGCGATCGAGGACGGAGTGAGGTTCCACTTGGGAGTGAGAACGGGAAGCGAGTAGGCGATCATCAGCTGGTCGAATCCGTCGAAGAACGTGACGGCTCCGACGATGACGCGCGCCTTGATGTGCCACCTGCTCATGGGCAGGCGTTCGAGGCGGGCGCTGATCATCTCAGCTGTGGCAGCCATGGCGGGCGATACCGTCGTCATGAGCATCCTCAGGGTTGTGTCGAGGCATTTACTTAAGCCCTCAAAGGCTTACCGCTAAGATGTAATCTCACGCACAAGACATCCGTCAACCCTTGACTTTAGAAGAAACACGTTGTTCACATCCATTCACCCACCGTGAACGCTGGGCCGCCCCGCCGCGCCACGTGTTTTGTTCGGGCCGACGCGGTACTTGCCCCAACGACGCGATCGTGCGGGTGGCATTGGCCGCGATCTGCGGATCGGACCTGCATCTGTACCACGGCATGATGCCCGACACCCGGGTCGGCATGACGTTCGGCCACGAGTTCATCGGCGTCGTCGAGGAGGTCGGCCCGTCGGTACAGAACGTGCAGCGCGGCGACCGGGTGATGGTCCCGTTCAACGTGTACTGCGGTTCGTGTTACTTCTGCGCACGCGGCCTCTACTCGAACTGTCACAACGTGACCCCGAACGCCACCGCTGTGGGCGGCATCTACGGGTACTCCCACACGTGCGGTGGCTACGACGGTGGACAAGCGGAGTTCGGGTGCGTGCCGTTCGCCGACGTGGGCCCCGCCAAAATCCCCGAATGGATGGACGACGAGGACGCGCTACTCCTCACCGACGCCCTCGCCACCGGCTACTTCGGTGCACAACTCGGCGACATCGTCGAAGGCGACACCGTCGTGGTGTTCGGAGCGGGGCCGGTCGGGCTGTACGCGGCCAAGTCGTCCTGGCTCATGGGTGCCGGGCGAGTGATCGTGATCGATCACCTCGAGTACCGACTGGAGAAGGCTCGCACGTTCGCACACGCCGAGACCTACAACTTCGCCGACTACGCCGACATCGTGGTCCACATGAAGAAGACACCGACCATCTCGGGGCCGATGTGGCCGCCGACGCCGTCGGTGCCGAGGCCGACGGCAACTTCCTTCAACACGTCACGGCCGCCAAGTTCAAGCTGCAGGGCGGTTCCCCGATTGCCCTCAACTGGGCGATCGATTCCGTCAGGAAGGGCGGGACGGTTTCCGTGATGGGCGCCTACGGTCCGATGTTCAGTGCCGTCAAGTTCGGTGATGCGCTGAACAAGGGGCTGACGCTTCGCATGAACCAGTGCCCCGTGAAACGCCAGTGGCCCCGCCTGTTCGAGCACATTCGCAACGGTTACCTGAAGCCCAACGATATTGTCACGCATCGCATTCCGCTCGAGCATATCGCCGACGCCTACCACATCTTCTCGGCCAAGCTCGACAACTGCATCAAACCGGCCATCGTGCCGAACGCCGGCTGATCGACGAGGAGGACCTGATCATGGCCTATACAGCCGAGACACCGAAGCGTCCACTGACGAGCGACGAACTACGCGCGCGCATTCCGGGTTGGGGTGTGGACCTCGACCCCAAGGACCGGCCCGCGGTACCGAAGGAGCGTTTCGACCCCGGCGCGACGGGCGCCCACTGGGATTTCCCGGAGTGCCAGGAGGAGAAGTGGCCGCGTGAGCGGTCGATCGGGCATCAATTCCTGACACCCGTATTCGGCACCTCGTGTCCTCCCAAGGGCCTCTCCGGCGCCATGCGGAAATTCGCGTTCCGATACAGCGAGGGCCGGGCTGCGCACTGGCTCATTCTGCTGGCCGCCGACCGGGTTGATGCACTGGAGAGCCACCTGGTCTCGTTTGCGACCCTGCATCCCGACAACCCCATCACCCAGACGGGCATTCGCAGCGAGCTTTCCCATCACGGTGTGTCGTCCCGGCTCGGGAAGAAACGCGTCGACCTGAACCACCAGTGGATGGACCCGTTCATCGTCGCGGCGCCCTGGGTACTGTCCGCAGCCGGCGTCGCCTACGCCGTGACGGGCGTCCTGCAGAAAGTCCGGCGACGCTCGAAGTCACACCGGCGCGAGTGGCCTGTGCGGCTCGGGCGGTAACTCGAGGGAAATGGCGTCGCCGGGCCGGACGTCGCCGCCTTCGAGGACGATCGACATGATGCCCGACTTGCGGACAATCGTGCCGTTCACGTCCCGGTCCACCGTGTGCGACAGGAGACCTGCGCGGAACGCCTCGATCTGCTTGCACGGATTCCTCAGACCCGTCACTTCCACCACCGCCCGCGCGCCCAGGTGAAGACGAGTTCCTGTCGGCAATGCGAGCAGGTCGATACCGCGGGTGGTGATGTTCTCGCCCAGCTGACCGGCCTGGACCTCGAAGCCGAGGGAGTTCAACTCGTCGAGAAACTCGGCGTGCATGAGGTGCACCTGCCGCAGATTCGGCTGCGTGGGATCACGCCGCATCCGGTAACGGTGTCGGGCGGTGACGCCCTGGTGAGCGTCACCGTCCACACCGAGTCCGGCGAGCAGGTGGACGGCGCTCTCGTTCGACTTGCTGAACGAGTGCCCGCCGCTCCGGCTCACGGCCGTGATCGTTCCCACGCACTCCAACCCTGCCGACCCCTCAACGCCGGATCGGCATGATCGTACGGACCCCTGCGTCGCGCAGCCACAGCCCGCCCCACACGAAGATGCCGACGTAGACGGGGAACAGAATGGTGCTGAACAGCGGTTGCTCGGTGAGCATGTTGGTCGCCACCGCGCCGCCGAGATATCCGGTCAGGAGGACGGCACCGAGAATGCTCGTCGCCGGAACCAGGTACAGCACGAGGCAGACCAACATCACGATTCCGATCACGACGGCAATGTTCTCGTCGAAACCGAGTTCGGCCATCGCGTCGCGAACGGACTGAATGTTCGCGATGTGGATGATCGCGTCGAAAAGCAGAAAAGCGGTGACCAGACCGGTGATGATCAGCCCGGCGATCCTCGCCTTACGCCCGACCGGCGCCGCGTTCTCGGCAGAACGAAGCGGTCCGGCGGTCTTTGCGGTGGAATGTGGTGTCGAGGTCATGGCGATCTCCGAAGGTAGAAGGTGACGGGGTGGGGAGCGTGTTCCGTTCCCTCGAAAAGACAGACTGCCGGGCCGAGGAAAACTCATCGCGGCTCGCGGACCGGGGCGAGAACCCGAGCGAGGAGACCGAAAGTGTGCGGACGGTACGCCAGCACCACCACGGACAAGGAACTGCGGTCCATCTTCGAGGTCGCCGAGATCGTCGGTGAGGAGCTGGGTCCGTCCTACAACGTCGCTCCCACCCAGCAGGTCCGGGTCGTGCTGGAACGCCCGCCGCGTGCCGAACCCGACGCCGACCCCGTCCGTCAGCTCCGGACTGCGAAGTGGGGGCTGGTGCCGCCGTGGGCGAAGGACGTGAAGATCGGCAACAAACTCATCAATGCCAGATCCGAGTCGATCACGGAGAAGCCCGCATTTCGGAAGGCCGCCGCCCGACGGCGCTGCATCATTCCCGCCGACGGTTACTACGAGTGGTTGAAGCGAGACGACGGCACCAAGATCCCGTACTTCCTGCACGGCGACGGGGTGCTGGCGATGGCCGGCCTCTACGAACTGTGGCCCGACCCCTCCCTTCCGGAGGGCGACCCGAACAGGTGGCTCTGGACCACCACGGTGCTCACCACCCAGGCCACCGACGTCCTCGGCCACATTCACGACCGTTCACCGGTGGTCCTGCCACCTAGCTTCCAGGAACACTGGCTCGACCCCACCCTGACCGAGCGCGAACAGGTCGATGCACTGATCGCGTCGATTCCCGAGCCCCGTCTCGAGCCATACGAGGTAAGTACCGCCGTCAACTCCCCGCGCAACAACGGACCCGAACTGCTCGAGCCCGTGTGACGGATCCGTTCTAGCGCTCGTTCAGTTGGCGTGTCATGCTGGCCGGATGAACGCCGCACTCCCAGTAGCCCCGCGCGTCGTCACCCGCTGGCACCAGGTGGTCGACAACCACGACTTGGGCGCCCTCGACGCCCTGATCGCGGAAGACGCGGTGTTCTCCTCCCCCGCCGTGTTCACACCGCAAGAAGGAAAAGCCAAGGTCCTCGCGTACCTGCGCGCGGCACTCACGGTGTTCACCGGCACCGGCTTCCACTACCGCGAGGAGTGGTACGGCGACCGCTCCGCCGTCCTCGAATTCGCCACCGAACTCGACGGCGTCCATGTGCACGGCGTCGACATAGTGCACTGGAATGACAACGACCAGATCACGTCGTTCACAGTGATGGTCCGCCCGGTGAAAGGTCTGCAAGCGCTCATTCCGCTGATGGCCGCCCAGCTCTCCCAGTCGTAGAACCCCCACAGCAAGGAGCTTTCATGAGCCTGTCCCCCATTCTCCGAGACCGGTTGCGCCTGCCCGTCGTGGCCTCGCCGATGTTCATCGTGTCCGGTCCCGACCTGGTGATCGCCCAGTGCACCTCGGGCGTGGTGGGCTCGTTCCCGTCCCTCAACGCGCGGCCGCAGCCGGTACTGCGGGAGTGGCTCACCCGCATCACCGAAGAGCTCGCTAAGCACGACGCCAACAACCCGGAGTCGCCGTCCGCCCCTTACGCGGTGAACCTGATCGTCCACAAGAGCAATGACCGGCTCGACGAGGACCTCGCCACCGTCGTCGAGTTCGAGGTCCCGATCGTCATCACCTCCCTCGGCGCCCGCACCGACGTCAACGACGCCGTCCATTCCTACGGCGGCATCGTCCTGCACGACGTCATCAACAACAGGTTCGCGAAGAAGGCCGTCGAGAAAGGTGCCGACGGCCTGATCGCCGTCGCCGCGGGTGCGGGCGGACACGCAGGCACCCAGTCGCCGTTCGCGTTGCTGCAGGAAATCCGCGAATGGTTCGATGGCCCCGTGTTGCTGTCCGGCTCGATCGCCCACGGACGTTCCGTACTCGCCGCACAAGCCGCCGGCGCCGACCTCGCCTACATCGGATCCGCCTTCATCGCCACCGAGGAGGCTAACGCCGACGCCGCCTACAAGCAGATGATCGTCGACTCCACCGCCTCGGACATCGTCTACTCCAACCTCTTCACCGGCGTGCACGGCAACTACCTCCGCGGCAGCATCGAAGCGGCCGGATACGATCCCGCAACCCTCCCGGTGTCGGATGCGAGCGCAATGGATTTCGGCACCAACGAAAAGTCGGAGTCCAAGGCGTGGCGCGACATCTGGGGTGCCGGTCAGGGAATCGGCGCGGTAGACGCAGTCCTCCCGGCAGCCGAGGTTGTCGAGCGGCTCACTCGGGAGTACGCCGACGCGAAGTCCCGCCTGCTCTAGGCGCTTCGCGCCTGTGAGTGGTTAAGGAGTCCAGAGACTCGTTAACCACTCACAGGCGGCGGAGCCGCCTACTGTGACGCGATATCGCGCCCGATGATTTCCTTCATGATCTCGGTGGTTCCGCCGTAGATCGTCTGGATACGGCTGTCGACGTACGCGCGGCCGATGGGGTACTCCATCATGTACCCGTAGCCGCCGTGCAGCTGGACGCAGCGGTCGACCACTCGCTTCTGTAGTTCACTGGCCCACCACTTGCCCTTCGACGCGTCGACGGCGGTGAGTTCACCTGCGTTCAAGGCGAGTACGCACCGGTCGATGTGGGATTCGGTCACCTCGATCTCGGTGATCATCTCCGCCAGCGCAAACCGGGTATTCTGCAGATCGCCGATCGGCTTGCCGAACGCCTTGCGCTCGAACACGTAGTCCCTGGTCCACTGGTATGCCGCCTTCGCCGCGGCTATTGCGTTGACCGCGATCGAAATACGCTCGAGTGGCAGGTTTTCCATGAGATGGACGAAGCCGCGCCCCTCGGTGCCGAGCAGATTGATCGCGGGCACCCGCACGTCCTCGAACACGAGCTCCGCCGTGTCCTGACCGGCCAGTCCGACCTTGTGCAGCTTGCGACCACGACCGAAGCCGGGCATGCCCCGCTCGACGACGAAGAGCGAGAACCCCTTGGAACCGGCGTTCGGGTCGGTGCGGGCGACGACGATGACGAGATCGGAGTGGATACCGTTGGTGATAAACGTCTTCTGGCCGTTGATCACCCACTCGTCACCGTCCCGCACTGCGGTGGTCTTCACGCCCTGCAGGTCGCTGCCGGCGCCTGGCTCGGTCATCGCGATCGCGCCGATCAGCTCACCCGCGGCCATGCCGGGCAGCCACCGCTGCTTCTGCTCGTCGGTGCCGAGGTTCACGATGTATGGGATGACGATGTCGTCGTGCACGCTGAGGCCCGAACCGAATGACGTCGTCGCGGTGCGGGCGATTTCCTCGGCGACGACGTACCGAAAACGGTAGTCGCTGACGCCGGAGCCGCCGAACTCCTCCGGCGCACCGAGCCCGACGAGGCCGGACTTGCCGGCCGCGAGCCACGCCGATCGGTCGATCAGCTTGTCGGACTCCCACCGTTCGTAGTGGGGCTCGATCTCCCGGGCGAGGAACTCGCGCACGGTTTCCCGGTACGCCTCGTGATCCTTCTCGAAGATGGTGCGCTGCATGGTCTCTCTCCTAGGATTCGATCACACGCCGACGGAAACCGACAGACCCGCGAGACGTTCCGCGATCAGCGCCTCCGCCTCGCGGACGATGCGTTCGACGAGTTCACCGGCAGTGGGGATGTCGTGGATGATGCCCTGGACGGTGCCGACGGTCCATATACCCGCGTCGGTGTCGCCGTTCTCGAACACCGTGCGGCCGCGGGCACCGGCGACCAGCTCACGGACGTCCTCGAACTTGCCGCCCCGATCGAGGATCTCCACGACCTCACGGCTCACGGTATTGCTCGCGACACGCGCCGTGTTACGCAGCGGCCGGAAGATCAACTCGGTGTCGGTCTCCTTACCCGCGACGATCGCCTCCTTGATGTTCTGGTGAATCGGGGATTCGGCGGTGCACATGAAGCGGGTACCCATGTTGATTCCGTCGGCGCCGAGGGCGAGTGCCGCGACCAATCCACGGCCATCCGCGAACCCGCCCGACGCGACCATCGGGATGGTGATTTGTTCCGCGGCGGCCGCGATGAGCACCAGCCCGGGGATGTCGTCCTCACCGGGGTGGCCGGCACATTCGAAGCCGTCGATGCTGATGCCGTCGACACCGGTGTCCTGGGCCTTGATCGCGTGCCGCACGCTGGTGCACTTGTGCAGCACCTTCACGCCCGCGGCGTGGAAGTCGGGTAGATGGGGGGCAGGGTTGGAGCCGGCCGTCTCGACGATCTTGATTCCGGATTCGATGATGACCTGCCGGTACTCCTCGTACGGCGGCGGCGTGATCGCCGGCAGAATCGTCAGGTTCACACCGAAGGGCTGGTCGGTGAGCTCGCGGGTGCGGGCGATCTCCTTGGCGAGGTCCTCCGGAGTGGGCTGGGTCAGCGCGGTGAGCAGGCCCAGCGCACCGGCGTTGGCGACGGCGGCGACGAGTTCGGCGCGACCGACCCACTGCATGCCGCCTTGAACGATCGGATGGCGGACGCCGAAGGTCTCGGTAAACGCTGTGGAAAGCATGGGACGGCTCCTCTGGGAAACGGTCAGTGGGCGGGTCGGTAGCCGACGGTGTGGAGAGCGATGTCGACGTAACGCTCGGCGACCTGCTCGGGGGTCAGTGCCCCACCGAGCTGGTACCACCGTGGAATGGACTGGAGCATCCCGAGGAGAGCGCGCACGGTCTCGGCGACGTTGGTGGCGGAGAACGCACCCACGGCAACACCCTCGGACACCAGGTCGATCACCATGAGCTCGAGTCGTTTTCGCGTGGCCGCGTACCGACTCCGGCTGTCCACGGAGACGTGGCGCAGCTCGGTGTCGAGGCAGACGTGCCGCCCACGGTTCGTCATGTACAGGACGATCGCCTCGACGACGTTGGAGAATTGCGCGACCACGTGGTCGCCGGCCTCGCGGGCGGCTGCCTCGGCGCGGTCGTTGAGTTCGCGCATCTGCAGTTCGAACAGTGCCACGAGAACGGCTTCCTTGCTCTCGTGGTGGTAGTACAGGGCGGGGACGGTCACCCCGACACGACGGGCAATTTGCCGCACCGTCGTGCCGTGGTAACCGTTCTCGTTGAACAACTCCAGTGCCTGCTCGAGGATGGGCGTCAGCGGCAGGGCCTCGAAGGTCCGCCAGTCGGCGAACATCGGCTCCGTGGTGATCATCCCGTCCTCGCGCAGTGTCACAGGGTTGCCGATCAGCGCGGTGCCATGCGGATGGCGCCGTCGAGACGGATGGTCTCACCGTTGAGCATGGGGTTGGACACGATGTGCGCGGCCAGAGCGCCGTACTCGGACGGGTCGCCCAGACGCGACGGGTGCGGCACCTGCTGTCCGAGGGACTGCTGCGCGGCCTCGGGGAGGGAACCGAGCAGCGGGGTCTTGAACAGGCCCGGTGCGATGGTGTTGACGCGGATCAGCAGCGAGGCGAGGTCGCGGGCGATCGGCAGGGTCATGCCGACGACGCCACCCTTCGAGGCGGAGTACGCGGCCTGACCGATCTGGCCATCGTAGGCGGCGACGGAGGCGGTGTTGATGATGACGCCGCGCTCGCCGTCGATCGGCTCCGTCTTCGCGATCCGCTCGGCAGCAAGACGGGTCACATTGAACGTGCCGATCAGGTTGACGGTGACGATCTTGGTGAAATCGGCGAGCGGGAACGCGCCGTTCTTGCTGACGGTCTTGATGGCGTTGCCGATGCCGGCGCAGTTGACGGCTACCCGCAGCGGGCCGAGGGACTCCGCGACGTCGAGGGCGGCGGACACGTCGGCCTCGCTGGTGACATCGCCCGCGGCGAAGCGGACGCGGTCGCCGAGTTCCTTGGCGACGGTCTCACCGTTGGAGGAGGGCAGGTCGACGATGACGACGCTGGCGCCGTCGGCGAGCAGGGCCTTGGTGGTAGCGAGTCCGAGGCCGGAGGCGCCGCCGGTGACGAGAGCAACGCTGTCGTTGACGATCATGTTGTGCCTTTCGAAATTGCAGGGGTGGTCAGAAACGGTGATCAGATGCGTTCGATGATGGTGGCGTTGGCCATGCCCGCGCCCTCGCACATCGTCTGCAGGCCGTAGCGTCCGCCGGTGGCCTCGAGCTGGTTGACCAGCGTGCCGAGCAGGCGGGTGCCCGAGGAGCCGAGCGCGTGGCCGAGGGCGATCGCACCGCCGCGGGGGTTCAGCTTGGCCGGGTCGGCACCGAACTCGTGCGCCCACGCCAGCGGCACCGGGGCGAACGCCTCGTTGACCTCGTAGGCGTCGATGTCGTCGATGCTCAGCCCCGACTTCGCGAGGATCTTCTTCGTCGCCGGGATCGGAGCGGTGAGCATGAAGACCGGGTCGTCGCCGGCAACGGAGAACGAGTGGAACCGCGCCCGCGGCGTCAGGCCCAGCTTGGCGGCCATCTCCTCACTCATGATCAGGGCACCGGACGCACCGTCGGTCAGCGGGGACGAGTTACCGGGGGTGATGTGCCACTGCGCCTCGGGGAACCGGGCCGCGTACTTCTCGGAGTAGAACGACGACTTGAGCCCGGACAGCCCCTCTGCCGTGGTCGAGGCGCGCACGGTCTCGTCGACGAGGTGCGTCACCGTCTCACCGGCCGCGTTGGTGACGTCGATCGGCAGGATCTCCTTGTCGAACAGCCCCTTCGCGGCGGCCTCGGCGGCGCGGCGATGCGACTCGGCCGAGTAGGCGTCGAGGGCGTCGCGGTCGAACTTCCACTTCGCGGCGATCAGTTCGGCGGAGATGCCCTGGTTGACCAGGCCCTCGGGGTAGCGGGCCGCGATGCCCGGGCCGGACGTGTCCTGCCCGAGGGTCGTCGTGCCCATCGGCACGCGGGACATCGACTCGACGCCCGCGGCGATCACGATGTCGTAGGCGCCGGCGATGACGCCCTGCGCAGCGAAGTGCGCCGCCTGCTGGCTCGAGCCGCACTGGCGGTCGATGGTGGTGGCCGGGACCGACTCGGGGAAGCCGGCCGACAGCACCGCGGTGCGGGAGATGTTGAGGGCCTGCTCGCCGGCCTGTCCGACGCAGCCGCCGATGACGTCGTCGACCTGCGCGGGGTCGATGCCGTTGCGCTCGACGAGGCTGCGTAGGACGTGCGCGAGGAGTTCGACCGGGTGGGTGCCGGACAGGGCGCCGCCCGGCTTGCCCTTACCGGAGGCGAGGCGGACGACGTCCACGATGACAGCGTTGGTCATGAGAGTTCCCTTTCGAGGAGGAGAAAAAGTGGTGGTGGCCCGGTGTCCGGGGTCGACAGAACACCGGGCCGAGTTCTGGTGCCGTGAGTACTTGTTAACCGCCCGCGGTTAAGAAGTACTCACAGGCGCGAAGGGCACATTCAGCGGCCCTGCCACACCGGCTGGCGTTTCTCGGCGAACGCGGTGGGCCCTTCCTTGGCGTCCGCGCTGGAGAACACGACGGCGAGCGCGGCGTTGTTCGCCTCCCACGCCCGGTCGCCCCAGTCGTCTTCGGTGGCGGTCCGGTGGATCATCGCCTTCGATTCGCGCACAGACAGCGGCGCGTTCGCGGCGATCTGCTCGGCGAGTTCGAGCGCGACGTCGAGTGCGGTGCCGGCCGGGGCGACCCGGTTGACCAGGCCCAATTCCTTGCCCTGCGCCGCGGTGATCGGCTCGCCGGTGAGCGCGATCTCCAGCGCGACCTTCTTCGGAATCTGCTGCTGCAGACGGATCACCCCGCCCGCCGCCGCGAACAATCCGCGCTTGACCTCGGGCAACCCGAGGGCCGCCCCTTCATCGACGACCGCGAGGTCACTGGCCAGCACCAGTTCGGTGCCACCGCCCAGGGCGAACCCGTTGACCGCGGCGATGGTCGGCTTGCTGATCCAGTGCTGCGCGTATCCGGCGAAACCCCACTCCGGATGCCCGTCCGCGGAGATGGCCTTACCGACGGAAAGTTCCTTCAGGTCCGCGCCTGCGCAGAACGCGCGACCCGACCCGGTGATCACGACGACCCGCACCTCCGGGTCGTTCTCGGCCTGCTCGAGCAGATTGCCCACCGCGGTCGACAATGCGCCGTTCACCGCGTTGAGCGCCTTGGGGCGGTTCAGCGTGATGATGCCGATGCCTCCGCGCCGCTCCCACAATGCGGCTGCCTCCGTCGTCTCCGTCATTTCCGGCACTCTCACCCTCCGACTCGCGCATGATTACTGATCGCTCGTTAAAGTTAGTACCATGGCGACGGGGCACGGTCAATGGCCAGCTTTACCTAGCGCACGTTAAGTTGCGTCTGGTATGGATAGTCCAGGGACCGACGGAGGAGATCGCCACGTGTATGCCCAGCAACTGACTGTTCAATCCGGACCGAGCGGTGTCCGGCTCGCCGAGATCGACGAACCCGACGGATCCGGTCTCGTCGTCGTCGATATGCACGCCGCCGGGGTGGCCTTTCCCGACCTTTTGCAGACCACGGGCAGCTACCAGGTGGTGCGCGACCTTCCGTGCGTGCTCGGTGTCGAGGGCGCCGGAGTGGTACGAGAAGCTCCGGAGGACAGCGGTTTTCGCGCCGGACAGCGGGTGGCGGTACTCGCCTCCGGTGGCGCGTGGCAGCAGACCGTGGCCGTGGAACCCCACTCCGTGTTTCCGTTGCCCGACTCGGTGTCGCTCGAAGCCGGCGCCGGTTTTCTCCTGAACTACCTCACCGTGCACTTCGCCCTGGACGAGCGCGCGCGGTTCCGCGCCGGCGAAACGGTTCTGGTCCATGGCGCCGCCGGGGGTGTCGGGGTGGCCGCACTTCAGGTGGCGGCCGCTCTGGGACTCGAGACGATCGCCGTGGTCAGCACCGAGGAGAAGGCCAGCATCGCGAAGGCCCACCGCGCCGACCACGTCGTCCTCCTCGACGGGTGGAAAGACCGTGCCCGGGAAATCACCGGCGGCCGCGGAGTCGACATCATCCTCGACCCGGTAGGCGGCGACCGGTTCACCGACAGTCTGCGCAGCCTCGCCCCCAACGGGCGACTCATGGTCCTCGGTTTCACCGGCGGCGAGATCCCCACGGTCAAGGTCAATCGCCTTCTTCTCCGAAATATCTCGGTCCTCGGAGCCGGGTGGGCCGAGTACGTGCGCACCGATCCCGGCTACACGAAGCGGCAGTGGGCCGCCCTGGAACCGCTGCTCGAATCCGGTGCACTGCAGATCACCGAACCCACCATCTATGCGTTCGAACACGCTGCCGACGCCCTGCGCGCCCTCGAAACCCGATCGGCCGCAGGCAAAATCGCGCTGTCCCTCCTCCCCCACGACACCGAAGGACCCTCATGACTTCCGACCTACCCGGTGTGGACACGACCGTCGACAACGGCGTCCTCCGCATCACGCTCGACCGGCCCTCCCGCATGAATGCCGTCACCACCGAAACACTCGATGCCGTTGCGGACGCGTTGGACAAGTTTTCGGGTGACGCCGAGGTGCGGGTTGCCGTCCTCACCGGGGCAGGCCGGGCGTTCTGCACGGGCGCCGACCTGGTAACGAGTCCCGACGTGTCGGGCCCACCGTCCACCGCCACGATCGACGCCGCCAATCGCGTCGTCGCCGCGGTCCGGGCGTTCCCCTGTCCCGTGATCGGCGCCGTCAACGGTCCGGCAGCCGGTGTCGGGGTCTCCCTCGCGCTGGCCTGCGATCTCGTTGTCGCTACCGAATCGAGCTACTTCCTACTGGCGTTCACGAAGGTGGGTCTGATGCCGGACGGAGGCGCCACCGCCCTCGTCGCCGCATCGATCGGCCGAGCCCGCGCCATGCGGATGGCCCTACTGGCCGAACGTCTTCCGGCAAGGGAGGCCCTCGACGCCGGTTTGATCTCGGACGTCTATTCCGACGACGAGTTCGCCGACTCGGTGGATGCCCTGACCCGACATCTCGCCGACGGACCGCCGCAGGCCTTCCACCTCACCAAAGACGCCGTCAACGATGCCACGCTGACCGAACTCGACAGCGCCTGTGCCCGCGAGCGCACGGGACAGGAAGTGCTGCTCGCCGCGCCCGACTTCGCGGAAGGCGTTGCGGCATTCCAGGAGAAGCGGCCGGCAGTGTTCGGCCGGGTCTGAGGAGCTCCGAGACGGTCGGCGGCCGGCCCTCGCCCACAGTGCGGATCAGGAATTCGATCTGGTCGGCCACCACCTTCTCGAAGAGCTCACCGAAGTAGACGTCGAAGTGACCGCCCGGGTACTCGCGTACCTCGGCATCCGGGGTCTTGGCCGCGGCCTTCCGAGCGCTACGCGTGAAGGTGACAACGTCGTTGTCGGCGATGGCGAAGAAGACCGGACAACCGATCTGCGCGACCGCCCTCGTCGGCCGGTAGAGCGCCGCCTGCAACGCGACGCGTCCGGGAGTTTCGTTGCGCCACGTCGAACCGGGCGGGTCCATGGCGCGATATCCCGCCTCCGCATCGGGGGTGGTGATGGCCGCGAACGACCCCGGCGGCCCGACGACGGGGAACATGTGCGGCGGCCGACGTCGTAACTGCGCGAGCCGATCCCGCAGGTAGGCCACCGACATGCGGGCCAACCCCGCGATGCCGAGCCTGCGAAGGTTCGTCAGCCCGTCGACGTACGGCACCTGCGACACCACGGCCGCCACCCGGTGATCCCGCGCGGCCGTCGTCAGGACGAGACCGCCGGCCAGCGAGGTGCCCCAGATCGCGATGCGGTCGGGGTCGATCTCGGGACGGCTGCGCACGTAGTCGAGAGCGCTGGCCCAGTCGACGAGCTGACTGTCGAGGTCGAGGAGTTGCCGGGGTTCCCCTTCGCTGGCACCGAAGTAGCGGTAGTCGAATACCAGTACCGCGAATCCCGCGGTCGCGAACCGCTCGGCGTACGCGTCGAGTCGTTGTTCACGCACGCCGCTCCAGCCGTGCGCCAGCACGACACACGGAAGCGCCGCCGAGGTGGGCGATGGGGGGCGATAGAGCCAGGCGACGCAGCGCTGTCCGCCGGAGGAGAACTCCACGTTCTCACGCTGGATGCCAGGGCAGGGGTGTTCGGCTGGTGTCGGCCGAGAATTCATGAGGGGCGCCTCCGCGGGTGTAACCATCACCCACAGCCTCCACCCGGGAATTCACCGGCGACAGGCGCCCCAGGGTGGGTAAACGACCACCCCGGGGCGAAAGTCAGCGTCCCGGCACGTACTGCAGCGCCTTCACGAACGGTGGCATGATCTTGGCCCACACCTTGGGCGGCAATCCGCGCGGTCCGCCGAGATTGAGAAGACGGGTGGTGGCGATGGTCTGAGGTTCGGTGTACTTGAGGAGCCCGTCCGCACCGTGGCGGCGCCCGACCCCGGACACTCCCATCCCACCCATCGGCGCGCCGGTGCTGCCCCAGGCGGGGGCATAGCCCTCGTCGACATTGACCGTTCCGGCGTGGATGCGCGCCGCGATGGCCTCACCCTCCGCCTTGGTTCCCGCCCACACGCTGGCGTTGAGCCCGTATTCGGTGTCGTTGGCACGTTCGATCGCCTCGTCGACATTCGCCACCGGGTACACCGACACCAGCGGTCCGAACGTTTCCTCGCGGTAGCATTCGGCGTCCTCGGGAACCCCGGTGAGGACGGTCGGCTCGTAGAACAGCGGTCCGAGATCGGGGCGCGCCTTGCCGCCGGCCACCACGGTGGCACCCTTGACCACGGCGTCGTCGACGTGGCTGGACACCGCCTTCACCTGCGCCTCCGACACCAGGCTGCCCATTTCGATGCCGAAGTCGTAGCCGGCGCCCAGTGACATGTTGCGCACCCGCTCACCGAACATGCGGGTGAACTCGGGGGCGATGGATTCTTCCACGTAGATGCGCTCGATCGAGATGCACAGCTGACCGGAGTTCGAGTAGCAGGCGCGCACGGCGGCATCGGTGACCTCGCGGAGGTTGGCACCGGCCGTGACGATCATCGGGTTCTTGCCCCCGAGTTCTGCGGAGAAACCGATGAGCCGGCGACCGGCCTGCTCGGCGAGGAGCTGCCCGGTCTGCGAGGACCCCGTGAACATCACGTACTCGGTGTTCTCGACGAGCGCCGTGCCGACGACCGAGCCCGGCCCGGGGACCACGGCGAACAGGTCACGCGGGAGTCCCGCCTTGTAGAGCAGGTCGACGCAGGCCAGCGCGCAGTACGGCGTCTGACTGTCCGGCTTGAGCACCACCGCATTGCCGGCGAGGAGGGCCGCGACGGCGTCGGACACTGCGAGGGTCATCGGGTAGTTCCAGGGAGAGATGACGCCGACGACGCCCTTGGGCTGGTACCGCACCACGGTCTTGGTGAGCACCGGCAGCATCCCGGAGACGCGGCGGGGGCGGAGCAGCTTCGGTGCGACGCGCGCGTAGTGGCGGGCCGTCATCGAGATGTCGAGGATCTCCTCCTGGGCGGCCGTGCGGGATTTCCCGGTCTCTGCCTGCGCCATGTCCATCAGGGCGTCGCGGTGCTCGAGCACCAGTTCGCGGTACCGGTGGAAGATGGCGGCCCGTTCGGTGACCGGCCGCTGTGCCCAGTCCTTCTGCGCGACCCGGGCACGAGCGATGGCGTCCACGGCATCCTGGGCGGTACCGATCGGGACGGTCGCCAGTTCCTTACCCGTGAATGCCTCGACGACGGAACGCGTCGGACGATCCGCCGCATCCGGGATGGCGATGAGATCGGCGAGCCGCGCGAATGTGGCGGCGGACGGAACAGGCATTTCGTACCCCTACTGGTTAGTAGTTTTTGCGGTTACACATAACCTACCTGCTTGGTGTGCCAAGTCACAGGGGCGGATGGCTAGTGCCGGTCTTCGAGCCCGACAGCCTCCCGCAACTTCTCCTCCACCTTCTTCAGCTCGGGGTTGTCCTGGGCGGAGGAATCGAGCAGGGCGGCGAGCGCCTCGGCGATGACGTTCAGCTTCTCCTGCAGAGCCTCCGTGGCGCGGCGGCTGGCATTCTCGAGCAGGACCACGAGGAGCAACGTGAAGACGGCGCCGACGGTGTGGATGGCGATCTGCCACTCGTGAAGGTCCTTCCAGAGCGGAATGCTGACGACCCACAGCGCGACCACTCCGGCGCAGACCCCGAAGAACGGCGCCTGGCTGACCCGGACTTCGATCTGCTCCACGAACCTGTCGAACGCCGAACGCTGATCGGTGGGCTGCTGACGTGCGGCCTTCGCGTTGCGCACCATCTTCGGAGTCTAGGCTCAGCTGCCACTCCCGATATGCCCGTTTCACCCGAGCCGCCTCGATGACGGCGTCTAGGGAGACGACTCAGCAGCCGTCGCGGTGGAGCGCCATCCGGGCCGCGCTCGGTTACATCGTGGAGTGCGGGGGTCCGGAGGCTGCTGCACCAGTGCGTACTACTCGAAGTGCGCGGATGCGCGTGCCGCTGATGCAGCGCCGCTCTATGTCCCCGGTTATCGATCGATCGGAGCTCGATCGCGACGACAACGGCGTCGCGTGTGAATGAGAACCTCGACCGCCGGCGTCGCCCTTTCATTGGTGGCAGCGATTCCGGGCGTGAAGTCTCGGGCGCGGACCGCGCCGATGCAAGCCGGGAAAGCTTCGCGCCGACAAGGGCTACGACTACGACATTCACCGACGGTGGCTGCGCGAACGAGGCATCATCCTGCGGATCGCCCGCCGCGGCATCGAGCAAAACGATCGCCTCGGCCGGTACCGATGGAAGATCGAACGCACCATGCGCCTGGCTCACCGGCTACCGGCGCATGACCATCCGCTACGAGCGCCACGGCGAACACTTCGCCGGCTTCCTACACCTCGCCGCCGCACTTACCCTCCTTCAAGAAGCTCCCCACAAGAGACACGCTCTTGACCGATCGGTCGGCAATGGTCGCGGGCGCGTCCTCGACGCGCACCCGCAGCTGAAGAGGCGGCTGGACACCGTCCCGACCGAGGGACCGGCCGTCGAGTGGCGCGCGAAGGCGCTGACGATCGCCGAAACCTGCGGTAACTATTGACGGACGCTAACCGGGGCGGACGGTGCGCAGAACGGTCTGCCCGGCGTCGAGCCGGCGGATGTTGTCGGTGATATCCCGGACTCGTCCGACGAAGGTGTGCCGGGTGACGCCGGACGAATGCGGTGTCATGAGAAGGTTGCGCAGTTCCCGGAACGGGTGCGCGGCCGGGGCACCTCGACCGTTCGGGTCGGGGTCGGCGTACCAGACGTCTACCGCCGCCGAGGCGATGACGCCCGTCGCGAGAGCGTCGTAGAGCGCCCGTTCCCGAATCAGCGGGCCGCGGGCGACGTTGATCAGCACACCACCGGCTCCCAGTGCGGCCAATTCCGCGGTGCCGATCATCCCGCGGGTCGCGGAGTTCAGCGGCGCCGACACCACCACGATGTCGGACTCGAACATCAGCCGCAGCAGCGACGAGTGGTCGCCCGCCCACACGAGTCCTTCCGCACCGGCGTCGACACGTCCCCGGCCGGTGACGGCGCTGCCGGACGAACCGAATGCCCGAAGCAGGTTCCACGACCGCCTGCCGATGTGACCGAACCCGACGAATCCGATGCGGGCGTCGTGCATCGACGCCGGCTGCGGGATCGCGTCGTCGTAAACAGAGCTGGCCCATCGGTCGCCGCGCAGTGAACGATCCTGATCGAGAAGTCCGCGTCGCAGCAGAACCGCCGCCGACACGATGTATTCGGCGATGGAATCTTCGTGATGAAAGGTGTTGGCCACCAAAGTATCAGCGGGGAGGGTGTCGAAGTCGACCTTGTCGGTACCCGCGCCTGCTACGTGCACCAGACGGAGTTTCGGTGCGGCGGCGGCCATCGCGGCGGTGAACCTGCCACCCACGTACACGTCGGCGTCGGACACATCGGTGACAATCAGCGGTTCGTCGAACCTCTGATGCCAGGACACGAAAGCCCCGGACGGCAGGCCGGATTCGAACAGATCCTTGTGTGGCAGCAGGTTCCGGTCGCCGACGACAATCTTCACCGGCCGCGTACCAGTGCGGGCCGCTTGCTGTCGAAAGTCCAGTCCGGCACGAGGAACTGCATGCCCACCGAATCGTCGCGGGCGCCCAGACCTTCACGGAGATAGAGTTCGTGCGCCGCCTCCACCCGATCCATGTCGAGCTCCACGCCGAGACCGGGCGTGGTCGGCACGGTCAGGTATCCGTCCTCGATGGCGAACGGCGCCTTCGTGATCCGCTGACCGTCCTGCCAGATCCAGTGCGTGTCGATGGCGGTGATGTCACCGGGCGCGGCCGCTGCCACATGGGTGAACATGGCGAGGGAGACGTCGAAGTGATTGTTGGAATGCGACCCCCATGTCAGCCCCCAGGCGTCGCACAGTTGCGCCACCCGAACCGAACCCGCCATCGTCCAGAAATGTGGGTCGGCCAGGGGAATGTCGACGGCTCCTGAGCGGATGGTGTGGCCCAACTCCCGCCAGTCGGTGGCGATCATGTTCGTGGCCGTCGGCAGTCCGGTTGCCCGCTTGAATTCACTCATCACTTCACGGCCGGAGAAGGTGCCCTCGGGACCCACCGGATCCTCCGCGTACGCGAGGACGTCACGCAATCCCCGGCACGTCTCGATCGCCTCTGCCAGCAACCAGCCGCCGTTGGGGTCGAGCGTGATGCGCGCGGACGGGAACCGTTCGGCCAGCGCGGTCACCGCCGCCGCCTCTTCGCGCGGGGCGAGCACCCCACCCTTCAGCTTGAAATCCTCGAAACCGTAACGCGCATGGGCCGCCTCGGCGAGGTGGACGATCGCCTCCGGGGTCAGGGCTTCCTCGTGCCGCAGACGAAACCACTCGTCGGACTCGCCCTCACCGGACAGGTAGTCGAGGTCGGTCGCCGTCCGATCGCCGATGAAGAAGAGGTAGCCGAGCGCCTGTACGCGGTCCCGTTGCTTGCCGTCACCGAGCAGGCCCGCGACCGGGACACCGAGGTGCCTGCCGAGGAGATCCAACAGGGCCGACTCGACCGCGGTCACGGCGTGAATCGCCACGCGCAGGTCGAAGGTCTGATTGCCGCGTCCGGCGGCGTCGCGATCCGCGAACGTCCGGCGCATGTCGGCGAGGACGGCGTTGTACTCGCCGATGCTGCGACCCGTCACGATCAAGCGGGCGTCCTCGAGGGTGCGCCGGATCGGTTCACCGCCGGGTACCTCTCCCACGCCGACGTTGCCGTCGGAATCGGTGAGGATCACCAGGTTGCGGGTGAAGTACGGGGCATGCGCGCCGGAGAGGTTCAGCAACATACTGTCTCGGCCTGCAATCGGGACCACACGCATGTCGGTGACGACCGGGGTGTCGGCTGTTCTCATTCCCTACCTTTCGAAGCACGAGACCGCCGGTGACGCGGCTCACAAGAATCGTATGGGCGGCCATCGATACGTGTCCAACACTTGTTGAGCATCGATCGATGCACATCGTGCATCACCTCAGCTGTCGTCCCCGGCCGGCGAAAATCACCCGACCGCGAGGGGCATGCCCAGTTCCGCACGACCGCGGGGATGGTGACATTCGGCGATGTGGTGTGCCTCTCGCGCGTCCACGGCCTTCGGAGGGATCGTGCTCGCGCAGATGTCGGTCGCGTGGGCGCAGCGAGTGCGGAACCGGCAGCCGGACGGCGGGTTCAGCGGCGAGGGCACCTCGCCGTCGAGAATGATCCGGTGTTTCCGCGAGGCGGCGTCCAGCTTGGGCGCCGCGGACATCAGCGCCTCCGTGTACGGGTGGGCGGGACGGTCGAAGACGGCGTCCGTCGCACCCGTCTCCACGATGCGCCCCAGGTACATCACCGCCACCCGATCGGCGACGTGCCGGACCACGGACAGGTCGTGGGAGATGAACACGTACGAGATCCCGAGTTGCTTCTGCAGATCGCCCAGCAGGTTCAGCACCTGAGCCTGGACCGAGAGGTCGAGTGCCGACACCGGTTCGTCGCAGATGACGACGCTCGGGTTCAGTGCCAGGGCGCGTGCGATTCCGAGCCGCTGACGCTGCCCGCCGGAGAACTCCTGCGGATACCGGTTCTCGTCACTCGCCCGCAGCCCGACGAGCTGCAGCAGTTCCCGCACCCGTGCGGTGCGGTCCCGACCCGACTTGTACAGATTCTTGTGGGTTCGCCACGGTTCGGCGATGATCTCGCCCGCCGACATGCGGGAGTTCAGCGAGGCGTACGGATCCTGGAACACCATCTGCACGCGGCGGCGCAGGGCCAGCAGATCCTTGCCCCGCAGCGAGAACGGGTCGACCCCGTCCCACGTCACCGAACCGGAGTCCGGGCGCTCGAGCATCATCAATGTGCGGGCCAGAGTGGACTTGCCACAACCGGATTCGCCCACCAGGCCGAGAGTCTCACCGCGAGCCAGGTCGAGGTGGATGCCGTCGAGAGCGCGTAGCTGGTTCTTGCCTGCCTTGTTGGCGGGGACCTTGAAAGTTTTGGTCAGCCCCCGCACCTCGAGTATCGACTCAGACACCGGTTACCTCCTCGGGGAAATGACATGCGGATCGACGACCGGCTCCTCGGACCTTCTCGAGCGGCGGCCGGGTTGTGCGGCAGAGATCGCGGGTCAGCGGGCACCGGGCCTGGTAGACACAGCCCGAGGGAATGGAATGCAGGTCCGGCGGGGTTCCGCCGATGGACTTCAGATCCTCTCCGCGCACCGCGCGCACCGGGACCGAATCGAGTAGGCCCTTGGTATACGGGTGGCGCGGATGGGCGAATACCTCGGACACCGGGCCGGTCTCGACCACGTTACCGGCGTACATGATTGCGACGCGGTCGGCTTCCTCGGCGACGAGAGCGAGGTCGTGGGTGATGAGGACGACCGCCATGTCGTGTTCGCTGCGCAGGTCGCGCAGCAGGGACATGATCTGTGCCTGCACGGTGACGTCCAACGCGGTGGTCGGCTCGTCGGCGAGCAGTACCGACGGGCTGAGCGCGACGGCCATGGCGATCAGCAGTCGTTGGCGCATGCCCCCGGAGAACTGGTGCGGGTACGAGTCGGCGCGGGAGTCGGGTTCGGGGATGCCCACCCGGCGCATCAAGGCGATCGCTTCCCGGCGAGCCTGTTTGGCCGTCATACCGCGGTGGAGCCGAAACGGCTCTGCCAGTTGCTTACCGACGGTGTAGACCGGGTTCAGCGCGGTCAGGGCGTCCTGGAAGACGATGGCGAGTTCGGTGGCGGCCAGGGCGCGGCGGGTCTTGGTGTTTGCGGTGACGAGGTCCACCTCCCCGAGGCGCACCGAACCGCTGGTGATGTCCGCGATCGGCTCGAGCAGACCGACGAGTGCCTGGGCGGTCATCGATTTGCCACACCCGGATTCGCCCAGCAGGGCGAGCGTTTCACCACGGCGGGCGGTGAACGACACCGTGTCGACGGCCCGGACGGTCCCTGCGGGGGTACGCAGGTCGACGGTCAGATCCGAGACCTGGAGGGCCACACGGTCGGTCTCTGCGACCTCGGGAGATTCGACGGCTGCTGCGGGTGCGCTCATGAGACAACCTTTCGGGTGGGGAGAAGGCGCGAACGGCGCGAGCGGGGCACGGTCAGGCGCCAGCGCTGGCCCGGGTCGGTGGCGATGCGCGCCCACGCCGCCAGTACGGTGGCTGACACCGTCGTGATCACGATGGCCAGACCGGGGAAGAACGACAGCCACCACGCGGTCTGCAGGTACGTGCGGCCCTGCGACACCATGAGGCCCCAGCTGATGTCCGGTGGCTGAATGCCGATGCCGAGGAAGCTCAGTGACGATTCGGCGAGCATCACGTAGCAGAAGTCGAGGGTCGCGACGGTGAGGAGAGTCGGCAGGAGGATCGGGAACACGTGCCGGCGGATGATTGCTCCGCTGCGAGCACCGAAAGTCCTTGCGGCGTCGACGAACAACCGGCTCTGCAGTTCTGCCGACTCGGCACGGGCCGTGCGCAGGTAGATCGGAATGCGGGTAATCGCCAGCACCAGAACGATGTTCGCCGCACTCGGTGAGAAGACGTACAACACCACCACGGCCATCAGCAGGGAGGGGAAGCTCATGATGACGTCGGCGACTCGCATCGCCGTCGTCTCACGCCATCCGCGGTGGTAACCGGCCCACATGCCGACCAACGAGCCGATGACGCAGGACAGCGCGACCGCGGGTAGTGCCACGAGAAGAGTGGTGCGGCACGCGACGACGAGCCGGGCGAGCATGCTGCGGCCGAGCGGATCGGTGCCGAGGATGTTCATCCAGCCGTTGGTCACGTCGAAGGGCGCGAGGGTGGATTTCTCGAGGTTTTGGTCCGTGGCCGCGTCGCCGACCAGCCAGGGACCGAAGACGGCCACCAGGAACACGATGACGAGGATCGCCGCGGCCACCGTGGCCATCCGGTCACGCAGCAGCAGCCGCCACAGCGGCATCTTTCCTGCCGCCGGTTTCTCCCGCCTGCCGGGTGCGGTCGGGGCCGGTTCGCTCGGCAACGGGACTGCGGTGGGCTCGTCCACCCGGGGAGGGTTGTCGATGGACATGTCGGCGGCCTCCTAGACCTTGGACTTCTCGCGGACACGCGCGTCGAGAAGCGCATACCCGGCGTCGATCAGGATGTTGAGCACGAAGATGCTGACCGCGGTGACGAGGACCGCGGCCTGCAGCACCGCGAAGTCGCGCTGCAGAATCGCGTCGATCATCAGCTTGCCGATGCCGGGCCACCCGAAGATCGCCTCGACCACCACGGCGCCGTTGACCAGGCCGACGGTGAGGTCGCCGGCCACCGTGAGCGCGGGTGCGGCCGCGTTGCGCAGCGCATGGTGGGTGACCACCCGCAGGTCGCCAGCGCCTTTGCTGCGGGCAAGACGTACGTATGGTGCGGAGAGCGCGGACACCATCGCACCGCGCACTACCTGGGTGAGCACGCCGAGCGGTCGGATCAGCAGCGTGGCGATCGGCAGGATCCACGACAGGGCACTGCCCGTTCCCGATGTGGGGAGCACGCCGAGCACCACGGCGAAGATCCACACGCCGGTGATGGCGAACCAGAAGTCGGGGATGCTGGCGGCGGTCATCGACAGCAGGCTCGACACCCGGTCGGCCGGCGAGTTGGGCCGGTACGCGGCCCAGCACCCGATCACGACCGCACCGATCACCGCCAGCAGCATGGTGAAGAACGCGAGCTGGAGGGTGGCGGGGAAGGCCCGGAGCGCCATGGCGGCGGCGGATTCGCCCGTCCGCAGCGACTCACCGAAGTCGAGGTGGATGACCCCGGAGAGGTAGTCGAGCATCTGGCTCAGGACCGGCTTGTCCAGACCGTTCTCGGCGGCGAACTCCGCCCGCTGATCGGGTGTGGCCGACACCGGCAGGTACAGGTTGGTCGGATCACCGGTGAGACGGGCGAGGAGAAACACACCGAACAGCACGACGAGCAGTGGAACGAGACTGGTGTACACGCGTCGACGCAGGAATGCGAACACGGGTCACCGCCTTTCGGACGGTATCGATCGGGACATCAGGATTCCTCCGGGTGGGCTGGGGAGAGGGGTTAACTGCTCGCATCGGTGTCGGCGCGGGTCATCTCGCTCAAGCGCATCTCGTCTCCCGTCGCCGAGTTCGGCTCGTACCGGACGGACGGTGACTTGGCGAGCACCGCATTCATGTGTGCGATGTACGCGAACTGGCGGAGCTCTGTCGGTTCGTCCGCGAGAACCGCCGCGAAGGCGTCCTGGCGGGCGTCCCCGACGAGCTCTTCGGCCGCGTCGATCCGAGCGTCGTATGTGTTTGTGCCGAAATAGCTCTGGTAACCGTCACTGCGCATGTACTGGTCGACGGTGAACTGCGCGTCACCCGCCTGGTTGCCGTGCTGAATCATCAGCAGCACCGGACCGGCGTCGGGAAACGGGCGGATCTGGTACTGCATCTGCCCGGCCGTGTCCATCATCTCGATCTTGACGTTGAGACCCGCCTCGCTGAGCGCGTTCTGGATGGCCTCGATGGTCTCGTTGATCTTCGGGAACTGACCGGTGCGGCCGATCAACCGAATTTCCTTGTCGACCGGGACGCCGTCGGCCTTCGCCTCGGCGACGAGGGCGGCCGCCCGGCCGGGGTCGTACGGTGTGGGCTGCAGAGCCGGATCGAATCCGACGATGCTGCTGCCGACCAGCTGCGCTGCCGGATCGCCGAGCCCTTGGAAGAGCGCCTTGACGATGCCGCTGCGGTTGACGGAGTAGTCGATCGCCTCGCGGATGCGGTAGTCGTCGAGCGGCGGTTCGTTCGCCTGCATCCGCAGCGCCGTCGTCTCGTTGTTGGGGTACGCGACCCCCAGGTCGCCCGCCCCGTCTTCCGGGCCAAGATAGGTGGCGAGTTCCGCCTCGTCGTTGGTGACCATGGCGGCGCGCACACTGCCCTCGGTGCGCCACTGGTAGATCGCGCGCGCATACTCGGGCACCGAACCCCAGTAGGTGTCGTTCCGGACCAGCGACAGGCGCTGGCCGTGGTCCCAGTAGTCCACCCGGTATGGACCCGTTCCGATGGGTTCCCGCACCTTGTCCTGCGCGTCCGTGGTGGTGGGCACCATCTCCACGAACGAGATCCGCAGCGGAAGGATGGGATCGGCGGTGGGCGTCGTCACCGTTACCGTTCCGGGGTCGACCGCCGCGACCACCAGCGGGTCGTCACCGAAGACGTACCCGTCCACATCGCAGCCGATGGTGGAGTTGACGGCCCGGTCGATCGAGAAGGCGGCGTCCGCGGCGTCGAACACGCTGCCGTCGCTGAACGTCACGCCGGGGCGGATGCGGAACGTCCACACGTTCCCGGACGTCTGCTCCCAGGACTCGGCGAGTTTCGGTTCGAGGTCTCCCGTGTCGGCATTGCGCTCGACCAGGGGTTCGGTGATGTTCGACCGCACCACGACACCGGTCGAGGTGAGGGACGCGTCGCAGGGTTCGAGCGTGGGCGGCTCCTGGGGGAGCACGATGCGCAGCGTGTCGGGGCTGGCGGCATCGCTGTGGTTCGAATTGGCCACTGAGCAGCCGGCGGCCAGCGCCGACACCGTCATCGCGGCTGTGGCTGCAATGGCGGCGCGGTAACGGGTTCCCTGCTGCAACGAACGTGCAGGGCTCATGGTGTCCTCCGTAGGATGTGTCGCGACTGTCCGCGAATGAAGAGGGCCCGTCTGTGACGGTAGACACACGCTAGAAGCGGCCCGGAACAGCGTCAACAGCGGTAAGTCGAGGTTGCCGCGCCAAAAGGCCAGGTGAGCCCCGTCACACGACGTCCGCCGAGGAGACTGCGATCACCCCCGGGCAGGCCCGTGACCGGTGGATATCCGGTGGCGCTCCCCCTTACCGTCGCCAGAGAGGCCGTCAATCATGCCGTTTCGGTATCGGTCCATGTTATTTACGTGTTGGACAGGCATTGGGACCCGGCTTAACGTTCGAGTATCCCGATGCGTGGAGACTCGCTCCACCTCGTGCGAGGAGGACCGAATGGCGACGGCAGAGACTTCTCCGAATTCGATTGCGGCGCAGGATGTTCACCTCGGCGGAGTGCTGATGGTCGGACCGCTGAAGCCCTCCCTCGCGGCGACGCTCACGGAGCGGTACAACGCACTCGACCTGCCCATGGGCGACGGGCGGTCGAATTTCCTGCGCGAGCACGCCGAGTCCGTCACTGCGGTGGTCACATCCGGCCGGACCGGAGTCGATGCGACGTTGATGACCGCCCTCCCCCGCCTCGGGGCGATCGTACACTTCGGAGTCGGTTACGACACAACAGATGTCGCGCTCGCCGAGGAACGCGGCATCGGCGTGAGCAACACTCCGGACGTGCTCACCGACTGCGTTGCCGACACCGCCGTCGGACTGCTGATCGACACCCTTCGAGGGTTCTCGGCCGCTGACCGCTACGTGCGAGCGGGGCGGTGGCCCGTGGACGGCAACTTCCCTTTGACCCGCAAGGTGAGCGGCACCCGCGTCGGCATCGTGGGGCTGGGGAGAATCGGCTCGGCGATCGCCACCCGACTCGAAGGATTCGGTTGCTCGATCTCGTACCACAACCGGCACGAGGTGCCCGGCTCTGCGTACACGTATGTCGATTCGGTTGTGAAACTCGCCGCGGGAGTCGATGTACTGGTGGTGGCAGCGGCCGGAGGTCGGGGCACCGAGAAGCTCGTCGACCGCGCCGCGCTCGAGGCGCTCGGTCCCGACGGCTATCTGATCAACGTTGCCCGCGGCACGGTCGTGGACGAAGAGGCACTCGTCGAGTTGCTCACCGAACGACGCCTGGCGGGGGCGGGTCTCGACGTATTCACCGACGAGCCGCACACTCCCGAGGCGCTGCTGGCCCTCGACACCGTCGTCCTCCTTCCCCACGTCGGGAGCGGCACCGTCGAAACCCGAGCCGCCATGGAGGCGCTCACGTTGCGCAACCTCGACGACTTCCTCACCTCGGGCACACTGACCACCCCGGTGGTGCAGCCGAAGGTACTCGCCCGCTGAGTCACCGGCTACCGGGTTTACGGAATGCCGAAGTCTCGGTTTCCGCCGACCGAAGTCGAGGGCTGTGAGTTCCCTCACAGTCGATGTCCGGGCCGACATAACTTGTCACTCGTCCAGTTTTCGTACGCGACTTGAACGCCGTTCGGGATTTTTCCCGCTCAGCCAGGCATCGCGTTGCGTCGACGGACTGGGGGGCGCACCCGAAACAGTCGCGACTGCACCCATGCGAGATCCCGGCGGCGCATCCCGCCGGAAACACCGTCCTGTTTACAGGCACCGACAAGTTAGGTTATGCATTCCATGCTTTGTTGGTGTTCGTTGAACTCGAAGGTGTGCACACGTGACTTTCTCCCGTCGGCAATTCATCTCTGCCGGACTCGGCACGACGGCGTTGATCGCCCTTGCTGCCTGTAGTTCCTCCGAGTCTTCGGATGGATCCGGAAATCCCAGTTCGGGTGGCACGTTGCGGGTCGGCGCACTGGGACAGCCGTCGAAGATCGAACGCGACCCCCATCAGACGCTGAGCAATGACAGCGACTTCTTGATCACCTCGCTGGTATACGACGCACTCACCGTCCCCGGCGAAAACCCCAACGTGGCACCGCGCCTGGCGTCCGAATGGACTCAGCTCGAGGATCTCCGCAAGTGGAAGTTCACGCTCGCCGAGGGCGCGACGTTCCACGACGGAACACCGGTGACCTCCGAGGACGCGGTGTGGTCGCTGCGGCGCCTGCGAGAAATCGCCGGCGAGACCAAGGTTCCTGTTGCTTCCGTGGAGGACATCGTCTCCGACGGCCCCTCGGCCGTCGTGATCACCACCGCCGCACCGAACCGCGAGCTTCCCCTCCTGCTGCGGTTGATGACGTTCGTCGTGAAGAAGGACACCACTGACTTCACCACGCCGGTGGGTACGGGACCGTTCAAGCTGGAGTCGTACCGCGACGGGAACGCGCGCCTGGTGCGCAACGAGAACTGGCACGGCGGCACCCCGCTCCTCGAGGCCATCGAGGTGACGCGCTTCGACAGCACCACGGCGATGGCCAACGCGGTGATTGCTCAGCAGATCGACCTCGCTTCCAACGTCGGAGCCGTGGCGGGCCGCACCGCCGACGGGCGCGACAACCTCACGGTGGTGCGCCGTCCCAACGACGTCGTGATCCCCATCGTCATGCGCACGTCCGACGGTCCGTTCGCCGATCCCCGGGTGCGTGAGGCACTTCGACTCGCCGTGGACAGGGACGCCATGGTCAAGCAGGTGACGTCCGGGTACGGCACCGTCGCCAACGACGTGCTGGGCACCGGCGATCCCACCTACGACTGGTCGCTGAAACAGCGCAGCCGCGATATCGAGAAGGCGAAGCAGCTGCTCCGCGAGGCCGGCTTCGATACCGGCCAGACGTACACCCTCTTCACCAAGGAGGAAGCGGCAGGCGAGGTCGACTCCGCCAAGCTGTTCTCCACCCAGGCCCGGGACATCGGTGTGACGATCGACGTGGTCACGCAGGATGCCAACGTGTTCTACGACGAAACCTGGCTGAAGGCTCCGCTGTACACGGCGAACTGGGGCACCAACGACTCCGTCATCTTCTTCGCCAGCAAGGTGATGTATTCGGGCACCAAGTGGAACGAATCCGGGTTCCGCGATCCCGAGTTCGACGCCGCCTACCTCGAGGCGCTGGCGGCTCCTGACGACGACACCTACGCCAAGGCGAGTCGCACTCTGCAGGAGATCGAATACGCACGAGGCGGTTACCTGGTGTGGGGCATGGCCGACGGAGTCGACGTCGCCTCCTCGAAGGTGCAGGGCCTGCCCCAACTCGGCGGATACGGACGCGTACAACTGGAAAAGACCTGGCTGTCGAGTTGAGCGAGTCCACCACCACGGCCACGTCGGCCGCCACAGTCGTGGCGGCCGACGCCCGTCGGTTCACCACCTTCGGGACGCGGGTCTCGGTGGTGCTCGCCCAACGGGTGTCGATCCTGGTACTCGTCCTGGTCCTCGTGTTCGTCGCCATCGATCTCCTCCCGGGAAGCGCGGCGCGCGCAGCCCTCGGCCGTGATGCCACCGAGGAACAGATCTCGGCTGCCGAGCAGTCGCTGGGACTCGACCGGGCACTGCCGGTGCGATTCCTGATCTGGTTCAAGGGGCTGCTCACGGGTGACCTCGGAACCACGGTGCGTGGCACCCCGATCACCGAGATACTCGCGTCCACATTCCCGAGCACGTTGCTGCTCGGGGGGCTCGCACTGGCCCTGACCACCATGGCGGCGCTGCTCGGTGGTGCTCTGTGGGCGTTGCGCCCGCGCAGTGCCGGCGCCCGCGTCCTGTCACCGGCCACCACGATGGTGATCGCGGTTCCCGAATTCGTCATCGCCACCCTGCTCGTCCTTGCCTTCTCGCTGGGAACCGGCTGGTTTCCGGCCGTGACGATCACCGATTCGGCAGGCGGCCCCCTGGACTCCTCCATGCTGGTGCTGCCCGTCATCGCACTGGCAATCCCTCAGTCCGGGTGGAACATTCGGGTGACGCGTGCAGCCCTGCACGAGGCCGCGCAGGCGCCACACGTGCTCGCCGCCGTCCTCGACGGCCTGCCCCACCGGCACGTACTGCTACGCCATATCCTGCCGATCGCGCTTCCGACCATCGCCACCTCCCTGGCCACCTCCGTCGGAATGCTGCTCGGGGGCGCGCTGGTCGTCGAAACGATCTTCAACTATCCCGGCATCGGCTCCGTCCTGTCCGGTTCGGTCGCCGACCGTGACGCGGCACTGGTCGCCTCGGTGGTCGCACTGACCGGTGCCGCAATCACCTGTGTACTGCTGGCCGCGGACCTGTTGCGCGCGTGGTCGGTCCGGGGGCGCGCATGAGCCGGCCCTGGATGCGTCCTGCGCTGCTCGCGCTGCCCGCTGCCGCCGTCATCGCGCTGGCGGTACTCGGCCCCTTCCTCGCACCGCACGCGGTGGACGCCGGTGTCGACATTCCCTACGCCGAGCCGTCTACGGCGGCGCCATTGGGCACTGATCACCTCGGCCAGGACGTCTTGACGCACCTCCTCGTCGGGGGGTGGGGACTGCTCGTGCTCGCCGCGGTGATCGCCGTCCTCGTCACGGCGCTGGCGGCCGTCATCGGTACCGTTGCGGCTCTGCGGCCCCGGGTCGGCGCAATCATCGAACGGTCCACCGACGCCCTGATGCTGCTTCCGCCGATCCTCGCGATCCTGCTCGTGATGCTGTCGTGGCCGAGCTCGGGCGCCGCCGGCCTGGTCCTGATCGCAGTGGTCGTCGGTACGCCCTACACCGCGCGGGTTTTCGCCGCCGCCGCCAGTGGTGTCGCCGCATCGGGATACATCGAAGTCGCCGCCGCGAGTGGCGAGCGCCTTGCGTATCTCGTCTTCCGCGAGGTACTCCCGAACCTGCGTATCACGGTGACCACCCAGCTCGGCCTCCGCTTCGTGGAGGCGATGTACCTCGTGAGTACTGCCGCGTTCCTCCAGTTGCCGACGGCGCTCGGGGATTCCAACTGGGCTCTGATGGTGCGGGAGAACAGCTCCGGGGCCCTGCTCAACCCGTGGTCGGTTCTCGCACCCAGCCTCGCGATCGGGCTGCTCGCGGTCAGCGTCAATCTCGCCATCGCCGCCGCCCGGACCGGCCGGCAGGGGGTGCAGGTATGACGGATCCGGCAGTGGTCGCCGAACACCTGACCATCACCGCCGCCGGCACGGCGGCGCCGCTCTTGCAGGGCGGGTCGATCACCCTGCGCCCCGGCACGGTCACCGCAATCACCGGTGAATCCGGATCGGGGAAAACAACACTCCTGCAGGCAATCGTCGGATACCTTCCGGCCGGAGCCCGCCGCGAGTCCGGCAGCCTCCGAGTACTGGGGCACGACGTACTGACGATGGAGCCCGAACCCCTGCGCCGACTCCGCCGGGCACACCTGGCTTTCGTGGGACAGGATCCCGGATCGGCCCTGAACCCCACCATGCGAGTAGGCGCGCTGCTCCGCGAAGTCGCCGCCACCCGCGACCCCGACAAACCGGCCCGCGTCCTGGAGCGTGTGCAGTTACCCGCCTCGGTTCTGCATCGCCGTCCGGGCGCCCTCTCGGGCGGCCAGCAGCGGCGGGTGGCGCTCGCACGGGCCCTGATACGAGGTGTCGACGTACTCCTTGTCGACGAACCGTTCGCCGGATTGGACGGGCGTGTGCGGCGCGAAGTCGCCGACGTCCTGCGCCGTCTCGCCGACACCGGTGTCGCAGTCGCGGTGTCCGGTCACGACACCACGATCTTGCACGAACTCGCGGATCACACCGTGCACCTGGGCGTCCCCGTCACCACCAGGGTGCACACCACTGCCACGACGGCAGAGACTCCACGCGGTTCCGCCGTGCTGTCCGCATCCGGCCTCGGTCTCGTCCGTGGCGGTAGAGCTGTTCTGGCGGGTGTGGATCTCTCGGTCCACCCGGGTGAGGCGACCGCAGTTCTCGGCGAATCAGGAGCCGGGAAAACGACTTTGGCGCGGGTGCTCGCCGGCCTCGAATCGGCCGCGACCGGAACGATGCGGCTTCACGAGGCACCGCTCCGACTTCCGATCGCCCGCCGGCCACGGTCGCTGCGCGGCCGGATACAGCTCATCCCGCAGAACCCGCTGTCGACACTCAATCCCGCTCACACCGTGGGACATACCCTCGCCCGCCCCCTGCGGCGTCGGGGTGTCCGCGGGAGGGCCCACCTCGACAGCACGGTCACCGCGCTGCTCGCCACCGTGGGGCTCACCGGGGCATTCGCCGCTCGTTACCCTTCCGAACTTTCCGGCGGTCAGCGCCAACGCATTTCGATCGCGCGCGCACTGGCTGCAGAACCCGACGTCCTGATCTGCGACGAGGTGACATCGGCGCTCGATGCCGCTACCGCGCAGTCCGTTATGGATGTGCTTCGCGGGACGATGCACGAGCGACATACGAGCTTGATTGTGATCACTCACGATCTGGAACTCGCGGCCCGATACTGTCGGGACGTACTCGTGATCGACGACGGACGGGTAGTCGAATCCGGTTCATACGCCGCGGCCGACCGGCTGCGCTGACCCGTCGAATCCGAAGGTAATCAATCGTTAAAGCACACTGCCACATAGGAATACGCTAATCCGTCCAGTAGTGTGATCTGTCGCACAGAAGGTTTCGGTTGGCCTAAAATGAGGTTAGCCTTCCCATACACTGATTCCGGCCGTGAGCCTTTTCGAATCTCGCACTCACACAACACTTTCTTCTCAGCAACGACGGTTCTCGATCGTCTGACCGAAAGTTGGATACTCCATGCCCACAGCATCAACACTGACCACGCGTGCCATCTCGGTTGCCGGAGCGGCGGCCACTGCAGACCTTCTCGCGGCGGTGGTGTCGGCTTACGGCACCGTCGACAATCCCGATCTGATCGGTGAGGCAGCGGACATCGCGAGAACGCTGCCCGCCGAGGTCCGCGAGGCGTGCGCGATGGAGCCGCGCGGGCTCGGATTCCAGGTGCTGTCCGGGTTCGAGATCGACGATCGGGCAATCGGTCCCACCCCCGCGCGATGGAACGACGTGGACCCCCACCGGACGGCCGAGTGGGACGTGCTGATGCTGCTGCTCGCGCATGTCGTCGGCGCCCCCTTCGGGTGGTCCGGCCAGCAGGAGGGTCGCCTGGTCAACAACATCGTGCCGTCTCCGGGACACGAGACGGAACAGACGGGGGCGAGCAGTACCGTCCTGCTCGAACCGCACACCGAGGACGCATTCCACCCGGGCCGGTGCCACTTCCTTCTGCTCGGCGGGATGCGTAATCACGACCGGATCGGCACGACCATCTCCTCGGTCCGGGAAGTGGAACTCGAACCTGCCGAGTTCGTCGAACTCGCCAGCGCCACGGTGCCGATCCTTCCGGACGCCTCCTACGAGACCAACCCGGCGGCGGGCGTGCCCACGGCAGTACCCGGCGCCAATGCTCTTGCGCTGCCGACACTCTGGGTCGGTGAGGACGGGCTGTGCCTGCGTTACGATCCGGCCTACACGCCACTCGGCACGGCTCCCGAACGGTATCGGCGCGCCTACGCCCGACTGTCCGACGAACTCGCACGCCATGCCCGCACGATCTCCCTCGACGCCGGGGAGGTGCTGATGATCGACAACGACGTCATAGTGCACGGGCGGGTTCCCTTCACACCCCGCTACGACGGCACGGACCGGTGGCTCAAGCGCATCAACGTGCGGGTCCCGGGCCGGCATCGACCCCCCGCCGAGGACTTCGAGGACGGGTACGGTGAGGACGTCGTCGACCCGTCGGGAGTTCATCCGATCTACTCCGTCAGGAGCGCGAGCCGATGAGCGCACCCCATCCGATCCTGACGCTGACGGCGAGCGATCTCGACAAGGTCGAGGTGTCCTCCGGTGAGGTGCTCGCCGCGGTCGAGCAGGCGTACAGCGCGCTGGCGGCGGGAGAGTCGACGAATCCCGGGAAACTGACCGTCGCTCCCGCCGACAAACATTCGGTGGCCTACTCGATGCTCGCTCGGGACGGGCAGAGCTCCACCGTGGCTTTCAAGACCTCCTACAAGTTCGACCCGGACCGGGATCGTACGAGTAAGCGCTACTACACCACGCTGTCGCTGTACGACGACGCCACAGGACTCCCTATCGCCCTGATGGATTGCGGACGCATCGGCGCCCTGCGCACACCGGCCGTATCGGGGCTGATCATCCGGGCCTGCGCGGCACCGAGCGCGTCCACCGTGCTCGTCGTCGGTTCCGGAACGCAGGGGCGGTTCGCGCTGCCATTGGCCCTCACCGCACACCCACAGTTCACCCACCTCGAACTCTTCGGCACACATTCGGATGGAATTGCCGCGGTTCGAGAAGAATTGGCTCGTCAGTACCCGGACCGCACCGTCACGGTCAGTACCGATCTGGAGGCGTCCGCCCGTCGGGCCGACGTGATCCTCGCGGTGGCCGGTGAAGCGACGCCCGCGCGGATCGAAGCCGACTGGCTCGCCCCTGGAGCGCTCTCCATCCTCGTCGGCTACGGTCTGTTGCCGTCGACCCTGTCGGGCGCGGATTACGTGGTGGCCACCAACGCCGAACAGATGCGTACCACCGGTACCGACATGGCCGGCCCGGACGGGGTCCTGCGTTCGGTGGATGCTGAACTGCCCGACATTCTGGCCGGCCGGGCGGCGCCCCGCCTTTCCGCGACGGACCGGGTGTTCGCCTACAACAGCGGACTCGTGGTCACCGACATCGCGCTCGGACTCCTGTTCGCACACAAGGCACGTGAGCAAGGCCTCGGCAGCCCGTTGGAGTTGTGGTCATGACCCGAAGCATCCTGCGGTCGGTGCGACTGCCGGCATTGACCACCCCCTGGACCGACACCGTCACCGCGGACCCGTCGCTGTTGCGCGCCCTCGTGCGGGGATTCGGCGGTGGGACGGTGCATCTTCTAGACCCGGCACAGTTTTCGCACAACGCCCGCAGCTTCGCGGCCGTCTTCGACGATGCCGGGGTGGACGGGACCGTCTACTTCGGGAAGAAGGCCAACAAGGCGAACGCCTTCGCCGATGCCGTCGCCGATCTCGTCACCACAGACCGCCGCGCCGGACGTTCGGGCACCTTCGGTATCGATGTGGCCAGCGCTGGGGAATTTCGTCAAGCCCTCTCGGCGGGGGTACGGGGCAGCGACCTGTTGATCACCGGTCCCGCCAAGCCGGCCGAGCTTCTCGCTCTGGCCGTGCGGCACGACGCCGTCGTCACCATCGATTCGCCGAGCGAGCTCCGGGCACTCGCCGATCTGTCCGACGGACTGGGCGTGCGGGTCCTCTTCCGTGTTCTTCCGCAACCGGAGACCAGCCGATTCGGGATGAACGACGACGAATTGCGGTATGCCGAACAGCTTGCGCTCGATCGCGCGGCTGACGTGACGATGCTCGGGTACAGCTTCCACCTCTCCGGGTACAGCATTCCCGAGCGTCGCGATCAGGCCGGCCAACTGGTCGAACGCCTCCGTGCCGCCCGCGCGCAGGGGCTCGCTGCCGGAACGATCAGCCTCGGCGGCGGGTACCCCATCAGCTATGTCCCGCAGGAGGACTGGCAGCGATTCATGGGCGAATCGGCCCACGCATTTCATGCCGGTAAGCGCTTCGACAGCTACTACCCGTACCACTCGGCGATCACCGGAGCGCACGCCTTGCGGGCCATCCTCACCGAACCCGCACCGGGACGAAAATCTCTGGCCCAGTTAAGCCAGGACCACGGCATCTCGTTCTTCGCCGAACCGGGTCGCGCCCTGTTGGACCGCGCCGGGGTCACCGTGTTCCCCGTGCTGGGAGTCAAGGAACGCGATCCCGGAATGATCGTCGTCAACGGCACGAGCCTGAGCCTGTCCGAACAGTGGTTCGACACCGAATTCCTCCCGGACCCTCAGCTGGTGTCCGCAACGACGCCCGCCGAGGACCGCATCCCGTTCTTCGCGTCGGTCGGCGCCGCGACCTGTTTGGAGTCGGACATGCTGACCTGGCGAGTGATCGAGTTTCCGCACCGACCTGCCCCAGGCGATTTCCTGGTGTACCACAACACCGCGGGCTACCAGATGGACTCGAACGAATCCGCGTTTCACGACACCCCCGTCCCGCCCAAGGTCGTCATCACACTCGTCGACGGCCGACCCGCTTGGGAACTCGACCGCCCCACCAGCAATTAGGAGAACACAGTGGAGACCATTGCCACTACCGCCCGCGTCGTCAGCCGAGTGTCGGATCTGATCGGTTCCACTCCCCTGCTACAGCTGTGCACCCTCGAAAACGGGACACGCTATCTCCTCAAACTCGAGCAATTCAATCCGACCGGGTCCATGAAAATCCGTATGGCGCGCCAGATGGTGATCGACGCCGAGGTCGCGGGGCTGCTGCGTCCCGGAGGCCACATCATCGAATCCACCTCGGGCAACACGGGACTGGGGCTGGCTGTGGTCGCGGCGGAACGCGGATACCGCTTCACCGCCGTCGTCGACAACCACGCCAGCGCCGAGAAGCTGCGATCCATGCGGGCGATGGGCGCCCACTTGCACTTCGTCACCGAGGACGGCGAAACCGAGCTCGCCACCTCGGCCCGTGAGGACCTCGCCGAGCAAATGGCCGCGGCGGACCCGGACGGGTGGTTTCCCGAGCAACACAACAACCCGAGCAATGCCGTGGGCTACCGCGCCCTCGCCGCGGAGCTCCTCGACGACGCGGCCTCGCCGATCGACGCCTTGGTCTGCGCGGTCGGAACCGGCGGCTCGCTGTTCGGGACGGCGCGCGAACTGCGGCGGCTCGGGCAGTCGACCACCGTCATCGGCGTCGAACCCGTCGGTTCCATCGCCTTCGGCGGACCCGGTGGGCCGTACCACCAGTCGGGCACCGGCACACCTCCCGGAGCCACCATCGGAACCGCAGTCGATTACTCGCTCCTCGATCAGGGCATCAAGGTGTCCGATGTCGACGCCTTCGCGACCGCTCGGGCTCTGGCCCGGCGGAACGGGCTGATGGTCGGTGGTTCGTCCGGCGGCGCCATCTTCGCCGCACTCGATGTCCTCCCGACGCTGCCCGCCGGCAGCACCGTCGTCACGATCGTCTGCGACGGTGGCGAGAAGTACCTTGATACAGTTTTCGACGACGAATGGATGACACGCCACGAGCTCCTCGACCTCGCCGCCGAGCTGCACGTGGACGAGAAGCTCGATGCGGCCGGAGTACCGGCAAGCCGGTCCGCCCGCGAGCAGTCGCCGATCGAGTACGCATGACACACGGAAGCACAGGAACCATCGCGCCCACACAGAGTTACCGGCAGACCAGTCGCGAACTCGCCTATCTCTCTGCGCCGATCGCCCTGACCCAGCTCGCGCAGGTGGCGCTCACCACCACCGACACCGTGATGATGGGCTTGATCAGCATCCAGGCGCTGGCGGCAGGCGGTCTGGCCATCACCTTGTTCAATCAGTTGCGCACCATGGGCGTCGGGCTGGTGACCGCCGTCGGCAACCTCATCTCCGGGGCTGTCGGCCGCGGTGAGCGGACAGGCGACACCACACCGTCCGAGGCCACCGCGGAGGAAGTTCGCGACATCGTCCGGTCGAGCTTCCTCATCGCCACAGTCGCCGGGATCGTCGGCGGCATCCTGCTCGTCGGGCTCGGTTACGGTCTCCGGTTCGTCGGCCAGGACGCCGAGGTTCTCGACATGGCGTTGCCGATGCTCATCGCGCTCGCCCCTGGCCTGGTGCCGTGCTTGTGGTTCCAGGTGATCCGCCAGTTCACCGTCGGCATGCGGCGACCCAAGGCGCTGCTCGTGATCACCATCCTGTCGGTGCTCTTCAACATCGCCCTCAACTGGGCCTTCATCTACGGCACCTTCGGGCTTCCCGCCCTCGGCCTGCCGGGCATCGGTGTCTCCACCTCGCTGGTGTACCTGCTGACCTTCGGGATCTTCGCAGCCATGGTGCGCCGCGACGACGTGCTGTCGCCGATGCTCAGCCTTGCCATCCACCGTTCCCGGCCCGAGACCGTACGGACGATCCTCCGTCTCGGGGTCCCGATCGCCGGAACCTACGGCAGCGAGGCGGGTCTGTTCTCGGTGACCGCGGTGATCATCGGCAGCTTCGGCGCTCCCGCTCTGGCCGCCCATACCGTGGTCAACCAGCTCACCTACATCGTCTTCCAGGTGTCGGTGGGCATCTCGCACGGTTCGTCGATCCTGGTCAGTCGATTCGTCGGACTCGGTGAGGCGATCAAATCGCGTCTGACCGCCCGAGTCGCCTTCTCCCACGCGGCAATCGTCATCGCGGTCGTCGGTGTCGTGTATCTCCTGGCACCGACCTGGGTGCTGTCGCTGTTCATGGACACCTCGGACACCACGGCCGTGTCCATCGCGACGGTGCTCCTCGCGATCGCGATTTTCCAGCAGTTCGCCGACTCCGCCCAGAACATCGGTATCGGACTGCTACGCGGCGTGGGCGATACCGCCTCGAGCTTCGGGATCACCCTCATCGGGTATTGGCTGGTGGGTTTGCCGGTGGGCCTTCTGTTCGCCTTCGGGTTCGGCCTCGACACCTACGGCATGTGGATCGGCCTGTCCTGCGGATTGCTGACCGCGGCGATCCTGTTGCTGCGCACGTTCCAGCAGCGTCTACGGACGATCGAGACTCAGCCCGCTTCGTGAGTGTGGAGGGACCAGAAAAGGACTCCCACCAGGAATTCTCTTGCCAGATCTCTTGTTTTCAACTACGACAGATGCTATAACGAATCTACAGCATCTGCTGCAGGTAACCTGTCACAACGAGAGGGTTTTCTGGAGGTGGACACGATGTTGATGCGCACAGATCCGTTCCGCGACCTCGACCGTTTGACCCAGTCGATCCTCGGTACCGCTGCCCGCCCGGCAGTGATGCCCATGGACGCTTGGCGAGAAGGTGAGAAGTTCATCGTCGAATTCGACCTGCCGGGAGTGGACGCCGATTCGCTGACCCTGGACGTCGAACGCAACGTTCTCACTGTGCACGCTGAACGGCCGAGTCGGGACGAGAACAAGGAAATGGTCGCGGCCGAACGGCCACGGGGTGTGTTCAGCCGGCAACTGTTCCTCGGTGAGAACCTCGACACCGACCGGATCGAGGCTCGCTACGACGCCGGGGTGCTGACCCTGACCATCCCAGTCGCCGAGAAGGCCAAGCCGCGCAAGATCGAAATCGGTACCAACACAGAGAAGAAGGCAGTCAACGCCTGACCCTGAACCGGGGAGGGGCGAGCGCGATGACACCGGAAGACATCACGCCGCAGGCCGTCGTCCTGCTCAGGTGGGTGACTGTGGGTACGACCGGATCGCCTCGCCCCCTCCCACTGCCGGCACCCTGGACCCCATTCGCGGCGCCGGTACCGGAGACCCGCGGATCATGAACACCCGCACCGACTTCTACGACATCCTCGGGCTGCCACGCACCGCAACCCAGAGCGAGATCACCAGCGCGTACCGGCGCAGATTGCGGCAGTTCCACCCCGACACCCGCGAAGCCGCACTCGACACCCAGCCTTCGGACGAGTCGCTGCAACACCTACTGGCCGCGTACGCCGTGCTCCGTGACCCGCTCCGTCGCGCCGAATACGACCGGCAGAGCCTGATTGCGCCATCGAGCGCAGGGATCCCATCAACGATTATTCGCGTCCGGCACCACGCATCGAGCGACCCGGCACCGATGTTCCGGGCCGGGCCGGTCCGGCGTCACCGTTGACGATTGCGCGGTAACGAACGCCGGATCCGACCTGCCTGATCCAGCCCTGGGTGCGTGTTCCCCATCGAGATGGGTATTCGTCGCTCATGGCTTCGGACCCAGGTGGCCGGGCGTATCCGGAGGCAAGGTTTGTCGCCGGACATCTGATCGCGCTGGTCGCCGATCGAGACTACGCGGCGCTCTCTGCGGAGTTGTCCCCGCTTGTGCAGTCGCCCGGGAGTTCGCTGTCTCGGCCGGCCCTGTACGGGGATGTACTGACCTGGATTGTCACCGCGCTCGCGGACGTGGTCGTCGCGCGCCTGGGCGCGGCGGCGGATGGGGAATCCTTCGTCCTCGAGGTCCGTACCACCGCGGGCCGAACGGTGGGCGCCGGCGATCTGCCTCCCGGACAGGGCCGGGTAGGGCGGTCGGTGCTGGCGTTATTGGCCGACGATCGCGCCGCCGCCCGTGCGCAACTCGCGGCGGCGGAACGCGAGTCCGATCCAGCGGTGCGGGCCACCACTCTGGTCGAGGCCCTGGTCTGGCTCAACGCCATGCTCGATGCCGAGACCTCCACCTTCCCCGACCTGCCGCCCCGGTGAGGGCGAGAAACCACATACCTGCAGCAATTACTGTAGGTTTATTACAGCGTCCGGAGTAGTATCGGGTAGACGTAGGCAGCGAGAATTCCGCTCCCGAGGAGGTGTCATGCCGAAGAAAATCCTTCCGAAATCCCGGCGCGGCCTCTACGGCATCTCCGTCGCCTCCGAACTGTCGGGCATCGCTGCCCAAACGCTGCGCTTCTACGAGCAGTACGGACTGGTCACCCCGGCACGCACCAGCGGAGGTAACCGCCGCTACAGCGACTACGACCTCGCACGCCTCCAGCGGGTCTCCGAGCTTATAGAGGCCGGCGTCAACCTGGCCGGAATCGGCCGAATTCTGGACCTCGAGCGCCGCACCGAGAAACTTCAACGGGACAACACCCGCCTCGCTGCTGACAACGCCCAGCTACGAGCAGAAAGGACACCGACCATGGACATCGATCTCTCCGATGCCGTTCCGGAAGCCGACCAGCTCGAGCAAGCACAACCCGCCGACCCCACCGATGCAGGGAGCCGCTCGATCGCCGACGAGCAGCCCGTGACTTCGCGGTCGTCGTGGGACGCTCCCGAGGCCGACAGACTCGAACAACAGCAGTCGGCAGCGCCCGTCGCCGAGCTGATACCACCCACCTCTGGCAGGTGGGACGCACCCGAGGCCGACGCGTGGGAACAGGCTTTCGCGGTGCCCATGGACGACGACCGAGAAATCGCCGACGAATAGGCCTCGACGCAGCAGAAAACTGCCGGATGAACAATCTCGCACACGGTCTCACTGCGCAAACGTCGAGACCATAGCGGCGAGAGGCGCTGTGTCAGGTCGACCAGTCCCGACACCCCTCGAGGAGGGCGAGATGCCCGAGCAATCTATCGGGGGATTGTCGCTGACCGAGGTAACGCACGCTTTGGACGTGGTCACCGGAGCGCTGAATGCGCTGCGCGACGAGACCGTCGCCTGCGAACCACTCGAGACGGCCTTGCAACGAGTGGCTCATACAGCCGTCACGGCACTCCCCGAGGCCGATGCCGCCAGCGTGACCCGCCTCGTCGATGGCGTTCCGGACACAGTTGCCACGACCGACGCCGCTGTCGCCGCCATCGACGAACGCCAGTACGCCGCGGGCCGTGGGCCCTGCCTACAAGCCGCCCACACACGAGAGACGGTTCGCGCGGTCGTCGGCCGACACCGAGAAGAATGGCCCGAATTCACCGCCGCAGCAGAGGCGGCCGGAATTCACGCCTACCTCTCGGTACCCGTTCTCCTCGCCGACCGAGCCCACCACTCCGAACTCATCGGATCTCTCAACGTGTACAGCTATCGCACGGAAGCGTTCGACCCCTTCGACGAACAACTGGTGCGGCTGCTCACCTCGGCGGCCTCGGCGGCCATCGCCAATGCACTCCGCTGGCAGCGCGCACACGACCAAGTCCTCCAGCTTCACAATGCACTGAGGTCACGCGCCGACATCGATCAGGCCAAGGGCGTACTGATGGCCATCCACGGAATCTCGAGCGACCAGGCATTCGAACGGCTCGCCGAGATCTCCCAACGCACCAACACGAAAGTTCACGAAGTAGCCCGGAAATTCATGCGCAACTTCACTGCGCCGTCGTCGTGATCGGTTCGGGTCGAGGCAGACAGTCAGGACTCCGGAGGGTCGACCACTACACAGCACCGGTCGGGTCGCGGATCGAGTTTGGCCCGCGCAGTGGGTTCGGCGCTTCCGGCGATCATCCCCTCGACGAGCCGTAAGTTCAGCCCGCACACCACGTCCAGATGGTCCTGGGCGACGAGATGGAACGGGCAGTTACGTAACTCGACGCGGCCTTCGTCAGTTACCTGAGGCAGATAGCCGCAGCTTCGGAGCGCTGCCAGAAGGTTGCCCCCGGACTCGGCGGCAGATCGCCGTCCGGCATCGAGCGCAGCCTCGTTCACCGCGTTCCGAACGGTTCCGCTGACATCCTGTTCCACCGAGGAGACGAGCAACCGGGCGAGCAGTTCGTAGTCCCGCGGCGGCACACTGACGGCCATCTCCGTCGTGGCCCGGGCATACAGCTTCGCCGGACGCCCGGCCCCAGGACCGCTCCGTCCGGCAGGCCGCTGATAGCTGATGGTCAGCAGGTCGGCATCGGCGAGCTTGTCGAGGTGATAGGCCGCGAGGGTTCGACCGATCTCGACGGCCGCGGCCGCTTCCTCGCGGGAAACCGGCGTGGCGCTTTCTGTCACATATTCGTACAGCTTGCGCCGCAACGGATCGTCCAGATTACTCAGCGCCGCCAGAGCCGCCGGCGCAGCGGATCGGGCTGTGGAGGACATGCCTCAACTCTATCACCAAGAACTATTGACAAATAGGTGCGAGCGGGCGGATTCTAAAAACAGTTCCTATTACTTTTACAGAAGGATCAGTGATGAACGCCCCGACGCCACGCTCCTCGTCAGCAGTCTCTGAACATTCCCTCGATGCCGCCGTTCAACGCGCACGCAGCGACCCCGCCTATGGCGCATTCCTGTTGCTACGCATCGGCTTCACCGTGCTGCCGATCGTCATGGGCCTCGACAAGTTCACCAATCTGCTCACCACTTGGGAGAACTACCTGGCACCCTGGATCGTCGACATCGGCCCCCTCAGCGCCCACCAGACCATGCTGGTGGTCGGAGTGATCGAAATCGTCGCCGGGATCGCGGTCGCGATCAAACCGCGATACGCGGCCTACATTGTCGCCGCCTGGCTCGCCGGGATCATCGTCAACCTGCTGAGCTACCCGGACTTCTACGACATCGCACTGCGCGACTTCGGCCTGATGCTCGCGGCAGTGACCCTCGGCCGACTGGCCTACGTATACGACCCGGCGTGGCACCGACGCACTGCACCGGCCACGAACTTCGCAGCCGCGTAACCGACATCCTCAGTTTCCCGTCCACTCGACGAGTCTCCGGCCCGTCGGGTGGACACCCCACTGCTCTCAGAAGGACTCGGTCATGACCTCGAACGCGACACTCCATATTCTGCCCCCTGCCGCCGGAAGGGACCTCGCTGCCGCCGAAGATGCGGCCGCAACCTTCCTGGAAGCGCTCGGGGTCGACCTGACTTCCGAGAGTCTGCGCGAGACTCCCCGGCGCATGGCCCACGGCTATGCGGAATTGTTCACCCCCAGGGCGTTCGATCTGACCACCTTCCCGAACGACGAGAACTACGACGAGCTCGTCCTGATCCGAAACGTCCCGCTCAGGTCGGTGTGCGAGCACCACCTCCTGCCGTTCGTCGGCACCGTCCACATCGGATATCTCCCCGGTGAGCGCATCATCGGGCTTTCCAAACTCGCCCGGGTGGCAGAACACTTCGCTTGCCGGCCACAGCTTCAAGAACGGCTGACCAAGCAGATCGCCGATTGGCTCGACGAGCAACTGCACCCCCGCGGTGTCGGGGTCGTCATCGAAGCTGAGCACAGTTGCATGACGCTGCGCGGCGTGCAATCACTAGGGTCGGCCACCGTCACGTCGACGCTCCTCGGTGCGCTGCGCGAGGATCCCCGCTCACGCCAGGAGTTCTTCTCCCTGGCTGGTGTCAACAGCTGACCCAGCATCTACGGTCAAGCCGGAGTTTCTCCTCGGCGCCTGGACTCGAGAACCCGGTTGAGCGGCCGCGTGGGGGTAACGGCGTCCGCGTCGGCGAACGGGTTGACCCGCGCGTCGCCGGACGCGGGTGTCACCGCGACGTGCCTGCCGAGCGCCGCCACATCGACGACGACCATGTTGTTATCGATCGGATCGCTGTTGCGGCCCAACCCGTCGATGACGGTGCGATAGTCCCCGCCGTCGAGGAGGCTTTGGTAGCGCTGGTGAAAATGTCCGTGCCACAACCGAATCGGCCGAACCGCGTCGACGATCATCCGAAGTCGATCACGGTTCTCTGCCGTCGCGCGCAACTCGTCGGGTGGCACCCCGGCCTCACGACGAGCCGACCCGGGAACGGCTATTCCGGCGGGACAGTCATGGCAGAACATCACCTCGGCGCCACCAGCGGAAGTGATGGCGCCGACCTCGTCGGCGCTCAGGGCTTCCTGCGGCCACCATGAGGTGTGTGGGGTCCGCAGTATCTTGTCGAGCGAGCAGGCCCCGCCGACAGCCAGGCACCGCAGCTGACCCCACTGCCAGCGCAGCCCGCGCGGCAGGTGGACGATGCGTTCCCGCAGGTACCGCAGTCCGTCGTCGGCGATCGGTTGTTGCAACAGCCAGTCGAAATCCTCATGATTGCCATCGACGAAGCCGAGGACCAAGCCCTCCTCCGCGAGGGCGGCGTCGAGGCTGTCGAGGTATGCGGGGCGGAAGGTGTAACCGAAATCGCCGAGCTGGACGATCACATCGGCGGCGCGGGCTCCCGCACGGGCGATCGCGCCGACGGCGTAGTCGGTGTCGGCATGCCAGTCCCCGGCGACCGCCACCCGCCTTGGGGTGGCCAGGAAGCTGTCCACAGCCCACCTCCGTTCCGGAAATCCCCCATCATCGTGTAGGAGATACCCATTCCGCCGGCGCACCAACCTCGGTACCGAGTGGGGTGATCGTCATGAGCGTCATCCGCGACCGGGCCAGTGGGCGCGCGGATCGAATCCCGCGGACTTCTCGGCTTTCTCGTACGTGCGCAGCGCATCGACCGCATGCTGATCCAACCGGGACGGCACGGCGACCTCCACGGTCACCAACAGATCTCCGGGTGGTCCGCTGCGGCGCGGTACGCCACGCTCACGTAATCGGAAGGTCCGACCGGTCGGGGTACCCGGTGGAATCTTCACGCTGACACGACCGTCGAGAGTGGGAACCGAGATCGTTGTGCCCAGGGCTAATTCGCTGAACGTCGCCGGTACGGTCACCGTCAGGTCGTCACCGGCACGGGCGAACACGGGGTCGGGATCCACCTGCACATTCACGTACAGGTCGCCCGACGGCGCGCCCCGCAGACCCGGCTCACCCTGTGCGGGAAGCCGGATTCGTTGCCCGTCACTCACCCCGGCGGGGATGCGCACCGAGATGGTGCGGGTGCGGTTCGCGACTCCGGCTCCGTGACAGTCCGTGCACGGTGAATCGACCACCGAGCCGGTGCCACGGCACTCGTCGCAGGCGTCACTGAACCCGAACCCGCCTTGGTTCCGGTTGAGCACGCCGGAACCACCGCAGTAGGGACACCGACGCGGATGAGTTCCCGGACGAGACCCGCTGCCGTGACAGGTGGTACACACGGTCGGTCCACTGATGCGCAAGGGTACAACCGCACCGTTGACCGCATCCCGGAAGGACAGATGTGTCTCTGTCTCGATATCGCTACCCCGACGTGGGCGCGCCCGGGTGGTCTGTCGGCGACTCCGGAACAGATCACCGAACACGTCACTCATCGAGCCGGCATCGGCAGTCGTGAAGTGCGATCCGTTCCCGAAAAGATCGCCGAGGTCGAAATCGCTCATACGGGAGGTGCCGGTCGGGCCTGGGCGGAATCCCGTGTTACCGAACATTCCTGCCTTGTACAGCCGCCGCGTCTCGTCGTACTCCTTACGTTTGGCAGGGTCCGACAGCACGGCGTGCGCCTCACTGACCGACTTGAACCGTTCCTCGGCGCGGGAGTCGTTCGGATTGGCGTCCGGATGCAGCTCGCGGGCCAGCTTCCGGTACGCCTTCTTGATCTCGTCCGCCGACGCACCAGAGGGGACGCCCAAATCGGCATAAAAGTCCCGCTCCAACCATTCCTGCTGCGTCACCGGGCATCCTCCTTCCACAATCCCTACGATCGGTGAGCGTCCACCACGGTAACCATCGCCGTCCGTAACACCTTGCGGTCACCGAATTTGTAGCCGCGACGCAGCACACTTCCCACGACGAGCTCGTGCCCGTCGCCCTCGTGCTGAACTGCCTCGTGCAGAGTCGGATCGAACGGATCGCCCTCCTCGCCGAATGCGGCCACCCCCAGGTCAGCAAGCGTTGCCCGGATCTTGGACGAGATAGCGCGCAGTGGTCCGTGCTCGAGGTCGCCGTGGTTGCGTGCCCGGTCGAGGTCGTCGAGGATCCCGAGGAACTTTTCCGCTACGGAAGCCTTCGTGATCTCGGCCGTGACCTGCCGATCGCGTTCGACCCGCCGCCGGTAATTTGCGAACTCGGCCTGCAGTCTTTGCAGATCGGCGGTCAGCTCCGCTACTCGATCCTCGTCGGGCGCGCCCCTCTTCCCACCGGCGGCGGACTGGCTCCGGCCGCCGGCGACCGGGGGGCGCGAGGGCGTGTGCTCTCGAACCTGCCCGGTCTCCGGATCGACCCGGCGTTTATCGGTGATCGAAATCGGTTCTCGCGGTGGTTTTTCCCCGTTGGTGCGCTCAGTGCTCATCGCGCATCCTCCCTCCCCGGTTCGTCCACCACCTCCGCATCGAACACCTGCTCGGATCCATCGGACCCCGTGGTCCCGTCGCCGCCGGGCGCGCCGCCCTGCTGCGCCTGGGTGTCGTACAGTGCCTGACCCAAGGACTGGGACTCCGTGGCCAGCTTCTCGACCGCGGACTTGACCGCCCCGATGTCGGTGCCGGCCAGAGCATCCTGCACTTCCTTGATCGCCGACCGCACCTTGCCCTTGACGTCCTCGGGAACCTTGTCGTCGTTGTCCTTGATGAACTTCTCGGTCTGATACACCAGCGACTCGGCCTGGTTCCGCGTTTCGGCCTCCTCACGCCGTCGGGAGTCTTCGGCCGCGTGGGCCTCGGCATCCTTGATCATCCGGTCGATCTCTTCCTTGGACAGTCCGGAGCCCTCCTGGATCCTGATGGTGTTCTCCTTGCCGGTGCCCTTGTCCTTCGCCGTCACGTGCACGATGCCGTTGGCATCGATGTCGAAGGTGACCTCGATCTGCGGCACCCCGCGCGGAGCCGGCGGAATACCCGCCAACTCGAACGAGCCGAGCAGCTTGTTGTGCGAGGCGATCTCGCGCTCACCCTGGAACACTTGAATCTGCACCGACGGCTGATTGTCGTCGGCCGTGGTGAAGGTCTCGGACCGCTTGGTCGGGATGGTGGTGTTGCGCTCGATGAGCTTGGTCATCACCCCACCCTTGGTCTCGATACCGAGGGACAGCGGCGTGACGTCGAGGAGCAGCACGTCCTTGACCTCGCCCTTGAGGACACCGGCCTGCAGGGCAGCGCCCACCGCGACGACCTCGTCCGGATTCACACCCTTGTTCGGTTCCTTACCGCCGGTGAGCTCCCGAACCAGGTCGGAGACGGCGGGCATGCGGGTGGAACCACCGACGAGCACGACGTGGTCGATGTCCTTGACCGCGATACCGCTGTCCCTGATCACCGATTGGAACGGGGCACGGGTGCGGTCGAGCAGATCGGAGGTGATCTTCTGAAACTCGCTGCGGGAGAGCTGCTCGTCGAGGAACAACGGGTTCTTGTCCGCGTCGACGGTGATGTACGGCAGGTTGATCGAGGTGCTCTGCGAGGAACTCAGCTCGATCTTCGCCTTCTCCGCCGCCTCACGCAGGCGCTGCAGCGCCATCTTGTCCTTGGTCAGGTCGATGCCATTCTGGGCCTTGAACTTGTCGACCAGCCAGTCGACGATGCGCTGGTCCCAGTCGTCACCACCGAGGTGGTTGTCGCCGGAGGTGGCGCGAACCTCGACGACACCCTCGCCGATGTCGAGCAGTGAGACGTCGAAGGTGCCGCCGCCGAGGTCGAACACCAGGATGGTCTGTTCCTTGTCGCCCTTGTCCAGGCCGTAAGCGAGTGCCGCGGCGGTGGGCTCGTTGATGATGCGCAGCACGTTCAGGCCGGCGATCTGGCCGGCTTCCTTCGTGGCCTGACGTTGCGCGTCTTCGAAGTAGGCGGGGACGGTGATCACGGCGTCCGTGATGTCCTCGCCCAAATACGACTCGGCGTCACGCTTGAGTTTCATCAGAACCCTGGCACTGATCTCCTGCGCTGTGTACTTCTTGCCGTCGATCTCCACCGTCCACGGCGTGCCGATCTCGCGTTTGACCGACCGCACCGTCCGGCTGACGTTGGTGACCGCCTGGTTCTTGGCGGGCTGGCCGACCAGCACCTCACCGTTCTTGGCGAATGCGACCACCGAGGGCGTGGTCCGGGACCCTTCCGAGTTGGCAACCACCACCGGGTCGCCGCCCTCGAGCACTGACACGACCGAGTTGGTTGTACCGAGGTCGATACCGACCGCGCGTGCCATTTTTCTCCTCCTCAGTTAGTGAAAGACTGCGTTTCAGAGTTGAGCCTGTTGGACTCAATTTTCCGACTCCCGAGCTGGTCAGTCAAGGTTTCCGGCCCTGTCGAGTCAGCCCGAGGTGATCTCAATCCGTCGGGCTCGCGCAGCCTCGGCCTTCCCGATTTCGACGCGCAGCATTCCGTTCTCGAGCAAAGCGGCGACCTTGTCGCCGTCGACCTCACCCGGCAGGGTCGCCCGGTAGCGGAACTGGCCGGTGCGTCGGGTCTGATGGCGGATCAGACCGACACGCTTGCGTTCGGTGATCTCACCCTCGATCGACAACTCGTTACCGCTCAGGTTCACGTCGATATTCTCGCGGGGAACGCCGGGCACCTCGGCTTCGACCACGTAGGAGTCGGCAGTTTCCTCCACGGTCACGGGCGGGGTCCATGAGTCCCAGATGCGGAACGGGTCCGACTGCGCCATATCGGCATGTCGGCCAATTGGCCATGCCATCGTCCTCGACCTCCTCGTCCACGAGTGAATGCGGAAGCGTGTGCAAAGTTGAGCGCATCACACTCAGGTTTTATTCCCCTTCGGCCCGGAAACTCGCTCGAAGTACGCCATCATTTCCATCCGACCGACCACCGAAAAGCGCTCATGCTGCTTCGTCCGGGCTCCGCCTACCCTGGGGGCGACGTACGACGGACCCCGTCATCAGCCAGATGAAGCTGATCGCCGAGCCGTGGGACCTCGGTCCCGTCGGGTACCAGGTCGGCGAGCCCGGGGCGCTCGGCGAGATCGCATCCCGCATCACCGGCTCCGCCGACCTGTACGAGCGCACCCGTCGACGGCCGGTCGCCTCGATCAACTTCGTCACCGCCCACGACGGATACACGCTCCGCGACCTGGTGAGCGACAACCACAAACACAACGACGCCAACGGCGAGAACAACAACGACGGCGAGAGCCACAACCGCTCCTGGAACTGCGGTGCGGAGGGTCCAACCACCGACCCGGAGATACTCGCGCTCCGGGCGCAGCAGAGCCGGAACTTCCTCGCCACCCTCCTGCTGTCGCAGGGTGTGCCCATGCTCAGTCACGGTGACGAACTGGGCTGCACCCAGCACGGCAACGACAACGCCTACTCCCAGGACAACGCGATCATCTGGGTCGACTGGGCGGCCACCGACGGGGCGACAACCTCCCCGACATCGCCTGGCTGCGGCACGACGGAAGCGAGATGACCGAGGACCACTGGCTCGTCGACTTCGGACGTGCCGTAGGAATCTTCCTCAACGGCAACGCTATTCCTGATACCGACTACTACGGGTCACCCGTCACCGACGACTCGTTCCTGCTGTACCTCAGCGCACATCACGGCAGCATTACCTTTCCACTGCCGTTGATCGAGTACGGAAAGTCCTGGGAGCTCGTCGTCGGCACCCGACTGCCCGAGGCCGAACAGCCGAAGGCGATATTCCCGCACAGTCGGTCCTACCTCGCCAACCGGAAACCTCCGACCTGATTGCCATTGACGTACGTGGTGCCGGTGTAGGAGCCGTCCCCGTTGGCCACCATCGTGTCAGTGAGGAATCCGAGACCCGAGGGGCCGTAATCGATGACGGTTCTGCCCGCCGCATCTTCGTAGTAGCTGCCGCTCAGACCACTGAGACCGAACACGAAATTGTTGGTGACCGTGCCGTTCCGGAAGGTCTTGCCCTTCCAGATCAGTCCGCCTCCGGGCGCGTCGGTGGTTCCCTGATAGGTCCCGTCCGGGACAGGTTCCGCAGCAGCGGTACCCGCTCCGACGAGGATGATGCCGGCCGACAGTGCGGCCGCGGCGATGCCTGCTGCGAACTTGCGCATAATTTCTCCTGAGCGTGTAGGGACCCGACTCGACGGACCGCTTACCCACCTTCGGCGCCCCACACACAGGGTCATCCGCGCTCACCACGTGGCTCCTCGGGAGGAAATGTCACACGAGCGGCGATGATGTCTTCCGCAAGCGCGGTGATCCTGCGCTCCTCGGCGAAGGCCATTGCCCGCAGCCGGGAGATCGCATCAGCCGGCGAGATACGTAACTGGCCCGCCATCATGCCCGCCGCGACGTGCACATTGCCGTGGGGGAACAACGCCGGATCCGTCCAGACCGACGGGTAGCGAGTGGGGTCGAGCTCCTCGAGCACGGTCGGCCCGAGCCTCGCGGCGCAGTCCTCGGCGGCGCGGTACTGGGCAACGTCGAGCGTCCGGGGCTTGTCGCTGTACAGCTCGAGGACACCGACTCGTCCCCCGTTCCACAGTCCGAGCGGAAAGGCGTAGATGCCACGGACCCCAAGGGCGACCAGCTCCGGCGCGAACGCCGGCCATCGCACCGAGACACCCGGATCGGCCATATCGGCGTGAAGCTCTGGCCTGTGCGAACGGTATGCGGCGAGGCACGGCCCCTCGCCGAGGGTGAACTGCAATTCGTCGATGCGCTCGGCGGTCGAGTTGGTGGCGTACACCAGGTCACGAGTGGTGTCACCGGCGAACACGGCGACTGCCGACCCATCCACGCCTACCGTGGCCAGGCACCCCTCGCACAATGCACGGGTGCGGCCGAGCAACATCAGCGCAGGATCGTCGTTGCGATGAGCTGGATCCTCTCCGTGCGTCATTTCTCCAGCGTGCCCCGGCACACTGTCGGGCAAACGCCCTACCTCCTATCAGGCCGACTCGTCGTATGCGACGGGCAGGTCCCCGGTTATCGGGTCGACGACGTCCGCCATCGGTATCGGGAGAGCCGGTGCCATCGTCTGGTAGCGGTGCCCGGTCGGGGTGAGGAAGTCGTACGCGTGTACCTCCCCTTGCCGCCGCTTCGGTGTGGCCGCGTGCCAGCCGGCAGCCTGCTTCGCGTAATTGCACGCAGCACACAAACCTGCACCGTTGTCGAGAGTCGTCGGGCCACCCTTGTGCCACGACCTGATGTGGTCGTGGTGCCGGATCGGCGCATCACACCAGGGCGTGCGGCACGTGCGGTCGCGCAGGTCGATCATGCGCGCCAGTCCCACTGGGAACTTCCGCGCCTGCGACTCCACCGCGGTGAGCGACCCCGACTCCGGGCACGCGTACACCCTCCGCAGCAACATCATTGGCTCAGTAGCCGGAGCTGTGCCCGTGGTCTCGCGACCTCCGGCTGCATCACGACCCCCAGTCTCGCGACCCCCAACTGCCTCGCCATCTCCACTCTTGCCGACCCATTCCCGCGCCAGTGCGGCCGGCACGGGGCCGTACCCCTGCAGGTGCGCAGGCTCGGGCCCGCCGGCGAGCAGGGCGTGGTCGGACATCACCAGATTTACCGTGACCGCACATCCCGAAGCGTCACCGGCGCCGGTGACCCGTTCGAAAAGCAGGTCCGCCATGATCTGACCTCGACTCCGCCCGTCCCCGGCTGCGATGAGCGCGGCTGCGTCCCGCGACAACGTCGTCTGCACCGCGACACCCTGCTTTACCGGCAACAAGGCGCTCACATACGCCATCGTGTCCGGTGCCGGACGGCAGGAGACCCGCCGATCGGATTCCGCCCGCCGGGCGCGGCGCACCACCGCTGCCGCGTCCACCTCTGCAGCCCATGCTCGGGCCTTGGCCGCGACCGCACGGTCCCCGAGGCCGTCCAAGGTGGCCGGGTCTGCACATAATCGGTGATCCAAGGCTGCCCGGTCTTCCCGGGACAGGCAGGCCGTCTCCTTCACGAGCAACGTCGCTCGCCATTCACTGAGCAGTCCGCGTTCGAGCAACCGCAGGGTGAAGGGCATTTCGTGCACCAACGCCGTCGCCATGCCCAGGTGCCGGTTCCCTCGCCAAGGTGAGTCCCGACGCGCGAGTCCCACCTGCGCCGCGATTCCCCGCCCGCGCTGCGACACAGGGACTTTCGCCGACCCGGCCGCTTCTTGTTGCGAGGAAGCGAAATCGGCGGTTACCCGAGCCTGAGCCCCCGCACAGGCCGCTTACAATTCCTCCAACGCCCGCAGTAGATCGACCCGCACACCGTCGTCACAGTGGCGCTCGACGACGCGTAAGCGGTCCACCACCTCGCGCACGTCAGCGACACCGATCGTCCCGGCATCGTCTGCATCAACTGAATCCCCACCCGCCATCGAACCCCCAATTCGAACGTATGTTCTACCCTAACCGCTTCATCGATCCCACCGCAAGCCCCGTCGACTTTGCTACACGATTTGCCGGCTGTTAGCCTTGCGGCCGCGGTTGAGCATGCAGCCCGGGGACGGAGCCCGCTCCCTTCCCACGCCGGCCAGCTCATTCAGGAGATTCATGATCCTCACCATGCCCAATTTCGTTCGCGCACTCCAGAGTCGGCGGTAACCGATGGGAGCCCTGCGTAAGGGACGCTTCGCCGCGATCGTGTCCGGCGGGTTACTTGCCGCCACGATCCTCGGTGCCGGGATAGCCGGCGGACAACTACCCATGAACGTCGCGCTGTCGGGTCAGAGGTTCGTCGGGACGATGTCGGCGGTGGAGGGCGAGAGTATCACCGTCTTTCCTCGCCAGGTCGAGACGAAGGCAGGGCAGTTGCCCACGGTCGCGATCCTGATCGAGTCCGCTCGACTGACCGACGTGTGCCTCTCGACGGTCGCACACGGCCTGCCCCTGGTCGGGGACGTCACGATGTTCCTGCGGGTCCCGGGTGAGGGCACGACAGCCCGCGACCTCGTCGCCGATGCGTCCGTCCTCGGTGGTTCGATCGGAATCTCGAACGTCGAGATGGGCGCTGATGTCTCGGCCACCGGCGACGTGCAGGGTGTGGTCACGTCGGGGATGGTGGCCGCAGAATCGTCGATGACGGGCGCCCGCCTGGAAGGAGTGTCTCTCACCGCGACTTCACTGTCGTTGCGCGACTTCACGATTACCTCGGAGATGGGTGCGAAAAGTTGCTGACAGCTGAACCACCGCTCACCCGAAGGGAACGCTTCCGGCATTGGCGCGGCATGCGCCCGTTCAGGGGCGCGGTCATGCTCACTGTCTCCGCTGTGTTCCTCCTGCTTCCCGCCTACACCACCGTCGAGGTCGGTGATCTTCTGATTTCGATCAGCACCATCTCGGGAGTGTCCACGCTATTCCTCGGCGCCTCCATGCTGATGTGCGCAGGTTCGGTGCTGGTGCGGCCGAAGACGCGGGTCGCGGCAGGTGGAGGTGCGATGCTCCTCGCTCTCGTCGCGCTTCCGGCCGCCAATTTCGGCGGTTTCGGCGTCGGAACGCTCATGGGTGTTTTGGGTGCCGCCGCCACCCTCGCCTGGACGGATCGTTCCGGCGCGCCACCGGCGAGGACGACAGCACCACGAAGACGTCCGACTACTCTCACCGCAGACTGACGGCACGATCAGACGGGCGCATCATGGATAACCACGCGGTCGCGGGTTCCGCCGACCCCCAGGAGCTGGCCCAGCGTGTGCTCGGACTCCGGGTGCAGGGGCAACGCCTGATCGTGGGGGTGACGGGACCGCCCGGCACCGGGAAATCGACGTTGGTCACCGAGGTTGCGGCGGCCCTGCCGAGGCGGGTTCGGACGGTGGTGGTCCCGATGGACGGTTTCCACCTCAGCAACACCGTGCTGCGCGCGTTGGGGTCGGCGGATCGCAAAGGTGCCGTCGACACCTTCGACGACGCCGGGTTCGCCGTGCTGCTGGAGCGGCTGCGCAGCCGCGACGAGGACGTCGTCTATGCGCCCGACTTCGACCACGCCTTCGGCGATCCGGTGGCTGCCTCGATCGCAGTGCCGCGCGCCGTCGATGTGGTGTTCACAGAAGGCAACTATCTGCTCGCCGCTTCAGGTGCCTGGCCGCGCGCACGTTCGGTGATGGACGAGGTCTGGTATCTCGACACCCCACGCGAGCTCAGGTTGGCGCGTTTGATCGATCGGCACCGCGCGGCAGGTAAATCGGGTCCCGCGGCCCACGCCTGGGCTCACGGCACCGACGAGATCAACGCGACGATGGTGGCCGAAACGCGCGGGCGCGCGGACCTGATCATCTACAGCAGGTGACGGACATGCTCAGAGCTCGGTCATGTCCGACGGCGACCAGTACGCCCGCATGCTGGCGATGGCTCCGCGGTCGTCGAAGGTCATGACGTCGATGGGTTCGATGGCGTAAGCCTTACCGTCGATTTCTGTGACGACCCGGAAATGGAAAGCCGCATTGTTGCCGCTCACCCGGACCGTCAGCAGTTCGGTCTTGCAGTCGACGCCGTCGAGAGCGCTGTAGAAGGCTTCGATCGCTTCGCGCCCCACCCGAACCTCGCCGCCCACCGGGTCTTCGAGGGTGGCGTCCTCCGCATACAGTGCGGCGATGGTGCGGGACGGGCCCGCGGACACGGCGTCGAGGTAGTTGGTGACGGCGGTCCGGATCACGTCGGCGGTGAGCAGTTCCTGGTGTGTCATCAGTTGTTTCCGTTTCTCGGTTGCGGCGCCGGTGCGGTGATCAGTTTGTGCCGCAACGTTTCGATGGTTCCTCGGCTCAGTCCCAGTCCTTCGGTGAGGTAGCGGTCGACTGTGCCGTACTTCTCGGCGAGCCTGCCGAGCCCCGCCTCGAGATAGCTGCGGTCGACCCCCAGCAGAGGCTTATAGATCTGTGCGACGGCCTCGCCTCGAGAAGCAACGATCTGGTCGTACGTCACCTTCATCGACGCGGCCGTGTACTCGTTGGTCAGCAGGTAGTCGTCGAAGATGGTGCCCTCGGGCACTCCCGCGATGGACAGCAGCAGCGCGGACGCCCAACCGGTGCGGTCCTTACCTGCCGTGCAGTGGAACAGTTGGGGCCCGGCCGTGCGGGCCATTTCGGTGAGCAACTGGGCGAATCCCGCTCGGGTGGCCGCGTCGTCGACGAAGCTGCGGTTCATATTCTGCATGAACGCCACCGCATCGGCGGGTGACTTCAATTGCGCCACTGCGGCGCCCAGATCACCCGAGAGAAGGGGGATGCCGAGGTAGCGCGGTCCGGCGGGGAGCCTGTCCGGCTTCGCGGCGACCTCTTCGACCGTGCGGACGTCGTACACGGCGGTCAGGCCCAGGCCGGTGAGCACGGCGAGATCCTGGTCGTTGGGCACGAGCGCGCTAGAGCGGTAGAACACACCCCTCGTGACGTGGTCACCCTCTGCGGTGGCGTACCCCTGCCCGGTTCCGCCGACGTCCCGGAAGTTGTCGACCGACGCCAGACGCGGTGTTTCGACGACGGGTCGTGCATTACCCAGGGAACCGAAATCGGGGATGCTGATTCCCGGTGGTGAGAGCGGCTGCGCTGACACGGCCGCGGGACCACCGAGGCCGGTGAACAGGACGCCACCGGTGATCAGCACAGCGGCGGTGGATTTTGCACTTCGAGACATGAACAGCCTTTCGTCGGAATGTCGCGAGATTCGCTTCCGTCCGGCTTGCGCGGAACATCAGCGGGTAATCCACATCACAGTGCCCCGGCGTTTCCCGTGGCTACGAGTTATTCCGATGACCGGGAGAACCCGTTCCCCGGGCGGAGACGCCCGCAGCAGACTCGGGCCGTCGGCACGGGCGTGCCGACGAACGGAATTTGTCACGAGACGAGGATGTGAGCTGAGATGACCGAGATCCCACAGCAGGTAGCGGGGAAGGTCGTGATCGTCTCCGGAGCGTCGCGCGGGCTCGGTGCCGCGTTCGCCGCCCGGATCATCGACGAGGGCGGGAGCGTGGTGGTGGCGGACGTCCTCGATGACGAGGGACGCGCCACCGTCGACAAGCTGGGCGAACGCGCCCGATACGCCCATCTCGATGTCACCGACCGTCAGCAGTGGCAGGATGCGGTCGACCTGACGGTCAGCGAGTTCGGTCGGGTCGACGGCCTCGTCAACAATGCAGGCATTTCGGCCGGCCAGTACATCGAACACGAGACGGCCGAGAACTTCCGCCGTGTCCTCGACATCAACCTCACCGGTGTCTTCAACGGCATCCAGACCGTGATTGCACCGATGCGGGCGGCCGGGGGCGGATCCATCGTCAACATCTCCTCCGCGGCGGGCCTCATGGGCTTGGCCCTCACGGCCGGATACGGCGCCTCCAAGTGGGGCGTCCGTGGATTGACCAAGATCGCGGCGGTCGAGCTCGGCACCGACAAGATCCGAGTCAACTCGGTTCACCCCGGTATGACGTACACCCCGATGACCGCCGACCTCGGGATCCAGCAGGGCGACGGCAACTATCCCAACACCCCGATGGCGCGAGTGGGCGTACCCGAGGAAATCGCCGGCGCCGTCAGCTTCCTCCTGTCCGACGCTGCCGCCTACGTCACCGGCGCGGAACTGGCGGTCGACGGCGGCTGGACCGCGGGACCGACAGTGAAATATGTGATGGGCCAATAACTTCTACCAATCAGCACCATCCGACCACATCGAGGAGTATCGACATGAATCGTTTCGCAGAGCGCCGGGTGCTGGTGACGGGCGCCGCCTCAGGGATCGGGCAGGCCACCGTCCTCCGCCTGCTCGAGGAAGGCGGCACCGTCGTGGCCGCCGACGTCTCCGACGACGGCCTGAAGCGCACCTGGGCGCTGGCCGAGGCGAAGGGCACCGCCGGGCGTCTCGACACCACAACCATCGATATCGGTGACGAGACGTCGGTGATCGACGGCGTACGTGAGAGCATCGACAAGCTGGGCGGGCTGGACGTACTCGTGAACGCGGCAGGAATTCTCCGTGCCTCGCACACCCACGACACCTCCCTCGACCTGTGGAACCAGGTGATCGGCATCAACCTCACCGGCACGTTCCTCGTGGTCCGCGAATGCCTGCCCGCGCTGCTGCGGTGCGAGCGCAGTGTGGTCGTGAACTTCAGCTCCACCTCCGCCGCGTTCGCCCATCCCTACATGGCCGCGTATGCGGCGAGCAAGGGCGGAATCCAGTCGTTCACCCATGCGTTGTCGCTCGAATACGGCAAGCAGGGCCTGCGCGCGGTCAGCGTCGCACCAGGCAGCATCAAAACCGGAATCACCGACGCCACAGCAGGTTATGTGCCCGCAGATGCCGATTGGGCTCTGTTCGCCAAGCTCTCCCCCATCCTGCCCACCACCCTCGAATCCGGCGGCGCCGCGATGGGGGGACCAGAACAGGTCGCCGGGGTCGTCGCCATGCTCGCCTCCGACGACGGCGCCTTCATCACCGGCACGGAGATCCGCATCGACGGGGGCACGCACGCCTGAGTGCCGACCTCGGCGCGGGCAGCTCAGTTATCGACTGACGCTTCCCGCGTCGACCGGCAGGGCCACGGACGTGATGTACCGCGCCTCGTCCGAGGCCAGGAACAGAGCGGCGTTGGCGACGTCGACGGGTTCGATCCACGGGATCGGCAGCATGTTCATCGTCGCTGCGGCCGCGGCGAACTCCTCACGAGTGGGGTGCTCGAGGTCGGGCCGGAACGCCCGCCGCACCATGTCGTTCTGGATCATGTCCGTATCGACGTTGGTGGGGTGCACGCTGTTGACCCGAACCCGATGCGGTGCGAGCTCCTTGGCCAGCGAACGCATCAATCCTACGACACCGTGCTTTGCGGCGGTGTAGTGCGCGACTCCGACCAGCCCCCGCAGGCCCGCAATGGAACTGGTGAGAATCATCGCACCACCGCCGCGCTCGATCAGATGCGGCGCCGCAGCCTTGCAGGTTTGCCAGACGCCGGTCAGGTTGACGTCCAGCATGGTCTGCCAGGTTTCTGTGGTGAGGTCCAGCGCGGCACCCGACGACGTGATACCTGCCGTGGCGCAGACGAAGTCAAGCCCGCCCAGCTCGAAGGTGGCCGCAGCGACAGTCTCGGTGAGAGTCGCTCCGTCGCGCACGTCCACCCTCGCGGTCACGATTCTGCGGCCGGTGTCCCGGACCAGCTTTGCGGTGACCTCGAGGTCCTCGGGACTCGCCGGGGGTGTCACCACCGTGTCGACCGGTCCGCACAGGTCGACGGCGATGACGTCGGCGCCCTCCTGGGCGAACCGCAGTGCCTGCGCCCGCCCGATTCCCCGGGCGGCCCCGGTCACCAGAACGACGGTGTCTTCTACACGACCTGTCATCACGACACTTTCTGGGTGAGTCCGGCATCGACCACGAGTTGGGTGCCGGTGATGTATCGGGATTCGTCCGACGCGAGGAACAGCAGCGCATTGCTGACGTCGCGTGAGTCCAGCCACGGCACCGGAAGCAGGTGGTTGCGGGTGAGCACTGGAATCACGTCGTCCTCGGTGGGGTTCTCGAGGTCGGGCCGAAGCCGGGACATCGTCGCCGGGTTCAGTGTCATGCGGGTGCCGACCGCGCCGGGGTGCAGCACGTTCACGCGGATGAACCGGGGGCCCAGTTCGTTGGCGAGGGTCCGCGCCAACCCGACCAGGGCGGTCTTGGACGCCGAGTAGTGTGCGGCGCCGGCGACGGCCTTGATACCGGCCGTGGAACTGACCACGACGACGGAACCGCCGTCCTCGGGCATCGCCGGGACCGCGGCCTTGACGGTGTTCCACACTCCGGTGAGGTTGACGTCGAGGGACCGATTCCAGACGTCGTCCGCGATGGTCCACGCTGGTCCCGGATTGTCGGCGATGCCGGCGTTCGCGACCACGACGTCGATGACACCCAGGTCGGCGACACCGGCGTCGACCGCTTCCTGCAGGGCCGCCGGGTCGCGCACGTCGGCGGGTGCGACAACCACGCGGCGCCCGAGTTCGCCGACCAGTCGGGCAGTCTCCGCCAGACTCGCGGCCGGCTCGTCTCCGGGAAGGTCGACGGCGATGATGTCGGCGCCTTCCTCGGCGAGCCGGACCGCATGACTGCGTCCCATGCCGTTGCCGGCTCCGGTGATGAAGGCGGTCTTTCCTGCCATCCGCGCCATTCGTCCGCTTCCTCCTAGTCCAGGCGTCCGGGCGTCGGATAGCTGCGCAGCGACAGCCCTACCCGCCCGTCGTCCACGGCGTCGTCGATCGAGCCGCGCAGGGCCCCACAAGTGGGGATGAACATCGAGTGCTCCCCTGCCGCAGCGAGTTGCGCGAACTCCGGGCAGGACCGTTCGGCGTCACCGAGCCATTGCACACTGGTGTGCGCTTCGCTGTACTTTTCGACGAGTACCGAATTTCCGCAGCGACGGCATTCGACGGGCAGCATTCAGCTCACCGCCCCGGCGGCGTGACGCGCCCCGATCCAGCCGAACACCATTGCGGGCCCGATCGTCGCACCCGCGCCGGCATAGTCGTTGCCCATCACCGATGCCGACGTGTTGCCGGTGGCATAGAGTCCCGGAATCGGGTCGCCGCCCCGGTTGAGTACCTGGCTGTGCTCGTTGCACGCCAGACCGCCCTTGGTTCCGAGGTCACCCGCCTCCATCCGCACCGCGTAGTACGGGGCCTTCTCCACCTCGTCGAGCGTCGGATTGGGCAGTCGCGGGTCTCCGTAGTAACGGTCGTACGCGCTGTCGCCGCGTCCGAAGTCGGAATCGACTCCCGCGCGGGCGAACCCGTTGAACCTGTCGATCTCGGCCGCGAAGGCGCCGGCCGGAACACCCATCTTCTCCGCGAGCGCCGCGATTGAATCGGCCCGCAGCATCAGCCCCGTGTCGAACCACTCGGCTGAGAACTTCTGGCCGGGCATCACACCGCCGAACTGGTAGCGGCTCTTGGCTTTCGAGTCGAAGACGAACCAGACCGGGTCGTGCCTTCCGGCGATCTGGTCGTGGACGAACGACACGTACGGCGACGCCTCGTTGGTGAAGCGTCGACCGTTCTGATCGACGATCAGGGACGGGGGAATCGAACGCTCCGACACCAGGACGTGCATGATGCCGTCGGGACGCCGGAACGACGGCATCCACCAGGCGTCGTCCATCAGGTCGAGTGCGGCGCCCACCTGCTCACCGGCCATGATCCCGTCACCGGTGTTGTCGGGTGAGCCTGCGCTGTAGTTGTCCTTGCCGCCTTCACGCAGATATTTCTTCCGCAATTGCTCGTTCTGCTCGAATCCTCCGGTCGCCAGCAGCACGCCGCGGCGCGCCCGGATTTTCAGCTCACGCTTCCCGGCGTCGACCACCGCACCGGTGACGGCACCGGAGGCGTCCGTGACGAGGCTCTTCAGTGGGGAGTTGAGCCAGAGCGGAACGCCCGCCTCCTTCAGCGCGAGCCGTAAGCGGCCCACGAGCGCCTGCCCCAGTGTTTCCATTCGCCTGCGCCGCACCATGGCGACGACCGAGCGCCAACCGACACCGAGTGCGGTTCTGCGTCCGGCCCACGTCCGGAAGAACATGTTGAGGTGCCGGAACTCCGTCGACGTCATGTACAGGCCACCGGGCATCGCCAACGCGTTGGGACGTTGCAACTCGCGGTCGGAACCGAGCAGGTTCATGTCGAACGGCAGAGGCTCGACGGTACGACCCTCGGCGCGCCCACCCACGTTCTCGGGGTGGTAGTCGGAATAGTCCTTACACCAGGAGAACCGGAGATGAGAACTCGCCTGTTCCAGGAACCGCATCATCGCCGGGCCCTGTTCGATGTAGGCCTCGAGGCGTTCGGGCGGGACGCTGTCGCCGACGATCGAGTCCAGGTACCGCCGGACCTCGCCCGGATCATCGGTCATACCCTCGCGGAGCAGAACCGGCGAGTTGGGAATCCACAGGGCTCCGCCCGAGAGGGCCGTCGAACCGCCGTACACCGAGGCCTTTTCGACGACGAGAGTGTCGAGTCCCCGCCCGGCACCTGCGAGCGCGGCAGTCATGCCACCCGCGCCGCTGCCGATCACCAGAAGATCGACTTCCCGGTCCCATTCCTGCTCGTCTACGCTCATCGTGCACACCTTCCGAAGTGGTCTCGATCACACTCTGCCGGTGTCGATTCCGCTTTCCCACAACTCTTCCCGCGGAGCGGGAGACGCATCCGACTATCCGGCGAAGAGTCCGAGTCCGCCGCGGTAGACCAGCAGCGGCGGTGCATCACGCAACGCGCGCAGGCCGGTGACACGCGCGACGGCGATCGTGTGATCGCCCGCATCGTGTTCGACTTCGACGGTGGCCTCCACCTGGGCGAGAGCGCCGTCCAGCGCGGGTGCACCGTTGTCGGCATACGACCACCCGACGTCGGCGAACTTGTCTCCCCCGCTGGTCGCGAAGGTTCGGCACACGTCGCGCTGGTCGTGGGCGAGCACATTGATGCAGATGCGTTCACTCGCTCGCAGGTGAGGCCAGCTCGTCGACGTGCGGGCCGGGCAGAACGACACGTACGGCGGTTCGAGCGACAACGAGACGAACGACTGGCACGTGAAACCGTGCGGGCTCGTGCCGTCGTGGGCAGTGACGACGGTGACGCCGGTGCAGAAGTGCCCGAGCACGGACTTGAAATCGGACGGTGCGAAGCCGCGGACGACCGGTGGTGCCGGTTCCTCGGTTCGTGTCATCGTGCCTCCTACCAGTACGAGTCGACAGAGTTCGACGGGTTGCCTCCAGCTTGGACGGCGCCGCCCTCCGCCGGAACGGTCCGTCCCGCCCAGCGGCAGGCTTTCGTAGGTCGGTGGTTGATAGGCTCCGGACATGCCTTCGTCCGACCCGCCACAGAGCTCTGGTTTCGCCGGCCTTCGGTCGACGAGTTGGCCGGTGCTCGGCATCTTGTCGTTCGGCGAGGAGCTGTCCGGATACGACCTCAAGAAGTGGGCGTCGTACAGCGTGCGCTTCTTCTACTGGAGCCCGTCGTTCAGTCAGGTGTACTCGGAACTCAAGAAGCTCGAGGAGCTGGGATACGTCACGTCGCGGACCGTCGTCGACGACGAGTCGCGCGTGAAACCCAAGCGGCTGTACAAGATCACGGACACCGGTATGGCCGTTATCCGCAGCTGGGCGCGCGAGGCCCCCATCGATCCGCCGGTGCTCAAGCACGGTGTGATGCTGCGGATGTGGCTCGGCCATCTCACCGAACCCGATCATCTCAAAGAAGCTCTCCGCGAGCACATCTCGTACGTGGAGGGCATGAGCAGACAGGCCGGGCTCGACGCCCGCGACTCCGAAGTCGAACCGACGTGGGCCTTCGCGCACATGGTCAACAAGTGGTCGGAGCGTTATTACGCAGCCGAGGGCGAACTCGCGAAACAGATGCTCGCCGACATCGACGAGGCCACCCGAAGGATCCGGGGCGAGGACACCCCGGAGCACCCCGGTGTTCCCAAACCCACTGAAACACATGCCATCCGCAGATCCCGCGCCGCCCTGCAGGAGTACCAGGCTGCCATGAAGGCGGCGCGGGACGCAGAAGAGGCGGAGGGCTGACCCGACTCAGCCTCGAGTGTCGCCGTTTTCGGTGAAACGGGCAGTCCAGCGTTCGAGGGCGTCCTCGGTGGCTCCCCGTTGCAGGAGCCAGGTCCGCACTCCACCGGGTTCCGCGTCCCACGTGTCGAGAACACCCTGGATCGCCTCCGGAGGGGCGCCGACCAGGTCCCGGTTGGTGGGATGAACCCGCCCGAGTTCCGGCGCGAATCGGGTGATCCTCGCGAGCACCGCGTCCATGTGGTCGTTGGTCGCCGTGTAGTCGTCCACCACCTCCGCTGCGCCGACACCCGCAACACGCAGAAGCATTGCGACCGCGATGCCGGTCCGGTCCTTCCCGGCGGCACAGTGGAGGAGAATCGGGCCGGGTGCGGTGGCCGCCACGTCGAGGATCTCCGCCAGTTGTGCGCCGGCCCGGTCGAGCACCCTCAGGTAGAGATCGGCCAGACGGAAATTCGGGTCCGGCCGGGCGACCTCCCTGTCCGACATCAGCGCGATTCGGTGGACCACGGTGTCGGCCGAGTCGAACGGATGCGCGCGTGTCGCCTGTTCCCGGGGACTGCGCAAATCGACGACGGTCTGCACGGGCCACTCCGCCACGCCGGTCGGCGTTGCGTCGCCGTCGACCGGAAGTGCGCTGCGGTAGAGCACCCCGCTGCGGGTCTGCAGCCCGTCGTGGAGCGGCAAGCCACCGAGGTCACGCAGATTCGGTAGGGCGTCGGTCTCGGCGACGGTCATGTGAGCTTCTTCCGTAGATGGGAGGCGACGCGATCGAGGGTAACCACCACCACGAGAACGACGAGAACGATGGTGAGGACACTGCCGTATTCGAAGAGGCGGAGCTGCTGCGTCAGTTCCATTCCGATACCGCCCGCACCGACGATACCGAGAAGGGAGGCAGCGCGGACATTCCCGTCGAGCATGAGCAGCGTGTAGCTCGCGACGGTCGGTGTGCTCTGCGGCAGGAGGACCCAGCTGATGCGCTGCGCCCGGCTCGCCCCGGACGCCGCGGCAGCTTCCCACGCGCGCATGTCGGTCGTTTCGAAAATGTCGGCGAACAGACGTGCCATCCCGGCGGCCGAACCGATGATGATCGCCAGCGTGCCCGCGAGTGGGCCGAGCCCGACGGCCGAGACGAACAGCAACGCCCACATCAGCTCGGGAATAGCGCGCGTGAGGTTGATCGAGCTGCGGGCGGCGTGGTGAAGCCAGGCCTGGTCGAACACCGAGCGCGCCGCGAGCAGCGCCCACGGTATGGCGAAGAGCACTCCGACCGCGGTTCCGATGACGGCGATCGCCAGGGTCTCCCCCATCAGGGCAATCGCCGTGGGGAGGATGGCGAGGTCGGGCGGAAACATCCGTCCGACGAAATCGGCGATGTTGGGGATGCCGTCGAGCAGAGCGGCCACCGAGAATTCGGTGGCACCTGCCGCCCAGAGAAGGACGGTCAACACGATGACCACCCCGGCCGCGGTCTGCGAGGACGGTCTCCGCAGAGCCGCCAGGTCGGCCGTGCTTTCGACTGCCTCCGGCTTCGGTTCGGTATCGAGTGTCATCTCACTGCACCCCTACGGGAGAACGGGCCGGATCGGCGTAGAGGAGATCGAGGTCGGACGAGGACACGTCACACACCGGTCGGTCGAACACGAGGCGGCCCGCACGAAGCCCGATCAGGCGGTCGGCGACGTGCCTGGCCAGGTCGACGTCGTGCAGGTTCAGGACCGCGGTGAGCTGTTCGACGCGCGCGAGACGGACGATGTCGTCGACCACCCCGCGCGCGAGCACGGGATCGAGGTTCGCGACCGGTTCGTCCGCCAACAGCATGTCCGGCTGCTGGGCGAGGGCTCGCGCAATGGCGACCCGCTGCCGCTGTCCGCCCGACAGTGCATCGGCGCGTTTACGCAACTGCTCGCCGAGGCCGAGTCGCCGCACGCTCTCGACGGCGATCTCCCGGTCGCTCCGCCGAACGAAGTGCAGGAGGCTGGGCAACACCGGCTGATACGCGAGGCGCCCGATCAACGCGTTGGACAGCACTGTCGCGCGCTCGACGAGCTGAAACTCCTGGAACACCACACCGACCCGGGCATGTGCGCGACGTCTGGCTCGACCGCGCAGCGCGCTGCGGTCCTCGCCGTCGCGCAGAACACGGCCGTCCGTCGGAATCTCGAGCCCCGCCAGGCAACGCATCAGCGTCGACTTCCCGGCGCCGCTGCGGCCGAGGACCGCCACGATCTCACCGGCGTGAACCTGCAGCGACACGGAGTGGAGGGCAGTCGTACCGTCCGGATACCGGTAGCTCACAGCGTCCGCCTCGAGTCGCGGAGGCATAACGACGTCGCTCATTTCCGCGACAACTCCTCGAGATCCACGCCGAGCTCGCTGGCGGCGTCCCGGAAGAGGTCGAAATCGGCGGCGGTCGCTTTTTCGAAGCTGGTGGCCTTCACCACGCCGAGCGCCGCCGCATTGTCGCCGTCGACGAAGGAGTCGACGATGCCCTGTTCGAGGGCCGGATCGAGGTCCTTGCGGGCGATGATGACCAGCGACACCGGGATCGGGTCGGATTCGGCGACCACCCGTTGCGTCGAACCGTCGATGACGCCCTTGTCCACCATCGTCTGATACGACGTTCGAGCGTCGGCGGCGCAGTCGACCGAGCCCTGCTTTACCGCGAGTTGGGCGGTGTCGTGGCCACCCGCATAACTGCCCTCGATATCGGTGTCCGGGTTGATGCCGGCCCGCTTCAGCAGGAGCTTCGGGATGTAGTTGCCGCTGGTCGATCCGGCGTCGACGAACGCGATCTTGCGTCCACGGAGATCGTCGATCGAGTCGATGCCGGTGTCCGTACGACACACGAACACCGAGCTGTACGCGGCGCCCTTGGCGACCACGAGAGGCGTGACACCGGCAACAGCCTCGGCGAGCGGTGTCGGGAACGGGCTGAATGCGGCCACATCGATCAGTCCCGAACGCATCGCCTCCACGATCGACAGGTAGTCACTGGTGGGCTTGACCTCGACGGGCTTACCCGAACCGGTGGCGATCAAGTCGGTGATCGGCGCGAACTTCGCCTGCAGGTCGGCGTTGGCCTCGGAGGGCGGTAGGCCCACCTTCAGAACCGCGTGTGCGCCGCCGTTCGCGGCCGAATCGCCGCACGCGGCGGCGCCACAAACGGTCAGAGCGCAGGTCGCTGCCGCCAGGGCTCGGCGCAGTCTCGGGCTGTTACTCACGGGAGGCCTCTCGAATCTGTCAATGGGGTAATCGAAGATTCATCTAGACAAGTAGACGTTCGCACCCAATGAGGTTTCGAGCAGATGAACCGTTTCACAACAGATAAATCGAGCGTCACACCGATCCCCTCGGCATCCCGAACTCATCTAGACTTCCGGCATGCCGAGCACTCTTCGTCGCAGCAAGGTCCCCCTCTACCGGCAGGTGCAGGAGGTGCTGGAGCGCCGGCTCGACGGCGGATCGCTTCGCCCGGGAGACAAGTTGCCACCTGAAACCGAACTTGCGGCTGAGCTCGGCGTCAACAGACTCACGGTGCGCCAGGCCATCGGTGAACTCACCAGGGCAGGCCGCGTCGTCGCACGGCAGGGCGCCGGAACATTCGTCGCTCAGCCGCCGCAACATTTTCCGATCGAGCTGACGCCCAGCTACATCAATGATCCGGATGGCATGAGCCACGCCTTCGCCGCGGTCGGGCGGCACGTCACCGAGTTCCTCGTCTCGAGTGAGGTGGTCCTCGGCGGCACCGCCCCCGAAGCCGAGGAGAATCTGCCCGGCTGCAGGCTCCGCCGCATCGACACTGTCCTCGCGGTGGACGGTGATCCCTGGTTCGTCAACGCTTACTGGTTGGACGACAAGCGCTTTCGCGGTATCACTCGCCTCCTCGGCGAGGGAACACCGATCTACTCGGTGTGGAACGACGCTTACAGAGTGCGCCTTCGGGCCGCGTGGCGTTCGTTCGGAGCCGGCTCGGCCACGCCGCGGGTCGCGGAGCTGCTCGACATTCCCACCGGCGCCGCCGTCGTCCTACGCGATGGGCTGAATCTCGACGAGGACGGCAAGGCCACCGTCTACATCAACCGGTCGTGCCGCAGCGACCGAGTGCGGTTCGTGGCCAATTACGTCGCGGAGACATAAATCTATTGCCGACAAAGGCCCCCGACTCGAGTTCAGGCGGAATGCCGGTCGGCGCGGCCTGCGCTCGGCGTCGCGGTCGCCATGTAGTTGCGCCAGGTTCCTTTGGCCGCCATGCGGATCGGAGCGGTCAGCCGGTGGTCGAGCTTGATCTGGCTGCTGGGTCCGCAGACGGAAATTGCCGCCACCACGTTGCCCTCGGTGCCCACGGGCACGGCAACACAGCTGACGCCCACGAGGTCCTCTTCCCGGTCGTACGCCGCTCCCCGTTCGCGCGTCTTCTGCAGCTCCGCGCGGAAGGCCGCAGGTGAGTCGATGCTGAACCGCGTGCTACGCGGCAACCCGGCGTCGACGACGCGGTCGACCACGTCCTCGGACGAATGGGCCAGCAGCACTTTGCCCACGCTCGTACAGTGCGCGGGCTGGCGGCCGCCCACCCGCGACGGAAGTCCGACCCCGAAGCGTCCGGCGATCTTCTCGAGATACACGACGTCGATGCCCTCGAGGATGGCGAAATGGACGGCATGGCCGGTGAGGCGGTGCAGTTCGTGCAGGAAGGGAAGCGCGGCACGGTGCAGTCGGTCCTGGTGCACGGCGAGCGAACCGAGCTCGAACAGTCGCATACCGAGTTCGTAGTCGCGACCTTCACGTCTCAGCCACCTCAGCTGCACCAGCCGCTCGAGCATCCTGTGCGCGGAGGAACGCGGCAGTCCCGTGCGGCGCACGATCTGGGCGAGGGTGAGCCGTCCCGGACCGTCGAAGGCGTCGAGGAGAAGAGCGGCTCGATCGAGGCCGGCGGTGGGGGTTGCGGGGCTGAGTGTCGTAGTCATGGGGACCTCCGTTGCGCCGCTGTGCTGGAGAACGACGCGTTGTGTGACTGGCGACACTTACTATAAATAGGCATATACCTATTTGCAATACGTCAGCCTGCCCGAACAGGCAAAAGGCCCGGTACCGCGTCAATCGACGCAGGTACCGGGCCTCGAACAGCCGCTACATGGCGGCCAGCGGTTCGCTTCCGGACCAGTCATGGCCCCAGTAGCTGTCGGCGGTGATCTCTTCGGCCGAGTAGTACTTCTCGTCCACCTTCATGCCCTCGGTGCCGAACTCGATGTCCCAGCCACCGGGGGCACGCACGTAGAACGACACCATCTTGTCGTTGGTGTGCCGGCCCAGCGTGGAAGAGACGGAGAACCCGTCCTTCACGACCCGGTCGAGGGCTTGTCCGACGGCGTCGAGTGTGTCGACCTCCACCATGATGTGCACCAGTCCCGGGGCGCCGCCGTGGGGTGCGGGGCACAGCGCCAGGCTGTGGTGCCGCTCGTTGACACCCATGAAGCGAACCCGCATCGGGCCGAACTCCGGCGGCGCCGGGATCCGGAAGGCGCCGCGGGGCAGGAACCCCAGCACGTCGGTGTAGAAGTCGAAGGCCCCATTGATGTCCATCACCGGCAGCACCACATGTCCGAGTCCCTGCGCGCCGGTCACGAACTTCGCGCCGAACGGGGTGACCACCGGAGAGTGATCGAGGACGGCGCCGTGGAAGATCTCGATCGTCGCCCCGGTCGGGTCCTGGAAGGTGACCACCTCTTCGACGCGGCGGGCGTCCGCTTCTTCCACCGACAGCGGCTTCACCGCGATCCCGGCGCCTTCGACCGCTTCCTGCACGCGCACCAGGCCCGCATGATCGCGGACCTCCCACCCGATGGTGACCACCTCGTCGGTGTCTCCCGGAACGATGACGATGCGGGCGGCACGCTCGTCCATGCGGAGATAGAGGGCATCCGTGTCCGGGCCCTTGCCCTCGGCGAAGCCGAGGACGTCGAACGCGAACGTGCGCCATCGTTCGAGGTCGTTGGTCTGGATCTTGACGTAACCCAGTCCCTTGATATCGGTCATAGTGTCTGTCCTTCTTCGTGTTTCGGTAACGCCGGTCAGATCATCGACTTGAGGTTGTCGGCGGGGTCGAGGCCGAGCGAGCTGAGCGCCGATGCGTGGTACACGGTGCTGGGGACATGAATGGCGTGAGCCAGCCCGGCGTGCGCGTCCCGCCAATACCGCTGCAGCGGCTTGTCCATGCGCAGAGCGTTACCGCCGGACCGCGCGAAGATCTGATCGACGGCGGTGACCGCCCGCCATGCGGCCCGGACCTGCGTTCGGCGACCGGCAGCTCGGTCCTCGAAGCTGACCTCCTTACCGGATTCGACCAGGTCCCAGATCTTGTCGACGTTCGCCAGGAGCTCCTGCCGCGCCGCATTGATGTCGGCCGCGGCCTCGCCGACGGCGAACAGCACGTAAGGGTCGTCCTTGATCGCGGTGCCCTGGGCCCCGACGCGGTCGCGCTGATAGTCGAGGTGCGCGGCGAGGGCGCCCTCCGCTATTCCCACGACGGCCGAGGAGATGCCGAGCGGGAACATCGTCGACCACGGCATGTTGTACAGCGTCTCGGTGCGGCCGAACTTCTGCACCGCCGTGCCGTTCATGACCTCGTCGGCGTCCATGACGCGGTAATCGGGGACGAAGGCGTTCCGGACGATGATGTCCTTGGAACCGGTACCCTTCAGCCCGACGACATTCCACGAATCCTCGACGATCTCGTAGTCACTGCGCGGAAGAATCATGTGCAGCATCTTCGGCGGCAACGCCATCGCGCCGTCCTTGTCGCCCAGCATGGCGCCCAAAAAAATCCAGTCGCAATGATCGGTGCCGGACGAGAACTGCCAGCGCCCGTTGAAGAGGTAGCCACCGTCGACCGGCGTCGCGATGCCGGTGGGCGCGTATGGCGAGGCCATCCACGTGTCGGTGTCCCGACCCCACACCTCCTCCTGCACTCTCGGGTCGGCGAACGCCAGTTGCCACGGGTGGACGCCGACGATGCCGCACACCCAGCCCGTGGCGGGGTCGAGGGCGGCAGCGGCCATCACTGTTTCCGCGAATGCGCGTGGATGTGCCTCGAATCCGCCGTAATTCGCCGGTTGCAGAAGCTTGATCGGCCCGGCTTCGCGGAGCTTCTTCGCGGTGTCGTCGGGCAGCCGGCCGATACGCTCGGCCTCGGGAGCCTGGTCGCGGAGCTCATCCGCGATGGCCATGATGTTGTCGAGAACCTCGTAGGTCATCGTTCGTGTCCTTTGTCTGTGAGCCCGCTCAGGCGTGGGTGTCGAGCGGTACGACGCCGTTGGCGAGGTTGTCGGCAACCTCCGCCTCCCAGCTCTGCACCGCCCGGGTGGTGTCGATCTCGAACTCGAAGCGCTTGGTCATGTCTTCGGTGATGTCCTCGACATCCACGTAGAACTGCTGGTACCAGCGGCGCAGCTGATACACCGGCCCGTCTTCCTCCGACAGCAGCGGGTTGTCGATACGCGACTTGTTGAGCCAGATGTCGACGTCCTGCTTGAACCCGAGCTCGACGCCCTCGGCGAATTGGGCCGCCATGCCGTTGGCCATCTCGTCCGACAGGCCCTCGGGCTTCTTGACCATGGCGCCCCACTGCAGCACGAACGAGTTGGACGTCACCGGATAGTGGCAGTTGATGAGCACCGTCTCGATCATCATGCCGTTCGCCTCACTCCACAGCTTGTCGATCATGTAGGACGGGCCGAAGTACGACGCGTCCGAGCGCAGCGTGGAGTTGGGGTCGTCGTAGCTGGTGCCCACCGAGATGTCGTGGCGTGGCGTCGACCGCATGTACTGGGTGGCGACGTGCCCCTCGAACACATTCTTGAAGTAGCGCGGGAACGAGAAGTGGACGTAGTAGAAGTGCGCCATGTCGACCACGTTGTCGACGATCTCGCGACAGTGCGAACCCTCCACCAGCAACGAGTTCCAGGTCCAGTCGGTCCACTCCGAAGACCCGACGCCGTCGATCTCGGGGATCGTCACGTCGGCCGGCGGCGGGTTGCCCTGCGGGTCGTTCCAGACGTAGAGCTGCCCGTTGCGCTCGAGCGTGGTCCAGGCCCGGGTGCGTGCGAGAGGGGGAACGCGTCGTGCGTAGGGAATTCCCGTGCACTTGCCATTGCTGCCCCAGCGCCAGTCGTGGAACGGGCAGGCGATGGAGTCACCCTTGACGGTGCCCTGCGCGAGGTTGCCGCCCATGTGCCGGCAATACGCGTCCAGCACACTGAGGGTGCCGTCGGAGGTCTCGAACACCACCAGGGACGTGCCGAACGCATCGACCTGATGCGGGGCGCCGTCCCGGAACGTCTTGGCCAAACCCAGGCAATGCCACCCGCGCGCGAATCGCGTGGGGGCAGAACCTACCTCGATCATCCGAACTTCGTCACCGTCTACGGCACCATTGCGCACCATGTCTACCTCCGCCTCGCTGTACGTCAAGAACACCCTCGGGGTGTGGTGCAGCTCATAGTCGGCTCGTCGAGTCCGGTGCGGTACCCAGCTCTCCCACTGAGCGAGAATCTTTCGCAAAGAACCCGGTTCCCCTCCCGTTGACAGGGAACGCGGCCGTCGTGCGAGCCCAGCACGATTAGCGTGCACTTCACGCACACCCTCGACATCGGGAGGACCGATGGCCGCCGCCACCACGACACACACCCGCACAGCCTGGATTCGGCACCTCTGCGACGGCTCTCGCACCCCCGGCACAGCTCTTCCGCCGAGGGCCGTCGAGCAGGACTATGTCTTTCTGCACCCGGATCAGATGCGCGAGGACCTTCGCGTGCAGTCCCGGACGGACGGCACCGAGGTGCTGGTGCAGGGCCGGGATTCCGACGAGAGGCTCGTCGTCGAATTCTGGTCCAATGTCGTCGGTTCAGGGCCCGCCGACGCCGCAGCCGACCTACTCGAGCAACACTGTGCCGATCGGCATTTCGGAACCTTGCGCCGGTTCCGTACCCGTATTCGGCGAGAGATCACCACCGGCGCCCGGTATTCCGCTGCCGTGCAGCAGACCTACGTCCAGGACGGCACCCGAATGGTGGACGTCACCGTCACGTGCACGCTCGGCGGTGACGTGCTCGCTCAGGCCTGGGCCACCTACGCTCTTCCCGACTAACTTTGGTGCTTTCTCTCACGAAACAGTCAGCCGCGCAGGCAATTGCCTGCGCGGCTGACCATTGTCTCGGGAACTATCCCACCCGGTCGGCCAACCGAGTGCGAGACCGGCAGAAGTCGAAACCCCGAAATCCCTCGTCCGCGACTTCGGCCAAGATCTTGCCGTACGCACCGAAGCCGCCGATATACGGCATGAAGACGCGAGGCTTCCCCGGAATGTTCGCACCCATGTACCACGAATTGGCCAGGGGGAAGAGAGTGGTGGACGCCAGCTCCCGGCAATGCTCCACCCAACGGTCCGTAGCCGGGACGGTCGCCTCGATCGCGTCGTAGTCGTTCTCCCACAGGTGCTCGATGCAGGCCGCGATCCAGTCGATGTGCTGTTCGGCACCCAGCACCATGTTGGCCAGCACCGACGGGCTACCCGGGCCGGTCACGACGAACATGTTGGGGAACCCCGGAACACCGACTCCGAGATACGTCTTGGGCCCTTCGCTCCAGCACTCGGCGAGGGACACACCCGCCCGTCCCACAATGCGCATTCGATCGAGGGCGCCGGTCATGGCGTCGAAGCCGGTGGCGAACACCAGCGTGTCGAGGGTGTACTCGGTGTCGGTGGTGGTGATGCCCGACCTGGTGATGGACTCGATCGGTGTCTCTTTCAGATCGACCAGCGTCACATTCGGTCGGTTGTAGGTTTCGAAGTAGTGGGTGTCGGTGACGATGCGCTTGGTACCGATGGGGTGATCGTTCGGGATCAGCTTCTCGGCAATCGCCGGGTCGTCGACCAACCGGCGAATCTTCTGCTCGGCGAATTCGCGTGCGGTGGCGTTGGCGGCATCCGTCCTGGTTTGATCGGGAAAGGTTTTCGCGAACAGGACCCCACCCAGCTTCCAGCGCTCCTCGTAGGCGGCGCGGCGTTCCTCCTCGGACACCTCCAGCGCAGACTTCGGATGCGCGTTGTACGGCGAGCCGCCGCCACTCTCGCGGGAGAGCCTGCGACGTTCGGCGTAACCGGCCTTGATCGCGCGCCGCATCTCGTCGTCCCACGACATATTGCCCGCGGGAACGCTGTAGTTCGCGCTGCGCTGGAACACGTAGAGGTGGTCCGCCTGCTCGGCGATGAGCGGGATCGATTGGATCCCCGACGACCCGGTGCCGATCACCCCGACCTTCTTACCGGTGAAATCGACCCCCTCGTGCGGCCAGTGACCGGTGTGATGGGTGTCGCCCGAGAATGATTCGCGCCCGGGAATGTTCGGCATATTGGCGGTGGACAAGGCACCCGTCGCGAAGATGCAGTACTGGGCCGTCAGGACGTCGCCGCGGTCGGTACGCACCTCCCACCGCAACGATTCCTCGTCCAGCTCGGCCGATGTCACCCGGGTCTCGAACAGGAAATGGTCCCTGAGGTCGAAACGGTCGGCGACGTGGTTGATGTACGCCAGGATTTCGGGTTGCGTGGCGTACTTCTCGCTCCAGTTCCACTCCTGCTCGAGCTCAGGGGAAAACGAGTACGAGTAGTCGACGCTCTCGACGTCGCAGCGGGCTCCGGGGTAGCGATTCCAGTACCAGGTTCCGCCCACACCCGCAGCTGTTTCGATACCCCGGACGGTCAGGCCGAGGCTCCGCAGTTTGTACACGGCGTACAGTCCGGCGAATCCGGCGCCGACGACCACCGCATCCACGGTGTCGATCCGGTTCGCACGAGCAGCATCTTCGGTGCGTGCACTCACGGGCGCGCTCCTCTCCCAGTCGATGGACATAGCCGGCAAAACGCCTGACTGGGACGGTAGGTGGAGACGGGCAGGGCGCCCCAGACCCGTTCCCGGTGAGCGGTCCCCACTCCTGGCCGACGCTGGGTGTACTCAGAATTCGATTCGGAGATGTTCGCTGACGGGTCGTGCCTGGCAGGCGAGAATGTAACCGTTCGCGATGTCTTCGGGATCGAGTATCGCGGCACTGTCCATCGAGACCTCTCCCTCGATCACGGTGCACGCGCACGAACCACATTCGCCCTCACGGCACGAATACGGGACTTCGAGCCCCTTGGACAGCATGACGTCGACCAGGGTGGCTGCGCGTGGCCAGCTGAGGTTATGGGTGTCGCCGTCGAGCTGCACCTCGACCGTGGCCGTCGACCCCTCGTCACCGACCGGAATCTGCTCGACCTCGGGCGCGAACGGATCACCCGACAGCGAGGTGAACACCTCGGCGTGCACCTTGTTCCGCGGCATGCCGACGAGCGCGAGCGCCTCGTGAATTGCGCCCATGAACGGTCGTGGTCCGCACACATACGCCCGGCGGTCGTGCCACCGATCCGACAGACTCGCCAACTGCCGCGCAGTGGGCAGGCCCTGCACACTCTCGAGCCAGTGCACGACGGTGAGCCGATCGTCGTGGCGGGAGGCAAGCTCTCGCAGCTCCGCCGCGAAGATGATCGACCTCTCGTCCCGGTTCGCGTAGAAAAGCATGACCTTGCCGCTGCCCTGGCTCAACGCGGACTTCAGGATCGACATCACCGGGGTGATCCCACTGCCCGCGGCGAACAGGAGCACGTCCTCGTCGAGATCGACCGGCGTGAACGCTCCTGCCGGCGGGAGAACCTCGATTCGGTCACCGACGTCGACGTGATCGCACAGCCAGTGCGAACCGTAGCCGTCCGCGGTGCGCTTGATCGTGACCTTCGGGAGGTCGTCGGTGAACGGCGAGCTGGCCAGCGAGTAACACCTCGCCACCGAGCCGGATCGATCACTCGGAATACGCAGCGTCAGAAACTGGCCGGGTTTGTAGGCGAATTCGTCTCGCCGTTCGGGCGGAACGTCGAATACCAACGATCGCGCCTCGGACGTCTCCTCCACCACAGCGGCGACGGTCACCACTACTGATCGTGAATTGCGCGGTGTTGTAACGGTCGTCATCGCGACGGTGCCCTCTCGGTATGGGTGTTCGATCCTGCCGAAACTAGTGGAGACCGGCGGCTACGGCCGTGGGCTTTCCCGGTGGGCGGGATCAGCCGTCAACCCCACCGGGACTGGCCACCGTCCAGCGGGATCGTCGCCCCCGTCAAGTAGCCGGCGTCCTCACCGACCAGGAAGACGACGGCGCGTCCGATGTCGGTTTCGGCGTCACCGACCCGACCGAGCGGAATACCCGCCACGAACTCGGCCGCCTCCTCCGGATTGTCGTTCATCCAGCGTTCGAGGGCCGGGGTCTTCGCGTGCGGCGCGACGGAGAGCACCCGGATGCCGTCGGTGCCCCATTCGCAGGCAGCCGACCGGGTCAGTGAGCGCATTCCCTCCTTGATCGAACCGTAGGCGCCGTAATTGCTCGCGTCCCAGCGCACCGCCGCCGAGGTCACCAGATTGACGATCACGCCGCCACCGCGGACCTTCATGTGTGGATGGCACGACTGCATCATGCGGAGCGTCGCGAGCGGTCCCGTCGCGAACGACCGCTCGTACTCGTCGTCCACGACCGACAGGATCGGGCCCGGCTTGCAGTCGTTGGCGTTGTTCACCAGGATGTCCACGCCACCGAAAGCGTCCACGGTGCGTTCGACGGCGGCCACGATGTCGTCCCGTCTGCTGACATCGCAGACGACGGGCACGCTGCGTGCCCCCAGCGCCGTGAGGCGCTCGCAGGTGCCGACCAGTTTCGATTCGGTTCGGCCCGCGACGGCGATCGCCGCTCCTTCCTTGGCCAGGGCGAGGGCGATCCCCTGTCCGATTCCCTGCCCCGCGCCGGTAATCAACGCGACCTTGCCGTCCAGCTTGCCCATACCCACTCCTGTTCGCCTACTATCGGTTCCGATATCTCCGGCCGTCGGTCGACGACTGGTCCCACTTCCGCTGAGCGTCAGTGTTTCTCGCGCTCTCCCCATCTCAGAGGACTACCGTGACTCTCCCCAACCCCCTCGACTTCCGGAACCGCGCCGTGGTCGTCACCGGCGGCACCAAGGGCATCGGATTCGTCATCGCCCAGTCGTTCCTCGAGGCGGGCGCCGACGTCCTCGTCTGCGCGCGCACTCGCCCGGATGTGCTTCCGGCACACGGCGACCGCACCGCGTCTTTCCGCGCGACCGATGTGCGCGACGCCGACGACGCCGCTGCGCTGATCGACGACGCCGTCACCCGGTTCGGCCGCCTCGACGTACTCGTCAACAACGCCGGCGGCTCCCCCGACGCCGACGCGGCCACCGTCTCGCCGCGCTTCGTCGAGAAGATCATCGCCCTGAACCTGTTGGCGCCCTTCACTGTCGCCCAGTCGGCCAATGCCGTGATGCAGCAGCAGCCCGAGGGCGGTGCCATCATCAACATCGGAAGCGTCTCCGCTCACGACCCCCAGCCCGGCACCGCCGCGTACAGCGCCGCGAAAGCCGGTCTGCTCGTCCTGACCAAGGCGCTTGCGCTCGAATGGGCCCCGAAGGTGCGGATCAATCACGTCACCACCGGACTCATCCGCACGGACAGCGCCGCGACGGTCTACGGCGACGACGGCGGCGCCGCCGTCACCCGTACCCTGCCCATGGGCCGGATGGCGGTGCCGTCGGACATCGCGGGCGCCTGCCTGTTCCTGGCGAGTCCGCTGGCGTCGTACGTCAACGGTGCCGATCTCGCCGTTCACGGTGGTGGCGAGTACCCGGCCCGCTTCCTCGCCACCCACCCCGACCGCTCGTGACGCTGCTAGCCGAACGCCGCGCGGGCCCCGGCGATCACCGGGTGCCCGCCGTGGACGAGCTCGAACGACGCGGCAGCCGCGTCACCCCACGCCCGCAGAACCGGTGAGTCGCCAGGGAACACCGGGGCGGCGAACCGGCCCTCCACTTCCACCAGATCCGCGGGGTGTACGCCGAGTTGGCGCGCCAATTCGAGGGTGCTCGCCGCCAGTGTGCACAACCCGTGCATGATCGGCCGGGGCTGGCCGATCCGGGCGGCCGCAGCCGGGTCGAGGTGTATGTGGTGCCGGTCCCCGGTCAGCCGGTACAGCGCCGCCTGATTGTCCGCAGTGTTCACCACCGCCTCCACGGTCGGCTCACCCTCTGGCCGAGCCGGTTTCGACGGACCACGCTCCCCGCCGAATCCACCCGCCCCCGGCGCGAACAGCGACCAGGTGGCCACGAAGAAGTCGGACTCGACGCGCACCTCGAAAACCGCCGCCGACCCCTTGTCCCACACCTCACCCACCGATGCCGACAGGGCGATCTCACCACGGCGTGGGAGCGGCGCGCGCACCGTCAGGTTCTGCGAGCCGTGCAGCGCGGTCTTCGTGTCGAAGGCACCACGTGATCCCAGCTCGTCCGGTGCCCACTGCGCGAGAGTCAACGCGAAAGTGGGCAGCACCCGCAGCCGGTCCTCGAAGACGAGGTCCAGTTCGGTGGCGCGGGCGCCCACCGCCAGCGCATACAGAATCGCGTCCCGCTCGTCGTAGGCCACGGTACGAGTGCCGAGGTCCTCGCCTCGCCACGCCGCCGCGGACCTTTTGTGTGTGCTCGTCATGTTCAGTCCTCACTGCTCAGGATCAGGCCGCTGGTCGGTACTGCCGTGCCGGCGGTCACCAGCACGTTGCGCATGTCGTCCGGCTGTGTGGTCGAGGTTCCGCGGATCAGCCGGACTGCCTCCGCGATCCCGTTCACCCCGTGCAGGTACGCCTCGCCGATCTGCCCACCGTGGGTGTTGGCCGGCAGACGCCCGCCCACCTCGAGGTTGCCCTCGCGGATGAAGTCCTTGGCCTCGCCGGGTTTACAGAAACCGAGCTCTTCGAGTTGTGGCAACACCAGGGGGGTGAAGTGGTCGTAGAGGATCGCGGCCGAAATATCCTCTGGTCTCAGACCACTCTGCCCGTACAACTGCCGGGCCACCAGTCCCATCTCGGGGATTCCGGTGATGTCGGGCCGGTAGTAGCTCGACATCATGTGCTGGTCCTTGCCGGAGCCTTGAGCGGCGCCCGCGACGAAAGCGGGTTTGTGCGCCAGGTCGCGAGCGCGTTCGGCCGACACGATGACGAGCGCCTGACCGCCATCGGTTTCCTGGCAGCAGTCCAGTAGATGCAGGGGTTCGGCGATCCACCGCGAGCTCTGATGGTCCTCGAGCGTGATGGGCCGTCCGTAAAACCAGGCCGCAGGATTGTCGGCGGCATGCTTGCGTGCGACGACCGCGACTCGCCCGAAATCCTCACTGGTGGCGCCGTACTGGTGCATGTAGCGGCGCGCGAACATGGCCACCCACTGCGCCGGCGTCGACAGTCCCTGTGGTGTCAGCCAGGCATACGCGGCCCGGTCGGCGGTGCTGTCCATGGGCCGGTCGTGCTGGCCGAGTCCGTAACGCACCCCCGATCGTTCGTTGAAAGCGCGGTAGCAGACCACGACGTCGGCGATTCCCGTGGCGACGGCCATCGCCGCCTGCTGCACGGTTGCGCAGGCGGCGCCGCCGCCGTACCCGATCCGGGAGAAGAATTTCAACTCTCCGATGCCCGTGTTGCGGGCGACGAGCACCTCGCCGTTGGTTTCCGCGGTGTAGGTGGACAGTCCGTCCACCTCTGCGGGGTCGATGCCGGCGTCGGCGAGAGCCGCGACGACCGCCTCACATGCGAGTTGGAGTTCGCTGCGTCCGGAGTTCTTGGAAAACTCGGTGGCGCCGATGCCGACGATGGCGGCCGCGCCCGACAATGGGCTGATCACTGAGGTCCTCCTGCGGCCCGGGCGACAGTGACGGTGCCGGTCACGTGATCACCGATGCTGTTGACGCCGCGCACCTTCACGGTGACCACCCCGGCCTCGTTCGAGATCACCTCGCCGGTCAACGTCAGTACGTCACCGGGATAGTTCGGGGCGCCCAGGCGAATCGCGATGCGTCGCAACGACGCCTGCGGTCCGGCCCAGTCGGTCACGAACCGCCCCACCAGGCCGTTGGTGGTGAGGATGTTCATGAACACGTCCTTCGAGCCACGCTCGACGGCCAGTGCGGGATCGTGGTGGACGTCCTGGAAGTCCCTGGTGGCCAGCGCGGTGGCCACGATGAGGGTGCGGGTCAGCGGAATTGCCAGTTCGGGCAGGCTCGACCCCACCTCGACCCCGGTGAACGGGCGGAGGGCACCGGTCGCGGTGCTCATGCGACCACCTCGACACCGGATGCAAGCAGGGCTCCGAGCCGCGCCAGGTCAGAGGCGGAGCCGCCGAGGGTGGCCGCGAGTTGTTTACCCCACAGCAGGTGGCGGTGCACCGGGTAGTCCGTGTCCACGCCGATGCCGCCGTGCACGTGCTGGGTTCGGTGCACCACCCGCTGACCGGCGTCGGTAGCCCACCACTTGGCCACCAGCACCGCAGTTCCCGGGTTTACACCGTTCGCGAGGAGCCAGACGGCTTGCCACAACGTCACCCGCATCGCCTCGAGATCGATGTAGCAGTCCGCGAGTTGATGAGTGACGGCCTGGAAGGTGGCGAGTGGGCGACCGAACTGGTTGCGTTCGTTGAGGTAGGTCACGGACTGACGCACCGCCTCCTCTCCGACACCCAGTTGCAGTGCAGCAAGGGCTAATTCGACCCGCTCCTGAAGCCAGGCGGGTGTGGCGCCGTCCGCCGGACCGAGCAGCTCCGCGGGTGTCGCGTCGAACGTGACGTTCGCGCAGATCTCGTGGGTAGTCGATGCACCCCGTTCGGTGGTCACTCCTTCCGACCGCGGGTCGACCAGGAACAGCGCCGCACCGGACGGGGTCGTGGCCGACACGACGACCCGTTCGGCAGCGTGCATCACCGGCACCGCGGCTTTCGCACCGGTCAGCCGCCACCCGCCGTCGACCTCGGTGGCCGTCGTCGACGGGACCCCGTCTCCGTAGGGCCCGAATTCTTCGATTCCGATGGTGAGGAACAGGCTGCCGTCGGCCGCAGAGGACACAAGGGCGTCCCGTTGGTCCGGTGTCCCGAACTCGCAGATCGCGAGCGCGCCGAGCACGTGCGGCCACAACGGAACCGGGGCCACGTGCCTGCCCTGCTCCTCGAGGAGGACGTAGAACTCGGGCAGACCCATGCCGCCGCCGCCGAGATTCTCCGGCAGGGCGATTCCGAGGAGACCGGTGCCGGCCAGTTCACGCCAGAGGTCTCCGTCGATGCGCTCCGCCGAGGATTCGACCTGCTTGATCCGCTCGGGGGTTGCCTTCGCGGCAAACACATCGGAGGCAAGTCCACGGACCGCCTGCTGTTCCTCGCTGAAGGTGAAATCCATCAGTGCTCCCTCGATCGTTGGGGCCGGAAGGCGGGGAGCGTGAGTTCGGGATCGGCGTCGATCCAGTCGAGCTCCACCGGCATTCCGATAAAGACGTGTTCGGGTTCGACGTCCGTCATGTTCGCGATCAGGCGTGTGCCCTCTTCGAGTTCGACCACCGCCACGATCAGGGGGTAGTCGAAGGCATCGATCTTCGGGTGGTGATTGACGACGAATGTGTAGACGGTGCCGCGACCGCACGCGTCGACGGTGTTCCACTCCGTGGAGCGGCACTGCCCGCACATGGGTCCGGTCGGATGCCGCAACACACCGCACCGAGCGCAGCGCTGGATCACGAGGCGGTGCTCGCGGGCGGCCTCGAACCAGAACGCGTTGTCGGCGTTGAGGGCCGGGCGCGGGCGAAGCGGGCGCGAGGCCGCTTTCGGGGTGGGCCGGAAGCGGAGGGTCCGCCACCGCTGAGTCCCCACGACGACACCGTCACCGTTTCGGTACGTCTTGAGGGTGGTGACGAAATGCCCCGCTCCGAGACCCGTCTGCTTTTCCTCGGAGACGCCTTCGACCACCTCCGTCGCGCTCACCCGCTCCCCGGGACGCAGTTCGACGAAGAACTCCTGATCGGAATCTGTCGCCACCACCGAGGTGAACCCCGCACTGTCGAAGGTCTCGATCAGCTCGGTCCAGACATCGGACGGATCGGCACCGGACATCTTGTCGGCGTACGTGCGCATCGTCCACACCTGCAACATCGGCGCCGGGGCGATGGCGCCCTCACGTCCGGTGTCGCGTGCGGCGTCGTCGTCGAGGTAAATGGGGTTGGTGTCGCCCATCGCCTCGACCCAGTGCCGGATCATCGGAGTGTTCACCGGGTCGGGTCCCCACGTGGCCGGGACGATCGTCCGGCCTTCGAAGGCGCGTAACCGGGCGAGTAGGTCACTCACTTCGCCCTCTTCTCGCGCACCAGGCCGAGACCTCGAGTGCCCACCATGTCCCGCAGCACTTCGTTGACTCCACCACCGAACGTGTTGACGACGCTCTGCCGGGAGATCTGTTCGATCTGCCCCGCCAGGACGGCCCCCGGCGACCCGGGGCGCAACCGGCCGGCGGCACCGAGAATTCCGAGTAGCGCCCGGTACACGTCGACGTGCGTTTCGGTGCCGTAGGTCTTGGTGGCGCCGGCGTCGGCGCCCGACAGCGTGTCGTTCGCGACGGCTGCCGTCATCTTCCAGTTCAGCAGGCGCATGGCCTCGAGCTTGGCGTGGGTGCGAGCGAATTCGGATTGCACCCAAGGGATCTCGAGAGCGCCGTTTGCCTTGGCCCAGTCGAGTACCTGATGCCACAACCCGAGTGTGCGGCCACCGAGGGCCGCGAGGCCGATGCGCTCGTGATTGAGTTGGGCGGTGATCAGCTGCCACCCGCCGTCGACGGCTCCGACCACGTCCTGATCGCTGACGCGGATTCCGCTGTAGTAGGTGGAGGTGACCGTCAGACCGCCCACCGTGGAGATCGGTGACCAGCTGAATCCGGGATCGTCCGTCGGCACGATCAGAATCGAAATACCCCGGTGTTTGGGCGCTGTCGTATCGGTGCGGCACGCGAGCCACACATAGTCGGCCGTATTGGCCCCGCTGGTGAAGATCTTGTTGCCGTCCACCACCCAGGAGTCGCCGTCGCGGACCGCCCGCGTCTGCAACGACGCGAGGTCCGTGCCGGCGCCGGGCTCGGTGTAGCCGATGGCGAAGACGATTTCACCGGCCAGGATGCCGGGGAGGAACCGGGCCTTCTGTTCCTCGGTGCCGTACTTCATCAAGGTGGGGCCGACGGTGTTGACGGTGACGAAGGGAAACGGCAGCCCGGCCCGTTGCACCTCGTCGAAGAACACGAACTGCTCCTCGACCGACCGGCCCTGCCCGCCGAATTCGACGGGCCAGCCGATACCCAGCCAACCGTCCTTGCCGAGCAGTCGCACGATCTCGCGGAAATGCTCCCCGCCGACGCCCTTCTCACCCGCGATACGCCGCTTCTCCTCGGGCAGCAGTGCCGCGAAGTAGGCGCGCAACTCCCTCCGGAGTTCCCGCTGCGCGGGCGATTCCCTCGAGTCCATCAGCGTTCTCCTCATGCCTGTCGCTACGTTCGTTCGCGTGGCTGCAGCGAACGTCGTTCTGGACGCTAACCAGCACTCCGGCGCCTCGGTGGCGATGTCTCGGTCACCGGGAGGTGGGCATCGTAGATGTCGGCGACTCGCCGGGAATGGCGGGTCAGGCTGCGTGGTGGAGAGGAAGTTTCGTCGGGGGTTCAGGCGACGAGGTTCGATGCCGCCCAATCCATGTGGGTCTGGATCGCGCGGGCGGCCTCATCGGCATCACCGGTTTCGATGGCGTCGACGATGGCGCTGTGGCGGCCGACGTCCATGTTCCCGACGGCGCGATCGAGGCCGGCGAACATGATCGACATTCGGATGGACCCTTCGAGGGAGATCCACGAGTGCACAAGTGTGTCGTTGCCGGTGAGAGCGCACATGGTGCGGTGGAAATTCAGATCGGCCTCGATGCGGGCTTCGAGGACGGCGGTGTCCATGACCTCGAGGGCAGCGCGCAGTTCCGCGATGACGGTGGTGCGGTCGGGCAGGCCGGCGAGTTCCCGGACCGCCAGCGCCTCGAGTGCGGCGCGGACGGCGAAGATGTCGCGGATCTCCTTGTAATCGAGATGCCGGACATAAAGGCGACCGCGCGCGCCTGCCGTAATCAATCCTTCTTGCTGGAGTTGCCGCATCGCCTCGCGGAGCGTGCCGCGGCTGATCTGCAGCTTCTCGGACAGTTCGGTTTCCACGAGGGGGCTGCTCGGCGCGAGTTCCCCGCTGGTGATCGCGACCCGCAAGGCAGCGACGGCTTGCTGACGGAGACTGGTCTTCTCCAGCCCGAGCAGTGCGGCGGGTTGTCCGGCCATGGGTGCCTCCGTGGTATCAGCGATCAACTGTCGACAAAGGTCTGTTGACAGCAACCTGTTGACAGCCATCGTACGGCCCCCACCGCCGGGCCTGCGGCGAGGGCCGTACGAGCTGGTCATGCCAGTTCGCCCAGAACCTTGGCGACGATACGGTCCGTGCTGAGGCCGTACCGTTCGTGCAGGGTGGGCAGGGCCCCCGCGTCGAGGAACTGGTCGGGCAGGGCGATCGGCACGATGCGTTTACCGAGTCCGGCAGAGACGACGGCGGCGGCCACGGTTTCGAAGAGACCGCCGATCACGGTGTGGTTTTCCAGGGTGACCACCAGCCGGTCGGTGTTCACCTCGGCGAGGACGGTCGCGGCGTCGAACGGTTTGATCGTGGGCGTGTGCACGACCGCCACGTCGACGTTGTGCTCGGCGAGCCGGTCGGCGGCCTGCAGCGCGCGCATCGTCATCAGCCCGCTGGTGACGAAGACGACGTCGTTGCCGCCGCGGAGCACCTTCGCCTTGCCGAGCTCGAAGGTGTAGTCGTACTCGTCGAGCACAGTCGCGACCTTCCCGCGCAGCAGCCGCAGGTAGGTGGGGCCGTCGGAGGCGGCGAGTTGCGGGACGGCCTGTTCGATGTCCACCGAGTCGCACGGGTCGACGATGGTGAGGTTGGGGATGCCCCGGAAAATGGCCATGTCCTCGGTCGCCTGGTGGCTGGGACCGTAGCCGGTGGTCAGGCCGGGTAGGCCGCCGATGATGTTGACGTTGAGATTCGGTTCGGCGATGTCGAGGCACAGGAAGTCGTAGGCGCGGCGCGCGGCGAACACCGAATACGTGGATGCGAACGGAACCAGCCCGGTCTCGGCCATCCCGGCGGCGGCGCCGAACAACAGCTGCTCGGCCATCCCCATCTGGAAGAACCGGTCGGGGAACTCCTGCGCGAAGATGTGCATGTCGGTGTACTTGGCGAGGTCGGCGGAGAGGCCGACGATCTTGTCGTTCTCCCGGGCGGCTTTCACGAGGGCGTGTCCGAACGGCGCCGTGGTGGTCTTCTGGTCGTCGTCGACGAACGAGGCGATCATCGCCGACGTCTTGAGCTTCGGCTTACTGGCGGTGGTCATCTCAGGCGTCCTTGTCGTTGAAGCCGGCGGTCAGTTGGTCGCGGCAGATCTGCCACTCGTGTTCCTCGATGCGCATAAAGTGCGCCTTCTCCCGGGTCTCGAGCAGGGGCACACCTTTGCCGACCTTGGTGTCGCAGAGGATGATCGACGGCTTTCCGCCGGATTCGGCGGCGGCGTTGTCGAACGCACGCACGAGGGCGGTGACGTCGTTGCCGTCGACGCGCTCGACGTGCCAGCCGCACGCCGCCCACTTCTCGTGTATCGGTTCGGTACTCAGCACGGTCGAGGTTGCCCCGTCCGCCTGCAGGGCGTTGATGTCGACCATCGCGGTGAGATTGCCCAGCCGGTGGTGGTGGGCGCCCATCGCCGCTTCCCACGTCGAGCCCTCGTCGAGTTCGCCGTCGGAGAGAAAATTGAAGATGCGGGCGGTGGAGTGCTGGTGCCGCAACCCGAGCGCCATGCCGACCGCGATGGTCAGTCCGTGCCCGAGGGAGCCACCCGAAATTTCCATGCCGGGGGTGTAGGTGGACATCGCCGACATCGGTAGGCGCGAGTCGTCGGAACCGTAGGTTTCCAGTTCGCTGCGTGGGATGATGCCCGCTTCGGCGAGGGCGGCGTAGTGGCCGATGGCGTAGTGGCCGGTGGAGAGCAGGAAGCGATCCCGGCCTTCCCAGTGCGGGTCGTCGGCGCGGTAGCGGAGTTGGTCGGCGTAGACGGTGGCGAAGATGTCGGCGGCCCCAAGCCCTTGCCCGACGTACCCCTGGCCCTGCTCCTCACCCATGTCGATGATGTTGTGTCGCATCCGGTAGGCGAACTGCTCGATGCTGGCGATCCGCGATGCTTCACGGGTGGTGGCGTCGGCCGCGGCGGTGGCGGTTGTGGTGGTCACAGGAGTTCCTTTTCCTTGCGAATCGTGTTCGTCGTGCCGGTATTCGTGGTTGTGGTGGGTGCGCCGGCGCTTTTGGAATCGGCGCTCGCCACCGCCTCGTCAGCGAGGCGTCGCTCGGTGGGCCCCCAGGTTTCCTTGGTGATCAGCGCTGCCCAGAGTCCGATCAGGGCGTATGTGCTGAACAACAGCGCCGGCCCCCACCAGCCGAAGGAGACGAACAGCAACGTGGTGACGAAAGGCGTGAAGCCGGAGACCATCGCGGAGATCTGGTAAGCGAGTGAGGCTCCCGACGATCGGCGGGCGGCGTCGAACAGTTCGGGAAACCAGGCACCCTGCGCACCCGCCAGCGAGTTCTGGCAGACGGCGTAGGAGATCACGATGGTGGCGATGATGAGAATGAACACGCCCGTGTTGACAAGCAGGAACATCGGGGCACCGAAGAGTGCCGCGAACGCGCAGGACCCGATGTAGAGGGGTCGGCGTCCGATGCGGTCGGTGAGTCGGGCCCAGGCCATGGTGGCGAAGATGCCCATCGCGGACGCAATGCACAGGGCGACAAGCGTTTCGGATTTTCCGGCGAGACCCTCATTGTGCAGGTAGGAAATCATGTAGGTGATCGACACCGCGTAGCCCGCGGTCTCGGCAACACGGAGTGCGATGCCGCGCAGGATGTTGCGCCAGTCGTACTTGATGGAGTCGAGCACCGGCGACTTGACGATCTCGCCCTCGTTCTTCACGTCCTCGAAGACCGGTGACTCGGGAACCTTCGACCGAATGACCAACCCGACCATCACCAGGACAATGCTCGCGAGGAAGGGCACGCGCCACGCCCAGTCGCCGCCGAGGTGCACGCTGAACAGGAACACCAGATTCGCGAGTAGCAGCCCGACGGGGAAGCCGGCCTGCACGATGCCGGTGTATTTCCCCTTCGACTTCCATGGGGCGTGTTCGTAGCTCATCAAGATCGCACCGCCCCACTCGGCGCCGAAGGCGAGACCCTGGACGATACGAACCAGAACCAGCAGCACCGGCGCAATCAGCCCCACCTGCGAATAGGTCGGCAACAGTCCGATCGCGAAGGTCGCCAGACCCATCGCGATCAACGACGCCACCAGAACCGGTTTACGGCCCAGCTTGTCTCCGAGGTGCCCGCCGAGTACGCCGCCGAGCGGGCGCGCAGCGAAACCGACACCCAGCGTCGCGAAGGCCGCGAGTGTGCCGGTGACCGGATCCGCACCCGGAAAGAAAGCCGTACCGAAGTACAGCGCCGCGGCCGTGCCGAACCCGATGAAGTCGTAGGTCTCGATGACCGCCCCCACCGAGGAGCCGATTGCGACGCGCTTGGCGTCCTTCGTGCCGTGGACAGGACCTCTCATCCTGAGTGTTTCGGTACTCATGGGTGACTCCTCTTCGGGCTGCCGGTTTCTACGATTGCCGCCGACTTGTTGACTGTCAACAGTGACGTCTCAACAGTGTGATCCGAGCCACGTCGATCTGTCAACCGTCATCCGATGACGGTTGACTGTTAACAGTTAATCGGCTTACTGTGGTGGCAGTCACTTACCGCATCGTCGACCGGTTCCGTCTTTCCATCGCATCACCCGGGAACGGTCAGATTTCCAACAACGAGGAGCGATCATGTCGTCCATCCAGCGCACCGCCGTCGTCACTGGCGCCACTTCCGAGCGTGGCATCGGTCTCGCCACCGCCCGCCGCTACGCCGAAGAGGGCTGGGCGATCGTCGTTCTCGACCTCGACGGCGAGAAGTCCGCGAAGGTCGCGGCCGAGATCGGCAACGAGTTCGGTGTCCCGGTCTTCGGTCACGACATCGACGTCGCAGACGAGAACTCGGTCCAGCGGGCGCACGACGCGGTCGCCACCGAAGTTGCGGCCGGGAACCTCCCCGCTGTGGGTGCGCTCGCCAACATCGCGGGCATCACCTCACCGGTACCGTTCCTCGAGACGACGCTGGAACTGTGGAACAAGGTGATGGCGGTCAACGCCACCGGCACCTACCTCGTCACCCGCGCATTCTTGCCGGCCATGATCGACAACGGCTGGGGACGGGTCGTGAACATGTCGTCGGTCTCCGCCCAGCGCGGTGGCGGAGTTTTCGGCAAGGTGCCCTACTCGTCCGCGAAAGCCGCGATCCTCGGTTTCACCAAGTCCCTCGCACGCGAACTCGGCGACAGTGGAGTCACCGTCAACGCCGTCACCCCCGGTGCAGTCGACACCAGCATCCGCGTCGGCAACACCCCCGAAACGGAAGCGGCACTGTGCCGCGACATCCCCCTCGGCCGGGTCGCCACCACCACCGAAGTCGCCGCGGTGATCACCTTCCTGTCCTCGCAGGACGCCGCCTACCTCACCGGCACCACCGTCGACATCAACGGCGGCAGCCACCTGCACTGAGTAGGGGATAACACCTCGACCGCGTGTCGCGGATGGTCCTGATGGGTTACCCAGGGGTGGGTATGCACGCCACCGACGGACTCACAGTGCTGCGAAGATTCGAGCCCCCCACTCGGCGCACGCCTGCGCGCAGCGTAGCGCAATGTGTGCGTATGCGATGTGCCGAAGTGCTCTCCGCGCTCCCGCGCCCGTCTCCATGGAGGAGGCCGAACAGTGCGACCACAATGTAGAGGACCAGCGCTGCCATCGGTTGCCCCTTCGGAAAGTAGACGTCACGGCCGCGTTGGGACACCGCGGCCGCAGGCCTGGCCGAGTTGTGCTGAGCTCGTCGGGTTGCCGCAGAATCCGAGTCGCGGTGTAGTTTTCAGGATTCCGGCCCCCGGCCAGCAGGCACCGGACGCCCTATTTGCTGCCCGAGACAACGGGGCTGGGGTCCATGAAGATCAGGTACTCGGTCACCTTGTTGTTCTCGACGCGGGTGCGCGTGACGGCCGGGAGTGTGAAAGATTCACCGTTCTGCAAGGTGTAGGTGACCTCCACCCGGAGCGCGGCGACGTTGCCTTCCGACCATTCTTCGATGATCTCGTGGCGCATCGACACCACAGAGGTCAGGTATTGCGCTACCCAAGCTTGGATCGCGCTCTTCCCGATGACGGGGGCGTTGTTGCCCATCCGGAAAACGCAGTCGTCGGAGAAGAAGTCGAAGAACGCTGCGATGTCGGTGTCGGCAGCTTCGAGAAGTTTACGGGTGGTCTCGACCTCGGAAGTGGCTGTGGTCATCGCGAACTCTCTTTCTCTGGTGATGTGAAGGGATGGCCCCGCACTTTGTCGGGTCGATCTGGACTCGAGATGGCACGATCGGAGAGCGGTCTACAGCCCTCAGGCCCAGCGCACGGTCTCTGCGGGGTCGAGTCTGGGGAGACGCTCGAACCACGGATTCTCGCCGGGGTACCCGATGTTGACGACCAGGATGGACCTCCAGGAGGTTCCGGAGAAGAATTCCGCGTCTATTCCTGCGGGATCGAAGCCGGCCATCGGCCCAGCCGCCAGACCGGCGGCACGGATGGCGAGGATGAAGTACCCCGCCTGCAGGGCGGCGTTGAAGTTGCCGGTGCGCTCGCGCAGCGCGTCGTTGTCGGCGAAGACGTCACGGATCTGTGGCCGGATGGGCAGCAGCCGGGGCAGGTGCTCGTGAAATTCGCTGTCGACGGCGAGAATTGCGGTGACGGGCGTTGACGCCGTCTTCTCACAGTTACCCTCGTCGAGATGGTCGAGCAGTCGGCGGCGGGCGGCGTCGGTGCGGATGAAGTGCACGCGCATCGGCTGGGAGTTCGCTGCCGTGGGCGCCCAGCGGGTCATTTCCCAGATTTGTGTGAGCTCGTCATCGTTGACCGGGGTCGGGGCGAAGTTGTTCACTGTTCGTGCGCCCGCGAACAGCAGGTTTCTGGCTGCGTCATCGAGGCATTCAATCGTCGAGTTACTATTCACCAGTGCTCTTTTCCTCATTCTTTGCAGACGGTGGTGCGGGAACGCGGATCGGGTCCTGTGCGGTTACTCGATTGCCCCTCCCGAGCTTCGGCCGCGGTTCCAGCTGACGGCCGAGACTCGGAATGAGAGGGAGCAGCATCCGGTCAGAGGAGCGGATCGGCGACGGGAAGGTCGAGGGTGAACCGGCCGATGGTTTCCGAGGCCGTATCGATGTCGAGGAATGCGTGCACCGACAGAACGGACAGGTCACGGAAGAACCGCTGGATCGGTGCGGAGGTCCGGTACCCATCCCCACCGATGCCGCGAACCATGTCGTTGAGGGCGTTACGGGCCAGGTCCGCCAAATATGCTGCCTTGAGCTTCATTTCGGCACGATCGCGGGGGTCGGACTGCTCAGGTCGCTGCGCGATGAGGCGCTCGAAGAAGGCGTCGAGAAGGGTTTCGGCGGCGTCCGCCGCGGCGAGCGCCCGGCCGAGACGCATCTGGGCGGCCTGCTTGCCGGAGGCCTTCTCCTGGCTGATTGTTCCCTGCCGGTCCTTGGTGCGCTGGACGAACGCGTCCGCCGCACCGCATAGCGCACCGACGACGACCGGGGTGACCTCGGCCATAGCGAACGGCAGGAAGGGCAGGTGGTACATGGGATTGGGGTGGATCAGCTGCCCGGGTGCGGTACCGGCGAGGGCGAGGGCGAACGGCCCGGTGCGGTACTCCGGGACGAACACGTCCTCGACGCTGATGTCATTGCTGCCGGTTCCTGACATGCCGGCGATGTACCAGGTGTCGAGAATCTTGACGTCCTCGCGGGGCACGAGGAACCACAACGGGGTGGGGGCGCTGCCCTCCTCGAACACCACACCGGCGAAGGTGAACCACTCCGCGTGCACCGACCCGGAGTTCCATGCCGTCTGCCCGGTGATGCGGTAGCCGCCGTCAACCTTCTGCACCTGCCCGAGCGGGGCCGCGGTACCCGCGGTGAGGGTGTAGGGCTTGTCGGCGAACACTTCTCGTTGGGCCTGTTCGGTGAAAATGTTTACCCGCCAGGCCGCTCCGATGTAGAAGGAGGTGACCCACCCGGTCGACGGGCAGACCGCGCTGATGGTTCGGACGATATCGGCGGCGACGTCGAGTCCGAGTTCGAGTCCGCCGTACTCCTTGGGGGTCAGCGTCGCCAGGATTCCCGAGTCGATGAGGTCGGTGATCGTCTCGTCGAGGGGAGCACGGTTCTCCTCGGTCTTCTGCGCGCGTTCGGCGAAGGCAGGTACCAGGGCGTGCACTCGGTCCATGAGTTCGGTGCGGGTGATGTCCATTGTTCCCTCCGATGTGTGGTGTGGTGTTTCTCAGCTGCTGGGGGCGATCGGCGTAGCTCTGGGCATGCCGGAACCGCGCCTGTGGTGTGGACGCCTTGGTCAGCGGAAGGTGTCCTCGGGTCCGGACCGGCGACGAGTGTGAGCCCGTACCGGTCGGCAAGGATCTCGGCATCGTCTCGATCGCCGACGTCTGTCGGGTCAGCGATGCCGTCGAGGTCGGCGAACACCGCGCCCGAGTAGTGGGATTCAGCGGTGTCGGTGAGCGCGCGGGCGACTGACGCGGTGGTCAGGCGCGTACGGAACTCTATGGGTGTCACGCGCACCGGGATCAGGTGCCCGGGCCTCGTGAGATCGCTCGGTTCGGTGGTCGGGTCGGCGAGGATGCGTGCAGTGCGCGCTCGGTCGGTGCCAGAGATCCCGGTGGTGATGCCGGCGGCGGCGTCGACGGTGACACATTGGCCGTGGCCGAGCGTGGAGATGGCCCGAACCGTGGGGGTCGCTTCCGGCAGAACGAGACGGTCACAGGTCCGTTCGTGCAACGCCACCTGCAGGAATCCTGTGGTGTGGCGGATCAGGAAGGCCATCTGCTCGGTGGTCGCGGCGCCGGCGCACCCGACGAGCACGACGCGACGGTGATGGCTCAGGATGATCAGCTCGCCGGCGGCGAGGGCGCGACTACCGGCTGCGATTGCCGACCATGACCGATAGTGCGCGGCGCGGGGCGCTAACGAGGTCGTCATGGCGTGCCATCCTTTGCAGATTATTCCGGTGGTGCTATCGAAGTGCTCTGGCAGCGGCGTTATCGAGGCCGGTAGTGTTATGCGGATTCGAGCGCCGAGTGCGTGCCGAATACGCGGCGGTGATAGGTGAGCGGGTCGCTGTAATTGGTCTCTGCCGCAACGACGTTGCCGAGCACAATCACATGATCTCCGCCCTCGACGAACTGCTCGACGTGACAGGCGATCCAGCCGGCGGCGCCGGCGATTCGGGGAAGGTCGTGGTCGACGTCCCACCGCACACCATGGAACTTGCCAACTCCGCCCTTCTTCGCGAACTTCAACGCGGTTCCATGCTGGTCGCGGCCCAACACGTTCAATCCGAATTTCTTCGATGCCGTGATCAGTTCGAGCGTCTCCGATCCGCGGTCCAAGGAGACCAGGACCATCGGCGGTGTCATCGACAAAGAGGTGAAAGCGCTGACGGTGGTGCCGAAGGGCAGGCCGCCGTCCATGGAGGTCACGACCGCGACCGGAGTGGCCACGTGTGCCATCACGTCCTTGAACGCTTCCTGGACAGGACTCGACGGGGTATGCATGGTAAATCTTCCTTCTGTCGACTGCGGCTCTCAGCGCAACGAACCGTGGAATACGAACGGGACAGGACGGGTGCCGCTGGCCTTCGGGCTTTCACCACCCGCTGTGTTCTACACCACAAGTAGACCGCAAAAGTTGCCCAGATCGCACTACTGCAGAGCCCAGGGTTGTCGCCGACTTTTGGTTTCTGGACCAGTCGCGTGGCGGGTTCGGCCTATCGACCTACGATCGCTCCCACTGAGCGATGGGGCGCCTCGGAGCCACTCATAAATGCGGAGCGCGGCACGCAGGTCCGTGGTCGATTCACCGGGGGGCGCTGAAAAGGCTCAAGGCCTTCTGCACTCGATAGGTTACCGTGTTCTTGGAAATGTGCTCTGCCGAAGCAACTTTGGCCAGGCTGTGGTCCATGTCGAGATAGAGGCTCACAGTCGACCGCAGATCGGCCATCCGAGGTCGTCGCCGGCGAGACCACAGCGAAGCCTTCGGCATAGGACGACACCCTGCGGGGGGGTTGCGGATCTGGTCGACGGACCGCTCGTCCACATACCCGTGGGTGCGGTCTCCGGCGAACTCTGCCTGGGTGATATGTACGCCAACGCCCACAGTCTGCTCCGCGCTGCCGGCACCGTTGCATCGTGGCCTGGTCAACGTCCCGTCCGGTTCGCCGGCCCGCATGCGTCCTGCACTTGCCCGCCCACTAGCCGTGGCAGAAGCAGTGGAATGCCTTGTGGGATCGGGTTGTCGGCTCGGGGATCAGATCACACCCCTGGCCTGGCCGCTCGGTCGCGCCATCCGGCGTGACCCCGACGATCCCGACAAACGTGGATGAGCTGATACCGGTCGGCGGCCACGCGCGCCCACCGACAGCCCGAGGAACAGAAACCGTCAGCAAGTCAGCCGAATCGCTCTCTCCAGGATGGAGTTTAGAGCGTCTCGATCAGCCCGCCGTCTACCGGCAACGTGACGGCGTGAATGAAATCGGCATCATCACTGACAAGGAACAATGCGGCATTCGCGATGTCTTCCGGCTTCCCGAGCCTTCCAGCAGGCTGCTGCCGCAACCCGGCGAGCGTGTCCTCGTCCTGGGAGAAGGACGCAACCATGGGCGTGTCGATCAACCCCGGCGCGATGGCGTTGACGCGAATGCCCTGCTTGCCATAGCCGGCCGAGAGCTGCCGCGTGTATCCGACCACTGCGTGCTTCGTACTGGTATATGCCGCGCCCCCTCCCCCACCGCGCAGGCCTGCTCCGGACGCGATGTTGACGATCACGCCCTTACCTGCAGCGATCATGTGCGGCAAGATCGCATTGGTGACGGTGTAGATCCCTGTCAGGTTGACCGCGAGCATTGTGTCCCATAGCTTGCGGTCGGTGTCCAGGGTCTGCGCAAAGTGGTCGAACATCCCAGCTGTGTTGCTGAGAATGTCGATCCGCCCATATCTGCTCATGGTGGCCGATACTGCCGCGGCAACGGAGTCTTCGTCCGTGACATCGAGTGCGACACCCAGCGCATTTCCGCCGTCGGCCGCGATCGCACCGGCGGTCTCTCGAGCGCCGGATTCGTCGCGGTCCGCGACGACGACGGTCGCTCCCTGCTTCTCGAAAAGTACCGCTTGTGCCTTCCCGATTCCCGAGGCACCTCCTGTTACCAGCGCGACACGTCCGTCAAGTTTGCCCACTTCTATCCTCCTGAATTCCCGACACCCGCCGGTGTCGCGCAGCGCCGGCTCGAATGTTTCCTCGGCCGCACCCGCAATCGGTCAATCGAACAGCGCGACGAGTCGCTTTCCACCGACGTCGCCGCGAGCCAACTGCTCGAGTCCCGAGCGAATTTCGGTGAAACCGATCGACTGCGTCGAGATAGCCAGATCTCCAGACGAGATGAACTTCAACACTTCGACGGTGTCGGCGGGCGTGCCTCCGATCGACCCACGCAGTTCCACCTCTTTCATGGTCAGAAGGTGGGTATTGATGGTTGCTTCGGCCCGGCCAAGACCGACCTGGACAACGCGGCCACCGCTGTTGACTACTTCGATGGCACCGGCGGTCGTCGTCCCGAATCCTGCAAAGTCGACGATCAGGTCGAGTTCAAAGGCCGCGAGCTCCTTGACGTCGTCGACAACCTGTTTGACACCGCGTTCGATTCCGGCGGCGTGCACCCGAGGATTGATCTCCGCTGCGTACACTTCGCCGCCGCCAAGTACCGCCAGCCGTGCGGCGGTCATTCCGAGGCCGCCGAGACCGATGATGCCCACTCGCGTCCCAGGTTTCAGGCCGCCGCGCACGAAGACCGCATGATACGAGGTCATGCCGGCATCGGTTGCGGCAGCGGCCTGCTCGAACGGCACGGTTTCTGGGAGGGGGATGATCTCGCTGGCCGGCGCCAGAGTCTTCTCCGCGTACGCCCCGTGGCGCCCAACTCCGATGTTCTTCTGTCCGAGAACTCCGCTTTTGCCGTCTCCCATGGCGCTGACTGCGACCCGGTCTCCGATCGAGACGTTCTCGACTCCGTCGCCGACGGCGGAGACGATTCCGGCGGCTTCGTGCCCGAGGATGATCGGGGTGAAGCCGAGGATCTCAGCCATCGTCCCGTCTGTGATGCCTACGTCCGTGTGGCACAGGCCGGCTGCTTTGAGGTCGACGACGACTTCACCGGGGCCCGGGGTGGGATCGGGGACCTCGGCGAGGTCGATCGGTGACCCGACTCCGTTGAACATCCACGCCTTCATGTTGAACTCCTTGACTTGTGACGCCGCCGATTGAGCGGTGTGCGCGTCTACTTGATGAGGAAACCTGCATCGACCGGCAGGGCAATCCCCGTGACGTAACGGGACTCGTCGGAGGCCAGGTAGAGGACTGCATTGCTGATGTCGACCGGATCGACCCACGGGATCGGCAACACATTTGCTGCACGATAGTTGGAATCCGGCTTTTCGGCGTCGGCGCGACTGGGGTGCTCGAGATGTGGCATGAACAGCTTCATGACCGTCTCGTTCTGAATCATCGGGGTGTCGACGTTGGTCGGAAGAACCGAGTTGACTCGGATGAATTGCGGTCCGAGTTCAAGGGCGAGCGATTTCATCAGACCAAGGACACCGTGTTTCGCGGCGACATAGTGACCCAGATTCTGCACGCCGGCCGCTCCGGCCGCAGAACTCGTCAAGACAATCGATCCACCGCGTCCACCCGCGACGATGTGGGGCACCGCGGCGTTCACCGTATGGAATACGCCGGTCAGGTCGATATCGATCACGTCTTGCCATGTGTGTTCTGGGAGTCCGATGATCGGCCCGGTCGATGCGATCCCGGCATTGGCGGAGACGATATCGAGACGCCCGAGTTCGGCAACACCCTCGGCCACTGCACTTTCGAGCGCAGCACGATCGCGCACGTCGGCTTTGATCGCCACGATCCTCCGGTCGAGTTTCTCGACGAGAACGACGGTCTCCTGCAGCTCTTCCTCGGTGCCCATTGTGTGATCAGCGCTGGCGACCTGATCGCAGATGTCGAGGGCGATGATGTCGGCGCCCTCTTCGGCGAGTCGGATCGCGTGACTTCGGCCCTGGCCTCGTGCCGCTCCCGTGATCAGTGCGACCTTGCCCTCTACTCGTCCCATGGATGCGCTCTCCTGTCGATGATGCGGGTGTGTGGTGAGGTAGTGACGAGTCGGTCAGCTCAACCGGCTGGTATCGACATAGACCCGCCAGCTCACAATGTCACCGTTGGCGAATTCGACGAACGACGAACCCTTGACCTTGGTCTCGTTGCCGTCGGAAAAGACGTAGGACACGGTGATCTCGATGGCGACGGTGTTTTTCGCCGTGTCGACGACCAGGTTGTCGAGTTGATGGAGGACGGCCTTGAAGTTGCCCTTCCAGGCGGACACGAAGGCATCAATTGCCTCGAATCCCGTGACCGGATCGACGTCGTTGAAGGCGAAGACGGCGGTGTCGGCGAGATGGCGGCGGAAGACTTCGGGGTCGTTGGCGTCGACCTCACGGTAGAACGCGCGGGTGGTCGATTCCAGGTCGGTCGTCGTCTGAGTCATGATTGTTCCTTTGCTTTGAGGTGTTAGTTCTGGGTGACGTGTCGTGCGGCGAGGTACGCGGAGCATTGAATGAATCCGATGGTGTGTCCCCCGGCCCAGTAGGCCTCGCCGGACGGTGTTGCCGCGCAGTTGCCGACCGCGTAGAGGCCCGGGATGGGTGTGCTGTCGGGTCGCACGACCTGGCAGTTCTTGTCAACACGCGGCCCGCCGGCGGTGTCGATGAGCGCCGGCCCCAGGATCGTGGCGTAGTACGGTCCGTGGTCGGCGAGCGGAGCCATCATCGGATTTGGACCGTCGCCTACACCGAAGTAAGCGCTCAGAGCCTGCTCGATCGGTGTGGATCCGCGACCGAAATCGCGGTCGACACCGTCGGTGGCCATCTGGGTCCACCGATTCACCGTCTCGGTGAGAGTGGTACCGAAGTCGTTGTCCAACTCGACCGGGCCGGTGTACTCACGCAGCGTCTCGAGCCGTTCCGCGATCTTCTTTTCCAGGTCGGTCAACGAGTCGGCTTTGATGACCCAGTAGTCGTCCTCGCCCTGGGGTGGGATGGGGTTGCCGAAGCCCTCGCCGCCGAATCGCCGGGCGGGTTCGTCCCAGATGGCGATCAGCGGGTTATTCGGGTAGGTCCCGCGCTGGCTGTCCCAGTCGAAGAACACCCGAGCGAAGTCGTGGTACGGCATCTTTTCGCTGATGACCCGCTTGCCGAACCGGTTGACGATGATCATCGAGTCGCCCGGAATCATGAATGATCCGCGGACTGCCGCCGGGTCCTTCTTGAGGCGCTCGAGGACCATCGGCGCCCGCATGCCCACGTTCAGGTTCGCCAGATCGGCGCCGACGTCGCGGGCGATGGCGAGAAGGTCACCGGTGTTCGTCCGGGCCGCACAACCGCCGACGTAGGAATGATCCAGGAACCGCAGTCGCAATTCGGGGTCCTGGGTGAAACCGCCGGTGGCGCAGATGACTCCGCGCCGTGTTCGGATGCGAGCGGTTCGCCCGGCCGAATTGACGACGGCTCCGATGATCGCTCCGGTCGCATCCTGGATGAGCTCCACCACACGGGAATCGGTACGGATGGGCACGTTGGCGCGTTCACATGCTCGAGCCAGGGTCTCGATCAAGATCGATCCCCCGGAAGGCCCACCTTCGCTTTCTTCCGGGAACAACACGCGACCTGTCGGAGCCGCATCCTCGGGAAGGTGCGCGTAGTAGTCCGGGAAGTCTGCGGCATGCCCGAACTTCAGTCCGGCGAGGCTTTCATAAGCTTCGGCGGCATCCGAGGCATTGTCGTAGAAGGCCGTCAGACCGTCGTACTCCCAGTCGGGCAAGCCCAGTGTCGGATGGTCAGGGTTGTACAGGCGTGGGCGCGACAGCTTTGCCATATACCGAAGGGCGTCGTCGCGCGGATCGGTGCGACCGGTGGCGCGCAGATACTTGTTGTTGGGAATCCACATGTACGCAGCAGACTTCGCAGTGGTTCCGCCTAGCGTCGCGGCCTTCTCGACGACGAGAACGTCGGCGCCGTTCGCCGCGGCGATCACGGCAGAACCCAGGCCTCCGATTCCACTTCCGGCGACCAGAATATCCACGGTCTCGTCCCACTCTTGATTCATGACCAGCCTTTCACAGCATCAGCTCCGGAACGCGCATCCCCCGGGCCACCCTCAGCCAACATGGCGCACCGACGGAAGACATACCGGGATTCTCAAACTTTGATCAACGAAAGTTGCTTCACAGCACGAAAATTCGAAGTTTATCGGCATTGCTGGGCGCAGCGAGTCAGCGACACAAGGATGCCGAGAGGAATCCGCCGGGGTGGGGAATGTACCCGCCTCTCTGCAGGAGCGTTCCATGGAGAGAACTCAACGGATTACGCATCGCCCATCCTCCCTTCTGCCGACCGCGACACTCGCGAACCTCGTCGTATGGAACCCGGGTCACCGACATGTCAGCCCGCTCAGGTTTCGCCCGACCACGCACTGTGTGGCGTGTGCCACAATTACAGCCCAAGGATGGCGTGGTTCGCATTGGGATAGAGCCCAGGGTTATCGCCCCGCGTTGGTCTAGAGACCAACATTGGCGAGAACATCCGGGCTCCCGGCCCGCCGGTTCAGGCGTCCGGCCGAGAGGTCGGTGCACCTCGGAGCCACTCGTGGACCCTGAGTGCGGCCCGCAGGTTAGTGGTCGACCCCCCCCAGAGGATGGTCACACAGGCTCAGCGCCTTGTGGACTCGATACGTCACTGTGTTCTTGGAAATATGTTCTGCAGCAGCGACTTTAGCGAGGCTGTGATCCATGTCGAGGTAGCGACTGAGCGTGGATCGCAGGTCGGCAGTCCGGGCGTCGTCGCCTGCGAGGGCGCCGAGCAGGCGACTGGCGAAACCGGCAGCGGCGTCCGGTTCGGCGAGGAGAAGCGCTTCGAGGGCGACATCTTCGTGCGCGCACGTGGTGTGTGGCTGATCCGCGCGAAGGCGCACTAGTCGCTCTACTGTCCGGGCCTCCATGTGGCTACGCCGGAAGCCTTCCACTCCGGAGCCCAGTTGGCCGACGACGACGGAAGTGTCAGCGTATTCCGGCAAGGGCGCTCGGCGGAGGTGCCCTTGATCTGGGGAGACCGCCCCCCACGCCCATATCGTCTGGAGTCCCACGGGAATCACCAGCGTTGCACCAGGGCTGCCCCAGTGTCGCAGTACCGGGTCTACGATGCTCCGCAGGTCATGACTCGAATGCGGCCCGCTCCACGCGATGATCGCCAGATGGTGTCCGCCGAGCGGGTATCCCAGCACCTCGTCAGCGTGAGAAAGGTCGACGGGCTCGTTCTCGACGACCTTCTTGACGAAATCGAAGCGAGCGGCAGAGACACCGGCCGCCCAGGCACTTCGCTCTTCGAGGAAAGTAGTGGCAGCGACGCCGGTGAACCGGTCCAGAACCTCAAAAAGCAGCACCGAGACCCGCCGCAGCTCGGCGCTGCTCTCGGCGGGCGGAACCAACCGGAGGGCGGCGTCGAGGATGGCAGCTGCGAGAACGGCATACCCTACGCGGATTGAGCCGAGAAGATCATTGAGCTCGAGGCCGCGGCGGGCGAAGTCCACCGCGACTTCCTCGACCTCGGCACTCGCGAGGGAGGTATCGGGTTCACCGAGGCCCGCGACCAATGTCAAGGCACGCAGTACCGTCGAGGTCGTCGCCCGCCGCACGGCACTGGTCTGGGATGCTCCCTCTCGAAGAACCGGCATTTCCCGCGAAATCGTGGTCGCGATATCCTCGCCTACCTCGACGGCCCAGGTCACAGCCCCATCGCCGAGGTTGACGCGGATGCGATCCGCATCGGGACTGAGCCACTCGTGCTCGGGTTGCGGGGCGCGGGTCCCCGCGAGTTCGTGAGTCCAGTGCGGCACTCTACCTCCCTTCCACTCGGCCCGCCGAGCCCTACGATTCGCCTGAGTTGGGCTGAAAACCAAACTTCCCGCGTGTTCCTGGTCTTCAGCCAGTAGCGGCACACGTGCAGATCGAATGAAATTGTGTCATCGATTAGTGACGGGCACCACAGCACCGGGTCTTCGGATATGGCGTCCCCCGTGGTCGAAATATGTTTCGCGTACACGACGACGTAACACGCCACCCCGGTCCACTGTGCGACCCGTATACACAAAGGAGTCAACGATGACCGCTACCCCCAAGTTCGCGCACGTCGTCTTGCAGACGAGCCGATTCGAGGAGATGCGCGACTGGTATTGCACCGTGCTGGATGCGCACGTGGTTTACGAGGGGCACGGACTCTGCTTCATCACCTTCGACGAGGAGCACCACCGGGTCGCGCTGCTCGGCGCCCCGGTGCAGCTCGAGCCCCGCAATCCGGGTGCGGCGGGCATGCACCACACTGCGTACACCTTCGACACGCTCGACGATCTTCTCGATCGGTACGACTCGCTGAAGGAGAAGGGCATCGAGCCGAAGGTACCGATCCAGCACGGAGTGACGACGTCCCTGTACTACCAGGATCCGGACGGCAACTTCGTCGAGCTGCAGATCGACAACTTCACCACCCCCGACGAGGCGACGGCTTACATGAACGGCCCCGAGTACGGCAGCAACCCGGTCGGCGTGTCGTTCGTCCCGGAGCGGATGCGCGAAGCACTCGCCCAGGGCACCCCGGTTTCGGAGATCACCACCCACTCCTGGGCCCTGCAGACCAGCCCGGACCTGCCCGACCCGATGGCGGCACTGACCAGCTGAGCTGCTCGCGTTCCTCCCGACCCAGCGGCACTCCACTCTTATCTAAGGACTTTTTCTCATGCGCGTGGCAAACCAAGCCGGCCGACTCCAGGTCGTGGCGGACGGGATCGCCGTCGACGTCGAGACGGCCAGCGGGGGTCGTTTTTCCGCCGAACCCCAGCAGATTTTCGACCGGTGGGACGAGTTCACCTCGTGGGCAGCCACGGTGGACTTCACTGACGGAACACCGTTGGTCGAGTCCGAGCTGGGTGCTCCGGTTCCCCGGCCCGGTCAGATCTTCGCCGTCGGCGTGAACTATGCCGATCACGTCGAGGAGTCCGGGCTGACCCTGCCCGACGCTCCGTTCGTGTTCACCAAGTTTCCCGCCTCGATCGCCGGCCCCTATGACACCATCGAACACCCCGGCGGCTCGGTCGATTTCGAGGTCGAACTGGTAGCGGTCATCGGCAAGGAAGCCCGACACGTCCCCGTCTCCGAGGGCTGGAATTATGTAGCCGGGCTGACCCTCGGCCAGGACCTGTCCGAGCGGGACCTTCAGCTGTCCGGTCCCCCACCGCAGCAGTTCGGCCTCGGCAAGTCGTTCGCCGGATTCGCCCCGATCGGGCCGGTGCTGGTCACCCCCGACGAATTCGAGAACGCCGACGACATCGAGGTCAGCACGGTCCTGTCGGGCGAGCTGATGCAGAAGTCGCGCACCCGGCACCTGATTTTCCCGATCCCGGTCCTCGTGTCCTACCTGTCGTCGATTCTGCCGCTGCGCCCCGGCGACCTCATCTTCACCGGCACCCCGTCGGGTATCGGCTTCACCCGTGACCCGAAACGGCTCATCGGTGTCGACGACGAACTCGTCAGCCGTGCCGACACCATCGGCGAGATGCGGCACCGCTTCGCCGCCACCGGCCGCCCGCACCCACTCACCACTGTTTCCAGGAGCACCAGCCATGTCTGAGATCACCGTTCCCGTCCTCATCGTCGGCGGAGGCGGGTGTGGATTGACCACCTCGATCCTGCTGTCCGAGCACGGCATCGACCACCACCTCGTCGAGCGGCACACCAGCACCTCGCACCTGCCCAAGGCGCACTACCTCAACCAGCGGACGATGGAGGTGCTGCGTCAGGTCGGGGTCGCGGACTCGATCTACGACGTGGGCACCCCGCCGAAGAACATGGGCAAGACCCGGTGGGTCACCTCGCTCGGCGGCGACGGTGAACTGGACGGCCGCACCCTGTACACCCTCGAGTCGTTCGGCGGTGGACGACTCGAGAGCGCATACGCCGTCGACAGCCCGTGCCCGTCCACCAACTACCCGCAGATCCGGCTCGAACCCCTCCTGCGTGAGCACACGGAGAAGAGGGCACCGGACTCGATCCACTTCGGCCGCGAACTCGTCTCGTTCGAGCAGGATGAGAACGGAATCCACGCGGTCGTCCTCAACCGCGACACGCAAGAGACCTACACCGTCCACGCCCAGTACATGGTCGCCGCGGACGGTGGCAAGACCGTCGGCCCCGAACTCGGTGTCAAGATGGAGGGCCCGACCGGGATCCTCGACATGGTCAGCACCCACTTCACTGCCGACCTGTCGGAGTGGTGGGAGGACGACGTTCTGATCACCTGGCTGCTCAACCCTGAGGGCGCCGGGTCCTGGAACAGCGGCGCCATGGCAGCGATGGGCCCCACGTGGGGCAAGCATTCCGAAGAATTCGTCCTGCACTTCACCTTCCGCCCGGACGATCCGGCCCGGTTCGACGAAGAGGCGATCGTTCCGCGGCTGCGCGAGCTCCTCAAGCTGCCCGACCTCGAGTTGAAGGTGCACAAGGTCAGCCACTGGATCCTCGAGGGCGTGCTCGCCGACAAGTACCAGGTCGGCCGAATCTTCCTTGCCGGTGACGCCGCCCACCGGCACCCGCCGACCACTGGTTTGGGTCTGAACACCGCTATCCAGGACGCGCACAACCTGGTCTGGAAGCTGGCCGCGGTGATCAAGGGTGACGCCGCCCCCGCACTGCTCGACACCTACGAGCCCGAACGCCGGCTCGTCGGCATGCGCAACGTCGACTGGGCCATGTTCACCTTCCTCAACCACATGGTCGTCGACGCCGGCCTCGGCCTGATCCCCGGCCAACCGCTCGAGGCCCAGGTCCAGGTGTTTCGGGACTACTTCTCCGACACCCCGATGGGCGAAACCCGCCGCGCCCGTGCGGCCGAGGTGATCAGCACCCAGCGCACCGAATTCCAGGCCCACGACCTCGAAATCGGCTTCGCCTACCGCGACGGGGCCCTCGTCCCGGACGGCACCGAGGCACCGCCGCGCGACCCGATGGGGCACACCTACCACCCCACCACCCGCCCCGGGCACCGCCTGCCTCACGCGTGGCTCGAGCACGACGGCCGGCAGATTTCCACCCACGACCTCACCGGAAACAACGCGCACTTCGTGCTCATCACCGCCGCCGACGGTGCCGCCTGGTCCGACGCCGCCCGGCTGGCCAACGACAAGTTCGGTATCCAGATCAAGGTCGCCCAGATCGGCGCCGGCACCGACTACACCGACCCCACCGGCCGCTGGAGTGAACTCCGCCAGACCGACGACACCGGGGCAATCCTGGTCCGTCCGGACAACCACGTCGCCTGGCGCAGCACCGGCGGCGCCGACGACCCCGCCGATGAGCTCACCCGGGCCCTCGGCACCGTGCTCGCACGCTGACACCACCGCACGAAAACCCCTCCGCCACGGGCAGTTCACGACACGCCATCTGCCCGTGGCGGCGGGAGCCGGAAAGGACGCACCAATAATGACCGCGCCAGGACGTGAAGTGTTGTGGACCCCGCCGCCCGAGCGGGTCTTCGCCTCGAATATGAGCCGGTACCAACGATGGCTCGCGGCGGAGAAGAACGTCTCCACCACCGACTTCGACTCGCTGTGGTGTTGGTCGATCAGCGACCTCGAGAAGTTCTGGCTCTCGATCTGGGAGTACTTCGACGTGATCGCCTCGGCACCACCGCAGACGGTGCTCGCCGACCCCAAGATGCCCGGGGCGCGGTGGTTCCCCGGCACCCGGCTGAACTGGGCCGAAAACCTGCTTCGCCATACCGATCAGGCCGGGCCCGCGATCATCTCGGTCGACGAAACCTGGACGACCGGGGAACTCTCGCGGGCCGAGCTGGTCGCACAGGTCGCCAACCTCGCCGCGCACTTCCGGAAGATCGGGGTGCGCCCCGGCGACCGGATCGCCGCGATGCTGCCGAACATCGCGCCCACCGTCGTCGCGGTGCTCGCCGCGGCCAGCGTCGGTGCGGTGTGGTCTTGTTGCGCACCGGATTTCGGTGTGAAAGGGCTGGTCGACCGGTTCTCGCAGATCGAGCCGACCGTGCTGATCGGGGTGGACGGCTACCAGTTCAACGGCAAACGCATCGACCGCCGGGACGTCTTCTCCGCCCTGTTGGACCAACTCCCGACCGTGCGGCACGCCATCATGGTCGACAACATCGGGCTGCCCTACGAGGGGAAGCACCGGCAGAGTGTCGCCGACTACGCGGACGTGGTCGTCGGGAACGCCCAACCCGAGTACGAGCAGGTGGCGTTCGATCATCCGCTGTGGATTTTGTACAGCTCCGGCACCACCGGCCTACCCAAGGGCATCGTGCACTCGCACGGCGGAATCCTCCTCGAAGCCCTCAAAGCCAATGCGCTGCACTACGACCTCGGCCCCACCGATCGGGTATTCATCGCCGCCAGCACCGCCTGGGTGGTGTGGAACATGCTCGTCGACGCGATGGTTACCGGCGCGACGATCGTCACCTACGACGGCAGCCCCACGTTCGGGCGACCCGACCACCAATTCGAGATCTGCGCCCGCTACGGGGCCACGCGATTCGGCACCGGTGCCGCCTATCTGACATTGTGTGAGAAGGCCGGCACCCAGCCCGGGACCGACTTCGACCTGTCGGGGTTGCGGTCGATCATGTCGACCGGTTCGCCGCTGCCGGACACCACCTGGCGGTGGATCTACGACGCGGTCAGTCCGAATGTGCACCTGGGATCGGACAGCGGCGGCACCGACGTGGCCACCGGTTTCATCGGCGCCAACCCGCTCTCCCCTGTTCGGGTGGGGGAGTTGCAAGGCCCCTACCTGGGGGTCGATGTGCAGGCCTGGACCGAAGCCGGTGAAGCGGTCGTCGGGGAGGTGGGGGAAATGGTGATCACCGCACCGATGCCGTCGATGCCGATCTACTTCTGGAACGACCCCGACGGAAACCGGTACCGGGACGCCTATTTCGAGGTATACCCCGGGGTGTGGCGGCACGGCGACTGGATCACCATCGAAGCCGACGGCGGCTGCGTCGTTCACGGTCGATCGGACTCGACCATCAACCGCGGTGGCGTCCGGATGGGATCGGCGGACATCTACCAGGCCGTCGAAGCGCTTCCCGAGATCGCCGAGGCCCTCGTGATCGGTGCCGAACTACCCAACGGCGGCTACCACATGCCGCTGTTCGTGGTACTGCGCGACGGATACGACCTCGACGACGCTCTCGTGGAAAAGATTCGCACCACGATCCGCCGGGAGGCCTCGCCCCGGCACGTACCGGACGAGATCACCGACGTCCCCGCTATTCCCACCACCCGCACCGGCAAGCGGCTCGAGATTCCCGTCAAGAAACTGATTCAGGGAATAGCCCCCGAGACCGCAATCAACCGCGCCACCGTCGCCAACACCGACGCCCTCGACTGGTACATCGACTACGCGGAGCGGTTTGCGCACCACCGCGCCGAAACCTCCACGCTCACCTGAGGGCCCTGTGAACATGCGCCGAGCCGGCAGTGTTCAGGGCGCGATCGGGTCGAGCGCCCGAAGCGCGATCTGTTCGTTGTCGTCGAGGTGCTGGCGGGTCGCCGCGGCGACCTTCCTCATATTGCGGGTGCGCACGACGGTCAGGATGTCGGCATGGACGTGTCCCCGCCGCCCGTGTTCGTTCGGTTTGGCCTCGAGACCCGAGAATGCCAGCCGGACATACCGTTCGGCGGCGTGCCACAGGCCGTCGAGTACGCGCAGGTCCCAGGCCGTGGCGGCGGGCCGGAGCAGCTCGTAGTGGAAGGCGTGGTGTGTCTGGTAGATGTCGTCGAGGTCGAGGCTTTCGTCGCCGAACATGGCCACGTAGCTGTCGAGGCGACGCAAGTCGGATTCGTCGAGCATTTTGCAGGCGCGGCCGGCGATTTCCGGTTCCAGCTGTCGTCGTAGCCGATAGATTCCGTGCAGGTCGTCGTGCGAAAGCGGGGCGACCATCGCGCTTTTCCCGGGGCGGGTCACCACCAAACCCTGCGCTTCGAGCTCTTTGAGTGCTTCCCGAACCGGGATGAAACTCACCCCGAGCTGTCCGGAGATTTCCCGCAGCGAGAATGTCTGCCGTGGACGGAGTTCACCGGCGAGGATCGAGCGCCGGATTTCCTTGGCGACCTGTTCGGGAACGGAGGTCGGAGTCAGCGACCGCACCAGCGGTTGCGGGGTTCTCGTGCTCGTTGTCACGACCATCTCCGTCTATTCGACATCGTGTCACCCTTCAATGGCATGTTATGACACCGGGTCGGCGCAGGTCCGGGCGTGGATCGACCGGTGTCAGTCGATGAGCTTTTCGACCAACGGCGCGATCCGGTAGTCGACCATCTCGCGCATGACCAAGGCGGTGGTAGTGCGTTTGACCCCCTTGATTCCGAGGATGTCCCCCGCCACCCGATACAGGTCGTCGGCGTCCCGGACGGCGACGTGGATGAGGAGATCCGCGACACCGCTGAGGCCGAGGACCTCGAGCACCTCGGGAATGCCGTCGAGCGCCGCCCCGACCCGGGCCAGTTTGCGCTGGGTGACGTTGGTCAGGATGTACGCCTGCAACGGATAGCCGAGGATTGCCGGGTCGATGCGACGCTCGAATGTGCGCAGCGCGTGCGAGTCGTCGAGCTTGCCCATTCGGGCCTGAACGGTGTTGCGTGAGAGCCCTATCCGGTCTGCCAGGGCAATGGTCGTGGCCCGCGGCGACTCGGCGAGCGCGAGCAGTAGCCGGGCATCGATCTGGTCCGCTTTGTGCGTGCTTGGCATTGTGCCAATTCCACCTTCCCTGGAGTGTCCTGCCGGTGTGCATTCTGCTCATTCTCGGCACCGACTATTGCGCAGGCCGCAACTTCCTGATCCACTGTTATAACAGGTGGGCGGCGGTCAGACCAGACCAGCACCGCCGCATTCCGAAACCGCATCCGACCGCACGCACCCGTCACCGGTCGAGCGGATTGCTCCTCGGCCACCCCGTCGGAGCCGTTCTTGTAGTTGCGCTCGTCCGCAGCGATTCGCACATGTGAGGAAAGAGAATCCGATGCACAACACCCTGCCCGTCGCCCCCGGAACAGCGACCCCCGTCGCAGAAGCGGGCGGTTCAGTGGACCTGGAGACACTCGAAGCGATCCAGCAGCGGGTGTTGTGGCTTTCCACCTCGATGATCCATCACGCCAACCGGATCCGGCCCAATCCCACCGGCCTGAAGGTCGGTGGTCACCAGGCGTCCTGTGCGTCGATGATCTCGATCATGACCTCACTGTGGTTCGAACAGCTCCAACCGGGTGACCGGGTGTCAGTCAAGCCGCACGCCTCCCCGGTGCTGCACGGCATCAATTACCTGCTCGGTGAACTCGATGAGAGGTACCTGACCACCCTGCGCGAATTCGGCGGCCTGCAGTCCTACCCCAGCCGGTCCAAGGACCCCGACACCGTCGACTACTCCACCGGCTCGGTCGGTATCGGCGCCACCGCCCCGATCTGGGGTGCCATGGCCCGCCGCTACGTGCAGACCACCACCGGCGGGGCCGGGACCGGTCGCCAGTACTCCCTCGTCGGAGACGCCGAACTCGACGAGGGCGCCGTCTGGGAGGCAATCCTCGATCCCGGTATCGCCGACCTCGGCGAGGTGGTGTGGATCGTCGACCTGAACCGGCAGTCCCTGGACCGGGTGATTCCGAAGATTGCTGCGAACCGGTTGGAGAAGATGTTCGACGCCGCCGGGTGGCAGGTGATCACCGTCAAATTCGGCAAGCTGCTCGAAGAGTTGTTCACCCGCCCCGGTGGGCAGGCGCTGCGCACCCGGATCCTGGACATGCCCAACCCGGAGTACCAGCGGTTGCTGCGGTGCAGCGCCGACGAGGTCCGCACCCGCTTGCCCGGCGACGGCCCCGGTAGCACCGAGATCAGCGGCCTGATCACCGGCCTCGATGACGCCACCCTGACCGCGGCCATCCGCAACCTCGGCGGTCACGACCTGTCCGCGCTGACCACCGCATACCGGCAGATCGACGACACCCGGCCCACGGTGATCATCGCTTACACCATCAAGGGATACGGGCTGCCCACCCAGGGACACCCGCAGAACCACTCCTCGCTGCTGTCGATCGAGGAATACGCTTCGCTCGCCGCCGATCTGGGTATGGACCCGGCAAATCCGTGGGGCCGGTTCGCCGCCGACTCCGCGGCGGGGAGGCGGTGCGCGAGTAACGCGGAGCGGCTGCGCCGGGACCCGGTCCAGAATGCGCCCGCGCTGACGATCCCCACCGACATCGGCCGCACCCCCAAGGGCACCGCGACCACCCAGGCCGCGCTCGGCCGGGTGTTGCTGGACCTGACCCGCGAGGCCCCCGAGGCCGCCAAGCGGGTGGTGACGGTCAGTCCCGACGTGAGTTCGACGACCAACCTCGGCGGGTGGGTCAACAAGGTCGGCGTGTGGTCCGCGGCCGAGCGCCGCAACTGGTTCGACGACGACCGCGAGACCATCATGCACTGGAATGAGCGGCCCACCGGGCAGCACATGGAACTCGGCATCGCCGAAACCAACCTGGTCGGGTTGATGGGTGAGCTCGGCGCCACCTGGAGCCGGTGGGGACAACCGCTGTTCCCGATCGGGGTGATGTACGACCCGTTCGTCGAACGGGCGCTGGAACCCTGGTCGTACGGCATCTACGCGGGCGGACAGTCGATCCTGGTCGGCACCCCCTCCGGCGTCACGTTGGCCGCCGAAGGCGGTGCGCACCAGTCGATCAAGACCCCGTCGATCGGGCTGGAACAGCCCGGGTGCATCAGCTACGAACCGGCCTTCGCGATCGACACCGAGTGGACGTTGCTGGCCAGCATCGGCCGGCTCGGCCGCCCCGACGGCACCTCCGCATACCTGCGGCTGTCCACCCGCCCCGTCGATCAAACCCTCGCCGCGGTGCCCACCGACCCGGCGGCCCGCGAACGCCGCCGCCGGCAGGTGGTGGCCGGCGGATATCCGCTGATCCGCCGCGACGGTGCCCAGGTCACCATCGTCGCCATGGGCGCGATGATCACCGAAGCCCTCGCCGCCGCCGACCGTCTCGCCGAACAGGGCATCCCCGCCGACGTCGTCTGCGTCACCAGCCCCGGCTTGTTGTTCGAGGCCGTCCAGGCACGGCAGGGCCGCGGGCCCGGTGAGAGCTGGATCCTCGACCAACTCTTCCCCGCCGATCGCGCCACCCCGATCGTCACCGTCCTCGACGGGCATCCGCACACCCTGGCATTCCTCGCCGGCATCAACCACGTGCGCAGCACCTGCCTCGGGGTCAGCAAGTTCGGGCAGGTCGGCTCCCTGGACGACGTCTACCGCTACCACGGCATCGACACCGACAGCATCGTCCGCGCCTCACTCGACATCCTCCCCTGATCACCGAGACCCGCACGCCCACAGGCCAGGAGCACACCACACCATGACAACCGAACAACTCGAAGACACCACGGTGCGGATGCCGGCACTCGGGGAAAACGTCGACGAGGGCACCATCACCCGGTGGCTCAAGCAGCCCGGCGACCGCATCGAAGCCGAGGAACCACTGCTCGAGGTTGCCACCGACAAGGTCGACACCGAAATACCGTCCCCCGTCGGCGGAATTCTCCAGCGCATCCTCGCCGACGAGGATGACGTAGTGACAGTCGGCGCCGAACTCGCTGTCATCACCGACTCGTCGGACGGTGCGGCCGCCGCACCGACACACGCTTCGCCGGTGCCCCCAGTTCAGGCACCTCCTGCGGTTTCGGCACCCACCGCAGCTGCGGTGCCTCCGGTTTCGGCGCCGACCGTTCCCCCGACGCCGAAACCGGAACCCACCCCGGAACCGACGGCACCACCCGCGCCGCGGGAGCAGTCCGCTGCGGCTGGCTCTGTCACCGAGAAGCTGCCGCGGATTCGGCGCACCATCGCTCAGCGGATGGTCGAGTCACTACAGACCTCGGCGCAGCTGACCACGGTGCTCGAGGTCGACGTCACCGCGATCGCCCGGCTGCGTGCCGCCCACAAGGACGACTTCCTCGCTCGCACCGGACTCAAGCTCTCGTTCCTGCCGTTCTTCGCCAAAGCGGCCGTCGACGCACTCACCGAGCACCGGGTCCTCAACGCCTCACTGAACCCCAACGTCACCGAGGTGACCTACTACGACCACTGCCACCTCGGCATGGCGGTGGACAGCGAAAAGGGGTTGATGGTGCCGGTGATCCGCGATGCCCAGAATCTCGGGATCGAGGGGCTGGCCCGGGCGATCGCGGACAAGGCCGAGAAAGTGCGCACCGGAAAGATCACCGCAGACGAATTATCCGGCGGCACCTTCACCCTCACCAACACCGGCAGCCGGGGTGCACTGTTCGACACCCCGATCATCAACCAACCCCAAACCGGCATCCTCGGTGTCGGTGCAGTGGTCGAGCGACTGATCCCGACCCGCCACGACGGCGAGCTCCGCATCGACGTGCGCTCGATGGCCTACCTGTCGATTTCTTATGATCACCGCATCGTCGACGGCGCCGACGCCGCCCGCTTCCTCACCACCGTCAAGAACCGACTCGAAAACGGCTTCACCCCAAACGATCTCTGACAGGACACAGCACACCCTCGGGGGACGACAAGGATTCATGACTACCCGAGACGATAAGGCCATGCTGGCGTTCGCCACCAAATGGTCCCGATTCGGCGGAGGAGACGAATACATCCTCCCCGAGTTCGGCATCACCCCAGTCGTGTTCTACAAACGCCTTCTCACGATGGTGACGCCCACCCTGATCAACGACGTCGACTTCGCGACCCGGACATACTCGAGGGACTTCTGCTCCAGCAAACTCGCCCGCCCCGGCTTCAGGCACTGCCGCGATGACACGCGTAGCCGTGTGATCCACACCGGTGGCCGCCCCACAATGGCGCCCACCGGTTGCCGGGTTGCATCGCGACGAGAGAGTCTCTCCACGAACATCTTCGGTGGATCACTCGTTCCGGCTGGCAGGGCGACGAGCGATTTCGTCCGACAGCGTCGACGGTGTGCAGGATGACCACCAGATTCTGCTCTAGCATCAGCGCCGGCGTGCAGATTGCTCACCCTCATAGGTGCTGGTTGCCGGATCTGCCGGTCGCTGCTTGACTGAGATCACGCAGGCACGAGAAAGACACGCCGTTTCTCGATCGCCTACCGGGAGAGCCCACGAGGCCGGAGACCCGGACAACGACACCGCCGCACGGTTTTCGACGCATCGTAAACGGCGGGGTCCGACCCGTTACCGCAAACCGCGCGCACCATGTGCAGCACGGATCCGACTCGAGGACTTCTTGTGCAATCTCCTGTCTCCGCTCCGCAGCGAACCCTCCCGGCGATGTGCGACAGCGAGCCGCCCAGCCGGATTGCCGCAGCAGCCACCGCTCTCCCCGAACACCACCCGATCCGGGTGACCGGCGCCCAAGCGGTGGTGCGCTCACTCGAAGCGCTCGCCGTCGAGGTGGTCTTCGGTATCCCGGGCGGGGCGATCCTGCCGGTGTACGACCCGCTGATCGATTCCCAGCGGCTGCCTCACGTGCTGGTGCGACACGAGCAGGGCGCTGGACATGCGGCCACCGGCTACGCCCAAGCCACCGGCAAGGTCGGGGTGTGCATGGCAACATCCGGCCCGGGCGCGACGAACCTGGTCACCCCGCTCGCCGACGCGCAGATGGACTCGGTGCCGGTCGTGGCGATCACCGGGCAAGTCGGACGCGGCATGATCGGCACCGACGCCTTCCAGGAAGCCGACATCTGCGGTATCACCATGCCGATCACCAAGCACAACTTCCTGGTCACCGACCCCAAAGACATCCCCCGCACCCTTGCGGAGGCGTTCCGCATCGCCGCCACCGGGCGCCCCGGCGCGGTGCTCGTCGACATCCCCAAGGATGTCCTGCAGGCCACCACCACCTTTGCCTGGCCACCGGCGACTCACCTTCCCGGCTACCGGCCGGTCAGCAAACCACACGGCAAGCAGATCCGTGCGGCCGCCGACCTCATCGCCGCCGCGAAGGCGCCTGTCCTCTACGTCGGTGGGGGTGTGATCAAGGCCGAGGCGTCGGTCGAGCTGGCGCTGCTCGCGGAGCTGACCGGGATTCCCGTCGTGACGACGCTGATGGCCCGCGGAGCGTTCCCCGACAGCCACCGCCTGCACTACGGGATGCCCGGCATGCACGGCACCGTCGCCGCCGTCGCCGCGCTCCAGAAGAGCGACCTGCTGATCGCGCTCGGTGCCCGGTTCGACGACCGCGTCACCGGCGAAGCGGCCTCGTTCGCGCCCGGCGCCCAGGTCATCCACGCCGACATCGACCCCGCCGAGATCGGCAAGAACCGATTCGCCGACGTGCCGATCGTCGGTGACTGCAAGCAGACCATCACAGCACTGATCGACACGATACGTTCCCGCCGCAACCAAGGCCGACCAATCGACCTGACCGGCTGGCGCGACTACCTCGACGGGATTCGCCGGACCTACCCGGTCAGCTACGACCGCCCACGTGATGGAGCCCTGTCACCGGAGTTCGTCATCGAAGCTCTCGGCAAGGCTGCCGGTCCCCATGCGATCTATTGCTCCGGCGTCGGCCAGCACCAGATGTGGGCCGCCCACTACATCAGCTACCAAAAGCCGCGCACCTGGCTCAATTCGGGCGGCCTCGGCACGATGGGTTATGCGGTGCCCGCGGCGCTGGGCGCGAAACTCGGTGCACCCGACCGTGAGGTATGGGCGATCGACGGCGACGGCTGCTTCCAGATGACCAACCAGGAACTGGCCACCGCCGCGATCGAGGGCGTCCCGATCAAGGTCGCCGTGATCAACAACGGAAACCTCGGCATGGTCAAACAACTCCAGGAAATTCACTACGGCGGCCGCTACTCGAACGTCGACCTGGCCACCCATTCGCGCCGCATCCCCGACTTCGTGCAGCTCTCCGAGGCACTCGGGTGTGTCGCACTGCGCTGCGAACGCGAGGATGACGTCGACGCAGTGATCGCTCGAGCCCGCGCTATCAACGACCGCCCCGTCGTCATCGACTTCATCGTCGGCGACGACGCCCTGGTCTGGCCCATGATCGCCGCCGGCGCCGGCAACGACCAGATCATGGCCGCTCGAGGAATCCGACCATTGTTCGACGACACCGAAGAAGCCGCCGAGACAGCCACCATCCACGAACTGCTCGAGGGGATCGACGGCCACTAGAAGGCGGGACCTGCTGGGCAGTCGGCAGCCGCGCTACCGTGGTGACGACCGTTTCGGAAACGACGTTGCAGGTCAACCAGATTGGTTCCTGGGCGTTATGCGGAACACGACCCGATCGATTTCAGACGTGGCGCCACATTCGGACTGATGGGAATTCCGCAGTTCGCCGTTTCCGCCGGTAATCGCGCCTAATCGGTGCGCAGCAAGCCGTGGAGCAGGAGGTCGCCGAGCTCTCCGAAGGCATCGGCGGCGGATAGTCCGGTGCGTTCGAGGAGTAGCCCCGACTGGACGGCGTCGATCGCCAATGCCACCAGCTGGGCGGCGAATGCGGCGTCGGTGGCGCGGAAGCGCCCGGCTTCGACGCCCTCGTCGATCAATTCGTGCACCGGCTGCGCGGCCTGCGCGGTATTGCGGCCGCATATCTCCGCCGTCGGTGCGTACGAAACCATGTCGCCTAGAACGCCCGCGAGTTGCGGCGCATCGCCGATGCGACACCACCGAGGTACGTCGTAATCCGCTTACGAGGATCGGACTCGTCGGCAACGGCGGCTTCGATCTCGTCCGCGGCGGCGCCGAAGAAGTGTTTGGTGGCGGCGATGACAAGTTGTTCTTTTGTCGACGCCACGGCGCCACCGTCGCGATCGCCGAGAACAACGACACCGCCGGACAAGCATTGGCTGCCGAGCTGACCGACCGCTACGGCCGCCCCGCCACCAGCCACCCCGTCGACGCCGCCTCCGCCCCGCAGGTGCAGGACTGGGTCGACACGATCGCCGACACCCACGGACGCATCGACGCCCTGGTCAACAATGCCGGCATCATCCGCGACAACCGAATCGAGAACATCACTGTCGAGGACTGGCACGCCGTCATCGACGTATCGCTCACCGGATCGTTCCTCTGCGCCCAGGCCGTCCTGCCGCACATGCGCGCCCGCACCTACGGACGGATCGTCTCGTTCAGCTCGATGAGCTGGCGCGGGAACTTCGGATAGGCCAACTATGTCGCCGCCGAGGCCGGCATCGTCGGCCTCACCCGAACCATCGCCCTCGAAGCCGCACGCGACGGCATCACCGCCAACGCCATCGCCCCCGGACTCATCGAAACCCCGATGCTCGCCTGCATGAACGGACCCGCCCGCGACAAACTCGTCTCCAAAGTCCCCCAGAAACGCACCGGCGACCCCACCGACATCGCCGAAGCTGGTAGCGGGCGAAGTTACGTCCGCTGTACCTCCCGTAGGCGTAGTCGCCTTTGAGCTGATACAGCCGCGGCCTCTGCACTGTCGGTTCCCGGGTGAGGGTGTCCCACGCGTCGACCGTGGCGTTGCGGGCAGTGGCCAGCAGATCGGTCCACCCTTTCTCCGCGTCGCGGGTGGCGAACACCAGCTGCCATTCGGTCCGTTTGGCCGGACGAGGAACCGCTCCGCCCTTCCTGCTCACGCGTCGCGGACCGGTTCCGTGACCACCTCGGGAACGTCGAGGTACTCCAGATCAGAGCCGTCGGCGGTCAGGCGCGGGTCGGCATACGCCTCCGCTGTGGCCTGCCATGCCTCGAGCAGAATCGCGAGCCGATCGAAGCTGGCCACCGCGATGCAGGCCCGCGCGATGGCCTGGAACTCGGCGATGAACTCCGCGTGCAACCCCGCCGGCAGCAACCCGATCCACGGCAGAGCCACCGCAAGGCGGGTGGCGACCCGATCGAGCGCCGCCTCGTCCAGGGAAGCAGCGAAGAGCTGCCCGACAACGCCGAGGGTGCTCAATTCCGCGCGGCTCGCCGATTCCTGGGTCAACCGCAAAGCCAGAGCGTTCCGACGCGTCAGCACCACCTCACCATTGTCCTCGAGAACGCCGAGTACCTCCTTCGGTGCCCTCAAGAAGGCGGAGAACGTTGTGGTAACCGGCGACTTGCCCATACCTACCACTACATCAGAACTAGTTCAGATATTCCGCCTCGTCAGGAGTTACCCGGGCCCATCCGTTCGCACGTCAGACCGGCGTCACCGATCCGTACCACCGCGTGTTCAACTATTCGGGCCTATCGATCGTCGACGGGTCCGCAGTGAGCGCAAACCTGGGCGTCAATCCGTCACTGACTATCACCGCACAAGCTGCGCGCGCATTCTCGTTCTGGCCCAACAACGGCGACGCCGACCCGCGGCCGCCACAATCCGAGCCATACCGTCGGCTTGCCCCCATCACACCCCGGTCGCCGGCCGTTCCAGCACACGCCCCGGCAGCGCTGCGCCTGCCACTCACTGCGACCAACGACTCTGCAGGAGGCCGCAGGCTTGATCAACCGCCCAGATGAAAGCGAGTCACTCAGTCAGCGAACTGGCCTTCGCAGCTTCTTGCGCTCGTCCTCGGTGTAACCACCCCAGATGCCATGGCGTTCGGAGGATCCGAGTGCATATTCGAGGCACCGGTCCCGCACGGGGCACCGCCGGCAGACCTGTTTGGCCGCACGCACTCGACGCGCACGGGGTTCGCCTCGTTCGTTGTCGGGGTGAAAGAACACCGCGGGGTCGGTGTCCCGGCAGGCCGCGGACAGCTGCCAGTCCCACTCCTCGGCGATGGGGACGGGCAGCCGCACCGTCAGGGCAGGCAACTGCGTTCCTTCCTCGCTCGCCGGTAGAGACGAATCAGACTGGCGGTGGAGCTGTCCCCGACCTCCGGTGCGCCGCCCTGGTCCCACAAGGCGGGACCCAGTTCAAGAGCCGACGTCTTACCGAGCTCGACTCCCCATTGGTCGAACGAGTCGATTCCCCAGACGACGCCTTGAACGAATACCTGGTGTTCGTACAGGGCGATCAACTGTCCGAGGGTCGATGGCGTGAGCTTTGTGCCCAAAATGGTTGTCGAAGGCCTGTTTCCGGGCATCACCTTGTGTGGGACGAGCTCGGCGGGTGTCCCGTCTTCGGCGATCTCGGCCTCGGTCCTGCCGAACGCGAGAACTTTCGATTGTGCGAGGAGGTTCGCGGTCAGCACATCGTGCATGGATCCGATGCCGTCGAGGGTGGGTAGATCCTCCACCGGCTCCGTGAATCCCACGAAGTCGACGGGGATCAGATGTGTGCCCTGGTGCAGAAGCTGATGGAACGCATGTTGCCCGTTCGTGCCTGGTTCTCCCCAGAAAACCTCGCCGGTGAAGGTGCCGACCGGAGTTCCGTCCGCCCGCACCGATTTGCCATTCGATTCCATGGTCAATTGCTGCAGGTACGCCGGAAACCTGGCCAGGTCGTTCGCGTACGGCAGCACGGCCCGCGAGTCGGCACCGAAGAAACTCGAGTACCACACACCGAGCATGCCGAGGATGACGGGCGCATTCGATTCCAGTGGCGCAGTGCGGAAGTGCTCGTCGATCGCCCGCATCCCGCCGAGGAACTCGGTGAACCGTTCCCGTCCGATCGCGATCATGACAGAAAGCCCGACGGCGGACCCGACCGAGTACCGTCCGCCCACCCATTCCCAGAAGCCGAACATGTTGTCGGCGGTGATGCCGAAGTCCGTGACCCGTGCAGTGTCGGTGGACACCGCGACGAAATGGCGGGGCACCGCATCCTCCCCCAGTGCGCCGGTGATCCAGCGCCGGGCAGCGGATGCGTTCGTCATCGTCTCCAGCGTGGAGAAGGTCTTGGAGACAACGACGAACAGTGTGGTGCGCGGGTCCAGGTCGGTCAGATTCGACAGCAGATCGGTGGGGTCGATATTGGAGACGAACCGCACCTCGGGCCCGTCGACGTAATGGCGCAAGGCGCGATATGCCATGGCCGGACCGAGGTCGGATCCACCGATCCCGATGTTGACCACCGTACGAATGCGCTCGCCGGTGGCCCCGCGCCACACGCCGGACCGGACACGGTCGGTGAACTCACCCATCCGCCCCAGCACCGCGTGCACGTCCTCGATCACGTTCTGTCCGTCGAGGATCAGCTCGCGCTCGGGGTTCGCGCGCAGAGCAGTGTGCAGAACAGCCCGGTCCTCGGAGGTGTTGATATGTTCGCCGGTGAACATCGCCTCACGGTGGTGTTCCACTCCGGCGGCCCGGGCGAGGTCGAGTAGCAGGCCGACCGTCTCGCGCGTGACACGATGCTTGCTGTAATCGATGTAGAGATCGCCGGCCGTGACGTTCAGATCTTCGCCCCGATGTGGGTCGGCGTCGAACAGTTCCCGAAGGTGCGTGGCCGCGACTTCCCAGTGGTGATCGGACAGTTTGTTCCACAGCGGCGTAGTGGTGACGTTGTGTGTCATGCGAGTCCTCGCAACCGCGGGGCAAGGTCTTTCTCGAACAACTCGAGGAACCGCTTCTGGTCGTGTCCGGGCGCGTGGAACACCAGATGATTCAACCCGGCGTCGAGGTACGGCTTGATCTGCGCCACCGCCTCATCCGGATCCGACGCCACGATCCACCGCTTCGCGACCTGCTCGATCGGCAACGCATCCGCCGCCCTCTCCATCTCGATCGGATCATCGATCGAATGCTTCTGCTCCGCCGTCAACGACAACGGCGCCCAGAACCGGGTGTTCTCCAACGCCAACTCCGGATCGGTGTCATACGAAATCTTGATCTCGATCATCTTGTCGATCTCCGCGACATCGCGCTCCGCCTTCGCCGCCCCCCTCCGCCACCGCCGGCAGCAACTTCTCCGTATACAACTCCATACCCTTACCCGACGTACAAATGAACCCGTCCCCACTGCGCCCGGCATACCGGGCCACCACCGGACCACCCGCCGCGATATACACCGGGATCCCGTCCTCGGGCACGTCGTAAATCGACGCCCCCTTCGTGGAGAAAAACTCGCCCTCGAAATCGACCCGATCCCCGAGCCACAGCTCCCGCATCAACCGCACCGACTCCCGCAAGCGCGCGAACCGCTCCTTGAACTCGGGCCACTGCCCCGCAAAACCCGTCGCGATCTCGTTGAGCGCCTCACCGGTACCCACCCCGAGCATCACCCGACCCGGATACAGACACCCCATCGTCGCGAACGCCTGCGCCACCACCGCCGGGTTGTACCGAAACGTCGGCGTCATCACCGACGTCCCCAACTGCAACCGCTCCGTCCGCTCCCCCCACCGCCGTCATCCACGCAATCGAGAACGGCGCATGCCCACCCTCGTGCCGCCACGGCTGGAAATGATCCGACACCGTCGCCGAATCCATCCCGTGCGCCTCCGCCAGCACACCCAGCTCCACCAACTCCCGCGGACCGAACTGCTCCGCCGACGCCTTGTATCCCAGCTTGATCACGACTGAACCGCCTCCATGCTCCGAACCTGATGTCCACCGAATTGTTGCCGCAGAGCCGAAACCGCCTTCATGGCAGGTGAATCCGGCTGGCGGGAGGAGAAACGCGCGAAGAGGGCAGCCGAGATGACCGGGACCGGCACGGCGTGGGAGATGGCCTCTTCGACCGTCCAGCGCCCCTCGCCCGAATCTTCCGTGTATCCGGATATCGAGCTCAATCCCGGGTCCTGCCGAAGCGCAGCGACGAGAAGGTCGAGTAGCCAGGAGCGCACCACGGTGCCCTGCCGCCACGCACCCATCACAGCGTCGGGGGCAGTGATGCGGGGTTCGGCGGCCAGAAGTTCGTATCCCTCGGCGTACGCCTGCATCAATCCATACTCGATACCGTTGTGCACCATCTTGGCGTAGTGGCCGGCGCCGACGGGCCCCGCATGCACGAAACTGTCCTCTCGCTTCCCCTCGGGCGTGAGTGCATCGAAGATTGGCATGGCGCGTGCAACATCGGCGTCGTCACCGCCCACCATCAGCCCGTAGCCCTCGTCCAGGCCCCATACTCCGCCCGATACGCCGCAGTCCAGATAACCGATTCCGCGCTCACCGAGCACAGCGGAGTGGAACTCATCGTCCGAGAAGCGCGAGTTTCCGCCCTCGATCACGAGATCTCCGGGCCCGAGCAGCCCGCTCAGCTCGGCGATCACCGAGCGGGTCGGCTCACCGGCAGGAACCATTACCCACACCACCCTGGGGCCACTGAGGCGAGTGACCAATTCGGCCACCGAGTCGACGTCACGCACGGTGGGATCGAAATCGAAGCCGACGACCTCGTGACCCGCGGCACGAACACGCTCGCGCATGTTTCCGCCCATCCGCCCTAGACCTATCACACCCAACTGCATCGGGAACTCCTTGACGTTTGCTCGACCGCCGACCCAAGCCACAGACCCACGTCTGCACGATATCGCGCAGCAAGTGCGTGCAATCATGCCGTTTGCGCGTTCGGACTGTCAATAACCGCGCATGAGACGGTAGGATCCGGGCAGACCTGATCCGCGAGTGCATCGAGCCGAGTTCCAAGGAGTGTTTCTTGTCCGCAACCACACGACGTGGCGAAATACTCCAACGCCTTCACGTCGACGGCTATGTCGAGGCGAAGGTTCTCTCACGCGAGCTCGGCGTGGACGCGTCGACGATTCGGCGTGACCTCGACACGTTGGTTCGTTCCGGCCAAGCCGAACGAACGCACGGCGGAGCGCGGCCCGTCACAGGCGCATCCTCCGAAATCCCCTACGCGGTAAAGAAAACCGAGCGACGACCCGAGAAAATCGCGATCGCACGGCGCGCAGCGCAGCACGTGGCCGATGGCGACACGGTCATCCTCGACAGCGGGTCGACCACCTACCAGGTCGCTCTGGAGCTTCGTCACAAAGCTGACTTGACGATCATCACCAACGACCTTCGCATCGGCAAGTACGTAGCCACCATCCCCGCCGTCCGCCTGCTGGTCACCGGTGGCGAGCTACTCGGATCCGTCTTCACCCTGGTCGGCGAACGCGCCGTCGACTTCCTCTCCGACTACTCGGCCGACTGGGCCTTCCTCGGAGCAGACGCCATCGATCCGACTGCAGGAATCACCAATACCAACACGCTCGAAGTACCGCTCAAACGAGCGATCATCTCGGCTGCGGCGCGCACCGTCGTCCTCGCGGACAGTTCGAAGTTCGGACACCGTGCTCTCGCCAAAGTCGCAGCGATAGACGAGGTCGAAACGATTCTCACCGACTCCGGGCTTCCGAGCGATCAGGCCGAACAGTACGGCGGCAAAGTCGCCCGAGCGATTGTCGCCGACGACTGACGGTTGCGCGTCCTGACGCTGACAGCATCGGGGTCACCGTGAGAACGGTGCGCGGCTGACGTCAGGCTGCGGATCCGCCTACGACACTGTCGAGGTCGGGGAGCGGACGGCGGCTGACTCCGCGAGCGTCGTCCGGGGTCAACCCGAAGGTGCGCAGCAGGTCTTCGGCGAGTGCGTCGGTGGCCTCGGCGGCGTCACGGTCCGGGCGAGCGTGCAGTAGCTGGCCGAGCCCGATGAGCGCTCCGGCGGTCAGGACCAGCGCCAGTTCCGGGTCACGAACGGTGAAGCGTCCGGTCGCGGTGGCTGCCTCGATGTCGCGAAGGGCACGGGGGGCGAGTCCGCGGTCGGCGGTGATCAGGTCGGGTGCGTTGTTGAGCAGCACGCGGCTGAGGTCGGGCTCCTTGCGAAAGAGGCGGCCGGTGAGCCGAAAAGCCTGCGCGAACGTCTCGGCGGGGTCCTCGAGGTCGCCGGTGAGGTGATCGAGGAGTTGGCCGTGCGCTTCCAGGGCGGCGTCCATCGCTGCCCGGTAGAGCTCTTCCTTGCTGTCGAAGTGGTTGTAGAACGAGCCCATTCCGACGTCGGCGGCCTGGGTGATCTCGAGTACGGGAACACTGAGATTTCCCTCGGCGATGAAGGTTTGTGCCGCACGAATGAGAGCCGCCCGCGTGCGTGCTTTTCGTCGTTCCAGTCGACTCGCTGGTGCATCGTCGGTGGTCAAGGGTCGTGTCACCGCCTCTGTTGTGTGTAGACCCGCCCACGATAACACCGACGCTCAGAAATGATGATTTCGTCAGGATCCTTGACTGACGGTCCACTCATGAGTGACGATATCGTCATTCACTTGAGGAGAGCTCATGAATAGACACATCGACGCTCACGCCGATCTGCACAGCGAACAGGGCGCACGGCGCGGTGAACACCCCGGCCGGGCGCCGAACCCGATCGTCAAGGTGCACGATCTCGCGTGGCTGGAATTCGCGAAACCCGACCTCGACCGGGCCGAAATGTTCGCTCACGCCTTCGGATTCACCACCGCCTCACGGACCCGAGATGAACTGCAGCTACGGGGAACCGACGCTGGAACGCCGTGCGTGATCATTAAGAAGGGCCCCCGTTCCCGATTCCTGGGAGCGGCGTTCCTCGCCGCCGATGACGCGGACGTGCTGCATCTGGCCGAGGCCACCGGCCGTCGTGTCGACCGGCTGCCCGAGAGCCTGGGCGGCATCGTCGTCGAGTTGGCCGACCCGAATGGGAGTTCGGTGCGCGTGGTCTCCGGCGTGCGCCGGTTACCCGCACTGCCCGCGCAGACTCCGGTCACCCTCAACGTCGGACGCACGGCGGAACGGACTAACGCGACGCAGCGCCCACCACGGGAGCCGGTGTCGGTGCAGCGGTTGGGTCACGTGGTGCTGCAGAGCACCACCTACCTCGAGACATTGAATTGGTATCTGCAGCATCTGGGAATGATCGTGAGCGATTTCCAGTACTACCCCGGCCAGCGGCAGCGCGGGCCGGTGATGAGTTTTGTCCGCTGCGACCGTGGCGACACTCCCGCCGATCATCACACCGTGGCTCTCACCCTCGGCCCGTCCAATCGCTACATGCACTCGGCGTACCAGGTCTGCGACCTCGACACCTTGGCTGCAGGCGGCGAATACCTGCGGGAGCGGGGTTACCGTCGCTCGTGGGGGATCGGCCGTCACATCCAGGGCAGCCAGATTTTCGATTACTGGCGCGACCCGGACGGTTTCCTGGTCGAGCATTTCAGTGACGGTGACATGTTCGACGCCGCCCTCGAACCCGGCTGGGCGCCGATGAGCGCCTCCGGTCTGGCGCAGTGGGGCCCGCCGGCGACCAGCGATTTTCTCGGTACCGCTCCCGGCCGGGAGTCCCTACGCGAACTGCGCGCGACAATCTCTTCGCTCCGCGGAGACAACGAGTTCGACCTCCAACGCCTTCGTGGCCTGTTGAAAGTAGCTTCTTCATGAGTATTTCCGTCCTCCGCACCCACGACGGCTGGTGGGTGCAGACCCCGCGCGGCGCCACCCAGGTCGACTCCGCTGCCACCACGACGGCCGCACTTCTCGCCGATCGGGCGGCGATCGAGGCCGCTGCCACGGCCACGGCCACGGTCCCGATCGACACCTTGGAGCTGCTCTCGCCGGTCACCTCTCCGTGCCGAGTGGTGGCGCAGATGACGAATTACGTCTCGCACGTGAAGGATTCGGGAATGAACCCGGATACCGTCCCGTTGACGTTCTTCCGAAAGGCGTCCGGTTCGATCAGTGGCCCGTCCGCGGACGTGATCAAACCCGACCATGTTCGCTTCCTCGACTACGAGGTCGAGGCGGGACTGGTGTTCGGCCGACCCGTTCCGGTGGGTGCCTCGATCGACGAGCACAACATTGCAGACTTCGTCGCCGGTCTCGTCATCGCGAACGACGTGTCGGCCAGGGACGTGCAGCTCCCGAAAACGCAGTTCTACGAAGCGAAGTCGTATCCCACCTTCACCCCGGTCGGCCCGGCTTTGGTGCTGCTGGAGGAGGGCGACTTCAAGCGATTCGATGATCTTCGACTGCAGCTGCGCGTCAACGGCGAGGTCCGGCAGAACATGACGGTCGGGTCGGACATGATCTACCGGCCGGTGCAGGCGCTGCAGGCATTGACCAAGTTTCAGCGACTCGATGCCGGAGACCTGCTGCTCACCGGCACTCCCGGAGGTACCGCTCTGAAGGCGCCGTCCAAGCCGGTCGAGATCATCGGCTCGCTGCTGCCGCCTGCGGTCAAGTGGAAGTTCTTCTTCAAGGCTCAGGCGAAGAACCCCCACTACCTGCAGGACGGCGATGTCATGGAGCTGTCGATCGCCACGGACGACGGTGTCCTGGACCTGGGGATCCAGCGGACCGTGGTCAGGTTCGCCCGGTGAGTGCCCTGGCCTCGGTGACCGGGATCGGCCACATCGGCGCGATCGTCGAGGACGGTTCGGTGGTCGTCACCGTCGCGGCGGCCGCTGGTGCCGCCGTCGGACCCGCGCTCGATCGCTATCCACTGGTCTGGCGGCTGGAGGTGACGGCATGAGCGTGGAGCGGTACCCGGTCGTCGTCGTCGGAGCCGGACCCACGGGAATCACCGCCGCCACCCTGCTGGGGCAGTACGGCGTCGACGTCCTGGTGCTGGACCGGTGGAATGGCGTCTACCCGCAGCCGCGGGCGGTACACCTCGACGATGAGGTCTACCGCATCGTCGCCCGACTCGGGCTGGCCGAGGAGTTTGCCGGCATCTCCCGCCCGGCGCAGGGTTTACGGCTCGTCGACCGCGAGACGAGAACGCTGGCCGAGTTTCGTCGCGACCCGGCAAGCAGCGCGCACGGCTTCCCGCAGGCCAACATGTTCGACCAACCGGAATTCGAACAACTGCTGCGCACCGGGCTGGCCAGGTACGACACCGTGCGCTTGCGCGAAAACAGTGCCGTCACCGTGGTCGTACACGAACGCGACTGTGCGCGAGTGGCATTCACCGACCATCTCACCGGTGAACGTCATTTCGTTCGAGCGGGGTACGTCCTCGGCTGCGACGGCGCGAACAGTGTGGTCCGGTCGTCGATCGGCTCGCGCATGCAGGATCTCGGATTCGAGCAGCGCTGGCTTGTCGTCGACATCGCCACCGACGCCGACCTGCACCAGTGGGAAGGTGTTCATCAGGTGTGCGATCCGGTCCGCGCCGCGACGTACATGCGGATCGGTGGCAACCGCTACCGGTGGGAGTTCCGGCTCCGGCCCGGGGAGAGCGCAGCGGACTTCCAGGACCTGGGGGCACTGCGGCCCCTGATCGCTCCCTGGACCCGGCAAGTCCCTGATACCGACCTCGAACTGGTCCGGGTCACCGACTACACCTTCAAGGCGCAGGTCGCCGACCGGTGGCGCGACCGCCGCGTCTTCCTGCTCGGCGACGCAGCGCACCTGACGCCCCCGTTCGTCGGACAGGGGATGGGGGCCGGACTTCGCGACGCCGCGAACTTGGCCTGGAAGCTCACCGGCGTCCTCGACGGCACCCTTCCCGACAGCTGCCTGAACACCTATGAGCAGGAACGGAAGCCTCACGCCCACCACATGATCCGACTCGCGACTACGATCGGCTGGGCAATGACCGAGGGCGGTCGCGTCGGTAACGTGGTACGAAGGCGCCTCGCTCCCTTGGCCGGACGGGTACCGGGAGTAGCCGCGAAGATCACCGACAGCACCACCCCAGCGCTGCGCCGCTCAGAATTCGTCCACCGGCCCGCGCCCGCATGGGGGCTGGCCGGAAACCTGTGTCCCAACCCAATTCTCGACGGTGACGGCCGTCGACTCGACGACAGCACGCCCGCACGGTTCCTGCTCGTCACCACGATCGAGCCGTCCGCCGGCCAGCGTTACGAGATCGAACGCCGCGGCGCCGTCGTCGTGCCCGCCCCGCCCAACTCCGACCTTGGTCGCTGGCTCGCCGACGGGTACGCGACCGCGGCGATCGTGCGACCCGACCGCACCGTCATGCAGGCCGGGCGATCCCTGGCCGCAATTTACACGGGAATACCGGCTTTCAGGTCGCGCACGTAGAGACCGGGTGCGTCGCCGAGGACGGTGTGCTCGTCGCTGCCCAGGCGTGTACTCGCGGCGATGCGCTCGCCGGCCCGTTCCGAGACCCAATCGGCCCAGGATTCCCACCAGCTGCCGGTCTTCTTCGTCGACGCGGCGAGCCACGCCTCGGGATCGGGTCCCGGCTCTCCGCCTTCCCAGTAGTGGGACTTCGGGTTGCCGGGCGGGTTGACGAGGCTGGCGATGTGTCCGGAGAAGCTGAGCACGAACTTGGTGTCGCCCGACAGCAGTTGGGTTGTGCGGTAACAGTTCTTCCAGGAGGTGAGGTGGTCGGCAATCGCGCCGGAGACGAAGGTGGGGACGGTGATCCTGCCGAGGTCGACGGGCGTGCCGAGCGCGGTCATCGCTCCCGGCGTCGCAAGTGTGTTGTTCTCGAAGATGTCGAGGAACTGGACGTGCAGCGCTCCGGGCAGATTGGTGCCGTCGGCGTTCCAGGAGAGGATGTCGAAGGCCGGCGGCGTCCGTCCCATGAGGTAGTTGTTGACCACGTAGTTGAAGACGAGGTCGTTCGGGCGCATCCACGTGAAGGCGCTGCCCATGTCGCGTGCCGAGATGATGCCGTTTCGCCGGGACCGCCCCTTCACCAGCTGCAGCAGTCTCGGTCCCGAGAACGCCGCGAGGCCGGCCGGGTCCGCGAAGTCGAGCATTGTCACGGCGTACGACATGCTGTGCACGCGGGTGTCCCCGGTGGCGGCGAGGTGGTTGAGCAGGGCGGTGGTGATGAGGCCGCCGGCGCAGAAACCGATCACGTTGACGTCATCACTGCCGGTGATTTCCCGGACCTCGTCGATCGCGTCCGACACACGTTGCGCGTACGTGTCGAGGTCCCAGTCACCCTGTTCTGCTTGCGGATTACGCCACGCCAGCATGAACGTCTGCAGTCCGCGGGACACAGCGTGCTCGACGAAGCTGCGACCGGGGCGCAGGTCGAGGAAGTAGTAGCGGCCGATCGGTGGCGGCACCACGAGTACGGGGCGCTCGTATACGGTCTCCGTGGTCGGCGTGTACTGCAGCACCTCGGCGACCTCGTCGCGGGCGACGACGGCACCCGGCGTCACGGCGAGATCGACGCCGACCGTGAAGGCGTCGGGATCGACCATCCGCGGCATCCCACCGTTGTGGCGCAGGTCGGACACATAGTTGCGGGCGCCACGAACCAGGCTCATCCCACCGGTGTCGAACGCCTCTTTCACCGCCGCCGGGTTGGTGGGCAAGTAGTTCGTCGGTGCGAGCGCGCTGGTGAGGACGGTCGATACGAACGCCGCTTCCCGCGCGTGGCGGTCATCGACCCGTCGGCCCAAGTCTTCGACGACACTTTCGACCGCGTCGACGGATGCAAGGTAGGTCTGTTGCACGCGGCGGTAGATCGGATTGTTCGTCCACGCCTGATCGGTGAACCGCCGATCGCCCGCGGCCGGCCCTACATCCGAGCGGCCCACGGTGATCTTCGTCAGCTCGCGCCCGAGGCGGAGCGACTCCTCGAGGACCACTCGACCCTGCCCAACGACTCCCGTCACTGCGTTCAGCGCGTTCCATGCGCCGAACCCGCCGGCACGGTCCTCCCCCTCAGGGGTGGCGTCGGGTATCACGAGTGCGATCTTCGGCTCCGCCGTCTTGGTCAACGGTTCTCCTTCGTCTGTACCAGGACCAGCACCCCGTAGCGGGGATAAATCCCAGTGTGGACCGCAGCATAAACAGCTTTAATGGTTACTCGCGCGTAATACAGAATTTCGAGCAAGATCATCTTCGACACCGTTGGCACTTGTGTCGAATTCAAGTACTCGAGGCGAGTTTGTGCCCGAATAATGTTCGGCAACGGGCCTTTTCGCGTCGCAAAACACGAATACATGAAACCGCCGGGTACGGGTAAGTATTCGGCGGCGAGTGTTACTGCGCGCTACGCAAAAAGGTATTCCGGAACGCCCCATCACCGATAAGAACCGAGGTGCGGTTTCCGGTACCCGTTTCGATGCTTGCGACGCTCGGCCCGCTCTCGGTCACCCGACGGGCACCTGCGGATGTGCGGGTGCCCGCGCGCAGTGGTGGCGCATTTTTGCGCACCCGGGTAGCGGATCTGGTGATTGACCCGCGCGTACTCGCACCGCATCGTAGATGTATCACCCCTCGCCATCGGAGTTTTCGACGGCGATTCACTGACTTACGTCCTGCCCGACGCATGAACCGTGCTCATGCTGCCCGCGCACGATACAGCTAGGAGACGCCATATGACTTCCACCCAGACCTCCCTCGCGGACCTTCAGATTCCCGAAGCCCGCGACTACCCGATGTTCGTCGACGGGGCGTGGGTGGAAGCTCTCGACGGTCAGTGGAGTGAGGTGACCACTCCTATTCTGCGGAAGCACGTGATCGGCCGTGTGCCGACCTCGAGCGCCGAGGACGTCGACAAGGCCGTCCGTGCTGCCCACAAGGCCTTTCCGCGTTGGAAGTCTCAGCACTTCACCGCCCGCGCCCGGATTCTGTCGAAGATCGCCGACGCCATCGACGCCCGCGCCGAGGAGCTCGCCCGGCTGACCGCCCTCGACACCGGAAACGCGCTGCGCACTCAGGCCCGCCCCGAAGTGCAGACCCTGGCGAATCTGTTCCGCTACTTCGCCGGTGTCGCCGGCGAGATCAAGGGCACGGTCCTGCCCGCTGGGGATGACCAGCTTCAGTACTCCCGCCAGGAGCCGCTCGGCGTCATCGGCTGCATCCTGCCCTGGAACTCCCCGTTGATGATCGCCGGATTCAAGATCCCCGCTGCCCTCGTCGCGGGCAACACCGTCGTGGTCAAGGCCGCCGAAGCAGCCCCGCTGAGCGTGCTGCTCCTCGCCGAGATCTGCGCCGAACACCTGCCGGCCGGTGTCCTCAACGTCATCACTGGAAAGGGCTCTGTGGCGGGCGAAGCGCTGGTCCAGCACCCGGACGTCGACAAGGTTTCCTTCACCGGCTCCACCGAGGTCGGGCGACGCGTCGCCCGTGAAGCGGGTGGCCGCCTCGCACACGTCTCCCTCGAACTCGGCGGTAAGAACCCGTCGATCGTCTTTCCCGACGTCGATATCAACGACGACTTCATCAACCAGCTGCTGCTCTCGACCCGCGTACACAGGCAGGGCCAGAGCTGCACCGCCGGCTCCCGGCTGTTCCTGCACCAGGACATCTACGACAACGTCCTCGACCGGCTCGTCACCACCCTGGCCGGGCTGAAGGTCGGCAACCCGTTGGACGAGGCCACGGACATGGGCGCCATCATCAACGAGGCACAGTTCGCGTCGGTCTGCGGTTTCCTCGACGACGGCCTCAGCTCGAACAAGGTCTCGACGGTCCTCGACGGCTCCCCCGACAAGGTCGGCAAATCCGAGGGCTACTACATGGGCCCGACGGTGTTCTCCGGAGCCGACAACTCCTGGCGCCTGTCCCGGGAGGAAATCTTCGGACCCGCCCTCGTCGCCATCCCGTGGACCGACCACGCCGACGTCGTTGCGATGGCCAACGACTCGCACTACGGGCTCGCCGCCTACGTCTGGACACACAATCTCGATTTGGCGCTGTCCACTGCCCACGCCCTGGAAACCGGGTGGGTGCAGGTCAACCAGGGTGGCGGCCAGATGGTGGGTCAGTCCTACGGCGGCTACAAGCAGAGTGGCCTGGGCCGCGAGGTGTCACTCGAGGGCATGATCGCCGGTTTCACCCAGACCAAGCAGGTCAACGTGCGCCTGCGCACACTCTGACCCCTCGCTTCCTTACTCTGGACTGAACGGAATTCCATGACTGTCGGACCACTGAACGACATCCTCGTGCTCGACCTTTCCCGTGCGCTTGCCGGCCCGATCGCCGCCATGATGCTCGGCGATCTCGGGGCCCGGGTGATCAAGGTCGAAGCCCCCGGCACCGGCGACGACTCCCGCACCTGGGGACCGCCGTTCGTCGGGCCGCAAGACGACCCGCAGTCGTCGTACTTCATGTCGGCGAACCGGAACAAGGAATCGATCGTCCTCGACCTCAAGAGCGAGGACGGGCGCGAGGCGCTGCGCAGGCTGATCCGGCGGGCGGACGTGCTGATCGAGAACCTCCGGCCCGGAGCCTTCGACCGCCTCGGCTTTCCGACCGACGTGCTCGAGGAGCTCAATCCACGGCTGATCACGTTGTCGATCACCGGATTCGGCCACGACGGCCCGGAAGGATCCCGCGCCGGCTACGACCAGATCGCCCAGGGCGAGGCCGGCCTGATGTCCGTGACCGGAACCCCGGACGGCGAGCCCACCCGTATCGGGGTGCCGATCGCGGACGTCCTCGCCGGCGTGCACGGAACCGCGGGGGTGTCGGCGGCGCTGGCATCCCGGGAAAAGACCGGCAAAGGCATGGTGGTGCGCACGTCGCTGCTGGCCGCGGCGGTCAGTGCCCACACCTTCCAGGGCACCAAGTGGACGGTCGGCGGACAGGTCGCGCAGCGGTCCGGCAACCACCACCCCCAGATCGCACCGTACGGCAGCTTCCGGTGCGGCGACGGATACGTGCAGATCGCGGTCGGCAGTGAGGCGATCTGGGCGAAATTCGCTCCCGTCGCCGGGCTGTCGGCGGATGACCCCCGGTTCACCGTCAACCGGGACCGGGTTGCCAACCGCGACACGCTCATCGCCGCTATCGAAGCGGACTTCACCAACCGCACCAGGGCCGAAGTCCTCGCCGCCCTCGAAACAGCCGGTGTGCCTGCGGGATCGATCCGCACCATCGACGAGGTCTACGAATGGGAACAAACCCGTAGCCAGGGACTCCTCCTCGAGGTCGACCACCCAGTGGTCGGGCCGGTGCAATTACCGGGTCCCTCGCTGCGAATGGAAACCGCGGACGGACAGTCATTGGTCCGTACTCAGCACGCTGCCCCTCCGGTTCTCGGTCAGCACACCGAGCAGATCCTCGACTGGATCGGCAGTGGCAGTCTGGTCGACCAGTTCGACTCCGAGGTCACCACGCGGGCGTAACAGATGCGGTAGTCGGTGGGCGGCGTTGCAGGAGACAGTGTCCTGCAACATCGTCCATACGGCGCCCCACCCTGCCACCGATCACGAGGGGGCGCGTGTCACTGCGATGTGTCGGGGCCTGCGGGCTTCGGGTGTCGCGGTTCCGGGAGCAATTCGTCTCGGCGGCTGAGGATCTCTTCTTGGAGTACGCGTCGAACTGCTTGCACGGCCGGATTTGTCAGGCTTGCCCTGCGCGCCGCGATGGAGAAGGAGAGGCGGACGTCGACCAGGTCGGCCATCACCCGGCGAAGGTCGGGATGCTGGTCGGCCATGAATGCGGGAAGCAAACCGATACCGCCGCCGGCGCGTGTTGCCGAAACGTGGGCAAAGATGTTCGTGGACATGAATTTAGCGGTCACGCCGGGCAGGTGCCGCTCGAGGTCGAGGTCTCCCACTTGCAAGAGGGAGTCGACGAAGAAGATCAGCGGGTGGGCTGTCAGCTCGTCCATGGTGGCGGGTTCACCCTGATCACGTAGATATTGTTCGCTGGCGTACAGGCCTAGCGAGTATTGGCAGATACGTTCCGAGACAAGCCGACTGCTGATCGGGGTTCCGACAGCGACGGCAATATCGAATCCCGCCGGTTGCAGATTCAGTTGCCTTGTTGCGGTGATGAGTTCCACAACGAGATTGGGGTGGTTCATGCGAAGTTTAGCCAGGGCCGGGGCGACGAACATCGGTCCGAACCCGTCCGGTGCAGTGACGCGAATTGTGCCGCGGAGCGTATTTTCACTGATACCGGCGACCACATCCGCGGTTTCCTGGACTGCTTCCTCGATGAGCCGGGCCTTTTCTGCGACGGATCGCCCGACGTCGGTCAATTCCCAGCCGTCCGCGCTGCGCTGTAGCAGACGAACTCCTAGAGCCTTCTCCAGTGCATTGACACGCCGCGAGACAGTGGTGTGGTCGACACCCAGGTCCTTTGCCGCCGATCGACGGCGTCCGCTCCGCGCGACCGCGAGCAAATACCGAAGGTCATCGGATCGAATGCCTCTCGCATCGATCGTGACCGGCGGGGCGGCCTCGGCATTGCCCTTCTCCGATGCCTGCTCGTGCCGACCGTCGTGGCCGTCAGCGCTGGTCATCGTGGCCGTTCCCCCGAACGCTCTCGGCGGTGTGAGCCGACGGCGCGGTGCCTTGCCGTGCTTGTGTATGCGAAGTTGCGACAAGCAGCGTGTGCAGGTCGATGCTCAGACGACGCAGCACTTCAGGATCCACGGCGGAGACATCGTCGACGACCCGTGCGGCCGACACCGCCGCAGCCCGCCCACGATCGGTGATGGTCACGAGGGTCTCGCGTCGGTCGACGGGGTTGGTCGAACGGGTGACCAACCCGGTGCGCTCGAGTCCGTCGATCAAGGACGTGATCGTGGTGGGATGCCGGTCCAGGGTGCGGCACAGAAGCGCTGTGGATATGACTCCATTCGGTGCCGCGTCGACCAGCGACAGAACCTCGTACCGTGGAAAGGACAGCTTGAACGGACTGAGGGTGGCATCAAGCTTGCGAACGATCAGTTTTTGCGTCTGCAGGACCGCCGCGATCAGTGCTGTCCCCGAAAATTCCGTTGCATCAGAACAGGATTGCTCTGTTGCTGCCGGTTCCGTAGCGGTCACGAAAGGTCTCCTTTTTCACCAATGCTCGAGTCGACGAACTGCACGCCAGTGGCCGGCAATCGACCCAAATGAGACCAATTGCCCTGCACTCCGACCTCCGGGACGACTTCCCATCCCACACTCGGAGGATCCGGCTTTTCGCCGCCCGTGCCGGACGAGGACTAGCAATGTTCGTGGATGTCCAACTATAGTACTTCCAACTTCTCCGATCTGAAAGGGTCGAATCGTATGTTTACCTTGACCGATGACGAGCGGGCGATCAGTGAGACGGCCCGTGACTTCGCGGCCGAGCATTTGGCGCCGTTTGCCGTGGAGTGGGATCAGTCCAAGCATTTTCCGGTGGATGTGCTGCGTAAGGCGGCGTCGTTGGGGATGGGTGGGATCTACATTCGGGAGGATGTGGGTGGCTCGGAGTTGAGCCGGGTGGACGCGGCCCGGATCTTCGAGCAGCTCGCGAGGGGGTGTCCGTCGATCGCCGCGTATATCTCGATCCACAACATGGTGACGTGGATGATCGACAGGTTCGGCACCGAGGAGCAGCGCCGTGCGTTCGTGCCGGGGTTGTGTGCGATGGATCAGTTGGGTAGTTACTGCCTGACCGAGCCGGGTGCCGGGTCGGATGCGGCGGCGTTGAGCACCCGGGCGGTCCGCGACGGTGACGCTTACGTCCTGAACGGGGTCAAGCAGTTCATTTCCGGGGCGGGGACGTCGGATGTGTATGTGGTGATGGCCCGCACGGGAGACAGCGGGCCGAAGGGGATTTCCGCGTTCATCGTTCCGAAGGAGTCGGCGGGGCTCTCGTTCGGGCCGAACGAGGTGAAGATGGGCTGGAACGCCCAACCGACCCGGCAGGTGATCTTCGAGGATGTGCGGGTGCCGGCGGCGAACCTCCTCGGCACCGAGGGGGGCGGGTTCCGGATCGCGATGGCCGGTTTGAACGGGGGCCGGCTCAACATCGCGGCGTGCTCGGTCGGCGGTGGGCAGGCGGCGCTGGAGAAGGCGGTCGCGTATCTCGCGGACCGGAAGGCGTTCGGTGCGCCGCTGCTCGACTCGCAGGCGTTGCAGTTCCAGCTCGCCGACATGCGCACCGAACTCGAGGCGGCCCGCACCCTGTTGTGGCGGGCCGCGGCCGCCCTCGACGAGGGGGCTCCGGAGGTGGTGGAGCTGTGTGCGATGGCGAAGCGGTTCGCCACCGACACCGGTTTCGAGGTCGCCAACCGGGCGCTGCAACTGCACGGCGGGTATGGCTATCTGGCCGAGTACGGCATCGAGAAGATCGTCCGGGATCTGCGGGTGCACCAGATCCTCGAGGGCAGCAACGAGATCATGCGGGTCGTCATCGCCCGCAGCATCGTCGGAGGCGCCGGACACGGAAAACAAGGAGCGGCATGAGCGAGACAACCACCACGACCCCCGAGGTCCTGATCGACACGAGCGGCGGTGTGGGCCGGATCGTGCTGAATCGGCCCAAGGCGATCAACGCCCTCAACCACTCGATGGTGCGGCAGATCGCGGCAGCCCTGGCCGCATGGTCCGACGATGATCGGTTGCGGGCGGTGCTGCTCACCGGGGCCGGTGAACGGGGCCTGTGCGCGGGCGGCGACATCGTGTCGATCTACCACGACGCCCAAGAGGGCGGCACCGGGTCGCGGGAGTTCTGGCGCGAGGAGTACATCCTGAACGCGGCCATCGCGAACTACCGGAAACCGTATGTGGCGATCATGGACGGCATCGTGATGGGCGGCGGCGTCGGGGTCTCCGCGCACGGCAGCGTCCGGATCGTCACCGAACGGTCGATGATCGGGATGCCCGAGACCGGGATCGGGTTCGTCCCCGACGTCGGCGGCACCTACCTGTTGGCCCGCACCCCCGGGGAGTTGGGCACCCACATCGCGTTGACCACCGCCCGCCTCAGTGCCGGGGACGCGATCGCGTGCGGATTCGCCGACCACTACATCCCCTCGGAGAAGATCGACAGCTTTATCGAGGCACTCGCGCAGACCTCGGTCGACGAGGCCCTCGCCCGGTTCACCGAACCCGCCCCGCCCTCGGAGTTGCTGGGCCAGCAGGGGTGGATCGACGCCGCGTACTCCGCGGGCAGTGTTCCCGAGATCGTCGCCCGCCTGCGCGGCAGCGGGGTGCCCGAGGCTCAGAAGGCGGCCGAGCAGATCCTGTCGAAGTCGCCGACCGCGTGCGCGGTCACCCTACGGTCGTTGCGCCGGGCCCGGGCGGCGGGCAGCCTCGAAGAAGTGCTGAACGAGGAGTTCCGGGTGTCCGTCGCCTGCCTGAGCTCCCCTGATCTCGTCGAGGGCATCCGGGCGCAGGTCGTGGACAAGGACCGCAACCCGCAGTGGTCACCCGCCACGATCGACGAGGTGACCGACGAGGACGTCGACGCGTTCTTCGCCCCGCTCGGGAACCTCGAACTCGGCCTCACCCCACCCACCCCCGCCCCGACAGCCGCAGCCGTCCCGGCAGCGGCTTCGACCAGCGACACGCGTCCAGGAGGGACTGCATCATGAGCACGATCGGATTTCTGGGACTCGGCCACATGGGTGGTCCGATGGCGGCCAACCTCGTCAAGGCGGGGCACACGGTGGTCGGTTTCGATCTCGCGCCCGCCGCCCTCGAGCAGGCCACCAAAGACGGTGTCACCGTCGCCGAGTCGGCCGTCGACGCCGTCCGCGAGGCGGAGGTGGTGATCACGATGCTGCCGAACGGCACACTCGTCCTCGGCCTGTACAAGGAGATTTTACCGGCCGCGAAGCCGGGCACCCTGTTCATCGATTCGTCCACCATCGACGTCGCGGACGCCCGCGCGGCGCACGAGGAGGCCGTCACCGCCGGGCACCGCTCGGTCGACGCCCCCGTCTCCGGTGGCGTCGTGGGCGCGGCCGCGGGCACCCTCGCGTTCATGGTCGGCGGCACGGCGGACGACTTCGAGTCCGCGAGGCCGCTGCTCGAGGTGATGGGCAAGAAGGTTGTGCACTGCGGCAACCCGGGGAACGGTCAGGCCGCGAAGATCTGCAACAACATGATTCTGGGGGTGTCGATGATCGCCATCAGCGAGGCATTCGTCCTCGGCGAGAAGCTGGGACTGAGCAACCAGGCCCTGTTCGACGTCGCGTCCAACGCGTCCGGCCAGTGTTGGGCGCTGACCACCAACTGCCCGGTGCCCGGACCGGTCCCGACCAGCCCGGCCAACAACGACTACCAGCCCGGCTTCGCGGCCGCGCTGATGGACAAGGATCTCGGTCTCGCCGCGAACGCGCTGAAGACCAACGGCGTCGAGGCGGACCTCGGGCTGCGTGCCGCCGAACTGTACAGCCGGTTCCACGCCGCCGGTGGTGGTGGTCAGGACTTCTCGGCCATCATCAACGACATCCGCGACCGTTCTACCAAGGGAGACCAGTGACCGACTTCGAGACCATCCTGCTCGACCGCAAGGGCCGGGTCGGGATCATCACCCTGCACCGTCCGAAGGCGCTCAACGCCCTGAACTCACAGCTGATGCGCGAGGTCGTGTCGGCGGTGGAGGAGTTGGAGAAGGATCCGGAGATCGGGGCCATCCTGATCACCGGATCGGATCGGGCCTTCGCCGCCGGCGCGGACATCAAGGAGATGCAACCCAAGTCGTACATGGACGTCTACCTCGACGACTTCTTCTCCGCCTGGGACAAGGTGGCCGCGGCCCGCAAGCCTACGATCGCCGCGGTCGCCGGGTACGCGCTCGGCGGTGGATGCGAGTTGGCGATGCTCTGCGACATCCTGATCGCCGCCGACACCGCGAAGTTCGGGCAACCCGAGATCAAACTCGGGGTCATTCCCGGGATCGGCGGCTCGCAGCGGCTGACCCGGGCGGTCGGCAAGGCCAAGGCCATGGAACTGTGCCTGACCGGCCGGAACATGGACGCCGAGGAAGCCGAACGCGCCGGACTCGTCTCGAGGATCGTGCCCGCCGCGGACCTACTCGACGAGGCCCTGCAGACCGCGACCACCATCGCCGACATGTCGCTACCGGTCGCGATGATGGCGAAAGAAGCAGTCAACCGGTCCTTCGAAACCACCCTCACCGAAGGAATCCGCTTCGAACGACGAGTCTTCCACTCCACCTTCGCCACCGAAGACCAAAAAGAAGGCATGACCGCGTTCGTCGAAAAACGCCCACCGGTCTTCAAACACCGCTAGTGAGGCGGCTCCGCCGCCCGTGCGTGGTCCGCGAGTGCATAAACTCGTTAACCACTCACGGGCGCGGAGCGCCTATGTTTTACCCATCCTGCGGAAAGGTGACAGCTAATGGAGAATTCCGTTCCCGTCGTGAGGGTCGAATCCGTCGACCTGGTCCGTGACGGTAGGTTCCTCCTGCGCGACGTCACTCTGCAGGTCCGGCGCGGCGAACACTGGGTATTGTTGGGCGCCAACGGTGCAGGCAAGAGCACGTTGCTCTCGCTGCTCGGAGCAACCGCGCACCCCACGGCCGGCACCGTCCACGTTCTCGGTCACCGGCTGGGCCGGGTCGACATGCGGGAATTACGAGCGCACATCGGTCACGTGAATCCGCGCCATATGGTCCGGGCGCCGCTGACCGTGCGGGACGTCGTCCTCACCGGCCTGACCAACACCCCCGAGTTTCCACCGCGGTGGGCACCGACCGACGCGCAGGTTATGCGCGCGGAGGAACTCGTCCACGCCCTTGGGATGGGGTCACGGTTGAATCTGCTGTGGCCGACCCTGTCCCAGGGTGAGCGCGGCCGCGCCCTGATCGCCCGCGCCCTCATGGCCGAGCCCGAACTCTTACTGCTCGACGAGCCGGCGACGGGCCTCGATCTTGCGGCGCGCGAACAGCTTTTGACTTCGCTCGACGATCTGCGCGCCCAGGACCCCGACCGCGCCAGCATTCTTGTCACGCACCACCTCGAGGAAATCCCCACCACGACCACACATGCCGTTCTCGTGCGGGAAGGTGTCATCGTCGCGCAGGGCCCGGTATCGGACGTTCTCACGACCGCCAACATCAGCGACTGCTTCGACCACTCCATCACCATCTCCAACGAGCACGGGCGCTGGGTGGCGCAGACACGGGTTCCCGTAACCGTCGGCTGAGTGGCTGGAACATCGCCGTCGCCGGCGGCCGCTGACGCTACCGCGCCCGGGAGCCGATCCGCGGGACCAGCATCGGCACCCGCGAGCGGTAGGTGCGATAGTCGTCGCCGAACGTATCCACCAGGTCATGCTCCTCGAAGCGCACCGCCACCAGGATGAACCCGGTGGTCCCGACAGCGAACAACAGTCGGCCCCAGGACATCGTCGGCGCCACCCAGAACGCGATCACGAAACCCGCGTACAGCGGGTGCCGGATCACCCGGTACAGCATCGGCGTCCGAAAGGCACTGGGAAGAGCCGACTTACCGCTCTGATTCCGCAGGACCTGGCGCAACCCGAACAGGTCGAAGTGATCGATGGCGAACGTTGCCGCCAGTACGAGAGCCCATCCGCCGAGCGACACCGCATACAGTGCGACGCGGACCGAAGTGTTCTCGACGTTCCAGATCTGCTCGGGCAGCGGACGCCACTGCCACATCAGCAGCGCCAGCGCCGCCGTGGCGAACAATACGTATGTCGAGCGCTCCATCGGCTGTGGGACGATCCTCGTCCAGCGTCTCTTGAACCAGGGCCTGGCCATCACCGAATGTTGCATGGCGAAGACCGTCAATAGCGCCAGGTCGATGACCACGGCGACCACGACGGGGGCGTCGGGACCATCGTCGATCGTGTGAGGCACGACGAGCCCCTCGACCCATCCGATCGCATACACGAACACGATCAGGAATATGGCGTAGACCACCATTCCGTATGCGGTGATCAGGGTGCGGGCGACTCCCCGCGTGTGCGGTGCTCGCGGCTTTTCGACCATCTCGGCCATAGTGTTTCTCCGATCGCTGGATTTTTCCGACGCACCGAAGTCTCCGATTGGGCGAGGAGTGGAACAAGGAACCCTGGGGTGAAAGTCACTGCACCCTGTGGAGGTCTGAAGACAAGCGGAATCTTGGATCGCGCGCTCAAAGATTCTCTCTGCGTTGTTCGACAACCCATGCCGCGATCTGTGTGCGTGAGGTGAACTCCAACTTGGTCAGAATATGTTCAACGTGCCCCTGAGCGGTGCGAGGGGAGATCACCAACCGGGTGGCGATCTCCTTATTCGTCAGTCCCTCGGCGATCAGTTCGGCGACCTCCCGCTCGCGCTTCGTCAGGTGTGCGGCAAGAGCGGAAGGTGGAGGTTCAGCCGGCAGCTGCTCACCTAAGGCGTAGGCGATTGCGTCACCGAAACTCAGACCCGCCCCGTCCCGATGAGCGGCGGCGAACGTCTCCTTGCTCAGAGCATGTCGAGTCGCGCGTTCGCACGCTTCCTGGTACTCGCTCATATTGGGCAAGACGACGATCGGACTTCCCACGGACCGGCTGAGCTTTTCCGAGGCTGCCAGCAGCACGACCGCACGTCGCGCGTTCTGGTCCTCGGCGGCGATCCATGCCATCGCCTGCAGGCTGAAGCTGGCGTTGAGCCGGTCGTTCACCTCGAGGTCGGCCCGCAGTGCCTGTTCGAGTAGTCGGACCGCTCGTTCACGCTCACCGCGTCGCCATACCGCGACCGCCAGCCCCCACAAGCAATACGACCGAAACACCGATTCACCCCGTGCATCGGTGATCACCAGAACGCGCTCATAGCATTCGATGGCGTGTTCGGTGTCGCCGAGGAACTCGTCGGCCAAGCCGAGACCGACGAGCGCTACAACCTCGACGACATCGTTACGGCCGGCGTAGGTTCGGACAGCCTTCTCGAGATAAGCACGTGCGTCGAGAGGTTGTCCACCGAACAGGGCAGCGTAGCCCAGTGCACTGTCGATGTGTGCGCGTACCAACGGATCTCGTGTCCGAGCCTCGAGTTCGTGTGCATCCTCCACCAGGGCGGCCGCCGCCTGCAGGTCGCCCTGGACGCCAGTCATCATGCTGCCGACGTAAAGTGCTTTGGCGTGATCGACGGTCGGCTGGGCCGGTTGACGGGCGAGGAGTCGGTCGAGCCATCGCCTGCCTTCGCTGAGCAAACCCCGGGAAAGCCAGAATGGGTACAAGGCGGCCACGATCCGGAGTCCGGAGGCTGGGCTCTCGGAGACACAGGATTCCAATGCGTCCCGAATATTCGGGTGCTCCCGCACGAGTACGGTGATCAACGCGAGCTCGCGGGAGCTGATCCACTGCGATTCCGTGTCGAGTACCAGGCGCTCGCACCAGTCTCGGTGTCGCTGACGCAGTTCGGCATGCTCGCCGCTCTCCTGCGCCTTTTCTCGGCCGTAATCGCGCACGGTCTCGAGCATGCGGAACCGCATCTCGGCACCGGCCGGCTCCCGTATCAGAATCGACTTGTCGACGAGGTAGGTCACCGTGTCGAGTATTTCCTGCGCGGGCAGATCTGCGCCGCACACTTGTTCGGCGGCGTCGAGGTCGAAACTACCGGCGAAGACCGACAGCTGCGACCACAGCCGCTGCTCAGCCGGTGTACACAGGTCGTAGCTCCAGTCGATGCACATCCGGAGCGTTTGTTGTCTCGACGGCGCATCCCGGCTGCCATGGGTCAACAGTACGTACCGGTCGGTCAAGCGTTGCAGTATTTGTTCCGGCGTCATTGCCCGCAACCGAGCGGCGGCAAGCTCGATGGGTAGCGGGAGCCCGTCCAATCGCTGGCAGATCCGAGCGATGGTGACCTTGTTCTCCTCGGTGACCTCGAATCCCGGGGCGGCCGCGGCTCCTCGTTCGGCGAACAAGGTGATCGCATCGTTGCCCGCCATCCCTCGCGGTAGGTCGTCGGGATCCGGGACGCCGAGCGGCGGCACAAGCAGCACCGCTTCCCCGCTGATGCCGAGTGGTTCGCGACTGGTGGCGAGAATCCGCAGCCGTGGGCATGTGCGAAGCAGGGTCTCGGTGAGCTTGGCGACCGCGGACACCAGTTGCTCACAATTGTCCAGTATCAGCAGCTGTTCGCGCCCGGCGAGGAACTCGACGAGCACCTCGGGTATGGGTCGCGCCGATTGGTCACGTAATCCCAGCGCGTTCGCCACCACACCCGCCAACAGCAACTCGTCACGCAACTCCCCGAGCTCCACCAGGGTGGTGCCATCGGCGAAGTCCCGGCGCACCTTGCCGGCGATACGGAGCGCAAGACGGGTCTTTCCGACCCCACCGGTGCCGGTCAGGGTCAGCAGCCGCGCGTTCGACAACGCGTTCCTCGCCTCGGTCAACTCCGTGTGGCGGTCGACGAAGCTGGTCAACTCCAGCGGGAGTTGACCCCCTCGCCCCGAATCGGCCGACCACGACGGTACAGGCCAACCACCTTTTTCGGGAGGGGCATCGGTCGCGGCTCCCGACTCGGTGGTGTGCAGAGCGATATCCTCGACCGCGAATCCATGCCGTAACTGGGCTTCGCGCAGATGTTGACTCAGCTCCGCGGCAGATGGGCGCGTCTCGGGATCACTGGCCATGGTCTGTTCGATGATTGCACTGACGTCCTCGGGAACGCCGTGCTCGCGGGGGTCCGGTACCGGCTCGGATGTGATCCGCACGAAGTGTGCCATCAATTGCTCGCCGCTGCGGCGTTCGAACGCGGCATGGCCGGTGAGCGCCGCGAACAGGGTGGCGCCGAGCCCGTACACGTCCGCGGACGTGCTCGGAGGGCGTCCGGCTACGACTTCGGGGGCGATGAACGCCGGTGACCCGGTGACGACCCCGGTGGTCGTCTCGAACCCGCCGGTGATGTGTGCGATGCCGAAATCCGTCAATGCCGGCTCGCCGTAATCGGTGAGCAGTATGTTCGCGGGCTTGATGTCGCGATGGAGGATGCCGACCTTGTGCGCGGCGTCCAAGGCAGCGGCCATCTTCACCCCGAGCCGGAGCACATCGGCCAGCGGAAGCGGGCCGTGGCGCCTGATTCGGGCATCGACGGAGCCCCGAGCGCAGTAAGGCATCACAATGAACGGGCGACCGTTGTCGGTCACATCGGCATGGAGAATGTTGACGATGTTGGGATGACCGGTCAACCGGCCCGCCGCCCGCTGCTCTCGCACGAACCGTTCCCGGTTTTCCTGGTCGAGATCCGCAGTCAGGACCTTGACAGCCACCGAACGTTCGAGCGACGCCTGCGTGCACCGGTACACGATCCCGAACCCGCCACGACCGATCTCGACAGCATCCTCGAACCCCGCCGCCGCGAGCTCCGCCGTGACCGCACCGGACACGTCGCGTTGGGTCGCGAATGGATCCACGTTATTCATCGACACATCTCTTCACGGTGCACGTCGACCTGCCCGAGAACCTCTCGAGTAACACCTAAGGATATCGCCAGGCGGCCTCACCGCGGTCGAATCCGATACCGAAAGTGATGAGCTGCGATGACGAACGATGCGCGCTCGAACCACCACGCTCGTCACCGGCGAACCAATCTGGCTGCGCAGAGCCAAGACTGGCGGGAACATGGCACTGTGACCGACCGGACCAGACCCCTTACGAACTGACCATGCTCGCTAACGTGCGCGCTACCTCCGGGATCGCCGCATGTGAAGGCACTGACCCACGTCAGCGTTCTTCGTGGCAGTCAGGTCTCGTCGACTTCACCTGGGAAGGGTGATGCCAGGGGCGCCGTCGAATCAGAAGACTGGGGGCCGTGGGTGCGGAACCCACCACAACCCTTTTTGCGAGGAGTGCCGATGTCCGCCGATTTCGCCGATCGCACCGATTTCGACAATGCCAACCGTGGTCTTGTCGCCGTGCTCGAACCTGCGCAGGTCCGCGCCGATGACGGCCGGGTGGTGTACGACGCCGAGGGCTTTGCCGCGGCGACCACCGGTGACTGTCCCGACACGGTGAACCCGAGCCTCTGGCGCCAAGCACAGTTGACTGCGATCCACGGACTGTTCGAGGTCACCGCGGGGATCTATCAGATCCGTGGCTACGACCTGTCGAACATGACGCTCGTCGAGGGCGAGACCGGGGTGGTTGTGATCGACCCGTTGGTCTCTGCCGAGTGCGCCGCGGCCGGGCTCGCGCTGTATCGCGCGCATCGTGGCGACCGCCCGGTGACCGCTGTCATCTACACCCACTCTCACATCGACCACTTCGGTGGCGTACTCGGTGTCGTCGACGCCGACACCACCGTGCCGATCGTCGCCCCCGAACATTTCTTGGAGCACGCGGTCTCCGAGAACGTCTACGCGGGCGGTGCGATGCTGCGGCGCGGCATGTTCCACACCGGAATCGTGCTGCCCGTCGGCGCGACCGGCACCCTGGGGGCGGGCCTCGGGCCCAGCACATCGAACGGAACCGTGGGACTGCTCGCACCCACGCTCGATATCACCCACACGGGGCAGGAGGAGACGCTCGACGGCGTCCGCATGGTGTTCCAGGTGACGCCGGGAACCGAGGCCCCGTCGGAGATGAACTTCTTCTTCCCCGACCATCGCGCGCTCTGCTTGGCGGAGAACGCGACCCACAATCTGCACAATCTGTTGACGTTGCGGGGCGCGGAGGTGCGCGACGCACGCAACTGGTCGCGGTACCTCACCGAGTCGATCGAGATGTTCGCATACGACTCGGACGTCGCCTTCGCCTCGCACCACTGGCCGACCTGGGGTACCGACGAGCTGATCGGGTACCTCACCGAACAGCGCGACCTCTATGCCTACCTTCATGATCAAACGCTGCGCCGCCTCAACCAGGGGCAGGTGGGCACCGAAATCGCTGAAGACTTTCCGATGCCGCCCGCTCTGGACGCCGCGTGGCACACCCACGGCTACTACGGCTCGGTCAGCCACAATGTGAAGGCGATCTATCAGCGCTACCTCGGTTGGTACGACGGCAACCCGGCGCACCTGTGGCAGCACCCCCCGGAGGCGGCAGGCGCCCGCTACGTCCGTGCGATCGGTGGAATCGATGCCGCCGTTGCGAGGGCCAGGGAGTTCGCTGACGAAGGTGATCTGCGTTTCGCCGCCGAACTCGCGAGCCATGCGGTGTTCGCCGAGCCGAATCACGCCGGTGCCAAAGAAGTGCTCACCGACGTGCTGACCCGACTCGGCTACGGCTCCGAGTGCGCGACGTGGCGGAACAACTTCCTCGTCGGCGCAAGCGAGGTCGATGGCCCGCCGCATCCGGCCGAGGTCAGTGCGGCGGGCATGGCTACCGCGCTCACCATCACGCAGATCTTCGACAGCATCGCGATCCGCATCGACGGTCCGCGGGCCTGGGATGTGTCGGCGACGATCCGCTGGCACTTCACCGACGTGGACGAGACCTACCGCATCGAGTTGTCGAACGGCGTGTTGATCCACTACCCGACAAAGCGGTCCGATCCGGCCGACCTCGTGGTGAAGCTGACGAAGCCACAGTTGCTCGGCCTGCTGGCCGGATCCGGAACCGACACCATCACTATGGACGGCGACGCGACAGCCATCACCAGGATCGTCGAACTGACCGACGCCCCCGACCCGGCATTCACCATCGTCACCCCGTGATCGCGTCGAGTACCACCGATCGATTGCCTGAAGCGCCCGGCGAAAGTCCTCGCCGGGCCGCGGCATACCGTTCGAGCACCTAATTCTCCTGTGGCGCTTGCTCACCAGGTGAAGGTGCGGATCGGTCGGTCACCCACGCGCCCGGTTCGGAAGGCTTGCGGTTCGGTGGTAGTGCCCACGCGACCCGACACCGATCCTCACCGACACAGCGAACAACGGGGCCAACTGTCTTGCTACATCGTCCAACTGGTGGACATACTTGACGTGATGACAATCCCGATTACGTGTGAGAGCCTCCGGAAGGGTGCGATTCCGATGCCAGCGAACCAGCCCGCCTCCTCCCCTGTGCAGCTCTACGCCGACTTCCGCCGCCAACACCCCCACACCGCGATCCCGGCCGACTACGTCGCCGAAAGCGGGTTCCACCTCGGTCGTTGGCAACACCGCCAGAGGGTGGCGCACATGCTCGGCACCCTGCCACCGCACCGCATTGCGGAACTCGATGCGATCGGGTTCGTGTGGAGCGACGACGACACCCCTCTGCCTACCGTGTCCCGGATCGACGGCAAGCGGCGGCGAATGCTCACCGAAATCGCCGCGTACCGCGAAGAGCATGGGAACGCACTGGTTCCCGCGAACTACGTCACGGCGGACGGGGAGCAGGTCGGTCAATGGCTCTATCGGGCGGTGAAGAAGTGGCGGGCCGACGCACTCCCGGACGACGAGCGTGGCCCGCTCGCCGTTCTCGGGGTCTCCCCCCAGTCCGCGCCCGCGGGGGCCGCGCACATCGGCCCAGCGCACCGGATCGGCGGTCCGTCACCCTGGCCGGCGGCCACCAGCGCGGATCTGAGCACCAATCCGGCTGGCCGCACGCACGTTGGCCTGTCACTCCCGTCAGGCGAGGGCGACCGCCGAGCGTCCGTCGATGGCCGATTGCACCAGGTTGCTTTTGGGCAGCGTCGAGTCCGACGTCAGCGCTTCGATCCACTGCGCAGTGGTCGACACTGCGGCGAAGTTCGACTGCAGCAACACCATCAGAGCCGTGTGCAGGGACTGCGCGGAGATCGTGCCGGCCTCGTTGGCCAGATTGATGGCACCCGTGGCGTCGGACAGGATTTCGGTGGCGAACCCGAGCCCTTCGGCCTCCACCGCTGTGGCGAGGTCGCAATTGTTGGTCATGTATCCGACGATCGTGATGGTGTCGATGTTGTGCGCGTGTAGCCATTGCGCCACATCCGTACCGGCGAACACGCTCCCGTACTGCTTGTGCACCCGCTTGGTAGCCGGCTCGATGCGCCGTTCGATCTCCGGATGAAGCGACCACCCCTTCGTGCCCTCGACGAAAACGGGGGGCGCCCTGCGGCATGTGATGCTGGACAACGAGAACCGGAACGTCACGGGCGGTGGCAGTCTCCACAGCGTTCACGATGTTGGCGAGTGACTCCGCACGCGGTGGGTACTGGATCTCGAGTGGTCCCTCGAAGTACTCCTGCTGGACATCGACGACGACAAGGGCACGGCGGGGTGCAGTCATCAGTTGCTCCTTCAGCTTCGTTGATGGCGTCGCGCCGCCATGGTGTGGACGCGACCCGTCCCAGTGTTCGGCACATCGGTTTCCACTACGAGTGGCATGGATGCATACTCTCGATGGAATTAGGCCAACCTCGGAGGCATCATGCGTATCGCTGTCTACGCGTTCGACGACATCACGATGTTTCACCTGGCGGCACCGCTGATGGTGTTCGGCGAGGTGGGCCGCCTCGGGCTTGCACCGGACTGGCAGACGCGACTGTGGTCGGATCGTGCAGGAACCGTTCGCACCATCGAGGGATATCCGATCGGCGAGGTGCAGGGCCGGACACCGTCGAGTGGGCCGACATCGTCGTCATCCCCTCCTGGCCTCAGTCCTCACACCGGTCAACGACGAATTGAAGAACGCGATCACGACCGCGCATGCCCGCGGTGCTGCCATTGTCGGCCTGTGCCTGGGCGCTTTCGCTCTCGCCGACACCGGCCTGCTCGGGACGTTCCGCGGTCACGCACTGGGAGGTGATGCCGATACTCGCTGAACGCAGCATCGGCAGCAAGGTCGACTCGTCGGTGCTCTACATCGATCACGGTGATGTCCTCACCTCCGCGGGAACGGCCTCGGCGATCGACGCCTGCCTACATCTGGTTCGCAACACCTCGGGTCTGCCGTCGCTACCCGGATCGCCCGCAGCCTGGTCGTCGCCCCTCACCGGGAAGGAGGGCAGGCACAGTACATCGATCGCCCCCTGGCTCAACCGGTATCCGACACGACCATGGCCGAAGTGCAGGAGTGGGCACTCAGCCATCTCGACGAGTCGCTCACCGTGGACCGACTCGCCGATCAGGCACGGATGAGCAGACGCAGCTTCGTACGCCACTTCCAGCAATCCACCGGAACGACACCAGCACGCTGGATACTCGAACACCGCCTGCAAGAAGCTCGGGCACTACTCGAAACAACCGACTGGGGAATCGACTCCATCGCCGGGAAATGCGGCTTCGGGAGCAGCGTCACCCTTCGGCAGAGGTTCGCCGCAGCGTTCGCGATTTCCCCCTCGGCGTACCGGCGGCAATTCGCGGACCAGCGCGGCAGCATTGCCGACACGACACCGAAGGGACACCAGATCTGACCTCCCAGTCTTGTGCCCAACTCGCCGTCACACCTGCAGGAACCGTTGCCGCCCGTGCGTGTGGAATTCCTGCTCCAGCGCGCTCTTCTCGCTCTCGGTCATTTCGTGGTATTCGGGAGCGCCGCGTCCGACCCATCGGAAGACCGGATCGTCACACCGCCAACCCTGTTCCTGCAGAGCACGTTTGAGTACCTTGTTCGATCCTGTCACGGGCAGGTCGGTGGACACGCGGATGAAGCGCGGCGCGGACTTCGTCCCCAGGTCGTCCTGGCCGGCGAGGAAGGATGCGAAGTCCGCGGGGTCGAAGTCGCTGGGGTCGGACATCTCGACGGCGGCCATCACCTGGTCGCCCGACCGCGGGTCGGGAACGGCGTAGACGCCGGTGGCAATCACCTTGGGATGGCGTCGCAGAATCCGTTCCACCATCAGTGCGGAGGTGTTCTCCCCGTCCACCCGGATCCAGTCACCCTTGCGGCCCGCGAAGTACAGGAACCCCTCCTCATCGAGGTAGCCGAGGTCACCGGTCCAGTACCAGCCGTGCCTGATGCGGTCAGCGACGGCATCCTCGTTCTTGTAGTAACCCTCGAATCGCCCTGCTCCGGCCTTGTCGACCATCTCACCGATCGCCTCGTCCGGGTTGAGGACGCGGCCGTGTTCGTCGAGCCGGGCCCGGGCTTTCTCCTCGAGGGTGTCGGGATCGACGATGACGATGTTCTCGTGAGCGGGTCTGCCGAGAGCACCCTCGGGGGCGGCGGGGTCGAGCGTCACCGAGCCGGCGCCTTCACTGGAGCCGTACCCCTCGTACAGTTCGGCGCCGAACCGTCGGATGAACTCGGCCTTGTCCTCCGGTGAGGCCTCCGTGCCGAAGCCCCGTACGAGCGTGTTGTCGGAATCGTCCGGCAACTCCGGCGTGGCCATCAGGTACGCCAGCGCCTTGCCCACGTAGGTGAAGAAGGTGGCGCCGAAGAACCGGACGTCGGGCAGGAATCCCGAGGCCGAGAACTTACGCGGCAGACACACGGTGGCCCCGTTGGCGAGTGCGGGCGCCCACAACGCCATCAGGGCGTTGCCGTGGAACAGCGGCATGCAGCAGTAGTCGACGTCCTCCCGCACGTGGCCGTACTTCACCGTGTTGGAGTAGGCGAGGCGCGCCAGGCGACCCTGGCTGCACCGCACGGCTTTCGACGTGCCCGTCGTGCCCGAGGTGAACAGCAGCAGAAACAGCGTCGAGACGTCGATCGCCGGATCCGCTGCGGGGTGCTCCACCCGGCAGGACGCCACCCGATCCGCGTACATCGGATCGTCCACGAGGAGGAATCGGTCTTCGGACAATCCGAGGTCGAGACCGGTGAGCTGCGCCTTGCCCGCGGCATCCGTGACGATCAGCTGGCAGTCGACGTACCGGATCTCGGCCTCGAGTTCGGCCCCGCGGCGGGTGGGATTGATGCCGACGATCGTCGCTCCCCCGAGCGCCGCGCCACCCAGCCAGAACAGGAACTCGGGGGTGTTCTCGAGCAGCACACCGATGTGGAACGTACCGCCGCGCCGCAGCGACGCGGCGAGCGCGGCACGCGCCGCGCTCTCGTGAACCACCGCGTCCCACGTCCAGTCCTGCTCGCGGGTGCGGACTCCCAGCCGTTCGTCACCCAACCGGTCGAGGAGCATCTGGGCGATCGTTCTGCGTTCCAACTCGAGCTCTCCTCTCGACGGCGTGTGCGTGGTCATGGCTTCCGAAGCACGCAATGGGTGCCACCGTAGATCGCCGTCATGCACTTGTTGCAGTGATTGCACAGTCCCGGTCTGTGGGTCTCCGCGGTGATGCGGTTGACCAGATCGGGCTCACGCAGCAGTGCGCGCGCGATCGCCACGAACTGGAAGCCCTCTTCCATGGCGAGATCCATGCTCGCCTTGCCGGTGATACCGCCGAGAAGCACCAGCGGCATGGTGACGGCCGCCCGGATCTGACGGGCGTCGTCGAGCAGGTAGGCGTCGCGATAGGGGTACTCCCTCAGGAAATGCTTGCCGACGAGCTGGATGCCGAGCTTGGTGGGTTGCGGCATGGCGGCCGCGAATTCCCGCAGCGGCGCATCACCTTTGAACAGGTACATCGGATTCAGCAGCGAGCTGCCCGCCGTCAGTTCGAGTGCGTCGAGCGAGCCGTCCTGCTCGAGCCACTGCGCCACCTGGATGGCCTCGTCTACCCAGAAACCGCCCGCCACACCGTCGTCCATGTTCAACTTGGCGAGGATCGCGATCCGATCGCCCACCGCGTCGCGGACAGCCCGCGCGGTCTCACGGGCGAGCCGCGCGCGGTTCTCGAGGCTGCCGCCGTATCGGTCCTTGCGCCGATTGGTCCGGGGGCTCAGGAACGAGCTGATGAAGTAGTTGTGCCCGAAGTGCAGCTCGATCGCATCGAAGCCGGCCTCGATGGCCCGCTTCGATGCGTCGACGTGCTGCGCGGTGATCCGCTCGATGTCGGCGACGGTTGCCGCGCGCGCCAAGGTCTGCGTCGTCAGACGGAACTGGGTGCTCGGCGCCAGCGCGGGGGCGCCGTTGTATTTGGCGCCGGCCACCGGCCCTGCATGCCCGATCTGTGCAGACACCGCCGCCCCCTCCGCATGGATGGCGTCGGTCAGCTTCCGCAGTCCCGGCATCGCGTCGTCACGCCAGGTGATCTGGCCGGGAGCCGTGCGGCCGTCGGCGGCGACGGCGCAATAGGCGACGGTGGTCATGCCGACCCCACCCGCCGCCGGCTGCCGATGAAACTCGATCAGTTCGTCGGTGACCAGACCCTTAGGCGTGAGTCCCTCGTACGTCGCGGCCTTGATGACGCGATTGCGCAGAGTGATCGGCCCGAGCTTGGCCGGCCCGAGTGGATCGACCTTCACGGTGGGCGGGTCGAGATCTATGGTCATTAGGTGTCCCTCCAGCTGCGATTCGCTGACGAACGTAACGGCGCGGAGGCACCGCGGATCGGGCCAGTCTCGGTGAGTGGTAACCGCAACCGAAGCCCTGCCACAGCGTGCCATCTTGTGTCGGTACGAGTGCCCGAGGACGAAAGGCCGGCCCCATGACTGCCCCTACAGATCCACAGCTGCACCTGGATCAGGTGATGTCCCGCCTCACCGGGCCCGGTGGCCGGTTCGAGATCGTCGAGGAGCCCGTACTGGGCACACGCATGCCGGTGATGAAGAACCGCGGACGGGCGGTGGGCGACCTGCTCGCCACTTCGTTGCAGTGGGGGGACCGGGACTACCTGGTGACCGCCGACCGTCGACTGTCGTACACCGAGCACGCGGCGGCGGTGGCGGCACTCGCGACCGCGTTGCGCGATGAGCACGGTGTCCGCAAGGGCGACCGGGTCGCGATCCTCGCCGCCAACACTCCGGAATGGGTGATTGCCTTCTGGGCCACGCAGGTGCTCGGCGCCATCAGCGTGGGGCTCAACGGCTGGTGGGTACCGCGTGAGGTCGAGTACGGGCTGACGCACAGCCGCCCCACTGTCGTCATCGCCGACGCGAAGCGGGCAGAGACGCTCGCCGCAGCCGGAACGGAAATCCCGGTTCTCACCATGGAAGACGATCTGCCCCGGATCTTCGACCGGTACGCGGGCGCCCCGATGCCCCACACGGACGTCGACGAGGACGATCCGGCCGCCATTCTCTACACGAGCGGCACCAGCGGCCGCCCCAAGGGCGCATTACATTCGCAGCGCAACATCCTCGCGGTAGTCGACTACCACCGGTTCAGTGACGCGGTGGTCGCCGAGTTCACGGGGTCTCCCGCCGACCCGGCCGTCCCGAGCCCGCGGCGCTACCTGTTGACGTCCCCGCTGTTCCACATCGCGAGCCTGCACAACCTGGTGGTGCCGCGGCTCGCCACCGGCGGCGCCGTCGTCATGCATCAGGGCGGATTCGACGTGGACGCCGTGCTCGGCCTGATCGAGCGGGAACGGGTCACCAACTGGGGTGCGGTCCCCACCATGGCGTCGAGGTTGGTCGAACACGACAACCTGGAGAAGTACGACCTGTCCTCGCTGACGGCGTTCTCGCTGGCGTCGGCACCGTCGTCGGTAGCTTTCAAGGAACGGCTGCGGGAAAAGGTGCCGTTCGCCCGGGACGCGCTGGTGGACAGCTACGGTCTCACCGAATGCAGTACGGCCATCGCCGTGGCCGCCGGCCCCGAACTCGAGCAGTACCCGGGCACGCTGGGCAGGCCCATCATCACGGTCAGCATGGAGATCCGCGATCCGTACGGGAAGTGGCTCCCGGACGGAGTCGAAGGCGAAGTGTGCGTGCGCAGCCCCTTCGTGATGCTCGGCTACTGGGAGGACGAGGCCGCCACCGCCGCGGCAATCGCACCGGGCCGGTGGTTGCGCACCGGTGACTACGGCGTCGTCGAGAACGGCCGGCTCCGGCTGACGGGACGTCGCTCCGATCTGATCCTGCGCGGCGGCGAGAACGTCTACCCCACCGAGATCGAACAGTGCCTCGACGAACATCCCGGTGTCCTCGAGTGCGCGGTGATCGGCACGCCGCACGAGGATCTGGGACAGGAGGTGTCGGCCGTCGTAGTGCTACGGCCCGGTGCCACGACCACCGAAGCGGAGTTGCGGGACTACGCGGCCGAACGTCTGTCGTACTTCAAGGTCCCGACCCGCTGGCGAATCACCACCGACCTCCTGCCGCGCAACGCGACAGGGAAGATGCTGCGCCGCGACATCGCGGTCTGATCCCCCTCGGGAACGCCGAATGCCCCAGTGGTGCAGCAGAACTGCGCCACTGGGGCATTGGACGATATAGAGATCAGCGAATGAGGTTGCCGAGATCCGCCGGAATCTGAGCACCGGTGATGTATTTCGCTTCGTCGGAGCACACCCACGCCACCACGGCTGCGACGTCCTCGGGCGCGAGGATGGTGTACGGCAGTGAATTCATGTAAATCGGTCCGAGCGTGGGCGCGAACCGGCTGATCAGCGGATGCTGGTCGTTGACCTTCATGCCGGTGTCGACGCCCGCCGGATGCACGGTGATGACGTCGGCACCTAGGAGCGCGAACCGCACCGCCTCGGCCCGGCCCTGACCACGCGCAGCGCCCGTCACGACCTTGTTCTCGAACCGTAGGACTTCGGTCATGTCCTGCATCCTGCCCCTCTCAGCGCGGCCTGGGGACAGTCTTGTCGATGAACAGTCCCTCGACCGACACGCACACTTGCCCGTCCGCGGTCCTGATGTCGCCCACGGTGGAGATTTTCCGCCCGTCGACGCCGATCAATTTCCCGGTCAGGGTGAGCGGTTCGAACAGCGGGGTCGGACGGTGGTACCGCGTGCTCAATTGTGCTGTCATGCCTGATTTTCCGCCCCACGCGTTGGCAACACCGAGCACGTGGTCGAGCAGCAGCGCCGAGACACCACCGTGGACATGCCCGGGTGGACCCTGGTACGGGATGGTCAAGGTGACGGTGCCCTGCACCGAGCCGTCCGCCAGGCCTTCGAGGATTACGGGTGGTGCCAGCGCATTCTCCGGTCCGGTCACCGGATCGTGCCGGGTAACGCCCTCCCCGTTCCACATGTCGATCAGCCGTTCGGCCACCGCGGGTGCGTGCTCCTCGAGGTGCTCGGCGATGCTGTTCAACTCCTCGGCCACTCGCTCGAGGTTGGCGTTGGCCCGGTCGGTGCGCAGCAGGGCGTCGATCACGCGGCGCGCCGCCTCGGTGGCTCGATCGACCGCGGCTCCGTCGGAGGGAGACGTCAACACTGTTCCCGCGGTGCTGTTCTCGAAGGTGGGATGCGTACCGGTGTTCACGGGCGAACCTCCATCGTGGCGTGCGTGAGGACGGGCTGTCCGTTCCGTTCGGGACACGTCGCGCGCAGCGTGAGCACGTCGCCCTCCCGCCAGGTCGCGATATCGATCGTCTCACCCGGATAGAGGGAGCCGGCGAACCGCACCGAGTACGTCCGCACTCGGGTGGGGTCGCCGTCCAGCATCCCGTCGACGACGGCCTTACACACCACTCCGTACGAGGCGAGCCCGTGCAGGATCGGGCGGTCGAACCCTGCAGCGGACGCGAACTGGGGGTCGGCGTGCAACGGGTTCATATCGCCGCTGAGCCGGTACAGCAGCGCCTGTCCCGTTCCGGTGCGTGACGTCAGCACCGTGTCGGGTTTCCGCTCCGGCAGCGTGGCCACCGACTCGGGCCCAGGGGACCCGCCGAACCCGCCCTCATCACGGGCCCAGATCTGCATCCCCGTCGTCCACAACGGGTGACCGTCGTCCGAGTCGGTGGCCGTCTGCTCGAGCACGATGACGGCAGCCTTGCCCTTGTCCCACACATCGGCCACGCGCGAGGACACCCGGGCGGTGCCCGAGGACGGGATCGGCGCGTGCACCATCAGTGTCTGCCCGCCGTGCAGTATCTTGCGCAGATCCACATCGATGCCGGGCATGGTCAGCCCGGCACTCGGCGCCGATCCCGAAGAGATACCCTGCCCGGCCACCAGTGCGAACGTGGGCAGCACCCGCATGTTTTTCTCGTACACCCACCGCAGTTCGGCGGGGTCCACCGCGTTGCCGCCCGCCCCGACGCCGAGGTGATAGAGCAGGACGTCGCGTTCGGTCCACGACGCCTCCCGAACTGCCGGTTCCGCGGTCAAGGCGACGTTCACATCGATACTCATGTCAGGTCACTTTCCGGGCTCGGGGTCGCGGGGCAGACCTAGGAGGCGTTCACCGATGATGTTGAGCTGGACGTTGGTGGTGCCGCCCGCGATCGACATGCATTGCGCGTTCAGGAACATCTGGGTGTCCGACGTGCGGGCGTGCTCGCCGAGCAGGGCGCGTGGTCCCGCCCAGTCCATCGCCACCTCCCACACCTGCTGGATGTGTTCGACGCCGAGCAGTTTCGCGACCGAGGACTCGGCACCCGGCTGCCCACCGGCGATCGAGCGCAGGGTGGTGCGCAGTCCCATCAGGCCACCGGATTGCGCATCGCAGAGCACCTTGCCGAGCACCGTCAGCTGCTCGTCGTCGATCCCACCGGGCAGGTCGGCGGCCAGAGTCAACAGCGCCTCGCCGCCGGATCCGAGGGAGGAGTCGTGCGAGAGCGAGACCCGCTCATTGGCCAGTGTGGTGCGGGCCAGCTTCCAGCCGTCGCCCGGTTCACCCACCAGCAACTCGTCCGGGACGAACACGTTGTCGAGGAAGACCTCGTTGAACAGCGCCTCACCGGTGATCTCCCGCAGCGGCCGGATGTCGAGTCCCTCGCTGGACTTCATGTCGATCAGAAAGTACGACAGTCCCTTGTGTTTCGGCGCATTCGGGGCCGTCCGCGCCAGGCAGATGCCCCAGTGCGCGTCGCGGGCCATCGACGTCCAGACCTTCTGGCCCTGCAGCACCCAGCCACCGTCAACCTTGGTGGCCTTGGTGTTCAGTCCGGCGAGGTCGGACCCGGCGCCCGGCTCCGAGAACAACTGGCACCAGACGAGTTCACCGCGCAACGACGGTGGCACGAATCGCTGCACCTGGTTCTCGTTGCCGTGTGCGATCAGTGTGGGGACCACCCAGTTGCCGATGATCATGTCGTGTGGCTTCACCTGAGCGGCGCGGAGTTCCTCGGCGATCACGAGTTGTTCGACGGCAGCTGCGCCTCTCCCCCACGGTGCAGGGAGATGCGGTGCCGTATAGCCTCTTTCGGCCAGGTAGCGCTTGCGCTCCTGCTCGGCCAGACCGACCGCCGGAGTCAGCTCGGCACGCACATCGGCGCGGATGCGGTCCGCCTCCGGTGGCAGTTCGATCCCGAGCACGCGGCGGCTGCCGTCGAGGGTGGCGCGGGCGACCCGACGCCGCCACGACGCGGTGGACCCGAGCAGGATTCGCAACGACTGCGCCCGTCGCAGATACAGGTGAGCGTCGTGTTCCCAGGTGTAGCCGATGCCGCCGAGCACCTGGATGCAGTCCTTGGTCACCGAGAACGCGGTCTCGGGTGCGGCGGCTCCGGCTACCGCCGCGGCCAGCGACGCCTCGGCGGGATCAGTGTCCGGGCTCATGGCGCGCGCGGCGTCCCAAGCGCACACCCGGGCCTGTTCGGCGAGGGTGAGCATGCGGGCCACCCGGTGCTTGACGCCCTGGAATTGGCCGATGGGTCGGCCGAACTGCTGCCGCGCCTTCGCGTAGTCGGCGGCGGTAGCGACGGCCCAGTCGGCGATGCCCGACGCCTCGGCGGCGAACAGGGTGGCCGCGAGATCGAGGACGCGCCGCGAATCGATCGACAGGACCGCGTCTTTCGCCAGGGTGATGCCGTGTGCGGCGGCGACGGCGTTGCGGCGCACCACGTCGTGGCTCGGCAGGTCGGTGACGTCGAGGTGCTCGCGTGGCAGCACCACGAACATCGTCGTGTCGCCGTCCCGCGCCGCCAGCAGGAACAGATCACCCACCTGACCGCCGAGGACGTACCCCGACTCGCCGTCGAGGATCACCTCGTCGCCGTGGCGGGAGATCCGCAACGAACCCGGTTGCAGGGACACGGCTCCCAGCACCGAACCGTCGGCCAACCCGGACAGCCGGCCGCTGTGGCCGCCTTCGTTCAGGACGGCACTCGTCAACACGGTCGGCAGAAACGGTCCGGGAGCCAGAACCCTGCCGAGCTCTTCGGCGACCACCGCGAGCTCCACCAGGCCGCACCCGGCGCCGCCCACCTCTTCCGGCAGGTGCAGCCCCAGCACGCCCAGACCGGCGAGCGCGTTCCAGAACAGCGGTCGCTGTTCGGTTTTCGCTTCCACCGCTTGCCGCAGCACGTCCGGCGTCACGGTTCGAGCGGCCCATCCCCGCACCGAGTCGCGCAGGTCCCGCTCTTCTTCGGTCAATCCCATTGTCATGTCGGCCTCGTCGAGTTTCTCGGGTGTCAGATGCGTTCGATGATGGTTGCGGTAGACAGCGCCCCGCCCGCGCACATGGTGATCAGGGCGGTGGATTTGTCTGCCCGTTCCAGCTCGTGCAGTGCCGTGGCGATCAGTCGCGCACCGGTCGAGCCCACCGGATGCCCGAGGGCGATCGCACCACCGTTGACGTTCACCTTGGACAGGTCTGCCTCGTGAACCTGCGCCCAGGACAGCACGACCGAGGCGAATGCCTCATTGATCTCGACGAGATCGATGTCTGCCAAGGACATTCCGGCCCGGTCGAGGACCAGTGCGGTCGACTCGATCGGTCCGTCCAGATGAAAATAGGGGTCGGAGCCGACCATGCCCGACGCGACGATCCGGGCGCGTGGACGCAGCCCGAGTTCGCCTGCCCGTTCCTCGCTCATGAGGAGTACGGCCGCGGCGCCGTCACTGATCTGCGAGGAATTGCCTGCGGTGTGGATGTGCCCGTCGATCACCGGCTTCAGTGCTGCCAGAGCCTCGGCCGTCGTCTCTCGCAGTCCCCCGTCCCGGGTGACCACTGCTTTTTCACCCGTGCGCACGCCCTGCTTGTCCACGACGGGCGCGGTAACGGGAACGACCTCGCGGTCGAACCGCCCCTCGGCCCAGGCCTGAGCGGCGCGGCGCTGCGATTCGAGGCCGAACGCGTCGACATCGCGTCGGGTGATGCCACGCCGTTCCGCGATGCGCTGCGCGGACGTGAACTGATCGCCCATGTCGATCGACCAGTCGTCGGGATAGGGGCTTCCCGTCTCGGGGGTCAGCGCCTGACCGAGGAACACCCGGCTCATCGCCTCCACACCGCATCCGATGCCCGCGGTGACCTGCCCCGAGGCAATCAGGCCGGCCACCAGGTGCACGGCCTGCTGCGACGACCCGCACGCACAGTCGATGGAGGTGGCGGCAGTGCCATACGGCAAGCCGGCGTGCAGCCATGCCTGCCGGGTCACGTTGTTGGATTGTTCACCGGCCTGGGTGACGCAGCCACCGACGATCTGACCGATGTTTTCGGCGGGGACTCCCGCCCGCTCGAGGACGCCGCGTTGCGCCGCTCCGAGCAGTTCTGCCGGATGCAGTCCGGACAATGCGCCGCGCCGGCGACCTATCGGTGTCCGGACCGCGTCGACGATGACTGCGTTGCCCATTGTTGGCTCCTTCGCTGAGCCGCCAGGATTCGTGCCAGGCGGCTTTCTGAAACGTATTCTATTTGTGAGGACAGATCAATGCGCTGGCTCGGCACTAGCCGTGCAGACACGTCGAGAATGAATTGCACCCCGTTAGGCGTGGCGGTGCGCGACCCCCGTGCCGAGAACGATCAGCGTCGGGAGAGACCGACGAGCAACAGGTCGCAGCCCTTGCGAATATCCGATTCGGCGTCGGGAATCGAGATCCGGCCGTTGAGGCACGACTGGACCACCCCGAACCACAGCTGCACCACGAGGCGGAGCGCGGTCAGATCACCTTCGGTCGGGTGTTCGATCCCCGCCGCATCGAGCATGATCTGGCGGAAGGCTCGGTCGACCTTCCCGGCATCCGGGACGGTGGCGACATTCGCGGTGCTGGTGGACTGAATCATTGCCGTGGACAGCGCAGGCCGGCGCAGGAGGCCACGAGTTGCCCGCACCAGCACGTTGTAGACGGCGTCCTGGGGAGTGGTGTCCGAAGCGACACCCTTCGAGAATCCGGCGCCCATCTGATCGATCTGGTCGACCATCACCGCGACGAACAGGTGCGTCTTCGACGGGAAGTACCGGTACAGCGTGCCGATGGCGACCCCGGCCCGCTTCGCCACCTCGTGCATCTGGACCCGGGCTAGTTCCTTCTCGGACGCCAGCTCGGCGGCCGCCTCCAGCATGCGCACATGGCGCGCCCGCTGTTCCTCCGAACTGGGTTCGGCAGCGTCCCTGACCTCCGCGATTCTCGGCACCCTCGATCCCCTTCTCCCCGAGCAGCCTCGGATCCAGCCCAATTCTGGCATTCGATCGCGACGGCGCAGAAATGCGTCCGGTGAGTGGGACCAGCGGTGCCTTCCGTCGCCCGAATGCGATTGCGTGGACGCCACGACTGGGCGTCAGTCAACACCCACAGGCATCACCCACCCCAACGGAGGACACGACGATGCAGGACTGGACAACGGAGTGCGACGTTCTTGTAGTCGGCTCGGGCGGCGGCGCGCTGACCGGCGCATATACGGCCGCCGCGCAGGGATTGCGCACCCTCGTCCTCGAGAAGACTCCACTCTTCGGCGGCACCTCCGCCTACTCGGGCGCCGCCGTCTGGCTTCCGGGCACAGCTGTCCAGGAACGCGCCGGCATCGGCGACTCCACCGAGTTGGCTCGCACCTATCTGCGCGCCGTGGTCGGCGACTCCGAGGTCGAACGCCAGGAGGCGTACGTCGCCACCGCCCCTGAGGTCGTCGACTTCCTCGAGCAGAACCCGCACCTCGACTTCGAGTGGCGTCCCTTCCCCGACTACTACAAGGCGCCGGGCCGCATGGACGCCGGCCGCGCGATCAATCCTCTCGATCTGCCCGGCGACGAGATCGGTGACCTCCGTGAGGTCATCCGTCCGGAGGCCGACGTCGATCGCGCCGGGCAGCCGCACCCCGAGGGAACTCTGATCGGCGGCCGCGCGCTGATCGGGCGTCTCCTGATGGCGTTGTACGGAACCGGGCATGCGGAGCTCCGCACCGAGACCGCGGCCCACACACTGATCGTCGAGGACGGTCGTGTCGTGGGTGCCGAGGCCACCGACGCGGCCGGGCAGCCGATCCTCATACGTGCGCGGCGCGGCGTTCTCCTCGCTGCCGGAGGGATCGAGGGCAACGCCGGTCTGCGCACCGAGAACGGCACACCGGGCAGAGCCGAGTGGAGCATGGGACCGCGGGGGGCGAACACCGGCGACCTGCTGACGGCGGCCGTGGAGGTCGGCGCCGACACGGCACTCCTCGACGAGGCCTGGTGGTGCCCGGGTGTCGAACTTCCGGACGGCTCAGGCGCTTTCATGGTGGGTGTGCGAGGCGGAATCCTGGTGGACGACACCGGGGAGCGGTACCTCAACGAGTCGCTGCCGTACGACCAGTTCGGCCGCGCGATGATCGAACACCGGAGTGCGAACTCTTATCTGGTCTTCGATTCCGGGGAGGGCGGCCCCGTTCTGCCGGCCATCTCCATCCCGTCGATTCCGGCGCAGCAGCACCTCGAGGCGGGCACCTGGGTCACCGCCGACACCATCGAGGAACTCGCAGAGAAGATCGGCGTCCCGTCCGACACGCTTCGGCGCAGCGTCGAACAGTTCAACGACTACGCGAAGCACGGTGTCGACGAGGCGTTCCACCGCGGCGAGGATCCCTACGACGCCTTCTTCTGCCCGCCCGGAACGGGTGCCGATGCACCACCGAATCCGGCGCTCGGACCGATCGCGCAGGGGCCGTTCTACGCTGCCCGCATCATCCTCAGCGATCTCGGCACGAAGGGTGGCGTCCGCACCGACGCCGATTCCCGCGTGCTTCGCGCGGACGGCAGCCCGATCGAGGGGCTGTACGCGGCAGGGAACACCAGCGCCTCATTGAGCGGACGCTTCTATCCCGGTCCCGGGGTCCCGTTGGGCACCGCAATGGTGTTCTCCTACCGGGCAGTGCAACACATGCGGAACTGATCAGACGAGGTTGTCCTCCACTGGAAGTCCGAACGCGCCCCTGCCGAACAGTGCAAGGGCGCGTTCGGGTTCGTTGGCCACATGCACGCTGCCCGCGTGAGCGTCGCGCCAGGCCCGTTCGATCGCGTTGCCCCGAGACAACGAGCTGGCCCCGGCCGTCTTGAAGAGCAGGTCGATCGCGTCCAGCGCCCGCTCGGTCGCCCGCACCTGGTCGCGACGGACTCTCAACCGCAGCGCCATCGGAAGTTCCTCACCCGCGACCGCGAGCTCCCACAGTTCACGGACGTTACGGTCCATCTGCAGGATCGCTGCATCAATTTCGGACGACGCCCGGGCCACCGACACCTGGGCGAACTGGTCCTCCACGAAGCGGCCACCCCCGAGGCTCAGACGCACGCGTTCACGCATCACCGTCAGGAACCGCTCGTAGCAGCCGGCCACCACACCCACACCGGGGGCGGTGACGGCCGTGGTGAAGATGGTGGCGAACGGCAAGCGGTAGAGCGGTCCCCGGTTCACCTTCTGCCCCGCTCCCCGTAACTGCGCGGTCTCGAAGTTGCGTTTGGTCCGGTAGTCGGGCACGAAACAGTCGTCGACGGTGATCTCGTTACTGGCCGTCCCCCGCATACCGACCACGTCCCACACGTCGTGGATGCGGTAATCCGACCTCGGTACGAGCACGGTGAGGAAATCGACCGGCTTACCTTCCGTTCCCACCACCATCGCCCCGAGCAGCGCCCACGACGCGTGCTCGCAGCCCGAGGAGAAGTGCCAGTCACCGGACAGCCGATAGCCTCCGTCCACAGGCGTCAGCCGCCCCACGGGGGCGTACGCGGACGACAACAGCACCGAATTGTCGTGTCCCCACACGTCGCGCTGAGCGCGGTCGTCGAACAGCGCCAGGTGCCACGGATGCACACCCAGCACCGACGCGAGCCAACCCGTCGATCCGCAGACCCCCGAGATCGCACGCACCGTCTCGTAGAAGTGAACGGGATTGCACTCCGCACCCCCGTATCGCTTGGGCTGCAGCATCGCGAACATCCCGGCGTCCCCGAGTTCGCGGATCACCTGTTCGGACACGCGTCGCGATTCGTCCACCTTGTCGGCGCGCTCCGCGATCATGGGCAGCAATTCACGGACCGACAGCAGCACCTCGTTGACCATCTGCGGAAGGGTATTGCGCGATCCGGGCACCGTGGACGACCGTCTCGCTCAACGGGAAGCGTGCGCACACCCACCGCACACTAACCGGTCCCGTCCAGTGAGACGTCTCGGATCGGCCTCCGCCCACTGACCTAGCGTGCTGAACACCACAGGTACGAACGAGCAGGAGAGGACGGGACGCATCGTGAGCACCCAGCAGTCCGACAGAGACGAGGTCCGCGAGATCGTTGCGGGCGCTGCACCGACCCGATTCGCCCGCGGCTGGCATTGCCTCGGTTTGTCCCAGGATTTCCGGGACGGCAAGCCGCATTCCCTCGAGGCCTTCGGCACCAAACTGGTGGTCTTTGCCGACAGCGCTGGCGAACTCGCCGTACTCGACGGCTACTGCCGGCACATGGGCGGCGACCTCAGCCAGGGCACCGTGAAGGGTGACGAGGTCGCGTGTCCGTTCCACGACTGGCGCTGGGGCAGCAATGGGCGCTGCAAGAAGATCCCGTATGCCCGCCGCGTACCGCCGCTGGCTCGTACCCGCTCGTGGCACACCCTCGATCAGGACGGGATGCTGTTCGTCTGGAACGACCCGGAGGGTAACCCGCCGCCGGCCGACGTCACGATTCCCCGAATCGAGGGGGCGCTCGACGACGACTGGACGGACTGGGTCTGGTACCGCACCACGGTGAATACGAATTGTCGTGAAGTGGTGGACAACATCGTCGACATGGCGCACTTCTTCTACGTCCATTATTCGTTCCCCACCTATTTCAAGAACGTCTTCGAAGGCCACGTCGCCAGCCAGTTCATGCGCGGCCAGGCCCGCGAGGACATGCGCCCGCACGCCTCCGGACAACCCAAGATGGTGGGAAGTCGTTCGGATGCCACCTATTTCGGCCCGTCGTTCATGGTCGACGACCTCACCTACCAGTACGAGACCCACTACGTCGACTCCGTCCTGATCAACTGCCACTATCCGGTCAGCGCAGACGAGTTCGTGCTGCAGTACGGGATCATCGTCAAGAAGTCGAAAGAACTCGAGGGTGATGCCGCCACCGAGATGGCGAAGAACTTCGGCACCTTCATCGCCAAGGGATTCGAGCAGGACATCGAGATCTGGAAGAACAAGACCCGCATCGAGAACCCGTTGCTGTGCGAGGAAGACGGCCCCGTCTACCAATTGCGCCGGTGGTACGAACAGTTCTACGTCGACGCCGCCAACGTGACACCGCAGATGACCGAACGATTCGAGTTCGAGCTCGACACCACGCGCCCGGTGGAATCGTGGAAGAAGGAAGTGGAAGACAATCTCGCACGAAAGGCGCTGGAATCCGATGCAGCCGCTGCAGTGCGCTGAGTGCGGTGCGCGGGTGCTGGTCCAGAAGAACAGCTGGGAGCACACCTCCGTGCAGTGGGACGACCTCGCTCGCGGCCGGTGCCACCAGATCGCCGGCTCCGGCGACGGCCGTCCCGGGTCTCCCCGGAAGGGCTGTGACGCACTGACCACATCCATCGTCCGAGCGGCGGAGCGGGGCGACATCACGGTGCGCGACCCCGATCCGGTTCCCACCCCTGTCGTCGTCCCCTGAATTTCCTTCGAAAGGACACCCCATGATCGACACCCACCAGTACGGGCCATGGGCCGTGATCGCCGGCGGGTCGGAGGGCGTCGGCGCAGGTTTCGCCGACGAACTGAGCCGCGCCGGAATCAATCTCGTGCTCATCGCCCGCAAGCCGGAACCACTGGAGGAGACGGCCGCGCAGGTTCGCGCGAACGGTGTGGAGGTCCGCACGCTCGCGCTCGACCTCCTCTCGGCGGACGCCTTCGACCGCATCCGCAGCGACACCGACGACGTCGAGGTGGGCCTGCTGATCTTCAACGCCGGGGCCAACAGCTACGGGCACGAATTCGTCAGTGGCGACCTGACCGGATTTCAGGGTGTCATCGACCTGAATATCACGTCGCAACTGCAGCTTTCGCATCACTTCGGCGCGAGAATGAAGGAACGCGGGCGGGGCGGCATCATGTTGGTGGGGTCGCTGGCCGGATATATGGGTTCCGAACACCAGAGCATCTACGCGGCGTCGAAGGCCTTCGGGCGCATCTTCGCGGAAAGCCTGTGGCTCGAACTGGCACCGTTCGGCATCCACGCACTCGAACTGGTCCTGGGCGTCACCCGCACCCCCGCGATGGTGCGGGCCGGACTGAACTTCGACCTCCCCGGCATGAACGTCGCCGAACCCGAAGACGTCGCGCGTGAAGGACTCGCACACCTAGCCGACGGACCCGTCTGGGTGGCGGGCGGCAACTACGAAGCAGCCCAGAAGCGGAGCGGATTCCCCCGCGACACCCTCGTGCAGGGTGCCGCCGCGGGTATGCGGAGGCTGCTGGGTCGCGGGTGATGGTGGGCGCCGACCGAAACGATGCCGGCTGCGCCGCAGACGAGTAGTCTCAGCGACGAAGAGCCCAGGCCACGGCGTTGCCCTCGTACGGCGGTTTCGTCGCGTCGTGCGACAACTCCTGCGGCACGGTTTCATCCTTGACTCGGGAGACGAGTGATGCGACTTCTTCATCGAACTGTCATTGCCGCATGCAACCCTGTAGCGGCCGGACTGTGAATGCATCAGGCCGACCGGCGGCGAACAGCACGGGCCTAGCCCACCGGGTAAAGAAAATGGCCGGCCGTGATCCGCACGAGGAACACCGTGCGGCAACACCGTTGGAGCTGCTGTTCGATCTGACGTTCGTTGTCGCGTTCGGGGTCGCAGGGGATCAGTTCGCGCACCTCGTCGCCGAAGGACACGTCGCTGCCGGACTGGCGGGATTCGCGTTCGCGATGTTCTCGATCATCTGGGCGTGGATCAATTTCTCCTGGTTCGCTTCCGCCTACGACACCGACGACTGGATCTACCGGGTCACGACCATGGTGCAGATGATCGGCGTCGTCATCCTGACACTCGGCATGCCCCCGATGTTCGCGTCGATCGACCGCGGAGTCGAACTCGACAATTCCGTGATGGTGTCCGGGTACATCGTTATGCGAGTCGCCATGGTGTTCCAATGGTTGCGCGCGACCAAACACGATCCCGAGCATCGTTCCGCCGCATTGACATACGTCACGACGCTCGTCCTCGCGCAGATCGGCTGGGTCGGACTGGTGATCGCGCCCCTCACAGTCGAGTACGCGTTCGGCCTCGGCGCGATACTCATCCTGATCGAGCTCAGTGGTCCCGTCATCGCCGAGCGGTACAAGGGCGGAACACCCTGGCACGCACACCACATCGTCGAGCGTCACGGCCTGCTCGTCATCATTGCCCTCGGTGAGGGCGTGATCGGCACGGTGGCCTCTCTGTCCGCCGTCGTGGAGCACCAGGGCTGGACACTGGACGCAATCCTGGTCGCTGGCGCCGGCATCGGACTGACGTTCGGACTGTGGTGGGTTTACTACATTCTGCCGTCGGCCGAGGTGCTCGAGATATACCGCAGCCGATCCTTCGTCTGGGGCTACAGCCACATCGCGCTCTTCGCGTCACTGGCCGCGGTAGGGGCCGGACTTCACGTGGCGGCGTATTACATCGAGGACGTCTCCCACATCGGCGCGACGGCGACGGTGCTCTCCCTTGCCGCGCCCGTCGCGATCTTCCTCGCAGGCGTGTACCTGCTGTACACGTACTTGCTGCGGGTGCCCGACCCATTCCACGTCCTGCTCCTCGCCCTGACCGCGGCCACCATCGCGCTTGCAGTGGTGCTGGCGGCGCAAGGCATGTCGATGGCGTGGTGTCTGATCGTGGTGATGCTGGCACCTGTCATCACCGTAGTTGGGTACGAGTTGCTCGGTCACGCGCACGAAGCCCGTGCGCTCGACATCGCCCTCGGGCACGCAGAGCCCAGTGGCCGCGAGGAGTACTAGGACTGTTCGAACAGCACTCGGCCTGTTATCGCACCAGGCCGAGCGAAGCGATGAGGTCTTCGTGGAATTCGAACCAGACACCGTGGCAGGAGTCGCGATCGGTTGCCGTGATCCACGACGGATCGGTGCCCGCCCGCTCGAGGGGGCCGGCGAACCGCCGGTGATAGCCGGCGAACCGGTTCATGCCCGAGACCAGGCGCGTCTCGAGTTCGGCCAGGGCGTCCGCCGCAGTCTCGAGCCGAGTGATCGTCTCGTCGATGGTCGTAGTCGTCCCGCCGAGACCCATTCCGGCCAACTGCCAGGCGGTACACGCATCCGCAACAGCAGCGTTGTGCGGCAGGAAGTCCTGGTGCACCTGGACCACCTCGTTGCGAAACCCGCACTGATCGAGCTCGGCGGTCAGCACTCGCTCGCCGTGGATCTTTCCGATTTCGGTCAGAGACCAGCCACCGTCCCCGGCGAAGTCGGTATGGGTGACCCACCCGGGCTTCGGCATCGAGCAGGTGCTCTGCGACCAGTTCTACCGGTAAGACGTACCGGGCAGCAATGCGCGCGGTCTCCGCGTAGCCGAGGATCCGCACGGCGTGCAGCACCAGGATGTCCGATGGGGTGCGGTGCGACATCAGTTCCTCCCCGTGTTCTCGGTGACGACACCGACGCGCCCGTGGGTTCCGTCGACGCGAACCAGCCCGCCCTCCGTCAGCGTGGTTCTGGCGCCCGCCGCCGCCAGGACGGCCGGGATGCCGAATTCGCGGGCGACGATCGCGGCGTGCGCGAGCAGACAGCACGTCGTCTTCACGAAAGCGTGCGAAGTCGTCGAGGCTGTCGATGATCCGCGCCGGCCCGACGGCCGGTGCCCGGGCTGGCTGCGACCCCGGTCAGTACCACCTCGCTGGGTGTTGCTCGCACTGGCGGTGCGGTAGCGCCAGCGGTCGTGATCGGCCGGGCCTGCAGGACCCAGATGTCGTCGCCGTCGATCGCCCACTCGATGTCCTGCGGGCGCCCGAACAGTCTCTCGATATCGCGTCCCAAAGTCGCGAGGGTGAGGGCCTGGGCAGTGGTCAGCAGCTGCGCGCCCCGACGCCGCACGACCCGCACCTGCGCACCGTCGACCAGGTACGCCTCCGGAGTGACGGTCCCGGCCACGACTGCCTCGCCCAAGCCCCGTACGGCCTCGATCACCACCTGCTCGGCCCCGGTGACCGGGTGCCGGGTGAACAGAACTCCGGCCGCCGCGGGTCGTGCCATCACCTGCACGATCACCCCGGCCGACGTCGGAGCCTCCCGGTCGGTACGCGCGGCGTAGGCGACCGCTTCGGGCGAGGAGCCCGACGAGGCGCTGCGATACACCGCCTCAATCACCTCGGCGGTGGTAGTGAGCCCGAGCGTCGTGGCCAGTTGTCCCGCGAAGGAGCGCTCGACGCCATCCTCCGCGAGGGCGGATGAGCGCACGGCGAACGGACCCGGATCGAGACGGCGGAGAGCGGCTACGATCTCCCTCTCCCACCCCGGATTTCCGAGCGGGTCGGGTATCACGAATCCGTTGGGCACCCGGAATCCGGCACGCAGCAGCACGCCGAGGTTGCGGGCCTTGGCACCGCAACGCTCCGACGCTTCCGCGAGGGGGACCACCGCTCGAGCATCCGCGTCGCGGTCGTCGGGTGCAGGGTCGTCGATAGTCACCCGTCTACCCCAGGCCATCACCAGCCGGTTGTCACACTTCCTTGGCGGTCGTGGTGTCGAGGCCCGGCATCCTCAGCGGTCCAGGATGCCGTTGACGAAATTCTGCGCGTCCGCCTGCGAAGCCCCGATGGTTGCCCGGTGGTCCGCACCCTCGTACGTCACGTACTCGAGGTCGTTCCCCCTGTCCCGCAACGTCTTCACCATCAGATCTGTCGACGGCTTGGCCACCACCCTGTCACCGGAACTCTGCGTGACCAGGGTCGGAACCTGGAGGAACGCATCGACCGACGTCACGAATTTCCTGGCGCCTGTAGAGACTGAGCGTCCGTACCACGGTGTGTCAGGGCGTGGTTCGCCGTGATTCCACTACCCATGCAGCGATCTGGGCACGCGAGGTGAAGCCCAGCTTGGCAAGAAGGTGTTCGATGTGCCCCTGTGCGGTACGCACAGATATCGTCAAGCGGGACGCTATCTCTCGATTGGTCAACCCCTCGGCGACCAGCTCGGCGACCTCACGCTCCCGCTTAGTCGGTCCGGCCTGTCCAGTGGTCGGTGTGTATGACGCCGGACTTTGCTCACCGAGTGCGTAGGCGACCGCGGACTCCACTCCCAGCTTGCTCCCTTTTCTTTGAGCTGCGGCAAATTCCTTTTCGCTCAGCTCCCTCCGTGTATCCCGTTCATATCTCTCGCGGTACTGGACCAACCCAGAGACGAAGATCGGGGAACTCTCCATGGCATTGCTCAGGTTCTCTGCAGCTGAGGTCAACACTACGGCTCGTTCGAAAGCACCTTCCTCGGCCGCGATCCACGCGAGTGCCTGTAGGCACATGCTGATGACGAGCCGCTCATTGACTTTCCGAGCAGCGCGAAGTGCCTGTTGGAGTAGGTCCTTCGCCCGCTCCGTATTGGCGTGTCGCCACACCACCACGGCCAGGGCCCACAGCAAATACGACCGATGCACTGCTTCACCGCGCTCTTCGGTGACCGCGAGTGCACTCTCGTAACATTCGATGGCGCGCTCCGTGTGATTGAGCAACTCGTACGCGAACCCGAGACCCTGCAACAAGAGGATGTGGAGGGCAAGTGCACTCGGCACGGCGGCGTAGGTTGGTCGTGCGGCTTCGAAATGGACTTGTGCAGAGTCGACGTCGCCGCCGTACAGGGCCCGGTAACCTTCGGCAAGGTCGATGTGCGCCTGCAGCAGAGGATCGGCCGATCGATCGGCGAGCGTCCGTCCGGCGTGGATGAGGATAGTCGAGGCCTGCAGGTCGCCCTGCACTCCCGCCATCACGCTGGCCCAGAGTATTGCTTTAGCGCGGTCAACGCCTACGGTGCGGGGCGACAGAGCCAATAGTCGATCGATCCAGCGCCGTCCTTCGGTCAACAAACCGCGCGATAGCCAGAGAGGGAACAGCGCTGCGGCCATGCCAAGCCCGGACTCGGGGTCTTCGGAGAGACAATATTCGTGTGCCTGTCGTAAATTCGGCAGTTCGGCGACCAATCGTGTCAGCCACTCGAGTTGCCGCGGGCCGACCCAGTCAGCCTCGGCGTCCAGGGACAGCTGCACGTACCAATTTCTGTATCGGATGCGCAGCTCGGAGTAGTCGGCGCCGGAACGGACCTTCTCCCGACCGTAGTCGCGCACCGTCTCGAGCATCCGGAACCGAGCGACCGGAGCCGACTGCTCTCGAATGAGAATCGACTTGTCGACGAGAAAGGTGACGGTGTCCAGGAAATCGTCAACGGTCGGGTCCTGCCCGAAGATCTGCTCGGCCGCATTGAGTTCGAAGCTACCTGCGAACATGGACAGACGAGCCCACATCAGTTGTTCCAGGGGTGTGCACAGGTCATGGCTCCAGTCGATGCACATCCGCAGGGTCTGTTGCCGCGACGGAGCGTCTCTGCGTCCGCGAGTCAGGAACCGGTAGCGGTCGGTGAGTCGCTGCAGAATCTCCTCCGGGGAGATCGCCCGAAGTCGCGCCGCGGCCAGCTCGATCGCCAACGGCAGGCCGTCGAGGCGCTGGCATATCCGGGCGATGGTCACCTTGTTGTCGCCGGTGACCTCAAAGCCGGGCATGACCGCGGCGCCCCGCTCGGCGAACAGTGCCAACGCGTCGTTGCCGGGCAACCGTCTCGGCAGATGGTCGGCGTCGGGTACCGCAAGCGGGGCGATCGGTAGCGCTATTTCGCCGCTGATACCGATCGGCTCCCGGCTGGTCAGCAGCATCCGCAGGCCTGGGCTGGTGCGGAGCAGCGCTTCGGAGAGTTTCGCGACCGCGTCGACCACCTGCTCGCAGTTGTCCAGAACGAGTAGCACTTCGTGCGGGGCAAGGAATTCCGTGAGGACCTCGAGAAGTGGCCTCGCAGCTCGGTCTCGGAGACCCAGCGCATCCGCCACCATGTTGACGACAAGCGAGTCGTCGCGCAGCTCGCCCAGCTCGATCAGGAACACACCATCAGCGAAACGCGATTGCGTTCGATCTGCGACTCGCAGCGCCAGTCGGGTCTTGCCCACCCCTCCCATCCCGGTCAAGGTCACCATGCGGGCCGTCGACAGCAAGCTAGCGACCTTCGCCGTCTCCTCCCGACGGTCGATGAAGCTGGTCAACTCCAGCGGCAGCGCCCCGGTGCGGCCCGGATGCGGGGCTCGCGGCGCATCATCGTGGGATGGTTGCGTTGGTGGCGTGTGACTGGGGGCGCTGTTGTCGGTTTCGTCGTGAAACGTGCGGCCGGCAATGTCGTCGACCGGAAAGCCATGCTCGTGTTGCAGGCGCCGCAGCTGCTGGCCCAGTTCCCCAACGGATGGGCGACCGGCAGGATCAATTGCCATCGCGGCCTCGATCACGGTGCTGACATCGTCGGCGATGCCGTGCTCTCTCGGGTCCGGCGTCGGCGCGGTGGTGATCCGGACGAACTGGGCGACCATTTGCTCACCACTCCGGCGCTCGAACGCAGCATGCCCGGTGGCGGCGGCGAACACGGTCGCGCCCAGACCGTACACATCGGCGGCCGGACTCGGTGCGCCACCGGCAATGACCTCGGGTGCTGTAAAGGCCGGCGATCCGGTCACAACTCCGGCGGTGGTTTCGAACCCGCCCGAGATGTGCGCAATACCGAAGTCGGTCAACGCGGGCTCACCGTAATCGGTGAGCAAGATATTGGCCGGCTTGACGTCGCGATGGAGGATGCCGAGGCCGTGCGCGGCTTCGAGGGCACCGGCGATCTTGACGCCCACGCGCAGCACCTCCTCCAGCGTCAGCGGACCCCGTCTTCGGATGCGTGCATCGAGAGAGTCGGGGGCATAGAAGGGCATGACAATGTACGGCCGGTCGTGTTCGGTGACTCCGACCTGCAGGACGTTGACGACGTTGGGATGGCCGGTCAGCCGGCCCGCGGCACGCTGCTCACGCAGAAATCGCGCACGGCTGTCCTCGTCGAGGTCCCCGGTCAGCACCTTCACGGCCACGGTGCGATCGAGCGCGGGCTGCCGGCAGCGGTACACGACCCCGAAGCCCCCGCGGCCGATTTCCGCGGCGTCGACGAACCCAGCCGCCGCCAAGTCCGCGACGACCGACCCGGCCACATCCGGACGGGTAGCGAAGGGATCAAACTCCATCATGAAGGCCCTCGGATTGCCGAACCGTGTCGATTGTTTGCCCACTCGAAGTTACTCGTCCCAACTTCGACCCGCGCAGAGTTAGGCGACGCCGCACCTCGATGTCGTGAGGACTGAAAGGCCGACAGGACGTTGAAGCTGCGGGTTGATCCCCGGCTTTCGTCGATAAGGATCGCCAAGACCAGCAGGTCAAAAGAACGATCCAGGGCGGGGCGCGGCGCAGCTCGACTCGCGGGGACACCGGGGTGGCCTGGTAACCGCCGGAGGAGGGTACATCGACACGCCACCCCGTCCCGCCATACTGACCCGCAGCTGCGGTCGATCAGTTCGTGTGGCGCGGAAGGGTGTGCGGTTGATCAGTCGGCCTGCGTGTGGCGCCGCGCCTGGCGACGGGCGTGCCGGGCCCACCAACCGCGGTGCGGTGGGCGTCGAGGACCGCGATCTTCTCTTCCAGGTCGGCGCGCACCTCGGGTGGTGCGGTCTCAGCGAGCCGCGTCAGTCGTGCGGCCTTGCGGTGCAGGCGTTGACCTTCCGCTTGCAGGCGGGCCAGCTTGATACCCAGGCCCCGGTCGTCATAGGTGAAGCCCCGGTAATCCGAGACCAACCCGTCCGGGCGTTCGGTGACGATCGCGGCGGCACCGAGGGTGGCCGGTGACCAATCCACTCCCACCGCGGTTGTTGCCGCGTTCAGATCAGCAGTGGGTATCTGTTCTGTGGCAGCGCAGCGCAGCAGCACACCTCGGTGGTCGAGGACGAGAGTCGGCAGATGCCACTCCGTGATTGCTCTGCTGTGCAGGTGCGGTGGGATCGCGGCGATCAACCGGACCCGCCGCCACTGCGCCCGACCTGTCGGGGCCTCATGTGTGGGAAGTTTCAGCGTCAACACCATCACACCGTCTGCGACGGTGATCTGCGAGAGTTGATGATCGGCGGCGGAAAGCCTCGCCATCACCGACGTCCGCGGCGGACTCTGCAGTTCGGTGATCCGCAACCGCGTGGTGGGACCACCCCCGCTTCCAGTGCCGCGCGAGCGCGCAGCAAGCTGCCGTACCACACCGCGCGCGAAACCCGACGGCACACACTCGCCAGCCGTGGTGGGCGGCGTCAGTCGGCCGGTGACGGGGTCGAACCTGGCCGACAGCGACCCGATGGCATTGTCCCGGTACGCCAAGGTACGCAGAGTGCCGACCGCCTGGGCGGTGACCACCCGGGTCACGCGCGAGGGCACGTACACACCGGTCGGGTAGGACGGGTTCCACCCCAGACGCGCCGCAGCGACATGCCCCTGCATCGGGAGCTTCCGGCCTTGGCTGTCACGGCCGGCGGTAAGGGCATCGACGGTGGCCGGTTGCCACAACCGGAACACCAACTCCGATTGCGCGGCGCCGATCAACTCGAGCAGCCACCGCACACGAATATCGATGTCGTCGAGCCCGAGCGAGGCGCCGGTAGCGTCGTCGACCGCCGCGTACGGGCGGGTGGTGTACGAGAACTGACGCGGCACAGTGAATCCGGCCTCGGCAACGGTCACCTCGCCCCGCCGAGTACCACAGTCAGCGATGCGCGCGGTGCCTCATTCTTCCGACAGCAGGAACCCCCCGTTCCGTCGCAAGGTCCAGCGTCCACCCACCGGTCATCGTGGGGGTTCACTCCGACCACCCGCAACTCCGACAGTTCCCCCGCACACAGTTCCTCCGCTGCCGCTCCCTTGCCGAGGTCTTTCGACGCCCGGAACACGATGTCGTCGACGGGGACCATCTCGTCGTCGTTGAGCCGCAGCTTCCCGGCGTCGAGTAGCTGATACACCAGGTCGGTGCGGAGCTTTTCCGCCTGTGCGTCTGTGAGGGGCTGAGCTTTCTTCGCTGCGCTGCGGTGCGGTGCGCGGTGCGCGGTGCGGGCCGCTTTCTCGGCGAGCAGTTCGGCGAACCAGTCCCGCGCTGGTTCGGTGCCACCGACCCCACGCGTGGCGGTCTTGATGTCCAGCGGTGTGGCAGTGTCGTTGGCACGCATCGCAGCAGCGATGTAGTGCCCGCGAATTCCGGGCCAGCCCGCGACCCGCACCCGGCACAGCGCGCGATCGGCGCGGACCACTTCTCTTCGCTGCCGCTTCTGCGTGTCCACCGTCTTCATCGGGTTACCCCGCAAACCGTGCTGCCGCATCGGCCGAGAAGACGGCATTGATTCAGCCTCGACCGCGACTGATAGAACCGGCCCGACAACGACGCCAGCAACGCCATGAAGTCATCGATCAACTCTTCCCCCACCGATGTGTCGCCATGCTCCCGCAGGACCTCGACCGTAACCCCGACCACCGACAAATACCTTTCGATCCACGCGACACCGAACCTGGCCAACCGATCCCCACCACACCACCCGCACCACCGTGAAAGTGACCGTTGGCAGCGTCGTCGAGCATCCGGTCCAACCCTGCCCACGTTTCCCGCACACCCGAACCGCGATCCTTCTACACCCGATACACGACCCCGCAGGCGCTCTCGCGCAACATCTTCTCCTGATTGGCGAGCGAGGACTCCCGCCCAGTCGAGCCGGACACCCGGCAGTACAACGCTTCCACCCGGTCGACCGAAACCTGGTCAGGGGCAGATCGGCCGAGATAGGCGTCGAGGTCAGCGCGATCGAAGACTCATTGACCGGAACCCTGTACCCCGTGAGGGCAAGCGGCCTTCCGACGCGGCCTTGCGAACTCCCACGACTGACACTTCAGCTACACCGCGGCCTCACCCATTCACATGAAACGGAGAGTAGCAGACAGGATTAGGAGGTATCAGAGACTACGTCAACTGTTGAGAGACTACGGCGGGCGGCTCAACTTGCCTGCGAAGAATTTTGCCGGTCGGTCCTTTTGGGAGGCTGGGGACAAACCAAATCTGCCGGGGGTACTTGTACGCGGCGAGCCTGGCGCGAACGAACTCGATTATCTCAGACGGCTCGACCTGCTCTCCGCGTTTGAGTGATACGGCAGCTCCGATTTGTTCCCCGAGATGCGTGTGTTTGATACCTATAACAGCTGCCTCGGCAACAGCTGGATGCTCGTACAAAACCTCTTCCACTTCGCGTGGGTACACGTTGTAACCACCTCGAATAATGATGTCCTTTTTTCGATCAACGATGCTGTAGTAGCCATCGCTATCTCGTGTGGCGATGTCTCCTGTGCGGAACCAGCCGTCGCTTATGGCCTCCGCGGTGGCAGCCGGACGAGCCCAGTATCCCTTCATCACGTTCTCACCGCGGATTTGGATTTCTCCTGCCTCATCACAGCCGACAATTTCGTTGTCGTCGTCGTCGACTAGTCGCAGCGTGCATCCGCGCACGGGAATCCCGATCGTGCCAGCTTTGCGCGGGTATCCGGGTTGGTTGAAGCAAGCAATGGGTGCGGTTTCAGAAAGTCCGTACCCCTCGTATATCTCGCATTCGAACTTTCGTTCGAACGCTTTGAGGACCTCGACAGGCATCGGCGCTCCCCCTACGATGCAGCAGCGGAGATGGGATAGCTCGGCGGAGTCGGCGTCAGGAGAGTTGAGCATCGCGGAGTACATGGTGGGGACCCCTTCGAGGACTGTAACCTCATCTCGAATCAGGACACGCAGGGCTGATTCCGCATCGAACTTGGGGATCAGAGTCAGGAGGGCTCCTGACTTCACCGCGGCATTCAGTCCACAGGTTAGGCCGAACACGTGGAACAGTGGCAGGCACCCCAAGATGACGTCATTGGGCCCGGTTCGAATCAGAGTCTCGGCAGTCGTCGAAGCATTGGTCGACATATTCTCGTGAGTGAGTTCCGCTCCCTTAGGACTTCCCGTCGTCCCAGAGGTATAGAGAAGAACTGCGGTGTCGTCGCGGCTACGCTCCACAGGTTCATTGATCGGGTTCCCGGTCAGATCAGCGTCACTCGGACCACGGTCGTCGACCAAGAGCGCGGGAATCTTCTTTGCTAGTGCGGCTTTCGCAACCAGCTCCCCGCGAGATCGCGAGCCATAGATGAGAGCCATCCCAGAGTCTTCCAAGTAATATGTGATCTCCCGGTCCTTGAGCATGGGGTTGATCGGAACTGCGACGGCGCCCGCCATCAGAATCCCGTAGAAGATGATCGGAAACGCAGGGACGTTCGGCAGTACGATACCGACCCGATCGCCGGATCGAATACCTCGCGAATGCAGGTCGCCCGCCACTGCCGCAGCGGCACGGTGGAACTCTGAGTAATTCAAGGTGGTTTCATCAAGCCGGATCGCGGGTCGATCGCCTAGTTGCCGAGCAGTCTCGACGAGATTGTTTGCGAGATTTGATGACATCGAACGACTTCTCCTGGATTGGCGTGGCGTCAGGAGGCTACGGATGCGCCGGCGCTTCGGGACATGAGGGACCGTCGCGCAAGTGAGCGAACCGACCTGAATTACGAGTTACGAGATACCCCGCGAGCGGGTTGCGCGGGCGTGCCGATGAACATTGCCCGTCGCGGTTCACGTACGTACAATATAGACGATGTGTCGAGTATGATCAACGTGCAGTCGAGATACTTAGCCAGATGTTTGCCTATGTAACGGGGAGGAGGGTCGACGTGGCGCTGTGCCGTCGATGGGTGACGCTCGTGCGGGCCACGAGCCCTGCACGCAAGGCTCATGGGCTGACGTGGGTCGAATCGCGTAATGGGTGCCGCGTCACCAATTTCGCACCAGTCGTCGACTTGCTACATGAACATTAAGTCGGATCGGCATGCCAACTTGGTCAAGACGTACCTGGAAATTCGCCCCGATTGTTTTACCGAACTGCCGTGCAATCCGAGCGGCCGTCTCGGGCGATGCTGCGGTGCATATCGTGTACGGACGTCATGCCCCCGGCTACATTTGCAGGTTGATCTAGCCTAGTCTGTAGCCATGGCGACTTCGTTCTCAAACGGTCTCAACGCATCCGAACCTCGGACTGGTAGGCGCAATCTCAAGGGTGACATGCGCGAGCAAGCAATCCTCGAGGGTGCTTACGAGATTCTGCGCACCGAGCCGTTACGAAACGTGTCGATCGACGACCTTGCCAAGAGGGCGGGGTTGTCGCGTTCATCCTTCTATTTCTATTTCGAATCTAAATGGCAGGTTCTCTCGGCGCTTCTATCGAGTGTGACTGCCGATGTGTTCACTGCATCATCGATGATCTTCGAGCGACCTCCTGGAATTTCTCCAGAGGCTGCCATTGAGCATGCAGTGTCGGAGGTCATGGTCGTGTGGGAGCGGCATGGACATGTACTCCGCGAGGTCGGTGATGCAGCGGCGGCCGAACCCACTTTGCAGGCCCAGTGGGACAAAATACTGGGTCGCTTTATCGATGCCGCGGCCGCTGCGATCGAGCGCGACAGAGCTACGGGTGTGGCTATTGATGGGCCACCGGCTCGTTCACTGGCGGCAGCGCTAATGTGGATGGGCGAACGAAACCTGGGACTTATGAGCATGCGAAGCGAGAATGCAATTCGCACCGAAGACATGGTTGAGACGGTCACCACAGTGTGGCTCAGAACGGTATTTGGTTTGGAATGGAGAGGCCGTTCGAAGAGCGATTAGTTCGGGTCGTTCAGTGCAATCGCAGCGAACTGGTTAAAAGAACCGGTTCGCTGCGATCGATTTGTTCTATTCAGCTTTGTCTCGCATGGAAAATGCGGGCCTTCAGGAAGTGTGTTCTCTTCCAGTTGAAGGTACGTCGAGTTGTTACTGCGGTTGATCGGCGGCCATCTTTGCCATATTCAGTCCTGGCATAAGCATATGGCCACCGTCAACGTGCATCTCGAGTCCGGTTGTCCAACGAGACTCGTCGGACGCGAGCCAAAGCACCGCTTCGCTCATGGCCCGTGGTGGGAGCAACCCGACATCGCGAAGGGTAGACCAGTACTTCGCGCCTTCAAGGTCTTCTTTCACACCCTGACCGGGCCCTTTACCTGCACAGAGATCATATCCGCCCTGCCAGTCGAGGGCTGGAGTATCAGTCGGCCCTGGGAGCAAGATATTGACTCGAATTCCGTACTGACCGAACTCGAGCGCAGCGCTTTTCGCCAGCCCTATAACGCCGTGCTTCGACGCGACATAGTGGGCGTAATGGGGTGATCCCTCCACGCCGTTGCCGGAAGAGGTAACGATGATTGAACCGCCGCCCCGTTCCTTGATCGCCGGCGACACTGCCTTCAAGGTGCGCCACACTCCGGTGATATTGACGTCCAGAACAGCTGTGAACTCGTCTTCAGGGATATCGTGGAACGGGTGTACGGTCCAGATCCCGGCGTTGGCGACCGCAACGTCCAGACCACCGAATGCCTTGACGCCATCAGCAACCAGTTTGTCGAGCGACGACTGCTTCCGGACATCTCCCTCGTGTGCAATGATTCGTCGTCCCAGTGCTTCTACCTCTTTAACTGTGATCTGGAGGTCATCAGCTGATCCGGTCGGGTACGGGAGCCCGGTGTCCGGCGGACAGTCGATGGCGAGGATATTGGCGCCCTCCTCAGCGAGCCGGATTGCGTGCGCCCGTCCCATTCCACGTGCCGCACCTGTTACCAGGGCGACCTTTCCGTCCATGCGTCCCATTGGTCTCTCCTCTTGTGAGTGTGAATCGGATTGGTTGTGCTTCCCGGTCGATCGGCGTACCGGGTGACCGCTTGTGTACATGGAATTGCCAACTCGCGGTGCAGTTCTGGTCCCGGTTTCTCACCCCACATTCACAAATGGTGGAAGGCACTCGGGAGGCAGCGTTCGCAGCGCTATAGTGTGCTTTCGGTCGGGGTTATGAGCTGTAGCAGTACGTCGATTCCAGGTGGCTCCGTCCATACATGCTCTGAGTCGGCGATGAGGAAAGGAGCTCCGATCGGGTCCGGTCGTCCGGGCCCGCGGATCGTGCATCCAGCGAGATCGAGCTCTCGCGCGTTTCCGTCGAACCGCAACGCAATGTGGTCGAGCTTTGCCGAGGCTCGGCCCAGCGCGAGATCGAGAACCTTTGGATCGTCGATGGTGTACAGCTCGATATTGGCCGACGCTATGGCGAGAAACGTCGCGCGGATGGCGAGAGAGGGTGCCTCGAAAGTATGCGCGATGCTGACGTTGAATCTGCTCTGCCAACGAGTGGTGGCCAACTCGAGGTCGCGGACAAGTATCCCCACATGATCCAGCCGCGGAGCGCTTCCTTCCCGAGCATCTTCGGAAGGCGAGGATGGGGAGCGATTGATCATCGTCATTGATGCCTCGCGGCGACGAAATGAGGAGACACGCCCATTCGGGGTTCAGTCCAACGTTGGGTGACCACCTTGGACTTGGTGTAGAAGCGATATGCATCGTAGTTGAGGCCGTCATCGCCAAATCGCGAGTCGCCCCAACCTCCGAATCCGAACCAAGAGATCGGAACTGGAATGGGAACGTTGATCCCAACGCTTCCGGCCTGGACGCTGTGAGCGAACCGGCGACCGGCCACTCCACTTGCGGTGAAGATGGTCGCACCATTGCCATATGGGCTGGCGTTCACAATGCGAAGTGCTTCGTCGAGATCATCGACGCGCACCACACTCAGAATCGGTCCGAACACCTCCTTCTGATAGAGGTCGCTGTCGACGCTTACGTTGTCGACTAAGCTCGGGCCGATAAAATAGCCGGCCTCGGACGTTAGGTTGACACGGCCGTCTACGACGACATTTGCGCCTTGGCTAGGTGCCGCCTCCAACGCACCTCTGACTCGTTCGATGGCGACCTCTGAGATGAGCGGCCCCATGTCGGTGCCTTCCACATTCCCCGGTCCGGTACGGAAGGCTGTGGCCCGCTCAGCGGTCTTGGCAACTAGCTCGTCCGCGACTTCTCCCACCGCTACCGCGATGGGCACGGCCATGCATCGCTGACCGGCGGCGCCGTATGCAGCCGACGCCAGCGCGTCCGCCGCTGCGTCCAGGTCGGCGTCAGGCATGACGACCATATGGTTGTTCGCTCCACCCAGTGCCTGAACCTTCTTGCCGGCAGCGGCGGATCGGCTGTAGATCTCACGCGCAACCGGCGTGGAGCCCACAAAGGAAATGGCAGCGACGTCCGGGTGTTCGATCAACGCGTTCACCGCGTCAACGCCACCGTGCACGACGTTGAAGACACCGTCGGGTAGCTCGGCTTCGGCGAGCAGTTGCGCTAGCCGCACCGAGGCGGATGGCACCCTCTCGCTCGGTTTGAGCACGAACGAGTTACCGCAGGCGATCGCAGCCGCGAACATTGACACCGGCACCATGATGGGGAAGTTGAATGGGGTGATACCAGCACACACTCCGAGCGGCTGGCGGAACGAGTATGTGTCGACTCCTCTGGAGACCTGTTCTGCGTACTCACCTTTGAGGTGCTGTACTACAGATATCGCAACTTCGACAGCTTCGACAGAACGGGCGACCTCCCCTCTCGCGTCTGCGAGGGTTTTCCCCTGCTCCGAGGTGATGATCGATGCAAGCTCTTCACTGTGTTCAAGCATCAGGGCGCGGAAGCGGTGGAGAGTGGTCGCGCGGACGGGGGCCGGGGTCGAAGCCCAGGCCCCCGCAGCGCTTCGGGCGCTGGTGACAGCCGCGTCGACGACAGCAGCGCCTCCCAGCTCAACAAGCCTCAGTACGTGACCCGTGGCTGGATCGACAACCTCCGACCTCCGCCCGTTCGTCGAGCCGGAGGGGGCGCCAGCGATCCAGTGCGGCACCGTTGCAAGATGGACATCGTTTGTAGTCACAGAAACTCCATAGTCACGAAGAGGCGAGTTGATTGCTTTGTGGCCGCTTAAGCTTTGGCGTCCCGGGGGTGCGGCAACTCTGGGAACATCTCCAAGCCATAGTTCGTCTTGAGATTCTCAACCTCTGCGGCTAGCTGTTCCGGAGTGCGCAATTCGCGATCGCGCGCTTCGTAGAAGTACTTGTCGATGCCGCCGCCAGGTTCGAATCCGCTGCTCTCGGGACCCGGAACGAAGATCACAAGAATCCTCGCCTCTTCTCCGACTACCTCGTAGGTATGCCGCTGATCCTTACGCCCCCACACGAATTGACCTGCTCCTGCATTGTAGGACCCGGCTTCGGTGTGGATCTTGATTTCACCGTCCATCACGAAGAAGCCTTCCTCTTCGCGGTGATGGATGTGCCAGACCGGCTCGGTTCCGCGGACCCAGTTGGTCTCGATGATGATCAGCTGACCATTGGTGGTTTCACCGGTCGCATGAATCCAGAAATCCACACCGGTCATGAAGTCGCCGGTCATGTTGAAATGCACATCGCTGCGGTGGGAGACGTAGCTCTCGCCGTCTCGGTTTGTCGTGGGTTGAATCTGGTCGACATCGGACTTCGTGACCATGAGGGTCCCTTTCGTTGCTTGCCGTGGTGATGAGTGACGTCACGGCTCGGACATTTTTGAGATTAGACTCACAGTCGAGAAGAGTCAACACTATGTCGGTTAATCGAAAACCGGCAGCTCAGAGCTGGCGATAGCGGGGCGGGCCAGTGCTGGGAAGACCGCCGGTGCGCATTACTCGACACTATGTTGACGAACGCCAACGCTAAGTGCAGAGTTGACACACCGGCGTGTGCCCCGACTAGTCGAGGGTCGTACGCATCTGACAGCGGCTGTGGAGGAGACGACTGGTGAGTTCGCTACGAGAGCGCGTAGGTGCCGCGACGAACATCTATGCAGGACATTCATGAGTAATCTGCACCCTCAGGTACTCGAGTTGCTGGCATCCCTGTCAACGAACCCGCCGGCGCAGCCGTGGGAAGTATCCATCGCCGCTTACAGGGCGGTCGGCGAAAAGTTGATCGGCTTGGCGGGTGATCTCAATCCACATTGCGATGTGAGGGACTTAGAGATTCCCCTCCGCGGAAGGGTAGTGAAGGCCCGGAGTTACTCTCCGAAAGGCGCAACCACAGCAATGCCGGGTGTCGTGTACTTCCACGGTGGCGGTTTCGTCAGGGGCGGCCTCGAGTCTCATGACCGACTGTGTCGCGAGTTGAGCGTCCAGGGCGCTCTCCGCGTGATCTCGGTGGCGTATCGCCTTGCGCCCGAAAACACCTATCCAAGCGCTCACGCAGATGCGATCGAATCTTTTTGCTGGGTAGCCGATCGTTCTGACGAGCTGAGAATTGATGGCGAGGCGCTGGCCGTTGCTGGAGACTCCTCTGGGGGGATGCTCGCTGCGGCGACCGCAGCGATTCTCAGTGCACGTACTTACGGTGCATCGGTCAAGGCGCAGGGGCTTCTGTGCCCAGTGCTGGATCTGACCTCGAGTAGTGACTCTGTGAACCGATACGGGTCGGCGCCTCTTCTTTCGCGTGCCGCACTCGAATGGTGTATCGATCAGTACGTGCCCGACGTGGGGCTTCGGGAGTCGCCGGAAGTCTCGCCGTTGTTCAGTACGAATCTGAACAACGCCCCGCCTGCGCTCATCGTCAACGCAGAGATTGACCCAGTCTCAGATGATGCCAGTCGATATGCATCTAAATTGCAGGCTTCGGGCGTTGCAGTCGTCCAGCGCGAGTATGCGGGCATGCCTCACAGCTTCTTTCTACTAGCCGGCGTGGTGGATGAGGGAAAGCGTGCTATTACTGGCTTCGCGGAAGGGTTGTCTAGGTTGCTGCGCTAGGTGATCTGAAGCGTGGGGTCGACGGTAGTTATAGCGGACGTTCCATACGACGACGGCCTCTGGTCGTTGGGTTTCGCTGATCCAGTCGCGGGAGTGGAGGAACCCCTCGGGGAGAATCCGGTTGTAGCGCTCGACCTTGCCATTGTGTTGTGGGTGTAGGGCCGGATGAACTGGTGACGGGTACGGGAGATGCCCATTTCGGTAGCGACGTGGGTGATTGGGTGCGTGCGGCAGCTTTCGACGAGTCGGCGTCAGCTTTGACGCAGAGGTGGCTGGGCTGCCGTCTCGCGATCGAACGCCCGGTACCGCCGAGCGACTGTGTGCCCCTTCAGATCGACCAGTCGAGGACTGTTCGGCGGTTGAGGTAGGCGTCATCCATCAGCTCGAGAATGTCCAGAACGGGAGGCGGCCTGCATACCGTTCGAGCAGTGCTGCAGTGACGCGCTCCATCGACCCAACCGTTCCTCGGTGGATCATGACGGGGCGGTGTTCGCCGCCGTCTGCGCCGACATAGGTGAGACCGAATCGTTGGGGCTGATTGAAGTCGAGTTGCACGGTGGCAGTGGTTTCCTCACGGCCGCGTTCGTCCTGAACCTGTAGATCGAGTTTGGGCGTAAAACGCAGCCTCACCCGGGGCTTCGGCCAATTTCAGTCCATGCTCGTCAAGGACAGACTGCCCGGCGGTGCGAAGGTTCTCCTGGGCATGCTCCCTCTGGGCCTCGGTGCCGAGCCATGTCGAGGAGTTGTCTCTCGTCGACAGTCGGACTTAATCGACGGGAAGCCCCAAGAGTTCCTGAGCACGCAGTGCTGCCCGCAGCCCAAGTTCAGCTTAGTGGAGGACCCGGTCCGGTCTGCAGAAGACGTGAGTGTGGTCGAGGTTGATCTGCCGGACGCGACTCAAACCAGATACAACACCGGAACGTCGGCTCGGAACATGGAGGCGAGCTCGTTGAATCCAAGGGGCAGTTCACGATATGAGTGTTGAGTCGATGCATAGATCAACGCGTGATGAGGACAGTTCGCTGGCCGCAGCATCAGCTCGTCGCCGTCCATGCGCATGGCGGGGAACATGTCCTGACTGAATTTGCTCAGATGGCCGGAACGCTCGTACAGCGCCCCCCTTCCCGAGCACCGGCGAGAACACGCCGAGACAGACATCGGCGGACGCAAGTTCCTTGGCCAGCTTCTGCCAAGTCAAGTCCGTCGACGTCCAATACAACGTCATGACCCGCAACAACTAGCTACGCCGTCATCACCCATCACAGCGGCTCGGTTTCGCTAAGAGGCGGCGTGGCTTACTTGGCGGTCAATGCCACGCTTTCCAACTTCGCCCGAGAGCGGCGGGCCGCACCTCACACTTACATGTGATGTGCGGCCCGCCGGCTGCAGTCCCGGTTCCTCCTACTGCAGGCCTACGCGAAAGACCTGAAACTCGATGACGGGTCCGGGTGTAATTCGCCCTTGCCCCACGAAGATAGTCTGGTTGACCCAGCCGTACCTATCGTCCCCGCACTCGAGGCGCGGAGTAGTGACAAAGTAGTGGTCGCCGAAGTTCGTGCTCGAGTCCCCGCCGGTCAAGGCGGCTGCAGCGGCTTCGGTCACCTCAACCAGGCCCTGGTAGCTCATGTAGATGACGGCACCGTCGTCGGTATTGAACTGTGCGCGCACATCCAGCCGTCCGAATCCGTCATCTCCAGCCAGGAGCCAGTCACCGCCGCCGATGGCTGCTGTACCGCTCAGTCGATCACCCGTTACAGTGCCGCCGGTAACGGGGAGGACCTGCCGCACGCCGTACGGCCCAGGACCGACGACCTGCGGCGCAGCGAGTTCTGCGGTGTACGAAAATTCCGGGATGAGCTTCACTTGCTTACCTCCAGGCCTGCGGCTGCCATCACATGGGACATACCCTCCGCAATGACTTCGACGCCGAAGGCTTGTTCGACGATATTTGGATCGAAGTATTCGCGAATCAAGACCACCTTGCCGCCTCTGATTCGCATGTGTGTGCAGTACGTGTTCGCGTACACGTTTCCGTTCTGCCTCACGGTCGCCTCTCCGTGTAGCTCGAGCACAAACAGCTCGGGATCTGTCGTGTCGTGCACCACCAGCGAGTCGATCTTCAGGTCGGGCACGGACTTGAAGAACCAGTCGATGAAGTGGCCGATGAGTTGGCGGCCGGGGACCGACTTCGCGAGCGGCTCAGGGGCGAACGGCATCTCCCAAACAGCATCTTCCGCGAACCAGTCTTTCCAAGCCTCCAGCTCTTTCCCGGTCGGCGGCCCGCTATCGAGGTCGCCCCAAAAACCATTCACTACCTTGCGATTCTCCGCTTGTGTACTCACAGTCGCCTCCTTGGTGGGCTCTGGCGACGACTGATGTGCCAGCCGCCGTAGCCTCAAAGAATGCCCGTCCTGTCGGTGATAGTCAACAGTGTGTCGAACGCTATTCGGCCGACCCTCCACCGCACTGTGGACAGAGTGTTGACTATGATCAACTGTGAGTCTAATCTCAGGGTGGTCGGCCCAATGAGCGACGGGACAGAGTGCCCGCGAAGCCGCATTCCGGCGGGCTCGAGAGGCATTCCGCTTTGGCATTTATGCGCCCCTTAAGGAGATGTGATGAGTACTTTGACCAACCGGCTCTACCGATTGCGGAGTCGTCCGGAGGGGGAAGTAACTGCCGAAAATTTAGAATGGTTGGAAGAGCCGGTTGCCGATATCCTTGATGGGCAAGCGCTGATCCGAACGCACTACTTGTCGGTCGACCCCACAAATCGTGTGTGGATGAGTGCGATGCGTTCCTATATCCCCCCGGTCGAATTGAACGCCGTCATGCGCGGGGCCGGTGTGGGACGGGTCGTCGCCAGCCGACGTGACGATCTTCCTGTCGGCTCGTTTGTTGTGGGATTGACGGGCTGGCAGGACTATTGCGTCGCTGATGCAGCGACTGAGGACATGTCATTCACAGTCCTACCCGATCCGCTACCGGCCCCCCTCCCCGCGTTCGTCGGAGTCATGGGCCACACCGGAATATCGGCGTACCTCGGCGTTGAGTTCGGTGATCCTCGACCGGGAGAGACTTTCTTCGTATCCGCCGCGGCCGGAGCAGTGGGCTCTATTGCAGGTCAGCTCGCAAAGCGTCGGGGTGCCCGAGTGGTCGGTATCGCAGGTGGCGCCGAGAAATGTCGATACCTGGTGGAGGAGTTGGGGTTCGACGCTTGTATTGACCGACATGCTGGTGACTGGCAGAAGCAACTCGACGACGCCACACCTGAAGGTATCGACGTGGACTTCGAAAATGTTGGCGGCGAGATCATGGACCACGTTTTCGGCCGACTGAACATCGGGGCGCGAATCACGCTCTGCGGGCTGGTTTCCGAGTACAACGACTATAATGGAGATAACGCCCAACGCGGCCTACGTAATGTCAGTCAGCTGCTTATGCAGCGGGCAACTTTGCGAGGGTTCATCGTTTTCGATCACGTGGATCGGTACGCAGAGATCATTGGACAGCTGTCGCTGGCTCTCAGTGCCGGCACGCTGCGCTCCGCGGAGACCGTGGTCGACGGTCTGGAGCATGCGAGACATACCCTCAACCGCAGTCTCGCCGGCGAGAACAAAGGGAAGGTCGTGGTCAAGGTGATCACCGACTAACCGAACGACGGTAGATGGCTGGGCGTACCAGTCAAGTCGCGCCTGGCGCGCTTCTCCCTCATCGACTTGCCCGGCGATGCCCTGCTCGGCTGGCGGTTGAGCACTCGAGCCACCCGGCGCCGCTTCGCACCGGTCCTCTTGGACGATCCTCAGTGCGGCAATCGATTACCTCGGCTTCATGGTGTTCTTCCGCTTGCTGGCGCCTCATAGGCTTGACTCGACAAATGGGCCGCGACGCGGTCCATTTGTGGGGTGGCGAACCATCGGGTGGCGGCACGGTCGAAGTCGTCGTGGTATTCGGTGGCACTAGCTCAGGCCGCAACCCCGTCGGGTCATATGAGCCGAGCGGTGAGGCCACGATTATTGCGTACGGGACTGGCCACATACCGGATTCGGGGCCTGCCCATCTCTGCACTGCGTGCCCCGAACCTGCAGTCAACGGTGGGGTCGAGTGCCATGCCGGTGCCCGCGTGGAGTAGTCCACAAAGTACGTTCCGTCGGCGAGGCAAAAGTCGGGGCACTACTGAGGCTGTAGCAAAAGAACTCCCTCCCGCCAACGCCGCCATCAACCAGGGCCTGCCGGAGATAGTGGGAACCGTGTACTGAGACTAACGTCCCATGCGAACACCCCGCCTGGTTCTACTCCCCCTGGGAGTGGACACCCCGACAATGGTCCGTAGGAGTTCCGCCGGGGACGCGGTCGCTTTGTATCGTGCAGGCGGCACTCGTATCTACGGGGCCGTGGCCTCGGACCTCGGCATCAGCGGCGAGACGCTGCGGACCTGGGAAAAGGTGAACAAGGCCACGAACAAGACGTTGACTAATTCGCCTCCCCGAGGGACGACGCAACACATCGGTCGCGCCGACCAGCAGGCTAAGTCACGGTCGCCCTCATTCTCGTTAACGCCGACCGAGATCGACACCACGGAGAACCGAATGGATACCTACGACCATGCGTTGTTGGGCTTCGCCCTACGGTGGAGCGGCTATGGTGGCGGTGACGATTACATCTTCACTGAGTTCGGAATTCCCCCCAGAGTTTTCTACCAACGCGTGCTGTGGATGGTGGAAAAGCGACTCGCCTCCGACCTCGACCTGACCATGAGACAGCAACTTCGGGAACACTGCCTCGCGAAGTTAACGTCGTTTCAAGAACCGCGATGACAGCGTGAAAGCCGACGCAGCAGCATTGTGGCGAACTGGCCGCCTGGCGCCCGCAACGTATGGCGCCCACTGCAACCGCCCGCATCGGCACACCCATAGACCCCAAATCAACCGTGACTGCACGGCAACTCCCGACCAGCTGGGCGGGCAATGGGTGCCGAACCAGGTGGTGTCGGAGAAGGGCAACTGCCCGCAACCGGGAGATCGAGTCTGCAACCGCAGCCGGTAGCGCAGGCAGATCGGAAGCAACGGGGGCTCCCATTCCCGATCGCGAAAACCTACAGAAACCAGCGCCCAACGGCATGACACTGGTTTCGTGCGCGTCGCGGTCGTCGGGGGCAGGGTCGTCGGTAGTCACCCGTCTACCCCCAGGCCATCACCAGCCGGTTGTCAACACTTCCGTGACGGTCGTGGTGTCAAGACCCGGCATCTCAGCGGTCCAGGATGCCGTTGACGAAATCCTGTGCGTCGGCCTGCGAAGCCCCGATGGTTGCCCGGTGGTCCGCACCCTCGTAAGTCACGTACTCGAGTTCATTCCCCCTGTCCCGCAACGTCTTCACCATCAGATCTGTCGACGGCTTGGCCACCACCCTGTCACCGGAGCTCTGCGTGACCAGCGTCGGAACCCGGACGTCCACCTGCGAGGGCTCCTGACGCGTCAGGAACTCCGTGAGCGGCCCCAGATCGGCGTCCGGACGGAAAACCTGCCCGGCGGGTACCGGTGGCACCTTGCGAATGTCGTCGAGGCAGCCGGTCCGCGCGGCGGCGAGCAGGGGCTGGGCCTGCTCGGTCAGCAATGCCGACGGGTCGATGGATGGGTCCGCAGCCTGCGCCCCGAGAAGAATCAGCGGTAGGAACGCCTCCGCCGCTTCGATACCGGGCACACCGGACCGGAAGTACTGAGGTGTCTGGTCGAGGCCGCTGCCCGGCGCGATCGCCACCGCACCCTTCAGCTCGAGTTCCGGTGCCCGCTCCCCGGCCTGGGCGGCAGTGAACAGCGCCGCCTGCCCACCCTGACTGTGCCCGACCACGAACCACTGCGAGCCGACCGACGGATCCAACTCACGCGCGGCCCGCACGATGTCGACGACGGCGTTGACCTCGGTGTCACCGTTGACATACGGATGAATACCCGGCGTACCCAGCCCGTGGTAGTCGGTGCGGACCACGACGAAACCCTGCTCGACCCAGTCGTCGAGGGAGGCGTCGACCTCGGTCAGATAAGCGTGGGTGGGGCCGCCCGGGAAGTCCGCCGACGGCGCGCAGGCGTCGGCCACACCGGTGGTGCCGTGCGCCCAGCTGATCACCGGGTACCCGCCCTCGGGTGCCGGTGTGCGCGGCAATGCGACGGTGCCCGACACCACCACGGGATCACCGTTCACGTCCTGCGAGGTGTAGGTGATCAGCTCGTTGCGGGCGGCCCTCGGCAAGGCCGGAGCATCGGTCACCGCACTGGACGTGAGCAATTGGCCCGCCCGGAGCACATCCGGGTCCGTCGTCGTCTCGGAGGGCTCGGTCGAGCACGCAGCGCCGGTGAGCACGACGAGAGCCGCCACCGCCCCGAACCCGGTACGCGCCGAGTTCATGAGAACGCTGCCAGTGGTTCGGACCCGGACCAGTCGTGGCCCCAGTAGCTGTCGGCGGTGATTTCCTCAGCGGTGTAATATGTTTCGTCCACGAGCATGCCCTCGGTGCCGAACTCGAGGTCCCAACCGCCGGGAGCCCGCACATAGAACGAGACCATCCGATCATTCGTGTGGCGGCCCAGTGTCGAGGAGATCGAGAATCCTAGCTTGCCGAGCCGGTCGAGCGCCTGGCCGACGGCGTCGAGGGTGTCGACCTCCGTCATCAGATGCACCATGCCTGGTTCGCCGCCGTGCGGCGCCGGGCAAAGCGCGAGACTGTGGTGGCGCTGATTGACTCCCATGAACCGGACCCGGCGGGCGGGACCGGGGGCGTCGGGCGGCCCGAGGCGGATGGCACCGCGCGGCAGGAAACCGAGCACCTCGGTGTAGAACGTGTAGGCCTCCTCGAACGCCGGGGTCGGGAGCACCACATGTCCCAGCCCCTGTGCGCCGGTGACGAACCGGCCACCGTGGGGGGTGACCACCGGACTGTGGTCGAGAACCGGCCCGAAGAACACTTCCACCCGCGTCCCGGACGGGTCGTCGAACGCGATGACCTGCTCGGCATCGCGGTACCGTGCCTCGTCCTCGGACAGAACGTCGACGGCGACACCCGACTTCTCGACCTGCTCACGCACCCGTTGCAGGGCGAACTGGTCGCGCACCTCCCACCCCACGGCCAAAGCCTTGTCCTTCTTGCCGGGCAGCACGATCAGTCGGGCACGCCGCTCGTCGAGTCGCAGGTACAGGCCGTCCGGCTCGGGGCCGGAACCCACCGCCATGCCCAGCCCGTCCACCACCAACTCGCGCCAGCGCGGCACGTCCGTCGTCTGGATCCGGAGGTAGCCGAGTCCTCGAATGTCTGTCATGGAGAATCCCTTTCCTGGGGGCGGCTCCGCCACCCGTGAGTGGTTGACGAGTCTCTGGACTCCTTAACCACTCACGGGCGCGGAGCGCCTAGATCATGGAGCGGTGCACACCCTGCGGTTCGCCGCCGAGCTGGGTGAGTGCGGAAGAGTGGTAGATGGACCCCGGCACGTGGATGGCGTGGGAGAGTCCGGCGTGGGCGTCGCGCCAGAATCGCTGCATCGGCGTGCTGAGCTGCAGCGCACCGCCGCCCGAGCGGGCGAAGATTTCGTCGACTGCTCGGACCGCACGCCAGGCGGCCGCTGTCTGGGTGCGCCTGCCGATGGCACGCAGCTCGAACGTGACGTCCTGCCCCTTTTCCGTCATGTCCCAGAACCGGTCGACCGTCTCGAGAACGGCTGCGCGGGACGCCGCGATTTCCGCGGCCGCCTCGCCGATCGCGAACAGTACGTATGGATCTTCTTTGATGGCGGTGCCGGAGACGGTGACGCGTTCGCGTTGCGCGTTGAGGTGGCACGCCAGCGCGCCTTCGGCGATGCCGATCAGCGAGGAGGTGATCCCGAGCGGGAAGATGCACGAGAACGGGAAGTTGTAGAGCGTCTGGGTACGTCCGAACTCCTTCGGCGCGGACCCGTCGAACACCTTGTCCGCCTGCAGCGTCCGGTGCTGCGGAATGAACGTGTCCTTCACGATCAGATCCTTCGACCCGGTGCCGCGCAGGCCCACGACGTTCCAGCTGTCCTGGTCGATGTCGTAGTCCGAGCGGGGCAGGAGCACGTGCAGGATCTTCGGCGGCATCACCCGGTTACCGTCGGCATCACCGACTGCGGCGCCGATCATGATCCAGCCGCAGTGGTCGGTGCCCGACGAGAACGACCAGCGTCCGTTGAGGACGTAGCCACCCTCGGTCGGCACGGCGACACCCATCGGCGCGTACGGGGAGGCCATCCACATGTCGGGGTCTGCGCCCCACACCTCGTCCTGGGCCTTGCGGTCGAAGAACGCCAGTTCCCACGGGTGGACGCCGACGATGCCGCTGACCCACCCGGCTGCGCCGTCGATGGCACCGATCCCCATCGCGGTCTCCGCGAATTCGCGCGGATGGGCTTCGTGGCCGCCGTACTCCTTGGGTTGCAGCATCCGCATCACCCCGGAGTCGCGCAACCGCTTGGCGGAGGTGTCCGACAGGCGCATCAGCTTGTCACCTTCGGCGCCTTCCGCGCGGAGTTCGTCCGCGAACTGTTCGATCCTGTCAAGAACCTGACCCATGATGATCTCGGCTTTCTGGTTTCGGCACCCGGTCAGGCGCCTAGGCGGACTTCTTCTCGGCAACAGCGGCGCTCGCGGCCTGCCGGTCCGCGAGACCGAGCGCGATTTCGATCAGCTGGTCCTCCTGCCCGCCGATCAATTTGCGGCGGCCGGCCTCGATGAGGATTTCCGCACCGGACACCCCGTACCGGCGGGCGTGCGCATCGGCGTGCTTGAGGAAGCTCGAGTAGACGCCCGCGTATCCCATCGTGAGGGACAGCCGGTCGAGAAGGCAATCGTCGTCCATGATCGGCCGCACCACGTCCTCGGCGGCGTCGATGATCTTCAGAGTGTCGATGCCGGTGCGGATTCCGAGCTTCTCGGTGACGGCAGCGAAGGCCTCGACCGGAGTGTTACCCGCGCCTGCGCCGAAGCGCCGGGTGGACCCGTCGATCTGCAACGCGCCGGCTTCGACGGCGAGCACGGAGTTGGCGACGCCGAGGCCGAGGTTCTCATGTCCGTGGAAGCCGACCTGTGCGTCGTCCCCCAGCTCGGACACCAGCGCGGCGACCCGGTCGCTGACACCGTTCATGATGAGCGCACCCGCCGAGTCCACCACGTAGACGCATTGGCAGCCGGCGTCGGCCATGATCCGGGCCTGCATCGCGAGCGCTTCGGGCGGCTGGCTGTGCGACATCATCAGGAAGCCGACGGTTTCGAGCCCGAGGTCGCGGGCGAGCCCGAAGTGCTGGACGGAGATGTCGGCCTCCGTGCAGTGGGTCGCGATGCGGCAGATGCGCGCACCGTTGTCGGCGGCCTCCCGGATGTCGGACTGGACACCCAGCCCGGGGAGCATGAGGAACGCGATCTGGGCCTGCTTCGCCGTCTCCACTGCGGCCTTGATCAGCTCCTGCTCCGGGGTGTGGCTGAAGCCGTAGTTGAACGAGGAACCGCCGAGCCCGTCACCGTGGGTGACCTCGATGACGGGAACGCCGGCGGCATCGAGTGCCCCGACGATGGAGCGGACGTGGTCGACGGTGAACTGGTGCCGCTTGGCATGGGAACCGTCGCGCAGGGACGAGTCCGTCACCCGGATGTCGAGATCGGCGCTGTAAGGCATCGGTATTCCTTCGAAGAGTGAGTGGTAACGGACGCGTTCAGACGCTCGCGCCGAGGATCTGCGTCGCGAAGCTCTCGCCCACCTTGGTGGCGGCGGCGGTCATGATGTCGAGGTTGCCCGAGTACGGCGGCAGGAAGTCGCCGGCGCCCTCCACCTCGAGGAAGATGCCGACCCGGGCGAGCCCACCACTGATCGGTGTCGGGTCGTCGAACTGCGGCTCGGCGCGCAGGCGGTAACCGGGCACGTAGGACTGCACGGACGACACGACGTCGTGGATCGACGCGCTGATCGCGTCCCGGTCGGCGTCGGCGGGAATAGCGCAGAACACGGTGTCCTTCATGAACATCGGCGGCTCGGCCGGATTCAGGATGATGATGGCCTTGCCCTTCTTCGCTCCGCCGATCGTCTCGATGCCCCGACTCGTGGTGATCGTGAATTCATCGATGTTGGCGCGAGTACCCGGTCCGGCGGACGGCGACGCCACGCTGGCGACGATCTCGGCGTAGGCCACCTCGGTGATCCGGGAGACGGCGTACACCATCGGGATGGTGGCCTGGCCGCCGCAGGTGATGAGGTTGACGTTGGGCGCAGTCCGGTGTTCGCCCATGTTGACGGCCGGCACGACCGCGGGACCGAGCGCGGCGGGCGTGAGATCGACCGCCTGGATGCCCAGTTCCCGGTAGCGCGGGGCGTTCACCCGGTGCACGTAGGCGGACGTGGCCTCGAAAACGATGTCGGGGCGCTCGTCCTGGGCGAGCAGCCAGTCGACACCGTCGGCGCTGGCGACCACGCCCCGATCGGCCGCACGCTTCAGTCCCTCACTGTCCGGATCGACACCGATCATCCAACGCGGTTCGATGATGTCCGAACGCAGGAGCTTGTACAGGAGGTCGGTGCCGATGTTGCCGGATCCGACGATCGCGGCGAGAGCCTTGGTCACAATTTCGCCCTTACTTGAATTCTACTGATACGGAGCCGATGTCACTGAAGTCGGCGCGGAATACGTCACCGGGACGGGCATCGATCGCCCGGGTGCACGAGCCGGGCAGGATTACGTGGCCGGCCTCGAGTCGCACTCCGAAACTCGCGACCTTCCGTGCCAGCCAGGCCACGGCCTTCGTCGGGTTGCCGAGCACCGCCGACGCCTCGCCGCCGGCAATCTCCTCGTCACCCTGGAAGAGCACGGCCGAGATGGCGCCGATGTCCACCCTCGACGGCTCCACCCGTCCGGCGCCGAGGATCGCTCCCGCCGATGACGCGTTGTCGGCGATGGTGTCGGCCAGCCCGATCTTCCAGTCCGTGATACGCGAGTCGATGAGTTCGATACTGGGAACGATGTATTCGGTGGCCGCGAGAACGTCCTCCTCGGTGCACCACTCCCCTGGCAGCGTCTCGCCCAGCACGTAACCGATCTCCACCTCGATGCGCGGATAACAGAACCGGGCGGTGTCGATCGGGGTTCCCTCGGCGTACACCATGCTCGACAGCAGGTGTCCGTAGTCGGGCTCGTCGACGCCCATCATCTTCTGCATGACCTCGGAAGACAGCCCGACCTTGTGGCCGTACACCGTCTCCCCCGCCTCGAGTCGCCCGCGGATGTTCAGCAGCGCGATCTCGTAGGCGTCGACCACGTCGATGTCCGGGTAGGTCGCGGTGAGCGGTTCGATGGGTGCCCGGTCCCGTTCGGCGTCCCTCAGCGACCGGGCCGCATCCAGCCTCTGCCGTTCGCTCAGCATCAGGCCACCTCGCCCGCATGTGAGCGAGTCTCTCGCCGCAAGCCACCGGCCTGGGCGGCGTGCTGCGCGGCGATGTAGCCGAACACCATGGCGGGACCGATGGTCGCGCCCGCACCGGCGTATTCGTTGCCCATCACCGAGGCCGAGGTGTTGCCGGTGGCGTACAAGCCGTCAATGGCCGAACCGTTCTCGCGGAGTACCCGCGCGTCGGCGTCGGTGACGAGTCCACCCTTGGTGCCCAGGTCGCCGGCCTCGCAACGGATGGCGTAGAAGGGGCCCTGGGTGATCTCGTCGAGGCACGGGTTCTTCATCGTCGGGTCGCCGTAGTACCGGTCGTACGCGCTGTCACCGCGGCCGAAGTCCTCGTCCCTGCCGGTGCGCGCGAAGCCGTTGAACCGGTCGACCGTCGCCACCAGAGTGTCGGCCTTCACGCCGATCTGATCCGCGAGGTCGCGCAGGGTGTCGGCTTTGTGCACCACACCGGAGTCGTAAAAGCCCTGGGGGAAAGGCACACCCGGCAGAACCTGCGCGAACGGGTAACGCGACTTCGCCTTGGAGTCCATCACGAACCAGGCGGGTACATGGCCGCCGTCGAGCTGATCGTGCACGAAGTTGACATAGGGCGACGACTCGTTGGTGAAGCGTTCGCCGCGGCCGTTCACGATCACGGACGGCGGAATGCACCGCTCGGACACCAGCGGGATCACGGCGCCCATGGGATGCATCACCGACGGCATCCACCACGCATCGTCCATGAGATCAACTGCCGCGCCGAGGTTCTGGCCCGCGAGGATACCGTCGCCGGTGTTCTCCTTGGCTCCGGCGCTTATGTTCGCGACACCGTGCTTGGGCAGGTATTCGGCGCGCATGTCTTCGTTGTGTTCGAAGCCGCCGGTCGCGAGGAGCACCCCGCGTTTTGCACCGATCCGGACGGTATTGCCGTCGCGCTCCGCGACCACTCCCACGACAACGCCGCTGTCGTCGACGATCAGTTCCGTCATCGACGTCTGCAGCCACAGCGGAACACCGGCATCTTTGAGGACCATGCGCATCCTGGCCACCAGTGCGCGTCCACCGGTCGCCATGTGACGACGACGAATCACGTTGGACGCCACTCGCCAGGCCGCCACCAGCGACGCCTTGCGTCCCTTCCAGGTGCGCTTCACCATGGCGAGGTCGTGGTAGTCCTTGGACGTCACCCACAGTCCGAGCGGGCCCTTCATGCTATTCGGCCGCTGGTACCGCTCGTCGTCCTGCAGTGCTCTCGTGTCGAAGGGCTTGCATTCGATGGTCCGCCCGAGGGGTCGGCCGCCGTCGTACTCGGGGTGGTAGTCGGAGTAGCCCTTCACCCAGTAGAGCTTCATGTGCGGACTGCGGTCGAGCAGTTCCATCAGCTCGGGGCCCTTGTCGACGAACGCGTCGAGTCGGTCTGCCGCCACCCGGCCCTCGGTGATGATGTCGAGGTAGCGGCGAATCGACTCGCGGGAGTCGACGACGCCCTTCTCGCGTAGGGTCGGGGCGTTCGGGATCCAGATTCCGCCACCGGAGATCGCGGTGGACCCACCGAACGTCGCGCCCTTGTCGATCACGAGGGTGTCGAGCCCGCGGTGCGCGGCGGTGATCGCGGCGGCCATTCCGCCGCCCCCGCTGCCGACCACGAGGAAATCGACGGTGGTGTCGAAGATCTGCGAGCCGGCGCTCATCGGTCGCCACCTTCCTTGCGGAGCAGGAAGGCGAGGACGGCACTCTCGAACGCCGACTTCTGCTCGATCATCGCCCAGTGCCCGCAGTTCGGCAAGACGTGGAGTTCCGCCTTCGGGATCAACCGCATCGGGATGATCGACATGTCCACGGGGCTCACCCGGTCGTCGCGGCCCCACGTGAGGAGGGTGGGGGCTTTCACCTTGTGCAGCTGCGCCCAGTAGGGCGTGGCGTCGGACTCGAGGGCAGCCCGGGTGTTCGCCTCGAACGCTGCCCGGCTGTACATCTTGCGGGCGCTGGCGAGGGTATCGGGTTCGGTGGCCTGTGTCCAGCGTTCCTCGATGAGTTCCTCGGTGACCATCGCGGGATCGAACACCATCGAATGCAGCCACTCGATCAGCCGTTCCCGGGTGGGGTCGTCCGTGAACTCCATCAGGAGTTTGATGCCCTCACCGGGACCTGGGCTGAAGAGATTCTTGCCGATGCCGCCGATCGTGATCAGTTTGGTGACCCGGTCGGGGTGCGCGATGGCGAACTGGGTGGCGACGATGCCGCCCATCGAGTTCCCGAGGAGTGCGACCTCGTCGATTCCGAGCCCGTCGAGGAATCGGAGGACTGCGTCGGTGGCCGTGAGCATCGGGTGCCCGCCGAAGTCGTCGCTGACCCCGAAGCCGGGGAACTCCAGAATGAAGGTCCGGAAGTGCTCGGCGAAGACGTCGAGGTTGCCGCGAAAGTTGCGCCATCCCGTCACGCCGGGGCCGGAGCCGTGCAGCAGCAGGAGCGGCGGGCCGTCGCCGGCCTCGTGGTAGCGAAGCACGCCGAGGTCGGTGTTCAGCTCCTTCAGGGTGCCCTCGTAACTCGAGTCAGTCGTCATGGTCGATCACGTTGCCAGCGGGTGCACTGCTCGGACAGAAGCGATCCCGGTCAGCGAGACGTCCACCGTCCCGGCGACGCCTCGGCCCGGGGCTTCCACTGATCGAGACGGCAGTTCGTGACCTGCCGACCGCGTCCCTAACCTCGGTGGTGATCACCGAATCAGTCGGTGTCGCAAACGATGTGGAGGTGGTCCGATGCCAACCGAACCGACGTGGCCCGAACTCGGCACGCAGATCGCCGCACCCACCCCCGACGAAATGCGGCGCAATCTCGGCCATTTCGCGAGTGGCGTCACGGTGGTGACCGGACTCGACGCCGACGGTCCGGTCGGATTCACCTGCCAGTCGTTCGCTTCGGTGTCGCTGGCGCCTCCGCTGATCCTGTTCTGCGCCGATCATCGCGGGCGCGCCTGGCCACGAATCCAGGAGTCGGGGCGCTTCACCGTCAATGTTCTGCACGAGAATCAGACCGACGTCTGCATGCGCTTCGGCTCCAGCCGCGGCGAAAAATTCGACGGACTCGACTGGGAGAGGTCGCCGTGGGCGACGCCCTCGCTCCCCGGCGTACTGATGCGCGTGCACGCAGACGTGCAGTCGGTGCACACCGCCGGCGACCACGACATCGTGATCGGGAGGGTCCTCGGCCTCGAATCGGTCAGCGACGAGCGCCCGTTGGTGTTCTTCCGGGGGAGGTTCGGGCTGGGCGCCGTACCCCGTCCCGTGCGCGCGTGACGAGTCTCGAGACTCGTCAACCGCGCACGGGCGCTACAGCCATTGCCCCGATTGCACCGACAGCAGCTGGTCGAGCGCCTCGGTGGACCAGGAGGTTTCCGGTATCTCCGCGGTCCGGCGGGCGCGGCGCGGCGTCACGGGTTCGGGATGCAGAGCCCGCGTGACGGCCCGGGCGGCGTCGACGACGAGGGGCGCCACTCGCTCGAGCTGCACAGTCCGGGCATCTCCGCACAGCGAGATACCGGCGACCGGGCCGTCGGAGCTCCGGACCGCGACACCGACACAGCCCACGCCGCGAACCGCCTCACCGCGCTCGAATGCGAGACCGCGGCGCTGCCGGATTCGGTTGAGTTCCTGATGGAGGGTGGTGAGCTCGCTGATGGTGCGGTCCGTGCTCCGGTCGAGACGCTGCCCGTACAGGCTGTCGACCTCCTCGGGGTCCACCCACGCCAGCATCGCCTTGCCGCCGGCCGTCGTGTAGGCGGGAACCCGCCCGCCCACCTTGGACGGCAGCGCGGCCGCCATTCGGCCGCCGACCTTGTCGAGGTAGAGGCTGTCCCCACCATCCAGCACCGTGAGGTGCACGACCATTCCGGTCTGCATGTGCAGGTCGTGGAGCAGCGGCGCCGCGGCCGCCCGGATCTGGCCGTGCCCGTTGTCGCCGCCGCCCACACCCATCGCTCGACGGCCGAGGCAATAACCGAAGCTGGCGTGATTCACCCAGTCCAGGCGCACCAGCTGGTCGAGGATGCGGTGCACGGTCGATCGCGGCAGCCGGGTCCGGCACGCCACTTCCTCCAGGGTCAGGCGGCAGGTCCGGCCGTCGAACGCGTCGAGGATCAGCGTCATCCGTTCCACCATCGACGGCGGCACCTCCTTCTTCGCGGCAGGTACCGACGGTGCATTGCCTGAATCGATGACAGTCATCGACGCCTCCAAATATCCTGGTCACAAGCGTGCACCAGACTAAAACTGAAATGAATTCTTAAAATACTAACAGCTGTCCGCGGTGCGGGGAAGGAGACCGGCAACGACCCGGGGGTGTGATCACCCAGGGGCCCGCGAGCGGAGTCGGGCGCTACTTCTCTCGTGTTGGACGCCTCGAGACCGGCTTCTCGCGGATTTCCGGTGGGTGCGCGGCACCCTCAGCACAGTGCCAGCCGAACACCTCGAGGCCACAATCTCCGCGCAGCGCGACTCTTCCCGGTCGGTCGTGGTGACCCTGCTTCTGGTCCGGACCGACCACTACACCCGGGCACGGCGAGACTGCTGGGGCGACTACGCCGGCGGGCCCGCACCCGAACTGTCCTTCACCACCGCAGACTGGCTACCCGGCACCGAGATCGCCCGCATCACCCCGATACGTGAGGTCTCGAGGTACGCCCCGACGAATTCGAGTCGCTTTCCAGCCCCATCATCAGGTGGCTATCCCACACATGGGTCTATTCATCGGGGAAATGTGGGACCTTGACGGCCTCACAACGGACTGCGCCGCCGACGGCGTCTACGACTTCTTTCCTCACCGCCGCACCGCTGCCCGTGACCGGGGCGGTCGGAGCCCCGGTCAATCCCATCCGCCAAGTGATCTGAAGAGAATTACAGACCGATGTAACGGGTCACACCACTGGTGGCACCGCGTGGGGTGCCCGTCAGCCCACGCGGATGCCCTTGTCGGCGAGGAACTCGCGGGCACGACCCAGTTGGCGGTCGGTGGCGAAGGCGTACCACTGGTCGGCGAGGCTCGCCTGGTGGACGAGGTCGCGGAACCTGCCGAACGCGCCCTTGCCCTCGATCGCCCGCTCCAGCCGCTCCCGCAGCGCCGCATCGTGCTGCCGCTCGGCGAAGGCCGCCATGTCACGCCAGCCATCCCGCGAGCCTGTCCGGTCGAACCGGAGCCAACGGTCGGGCTCGGCCTCCACGTCAACGGCGGCGTCCTGTCCAACCATCATCCGGTCAGCGCTGCTGGCGTCGTCAACGTCCTCGCCAGATCCACCCTCGAGGCGGTCCTACGGCGCTACCGTATGCCCAGGCCAGGTGACCTTGTCCACGTCGACATCAAAACGCTCAGCCGCATTCCCGACGGTGAGGGACATCGCAAGTTCGCAACAAGAAGCAAGGCCGCGGCTACGCCTTCCTGCATCATGCGGTCGACGACCACTCCCGACTGGCCTCCTCGGGAATCCTCGGCGATCTGTTACAGCTCGCGTGCTTTCGCGCAAGGTGTGATGGTCCTGCAACAAGAGGGTGATCAGCGAAAGCGCGTGGCGCAAGGTCCCGCACTGAGTCAGTCCTGCTGGAACGTTTGACTTGCGGCTGTTCCCTTGACGTCCAGCTGAACCGCCGTCGCAACGGACATGTCGTCCGTTGTGACGGCGGTTTCGTTGTTCGGCCGCAGCCCGTGGTTCGACGTGCCCAGGGGGCAGCCGGGTCAACGAGTGATCAGTCCCCACAGATCATCTCGGGCGTTGAGCGCGGCCTGCGCGACTTGGTCGTCCCAGTGTTGGACGGAGCCGAACTCTGCCCGCCATGTGAGGGCGGGGCGGGTGAAGTGGTGCAGTTGGTGCTCGCGGGTGGTGCCGATCGCGCCGTGCACCTGGTGGGCGTTGCGGACGACGACCGAGGCGCCGTGACCGGTGCAGGAGCGTGCGGTCGCGACAAGGAAGGGAACGTTCGCACCGGCCCAGTCGGTGGCGACCGCGGCGGTGAGCGCGGCTTCGGTGGACGTGCGGGCGAGCGCGGCCTCGGCGGCCATGTCCGCGATGAGGTGTTGCACGGCCTGGAATCGGGACAGCGACCGCCCGAACTGGGTTCGGACGCCGGCGTGGTGCACGGTCAGCTCGAGGGTCTGATCCAAGGCGGCACAGACCTGGATCGCCCGCACCAGCGCCGATTTCAGGCGCAGCCGGTCGATCAGTCCGTCGGGGGCCTCCGTCGCCGCGAGGGTGCTGACGTCCACGGCGATGTCGTCCCGGGGTTCGCCCACGGAGTTCGCGCCCGGCGTGACGTCGAGGTCTCCGACGGGAACGTCCGCGACCAACCATTTTCCGCCGGACTCGAACACGGTCACGACGCAGGCCAGCAGGTCGTGCTCGGCCAGAGGGACGCGGACGGTGTGCCGGACAGCGGCGGAGAGCAGTTCGGCGGCGGTGTGCCAGTCGGCGCCGCTGCCACCGCTCTCCTCGGGGCCGGTGAGTCGTATGAGCCCGAGATCGTCGAGACGGCGCCAGAATTCCCGGTCGAGGGTGGTGTCCGTCGATGTCGGGTGGTGTTCGGCGTAGTCGCCGAACACGTCGTTCATCAAGGTGACCAGGTCTTGGTCGACCTGGCCGGTCGTGATGGTCATCGCAACCCCAATTCTCGGGCGATCACGCCGCGAAGTATCTCGTTGGTTCCGCCCCGGATGGTGAACCCGGGCCGATGGTCGACCGCGGTCTGGACCAGGTCGCGAAACCCCGGGTCCGTGGTGTCGTCACAGTGCAGGTCCGCGAGGTCCGCAATGTCGCCTTCGGTGGTGGTGCCCAGTACCTTCACGACGGCGGCCGCTACGTCGGCGGGAAGATGGCGCTGCAGCTGTCCGGCGACGGCGGCCGACATCTGCCGGGCACCGGTGATGCGCGCGACCAGCCGGCCCAGGGCGGGGTCGGCAGGCAGTTCCCCCCGCCCCATCCGGTCGGCGAGTCCGGCGAGCACCGGGAAGGTGGACAGTGTCCGCTCGGGACCGCTGCGCTCGAATCCGAGCTCGGAGGTCACCTGTTTCCAGCCGTTGCCGATCTCCCCGAAGACACGGTCGTCGGGAACGAAGACCTCGTCGAGGGAGACCTCGTTGAAGTGGTGCTCACCGTTCATCCAGTGAATCGGGCTGATGGTCAGACCGGGACTGTCCAGATCGACGATGAACTGGCTGAGACCGGCGTGCCGGTGCTCCGGGTCCACCGGGGAGGTTCGGGCGAGCAGCATGAGCGCGTGGGAGCGGTGTGCACCCGAGGTCCACACTTTGGTCCCGGTGATCCGCCAGCCGTCCTCGACGCGAACGGCGCGTGTACGCGCACTTGCCAGGTCCGAGCCCGAGTCGGGCTCGCTCATGCCGATCGCGAAGAACCGCTCGCCGCGCACGATGCCCGGCAGGAAAGCGTGGCGTTGCCCTTCGGTGCCGTACTTGAGCAGGGACGGGGCGATCTGGCGGTCTCCGACCCAGTGGGCGGCCACCGGTGCGCCGGCTAGCGCGACATTCGCGCCAGCATCGTTCCCTGATCCCGACACCGAGAAGCGACCGCCACGATCGCAGTAACCGCCCTGGACCGTTCGACGCCCCGATGACCGCCAGCAGAAGAATGAGAGCACCTAGGACCAGGCCCACGCGCAAATCCAGCACCCTGGACAGCAGCCAATCACGGGATTTCGTATTTCCTGTGTCGGTTTTACTCACCGTCAAACCCCTGCGTCACAGCTAATCCACACTAGATGCGCACTACTGGATGTCATTAGGCTTCCCGGAACGCCCGCTCGACCTCGGTGGGAACGCCTCCGCGCGAAGAAATGTCATAGTTCTGTTCGGCCGCCCAGGCGCGGATCTTCCCGGCTTTCCCTTCCGCCGCACCGGGGCGTTCTGGACTACGGGACGATCCGAACCTCGTTTGCGGCCACCGACCCGGGTGGTGTGCTCGATGAAGAATCCGATATGACCGACTCGACAATTGTCGACACCGAGGCCGAGGAATTAGCCGCACCGCTGGACCTGCTGCTGACCGACGCCAACTTGGACTGGCGGGACCGCGAACGCCTGCAATTCGTCCTCGGCAACATCGTCGAGGCCGCATCCCCGAGCAACAACTCACTGCTCAATCCACTCGGATACAAAGCAGTCCTCGGTGTCGCCGTCCGCCTCGATTATGTGGACAACTCACTGGGGTCAATGCGTGACGACACCAAGTTCTGTCCTCGGGCTCGGTAGTGGTATTCGCCCCTACCCATGACCTTTTGGACGAGGTCGTCGGTCTGCGCGCGGTTGGCGTCCCCCGCGCCCGGCTGAAACACCCACCGACCGTTGATGGACGCCTGACACGATGCGGCGGGGCGGCCAGGCCGGCTCTTTGCTGAACCGACCTGGCCTGGACACGACCGGTACTCCGGAATATCGGGCACGTCTAAAGAACGTGGTATCCCAGCGGACAGCGTCCGACACCGCCGGTGAGGGACCGATCCACGCTGAAGTCGGTGGGATCATTCATGGGCGCGATCCCAAGTGCGAACCGAGACTCCAAGGTCCACCACGTGAGAAGCCGGCGACACCTGGCGGGAGCTTGGGCCGCCGATTCGTGCGAGCGCGTCCGAAAGGGGCGGGGTGTCAGTGCAACAGAACAGTCAGCACATCGCCACTGTGTGCCGCGTCGATCGAGCGAACTGCCGATCGGATCGTCACCGGGTAGCCGTACGCATCGATGTGCACGCACGGGTGGTGTTTTCGCGGAACCTGCTTCGGGTACAGGGAACTCCAGCGATGGTCCGCGAAGCCGGACCGAGGCTCTCGCTACATCCGAACTACCAGGAGACACGATGCGCAAGACCATTGTCGCCACCTTTACCGCTACCGCGATCACGTTCGGTGGCGTCGGCGTAGCCCATGCCACCGCTCCCGAAGCCGCACCCAGCACCTCTGTCGTGGCGCAGCAAGCGCAGGACGAGCACAGTGACAGCGACGAAGGCAGCGACAAGACCGGGCTGTGGGGGCTCCTGGGCCTCGCGGGCCTGCTGGGTCTCGCCGGACTCAAGCGTCGAAACGACCCGACCGTGCGCACCAACGTCGGGACCGACCCGACACGCCGCCCCTGAAATTGTGACTGTGACGGGTGCCCCGGCCTCATGGCCGGGGCATCGCGCAAGCCAACTGAATCCCTCGTGAGCAGGGGTTGCGAACGCTCGCGCGAGAACCGTATGTCGAACGCTGACCGGCACGTTCGCGCATACGGCGCCTGCCGAAACTACTGCCTCTGCGCCCCGGCTTTTCGTAAACGGATGATCATTCCGGGGGCAGCTGCAGCATCGCTGTCTCTCTCCTCCCCACCGCGTTCAGCGGAAGTCCGCGCGTGCAGAGCCCACCATGAGCCTCGGCCCGCACCGCCCACCACCCACACCCCACCGGTGTTGTCACCGCCGCGGTCGCCGGGCAGCGGTCAGCGGCCGCGGCTGTGCACGGTCAGCAGCAGGTGATCGACGCGGTGGCGGATCCCGGCCTCGTCAGGGTCGAGGTCGGCAAGGCCGGCGACGAACGATTCGGCGATCGTGCGCAGCCGGGTGTTGGTGTCCTGGGATCGCCAGGCGAGAATGTCGAACGCTCGGTCTGCGGAAATGCCGTAGACCAGCATCAGCGCACCCTTGGCCTGCTCGATCACCGCTCGTGACTGCGCGAGTTCGGCGACCACTTCATCGACCGAGTCCTTCACATCGCTGGTGTGGGAATCGGTGATGTCGATGTAGAACCCGGTCGTGCCGATCACCTGGCCGGTGTCGTCGTGCAGACGGGTACCGACGACGACGACCTGGCGGATCTTGCCGGAGGTATCGACAATGCGGTGTTTACTGCTGAACGGTTCCGCTTCGGTGACCATCCGATCGAGAACCCGGGCGACCTGCGGGTGGTCCTCGGGATGTTTGTGGGAGAGCAACAATTCGGTGGTCGGCTCGACCTCACCGGGTTGGTATCCGTGCATGCGGGCGACGGTGTCGGACCACTCCCACCGCTGGCCGGCGAGAAGGAACCGGAAACTGCCCACCCGCTGCGGCTCACCGCCACCGACTACCTGCTCGGAATTCACGCCTATTTCTAGCGCATCGGTAGCGGGAGGGTTGCAGGGATCCCCGCCGGGGGTTTCGCCGGCCGAGGTACCGAGTACGCCCATACCTGCCAGCACGGGTGTCTGGGGGTCCAGAACGACACCATCACACCAGGCACTGGGTAACAGGAGGACGGGATTTACGGCCAGTCTGGATCGATGTGGGCATTCGTGGCCAGATCAAGGACATGCAACATGTGCCTCGTGTGATCGTTACCGACAAGCTGACCAGCTACAGCACCGCCCACCGCGAGTTACTGGCCTCGGTCGAGCATCGCCGATCCAAGTACTTGAACAACCGGGCAGAGAATTCCCATCAGCCGACCTGACAGTGGGAGCGGGCGATGAAACGCTTCGACAACGTGGGCACCGCCCAGTGCCAGGCCGCGGGCGATCATGGCGCCGATCCCTCGTGAGCCACCGGTTACGACGGCGGTCGTTCCGGCGACAGAGAAGAGGGAGTCGAATTCCGGTCGCACTTCGTAGGTCGTTGCACTATTCATACTATCTACGCTAGGAACGCATTGACGTCATATCTTGGGGGGGCAACGCACTCCCCTTGCACCGCGCGCAGCAAACCATGAGCAGACCCGGCGGGCGGGCCCGGTCCTCACGCTCGAGCCGACCCACGGGTCTGCTGAATCAGTCGTGTTCGGATCCGGCAGAACGTGTGTCGGACGGGCGCTCACCGAAGGCCCGCCGGTACGCATTACTGAAAGTGCTGAGGTCGCCGAATCCTGAGGAGTATGCCACCTGAGTCACGCTCTGGTGGCTCCAGCCACGGTCCTGAAGACGCAACCGGGCCAACGCCAGACGCTCCTCTCGGATGAGGTCCGACGGTGTTGTCCCGATCCGCTGCAATTGGGCCTGAACGTGCCGGAGCGACCAGCCGAGACGCGTCGCGACCACGGCGCCTGTGAGGTTCGGGTCGCGCGCATTCTCTCGAACAAAGCGCCGGATGGCGGTGACCAACCCTTCCTGAACGTCGACGGACGGGCCGGCCGTGTCTGCGTTGTAGGCGAGTGCCACGAGATCGACGATTCGGTCGGCGATCGCGTCGAATTGACCACCGGTGAGCTGGTCCCGCTCCCTGCGCAGACTACGGACCACGTCGACAACGATGCGTCCCAGTCCCGATGTTGCATCGAGCACGGTGCCGGTGTGAGGCAATGTCGGCACCCGCGCCTCGATCCGGTCACGTGGAATCACGAACGCGACAGAGGAAAAGCCATCACCGTGGCGCAGAACGGTCGCGGTGTCCAGCGACGTGAGGGCCATGACCGCCGGTGTGATCGTGGCTTCACGACGATTCTGCTCGAGGATTACTTCACCCTGGACCGGTATGAGCAGTTCGTAGGCGCCGTGTGGATGTCGACGGATGTCGGCTGCCGTGCGGGAAAGGACCTCCGCTTCGCCCCACCAGCGAATTAGCTGGTACGTGTCCGAATGTTGATGCTGAAGGGTTCCCTGGTAGTTGTCCGCGAGGGAGAAGGCCATCGGACAGTGGATCGACGAGACCTGATCGCGCCACCAATCACCGCGCTCGCGCTGGTCGTGCTCGTTGCTGCGCAACGTATCGACGGAATACAAGGCCACCACACCTTCTCACACCGGTATGCAGAAACTGCGACTCGTGCCAGAGTCGACGCTAGCGCGCGCTGGCGCCCACGCCAACGCCAACGCCAACGCCAACGCCAACGGCGTGATCATCGCAGAGCCCGCTTGAGGAGCTTTCCTGTCGCGTTCATCGGTAAGGTGTCCCTGAACTCGACCAGGCGCGGGTACTTGTAAGCCGCCAACCGTTCCCGTGACCAGCCGATCAGATCTTCTTCCTTCAACTCCGACCCGGGCTCGCGGATGACGAAGGCTTTCACTTCCTCACCGATTCGCTCGTCGGGGATTCCGACGACGGCCACGAGGCTGACCTCTGGATGGCCGATGATCACCTCCTCGAGCTCGCGCGGATAGACGTTGAAGCCTCCCCGCACGATCAAGTCCTTGGCGCGATCGACGATGAAGTAGTAGCCATCCTCGTCTCGCGTTGCGATATCGCCCGTGCGGAACCAGCCGTCCCGGATCACCGCCTGTGTCGCCTCGGGCCGCCCCAGGTATCCCTTCATCACGTTGTATCCACGCACGGCGAGTTCTCCTGGCTCACCGGCGGGGACTTCGTTCCACTGATCGTCGATGAGCTTGACCTCTACTCCCCAGATCGGTGTGCCGATCGACCCCGACCGGTTCGGTTGGTCGAGCGGGTTGAACATGACGGTCGGACTGGTTTCGGAGAGTCCGTAGCCCTCCCGGATCCCGACACCGAAGACATCCCTGAACCGCTCCAGCACATCGACGGGCATGGCAGCTGCGCCGGAAAGCGCGATTCGCAGGAGCCCGGCCAGATCGACGTCTATTCCGTCAGCGGCCTTGTTGAGCAGGGCCCAGTACATCGTCGGAACCCCGGCGAAGACCGTTATCCGGTGCTGTGTCATCAATGCCAGGGCCTGAGCTGCGTCGAATCGTGGCAGCAGGACCAGGGTGGCGCCCATTGCGAAACCGGCGTTCAGCTGTACGGTCTGCGCGAACGAGTGGAAGAGCGGAAGAGTGACCAAATGTACGTCGTCGGCTCGGGCGTCGAGCAGTTGGTTATGCCCGATGGCGTTGAGGACCATATTGGCGTGGGTGAGCTCCGCGCCCTTCGGCTGGCCGGTCGTCCCGCTCGTGTACAGGACCACCGCCGTGTCCGTTGCCTCGGTCACCTGCAGGACGTCTTCCGCGGGGTGTTCGGCCACTACGTCCGCCAAGATTGTTCCCACGCCTGGCTCATCGAGCAACGCGGGGCCAAGAGTGACCAGATGCTCGCAGGATTCGACGTCCTGGAAACCGCGCCACGCCTCGTCGCCGAGACCCGGCACGGTACAGAAGTATGCCGTCGCGCCCGAGTCACGGAGGTGGTAGGCAACCTCCTCCCGCTTGAGCATCGTGTTGAGCGGCACGACGGCTCCACCGGCCTTGAGGATGCCGAAGTAGACGATCGGAAACTCGACAACATTCGCGATCGTCAAGGCGACGCGGTCGCCTGGGCGCAATCCCCGTGAGAGAAGAAAACGGGCCACACTGTTCGCAGCCGCATCGATCTCACCGAAGGTAAGGGCGCGGTCCCCTTCGATGACAGCGGTTCTGCTGGGAGTGCGTCGAGCAGTGTCGGCAAGCATGGTGGCCAGGTTGAGCATGATCCTGCTTTCAGATAATGACGTTGTGAATGTGGACTGCCGACTCAGGACCAATCCCAGTCGTACTTCGCTCCCACCCGCTTCGCCAACGGCTTGAACATGCGCTCTTCGTAGGTCGCCATCGTGTCGAGGCCGGGAATGGGCGCAAGGTTCAGGATCTCGGCTAGCCGCTCGACGTCGAGTTCAGGTTTCGGCACGCCCGCAGCAAGCGCGAACCTCTGAAGCTGGTTGGTGAAGCTCTCATTACACGGCGGCTTCCCGAAGTTCACCGGATGCTTCATCGCCTCATCGAGGGTCACGAACTCCACGCCACGCCCGAGGAAGGCCTCGAGGATCGGGGCGAGGGTGTCACGAGAGATCGGGGTGCCGTGTACGAGCCAGATGAGAGGGGCGTCGGCACCGAACAAGGTTCGCGCGGTGTCCGCGTGCTGGTAGAGCATGTCGACCGCGGTCGACACATGCAGGTCGCGTACCTGCTTCTGCACGTCCTTGTCACCAAGAGTCATCGCGCGGAAGTACGGCATGATGAACGCGAAATCACTGAACCAACTCGTGATCGGGGCGGTGCGGTACCCGAGATCTGCGAGGTAATTCTCGACTTCCCCTCGACGTCGTTCCGATCCTGACGACATGTCCATGGGGTACCGGAAGTACTTCGACGGTGCGGCGTCGATCAGATGACCGATGTACTTCTCGGCAGTCTCAAAATCGCGTCGGAATGCCGCGTCGGGCATCCAGCGCAGTGGAGCGTGCTGGTGAGTGTGGTTGCCCAGGTGATGGCCCGCTTCGGCCCACGCCTCGAAGGCCTCGATTTGCTCTGGCTCGTTCTCGAGCCGGTATGTGTGAGAGAAGCCGTAGGTTCCCGCAAGTCCGTAGTCGTTCAGCGTTTTCGCCACAGAACGCGTGATGTCAGTGGGAGTGGTCTCGTCCGGCATGGGAACGCCGTCCCACAGGACGAAGTCATCGATCGTGACCGCAATCTCGAGAGGTCGGTCGGCGCGTGTGTCATTCATTGCGTTGACTCCGGATCTTCCAGGAGGGCTCCTCGGCGCGAAGCCCATTTGTCACCGACCCTATGAAGTGACGGACGTCACGTCTTGGCTGTTTGCGCGCACCTGCTTTCATCAGGCGCACACGCATCCGTCATTGAAATGCGCGCTGTGCGCGCTCGTCGAACCCCGTGCGCATCGGGCCAAGTTTCGCGTTGTCATGACTTCTACCGTCGGTGGTGACGAAGGAGAAGCACACCGTGAATTCATCACAACAGATCGTCCTGGCGCAGCGCCCCCACGGGCACGTGAGCGTGGAAGACTTCCGTGTGGTGGACGTCGCCCTGCCCGAACTCGAGGCCGGCGACGTCGCACTCGAGACCCTCTTCATCTCGATCGATCCGGCCATCAGGGGCTGGCTCGACGACCGACCGAGTTATCTTCCGCCAGTCGCCATCGGAGAGCCAGTACGCGCTTTCGGTCTGGCACGCGTGACCGCCTCACGCAACAGCAACTTCACCGTGGGCGACATTGTGCGTGGCTTCGTCGGCTGGCAACGGCGCCAAGTCGTCAGCTCGCCCGGTACCGACTGGGACCGGATCCCATCACGCGAGGACGTTCCCTTGGAGCACTACCTCGGAATCCTCGGGATGACGGGCCTGACCGCGTGGGCCGGGATATGCGACATCCTGCGGCCGGAACCAGGGCGCACCGTCTTGATCTCCGGCGCCTCTGGCGCAGTCGGAAGCGTGGCCGTCCAGCTCGCGAAGCTGGCGGGCGCTCATGTTGTCGGCATCGCAGGAGGCGCCGAGAAGTGCTCGATGGTCGCCCGACTCGGCGCCGCCGCCGTCATCGATCGCAAGGCCCCTGATTGGAAGGACCAGCTCGAGGCGGCAACACCGGACGGCATCGACCGCCTCTTCGAAAACTCGGGAGGCCGGATGTTCGACGCATCGATCACCCGACTCAACAACCACGCGCACATCGCGTTGTGTGGCCTGATCGACGGCTACAACTTGACCGAGCGACCCGCCGGACCAAGCAATTTCGGACAGCTTCTCACCAAGCGAGTCCTTACACAAGGATTCATCGTGCTCGACTACATGGACCGAGCAGCAGAGGTTGAAGCCACGCTCAGCGAACTGATCAGTTCCGGACAGTTGGAGGCCGTGCAATCGGTATTGCCCGGATTCGAACAGCTGCCGGCCGCCTTCGTGGACTCGTTCTCCAACGGCCAACCAGGCAAGATCATCATCGATCTCACTGCGTAGCCAGCCTCTGAAGCCGGCCTCAGCCCGCAGTCCTATCCCGTCGCTACGCAGCAGGTATCCGGCCTCCACACGCATCCATCACGTCCGAGCACTCCCACCAAAGGATCACTCCCCCAGCCGGATAGCACGCTCCCCTTTCGGGGTATACCCGCTAACTACCCGATCGGGTGGTCGTCGAGGCGTACTGTGCTCAGTCCGCGGCTTCCCGCCTTGGGCGCCCCGACCGCGCAACCAGATTGGATACGAAAAGTGGTTCCTCGCGCCGCGCCTGACCATCAGTCAAGCCGGCCTTTGCGGTCCGGCGGCGCCTGCGGCTCCCGATCTTGGTGGCATGTTCGATGTAGAAGTCCATCGTCTTGAGGAATTCTCGGGCGTTCTTCGTCTCGAGGTCGATCTCGTAGTCGACACCGTTCACCGAGAAGGTGATGTGCTCGCCCTCGCCGGCCTCGATGACAGTGCCGTCGAGGTCGTCGTCCAGCTCCACGACCGTTTTCCGCGCCACGTGTGCACTCCCTTTCTCCGGTTTCAGCCAGGCCGACACTACTGAATCGTCCCGAGTTTGATGCACACCTTCTTTCTTGGGAAGGTGATCCTTATGCCGAATGTCTATCCAGCCGAGGTGCGGGAGAAGGCCGTGCGCCTGGTCCTCGAACACCGTGACGAGTACGCCTCGGAGTACGAGGCGATCCGTACGATCGCCGAGCGGATGTCCCTGAAGACGGAGACGGTGCGGGTGTGGGTCCGCAAGGCCGAGGCGGCGGGTGGCGGCACCCCGGCTGCGTCGGCATCGGAGGCTGAGGCCGAACTGCGGGCTTTGCGGCGGAAGAACGCCGAGCTCGAGAAGACCATCGAAATATTGAAGGCTGCAACGTCTTTCTTCGCGCGGGAGTGCGACCCGCCACGCAAGTGATCTGCCGGTTCATCGCCGAACACCGCGATCAGTTCGGGGTCGTACCGATCTGCCGGGTGCTCACCGAGCACGGGTGCACGATCGCCCCGAGAACCTTCTACGCCTGGCGCAGCCGGCCGTTGTCGAAACGGGCATTGTGGGACGCCACCATCACCGCGGTGCTGGCCTCCTACTACGTCGAGCGGGACGAGCACGGTCGACGCAGGCCGGAGTCGCTGTACGGCTCGTTGAAGATGTGGGCCCACCTGCGCCGTCAGGGCATCGAGGTGGCCCGCTGCACCGTCGAACGGCTCATGCGCGTCAACGGGTGGCGCGGTGCCAGCAGGGCGAAGAGGGTCCGCACCACCGTGCCGGAGCCGTCGGCGCCGCGGCCGCCGGATCTGGTCGACCGGAACTTCCGGGTCGATCGGCCCGACGCGCTCTATGTCGCGGACTTCACGTACGTCCGGATGGTGTCCGGCTTCGCGTACACGGCGTTCGTCATCGATGCGTTCGCCGGCACGATCGTCGGTTGGGAGGTGTCGACGTCGAAGGAGACCGCGTTCGTGCAGCGGGCGGTGAACCAGGCCTGCACCTTGCGGACGATGCAAGGTAACCCATTGCGCGGAAACACTATTCACCACAGCGACGCGGGGTCGCAATATACGGCTCTGCGCTTCGGGGAGACCTTGTTCCTGCAGGGACTGCTGCCGTCGATCGGGTCGGTGGCCGACGCCTTCGACAACGCCCTCGCCGAGACGACGGTCGGGCTCTACAAGGCCGAGTGCATCGCCGACGACTCCCCGTTCCGCATCGGGCCGCTACGCACCGTCAGCGACGTCGAGGAGGCCACCTCGGCGTGGGTGCACTGGTACAACACCGACCGGCTGATGCACCGCCTTGGGCGGATCCCACCCACCGAGTACGAGGCCAGGTACTACGCTGCAGAACGTGCCGATCAACCGGTCGCACACAAATAACAGTGTGTGCATCGGACCCGGGATGGTTCACTACTGCCCCGGCGACGGAAAGCCACCGGCTTCACTGTCACGCAGGAAGACAATCACCATGGATAAGGGCTCGTCGGGGCCGACAATCAGCGGATGGGCGATGCCGAGCCGGGGCTGATTGCGCCGATGTTGGCAACCCTGGCGGAAAAGGGAAGAGGTTTCCTGACACGGCGCTACCGTCATCAGGTGACAGGAATCAATGCCGACCGGCGATGGTCAGAATCCATGCCGGAAGCCTACGAGCAGTACCTCGTGCCGGTCGTCTTCCGGCCCTTCGCCGACGACCTGACCGCCCGGGCGGCCGCACTCCACCCTCGGCGAATCCTCGAACTCGCGGCGGGGACGGGCGTGTTGACAGCGGACCTGCTCGCAGCAGTACCCTCGGCCGAGGTGACGGCCACCGACCTGAACGAGGCCATGGTCGCGTTCGGGTCGACCCGGGCCCCGGGCGCGGTGTGGCGGCAGGCCGACGCGCAACGGCTGCCGTTCCGAGACGGAAGCTTCGACCTGGTGGTCTGCCAGTTCGGCGTGATGTTTTTTCCCGACCGCATCGAGGCCTTCACCGAGGTCCACCGGGTGCTGGCCCCGAACAGCCGGTTCCTGTTCAACACCTGGGGCCCACTCAGGACGCACGCCTTCGAAGTCGCGCTGCAGGCCGGGCTGGAGCGGGCCTTTCCGGCCGATCCGCCACGGTTCTTCCAGACGGTTCCCCACGGCTACGCCGACCCCGCTGTCGTGGCCGCTGATCTGGCAGCCGCCGGGTTCGCCGTCGAGGACGAGCAGGAGCTGACGCTTCAGGGCCGGGCCCCGTCGACCACCGACCTCGCTACCGGATACCTCAGCGGGACACCGGTGCGCGCGGCCGTTGAAGAGCGCGGCGACGGACCGGCCATCCGGGCCACCGTCATCGAGGAGATGACGGCCCGGCTGGGCCCGGGGCCGGTCACCGCCCCGATGACGGCGTACGTCTTCCTCGCGGCCTGAACGCAGCACGCGCCCGCCCTGAGGGATGGGCGAGTCGACCTCGACGGGGCGCCTCGGACGGACCCCTGATGCTCATCAACAAACGTTCGCCCTATGACGACCTTGCATAGCCGTTCGTCGGCGGGATGCTTGTTCCGCCAGATGAGGTAGCGACGGATCACGCTACCCTGCTCTTTGTGGCTGGTGTGATGTGCGGCGGCATCCCGTGCGCGCTGCCAGCCAACCAATTTCGCGCGTCGGTATTTATATTTTGTCAAGTAAAGTACTGCATACGGCATCGTATACATCAGATCGACCGATCCTCCACGGCCATGGACGCGCCACGAACACCACTGTCGCAGAGCGATATCGAGTTCACATCTCCGGCTGGGGGAGCCGGCGCCTGGGTCGGCAGCCGCCGCACCGACCATTGGTTAGGCCGACTGTCGACGGCGCGGGCCGAGCGCATCGAGACCGAGTTCCCCGACTGGCAGTGGAATGTGCTCGACGCCGCGTTTGAGGCCGGCATCACGCACCTTCACCGCTTCGTCGCCGACCACGGCACCAGCAACGCACGTCAACGCGACACCATCGACGGATTCAACATCGGGCAGTGGGGGGCCAACCGCCGCGCCGACTACCGAAGAGGCCGCCTACCGGCCGAGCGGATCGACATGGCGATGAGAATTGAGGTAGCGAGACGCCTAGTGTATGCGGCGGCTACCAAATTCGAGCATGGCGCCCCAGACAGGACACTAGCGTCGAGCTACGCGAAGACCTTCGCTTCCGATACCGCGATGCAAGTGACGGTGGACGCGATCCAGCTGCTTGGTGGTGCCGGATACACACGCGGCTTTCCGGTCGAGCGATTGACGCGCGACGCGAAGATCACCCAGATCTACGAAGGAACCAATCAGATCCAACGCATCGTGATCGCCAAGCAACTCTTGTCGAGATGACATGTCCTGTGACGCCCATTCGAAATCAGGCCGGAGACATCCCTGCGCGACTCTTGTCCAGGTTGCCTCTGGGCGTGTGGAACTCTCCTTGGCCTGAGCAGCACCCATCGCGTCGCTCGCGGCGTGGTGCCCGGGCCAGGCCTTGTCGCAGATGAAGGTCCTCACGCCGTTCGACGGTTCGGTTCTTGGCGAGCGTTAGTCTCAGACGAGGTATGTTTCCCGTGCATGCCGTCGCATCTCCGACGCCGACTGCCCGTAAAGGCGCTTGAGCTGGCGCCCGAGGTGATCAGAATCCAGAATCCCCCACCGGGCGGCGATCGCAGCCACACTTCGGTTACGCAGAGACGCGTCCGTGAGATCACGACTGATTCGATCTAGACGTTCTCGTCGCACCCACGCCACAACTGAGAAGCCCTGTGCTGCACACGCCTTATGTACTTGCCGCGCGGATACGCCCACCGCCCTGGCTATCGATCCCACGCAGAGGTCCGGATCATCGAGATTCGCCAAGCAATATGCACGTATACGTGAGACAAGCCGCTCTTGGGGGATACTCGAAACCGTCGAGGGCTCAGAGAATGCACCAACAGCGAGGCTTGCCAGCGCATCTGCAAGGTGCGCGGCCGAACTTGGAGAGCCAGCCGGGGGGACGAAGCGCAGCGGGTCAAGTCATCGGCAAACAAGGACAGTGATCTGGTTAGCCCTGTCAACGACGGCCGTGCGATAAGCGCCTGAGCGCAGATCGTCCCACTGTCTCGCCCTAGCCGATCCACCGGGATCGCAACGATCACAGCACTCCAGTACCCGCCACCTGCGTCGCACTCGATCTCGTAGGGTGTCCCCGTCCGATAGGCAACAATACTCCCCGGCAACGCCCGGCATGCGCGCTTTCCCTGACGAATCCAACTAGTCCCCGCCCGTTGCCAACTGATCTTGACATAGTCAGTATCAGAGGAGTTGATGAGCTCATCACTCCTGTTCACGGTGACGGCAGAGCTAGAACTCACTCGTGCCACGACGATCTCTTCGACGCTGGTTGCCTCGATCGAATAGCGAAACCGCGACATCGAGTGACTGGGCGAGATTCTCACCGGTGCACACGTTTTGGAGACCGCGGTCTCAAACTCACGTAGCTGAAGCAACGCGCTGTCGAGCTGAGTACCTTGCCAGCATCGCTCCCGATACCTACGGCGGCCGCTTCCGGCACGACCCATCACTCGTGGAGGCGGAGGTAGCCCGCCGCCTGCACCATCCGCCAAGCTGGGCAGGATATGCATTCCAGCTCCTCGCGTCCGGTACCTTCTCCACATTCCCACTCGCATCGCGCATCTCCCAACCGACCTTGATCGTCGCAGGGGACGACGACCCGATCGTCAAGGTCGGAAACCAACACATACTCAAACGCCTGATTCGCAACTCGGACCTGCGAGTCCTGAAGCAGGCAGGCCATCTACTGCTCCTCGACAGTCCGGAGCAGTCCGCCCCGATCATCGAAAAATTTCTGCAAGCATCGGACTGATCCCACGTCACGGCGAACAATAACTCCCTGATGACGGGGCCGATGTCTCCACGTCGTGTTACTCACGAACTGGGCGGACAGGACGATGGGGAAACAGCCGGACGAAGACCGATTGTTGCGTCTATGACGAGAGTGTGAGCAACTGTGAGTCTGTGCGCTGCGAGGACAAAGTGCCTGAAGGAGATCGACTCATCCGTTGAGCAACACTGCTGCGGATCGATACGGTGGAGTTCGATTTGAGAGAGACGATGGGTTATCGAGCGTCGCACGATGCTTCGGTCAGGAGAAAATTCTGGAGGCATGGCTGACCACACCGCGCGAATGCCCGACATGTCCAACCGAAAGGTCCTATTTCAGTGGGATCTCTCAACGACAGACGTTGGACCCGGAGTTGTGCGGAATGCCGGCATCTATCAACGCGCGCGCTGCGCGCGCATTCGACCGTTGCTCTGTTGCTTTTCGCAGAAGAAGCGTCGCTCGCGGCCAGTTGACGATGAAGCCGCCGACAAGGCGCTGTTCTTCGTCGGAGTACAGGACGGCCACCTTCGTGTGGGCTCCGTTGAATTCTCCGACAATCTCACTTCGACAGCAATGTCTGGGCTGGCCGACTATCTGGATCTTCCAGTCATGAAGATCGCTCCAGACATAATCCACGTGCCGATCTGTGTCTTCGATCGAATTGCCACAGAGTCGCCGACTCACCAAGTTAGCCTGCTCCACCGCACGGGTCCAGTGCTCGCCCCGGCGTGAAGCGAGCGCCTGGGGCATAGTCCAGCAAGCCACATCGCCGACAGCAGAGATGTCGGGTCTGCCGCTTGCCCGCCCTTGTTCGTCACACATCACTCCATCGCCGAGTGTGAGACCTGAGTCCTTGAGCCACTCCACATTCGGCGTTGCGCCGATTCCCACCACGACCGAAGTTGCGGACAACTCTGTACCGTTGTCGAGCTGTACGTGGATTCCGTCTGTGGACGAAGTCAGAGATGAGACCGCGCAGCCGAAATATGTCTCCACGGAGTGACGCTGATGAAGCTCGGTCAACTTCATTCCCACCTCAGGACCCAGACTTTGAACCAGCGGGGCGGCAGAAGGAGCCACGATCGAGACTCTCAGGTTGAGCGCCCGTGCCGCCGCCGCCACCTCGGAACCGATGAACCCTGCTCCAATGACAACCAGATGACCGGAGCCGGCCGAGGCATCGCCGTGAAGCGCCTTTCTCAGCCCCAGGCAGTCGTCGAGCCCACGCAACACGTGAAGTCCAGGCATCTGCCCCCACGGTGATGGACGCGCCGAAGCCCCGGTTGCGATGATCAAATGGTCGTAGGGCACCTCTCGATGATCCTCTAGCGCAACTCGTTTCGCAGTCGTGTCCAGACCGACTGCTGGTGTACCGAGCAAGAGTTCGATGTTGTCCGACGTCGCTTCGTGCTTGGTCAGCAGTGGTGTGGGCGAGATTTCAGTACGATCGGTCAACATATGTTTCGACAGTGGTGGCCGATCGTACGGCAGGTGGGGTTCGCCGCCTACGACGATGATGCGGCCGAGCCAACCCTCCGTGCGGAGCGACTGAGCCGTGCGAATGCCCGCCACGGAGGAACCAACGATCAGCGCCTTGCCGCTCATCTGTCCACCCGTAACGCATTCACCGGACATGCACGTGCGGCGCTCTCCGCTTTCCCGACATCGACCTCGTCGACTCGTTCCCTTATCACTACGACCACCCCATCGTCATCCAGATCGACGAGTTCGGGAGCGGCCATCACACAGTTTCCGTAACCCTCGCACTTTTCTCTGTCCGCGCGTATCTGAGGCATTTCCTGATCCTTTCTGAAGCTCATTGATGGACCACAACCGGTAACCGGTCGAGAGAGCGCGTGATGTTTGTGAATCTCCGTCGCGGTTCCCCTGCGGATTCCCATGTTCTGACGCGTCGGGTGAGTGACTCCAGGACCGCGTGAGCTTCCATCCGTGCAAGACCCTGGCCCGGGCACGCGTGGGTTCCTAGACCGAACGCGACATGGTCGACATTTTCGCGCCGGACATCGAATCGATCGGGGTCAGGGTATTTCCGCTCATCCCGGTTCGCGGCGCCGTAGAGGACGACTACTCGGACGTTCTCAGGTATTGAAAAGCCCTCTGTTGCGTAGGTTCGCCGGGTGACCCGGGAGAACGCTTGAATCGGGGACTCCAACCGAATCACCTCATTGAACGCACCGGGAATTAGTGCCGGATTCTCGCGTAGTGCTTCCCATTGGTCCGGGTTTTCGACAAACAGCTGAACTGCACTGCCGATGGCGCTGATGGTGGTGTCCATGGCCGGCAGTGCGTAGCTAGACATGAGTGGGACTACCGCGTCTTCAGGGATATCGCCGCGCTCGGCGGCTTCGTGAATGGTAGTGGCAAAACCCCCAGGGATCATCCGGTCGCGAGTGCAGGTGGTCGCCAACCAACCGAAGAGCTCATCTACCGCGGGTAGAGCTGCGCGCATCCGTTCGTTGGCGGGACCGTTGATGTCACCGAAACGTTCGGCCCACCCCAACAGTTGATCGCGTCCTTCCTGAGGGAACCCCAACAAGTCCAGGACAACTGCGACCGGTACTGCGCGTGCCAAGTCCGCGATCGCGTCGAAAGAGCCTCGTGACACCAGGTCCGCGACGTATTCGTCCACCCTGGTCACGACGTCGGTCTTCAGCTCGCGAAGCGACCGGGGTGCGAGACGTTCGGCCAGAACCGCTCGCCACCGAGTGTGCTCCGGAGGGTCGGATCCGATGAGGGTGTTTTGAAAAGCGCTGTTCGACAAGTCATTCAGCCCAACGCCATCCGCCGATGAGAAAGTCTGTGAGTCAGTGAGGGCGTCCACCACTTGCGCGTGGCGGGATAGCGCGACAACACCGTGTTGAGTCAATTCGACGAGCGGCCCCAGGTCCCGGAGTTGTTTGTAGACCGGATACGGGTCGGCGAGTGCCTCGTCCGAGAAGGGATCGATATCAGTAGACGGCAGAGCCAGGTCGGTAATAGTCACAGACGCTCTTTCTGTACGTAGGTCAGTGACGTGCACGGAGTAGGCACGTCCTGCGATGTGGCGGAACACGGCGTGCGCGTCGGCCCGGTCGATGCGAGAACGCCGTTCCGCGGCAGTGGATCTGAGCCGGAATCGGGCAAATCACGAGGGACTCACCCAATGCGCATGTGCCATTACATTCACATTTTTCCTACAGAGTGTCAAGCGTCACAGTTCACGAAGCTAGCCTCGAACAGACGACGGGTCTCGAACACCCGGCCGCCGCCCAGGCGGCGAACCCTCGGTGCCCTAGGAACGGTGACCCCGAACGCCGGCGGCAGATGCCGCCACGCACATCCACTGGTCAGCACGTACACGATCGCGGTGAACACCGTCCGATCATCCACCGGTGCACTGCCACCTCCCTGCGGCCGCGCGGGATCTCCAACAACGCATCCGGCACCAACCGCAGTGACGACCCATTTAACGCGTCACGATATATCCCACGGGTCACTTCATCCACACGAGACAAGCTCATAGAAGAGGGCGACAAATTCACGCTGGTCGGCTGAGGGCCGGGTGGTTAGCAATGTCGATTCCAGGCATGCGCCGCCCTTGTCTGAGACGGACATCACGGTGTCCGAGGACAGACGCGTTCGTCCCCGACGGCCCCTCGCCCTGATCTCTGCAGTGGACTCGAACCTGAAGCCGTTCGACAAGGGCGGGACCTCGACAGGAAGGCAGGACGATGACCGCAGTGGCACACGCTCCGTCCGAGCATCTGGACAGGCGAGGACGCCTGCACGTCAGCGACCGGTTCGACGAGATGATGGCGCGACTGGATTCGATCGAGGAGACGGTCCGAGCGAATGGTGCACAGCATGACATCGAGGGACGACTTGCCCCCAGCACGATCGAGGCGCTCAAATCGGCTCGCGTTTTCGACATTGGTGTGCCGGTCGAGGTCGGCGGTTTGGAGTTCTCGCCGCGCCAGGTTGTCGCCGTGATCGAACGCATCACCGAGATGGACGCCGCAACTGGATGGGTTGTCATGGTTCTGCAGATGATCACCGGCACGACCGCCGCATACCTAGGGGACGAGGCCACCCGGGAGCTGTTCTCCGGTTCCGATTATCCGTTGATGGCAGGGCAGGGAACCAAGTTCGGTCAGGCGAGAAAGGTTGAGGGCGGCTACCGGCTCAGTGGCCAGTGGCATTTCGCGTCCGGTTCGCAGCTCGCCGACATGATCCACACAGCAGCTGTTGACGAGATGGGTCGCCCGCTCATCTTTACGCTGCCGAAGTCCGAGTGCACGATGGTCGACAACTGGGATGTGATGGGACTTCGGGCCACCAGCTCCGATGACTACACCGTCGAGGACGTGTTTGTTCCCGACGCCTACGTCTACGAGGTGACCACGAAGACGCCGCTCCACGGCGGCGCGATCTACGAGGTCGGCCTGGCGAATATGTCGGGCATCCAGCACGGGGGTTGGGCGCTCGGGATGGGAAAACGCTTGCTCGAGGAGATGCGAAAGCTGGCCAAGGTGAAGTCGCAGCGCGCTGGAGACGGGACGACGACGGACCAGTTCTACGCAGAGTACGCGCAGGCGGAGGCCAAACTCCGGGGTGCTCGGGCTTTTCTCATGCAGACTTGGGCCGACAATGAGGAAACCATCAACCGTGGTGAGCCGCTCTCGACACACCAGGAGAGTCTGACCCGACTGTCGCTCAACAACGCTACGTGGACCGCACACGACGTCTGTATGACCGTGTACAAGTGGGCGGGAACGACTGCCTTGCGCGAGGGGGACCTGCAGCGGTACTTCCGTGACATGCATGCAGGTACCCAACACATGAGCTCCGGCCCCGGAGTGCTTCAGCAGTGTGGTCGACAACTCGCGGGCCTCGCCGAGGGTTCACGGTGGGTCTTCTTCTCGCTCGTAGAATCGGCTCCGACGCAGTGAATGCACTCGTGGACCAGCCGATCCGTGTCGGTGAGGCCTGCCAAGCATGAATTCGGAAAGGGCCGCGCCGATGCAGTTCACCCACGAGTCCCGCGCGCAGAGGGTGACGTTCGCAGCTCACCATGCCTGCGCTGCGGTCGCCGAAGAACTCGCGGCGATCGGCGCCACTAAAGTCATGCTGATCGCCTCCGCCCGGGAGCGCTCGCTCGCGGACGCGATCACCCAGCAGGCGCCGGTAGTGCATCATCACGAGGAGGTGGTGATGCATGTGCCCGTCGAGGTGGCCGAGCGTGCCCGGGAAGCGGCCGTGGCAGCTGGTGCCGACGCGTTGGTGTCGGTCGGGGGAGGGTCGGCGGTCGGACTGGCCAAAGCGGTGGCGCTGACGATCGGTCTACCGATCGTCGCGGTGCCCACGACGTACGCGGGCTCGGAGGCCACACATGTCTGGGGAATAACGGAGGGAACCGCGAAAACCACCGGTGTCGACGCCCGAGTGCTTCCTCGCGCTGTCGTGTACGACGCCGCATTGCTCGCCACCATGCCTGGGCCCATGGCGGTGGCCAGCGGACTGAACGCCCTCGCCCACGGAGTCGACTCGATGTGGGGACCGAACGCGGATCCAATCGACCGTGCCCTGGCGCAGGAGGGTATCCGTGGACTCGCAGCAGGGCTTCCCCTGGTGGCTTCGGACTCGGGCAGCATCGAGGGAATCGAGCAGACTCTCTACGGCGCGTACCTCGCCGCGGTGTCCTTCGCCTCGGCAGGCTCGGGAATGCACCACAAGATCTGTCACGTGCTGGGTGGCATGTTCAATCTGCCGCACGCGCAGACTCACGCTGTGGTGCTCCCACATGTGTTGGCCTTCAATTCGCCCCACGCGCCCGACGCTGACGACCGGGTCGCCACTGCGCTGGACAGCAAGACGGCCGTCGTGGGCCTGGCTCACCTGTATGCCTCGCTGGACGCGCCGAGAGCGCTGCGCGACTACGGCATGCCGCAGGATGGAATTGCCGAAGCTGCGGCCAGGATCCTCGAGGTGATCCCGACGAATAACCCGGCCCCCGTTACCGAGGAAGGCCTCACAGCCTTGCTCGACGCGGCCTGGGCCGGCGACCAGTCGGCCTGAGCAGCATCAGAGACCGAAAAGAAGGAAGATCGAGATGCCCAGAAGCTTTGTCAACGACGCTGCGCGCGGCAACATCGAGCGCGACGTCACCCCGGAGCAGCGGGCCGTCGAGGACACATTGGTCGAGAAGGTCGTGCAGTCCTTCGACCGCACACCGGATCCCCGACTCAAACAGGTCATGGTCTCGCTGGTTAAGCATCTGCATTCATTCATCCGCGACGTGCGTCTGACCGAGGCAGAGTGGGGTGCGGCGATCGATTTCCTTACCCAGGCGGGCCACATAACCGATGATGTTCGTCAGGAGTTCGTACTGCTCTCCGACGTTCTCGGCGCCTCGATGCAGACGATCAACATCAACAACACGGCGTACCAAGACGCCACCGAGGCGACCGTGTTCGGTCCCTTCTTCGTCGAGGACAGTCCGCGCGTCGAACTCGGCGGAGACGTCGCCTTCGGTGCCCCGGGTGAGGCCTGCTGGGTCGAAGGAAGTGTCACCGACACCGGCGGGCTACCGGTGCCCGGCGCGCGCATCGAGGTCTGGGAGGCCGATGAGGAGGGCCTCTACGACGTTCAGTACGACGCCGGCAAAAGGTCCGGCCGCGGCCATCTGTACACCGACACGAATGGTGACTACCGGTTCTGGGCCCTGACTCCGACGCCGTATCCGATCCCTGATGACGGGCCCGTCGGACAAATGCTTGCCACGGTCGGCCGTTCTCCTCTGCGGGCCTCGCACCTGCACTTCATGGTCGCGCATGAGGGTTGGCGCACACTGGTAACCCACATCTTCCCCGCCGGCGACGCAATCTTGTGGGACGATTCGGTGTTCGGTGTCAAGCAGTCCCTTATCAAGGAGTTCGAGCAGCAGCCCGTCGGTACACCTACTCCCGATGGCCGAACAATTGATGGCACCTGGAGCCGGGTCCGTTTCGACATCGTCCTCGCCCCGACGGAAGCGTGACGACACCGAACGGCGCCCTGGAAGAGGTGCCCGGTGTGGATCGCGCGTCACTGTGGTGAATGGTGTTTCCGCGCGATGGGTTACCTGCATAGCCCGCAAGGTGCAGGCCTTGTTCACCGCCCGCGCCGCGATCGCGGTCTCCTTCGGCGTCGACACCTCCCAACCGACGATCGTGCCGGCGAACCCATCGATGGCGAACGCCGTGTACGCGAAGCCGGACACAATCCGGACGTACGTGAGGTCCACAACATAGAACGCGTCGGGCCGGTCGACCCGGAAGTTCCGGTCGATCAGATCCGGCGGCCGCGGCGCCGACGGTTCCGGCACGGTGGGGCGGACCCTCTTCGCCCTGCTGGTACCGCGCGACCCGTTGACGCGCACGAGCCGTTCGCCGGTGTAGCGGGCCACCTCGATGCCCTGACGGCGCAGGGGGCCCACATCTTCGACGAGCCGTATAGCGGACTCCGGGTGCGTCGACCGTGCTCGTCCCGCTCGACCAAGTAGGAGGCCGGCACCGCGGTGATGGTGACGTCCCACAATGCCCGTTTCGACAACGGCCGGCTGCGCCAGGTGTCGAAGGTTCTCGGGGCGATCGTGTACCCGTGCTCGGTGAGCACCCGGCAGATCGGTACGACCGAAGAACTGATCGCGGTGTTCGGCGATGAACCGGCAGATCACTTGCGTGGCGGGTCGCACTCCCGCGCGAAGAAAGACGTTGCAGCGATAAATATTTCGATGGTCTTCTCGAGCTCGGCGTTCTTCCGCCGCAAAGCCCGCAGTTCGGCCTCAGCCTCCGATGCCGCCGCAGCCGGGGGTGCCGCCACCCGCCGCCTCGGCCTTACGGACCCACACCCGCACCGTCTCCGTCTTCAGCGACATCCGCTCGGCGATCGTACGGATCGCCTCGTACTCCGAGGCGTACTCGTCACGGTGTTCGACACCAGCGCACGGCCTTCTCCCGCACCTCGGCTGGATAGACATCGGCATAAGGATCACCTTCCCGAGAAAGAAGGTGCGCATCAAACCGGGACGATTCAAGTTGCCGCGAGCCTGGACCGTCAGGCACCTGTGGCGCCGGTTCGGCGGTTGTGCGGGTACGCGCTCGCCAGAATGCGAATTTCGTCTTGGACACAGTTCGATTCAGGGATGACCTGCCACAATCGCTCGATGAACCGGCGCGTTGTCATTCCGAAGCGCACGAGCACTTCCTCCTCGGTAGCGCCTCCAAATGGCGCCCACCTGATGGCGAACTCGATGAGATGCTCAACTTCGGTGTCAGGATGCTTGCGGTGAGCTTCGATCCAAGCGGCGCGACGCCTATGGCGCCAGCGCCGATATTCACAAGATTTCATCGGAATTCCCATCTAATCGGGACTATGGAAGCCGTGGAAGTTTCCTCGCCGAAGCGAGAGAAATACGTGGAGAGCCAGACGCTCTCGCCCTGACCGTCAACTAATTACGTCACGCCGCACTAGGTGGGGTGATGTCGCCGGCAGTCGACTTAAACAGACCGAGCAGGTGCCTCGCGATCCCACATCCATGTCTTGGGCGGAGATGCCCGTCGGCTGGAGCTCTCGCGCTCGCCCGGTTACATCTCAGTCGGCCGTCGGCAGCGATCCGGCACGGCGGTCCTCGGTCGGCGTAACGCCGAAGTAGGCACGGAAAGCCTTGGAGAAGTGCGATGGCGAACTGAAGCCGCAGCGACGCCCGACCTCAGCCACCCCCATGTGACAGCTCTCCGGTGAGACCAGGAGCCGGCGGGCGTGCTGCAGACGCAGCTTTTGGATGTGTCGGGCAACGGTGGTCTCGCGTGCGGCGAAGATGCGGCCGAGATGTCGCTGACTCAGGCTCAGCGTGTGCGCGATGTCCGCGATCGAGAGCCTCGGGTCGTCAAAGTGGCTCTCAATGAATGCCGTAGCGGCGGTGAAGTAGTGATAGCTGGTTTGCGTCGGCTGCACGGACAACCGTCGGAGCGTCCGTAGAGCGTTCGCGAGAAGGGTGTCGTCGAACTCGTGGACGTCGACGTCGACTGGCCGCTCGAAGGCGCCCCGCAGAACGTCGAGTAGGTCGCGCGCCATCTCCGTCTCCACGCCGGTACCGGCATGACGTATCACCTTGAGTCGACGGAAGCAGTCCTGCATCCCGATATCTACGAGATGGTGGCGCGGCACACTGGCCACGACCGCGTGCATCGCCTCGGTGAATCCGAGCATGAAAGGGCTGTCGGAGTCGTAGATCGCCACTTCTCCCTGTTTCACCAGCACGGGAGGCGACGTTCCGTTGAAATGAAACGACTCCCCGGAGAGGACGAACGTGAACATCACCGAATCGATCGGTAACTGGTCGGCCATGGTAGGTGTGCGCTCCACGGTATGAGCGTTGCCGGTGATGTCGGCGATCGACATTCCGTTGACGACGGCGCTACGCATCGTGCCGACCAGCCCGGACGGCGTTGGCGACCCTGCCCTGAGGCCTATCAGGTGACTCCGGTTGCGGGCCTCCCACACCGCGTTGCGGAGATTGGGCCGTACGTCGAGCGTGCTGATGATCTCCGTACCGTGTTCGTCGTAGCGGAGAGCGTCTTCGAGTTCGGAGTCGATCTTGGGGTGACTCATCATCTTCGGGTTTGCCTCTGCCGAGCCGCAGCTTGTGTCAACGACAGGGATGCACACATCGTCTTCGGTGTGCTGAGGACACTGGTGACCGTGCGAGTGATCGGACATCCGCGCGCCGCCGGGAGACCGTGCACCGAGGACGTCATGGCCTCTGCTCGCTCAACCCGAGGGCACGTGCCGATTGCTCCCGCATCTCGACCTTGCGGATCTTGCCAGTGATTGTCATCGGGAAATCGTCGACTACCAGGACATAGCGTGGAATCTTGTAGTGCGCCAATCTCCCCGTTGCGAACCCACGGACCGCCTCAGCGGTCAGGGGGGCCGCACCTGCGCGGATCTTGATCCATGCGCACAGCTCCTCGCCGAATTTCTGGTCCGGGACTCCGACCACGTGAACATCCTCGATGTCGGGGTGGGTGTAGAGGAATTCCTCGATCTCGCGGGGGTAGATGTTCTCGCCTCCGCGGATGGCCATGTCCTTGATCCGCCCGACGATCGTGCAGTACCCGTCTTCCCGCATCGTGGCGAGGTCACCGGTGTGCATCCAGCCCTCGTCGTCGATCGCCTCGGCGGTCTTCTCCGGATCTTCCCAGTATCCCCGCATCACTGAATAGCCTCGGGTGCAGAACTCTCCCGGCTCGCCGCGTTCGACGGTCTCACCGGTATTCGGGTCGACGATCTTGATCTCCAGGTGTGGGTGGACGCGCCCGATGGTGGCCGTGCGCCGATCCAGGTCGTCCTCTGCGCGGGTCTGACAGGAGACAGGCGACGTTTCGGTCATGCCGTATGCGATGGACACCTCCGACATGTGCATGTCGGTGACGCAGCGCTTCATCACCTCGACCGGACATGGGGACCCGGCCATGATGCCGGTTCGTAGGGAGGTCAAGTCGAATGACGGGAAGTCCGCGTGGTTTTGCATGGCGATGAACATTGTCGGGACGCCGTACACGCCCGTGCAGCGCTCGGCCTCGATGGTGCGCAGGGTGATGCCGGGGTCGAAGCCCGGCGCAGGAATGATCATCGTGGTGCCGTGGGAGGTGCAGCCCAGATTGGCCATGACCATCCCGAAGCAATGGTAGAAGGGCACCGGGATGCAGAGCCGGTCATCTTGGGTCAGGTTGATCAGCTCCGTGGTCAAGAACCCGTTGTTCAAGATGTTGTGGTGGGTGAGCGTGGCGCCTTTGGGGCTGCCGGTGGTGCCGGAGGTGTACTGGATGTTGATGGGGTCCGACGGGTGCAAAGCTGCCATCTTGTCTGCGAGGGTCTGTGGCGGTAGCTGTTCTCCCTGGGCAAGCAGGCCGGCCCAGTCGTCGGTGTCGAGATAGATGACCTGCCTCAATGAGGGGCAGTCCTGGCGGGTCTGCTCGACCATGTCGCGGTAGTTCGATGTCTTGAAGCCGGTGGCTGCCACGAGCAGCGACACCGAGCTCTGATTGATGGCGAAACTGAACTCGTGCGTCCGATAAGCCGGATTGAGGTTTACAAGGATCGCACCGATCTTAGCGGTGGCGTACTGGGTGAGCGTCCATTCCGCGCAGTTCGGCGACCACATCCCCACACGGTCGCCTTTCCCGACGCCTACGGCAACCAAGCCACGGGCGACCCGGTTGACGTCGGCGTCGAACTCCGCCCACGTCCATCGCCGGCCGGTCGCGACTTCAACCAGCGCTTCGCGATCGGGGTGCCTCGCCACAGTGCGTTCAAGGTTCGCGCCGATCGTCTCTTCGAGGAGCTCCGGTTGTGTTTCCCCCGAGGCGAAAGAGAGCATTTTTTACCTCCGATTCCAGCTTTCGACAGGACAGGGGGGCTGGTTCTGAACGTCTGGGTCGCCAGGTCATGAAGGACCTGTCGACCCGGACGTTCACGAACAAGCCGCGCAAAGTTCGACGGTCATCGTCATTGGTTCGAAAGGAACTCAGACACCAGCGCCAGCGTCTCTTCCATCTGCTCGACCTGCGGAATATGCCCGGACTTGGGCAGCACGTGCACTGCGCTGCCCGGTACCCGAGCGCCGTACTCGGCCGCATAGGAGGACGGGATGATTCGATCGTCCTCACCCCAGACGACGAGGACCGGGGCGGTGATCCGATGCAGGCGTCGCGAGAGTCCGCGGTCGGGAACGGGCCACAGGAACTTGGCACCGCAGCCCTGGATCCACACGAGGTGCGCCAGCGCATCCACGGCCGCCTTCGGGTCGTCGGGAAGCGCCAACATGGCACGAGGACGATCGGCTGAGGGGTCGCTGAACAGGAGGTTCGGTGCCTCCGACGGCGGCGCGGTCAGGATGTCGAGCGTCCAGGGCTTGTCCTCGAACCACAGTCCCGCCGGACCGAGCAGAGCCACCTTCTCGAAGAGGTCCGGGAAGAATGATGCGAGTTCGGCAGCCAGCATGCCGCCGAAGGACTGCCCGATGGCCGGCGCTCCTCTAAGGCCGAGCTTGCCGAATGCCTCCTCGTAGATCAGCACGAGTTCGGGAATATCGTTGACCTTGTGGATCGCGAACGGGTCGTCCTCACTGGTTCCCGGCAATTCTGGTGCGTAGATCGTGTGGGTGCGGGCGAGGTCGTCGAGAAAGTCGTCGCGGACGAATCCCCCGAGCGGGTGCAGGTAGACGAGAGCGGGCCCGGTCCCGAAAACCTTGAACTGCAGCGTGATCTGGTCGCCCCAGACGCTGACGTTCTGGGTTTCCATCGTGATCTGAGATGTCATTTGAGTCGCGCTCCTGTCGTGTCCGCTTGCTTGTTGGATGCCGGCTGACCACCGAGAGCGACGGGCCACCAGCGATTGTCATCGTCGTACTCCGACCAGAGAGGTCGCAGATGCGGCGCCACTTCACTGGCGAACAGGTCGATGTTGTGTTTGGTGAGTGCGATCGGCATCGAGCCGACCTGTAGGAAGACCATAAGCTGGCCGATCCTGAAGCTGCGTGCGTAGTCCGCGAGCGTCTCGCGCACAGTGGCTGGGCTTCCGGCAACGACCAGACCCGAGCGCACCGCCTCGGCGTAGGAGGGTGCTGGCAGGTTCGCGGGCGGCGCCGGCTGTGCCAGCAGCGCTTTCAGTCCCTGAGGGCTGATTCCGCCGGGTAGCGCAAAGCGGTTCATCGGAATATGTCCGATCCCCCGTGACAGGCTGTACTCGAGGTGTTGGGCGTAGAGTCTCTCCGCGTCTTGGTCCGTCTCGCCGACCAACACCGTGACTGCCATCGCGGCCCGATAGGGGTTGGCGTCGATCCCCATGTCAGCGGCCATCGACCACATGCTGTCGAAGATCGGTGCGGCGGCGATCTTCGGGTCGCTGCCCAGAGCGACGACGTTGAATCCGAGGTCACGCTCGAGCGCAAAACGGGTCGTCGCGGGATTTCCGATGCCGGTGATACTGACGGGCGGGTGCGGATCCTGGTACGGCCGAGGCCAGATGTTCACACCCATTGATTGCGAATATCGGCCGTTCCAGGCGAAGGGTTCACGCTCCGTCCACGCCCGCAGGATCAGCTCGAGGTTCTCGTCGTAGCGGCTCCTGGTCTCGATGGGAGGAACGCCCGCGTTGACGTTGGCGTCGTACGGGAGGCCCACCGGGAACCCGGCCAGCAGTCGACCGCCACTGATGGAGTCGATCCACGCCAGTTCTTCGGCGACACGCAGAGGTTCGCGGCTCTTGCCCAACGACCGCCCGAGCGTGTAAATGCCGACCCGCAGGCCCTCGGCCTCGGTCGCGTAGGCCAGCGCGGCGGCGCCGAGGTCGGGATTGGGATTGATGTCGTAGGAGCTGGATCCGTGCTCGGTCATTCCTACTGCGTCGAATCCGGCGCGGGCGGCATGCATCGATTCGTCGAGAGCGCCGCGCAGGTCGGTGTGCATGAGATCTCGGTCGACGAGCTCGTGGAACGAGTTCGTCACCACGGACTCGACGTGTCTGTCGGCGAAATCGTCCGGCAGATGCCGATACGGAAGGTGCTGGATGTATGTGAGTTTCATCGTTTCCTCTGCTCTCAGACGGGGACAATGTGGGTGGTGGAACCGGCGTCGCTCCAACGTTCGAGGTCACGGCGGAGGTCGAGACTGTCTATCGGAGACGGCGGCCGCCAACGGGGGCTCGAAGGCTTGTCGGTGCGGAAGGCGCCGGCGTGGAAGATCAGCGGGTCGGAGGGATGGTGTCCGTGAGCGACGACCTCCCCGATGAACAAGACGTGATCTCCGGCTTCGACACTGCGCCACGGCGCGCACTGCAACCATGCAGCGCATTCCCGCAGACGTGGCACCTCTGCGTCCTGCTGCCAGGGGACGCGAAGACACTCGTTGGGGCGGCCCGCGAAATGCATGGCGACATCGCACTGATGAGTTCCGAGAACATTGACAGCGAACGAGACGTTATCCAAACCTTCGCGTGAGCGGGCGGTCTTGGCGATGGACACCAGGATGAGCGCTGGGTCCAGCGATACCGATACGAACGAGTTGACGGTGGCTCCTCGCGGGCCTTCGGGACTGGCGTAGGTGATCACCGCGACGCCTGTGGGAAAGGATCCGAGGCATTTGCGCAGAGCGAGTTGCTCGGGGCTAGGGGGTGATTTGGGGGACATGGCACTGCTCCTGACTGCCGTGCTCGTGGCCGTTACCGACAGGGCGCCTAACCGGTGGGCCCTCGGCCTAAATGCGAATGTTCCATTACATTCGCATATGTCCCGCGCTGTGTCAACGGTCACACCACGATGTCTCGCTAGAGTTGGTAAATGACCTCATCAGTTCCTGACGTACCTCCCGCGACGCAGGAGCGCAGCAGGCGAACGCTCGAGCGGATATACCTCGCGGGCACCCACGTCCTCGAGAAACAGGGGCCCAGCGCTCTCACGATCGCGAACGTCGCTGCCGCAGCAGGCGTCTCGACAGGCAGCGTGTACCGGCGGTTCGGTTCGAAGGACCAATTGCTCACCGTCATCCAGCACGAGTTCGTCGAGGACTTCAAGGCTGAAATGGCGGCCAGGCTCAACGGCGAGCACTTGCAGCCGGATGCGTCGTTGAGCGACGTCGTGCACGTCGCGGTTCAGGGATTTGCCGAAACCTTCGAAGCTCGCCAGCGTCTCCTGCGGGAGCTGATGCTGGTCTCGACGGAAAACCCAGCCGTGTTGGAAGTGGGTTCTCGCGGAGCGATCGAATGCGGCGCCATGTTCCGAGAGCTGTTGCTGGGCGTCGCAGACAAGATCACGCGCCCGCGGCCGGAGGAGGCCATCGATTACGCCTATCGCCTGCTCTACTCGGTGTGCGCCTTTCGGGCGCTCTTCGGGGAGAACGTCGAGTCCAGCCGTCCGGCGCCATGGACTGCGCTCATCGAGGAGACGGCTGCGGCTCTGTGCGCCTATTTGGGCGCAGGCGGCTAGAGATGCTGTTCAGGGCGTAGTGCATTAATCACGGCGATCCGCCGCCAGCGTGCGGAGTCATGCCCGAGACGGACATCGAGTGGTCGGCCTCGGACACATACCCGACCACGCCCGCGGACTCGGCCTGGTTGCTTTTTACTTGGCCACATCCAGACGCCGCCCGCCTCGAACGATGCAGCCGACACACCTGCACCCTGTTGCGGCGATGACATCGAGAGAGCACGAAAGGCTCGTCATGAAAGCCGCACGACTGCACACCTTCGGCGCCGAATTCGTCATCGAGGAAGTACCCACACCGGTTCCTGGGCCGGGACAAGTACTGATCCGGATCGCCGGCGCGGGCGCGTGCCATTCCGATCTGCACATCGCGTCGGGTGAAACACAAGGCATCGCCCTACCGCACACCCTCGGACATGAAAATGCCGGCTGGGTCGAGACGTTCGGCCACGGCGCTGAAGGACAAGGTCTGGAAGTCGGGGACGCGGTCGTGGTCTTCGGCGGCTGGGGCTGTGGACACTGCAGTTTCTGCCTCGGTGGCAAAGAACAGATGTGCGACACGTTCCTGTGGGGTGGGATGGGGCCAGAAGGCGGCTATGCCGAGTACCTCCTGGTTCCCTCGACTCGGCACCTCCTGCCGACCGGAGGCCTTGACCCGGTCCTGGCCGCGCCTCTCACTGACGCTGCGCTCACGCCCTATGCAGCGGTAAAAAAGACGCTGCCCCATCTCACCGCAGGAAGGAGCGCCGTACTGATCGGAGCCGGCGGGCTCGGCCAGTACGGGGTGCAGTTCCTCAAGCTTCTCTCGCCGGCCAAGGTCGTGGTAGTCGAGTCCGACCCTGGCAAGCGGGCGCTGGCACAGACACTGGGTGCAGACGTGGCCATCGACCCGCTGCGTGAAAACGCACTGGCAGAAATCCAGGAGGAAAGCGGCAAGAACGGTGCAGCCGTCGTACTCGACTTCGTCGGAGTCGACTCAACCATGACACTCGGTTCGGCCGTCCTCGGTCGCGGCGGCCTGTTCGTGCTCGTAGGCCTGGCAGGCGGGTCGGTGCCGTTCTCATTCTTGGGGCTCGCTCCAGAAGCAATGCTGACGTCGAGCAACTGGGGGTCGCGCAACGAGCTGGCGGAGGTGCTGGCGCTTGCGCGTAGCGGCGATCTGGTCTCGACGATCGAACAGTTTCCGTTGTCGGAGATCAACGAGGTCTTCGACCGGTTGGGCCGCGGTCGCATCAACGGGCGAGCTGTTCTCGTCCCCTGAGCTCACACGCAGAGGCGCCTCGTACCCGAATCCACCAACGGTCGTCGGATCCACTAAGGCAGAGGCATGATCGCGCCGGCAAGCTCTGACGGGTCAGGAAGCACTAGGTGCGGTCGCTCACATTCTTGTCATCACTGATTAAAGGAGGTCGCTCGTGTACTCAAAGGCTCTCGATCCCGCGATCATGAAAACCATGCTCGATGCGGATTTCCCCGCAGAAAGCCTCAGCCAGCCGCAGTATGCCGTCATCGTGGAGAAGGACGTGATGATGACGATGCGCGATGGAACACTCATCGCGTGCAACGTGTACCGCCCCGATATCCCGGGAGAGTTCCCCGCCCTGCACGCAGCCGACTCGTATCAGAAGGATCTCGTCGACCTTCCACTGCTGCCCATCTTCCACATGCGGGAGACGAACGACATCGAGTTCTTCGTCAGCCGGGGATACGTGTTCATACACTCGGACTCGCGTGGCACCGGGCACTCCACCTCCGGGCAGTGGGACCTGTTCGGCGAAGAGATGCAGAACGACCTCTATGACATGACTGAATGGATCGCAGAACAGGATTGGTGCGACGGCAACGTCGGGATGCTCGGCGAATCCCTGCTGGCGTGGAGTCAGTGGTTCACCGCCGTGCAGCAGCCCCCGAGCCTGAAGTGCATACTGCCTTGGGACGCCGGCGCAGACATGTACAGAGACGTCGCCTGGCACGGCGGCATGATGGCCGTCGGCTTCCCGACCGCGTGGAACATGTGGGAGATCCGGGGTCACTACCACCTCGGCTGGTCTGACCGCGACCCCGGCTTCGTGCCGGCGAATCCCGAGATGGGGCGCTGGGACATGGTGTGGAACGTCATGCAGCATCCCACTTACGACGATTTCTGGAAGACACGCAACCCCGACTTCCGCCGCATCCAGGTGCCCGTCTTCGTGGTGGGAGCCCTGCACAAGGTCGGCCTGCATCTGCGTGGCGTGGTGCGAGGCTTCGAAGAGCTCACGACGCCCAAGAAAATGATGCTGGTGCATGGCGAACTCGACGGCGACGAGATGGCGATCTACAACACGCTCGAGATGCAGCTGCTCATGCTGCGCTGGTACGACCACTGGCTCAAAGGCATCGACACCGGGTTCATGGACGAGCCTGCCGTCTCAATGTTCGTCCGCGGGGCGGACGAGTATAAACCCGCCGCCGACTGGCCGCTGCCCGAGACCGAGTACCGAAAGCTGTACTTCAACGACAGCCTCAGCGGGGCAGTCGAGTCGCTGAACGACGGCTCCCTGTCATGGGAGGCTCCCACCGTCTCGGACAGCTCGTTCACCTACCACTACCCTGACCAAGACTGGACGCATTTCTCCGGCGGCGGAACCGCCGCGATCGAGAACGGCGTCCCTTTCGGCCAGCGCCGTATTCCGACCTTCACGAGCGCGCCCCTCGAGGAAGATCTGGAGATCGCAGGCAACATCGTGCTCGTCCTCTACGCGTCCACCGACCAGCGCAACACCGACTTCTTCGTGAGGCTGACGGATCAGTGGCCAGATGATGAGCAGATCCCCGAGGTGCCGCCCAAGGACCTCATTCTCACTCGCGGCTGGCTCAAGGCATCCCACGCCGGCACGAAGAGCGAGGAGCTCTCTCGACCTGACCGCCCCTACTACCTGCACGACAAGGCGGAAGCCGTGGTGCCAGGCGAGATCAACAAGTACGAGATCGAGATCTGGCCGACCACCAACGTGTTCAAGAAGGGGCACCGCATTCGGATCGATGTCGCGGTCGGCGACTCCCCCGCGCTCGACTTCGGCGGTCACTACTACGGGATCAAGGTCGGTAACGACACGTACTACCACGATGCCGAACGTCCCTCCCACGTCATCTTGCCCGTCATCCCATCAGCGGCACAGAACAGCTGACCCGCCTGATGCACCGGTGCGCCTCGAACATGACAGGGCGCACCGGTCGTCAAGGCATCGACCTGCGTCTCAGGCATCCCGCGAGCGCTAGAGGAGCCAGATGAAGTACGGGGCTCCGATGAGCGCCACGACGAGTCCGACCGGAGACTGCGCCGACTGAATGACGGTGTTCCCCGTTGCCGGCGACCCAGTCGGTGATCTGTTTCTCGTACCCGAGCCGCTGCTCCTACGATGCTTCGTGCCCGTGTGGGCGTCCGGCCGGACCGTCTCGACGACCGCCCCGATCAACTGCGCCTTTGCAGTTCGGGATGAGCCGCGAAGTCGATCGCCGTGGTCCGGGTTGTCGCGGTGGCGGTCGTCGTGCACGTGGCCGACGAGCTGCCGTGAGCTGGCTCCTCCTCGCCTGCGGGTACCGGGGCAGGGGTGTTCTCCGGTACGCCGAAGCCGGGCATGTCCCACATCTGAGCCGCGGACTTCGTGATCCCGTCGTACGGCCACAGCCGGATCCGCCACACGTCGCCGGGTGTCGTCGATCCCGGCCACCCGTAGTTGACGAATCCCCGGCCGGAGATTTCCACGGTGTACCGGCCGGCAGGAACCGTGACGTCCACCGGCTCGGTCGTCGGTGATGACAAGGTCAGCACCCCGCGGCCGTCGACTTCCAGTCGCCCTTCGCTGACCTGTTGCCACTGATCCCGGTCCGCGGGTGGCCGTGACTGCCACCCCTGCACGGTCACCGACATCTGGAAGTTGTTCTGGTGGGGGCACAGCACCAGCAGCATGGCCCCGTTGCCGGCGCTGGGTTGGTCGGCCTGGGCTCGCTCCAGAAGTACGAGGTCGGCGTTCGGGGCGCATCCGTTACATCCCGTCTCGATGTTATTGCACCACAATAGTTTTCGATTGCCGATAATTTGTATTATGTGAACTAATAGATATTGAATCGCGTAATCTGCGAACTCGAACCCCTCAGGGACACGCCCCGGCGCCCCGACCTCGGCATCGCGAACGCGCCTGAGACCAGGCGGAACTGAGTGTACTGACCGCCGCGGCAACCGGCCCGATCGGAACTGTCGCGGGCACTCCGCGGCCCACGACGAAAGCGGTGACTCAAGCCGGCGGCACTACCTGGCATTTTTGACGCTGTTCGCATTTTCTGCGAGGATTTCGCAAAATATGCGACCTCAGGAGGTCTCCGTCTTGGCCCACGACCGATCGGTGCCACCAGGTTCAGCAAACCTCCATCTGGCGCACAATGTTCCACTTCTCCATCCGGAGGAACTGGTGTTCCAGGCAATGCTGTCGGGTTGGGAACGCCAACAACTCGCCCGCAACCTATCGCTTGGAACAATTCAGAGCAGAATCCGGGTCATCAATCGATTTCGGGATTTCTGCGACGGCGCCGGCCCATGGGTGTGGACGGCGGTCCAGGCCGACGATTGGTCAGCTGAACTCCGTTCGATCACTGGCAGCGCCCATAACACGGTACTGGGGTACGAGGGAGCCATCCGTCAGTTCATGGCCTATCTGCTCGACCCCGCTTATGGGTGGGCGGACGAGTGCATGAACAGATTCGATACACACCCGGTGCAAATTTTCCACGAGGGAAACACGGCCAGACACGTTCAGGACGCCAACTCCGATCCCCGGAAACGTGCTTTCACCGTCGACGAGCTCCAGGACTTGTGTGATGTCGCGGATGACCAGGTGGCGCTCAAGGTTGCGGCGGGCCGAAAAGGATGGACCGCAGCTTTTCGCACGGCCACGATCGCCAAACTCGCGTATGCATGGGGCCTGAGGAGGAACGAAGTGCGGATGCTCGACCTTACCGACTTCGGCCACAATCCCAATGCTAAGACGTTCGGACAGTTCGGCGTCTGCTACGTGCGATACGGGAAGGCAAGCCACGGTTCAGCTCCGAAACGACGCAGCGTGCTGACGGTCCCCGAATATGAATGGGTCGTCGACTGTCTCAGACAGTGGATCGAGGACATTCGTCCGATGATCGCCGAGCCGGGAAACCCTGCACTCTTTCCCACCGAGCGATCCGATCGCATATCCAAGGTCACGATCTCCTCGAATTTCAGCCATCTCTGCGACCTGGCTGACCTCTCAGATCCGGGTTTGGACTTCCATTCACTGCGGCGATCTTATGTTTCGCACCTTGTCGAGCATGGTTACGATGCCCGGTTCGTCCAAGAGCAGGCCGGCCACGAGCACGCATCGACGACATCCCTCTACACCCACGTCTCATCCGACTATCGGACTCGTGTGGTCTCTAATGCCTTGAACAAGATGACCTCTCAGGTCGCCAAGAATCTCAAAGCCGGAGGTTCATCGTGAACCGTCGAATCAAGTACGACTGGAACTTGAGGACGATTATGGCCGCGCGAGGGATGAACAACGTTTCTGATCTCATGCCGCCCCTTCAGGAGTTGGGCATCGACCTGTCCGCCTCGCAGCTCTACCGACTGCTCGGGCGGAAGCCGGAGCGTTTACCACTCCCCTTGCTCGGGGCTATTTGCGCCGTCCTGGAATGCACGGTCGAAGATCTGTGCGCATTCCGAGTCGAGGCAACCTCTTCGCGTCGCGCGGCCGCGGCGGGGCAGGTCGTCGGACTGGATCGGTCTGTTCGCCCAAAGCGGGCCCACATCCGTCGGCCTGGCGAATGACACCACGGACGCCGTGTGCCCGGTGCAAGCAACACGTTACTCGACGAGGAGTTACCTGGCCGGAGGGCTTCGTCTGTCGTCGTTGCTACCAGCGAGCGACAAGAATTCGCGGTCGCTGTTCCGGATGTTCGACGGAACGACTGCTGCCCGGTCGCGACAGTCTCGGCCAAAGTATCTGCACCACTTGTGCGGGAATTCCCCAGGATCTGCGCTGCTCGCGCTGCGGTGATGAGGATGAACCTTTCCGTCGTGGATTGTGCGCTCGCTGCTGCCTGAAAGATGAGCTTTCAGAACTGCTCGCCGACCGAACCGGTGATATTCACCCCCGCCTGAAACCGATATTCGATGGCCTCACGACCCAAAACAACCCTCGCAGCGCCATAATATGGCTGCGCAATCCCCATGTTCTCCGACTTCTCGGCGGTTTCGCCGACGGCAGCCTGCCGATCAGCCACGAGACATTCCAGTCCTACCCATCGCAACGGACGGCCACGCACCTGCGTGACTTGTTCGCGAAGCACGGCATTCTTGCACCGGTTGACAAATATATGGTCGCCTTCGAGCAATGGCTTGAGAATAAGCTGGCCGACGGACCATCATACGATCCATTGGGGCTTCTCAAGAAGTTTTCTGTTTGGCATCACCTGAAGAGACTTCGAGCAATTTCGGAGAACAGGCCCCTGCCAGAGGGAACCATGGCTGCCGCAAGACAAGAGATAACGGTAGCGGCGAACTTCCTTGAATGGCTGCATATTCAGGGGAAAGCGGCCGGTGAATGTCAGCAGGCGGACATCGACCTCTGGCTGAGCACTGGTCCGACAACCCGCAGCCTCGCGCGGACGTTCGTCCGTTGGTGTATCAGCAAACAGCACATACCCTCGGTGAATTTTCCTTACCGTATTGCACGCACAACGCCGATGCTCAGCAACGATCAGAGAATAACCCATCTCCGGAAACTCCTCGAATCATCAGACATTGATCTTTACATCTGTGTCGCTGCCGTCCTCCTTCTCCTCTACGCTCAGCCGGTTACCCGGATATGCTCGATCCGAATGGACGAGGTGTCAATATCCGTCGACGGTCTCGAAATCAGGTTCGGTAAGGATTGGGTACCTGTCCCCGAACCGTTTGCGGAGCTGATCCGCGAATATGCCTCCAACAGACCGAATATGAACACTGCATCGAATCCACATTCCAATTGGTTGTTTCCCGGATACGCGCCCGGAAAGCATATGCATGCACAATCCGTAATGAGGGGACTGCGGAAAATCGGAATCAATCTCCAAGGGGCCCGCAACAGCGCTTTACGTGAGCTCGTCCTCGAGGTTCCGCCTGCCGTCGTGGCCGAGATGTTCAGCTACCACGCCGCAACAGCCGAGAGGCACGCCCAGGCTGCTGGTGCCACCTGGTCGTCGTACCCAGCGCTGCGCGACGACGGGTAAGAACTCAAGACCAGGCAATACGAGACCTCACCGGTAAACCCCTCCATATTTCATCGGATGCATCATTAGCTTCGCGGGGGCACCTGAACTGGATGATGAACGGCGAAGAACTCTTCAAACCCGTGACGTCCGTGCTTTCTTCCTGGCGTGATCAATACGCCGCGAGGGTCCTGTCTTCATCACAAGCGAACTCATCGATGCCTCGGACGTGTACCAAGATCCCTACCAAAGCTGTGTAACACCGCTCGAGAATCAGAAACCCTTACCCGGGTTGAGGATTCCGAGCGGATCGAACGAAGCCTTGATCGATCGGTGCAGTTGCATGCTGTCCTCGCCGAGTTCGAGTGACAGCCAGCGACGCTTCAAGGTGCCGACGCCGTGCTCTCCGGTCAGAGTTCCGCCGAGTTCGAGGGCGTAGCGGAACACTTCACACCCGTGCAGCGTGACGACCTCCCACGAGGTGCCACCGAACCAGATGCGAACGCCGGGGCGTAGCTCAATAATGCCCGTCATGGCGATCCCTCCGCGCAGGTCAGCACCGACTTTCCGGACAACGGTATCGATAGATCCACCGTCCACATCCCGGACCACAACTTCGCGAGCACAGCAATGCGGGCCCGCGGACTATTCACTGCCGTGACCACCTCGTCGATCGTCATTCCGGTCGCGGCGACCGCCTCGAGGTTCGCCGCGGTCTCGGCGTCAATCGAGCCAGTTCTGCGCGCGGCGCCAATGGTCCGGATGTTCGACAGAATCACCGGGTCCGACCCAGTCCACACTTCGTACGACCACCCTCGGGCCCCGCACACCCGTCCGGTCCACGAGAACACCTGCGCCACTTCGTCGCGACGGGCGAACTGTTCCGGTTTGACGTCGACCACTGTGAACCTGCCATCGGCATGCGCGAGTAGTAGGTCCGGAACGTGCCGACGCCGTCGCTTCCCATCCAATCCGCACAGCCACATCGGCTGCGCGGCGATCCGAACCACCGGCGCCGCGAAGTCCGCGACCCACAGCCGATCCAGCTCCAGACGACTCTCGTACGGCACGTGGCCATGATTGGTGGCTGACCAGAACATTCCCGCGTAGTGGCGGCGACGGTGATGACTCTGCACTCGTCGGACCGGCAATCCGTGAACAACGTGATGCAAATCTACGGCAGCGATCGTTGTCGCGACAGGACCGCCGTCGTCCTGCACGTACCTGACCTCGACCTCGCTGGTCCTGGGCACATATCCAGTGTTGTCCCGAGTGACACGAAACCTGGAAAGTGACACGCGAGTGACATGAAATTTGGAAAGTGACACCGCGTCGCGGAACCTACATCACAGGACTCCCGGCCCTTTCCGTGGCATCGCTCCGTGTCACTCATGGTTTGTGCGCACTAGGTCGCGATAATTTCAGTTATCGCAGCTATCCTCCGAAACTGCGAGGTCACCGCGTTTTTGCTCTGCAGAGTGTCTGTGCGGCCAGTTAACTGCGTCAGCGACGATCGAACCGGTGAACGAGGCCGTGAACGGCCCCGGTAGCAGCACCCGCGCGCAGAATGCTGCCCGGACACCTCGAAGTATCCGGTCTGCAACCACGACGAAGTGGTCCGATGAGCCGATGAGGAGAGGTCACGACCTGACCCCGGTACTCATCTGCGATCTGCGTGTGGCGTGGAAGTGCGGTGCGATGAGGGTGTCCCGATCGGCACCATCGCAGGCAGGAAGGTCAGTGGCTTCTGCAGCACACCACCGAACCCCGTCTCCCGCCGCGGTTTCGACCTCCCGGGAGCGGTCCCGGTTGATGGCGCTTTGTTACCTGTGTGACTGATGCGCGCTCGAGTCGCCGGTACCCCGACAATGGCCCGCATCGTTACCCGCCACAACCGAACACCCCGACCGGGCACCGCGTCCGGTCACCGGGAATGGCCCCGACCCCGCGCCGGAACCTCCACTACAACGGTGAGGACACCGATCCTCTACAACCACCGATTTTCTACAGCGGAGTACCGAAACAGATGCACATAGGAATCGCGCCGCCCATCGTCGTCCAGCATCCCGCCGTCGTAGCGGAGTGGGAGGCCGGCGCCGGGATCGAGGATTTGACCCGGATAGCCGAAACGGCGGACCGCCTCGGCTATCACCATCTCACCTGCAGCGAGCACGTGGCCGTGCCCACCGATGTTGCGGCCGAGCGCGGCGCCACGTACTGGGACCCGCTCGCCACTCTCGGCTTTCTCGCCGCGCGGACGAGCGGCATCCGGCTCGCCACACAGGTCCTGGTGCTCGGTTATCACCACCCACTCGAGATCGCCAAGCGGTACGGCACGCTCGACGCCGTCAGCGGGGGCCGCCTGGTTCTCGGCCTCGGCGTAGGCAGCCTGCGTGAGGAGTTCGCCCTGCTCGGCGCCCACTTCGACGACCGCGGACCCCGCGCCGACGACGCCCTCGCCGCCCTGCGCGCGTCGCTGTCCCGTTCCCGGCCGGAGTATCACGGCTCCTTCTACGATTTCGAAAACGTAGTCGTGGAACCGCACGCCGTGCAACCACGGGTCCCCCTGTGGGTGGGCGGGCGCACGCTCCGCTCTCTGCGGCGCGCGGTCGCCTTCGGTGACGGCTGGGTCCCGTTCGGTCTCTCGCTCGACGAACTGTGCGCACTCCTCGGCAAGGTCGAACTACCCGGCGGCTTCGAGGTGATTCTGAGCGCGGGGGCACCACTCGACCCGATCGGTAACCCCGACACCGTGCGCCGCGCCCTCGAACGACGCCGCGATGCCGGCACCACGATCGTCAGCGCGACCCTCGCCTCCACCGGCGCCGGACATTACTGCGAGCAACTGGGCGCCCTCCGGCAGCTCGGCGACGAGCTCGGCCTCACTTTTCGAAGTACATCCTCCGACGACAGGACACAGCGGTGACCGATACCGAAAAACAACTTCTCCAGTCTCTCCTCGGGCGGGTCGCCGTGCTCGAAGACAAGCTCGCGATCCTCGAATTGATGACCGCCTACGGTCCCGCCATCGACAGCGGCTCAGCCGAGGCGGTGGCCCGGCTGTGGACCGAGGACGGTGTGTACGACGTAGACACCGGCGTGCTGCGCGGACACGCAGCCATCACTGCGATGGTGCAGTCGCAGGCACACCAGGGCTGGATCGGCGGCGGTTGCGCGCACATGCTCGAGCCCGGACACATCCGGGTCGATGGGGACACCGCGGTGGCGACCTGCAAGTCGCAGTTGATCATTCGCGACGAAGACGGATTCCGTGTACACCGGATCACGGCCAACCGCTGGGAGCTCGCCAAGATCGACGGCGTGTGGAAGGTGACCCGCCGGACCAATCGGCTCCTCGACGGCCGTGAGGAGGCACGGGCCCTGCTCGCCGGCGGCGTCCTCAGCTGATCCAAACGACAGCGGGGCCCGCACAAAGTGCGGGCCCCGCTGTCGGTGGGAGGATCAGGCCACCATCTCGGACTTCGGTACCGCGACGTCGGTGGGACGGTCGATCCTGTTGCGGGTCAGCAGGAGTCCCATGACTCCGGCGAGCACACCCGCGACGGCGAGGGTGAAGAAGGCGTACACGAAGCCCTGTTCCGGGAAGTGCGAGGCACGACCCACGAGCATCACTCCGGGGATCGCGAGGATGGTGATCATCACCTGGCTGCCGATCGCGCTGCCGAGCGAACCGGACAGGTTGAGCATCCCGCCGGCGATACCCTGGGTCTCGGCGGGCACGGTGCGCATGATGAGGTTGGGGAGCGTCGCCGACGCGGAGCCCAGCCCGAGTCCGATGACCAACTGCCCGAACATCAGCTGAAGCGTCGAATCATGCAGCGTCGCAAGTAGGAATGAGCCGAGGGCGAGCGCAAATCCGCCGAACACCAGAACCGGAGCCGGGCCGATGCGACGCGTGAAGTACCCGCCCACCGGTCCCGCGATCATCGACACCACGCCGGTGGGCACCGTGTAAATCGCGACGGCAAGTGCGGTCGCGCCGAATCCGTACCCCAGCCCCAGGTCGGGGTCGGTCATCACGAACATCGGGATCAGCATCGAATGGCTGACCAGGACGAACTGGACGAAACCGCTGGCGGCCAGCGTCTTCGCGACGGGCGGGTGCCGAAGCATCTGCAGATCGATGAGCGGCTCCTTCGGGGTGCGCTCGTAGACCAGCCAACCGGCCAGGACGGCGAGGCCACCGCCGAGGAAGAGCAGCGTCTGCGGCGAGGTGTATCCCCAGGTGGACGCCTTACCGATGCCGAACAGCAGCAGAAACGCGCCGGTTCCCAGAATGAGCGCCCCGAGCACGTCCAGCTTGGAGCGCGTCCGCAGCGTGGTCTCGGGAACGAAGATTGCGACCGCAATACCCACCACGGCGACGTGGAGCAGCTGCGCCCAGAACACGCCGGTGTAACCGAAGTCATCGATGAGGTAGCCGCCGATGATGGGTCCGAGGATGGTGCTGGCACCCATGCCCGTAGCGATGAAGCCGACCGCCACGGGAATGATTGCGGGCGGCAGAATGTCGCGGATCAAGCCATAGGCCAGGACGAGAATGGCCATGCCCGCGCCCTGGAGCCCACGGCCGACCAGGAAGAGTTCGAAGTTCGGAGCCAGAGCGCCCAACAACGACCCGGCACCGAACACCGCGGCCGACACGAGCATCATCCGCTTCTTGCCGTAGATGTCACCGAGCTTGCCTACGAGCGGGGTGGACGCGGCGAGCATGAGCGTGACGATCGTGATCACCCAGCCGACGTTCGCAGTCCCGAAGTGCTTCGAGATCTCGGGCAGTGCCGGGGTGACGAAGTTGTAGGCGAGGGGGATGACTTCGACCAGGAGAATGATCAAGGCCAGGAGGGCGTACGACTTCCCGCGCGAGAGCGGTGCGCGCTCCGCCTCGCCTGGGGACAGGGGAATGTGATTCATATGAGGCTCCGGTGTTTCGAGAGGATCAGCACGCTCAACCTGACATGCGCGCCAGTGACCTCGACCACAATTCCCACTCAGCGAGACCTCGCGGAAAGTAGAAAACATTCTTGTCAGAACTTCGCTTCGAGTACTGGCTTGTGGGGATGCCATACGCTAGAACTAGAATGAAATCTAATTTTCTACTCGAGGAGTACGCATGACGGAATCGCTGAACCTGGCTGGACGCACTGCCGTCGTCACCGGCGCCGGTGCGGGACTCGGCCGCGCCGAAGCCCTCGCCCTCGCCGCAGCCGGGGCCGCCGTCGTCGTCAACGACATGGGCGACAATGCACGCACCGTGGCGGACGAAATCACGGCCGCCGGAGGACAGGCGACGGCGGTCACGGGCGACGTCTCCGACTGGTCGCTGGGCGAACGCCTCGTCCAGGAAGCAGTCAGCACTTTCGGATCTATGGACATCCTCGTCAACAACGCCGGGATCCTTCGCGACAAGATGATCTTCAACCTGTCCGAATCCGACTGGGACGACGTCATTCGCGTTCACCTCAAAGGCCATGCCGCCACATCGCGCGCGGCCTCGGTGCACTGGCGCGAGGCGAGCAAAGCCGCGGGAGGGCCCGTGTACGGACGGGTGATCAACACGTCGTCCGAGGCCTTCCTCTTCGGTTCGGCCGGCCAACCCAACTATTCGGCGGCCAAGGCCGGAATCACCGCGCTCACCCTGTCGACGGCGCAGGGGCTCTCGCGATATGGAGTGCGCGCCAACGCCATCTGCCCGCGCGCCCGGACTGCGATGACGGCCGACGCCTTCGGGGCGAATACCGCCGCGGACGCCGGACCCGATCCCCTCTCGCCCGAACGCGTCGCCACACTCGTCCACTACCTGGCCTCCCCCGCCTCGGACGAGATCAACGGGCAGGTCTTCGTCGTCTACGGCAAGATGGTCGCATTGATGGCGGCACCCACAGTCGAGAACCGTTTCGATGCAGCGGGATCCGCGTTCTCACCCGAGGAACTCGAAGGACTTCTGACTCCCTATTTCGCAGGCCGCGGACCGTACGAGAACTACGCCGCGTTCAGCGTCGCGGAACTCGAGAAGGCGGCGCTGGCCACCGCCGCGACCGTATGCGTCTGACCCGAACGCGCAAAGGAACATCATGAGACTGCAGGGAAAGACAGCAATCGTGACCGGCGGGGCGGGCGGGATCGGGCGAGCCATCACCCGGGTGTTCGTCCGTGAGGGCGCCAACGTTCTCTTCGTGGACATCGACGACGAACGCGGCACGGCTCTCGAGAAAGAACTCGGCGCGGCCACCCGCTTCCTGAACGTCGACATCTCCCGGCGCGAGTCCGCCGACCAGATCCGCGACGCCGCAGTCGACGCGTTCGGATCCGTGGACGTACTGGTCAACAACGCGCACGCGTCGCGCCAGGCACTGCTGGTCGACCACACCCAAGACATGTTCGACCTGTCTTTCCAGACCGGGTTCTATCCCGTGGTGCACCTGATGCAGGCCTGCTACCCGCAACTGAAGTCGGCGAAAGGTTCGGTGATCAACTTTGCGTCCGGGTCCGGGCTGGACGGCATGCCCACCCAGACGTCGTACGCCGCGGCGAAAGAAGCGATCCGGGGCGTGAGCCGCGTGGCCGCCAACGAGTGGGCGGCCGACGGGATTCGGGTGAACGTCATCTGCCCGTTCGCGGCCACCGAAGGAGTCCTCGCGTGGCAGGCCGCGTTCCCCGAACGCGCGGCGGCCTCCGTGGCGAAGGTTCCCCTACAGCGCATCGGCGATCCCGAGACGGACATCGCGCCCGTGGCGGTGTTTCTCGCTACCGACGATTCGCGGTACATGACCGGCCAGACATTGATGGCGGACGGCGGCAGCATCAAGCTGCGGTAGTGCGTCCGGACAAGGAGACAACGATGGATCGATTCGATGGCCGAGTCGCCCTGATCACCGGCGGAGCCCGCGGCCAGGGCCGTAGCCACGCGGTGGCGTTTGCCGAACGCGGCGCAGACATCGTCCTGTGCGATCGGTGCGCAGACAGCCCGGTGGTCGGCTACCCCCTCGCCACCGAGGCCGACCTCGACGAGACCGCGGAACTGGTGCGGTCGACCGGACGTCGCTGCATCACAGCGACACTGGATACCGCCGACCGAGGCGCCATGGACGCCCTCGTCGCACGAGCCGAATCCGAACTGGGACGAATCGACATTGCTGTGGCGAATGCCGGCGTGTCCGTGGCCGCACCCGTCCAGTCCCTCACCCAGGAGCAGTGGTCCGAGGCCATCGGTTCCAACCTGACCGGCGTCTTCAACACCGTCGGAGCGGTGGCCCCGGGGATGATCCGCCGGGGATACGGGCGCATCGTCACCGTCTCCTCCATGCTGGGGCGGGCCGGGAATGCCAACATGGCCGCCTACGCCGCATCCAAATGGGGCGTCATCGGACTCACCAAGAGTGCGGCGCTCGACCTCGCACCACACGGGATCACCGTCAATGCGGTTGCCCCCGGAAATATCTCGACTCCCATGATCCACAACGATTCCCTGTACCGGATGATGCGGCCCGACCTCGACAATCCCGGATCCGACGACGTCGCACCGGTCTTCCGCAGCCTGCACGCCCAGCCCGTTGCGTGGCTCGACCCCGTCGAGATCACCCGCGTCGTCCTGTTCCTCACCGCCGAGGGCAGCGAACACATCAGCGGCATCGTCCTGCCCGTCGACGCCGGGAACGCAGCGCGCGTCACAGGTTGACCGCCGACGGCGCGACAGCACACACGGCACCCCGCGAGCGTAGTCAGCTCACGGGGTGCCGTATGCGGTTCGGCTGAGATTCAGGCGAGGTCGAACCGGTCGAGATTCATCACCTTGTTCCACGCAGCGACGAAGTCCTGCACGAACTTCTGCTGCGCGTCGGCGGCGGCATAGACCTCGGCGAGAGCACGCAGCTGCGAGTTGGAACCGAAGACGAGGTCGACGGCGGTCGCGGTCCACTTGGTCTCACCGGTGACCCGGTCACTGCCCTCGTAGACGTTCTCGGTCGAGGCCGATCCCTTCCACTCGGTACCCATGTCGAGGAGGTTGACGAAGAAGTCGTTGGTCAACACCTCGGGCCGGTCGGTGAAGACTCCGAGCTCGGTTCGGCCGAAGTTCGCGTTCAGGGCCCGCAACCCACCGACGAGAACCGTCATCTCCGGAGCGGTCAGATTCAACATGTAAGCCCGGTCGACCAGGAGGGCCTCTGCCGGCAACTTCTCGCCCGCTCGCAGGTAGTTGCGGAACCCGTCTGCCCTCGGCTCGAGCACAGTGAACGTTTCCGCGTCGGTCTGTTCCTGCGACGCATCCGTGCGCCCGGGGGTGAACGGGACCGTGATGTCGTGGCCGGCGGCCTTGGCCGCTTTCTCCACAGCCGCGGTACCGGCCAGGACGATCAGGTCCGCGAGTGACACCTTCACCCCGCCCGACTGCGACGAGTTGAAGTCCTGCTGGATCTGCTCGAGGGTCTGCAGGATCGTGGACAACTCGGTGGGGTTGTTCACCTCCCAATTCTTCTGCGGCTCGAGCCGGATCCGCGCTCCGTTGGCGCCGCCCCGCATATCGGTGCCGCGGAAGGTGGCCGCCGACGCCCAGGCGGTGGACACCAGCTGGGAAACGGACAGCCCCGAATCGAGGATCTTGCCCTTCAGCGAAGCGATCTCGCTGTCACCGACGAGCGGGTGATCGACCGCGGGGACCGGATCCTGCCACAGCTGCGCCTCCGGAACCCAGGGGCCGAGGTAGCGCGTGACAGGTCCCATGTCGCGGTGCAGCAACTTATACCACGCCTTGGCGAACGCCTCGGCGAACTCCTCCGGGTGATCGAGCCAACGCCGAGTGATCTTCTCGTAGGTCGGGTCCATGCGCAACGAGAGATCCGTGGTGAGCATCGTGGGGTTGCGTCCCGCCGACGAGTCGAACGGGTCGGGGATCGTGCCCGCACCCGCGCCGTCCTTGGCGGTCCACTGCCAGGCACCAGCGGGGCTCTTGGTGAGCTCCCACTCGAAGCCGTACAGCGTCTCCAGGAAGCTGTTGTCCCACTTGGTCGGGGTGGGGGTCCACACGACTTCGAGGCCGCTGGTGATCGCGTCCTTGCCGACGCCGGTGCCGAATGCGCTCTTCCAACCCAGGCCCTGCTGCTCGATCGGGGCGCCCTCCGGCTCCGGGCCGACCAGGTCGGCGTCGCCTGCGCCGTGCGTCTTACCGAAGGTGTGGCCGCCGGCAATGAGCGCGGCCGTCTCCACGTCGTTCATCGCCATGCGCGCGAACGTCTCCCGAATGTCACGGGCGGCAGCCAGCGGATCCGGCTGCCCGTTCGGTCCCTCCGGGTTCACGTAGATCAAACCCATCTGCACGGCCCCGAGCGGACCGGACAATTCACGTTCACCGCTGTAGCGCTCGTCGCCGAGCCAGGTGTCTTCCGGACCCCAGAAAATTTCTTCGGGTTCCCAGACGTCTTCGCGGCCGAAGCCGAATCCGAAAGTCTTGAACCCCATCGACTCGAGGGCACAGTTGCCGGCGAAGACGAGCAGGTCCGCCCAGGAAATCTGCTTGCCGTACTTTTGCTTGACCGGCCACAGCAACCGGCGCGCCTTGTCGAGGCTCGCGTTGTCGGGCCAGCTGTTGAGCGGGGCGAAGCGCTGGGCACCCTGCCCGCCACCGCCGCGACCGTCGGCGATGCGGTAGGTGCCGGCAGCGTGCCAGCTCATTCGGATGAAGAGCCCACCGTAGTGGCCGTAGTCGGCAGGCCACCAGTCCTGCGAGGTCGTCATCAGATCGATGACGTCTCGCTTGAGCGCCTCGACGTCGAGCTTGGCGAACTCCTCGGCGTAGTCGAAGTCGGCGCCCATCGGATTGGATTTCGACGAGTGTGCATGCAGCACTGACAGTTCCGGCTGGTTGGGCCACCAGTCGCGGTTCGTCCTCGGACGATGTTCTTTCACCGTGGGGGACGGGATTGCGGGGTTTTCACTTTCACTGGTGCTCTGAGTGTTGCCGTCATGAGCGACCGGGCAGCTATCGGACACAGCATTCCTTCCAGGAGCGAGTAGATCGGGCCGTTATCGCGGTTTTTTTCGCGAAGTGTGTGATGTCGAGCAGTCGGGGCACAGACCCCAATAGATGACCTCGGCCTCCTCGACGACGAAACCGTCATCGCCGGACACAGTCAGGCAGGGTGCCTCGCCGACGGTGCCGTCGACGTCGGCGATAACCCCGCACGCCCGGCACACGACGTGATGGTGATTGTCACCGACACGCAACTCGTAGCGTGCGACGGAGCCGGACGGCTCGATCCGCCGCACCAAGCCCACGTCCGTGAGCACATGCAGAACGTCGTACACAGTTTGCCGGGAAACTCCTGGTAGGTGCATTCGCACGGCGTCGAAAATCGTTTCCGTGTCGGCGTGCGGATGCTCGCGGACGCCATCCAGCACCGCCAGGCGAGGGCGAGTCACGCGTAGCTGGGCTGCACGCAACTGCACTTCGCAATCCCGCGTCGAGGGCACCTCACTACTATGACGCACTTTTCTGGAATCAGTCACGATTTTGAATAACCAGATGCACTACTTCTCCGGAACAGCGACTACTTCGCCTCGATCTCGGCCGCCGCTCGTCAATGCGCTGCGTCGAAAGCTTCCTGCACCTCTGCGGGAATGCGGCCTCGCGAGGAAATGTCGTACCCGTTCTCCGCCGCCCACTCGCGGACCGTACTCGCCTGGGCGCGGCCGCGCGGCTTCGCGCTCGAGGTGGACCGGCCCTTCCGCTCATCGACCCGGGTGGCGTGCTCGATATAGAAGTCCATGGTGCGCAGGAACTCTCTGGCGTTCTTCGTCTTCAGGTCGATCTCGTAGTCGACGCCGTTGACCGAGAAGGTGATGTGCTCGCCCTTCCCGACCTCGATCAGACTCCCGTCGATGTCGTCGACCAATTCCACGACCACTTTCTTCGCCACCCTGAACTCCTTTTGATCTGGTTACAGCCCACAAGACACTACTGCCCACACGCGGTTTCCCGGCCCGGCTTCGTCCCGGTTCGAGGAATTGGTCCCCCGCGTATCTCCCGGCTGAGGGCGTGGCAGGCACAGGGCGGGGGTCGACGGGATCTTCAGGAGACTCACCCCCTGTGCCGGAGCGACGGAAAGAATAGAACCTGTGTCAACTCTATCGTCTCGCGCGCCGTTCGCTGTAGCATTCGGGAATGAGCCGAGTGGGTAGCTACAGCGACGATGACCTGGCCGGTTGGTTGTCGGCTTCACCGGAGCTGGGTAAGGCACTGGGCGGCTTCACCGATGCCGTATACAACCGGAACCGGTTACCGTTGCGCGTACGGGAGATTGCACGGATGGCGATTGCCGTGGCGAACGAGTGCGCGGTGTGCCGCGGGGCCCGGGACGGCGGTGGGCCGGACGCCGGTATCGACGAGCACTTCTACGATCACGTCCTCGAGTGGGAGTCGTGGCCGGGATACGGCGAGCGGGAGCGGACGGCGGCCGAGTTCGCCTACCGATTCGCCACCGACCACACCGCGCTACGCGAAGACGAGGATTTCTGGCAGCGATGTCATGCACACTTCTCCGACGAACTTCTCACCGACCTCGCCTTGTCGTGCGCGCTGTGGTTGGGAACCGGCCGCGTGCTGCGCGTGCTCGACATAGGTCAGAGCTGCCGGCTCACGCTCTGATCTGTCAATTCCATTCATGCTGGGGCAGAACGTCGTTCATTATCCGCTGCAGTGCGGGGTTGCGGTTGTCCGCGCGCCAGGCGGCGTTCATCTGCACCGGCCGATCCCGCACCGAAGTGACCGGCCGGAACACCACATCCTCGGGATGCATTGTCTGCGCAGATTCCGGCACCAGCGCCATCCCCAGACCGGAACGCACGAGGACGAGCATCGTATGAACCTGCGTCACATACTGCACGTACCGCGGCGACGCTCCGACGATGGTGAAGGTGCTGATCAGCAATTCGTGAAAATACCGCGCATCGACGGGTGAATACATGACCACGGGTTGATCGTCGAAGTCCTCCACGGTCAGATGGTCCTGCTCGGCCAGCGGGTGTCCCTGCGGGAGCGCGGCGACGAGGTTCTCGTGGTGAATGGGCCGGGTGTCTATTCCGGGCCGCGTGAGAATGGGCCGGATCAGTCCGAGGTCCAATTCACCGCTGGTGAGAGCATCGATCTGCACCGATGTCACCATTTCACGGAGATCGATCTTTACATCGGGAAGAGTGTCGCGGGCAGCCTCGAGCAGTCGCGGTAGTACCGCGTGGGCCGAGGCGCCGGTGAACCCGACGACCACAGTTCCCAGATCACCCGCGGGTACCCGCCGCACCGTCAGTACCGCGCTCTCCGACAGGGAGAGGATGCGGCGCGCGTCGGGCAGGAACGCCGTTCCCGCAGCGGTCAGCGTGACCGATCGGCTGGTGCGGTCGATCAGCTGCACGCCCAGTTCACTTTCGAGCTGCTGAATTTGCCGGCTCAGCGGAGGCTGAGTCATGTGGAGTCGCTCCGCGGCCCGCCCGAAATGCAACTCCTCCGCGACCGCGATGAAGCACGACAGCCGCGCAAGGGAAAACATCGACCTACTCCTCTGCCGTCGAGCCGGGGCGCTCGTCCGAACAATGTAGCGGACCTGCGCACGCGCACCCCGGATCGACGGCCACCCGGTTCACCAGCGTGGGCAGGTGTTCTCGAAAGCCGGATCGATCGACTGCATGTATCCCGTGTCGTCGCGGTCGCGGACCCCGCAGTCGAGGTACTGCTCGTGCAGCGCGCCGAGCGCGTCCTCGTCGATCTCGACGCCCAATCCCGGCGTCGTCGGCACCGCGACCGCGCCGTCGACGAACGTCAGCACGCCGGGCTTGACCACGTCCTCCGTCTTCCACGGCCAATGCGTGTCGCAGGCGTACGTGAGGTTCGGCGTGGCGCCTGCGAGGTGCACCATCGCGGCCAGGCTGATGCCCAGGTGCGAGTTCGAATGCATCGACAGTCCCAGGCCGAAGTTGTCGCAGATGCCGGCGAGCAACCGCGACCGCTGGAGGCCACCCCAGTAATGATGGTCCGACAACACGACCTGAACGGAGTCTTTCAGCACAGCAGGTTTGAGCTGATCGAATGCGACGACGCACATGTTCGTGGCCAACGGCATCTTCGCCTCACGCGCGACCTCGGCCATGCCGTCGAGTCCAGGCGTCGGGTCCTCGAGGTATTCGACGATGCCGTCGAGTTCCGACGCGACCCGGATCGAGGTGTCGACGGTCCAGGCCGCGTTGGGGTCGAGCCGTAATGGAAGGTCCGGGAACGCGGCGCGCAACGCCTTGATGCCGGCGGTCTCCTCCTCGGGAGAGAACACCCCACCCTTGACCTTGATCGCCTTGAAACCGTACTCGCCGATCATCTTCTGCGCCTGACGCACCAGTCCGTCCGGGTCCAGCGCCTCACCCCACTCGTCCGGGTGGGCCCCGGGGTGCCCGGCCCACTTGTAGAAGAGGTAGGCACTGAAGGGCACTGTGTCGCGCACCTTGCCGCCGAGCAGATCGGACACCGGCCGGCCGAGCGCCTTGCCCTGCACGTCGAGGCAGGCCACCTCGAACGGCGAGAACACCCGATCGGTCGTACTGGCGGTGGTGATCATCCCGGCGACTCCGTCACCGCCGGTGATCGACAGGGTGGCAATCTTCGCGTCGATCACCGCCCGAATGGTGTTCAGCGAGAACACGTCGAGTCCGGTAATGAACTCCGCGGCCGCCTGGAGTCGAGCGAGGTGCGCGGTATCCGCGTAGGTCTCACCCAACCCGACGAGGCCGCTGTCCGTGTCGAGTTGGATGATCGCACGGAGCGCATACGGTTGATGCACGCCGACCGTGTTGAGTAGCGGCGGATCCACGAAGGCGACCGGTGTGATGCGGGCACCGGTGATGCGGATGGGTTCCGAGGACATCAGCGCACCGCGTGAACCGCGAGAGCGTCGGCAAGCGCTGCCCGTCCGGCAGCGGTGATCTGGGCCAGTTCCCGCTTGTGAGCCTCGCTCGGTTGCACGAGCGGCGGGCGCACCGGCCCGGCTTCGAGGCCCTCCATGGTGACGCCGAACTTGACGAGGGACACCGCATAACCCGGCACCTGATCGCGCAGGCGGACCAGAGGATGGAAGAAGCTGCGGAGCAGCGCGTCGGTGAGGTCCTCGTTGCCCGATTCGAGTGCATCGTAGAAACCGAGAGCCAGTTCTGGTGCAAACGCGAAGGTCGCCGACGAGTACAGCGTGACACCGATGGCCCGGTACGCCTGCTGGGAGATCTCTGCCGTGGGCATGCCGTTGAAGAACAGGAACTGCTTACCCGACGGTGCGAGCGCATCCTTCACGGCGCGGACGATACGCGCGACCTTGTCCAGGTCACCGGTACCGTCCTTCAGTCCGATGACGGTGGGGAACTGGGCCACCGCGACGGCGGACGCCTCGTCGAAGCGGGCGTTGCTGCGGTTGTAGACGATGAGGGGCAGGTCGGTGGTGTCGGCGACCGCGCGGGTGTACTCCACCAACCCGGCCTGCGGCATCGTCACGAGGTAGGGCGGGAGCAACAGGATGCCGTCGGCGCCGTTGGCCTTGGCGCTCGTCGCAAATTCCTTGGCCTGCGCGATCGAGCCGCCCGCACCGGCGAACACCGGGACCCGTCCCGCGACGGCCTCGACGGCCGTGGCCACGATCCGGCCGAACTCCTCGAGTCCGAGGGCGTGGAATTCGCCGGTGCCGCAGGCGATGAAGACGCCACCGGGTCCGGCGTCCACCCCCTTGGCGACGTGCTCGGCGAGCCGGTCGTAGTCGACGTCACCGGATTCGGTGAACGGTGTGACGGGGAAGAACAGGACTCCGTCGAGCATGGGTTTCTCCTTCACGAGTGAATATCAGTCTTGGGTGAGGCGGCCGTCGATACGACGCCACAACTGTTCGGGGTTGCCGTCGGCGACGGCGGTGGGCAGAAGCGACGGCGGAACATCCTGGTAGGCAACGGGTCGCAGGAAGCGTTCGATCGCCAGCGATCCCACCGACGTGGTGCGCGAGTCGGACGTCGCGGGGTAGGGACCACCGTGCACCATCGCGTGTCCGACCTCCACCCCGGTAGGCCAGCCGTCGAACAGGATTCGGCCGGCCTTGAGTTCGAGAACGCTCAGCAGGTGTCCGGCCTCGTCCAGGTCTTCCTCGTCTGCGTGGACGGTCGCGGTCAGTTGACCTTCGAGCCTCGCCGCCACGGCGCGCACCTGCTCGGCATCGCGGCACTTGACGACCAGGCTGGAGGCCCCGAACACCTCCTGCTGCAACACGTCCGAGCCCAGGAACGTGTCGGCGTCGCTGCTGAAGAGTGCCGCCCGACACGAATTGGGTGCGTCCGACTCGGCGCCGCGGGCCTCCACGGTGGCCACGCCCTCGAGGGCGGCAACCCCGTCGGCGTAGGAGCCGGCGATGACCGGGGTGAGCATCGGCGTCGGCACAGTCTCGGCGACGGCAGCATTCGCGGCCGAGACGAACGCGGCCAGGCCGGGACCGTCGACGGCGATGACGAGACCGGGGTTGGTGCAGAACTGACCGGAGCCGAGCGTCAGCGACGCGACGAATGCACGACCGAGGTCGGCGCCGCGGGTGGCGAGTGCGCTCTCGAGGAGGAACACCGGGTTGATCGAGCTCATCTCCGCGTACACCGGGATCGGTTCCGGTCGTCCGGCGGCCGCCGCCACCAGAGCGGTTCCCCCGGAGCGAGATCCGGTGAACCCGACCGCCTTGATCCGGGAGTCCTTCACCAGTGCCGTGCCGAGCTCGGGACCGGCACCGTAGAGCAGCGAGAAGGTTCCCGCCGGCATACCGGTGCTCGCGACGGCGTCCGCGATGGCCCGTCCGACCAGTTCGGAGGTACCCGGGTGTGCGTCGTGGGCTTTGACGACGACGGGGCAGCCCGCCGCCAGCGCGGACGCGGTGTCGCCGCCGGCGACGGAGAACGCCAAGGGAAAGTTGCTCGCGCCGAACACCGCAACGGGTCCGAGCGGGATCTTGCGCTGGCGGATATCGGCCCGGGGCAGCGGGCTCCGGTCGGGCTGGGCGGGGTCGATGCGGGCACCGTTCCAGCCACCGTCACGGAGGACGCCGGCGAACAACCGCAGCTGTCCGGACGTGCGGCCCACCTCACCGGTGATGCGACCCTGTGGAAGTCCGGATTCGGCACACGCCCGTGCGACGAGGGTGTCGCCGAGGGCCTCGATGTTGTCGGCAATTGCCTCGAGGAACCGGGCGCGGTCCTCGCTGCTCGTTGCGCGGTAGGGCGCGAACGCCTCGTCGGCCGCTGCGCAGGCTGCCTCGACGTCCGGCTCGGTCCCGTGCGCGAAACCCGGTTCCAGCCGCTCGCCGGCGGCGGGGTTGATGCCGTGGATTGTCGGGCCCGAACCCCGCACGGGCTTGCCTGCGATGATCATCTGTCCGGTCACGTCGGTCCGGTTCACCGTTGCTGTCATGATGTGGGTCCTCTAGTTCTCTGCGTTTCGTATGTGCCGGTGAGAGGTCATTTGGCAGCCACGGTTGGCTCGTCGGAGCCCACCTCTGCCAGGTTCGCGACGTCGTCGATGTCTTCCTTGTCGCGCCGGAAGTACGTCACCGCCGCGGCAGCGGCCAGTGCGAAGAGCGACAACACGACAAGGCCCATCGTCACGGTGCCGGTCTGCTCCTTGATCACCCCGAAGCCGAACGGGGCGACGAAGCCACCCAGGTTGCCGAGCGAGTTGATGATCGCGATCGCCGGTGCCAGCACCATCGGGTGCAGCGTGCGCTGCGGAATCGACCAGAACAGCGGGCTCGCGCTCTTGAATCCCATCGTCGCAACGCACAGCAGCGGAAGCGCCAGCCATGGGGTGACGAACGCGGCGGCCATCGTGCCGACACCGCCGATGAGCAGCGCGGCGACGAGGTAGGGCTTGTGCCTTCCGGTGCGGTCGGCCGAGCGGTTGGAGAAGTACATCGCGAAGACCGCGCAGATCCAGGGCAGCGACGACAGCAGCCCGACGGTCACATCGTTGGTGCCCGGAATACGGCGGATGATCGACGGAAGCCAGAACGTGTTGGCATAGATCGCCATGGTGATCGCGAAGAAGATGCCGCAGCACACCAGGATCCGCGGCTGCAGAAGCAGCTTCCAGCGCGAACCCGACTCGCCACGTTTCACCGACGCCTCACTGCGCAGCACGTCCTCCTCGGCGATGACGGCCTGCAGATCGTGCTTCTCCACGCCGGTGAGCCACTTCGCGTCGTCGATCTTCGAGTCGAGCAACCGGTAGGCGATGCACCCGACGACCACCGACAACAGTCCCTCCAGCGCGAACATCCACTGCCAGCCGTGATGCCCACCGAGCCCGTCGAGGGACAGCAGCGGTCCGGACAGCGGTCCCGAGATCGCGGCAGCGATGGAGGACCCCGCAATGAACAGTGCCGTAGCGCGGCTGCGGTGGTTGTTCGGCAGCCAGCGGGTGAAGTAGAAGATGATCGCCGGGAAGAAGCCGGCCTCGGCGACACCGAGGAGGAACCGCAGGACGTAGAACATCTCCGGGCCGTTGACGAACGCCATCGCCGCCGACACCAGGCCCCACGACAACATGATGCGGGTGAGCCACACCTTGGCGCCGAACTTCTCCATCAGCACGTTCGACGGCAGTTCGAAGATCGCATAGGCAATGAAGAAGACACCCGCACCGAAACCGTAAGCCGCGGCCCCGATGCCGACATCGGCCTCGAGGTGGGTCTGCGCATAGCCGATGTTCGACCGGTTGAGCTGATTGCAGATCAGCATCACGATGAACAACGGCACGACGCGGCGGAAGATCTTCGATACCGCACTGTCGACCGCCGGTGAGACGGCGAGGGGGAGGGTCATCTGTGACTCCTCTCGGATTCTGGTGTAACGACTGGGCTACCCGGTGCACGCTGGTTCACCGGCGTGACCTGAGTCATAAAGCCACGCTAGAGCCGCGTTCGATACATGTCCAAGTCAAAAAAAGTCGTGATCAATGCTCATATTGAACTGATGTCGGGACATCCTCCACGCGCTCGATGAGCTGGTTGCCGTGCAATCCCCACACGCGTAGCGTATCCAATCGGATACATATGGCGATAGTTGCGGCTGGAAGGACGGAAACGCAGCATGAAAGGAGCAGCACTTCTCGAACGCGTTCGCAGGGCCGCCGGCCTGAGCCAGGACGAACTCGCCCGCCGCGCCCACACCTCACGACCGACCCTTTCGGCCTACGAAAACGGGCGCAAGTCGCCGTCCCTGGAAACGGCGTCACGACTCCTCAACGAAGCCGGCTACGACCTCGACGCCACCCCGCACATCACCTTCCATCCGGTCCCCGGGGCGCGCGGCCGGAACTACCTCGTCCCGGATCGTCTTCCACGCTTGCCTATTGAGCGAGCGATGGCGACAGTCGAGTTGCCCCTGGCCTTGAACTGGTCCGATCCCGGGCGCTCGTTTCGGCTGTCCGACCGGTCCGAGCGATCGCGGGTGTACGAGATCGTCCTGCGCGAAGGCACCCCCGACCACGTGCTGACCTACATCGACGGAGCACTACTGATCGACCTCTGGTCCGAGCTCGTCGTGCCTCGTGACCTGCGCATCGCCTGGACACCGGTGATCGAACAGATTCTCCCCACCCGATGAGCACAGCGGAGCTATCCCGGCACCACCGGACATCGTCGTGCTGACCGAGTTCCAGATCGAGGTTGCCCAGCTCTTCTTCACTCTGCCGGCCAGCAAGGGCTTCCTCCTGGCCGGCGGCGCAGCACTGATCGCCCAGCAACTGAGCACCCGCCCGACACAAGACCTCGATTTCTTCACCGGCCCCGACCGCGGCGACGTCACCAGGGCTCGTGACGAGTTCGAGCAGGCCGCCGACACCCGCGGCTGGCGAATCGATCGCATCCATGACGGGACCACGTTCTGTCGCTTACTCATCCACGGACCCGAACAACTCCTGGTCGACCTGGCGCTGGACTCCGCCCCGGGACTACCGGCAACCGCGAGTGTGGCGGGACCGACCTACGCGCCCGAAGAACTCGCCGGCCGCAAACTCATCGCCCTCTTCGACCGCGCCGAAGCCCGCGACTTCTCCGACATCTACGCACTCTCGGCCATCTACGACAAACAAACACTGCTGACGCGGGCAGCCGAGATCGACGCCGGGTTCGACCCACAGATACTCGCCACGATGTTCGACAGCCTCCAGCGATTCCCCGACCACGCGATCCCTACCGCCGCCGCCGAGATACCCCAACTTCGTGCCTTCTTCGCCGCCTGGGCACAACAACTCCGACACTGACCACGAAACCCGAGAACGCCCCTCGAATCTGCGAGGGGCGTTCACCGTACGCGGATGGGCGCGCAAGGCTGGGGCATTAGATGGCGCCCAGCGCCGCTTGGACCGGGCATACCGGCACGTATGGGCGTTATTCACCGACCAGTGCCGCCGCCGACATCCAGCCGGCACCGGCCGACCCGGTCACCCGTGGCCATGTTCCTCGCCGAAACCCGGTGCAGCCGCAGCGAACTCGTCCGCGCCGTACTCGAGGCCGCCCGTTCGGTGCGCGAGAACGGGCCGCCCACGCGGTCCCCGACCAAGTAGCGTCGCCTGCGTGGCCGACTCCGACTTCGAGTTTCTCCGTACGACCCGGGACCATTTCCCCCAGCTGCAGAAGTGGCTACGTGAACCCCACGTCGCGCGGTTCTGGAACCACGAGACATCGGACGCCGATATCGAGCGGGACTTCGGGGGAAGTATCGACGGCACCGAACCGTGTGAGGACTTCCTGGTTGTGCGCGGTGGCCGCCCTCTCGGGTTCATCCAGCGGTATCGACTCGCCGACTACCCGGAAGACGTCGCACTGCTCACCGCACACGTCGAGGTACCGGACGGGAGCTTGTCGATCGACTACTTCATCGGCGACCCGGAACACATCGGCCGCGGCTTAGGCACTGCCATGATCAGGGCTTTCGTGGACAAGTGCCGCGCGGACTCACCCGACGCGACAGCAATAATCGTTCCCGTCGTCGTACCGAATCGTGCGTCCTGGCGGGCATTGGAGAAGGCCGGTTTCCGCCGGGTCGGTGCGGGCTATCTCCCGCCCGACAACCCCATCGACGACGGGGCCCACTACATCAGCAGGCTCGATTTGCGCTCGGTATGAGGGCTGCGGCGACCGCGGAATGTCTTGCGGTAGGCCGACGGTGGGACACCGAGGACGGCGCCCATGTGCTGGCGCAAGGACGCCGTCGTCCCGAAACCGACCTCCCGGGCGATGACGTCGACGGACAGGTCGGTGGTCTCGAGGAGTTGCCGGGCGCGGTCGACCCGGCGGGTGATCAGCCAGCGGTTGGGGGTGGTGCCGACCTCTTCGCCGAACCGCCGGGTGAAGGTGCGAACGCTCATGTTCGAGTGCGCAGCCATCCGGGTCAGCGTCAACGATTCCCCGAGCCGCTCCAAAGCCCAGTTCCGGGTGGCCGCGGTGGACTCCGCACCGGCAGCCGGAATCGGCCTCTCGATGTACTGCGCCTGGCCGCCGTCGCGCCACGGCGGGACGACGCATCGGCGCGCCACCTGGTTGGCCAGGTCGGAGCCGTGGTCGCGGCGCACGATGTGGAGGCAGAGGTCGAGTCCGGCGGCAACGCCCGCCGAGGTGAGGATCTGTCCCTCGTCGACGAACAGGACGTCGGGATCGACCCGGACCTGCGGGTACGTCCGTTGGAAGTGCTCGGTGTTGCGCCAGTGGGTGGTGGCGCGCAGACCGTCGAGGAGACCCGCCGCGGCGAGGATGTAGGAGCCGGTGCAGATGGAGACGTACCGCGTGCCGGGCCGGACGAACGCGAGTGCCGCCTCGATATTCGGCGGCAGATGGCCGTCGTCGTAGGCGGGGCCGAGTTCGTACGACGCGGGGATCACGACCGTGTCGGCCTCGGCCAGCAGCTCTGGCCCGTGATCGACGGATATCGAGAAGTCGGCGTCCGACCGCACCGGTCGGCCGTCGGCCGTGCACGTCTGTACCTCGTACAGCGAATTGCCATCCGTGTCGTGCGCCCGGCCGAAGACGCGCGAGGGGATGCCGAGTTCGAATGGGATCACACCGTCCAAGGCGAGCACTACCACCCGATGACGTTCGACCATGGCCAGATTCTTTCACATGTTGGCATTCCGGCAACTTTTCCGGCGGGACGCCGTCCCGCAGACTTACCGTCGTGACGTCCGACATCGCGCCACCGGCACCTCCGGCCCGAATAGCCCCGCCCCGCCTGCACTACGCCTGGCTGGTGGCGATGGTCGCTTTCCTCGCTCTGGTGGGGGCGGCAAGTTTCCGTGCTGCGCCGTCGATCCTCATCGACCCGTTGCACGAGGATTTCGGCTGGTCGCGGGCAAGCATCTCTTCGGCGGTGTCGATCAATCTGGTGCTGTACGGGTTGACGTCGCCGTTTGCCGCAGCGCTGATGGAGCGGTTCGGCATGCGCCGGGTGGTGGCGGCGGCGCTCGTCCTCGTGTCTACCGGGAGTGGGCTGACCATTTTCATGACCGCCACCTGGCAGCTGGTGCTGCTGTGGGGTGTGCTCGTCGGTTTAGGCACCGGTTCGATGGCGCTCGCGTTCGTCGCCACCGTGGTCGATCGCTGGTTCGTGGCGCGGCGCGGTCTGGTCACGGGCATTCTCACCGCCGGCAGCGCGGCGGGACAGCTGGTGTTCCTGCCGATCCTCGCCGTGCTCGCCGAGCGATACAACTGGCAGACGGTGGCACTGACGGTGTCGTTCGCGGCCCTCGCCGTCGTCCCGCTGGTGCTGGTGTTTCTCCGCAACCGGCCATCGGATGTCGGTACGGTGCCGTACGGCGCCGGGCCCGACTACCTCGCGGAACCACCCGCACCGACCGGACGCGGTGGCGCTGCGGGCCGGGCCGTCACCGTGTTGCTCTCCGCAGCCCGCACTCGGGTCTTCTGGCTGTTGGCGGGCACCTTCGCGATCTGTGGTGCAAGCACCAATGGTCTGGTCGGCACCCATTTCGTGCCCGCCGCACACGATCACGGCATGCCGACCACCGCGGCGGCGAGCCTGCTCGCCGTCATCGGAATCTTCGACGTCGTCGGGACCATCGCGTCGGGGTGGTTCACCGACCGGTTCGATTCGCGCAAGCTGCTCGGCATCTATTACCTGTTGCGCGGCATCTCTTTGATGCTGTTGCCAATCCTCTTCGCGGGCACCGTTCACCCGCCGATGATCGCGTTCGTCATCTTCTACGGCCTCGACTGGGTGGCCACGGTGCCCCCGACAGTTGCTCTCTGCCGCAAACACTTCGGCGCCGATGCGCCGATCGTGTTCGGCTGGGTGCTGGCCTCGCACCAAATCGGGGCCGGCATCGTCGCGTTTCTGGCAGGTTTGGTGCGCGACGAGTTCGGTCGATACGACGCCGCGTTCTACGTGGCCGGGGGTCTGTGTGCGATCGCCGCTGTCATGTCGCTGGCCATCGTCGCGAAGGCGCCGCGCGCGATCGCCTGAGGTCACGGTTGCGCGGCCTGGGCGAATCCGCCTCCTCGATGCCGCCTCGCTTCCTAAGATCCATGTATGGCAGCTCAACGCGCATCGGACGAGGTCGTCGACCAGTCCAAGATCGAGAATCGGGCCCCGTCGGTGGCCGCAATGTTCATCAATCGGGTAGCCACATCGCCGAGTCACGAGGCGTTCCGCTACATCCGACCCGGGAATGGCGACGAGTGGGTGAGCGTCACCTGGTCCGAGGCCGGTGATCGTGTGCGCAACCTCGCCGCCGGCCTGATCTCGCTCGGGGTGCAGGCCGAGCAGCGCGTGGCGCTGGCTTCCGCCACCCGCTACGAATGGGTGCTGGCCGACCTCGCGGTGATGTGCGCCGGCGCCGCCACCACCACGGTGTATCCCACGACGACCGCTCCCGATGTGGCCTACATCGTCGCCAACTCGGGGAGCCGTGTCGTCATCGCCGAGGACGACACGCAGCTGGCGAAGCTGCGGGACAATCGCACTGAGCTCACGGATGTCGAGAAGGTCGTTTTGATCGACGGCACACCCGGCGAAGGCGACGACTGGGTGATCACGTTCGAGCAGTTACACGACCTCGGCGCCGAATTGCTGGCCGAGAAGCCGGATGCGGTGAACGAGCGGATCGATGCGATCAAGCCGGATGATCTGGCCACCCTCATCTACACGTCCGGGACCACCGGAAAGCCGAAAGGCGTGCGTCTTCCGCATTCGGCGTGGACGTATGTGGCGGCCGCGATCGACTCCACCGGTCTGCTCGATCCCGACGACCTGCAGTATCTGTGGCTACCCCTCTCGCACGTCTTCGGGAAGGTGCTGCTCGTCCTGCCACTGCAGATCGGCTTCGCCACCGCGGTCGACGGACGGGTCGACAAAATCGTCGAGAATCTTGCGGTCGTGCGCCCGACCTTCATGGGCGCTGCCCCCCGGATCTTCGAAAAGGCCTATGCCCGGATCGTCTCCACCGTCCATGAAGAGGGCGGTGTGAAAGCGAAGATCTTCGACTGGGCAATCGGGGTCGGACTCGCGGTGTCCAGGGCCAAACAGGCAGGAAAGAGCCCATCCCTTCTCGAGTCGGTGCAGCATGCACTCGCAGACCGGTTGGTGTACAGCACGATTCGCGAGCGGTTCGGTGGACGCCTGAAATTCTTCATCTCCGGATCCGCTGCGCTCAATCGTGATGTCGCCCAATGGTTCGACGCCGTCGGTATCAAGGTTCTCGAAGGTTACGGACTGAGCGAGACCAGCGCGGCATCCTTCGTCAACCGGCCGTCGGCCTACCGCTTCGGAACTGTCGGCTGGGCTATCCCCGGAACCGAGACGAAGATCGGCGAAGACGGTGAAATTCTGATCAAGGGCCCCGGCGTGATGAGCGGCTATCACGAGAACCCGGAGGCGACTGCGGAGGCGTTGACCGAGGACGGCTGGTTCCGCACCGGTGACATCGGTGAGATCGACGAAGACGGCTACCTGCGGATCACCGACCGCAAGAAGGACATGTTCAAGACGTCCAACGGCAAGTACGTGGCACCCTCCGCGGTGGCCTCCACCTTCAAGGGGATCTGCCCCTACGTCGGCGAGCTGATCGTCGACGGCGAGGGCAAGTCGTACTGTGTCGCGCTCATCTCCCTCGACGCCGAGGCCATCGGCGAGTGGGCGAAACATCACGGTATGGGCGACAAGTCGTTCTCCGAGATCGCGCAGGCCCAGGAGACACGCAACCTGATCGGCGGCTATGTCGAAGAGCTCAACGGCGGACTCAACCGGTGGGAGCAGATCAAGAAGTTCCGGATTCTCGATCGCGAACTGACCGTCGAGAACGGCGAAATCACGCCGAGCATGAAACTCAAGCGCAAGGTTGTGATGAACAACTTCTCCGACGAACTCCAGGATCTCTACAGCTGACTTGACCCTCACGCGACGTCAGGCCCCACGGTAGAGACGTGAGCGAGAAACACACGGTAGGCGTCGTCGCCAAGCTGGTCGGAGTGAGTGTGCGCACGCTGCATCACTACGACGAGATCGGCCTGGTGACGCCGTCGGACCGCACACCCAGCGGGTACCGCAGCTACTCGGATGCAGACGTCGAACGTCTTCACCGCGTCCTGACGTACCGGGCGCTGGGGTTCCCTCTCGAGGAGATCGCAGCCCTTCTCGACGACCCGGACGTGGATGCCCTCGCGCATCTGCGGCGACAGCACGAACTGCTGAGCGAACGGATCGATCGCTTACACGAGATGGCTGCCGCCGTGGAGAAGATGATGGAGGCGAAAAGTATGGGCATTCAGCTCACCCCGGAAGAGCAGAACGAAATTTTCGGTGCCGACTGGCCGGGCGAAGAATATGCCGCAGAGGCCGAGGAACGATGGGGCGACAACGACGCATGGAAGCAATCACAGCAGCGCACGGCCAAGTACGACAAGAACGACTGGCAGCGCATCAAGGCCGAGGGCGACGCTCTCGAGGCGAAGCTCGCCGAAGCGATGGCGGAGGGCGTCGAACCCGGCTCGGATCGTGCGAACGCCCTGGCGGAGGAACACCGCGCCGGAATCGCGAAGTTCTACGACTGTGACCACCCGATGCAGGTGAATCTCGCCGAGATGTACGTCGCGGACGATCGTTTTCGCCAGCATTACGACGACATCGCGCCCGGGTTGGCGCAGTTCGTTCGCGACATCATCGTCGCGAACGCCGAGCAGCAATGACGGGATGGGGTGCGTTTCACGCACCCTAGGGCATCTAGTTCCGAATGCGATTGGAGGCCAATCTAAATGGGCCCCACAACCCGACCCCGGAGGTATCGCATGCCCCACTTGAAGATCCGTACCGCAGTTGCCGTCGCCGCGGCGGCACTCGCTGTCACAGCTGCGGCGGCAGGACCTGCCTTCGCGGCCGGCCCCGTGTCCCAGGCAAGCCCCGCCCACACCTTGCCGATTGCCCCGCAACCACAGCCGCAGCCGAAGCCGGACTGTCCGCAGGTAGTCAGGGCTGCCGTGCCGCTCGCCAGCTCCGCACCGAACACCGGCACGGGTCCCACGATGCCGAAGCCCTGCCCCGGTCGTCCCGGGGGCGGAACAGGTGGCGGAACGGGAACCGGCGGTGGGACTGGCGGCGGGACAGGCGGAGGTGGTGGGCCCAAGTAACTCGCGCAGCTGACGGACCGAACGGAGCGAACTCGACGGCACACTGCCGTCGAGTTCGCTTCCGCATGTCGGCACTATTCTGAAACCCATGGCCGATCCGCAGCGTCCCAGTCCCAGCCAGTACGTCGGGTATCTGTTCGGTCGCACACTTCCGGACTCCATGCAGGAATGGGTCCGCAACGACCTCGTGGGTCCCGGTGCCTCCGTGCGGTACGTCCTTCGGTTCATGCTTCCCGTCGTCGCAGTACTGTTGCTGTTCCTTCTCATACCCGGTCCGATCTGGGTCCCCTTGGCCATGATGGCGCTGCTCTTGCTCCCGCTGTTGTACTTCGCGGTCGCGTTGATGAACATCTACCGTCGGCACCGTCTTCTCAGTCACGGACTCGACCCCGACCTCCTCACGGCGAAGGCTCAGCGCCGGGCCGACCGCACCCGAGAGGACTATGAAAAGCGCCATGGCCGTGGGGTGGAGTGACGCAGCACACGTGAGCGATCGATAAGTAGTGCGTTAAAGTGGCGACGTCCGAGTGGTAGCCCCACGAGCCGCGCACCCCTGAGGGTGACCGCAGGTTCCGACAGCCTCGACGGGAAGCAGTTCTAGATGACAGTCACAGATTCGGCGGTCACGCCCGATATTCACACGACCGCGGGAAAGCTCGCCGACCTGCGTAATCGTCAGGTCGAGGCGCAGCACCCCAGCGGTGAAGCAGCGGTCGAGAAGGTCCACGCGAAGGGCAAGCTCACCGCCCGCGAACGCATCACCGCATTGTTGGACGACGGCAGCTTCGTCGAACTCGACGCCCTCGCCCGCCACCGCAGCGTGAACTTCGGCCTCGCCGACAACCGCCCCGTCGGCGACGGCGTCGTCACCGGCTACGGCACCATCGACGGCCGCGACGTGTGCGTCTTCTCCCAGGACGCCACCGTCTTCGGCGGCTCCCTCGGCGAAATCTACGGCGAAAAAATCGTCAAGGTCATGGACCTCGCCCTCAAGACCGGCCGCCCCCTGATCGGCATCAACGAAGGCGCCGGCGCCCGCATCCAGGAAGGCGTCGTCTCCCTCGGGTTGTACGGCGAAATCTTCCACCGCAACGTCCAGGCCTCCGGCGTGATCCCCCAGATCTCGCTGATCATGGGCCCCGCCGCCGGCGGCCACGTCTACTCCCCCGCCCTCACCGACTTCGTCGTGATGGTCGATAAAACCTCCCAGATGTTCGTCACCGGCCCCGACGTGATCAAAACCGTCACCGGCGAAGACGTCACCATGGAAGATTTGGGCGGCGCGCACACCCACATGGTCAAATCCGGCGTCGCCCACTACGTCGCCTCCGGCGAACAAGACGCATTGGACTACGTCAAGGACCTGCTGTCCTACCTACCCAGCAACAACCAGGCCGCCGCCCCCCGCACCCAGCCCACCGACCCGATCCCGGCGCCATCGAAGACTTCCTCACCGACGAGGACCTCGAACTCGACACCCTGATCCCGGACTCGGCGAACCAACCGTACGACATGCACGAGGTGATCCGCCGGATCCTCGACGACGACGAATTCCTCGAGGTCCAGGCCGAACGCGCCGGCAACATCGTCGTCGGCTTCGGCCGCGTCGACGGCCGCTCCGTCGGGATCGTCGCGAACCAGCCCACCGTCTTCGCCGGCTGCCTCGACATCGACGCCTCCGAAAAAGCCGCCCGCTTCGTGCGCACCTGCGACGCGTTCAACGTCCCGATCATCACCCTCGTCGACGTCCCGGGCTTTCTGCCCGGCACCGACCAGGAGTTCAACGGCATCATCCGCCGCGGCGCGAAACTGCTCTACGCCTACGGTGAGGCCACCGTCGGGAAGATCACCGTGATCACCCGCAAGGCCTACGGCGGCGCCTACGACGTGATGGGCTCCAAACACATGGGCGCCGACGTCAACCTCGCCTGGCCCACCGCCCAGATCGCCGTCATGGGCGCCTCCGGCGCCGTCGGCTTCGTCTACCGCAAACGCCTCCTCGAGGCCGCGAAGAACGGCGACGACGTCGACGCACTGCGCCTGCAACTGCAACGCGAATACGAAGACACCCTCGTCAACCCCTACGTCGCCGCCGAACGCGGCTACGTCGACGCCGTCATCCCGCCCTCCCACACCCGCGGACAGATCGTGGCCGCCCTGCGCCTCCTCGAACGCAAAATGGTCACCCTCCCGCCCAAGAAGCATGGGAACATCCCGCTATGAGCGGCGGCGAATCATTCGGCACGATGACGGCCGAGCTTGTGGTCGACGAGGTGTTCGACGAGATCGCGTCGGGAGTCGCGATGACCGAACAGGCACCGGCGGCGCCGGTCGTGACGTTCCGGGGGAACCCGAGCGATACGGACATCGCCGCGGTGCTGGCGGTCTTCGCGGCACTCGCCTCGGCGGGCTCCACGGCGGACGCTCCCGTTTCCGACGAAGACCCGTGGGGCACACCAGCTCTCATCCTGCGCCGACAGGTGGCCGCCGCCGCGGTACTGGTCAATGCAGGCTACTGACACTTGCAGAAAAGGGAAGACATTTCGATGAGTAGTGCACGTATTTCCAAGGTGCTCGTCGCGAACCGCGGTGAGATTGCAGTGCGGGTGATCCGGGCCGCCGCCGATGCCGGGTACACCAGTGTCGCGGTCTACGCCGAACCCGACGCCGATGCCCCGTTCGTGCGCCTGGCCGACGAAGCATTCGCGTTGGGTGGGCAGACCTCCGCCGAATCGTATCTGGTGTTCGACAAAATCCTCGACGCCGCCGCCAAGTCCGGCGCCGACGCCATCCACCCCGGCTACGGCTTCCTCTCCGAGAACGCCGACTTCGCCCAGGCCGTGATCGACGCCGGCCTGATCTGGATCGGCCCCTCCCCGCAATCGATCCGCGACCTCGGCGACAAGGTCACCGCCCGCCACATCGCCGAAAAGGCGAAGGCCCCGATGGCCGCCGGCACCAAGGACCCGGTCAAGAACGCCGACGAGGTCGTCGCGTTCGCCAAGGAATACGGGGTTCCGGTCGCGATCAAGGCCGCGTTCGGCGGCGGCGGCCGCGGGATGAAGGTCGCGCACACCATCGAGGAAATCCCCGAACTGTTCGACTCCGCCACCCGCGAGGCCGTCGCCGCGTTCGGCCGCGGTGAATGCTTCGTCGAACAATATCTGGACAAGGCCCGCCACGTCGAAGCCCAGGTCATCGCCGACCAGCACGGCAACGTCATCGTCGCCGGCACCCGCGACTGCTCCCTGCAACGCCGCTTCCAGAAACTCGTCGAGGAGGCCCCCGCCCCCTTCCTCACCGACGACCAACGCAACCGGATCCACACCTCCGCCAAGGCCATCTGCAAAGAGGCCGGCTACTACGGCGCCGGCACCGTCGAATACCTGGTCCAGGGCGACACCGTCTCCTTCCTCGAGGTCAACACCCGCCTGCAGGTCGAACACCCCGTCACCGAGGAAACCGCCGGCATCGACCTGGTACTGCAACAGTTCAAGATCGCCAACGGCGAGAAACTCGACATCCTCGAGGACCCCACCCCCCGCGGGCACGCCTTCGAGTTCCGGATCAACGGTGAGGACGCCGGCCGCGGGTTCCTGCCCGCCCCCGGCCCGGTCACCAAGTTCGTCCCGCCCACCGGCCCCGGGGTGCGGATGGACTCCGGCGTGGAAACCGGATCGGTGATCGGCGGCCAGTTCGACTCGATGCTCGCCAAACTCATCGTCACCGGCGCCACCCGCGACGAGGCCCTCGCCCGCGCCCGCCGCGCCCTCGCCGAATTCCAGGTCGAGGGGCTGGCCACGGTCATCCCGTTCCACCGGGCCATCGTCTCCGATCCCGCCTTCATCGGTGACGGCACCTCATTCGACGTCTACACCAAGTGGATCGAAACCGAGTGGAACAACCAGATCGAACCGTTCACCGGCGGCCAACCGGTCGACGAGGACGACTCACTGCCCCGGCAGAACGTGGTCGTCGAGGTCGGCGGCCGCCGCGTCGAGGTGTCCCTGCCCGGCCAGTTCAGCCTCGGCGCCCCCACCACCGGCGGTAACGGTGCCGTCCGGAAGAAGCCGAAGGCCCGCACCCGCGGCGGCGCCGGCGGGGGTGCCGCGTCCGGTGACGCCGTCACCGCCCCGATGCAGGGCACCGTCGTCAAGGTCGCCGTCGAGGAAGGCCAGGAAGTCGCCGAGGGCGACCTCATCGCCGTCCTCGAGGCCATGAAGATGGAAAACCCGGTCAACGCCCACAAGGCCGGCATCGTCACCGGACTGACCGTCGAACCCGGCGCCGCCATCACCCAAGGCACCGTCCTCGCCGAGCTGAAATAGCTTGTGAGTACTTCTCAACCGCCCGTTGTTGAGAAGTACTCACGGGTGGCGGCCGTGGACAGCGGCCGCCACCCCGGTACAAGGTCGCGAAAGCGGACACCTTCCCCGAACGCACCCTCTGCAGCGCACTCTGGGTATGGGGAGCGCGGATACCGCCTCACGTTCAAGAGTTTTCGGGTGCGGTGGTCCGGAAACTCCTGCGGTCGAACTGTTCTCGAACACGCGGTGAAGATCCATCGACTCACCCCTTCCCTGCCGTAACGTGACTGCGGTCTGAGACGCCGTTGACAGGAAGGGATCGTGCATGAACTTCTCGCGAGCGACCATGACCATTGCCGCGTTGGCCGGTGCGGCCGCGGTGGGGCTGGCTCCCACAGCAACCGCAGCCACCGCATACCAGATCAACGTTCTGCCCCCGATCGGTACCGTTTACGCCAACAACCTCGTGACGCTCGGCGTACTCGTGATGCCGACACCGACCGGCGAAGACGGCACCACACCGGTCCTTCTCGAACTCACGGAACCGGACGGTGACGTGACGACCCGGACCCTTCCTCTCACACTCGGTGGCGCCACGGTTGCAACCCGCGTCCATGAGGCCGGCCGATACGTCGCCGAGTTCACCTACGACCCACCCAACAGCGACGAACCGGCCACCACTACAACAGAATTCGACGTCGTCGAGGGACCGAGTCTGGGTTCGTAGACCGGATTCGCGCCGAAGCCAGGCGCACCGCCCGTCACACTTCGGCGGTGCGCCTGCGCTTCGGTTTGGCGGGGGCCACCGTGGATCCGACGGTCTTCATGGCGATCTCTACATACTTGCGGGCCACGGCGTCCGGGGTCAGCTTGCCTTCGGCGTGGTACCAACGCGGGATCGACTGGCACATCCCGAGCAGCGCCCGCGTGGTCTCCGCGGCATCGGCGACGTCGAAGAGCTCCCGCTTCCTGCCTTCCTTGACGATCTCGAGGACCAGTTCTTCGACACCCTTGCGGACCGTGCTGTACCGCTGCCGGTTCTCCGGGCTCAGGTAGCGCACCTCGCTTTCGAGCGCCGCCAGACGGGATCGCATGGTCATCCGCAGCACGATTGCCTCGATGACATTCGCGAGTCGCTGAACGGGGTCGTCGCCGCCGTCGGCACTGGCCGCGTGCGCCCGTTCCAAAACGTCGCTGGTGGACAGCTCCAGGAGAGCGAGGAGAACGGCTTCCTTGTTTTCGTGGTGGTAGTAGAGAGCGGGTACCGTGACACCGACTCGGCGGGCGATGTCGCGTACCGAGGTGCCGTGGAAGCCGTGTTCGTAGAATGCGTCGAGGGAGGCGCTGAGGATCGGCGTCAACTTCGTGGGTTCGAGGCGGCGCCAGTCTGCTGCATTGCCGACCACGGTGGGCGTCGAACCCTTGGATGAGCTGACCATGATGACCTATCTACCGCTCGCTATGCCAGGACGCGTCAAGTGTAGCTGTTGCGGTACTACGCCAAGGGCTGCAGCGAGGGAGCCCGGTGGTGCCTGCCACGGCAATGGTCACGGCACGCGCTCGCCGCAGAGTCGTCCCACTATCCTGACGCCTATGACTGAACCCGTGGCAACCGCAGACCTGGCAGACGAGATCGGCCCCGACATCCGGAGCTGCGACACGCAGTTCCTCCAGTTCGGTGGGCGCGACGTGTTCTCGGGACCGATCACCACGATCAAGTGCTTCCAGGACAACCTGCTGGTCAAGCAGACGCTCAGCGAGCCCGGCAACGGTGGAGTGCTGGTCGTCGACGGCGGCGCCAGCATCCATACGGCACTGGTCGGAGACATCATCGCCGGCCGCGGCGTCGACAACGGCTGGGCCGGGGTGATCGTCAACGGTGCGGTTCGCGACTCGGCGATCCTGAAGACGCTCGACATCGGCGTGAAGGCGCTGGGCACTAATCCCCGCAAGAGCACGCAGACCGGATCCGGCGAGAAGAACGTTCCCCTCGAAATCGGCGGAGTGACCTTCAACCCCGGCGAGACGGTGTACAGCGATCAGGACGGTGTCGTCGTTCGCTGACCGGCCGCTGGTCGCGCGAGTGACCGGCCCTGACGTAGAGACCCATCCCCGAGGAGGCGTTGATGTCGGACGACATTCGTACCAAGGTCGCGGAGCTGATGCCCACGGCCCGGAACGAACTGGCGGCGCTCGTCGCCGTGCGTTCGGTGGCCGATCCACGGCAATTCCCGCCCGAGGAGTGCCGCCGCGCGGCCGAATGGGTGAGAGACGCGTTTCTCGGGGCCGGGGTGGGGTCCGTCGATCTCCTGGAGACATCCGACGGATCCCTCGCCGTGGTGGGCCACGAGCCGGCGCCTCCGGGCGCACCCACCGTCCTGCTGTACTGCCACTACGATGTTCAGCCGCCCGGCGACGAGACACTTTGGCACAGCGAGCCGTTCACACTGACCGAACGTGACGGCCGCTGGTACGGGCGCGGCGCCGCGGACTGCAAGGGCAACCTCGTCATGCACCTACTGGCGCTGCGGGCACTCGGCACCCCCTTCCCGGTCGGGATCCGCATCGTCGCCGAAGGTTCCGAGGAAATGGGCACCGGCGGGCTGGAGAATCTCGTCGAAGCGCGGCCGGAGTTGTTCGACGCCGACATGATCCTCATCGGCGACACCGGCAATTCCGAAGCCGGAAATCCCACCGTCACCACCACCCTGCGCGGAATAGCGAACGTCGTCGTGCACGTGGAAACCCTGGCCGGTGAAGTCCATTCGGGGATGTTCGGTGGTCCCGCCCCCGACGCGGTGGCTGCGCTCGTCCAGATGCTGTCGACGCTGCGCGACCGGGACGGGAACACGGTGGTCGACGGCCTCGCATCGGACCAGACCTGGACAGGAGTGGACTACCCCGCCGAGCGGTTCCGTGCCGACGCCGGCGTCTTGGACGGGGTCGGGCTCGCCGGCACGGGCTCGGTCGCCGACGCGGTGTGGGCGAGACCCGCGCTGACCGTGCTCGGCATCGACTGCCCACCGGTGGTCGGATCGGCTGCAGCCGTCGCGCCCCGGGCTTCGGCCCGGCTGAACCTGCGAGTGCCGCCCGGAATGGATCCCCTGGTAGCGCAGGACGCCCTGGTCAAGCACCTCGAGAACGCCGCGCCGTGGGGTGCGCGAGTGACGGTGGAACGTGAAGCTGTGGGCTCGCCGTTCCGGGCAACGACCGACGGCCCCGGCTACGCCGCCCTCGGCAAGGCGATGGAAGAAGCCTTCGGCAAGCCGATGGGATCCGTCGGGCAAGGCGGCTCGATCCCCTTGTGCAACGTCTTGGCCGACATAGTCCCGAACGCCGAGATCGCCCTCATCGGGGTCGAGGAACCGCGCAGCCGGATCCACGCGCCCGACGAGAGCGTCGATCCCGGCGAGATCGAGAAACTCGCCGTCGCCGAAGCGACGTTCCTGCAGCGGTTCGCGGCCGACACCGCCCGGCGTCAGGCCTGAGAACTCACCTGCGCCGTCATCCCCCCGATCGCGACGACGTCACCGTCACGAAGCTGCCGCCCGCGGCGGACCTCGACTTCGCCGTTCACCGACACCAGACCGTCAGCGATCACCTCTTTGGCCTCGGCCCCCGACTCGATGAGGTTGGCGAGCTTGAGGAACTGGCCCAGACGAATGGATTCGTCGCGGATCGGCACGGCTTCATGAATGTCGGACATGCCTCTATCTTCCCTCTTCACCACGAACAGCGGTCCGACGCATCACACTAGGACACAGCACACCTGTCCGCAGTGATCAGTACGCATCTCGTGCCGGGAAGGAACGCTCGATGTCAGCTAGCACCGAGACCACGTCCGAGGTTGTCCCCGCCCCACCGCGGGCCCGTCCCGCCCCGGGTTCCGCGAACCGCCGCCTGCATCAGGTTCCGCACGTCGCGGGACTGATTCTGGGTGTCTTCTCGGTGCTGGTGTTCCTGTGGAGTCTTTCGCCGGTATTGCGCTACTACGTGCACGTGCCGCGCGAGTACGTAGACAGCTACTACTTCGATGCTCCCGACACGAGCCTGTCCTGGGCCCTGGTGGTGGGTTTGCTCGCCGCCGCGCTCGCCAGCCGCAAACGCATCGCCTGGTGGTTGCTCACGCTGTACCTGAGCCTGTTCATGGTGGCGAACATCGTGGTCGCGATCACCGACCGCAACTGGAACGCCGGAGTCGCGGCCGCCGTGCAACTCGCAGTGATCGGGATTCTGGTCGCTGCCCGTTCGGAGTTCTACACCCGCGTCCGCCGCGGCGCCGGGTGGAAAGCCCTGGGCGTCCTGGTCGTCGGCCTGACCGTGGGCACACTCGTCGGGTGGGGGCTGGTCGAACTCTTCCCCGGCACCCTCCCACCCGGGGAACGCTTCCTGTGGTCCCTCAACCGGGTGACCGCGCTCGCCGCCGTCGACAACGAGCAGTTCACCGGCAGGCCACACGGTTTCGTCAACACCCTTCTCGGCTTGTTCGGGGCCGCCGCCCTGCTGGCCGCCGTGGTGACCTTGTTCCGCGCCCAGCGCTCCCACAACGCCCTCACCGGAAACGACGAGTCGGCGCTGCGCGGACTGCTGCTTCAGTACAGCGCCGACGACTCCCTCGGTTACTTCGCCACACGCCGCGACAAGGCGGTGGTGTTCGCTCCCAGCGGCAAAGCGGCGATCACCTATCGGGTGGAAATCGGTGTCTGTCTCGCCAGCGGCGACCCCATCGGCGACCCCGAGGCCTGGCCCCATGCGATCGAGGCGTGGCAGGCCCTCGCGTCCCGATACGGGTGGGCCACCGCCGTCATGGGAGCGGGCGAAACCGGCGCGACCGCCTACGCCAAGGCCGGTCTCACCGTGCTGCAACTCGGCGACGAGGCCATTCTCCGCACCCGCGAGTTCAACCTCAGCGGGCGCGACATGCGGCAGGTACGCCAGGCCGTCACCCGCGTGCGGCGCCAAGGCGTCACGGTGCGGATTCGCAGGCACCGAGACGTTCCCGCCGAGGAGATGGCCGAAACGATCCGGCTCGCCGACGCCTGGCGCGACACCGAAACCGAACGCGGCTTCTCCATGGCCCTCGGACGGCTCGGTGACCGCCTCGACGGTGACTGCCTTCTGGTGCAGGCCATCGATGCGGACGACGACATCGTCGGGATCCTGTCCCTCGTACCGTGGGGTCCGTCCGGAGTCTCGCTCGACCTGATGCGTCGCAAACCCACCTCTCCCAACGGAGTCGTGGAGTTGATGGTGACCGAACTGGCCACCAACTCCGACCAATTCGGCATCACCAAGGTGTCCCTGAACTTCGCCGTGTTCCGGTCGGTGTTCGAGGAGGGATCACGCATCGGTGCCGGGCCGATCCTGCGGATCTGGCGGTCGATCCTCGTCTTCTTCTCCCGGTGGTGGCAGCTCGAGGCCCTCTACCGTTCCAACGTGAAGTACCAACCCGAATGGGTCCCGCGCTACCTGTGCTTCGAGGACAACCGGGAATTGCTGCGCGTCGGATTCGCGTCGGCGATCGCCGAGGGCTTCGTCACCTTGCCGAGATTCGGGCGTTCGACAGCGGGCGACGCCGTCAAGCACACCGGAACTCACGCGGCCGTGCCCGCAGGTCTGGTCGCCGCCGAGGGGTTGCACGCGGACGGCAGCGCCCCCGGTGACGGTAGTCCGGCGGCGAGTCTGGGACCGAAACGCCCCGAACAGGTTCGGGTCCGGCTCGACAAGTTGGCGACACTCGCGCAGGAGGGAATCGACCCCTACCCGGTCGCGTATCCACCCACTCATACGGTGGCCGCCGCGGCGGAATCCCCCGAAGGAACGACCGTCCGCATCGCCGGTCGCGTACTCCGCCTGCGGGACTACGGCGGTGTGGTGTTCGCGTCGGTCCGGGACTGGTCCGGAGACATCCAGGTCCTCGTCGACGAAGCCCGGGTGGGGACCGAACGCATCCGGGCGTTCGCCGCCGAATTCGACCTCGGCGACCTCGTCGAGGTTGCCGGTGTCATCGGCTACAGCCGCCGGGGAGCGCTGTCGGTACTGGCGAACGAATGGCGGATGACCGGTAAATGCCTGCACCCGCTTCCCGACAAGTGGAAAGGTCTGTCTGACCCGGAAACCCGGGTGCGCCAGCGATACGTGGACCTGATGATCAACACCGACGCCCGGCGGCTTCTCGAGGCCCGCAGCGCCGTCGTGAAGTCGTTGCGTGATTCGCTGGGTGAGCGTGGCTTCCTGGAGGTGGAGACACCGATCCTGCAGCAGGTACACGGCGGCGCCAACGCGGCGCCCTTCCTCACGCACATCAACGCCTACAACCTGGACCTGTACCTGCGGATCGCCCCGGAGCTCTACCTCAAGCGGCTCTGCGTCGCCGGGATGGAGAAGGTCTTCGAAATCGGCCGGGTCTTCCGCAACGAGGGTGTCGACTTCAAGCACAATCCCGAATTCACCATCCTCGAGGCATACGAGGCGCACAGCGACTACGAAAAGATGATGGTGCTGTGCCGTCAGCTCATCCAAACGGCGGCGATCGCGGCCCACGGACGGGAAGTCATCATGCGCCCGGGACCCGACGGCACCATGGTGGAGATCGACATCTCCGGGGAATGGCCCGTGAAGACGATGCATCAGGCCGTGGCCGAGAAACTCGGGGTCGATGTTTCGCCCGAGACACCGCTCGTGGATCTGCAACGGCTGTGCGACGATCACGACATTCCGTACCAGTCGACATGGGACGCCGGGGCCGTGGCCCAGGAGATGTACGAGCACCTGGTGGAGGACTACACCGAGTTCCCCACCTTCTACACCAACTTCCCGACGTCGATGTCGCCGCTCACGCGCCCGCATCCCACCATTCCCGGAGTCGCGGCCAAGTGGGACCTGGTGGCGTGGGGCGTCGAACTCGGTACCGCGTACAGCGAACTCACCGACCCGGTCGACCAGCGGAACCGCCTCACCGAGCAGTCGATGCTCGCCGCCGGCGGCGACGAGGAGGCGATGGAACTCGATGAAGACTTCCTGCAGTCGCTCGAACACGCCATGCCCCCGACCGGAGGACTCGGCGTGGGCGTCGACCGCGTGGTCATGCTGATCACCGGCGGCAGTATCCGGGAGACCCTCGCCTTTCCGTTGGCCAAACCGAAGCAGTGACCTCCCGTGGCCGCGTTGCTGTGGCCGCCCTGTTGATCGTCGGAGCGGTGGCCTACTCGTCGTGGCTGCTGGAGTTCGTCGTGGACACCGAGATCGACCCGCTGCGCGGTTTCGCGAGCGAACTCGCGGCCACCGACCAGCGTTACGGTGCCCTGTTCCGTACGGGCGACCTGGTGGCGGGTTGCACCGTCGCGGTCGCGGGCGTCCTCGGACTGTGGCGGTACTCGGAAGGGTGGGCGACCGCGATCGGGTGGTTCGCGTTGTGCGTGTTCGGGGTCGCCACCGCCCTCGATTCGCGGATGCCGATGAGCTGTGCGGTCACCTCGGATCCCCTCTGCGCTGCCCGCGAGGATTCGGGTCAGTTGCCGCTGTCGCATGAACTGCATGCCGTCACCAGTACGTCTGCGTCGACGGGCGGTGTGGTGTCGGCGCTCACTTTCGCGCTGGCGGCCTGTCTCTACGGTTGGCCACGCTGGTTGACGCTGACCGGGGCGGCAGTTTCAGCGGTGGTCGTCGTGGGCACCGCCTGGACCTTGGCAGCGGCCGCGATTCGCGGCGAGCACGACGTGTGGCTGGGACTGGGCCAGCGTGTGCAGCTGCTCGCTTTCAGCGGGTGGCTGATCTTCGTATCACTCAGCGTGCTTCACGTCACCGGCGAAAATGATGGTTCCACGTGAAACGTCCTGGGGAAATGGTCGCGGGAGTGCACGTCGTCGTCGATGGTGCCGGACCCCCCGTCGTGCTCTACGGCGGTCTCGGCGGCAACTGGTTCGACTGGGATGACGTCGCCGCACTGCTTGCCGATTCTTGCCTCGTCATACGGATCGATCGACCCGGGTACGGGCTCAGCCCCGCCTCATCCACACCACCCACGGCCCGCGGTGAAGCGGAAAGGATCGTCGCGGTACTCGACGCGCTCGGCTGTACTGCACCGGCCGTCGTGGTGGGGCACTCGCTCGGCGGTATCTACGCCGAGGCCTTCGCTCGGCTGTTTCCCCAGCGCACGGGCGGTGTGATGCTGCTCGACGCGACCATCACTCTGCGACCCCACCGCGTCATTCCGACCCGTTGGCGGGTGGCAACCGGCCGGTGGGTGGCCCGCGCGTCGAGCCGGCTCGGGCTGCAGCGACTGCTGGGCCCGACCGTTCGAGCAGTGCTGAACCAGTCGACGCCGCCGGGTGGAATAACGTACGAGACTCGGCAGTGGGTGGCCCGCATCTACCGCGAGCCCGCGTATCTGGAGTCGTCGGTGGTCGAGAACGCGTCGTATCCGGCCCTCGCCGAGGAGATTGCCGCCCTACGCGCCGCCGTCACGATGCCCGTCCCCATACTCGTGGCCGCCGCACACACCGGTCATCGGACCCCGTGGGGGTGGGAGTGGGTTCGGCGCCAACGACAGTTCGCCGAGCGTCTCGGCGCCGCCTTCCGCGTCGTGCAACCCGCCCGTCACCACGCCATGATCGATCAACCCGGCCAGGTCGCGGCACTGATCCGGGAACTGGCAAGCTGATCGTCGTGCAACTGCTATTGATCCGACATGCGCTACCGGAGCTCGTGACCACGTCCGAGGGACGAGCCGATCCTGCCCTGACCGAGGACGGGCAGGCTCAGGCCAAGCGACTGCCTGCCGCATTGGGTCCCTACCGCATCGCCCGGATCGTGAGCAGCCCGCAGCGCCGCGCCCTGGAGACGGCCGCGCCACTCGCCGAGGCGCTCAACCTTCGCGTCACTCAGGACCAGGGGCTGGCTGAGTACGACTACGACCTCGACCACTACATCCCGTTCCACGAAGCCGAGGCGCGGGCGCCCGAAGCGTACGCCCGCATCCGCGCGGGCGAGCTTCCCGCGGGGATCGACGCCGACGCCTTCCGCACACGGGTGTTCGATGCGCTCGGCCGGGTCGTCCAGGAGTCCGACCACCGCGACACCGTCGCGATATTCGCCCACGGCGGCGTCATCAACGTGTACCTGCAGGAGCTGCTAGGCCTCGACCGTCCCCTCGTGTTCCCCATCGAGTACGTCTCGGTCACCCGCGTCCTCGTCTCGCGCAGCGGCGAGCGACGGGTGGCCTCGGTGAACGAGACCGGTCACGTCCGGGACATGCTGCGGCGTTAGTTGCGACGTGTGAGGCTCGGCCACCGGGCGTTCGGCGACTAGAGACCCGGAATTCGCGGTAGCTCGGGTAGCGGGGCCGGCGGCGGGAGAACAGGCAGCTGAAGCTGCGGTAGGCCGGGGATGAGCGGCGGTGGGGACGGGGCCGGTGCCGGCTCGTTCCTGCTCACATCGGTTTGCGTCCCGCTGTCGGGCCGCGCGGCGGTCGGGGGCTGCACATACGGGGTATAGGCCTCGGTTCGGGCAACGCCCGTCGTAGGCGCCTCTGCTTCGGTATCCACCTGCGGCGGCACGGGCGACGGAAGGTCGGCGGCCGTGGCCGACGTCGTTGCGGGTGGTGTCGCGTTCTCGATGACTGGGGCCGGAGCTTCCGGCTCGGTCGGGTCCGGCTGCGGATCCTTTTCCGACCCCTCCAAGACGTCGCCACCCACCCCGAGGACGAGCCCGAGGGCCGCTACCGCCGCGAGGGCCCCACCGGCGAGGACGGCGCCGCGGCGGCGGGATTTCGGGGGCTCGGGCATTGCGACCGACTCGGCGGGTGCCTGCTGGGCCAACAGGGCGGCACCTTCGGCCGCCACCAGTTCTGGCTGCTCCGGAACGATCACCGGAATTTTCAGCCACGACTCCATCACCGAGGTGACGAGCGGAATGTAGGCGCCACCACCGATGAGGACCGCGGCGTCGGGCATACGCCCGGACCGGTGGATCACGTCGCGAGTGATCCGAGCGGAAGTCTCTACCGGTCCCTGGATGAGCGACTCGAAGGTGTCCTGCGACAGCAGCAGCAGCCCCCCGTCACCAGGCACGCACACCGCGCCTGTGCTGGAGAGCTGCTCCTTCGCGAGGCGACACCGGGCGTCGAGTTCGAGAGCGGCAGCTTGGTCGGCGGGCTGCGCGATCTTCTGCAGTTCGAGTTGCTGGTCGCGAATCAGGCGGTCGACGAGGTCACCGCTGATCTCGTCCGTGCGGGCACTGTCGAGGACCGTCCCGGTGGAGCGCTCGACGACGGTAATGGTGAGTCCGGAACTGCCGAGGTCGTAGAACACCAGCGTCGAATGGTTTTCGAGGTCACCCGACATTTCGAGCATCTCGAGTGCGGCGGTCACTTCAGGCACGAGATGGACGTTGCCGATGTGTTCGCGGGCCAAGGCGGCCTCGACGGCGTCGGCCTGGGCCTCGTCCTGGTAGGCCACGCCGATGGCCTGTACCTCGCCCAGGTCTTCGCCGTCTCCCAGGGCAGTTCCGATGGATTCGGCAGCCACGTCCTCTGGCCGTTCGAGGGTTGCGGCTACCGCCGTCGAGCGGAAGATCGGCCCGGTCGCGTCAACCGAGTCGGCTGCGTCACGGCACGCGACGCGCACAGCGCTGGCACCGACCGACACACCCAGAACCGAAGTCATGAGACCGACTATAACGGTTCGGTCACGAGCCGCGCTGAGGTAGAGGGGTGTTCGCAGGTCAGGCCGGCCTCTTCCCGGTGATGCACAGCGGGTTTCCCGTGTCTGCACTCACCTCGAACCCCTTTCGCCGCAGAACCTGGGTCACAGCGTTCACGATGCGTTGCGACTTCGCGTCGTCGTACATCGCTTCGGTGCCGTCGTAGACGAGGTGCAGGATGCCGCCGGGGCGCAGGGCTTCCCACAGAATCCGGACCTCTTCGGTCGCGTCGTGTGTCCAGAAGGCATTGACGTTGACAGCGAAGGCCTTGTCGAACGACGCATCGGCGCAGCGGAATCCGGCCAGTTCGGTCTTCTGGAGTTCCACTCTGCCGCGCGCCGACAGGGCCTCGCTACGCTGCTGAGCTCGTGCTATCGCGGCGGCGGACCGGTCGATTGCCGTGATCCGGCCCTCGAGAAGTTTGTCGGCCACGAGAGAAACTGCCACGCCGGGTCCGCAGCCCACCTCTAGGATCCGATCGGACGGATCCACCCTCAACCGCTCGACGACACAACGGATCCGGGCAGGAATCTTCGGAACTGCCATCTGACCACCCTTCGACGGCTACCACAGTAAGGACATGATGCGCGCACTCACCTACTTCGTCGGCATTACCATCGACGGTTTCATCGCCGCCCCGGACGGCGATGTCGGCTTCTTTCCGATGCTCGACGACATTATCGGTTTCATGGCACAGGATTACCCGGAAACGATTCCGACCCACCTACGGGAGCAGTTCGCAGTCGACGGGGCCAACAAGCATTTCGACACCGTGATCCAGGGCCGCTCGACGTACGAGCCGGCGCTCGCAGCGGGAATCACCAGTCCGTACGCGCACCTGCGCCAGTACGTCGTCTCACGCACGCTCGACGCCAGTTCCGACCCCGCCGTCGAAGTGATTACCGACCCCCTCGCAAAGGTCCGGCAGCTCAAGGCCGAGGACAGCACACTCGGTGTCTGGCTCGCTGGAGGCGGAAAGCTTGCGGGCGCTCTGCTTCCGGAGATCGACGAGCTGGTGATCAAGCAATATCCGGTGGTGGCCGGTCGCGGAACGCCCATGTTCGACACCGACTTCGAGCCGACGGCCTTCGAGCTCGCCGACCGGAAGGGCTACCCGAGCGGGGCCACGGTCAGCCGATTCCGCCGCTGCTGACCTGTAGGTGGGTGCCGAACCAGTCGACTGTCCGCGACCATGCGTCCCGGGCGGCTGCCTCGTTGTAGACGGCCGGGCGGTCGTTGCAGTTGAATCCGTGCTCGGCGTCGGGGTACCGCACGATCTCCGTGTCCACCGGTACCTGCGACAGTGCGTTCCGCAACTCCTCGACCTGCTCGGACGGAATCCCCGTGTCACGATCACCGAACAGCCCCAGCCAGGGAGTCGACAGCTGTCCAGCGGCCTCGATCTGCGAGGGGTAACCGAACCGTCCCTTCTCGACGCCGCCACCGTAGAAGCTCACCGCGGCGCCGAGTTTCAGGCGCGCCGCGGTGTGGAACGCGACCGTGCCGCCCATGCAGAAGCCGACGATCGCCGTGTTCCCCGCGCCGATCCCGGCAGCCGACAGAGCGGTGGCAGCGGCATCGACGTCCTCGTCGATCTGTGCCGACGTGAGCGTGCCCAGCAGCGGCATGGCCGTTTTCAGGTCGTCATAGCCGAGCACCGGGTCGCCGGCCCGGTGGAACAGATGGGGCGCCACAGCGTGGTAACCGGCGTCGGCGAATCGGGAGCAGACGTCGACGATGTGTTGTGTGATCCCGAAGGCCTCCTGGATGACGATGACGCCTCCACGACTACCGCCTTCGGGAACAACACTGGTCAGGGGTGTGGTCACCGAACGGACTCTAGGACACCGGCTTCAGCGGATGGATTGCGGGTGCGCCCGCGAGATGCTCACCGAAAACGGCGACCGCGGACTGGAAGTGCGGCGACTTCATATGCGCGTCGACGGCCTCCTGGTTCGCCCACACCTCGACGGTGACGAAGGTCCCGGGCTGCGCGGCAGATTCGAACAACTCGTACGAGACGCAGCCCTCCTCCTTGCGGCTCTCCGCCGCGAGGGAGGACAGGCCGTCTCGCACCGTGTCCTCGGAGCCCGGCTTGGCAGGAATGGTCGCTACGACATGCAGATCGGACATCGGCTTCCTTTCGTGACGGCCACCGGATGTGGCCCGTATCACGTAAGCACACTTGTGGTTGCTAGGAAACCCGGAGCCGCGTCAGATAATCCTCGACGCGCGGATCATCCCAGCCGTGGCCCTCACGAAGCCCGTCCGCAATGGTCGCGAGGTAGGCGGGGGCCGGCGCGTTCCGGGTGACCACGTCACCCCGAGCGCGGGTGGTGAACGTGCACATGACGATGCCGTCGCGAGTTCCCAGAGGAACCAGCCGGTCGTAACAGGCTGGTTCCTGGGCGTGAATGTCCTCGAACTGTTCCTGCGTCACGAGGAAGGCGCGGGCCGCGACCGTCCCGGGCGCATCCGGATCGTAGAAAGCGCGGCCGCCGCCCCAAATGCGCGACTCCCCCGCGAAGAACACCGAGCCGGGGATCACGACAGGGATCGATTCGCGAGGTTCGCTCGTGTCCCGCGCACCGCGATGAGAGTGGTTGCCGCCGGGCGGGCAACCACCGCGCAGGTAGCAGGCGAGGCGAGTCGTCGCCATGTTCGACCCATAACTGACGTACCAGATCAGCACACGATCGACGGTACTCGGACAAGATGGTTCCATGAGTCTTCTCAGTGAGGTCAAGGGTTGGCGTACCGGTTCGCGAAAGCACCGTCGACTGCGTGATCTCGACGGCATGCTCGTCGTCGTCACCGGTGGCGGTAGCGGAATCGGCCGCGAAACCGCACTCGCGTTCGCCGCCGAGGGTGCGGTGGTCGTGGTCGGTGACCTCGACCTCGAATCGGCGCAGCACACAGCGGACCTCATCAATTCGGCGCAGATGAAGGGGGGCGGCGCCGTCGCGATCTTCGGTGGTGGCTCGCATGCCTACCGGGTCAATGTGGCGGTGGAAGAGGAGGTGCGGCGGTTCGCCGAGGAGGTGCAGTCACAGCACGGCACCCCCGACGTCGTGGTCAACAATGCGGGAATCGGCTACTCCGGCACTTTCACCTCGACGCCGCAGAGCGAATTCGAGCGCGTGATGGACGTCAACTTCTGGGGAGTCGTGTACGGCTGCCGGGTCTTCGCGGAGCAGATGATCGAGCGCGGAACGGGCGGACACATCGTCAATCTGTCCTCGGCGGCGGCCTTCACCCCGCAGAAGCGACTCACCGCATACGCCACCAGCAAGGCTGCCGTCTACATGCTCTCGGATTGTCTCCGCGCCGAACTGGTGGACCACGGCATCGGCGTCAGCACCATCTGCCCCGGCATCGTCCACACCAACATCGTCAAGAACACCGACTTCGCCGGGACCACCCCCGAGAAACAAGAAGAGATGCGGTCCCGATCCGACACGTTCTACCGCAAGCGTGGATTCACACCCGATCGGGTGGCCACGCAGATCCTGAAAGCCGTCAGGTCGAACAGGGCCGTCGTCCCGGTCACCCCCGAGGCCAAGTTCGGCCGCGCGTTGAGCCGGCTGGCGCCCGGCAGCATGCGACTCGGTGCGCGTTTCGACTTGGGCTGATCCTCACGTGATGCGGTTCCCACACGGTCACGCCGCCGCGCGTAACGCCCAGTGGGCACTCGCGCTCTGCACTGTCACGCACGGGACCAGCGGGTGAGGTACTCGCGCTCGGTGGGAGTGATACGCCGCAACCGCTGCGCGTCGACGTCGGCGACGGCCATCTGGGTGGTGGCGGTGACGGCGGGCGGATCGGTACGACCGGCGCGCGCACCCCGGACCTCGTAACCGATGGTGAAGTCGACGGCCCGGTGCTTCGCGATCCACATGGTGATCCGCAACGGACTCTCCGAGTGTGTGAGCTGAGCCCGGTACTTGACGTGGATGTCGGCGATGAACGCACTGGTGATGAGAGACGAATTCTCGGCGCCCTCACTGAGCAGCCAGTCGATCCTCGCCTCTTCGAGCAACGTCACCATCCTGGCGTGGTTGATGTGCTGAAAGGCGTCCATATCGGACCACCGGACGGTGACGAAAGCGTCGTAACCGGGCGCGGCAGGAGTGTCCGTCATCGGATCATCTTCTCCTGCCGCGCCCGGCTCGACCTACGCCACGTCGCGCAACCAGTTCCTGAGCCAGTTGGTGGCCGACGTCCCGGCACCGTCGACCGCGTACCGCGTGTAATCCTGGTGGGCCTGCGACTTGTAGAACTGCTCGAGCTCGTCGATCCGCCTCTGGTTGGCCGATTCGTCCAACTGAGCCATCAGGGTGGGGACACCACCGGCGTCGAGGAGGTCACGCCAAATGGCTTCGGCCTCCGCCTGGTACCGGCCTAGCAGCGACGGCGACGGGTCCGACGTCTGCGCGAGGAAACCGGCGAGCCGGGTCACGAAGTCTTCCTTCGGGGTGGAGCAGTACAGGTCGCCGTATGCGCAGAAGGTTCGGGTGTTCTGGCTGACCCAGCCGAAACCGCCGATGCGAGGTCCGCCGGCGCCCCCACCGGCGACGGGAGGACCGACCAGCGCGTCGGTGGGCGAACGACGGGGATCGGACACGAGCCCGACGGCAGCGATCTTGTCGGCAGGCACCGCGCCGAGGCCCGTGCCGATCTCGGCCGCGAGGTCACCCGCAGCATCAGCGCCTTGGCTGTAGCCGATGAGCGCAAGCTTGGTTCCGGCGCATTGCTGAGACATGTTGACGAGCATCCCGCGGGCGTTGTCTACCGCCTGAGCCTTCGAGCGCCCGTACACATCGCCTTCCCACGGGAAGGCAGTGGCGGCGTAGGTCACATAGTCGGTGCGGATATTGGACGGTAACCCGTTCGTGACCGCAGACAGCAGGCCGGGGGTGGGCCGGACATTCTCCTTGGTGGACGTTTCCCACGTTCCCGGAATCGCCACCACGTACAGGCTCGGGCACGGGTCTGCGTTCGCTACCGCGCTGGTGCCGACCACGCCCGAGACCACCGGAATGGCCACCGCTGCAGCCGTTGCGGTCAAAGTTGCGATAACCCGTTTCATTGCCATGGCCCTCAACTCTTCTTCTCCCCTTCGTCGACCTGCAGACGGGATGCTGCCAGGCCGACGTGACCTGAAGATGCACGATCGGTAAATAAACGTTACCGAGCAAAACCGACCGGCGCACCCGAAACCAGCACCCCGGCGAAAATATAACGCCGGGGTGCTGGTGGATAACGAACTGAACTAGCGCTGGGGTGCGCTGGTGGTCTCGACCGGAGACGGCAGGGCCGTCTCACCCTCGAGGTAGGCATCGACCGCCGCAGCGGCCGAGCGACCCTCGGCAATTGCCCACACGATGAGCGACTGTCCACGTCCCATGTCGCCGGCCACGAAGACGCCGTCGACGTTGGTGGCCCACTTCGCAGAGCGGGCGACGTTGCCGCGCTCGTTGAGGTCGACACCGAGATCGGTAAGCAGTCCCGGCTTTTCGGGGCCGACGAAGCCCATGGCCAACAGCACGAGATCGGCCTCGAGCTCGAAATCCGAGCCCTCCACCTTCTCGAAGCGGCCCGACTTCATCTCGACCTCGTGGGCGTGCAGCGCCGTCACCTTGCCGTCGACACCGACGAACTTCTCGGTGTTGACGGAGAACAGGCGCTCGCCGCCTTCCTCGTGCGCGGACGCGACCCGGTACATCAGCGGGTACGTCGGCCACGGGGTTTGCTCGGCCCTGGTCTCGGGCGGACGCGGCATGATCTCGAACTGGTGAACACTGACCGCACCCTGACGGTGTGAGGTGCCCAGGCAGTCCGCGCCGGTGTCGCCGCCGCCGATGATGACAACTTTCTTGCCCTCGGCGGTGATGGTGGGCTCTTCGAGGTCGCCCAACTGCACACGGTTGGCGATGGGCAGGTACTCCATCGCCTGATGGATGCCGTCCAGTTCGCGCCCGGGAATCGGCAGGTCACGAGCCGCGGTGGCACCGCCCGCCAGCACCACGGCGTCGAACTGCTCGCGCAGCTCGTCGGCGGAGATGTCGACGCCCACGTTCACATTCGTCTTGAAGACGGTGCCCTCGGCCTCCATCTGATCCAGACGGCGGTCGATGTGGCGCTTCTCCATCTTGAACTCGGGGATGCCGTAGCGGAGGAGACCGCCGATACGGTCGGCCCGCTCGAACACGGTGACCAGGTGACCGGCACGCGTCAGCTGCTGCGCTGCAGCCAGACCCGCAGGACCGGAACCGACGACCGCCACCCTCTTGCCCGTCGACCGGGTGGGATGCACCGGCGTGACCCAGCCCTCGTCGAATGCGTGATCGATGATCTCGACCTCGACCTGCTTGATGGTGACCGGATCCTGGTTGATGCCCAGGACGCACGACGCCTCACAGGGTGCGGGGCACAGCCGCCCGGTGAATTCCGGGAAGTTGTTGGTGGCGTGCAGCCGCTCGATGCCGTCGTGCCAACGGTCCCGGTACACCAGGTCGTTCCACTCGGGAATCAGATTCCCGAGGGGGCAGCCGTTGTGGCAGAACGGAATACCGCAGTCCATGCACCGGCTCGCCTGGGTGCGGAGGTTTTCCTTCGGGAACTCCTCGTACACCTCGTTCCAGTCGAGCAGACGCAACGGCACCGGACGGCGAACGGGCAGTTCGCGTGACGGGTGCTTCAGAAAGCCGCTTGGATCAGCCACGAGCTGCCTCCATTACTGCCTCGTCCACGTTCTTTCCATCCTTCTTCGCGGCCTCGATGGCCAAGAGCACCTTCTTGTAATCGCGGGGCATCACCTTTGCGAAGTGATTGACCTGCTGTGACCAGTCGGACAGGATGCGCGCGGCAACCTCCGAACCGGTTTCGTCGCGGTGACGCTCGATAGCGGCTTTCAGCCAGGTGAAGTCGTCACCCGTCAGATCCTCGAGGTCTACCAGTTCGGTGTTGAGGTTGTCCTCGAACGCCTTGTCGGGGTTGAAGACGTAGGCCACGCCACCGGACATGCCGGCGCCGAAGTTGCGTCCCGTCGCGCCGAGGATGACGACCTTGCCGCCCGTCATGTACTCGCAGCCGTGGTCGCCGACTCCCTCGACCACCGCAGTGGCACCGGAGTTACGTACCGCGAACCGCTCACCCACGACACCGCGCAGCAAAGCCTCACCGCTGGTCGCGCCGAACAGGATCACGTTGCCGCCGATGATGTTGTCCTCGGCGACGAACCCGGCCGCGGTTTCCAGCGGAGGACGGACCACGATGCGTCCACCCGACAGACCCTTGCCGACGAAGTCGTTGGCGTCGCCATGCAGCCGCAGGGTCATACCCTTGGGCACGAAAGCACCGAAGCTGTTACCGGCCGAGCCGGTGAACGTGATGTCGATCGTGTTGTCGGGCAGGCCCTCACCGCCGTACGCCTTGGTCACCTCATGGCCCAGCATGGTGCCGACCGTCCGGTTGACGTTGGTGATCGGCGACTCGAACGACACCTTGGCGCCCTTGTCGAGAGCATCGCGGCTCTGGGCGATCAGCTGCTGATCGAGCGCCTTGTCGAGGCCGTGGTCCTGGGTACCTGTGCAGTACAGGTCCTGATCCATGAACGCGGACTCGGCCTGGTGCAGGATCGGCGACAGGTCGAGATTGCCAGCCTTGCTGCCCTTCCAGTGCTCGAGCGCCTTGGTGGTGTCGAGCACGTCGACCTGGCCGACGGCCTCGTCGAGTGTCCGGAAGCCGAGCTCGGCCATGAGTTCGCGGACCTCTTCAGCGATGAAGAGGAAGAAATTCTCCACGAACTCCGGCTTGCCGTTGAACCGCTTGCGCAGCACCGGGTTCTGCGTCGCGACACCGACAGGGCAGGTGTCGAGGTGGCAGACCCGCATCATGATGCAGCCCGACACCACCAGCGGAGCGGTCGCGAAACCGAACTCCTCGCCGCCGAGCAGCGCGGCGACCATGACGTCACGGCCGGTCTTGAGCTGTCCGTCGACCTGCACCACGATGCGGTCGCGCAGGCCGTTGAGCAGCAACGTCTGCTGGGTCTCGGCGAGGCCGAGCTCCCACGGAGCGCCGGCGTGCTTGACCGAGGTCAGTGGGGTGGCACCGGTGCCACCGTCGTGACCGGAAATCAGGACGACATCCGCGTGCGCCTTCGAGACACCCGCGGCGACCGTGCCGACACCCACCTCGGACACCAGCTTGACGTGCACCCGCGCCTGCGGGTTCGCGTTCTTCAGGTCGTGGATCAGCTGTGCGAGATCCTCGATCGAGTAGATGTCGTGGTGCGGGGGCGGCGAGATCAGGCCGACACCGGGTGTGGAGTGCCGGACCTCGGCCACCCACGGGTACACCTTGTGCGCCGGCAGCTGGCCGCCCTCACCGGGCTTGGCTCCCTGCGCCATCTTGATCTGGATGTCGGAGCAGTTGGTCAGGTAGTGCGACGTGACGCCGAAGCGTCCCGACGCGACCTGCTTGATCGCGGACCGGCGCCAGTCACCGTTCTCGTCCGGCTCGAAGCGCGACGGATGCTCGCCGCCCTCACCGGAGTTGGAACGGCCACCGAGGCGGTTCATGGCGATGGCCAGGGTCTCGTGCGCCTCGGCGGAGATGGAGCCGTAGCTCATCGCACCGGTCGAGAAGCGCTTGACGATCTCGGTGGCCGGCTCGACCTCGTCCAGCGGGACGGGCTCGCGCACACCCTTCTTGAACTCGAAGAGGCCGCGCAGCGCTGCGAGGCGCTCGGACTGGTCGTCGACCAGCTTCGTGTACTCCTTGAACACCTCGTACTGCCCGGTGCGCGTGGAATGCTGGAGCTTGAACACCGTGTCCGGGTTGAACAGGTGGTATTCGCCCTCACGACGCCACTGGTACTCGCCGCCCACCTCGAGCTCGCGGTGCGCGCGCTCTTCGGGGCGGTCGAGGTACGCGTTGGAGTGCCGGACCGCGACGTCGGCGGCGATCTCGTCGAGACCGATACCACCGAGGCTCGAGTTCAGGCCCGTGAAGTACTCGTCCACCAAATCCTGCGACAGGCCGATCACCTGGAACAGCTGAGCACCGGTGTACGAGGCGAGGGTCGAGATGCCCATCTTGGACATCACCTTGAGCACACCCTTGCCCGCGGCCTTGATGTAGTTCTGGATGGCCTTGTCGAGGCTCAGTCCCTGCAGTTCGTTGCCGCGGAACAGCTCGTCGACCGTCTCGAACGCCATGTACGGGTTGACGGCCGCTGCACCGAAGCCGATGAGGAGCGCCATGTGGTGCACCTCGCGGGCGTCGCCCGATTCCACGACGAGACCGACCTTGGTGCGGGTCTTCTCGCGCACCAGGTGGTGGTGCACGGCCGACGTCAGCAGCAACGACGGGATGGGTGCGTACGTCTCGTTCGACTCACGGTCGGACAGGACGATGAGGCGCGCACCACCGGCGATGGCCTCGGAGACCTGGTAGCGAACGTCGTCGAGCGCCTTGCGTAGACCCGCACCGCCCTCGGCCACCGGGTACAGACCGCGGACGATGACGCTGCGGAAGCTCGGGAATCCGCCGTCGTCGTTGACGTGGATGAGCTTCGACAGATCGTCGTTGTGCAGGATCGGCTGCGGCAAGTAGATCTGCCTGCAGGACTCCGCCGTGGGGTGCAGCAGATCGTGCTCGGGGCCGATCGTTCCGCCGAGGCTGGTGACGACCTCCTCGCGGATGGCGTCGAGCGGCGGGTTGGTGACCTGCGCGAAGAGCTGCGAGAAGTAGTCGAACAGCATCCGCGAACGGGAGGACAGCACCGCGATCGGGGTGTCCGTACCCATCGAGCCGAGTGCTTCCGCACCGGAAGCCGCCATCGGCTTGACGAGGACGTTGACCTCTTCGTTGGTGAACCCGAACATCTGCTGACGCAGCACCACACGCTCGTGCGACATGTAGGTGTACGGGCGCTCCGGCAGGTCGTCCATATGGGTCAGGCCCTGGTCGAGCCATTCCTGGTACGGGTGCTCGGCGGCAAGCTCCGACTTGATTTCGTCGTCGCTGATGATGCGGCCCTGGTCGGTGTCGACCAGGAACATGCGGCCGGGCTGGAGCCGGATCTTCTTCACGACCGTGGCCGGATCGATCGGCAGAACGCCGACCTCGGAGGCCATGACGACCAGGCCGTCCTCGGTGACCCACAGCCGCGAGGGACGCAGCCCGTTGCGGTCGAGGACCGCGCCGATGACGGTGCCGTCGGTGAAGCAGACGGACGCCGGGCCGTCCCACGGCTCCATGAGCGTGGAGTGGTACTGGTAGAACGCCCGACGCTCGGGGTCCATGCTCTCGTGATGCTCCCACGCCTCGGGGATCATCATCAGGACCGCGTGCGGAAGGCTACGACCACCGAGGTGCAGCATCTCGAGCACCTCGTCGAAGCGCGCGGTGTCGCTGGCCCCGTTGGTGCAGACCGGGAAGATCTTCTCGAGGTTTTCGCGACCACCGAAGACGTCGCTGTCGATGAGCGCCTCGCGGGCACGCATCCAGTTCTCGTTGCCGGTGACGGTGTTGATCTCACCGTTGTGCGCGACGCGCCGGAACGGGTGAGCCAGCGGCCACGACGGGAACGTGTTGGTGGAGAAGCGGGAGTGGACCAGCCCGAGTGCCGACTCCACGCGCTCGTCCTGCAGGTCGAGGTAGAAACCCTTGAGCTGCGGGGTGGTGAGCATGCCCTTGTAGACGAACGTCTGGCTCGACAGGCTCGGGAAGTAGACGGTCTCGCGACCCGGCCCGTCCTTGCCGGCGCCTTCACTACCCAGCTCGTGCTCGGTGCGCTTGCGGACGACGTACGCCCTGCGCTCGAGGTCCAGACCGGTGAGGGAGTCACCTTCGCTGCCGATGAAGATCTGCCGGAACGTCGGCATCGCGTCGCGTGCCAGGGCGCCGAGCGACGAGTCGTCGGTCGCGACCTCGCGCCAGCCGAGGACCTTCAGGCCCTCACTCTCGACGATCTTCTCGACGGCGTCGGATGCACGCTGCGCGTCGGCCTTGCTCTGCGGCAGGAATGCGATGCCCGTGGCATAGGTGCCCGCGGCGGGCAGCGGGAAGTCGACCACAGCGCGGAAGAACGCATCCGGAACCTGGATCAGGATGCCGGCGCCGTCACCCGTATTGGGTTCGGAGCCCGCGGCACCACGGTGCTCGAGGTTGACCAGAGCGGTGATCGCCTTCTCGACGATGTCCCTGCTGCGGCGACCCTTCATGTCCACGACGAACGCGACGCCACAGGAGTCGTGCTCGTTCGCCGGGTGGTACAGCCCCTGGGGGCCTGGAAGTTGCTTCATACCTAGCCTTCGTATGCCAAAAGATGCACCGACGACCAGCAGCGCTGATGGCCATCACCTTGCAATGCAAGTACCGTCAGGATGTGATCGGCACCACCGATCGGCTATCGCCCTTTGCAGCACGCTGGGTGTGGTCCTCGCACCAGGCGACGTGGCTTTTCGGTCGGGTCGGACTTTCGTGGGTCCAACGTGTAACGAAAACGATAATTCAGACCCCCCGAAGAAACACAACTTAGGTTGGCCTATTCATCCCGTGAACAGGCCTTTTCTCGAGGGCAGACCTCGGCCGAGAACGTCCAGTACATATTAAGTGAGTGCGCCGAGTACTGCTGTGATTCCGGGAGTCGGGTCGAAATCGGGGTCGGGAACGGTCAGCTGATGCAGGATCACTCCATCCAGATAGTCGGTGACAACCACTGCGTCGGCTGCTGGATTCCTCGATCCGGCGAGGTCCAGCATGCTCGCGCCCCATTCTACGAGTCCGGCGCGAGCAGAGCCGATGATCTCCCCGAGGGCCGGGACCGCCGAGGCCTCCATGAAAAGGGCGTAGCGGGCGCTCGAGCGGATCCGGTCGGGTCCCGCAGCGTACCGGGTGAACGCGGCCAGGGCCTCCACCAGCGCCTCCATCCCGTCCGGCCGGAGGTCCGCAAATTTCTCCCAGTCGTCTACGTCACGTGCCGCGAGACGGGTGACCATTCCCTCGAGGAGGGCGCCGCGGGTGCGGAAGTAGTTGGAGGTGGAGCCCTGCGGCATCCCCGCCGATTCGTCGACCGCTCGATGAGTGAGGGCGCGCGCCCCCTTCCGGCCGAGCACGTCGATAGCTGCGTCGAGCAGCTGTTCTCGCCTCCCTGTCATGCACTCCACACTACAGCCGTAGTAATTCCCACTACAGGCGTAGTAGCGTTGAGGCCATGACGCACTCGGCAGCAGTCCTCGGCGGCGGCATCGGCGGCCTCGCCATCGCCCGTTTCCTGTTCCGCGCCGGCTGGCACGTCGAGGTCTTCGAGCGCTCCGCGGACCTTCCGACGTCGGGTACCGCCCTCGGCATGTGGCCCCAGGCCGTCGACGCGCTCGACACGATCGGACTCGGCGACCGGGTCCGCGCTCTCGGATCTCCGCAGCATCGAGGGTCGTTCCTGCGACCGGACGGGTCCGTCATCGGCACCGTCGACAGCTCCGCGCGCACCGCCTACCTGCTGTCGCGGCCTGCCCTCCTTGCCGAGCTCGCCACATCGTTGCCCGAGGGGATGGTCTCGTTCGGCACCCCGGCCCCTCCCGCGGACGCCCTCTCCGACTACGACGTCGTGATCGGCGCGGACGGCCTACGCAGCGCCACCCGGCGTCGCTTGTTCGGCGACGGATTCGAGCCCGTCTACACGGGCGCCACCGCGTGGCGGGGATGGGTGCCCGGACGGCGCGACACGGTGAGCGAAACCTGGGACGCCGGAGCGCTTTTCGGAATCACACCGCGCGAGGGCAACCTCGTCAACTGGTTCGCGTGCGTCCGCACCGACCCCGGATCCGAGGACGGACTCGACTACCTGCGGTGGCGGTTCGGGGGCTGGCACGCCGACGTCCGGGCCGTCCTCGATGCGATCACCCCCGACGCCCTGCTTCATCACGACCTCTACGAGTCACCCGCCCTGCCCTCGTATGTGTCGGGCCACACGGCGCTGATCGGCGACGCCGCCCACGCGATGGCCCCCAATCTCGGACGTGGCGCATGCGAGGCCCTCGTCGACGCGGTCACGCTCGGACGATTCCTGGCCTCGCAGAACGATATTCGCGAGTCGCTGCGACAGTATGACCGCGCACGCCGTCGGGTGACGCAGCGACTGGTTCTCGGATCACGTGCCATGGCGTCGATCGCGATGACCAGGCATCTGCGTCCGGTCCGCGATCGGACGATGAAACTGGCCGCGGCCCTGGCCTGACGAGAATCCGGGTGCGCAGCAATGCCTGCCCATCTGGTACTTTCCCGCAATAGGGGGACGAGACGAACCGGGGGCGGTCATGGGGGCGGTGGACGACGGCTGCAGTAATGCGGTCGGCAGAACCGAAAATCTTCATCGGGGGAATACCAGATCCACCTCGTCGGTGGTGAAACCTTTCTCTGCAGCGGAGGCGTACTGTCCTGCCGCCGGCGTGCACCTTTTCCATTCGCGGTACCCCTGATCTGCATCGATCTCTGCTCTTCGGATGCGGCACCTGCCTGCATCCACTTTCACTCGACATCAGGAGTATCCACGTGAAGATCCGCATGCACGCAGTGGCAGCCGCACTATCGGTATCCGCTGCAGCAGTGCTCGGCGCCGCGACCGCACACGCCGCTCCGAGCACCGCCCCGTCGACGTCGCAGCCCGGCGTCACCGACCGGTCGACGCCACCCACCACGTCCCAGCCGGGAGTGACGAATCCGGCCGCGCCGCCCACGACGTCACAGCCCGGCGTCACGGGCCCCGCAGCCCCCACGACACCCGCGCCCCCGCAGGCGCCTCTCGCCGTACCCGGAGGCGACGCGGCCACCCCCGGCCCGGCAGCGAGCGGTGACACCCCGCCGCCCGCCGCCCCGGATGCCGTCGAGGCGGCCCCTGCCCAGCCCGCTGCGGTGTGGATCGATCCGGACGACATGCCGAGAACCGATCAGGCACCCGTCGCCCCGACGCTGCCCGTGCCCAAGCCGGTGGTCGAGGTGAACGCCGCCGCCGACACCCTGATCGGTGCCCTTCCGGTTGCTGTCAACGGTCGCCAGTACGGCAATCCCGAGGGATACGCCGGCACCGTCGGCTGGCGCATCGGTGACGCCACCGGCACCGCGGGCATCGCGATCGACCCCTCCTCCCCCACCGCCGCCGCCGTGTCGGCGTTCGTCGCGGATTCCCAGGCCGAGCATCCGATCAACTGGTCTGCGCCGGTCGACGTCACACCTAGTGCTGCCGCCATCTCGGATGCAGCAGACCGGTACCCGGCCTTCGGCTCGCTCGTCGACGCGGTCGCCGCCCTGCCGGCACCGCAGCTACCGCAGCTGCAGTCGACGGACAGCGGGCCGAGTGCCGTCACGATCGGTGGCGTCAACGTGCGCAGCCAGGCAACGCTCCACGTTTGATCGGTGATCGTCCGGGCGGCGCCGGCTACAGGGCCGGCTCCGCCCGGCGGAATGAGGTGTGGAGGATTCACCTGTGACAGAACCGCCCCCCAGGAACGACGACAGCGCTACCCGCGATCGCTTCGCACATTGGTTCCCGCCCTTCACACCTACCCCCGCGTCTACACGTGTTGCGGAATCGACCGAGGAAGTTCGGGATTCACAGCTCGAGCTACCGCCGCCTGTCCCCACCTGGCTGGCGCCGAGCGACCACCATGACACCACGCCCGTCGTCCGCGGCAGGCGCGGAAAACCGAGGCTCGCTCTCGCCGGCGCCGCTGCGGCCCTCGGAGCAGTAGTCGTCGGTGTCGTCGTCGTTTCGAGTTTCGGGTCCTCGAACGAGGACGGGAGTCCCGTCGCGGCCGTGGATCCGGACTGGTGCGTCGAATCCCGGAACGACGGCGCGGTCACCGGCAACGGTCCCGGCGGTACGGCGGACGGTACCGAGGTGATTCTGGCTTTCGACCACGCCTACTACGTGGAGCGGAGCGGAGCGAAGGCCCGCGACGTGGTCACCGCCGATGCGCCGATGGGGTCGGCCGAGACGATTCAGCGGGGTATCGACTCGTTGCCGGAGGGCACCGAACATTGCCTCACGATCAGCCCCACCGAATCCGGCCGCTATGCCGTCACACTCACGGAGCAGCGACCGGACGGGTCGACCCATCAGTATCGGCAGGTCGTGACCACCACCGACCGCGACGGCCGCACCTACATCACATCCATTGGAGACGCTCAATGACATACCGAACCGGCTGGAGCACAACATCTTCCACGCTCGTCCTGGGCGCGTGCGGAGGCGCGGGCGCCACAACGACGGCCCTCGGACTCGCCAACACCGCGGCGGTACACGGGAATGCAGTGGTCGCAGTCGACGCAACTCCGGCTGGTGGTGACATCGCCGAGCGCGGCGCCGACCTCGTGCTCTCCGTGAGCGGGCTCGAACACGTGGTGACAGTGGCAGCGTCCGGAGCCGTCCCGGACGACGTCTTCGACGGGTATTGCTCGCGCACGACGGTGGACGCCCGGATCCTGAATCGGCTCGGCACTCAGACGGCCACCGACAGCGAAATGTCCTTGCTCGCAGAAGCTCTCCGTGCGCGCGGGGCGAGCTCCGTGTACGACCTGGGCCACCGATTGCGCGCTTCCTACCTGTCACCGTTGCTGGCCGCACCGACCCCGATCATCCTCGTCGTGCCCTGCCGTGCCGACGCGTTCAACCGACTACGCGCCGCACTGCAGTCGATCGGCGACACACTCGGTGAACCCGGTCTGTCCCGGACAGTCGTCACCGTGTCGAATCAGGACAACACCGGATGGCAGGTGGACGTCGATCTGCTGCGCGACTACCTCGGCGGGCAGGTGTGGGGTGTGGAGACCATCCCGTACGACGAGCACCTCGGCATGGGGGTCGTCATCAGCCACGATCGCCTCGCCGCCGACACCCGCGCGGCATACGAGCGGCTCCTCGCCATCGCCTCGGCGGTCCCCGGCGGGCGCCGCGAACCGGTGCCCGCGCCGGTGTCGGAGTAATCCAGTACTGTCCCCGCACGGGGCGGAATTCGATATCCGGGGGGATTCATGAGTAGATCAGTCGGTAACTGCAATGCGCTGCTCACCGAGATGGATGCGTTCCGTCAAGGGTTCGGGCAACCGGCGGCGTTGTCCGAATCCCTTCGCTCGGCGACACTACTCATACCGATCACCGAGGACGACCGGGTGCTCACCAGCCCGTTCGGAGGGCTTCACTGGATCTGCGCGTTCACCAGTGAGCGGGAATATGCCCGGTACTCGCTCGCCCGCGAACAGCACCCGAGTGCCTGTCGTTTTCACACGATCTTCGGATGGCGTCTGATGGACGTCCTCATCCCGGCCTTGACCCGACCGACCGGAGTGGTGATCGACGTCGCCGGAGACAACCCGATCGCTTTTCCGCCCGCGCTCGACGAGGCCGCGTAAATGGGGGAACAACTCGAAGTCGACCCTGCGGTGCTAGTCCAGGCCGCGCAGGGAATCAACGCGATTACCGAATCCCTGGCGGGCCTGGGCATCGGTGAGACCGCAGCCGTCGGGCGGGGGTTCTCCCTCCTCGCACTGTCGCCCATGGAAGCCGGGAAGCAGGAAGTGCAGTCGAGCCTGGAAGAGTTCGCGGAGCGGTGGTCGTGGGGGGTGCGCTACCTCGTTCAGGCGGCTAATGACATCGCCCGAAACCTCGACCTGGCCGCAGGCCGCTACCACGCCACCGAACAGGCATACTCGAACGCGCTGAAAACGATGTGGACCAACACCGTCGGCAATCCCCACCTCAGTGGTGAGGAGATCAGCGAACGGACTTGGGGCGAGACGCTCGCCGACAACCCGGTCAACCAGACCCTCAACCCCGATTACAGTCTCGAGTCGTTCGCGGCGGCAGATCGGACCATCGCCACCAACAATGAGGTGATCTCCGCCGTCGGCCCGCAGGCGCTCGCCAATGTGTCGCCGCTGGGGGACATGCTGGACTCCGAATCGACCGCCGCATGGAACACGGACGGTGCCGACGAGGCCGCGGCCATCATGTCGGCAGGCGGACCGTCGTGAGCTGGCTCAGCGACACCTGGGAAGACGCGAAGGGTGTGGTCGACGACGTCGGGGACGCGGCCGAGGACGCCATCGAAAGCACCGTGGAGAATGCCGGGCAGACACTGGACTCGGGATTCGACGCCGCAGCCGGGCTTGCAGACAGGGTAGGCGCCGACGGCTTGTCCGATGCTCTCACCGATCTCGGTGACGAGATCGCCAGCGCGACCGGTGGGCCTGTCGACGAACTGGACCTGGGGCAGACGGAAGAGCCGAAGGAACTGATCCGCGGCGAACCGTCAGCCATCACCGAGGCCACAAACAGGCTCACCGATTTAGCTACCGGCATCGGATCCACCGGTGCCGCCCTCCGTACCGTCGATGCAGCCGACTGGACGGGCAGTGCAGCAGACAGATTCAACGAAGTCTTCGACAAGCAACCGGGGCTGTGGCACGACGCCGCCGATGCGATGACCACGGCCGCGCAGACGCTGACGACGTGGAGTCACACCGTCGAGGCGGCCCAGGCCAGGGCAGCCGACGCAGTGGCGAAGTGGAAGCAAGCCGAGGCCGAGGAACGGACGAAGAAGACTGCGTTCAACGCACTCAGCGGAGCCGAACAGGACGCGAGCCCGCTGGTCGACACGTGGACCGCGTTGCGCGAAGAAGCCCGCGACATCCTCCGAGGCGCGCGAGCCGAACGCGACGGAGTCGCCGGACAAGTCTCCGGTGCGCTCGACGCGGCAACCGCGTCCGCGCCCGCCGAACCGCCCTTCACGCAACGGTGGATGAACAACGCCACCGACGCGATGGACGGTACGCATCTCGCCATCGCGAACTTCTACTCCGGACTAGGAACCGGTCTCACCGGGATCGTCCAGTTCGTTCGGCAGGTCAACCCATACGAGACTTACAACACGACTCACCCGGCCGAGTACCGAGCGAGCATGTCCAACCTCGCCACCGGACTCGTCGTCGCGGCGGCCGACCCCGGCGCGATGGTGTCCGGCGTGGTCAGCGACATCAGAAAGAACCCCTTCGAGTTCGCCGGAAGCCTCACCGGCGACGCCCTCCTGACCGCCGCGACCGGCGGTGCGGGTGCCGGCGTCGCAGGCGCTCGCACGGCAGTGCGTCTCGTCGACGAAGCCGGCGACTTCGGCAGCGGCGCCCGGCTACTCGACGACGTCGCGGATGTCAGCCACAATCCGACGCCCGACACCCCGCACGCCGACTCGCCGGCTCAGCACGCGGGTACGAATCCGACGAGCACCGAACCGGCGCCCGTCGAGCACACTCCACCGCGGACCGACCCGGCATCGCCCGAGCCCAGTCCCGGCCCTGCCGAGCATGCGGACGCCGATGCCGGTGCGAACGAGGCAGCGCGGGAGGCCGGCACCGACTCCGACCGCACCACCGAGAACACGTGTGAAGACCGAGACCCGGTAGACATCGCAACGGGTGAGTTCCTGCTCCCCGAGGTCGATTTGACACTTCCCGGTGTGTTGCCGCTTGTAATCGGCCGTCGACATCGCTCCGGATATCGGTTCGGACGATGGTTCGGCCCGGGCTGGTCCTCCACTGTGGACATGCGTGTGGTGGTCGAAGAAGCCGGGGTCACGCTGCTCGCCGAAGACGGTGTGATGCTCACGTACCCGCATCCCGAGGTGGGGACTCCTGTGATGCCGGAGTCGGGCCAGCGATGGACACTGTCCCGCACCGACACCGGCGCCTACCGAGTGCACGATCCCGACCGGGGACTCACCTGGCATTTCGCACCCAAACCGGAACTGGACGGTCTCGACTCCGCGCTGGGCAACCTCGCGATCAGTGCAATCACCGACCGCCACCGCAATCGCATCCTCTTCCGCCACGACGCTTCCGGTGCTCCTGTCGAGGTGTCGCACTCGGGTGGCTACCGGGTTTTCATCAACACCCGGTTCGGCCGGATCGTGGGGTTGTCCGTCGTTGACGGAGACACTGCGGCGCCGGTGCGCGACTTCGAGTACACCGCAGGGCGTTTGACAGCGGTGGTCAAACCCGGAGGCGGATCGACCCGTTACCGCTACGACGCGGAAGGTCGCATGCTGTCGTGGACCGACGGCAACGGCAACCGCATGGTGAACACCTACGACGAGGCGGGTCGCGTCGTCCAGCAGAAGGGCACGGCCGGCGTCCTCGACTCCACATTCGACTACCGCACCAACCCGGACTCCCCCGGCTCGGTCACCGTCCTCACCGACTCCACCGGTGCGACCACAATCCACGGCTTCGACTCCGACCTCCGGCTGCGAGACCTCGTCGACGCCGCCGGTTCACGCACCCACACCGACTACAACGCCCGTCGCGAACCTCTGCGGGTAGTCGGCCCCGACGGTGCGACGACCAGCTACCTCTACACCGCCGACGGAGACGTTGCCCGAATCACCCGACCCGACGGCAACGTCATCGCCATCGACTACGCGGGCCCCCGCCAACCGGTGACGATCCACCATGCCGACGGCACGATGTCGCGGCAGGAATGGGATGAGCAGGGAAACCTCGTCACCGTCGTCGATGCGGCCGGTGCACGCACCCGGTATGAATACGACGGGTCGGGAAGCCTCACATCGATCACCGACGCGGCCGGGGGTCGCACCTTCGTCGATTGTGACCAGGCCGGATTGCCCGAGGCGGTCACGGACCCGAACGGCGCGGTCACCCGCATCACCCGGGACGGGTTCGGCCGACCCACCACCGTCACCGATCCCACTGGGATGACCACCACCTACCGATGGTCGGCGGACGGTCAGCTCGTCGAGCGCACGCACCCCGACGGCGCGGTCGAAACCTGGGCGTACGACGGGGAGGGCAACCTCCTGGTCCACACGGACGCGGTCGGCGCCACCACCATCTACGAGTACGGCGCGTTCGACCTCCTCGCCGCCCGCACCGACCCCGACGGCACCACCACCACGTACGGCTGGGACACCGAGCGGAGATTGACCTCCGTCACCAATTCCCTCGGCGCCACGTGGTCGTACCGGTACGACGCGGTCGGCCGGCTCGCCAAGGAAACCGATTTCATCGGTGCCACAACTAGTTACACGTACGACGCGGCGGGTCGCGTCGCATCGGTCACCCCCGCCACCGGGATCACTCGCCGGCATACGTACGACATCCTCGGCAACGTCACCGACGTCCGCGCAGACACCGGCGAACATCTCCACTACGAGCACGACCAAGCGGGACGCGTCACCACCGCCGTCGTCGGCACAGGAGACCAGGCGGTCCATTCCCTCGAGTTCACCTACAGCCCGACCGGGGAGTTGGTCAGTGAGACGGTCGACGGCAACCCGGCTTTGCGGTTCGAATACGACGCGGTCGGTCGGCGCACGACGAGGCACAGCCCCAGCGGAAGCGATACTAGTTGGCAGTGGGATCCCACCGGGCATCTCCTGGGACTCACCACCGACGGTCACCACCTGACATTCGGTCACGACGCCATCGGCCGATTGACCGACTGGCGCGTCGGTGAACTCGCAGTGCGTCGCAACCACACCGCGCGCGGCCAGCTCGCCAACCAGGACGTGATCGCCCATCCCGCATCCACTCTGAACCTGGGTCTCGCACCGGGCCTCGAGCCTCGGGCGCTGAGACAGGACAGTTACGCGTACCGGCCGGACGGATACCTCGTCGACCACACCACCCAGCGGGACGCGTCCAGGGTGGTCCGCCGCGGTTTCGACCTCGACCCGGCAGGCCGGATCACCGCTGTCGTGCAGGACGGTCATGTAGCCGAGCAGTATCGCTACGACCCGCTCGGCAACATCACAGATTCCGGTTCGGAACGTCGCGAGTATCTCGGCAACCTGCTGGTCCGCGACGGCCGCACCCGATTTCACTACGACGCCGTGGGACGCCTGATCCGGAAGACCACCACCCGTCTCTCACGTGCACCGGACGTGTGGCACTACCGCTACAACGCGTTCGATCAGCTCACCGACGTCACCACCCCCGACGGTCAGCACTGGCAGTACACCTACGACGCCCTCAGCCGACGCACCACCAAACAACGACTCGACAGCGACGGCACCGTCGCTGACCTCACCCGATACACGTGGGACGGCACGCACCTGCTCGAGCAGCACTCCGGCGGCACCACCACCCGATGGAACTACCAGCACGGCAGCTACACACCACTCACCCAGGCCGTCACCCGAACCGTGGACACCGACCGGCTTTCGGATCAGCGGGCTGTCGACAACGAGTTCTACGCAATCATCACCGACCTCGTCGGAACGCCGGTCGAACTCGTCGACCCCCACAACGCCGACCGCGTCGCCGACGCCACCACCAACCTGTGGGGCAACACCACCTGGCACGGCGCCGCTGACACACCCCTCCGCTTCCCCGGCCAGTACCACGACCCGGAAACCGGACTCCACTACAACCTGCATCGTTACTACAACCCCGCCACCGCCCGATACCTCACCCAGGACCCACTCGGACTCGCACCCTCACCCAACCCGAACACCTATCCCCACAACCCCACCGGATGGACCGACCCACTCGGCCTGGTGCCGACGGCGTGTGAAGAAGGAAGCGACAGGGCTTTCGACCATGGCTACGACTACCACCCGAGGATTCGTGAGCGTGGCCTAGAAGATCCCACGGGTCACAATTTCCCTTACTCATTCGACGATCAAATTCTGAGACATGAGCCGACCGTCCAGCGCGATGGATCATTGCTGTACCGCGCGGACGGCTTTCTCAACGGCAAGCCGGGATATTATGAGATTGCGGTCAACGTCGATCGGAACCTAATATTTCACCGAACATGGAGGTCCGGAAGTTGAAATACATAAGGCTTTCTGCAGACTACCTCGAGCCGTCCATAATTGATCAGCAGGAAGGACGCACTAGTCCCCAGTCCCTTAGCCTGTCCAGTGAACTACAAGATGTATTGGAAGATTGGAATCTCCACTATCAATCGATAATCCAATTAAGCATGAAAGAACGCTCCTCTGGGCAAGTAAAATCTGAGATTGATCGCCTTGACTCGGAGGGGATGGTAATCGCGCAGAAGATCGCCACCGAATTGGGCGATTGTGCAAAGGTTGAATACTACAGTGAAGGCCTCCTGAAGCGGATCAACACCTGAGCATACGGCCGAGAATGGATTTTCTGTGCGCGGAGTGAGACGGCACAGAGTTCGAATCATAGTAAAGTGCTCAGTGTCTCGATCGATCTTCGGCGTCAACGAGCGGCAGTGGAGGACGAAGTCGACGTTAAGACTTTTCTAGCGCTGCCGCTGGATCAGCAGTCACTTATCCTCTTGACAGGCCGGAAGTTCTCTGGTCATCTAATTCGCATCTTCTAACTATAGGCACGGAAAGGCCTTTGCAATCCAGTATTTCGCCGGTCAAGTGGCACGCCACCAAGGCCATCTGAGGCAAGCCCATAGGGCACCTCTTGGACACTCTCGCTACTGCTACGCTTCGTTCATCGTGAGCGGTAAATTTCGTTGCCAGGAGCAATATCGAATCGACGAGGCGATGAATGCAGCGTCTCGAGGCGGTAAGCTGCCATGCTCAACCGGGGAAACCGCGGGAATACCACCCAGCGATCTCATAGTTGCGCAGGGAATCGCCACTTGCGAGCGGAATCAACCGCGCAAAGAACTGATTCGTCCGCAAACAGCCACCTGGTGGGCTGCCGCGGCCACGCAACGAAGAGTCGTCGGCCCCAGCGCCCGCGTTGCAGGATGCGGCGAACAGCATGCCCGACTCATACTCGATCCCGGGGAAACCGCGGAACACCCACCTAACGGAACACCCACTCCACAGATGCGCACGTATTCGCCAACTGCGCACCAAATTCGGAATTTCCTGTGCAACGGACTAATTGGTGCGCAAACAGGCACCTGGTGAGTTGCCTCCCCGTCGCCCGCAGCCCAGCGCCCACGTATCACCCGTTGTCGGCGCCGCCGGCGTGCTGTGCCTCGATTTTTGCCCATTCCCTGCCGCGGTGGTTGGCGAGGCGCAGCTCTTCGGCTTCGTCGAAGGTGTACCACTCGGTGCTGGGGCGGTCGGGTAGGACGCCTCGCAGGTATTCGCCGAGGTAGTGCAGTGGTCCTTCCCATCCCGTTCCGACGCCGTAGCAGCCGGTGTCTGGATCGTTGCGGAACACGTCGGCGACAGAGGCGTGCTCCAACACCAGCCACGTGGCGTCGGGGCCGTCGGGAGTCAGCCGGACCTCGACCTGGTCGCTGTAGCCACGATCGCCGGGCGGTGTCCACTCGAGCCGCAGCAGATGCGGGGGGTCACAGACGAGAATTTTCCCACTGGCCTGCCCCTCGAACGCATAGGAACCACCCGCGCGCAGGTCGCCGCTGACCGGGAGGAAAAAACGGTTCACACGGTCTGGGGTCGTGATGGCGTCCCACACATCCTTGATGGGCGCTTCGTATCGACGCTCGAGCACCGCCGTTCGCGCTGGGCCTTCAGCAATTTCTCGGTTGCCCATTGCCCGTTTCACAGCCGTCAGGCTGGTGTCTTGGCTGGCGATCTCATTCACTGTCGGTCTCCTTCATTGGATGAGTCGGGATGTGACGGTCGGCTCATTCGGCGCTCGCGACGTCCGCGAGCGAGTTCGGTGGCCAACGCGTCGAGCGGTCCGGTCCAGAACCGCCGGAACCCTTCGAGCCACTGATCGATTTCTTGCAGCGGCGCCGGCTCGACCGCGTAGAGGCGTCTCGTGCCTTCGCGCCGGACCGTGGCGAACCCGTTCTCCCGGAGAACCCGCAGGTGTCCCGACACCGTCGGCTGGGAGATACCGAACTCGGCTGCAGCAACCTCGGTCACCTGGCCGGCCGAGCACTCCCCCTCGGACAAGAGCTCCAGAATCCGCCGCCGGACGGGGTCGCCGAGAACATCGAACGCGTGCACCATCCCTTTATATCGGTATCAACCAATATAGGCAAGAGCCGATGAAGCGCGCCGGCTCACCGCTCCAGCAGCCCCTTCAACCGCTGCAGGTCCGCGGCGACGGCCGAGGCGTCGGCGGTGAACTCGTCGACGCCCATCCCTTCTCTTCGTCGGAGGGTGAAGACGACTTCGCTGTGTTCGCCGTCGGGGATGACGCGAACCGGGTTGTAGACGGTGCCTCCGCCCGGGAGCGTGACGTGGTGGTCGAGCACTCCGAAGTCGTTGGGTGGCGCGAAGGCGACGAACACCTGCCCCATCGGCGAGTCGGCGACCCAGTGATCGCCCTCGCGGGCAATGCTGCTGCTCAAACCGGCCGCCCAGGCCGGCAGATTGGCTGGGTCGCTCGCATAGGCGTAGACGTCGGCGGCACTGCGAGCGATGAACACACTGACATGGGTGGATTCGCGAGTCATGGCTCCAGCATCCCCGTTGTTCCGCGAACCTGATTGAAGGTATCGGACGGGGCGCGTCGGCGTCGATGTCTGAAATCTTCTATTTCCACGACGTCGTCCGAAGCTAGCTTTACAGCATGACGATTCCTGCTTTTACCGCCATCGAACTGGTGGTTCACGACCTCGCCGCATCATTGGCGTTCTACCGTCGCATCGGCCTCGACATCCCGGCCGGGTCTGAGGAAGCGCCACATGTCGAGTTCGAACTCCCGGGCGGAATACGACTGCTGTGGGACACCGTCGAGACCATCCGGTCGTTCGAGCCGGACTGGACGACACCTCAGGGTGGACATCGGGTGGCACTCGGGTTCGACTGCGGTAGTCCGGATGTCGTGGACAAGGTATTCACTGACCTGACCGACGCCGGCTACCGCGAGAGACATGCCCCTTGGGACGCGCCCTGGGGCCAGCGTTACGCCACGATCGACGACCCGGATGGCAATCCGGTCGACCTGTTCGCGCCACTCACGACGACGTGACCAATCGGCCGAAGGAGCGGCCGGTCAACTCGTTCGACTCGCGGATCAAGTGAGCTTGGTCGGCGAACCCCGCCAAGCTTGCCGCCTCCGCGGCAGACATCGACCCCACCAACTCCCTGGCCCGCTGCAGCCGGAGAATGCGCGCCAGCATCTTCGGCCCGTATCCGAACTCCCGCCGACACAGCCGGTGCAGTTGGCGTTCGCTCATACCGACACGATCCGCCACCTCCCGGACGGGGCACTGACGTGCAAGCAGGCTCACGGTCACCGCGATTCTGCGGTCCGGCCTCGCAATCAGCCGGCGACGGGCGGCGAACTTCTCGAGTTGAGTGGCGGGGTCACCGTGCTCGGCGATCGAGGACAGAAGCCTGGCGGTGTCGTCGTCGTAGAGCACGTCGGCGAGCGGCACCCGCGCGTTCGCCAACGCCTCCGCCGGCGTCCCGAGCAACGCCGGCAGGGTGCCGGGCGCACATCGCAGTCCCGCAAGGTAATCGCCGGGGCGAGTGCGTGCAATGTAGGGACGAGAATCCGGCCCCGCCACGACGACGTCGCCGTTCATCCAGATGAGATCCATGCATCCGTCGGGGAGAATCGCGCCGTCACCGTCCGCTGCGGTCTTTTCCCACACCACCGCGCCGGCGAAGGTAGAGCTCCGCTCCGAGTACATGCGCTCATGCTAGGCAGTGGGTCCGACCCGGACTATTCCTCGAAGAATCCCCGCACGAGTCTCGGTGCAGGCTGGACCCCGTGGTGGAGTTCTTGGAGCGCCCGCAGACGCAGATCGCCGACCGCGGGCCCCCTGGACGCCCCGGGCACCCACTCACCGAGATCGGCGACCGCTTCGACGACGCGGTCGGCACATCGGGTGGCCTCCGGCACCCGGCCGATCCCGAGGCCCTCGATGATCACCACGTTCCCGTCCGTGAGTCCGCGTACTCCGACCGACCACCCGAAGTGGCGGTTCCAGGCCAGAACGACCTTCCGTCCCGGGTAACAGGGGATTTCCGAGGACAGTGTCAGGACCGCGTCGAATGCGGGTATCTGCCACCACTCCACCGTGTCCGCTTCCACCGTCGCAGCAACGGACCGGATGTACTCGACGACATGCGTAGCACCGGCAACCCGGAGCGCTTCGTTCATGATTCGACCCACCTTCGACGAATCCGGCGGCACAGAGGCCGGCGAAGTCGTGCGCCTCAGCCTTCAGTTACCCGCTGCGCTGCTGAGCGGGGACGGAACCCGCCGAACGGGTCCCTCTCGTCAGGTATTCGGCGCAGAACCGGCTGCGGACGGGATCGACTTCCGCCGGGAACGACGAAAGCCACGAACTCGTTTCGAGTTCGTGGCTTTCGTTGTCGCGGTCCGAAAACCGCTGTGGTGGGCGAAGGGGGACTTGAACCCCCACGTCCCGAAGGACACTGGCACCTGAAGCCAGCGCGTCTGCCATTCCGCCACTCGCCCGAGCGACTGGAGAACATTATCACGAGGCCATCGGAAGTCGCGATTCGTGCAGGTCAAGTCCGGAAATGCCCACACAAACCCTCGCCCGGACAAAGACCGATATCATGCTAGTGCGTAGACCCGTGTCGCGGCTCGATGCAGTGACAGTACCGTGGGGTTTATGCATGGAAGTGTCGCGACACGAACGGGGTCACGGCACGACCGACACCGCGCCGAACATGTCGCAGGCCGACGAGCGAGACACTGTAAGGAGGTTCCGATGGGGATAGTGCAACGTTTCGAGCGGAAGCTCCAGGGAGCAGTGGGTGACGCGTTCGCACGGGTCTTCGGCGGCGGCGTGGTGCCGCAGGAAGTGGAGGCGGCACTTCAGCAGGAGGCCGCCGATCGTATTCAGGAGCTCGAGGGCGGACACCTGCTTGCTCCGAACAGCTACGTCATCGCCATCAACAACTCGGACCACGAAGGCCTTGCCGCTGACAGAGACCTGACTGTCAAAGCCTTCTCCCGTCACCTCGAAGACTTCATTCGCGACCAGGGCTGGCAGACGTATGGTCCCATTCATGTCGCGTTCGAACCATCGCCTTCACTGCACACCGGGCAGTTCCGCACCCGGGGTTCGGTGGATCCGGATGCGGGTCGCCCGGGCGCGACCCCACCGGGGCGACCCGAACCGCCGCGCGGTCCCGCACCGCGACCACAGGCACCGTTTGTACCCGTCACGTCGAATCCAGGAGCTGGCCCCATGACGCAGAACTCAGGCTACGACCCCAGCCGCGAACCAGCGGGCAACCGTAAGCCCGATCCGCAGTACGCGCGCAACGGTCACGCCCATGCGAGCCAGGACCAGGGATACCCGCCTGGTTACCAGAACGGTTACGACCGGGGCGGCTACCCGCAGGGCGGCTACGACCAGCAGCAGCCTTACCCCGAGGCGCCGCGTGGTGGGTACCCGCAGGATCAGCAGGCCTACGGCCAGGCCTACGAGCAGGCACCGCAGGCGCCCGGCTACGAGCAGCCCGCCGACGAGGGCTACGACTACCGCGAGGCCGGATACGCCCAGGACTACCGGGGTGGCTACGACCAGGGCGCTCCTGCGCGCTACCCGGACGGCACCTACGCCGAAGCCGGTTACCAGCAGCCGCAGGCGTACGACCGTGGCGGCTACCAGCAGGGTGGCTACGACCAGCAGGCGTACGACCAGGGCTACTCGGACTACGACCAGGGCGGCTACAACCAGCAGGCCTACCCGCCCGAGGGGCACACGTACACCGCCACGCTGCAGCTCGAAGACGGCAGTGGACGCCACTTCCAGCTGCGCGAGGGCAACAACATCATCGGTCGCGGCCAGGAGGCACAGTTCCGTCTGCCCGACACCGGGGTGTCGCGTCGCCATATCGACATCCGCTGGGACGGTCAGGTCGCAATGCTGTCCGACCTGGGATCCACCAACGGGACCACGGTCAACGGTGCGCCGGTCCAGGATTGGCAGCTCGCGGACGGCGACATCATCCGGGCGGGGCACTCGGAGATCCTGGTTCGAATCCTCTGAGGCGCAGCCGACCGGAGACCCAGAGGCGCAGCCGACCGGACACCCTGAGGCGAAGCCGACACAACTTATCCGGACCGCCTGCCGAGACCCTTTCGAGACGCGTTCGATGCTCGACCGACACCCCGTCGGAGGCCGTGTCGGAGGTAACACGGTGGCGACTCCGTATCGTTGGGGGCTGTCCGTATCCTGATCGCAGGGTGCGGATTGCCCCTATGATGCTGCGAGAAAAAGACGCCGGAGACTCGACCGTTTCGGCAACAGAAGGAGGTGGACTGCCGTGCAAGGTTTGATTCTGCAACTCACGCGAGCAGGCTTTCTGCTTCTGCTGTGGCTCTTCGTGTGGTCTGTACTCAGAGCGCTCCGTGGTGACATCTACGCAGGTTCCGGCGTCCGGGTTCCCCCCAGGTACTCGCGCACCGGCAACGTCCTCCCTTCCCTGGGTAAGACGAAGACGGCCAAGTATCTCGTGGTCACACAGGGTGGCCTGGCGGGCACTCGCATCACCTTGGGTACTCAGCCGGTTCTGATCGGGCGGGCCGACGACTCCACCCTCGTACTCACCGACGACTACGCGTCCACCCGGCACGCCCGGCTCTCTCCGCGGGGCGCCGACTGGTACGTCGAAGACCTCGGCTCCACCAACGGCACCTACCTCGACCGCGCCAAGGTCACCACATCTGTCCGCGTGCCGCTCGGTACTCCCGTACGCGTCGGCAAGACGGTAATCGAGTTGCGCCCGTGACCCTCGTACTCCGCTATGCCGCCCGCAGCGACCGTGGCCTCGTCCGATCCAACAACGAAGACTCTGTCTACGCCGGTGCGCGACTGCTGGCGCTGGCGGACGGTATGGGTGGTCATGCGGCAGGTGAGGTCGCGTCGCAGTTGATGATTGCGGCGCTTGCGCATCTCGACGACGACGAGCCGGGCGAAGACCTTCTGGGCAAGCTCGAGGCGGCCACGCGTGAGGGCAACGACTCCATCGCCGACCACGTCGAGGAGGATCCGGAGCTCGACGGCATGGGCACCACGCTCACCGCGATCCTCTTCTCCGGGAGCAAACTCGGGCTGGTCCACATCGGCGACTCCCGCGCCTACCTTCTGCGCGACAACACCCTGACGCAGATCACGCGCGACGACACGTTCGTGCAGTCCCTCGTCGACGAGGGACGGATCACGGCGGAACAGGCGCACACCCACCCGCAACGTTCCCTCATCATGCGGGCGCTCACCGGCAACGAGATCGAGCCCACCCTCACGGTCCGGGAGGCCCGCGCCGGCGACCGTTATCTGCTGTGTTCCGACGGGCTTTCAGATGTGGTGAGTGACGAGACCATCGAGAACACGATGCGTGAGGGCAGCCAGGACGAATGCGCCGACCGGCTCATCGAACTCGCGTTGCGCAGCGGTGGTCCCGACAACGTGACGGTTGTGGTCGCCGATGTCATCGATCTCGACTACGGGCAGAGCCACCCGATCGTGGCCGGGGCAGCATCCGCCGACGACGACGATGACTCCCCGCCGCCGAACACCGCCGCAGGCCGTGCCGCAGCGATGCGGCCGCCGCGCGCGACCCCCAAACGCGTCGTCCCGCAGGTCGAGGAAGCACCGACGAAGAAGACGCGCCACCGTATGTGGTGGGCAGCGCTGGCGCTCGGTCTCATCGTCGTCGTCGCCGTCGCTGCCTTCGTAGGGCGGGCTCTGATCCGCAACAACTACTACGTCGGCGCCGACGGCGAACGTGTGACCGTACTGCGTGGCGTCCCGGGTTCGGTGCTCGGTTACTCGCTCCAGGAGGCCAACCTCGTCGGCTGTGTCACCGACACCGGTTCGCTCACGCTGATGTCGCCCACCGACTCCCCGAACGGGTGCACCATTCTCCAGGTCGACGACCTGCAGCCGTCGGCCCGCGAACAGGTCCGCGCCGGTTTGCCGTCGGGCAAGCTCGACGACGTCCGCAACCAGATGGCACGGCTTGCCGACAACGATCTCCTGCCCGTCTGCGGATCGCAGCCGGCCACCACTAGCCCTGTCCCGGTGCCGTCACCCACTCCGGAGCCTCCCCCGGCGCCCACTCCCGAGACGGCTGTACCACCGACCCCGACCACGACCCCGACGCCGACCACGACCCAGGTCCCCGGTCAGAACTGCAGGACGGCTAGCTGATGTCCGTCGCAAGTGCTTCACCGGGGGCGCAGTTTCCCAGTCCACCGGGCGGGTTCGCACCAGCCCCCGTCCAATCGACGCGTCGCAACACCGAGCTGATGCTCATCGGTCTCGCGATTCTGATCACGACCCTGTCACTGGTGTTGGTCGAGGCCAGCCAGGAACAGAGCATCACCTGGGATCTCGGCAAGTACGCCGCAGCGTACGCAGCGCTGTTTCTGATCGCGCACCTCGCGGTCCGGCGGTTCGCGCCGTATGCCGATCCGCTGATCCTTCCCATCGTCGCGCTGCTCAACGGCCTCGGGCTGGTGTTGATTCACCGCCTCGATCTGGCCGACGCCCAGTCGGCCCAGTACTTCGGGCTGCCCGTCCCCTCGCCCGACGCCAACCAGCAGGTGCTGTGGACGACCCTGGCCATCGCGGGTTTCGTCGCTGTCCTGGTGTTACTGAAGGACTATCGACTGCTCGCCCGCTACAGCTACACGCTGGGTCTTGCGGGACTGGTCTTCCTCGCCATACCGGCTATCCTTCCGTCGAGCTTCTCCGAGGTGAACGGCGCAAAAATCTGGATCCGGCTTCCCGGCTTCAGTATTCAGCCAGGCGAGTTCGCCAAAATTCTGCTGATCATCTTCTTCGCGTCCGTCCTGGTCGCGAAGCGTGACCTGTTCACCACCGCCGGCAAGCACATCTTCGGGATGGATCTGCCCCGTGCCCGTGACCTCGGCCCGATCCTCCTCGCCTGGATGGTGTCGGTGGGCGTGCTGGTGTTCGAAAAGGATCTCGGCACGTCACTGCTGTTGTTCAGCACCGTTCTGGTGATGCTGTACATCGCCACCGAACGCGTCGGCTGGCTGCTCATCGGCGGTGGCCTCCTCGCGATCGGTTTCTTCTTCGCCTATCAAATGTTCGGTCACGTACGGGTCCGCGTCAGCACGTGGCTCGACCCGCTGGCCGATTACAACAACACCGGATACCAGATCTCGCAGTCGTTGTTCGGGCTCGCTACGGGTGGTGTCGCGGGAACCGGACTCGGCAGCGGCCGGCCGGCGCAGGTGCCGTTCGCGAAGACCGACTTCATCGTGGCCACGATCGGCGAGGAACTGGGCCTGATCGGCCTCGCCGCCGTACTGATGCTGTTCCTGATCCTCGTCATCCGCGGCCTCCGCACGGCGCTCGCAGTACGGGACAGCTTCGGCAAGCTCCTCGCCGCCGGACTGTCGTTCACCATCGCCGTGCAGGTGTTCGTCGTCGTCGGCGGCGTCACCAAGTTGATTCCCCTCACCGGGCTGACCACGCCGTTCATGTCGTACGGTGGGTCGTCGCTGCTGGCCAACTACCTTTTGCTCGCCATTCTGATCAAGATCTCGGACGCCGCCCGCGAGCCGGCCGTCCCGAAGAAGAAGGGTCCCGCCCCCATCGCCGACGCTCCCACCGAAATGGTGCCGCGCACATGAACACACCACTGCGCCGCGTCGCGATCGCTGTCATGGTCATGGTGGTCGCCCTCCTCGCCAACGCCACCTACGTGCAGGTCATCAAGGCGGACGACCTTCGAGCCGATCCGCGGAACTCGCGCGTCCTCCTCGACGAGTACTCCCGCCAGCGCGGTCAGATCTCCGCCGCGGGACAGGTGCTCGCGGCGTCCGTGCCCACCGAGGACCGCTACAAGTACCTGCGGACCTACCCGCCGAACCCGGCGGCGCCGTCGAGCCCGCTGGCCAACGCACCCGTCACCGGCTTCTACTCCATGCAGTACGGCAGCACGGGTCTCGAGCGTGCCGAGGACCCGGTACTCAACGGTTCGGACAACCGGCTGTTCGGCCGCCGGTTCTTCGACCTGGTGTCGGGGCGTGATCCGCGCGGCGGCAACGTCGTGAGCACGATCAATCCGGTGATGCAACAGGTCGCCTACGACCAGCTGACGTCGAAGGGCTACACGGGATCCGTCGTGGCCATCGAGCCGAGCACTGGCCGGATCCTGACGATGGTGAGCACCCCGAGTTACGACCCGAACGTCCTCGCGAGCCACGACGGCACCGAGACCACGCAGGCGTGGGAGGCTCTCAACGCCGACCCCGGCAAGCCTCTGCTGAATCGCGCCGTCTCGCAGACCTACCCGCCGGGCTCCACGTTCAAGGTGGTCGTCACCGCGGCCGCGCTCGGCGCCGGAGCCACCCCGGAAGACCAGTTGACGGCAGCGCCGCAGATCACCCTCCCCGATACTGCGACGACACTCGAGAACTACAACGGTTCCACCTGCGGCGGCGCCCCGACGGCGTCGTTGCGTGAGGCACTCGCCAGGTCGTGCAACACGGCGTTCGTCGAACTCGGCATCAAGACGGGGGCCGACGCCCTCACCGATCAGGCGGCGGCGCTCGGCGTCGGCGGTCAGATGCCGGGTGTCCCGTTCCCGGTCGCGGACAGCACGGTGGGGTCGATTCCCGACGACGCCGCACTCGGTCAGAGCAGCATCGGCCAGCGCGATGTGGCGCTGACACCTCTGCAGAACGCGATGATCGCCGCTACCGTGGCCAACGGCGGGGTGCGCATGCAGCCGCAGCTGGTATCGGAACTGCAGGGACCCGACCTGTCCAACCTCGCGACGACCAACCCGGTGTCCGAGGGTCAGGCGATGTCGCCGCAGGTGGCCGCCACCCTGACAGACCTGATGATCGGCTCCGAGAACAACACCAGCGGTACAGGCAAGATCCCCGGAGTGCAGATCGCGTCGAAGACGGGAACTGCGGAGCACGGAACCGACCCGCGCAACACACCGCCTCACGCCTGGTACATCGCTTTTGCACCCGCACAGAACCCGACGGTCGCCATCGCGGTGATCGTCGAGGACGGCGGAGATCGAGCACTGGCCGCAACCGGCGGCTCGGTGGCTGCACCTATCGGCCGTGCCGTCATCGCAGCCGGATTACAAGGGGGCTGATTGTGGCACTGAACAACGGCGCGCTGATCGCCAATAGATATCGCCTGATCCGCCTCATCGCGACGGGCGGAATGGGACAGGTCTGGGAGGCGACGGACAACCGGCTCAACCGGCGCGTAGCCGTCAAGGTCCTCAAGTCCGAGTTTTCGTCGGACCCCGAATTCCTCGAACGTTTCCGCTTCGAGGCGCGAACCACGGCGCAGCTGAACCATTCCGGAATCGCCGGTATCTACGACTACGGCGAGGTACGGGACAGCTCCGGTGATTCGACCGCTTACCTGGTGATGGAACTCGTCAACGGTGAACCGCTCAATGCCGTCCTGGCGCGGGTCGGCCGGCTCGCGGTCCCCCATGCGCTGGACATGCTCGAGCAGACGGGCCGTTCACTGCAGGTGGCGCACGACGCAGGGGTCGTGCACCGTGACGTGAAGCCGGGCAACATCCTGATCACCCCCACCGGTCAGGTGAAGATCACCGACTTCGGTATCGCCAAGGCCGTCGAGAACTCGCCGGTGACCCGCACCGGCATGGTGATGGGCACCGCCCAATACATCGCTCCGGAGCAGGCGCTCGGGCAGGACGCGACTGCGGCGAGTGACGTGTATTCGCTCGGCATCGTCGGCTACGAGGCCCTATCGGGGCGGCGTCCGTTCATCGGGGACGGCGCCATCACCGTGGCGATGAAGCACGTGCAGGAGGCTCCGGCACCGCTGCCGGCAGACCTGCCGCCGAACATTCGCGAATTGATCGAGATCACCATCGCGAAGGACCCGACGGTCCGCTATTCCAGTGGCGGCGAGTTCGCGGACGCGGTCGCTGCTGTGCGGGCGGGCCGGCGTCCGCCGCCGCCCGGCGCGGTGGCTGGTGGAACGGCACGCGTGCTGCCGCCTCCTCCTCTGACGGGGGCCACCCAGATGATGCCCCCTTCGCAGGCGGCGTACCTGGGCCCGGTCACCGGGCAGGTTCCCGACCCGGACGACGACGACCGAAAGCGCGGCGGCCTGACCAACGGTCAGAAGGCGGTGGCCTGGGGCGCCGGCGGCATTCTGTTGCTGGCGGCGATCATCGCCCTGGCAATGATCTTGTTCGACGGCGGTGACACGAAGGATCCGACGGTTCCGGCGGTCACCTCGTCGCTGCGGACGATCACGACGACACCCCGTCCCACGACGACGACCACCACCGAACCGCCCACCACGACCACCACGGAACCGCCGACGACGACCACGACGACGGAACCGCCCACCACAACGACGACGACCACCACCGAACCGCCCACCACGACCACCACGACCACCACCACCGAACCGACGACGACCACGACGACCACGTCGGAGGAGTCAGCTACTTCGACTTCACAAGGATTGCCATGACGACACCGCGTAACCTCTCCTCACGCTACGAGCTGGGTGAGATTCTCGGCTTCGGTGGCATGTCCGAGGTCCATCTCGCTCGTGACGTTCGCCTCAGCCGCGACGTGGCGATCAAGGTGCTGCGCGCCGACCTTGCCCGCGACCCCACGTTCTACCTCCGGTTCCGCCGTGAGGCGCAGAACGCGGCCGCGCTCAACCATCCTGCGATCGTGGCCGTCTACGACACCGGTGAGGCCGAGACCGAAGCGGGGCCGCTGCCGTACATCGTGATGGAGTACGTGGACGGCGACACATTGCGCGACATCGTCCGCAGTGAGGGTCCGATGGCCCCGCGCCGCGCGATGGAAATCATTTCCGACGTGTGCGCCGCTCTGGACTTCAGTCATCGCAACGGCATCGTGCACCGCGACGTGAAGCCCGCCAATGTGATGATCAACCGTGCGGGCGCGGTGAAGGTGATGGACTTCGGCATCGCCCGCGCGATCTCCGACGCCTCCAGCCCGATGACGCAAACCGCCGCGGTGATCGGCACGGCCCAGTACCTGTCGCCGGAGCAGGCCCGCGGTGAGCAGGTGGATGCCCGTTCCGACGTGTACTCACTCGGCTGCGTCCTGTTCGAGATCCTGACCGGGCAGCCGCCGTTCAAGGGCGACTCACCTGTCGCGGTGGCGTACCAGCATGTGCGGGAGGATCCGCAGACACCGTCCGAGATCAACCCGGACATTCCGCGCGAGCTCGACTCGGTGATCCTCAAGGCGATGAGCAAGAATCCGGCGAACCGCTACCAGACGGCCGCCGATATGCGCAGCGACCTGGTCCGGGTCCTCGGCGGGCAGCGTCCCAGCGCACCGATGGTGATGAGCGACGAAGATCGCACTACCATCCTCGGTGCCGTCGACACCGGCGCCGGGCACTACCGCCGCCCGCCCGCACCGGTACCGGGTCCCGCCACGAGGAGTGAGCCGGCCGAACCGGAGAAGAAGAACAATGCGCTGCGCATGGCACTGCTCGCGTTGGCAGGCCTGATCGTCGTCGGCATCGTCGGCGCCTTCCTGTGGTCCGTCGGACCGGGTTCGGAGGCCGACCAGGTGACCATGCCGGATGTGACGAATCAGAACGCGGACGAGGCGGAGACGACTCTGCAGAACCTCGGCTTCCGTGTAGCGAGGCAGCAGAAACCGGACGCTGTCGTGGCGACCGGCAACGTCATCACCACCCGTCCCGTCGGCGGCGTCCAGGTGGACGAGGGCAGCACGATCACACTCGAGGTGTCGAGCGGTCCCGAACAGGTGAAGGTGCCGCGGCTCGCCGGCCTGAGCCAGCAGGAAGCGCAGCAGGAACTCAACGCGGTCGGGCTCCGCCTCGATACCGCGGTAGCCCGTGCACCGTCGTCGCCGTCGGAGATCGACACGGTGATCGACCAGAACCCGTCCTCGGGGGCGAGCATCGCACTCGACTCCGTGGTGGCAATCACCCTCGGCAGCGGGCCGGAGCAGATTCGGATTCCCGACGTGACCGGACAGAAGGTCGAGGTGGCGCAGGCCAACATCGAGGGCGCCGGATTCACCGCGGTCATCCAGCAGATCGACTCCGGTCAACCCAAGGGCGAAGTGGTGTCCACGGATCCCGTCGGCGGCTCGACCGCGGCCAAGGGCGACACCATCACGATTCGCGTGTCGAACGGTGACAACATCGCGATGCCCGACCTCACGGGCAAGACGGTGTCGCAGGCGCTGGCCACTCTCCGCAGTGCGGGCTGGAGCGGCTCGTCGAGCTCACTGGCCCAGACGCAGACGTCGACGCTCGACCCCGACATGGTCGGGAAGGTTCTCACTCAGCAGCAGCCGCCGGGATCCGAAATCGCCAAGGACGCTGTCGTGTCCGTCGGTGTGGGCACGCTCGGCATCCCGCGATAGGCGGCTCCGCCGCCTGTGAGTGGTTGAGGAGTCTCCGCACTCGTTAACCACTCACAGGGGCTACGCCCCCAACGCCTCCGCGACCTCGGCCTCGAGGGTGTCGACCAGCGAGTCCTGCGGGGCGTCGCCGCACACGGTGAGCCAGTTGGCCAGCATCCGGTGCCCACCCTGCGTGAGCACGGACTCCGGGTGGAACTGCACACCGTGGATGGGAAGCTCCCGGTGTCGCATGGCCATGACGATGCCGCTGTCCGTGTGGGCCGTCACCTCGAGTTCGTCCGGGATGGTGTCCTCGAGAACGGTGAGTGAGTGATAGCGCGTGGCGGTGAACGGATCGGGCAGGCCGGCCAGGACACCGTTCCCACTGTGGTGGACGACGCTGGTCTTGCCGTGCAGCAGTTCCGGTGCCCGGTCCACGGTGGCACCGAACGCGGCTCCGATGGCTTGATGGCCGAGGCAGACTCCGAGCAGCGGGGTGCCGGAGTCGGCGCAGGCCTTCACGAGGTCCATCGTGGCGCCCGCCCGCTGCGGTGTGCCGGGTCCGGGGCTGAGCAGGATGCCGTCGAAGTCGGCTGCTGCGGCCGCTATTGCCTCCGGCCCGGTGAGGTTCGGATCGTCGTTGCGCCAGACCACGGCCCGTGTTCCCAGCTGCCCGAGGTACTGGACCAGGTTGAACACGAAGCTGTCGTAGTTGTCGACGACGAGAATCCTCATGGGACCAGGGTATTCTGCGCCGTTCGTTCGGTACGCACCCGGGACCGCTGAAACTCAGTGCCCCGCGTATCCGGGCACGGTCAACTGGCCGGACACTGTCTGCGAATAGCCGAGGCCGAACCGCGCGGCGTACTGCTTGAACACCCGGATGCCCGGCTCGTTGGCCAATGCCGCCTCGAGGCGGGCCGGGTCGCCGATCGCCGACATCACGTACGGCGGACTGTAGGTGCGTCCGTGCAGCAATAGCGTGTTGCCGATACACCGTGGCGCCGACGTGTTGACGATCCGCTGGTCCTGCATGCCGACGGCCTCGGCACCGCCCACCCACAGGGCGTTCAGCACACTCTGGACATCCTGCTGGTGCACGACGAGATCGTCCGGTGCTGCGTCCACCGGATACTTCCCGTCCGCGTCGCGGGGGGCGTCGGTGAGAGTGACGGTGACTCCGGGCCCGGTCATCGGGGTGAGCCCGGCGTCCGTGGCAAGGGCTTTGGTGTCGGCGAGCACCTGCGCGACCCCGGTGTCGGAGGCGGCGGCCTCCTGCTGCAGCGACTCCACCTCGGCTGCCAGCCGGTCGCGGGTCTCGGCCACGTCGTCCGTCTCGGCCTGGGCGTTGCGGACCAGGTCGGACAGTCGAGTGGAGTCCCCGGCGCGAATTTCGTTGCCGTGCGACACCTCCCTGGTGGTGGCAACCAGCAATCCGGCAACCAGACACACCACCAGCACGGCGATCCGCCATAAGTTGGACCTGGTCACCGGTGTTTCCGTCCCCTCGTCCTCGCCCTGTGAATCTCGGCTACGTTAGCGTGTACAGCAACGCAGGTAGTTCGAATCTACCTGCACACATTCCTGTAGAACCGCACGAACGAGGACGTCATGCCGAAGTCGAAGGTCCGGAAGAAGACCGATTACACGATCAACCCTGCGAGCCGCACACCGGTGAAGGTGAAGGCAGGTCCGTCGAGCACCCTGTACGTCTCGGTGATGCTGGGCTTCATGCTGGTCGGGCTGGTCTGGCTGCTGGTCTACTACCTCGCCGCCGATCAGCTCACCTGGATGAACGACCTCGGGGCCTACAACTTCCTCATCGGGTTCGGCTTCATGGTGGTGGGTTTGATCATGACGATGCGCTGGCGCTGAGACAGCCAATTACACCGATGTCATTCATCCCCAATGTGGACAACCCCTGTGGATAACCGCAGGTCGGCCGACCATGACTGAAGACGCGCCGTTGCAGTGGTCCACTCCGCTCAGCGCGGTTGCCGCCCTCGCGATCGGCGGAGTGGCGCTGGGCGCCGCGGGCCTGTTGGTGTCGACGGAACCGGCGGGGCGACTTCTCGTGTCCGTGGCAGCCCTCGGCCTCCTCCTGACGGCGGCGTCTGCGGGACGCCAGCGACCCCGGCTCGCAGTAGATCGGAATGCGGGCCGCATCGTGGTGGGCCGTCTGAGTGGTCGCCGCACGTACCACCGGTCTGACATCGAGCGCGCGCGAATCGTCCGCTACCCGCGGCTGGGACGCCGGGTACCGATGCTCGAGATCGACGTCCGGGCCCCCGACGGCACCGAACGCCTGCTCATCTTCGGGCGGTGGGATCTGGGTACCAATCCGGAAGATGTGTTCGATGCCCTGTCCGTTCACCGCCTGGTAGGCCCGGAGTCCCGTCAGTAGCCGAGTTGGGCGCGCAGCTGCACGATGCGCATGGCGATCACGCCGAGCGTCGCAATAAGGACCGCGCCGAGGCAGAGCCAGCCGACGGTGACGGCGCGTTCCCGGTTGTTGCCGACACCGAGCACCTGCGGACCGTAGAGAATCCCGGCGGTGGCGAGAGCGCCGGCGACCAGGCCGCCGAGGTGCCCCCAGAACGAGATTCCGGGGATCGACAGGCTGATGATCACGTTGATGGCGATCACCGACACGATCGGGGCGGGGCTGCGACGCAAGCGGAGCAAGATGATGGCCTCGGCACCCATCAGGCCGAAGATTGCGCCGGATGCGCCGGCGGTCCAACTCAATCCGCCACCCGAAGAGAAGACGGATTGAAACGCCATCACGGACGCCGACCCGCCCAGAAGCGACACGAGGTACACCGCCGTGTAGCGGGCGCGACCGAGGATCAGTTCGGTATCGCGGCCCAAGATGTAGAGGGCGAACATATTGACGGCCAGATGGATCAGACCGAAGTGAAGGAAGCCGCTGCCGATCAACCGGATCCATTGGCCGTCGGCCACCAATCCGGGATTGAGCGCCCAGTCGGAGAACAGCGGCGACGGACTCTCGTTGTGCAGGATGCTGCGTGACTGCGCCGCAGTTGCGAGGAATGCGAGAACGTTGAGGCCCATCAGCGTGTACGTGACGCTCGGCGTCACACGGCCGGGCACCACCGTGTTGCCGGCGACGCCCCGTACGGGCCGGACGTCGCGCCGGCCGGCGGCGACACAGTCGACGCAGTGATAACCGACCGCGGCCTCACGCAGACAGTCGGGGCATGACGGGCGGCCACACCGATTGCAGGACAACGCGGTGGGACGGTCGGGATGCCGGACGCACCGCGGCTGGGGCGGGGTGCCCTCGTTCGCAGCACCGCCCCAGCCGGGGTTGGTCATGTCTGGTGTTCCTTACGCGATGGAAACGCTGTTGATCACGACCGGCTCCAGCGGGCGGTCGGACCGGTCGGTGGCGGTGGAGGAGATGGCGTCGACGACCTTCTTCGACTCCTCGTCGACAACCTCACCGAAGATGGTGTGGCGACGGTTGAGGTGCGGCGTCGGGCCCGTGGTGATGAAGAACTGCGAGCCGTTGGTGCCGGGGCCGGCGTTGGCCATGGCCAGCAGGTAGGCGCGGTCGAACTGCAGCTCGGGGTGGAACTCGTCGCCGAACTTGTAGCCCGGACCACCGGCGCCGGTGCCCGTGGGGTCACCGCCCTGGATCATGAAGCCGTCGATGACGCGGTGGAAGACGGCGCCGTCGTAGAACGGGCCGGAGTTGGTGCCGCCTGCGTTGGCGGTGGTGTACTCCTTCGACCCCTGCGCGAGGCCGACGAAGTTCTCGACGGTCTTCGGAGCGTGGTTGCCGAAGAGCGCGATCTTGATGTCGCCGCGGTTGGTGTGCAGCGTTGCGGTTGCGGTCTGATGTGGTGAAGTCACCCCACCATCGTGCCATTGTGCAGTTGCCGCTGGTTCCTCCGCGGTGGGATCGGGCGCCTTCGATCCGTTCGCGGGCCCCCGTCTTGTGACAAAGTGGGGACATGACACGAGCGACGGAGTACTCGACGAAATCAGAGGCTGTCGATCAGGCCCTGCGTGTGGCACGTTCGGCCGCTCTCACCGCGGCCACCGGAACCGGAACGGCCGGCCTGTTCCTGGGCCGCCAGGGCGTTTCGTTGGCGAAGAAGGGCTACACCCGCGCGCGGACCACCCCGGTGAAGAAGGCAGCGCAGGGCGTCGTGGGGTCGCTGACCCCCGGAGACTCGACGGCGACGCGAACGAAGTCGACGCGTGGACGTCGCCTCGCGATCGGTGTCCTCATCGGTTCCCTCATCGCAGGCGGCGCAGTGCTCTTCAAGATCAGCCGCCGCGAGCATCCGCCCATCGCTACCGCTCCGCCGCGCCTCGAAGATCTCGAAGAGCAGAACTCGGCCAAGCTCGCCTCCCCCGACATCACGTCGGCACCCACCACGAACTGACGCGTCACTCGCCGACCACCACCGCGCGTATCCGGTGGAGGTCGGCGGGACTCCAGTGGGCGGCTGAAGGATCGGACCACCTTTCGGGCAACCCTGTTTCATGCGTTGTACCAGGGGTATCCCCAAGCGAATCATCCGCGAGGACCGTTCCGAGGAGTCGCCATGACCGTCGCACGTTTCGTCCACCGCATCGCCGCCATCACCTTTCCGGTCGCCGCCTGCGCCACCGTGTTGTCCGCCGGAACCGCTGCGGCCGACCCGCCTCATCCGTTCGGTGGTCCCGCCCTCACGATCGGGTGCCCGAATCAGGGCAGCTTGATGTCGCTCACGGCGCTCACGGGGCAGTCCGGACCGGAGGCGTCGCCGCCGATCGCCGACGGCGACATCCGTTTCGAGTCGCGGCCGGCGGCTCCTCCGATTCCCGCCGCCGCGCAGATCACCGTCGCCTGGGTGAACACGGACAACGGCCGCTCCGGGATCGTCGATCTGCGTGGCGTGTACCCGTTCCTGTCGGCCACGGTGAACACCGGCGTGGGCAACGTGATCGCGACGGCATTCGGCTCGATCAACTTCGGCAGCAGCCCGATCTGTCAGGCTAATCCGGCGATCGGAACGTTCATCGCGTGACGGGCTGACGGGCGCCGATCTACCGAAACGGCTGTGTAGGCCCCAGTTACGGTGCCACCGGACCGCAGAGGGAGACGAGTGCACGCGCCAACGTCGCTTGGTGCAGCGGGCTGAGAATCTGCCCGACTGCACCAGCGGCGTCGAGAAGTGCGGGTAGCCAGCCGGTTTCGGCCAGCACTGCTTGTTGCTCCCGCATCTGATCGAGAATCTGCGTGTTCTGCCGGTCGATCACCGGACGCACGTGCGACAGGTCGGGGCCGATCGCGGGCGCCGAACCGGGTGAGACACTCCACCACGCGAACAGAGCCCGCTGCACGTCCTTGTTGGCCTCTATCTGGTCCCGGAATATCTGGTGCACTCGGGCTGCGTCGAGACCCTCGTCGAGAGCCTGCGCCGCGACCGACGCAAGGACCTGCTCCTCGCGGGCCGGATCGTCGATGGGCGCATCGCTTCGCCACTTGGACGCGGCCACCGTGTCCGCTGTCGTCAGGCGCAGAGCAACGGCCTCCACGATCGGCTGGAGCGGACGGCCCTCTTACGGCGACCAGGTTCTCAATCCCCTTAGGATTGCCATGCCTGACAGTACGATCATCGCGAGGGCCAGGCGCGGTCCGGCGTACACACAGGACGGATGGATGTCATGAGAAAGCAGATCCGACTGATGGCGGGGATCGCGTTCGCCACCGCCGCGATGATGGCAGTGTCAGCGTGCTCTGATTCCGGCTCGGAGTCCTCGTCCGACGCCGACACGCTCACTGTCTACAACGCGCAGCACGAGTCGCTGACTCAGGAATGGGCTGACGCGTTCACTGCCGAGACCGGCATCGAGGTGGAACTCCGCAACGGGAGCGATACCGAACTCGGCAACCAGCTGGTCGCGGAGGGGGATCAATCGCCGGCCGACGTGTTCCTCACCGAGAACTCACCGGCAATGACCCTCGTGGAGAACGCCGGCCTGTTCGCCGGCGTGAACCAGGACGTCCTCGATCAGGTGCCGAGCCAGTACCGGCCGTCGAGCGGTGCCTGGACCGGTATCGCCGCGCGGTCCACGGTCTTCGCGTACAACAAGGACCAACTGCCTCAGGACCAGCTCCCGAAGTCGCTGCTCGACCTGCAGGACCCCGCGTGGAAAGACCGCTGGGCGGCGTCGCCGTCGGGGGCCGACTTCCAGGCCATCGTCAGTGCGCTACTCGAACTGAGGGGCGAGGATGCCACCCGTCAGTGGCTCGCCGCGATGAAGGAGAACGTCCGCACCTACAAGGGCAACAACACGGTGATGAAAGCCGTCAATGCCGGAGAAATCCCGGGCGGAGTGATCTACCACTACTACTGGTTCGGCGACCAGGCCAAGACCGGGGAGAACAGCAACAACGTCGCTCTGCACTACTTCAGGAATCAGGATCCGGGTGCATTCGTCAGCGTCTCGGGCGGTGGAGTTCTGAAGTCCAGTCCGAATCAGGATGCTGCGCAGCAGTTCTTGAAGTTCGTCACGGGTAAGTCGGGGCAGGAAGTATTGCAGACCGGAACATCGTTCGAGTACACGGTGGCCAGTGACGTGCCCGCCAACCCCGAGCTGGTTCCGCTGGCAGACCTGCAGGCCCCGGCGGTCGACCCCGCGAAGCTCAACAGCCCGAAGGTCACCGAACTGATGACGGAAGCCGGTCTGCTCTGAACCTTGCACCGATCGGCCGAGCGCAGGCGGGAGACCCGGACACGAGGCGGCGTCCGACTGCCCGTTCCGGCCGGCCCTCGATCCCCCTCGCCCTCGCTGCGCTCGTCGTCGTCGCCGTGTCGCTCGTCCCGCTCGGTTACGTGATCGCGCAGAGCATCGACACCGGCTGGGCGACCGCGTCGGCACTGCTGTTTCGACCGCGGGTACGCGAATTGCTCGGTAACACCGTGCTTCTGGTGGTGGCGACGGTGCCGATCTGCATCGCCGTCGGCGTCCTCGCAGCGTGGCTCGTCGAGCGCACGCGGGTGTCGGGGGCGAAGGTGTGGGCAGTGCTCCTGGCGGCACCGCTGGCAGTTCCGGCTTTCGTCAACAGTTACTCCTGGGTGACGGCAATTCCGTCGCTCGGCGGGCTACCCGGCGGCGTTCTCATCGCCACCCTGTCCTATTTTCCGTTGGTCTACATCCCTACTGCGGCGATCCTCCGCAGGCTGGACCCTGCCGTCGAGGAGTCCGCGCGTGCACTCGGGCTCGGACCGTGGGCGGTGTTCTTCCGAGTGGTGGTGCCGCAGCTGCGACTGGCCATCGCGGGCGGAGCGCTCTTGGTGTCCCTGCACCTGCTCGCCGAGTACGGCGCTTTCGTCTTCATCCGGTTCGACACCTTCACGACGGCCATCTTCGAGCAGTACCAATCGACCTTCAACGGCGCCGCGGCGACGATGCTGGCGGGGGTTCTCGTGTTGCTCTGCCTCACGTTGCTGGTGATCGAAGCTGTCGTCCGGGGCAGCGCCCGATATGCCCGGGTGGGAGCGGGTGCGCCGCGTGCAATGGTGCCCGCCGACCTCGGCTTCCGCTACGAGCCCTTTGCCCTGTTATTCCTCGGGATGGTGATCGCGCTGTCTCTGGGGGTGCCCGTCATCAGTGTCGTGCGCTGGCTCGTCGTCGGCGGTGCCGCCGTATGGGAGCTGGACGCCATTGTGTCGGCGCTGGCGCAGACGCTCGCATTCGGGGTAACCGGCGCCGTCGTCACGTGCGTGCTGGCCTTTCCCATCGCCTGGATCTCGATTCGCTACCGCGGAGGGTTCAGCAGGTTCCTCGAGGGCAGCGCGTACATTTCCAGTTCCCTGCCGGGCATCGTGGTGGCGCTGGCGTTCATCACGATCGCGATCCACTATTTCCGTCCCCTGTACCAAACCGTGGCAGTCGTGATCGCGGCGTACACGCTGTTGTTCCTGCCGCGCGCCCTGGTCAATGTGCGGGCGGGCCTCGCCCAGGCCCCGGTCGGGCTCGAGGAGGCATCACGGTCTTTGGGCGTCTCACCGTTGGGGACATTCCTGCGCGTGACGTTGCGGCTGGCTGCGCCGGCAACCGCGGCGGGCGGGGCACTGGTGTTTCTGGGTGTGGTGAACGAGCTGACTGCCACTCTCCTGCTCGCGCCCACCGGAACTCGCACCCTGTCCATGCAGTTCTGGTCGCTGAGCAGCGAGATCGACTATGCGGGCGCAGCACCGTACGCGCTGCTCATGATCGTTCTGTCGCTGCCCGTGACGTATGTGCTCTTCGCTCAGTCGAAAAAGGTTGCCGGGCTATGACATACGCGCTCGAGGTAAACGGACTCGACAAGTCGTTCGGCTCCACGAACGTCCTCCGGCACATCGCCTTTTCGGTGGAGGCAGGATCAACGACGGCAATCGTAGGTCCGTCCGGCTGCGGTAAGACCACGTTGCTCCGCCTCGTCGCGGGGTTCGAAAGACCCGACGCCGGCACCATCACCCTGGGTGGCCGGGTTGTTGCGGGCGCCGAGTGGATTCCCGCGCATAGACGGTCGGTCGGGTACGTGGCCCAGGACGGCGCACTGTTCCCGCACGCCACGGTGGCGGTCAATGTCGGGTTCGGGTTGCCCCGGCGCGCCCGCACCCGAGCCAGAATCACCGAATTGCTCGAGATGGTGTCGCTGGACTACTCGTACGCATCCCGGCGCCCCGACCAGCTGTCCGGCGGACAACAGCAACGGGTGGCGCTCGCGCGGGCATTGGCACGCGAACCGGAACTCATGCTGCTCGACGAGCCGTTCTCCGCGCTCGATGCCGGCCTGCGCGCAAATACCCGGAGGATCGTCGCCGATGTGCTCGCCAAGGCCGGCATCACCACCATCCTCGTCACCCACGACCAGCCCGAGGCGCTCTCGTTCGCCGACCGGGTGGCGGTGATGAGCGACGGCCGGCTCGCGCAGGTGGGCACTCCCCGGGAAATCTATTCCGCGCCGATCGATGTTCCCACCGCCGAGTTCATCGGTGACGCCGTCGTCCTGTCCGCGCACGTCGAGGGCGAGCGAGCCCGTTGCGCGCTGGGTGACGTGGCCGTGATCGCGAACGGTGTACAGGGCGAGGCTCGCGTCATGTTGCGGCCGGAGCAGATCGAAGTGACCGCGGACGGTGCCGGCGTGGCCGGGTCGGTCGTCGATGTGGAGTATCTGGGCTCGGAGATGCTGCTCGGTATCCGCCTCGACACCGCGGACGGGGTCGTCTCCGAACGGGTCACGGTGCGCCGCTTCGGTGCCACCGCACTCACGCCTGGCGAGCGCGTCGGAATACGGGTTCTCGGTACGGGAGTGGCTTACCAGCAGTGAATGGCCGAGCCTTCTATCGAGCCGTGTTCGGCGTCGACATCGTCGGAATAGGTGGTCTCTCCCATCGCAGTAGCCGACGTCCTGCCGACCAGAGGGCGGCGCGGCGGTCCCGCTGAAGCACGAAGGTGACCACCTGCCAGTACAGGACGCCGACGAGCAACGAGAGCACCAGCGCCGGCCAGGGGTGGTCGTCGCGAAGCGGGAGGTACACCTGGAAATGCGTCACGTAGATGTAGAGGGAGGCGCTCGCCAGGATCCCGGCCACTCGGCTCAGCACTGTCGGGCAGCGCACAGACCGTAGCCACACCAGCAGGCACAGCCCGCCGATGACGATGATCTCGCGCCTGGTGTCGCCGAAGAAGAATCCGGGCACCGTTGCCACGATCGCCGCGGTCACGCAGATGCGGTGCCACATGGTCGTCGCCTTGGCGGCAGCCCAGCCCAGCGCGAAGAACCAGAAAACGACCGAAGCGGTGAGGATGCGGTTGCGGGTGTCGTCGATGTCGATTACTCCGTACCGGGTGAGCAGGCCGACCGCGACGAGTCCCATCGGGAAGAGGAACGGATAGGTGCGCTCGGTGCGGTCCACCACCGGAATACAGAGCAGCACGACGACGGCGAGGAGGATGTATACGATCGCCTCGACGAACCAGTATCGCCACTCGATCGTCCAGCCGGGCGGACCGAGAATTCCATTGAGCAAGAATGCGCTGGTGATGCGGTATTCCCCGGTCAGGGCTATGACACACCCGAGCCACACCATGCTCGGAACGGCGATCCGGCCGACGCTCACGAGAGTATGGCGTAGCCGCTCGTTCCGCCCCGCCGAACTCAGGTGGAACCGGGCGAAGTTGTAACCGGCAACGCCGAGGAGCACGTGCGCCCCACCGAGAAGCGTGAACAGATGAATGTGCGAGCCGGCGATAAGAACGATCGCGACCGCGCGGAGCAGAACATTGGTCTCCACTGAGGGTCGTCGGCGTCCGCGGCGCGGTGTGAAGTCGCGGATCCGTGTGGTGTGCCAGTTCTCGGGGAGGTAGCCGAGCAACTGCTCGAGCCGCAACGACATGCGAACGTAGGAGAGCGAGTCTCCACCCAAGCTGACGAACGAGCTGTCATCCGTCACGTTCGGGCAGCCGAGGACTTCGGTATACAGCGCGCGCAGTGCGTCCGCATCGGCGCGTCCATCCGGGCAGGCACGCTGGGTCGGCTCCGGCCGCCGCGCCAGCGCGGTCACCGCCGAATAGTCGGGCTTGCCCGTGGCGGTTCGCGGCAGTTCGTCGACGGCGCACACACGGACCGCTCCGACCGGCAACCCGGCGGCCCGCGCAGCGACCTGCCTCGCGCCCTCCAGGTCACCACCGGATTCGACGGCCGCGATCAGTTCTTCCGCCCCGCCGACACAGCACGAGCGGTGGCCGTGCTCGGCCAGTGTCGACTCGACCAGCGCAAGATCGATCCGCAGCCCGTAGACCTTGGCGAAGCGGCTGCGCCGCCCGACCACCTCGTACAACCCGTCGCGGCGACAGCGGGCGAGGTCACCCGTGCGCAGTTCGCCACCGAGTACGTCGCCGAGACGTAGGTCCTCGGGACCCTCTGCATAGCCGAGCATTACGTTGGGGCCCGAATAGACCAGCTCGCCGATGTCTTCGGGGGCGTCGGTGACGGCCTCGATCCGAAAGGATCCGCCGGGGATCGCCCGGCCGATGGTGTGCGGGTGGGTCGTGGCGAGCTCCGGCGGCAGATACGCCATCCGGGCAGTCGCCTCCGTCTGCCCGTACATGACGAAGAACTCCCAGCCGCGGCGCCGACCCAATTCGGCGTACTTCCGCACGCGGTCCGGCGCGAGGCGGCCACCGGCCTGCGTCACATATCGCAGGCCGGGCAGATCCAGTGCGTCGAACCCGACACGGTCCAGCAGGTCGAAGGTGTAGGGCACGCCCGCGAAATTCGTGCCGCCGTGCGTGCGGAACAGCTCCCAGAAATCGGCGTCGGCCACCGACAGCGACGTCAATACCAGGGCGGCACCGCGCAGCAGATGACTGTGAATGACCGACAGGCCATAGCAATAGTGCATGGGAAGGGTTGTCACCGCACGATCGCCCGACCTGATGTCGAGATACTCGGCGATCGACTCCGCATTGCTCTGCACATTGCTGTGGGAAAGGCGGACGAGTTTCGGCGACCCGGTCGAACCGGAGGTGCTCAGCAACAACGCGAGGTCGGGGTGCAGCACGTGCGCGGACCCAGCATGGACTTCCTCGACAGCCATCCGACCGCTGCAGTCCCTGCGTACGACGACGTCGGGTCGGTAGGCGGCGATCAACGCGTCGACGCCGGCCGCTTTGTCGCCCGGCGCGAGCAGGACGGGATGGCCGGCTGCCAAGGCCGCGAGGTATGTGGCAATCGTCTCGACGTCGTTGGCACCGCAGATCAACACCAGGCGCCGGATACCGCCCAGCTGACGAGCCCGAGCTTCGACCCGCGCGGCGAGCTCGCCGTACGTGACCGTGCCGTCCGGCGTGATGAGTGCCGGGGCGTCGCCATACTCGTCCAGGCGACGTGCGAAGAGCACGCCGGGACGTTCCATACGGTCGAACGGACTCGGCACCGACCCAGTGTAGAAGCGCTGCCCTGCCTCACCCGTGAAGAGGTACGCAGCAGGCGGGACCCGGTGCAGGCCGTGATGCACGAAAGCCACCTACCCGGATTCGGGAGGTGGCTTTACGTGCATTCTTTCTGTGGAGCCTAGGAGATTCGAACTCCTGACATCTGCCTTGCAAAGGCAGCGCTCTACCAACTGAGCTAAGGCCCCGTTACCTCGTGCCACACCTCGTTGCTGCGCAGCAACTTGGTGAGTCCTATCGTCACCAGCACTCCGGCTCCCACGATCAGGAGGACCTTCATGCGAATGACCTTTCACCGGCACCAGGAGTGGGCCTAGGAGGACTTGAACCTCCGACCTCTTCGTTATCAGCGAAGCGCTCTAACCGCCTGAGCTATAGGCCCCTGAAGTCTGGAAACCAGTCTTGCGCAGTTCCCTGAACCGAGTCGGAAGATTACCCCACCGGACCGGCAGATACCAAAACCGGTCCGGTGAGACGGCCTTTTCCCAGTTCAGTCTCGATCGGCGAGGGTCACTTCGACACCGCCGACGAGGTCGGAACAGAGGTTGTAGATGAACGCCCCGATGGTGGCGAGCGCCGTGAACAACACCATGTTCGCGAGTCCGATGACGGCGGCGTAACCGAAGACCTGGCCGGCCGTCACGAGCCCCTCCGAGCTCGACTCCGCCACGATGTCGGTGAACGCGTTGTTCAGCCGGTCCCAGACGCCCATACCGTCCAGCACGACGTACAGCAGACCGACCGCGACCATCCACACGAAGAACAGCGACACCGAGATGACCGAGGAGATCTTCAGCGTGGACCACGGGTCGACCTTGCGAATCTGCACCGTCGCCCGCAGAGCCTCGCCCTCTTCGACGCGCTGGGGGGCGGCGGCCACCTTCGGCTGCTGCCCGGTGGCCGCTGCCGCAGGCAGCGGGTGCTTCGCCTCGGAGAGGTCGGGCATGTCCTTGGGGAGCACGTCACGATTGATGTGCCGGGTCGGCCCGTCGATCGCGGACGCCTTGGCCTTGGCCGATTCCCGCTGCGACACCGCGGCCGCAGCAGCGGTACCGGTGACACCGGCGGCAGCGGCAGCAGCGCTGGACGGCCGCCCCTGGGTGGGAGCGGGCTGCCCCTTCGGCGCGGCCGGGGGTCCCTTCTGTACTGGAACGGCCTGAGTCGGTGCCCCCGGCGGCGTGGTGGTGGGCGCCGTGGACGGCTTCTGCGCACCCGGCGCCCCTGCTGCGGCAGCAGCGGCACCCGTAGCAGGGGCAGCGGACGACGGGGAGTCGGGACGCGGGCGCTGCTGGGAACCGGGCTGCCCCGGCTGTCCCTGCAGCGGCCGCTTCAGGTTGGTCTGCGGCTCTCGTTGCATACCCCGCTGCCACGGCGGTGCCTGACTTCCCCGAACGGGCTGTGCACCGTCGACGGGAGCGCCGGACGCAGGTGCCCGGTTGCCTGCCGGATCGGCCGGAGCCGTATTACCGGGAGCAGGGTTGCCGGGCGGTTGGCTGCGGGCGGGCGCCTGGTTGCCGGCGGCACGGTCGGCAGGCCCCTGTTGAGGCGGTCCCTGACGGCCGGGAGCACCCGCAGCGGGCCGTCCCTGCTGAGGCGGCAAGGGCCGACTCTGGGGGGCCTGCGTGTGGGGAGCCTGGGTACGAGGCCCCTGATGTTGCGGCGGCGCCGCGCCGGGCCGGGCAGCGGGACCTGCCGCGGGGCCGGGCCCACGACCCGCAGGCGCCTGACCTGGGGTCGAACCCGAGGTGGGGTTCGACCGGGCAGAGCCGTTCTCGGGCGTGCGGGTGGCGTGCTGCTCGGAGGCCGCCGACCCGGCAGAACCCGCGCTCGGCTTGTCACCGCCTGGCTGGTTGGGAGTGCTCACTAGGACTCCTTAGCTCCTTTGCCGCTGCTCTCGGCGTTGTCTTCGGGCTCGTCCGGTTCGTCGGCGTTGCGCGCGATCGCGAGCAGGGTGTCGCCTTCCCCGAGGTTCATCAACCGAACGCCCTTGGTCTGCCGACCGGCCCTGCGGACTTGCTTGGCGGCGGTGCGGATGACGCCACCGCCCGAGGTGATCGCGTAGAGCTCGTCGTCATCGTTCACGATGAGCGCTCCGACCAGGGTGCCACGTTTCGGGTCGTACTGGATCGTGAGTACGCCCTTTCCGCCCCGTCCCTGTGGCACGTAATCCTCGATCGGGGTGCGCTTGCTGTATCCGCCCGACGTCGCGACCAGCAGATAGGTGCCTTCGCGCACGACGTTGAGCGACAGCAGCTCGTCGTCCTCGTTGAACCGCATGCCCTGGACACCGGACGTGGCGCGGCCCATCGGGCGCAGCACCTCGTCGGTGGCCGAGAAACGGATCGACTGCCCCTTCGCCGACACCAGCAGAAGGTCTTCGTTGGCGGAACACAGCACGGCGCCCACCAGTTCGTCCTCACCGCGCAGGTTGACGGCGACGATGCCGCCGGACCGGTTGGAGTCGAAATCGGTGAGTTTCGACTTCTTGACCAGGCCGTTGCGGGTGGCGAGGACGAGATACGGCGCGTCCTCGTAGGTCTTGATCTTGATGACGCTCTGGATCCGCTCGTCCGGCTGGAAGGCCAGCAGGTTGGCCACGTGCTGGCCGCGCGCCGTGCGGCTCGCTTCCGGAAGCTCGTAGGCCTTGGCCCGGTACACGCGGCCCTTCGTCGTGAAGAACAGCAGCCAGTCGTGCGTGGAGCTGACGAAGAAGTGCGACACGATGTCGTCCTGCTTGAGGCCGGCGCCCTGCACACCCTTGCCGCCACGCTTCTGCGAGCGGTACAGGTCGGTCTTGGTGCGCTTGGCGTAGCCGGTCTCGGTGATGGTGACGACGACGTCTTCGCGGGCGATGAGGTCTTCGTCGGCCACGTCACCGTCGGCCGCGACGATGCGGGTGCGTCGATCGTCACCGTGCTTGTCGACGATCTCCTTCAGCTCGTCCCGCACGATCGCACGCTGGCGTTCGGGCTTGGCGAGGATGTCCTGCAGGTCGGCGATCTCACGTTCGATCTCGGCGAGTTCGTCGACGATCTTCTGACGCTCGAGAGCCGCGAGACGACGCAGCTGCATGGCGAGGATCGCATCGGCCTGGATCTCGTCGACGTCGAGGAGTTCCATCAGGCCGGCGCGCGCGATGTCGACCGTCTGCGAGGCGCGGATCAGGGCGATGACCTCGTCGAGGGCGTCGAGCGCCTTGACGAGTCCACGCAGGATGTGCGCGCGTTCTTCGGCCTTGCGGAGCAGGTACTCGGTACGACGGCGGATGACCTCGACCTGGTGGACGACGTAGTGCCGGATCATCTGGTCCAGGCGCAGCGTGCGGGGCACACCGTCGACGATGGACAGCATGTTGCACCCGAAGCTGGTCTGCAGCTGAGTGTGCTTGTACAGGTTGTTGAGGACGACCTTCGCGACCGCGTCACGCTTGACGGTGACGACGATGCGCATACCCGCGCGGTCCGAGGACTCGTCGTGAATGTCGGAGATGCCGGCGATCTTGGCATCGCGGACCTGTTCGGCGATCGACGTGATCAGGTTGTCCGGGTTGACCTGGAACGGCAGTTCGGTGATGACGATCGTGGTGCGCCCCTTGGCGTCTTCCTCGATCTCCACCACACCGCGCATCCGGACCGATCCGCGACCCGTGGTGTACGCGTCATGGATGCCCTGACCACCGACGATCAGACCGTGTGTCGGGAAGTCGGGTCCCTTGACCCGTTCCATGACGGCCGTGAGGGTGGACTCCTCGTCGGCTTCCCAGTTCTCAAGAGCCCAGTAGATCGCCTCGGCCACCTCGCGCAGGTTGTGCGGCGGGATGTTGGTGGCCATACCGACGGCAATGCCACCGGAACCATTGATCAACAGGTTGGGGATACGGCTGGGGAGAACTGTCGGCTCTTGCGTCCGGCCGTCGTAGTTCGGAGCAAAATCGACAGTCTCGTGGTCGATCTCGCGCAGCATTTCCATGGCCAGCGGAGTCAGGCGGCACTCCGTGTACCGCATGGCTGCGGCGCCGTCGTTACCGCGGGAACCGAAGTTGCCCTGACCGTCGACGAGCGGGTAGCGCAGCGACCACGGCTGCGCCATGCGCACGAGAGTGTCGTAGATGGAAGCGTCACCGTGGGGGTGGTAGTTACCCATGGTCTCGGCCACCGGTCGCGCAGACTTCACATAACCGCGGTCGGGCCGGTAACCGTTGTCGTACATTGCGTACAGGACACGCCGGTGCACCGGCTTGAGGCCGTCCCGCACGTCGGGCAGCGCGCGGCCCACGATCACGCTCATGGCGTAATCGATGTAGCTGCTCTGCATCTCCTGCTGAATGTCGACGGGCTCGATGCGGTCGTGCCCCGGTCCCTCCGGCGGCAACGTTGTGTCAGTCATGAGCTCCTTCTTCTACTCGGCTTGACGTCTCCTCGCGGACGAGTGGTCCTGCACGACGTCACGCAACCACCCGAGTCTATAGGTGCAGGTCAGCTGGAACGGTGAAGGACTCGGATGCACTCCTGAACAGGGCGGGTTCCGCGTGTCCGCTACCGCAGTTCCAGTTCCCTACCGCGGCTTTCGGCCGCGAGCGATTCGGCGGCCAGCATGTCGGCCTCGAGTTCGAGTTCGGCGGCCACCCGGTCGGGCGCCATCAGCAGCGCCGTGATCGGGATCGTCACTACCAGCATGCCCAGCACGAAGACCGGGAACAGGATGGAGAACACCTCGAGACCGTCGGGGCGCGGCGCCTCCGGATCGACCGTCACGCTCAGCCCGAACACACCCGTGTAGTGCATGGCCACCAGGGCGGCCGCCACCACCAGCGACGCGACCAGACGCAGCGCCCGCGAATCGAGAATCGAGATCGACCACATGATCGCGGCACCGAGGACCAGGCCGATTACCGCTGCCACACCCGTCAGCACCGGGTCGAAACTCACGGATCCCTGGATCACGAGCGAGGAGACGATGGCCAGGTGCATGCCGGCGAGACCGAGACCGAGGATCGCGGCAGCTGCGGCCAGCCGGCTGATCTCCACCGAGGTGGTCGGCCGCCGATGCTTACTCGGCGGCGGACTGATGATCAGCAACGCCACGCCGGCTGCGAGCACAGGTACCGCGAACGACCCCACGATCCACAGGGCGTCGTAACGCAGGGTGCTTCCCACGACCTCGAACCCGACCATTGCGATGTAGTGCGGCAGCCACGCCCCGATGCCACCGATCGACAACGCACCCCACGCCAGCCAGAGATAGCGCTGACGCGGGCTCGTCGCCGTCATCGCCTTGCGGCCACTGGCAATACCGACGAAGAGGCCGATGAACGCGGTGACCACGGCAAGACCGACCACCCACGTGCCCATGGAGAACTGCTGTAACTCGTCCGACATTGTTCGAATCCTCAGTACACGGCCGTGTGAAGCTTGGTCAGTGCATATTCGGTGATCGCCACGAGCGCCTGCTTCGCCGACTCACGATCGCGGGCATCGATGGGAATGATCGGCACATCCTCCGATATCGCGAGCGCTGCGCGGATGTCCTCGATCGGATAACGCGGCGCGTCGTCGAACTCATTGATCGCGACCAGGAACGGCAGGCGACGGGCCTCGAAGAAATCGACCGCCGCGAAGCTCTCGTCCAGTCGGCGGGTGTCGATCAGGACGATCGCCCCGATCGCGCCGCGGATGAGGTCGTCCCACATGAACCAGAACCGGTGCTGCCCCGGCGTTCCGAACAGGTAGAGGACCAGGTCGTCGGCCAGGCTGATGCGACCGAAGTCCATCGCGACCGTGGTCGTGCCCTTCTGCGGGGTGGCAGCCAGGTTGTCGACGCCGTCGCTCGCGTTGGTGACGAGCGCCTCGGTCCGCAGGGGGACGATCTCGGAGACAGCACCGACCAGCGTGGTCTTGCCGACGCCGAACCCACCGGCGATCACGATCTTGGTCGAGGTCACCCGGTTGCGGGGTTCAGATTTCGCGAAGTCCACTGAGGACCCTTTCGATGAGTTCACGACGTTCGGAGTCGGTCGAATCTTCCTTCAGGGTTGCCAGGATCTGCAGATGACCAGCCTCGACGAGGTCGGCCACCAGGACGCGGGCCACCCCCAAGGGCACCCCGACCCGGGCGGCGATCTCGGCGACCGACGGCGACTGCTGACACAACGCGACGATGGCCGCGTTGACATCGTCGAGTTCCCATTGCCGGTCCACCGACTGCGGCAACGCCTGGATCAAAGCTTCGAGAGCGAGCTCGACCGCCGGCCGGGTTCGCCCCGACGTCAGCGAGTACGGGCGAACGATATTCGGTCCCGGATGCTCGAAGTGCTGGTCGTCCATGGCCATCTCGAAGTCAGAGGCCCTGCGGAGTGCGCGGCGTCGCCTCGACCGACGCGCCGACGCGATCGACGAGGATGGCCATCTCGTACCCGACCTGCCCGATGTCGCATTCGGCGTCCGTGAGGGTGGCGAGATGGGATCCGTCACCGACGCTCATCAACAGCAGGTAACCGTGCTGCATCTCCACCACCGACTGGAGCACTCCACCACCTTCGAAGAGGCGTGACACCCCCGCCGACAGGCTGGCGAGCCCGGAGGTCACCGCGGCGAGCTGCTCGGCCCGGTCGATCGGCAGGTGGGCGCTGGCCGCCATGAGGAGGCCGTCCGCCGACACGAGCACGGCATGGGAGACGCCGGGTACGTCGCTGGCGAAGTTGGACACCAACCAGTCGAGAGGTCGCGTGACGTCGGATCCATGAGCGGTGTTCATTGGTCTCCTTCAATGATGTTGCGTTCCGCGAGGCTGTTGCGTTGCGCGAGCTTCGTGGCCCTGCCGTTTCGGATGCCCTGTTGGTGACGGCTGAGATTGGCGCGAATTGTCTCAGGATCGCGCACGCGTCGCAGCGTCCCCGTATTGTGCGCGCCCTCGACCGTGCCGGGAAGCAGGCGTTCGCCGGGCCGACGTTTCGGCAGGCCGATCTCGGGGTCCACCTCGACGGGGGCCGACGTGACACGCTCGACGGCGGACCAGCCCGCGTCACCGGCGGACTGCCAGACACCGGGGGCGCCTTCGTCTCCCGTCGGATCGGTGAGCCAGTCGGACACCATGTCGGCGAAGATCGGAGTACCTCCGCCAGGCCGCTGCACTGCCTCCGCCGGAGGCGGATCGATTCGAGACTGGAAGAACGACGCCGTCTTGGCCGGATCGGTGCGGTAGCGGTGCCGCACGGGTGCCTGATCCGCGGATGCGGGGGGCGGCGGCGTAGACGCCGAGCGGTCCGGCACCGGCCGGTCTTCGCGCCGCGGGAGCTGCGGCAACCGAGGTCCGGCAGCCGGCGTTTCGGGGGCAGCCGGCGTTGTTGGGGTAGCCGCCTGCGGTCGTCGCACGGGCAGTTTCGGCATGGCGCCGGTTCCGCGGACGTTCACGGTGTCCGGCGACTGACCGTTCGGTGCCGCGGCCGGCGTACCTGGGTCGCCGGCGATACCGCTCGCGCCGGGCTGACGACGAGGCAGGCTCGTCCCCGACGCCGTGGTGACGGCGGGTACGGCGGTGGTGGTGGGTGTCGGGTCCGGCCGAGACTGCGGCGTGCGGGTGGGCAGACCGCCCCGGGTAGAGGGCTGCTGCGCGTCGTCCCGCCGGGGCGCGGGCGCCGGGATGGCCGCTCGGACGGGCGCCTGGTTGATCTTGCGCTGCGAGCCGGTGTCCTGGCGAGCTGCTTGCGACACGATCAGTGCGTTGGGAATGTGAATACTCACGGTCACGCCGGGGTTGCGTGCGGTGTCGAAAGTGGACCGCAGCCGCACCGTGAGACCGTGCCGCTTGGCGAGCCGGCTCACCACGAACAGACCCATGTGGCGTGCCGTCTCCGGACCGACCTCGCCGCCGGATGCGAGCCGCTCGTTGATGTCCCGCATGTCGTCGGCCGGGATACCGATGCCGCGGTCGGCGATCTCGAGGAGCACCCCGCCGTCGACCGCCCGGGCAAAGCTGAACGTGACCACCGTGTCGGGTGGTGAGGCCCGCAGCGAGTTGTCGACGAGTTCGGCGAGAAGGTGGACGACGTCGGTGACGACGGCACCGCTGAGGGCACCTTCCGGTGTCGCTCCCATCTGGACGCGCTGATAGTCCTCCACCTCGGAGATCGCGGCACGCAGAACGTCGCCGAGAGCAATCGGCGCCGCCTGGGAACGACGCACCCGGGTACCGGCCAGGATGAGGAGGTTCTCACCGTTTCGGCGCATACGCGCGGCCAGGTGGTCGAGCCGGAAGAGGCTCTCGAGTCGCTTCGGGTCCTTTTCCTCGAACTCGAGGTTTTCGATGAGTCCGAGCTGCTGGTCGACCAGCGACTTGCTCCGGCGGGCGAGGGTTTCGAACATGTCGTTGATCTGGAGGCGCAGTTGCGCCTGCTCACCGGCGAGTTTGAGGGCCTGACCGTGGATGTCGTCGACGGCGCGGGCGAGCTGTCCGATCTCCTCCGTCGAATGCACGGCCACCGGATCGAATGACAGATCTCTCGGATCGTCGCTGGACCTGATCTGCTCGATCGCCTCCGGCAGGTCGCGGCGGGCCGCCTTCAGGGCGCCATACCGCAGTCGTCGAATCGGGCCGATCAGCGACCGCGACACGAGGAGTGCCAGGACGAGAGCGGCGAGCAGTGTGCCGAGGACGATGGCGGTATCGCGCAGCGCGGCGGACCGAGTCTCTGCTGCCCGCGTCTGCACCGTGGCGGCGATGTCCTGCGCAGCCTCGCTCGTCAGCTCCTGGTAGACGTCACGGCTGCCGATCAGCGAGGAACGCAGCTGCAGGATGGGGAGGACCCCGCCCCGCGCTGCATCGGCAAGACCCTGATCGATGAGCGCGTTGCGGGCGGCGATGTTGTCGCGCAGGGTCGTGAGCCGAGCATCGTCCTTCGGGTAGTACCTGTTCAGAACGTCGAGAAGGCTGGATTCGGCACCGGCCGCGGCGACCACGGACGACATGGGAAGGTCGCCGTTTCGCGCCTTCTCCCGGCCCTGCGGGCCCGCGTAGGCGTCCTTGACCGCGATGAGACCCATAGCCTGATCGAACAACCTGCGCTGCGCCTGCCACGCGCTGGACAGCAGGTATCCCTTGTCGACCACTTCGCTGTCGTCGATCGGCCGCACGATGTTATCCACGACACCAATGAAATCCTTTGCGAACACTTGGTTTCGTTCCGCGATCAGGTCAGCGCTGACCCCTGGGGAGTCCATCAGGTTCAGAAGTGCACGCCCATCCGACACCGTCTGGCGGATCGACGAGGCAACGGTCGGTTGAAGTTCTGGGTTGCGGGCCTGCTCGGACACCTCAGCCATCAGTGTCTCCGTAGTTTCCCGGTCTTCCTTGGTGAGCGTGCCGGATGCATAACCGCTGGCGACGGTGCCCATCGCTGCCTCGAGGGCCACGATGCCGGGGACGCCGACGATCTGGTCGGCGGCCTCGGTGAAGTGAACGGCGTTACTCAGTTCGCTCTGCACTCGGAGCCCACCGAGCACCATGGCGACCGTGACGGGGACCGCGAGGACTGCAGTGACCTTCCATCGCAGCCCCCAGCCCTCGATATCCCAGAACTTTGCCCGGGGCGGCGAATCGTCGCTCATCCCACGCTTCCTTTCCACCCATTCATCGATCGCGGGTCGGTGTTCGAAACCACGCCCGCGGCAGCAGACGGTCGGCCGCGACGACACGTGACGACGGAGGGAAGTGATCGATCAGTTGCGCGCCGTGCGGCGCTGCCCGGCGCACCCATCTCCGAATGTAACGAGTTCATCACGTCCCCACGGGGAACGTTCTACCACAGAACTTCACCGACTCTTACTTTCGAGTAACATGCGCACCACTGATCTCGTACGTTCCCGTTTCTGCGGGTTGATCAGCGGCCCAGGCTACACAGAACCGCGCGGCGCAGTCGAGATCGTCGCGGAGTCGAGGCATCGGTCACCCGTATACGGCGCAGCCACCGGGGGCTCTGCCCGCCGGTGGCTGCAACGACTTCGGTGTGGATCTGCGCCCGATACCTACACGTCGAGGAAGCGAACGTCCTTGGCGTTACGGGTGATGAAGCTACGCCGGGCCTCCACGTCCTCGCCCATGAGGACGCTGAACAGTTCATCGGCGGCGGCGGCGTCGTCGAGGGTGACGAGACGCAGCACACGCACCGTCGGATCCATGGTGGTCTCCCACAGTTCCTTGGCGTTCATCTCGCCGAGACCCTTGTACCGCTGGATGCCGTCGTCCTTGTTGATCTTCTTGCCGGACTCGAGACCGGCCTTCACCAGGACGTCCCGCTCGCGGTCGGAGTACGCGAACTCCGGGTCGCTGCGCTGCCACTTCAACTTGTACAGCGGGGGCTGTGCCAGGTAGACGTGACCGTGCTCGACGAGCGGGCGCATGAAGCGGAACAGCAGCGTGAGCAGCAGCGTTGCGATGTGCTGGCCGTCGACGTCGGCGTCGGCCATCAGCACGATCTTGTGGTATCGGAGCTTGGCGATGTCGAACTCGTCGTGAATTCCGGTGCCGAACGCAGTGATGATCGACTGGACTTCGGTGTTCTTCAGGACACGGTCGATGCGCGCCTTCTCGACGTTGATGATCTTTCCGCGCAGCGGCAGGATCGCCTGGTACATCGAGTCACGCCCCGACTTGGCCGAGCCGCCTGCGGAGTCACCCTCCACGATGTAGATCTCGGATTTGCTGGGGTCGTTGGACCGGCAGTCGGCGAGCTTGCCCGGTAGACCACCGAGGTCGGTGGCGCTCTTGCGACGCACGAGCTCGCGCGCCTTACGTGCCGCCACACGCGCCTGCGCCGAGGACACCGCCTTGTTGACGATGGTCTTCGCGTCTGCGGGGTTGGCCTCGAACCAGTGCGACAGGTGCTCGTTACACGCCTTCTGCACGAAGGACCTGACCTCGGTGTTGCCGAGCTTGGTCTTGGTCTGTCCTTCGAACTGCGGCTCGGACACCTTCACCGAGATGATGGCCGCGAGACCTTCACGAATGTCGTCACCGGTCAGCTTGGGGTCTTTCTCCTTGAGGAGCTTCTTGTCGAGCGCGTACTTGTTGACCGTTGCGGTCAGCGCCGACCGGAAACCCTCCTCATGGGTGCCGCCTTCGTGGGTGTTGATCGTGTTGGCGAACGTGTGCACCGACTCCGAGTAACCGGAGTTCCACTGCATTGCCACCTCGAGCTCGTGGCCGGTGCCCTTGGCGGTGAACCCGACGACGGAGTTGTGGATCGGCTGCTTCGTGCGGTTGATGTGCCGCACGTAGTCTTCGAGACCGCCCGGGTAGTGGTAGATGCGGGTCTTGACCTTGTGGACGGCGGGGGACTGCGCCTCGGCGGACTCGTCCTCCGCGGTCTTCGGCGCTTCCGCGACCTGGCTGACGACCTCCTCGGTGACCTCGGCGTCGCTGACGCGCTCGTCGGTGAGCGTGATCGTCAGGCCCTTGTTCAGGAATGCCATTTCCTGAAGGCGCCGCGCGACCGTCTCGAAGCTGTAGGTGGTGGTCTCGAAGATGTTCGAGTCGGCCCAGAACCGGACGGTCGTTCCAGTTTCCTTGGTGGGGTCGCCCTTGACGAGCTCGCCGGGCTTGGAATCCGTGTAGGTCTGGGTCCAGCGGAAGCCGTCGCGCTTGATGTCGACCTCGAGGGTGGTGGACAGCGCGTTCACCACGGAGATACCGACACCGTGCAGACCACCGGAGACGGCGTACGAGTCGGAGTCGAACTTTCCGCCGGCGTGCAGCTGGGTGAGGACCACCTCGACGGTGGGAACTCCGGACGCGTGCATTCCGACCGGAATGCCACGACCGTCGTCGACGACCTGGACTCCGCCGTCCTCGAGAAGGGTGATCTCGACCTTGCTGGCGTAGCCGGCCATGGCCTCGTCGACCGAGTTGTCGACGACTTCCCAGATCAGGTGGTGCAGACCGCGTTCACCGGTGGAACCGATGTACATACCCGGTCGCTTACGAACTGCTTCGAGTCCTTCGAGGACGGTGATGGAAGAAGCGCCGTAGTCCTTGCTGGAGGTGCTTTTGTCTGACTTCTGGGCAGCCACGGGTGGGTAGCTCTCCTTCTCCGTCCACTACCCGGCACACGCGTCCGCCGCCCTGTCCGGGCCTGCGGAGAACGAGAGTCGGGAATCTTGCCGCTAGTTACCTCGGCCATCATACTGGTACGCCACGGCCACAAGAGGGCTATGACACCCCTGAGCGGCCCGTAGGCGAATTTTCAGGATGGTTCGGGGGTGAAAACCTAGGCCGAACGGCCCTGAGATTCGTCAGGCGCCGCGCTCCTCGACATCGCGGAACGCCCGCTCGTCGAGATCGAGGACGAACTCCGCCGTGAGCTGGGCAATGTCCTCCGCGTGCGAGATCGGTGACCAGTGTCCGGCGTCGATGTGACGACGTCGCAGGTCGGGCGCCCATTTCTCGGTGTCCTCGTAGCCCACCGGGCGCACTGCCTTGTCTCTGGCGTTGAGAATAAGCTGAACCGGCACGTCCGTGTAGCGGTCGCGGGGCCTGCCGAGACACGTCCTGATATTCGCCCGGTAGAGCTTCAGACCGTTCACCATGTCGTCCGCCAGCGTCGGGCCGGGCTGCACGAGCGCGGGGTCGAGTCCGTCGAAGAATTTCAGGAATGCCGGCCAGTGACGCGAGAACCACAGCCGAAGCGGCAGTGTGGCCAGCCCGGGAATCTGGAACAGAACCGTGTAGGCCGACGCCACCGCCTGGGCGAGCGGTCCACCGAAGCTGCGGTCCGATATCCGGCGGCGCATCCACTTGCCCAGGTGATCGAGGTTGGGCCCGGACACCGACGTGAAGGACGCGATCCGCTCGGCGGCCCCCTGCTCACAGACGGCTTCCCACGCCTCCACCGACCCCCAGTCGTGGGCGAGGACGTGAACCGGCTTACCCGGGCTCACCGCGTCGATGACCGCGAACAGGTCACCCGCCAGCTCGGGCAGTCGATAGTCCGCCACGCGGGTGGGCACGGTGCTGTCCCCTGCCCCGCGACTGTCGTAGCTGATCACCCGGAAACGCTCCGCCAGGAAGGGCACCACGCGTTGCCACAACTCATGGGTGTCCGGCCAGCCGTGTACCAGGACGATGGTGTCGCCGGCAGGATTGCCCTGTTCGAACACCGCGAGTTCCACGGGTCCGTTGGAAATCCGCACGGCAGTGCCGGGGATGTGTGCACTCATGAAGGGTCCTCGACTCTTTCGAAGCTTTGGTGTCGTCGGTGTCGTCGGTGTCGTCGGTTCACAGGTCGAGGACGAGACGACCGCCCTCGGAACGGGAGACACAGATGAGCATTTCGTCCTGTTGTTCGGTGTCGGTGAGCCGGTTCTCACGGTGTTCCGCCTTGCCCGCTAGCACCTTTACCCGGCAGGTACCGCAGAAACCCTGTTGGCACGAATATCCGACACCGGGCAGCCTGTCCTTGATCACGCTCAGCGCCGACTCGTCGGCGGGAACGGTGAGCACCTCGCCGGTGCTCACCAGTTGTACTTCGAACTCGCGGCCGTCGAGTACCGGTGGTGCACCGAATCGTTCGAAATGCAGCGCCGCGGCGGGACTCGACGCAAATCCGCGCCGAACCGATTCGAGCATCGGGGTGGGCCCGCAACAGTAGACCGCACCGCCGGGGACCGCACGCTCGAGCAGGTCGGTCGAGCTCGGCAGTCCGAACTCGTCGTCGGGCCGGATGAACACGCGTGAGGTGTCGAAGGTTTCGATTTCGTCGAGGAACGGCATCGATTCGCGCGAACGCCCGGAATAGACGAACTGCCAATCCATTCCGAGTTCTCGAGCCGCCCTCACCATCGCCAGGATGGGAGTGATTCCGATACCGCCTGCGACGAACAGCGCGCTGCCCTCACCGACGAACGGAAACCCGTTGCGGGGACCGCGGACCGTCACCGAGGACCCGGGCTCGAGCGCGTGCATCTCGACGGAGCCGCCGCCCCCGTCCGGGATTCGCCGGACGGCGACACTGTAACCGTGTCGATCGGACGGATCGCCGCACAACGAGTACTGGCGCCGAAGACCGGAGGGCAGGTGGAAGTCGAGATGTGACCCGGGGTGCCACTCGGGAAGGGCCGCACCGTCTTCCGACTCGAACCGGAGCAACACCACGTTGGCATCGCGGGCCACGACTTGGCGATGCGACACGACGAGCGTCATCGCACTGTCGGGATTGTGCCCGGCAACCACCGGGTTGTACTCGTAGGCCGTGAGTACACGGAGGTACTTCTCGGCGACGGCCTCGGTGATACGCATGGCGCGGTCCGGTCGTTCTCGACCCTTGATGTCCGGCGGTGCGTCGTAGCGAGTAAGGCCCTTGGCTTTCAGGACGTTTCGCATGGAAGCGAGTTTCATCGTTGCGCCGCCTGTGCCGCCGGCGACGACGCCAGGTACTTCACCGCCTGCGCCGTCGACCCCTCGTTCGAGGGGTGGTACGACCGAGTGAAATACGTCGACATTCTTTTCGTCAGTTCCCATGCCGTGGGCAAGGTTCCACGCTTACCCGCCGCGAAGAAGTCGGACAGATGCGGCTTACGCCGATGTTCCGACCACGGGGCGAGTTCAGGATCGTTACGCATGAGGAAACGGGTTCCCCGCACCCACAGCCATACGATCACCGGCGTCACGATCAGCTGGGTACGAATGCGCCGGGATTCACGCTTGTCGAAGTACCGCATGACGTCATAGGCGACGGAGCGATGTTCTACCTCCTCGGCACCGTGCCACCGCAGCAGGTCGAGCATGGTCGGGTGCACGCCCGCGCGATCGAGACCCTCGGCATTGAGCACCCAGTCACCGAGGAATGCAGTGATGTGCTCGATGGCGGCGATGACGGCGAGGCGCTCGATCAAGTGGTTCTTTTCCCGCAACCCGGTCAGTGGGCGCGGTCCCAGAATCTTCTTGAAGGTCCATTCCATCTGATCGGTGAAGGGCGTGGGATCGAGGCCCTTCTCCTTCAGATGAATCAACACCCCTGAGTGGGCGTTGGAGTGCATTGCCTCCTGGCCGATGAAGCCCACGACGTCGTCACGCAGTTGCTCGTCCTCGATCAGGGGCAGCGCCTCCTTGAACGTGTCGACGAACCACTCCTCTCCTGCGGGGAGGAGAAGGTGCAGAACGTTCAGAACGTGCGTGCTGAATGGATCGCCCGGGATCCAGTGCATAGGGAGGTTCGACCAGTCGAACTCGACGTTTCTGGCCTGCAACAGGATGTGATCCGGTTCCGGAATCGCCGTTCGGTTACGCGGTGCAGTCGGGGCGGACATTCGGTTACTCCTTCGTGCCGACCACTGAGCCACGCGGATTCGATGTGGCACAGTTCACTCAACAACTCGAGATAACTGTAACATCGGGTATCAGATACGGCCAGGGCCTGTCACCGAATCAGCTCAGCCGTAGGTGTCCCTCGGCCCGCGCCCGCGCACGTGTCGCTCACCCTTTCGCCAGCTCGGAGCAGAGGGGCCGGTGATACGCAGTGACTTCACGACGCCGTCACCGACGGCCGCGGCAATCTTCGCGAGTATCTGTGATTGCATCATTCGCAGCTGGGTAGCCCACGCAGTCGACTCCGCGGACACACTCAAGATTCCGTCACGAAGCCCGGTCGGCTCGGCGTGCGAGGCAATGTCCTCACCGACAACCTGCGTCCACCGGCCCAGAACCGTCCCCTCGGACACCTTGGGTGCCCAGCCTCGTTGTTTCGCGAGTGCGCTCGTCAGCGCACCGAACGGCTGCGGATCACGATCGTCGGGCCCCGGACCCGACCACCCACGCCGGCGACGGGCACGCAGGCTCCGAACCCCCGTTCCGGAACGCCGACCCTGGCCCACAGATTTACCGCTCGCCTTTGCGGCGGCCCGTGCCTCCTCGAGGGCGCGCCGGGCGAGGTCGACACCCTTCAACTCCGGTTCCGGAGTCTCCGCGGGGGTGGGGTCATGACCCTCCGTCATCAGGCAGCTCCTCACTCTTGTCCGTAATCTGCGAGATGCGTCCTCGATCCGTGTCGCGGGCCTCCACACCGAACCGGACGGCATCGAGTTCTGCGGGAACGTCCTCCGGCACCGCTGCGGTGATGAGTACCTGTTCGGCGTCCACGGCGACGCGGGCGAGCGCACTGCGACGACGCCGGTCCAGCTCCGCGAATACGTCGTCCAGCATCAGAACCGGATCACTGCCGTCTGCTCGCAGCAACGCGAACGCCCCCAGTCGCAGAGACAAGGCGAACGACCAGGACTCCCCGTGGCTCGCGAACCCCTTGGCAGGTGTGTCGCCGAGCTGCAATTCGAGATCGTCGCGATGAGGTCCGACCAGGCACACCCCCCGCTCGATCTCCTTCGACCTCATCACCGACAACTCGTGAAGGAATCGCTCCTCGAGAAAGGCGACGTCATCCTGCGCGGGATTCCGTGACGGGTCGGAGAATTCCGGCGGGAGGGACGAGCCGAGGCTCGAGCGGTAACGGATACTTGCCGGTCTGGATTCGGGAGCGAGTGATCGGTACGACTCCGCCAGATGAGGGGCGAGGTCGTGGACGAGTTGTAGCCGCCCGGCGAGCAGTTGAGCACCGTGCGCGGCCAGATGCCCATCCCACACCTCGAGGGTCGCCAGAGCGCTTGCGCCGTCCTCACTGGCGGAAGCGCCGCTGCGCGAGACCCGCCGCAACGCACCACCGGCCGTCTTCAGCAGCGCCGACCGCTGCCGTAGGACACGGTCGTAGTCCGCACGCACCGCTGCCATCCGCGGGATCCGGGAAGTGAGGAGTTCATCGAGGTAGCGACGCCGATCTCCCGGGTCGCCGCGAACCAAGGACAGATCCTCGGGGGCGAACAACACCGTCTGCAAGATCCCCAGAATCTCGCGCGGACGACGAGTCGGCGATCGATTGATCCGGGCCTTGTTGGACTTACCCTCGATCAGTTCGACGTCCACCGTCAGTTCCCGACCGGCATTGACGACGGTCGCGCCCGCGAAGGCCTGTCCGGTACCCGTCCTGATCAGCGGAGCATCCGAACTGACTCGATGCGACGACAGGGTGGACAGATATCCCAGCGCCTCGAGCACGTTCGTCTTGCCGTGCCCGTTGGGACCGACGAAGACGGTGCACCCCGGACGCAGGTCGAGGCTCAGTGCGTCCCAGGACCGAAAGTCTCTGAGCGAGAATGCGCGGACGAACACCTATGTTCCAGAGCCGGTTTCCGGCTCGCCCACGGCCTTCTTCACAGCGTGTCCACCGAACTGGTTGCGTAGCGCGGACACCGCCTTCATGGCCGGGGAATCGTCCTGCCGCGAGGCGAAACGCGCGAACAGCGCCGCCGAGATCACGGGCGCCGGAACGGCATGGTTGATCGCTTCCTGCACCGTCCAGCGGCCCTCACCGGAATCCTCTGTGTACCCGGAGATTTCCGCGAAATTTGGGTCGTCACCCAGCGCCTTGACCAGAAGTTCGAGCAGCCACGACCGCACGACGGTGCCCTTGGTCCACGCGCGGAGAACACCGTGAACGTCGGTAACGAGCTCTTCGGCCTCGAGTAATTCGTATCCCTCGGCGTACGCCTGCATCAGGCCGTATTCGATGCCGTTGTGAATCATCTTCGCGTAGTGGCCGGCTCCGATCGGACCTGCGTGGACGAAGCCGTCCGCCCGCTCTCCCTCGGGGCGAAGCGCATCGAAGATCGGAAGTGCCCGTGCGACATCGGCTTCCGCGCCACCGACCATCAGCCCGTAACCGTTCTCGAGTCCCCAGACTCCGCCGGACACACCGCAGTCCAGGTAACCGATATTCCGGGACGCCAGCATCTCGCCGTGCACACGGTCGTCGGTATATCTCGAGTTTCCACCGTCGATGACCAGGTCCCCGGACTCGAGCACGGTCGACAGCTCCGACACGGTGTCCTGGGTGATCTTCCCCGCCGGAACCATCACCCACACGACTCGCGGAGACTCGAGTCGCTGCGCGAGTTCCGTCAGGGATGCCACGTCGGTGACCTCGGGACGAGGGTCGTAGCCGACTACCTCGTGACCGTGCGCGCGCAGACGCTCACGCATGTTGAATCCCATTTTCCCGAGTCCGACCAACCCGACCTGCATCGTGATCTCCGTCCGCTCGTGAGACTTCTTCCGACAGTGACCCTTTCGCTTCCAGCGACGCGTCAGCCGGGGAGGCGGACCGGCATCAGCAGGTAGGTGTACGCGCTCTCGGGCGCCGAGAAGTTACCCGAATCGTCCGGCTCGATCTCTTCTTCGGTGGCGGGGCGCAGCACGGCGGGACGGCTCGGGGTGGTGAAACCGAACAGCACCTCCTCGCTGTGGAGCGAGGAGAGTCCGTCGATCAGATAACCCGGGTTGAAGGCAATGGTCAGGGGCTCGCCGCGGAAAACCGCGTTGAGGCCTTCCTCGGCCCGGCCCGCGTCGTCACCCCCGGCCGAGAGGAGGAGTCCCTCGGCAGAGAACTGGAGGCGGACCTGTGCGCCACGCTCCGCGACCAGCGCCACACGCTTGATGGCCTCGATGAGCGGGGCAATCGGGGCGGTCGCCATGGCGGTGTGCTCGGACGGCAGGAGCTGGCGGAACTTCGGGAACTCGGCGTCGAGGAGTCGGGTGGTGGTGCGGCGTCCGTCGTTGACGATGCCGAGAAGTCCGTCGTTGCCGACGGCGGAGCCGGAACCCAGAGCGAGCTCGACGGGCGAAGTAGCATCTCCGGCAAGAGTTTTGGCCGACTCGGACAAGGTCTTGGCAGGGATGAGGACGGCAGCCGACGTGTCGGGGTTGGTGGGCGACCACTCGAGTTGCCGCACGGCGAGACGGAACCTGTCGGTAGCGGCGAGCACGATCGTGCTCTTCTCGATCTCGACACGAATGCCCGTCAGCATCGGCAGAGTGTCGTCTCGGCCTGCAGCGACCGCCACCTGACTGATTGCCTCGGAGAAGAGGTCAGCGGGGATGGAACCAGTTTGCTGGGGCAGCTGCGGGAGCTGGGGGTAGTCCTCGACCGGCATGGTGGGCAGCGAGAACTTGGCACTTCCACAGGCGATCAGAACGCGTGTGCCTTCGAGGGTCACATCGACCGGCTTGTTCGGGAGGGCCTTCGTGATGTCAGCCAGCAGCTTGCCGGACACCAGGACCTGTCCCGTACTGCCGACCTCTGCCGCAACCCGCACCTGGGCCGACACCTCGTAGTCGAATCCGGAAACCGTCAACCCTTGTTCGGTTGCGTCAAGGAGAACCCCGCCGAGAACCGGGACAGGGGGTCGCGACGGCAGACTGCGGGCGACCCATGCCACTGAATCAGCGAATTCTTCCCGGGAGACGCGAAACTTCAGGCTTCCAAGCTCCATCGCCGGGTTGTTCCTCTCGGTAGCACGGTTGGTCGGCACGGTCGAGCCGTGACCACTGGCACTGCAGTCTTTCACAGAGCGGCGATGCATAACCGTAAGCCCTCGAGGACGAACTTGAAAGCGGAACGCCCCGGTCCTCGAGTCCCCGGCGGGGGCCTGTGAACCGACTCGATCCCCAAGCCTGTTTTGAAAGAGTTTCTTAGAAGAAATATTCAGAAGTACTATTAGGTCCTGTGGAATCTGTGGACGAACGGCCTTAGGCGCTGGTCGGTCCGCCCGGCCCCATGGGGAATTCTCGAGGACAAACTCGAGGACCAATCAGGCACCCGTGTGGACTACTCGAGGTTGTTCAAAGTTCTGCACGTTCTGTCCACAGAGATTCCCCGTCATCCCCACACTTATCCACAGGTGTGAATGCTTTTCCCCAGGTCTCGGCGTCGGCGTGTTGCACCGGTGTGTCGCGCGCCCGCTCGGTGCGCCCACCCTCGAGTACCCCCTCGAGCCGACGCTCGAGCAACCCCTCGAGGGCGACCTCGAGGAAAGGGCTCGAGGAGGCCCTCGAGGGACGGCTCGAGCCACCCGCCGTCGCCGGCCACACCCCTCACGACGACTCGTGCCCCGGCAATCGAACTACCGGGGCACGAGGAGGCAGGGCGACGATCTACCGCTTGGAGCGCTGCTTGATGCGGGCTGTGAGCTCCTGGACCTGGTCGTAGACCTTCCGGCGTTCCGTCATCTCCTTGCGGATCTTCTTGTCCGCGTACATGACGGTGGTGTGGTCGCGGCCGAATGTCTGACCGATCTTCGGCAACGAGAGGTCCGTCAGCTCACGGCACAGGTACATGGAGATCTGCCGCGCCTGCGCCAGCGGACGGGCCTTGCCCGGGCCACACAGGTCGTCGATCGACATGTTGAAGTACTCAGCCGTCACGGCCATGATCGTGGCCGCATTGATCTCGAGACTCGACGAATCCGGCATCAGATCACGCAGGACTACCTCGGCCAGCGTGAGGTCCAGGGGCTGCCTGTTCAGGGAGGCGAAAGCGGTCACCCGGATGAGCGCACCCTCGAGTTCCCGGATGTTCCGCTCGATCCGGCTGGCGATCAACTCGAGGACGTCGTCCGGCACCTCGAGCCGGTCCATGCGGGCCTTCTTGCTGAGGATCGCAATGCGGGTCTCGAGTTCGGGCGGCTGGACGTCGGTGATCAGGCCCCATTCGAAGCGGGTGCGGAGGCGTTCCTCCAGCGTGGCGAGCTGCTTCGGCGGTCGGTCGGAGGACACGACGATCTGCTTGTTCGCATTGTGAAGCGTATTGAAGGTGTGGAAGAACTCCTCCTGGATACCCTCTTTACCCTCGATGAACTGAATGTCGTCGACCAGCAGCACGTCGGTCTCACGGTAGCGACGCTTGAACGCCACTTTCCGGTCGTCCCGGAGGCTGTTGATGAAGTCGTTGGTGAACTCCTCGGTGGATACGTACTTCACCCGCATCCCTGGGAAGAGACGTTGCGCATAGTGACCGGCCGCATGTAACAGGTGGGTCTTGCCGAGGCCCGACGCGCCCCACACGAACAGCGGGTTGTAGGCGCGGGCAGGAGCCTCGGCGATGGCGACGGCGGCCGCGTGCGCGAAGCGGTTCGACGAGCCGATGACGAAAGTGTCGAAGGTGTACTTCGCGTTCAGGCTGTTGCCGCCCGTCGCTGTGGGCGCCGGTCCCGTCGGTGGCTTCGTGAAGTAGGACGGCCACGACTCGTGGACACTCGCGAGCGCCTCACTGTCGTCGTCGACCTCTTCGAAGTCTGTGGTGTCGGAGTAGGGCTGGTCTTCACCGGAGCCGAATCGGCGACGGCGATAGGTGCCCGCACTGGTGGCCGACGGCTCGAGATGCCGGGGAGTGTGCCGGTGGTCGGGTTCGGGTCGGTGGTCCCGGGGAGGAGGATCGGAGTCGGGTTCGTTGTCGACCGGGGCTGCGATTCGAACGCCGAGACCCTCCACTTGTTCACCGAGGTGCCGGCCCAGCGCGTGGAGGATCGGTTCACGAAGATCCCGTTCGATCGCTTCCTGCGCGAAAGGCGACGGAACCGAGAGCAGAGCGAAACCCTGGGCCAGTGTCAACGGTTTGACGAGTGCCAACCATGCCTTCTGGCCACGCGTCAACGGCGGCAGATCGCCACCGGGTGAATCGGACGTGAGGTCAGCGACGACGTCGATCCAGATCCGTGCGAGCGCATTCGGATCCTCGTTCAC